>CAYSSR010000003.1:0-665556 GCA_964433755.1 uncultured Anaerolineales bacterium
CCTGCGGGTCAACCTCATCGGCCTGGAGGGAGAGGGGATCAAGGAGATCGCAGAGGTCGCTCGCGTCGAAGACCGCAACCACTTCGAGGCGCTGATCCCTCGCATCTACGAGCTGGGCGGGGAGCTGCCGGAGAACATGAAGGACTTCCACGATCTGTCGGCCTGCCGTCCCGCGTCGCTGCCCGAGGACCCTACGGACACCATCGCTATGCTCACAGTCCTCGTGGAAGCCGAGAGATGCGCGGTGCGAGGTTACACCCAGATCTGCAACATGACCGCGGGCAAGGACCACCGGACCTACGATCTGTCTCTGGCTATCCTCAACGAGGAGATCGAGCACGAATCGTGGTTCTCCGAGTTCCTTGGCGAAGGCCCCTCCGGGCATTTCATGCGCCGGGGTGACACCTCCCCCTTCGTCTCCAAGTTCCTCAAGTAGACTCAGGAGGAGCGAGGGGGAAGTCCTGGCTCTGGTGACTTCCCCCTCGCCAAACTCTCCAAACCGGCGGGAGGTAGCCACAGATGAGGGAGTACACCATGGAAGAAGTTGCGCAGTGTACCGGCGAGGACGGCAAACCGGCGCTGATCGCCTGCAACGGGAAGGTGTACGACGTGTCGGAGAGTTACCACTGGCGTAGGGGCCGGCATCAAGTCCTGCACCGCGCGGGGACGGACCTCACGGCCGAGCTATCGCGAGCGCCCCACGGCGCGCACCTCCTGAACAGGGTGCCGGTGGTGGGAACACTGCGGGAGGGGTGAGCACCTGAGTGGGGACTAGCCCCCTGTTGCCTGCGAACGACACTTTCTGGCAAAGCCCCGCGCTCTGTCGAGATACTCCTCGCAGGCCGCCTCGTCCAGCTCTCCTAGCTGGCCGGGCTTCAGGTTCTCGAAAGCCAGGCTGCCCGCTACCTCGATGCCCCTCTCTCGGAGGATCTCCTCCAGGTCGCTCAGCGTGGTGCCCAGCGCCGAGTTCCTCCGCCATGGCCTCGGCCACGCCCCTGGTGTTGCCGCTCTTGGAGAAGTAGACGATGGTGGCTTTCACGAGATACCCTCTTTGCTTCGCCATGGTGACGCACTGACCCTACTCCGCGCAGCCCAGCAGTTCAAACCTCGACACCGGAACGCGTCAGGCAACCAACCTGTCTACCGATACTGCAGTGTCCCACCGCGCGCATCTGCAGCCAAGGGAACCTCTGGCGGGTAGCTTGTGGGAGGGAACAGGTGGTCATTTGGGGCTGGACCAGCGAGCCCTGGCAGAGTGACGCCACGTGACGTGCGCCATTGGCTCCATGTTGCATGTACGATAGTGGCCTCCCCGGTGGCACCAGAGACTGTGGCCCGCATACCTGCTTCGCACACAGCGTGCCCTGTGGGCTGGGTGCGTCAAGTCCTGCCGAGAAAACCGGCATGGCTGGCTGAGCCAGCCAGAATGCACCTCACAGCCGCCCCAGACGCGTCGCGACTTCAGGTGCAGAACCAGTCAGCGTGGGACTCGCCCGCGCCGGACTATCTCCGGCTCTGACAGGCTGCCAGTCTTGAATACCACCTTCTCTGGGTCAAGAAGCGAGATCTGCGACCTAGCTTCAACCGACGCGCAAATGTCTCGAGGAGTCGCCTCCTTGGCAATCATCTCCGTCTCAGCGTGCACGTGCCTGGCACGTCGTTCGCCGCATCAGCAGGATTTCCGGCGAACACCTTCTGCCTCTTGTGCGATGCTGGACAGAGCCCGTCTACCCTTTGCGCACATGCCGCGATGATGGTATACTAGGCGGTGTTGCCTGACTAAGTCTGTCTCACGGCTGCCCATGTGATCCCACTCAAGGCAAGAACAGCAAAGTGTCATTTGCATCCAATTCGTTTGTCTCCTGACAGCATAGGAGGCGTGTGTCGTGCTCAGGTGAAGGTGCCAGGCCTAGTATCGGAGCTCCGACTTCAGCAAAGGTATGTTGGGAGACTGGTGCCCGAACGTGACTGCGCCATTGATCCGGAAAATGCCGCCCTAGCGATACCCCGTGACTGATCATGCCGCAGTCAGTTGCCTGGACTTGGCCTGAAATGAGCACCTGGCGAACCAAGCACCCTGCTGGTGCTGTCTAGCACTCCGAGGAGTCGCAGTGATCCAACACAATCTCTTTGTTCTCAAGACAGTCAGAAAGCGGGAGATGAATCACAGATGGTTCAGACCAAGGACAGCTTCTTTCTAGTCATTGAGGGACTAGACGGCTCCGGCAAGACACAGATCTCACGCAGGTTGGTGCAGATCCTGCAGTCCACTCACAAGGATCAGGTCAAGCTGACCTTCGAACCCCACGATCCGTCGTGCTCGGGCTTGTTCATCCGCCAGGTCCTGATGAATAGGCTGAAAGGCGTCTCACCAAGAACACTCGCACTCGCCTTTGCGGCCAATCGAGCAGATCATTGCGATAGGGAAATCGACAAGTATCTCAAGCCTGGCGACAAACGCATAGTCCTATGCGACCGATACTACCTGTCCTCCCTTGTCTATCAGTCGAGCGACGAACTCACTCTGGACGATGTAATGGCCTTTAACGCCGGAGCTAGGCAGCCAGACCTAACCATCTTTCTTGATGCGAGTGACAGAACCTGCTACGAGAGAATGAGAAGACGCCCGGAAGACAAGCAGCTCTTTGAGAAGAACCTCCGGGAAACACGCCGCAAATACGGGCTTGCCATTGAGTTCTTGAGGCAGCGAGGTGAGACCATCGTTGAGGTGCAAGCGGACCCGCCCATCGACGAAGTGCTGGGAAGTATCTTGACCGTGCTGGATGAACACGGTCCCAAGTGGCTCATCACTCAGCGGCCGTTCTCGACAGCCACTCTGCCCCAGGTGTTCTCGTTGAACGGCAGCGCAGATCTGCGGGTCAAGGACGTCGCGCGAGACCTGTCGAAGCATTGGGGACTCCTCTCCCTTGGAAGTGAGCGCGCCCTGTTCGAGTCAATCAGTGCATTCGGGAGAGAAGTTGATAAGCTGATTCAGGAACTGTCATATAACGATCTAGGTGCCCTCTTTCTGGATTGTATTGGCCGGTCGGGGTACACAGTTCTTGACAGACTCCCTTGGACTGACCTAGACGCCTTTGAACTACAGTACGAGATGCCTCTCCACGCAACACAGCGCGGCACCGCCCTTTTGTTGGGCGAAGCACAACGATACGCCGTGATTGCGAAGAAGGTGCTTCTCCTTGAGCAGTTCTCAGACTTCATGTTCGTACTGGATCCTAACCCGTCACACCTGGTTAACAGCCACTATGAACGTGACCTTGTGCACTATGGTGATAATGGTGGAACATCTCTGTCCCCGTCCACGCGTGTGATAGAGCGGTCGGACATCGCGAGACTCGTGCTCGCTAGCAGTCTCTATTCCTACCTAGATGAGCACTATTTGACTGTCAGCGCTCTCGGGCAGAAGGACATATTCTTTAACGTGATTCGGGATCTAGGACTGGACTGGCAATGGGACAAGGTCGGCTTGCCATCGGTGGCTGCGACACATTCCGACGATGAGCCAGTGGATGGAGGAATCCCTGAACCGGTCGGGCGATCTTAGCCGGGATGCGACTAGGCGGCGGCAACCAGTCTTCCACGCGTGCCATTGTTGGATGAGTCATCAAGGGAGCCAGATTCTGCCAGGATAGGCCGCATAGCCTCGGCCTCATGGCACTGGTTCTGGAAGCCGTGGGTCGACCAAGAGATGCGGGGACTCGCACCGCGGGACAATAGTGTTGTGGGGAGTGGCTGCCAACTACTCTGGCGTTGGCTCGCGCAGATTCAGTGCTTCACGCCGGGTTCGCGACGCACCCTCCTGCTCGCCCCTGGCGCGGCACACGGTAGTGGCGGAGATAGTGTTCCCACCAAACCAGTTGCGACCTTCTGGTCTGCTTGGTCGCAGGCTACCTCATGAGCGTCGTCGATAGTGAAGCTTGTTGTCAACCTCCTCAAGCTTTTCCACGGCGCGCAACGTTTCGACGTATTGCCTCACCGTGATGCCTGGGGCTAGAAGACGCTGCCCGTTCCGACGCAGATCGGCTGTGGGATATCCTTCATTACGCAGCTGACGGTCAAACTCCTCGAACGCGGCCGCAAATCCATTGCCTAGCCTCTTCTGCTTTTCCTGCAAACTCATCCTACTGCCCCCTTCCCTCACCGAGCGTACTACGTCGCGATCCCGGTAGGGTATCCTTTACCCATCAATGATCGACCTCAATCTGTCCGCTATCTGGTCCTCAATCCAGTCTTTTGTTTCTACTCCCGAAGATGCGATAGTGCCCTGGTCGATGTACCAGAGATTGAACGGCATTGTGCTGGCAATCTTATGCTGGAGGAACTCTCTCAGCTCCGACAAGCGAAAGAAGTCCGCCGCGCTCTTGTCTTGACCGAAACCGTCTGTTATCTTGCTCGATGAGTCTCCGATGATAACACTGAGCGGTGCCTCGCTACCCGTTTCCTGATTCAGGGATTCGGATATCTCTATCTCCCACTCGTACTTCTTCACTCGCACCGACATCGCGACCCACTCGGCGCCTTCGGTCTCATCCGCACTTGTCAGAGCACGCGGCCCTTTCTCTTTGACAAAGCTATGGTATTCATCATCTCTCTTAAAAAGTGATCGAAACCGATCTCTGTCTTCAACGAGCGATTCGAACAGAAAGCGAATCAATCTGTCTTCATCCGAACCGTTTGTGCTCTGTCGATAGCCTTCTCGAATCTCATGCTCTAGCCAAGGATCATCGAACTGGGTCAACAACTCCTGCTTGAGTCTAGCGTGACCAACCTGGTCCGCAACGGCCAAAGGCGCTTGAGGCCCGAATTGAAGCAGCTTCCTCAGATTGCTCAGGAACGGCGAGAGTCTGCCAGCCAGCATTAAATGGTATATCAGCCTTTCGAGCAACTCATCAAAGAAGTGAACCTTGTGATGCGCCGCAACGTACTTGTACTCTAGGAATCTCTCCCAGAGAAGCTTCTCCGCCTCTGAAGCAGCCCTCAAAGATGGACAAGGTGCATACTCCCCATCGGCCTTCTTTCGGAGTTCATAGGTGGAGAATAGGCGGTTGTAGTCTACCGAACTCGTCAGCAAGCCCGAGAACAAAGAGTCTCGGCGTACGAAATCTATCCGATCTGCGTCAAGAACTCCAGCAATCAGCGAATGTGAGATTGGCATGGACGGCCCGTTGAGGATCTCATTCGCCGCTTCAGTGAGCAGGCAGGCTTGAACGACCGGCGAGGCACCGTCTCCCGGCATTGACCTGAGGTCCTGAATCATGACGTAGATGAAGTTTCGTGCCAGCGACTCGTGGGGTCGGTCCCAAGGGCCCTTCCCGCAAGCAGACGCCTCCTCCGAATCCTGGTAGATCGCTAGCTTTGTCCTGAGTGCAGTTTGTTGCTCGCGCAAAGCGGTAGGGGAATCGTAGACTCCGAGGTCATAGTCCAAGAAGCTTTGCAGTGCGAATTCGAAGACATGGCTATAGGGAAGGTGACCAATGTCGTGAAGCAGAGCTGCGACCCGGATGGAGGCGAGCAACACCGCCCAGTCATCGGGACAGCTCGTGACCGAGCACACAGACTTAGAGATATGGACTCCCGCCGTGTTGACTCTCGATCCGAATGTCCCTTCGACCCCCTCTCGCTCCACTCGAAGCTGTTCCAGTGCTTCGCTTGAAGAATTGGTTACAAGGTTAGCGAACATCTGAGTGGCAACATGCATCACCCCGATGCTGTGACTGAATCTAGAATGTCGCAGGCCTGGATAGACCCTGAAAGCACAAGAGGTCTGGACAACATTGTGAAGACGGTTGAGCAGAAAGTGATTGAGAAGCTCCTTTTCCCATTCAAAGATCTCAGTGTTGCCCCACACAGGATCCTTTATGAAGCTCCGCTTCGACATGAGAGATCCTCCGGCCCAACTGCAAGCGTTGACCGCTGAAAAGAAGCCCGTCATCCTTCAGCAGCTAGGATTCACTGAACGCCTATGGCAGAAGGAAGGGCCCGTACTACCGCATTGGGATGTCCAAGCCAACCAACACTGTGCGTCCGCGAAATCGGAACTCTGCCACAGCTCCGCAAGTACCTGCGTGACAGCTCCGAGCATCGCGAGCAGATCACGCCACCGTTTCGTGGTGTACACTCAACCGCTCAGAACCGGAGGGAAGTACGCACCACAGACGACTAGGTACCCTGCAGGGAACGATGCTATAGTGGCCATTATAGAGCATGAAACGGGAAAGGTCAAATGGTGGTGCACGCAGGCTCGCCTGCACCCCATCTTGACAGTGGCGATAAGTGGGCAGCGGCCCATTCGGTACGCTATACCGGCCGCATCATATCAGGCGCCTCAGTCTAGCTCTCACTCTGGATTCTGGCGCTTCGCCGCAGGTGTACTTCATGACATCGTGGGCGAATGATGCAGGAAACGTGCAGGCCTCTTTCCATAGCCCCATTCAACCTGGCGATGGCGGCAAAGCCACGCTCTCTCCCTCGATCCTACTGCAGACAAGCGGCACCCTGTTATCGCTCTCAGGGCGCGTCAGCTTCTCCACCAGGATCAGATGCGGGTAGCATGCACAACGACCTGTCCGCTGACACCACACCCCAGGTCTCGAAGCCCCTGTTCCATGCCACACCGCAGACCCAGCGTACAGCAGCGCCCCAGCAACGACCATCGCCGCCGGGATCAACAACATCGCAGCCCACGCGAAGGCGAGATGCCGCACCATGTCCCCAACCAGGCTGCCCTCCGCCTGGCCCAGGTCCAGCTCCGCTTCCTCTTCGCCCCCTTCTTCCACTGGCTTCGGGAAGTTGAGAAAGTCGGAGAATACGGTGTTCCCTCCTTCCTCTTCTTCCAGCCAGGCGTAGGAGACGATGAGAGAGTGGCTCAGAGTCGCCAACTTGAGCCAGGCGCTCCCGATGAGCACCACCGCTGCCAGAATGAACGTCGAACCGGCCATGACCATGGCGGCCGCCGTAGGGCTGTAGGCCTGGTCACGGGCGGCTGTGTACGCAGACGTAGCCACTTGGCTCCACAACTGCCAGAGGTACCCACCAGTGCTGATCATGGACACTGCGTGCTTCGACGTCACCAGCAACGCAGCCAGCATGGCCACCCACACACCGAAGCCCATCCACAGAGGAAGGGGCCGTGAGGTTAGTTGCCCCCCTTCCATGTGTTCTCTCCTCGGGCGGTTTCTCCATCCCTGGGGGTGCTCCGGGCCCAAACCAGCCCACCTCCTCCGCTCTCGAACGGCACTGGTGCGATCTGTTGGTCCATGCATTGGCCCGAATGGCGTTTGGTGTGCCGAATTATCGCACGATGCGCTGATCGTGTCAAGCCGGTTTGCTATGGGTAACACCTCGACGCTGGAGGTCAGGTGGAGTCCGCGTCGGAGAGGCTCAGGGAGAACGGAGATTGTGGGCTTGCTCGCTCACTCGCCAGAGCATGAGGAAACCAACGAGCCACACTTGTCAGTGCAAGTGCCTCGGCGGCCGCATGCACCTCACCATCTCCATGTCGTCTCCAACGCCGCCCTCCTAGCCGAGAACGAGTAGCCACTGCTCGCGCGCAGAGGGGTATGCAAGCAACATCGGGCCATGATGGTCTACCAGACTTCGTCCGCAGGCCCTCCAAGCTCGAAGTAGATGGTCTTCTGCTTTCCGCCAGCCAGTTCGATGACCCACTCTTCGATCCGCCTGTGGCCCTCCGTCAATGGTCTGCGGTTCACCAGTGTCCAGCCTACGTTGGGGACGCCATGTCTGGCCTCTAACCACATTCCAGCAAGAACGATGTGCTTTCGCCCCCGCAGGTCACCTCGGAGGACGACCGCCCGATCCGAGGAGGTGCCATCTCCACCCTCGTACCCGTATCCGGCCCCGGCCAACGATTCCTCCAGATTCCGAACGTCCTCCTTGACGACCTCCCGGTCTACCCAGTTCACGACCAAGAGCGGGAGCGCTACGGAGATGAAGAGGGCAACGACTGAGAATACCGCGATGAGCACGAATACGTTGAACACAATGCTAGAGGGCAGGAACTGCCCCAGCAAGGTCAGTACGAACACGACGGCGTAGGGCACCACGAACAGGAATGAGCCTATGATCCAGCCGGCGAGCCCGAGCCCGCGCGCCAATGGGTTTCGATAGACCTCCATCATTGACCGCTTGATGCCAATCCACTGCCAATCCCCGGCCTGTTCGAGGCCGCCTTCCGTGGTAGCCTGGGCGGTTCGCTTCTGGAAGGGTGAGAAGGCGCCGAAGAAGAACCACAGGATGTAAGGTATTCTGTGATGCGCCGATCGTTGTTGGCCAGGGTACCCCGATTCGTCCGTGGGGTCCAGATCCATCTGAGATCTCGGACTGCCACCCCTGTCGCTCATGTCTGCTCCACCTCCTCCTCCAGGCACACCTCGCCTCTCGAGTACCGACACGCATGCGCATAGGGGTCCAACTGGCGGGCCACGCCCTCTTGAGAGAGCCAGCTAGCTGAGATTATCGCACATCGTGGCTACAACGTCCAGGTCAGTTGCTCTAGCCGACACGGCGATAGGTGGCGTGCCGTAGCGCCCGGGCGAACGATGTCGGATGGGCAGCATAGAGAGGAGCGATGGCTCGGCGAGCGCCTCTGCGCTTGAGGGAGGTGGACTTCAGAGGAACGTGGGAGGCTAGCGTCGCAGGCAGCTAAGGCTCGACCACAGGAATGAGCGTCAAGATCACGATGTCGCCCGTGACCTGTCCCTCCTCGTTGAGGACGGGCAGCCACTCCTCGCTGTCGAAGGGGTGCATGGAGAGGGTCAAGCGGTAGCGGTGCGGGTCGGCGTCTTCGGGGATGGTGAGGCGATGCTCCGAGGGGATGATGTCCCCCTTCTTCCAATGGTCCGTGGTGTACCGTCCCGCCGAGGGACAGCCGTCCTTGAAGGTGAGGTCGTAGCCCCTGCGGTGGACCAGCCGGAACAGCAGCCAGTAGTCCTTGTCCAGGTCCTCCAGGGCCTCCCAGTACATGGTCACCACGAGGTCCTCACCCGGACGCCACTCCTCCCCGTTCAGCTCGTATCCCACCAGCTTCATCTTGCCGCCGAAGTCGATGTCCACCGGATACTCCACGTCCACCAGGTCCTCGTTGGTGAGGATGGGCGGCGGAGCGTACGTCGGCATGGTGTAGCGCAGAGGCGCCACGATGGCGAAGAGGAACATCGCCGCTCCCACCCCCAGTGCGAGATACCTCGTGTGCCGTTGCGGCACCAGTTGGGCCCAGCCCAAGAACATAAAGAGCACGATGGCCGGCAGCGCCGGGTAGAGCAGGCGCGCCTGGTCCGTCCCTTGCACCGTGGCTGTCCAAGGGATCAAGGACCCGGACACCATCAGGAAGAACAAGCCCAGGACGGAGAAAATCAGAGGCGATCCGGGCGATAGCCTCTTCCTGCGCCAGAAGAGGGTCAGCAACCCCCCCACAGCGGCCAGGCAGGGAATCACGAGCGCAGCGTAGAAGGGCAGCTCCAGCTCGATGCCGATCCACCTGTACCAGAAAGAACGGTACAGGCCCCAGATCAGCCACTGGATGTCTGCCATGGTCAGAGGCCCTTCGCGCAGGGCGTTGGCTGCCAGCACCAGCCCCCACCCCAAGGGATCGCCGTACAACAACTGGTTGCGCACGAACCACCAGCCGGCGATCACGAGGAGGGGAAGAGCGCTCATCAGAAGCAAGAAAACCCCGCGACGAAGGGACGGCTGCCACGTCCGCTTCTCCTGCCACACCACGATGCCCACTACGAGCAAGATGATGACATAGAAGTTGAGCACGCTGGTCTTGGCCATCACCCCCAGGGCAGTCAGCGTCCCCAGGAGCAGGAAGTGCCGGTACCCCCGCCAGCCCCGCAGGATCTTCACCGTGACCAGCAGCATCAGGGCGGAGAGACACGCCGCCAGGTTGTCGTTGTTGACCAGGCCGCTGACGAACAAGAATTGGGGAAGAAAGGCGTTGAACGCCGCCGCTCCCACCGCGATCCATAGGTCGTCGGGGAAGACCTCCCTGGCGATGCGGTAAGTAGCCCAAACCGTGGTGGCCCCCATGAGGACGGAGAGGAACCGGATCAAGTGCCAGGCCAGGACCCAGCCGCGATAGGGAAAGTCCTCCCTCGTGGTGTGGAGTAGCAAGTTGAAGGGGGGCACGTCCTCGGTGAAGGAGTAGTCGCCGTTAGCCATGGTTACGTAGTCGCTGGTGTCGATCCAGAACGTGGCCCCGGCCCCTAGAAGGTAGTAGAGGGGCGGCTGGAACCCCTCGTGCTCCTCGGCGCCCACGGGTAGGCTGCCGTGCTGCGCGATATAACGCACGTAGGTGAAATGAGGCACCTCGTCCGGCCCTTCCCCCAGGGGCACGGTCACGCTGTACCACGTGGCCAGGAGCAGGAACAAAGCCAGGATCACTAACAACCAGCGATTGTCTCGAAGAAGCGCCCCGATCCTGCCTCCCGCACGCTGATCCGCGGTCATGGAGCAACGACCTCCACTTCCCCCAGCAGGATTCTGTTATTCGGCGAGGCCGCCTTGGGCGTCAAGATAGTCAGGTTGCGCACCGTCTCCCACTCGTACATGCCGGCGAACAGCTTGTACCTGCCCGGCGGCGCCTCGAGGGGCAAAACCAGTGTATGGTCGTCTGCAATCATCTCGCCCGGCAGCCAGCGGGTGGTCGGCGTGAAACCCTCCACGGGGTCGCCGTCGTGCTGGGCCCACATCGTCAGCCCCTCGTCCTGAAAGTGCACGAAGACCTTGTAGTCCTGTCCCATCTGCTGCAAGCCCAGCCAGTACAGGGTCACATGCATCGTGTCGCCTGGACGATAGGTCTCTCTATCCAGAGCAAAGCCCAACAGCTTGACCTGATCCTCCAGGTTCACCTCCTTCACCTGCGGCTGTGCGCCGAAGCTGAAAGGGCGAATGTGCCAGGCCACCAGCCCAGTGGCCACGATGGCTATGGCGAGCACCGCGACGAGACCTCTCCAGCGCCACCGGAAGACGGCCAAAGACACCAGGCCCAGCACCATCAGCAGCGTGATGGTGTTGCCCAACGAACGGGCGAAGGTGTCTTCGAAGCGTACCTGCACCTCGTGCTCTCCCGAGGGGACGTCCACTGACAGCAGAGCCAGGTCGCCCGACGGAAAGACCGGCGCTTCCTGTCCATCCAGGTACACCTTCCACCCTGGGAAGTAGAACGTGTGGAAAGACAGCGTCCACTCCTGCTCGGAGGTGACCTTCATCTGCGAGGACAGCAAACCCTGCCTACCCGGCTCCACCTGGGGTATCTCCTCCTCCGTGAGGTCCCGAGGTTCCTGCGGCTCCAGGTCCGGCGGCGGCAAACCCACCACCGACCGGTCCGCCTTGACCCAGATGGGCACGTACTCGGCGGTCCAGGTGGCGCCGATCTGCCGGGCGGCGAAGTCCTCCTCCCACATCCGCTTCACCGTGACCTGGCTGTCCTCCAGGGGAAGCATCTCGATGGGCAAGTCGCCCAGTCCATAGGCCATAAGCGCCGCCAGCAAGCACAACCCCACCCCGTACGGCGCGACGCGACGCCAGCGAGGACCACCCTCCAGAGACGTGGCCCCGACACCAAACAGGAAGCCCACGAGCATAGCCACGCCCAGGGAAGTGAGGGCCATGAACCTCCACGGATACTGTAGCGAGGCCAGCACCGGCTGGGTCAGTCTCCACACCGGCAGGGAGCAACTGAGCATCATGAAGATGGAGCCCAACGTCACGACCACGAAGAAGAGCAGGTGCCATCTTTTTGTGCGGGCGTCGGATCCCGGTGTGGCGTTCAGGCCGGAGGGGCGTCTGGCGAACACCCACAGCAACAGCCCCATGGCAGCCAGGATCAACAGGGCGTAGATCACACCGAGCGGATAGAAGGGGTTATCGTACCCTCCCCCGAGGTCGGGAAGATATCTGAAAACGGGCGAGATCGAGACAAGCTCGAACAGAGACGTCAGGTGACGCTCGTATCCCGGCGACCCGATATTCGCGCCCAGGCCCACGTAGCGCGTCTCCACCAAGACCGGGAGCCAGTAGAAGCTGTCCAAGAGCACCCCCACGGCCAAGGAACCTACGGCCAGGAGCGCGCCTTTGCCGCGGTGCGTGACCCACCACAGCAGGACCAGGTAGCCCGCCAGCACCGGCGCGAACATCAGCGCCGTGAGGTTGTGCGTGAGCATGAGCCCCGCGAAGCTGAGGGCGAGCACGATGGCGTCCCCAGCCCGGGCTCTGGTCACGGTCCGGTACAAGGCCCATAGGCACAAGGGCAATAAGACGAAGGCGAAGGCCTCGGCCAGGGCGCCGCGCAAATGTGTATCCGCCAGGTGGTACGGGAAGTAGGTATAGACCACCGCGGCCATCAATCCCGGGAAGCGTCCCACCACCTCCCTGGCGTAGAGGTACATGAATACCGCCCCCAGGAGGACCCCTGCGGCGAAGGTCAGCTTGATAGAAAGGATGTAGCCAGGACCCAGCAGGTGGAAGAACTCGGCCACGTAGTAGGTTTGAGGACTGTAGTAGTTGAGGACCGCGTGGCCATAGCCAAAGGCGAAGTCAGGGAACCACCGGGGATAGAAGACGCCACCCTTGAAGGCCTCGTCCAGCGCTGCCAGCCGGTAGAGGTGGAACAACCCGTCGTGGGAGTCCAGGTAGCCGCTCTGAAACAGCGGCATCACCGCCGGCAGGGCCAGCAGCACCACCCACAAGTAGTTGAGGTCCCATCGCTTGGACCACAGCACTCTTCGCAGCCTGGCTACTCCTGAAGCATTCATGTGCGACAACTGTCCCGGTCCACCTACGCAAGCCCACTCCATTGAGGGTAGGAGCCCGGGGAGGCAAGCCCTCCGATATACTCCCCTCCCTTGATGGGAGGGGCTGGGGGGAGGGTGATCCCACCCTTCGATTTCCTACTCCACCCCCTCCTCAATCCTCCCCCATCCAGGGGGAGGAAGCACTACCTCCACTCCCACGGCACGCCCCCCCGTGATGGTAGAGGCCCAGGGAGGCAAGCCCTGTGATGTACTCCCCTCCCTTGATGGGAGGGGCTGGGGGGAGGGTGATCCCACCTTTCGACTTCTTATTCCACCCCCTCCTCAATCCTCCCCCATCCAGGGGGAGGAAACACTACCTCCACTCCCGCGGCACTCCCCTCCCTTGAAGGGAGAGGGCCAGGGAGGTAGGTCCTCTGATGTACTCCCCTCCCTTGACGGGAGGGGCCGGGGGAGGGTGAGACAGCCGCAGACAGTCGCCCAACTATCAGTCTCTCGACCCTATCGATGCGAGCACGTCCTACTCACGCACTCTAGAACACCCTCCAAGTTCGTGAGCACCTCGGTGTCCAGAAACCTCAGTACCTGGAACCCCTGATCCTCCAACCACTGGTCCCTCGCGTCATCTTCGTCACGCTGCAGCGCATGGTGGCCCCCATCGATCTCGATCACCAAGCGCTTCTCGTAGCACACAAAGTCAACGATGTATCTGCCGATGGGCTCCTGACGCCTGAACCTAAGCCCTCCCAATTGGCGGGCTCGCAGTCGCCACCACAGAGATCTCTCTGCGTCAGTTGACCTCTTTCTCAGCCCTCGGGCAAGATGGGTCAGCCGCGATCCCCCAGCCATCTCACCCCCTCCTCGATCCTCCCCCATCCAGGGGGAGGAAGCGTTGTGACTGCCTCCCTAATGCTCCCTCGTCAAGGCGAAGGAGTCGAAGACGAGCGACACCGAACCCAGATCCTCGAACCCCTCATCCGTGGTCCGGTACACCACCACCGACGCTCCATCGTAGCTCAGTCCCGAAGGCACCATCACCAGACAGTCGTCCCTCACTACCTCGCCCCTAACCCAGCGCGACGTCGGATAGAAGCCCCACACAGGGTGGGCATGGTCCTCCTGAACCAGCTCCCCTTCGTGGAAGAGCAGCTCCCCCGCTCTCGTCGGCCTCACCGACACGGAGTAGTCGGCATCCAACACGTCTGAGGCCTTCCAGTACAGAGCCAGCCGCAACCCCTCGGCGGCCGAAGCACAATCGTACCCCATCAGCAGGAGACCGCCCCCCAGGGCAGCGTCCACTCTCGTTTCCACAACTGGCACGTCGTAGTTCGGCTCCTGGCTGAGCGCGATCAACTGGAGGCCCGAAGAGGACAGGGAAGGCTTCTCCCTCAACCTGGACAGCACCATCGCCGCCGAGCCTCTGGTCAGAAAGAGGTTCCCCTCGCCCGACTCGTACAACTCCAGCACGTCGTCGGTGATCACCACCCGGAGATCGTGGCGCTCTCCCCACACCTTGGTCAGGTAGTTGAGCGACAGATTCTCCTCGTAGTTGCCACTGATCACGGCGCCCACCGGAGGCACATCCGCCAGGATGGCCAGTCCCAAGTCCAGGGCCGTGTCCTGCGGCTTGTCCCTCTGGTCCGCCAGGGGGAAGTTAACCCACAGACGATTGATTGTCAACACAAGAAGACCCACGGCAACCAAAACACGGGGCCAACCGGGAAACCTGCGCCAGGCCCTGTCGGCCAGGACCCCGATCCCCAGGGCCCCGATCAGGTACAGAGGCATCACCACCTGGAACCAGTTGCCGAAGCGATCCAGATAGACGAAGGGCACGTAGCCCAGGATCATGCCATACAAGAGCCCAGCCCGCCGCCAGCCGAGGAAGGCTATGCCTACGAGACCAGCCACCAGGCCCACCACGGTCAGCTCGACGAAAACGTGGGTTAGCGGCTCCGGTCCCCAGCCGCCGATGGACCACGACAGCTCGCCCCTCCCCTGGCTGATGGTCATGAAGTCCACGAACCAGTCCAGCGCCGAATTCCACTTCGTCCCACCCCACCACTCCGGATGCTGCGCGCCCCGCACGTACACGTAGCCGTAGCTCACTAAGGGACACAGGGCCAGCGCCACAGACTTCGCCAGCAGGCGTCCTCGCTTCACGATCGCCGGCGCTCCCTTGAGAACGAAGAACAGCAGAGCAGGCACGGCGAGAAGCACGGTGAGCAGATTGGCCAGCGCCAGCCCCACTAGAAAGGCCAGCAACAGGATATACCTGTCCTGTCTGGTCTTGTCCCAGCGTAAGGCGAACAGAACCATCAACCCGGTCTGGAGTACCGCAGCGGTGTATTCTTCCGAGGCGACGCTGTAGTACCAGAAGAAAAAGGTGGTGGCATAGAAGAAGGTGGTCAGGCCGGCCACGGCCCAGTTGCGCTCGGTGAGGTCGAGAAGCAAAACGTAGAGCACAGCCAGAGCGCCCAGCGCCCAGATCGTAGAGTAGAGGGAAAGGATCTCCGTGGGGTTGAAGAACGGCCAGAGGATGGCTCTCCCCAATCGAAACCAAACCCCGCCCAGAATGGTGTAGAGTGGGTAGCCTGGCGCGTTGGCGAACCGCAGCTCAGCCTGGGCGTACTGGTGGGTGATGAGGTCGCCGCCCTCGAGCTGCCAGGGCTCCAGGCCATTATCCAGGGTCAGCAGATAGAGGATCAGCGAAAACAGGAGGGCCGCCACGCCCGTCCACAGAGACGGTCCGGCCTTGAAGAGAGTAGCCAAACGGCGCGAAATGGCGAACCTCCGTCCCACTCCGTCAGGTGAGGTAGAACTCGACGACGGCGAAGCCTCCTTCATCGACGGTGACGGGCACACTCACACCCAGGCCCTGAGGAATCACCACGTAGGTGCCAGGTGAGAGACCACCAAACTCGAGACAGTAGCCGCCGCACGCGGGCTTGGTGCCCGTGAGCTCGGTCGCACTCCAGCCCCCGGCTCTGATCTCCACCGGCAGCCACTTCTTGCCTTCCACCACCACCTGGATGGCGGCGAAGTAGCCGCGTCCACCACCGCCGCTGACCGTCTCCACCACCCGGCCTGCCCAGACCTCCGGCCCGGGCTGTGCGGGTGTCTGGTAGAACTCCACCACGGCGAACCCTTCACCATCCACCGTCACCGCGTGTTCGATCCCCAGCCCTTGCGGAACGATGACGTAGGTACTCCCCGACAGGCCGCCAAACTCCAGACAGAACTCGCCGCACGCCGGCTTCGATCCCGTGAGCTCACTGGCGCTCCAGCCACCAGATCTGATCTCCACCGGCAGCCCCTTCAGCCCGTTTACCGAGACCTGGATGGCGGAGAAGAAGGCCCCTGTCGTCCCCTCGCTGCTCGTGTTCCACAGCGTCCTGGCCGCCCACACCATCTGAGGGGTCGCCGTAGCAGTCGGCGACGGCTTCGCGGCAGGAGAAGTCACCGCCTGCGTCGTGGCAGGAGAAGCGTCGGTCCGGCTGGGACTGGGAGTCTTCGTCGGAGCGGCCTGGGTTGGCACCACTAGCTTGGACGTGAACTGCACCAGTGCCAAACCACCACCTTCCACCACTACATCCACGGTGGCTCCGAGCCCTCTGGGCATGATGGTATACAGGCTGGGCGCGAGCCCTCCGAACTCCAGACAGAAGTCCCCGCACTCTGGTTTGGTGCCTGTCTCAGCCGTGGCCATCCACCCGCCAGCCTTCACATCCACCGGCAAGCCCTTCATCCCATCCACCACCACCTGGATGGTGGACAGATAGCCAGCATACACCTGGGTGCTCGTATTGCTCACCACCTCTCCCGTCCACACCGTGACAGGCGTTGGCGCCGGCGAGGGGGCAGCGGAGGGCGTACCGGTGGCCGTCGGCGGGGGCACAGCAGTCGTCGTGGTCACCGGTGCCGGTTGAGCGGGCGCGGCCGGCACGGGCGTGGGAGTAGGAGTCGCAGTAGCAGGGGGCTTGTACCCCTCACGACGGCGGAATTCCACGAACACGAAGCTCTTTCCATCCAGCCAAACCCACAGCTCGGTGTCGATACCCTGCGGCCTGATCACGTAGTTGCCCTTCTGGAGGGCCGCGAACTCTGCCACGTAGTCCCCGTACTCAGGCTTGGTGCCCGTGTAGCCGATGGTGCTCCAGTTGCCCGCAGAATGCACCTCCACGGGCAGCCCCACCTCGCCCACCACGGAGACCCGCAGCACAGAGCCCGCCAGGTCCGTGTTCGTGGTGTAGGACACAATCTCGGCCTCCCAGTGCGGTAGTGCAGTGGGAGTGGGAGTAGCAGCGACCTGCTTCTGCACCTGCACGAATTCGACCACGATGATGTCCGTGCCGTCCCCTTCCACCATCAGCGTCGCGCCCAGACCCTCGGGAGAGATGACATACTTTCCAGGCATCAGACCGGCGAACTCGGCTGCGTAAGGTCCCACCTCGGGCTTGGAGCCGCTGAGCAATGTCGTGCTCCAATTGCCCTCCACCGAAGCCACCTCGATGGGCAGATCGACGACGCCGATCACCGAGACGCGGATGATGGTTCCCCCGAGACTCAGGTCGCTGATGTCGCTGATCAGCCTGGCCTCCCACACGAGGGCTGTGTTGCCCTGTGTGTCCGCAGAGACGGTGGAGAACCCCAGCATGGGCACCACGACCAGCACAGCACTGGCCAACACGCCAACGATCAGCCTCATCTTTGCGCAGCTCAGCAGCTTCATGTCCAGCCTCCCCCTACTGCGTTCGAATACGCATGAACTGTAGAAGAGCGCTAAACCACTCGCCGAGGGTCATCTTCACGGGATAGATACGCCGGCTAATGGCGTATCCTTTCCAGCCCTTGTAGGCCAGCCAGAACAGTCTGTTGGGGGGCAGCTTGATCAGCCGCACCACCAGAGCCTTGAGGAAGGGGAACTCCGCGGTAACACTCAGCAGCTTCTGGAGGTTCTCTATCTGGCGTCCCTCCGCCTCGCTGCCGAACTTGATCACAGTGTCCTCGGTCACGGACCCACTCAGATCATCGAAAGTACCGTTCATCATCCCTTCGCGCAGGGCCATCTCCCCCAGCTTCGTCTTGGGATAGGGCTGGTACAGGAACACGTTCACGTAGTCTGCCCGGCACTCGATGTTGAGGTCCAGCGTCTCCAGATCGGTCTCCAGGCCGCCGGTGGGCAGACCCAGCATGTTGTTCGTGGAGTAGGCGATGCCGTGCTCGCGCAGGATACGACAGGCCTTCAGGATCTGCTCCTTGGTGATATGGCGGTTCAGGACTTCGTATCTGAGCCGATCGTTAGCGGTCTCCAACCCAAAGCTGACGCTGACGCAGCCCATGTCCTTGAACAGAGCCACTTTCTCCTCGGTGACCAGGTTCGGTCGCACCTGGCACCAGAAGGGCAGTCCTACCTCCTCTTTGTAGCGCCCTGCCAACTCAGTGAGCCACTTCCTGTTGATGATGAACGTGTCATCCAGGAACAGCACGAACTCGAGGGGGTGTTGAGCCCTCACCTCCTGGATCTCCTGGATCACGTTCTCCACGCTGCGTCGCCGGGTCCTCCGCCCCTTTCCTTCGTAGAGCTGAGAGTAAGCCTCGTTGAAGCAGAAGGAGCAGTTGTAGGGACAGCCTCTCCCGGTGATGAAGGGCTTCAGCTTTCTGGCCCCGCTGAGCGGATGGGCCCTGTAGAGGAGCTCCCGGTCGGGAAAGGGCAGCCCGTCCAGATCCCCTACCAGGGGCCTCAGCCCGTTTCGGTGGACACGCCCATTCGACTTGATCCACCAATTGGCGATCCCCTCGATGACGTCGCCCTGCTCGAGAGCGTTCATCAGGTCCACGGTGGCGTGTTCGCCCTCGCCGATGCAGATGGCATCCACGCCTTCCTCCTCGATGATCTCGGGAAAGAAGGTGGGATGGGGACCGCCCATGATGGAATAGACGTCCAACTGATCCCTGATGCGCTGGTTGACGTCGAGATAGTAGCGTTGCGTGCCCGTGTAGACGCTGTAGGCCACCACGTCGGGCTTGATGCTGAGGGCCGCCTCGACGGGGTCTTCCTCCGTCGCCACCACCATGTCGGTGCTGTGGCCCGCCTGCTTCAGAGCGGACGAGACGCGCAGGATGCCGTGAGGCTCGTTGTCGATCTCTTTGATGATGAATAGAACGTGCACTTGTGTACCTCCGACGCCAATCGAAGTCTATCACAGCGTACTTCCGCTGGCAAGCATTTGCGTGCTCCAGACCCATCACCCAGGCGGAACCCGGTCGAACCTTAAATCGTGCCCGTTTTGTCAAATAGGGTCTTGACTCTCCAGTCGCTGGAGGGTGTATAATGGCTCACGAAGGCTCTGAACGGGGCATTCGCTCTGTGGTGTAGGATCAAATCAGCATACAGACAGGAGGAAGGTATGTCTATCTCAGAAGTGACACTCAAGAAGCTGGAGCCTATGACCATCGCCTCCATCCGGGAGGTGCTCCCTGGATACGAGGACATGGCAGCACACTACGGCGAGCTCTTTGCCTACCTGGGCCAGAACCAGGTCGCGCCCGCCGGGCCGCCCTTCGCCATGTACCACGACGAGGGATACAAGCCCAAAGATGTCGACTTGGAGTCCGCTGTTCCCATAGCCGGCCCCGCCCCTTCGGGCGAGCGGGTGAAGGTCCGCGAGTTGTCGGCTGTGGAACAGGCGGCCTGCCTGACTGTGGAGGGCAGCTACGAACAGCTCAGCGACGCCTACACTCGTCTGCTGGGTTGGATCGAGTCCAATGGCTACCAGATCGTCGACTGCAACCGGGAGATCTACGTCAAAGGAGGTCCGGACTTCAAGCCTGAGGAGTACGTGACCGAGCTCCAGTTCCCGGTACGGAAGGTCTAGAGCAGCCGCGCCAGCGCACACGGGTCCGTCTTGGGTGGATCCGGAGCAGAGGAGCAGGACCACAGCGAAGCGGTAGGGGCACGCACCACCGTGCCCCTACCACCGACATCCCGGCGTACGACAGGGCGTAATGGCCCTCTGACACCTCCAGGGAACAGGGAAGATGTTCAAGATAGGCGAATTCTCCAAGCTTAGCCAGGTACCGGTCAAGACGCTGCGGTACTACGATGAGATCGGCTTGTTGAAGCCAACCGAGGTAGACCAGTTCACAGGTTACCGGTTCTACTCTGCCGAGCAACTCCCGCGGCTCAATCGTATCCTGGCCCTGAAGGACCTGGACCTGTCCCTGGCTCAGATCGGAGAGCTCCTCGATGGCGATCTCCCGGCGGAGCAGATGCGCGGCATGTTTCGGATGAAGCAGGCCGAGATGAGGGGCCGCGTCAAGGAGGAACAAGCCAGGCTGGACCGAGTCGAACGGCGGCTGAGGCAAATCGAACAGGAGGGAACCATGTCCACCGAGGAAGTGGTCATCAAGAGCATCCCGGCGATGAAGATAGCCGCAGTGCGAGAGGTCATCCCCACATACAGCGACATCAGCCCGCTCTACAGTGCCCTGTTCAAACATACGGGGCGCCACCGAGCGAGGCCGGCCGGACCCGCCATGGCCATCTACTACGACGAGGGATACCGCGAGCGCGACATCGACGTGGAGGCCGCAGTGCCCCTGTCCAAGGACGTCCCCGATGGGGAACGAGTGAAGGTGCGCGAGCTGCCTGCCGTGGAGGAAATGGCCTGCATCGTGCACAAGGGTAGCTACGACGACCTCTCGGAGCCGTACAGCCGTCTGCTGACCTGGATCGAGGCCAACGGGTATCGTATCGCCGGTGCCAACCGGGAGGTGTACATCAAGGGGCCGGGCCTGCTCACCAGGCCCTCGAAGTATGTCACGGAGCTACAGATCCCAGTGGAGAAGGAATAAGCGCTAGTTGAGAAAAGGAAGGGCACCACACAAATGACCACGAAGTCACCGAACTACGAACTCCATCCCATCGGCCATGTTCGCCGGTCACCCCAGAGCGTTCGCCTGGAGATCGCAGAGCCTTTCAGGCCAGGTCTGAAACAGCTCGAGCATTTCAGCCACGTGATCGTGCTGTGGTGGGCAGACCAGCACGACAACGCCGAGGGCCGCAGCACGATGCAGTGCTATCCGCCCTATGCGCCCTCCAAGCTCACTGGGGTGTTTGCCTGCCGCGCCGAATACCGTCCCAACCCTATCGGGATCACCGCCTGCAAGATCTCTCAATTGGACGAGGAGCAAGGCATCCTCGGCGTCCATAGCATAGATGCCTTCGATGGCACGCCGATCCTGGACCTGAAAGGGTACTTCCCCGTCTGCGACCGCGTCAAGGAAGCACGTGTCCCAGAGTGGACCGACGGTTGGGGAGAATGGATGCCCGATGAGGGGTTGGGACTGGAGTATTGACCCTGGCCAGGCGGTTGTGCTTGCTGTCATTCCGGGGACCTGTCGTAGAGACCGGAAAACGATGACGGCCAAGGAGGCGCCTCCTTGGCCGCCTGACATTCCTGCCGAGGCAGATGCCATGCTCACCAGCAAGGCTGGAGGCTAGTGCCGCGACTCAGGCCCCCACTTCCCCCAGAGCTCGAGCAACCAGACACACTGCCCGGTCAGGACAGCGGCTTCGCGAGGTCCACGAAGTAGATGAGATTCCTCTCCCACTGGTCAACGACCTCGAACCCCACCCTGGCAGCCTTCGCCACATAGTAGTGCAGGTCTTGCACCAGTTTCGGCCACATCGCCCCATATCCCGTCTCCACTTCCTCACGGGGAAGGCTGACGACAAGGGGAAATGCCGCGATGTCCTTGTCGTCCTCAACGCGAGGGGGCAGTACCACATCCCACACGAGGAATCGACCGCCGGGCTGCAGGACCCTGAAGATCTCGCTGAAAACGCGCTCGTGGTTCGCAGCCTTGATGTACATGAGGGTGAAGAACGAAGTCGCCGTAAGGAAAGCTCCATCCAGGAACTGCAGGTCCGTCGCGTCCATCACGATCTTCAAGGGACCGGGTGGTGCCTCCTCCAGCTCCCGTCTGCTGGGGTCGATGGCGATGACTTGCTCGCCCTTCAGCCTACCGATGATCCCCTCACCACCTCCACCGATGTCCAGGATGTATCCCGAAGCCTCGAAATCATGGACGGAGACCGCCTGCTTGTCGAAGAAGTGGATCCGCTCCTCGGATATCTCCTCGTGCCCGCCGCTCACAGTCTGTTCCTCCCGCACAAACGTATCACCAGATTGTGCACGCCTCGCCGTCTGGGCCCTTCATGAATCCGGACCCCGTGACTAGTCGTCCGAAGCGAACTCCTTGATCTGCCTGTAGTGCTCCTCCTCGTCGTCGGCCTCCGCCTGGAGCAGGCGGGCGATGGTCACCTTGTAGCGCTTGAAGCGAATCCCCCTGTCCTTGTCGAACTCCTCGGCGGGGACCGTCGCCAGCAGGCCCATCAGCGCACGCTGAGAGGTCTCGACGGAATACAGTAGCTCGACGAAATCGTCCTTCTTGTACTGATCCACCAGGGACGCGTTGTACGTCTGCCAGTCGCGGTCGTGGTAGGAGTAGAACTCAGGGAGTTCCCCCGCCAGGATGGATTTGATCGCTTCGACGTTCGCGTAATCCCAGCCGATGAGGTGGGCCAGCAGGTCTTTGACGCACCACACTCCCAGGAATACCTGATCCTGCTTCTCTGGGGGCAGGGCGTGGGCCACGTCCAGGATCCTCCTTCGGGCCTGGATCAGTGCGGCAATGATCTCATCCTTCTTCGCCTGGGCCTTCTCCGCCATCGCCCCCTCCTTCCTACGCGCGATCTTGCACCACGGGTTTCTGGAAGCTCGTCCGTCTCCTCCAGGTCTCGAATCCCAGCCGCTCATAGAGCCGCCGCGCCCTGTGATTGTCCACGTTGACCTCCAGCACGGCTCTTGTTAATCCTTCGGCCTCGAACCCGGTCAACGCCTCGCACAGCAGAGCACCGCCTAGCCCACGGTTGCGCCAGGCAGGCCGTACGCCCATCTGGACGATCCAACCCTCGCTGGTTGGCTCCGGTCCAACCTCCGTCTCCACGTAGCATAGAGCGAAGCCCACAGGCTCGGCATCCTCTAGCAGCAGCAACGACAGATCGGGGCGGAAACCCTCGCCCCCGGTGAAGTTGCGTCGCCACGTTTCCTCGCTCCAACTGGGAAACCTGGGACGCTCCTTGAAGGCATCGCGATAGGTCTGGAAGAACAGACCGGCCCGCTGCGAGCTCCAGGACGCGAAGGCATAACCGACGGGTAGCTCCACAGGCGGTACCGGCTGCCTGAGGTCTCGCCTCATCTCGTCTTCGGCGAAGGCCAACTGAAAGCCCTGCTGCTCGAAGAGAGCCAGAGCATCGTCGCTGCGATCGTAGAAGTCGATGCGCAGCACGCCAGGGCGCTTCTCGTCCAACTCGGCAAGTCCCTGAACAGCGCGAGCCTCCATCCACTGCAGGAGGAACGACCCCAGCCGTCGGCCGCGGCACAGGGAATGGACCCTGCCGTCCAGGAAAGCCCGGCACTCGTGGCCCAGGCTGGCGTCGAGGGTGACCCAGGCAGAGGCTGCCAGTCGGCCATTCGAATCCACCGCACACAGGGTGTCCTTGACCAGGCCGTCGCCCGGCTCCTCCAGCTTCCTCTGGTACTCTTCCACCGTGGTGAGACTGGTGCTCCCGTCTGTCGGACCGCAGTCGAGCTCCAGTTGGTGCAGTGCCGCAGCATCCTCCTGGCGCAACGGTCGCCAGGTGAAGCCAGATTGTCCGGATTGGACCGGCGGGTCCACAGCCATCTTACGCACACTCCGCCTGCGGACGCTCGATGCATAGCGAGAAGAGGCAGCAACCCTCGCAGCGAGGCTTCTTCTTGCAGGTATCCTTGCAGTGCACGACGATCAAAGCGTGGAACTCGTTGTAGAGGGCCGTGTCTCGTGGTAGCGCCTCCATGAAGAAGCCCTGAACCTCGTCGTAGCCGGCCTTCTCTATCCACTCGTGGCCCAGCCTTGAGAAGAGACGCCGAGTGTAGGCATCCACCACGAACACCGGGCGCTCCAGAGCGTAGAGGAGGATGCTGTCCGCGGTTTCCGGGCCCACTCCCTTCACCGCCAGAAGCTCGTCCCTCACCTGGGCCAGGGGCAGTCGCCGCAGCTCCTCCAGGTCTAGACCATAGCTCGCCATGTATCTCAGCAAGCCCATCAAGCGCTCGTACTTGACGTTGTAGTACCCCGCCGGGGCGATGAGGGCCTTCACCTCTTCGGGCTCAGCGTGGAGCAGGGCGTTGGCTTGCAGCAGCCCCTCGCGCTCGAGGTTGCCGATGGCCTGGGCCACGTTCTGCCAGGCGGTGTTCTGGGTCAGGATGGCGCCCACCATGACCTCGAAGGGTGTATCCCCAGGCCACCAGTGCTGCGGGCCGTACGCCGCCAGGAGCAGATCGAAGACTACAGACGGTGATGCCCTGACTCCGGCGCGCCCCTCACTCCCTGGCTTTGACCTCTTTCTCTCTTCCTTCGTCATGGACCGTACCGCAAAGCCGTCTTCGCTCCTCGCGGGAACCGCCAGCCAGTCTGCCAGCGCCACATTGACATCATAGAGCAGTGATCTGTGGAAGGCAACCCACGGTGAGTTGACGAGCTCGGCAGCGGCGTTTGAACGAACCTTCCAGCTATGATAACATTGCCAATGGACTCACGTCTCGCGATGCTTGGATTGTCAGGTGGCACCACTCAAGGGTTTGCTTCCAAGGATGGACGACAGGTACTTCCAACTGGTAAGAGCCCAATACGACTCCAGGGGGGACGACTTCTCAGACCTCTTCCGGACCATCCTTGACATCGCTGAGGAGGCATCGCTGGACGTGGCTCTCGCGTGTCTCGAACGGTGTGCTGTGGAGAAGCGGACAGCGTGGCTCGAAGACAACCTGGAAGCCCTTCAGCTCACAGGGGACCCCGTGGGCGACGCGTACCGTATCTTCTACGAGACCTATCTGGGCATATCTGCTCCCGACGATGGCGAGATCGTCGAGCGGGTGCCGGACCGGATGGTGACCAGGTGGTGGAACCGATGCCCCACGCTCGACGCCTGCCAGAAGCTCGGGCTCGACACCAGAGAAGTCTGCCGGAAGGCCTATCACCACCCCGTGCAGGTCTTCTTTTCCAGGATCCACCCCGACCTGCGGTTCCACAGGAACTACGAGGCTCTGCGACCTCACACGCCCTACTGTGAGGAGATCATCACTCTGGAGCAGTAGCGACCACCGGAATACGCGGCCCAGAGGGACACGCTTTCGTTGGTCTCGCCCTCGGCTCGAAGATGCGAGGGCGACATGGAAACCATGGAGGAATCGAGGATGGAGGAGAGACAGCAGATCGTGCAGCTAGTGCTCAAGGCCGTCGGCATGGCGATGGGGGTATGCAGTGTGGTGCTCAGTATCCTCGGCGCTGCGCCCGTGCAGACCAACGTCACCCTTCTGGGCATAGGTCTTTTCGCGCTGGGCCTGGCTGCGCTCAACGAGCAGGGTGACTAGGCATACAATGGTGTCGTAGGGACAGATGATAGCATCTCTGCAAGGCACGGTCATCGACAAGAGCGACAGCTTCTTCGTCGTGGAAACCGGAGGCGTGGGCTTCAAGGTTTTCGTGCCTGCGCCTCTCGTAGCCCGCTGGGGCACCCTCGGCAAGCACGTACAACTGTTCACCCATCTCCACATGCGGGAGACTGAGGTTTCCCTCTACGGGTTCGAGACCAAGAAGGAGTTGGTCTTCTTCCAGTCGTTGCTCGGTGTCTCAGGCATTGGCCCCAAGGTAGCTCTGGGCGCCCTCTCGGCGGGACACGTGGAGACCTTGCGGGCAGCGATCGCCGCCGGTGACAGCGACGCCTTGACCCAGTTGCCCGGCATAGGGAAGAAGACCGCTCAACGGATCATTCTGGACCTGCGGGGCAAGCTGGAGGCAGCGGAACTGGCTCCCGTCCCGCCCTTCAGCCCGGCGGACGAGGACGTGATCGCCGCCCTCATCTCCATGGGCTACAACGACACCGAGGCCAAAGCCACGGTGGCCTCACTGCCGGACGAGGAGATGTCGTTGGAGGACCGTTTGCTGCTGGCCTTGCGAAACCTGGGCGGGGGGTAGGACGCGACCTCTCGCTACTGCTCGGTGATGCCCCTCATCTCCTCGATCAGGCTCTCCACTCGGGCCCGATCCTCGGCCTCGGGGATCAGCTCCAGGTACATCTCCAGGTCCAAGATGGCCGCTTCGTAGTTGCCCAGCTTGTAGTTGATCACGCCCCGGTTAAAGTAGGTCAGGTCCAGACTATCGTCCAGTTCCAGAGCGCGGTCGTAGTCGGCCACAGCCTGTTCGAGGTCCCCCAGAGTGGCGTAGGCGTTCCCCCGGTTGTTGTACGCCCTGGCGTACTGGCTATCCAGCTCGATAGCGGAGGTGTAGTCAGTGATGGCTAGCTCCATCTCCGCAACTACCTCCTCGGGGAGGAAAGGAACCGCCTCGGGCGGTTGGCCGGTCGAGTCAGTAGACAACTTCACCGCATAGTCGTAGTGCGTCCGCCCACGCAGGAAGAAGGTCTCGGCATCCTGAGGCTCCATCTCCAGCGCCACGCTGAGGTCATCGATGGCCTCTGGATACAGTTCCTCAACGATGAAGGATTCTGCGCGCTGGACGTACTCCTCAGCGGTCTGCGGCTCAGCAGCCGGTGTGGGCACGGGGGTGCTACAGGCCACGGCGAATAGGGCCACCACGAGTAGAAACGAGCTCCTCTTCATACTCTCTATGCCTCCGACGTCGCCAGGTACCGGTCGAAGAAGCCCAGCACCCGTTCTCGATACTGGTCCGGGTAGACCTCGTCCACCCGGCGGTGCCCGGCCCCGGGCGCGATCCATAGTCCTTTCGGCTCCCCGGCCCGCTCGTATAGACGCTGCACCTCTTCCACCGAAACGTACGGGTCGTTCACGCCGTGGATGAGGAACAAGGCGCGCGGCACGATGCGGTCCACCCATCGCAGAGGATCGCTCTCTTGCATGTCGCCTCCCACCCTTTTCCCCGCCAGCCAGAGGATGAAAGGTCCCAGAGCACGCACCAACCAAGCAGGCAGATGCCGCTCCTGCGCCCCCCGCGCCAACGCCTTCCTCAACTCCACGAACGCCCCGTCCGCCACCACGGCCACGATGTCCTCACATTCAGCGGCGGTGGCGATGCCCACGACAGCGCCCAAGGAGAAGCCCATCACACCCACCGTAGAGATGTTCCGGCTCCTCAGGAAATCCAGAGCACCCCGCAGGTCCTTCCGTTCGTGGTAGCCGAAGGAGGTGTAGTGGCCCTCGGAGCGGCCGTGGCCGCGGAAGTCGAACATCAAACAGTTGTACCCAGCCTCTCTGAGCCAGGGCACATACTTCAGATCGGCGTCCTTGCTGCCGAAACGACCGTGGGCCAGGACGATGGTGCCCTTGCTTCCCGTCAACCAATCGTACTCCTCAAGAGAGGGCACATCGCCGCCTTCGGCGGGCATGAACCAGCCGTGTAGTCCCAGCCCGTCTGTGCTGGGGAAGAGGACCTCGGTGAAAGGCAGGCCATAGTCTTCCGGGCTGCTGGGCTGATCAGGCTCGGGGCACTTGATCAGCTCCGTGGACCACCGCCAGGCCACCGCCGCCAGCGCCCACACCGCCAGAGAGACTGCCAGGGCCAGCATGATCAGCAGAGGTGCCATGGACTCCGCCATCCTACATCGGTCCGACGGCCGCGCGGTCGTCTCGTATCAGTTAGGGAACAAACGAGAAACCCTCCTCGCATACTCCTCGTACTCCTCACCGAAGTGGGCCGCCAACTCCCGGTCCTCCAGAATAGAGAGCACCCACAGGGCCACTGTGAACAGCACCCAGTTGGCCTCCAGGGAATGGTGGTAGACGCCCAGGGCGAAGGTGGGGTACTCCGTGGGGTTGTACAACAGCACGCCGAAGAAGGTCATGCCGATGACGGCCAGGAACTGCGGGTGACGGACCAGGGCGTAGGGCCCCCGTGTGGTCAGCCCATCGTCGAGACGCCGGTACAGGAACGACTGTCGCAGCCCCAGGACCACCACGGCCCAGCCGCCGAAGGCGGCGAACAGGACGATGGCCACCCAGCACAGGGCCTCGGTCCAGCTTCCGAAGGGCAGCCACCCCGCCGTGCCCACGGGAGACATCATGAATTCAGGGCCGGGGGAGTACAGCGCCACCCAACCTGCCGCGATAAGCAGGATGCCCAGGGGCCGGATCACCGCCGACAGAGAGTAGAAAGCAGATCCCCACCTGGCCGCCAGTTGGTGGGTGTACCGCGTAGCCCACAGACAGACCACCCCGCTCAGCCAGACCAGCGGAGCATACGAGTGCAGCGGCGCCAGTGCTCCAACGTACATGGGGAAGACGATGGGGAACATGCTGCTTCGATACCTCCTCCCGCTGCGCGTTCTCCGGCTAAGGTTGGGCCTTCACGATGCCTGTTGGCGCTCGGCGCTCCGTCCGGGAGCCCTGCAAGCGCGAGCGGCCTCGCTCGCCATTATACGCTAGCCCCCCCTTCCACACAACGGCACAGGGCGTTGCATTGCAGAGCCAGCCAGGCTAGAATAGTATCTGGAGGCCAGACATGCCAGATCAGCGCCCCTTGATCGGACTCACCTGCCGGTATCAGAGCGACGCCCAGCACCCCGTCCGTGACCAGGTAGGACAGTACGTCCCCTATCACCGCGCTCTTGTTGCCGCAGGAGCGCTCCCGGTGCTCCTGCCCATCGTCGAGGACCGCGCCACCCTATCCCAGTACCTCGACCGTCTGAGCGGGCTGGTCTTCACCGGCGGCCTGGACGTACCTCCCGACTCCTACGGGCTGCCCAAGCATCCCCGGACCGAGGAATGCCATCCCAGCCGATGGGCCAACGATAGGCTCCTGGCCGAGCTGGTCCTCGAACGACCTATGCCCGTTCTGGCTATCTGTATGGGAGTTCAACTCCTCAACGTGGTCTACGGCGGAACCCTCGTCCAGCACCTCGAGACCGAGGTTCAGCACGCCCCCCAGGACCCAGGGAACGATAGCCTCCATCCCATCGTCTTGGAGAAGGACAGCCTGTTGTATCAGATCCTGGGGACCACTGAACTCGAGGTCAACTCGTCCCACCACCAGGCCGTGGCCAAGCTGGCACCTGGTTTGAGGGTCGTAGCCCGGGCTGCTGACGGGACCGTCGAGGCCGTGGAAATGACCGATCGAGCCTTCTTCCTGGGGGTACAATGGCACCCGGAGCGGATCTTCGAGCGCCCGGAGCAGCGGCGGTTGTTCGAGACCTTCGTCAACGCCTGCCAGTCGCGTTCGTGGTGAGGAGTTCAGCCCTTCCCAACGCATTGAAGTGCGTACGACAAGCCAACTGATGAACCGGTCAAGCATCGCCTTGGTCCTCTTCCTGCTCCTTCTGCCACCGGCCCTGCTGGAGAACCGCCAGTCTGGCGGCACCCCGCTGTACGCTGTGCAGGAGTCAGACTGGGTAGCCTTCTCGTATCAAGGCGAAACGGATTGGTCAGGTCCTGTTCCGATCGACCAAGCAGCGGTCACGGATTTCTACGGAGAGAGCAGTTTGCCGATTGCGCTGGCCGAGGCTGACGCTCTGGTGACCTTGCAGCATGGCGTGGTCCAGGTCTCCCGTGGAAGCGATCTCTTGTGGAGCAGCGATCCCTCCTGGGACGTGCGCCGCGCCATTGCTGCAGACCTGGACAACGATGGTTTGCAGGAGGTGGCCCTCGTACTGTGGAAACCGTTTTCTCGAGAGCCCGACGTTGTCTACGACACATTTGGATTCTTGTCGCCGTGGGAGGAGGGTAGCCTCCGCAATCAGCTCTTTCTCTACGGCTGGCGAGATGGTGCATGGAAGCCGTTGTGGTGCAGTTCCCCCCTTGCCGATCCCATCGGCGAGCTGGCCGTGGGAGACGTGGACGCCGACGGAAGAAACGAACTGGTGGTGCTCGAAGGAAGCTACCCCGACACACCTGACCGGGCCATAGACCACGTCGCAGTGTGGCGATGGAACGGGTGGGGCTTCACCCTTCGATGGCGTGGCACTGGCGGCTCCTACGAACACCTGATCCTGCAAGACGTCACCGGCGACGGCATGGTGGAGATCCTGTTACAAGAGCGAAGCTAAGTAGGGAAAGGAGCCCGGAGAGATGACTCGCTATCGCCGCCGACGACTGGTGTCTTGCTGTTTCGCCTGGACCATGATCCTCAGTGTCCTGGTCAGCGCGTGCGCAGCCCCCAGCCCCGAGCCCACCGAGCCCGCGCCTACGACTGAGCCGGAGCCCAGTCCCATCGTCGAGCCGACCGCACGGCCCACGGACACCCCGGCGCCATCGGCCACACCCGAGCCAACCGTGGAGCCCACCCCCACTCCAACGGAGGAGCCTGAGACGGGCCTCGGTTATTTGGCCAGCCCCATCTCCGTCTCGCAGGCCGGCTTCGCCAGCTACGAGCCGGTGCAGGTAACGATACCGCCTGCCTACGCTGGCTACTCGCTGCCGGTGGACCTGAGCAGTGTTGTCGTCGATGGAGGGTTCGTGTTCTCCGACGCTCAGCGCCAGTTGCTGAGCGCCAATGGGTTCGTGGTCGCCCCCGCAGAGTATAGAGAGTTTTGCCATCTATACGAAGAAGCGCGCTACGCTGAAGAGCCCATCTTCATCACCACCGACTCCGTCTACCACGTCTACCACCTGCTCTTCGACCAGGTGTTGCGCACCCTGGAAGAGGAACGCTTCTTCGCAGATCTGGAGAAGCTAACCGCCGGGATGCTTTGGGCGGCTCAAGCTCAGTACGACACACTGGCCGGGACTTCCCTGGAAGAAGACGCTCTGCGCAACGTGGCTTACTTCGCGGTGCCCCAGGCACTTCTCCAGCCCGCTTCTGACGTGCCGGAGGCGGTGCGCGCCACGGTAGACGAGGAACTGGCCCTCATCGAGGCCCACGAAGGTTTCGAGACCTCCCCCATCCTGGGCTACGCCGAGGACTACAGCCAGTACGTGCCTCGCGGCCACTACGCCAAGACCGAGGCCAGGCAACGCTATTTCAAGGCCATGATGTGGTACGGGCGTATCAACTTCCGGCTGAAGGAGACGAGCGAGACGCTCTCCGCGCTGCTCATGGCTCAGGCGCTCGCCAACACCGAGATCGAGGGCGAGCCGGCAGTAGAGATCTGGGAGCGCATATACGAGCCAACCTCGTTCCTGGTGGGCGTCAGCGACGATCTGGACATCTACGACTACCATCCTCTGATCGAAGAGGTCTATGGCTCTCTCGGCAACGACCCCACTATCTTCGCCGACGAAGAGAAACTGGAACTGTTCGTGGATGCCGCGAAGGAGCTACCACCGCCCCAGATCAACTCCATGTGGGTCTGGATCTGGGAGGACCGCGACGAGGCCACCCAAGGCTTCCGCTTCATGGGCCAGCGCTTCGTCATCGACGCCTACATCTTCCAGGAGATGATCTTCCGCAGCGTGGGTACGCTGGCCGACCCTCGCATGCTGCCCAAGGGATTGGACATCTTCTCCGCTATGGGCTCCGAGGAGGCGTATTCTATCCTCCAGGAGATGGATGAGACCCACTATCTCAACTTCGACGCGCAAATGAACAAGCTGAAGGGTGAGATCTCCGCCCTGGAGCTCGATAGCTGGACCCAGAACCTGTACTGGGCCTGGATGTACAGCTTCCAGCCCCTCACAGAGGTCAAAGGCGAATCGTACCCGGCCTTCATGCGTAATCAGGCCTGGGTGCGCAAGGACCTGCACACCGCATTGGGGAGCTGGACCGAGCTCAAGCACGACACCATCCTCTATGCTAAACAGGCCTATGCCGAACTGGGGGGAGTCTTCGAAGAGCCAGAGGTCAAAGGCTACGTGGAGCCTAACCCCGAGGCCTTCGCCCGCTTGACTGCCCTGACCAAAATGACCATCGGCGGGCTGGAGTCTCGCGGCCTGCTGGACGACAGCGAGGCCATGTGGCAGAGCAAAGACAACCTGCTACGGCTGGAGCTGCTCCTGACCCACCTGACCAGCATCGCCGAGAAGCAGTTGGCTGGCACGCCTCTGACTCAGGACGAGCAGGACGTGATCCTCTACTACGGCGGCCTCCTGGAAGGGCTGACCATCGCCGCTGCCGACAAGGACGAAGTGGAAGGCCGGGCCTACCTGGAGGACGAGGAGGCTGCTGTCGTCGCCGATGTAGCCACCGATCCCATGGGTGCCGTCCTGGAGGAGGCCGTGGGACGCGTCTTCGAGATCTACGTGGTGGTCGAAATCGAGGGGCAGTTGGTCTTGACCAAAGGCGGCGTCTTCTCCTACTACGAGTTCCCCTGGCCGATGAGCGACCGTCTCACCGATGAGGCCTGGCGGGAGATGCTGGAAACGAACCAGATTCCCGAGCGACCATACTGGACCGGGAGCTTCATGGCTGAGTAGGCCAGGGATGGAAGACTCCGAAGGAGGAGGAAGGATGAAAGAGCGGGAGTTGGTGGAGTACCAGACCATGATCCGGGACCTGCCCGAGAGCGAACGGCCTCGCGAGAGGCTCCAGTTCTACGGTCCCGGTTCTCTCTCCACCTCCGAACTGCTAGCCATCATCCTTCGCACAGGGACGAGGTCCGAGAGCGTGATCAACCTGGGCAGCCGTCTCCTGGCGCAATTCGGCGGCCTGGCGGGGATCGCCAGGGCCAGCTTCGCCGATCTGTGCGACGTTCACGGCTTAGGCCAGGCCAAGGCTGCCCAGCTTCAGGCCGCGCTAGAGCTGGGCAAACGGCTGATGGTAGCCTCGCCCGACGAGCGTCCCCAGGTCAAGTCACCAGCGGACGTGGCCAACCTCCTGCTGCTGGAGATGGGCTTTCTGGAGCAGGAACACCTCAGAGTCGTACTTCTGGACACCAAGAACCGTGTCCTGGGCATCCCCACCATCTACGTCGGCAGCCTGAACGCCTCCGTGATGCGGGTGGGGGAACTGTTCCGCGAGGCCATCAGAGCCAACTGCGCGGCCGTGATCGTGGTCCACAACCACCCCTCGGGCGACCCCACCCCCTCTCCGGAGGACGTGAGCATCACCCGGCAGATCGTGGAGGCGGGGAAGCTTCTTGACGTGGACGTGTTGGACCACCTGATCATCGGCCAGCAGAGGTACGTGAGCCTGAAGGAACGAGGGATGGGATTCGATTAGATCGACACGCCAGTCTGCACTGCGGACGCCCTGTGGTGTCTGCAGCACTACCGACTTCACGGCACAACGAACGCCAACGCATCTGGCAGAGGTCGGCATCATGACTGCGCATTGCCCTCCGCCGATGGCCGGTGACACATCGGCACTGCCCAGTTGGTACATTTGGTGTAGAGGGTCTCGATGTGAAGGATCTGCGTCTAGTTCGACAGAGCCACCGGCATGCTCGCACCGGTGATCATGCATATTGACGCCAACGAGGCGATGTGCTATAATCCACTGGCCTTGCGCAAGCCTCTGCTCAGCAAGTGGCCGCCAGAGGTAGCGGTAGCCACCCTCCACAACTACGTCCATGCAGGCGAGCGCCCAATAGTCGGTACGAGAGGTACCAATGGCGGATTCCCTGACAAAGGACGACTGGACGGAACTTCTGAAGAGGATTGACGACGGCAGGTGTACCCCATTCCTGGGCGCCGGAGCTTGCCACGGCATCCTTCCTCTGGGACCGGATATAGCCAGCGATTGGGCCAAGAAGTACGACTGCCCAATGCCCGACCACAGGGACGATCTCGCCAGAGTAGCCCAATTCATGGCAGTCAATCGCAAGGATGAGATGTCCCCAAAGGAGGAGTTGTGTGCCCTTCTGAAAGACTGCGACCCACCCAACTTCGGCGAGGCAGATGAGCCGCATGCAGTGCTCGCCAACCTTCCACTGCCAGTCTACGTCACCACGAACTATGATGACTTCATGGCCCGGGCGCTGGAACGCCAGAACAAGGAGCCCGTACAAGAGGTTTGCCTCTGGAATTCGTATGTGGAGAAACTGGTGGAGTCACAGCAACTCTCCCGGCTGGTTGATGGAGGAGGATTCGAGCCTAGTGTTGCGAACCCAGTTGTGTATCACCTACACGGGCACCTTGGTATCCCGGAGTCCATGGTCCTGACCGAAACGGACTACGTGAGCTTCTTGGTGGCATGGTCCAAGCGAGAGAACATGATCCCGCCGCGGATACAGCGGGCCTTCAGCGGAGCTTCTCTTCTCTTCGTTGGATACAGCTTGGCGGACTGGAGCTTCCGTGTTCTCATGCAAGCGTTGGTATCATCGTTGGAGGCCGGCCTGCGCCGCGTCAGCGTGGCCGTGCAACTCGTCCCCGACGAGGTTCCAGAAGGCAAGCAGCAAAGTGCACAGGATTACCTAATACGTTACTTCGAATCTGTGTTCAAGGTCAGCGTGTACTGGGGAACGGCGAGGCAGTTCGCCACTGACCTAGCGAAACGGTGGAGTGCATTCCGGAACGATGGGCACTAACTCAGCGCCGGAGAATCCATTCATAGGACCGCGCGCCTTTGGCGTGGCCGATCGCGACCTCTTCTTTGGCAGGGAACAGGAGGCTAGTGATCTCCTATCGCTGACAATCGCCCACAGTGTCGTACTCTTTTGCGCCAAGTCCGGAGCCGGAAAGACATCGCTCGTCAATGCCGGCCTAATCCCCCTTCTAGAGAAAGAAGGCTTTGAAGTGCTCTCGGGTCGGGTCGCGGGGCTGGTTCCCACGGGGATTGAGTTGGATGAGATCACAAACCTGTACGTGTACAACTCCCTTTTGAGCTTCGCCGACACCGCGCTCCGTCCCGAGGACCTATTGGGGAAATCGCTTGCCACCTTTCTAGAAGAAAGAACCGCGGTAAGGGAGAGGGAAGTAGCCGAGGCGCCGCGAGCACTCGTCTTGGATCAGTTCGAAGAACTCTTCACCGTTTATCCTCGGCACCGGCAAGAGCGCGACGCCTTCTTTGAGCAACTCGGGGGAGCACTTGAGCGAGACACACTACTGCGGATTGTGCTTGTTCTACGAGAGGAATATGTGCCCTATCTGCATCGTTACTCGCGTGTGCTGCCTGAATGGCCACTGACCAGCTATCGGATGGAGCGACTAGGGAGGGCAGCCGCGCTTGAGGCGATCAAGCGACCACTGGCTCGCTCCGGGCGATCCTTCTCTCCGGGGGTCGCCGAGACACTCGTCGATGATCTCCTCAAAGTCCGAGTCTCCCGGTTCACCGAACAGGGAGCTGAGGTCCTCGAGGTCGCGGGAGAGTTTGTGGAGCCAGTGCACCTTCAAATCGTCTGTGAGGGGCTCTGGTCCGCACTGCCACCAGAGGCCATGATTGTCACGCAGGACCATCTGCGCGAGTCAGGCACAGTAGACTCGGCGCTCAGGCAGTTCTACGAGGACGGCATACGGGCGGCGCATGGCGAGACACTCGTCGCCGAGCGTGCTCTTCGGAGATGGTGCGGTAAAGCGCTGATCACACCACTGGGGATGCGGGGCAGAGTCCCGCGGGGCGAGGACGAGAGCGGTGGAATTCCAAACCCGGCGGTAGAGGTGCTGGAGCGGCAACGCCTGATTCGAGCCGAACAATGGTCCGGCGCCCCATGGTACGAGCTCACGCACGATCGCCTGATTGAACCGATTCTGGCGTCGAACGAGCAGGCTGAGCGCGAGCACGAGCGGGAAGAGCTTGAGCGTGCCGCGCGAGAGGAGACCCGAAAGGAACGGCGCCGCGCCATCAGCCTGATCTTGGTGGCCTGTGTCGCGGCGTTGGTTTTCGCAGGCCTATTCGCGTTGAGCTACATACAGAGTCAACGTCAGACCAACGAAGCGGACCGCGAAGCACGCAATGCCATGGCTCTGCAGTACGCGGCTCGAGTCCCAGGGGCACTGGCGGCGGACTCAGAACTGGGCCTACTTCTAGCCATGGAGTCTATATCCGTCACCTACTCTGTGGACGGAAGCTACAAGGTCGAGGCGTACGCCGCACTGTGGCAAGCATTGGACAGCCCACCCTACGTGGTCCTGCGGGGCCATACCGGGTCAGTGAACTCCGCCCACTTTGACCCGCAGGGACAACAGATCCTGACGGCCAGCGCGGACAAGACCGCGAGACTCTGGGATCTCGCCGGCGAGCCCGTGGCGATACTTGTGGGTCACAAGGCCGCAGTCCTCACTGCTAGGTTCAGTTCCGATGGACGGTACGTCCTAACCGCAAGCGAAGACTCGACAGCGCGCCTGTGGAGCATGAGCGGCGACCTAGTCGCGGAGTTCTTGGGCCACGATGGCCCGGTCAACGACGGCGTGTTCGGTCCGTCTGTGGAAGGTGAGCCGTCTAGCGAACTCATACTCACAGCAAGCGCGGACACCACCGCTCGCGTCTGGGACACCGCGGGCAATCCCATTGCGACTCTTAGTGGTCACACTGGCCCAGTGAACAGCGCCGTCTTCAATACGGCAGGCGACCTGATTGTCACAGCGAGCGCCGACGGGACTGCGCGTCTCTGGAGTCCCGATGGCACCCCCGTCGCCACCCTCGCGGGCCATACGGCGCCGGTCAACTACGCCGAATTCAGTCCTGACGGCGAACTCGTCTTGACGGCCAGCGAGGATGGCACCGCTCGCTTGTGGAACCTGATGGGCCGTAGTGTTGCCAGCATTTCTGGGCACACCAAGCCGATCAGCCACGCCGCCTTCAGTCCCGACGGGGACCGCGTTGTCACAGCCAGCGCTGACGGCACCGCTCGTCTCTGGGACGTGCAGGGTCGACCGGTGGTCATCCTCGCGGAGCACTCGGGCCCGGTCAACCACGTGGCCTTCAGCCCGGATGGAGTGCTGATAGCTACCGCCAGCGCCGACGGCAACATTCGGCTCTGGCACAGGGATGGCCAAGCGCTGGGAGCTCTCAGTGGCCGCAATGCTGAAGCCCTGTATGCCGATTTCAGCCCTGACAGCCAGGTGGTCGTCACGGGAAAAGCTGGCGGTGCCGCACGTGTACATTACATCTCCATAGAGCAGATGATGGCACTGGCACGAACCCGTGTCACTCGCAGCCTGACACCAGAAGAACTCCAGACCTACGGCGGTGAGACACTGCTCGTGCCAACCCCCGTACCCACGGAACGACCAACCGCCACCACTGCTGCACCGTCTCCCCCGCCGCTGCCGATCGCTAGCGTTCCAGTGTTCCCTGACATGGTGTTCATTCCCGCTGGCGCTTTTCAGATGGGCAGTTCACAGGAAGAGATCGACTACGCTTTATGGCTGTGTCAGGAGTACCAGGACTCTGATCGCTACGAGTGTGAGCGCGCGGCATTCGAGGATGAGTACCCAGTAAGGGCAGTGTACCTCGATGACTTCTTCATTGATGTTCATGAGGTCACCAATGGCGACTACCGGGAATGTGTCGAAGCAGGGATCTGCGCCCCACCGAAGGAAGTCTGGTCTGGCACGCGCGATAGATACTTCGGGGAACCGGAGTACGACGACTATCCTGTCATCTGGGTTAGCTGGAATGACGCACAGACGTACTGCGAGTGGGCAGGAAAGCGATTGCCGACGGAGGCAGAGTGGGAGAAGGCGGCTCGAGGAACCGATGGGCGTCTCTGGCCGTGGGGAGACGAATGGAGTGAGGACAGACTGAACTGCTGCGAGAGCATCGGCAACACGACGCCCGTCGGAAGCTACCCGTCCGGCGTCAGCCCCTACGGCGTCCAAGACATGGCAGGCAACGTATGGGAATGGGTCTCCGACTGCTTCCAATACAAGTACTACAGTTTGGGCCCAGACTCCAATCCCACAGGACCCATCTGCGGGGCTGACGCAGACGTGCTCAGGGTCCTCCGAGGCGGTTCGTGGTCCTACCCTCCTCGCTACGCGCGCACTGCTGATCGTAGCCCAAACCTGTCAAGCAACCGATACCCGAACATCGGATTCCGCTGCGCGATGTAGGAGAGCGCTGGGATGCTCAGCAACTGCGCGCCTGGCCGCTCTCCAGATTCCCTTCCTCATCTCTGGAGTAGCGCCGGCCTCTCTCCTCGACCACCGCTGAGGCGTGTTCCCTCTCGGCCTTGCACCAGGGGCACTCATCGCCTTCGTAGGGAAGATGGCAGACCCTGCAGATCCTCTGTGGGGTCTGGGCCTCTTCGTTCGACTCCTCACCGGCCACGAGACCACCTCCCCTAGCTACTACGTCGCCACAACTCGACGAAGACAAGCACAGACTGCGCCACGGAAGGACTACAATCCGACCTTGTCCTCCCAGCGGTCGATGGCCTCGGCGGCGTTCTCCATGTGAACAGCACCGCTTTCCAGATACTCCGCCGCTTCAAGTATGGCGCCCAGGTTCTTGGTCTGACAGGCATCCTGAAGCAACAGGAAGCCCTGCTCGAAGTCGGCGAGCGCAGCAACCAGCTCCGTGTAGGCCTCCATCAGATCCGGGTCGGCCACCGGCGGTGCACCCACTTCATCGAGCCCCTGCTGCACCTCGTCGATGGTCGCCACCACTACGTCCACCCCTGTGCAGATGGCGAGGATGTCTGCCGACCCACTCCCGAGCCCGAGCTGATCGAGAGTGGTCACCATCTCCTCCAGAGGCTCCGCCACCTCTTCCCTCAGAGCCATGGCGTAGTCCCAGAGCGCCACAAGTTCCGGGTCCACCGCGGCGGTGGGTACGGGAGGAGCGGGCGTCTGGGTCGCCTCGGGGGGCGGTGCGCTCGGCTCCTCGGTGGGGGTGGCAGCTGGAGGCTCCGGCGTCGCTGTCTCTTCTCCTGCCGCCGGCACCACCAGAGTGTTGGTCGGAGTCGGCGCCTCGGGCGCAGCCGTCTCGGCCACCAGGGGCGTGATCTCCTCCAGGGGCGGAGCAGTGGCCTCTTCCTCGGGCGGTTCGGCCGGCTCCACGTTGACGGACACAGCGGGGATAGTGCACCCTCCCATCACGAGACACACGACAGCCAGTAGTGTGAGATAAGCCCGAACGTTCATCGTGCCTCCTTCTGCAAGCGCTGGGGAAACGTAGTGAGCGCTATTGTAGCTGGTGTGGCCCTCTTTGGCAACACCTCGCAGCCCATTTTCCACCATCTCGACCCAGATTGGTACCCTTTTACCATTGACTGTAGCTGTCACCGCGTGTAGAATGGGGCCGCTCTCCTGCCGATCTGGCCACGAGGACGAACCGATGACTGCCGCTAGTGCCCACAGCGTCAGACGTATCTCACGCAGACAGTTCCTGCGCCTCTCCGCCCTCCTGGCGGGTCTGACGACCCTGAGACCACGACCACCTTTGTTGGCAGCGGTCACCGCTCCCAGGCCCAAGGTGGTGCACGCCTATTGCGCCCGAGCCACCACCTGGGATTTCTCCACCGGCTGGTGGGGCGACTACGTGAGCCAGGCAGTGGTCAGTGAGATGGTGGATCGCGGTCTGATGGAGCTCACGGGCAGAAAGGGCCGTGCAGGGGCCTGGAGCGCTCTGCTCCCCAACTACACCTCAGGCCAGAGGGTGGCTGTCAAGGTCAACCTCAACAACGCCCGTGCCGTGGCGGACAGTGACAACGTCATCGACGCCCTCATCGAGCCGGTGAACGCGGTGATCGCCGGTCTGACCGAGTTTGGTGTTGCAGAAGCGGACATCTGGGTCTACGACGCAGTGAGGTCCATCCCTGCCCGCTTCCAGAATGGCTGTGACTACCCAGGCGTCAACTTCTCCGGCGACTCGACCAGCAACCCCCAGAGCTTCAGCTCCACAGAGACGGTCAGCTTCGACACACCACCCGGCGAGCCAACCCTGGCCGACCAGCGCATCAGCAACGTTCTGGTCAACGCCGACTACCTGATCAACATGCCCATCATGAAGAAGCATCGCGCCGCGCTGGTTACCCTCTCCTTCAAGAACCACTTCGGCAGCATCCACTACTGCGCTGCTCTGCATCAATACACGTTCCCCTACGAGGACGACTTCACCTCGACCTACAACCCTCTGGTGGACATCTACAAGAACCCGCACTTCGTGGGCAAGACGGCGCTGACCATCGGCGACGGGCTGTACGGGAGCCGCGTCGACCAGTCATCTGTGCCGGAGCGATGGACCACGTTCGCCAACGACGCACCTCGTAGCCTCTTCTTCTCTCAGGACCCAGTAGCCATCGACTCCGTGATGTACGACTTCCTGGAGGCGGAGGCCGGAGTGCCGGACCATGCAGACGACTACCTGGCCCTGGCGGACGAGGCGGGGCTGGGAGTCTTCGAGCATCGTGCGCCCGGCGCCCTGGACCCCGAGGACTGGTACGCTCAGATAGACTACGTCTACGTCGACGTTGACAGCTACGTCAGGCTGCGGGGCCTGTGGAGGGACGGCACGGCGTACCTCTCGTGGACCAAGCCTCTCCATCCTGACCTGGCTGGATATCGTCTCTGCTACTCCAGCGAGAGCGGCGGTGACGTGGATCAGGGAGCATCGCCCATCACTATCGCCGATCCCGACCAACTGTCCTACGAACTGACCGGCTTGAGCGACTACTGCCTCTATCAGGCCTGGATCGAGCCCTACAAGGGCGGCGGACAAGCCCTGGGAGAGTCGAACCGGCTCCCCATCCTTCCTACGGACATTCTCTGCTACCATCCTCTGGCTAGCGCCAGATAGCGGAGGGCGGCGGTCCGGATCCACGCATCCCCGTGTGTGAGATACAGCAGGACCACAATTCCGTGAGCATGCCGCCTCAGCCCGGTTCGACTGAAGCCATGTGCCACGCGAGGGTGTGGAATAATGGCATCGCATTCGCCGTTGGCCGCACCCTGAGTAGTCCTGAGTAGCTGCGAAGCAGCGTACCGAAGGACGTATCGAAGGGCCGGGCCAGCGGCGAAACCAGTGCGAACCGGCTCGAAGGCATATCCTGCGCCTCCTTCTTCCACACCCCCCCACGCCGAGGTTGCCCCCTCCCCGATTCCGTGATACAATGCACTTGGCAGCGGCGGACGGGATGGTCTGCCCGTCTCCACCCACCCCGGCTGGCGGCTGACGCGCGTCGCGGACAACCCCAGTCAGGATACACCGAGGCGCCAGCACTTGCACCCCAGCCGGCGGGCTCTCTTTTGTGCGGTAGTCATGACTCGACGAAACGACGCAGCTTCGCGAAAAGCCTTCCCCTAGAGAGGAAGAGAAGACTGCCCCGGATATGATGGTTGGGCCGCGTCCGGCTCCGCCACCTTCGAATCCGAGGACGTCTTCTCCATACGCTCAGCGGCAGGGCAAGCCCCACTTACGGCGGCAGAGCAACCTCGACGTTGATGGCCCGGCGGGTGTACCCCCGTCCCAATGCGGATCCTGAGCCGAGCCTGCCTCTTGAGTTCTCTCCGCGAGGAGACAACAAGATGAAGACCGTCGTCGCCGCAGCGCTGGGCGAATGCGTCCACGTTGCGGGAATCATGAACTTTCTCCGCCTGGCCGAGGCGGCCGGGTGGCGCACGGTCTTCCTGGGCCCCGCCGTGCCCATCGGCAAGGTGCTGGACGTGGCGCGGCGCGAGAAGGCCGACCTGGTGGGTGTCTCCTACCGGCTGACGCCGGAGACGGGAGAGCGGTTGCTGGGCGAGTTTGCAGAAGAGGCAGACGACCTGAGAAAGGCTGGAACGAGGTTCGCCTTCGGAGGCACGCCGCCCGTCGCATCGCGGGCGCGGGCCATTGGCTTCTTCGAACGGGTCTTCGACGGCACCGAGACGGTGGAGATGGTACTGGCCTACGCCAAAGGTCAGGTGCACACCGATCTGGTGGAGGAGGATTACCCCCAGGGCGCAGTGGAGCGTATGGCCTGGAAGGCACCGTATCCCATCATTCGCCACCATTTCGGGCTCCCCACCCTGGAGGCGACCCGCGAGGGTATCGAGCACATCGCCGAAGCCCAGATCCTGGACGTGATCTCGCTGGGCACAGACCAGGACGCCCAGGCCAACTTCTTCCATCCAGAGCGGCAGGACCCTCGTCGAACCGGGGCGGGTGGAGTGCCCGTGCGCTCGGCGGATGACTACCGCACGCTCCACGCCGCCAGCAGGCGCGGCAACTACCCGCTCCTGAGAACGTACTCGGGGACGGATGACTTCATCCGGTTGGCGGAGATGTACCTGGAGACCATCAACAACGCCTGGTGCGCCATCCCCATCTTCTGGTTCAACCGGATGGACGGACGAGGCCCCTGGGACCTGGAAGGCTCCATCCGTGAGCATCAGCGTGTCATGTCCTGGTACGGCGAGCGCGGTATCCCCGTCGAGCTCAACGAGCCCCACCACTGGGGGATGCGCGACGCTCCGGATGTAGTGTTCGTCGTCGCCGCCTACCTCTCGGCCTACAACGCCCGATCCTTCGGCGTGAAGGACTACATCGCCCAGTTCATGTTCAACAGTCCGCCCGGCCTCTCCGACAGCATGGACCTGGCCAAGATGCTGGCCTGCCTGGACCTGATCGAGCCTCTCGCGGGGCCTGATTTCCACATCTGGAAGCAGACGCGCACCGGACTGCTCAGCTACCCTGTGGATTTGGACGCGGCGCGTGGGCATCTCGCCGGGAACGTCTATCTCCAGATGACCCTGAGGCCAGAGATTGTACACGTGGTGTGTTTCAGCGAGGGCCACCACGCTGCCACGGCAGAGGAAGTCGTCGAGGCCTGCAAGCTGGCCCGGCGGGCCGTCGAGAACGCACTTCGGGGACAGCCGGACATGAGCTTCGACCCTGTCGTTCAGGGGAGGAGGAAGGAGCTGGTAGAGGAAGCCGGAGTCACGCTGAGGGCCATTGCCGATCTGGCCAAGCCAGACGGGGAAGACCCGCTGACGGACCCGGCCGTCTTGACGCAAGCTGTAGCCACAGGGCTGCTGGATGCACCGCACCTCCTCAACAACCCTTTTGCTCGCGGCGAGATAGTGACTCGTATAGACGAACGTGGTGCCTGCGTGGCGGTGGAGCCGACCGACGGCCGCCCCATATCCGAAGCAGAGAGAATCGCCAACCTCGAGATCTCGTTTCCAGCATGAACGTGACCAAGCGACCCTAGAGAGGAGTACAGGGCTGATGACCGAAGACACGCGCTACACCGTTATCGGTGCCGGGCACGGCGGGAAGGCCATGGCAGCCCACCTGGCCCTGATGGGCTTTCCTGTCACGCTGTACAACCGCACACCTGAGAACGTGGCCGCCATCAAAGCCCGGGGTACGATCCATCTCACCAGCTACGAGGGAGGTCCCCACGGGTTTGCGGAACTGTCCTTGGTCACCTCAGACACGGCCGAAGCTCTCCAGGAGGCCCAGATCATCATGGCCGTGTTGCCCTCCTCTGCCCACGCCGATGTGGCCAGGAAGTGCGCCTCCCACCTCCACGATGGGCAGATCCTGGTCCTCAATCCCGGCCGGACTGGTGGCGCGCTGGAGTTCGCCAAGGTCCTCAGGGATCACGGGTGTCAGGCTGACGTCACCATCGCCGAAGCCGCGACCTTCATCTACGCCAGCCGGTCCGAAGGCCCTGCTGAGTCGCGCATCTTTCGCATCAAGGACGCGGTGCCCCTGGCAGCGCTGCCGGCAACCAGAACAGAGATGGCGCTGGAATCCATCCATTCAGCTTACCCCCAGTTCATCGATGGAGTGAACGTGTTGCACACCGGCCTGAACAACATGGGAGCCGTCTTCCACCCCGCCCTCACCCTCCTCAACGCAGGACGCATCGAATCGACCAGGGGGGAGTTCCAGTTCTACATCGACGGCGTGACCCCTGCGGTGGGCCGCGTGCTCGAAGTGCTGGACCGCGAGCGCGTGACGGTGGCCTCGGCCCTCGGCATCCGTGCCCAAACCGGGCTGGAATGGCTGAAGATGGCCTACGATACTACCGGCGCCGACCTCACCGAAGCCATACACAACCAGCCTGGCTACAGGGGGATCATGGCACCCCGCACCCTCCGCCACCGTTATCTCTTCGAAGATGTGCCCATGAGTCTCGTGCCCATGGCGGCCTTGGGACGAAGGTACGGGGTATCGGTTCGGGGCATGGACAGCATCATCCGCTTGGCCTGCTTCGTCCACCACACTGACTACTGGCGGCGCGGGCGGACACTGGACAAGCTGGGAATAGAGCAGTTGAGCGTCGGCGAGTTGACGAGGTACGTCAACGAAGGCGTCGCCCCCAGAGGGTCGATGTGGGCACCCACCAGGGTGCGCTCTTGAGGTAGCTTCCTGAGACCTCGGAGTTCTTGAAGAACTCCAAGGTCTGAACGCTACAACCTGCTTCGGTCCGATAGCACGCACTCGCAGAATCGTGGAAGGGCCGAACCCGGCAAGGGACATCTCGGTGTTCTAGAGTGGGCTGCTCGTGACCGTCGTGCTCCTGGTGACTCGGACCGCCGCTAGCCAAAGTGGCTCCCCTTAACCTCGAGGAGGACAGCCATGTTCCTCATCAACCCCGCCGATGTCGAGAAGGAAGCCCTGGCGCTAGGCGTAAACGAGAGTGCGCTCAGAGTCCCACGCCTGGTGTTCTTGACCTTCAATCAGTCGGTCCTGGAGGAGCTGTCCCAACTCGCCGACACGCAAGAATGGGAATGGCCCGCAGCTCAATTCACGCCAGCCTTCTCACCCCTGTTCAAGGGCTGGCGAGGCAAGCTCCATGACGAGGAGATCGCCGTCTTCGTGCCCCACATGGGGCCGTCGACCCTGGCCTCCTTCTGCGAGGAGTTGATCCACTACGGAGCGAAGGTGATCTTCCTGCTCTGTGCGTCGTGGGGGCTGGGCGAATCGTACCTTGGGGAGGGACAGATCCACCTGCCCGGTTTCGCTCTAGGGATAGACGGCACCTCTCCCCACTATGGAAACACAGAGGGCAAAGTAGAGGCCGAGCCGCGAGCGTTTCGGGCGCTGGCCGCTGCCCTGGAACAGGTGAATGTGAATGCCGGGTGGAAGCAAGGCGGCGTGGGCTCCTGCGAGGCCTTCTACCGCATCACGCCTCAGCTTGCGGACACGTTCCGGGAGCAGGGGTGCGTGTCTATGGAGAACGGCGAGACCGCAGCCCTCTACGCCCTGGCCGGAGCGCACGACATCCCCATCGGGGTCCTGCTCCAGCCCTACATCGACCTGGAGGAAGGCTGGAGCCTGTCGTACATGGGGGAGAAGTACAAAGAGGCCGGGAAGTTGCAGGTGCACGCCGCGGTGGAAGCTTCCAGGTCCCTTCTGCCGGGCAAGGAGTGACGTCGGCTCGCCAAGACCTCGGAGGTCTTGAAGACCTCCGAGGTCTGGAAGTCACTCGAGCGCCGCCACAGCTAACTCCACGCTCTTCTTGGGACTGACCTTGATCTGGGCATCCACGACGCGCCCCTCTTCGTCGATCACGAAGTGGCTCCTGACGATGCCCATGAAGGTCCTGCCGTACATCTTCTTCTCTCCCCACACGCCGTACGTCTCCGCTACGACGTGATCCGGGTCGGAGAGCAGGACGAAGGGCAGGTCGTTCTTGGCCCTGAACTTGGCCAGACGCTCCAGCGGATCCGGGCTCACTCCGATCACCACCGCGTTGGCTGCCTGGATCTTCTCGAATTCGTCACGGAATCCAACCGCGTGGTCCGTTCAACCCTTGCTCAGAGCCTTGGGGTAGAAGTAGAGAATGACCTTCCGGCCTCTGAAGTCCGAGAGCCCGATGGTTTCGCCGGTGTCGCTGGTCAACTCGAAGTCAGGCGCTTGTTCGTTCACAGCTACCATCACCCTACCTCCCCAATCGACGTTGTCCGGGAATACGCTACGGATTTCACTTCCGTGAAGCCGGTCCTCTCGAGGAACACGCCAGGTAGTGCCACTTCCGCAGCGGATGTGCTGCCGAGGGCCCTGCACGTTACGCACCCTCCATCGGGGCCGAATCCATTGTACAATGCCCAGGGAGCGTCGACAAGCCCGCCACGGTTTCCACTTGCCAAGAGCAAGAGGCCCGTGTATAATCTCTTACAGTACCAAGAAAAGGAACGATTGTGTCAGATAAAAGGAGCTTGCGGGACCCTGCGCGTACGGCTAGCTGGCTGGCCGAGATGCTCAAGCAGGGCAGGCTGATTCTGCGGCTACTGGGCGATCGACGGGTACCCATTTGGCCCAAGCTGATCATTCCGGCCACGGTAGCCTACATCGTCTCGCCCATAGACCTGCTCATGGACCCCATGCTGGGGCTCGGCCAACTGGATGATGTGGCCGTCTTGCTCATCGGCCTCAAGCTGTTCGTCGAGCTGTGTCCGACCGACATCGTGCGACAGCATCTCGAACAGTTGTCATCCGTCGTCGAGGGTACTTACCGCGTGGTGAAAGAGGACCGACCCGAGGCTGGCGATGCTCAGAACCAACTGAGCCAGCCCGAACGAGAGCTTCCTGCTGGGGAGACCAACCAGAGCTAGACGCAGCGTGGGGTGCGGAGACATAGCCTTTTCAAACTGGAGGAAGGGTGCAGTTGAAATGACAGACGGCGAACTGAGACAACCCGGCGACGTCGCCAGGGAACTGGACATCTCCACCTCAACTCTCCGTCGCTGGGCAAAGGAGTTCCATCCCTATCTGTCCCAGACGGCGGCGAAGCCGGACAGCGCGAGTTCCGGAACCGCGACTCACCGGCGGTACACCGATGAGGACGTTCATCTCCTGACGCGAGTGAAAGTGCTGCTCGACCAGGGACTGACCTACGATCAGGTCATCGAGCGCCTCAAGAGGGAGGGCGCCACTTCATCCGACGAGTACCCATCGCGCGAAAAGACTTACCCCATGGTCGCCCCCGAAAAAGACATGGAGGCCCCCGCAGTGGGACCCAGCCTGGTCGTCGTCGCCGACGCGTTGCGCAACATCAACGACAACCAGCAAGCTCTACAGAACAGCCTGCAGGTGAACCGCAACCTCCTGGGAGTCTTGATCCAAGACAACTTCAATCTCAAGGAAGAGAACTCCAAACTGAGGGAGCGGGTGCTGAAGCTCGAGCAGTCGGTCAACCAACTCAGGCAAGGCGAAAAGGAAGAGTCCCCTCTGAGCCAGGCACAGCAGAGAGAGCTGCAGAGCAGGAAAGGATGCCTGGGTTCACCCGCGAGATAGGCGCTTCCGTCCAACCTTCCCTCACCTGGTGCGCGAGTACAGAGATTGCGATGACGCTTGTCCCAGGACGAGGTTCAACCCGGCTTCCTGAGAGTGGCTGTGATCAGACGGTTCAATCTATCCGACATCCTATTGGTCCGTAGACTCCAGGAAAAGGTCGCCTGTCTCGATCTGGAGACAGCCCTGCTCTGGTCTCCTGCCCCGCTGTCGCTGGCCCTGTTGGAGTGTCTGTCGTTCACCCAGGGCCGGAGCACCACCTTCGTCGAGGACAACCACTCCGTCGACCAGCACGCAGCCGGATTCCTCCAGGCCTGGGATCGAGCCAGCAGCCTCTCGTGCGACGTGGAGTTCGTATCGCCTTCCCTCGACGGCTCGACCACCACAGCCCAGCTCTGGAGCGACCTGTTGCTGCACTTGAGCGTCGTCAAGGGCGAGTCGGGCCTCCAGCGCATCTTCGCCAAGGTCCCTGACGATGGCCAGTCCGTAGATGTCTTCCGACACGCAGGTTTCAGCGCCTACGCCCGCCGGCATGTCCTGCAACTGGATGGACTTCCCAAGAACCTGCCGATCCCTAGCAGCAAACACCTTCGTCCGGCAGCGAGGTACGACGCCAGCGGCTTGAAACGCTTGCGCGGCTCGCTGACCCCCCGGCTGGTGCAGCAGATCGAGGGAGGAACGGAGGTGGAGAGGGACCCCACGGCCCTGCTGCCTTGGTGGATGAGTAGAGAAACGAGCGAATACGTCTGGGAAGACTCTGGTGAGATCCGCGCACACCTTGGCGTCCTCACCGGACAGGACGGTCACTGGCTCAGGATTCTCGTCGAGCCTGGGGCCTCTGAACAGACAGAACTGGTGCTGACCGAGCTTCTGTCCATGCTCGCGCCCACCCCGGAGCGACCTCTCTACTGTAGCGTGCGAGAATACGAGGGCGGGCTGCGACCCACTCTGGAGGCTCTGGGCTTCGCGTCCCTGACCTCAGAGCTACTCATGACCCGGCAAACCACAGCTCCTGCCAGAATCCCTGCGGAGAAACTGAGCCCAGCACTGGAGAAAGGCGTGGAGACTGCAACGCCCATATCGACCAGCAACCGTTGCCAGGATACCACGTAGAGACTCTCTGCGGCTCGCGGTGTTTCTGACACGGCGATGGCTAGCTTGCGAGGTACACTAACCACATGCAGCAGGAAATAACAGACGATCTCGATGCCCTCGTCGAGGTGCTGCCTCCTCAGTTGCGCGAGGCCTTGCGAGACCTGAACCAGGAGGAGGAACTACTGGAAGTCATCCTCGACCTCGGCCGCGTGCCCGAGGCCCGCTTCGTGAATCGAGAAGTGATCCTCAGTCCCACGGAGGTCAACGAGGAAGACGTCGACTACGTCGCCTCTCGCATCGGCCGCTTCGGCGACGACAACAGGGCAGGCCTGGAGCGCACGCTACACCGCATCTCGGCCATCCGAAACCGCGAGGACAAGATAGTGGGCCTGACCTGTCGCGTGGGGCGAGCCGTCTACGGCACCATCGACATCATCCGCGACATCGTGGAGTCGGGAAACAGCACCCTCCTGCTGGGAAGACCCGGCGTGGGCAAGACCACGATGCTGCGCGAGGTGGCCCGCGTGCTGGCCGAGAAGAAGAGAGTCGTGATCGTGGACACCAGCAACGAGATAGGCGGCGACGGCGACATTCCCCATCCGGCCATCGGCAAGGCGCGGCGGATGCAGGTGAAGACACCCACGATGCAGCACGCGGTGATGATCGAGGCTGTGGAGAACCACATGCCCGAAGTGATCGTCATCGACGAGATAGGGACCGAGCTCGAGGCTGCCGCCGCACGTACTATCGCAGAGCGGGGAGTCCAACTGGTGGCCACAGCCCACGGCAACACCCTCGACAACCTGATGATGAACCCCACCCTGGCGGACCTCATCGGAGGGATCCAGTCCGTCACCCTGAGCGACGAGGAGGCCCGGCGCCGGAGGACTCGCAAGTCCATCCTGGAGCGCAAGGCTCCCCCCACCTTCGACGTGGTCGTCGAGATCCAGGATTGGGAACGGGTGGCGGTGCGCCACGACGTCGCTGAGGCTGTGGATGCCATCCTGGAAGGCCGCTTCCTCCCACCCGAGATCCGTTACCGCGACGAGGAGGGGGAAACACACGTCGAGGAGATGCCCGTCCCCACCGCCGAGGAAGAACTAGCACTCCCGATCCGCAGGGAGAAGGTGATGCGCCAGCGCCCTCTCGCCATCTATCCATACGGGGTCAGCCAGCATCGCCTGCAGCAAGTCGCCAAGGGTCTGAAGGTGCCGGTGCGGATCGTGGACGACCTCGTCGAAGCGGAGGCGGTCTTCACTCTGAAGAACTACTACCGCAAGAGGCCTCACAACATCAGCGAAGCCGAGAGGAAGGGCATACCCATCTACGTGCTGCGCAGCAACACCGTCACGCAGATGGAGAGCGTCATGGCCGACATCTTCGGTGTGAAGGTGGACCTGGATCCCCTGGCTACTGCGGCGGAAGAGACCCAAAGGGCCATCGAGAGGATCCTATCCGGAGCGCGCTCCGCAGAGCTGTCACCCCAGAACTCGTACATACGCCGCTATCAGCACGAGATGGCGCGCCAAGCCAATCTCTACTCGCGCAGCAGAGGAAAAGAGCCTAACCGCCGGGTCAGGATCTTTCCCAAGAGGTAGTTGGAGAGTTCTTTACGTTGTTCATAACGTTCGAGGGTCCCGAGGGCAGTGGGAAGACTACTCACGCCCGTCTGCTCTATGAGTATCTGCGAGACGAGGAGTGTCCGGCCGTGCTGACCCGCGAGCCGGGCGGCACACGTATCAGCGACAAGGTGCGGGAGATCCTGCTCGACCCTCAACACACAGACATTCTGCCGCGGACCGAGATCCTGTTGTTCTCGGCATCGCGGGCTCAGCTCAGCGAAGAGTTCATCCGCCCGCACCTCGACCAGGGCGACATCGTGATCTGTGACCGGTATGCTGACTCAACCATGGCCTACCAAGGTCATGGGCTGGGCCTGGATCTGGAGACGCTGAGCGTAATCACCGCTTTCGCCACGGGAGGTCTACGACCGGACTTGACGCTTTACCTGGACCTTCCGGTGGAAGAGGGGCTGAGGCGCCGCCTCGGCCTTACCAGTGACAGCGAGTTGCCCGGTCCCGGAACGCAACTGGCCCTCTTCAACAAGTGGGATCGGCTGGACAGGAAGGAAGTAGAGTACCACCGGCGGGTGCAGCAGGGATACGAGCAGTTGATGCAAGACGAGCCGGACAGATGGCACAGGATCAACGCGCGCCGCCCCGTGGACCAGGTTCAAGATGACGTCCGGCACAAGGTCTTGTCCGTACTGGAGGACGGTTCATGAGAGTAGTGTGCACGGGATCCTCAGGTTCCGACCGTATGGGATATCTTCAGGGCGTCCAGGAACTTGCCCGGAAGAACGGAGTAGCTCTCGAGGTCTGCAACGTGGGCGACATGATGCTGGAAAAGGCCCAGCACATCGGCAGACCCGTCAGTAGGGAGAAGATACTGGACCTCCCCGTGTCGTCCCTGGAGTGGCTGCGCGGCACCGTATTCGAAGAGATCGTGCGGAAGGCCGCCAGCCACGACAACACCGTCATCGCTACTCACACTTGCTTCCGCTGGAAGAAGTATCTCTCCCCAGCCTTCGACACCTACTATCTGTCACAACTGGATCCCGACTTCTACGTCACCGTCATCGACGACTACGATCACATCAGAGATCGCCTGGAGGCCACCGAGCAGTGGAGAGGCAAGCTCCAGCTCTGGGAGATCCTCGTCTGGCGAGACGAGGAGGCTGCCATCACCAAGATTCTGGCCCAGAACTTCAGGAAGCCCCACTACCTCATCGCCCGGGAAGAGCCTCCAGAGATCCTGTTCGATCTGATGTTCCGGCCAGAGCGCAAGAGGGCGTATCTGAGCTACCCCATCACCGCCATCGAGGAGGAGCAGCCCGAGCAACTCGAGAACGTGATGGATTTTCTGGCTGAGCTGCGCAAGTACCTAACCGTGTTCAATCCCCTGGCTATGACCGAGTTAGAGCGTGCCAGGAAGCTCCACAACAGCGGCGATGACCAGATCACACCCGAGCTGATGAGGATACTGCACGATCAGACTGTCGCCCGCGACTATCAGTTCATCGATCAGAGCGACATCGTGGTGGTGTTCTATCCGGTCAGAGAGCCCTCGCCGGGTGTGCTCTCGGAGTTGATCCACGGCTTCAGCCACAACAAAGAGGTGTACATGGTCTTCCCCTACGAGATTAGCCCATTTCTGCAATTCTACTGTACCGCGATCTTCAAGACAGGGGCAGAGCTGATCGAGCATCTGGCCAAGAGCGGGATCATCAGTATGAAGCAATCGGAGACTCGTGCGTCGCCACCCGAGCTGCCGGACGCGGACCAGGAGGGCTGCTGACATGAAGCTGGTCATGAGCATCGTGCACCGCGACGACTCCGACACTCTCTTGCACGCGCTGACCGAAGCCGGCCACAAGGCTACTCTGGTCAGCACCACCGGTGGCTTCCTCCGAGAAGGGAATGCCACAGTATTCGTCGGCACAGAGGACGACATGCTGGAGGAGGTGCTGCAACTCGTGAGGGAGAACTGCCGCAAGAGGACACGGTACCTCAGTCCCATCGTGCCGGTGACCGAGCCCTCGGAGTTCTACATCCCGGAGCCAGTGGAGCTAGAGGTCGGGGGTGCGACCGTCTTCGTGGTGGACGTGGAGAGATACGAGAAGTTCTAGGTTCTGCACCTTCACAGGGGGCGATGTCCTGCTGACCTAGATATCGTAGTCTCCGAGCCCCTCGTCGCCTAGCTCGCCCATGGACTCTTCGATTGCTTCGGGGCTTTCGCCAGCTTCGAGTCGCCCCACCATCTCGTCAAACTCGGGGCCCATGTCCTCGCCCGTCTCTTGGCTCATCTTTCTCATCCAGCGGGCGACGCTGCGGGGATCATTTTCGTCCAGGCCCGCCAAACTGCTGGGGTCTGCGAGGCTGTCCAGCCGGCTCTCCTCGGACTTGAGGACGGAGACCCGAGAGACGAGCCGGGAGAGATCCTCGCTCTGGCACTCAGGGCAGCAAGGCGTGCTGGTGTCAGAGAAGCTACGTAACAATGTCACGCGGCGCCTACAGGCGTTGCAGCGATACTCGTACAAAGGCATGACCGACTCCGTATCAACTATCATATCATAGGTACTGCTGGCATTCAACCCCTGGAGGCCCTTCCTCGCCGCGCCAAGGAGGTGCCGGGAAGTCTGGGGAGTCCTCGTGGGTGTGGCGGAAGGCCAGTCGTCCACCAAGGAGGAGTAAGGCTGTCATGGACCCGGTACACGTCGGTTTCGGAGGCATCGTCGCTGCCAATCGTATCTTGGCCATTCTCGATCCCAATTCACAGCCCGTGAGGCGTATGGTGCGCCGAGCGAAGAAAGACGGTATGTCCATTGACATGACGTACGGCCGCAAGACCAGGACCGTGATCATCCTGGATACGGGGCATATCATCACCGCAGCCATCCAACCGGAGACTATCCTGGGGCGGTTGCAGCAGCCCTATAGAGGTTCGCAAGTCGAGTCGGAGTGATCCTTCCATCAACTAGGACCGCGCGGCACCGCGGCAGAAAGGGAGACCACCTGCGATCACGCGGCAGCAGTGCGCTGCCGGTCTGGGTGAGACCCTCGATTGCGTGTCTGGGGGCAGCCAGACTCGGGCCTCCAGCACTCACAGAAGTCAGCAGTCCAGGTAGTGAACACTCGACGTGCACGTGCCGGGAGGGAAAGATGAACGATGTCGGTCCCAAGACCATCAGGAGATCCGCCATCGCCGGGACCTGGTATCCCGGCTCCGCATCTGCACTGGCCACCACCATAGACGGGTTCCTGGCAGCCGCTCAGACCGCGCCGGTGAGGGGCGATCTCAAGGGCCTCGTCTCACCCCACGCGGGCTATGCCTACTCCGGCGGGGTAGCTGCCCACGCCTACAAGCAACTGGAGGACAGGCAGTATCCTCACGTGGTCATCGTCAGCCCCGTGCACCAGCCGTATGGGGGCCGCTACCTGGTCACCGACGGCCGCTATTACGAGACCCCCTTCGGCCTGGTGGAGGTGGATGCCGATCTGGTGAGCGAGTTGGGCCAGCATGTCGACCTGACCTTCGTCGAGCAGGACAGGGAACACTCCCTGGAGATACAGCTACCCTTCCTCCAGCACACGTTGGGTGAGTTCACCCTGCTGCCCGTGATGATGGGCGAGCAATCCCTCGCCTCCTGCCGCCAGTTGAGTCTGGCCCTGGCCACGGTGCTGGAGGGCAAGGAGGTGCTCCTGGTCGCCAGCTCCGACCTGGCCCATCTGAACGACTATGACGAAGTGGTCGCCCACGACCGGTTCGTGCAGCAATACGTGAACGAATTCGACCCGGAGGGCCTGTCCCAGAGCCTGGACCGGAACGAAGCCCAGGCCTGCGGCGGGGGTCCCATCGTGACCGTGATGCTCGCCGCCAGGGAGAGAGGTGCGAACAAGGCCGAAGTCCTGAAGTACCAGAACTCCGGAGACGTGACGGGGATCAGGACGCGAGGGCAGTACACCGTAGGCTACTTGGCGGCTGCTATCTACGGTGTGCACAGACAGCGGTATGAATAGGCTCGCCGCGCAGTACGTCTCCGATCGCCAGGTCGTTGCGGTACTACCTGGGTGCGGTTGCCATCGGTGCCGCAGTTGCATGTCACGGGTGTTGGAACTCCGCAATGCGGGATATACCGGCCAGCATGGTTCGGGTGCCTTGACAGGAACTCAGAACCGTGCTATAGTGCCGCCCAAGAGTGCTCCTCACGGCTTGACCGGAGCTGCGCTTGGTGGCAGGAGCGCGGGGATGCGACTCTCGCCCGAGCCGGATGCCGGCCCACGCTCACCATGGGGACACGACTCGTGCTGGCGCGGGTATGCGATCACAGAGCGGCGCAGTGCAGGCGGCAGTTCACGGGAGACCGGACTTAGATGGGCCATCGCACGCTATCGCGGGTCGGAGACAGCATGGGTCGAGCGCCACGCTTGACCCGAGCCGATCCACGCGGCAGCTGCGCGGGGACTATCCGCGCCCCTGCCCAGTCGCAGACGCAGGCCTGGTTGCACGGGATAGCTTCATCTGCGTCGCGCAGCGCGGAAATGTGCGGGCCATGATCTCCGGAGTGACAGTCGAGTTGGCCGCGCGTAGGCAGAGCACGAAAGGAGGTGACCTAGCGACGGGGCTCTGGTATGACTTGAAGAGCGACCGACGACGAGTCAAGGAGAAGATAAGATGAAAGCCACACAGACACAAAAGCCACTGGCGGGCATGAGACTCAACGACTCCGGGAAGCTGTTGCTCGTCCTCGATACCGCGGCACAACGGCCTGTACTGGAGGTGCGAAAGAACCGCCTCGACAGCTACCTCTACCTACTGAATCGGGAGACTATACTGCCGGTGGGCTATGCATTCACGTTCGAGCCTTTGCCCTTCAGCAGTCAGCTATGGAGCGACATCACAGTCTTTCGCCAACTTGAGTTCGTGGCGTCCGCGTCACCTTCACTGGTAATCACCTCGACAGGTCGGGACTGGCTGCACGAGCGACTCAGCGCGGCAGAGGATCGAGAGGAGGTCGTGGCTAGGATCAGGGGGCGACTGGATACGTACGTTAACTGGGACACTGGGGTGCTATTCCACTATATCTACTACCAGGCCACAGCATCCTGAACGCGCATGGAGAGGACGGCTGATGGCTACCAAGCCAGCGTATCTCGATGAACACGCTCCGTCGAAAGAATGGGGTCTCTACTATGACCCGATCTACAAATACATTCCGTTACGGCCCATCTTTCGACAAGCACTGGATATTCCGCTCGTCCAGAGGCTGCGGGGCATCAAGCAACTGTCAACAGTGGAACTAGTGTTCCCGGGAGCCACTCACAACCGCTTCCAGCATTCGGTGGGGGTGTATCACCTCGCGAGCCTCGCTTGGTCGGTGCTACAAGAACAGCAGACCACCGAGGGGCCTGCCGGGTGGCCCGATCTCACCAAGGGGATGAGGATGGGGCTGCAACTGGCAGCCCTGTTCCACGACGTGGGACATGGGCCGTACAGTCACATCTTTGATATCTTCTGCCGTCGCGCAGGCTTGAAAGATGAGCTCGGTCACCAAGCGCTCACGCGCAGCCTGATCCTAGGCGAGATCGGGGACCATACAGACATCGCTGACTTCCTAGCGTACGTCCACTCGAAGCACAAGCATCTCCCAGGAGCAGAATTCCTCAGGCCTGAAAATGTGGCGGCGATCGCCACAGGCGAGGTACCGCCCGATCACCCAGAGTGCCTGTTCCTTCCGCAGATCGTGGCCAGTACTTTCGATGTGGACAGGATGGACTACCTGATGCGCGATTCCTTGCACCTCGGCATCGATCTGGGAGCAGACCCTTGGGAGGTACTGCATGCCTATACGCTGGCCCCTTGGGGCCCGGAGGACGAGCCTGGGGCCGATGGGGCGGCCACTACTGGCGACGAGGTGCCATGGGGCCTAGCGATTCGACTGCATGCCGCCGTGGCGGCCGAGGGCCTGCTTGCTGCGCGAGACCAGGCCTACCGAAGGGTGTATTACCACAGCACACACCGTATAGACCAAGAGATGCTCATCCTTGCGATGTGGGAGTACACCGGCGGCCAATCGCCGTGGGAACTCTGGGATCACACGGATGACGGACTGCTTCGGAAATTCGAGGATCGTGAAGGGACGTTCCCCGCGGACATCGCACGCCGCATCAGAGAGCGGCGACTCTACGAGCCTCTCCCATACGAAATCTCGGTCGCCGGGGACCTCGACGAGATCGCACGACATGCGTGGCTCCGATTCAACTCGCAGGCGCGAGGCGACATCTATCAGGATCTTGTGGACGCTGCCAAGGAGCTAGCCCAGGTCGCTGGCTTCGATGAGAAACGCGATCGTATCATCTTTGACCTGGAGCGCATACCTCTCTCGAAGGCCGAGGACTACCAACACAAGTGGCTTTGGGACTCGTCCGTCAACAAGCGGAAGAGCCTTCTGGAGGTCTGCCCGCACCTTGAGCTCATGCACAGAGTCGATGTGCTCGCTGGCAAGGAGCGGAGCATGCACCAAGACTACATCGAAGCAGCGTCAAGGCTCATCCTCTCACTGCCTCTTGTTTCCCTTCGCGCAAAGCTGCGCGCGACCATTGAGGCAGTCCGGTCCGTAGGCAAGGAGCTAGACCCGGCAGGTATTGCAGATCAGCTCTACGCCGAGATCATGGAACCAGTAGTGGAACGGCTATTCGAGAGAATCCTGCCCTTCGAGGAAGAGCAGGCAGAGCAGAGCCTCAGGAGCAAGATGGCCAACGCGGGCTTGGGGTTGGTTAGAGGACTAGTGGAGCAAGAGCTGGGCTGACCCTCCACCGGGCGGGTTTGGACCCGACACGGCCCCCACCGTCGGGGCCTTGCGGTCACCCCTGAGCTCGTAGCCAAACCTATGCACGTATGCTGCGCGAGAGGCTGGCTGGCCTAGCCCGTCGGAGTGCCTGTAGGGCTGGCACGGCGTTGCCAATCGCAGCTCAGGTGATCGCCAGGGCCGTCAGCAGCTTGCCGATCGACCTGACCGTCACGGTTCTCAAGCGGACCCGGTCCACAATGGTTCGGCCATTGCACCCAGTCCCCTGAGAGTCGCACAGCCAACGGCTGGGACTTGCTGGGTCCAGCAACCGCCGCACCAACCGTGGTGCTGCGAGGGGACGATGCTGGTCAGCCAGGCAGCCCTCACGTCCCCTACTGACGAGCCTCATCCCTCAACAAGCAGTGCTCGTCTACCGATGTGGTGACCAAGTGAAGGCATGATTTCAGTTCGGCATGCACCCGCCGGGCCGTCGATTGTATCAGTTGGTGCTTGCCGGATGAGATACAACGCCTTTTGCGCTGCCCAATTGCCCGACCCCCTACGGACACGCCCAGCCATCGCGCCACCTATTGGCTACTCGGAGTGCGAGTTCTCTAGGAGTCTTAGGGCTCTCTCAAGCTTCGAGAACCGGGCCGGCTCAATGGCCCCGCGATACCTCCGCTGTAACTCGCGAGCCATTTCTTCGACAACGCTTCTCGCCGAGGCCGTCTTGGCCTCGATCTCGATCTCGAGTTGCCGCTCACTTCTTGGCCCGCAAGATAGCCGGATGTCGTCGAAGGAAAGGGAGGCCACCGCCACCCTGTCAGCAATCACGTCCCGCAAGCGCCTTGTGTTATCGACCCCTGCAGTAGGCGAGAGCCCGCACAACCCAAGGGCTGCGAGCGGATCAGCGGTCCCACCGGCGATGGCTGACTCCACGAGGTCCTCGCGGATCACACCACGGTGCCCGAGCAGCATGAGGGTGCTTGCAGTGGCCTTCGCGTCCAACTCTTCCTCCAACTCCTCCCTCGTGTGTACAGCGCCGTCCTGCGAGCGCTGTCCCTTCAGCGTAATCTTGGTAGCCCCGTCACGCTTGCGAACCCGCAAAGACATACCGCGGCGACGTAGGTCCCAGTCTGGCGTGTCGTAGTACGTATCCTGTATGTGAGTCACCGGGTCAGGCGGCTCGCGCAGCGCATACGGCCCGACTGATCGCAGCGAAAGGAGTTCCGGCTTGACACGTTCCATCTCGGTCGACCGCACCAGTAGCTTCGCTTCTATCTCCTCCATGCTCGATCTCCCCCGTTCCGCGCGTGACTATGGCGAGTCCTGGATAGCCCGCCGGTGGTCGCCACTTGCCATCGCCCGCGAGCGACCTACGCTCTAGCTAGTGAGGGATGCATCTGTACCGTGGTCCCAACATCCAATACCTACCGGCTCGCCAGTGCCCTGCGCGCCCCCAACTCTCGCACTGGTCCTCCATTGGGCAACCCTATTGTACCAAACCTTCTTGGTGCCTCGCAAACAACGAACAGTCTCCTCCACTGTCCCCACCGCACGCGTCACAGCAAGCGGCGAAGGCGTCGTTGGAACAGGAACCGTCCCGGGATCAACCTGGCTTGACGGAGGACCAGCGCTACAGGCGCCAAGGCAACCAAGAGGCACCTGTACAGTTTGTACAAGGGTACACAAGGGTGGGCCGCCTGGCCTCCAGCACGGTAGAGCACGAGGAGACACTCGAGCCTTCTCTTCGCAACAGCGAGGCGCGGAGTCGACTATCCTGTGGCGGCTTACATCGGCGTCGGGCCGGCCTCGAGATCCATGCGCAACGTGCTCCACGCGGTCGGGTCGCACAGTGAATGTCCCACCCGGTCATCTGTACACAGTGCGACCGCGGCTATTCGCGCCTCTGGCACGCGCGGCCCTCATACCGTAGGGTTGATACTGTGTATCGCGAACTCGCGGTGGCCCAGGATCTCCGCTCTGGTCAGCTTGCCTGAGGCCACCTCCACGATCTCCTGGTAGATCCGTTCTCCCATACCCTGGAGCGTCGCCTCGCCATCCAGGATGGACCCGGCGTTGAGGTCTATGTTGTCCTTCCATCGCTCGTAGAGGGCGCTGTTGGACGAGACTTTGATCACCGGCGCGATGGGTGAGCCGACCGGCGTCCCCAGCCCGGTAGTGAACACCACCACTTGAGCACCGGCGGCGATCATCCCTGTCACGCTGATCACGTCGTGGGCCGGGCCATCCATGATCACCAGGCCCTTCCTGGACGGCCTCTCAGCGTACTCCACCACCTCCACGATAGGCGTGGTGCCACCCTTGCGCACGGCACCCAGCGACTTCTCGGCCAACGTCGTGAGCCCAGCCTCGATGTTCCCGGGACCCGGCTCGGCCTCACGAACGTCCAGGCCCAGGGCCTTGATCCTCTCCTCGGTGCGTGAGGTAATCTCCCAGATACGGGCTCGTACTCCTTCGTCTGCCGCCCTCTTGGCCAGCACGTGCTCCGCCCCCAGCAGTTCTGGCGTCTCCGTGAAGACGGCGCTGCCCCCTTCGGCGATCAACAGATCGCAGGCCACACCAGTGGCTGGATTCGCCGTCAGCCCAGACAGCGTATCCGACGCGCCGCACTTGGCGCCCACCATCAGTTCGGAGACATCGACCGGTTCGCGCCGGGCCTCCTCAGCCTCTCGCAGAAGCTTCTGGGCTAACGCTTTGCCCTTCTCGATCGCTTCCGAGGTGCCGTTCAGGGCCTGGCTGGCTATCATCTCGACCCTCTGCCCGGCTGCCAGCAGCTTCTTGCCGAGCAGCTCTGCGGTCAACATCTCGCAGCCCAGCCCCACCAGTAGCACGCCAGCCACGTTGGGGTTGCCGCAGAAGCCGGTCACGGCCCGGATGATGTGCTCCCTCTCCTCACCAAGGTGACCACACCCGTGCTGATGGCCGACGTAGAGCGTCCCCGGAACCTCCCGGCTGATGCTCTCAGCCACACCCGCCGAGCAGATCACGGTGGGAAACACCAAGACGTGGTTCCTCACCCCTACTTTGCCGTTGGCCCTGCGATAGCCGAGGAACTTCATGCTCGTCCCTCCCTACGCTCCGGACCCACGACATTGTGGACGTGTACGTGCTCCCCTGCGAGGATCTTGCTCGTAGCCAGGCCGATCTCTTCGGCGTACTTGATCACCGGCTGTCCTCTCTCGATGACTGTCAACGCGACCTTGTGGCCAAAGGGGATCGCCTGTCGGACGGTGAGACTCACCACGCTGTCGCCGGTGCCGGCCTCGACCAGGTCCCCCTCCTCCAGCACCCGCAGGGCAGTTGCCACGTTGTCCTTCTCGTCCACCACGATCACCGGTTGTGACATCTCCGAAACCTCCCTCAGTTCCCGCCCCACGACCACCGGACTGCGTCTCGCACGTTCTTTGGTGCCCAGTGTCCCTAGCCGCGCGTTCTCATCCTGGGGTCCAGAGCGTCGCGCAAACCGTCGCCCAGGAAGTTGATGCCCAGGACGCTGATGACGATGGTCATGGCTGGAACGAGCACCAGCCACCAGGCATCGCGCAGGAAACCCCGTGCGTCGTTAAGATCGCGTCCCCAGCTCGGAAGCGGCGGCGGCACACCCAGACCCAGAAAGCTGAGCGTGGCTTCCGATATGATAGCCGACGAGAAGCCTATGGTGGCCTGAACCACGATGATGCCCACCATGTTCGGAAGGATGTGACGCAGCAGGATCTTGGACGCCCCCGCGCCGTAGCTCTCCGCGGCCATGACGAACACTTCTTCACGCAAGGAGAGGGTGCTTCCCCTCACCAGCCGAGCAAAGACTGGCACATAGATCATCCCCAGGGCGAAGATGACGGTTGCCTGGCCCCCGCCCATGCTGGCGCTGATGGCTATGGCCAGAAGAATGGGCGGGAAGCTGAGGAGCGCATCCACCATCCTCATCAATACGTTGCCCAGCTTGCCCCCGAAGTATCCAGCCACGAGCCCTACCGGGACACCAACCGCGGCAGCCCAGCCCACGGAGGTGAGCCCAATGAGCAGAGAGACCCGAGCGCCGAAGAGGACTCGGCTCAGAACATCACGCCCGAAGGAATCCGTGCCCAGAAGGTGATCCAGCGACGGGCCACGAAGCTTGGACGGCAGGTCCATGGCTATGGGATCGTAGGGCGCGATGATGGGGGCGAAAACGGCGCTCAGGACCATGACCATCAGCATCGCACCGCCTACGACCGCCATCTTGTGACGCCGCAGCCTTCTGATGGCCAGAGTTCGCTGGCGGTGGTCTCTCAACCTCTTGTCCATCGCTCCATCACCAGGGCCGCCAACGGCCTCCGTCGCCATGTCGTCGCCTCTAGTCGTACCTTATCCGCGGGTCGAGGCAAGAGTACAGAATGTCAGTGGCGAGATTCACGAAGATGAACACCAGCGCCACACAGAGTGATATGCCCTGGATCACCGGGAAATCCCTTCCCAGAACCGCCTGCATCAGGTATCCGCCGATGCCAGGCAGGCTGAAGATCTGCTCGATGACCACCGACCCGCCCAGCATGTAGGCGAAGTTGATCCCCAACACCGTGAGAGTCGGTATGAAAGCATTCTTCAAGGCATGGCGCCAGTAGATGCTCCGATTGCCCACCCCCTTGCCTCTGGCGGTCAGGATGTAGTCTTGGTGCAATACCTCCACCATGCAGGAGCGCAGCATACGGGCAATGACGCCCGCAGCCCCCGCTCCCAGAGCCAGGGCTGGAATGATCAAGTACTTCAGCGCGCCTACGGGGTCCTTGGTCACAACAGGACCTCCGGAGATAGGCAGCACCCGCAGGTGGACCGCCAAGACGAAGATCAGGAGCAACGCCAGGACGAAGTTGGGAACGCTCACCCCACCGAGCGCGAAGCTCATGGACAGGTAGTCCACCCAGGAGTTCTGCCGCACCGCAGCGATGATGCCAATGGGTATGGCGATAACCACGGCCCAGGCCATGGCGAGTCCCGCCAGCGCGAGCGTGTTGGGCAGCCGCGCCACGATCTCCCCGAGCACATCCTGCCTGTTGGCGACGGAGAAACCCAGGTCGCCTCGCAGAGCATTGCCGAGCCAACTCAGGTATTGAACGGGAAGCGGGCGGTCCAGGCCCAGCTCGTGCCTGAGTGCAGCCTGCGCCTCGGGGTCTGCGTAGTCGCCCAGCATCAAGGGCACCGGGTCGCCCGGAGCAAGGTGCATGAGCGAGAACACGATCAGAGATGCAAACACTAGTAGCAGTGGCAGTTGGAGCAACCGCCTGGCTACGTAGGAGAGCATGGAGCCCTTCCTCCTTGCACATTTGCCGAACAGGGCACCGCCACGTCGGGAGGAGGCCCGCTCCTCCCACCTGTGCGCGGTGCGTTCAGTCAGCTACCAGCTCTTCCTGGAATAACCCCTTCCTTTGTTGGAAAGTCGTCGAAGCCGCAGCTTCGGAGACCATTGTGCACGATCTCCTGGAGAATGGTCACTATCGCCTGCTGCACGGCGGCACTGGTCCCATCGACGATAGGCAGCGAGGCTCCCAGTCCCGCGGCGACAGCCCCCTTGTCAGCCATGGCCTCTACCATTCGTCGTTCGGTATCCGCGTCCTGGAGCACCATGGGATCTCCCAGCATGTAGGCGAGCACTGCGGACACACCGTACGCTCCCCAGTTCGACACCGCCGCCGAGATCAGCACATCGGTGGCCGTGGCCGTGGCTTCTCCACCGCCGCAACCACACTGACAGGTCTTGCCATAGGCCCGCCTGTAGATCTCATTGGCTTCATCCCTGATCAAGCCGTAGCCGATCTCGTTGCCCCCATCCCCGATTCCGAGTGTGAAGACGCCGCGCTTCTTGGCCTCGTCCACGATGTAATGCACGTGGGGCTGAGTATCCCCCGAGATGGCCTGCCCCGCCGCAGAGTGCCAGACTCCCACCGGGTTGGGAGCATGTTTCTCCACACCGATGACTGCGCTAGGGTTGAATGCGTGCATGATCTCCAGCGCCTTTTCCCTGGCCCCCTCCTCGCCGAGAGGAAAAGGCACGCTCAGCGCAGTGTTCTTCCTCTTGTAGACCTCGATAGCCTCCCTGTCCAGCACCGTCACACCGGCAGCTACGCCCGCCGCGATCACCGGTCCCAGTTCCTTCTCGTTACCCACGTACACGGGGTTCGCGCCAAGGCCAAAGCTGAGAGCCCGCGCCAGACTCGCGATCCCGGTGGGGCCATCGGTCTCGCCCCACTCCAGCCAGGGCGAGATCCCTGCCCCGGACAGTAGGATCACGTAGTCACCTTTCTTGACGTTGTCCATCAGCCCCTTGGCCGCAAGATAGGTCAGGGGCGCTCCCTGCTTGGCCCTCGCCGCCTCGTACAGCAGATGGGTCCTCCCCCTCCTGGGGTAGTCATGCTCAAGCATCTCCACGTTGACGATGCGGTCTGCGTACTCTCCTATTGTCTCTGGCACCGCGCTACCTCGCTCTCCTGCCATGTACGCGCTTCGCGGGCAGTGGTTGCGCTATTCTACTCTCACGCCACGCACCTCGGCAACGCTCTCGCCGCCTTCAGCGAAGCTCGACTACGAATCTCCGTCCACCCCCGACCCGCTGCTCTGTCTACTTGGCCCCTTTCCTGCTGGCCGCGTAGTCAGCAAACGCCTCGTGCATCTTCGTGGGCTTCCGTCTCAGCGCGTTGGCCACCACCCCGTGCATCATGGTCACCACAGCCTGCTGCACCTCCGGGCTCGTGCCATCCACCCATGGGATGCTCAAGGCATACGAAGCCTCAACCGCACCGGCCTGGGCCATGGCCTCGACCATTCTTCTCTCGGTGTCCGCATCCTGCAAGATGAACGGATCCTCCAGCATGTAGGCTAACATCGCTGTGACCCCGTAGGCGCCCCAGTTGGACACCGAAGTGGATACGAGCACGTCCGTGGCGCACGCCGTGGCCTCGCCACCGCCACAACCACACTGGCAGAGGACACCGAAGGACTGCTGGTAGATGGCATTGGCCTCCTCTCTGATCAGGCCATACCCTATCTCATTTCCGCCATCTCCGATGCCGACCGTGAAGATGCCTCGTTTCTTCCCTTCCTCCACGATGTGGTGAACGTGGGGCTGCGTCTCTCCATCGATGGCCTGGCCCGCCGCGCTGTGCCAGACACCTACCGAGTTTGGCGCGTGTTTCTCCACTCCCAGAATGGCCGTGGGTTTGAACTCGTCTAGGATGCTCAGGGCCTTCTCCTTGGCTCCCTTCTCGCCAAGAGGAAAAGGTATGCTCAGGGCAGTGTTCTTTCTCTTGTAGACCTCGACCGCCTCTTTGTCCAGCACTGTGACGCCGGCAGCCACACCGGCGGCGATCACCGGGCCGAGCTCTTTCTCGTTGCCCACGTATACTGGCCTGGCTCCCAGACCGAAACTGACCGCCCGCGCCAGACTGGCTATCCCCGTGGGGCTATCCGTCTCGCCCCATTCCAACCACGGCGATATGCCGGCACCCGCCAGGAGGATCACATAGTCGTCCTTCCTCACGTTGTCCACCAAACCCTGGGCGGCCAGGTACGTCAACGGCGCTCCTTGCTTCACCCGCGCCGCGCAATAGAGGAGTTCAGTCTTGTTCCGCCTCCGCGAGTTGTCGTCCAGCATCTCCACGTTCACGATCTTGTCGATGTATTCCCCCACAACCTCCGGCATCAATGATCTCCTTCCAGGTCATCAGCACCCATAATGGCAACAGGGACGCAGAACCGCCTCCGTCTCGATGTTTCCCAGTCAGGCTCCGCCTCCCTCGCCAGCGGTGTCTTCCCCCGAGTCCAGGACGGCAGGCTCGCCTAACACGCCAGGGTCGAGACCCTCCACATACCTATCTGCTCGACAGTCGTGGTCCCGACCTGGCGTGTTCTCCGGTTCAGGCGCTCGCTCTTGGCCAACGCCAGTTCAGCTAGGCCTTCCACCCCATGGTCTTGAAGTATGGGAACATCCGCTGCGGCGTGGGATAGAACCCCTCCAGCCCAGAGTTCAACACCCACTCCTCGTTGACGTTGCAGGTCACGACTTTGGGGCAATCCTCAGCCATGATCTCACAAGCCTCACGGTACAGCGTGGCCCTCTCGTCCGAGTCACTGGACTCGCGAGCCTGCTCCAAGATGGCGTCCAGGTCCGGATTGGAATACCCGTCTGCCCCCTGGTTTGACCCGCCCTCGGGCGCGGTGTGGTACCACCAGTAGAGTGCCGAATCGCTATCCGGCGATGCCATCCCAGCGTCCTCGAGGATGGTCTCGAACTCGTAGTTCTGCCAACGAGACCTGTAGGTCCCCGCGTCGGTCTGCTCGATCTCCACCTCAATGTTGATCTGGCGCAACTGATCGGCCACCACCTGTAGCTCTCGGCGCAGGTTCTCCTTGTCGCTGGTCATGCACGGCATGGTGAAGCCATCCGCGTAGCCCGCCTCGTCCATCAGCTCCTGAGCCTTGGCCAGGTCAGCCGTGTTGGGATAGAACTCCTGGTCTGGATCGGCCCCCAGATAGCCGCCGGGCAGCGAATCGTCCTCCAGAGTGGCGCCGCCGTAGTAGATCGTGTCCACAATGGCGGTGCGATCGACGGCGTATGAGATGGCCTGGCGCACTCGCTTGTCCAGCCACGGCTTGTCGGGCAGCGACAGGTTGAAGGTGATGTAGTCCCAGTTCCACCCGCCGGCGTCCAGCACCTGAAGGTTCGGATCCTCTCTAAGTGCAGGCATCTCCTTCTTGTCCAGCCCTACGGTGAAGTCGATCTCGCCGTTGCGGATCTTCTCCATGCGGACCACGACGTCCGGGATACCCTGGAAGATCAGCTCCTCCAGCTTGGGCAGACTGGGGTCGTGGTATTCCTCGAATTTCTTGAACACAACCTCGCCGCCCGGCGTCCAGGACTCCAGCTCGAAGGGGCCCGCGCCGATGGGGTTGACTGCAAACTCCTCCGGCCCCAGCTCCTCGTAGGCCTTCTTGCAGGGGACGACACCGCCGTACGACACCAGAGACGTCAAGGGAAAAGCCGCCCAGGGCTGGGTCAGATGGGCCTCGAAGGAGTACTTGTCGATGACCACCGCCTCTTTGACCATGCCGGATCCCATGACGAAATAGGGTGGCGCCTTCTCGGTCACGATCTTGTTGACCCAGAAGCACCAGTCATCCGCTGTGACCTCACCATAGCCCTTGTGGAACTGGATGCCTTCTTTCAGCTTGAAGGCCCAGGTCAGGTCGTCCACCTGCTCCCACTCCTCCACCATGACAGGGACGATCTCCATGGTGTCGAAGTTGAGATCGAACAGGCTGTCGAAGACGCTCATGTATAGCGCCAAGTCGTACGGGTTGGCGATGAAGAACGGATCGAGCCCGGAGGGCGGTGCTGCCTGGCCGATAATGGCCGTGGTCTTCCCCGGCGCCATCGGTGTCGTCGGGGCTGCGGTGGTCTCTCCCCCCTCTGAGGGGGCGCAGCCCTGCAGCAGCGTCATCGCCGCGGGCAAAGACACGCCCAGACCGGTCGCAACCTTGAGAAAGTCCCTCCTGCTGATGCGACCCCTGGTCAGCGCGTCTGCCAATACGGAAGTCTTCTCGGAATCCATCTTGTCCTCCTTGGTCGTACACTGAAGTCACCTCGAACGGCGAGGCAGTAGTCCACTCGCTCCAACCTGCCGCTTCCACGATACAGCTTCACGTCACCCAGTCGCTCCGCAGTCTCACCTCCTTTCGCCTACAGGCGATGCTGAAGTGAACGATCCCTCCCAGCGCCTTGAAGCCTCCGATCAGTCGCCTCTCAGTACTAGGGAACCTGTCCTTCCAGTATCTTCACCAGCTTGTCGGTGTCGATGTTCCCGCCGGAAACGATGCAGACCACCTTGCCCTGCCCCGCTGCGCCAGTCAACGCGGCCGCCACAGGACCCGCCCCGGCGCCCTCCGCGACCACACGATTACGCTCCACGAGCAGCCTGATGGTCGCGGCGATCTCCTCCAACGACACCACGATCGACCCATCCAACAGTTGACGCACCAGCGGCCACATCTCTAGCATCAAGAACGGAGCGCCCATGCCATCTACGAAACTCGACTGGTATTCGACCTCCACCGGCTTACCAGCAGCCAGGGAGGGAGCCAGTGGCGCCGCCGTGTCCACCTCGGCGGCATACACCCTTACGTCGGGCTTCAAGGGACGAATGGCAGAAGCGATCCCAGTGCTCAAGGCGCCTCCACCGTAAGGAATGACCACCGCATCCACGTCTGGCAGCTGCTCGAGTATCTCCAGTCCTATAGTGCCGTGCCCTGCAATGACGTGCCGGTTGCACACGGGGTGGATGAAGAACCCTTCCATACCGCCGTAGCCGTGGTCGCGCAGGATCTGGAACCAGTCGGCGGCGGGGACCTTGACGATCTTGCCACCCAATCGCCTGATGGCTGCCAGTTTCGTCTCTGGAGCGTGGTCGGGCACTACGATGGTGCAATCCAGGCCCATCTCGCGAGCGTGCCAGGCCACACCTTGGGCCATGTTCCCCGCGCTGGCGGTCCACACGCCATGCGCCAGTTCCTTCGCGTCGGTCAGCTTCAGAACGTTGCCGGCCCCACGCAGCTTGAAGGAGCCAATGGGTTGGAGGTTCTCCAGCTTGAGGTAGATCTCTGCAGGAGCATCATCGACGTTCAATCGCACGAGAGGGCTGTCAGTCCCCAGCCCGCCTATTCGCTCCCGAGCCGTGCGGATATCGTCCAGCGCGATGGGATCAACCGGTTTCACCGTCAACCTCCTCCTAGCACGGGTATCACCATGGGCACGGGTACGAGGTCGCTGACCTGTGTGTCGCCCCCAGAGGGACCCATGGATCCGACGGTTTGCTAGCCTATTCTCAGCTTCGGATCGAGCATCTCACGCAGCCCACTGCCCAGGTAGTTGATACCCAGGACCATGAACACGATGGTGAGACCCGGAAAGGTCGCCAACCAGGCCGCAACTGCCAGGACGTTCCTACCTTCGCTCAGCATGGACCCCAGGCTGGGCGTGGGTGGAGGCACACCGAGGCCCAGGAAGCTCAGTGCCGCCTCGAACAAGATCAGACTGCCCACCTGGAGCGTGGCCACAACGATCAGCGCACCGAAGGCGTTGCGCAGAATGTGCCTGAGCATGATCCTCAGATCCGACGCGCCCACCGCCCGGGCGGCCATGACGTATTCCATATGCTTGATGCTGAGTGTCTCGGAGTACATGATGCGGGTGTACGTAACCCAACCACTGAGGGCGAGGACGATGACCAGGTTGGGGAGGCTGGTCCCGAACACAGCGATGACCGTCACGGCTGCCAGGATCGGCGGCAGGGCCATCTGCATATCCACCGCCCGCATGATCACCGTGCCCACTCTGCCTTCGTAGTACCCGGCTATGAGGCCCAGCAGAATGCCCGTCGAACCGGATACGGCGATCGCCGATACCACCACGGCAAGAGAGATGCGCGTGGCGAACAGGATGCGGCTGAGAACGTCGCGGCCGAAACCATCGGACCCCAGCAGGTAGGGGCTATCTTCCCCGCCGAGGAGAGAAGGCGGTCGCAGACGATTGAACAGATCCTGCTCGATAGGATCCATGGGAGCCAGAACCGGCGCCAGCACCGCCGCCAACACCACTACCAGCAGGATGCCCGCGCCAGCCAGGAGAGACTTATGCTCTGTGCCCCAGTGCAACGCTGCTGTGAACCCCGTGGTGACCCCCTTCGATCGAGGTTGGCCCACAAGATCTGATTGAACGTCGGACATGCTATCTCAAGTCCTAGTCGGTCTGTATTCGTGGATCGATGCTGGCGTTCGCCACGTCGGCGGCCAGATTGCAGAGAATCACCCAGATGGCGAGGATGACCACCGATGCCTGAACCAGCGCCATGTCCCTGTTCCCCACCGCTTGCACGCTGAGTCTCCCCAGGCCAGGCCAGGCGAACACCGTCTCGGTGATCACCGCCCCGCCCATGACTCTGCCCATCTGCATCCCCAGGGACGTGATGGTCGGCCTCAATGCGTTCTTCAGAACGTGTCCATAGAGGATGGCCCTCTCCGCCAGCCCCTTCGACCTGGCCACTAGCACGAAGTCCTCTCGCAGCAACTCCAGCACGCTCGAACGCACCAACAGCAGTGTTGGGGGCACGAGATACATAAGCAGAGTGAAGGTAGGCAACACGAGATGCTCCCACCCTCCCCTTCCCGAGGCTGGCAACCAGCGCAGGTTGACGGCGAAGACGAGGATCAACATGATGCCCAGCCAGTAGCTAGGCATGGATTGGCCAAAGACAGAGAAGCTGACCAGGAACGCATCCAGAGGCGAACCCTTCTTCGTCGCGCTCAGCAAACCCAGAAGGATGCCCAGCAGCGCCCCTAGCACCAATGCCAGCGCCATGAGCTGCACCGTGGCCGGGATGTAGGAGAGCACTACGTCCAGCGCAGGCTTCCTATGCCACATGGATTCCCCGAAATCGCCCTGAAGCATGTTGACTACGAAGCGCAGATACTGCACCGGTAGCGGTAGGTCCAACCCCAGGTTGTGCCTTAACTGCTCCCTCAACTCCGGAGGAGCGTCGGGCGGCAGGTAGAGAGCGGTCGGATCTCCCCGAAACCGGATCAGGACGAAGATGATGAGGGTGATCCCCAGCACAGCGACGGGGATTTGCAGCAGGCGTCTGATGATGAAGCGAGACATGATCGGCCTCCGTGGCCGATGGCACCCCTGTTGCGGGCGTGCTCATTCAATGACAAACAGCTCTTCCGAATCGAAGTAGTCTGTAAGTATCTGAGATCCGCCCTCAGTGATCAGGACCAGATCCTCCACCTGGAAGCCCCCCAGTCCCTCGAATAGAACGACCGGCTCGATGCAGATCAGCATGTTAGGGCGCAACTCCTGCTGATTGTAGGGCTGAAGCATGGGGATCTCATGGCCAGCGAATCCGAAGCCGTGGCCCGCATGAGGCCCAGGATACTCAACTCCAAACTCGGCGTAGGTCTGACGACAACACTCGAAGACGTCGCAGCCGCGGACTCCGGGGCGCATATACTCTATGGCCCTTCTCTCCACCTGCCAGTGGACGCGATACATCTTCTTCTGCGCCTCGCTCGCCTCTCCGACTACCGCCATCCGAGCCACATCGGATCCGTATCCATCCCACAAGCCCCCGAAATCGACACGGATGAGATCTCCTCGCTCTAGCGGCCGCTCACGTGCCGCCGGGTGGGCTTGATAGCAGTGGTCCCCTGCCGCGAGGACAGCGAAGTCGATGTCGCTCGCCCCGTAGAGGGCAACCTTGTCTTTGATCGCACTCAGGACAGCTCGCTCTGTATCACCGACGGTTGCTTCCTGGTATGCCTCCAGTATGGCCCGCTCGGTGGCCACGCCAGCCTGTCGATACCGCTCGATCTCGCCCGGCGTCTTGATGCTCCTGGTGTGTTCGAGAACGTCGTCGGCAGCGCCTATCTTCGCTTTGGGGAGCGCCTTCGCCAGTTCTTCGTAGTAGATCGCCGTGAGATGTCTCTTCTCGATGCCGATGCGAGCGTCCGCGAACCCCTTCTCCTTCAGTACATCGACGAGTAGCGCGATCGGTGACTGTGCAAACTCCACGTAGGAGCGTACGTCCTTGATCCACGACTCATCCCTGGCCAGACTTTCCTCGATGTTGCACACCAGAAGAGCATCGTCACCCTTCTTGGGCAGCACGGTAATAGCCAGACGATCAGGGATCGACACCTGCGTATGGATGTAAGCGCCGGACGTATAGAACACGTTCCACATTGAGGTGGCCACGACGACGTCGAACCCGCTCAGGTCCAACTGTCTGTGGAACTCCTCCACGTTCATCAGTTTCTCTCTGGTCACTTATCACCACCTTCTACACCTATGCCAACAGGCTATCAGATCACTTACCACAGGGAGGGTTGGCGGGCACCCTCGTGCTGGCGGCACCCGCCAACCGTGAATACACCTCGCCACGAGGACCCGTTTTCGGGCTTACTCGACGAGATCTGTCTCTGTTAGGACGATCTGCTGCGCCGGGTGAGGTACGAACCCTTCAACCCGATCACTGATGCCGTACGGAGCCGGCTGTTGCAGCAGGAATATGGACGCCGTCTCCTCCTGGAGGATTTCGGCCATCCGCCAATAGGCCTGTTCCCGCGCCGCGTCATCCATGCTCGTCTTGGCGATCAGGAACTGCTCGTCGTACTCCTCATTGTGCCAACGGCTCCATGCTTGTGTACTGCTGAACCACTGCATAGCCTGCGCTGGGTTGCCGTAGCTGTACCAGCCAACGTAGATCATGTCCACGTCGCTGAGAGGATCGGTCAGGTACTCCACAAACACGGCCAGTTCGGCGATCGTGAGATCAACATCCACACCTACTTCGGCCCACATATCCTTCGCCGCTATACACACGTCGCGGTCCACGAAGTACTTGCCCACGGGGCACACCACGCTGAGGGTGAGGCCATCGGCGTATCCAGCCTCGGCAAGCAACCTCTTCGCCTCGTCCGGGTCGTAGGGCGTTTGCTCGATATTGGGGTTGTAGCCGAACACCGTCGGGCTAAGCTGCTGGCCGCTCAGGGCCCCGCGCCCGCCCATCAGCCCCTGCCACAGGGCGTCCTTGTCGATGGCGTAGTCCAACGCCTTCCGCAGCGTTGCGTTGTCGGCCAGCACGCTCCCCGAGTCTGGCAGACAACTCAGGAAGAACTGAAGCGTGAGTTCCTCGGCGGCATAGTCCATGTGCACGCCAGGCTCGTCGTCCACCACCGGGATCAGGTCCAAAGGTACCTGTACGGCGATGTCGATTTCGCCAGCCTGGAGCGCAGCCACCCTGGTGGCCGGTTCTGGGATCTGCTTCCACAGCACACCATCGAGCGCTACCCTGCCTCCCCAGTAGCCGTCGAACGCCTTCAGTTCCAGATAGTCATCGGCCACAAAGCCCACGAACTCGAACGGACCGGTGCCCACCGGCGAGTCGATCAGCGCGTCCAGACCCACCTCCTCGGTGTGGTCCTTCGGCATGATGTACACGTCTGATACGAACCAGGGAAGATCAGGCCACGGAGCGGAGGTGTGGAAGTTCACGGTGTAGTCATCCACGACCTCAACTTCGTCGATGAGGACGATGTTGCCTCTGATGGGCCACGCTCGCTCCTCATCCAGCGCGATGTCGAAACTGTACTTGACGTCGTCGGCGGTGAAATCCTCGGCATTGTGGAATTTGACCCCCTCACGCAGCTTGAACTGCCACGTGGTGTCATCCACCATCTCCCAGGATGTCCCCAGCGAAGGGAGCACGCTGCCATCGTGATGATGCCAGGTCAGGCCATCATAGATCTGCGCGATCTGAATGTCACAAGGGCCCATCCCTCCGGAGACCTCGATGGACATCGCAGGGCACGCCTGAGCAGTGGCGATGTGGATGATCTTGCTCTCCGTCGACTCCCCTTCTGACTCCGAGGCGGTCGTAGCGGCAGGCGCGGCTGTGGCCTCCTCTCCCTCGCCCTCTGGTGGGCTCGCTACTGGCGTGGCGCACGCGCTGACCAGCAGAACCACGACTATCAGTAGATTCGCGATCAGCAACCATCGCTTGTTCCTGAGCATTGTTTTCCTCCTTGTTGTCTGATGTTGACGTGTTGGAACCTCACCATGCCACGGTGCAAGAGCCTGAACCTCACCTCCTTCCCCGCTCGGACCTCACCGAGCACACCTTCAGGATGATCGCAACATACGCTTCGTGACACAGCCCGGCGTTATACACCTCAATCGCTCGCCACCCCGGCCTCACGCTCGCCCTCTATCTGACTCAGATAGTTGTAGATGGTCTTTCGACTGACACCCAAGCGATTGGCCACTATGGGAGTGGAGTTCCTGACCTGGAAGCAGCCTCTGTCGTCGAGAAAGCGAACCACTGCAATCCTCTGATCCTTGCTCATCTCTCCCGCCCCACAACCCAGGCGATACTCGCACTCAGCAATCATCATGTCGATCATGTCACCCAGATCAGCAGCGAATTCCTCGCCCAGATCTGGCCGCGACTCATCAGGCGCCAAGTCGCCCACCAAGTCCTGTATGGCTACGATGGGAGTCACGTCCAGATTGATACACAGCACACCGAGAATCTCCCCACCAGCATCCCTTACCCAGATGTTAGCGCTCCTCAGATGCTTGCCACTTGCGATGTGAGTTGTGCACCTGAAGGGGGGGCGCATCTTGCCCTGGCGCAACCTCTCCAACCCCAGGTCCGTCATCACGCCACCCACGCTCCTGCCGGTGACATCTCCTTCGATCCATACGATGGAATCCTCTGGATTCCTGGTGTCGTGGATCACCACCTCACAACACCCGCCGAGTAGTGACCGGAGAGCCAATCCCACATCCTTCAACACATGAAAGATCTCTCGCTCGCGCAGGGGCGGCACCGCAGGCTTCTCCGCGTCTTTCTTCGCTCCTTCAGCTACCTGCACACCTCCCATGGATCTCTGACCACCCGTTTCTCACTGCGCTACCAGTCATCACCTTCAAGCCCAGACGAATCCGAAGACGCAATTCTTCCCTGCCGTCCCAGGGATCGGCACAGAACGGCCACATTGCTTGCACAAAGGATGACAGATCATTCACAGTGTGTCAATTGCTGCACATCCTCGGATAGCCAGCAAAGAGAAGACGGAGATCTGGAAAGTGCACGAACAACCTTCCGGCTAGCGACCGACCTTACACAAATTGTTAAAGGCGAGGCCCGATCTGGGCTGCTGGCTCGCGTTCCTTAGCGCACATTATAGCATCTCTTTCACAATCTGTCAAGCCCCACTGTGGATTGCCCGGGCAACACCTCAGCTCAGCGGCGCTCGCCGCTGGGCAAACCTCCTATACCCACAGTAACAGTCTCTTCACATAGTGTCTATTCCGACCTTGACAGCGCTGCCACTTCGTGGTACAATGAGTCAACAACAACGTAGAGGAAGCCAGCCACTATGAAAGTCCACAACTATCGCGAGGTGCAGCTCGAGGAATCACCCGAGGCGCCGGGCGCTGGTCTCCGCTGGGTAATCGGCGAGAAGGAAGGAGCACCCACGTTTTCCATGCGAGTCGCTGAGCTTCAGCCGGGAGCCCGCACGCCAGGCCACTCGCACGATTGGGAACACGAGATCTTTGTTCTCTCTGGACAAGGCAAGGTTGTTGCCGGAGGAGAGGAGGTGCTGCTGAAAGAAGGTGACGCTGTCTTCATACCACCTATGGAAGAGCATCGCTTCGCCAACGATGGTGATAATGTCTTGCGGTTCATCTGCGCCATACCGTTGCTTCACTAACGACTCCTGGAGTGATGAACACCCCTGTCACTATCCCCTAGTCCCCCCGCACGGGGGGCCGCACGCGTCATCCTAGTGAATCGAGAAAGGAATGGTCGATCTGGCGCTCCCAGGCCAAGGGAGCTCACAGCAACAATAAGGAGGCTGCCTATGGCGACGCTACTCACCGAGGATGAGGTCAAAGCCGTCCTCAATATGCCTGACACGATGAAGGCGGTGGAGGAAGCTTTCCGTCAATACGAACTGGGCACCGTTGAGGTGCCGCTCAGGATGTTCGTCAAGATCCCCGCACACAACGGTATGCATGGCGTCATGCAAGGCTACGTGGGCGGTGAGATGGATGCGCTGGCGATCAAGACAGGCTCCATCTACCGCGACAATCCCCAGAAGTACGGTCTACCTCCGCTCATCCTCTACGTGACTCTGTTTGATCCCATCAATGGTTCCCTGCTCTGTCTAATGGCAGGCAACCATCTCACCGCCATGCGCACCGGCGGCGTCTGCGGTGTGGCCAGCAAGTACCTGGCGCGCGACGACTCCGAGGTCCTGGGCTTGTTTGGCGCGGGTGTCGAGGCGAGGACCCAGGTACTTGCCATCAACCACGCCAGGCCACTGAGGAAGATCAAAGTGTTCGATCCGGTCCCAGGCAAGGCCGCCAGCTTCGCTCAGGAAGTAGCCGCCGAAACAGGTATCGAGGTATCTCCCGTAGATGACCCCAAGGAGGCGGTCGTGGGCTGCGACATCGTCTCTGCTACGACCAGCTCCACGACCCCAGTCTTCCAGGGAGCCTGGCTGGAGGATGGAACACACGTCAATGCCATAGGATCGCACTCTCCCGACGTGCGGGAGCTCGATGGCGATACGGTTGCCCGCGCCAGAGTCGTCGTGGACAGTAGGGAAGCGGTTCTTGCAGAAGCAGGAGACTTCATCCTCCCCATCAAGGAGGGCCTCATCACCGAAGACCATATCCACGCTGAGCTGGGTGAGCTAATTGTGGGGAAGAAGGAGGGACGCACCTCAGCCGACGAGATCACACTGTTCAAATCGGTTGGTCTGGCCCTTCAGGATGTCGCTGCCGCTGCAGTGACCTACGAATTGGCCAAGAAGAAAGGGATCGGCACGGAGGTCACCTTCTAGGATTCTCGGGCCCAGGGACCCCGAAATGGCGGCGACGTGCCTGCCGCCGCAGGCATGTCGCCACGCCGCCCCGCTCCGGCGTGATTGGACTGTCCCATCCCGTCTGCACAGCGGTCGCCTCTACATACCCGCAGGTCGCCATTTCTGCCTCTATGCACTGCGAGCCGCCTTCTCATTCCTCGCCGCAAAACAGCGACCGCTACCGGACGGAGACTGGTTGAACCGCACCAACCGGATTCTCTGTCCCGACCCGGCGGGCAACGTGATCCTGAGGATCGACCGAGTGGGTGGCTGACAGGTGGTAGACCAGGTTGGCACGCTTCCCGGCTCCGCTTGACTCCCGGCCAGGAATCTGTTACAATGGTGTTGCCGGGGACCGCTCAGGCGGCCTCGAGCTTCGTTCACGAACATCCATGCTCGCAGTCGCTTGGATCCTGGGGACCGAGACGGCACCTGAGCCTAGAAGCTTGTCAGCGCTTCGTCCAGTTGCACAGCTTTGCCTCTCTGGGTCGCCCGGAGAGGCTTCTTTTGTGTCTGTCCGAGCCCTGGGCACAAGGGGCATTCATGATCACAATCGAACATCTTCACTTCACGTATGACCTGGACCGGCCGCATCCCGTGCCAGCCCTGCGAGACGTGTGCCTCCACATAGACGAAGGCGAGTACGTGGTTATCATCGGCAGGAACGGCTCCGGCAAGTCCACCCTCGCCAAGCACCTCAACGCTCTGCTGCTCCCCACCGAGGGCGACGTCTGGATCGAAGGAAAGAACACCAAGGATCCCCAGCACCTGGCAACCCTGCGACACACGGTGGGCATGGTCTTCCAGGTGCCTGACAACCAGCTCGTGGCTACGGTGGTGGAGGAAGACGTGGCGTTCGGGCCAGAGAACATGGGCGTACCCCGCGGGGAGATCGAGGAGCGAGTGAACGAGGCCCTCGACGGCGTAGACATGATCCCCCACCGGCACAGGCCTCCCCACATGCTCTCAGCGGGTCAGAAGCAGAGGGTGGCCATCGCCGGCGTTATGGCCATGCGACCAAGCTGTCTGGTCCTCGATGAGGCCACGGCCATGCTCGATCCTCAGGGCCGGCGAGAGGTGTTGGGCATCGTGCGACAGCTCTCTCAACAGGGCGTGACCATCGTGGCCATTACCCACTTCATGTGGGAGGCCGTGGAAGGCACCAGGGTCCTGGTCATGGATGAGGGAACCATCGCCATGGACGGCCCGCCGCGGGAGGTTTTCGGCCAACCTGCCAGGCTACTGGAACTAGGACTCGACGTCCCCCCGGTCACCCAACTGGCGCAGCGATTACACCAGCGACAACCAGCTCTCCCCTACCCATTACTCACGGTGCAAGAGCTCGCAGATGAACTCTGTGGCTTGCCCAGACCTGCGGAGCGACGGACATGAAACCCACACTGCGGGTGGAAGACCTGCACCACACCTACCTCGCAGGGACGCCTTTCGAGGCCGTCTCCCTGCAAGGCGTGGACATGGAGGTAGCCGAAGGCGAAATCGTGTCCATCATCGGACCCACCGGCTCCGGGAAGTCCACTCTCATCCAGCATTTCAACGCGCTGATCAAGCCGCAATCGGGCAGGGTGATCGTGCTCGGGCAAGATCTGGGTGACGCCAATCTGGACGTGAAATGGCTGCGTCGCCACGTGGGCATGATCTTCCAGAGTCCGGAGCAGCAGTTGTTCGAGCAATACGTCGGGGACGACATCGCCTTTGGTCCCCGCAACTTCGGGCTGGACCGGCAGGAGGTCCGCCGCCGCGTCCGGAACGCCATGCACACCGTGGGCCTCGATTTCGAGGGCTTCAAGGATCGTCTGACGTTCACACTGAGCGGTGGTGAGATGCGCAGGGTAGCCCTGGCGGGAGTTCTGGCCTTGGAACCCAGGATCCTGGTGCTCGACGAGCCGACCTGCGGCCTCGACCCTGCCACATCCAGCGACTTGCTATGCAAGATCCTGGAGCTCCGTGACACGCAAGGGACGACCATCGTACTCGTCTCCCACGACATGGAAAGCGTCGTGCGCCTCTCGGACAGAGTCTACGTCATCGTGGACGGGCGAACCGTTCTGGAAGGCACTCCCCGAGAGGTCTTCCCGGAGACAGAACTCTTGCGGTCCCACGGCCTGGAGGCACCACAGGTGACCCAGGTGATGTGTGGACTCCGCGACCGGGGCCTGGAAGTGCCCGTCGATCTGTTGTCGGTGAGTGAGGCAGAGGAGGAGATCTGCCGCTGCCTCTGCATTGCAGATGCCCAGGTAGAGTAACGCGATGAGCGAGTTCAGCGCCTTTCGCCATGTCACCATCGGCCAGTACTTGCCCGTGCGCTCCTTCGTGCACAGTCTCGACCCCCGAGCGAAGATCGTGATGTTCACCCTCCTCGTGGGTACGGTAGCCTTCGCCAACTCATACATAGCCAACGCGTTGTTGCTTCTGGCGCTGCTGGGCATGGTCTACCTGGCTCACACTCCTCTGCGCTATGCCTTGCAGGGCCTAAGGCCTGCACTGCCCTGGATCACTATCTTTGCCGTGCTGCAACTCCTCTTCTACCGGGATCAGTATGGCCCTGAGGTCTGTTCGGTCGTCTGGCGGGGCGGCTTCGTCACCGTGACCACGTGCAGCCTCAGGCAGATCGGCCTCATGGCGCTCCGCCTCCTGGAGTTTATGATCTTGATCAGCCTCCTCACGCTCACCAGCACTACTACCCAGCTCACCCATGGCTTGGAGCGGTTGCTCCATCCCCTGGAGCGGTTCAGGTTCCCAGCTCACGAGCTATCGCTGGTCTTCGCCATCGCGCTCCGCTTCGCTCCCACGCTGGCGGGAGAACTGGAGAGGATCATGAAGGCTCAGGCGTCGAGAGGCGCCGACTTCGGCGAGCAAGGGAGACTGCGCTTCATTCAACGGACCCGGAACATGCTCCCCCTCATGGTGCCCCTGTTCCTCAGCGCCCTGCGCCGAGCCGAGGACCTGACCCTGGCCATGGAAGCCCGGGGCTACACAGGCGGCAGAGGACGAACGAGCTTCATCCAATTGAGATCCGTGCCAAGCGATTATCTGACCCTGGCTCTGGTGACCGTATTCTGCGCGGCGGTCGCCTGGTATAACTTCAGGGCCATTGACACGTTGGCGGCCACAGCGGTGGGAGGCTATGTCAAGGACGTGGCCTCCCTGATCGTACGTTGAAGAGTATGACACTTTCGAAGAAGGAGAGATTCATGGAGAACAGAGGAACGCGCACCGTGGTGCGCAAGATCGTCATCGCTGGGGTGCTGGGCGCCATCATCGCCTTGCTGGGGTACCTGGGCACTGCTGGCCCAGGCTACATACCGGTACCTACTCCAGCCCAGCACGCCACTACGCTGCACGTGCCGGTCATCATCGGCGCCATCCTGGAGGGCCCCATCGTGGGCTTGGTGTTGGGGCTGCTGTTTGGCCTCACCAGCTGGTTCCAGGCTGGTATGCTGGGCGTGGTCATGTTCCAGGACCCCCTGGTGGCCATTCTGCCCCGCCTCTTCATCGGCCTCACCGCCTGGGCCGCATACGCCGGATTCAGGAAGACGGGGAAGTACGCCGCGATGACGCTGGCCGGGTGCCTGCTAGTCTTCTGCGGAGCCTTCGTCTACTGGGTGCTCGCCGTGAACGTCCTGCTGGCCGTGGTCATCGCCATCGTGCTCTTGGCCCTGGTGGCCGGTTTCGTCTTCCTGGCGCTGCGCGAGAACAGAGAGATCCAGGCACTGATCCTTTCGGGAGCGGTGGGGACCCTGACCAACACCATCCTGGTCCTGACGATGCTGGTCCTCAGAGGCTATCTGCCGGCGGAAGCGGCGCTCGTGGCTGGCCTGACCAACGGTATTCCTGAAACCATCGTGGGCTGCATCATCGTCGTCGCCGTCGTGGGAGCCTGGAAGGGGATAGAGACTCGCAGAGCAGGGTCGACCGTCTAATCGAGCAGCCTGGCGCTACTTGCCCAGGGCAAGCCTGAGGACGAGGAATCCCAACAGCGGCAGCGCCACTATTCCCGCCCATTCCAGCCAGACTCTGAGTCGGCGGCTGGGGAACTCGGCTTCCCTGCTCAGTGTCCCCCACGTGGGGGCCCAGAAGAAGCCCATTGAGGCTATCACGTAGGCAGCCACCTTGGCGTAGTAGTCAGGGGTGATGGCACCCGCGCGGCGGGGCAACTCTATGGCCTCGATGCTCAAGCGCAGTCCCAGGAGAGCCACGAAGAAAGCCCAGCTCAGGCCGTAGGCGGATGCCGCCTTGAGACCCGTTTCCGTGGCCTGGCAGGGCAGGAGCCGCCTCCATTCCAGGGTAGCCAGAAACTGCCTCCAGGCCATCATGCTCAGCACGTAGAAGGCAAACGCCAGGCTCGCTTCTCGGCCGAGGATGGTCAGCCAGTTTCGGTTCATCCACCAGGTGCCGTAGTTGGCTATCATCTTGGGGCTGTCGAAGAGCACGATACCTATCCCCAGCGCGACGGACAGCCATAGCCACACCCTGTGGCGGTAGCCTCCCATACCGTCGACGAGCCTCTGGCGCTCGTGCATGGCGTCGTAGACCCGAACGATAGCCTGGGGCTGCCAGATGTAGAAGCCACAGGCAATGGGGAACACCAACAGCAAGAGTAGCTGGGCGTGCCAGTCTTCCATACTGCCGAGGAACCCATCTTGACTCCGCAGGCATCCGCAGGCAGCGGGAACCACCAACAGGAAGACAACGCCCCAGACCAGAGCAATCGACGCCAAAACGTACGGCCCGATATCCAGCCGGTCCCGAAGTAACCTGGCCAGGGGATCCACGGAGTAGATGGCCCTCTCCGCGGGCCGCTCTCGTCCTCTGCTATCAACACAGTCCATACACCCAACCCCATCGGCTAGCCATGGTCTGCGAGCATGCTACTAGCGCCCGCGTATCAGAGGCAGCCATGACCACATTAGAGCACAAGTGTCTTGTCAAATCAAGCCCTCGCTTGGAGGATCGGGTACTCAGCTTATGGGGGCGGGTGCGAGACTCGCCCGCACATCGCCGCTTCCCCCGCACCCCACAGGGCGAGCTGTGAGCCTGCCCTACGGCGACGAAACGGAAGAGCAAGGGAGCAAGATCCCGGTTCCTGGAGGTGGCTCCTCCTGCTGACGGCGCTGGGCCTGCCGCAGCCAGACCGTAGACGGTGTAGCACAGGCAACCGCCCCATCGCTCCGTCCTTTGCCGCGCCCGTGACGCTACTGTATACTAGTTGCCGGGGGTCTCCGGCGATGCTTACCAGGCAGACGTACGACGTGATCGTGGTGGGAGCGGGCCATGCAGGCTGCGAAGCCGCCCTGGCGGCAGCACGCATGGGCTGCCGTACGCTGCTCCTCACCATCAGCCTCGACCACGTTGCCGAGATGCCCTGTAACCCCAGCGTCGGCGGACCAGCCAAGGGACACCTCACTCGCGAGATTGCAGCCTTGGGCGGAGAGCAAGCTCGTAACATCGACCGCACGTTCATCCAGATCCGCCTCCTCAATCAGAGCAAGGGCCCGGCGGTCCATGCCCTGCGCGCCCAGGCGGACAGGCGTATCTACTCCTCGACTATGAGAAGCACCCTGGAGGCCACACCGCGTCTCGATCTCCGGCAGGCAGCCGTGGAGACACTGCTGGTCGCGCACGACAGGGTCCGTGGCGTACAGACCACCAATGGACAGTCCTATGAGGCCAAGGCCGTCGTCCTGACCACGGGCACCTTCCTCAATGCTCGGCTCACCAGGGGAGCTCGCTCGTGGCCAGGGGGACGTGACGGAGAGCCACCATCGCTGGGCCTCTCCGAATCTCTCACAGAGGCGGGCCTCGAGGTAGACCGTCTCAAGACGGACACACCGCCTCGTGTGGATGCTCGCACCATCGACTTCTCCAGGACTCAGGTCCAGCCGGGGAGCGAGGAACCTCTGTTCTTCAGCTTCACCTATCCAGACGAGGGTATCGAGCCCCCCAGCGCGGTCATCGCCCAGGAGCAACTGAATCCTGTCTACCCCTCTCCCTCGCTGAACGGCTGGCGCCCCCAGTTGCCATGCTACCTGGTACACACCAACAGCAAGACCCACGAGATCATCCTAGCCAACCTGTCTCGGGCACCTCTCTACGATGGGACGATCCAGGCGGGAGGTCCCCGCTACTGCCCCAGCATCGAGATCAGGGTGCCCAACTTCCCGGACAAGGACTCCCACCAGTTGTTCCTGGAGCCAGAGGGCTGGCACACGAACCAGGTATACGTCCAGGGAGGCTATACCAGCCTGCCTGAGGACGTGCAGCTCGCCATGCTGCGTTCCATCCCTGCCCTGCGGGAAGTTGAGGTACTGCGTTACGGATACGCGGTGGAGTACGACTACGTGCCACCCTCCCAGCTCAAGGCTTCACTGGAAACCAAGGTAGTGGAAGGCCTGTTCCACGCTGGCCAGATCAACGGCACGTCCGGCTACGAGGAGGCGGCGGCGCAGGGCATCGTGGCCGGCATCAATGCCGCGCGCAAGGTTCAGGGCGAAGCCCCCATGATCCTGCGCCGTGATCGGGCCTACGCCGGGGTGCTCGTCGATGACCTGGTCACCAAGGACATTCATGAGCCTTATCGTATGATGACCTCGCGCGCCGAATACCGCCTTCTGCTCCGGCAGGACAACGCCGATCTGCGCCTGTCGCCCCTGGGCTACGAGGTGGGCCTACTGGACGCTGGGCGCTTCCAGGCCGTGGAGAAGAAGAGAAAGGCCATCGAAGAGGAGCTAAGCCGACTGGGTGACACCTGGCTGCGCCCCAGTCCAGAGACCAACCAGCAGCTCACTGGCTGGGGCCTGGAGCCTCTTCGCGACGGAGTCAACGCCCTGCAATTCCTGCGACGTCCCGAGACAGCCTACGCTATGCTGGAGGCGCTGTCCCCCAACCCTGGCGGATTGCCGCCCGACGCCGCGCGCCAGGTGACCATCGAGGCCAAGTACGCGGGGTACATCGAGACCCAGCGCAAGCAAGTTCGACGTATGAATCGCCTCGAGGAACGGCATATCCCGGATTCCTTCGACTATCAGACCATCGTGGGTATACGGAAGGAAGCCCAGGAGAAGCTCGATCGTATTCGGCCCGCCACGGTGGGCCAGGCCTCGCGCATCAGCGGCGTCAACCCCGCGGACATCTCCGTGCTTCTCGTCTATCTGGAACGGTGGAGAGATAGCTAACAGCATCGCCGCGATGCCTCGCCTCTGTCTCTTCTGACCTGAGTCACTCCATCAACAGGCGCCTCTCAGTACCAGGCACCCCGTCGGCCCCACGCGGTTCGTGGCGCACGGGCGCTGGGTCCCAAGACAACACAAAGGGTGGAGACAGACGAGTGTCTCCACCCTGGCCGTTCGACCCGCTCACCAACCGCCTGAGATAGGGGTCAGTGGGTCTACGTCGAAGCTGCCTCCTTGGGTTTGTAGATGCGCACCCAGGCCAGGAGCCACATGGCGCCAAGGCCGAAGACGGTGACCAGCAGGCTGAAGAACGCGCCGAGGAAAGGAATGCTCCTCACCAGCACGAAGATCACCAGACCGATCAGCAGCGGTATCAGGCCCATGGCCTTGTCCACCCAGGTGGAGGCGAGCCGCTTCAGGATCAGCCACCCTATGAGATAGCTGAAGACGATCTTGGTGATGTAGACGGAGACGATCCAGAACCCCACCACCAAGACAGACTCCAATACCATGACCACGCCGGTGATGATGCCGACCAACCCACCCAGGGTCAGGATGCCCAGGATGATGTCGAGCGCGATCATCACGAGGAACAGTAGTGGCACGAGGACGAGGAACGCCACGAGTGCCGCCACACCCCAGCCCAGGCTGTGCACTGGCTTCTCCTTCCAGTGCCGAGCCGCTTCCTTGAGCCAGGCCGGTACCAGCCACAGAAGTAGCGCCCCCAGAGCCAGGAGGGTCGCGAAGTTGCGCAAGATACTCACGATCCAGCCAATGAACCAGCTCACGATCGCCGCAATCGTCAACGCGCCAGCGGGCACCTCCGGCACCTGGACCTCCGGCGCCTCCCCCTCCTCAGGCACTGGGGTCTGGTAGACGATGGCGCCTCCTACAGCCCCGTCCGGGATCTCTGCCGTCACCGGGCTCGTGTAGGTCAACTCGCCGTCTATCTGAGCATCCTCCGAGACCACCAGCCCTGGCGCGATGATGCGCTCGGGCATGTATGGGCTCCACATACGCATGAACATGCTGTACTGCTCGAACTCAGGGTCCGGCTTCTCCACCTCGGCCTCCACGTCGCCAGCCACGTGGCCCGAGATCTCCAGCCCGGCGGCCGCCACCTTGGCATTGCCACCGATCTCCCCGCCAAGCACCGCCTGATACCCTGCCACGAACACGTCGCTGGCTATCACGCTGCCCGATCCTGCGCCGAACCCGAACCCAGCGGCGAAGAGGTCATCGCCGATCTGTCCACCCGGACCAAGGCTCAGGTCGCTACCAGCGAAGCGCACGTCGTCCGCCACCGTGCCGTTGACGTGGATGCTTCCCCCTGCAGCCCAGAGGTCGCCCTCCACCAGGCCATTCACCACGATGTCGCCGCCCATGGCGATGAGATCACCGTGGATCGTGCCGTTGACGGTGATGGAACCCGCGAACAGATACAGGTCATCGTCAACATCCTCGTCGATCACGATCACGTCCTTGCTCCTGATGTCAGCGGCCAGCACAGGCGCCGCCAGCATCAGGGAGGCCAGCAACAGTGTGCCCAGCACGATCAGTATCTCGCCTATACGGTGTTTCCCCATCTCTAATACCTCCTTTTCCAGCTCTGGTTGTACTCTACGTATGCTGTCCAATGCGAATCGGCCAAGTTCGCCTGCCGCTAGCCCGCTACGCTTCATCGCGCTCGGGTGCAGCGCTTTGATGGGCTTCCACAGCTATGACTACGTTGTTCCCCCAGTCTGCGATGCGATCCGTTCGCCGAGCATGTCGGTCAGCAACCCCACGGTCGCTTCGTCCAGACCGGGCTGCAGCGCTGGGTGCGCTCCGTGGCTCTCGATCACGGCCTGCTCTTGAACGCCTCTGTGATCGCGGGATAGAAGCCGCTCAGTACTCCCACAAGTACGGCCAGTTTGAACGCGGCTAGCCACGTCAGGTCTGCGCTGATCCGATGAGTCATTTGACCTCGTTCGATTGTGCCCTTGCGGATAGGGAAGCAATGGCAGATGGATTGAACCCCTTGAGTATGAGCCATACCGCAAACACCATCTCCTGCAAGGCTATGGGCAGGAACAGAATGTCAAGCTTGATGCCGTAGAACTGCAACAGATACGTTGCGAACGATACTACGGCTCCAAAAAGACCCCAACCCGACAGCCATCGAGGAATGAGTCTCGATCGACACAGCACAACGTTCAGAAGCAGAGCAGACAGGGAGAAGATGAGTCCAGACCCGATCATGAAGGTCCACTCGCGTGCCGCCAGCAATAGAGTTCCCAGGGTTTGATGATATGAGACGTCCGGGAGTCCTGCTTTCACGAACCCCTGACTGAGCGTCAGTAGCGTTAGCAGGATGATGCTGCCAACAATGGTGCTAAGTCCCTCCATGAACCTCAGGCTGAAGAACCCAAGAGCCACAGCTTCATTCTGCTTCTTCAGGACTGGGAACAGCGCAACGGGAATGCCAACAACCGCAAGGGCCCAGATCAGCTCAATGAGCATCCCTATGTACACCTGGCTTTCGCTTGCAGAAACGGTGACCAGATAGTCCGGGCTGGGTTCCCCAATGATCCCCCCTCCCAAGAATCCCAGGAACGGCGCAGTCATTATGGGCGCTGCCGTGGCAGTTATGTACAGTGCTCCCACAGCTATTGCGGTCTTTCTGTGCGTCTTCATCCTGTCCTCCTTCTATCCGCCTTTGTGCTCCACAGTGATGACTGCTTACCCGCGGACCGGAGCCCCTTCCGGATACCGTGAGGCCTCAGGCGCATCGCTGCTGCTGGCTATGAGAGCATCCTCGGCGGTGAGCGCGTCTCCGGGCGCCATCATTTGCGCCGACCGCCCTACCGACCTGTGTTGGCAGACCCTGAATACGCGCTGGTAACGAGAACCACCTTGCCTGCGTATCCGCCGCGCTCGAGCAACTCGTGAGCACGAGCGGCCTCAGCCAACGGGAAACTCTCCGCCACCATGGGCTTGATCTTGCCCGCTGTCAGCAAGTCGAGAAGCTCCGTCAGCGCCTCTCGGTACCAGGCGTTGTCCTTGGAGAGATCCGGGGTCAAGGGCGCCCGCTTGCCGTCCGGAATGAGCGCCAGCAAGGTCCGCATCAGCAAGCTGAGGGGAATGACCCGCAGACCCTGTTTCTTCGTCGCGGCCACACCGAACCACACCAACCGCCCACCTTTGCACAGGGCCTGGTACGAACGCCAGAGTTGCCTTGCGCCACCGATGGGGTCGAACACGACATCCACTCCATCGCCAGTAAGAGCGCGGATGCGCTCCACGAAGTCCTCGGTGTGGTAGTCGATGGGCGTGGCTCCCAGTGCAGACACCAGTTCGTGATTGTACTTGGACGCTGTGCCGTACATCTCCAGCTCTGCCAGCTTGCCAAGCTGGAGCAGAGCGGTCCCTACGCCTCCCGCTGCACCATGGACGAGGATGCGCTCGCCACTCCGGACCTTGGCGACTCGGTGCATGACGTTCTGTGCAGTGAGGTAGTTCACCACCAGGCAGACGGCTTCGGCAGCATCCACGCCCGGAGGGACGGGCACCAACTCGCTGACGGGCAGGCAGATGAACTCCGTGTAGCCGCCACCGACGCCAAGACAGAAGGTCGCGCCGGCAACCATCTGCCCCTCGTCGAGCGTGGACACCTCCTCGCCCAGCTTGTCCACCACTCCGGCGACGTCCTCGCCCAGGGTGAACGGCACGCGCGGACTCCCGGGGAAGGAACCTGAGCCTCGGAACATGAGATCGTAGGCAGAGATTCCGGCGGCCAGGACCTTCACCCGAACTTCGCCGGCCTGGGGTTCGGGCAGATCCTCTTCCACCAACTGTAGCACTTCCGGCCCGCCATGGCGCGTCACGACTACGCGATGATTCTTCATGCCAGCACCTCCTTGTCTTCGGGTCCAGGCCCGCCGATACTCTGGAGTTCCAGGACATCATCAGGTGACCCGTAGCTGTAATGGACGGCTGCTTTCATCTGGTGATTCCCCTCTGTTTGGAGAATCGCGAGGTCTCAACGGTACGGACTGTCATATACCCGTGTGCTCCACGGTAATGACCACGTGCCCCTTCTTGCGCCCTGTTTCGACATACCTGTGAGCCTCGGCGACCTGCTCCAACGGATAGACTCTGTCTATGACCGATTTCATCTTCCCCGCCTCGATGAGCTCCTTCAGAAAGATCAAATCCTCGGTCTTCGGTTGTGCGGCCCCGAATATCACTTTCTCGCTGCTGGTCCATGAAGTCCATCGCCCTCGAACCATCTGTGACGGCCCAGGGTTAGCTATGAGGTAGCGTCCGTTGGGCTTCAGCGATGCTATGCTACCTGAAAACGGACTCTTGCTCACCACGTCGAGAATGAAATCATACCTCCCAGCGCCTTTGGTGAAGTCTTCTCGAGTGTAGTCAACGACCTGGTCTGCACCAATCGAGCGTAACGTGTCCAGCTTGTCGGTGCTATCCACGGCTGTCACATCGGCTCCGAAGTACTTAGCGAGCTGTATGGCAAAAGTGCCTATCGTTCCACCCGCACCATTGATCAAGATCTCCTGTCCGCTCTGGACGCTGCCTTGTCTGAGAAGACCCAATGCTTCGAGTCCGCCGACAGGAACGGCGGCGGCTTCCTCATAGGTCATGTTGGCCGGCTTGGTAGCCAGCGCCCCTTCTTCAGGTTCTTCAGGCAAGCACATGTACTCTGCACAAGAACCCATGCCAGCAAAACCGGTGGCGGCGAAGACTTGGTCACCTTCTCTGTATTGTCTCACTTCTTTGCCTACTGATTCGATCTCCCCGGCCAACTCCATCCCCAGAATGGTTATTCTCTTCGGCCTCCTGAGACCTACGTACAGTCGCATGGGAAGCGCGTACCACACGGGCGCTGTGAGACCACGTTGTTCGCAGTCCCCTGCCGTCACTGTTGTCGCATAGATCCTTATCAGTACCTCATCGTCCTTGGGAGTAGGTTTCTCTACCTCTCTGAGCTGAAGGACATCCGGCGGTCCGTATTCTGTCCATACAGCCGCTTTCATGAGTAATGCACACCATCTACTTTGGTTTGGCCATTTGCCGTTACGCCTCACCAAACGCGTGTGAGCGAAAGGCGAATAGAACGGCGCCGCTGGACGAGAATCCGCGGCGTCTATCCAGTTTCTCTCTTGACTATGAGACTTCGGATCAGTCGTAGGAGCATGACTACCGCAGTCGCCCCATAGATAACCGCCATGAGAACCAGGAAGACGGTGACCGCCCTTGGCGCAACCTCGACCACAGTAGCATTCGGTATCACACTGAAATCAAAGGGGAACACCGACAGCAATGATGTAACGATAGCGACACCAATGACGCTGAGCAGTATCTGTGCGGTTGTACGAAGCCAGTATCTGTCGTAGAACATCATCACACTGTAGGCTGCTATGGCCAGGATTGATGCCGCAATCGGAATAGGAAGCCAGACGAAGTAGTCATCGGTCAGTATAGACAGCCGGGTAACACCTCCACCTGGTTCCAGGGTGTACCAGGCGATGTACTCATAGAAGGAAGTGATGAAGACGAGATTCGCTCCAGTCACGAGGATCATGGCAATATCACTGCCGATCTGGCCTGCCCTACTCCGGGACGATTCCCCCATACGTTGCCTCCTTGTACCGGACGACCTCGTGTTTCCGTCAGACTCACGGAAGGTATGACCCTGCAACGGCTGTGACTACCTTCCCTTGCACTGTCCTTCCTAGACAGACGGGTCAGCCTGGGCTATCTAGTCCAAAGGGGAGCGCCTATCCACGACCGATCCGATCATTCGTGTCTCAACGCACTCTCGGGTGAACACGAGATCTTCACTCCTTCCACTCGCTGAACCCTAATGCCGTTCTATTCCTCCAGTGACTTCCCCACATCGTTCTCACGTGGCCAAGGCTCGCTGCTCTTGCAGGCTCTGCTTCAGGTTCCTAGCAAACTCCTCCGCGTGTTTGAGGTCTTCAGCGTTCGGTCTACCCCTATTCAATCCCCCAAGTGCCTTCAGGAACCTGTTGGTATTGTAGCCTGGGCACATGAACTCATCAACGATGGTGTAGCCTTTGGACTGCAGTCTTTCCCTGAGCGGCATGTGGGCCTTTTCTACATAATCCTCCAGATGTCCTCCGTCAAGCGCGAAGGCTGGGGCTCCACTGGTGGAGAAGATGAACGCTTTCTTGTTGCTTACCCGCGGCAATCTCTCGACAAGGTCAAGTAGAGATCTGTGGTGCTGGTCAGAGTATATGCCTGAGCCAAAGCCTACTAGTCCGTACCTTTGAAGCTCGTCAGGATCCACTTGCTGCGGCGCTGTCACCCGTGCGTCAAGGACTCCGGCAATGGCCCTAGCGATCTTCTCAGTGTTGTGGTGATGATATGAATACAGAACCAACAGGGTTTCCATTGCCATACCTTTTCTTGCTCATTTCATTTGTCATCGTGCTCCATGGAAATGACGACATTACCCTTCTTGTGTCCTCCTTCGACATACCGGTGAGCCTCGACAATCTGTTCCAACGGATAGCGTCTATCGATGACCGGCTTCAGCTTTCCCGACTCAACGAGCCCTTTGAGGAAGACCAAGTCCTCAGGCCTTTCCTTTGTCGAAGACTTGACGGAAAGAGAGATGCCGCTCTTCTTCAGCGACCTCTTGCCGCGGGAAGACGAACCCTTACCTACCGCGTCGAAGATGACATCATAGGTCTCACCGCTCTGGGTGAAATCCTCTTTCGTGTAGTCGATTACCCTATCCGCTCCCAGAGATCTCACCAGCTCCAGGTTCGCGGTGCTGCATACGCCGGTAACCTCTGCCCCAAGGTGCTTGGCTAGCTGCACGGCATAGGTACCTACGCTTCCAGAAGCTCCATAGATGAGAACGGTCTGTCCGCTCTGGATATTCGCCTTTCTCATGAAGAACAATGCTGTAAGTCCCCCCACGGGAACGGCGGCGGCCTCTTCATAACTCAGATTGGCTGGTTTTGGTGCCAGGATCCCCTCTTCCGGCAGGCAGATGTACTCGGCATAGGCACCCCCTCTGAAGCCGGCAGATGCAAACACCTGGTCACCCTCCTTGAACAGCTTCACATCTTTGCCTACTGCTTCGATGTCCCCGGCCAACTCATGCCCTAGTATCTTGTTCCTTCCGAGACCAAACACGAGACCAAACACCAATCGGAGAGGGAATCTGAGACTCCGCAGTATCACGTCCCCGGATGTCACTGTTGTGGCACGGATCCCTATAAGCACTTCGTTGGCCTCAGGGGTAGGTTCTTCTACCTCTCTGAGCTGAAGCCCTTCTGGAGGTCCGTACTTCGTGCACACAATCGCTTTCATGAGTCCCTCGAACACTGCGGGGTGTCGCGGTCAGGCGTAGCGCCCTATGAGGTCTCGCTGTCTCGTGCCACCGTAATGACTGCCTTGCCTAAGACGTGTCCCTCTTCAAGATACCGGAGAGCTTCAGGCACCTCGCTCAACGGGTAGCATTTGTCTATGACAGGTACGACCTTGCCGCTCTCAAACAGCTCAGCCAGGTAAGCCAGGTCTTCTCTGTTGTTCGCGTCATACGCATTGAGACCCAATCTCTTGCTCCCCATCCGTGACATCAGAGCTCCTATAATCAAGACCTGGAGGAATGTTGTCAGGGAGCCTCCGACTATGATGAAGCGTCCCTCAGGACTCAAAGCACGCCGGTAGTCGAAGACCGAACGATACGCCACAACATCGAGAATCAAGTCATAACGCTGCCCAGTCTTGGTGTAGTCCTCTCGAGCGTAGTCTATGACATGATCTGCACCAATGGAGCGCAGCATTTCCAGTTTGCGGGCGCTATCCACCCCGGTCACTTCAGCCCCGAAGTACTTGGCGATCTGAACTGCGAATGTTCCCATGCCGCCACCCGCACCGTTGATCAACACCCTCTGTCCTGGCTGAATCCTTCCCTTGTCACGAAGACTCTGTAAAGAGATGATTGCCGATTGAGGGTAGGTCGATGCTTCTTCGAATGTCATACTGGCCGGCTTCAGAGCCAACGCATTCTCAGAAACAGACACGTACTCAGCAAAAGTGCCATAACCGTACGGAAAGGACAGATCCCCCCATATCTCATCGCCTGGCTGAAACTGCTTCACGTCTCTGCCAACGGCTTCAATCGTCCCGGCTATGTCAGATCCGGGAATCTTGTGCTGTGGTCTTAGAGGTCCGCCGAAGCGAGCGGCCCACATACCTCGCATGATTTCCACGTCCGCAGCATTTACGGATGCCGCGTGAACTCTCACCAGTACTTCATCGTCTTTGGGAGCAGGCTTCTCTACCTCCTCGAGCCGAAGAACATCGGGTGATCCGTATTCTCTGTAGACAATCGCTTTCAAGAGTTTCCTCCAAAGCTACTCTGGCCGCACCGGATAGAGATGTCTCCCCGGTAGCCCTATCCGCGGGGTGGCTCCACTGCTTCCAACTCAAACCCACTTCCACGCATACCAGACCGTCAGTGCGTTGAACACGAGTCCCACGACGATCAAGAACTTGTCATACGCTGAGGGGTATGTCGGCAATCCAACGAGATTGAAGACGAAGAGGACCGCGGATGCGACGATGCACAGCCACCGAATCGCGGGATACCTCAACGTCAGAGTCAGCACAACCATAATGATCGGAATCAGCATGAAGACCGCGATTCCCAGCCACATCGCCTGAGTTGGCTGCGTACCCATGATCTCTCCCGGCTTGAAGTCACCGGCGAATATGCGCATCACGTCCCCTAGGAGATAGGTCAACATCAGAGCCACCCATAGTCCTGAGACCACCAACCTCGTTTCTACCATGATTCACTCCCCTCTTCATGTACCAGAGCAGACAGTGTCAGGCATCGGCTACTTCGACTTCCGTCACGAGTGTCGTGTGCCCGACCCTGCAACTCCTGCCCCGATCGGTAGCAATGCCTCTCAGGTAGGGCTGTCATTCGCTATTGTGCTGCACAGTGATGACTACTTTTCCTCGGGCGTGTCCTTCTCCATAATACCGGAGGGCTTCACCAACCTGACTCAACGGGTAACGTCTGTCTACTACAGCTTTCACTTTGCCGGCTTCGATGAGCTCTCTCATGTAGACCAAGTCGTTCTGGCTTGGTTCATGCGAGAACTGAACCATCTTCTTACTGCCGATCATCGAGACCAAGGGGCCGAGGAACAGAGCAGACGCGGAAAACGGGATTGCGACATAGATCCCGTTGGGCCCAAGTGCACGCAGATAGTCCGAAGTCGAGCGATTGGCCACAACATCAAGGATCAGGTCGTAGCGCTGCTCATTCTGGGCGAAGTCCTCCCTAGTGTAGTCAATGACCTGGTCTGCCCCAATCGAGCGCACCATGTCCAGATTCCTCGTGCTGCATACGCCGGTCACTTCAGCCCCGAACGATTTGGCGATCTGCACTGCAAACGTACCGTTACCTCCAGACGCTCCATTGATCAAGACCTTCTGTCCCGGCTGTATCTGTCCCGCATCCCGAAGGGCCTGCAGGGCGACGAGTGCCGCTTGAGGTACGGCCGCTGCTTCCTCCCATGTCATGTTGGCCGGTTTCGGCGCCAATGCACCCTCGCGAGCGCATGCATACTCGGCATAAGCGCCAAAACCAGACTCGAATAGGTCTCCGAACACTTCGTCACCTGGCTGAAACTGCTCTACGCTCCTGCCAACCGCCTCTACGCGCCCCGCTACGTCAATCCCGGGTATCTGGTATTTTGGTTTCAGTAGCCCGGACGACAGGCGGGCTACGAACGGCGCACCTCTCACGAGAGCGAGGTCACCATAGACTACGGACGCGGCGTGTACCCTGATGAGTACTTCGTCCTCTTTGGGGGTTGGCCCCTCTACACTCCGTAGTTCCAGCGCCTCTGGCGGTCCGTATTCTGTGTATACAATGGCTTTCACGAGTCTCCTCCTAGCTGAAGCGGAATGTCGGTCGCTGCAGCATCTCCTCAGGCGTTACCGTTGTGCTCGACAGTGATGACCACATTCCCCTTCTTGCCCCCCTTCTCGACGTACCTGTGAGCCTCGGCAGTCTGTTCCAGGGGATATCGTCTGTCTATGACCGGTCGGATCTTCCCTGCCTCGATGAGCTCTTTGAGGTATGCCAAGTCCTCACTCTTATATGACGATGTCCCAGCTATCACTTTCTTGCTGCTCCTTTTCGAGGTCCATCGCGCTCGAAAGACATGTGACAGCGCAGGGTTAGCCAAGAGATAGCATCCGTCTTGCTTCAGCGACCTCAAACTACCTGAGTACGGACTCTTGCCTACCACATCGAAGATAACGTCATAGGTCTCACCACGTTCGGTGAAATCCTCTTTCGTGTAGTCAACGACCCGGTCTGCACCAACCGAGCGCAGCATGTCCAGTTTCCCTGTGCTGTCCACGCCGGTCACCTCAGCCCCGAAGTGTTTGGCGAGCTGTATCGCCATGGTACCTATGCTTCCACCCGCACCGTTGATCAGGACCTCTTGCCCGCTCTCGATGTTCGCCTTCTTGAGGAAGTGTAATGCTTCAAGTCCCCCCACAGGGACAGCGGCGGCTTCCTCACAGGTCAGATTGGCCGGCTTCGCTGCCAGCACGCCTTCTCCACGCGCTTCAGGCAGACAGATGTACTCAGCATAGGCGCCCATACGGAAGCCGGGAGTGCCAAAGACCTGTTCACCCTCTTTGAACAACGTCACCTCGCTGCCTGCTGATTCAATCTCCCCAGCCAGCTCCTGTCCTAGTATGGTCATTCTTCTCGGTCTTCTGAGACCATTGTACATTCGCACGGGGAGCCCCAAGAAGAGAGGGATCTTCAGACTTCGCATCTCACAGTCCCCCGCCGATACTGTCGTCGCATATATCCTGATCAGTACTTCATCATCCTTGGGAACAGGTTTTTCCACCTCTTGGAGCTGAAGCACATCCGGAGGCCCATACGCTGTCCATACAATCGCCTTCATCGTGGCCACCCTCAGGAATGGTCGTCGGTTTTCTGCGGTATCCGAGCAAGATGGTACTGATATCATGCTGCGAACGTGCCATTCAAAGGACCGTCGCAGGACCACACACAGCGAGACGTCCCAGGCGGGGATAAGAAGGCGAACCGCTATCGGCAGCTCGCCAGGTATTGCTGTCTTGCGGTGACGCCAAGGCCGGCTCAGTTGTCCGACCGATCATCGCCTCGCGCATCACGCTCGTCTATGTAAAACAAACGCGCCGATCATCTAGCGCTAGCCCCACAATGATCGGCGCTGTCCTTGCTCCAGGTTCCTCCTCTGCTTCAAGTCGCTTGATATAACATGGAACTAACAGAGCAGTGAGATATGCGTAGGTCTAGACAACCTCCATTTCACGGTCAGGAATGCGCAATTGTATACTGAATCAGTAGACTTGGCAAGCGCCTTGCGCCAAGCTGTGGGACCTTTCAGGGCTTGTCGCATCCATTCACTAGGTAAGACTGTTTTACCTAGGCGGGGTTCCTCTTTGAGGTACCGGAGAGCTTCGGGGACTTCACTCAGCGGGTAACTTCTTTCTGTGACGGGTACCACTTTGCCGGCCTCAGAGCGCTCCGCCAGGAGAGCCAAGTCTTCCTTGTTGCTTTGCTTCCACAGCACGATACGGATCTCCTGGCTCCCGGTCCTCGAAATCAGCGGTCCCAGGATCAGAGCTTGGAAGATTGCCGTCGCAAAACCTCCCACAAAGACGCAAACCCCGTCGGGATTCAGAGCTTGCCTGTAGAGGAAGAGAAAGGCTATTGAGGGGGAACTGGAGCGTGTCAGTCGGACCTGGCTTCGACCCACTGGTGACGTCAACCCTCATCTCGCAGCCTGGAGTTACCGTCGCCTTGACGATGGAGTCAACGCCGTCCAGTACCTGCGGCGCCCGAAGATCACCTGCGCCAGGCTCCAAGCACTGGTGCCTCACTCCGCGGGCTTGGCGCCGGACGCCGCCCAGCTAGTGGCCACCGAGGCCATGTACGCTGGTTGCACAGAGAAGCAACGTTAGCAGGTCGAGAGGATGCGTCGTTCTTGGTAGGTGGCAGGTCCCACCCACCCCCTCTTGGGCGCTGAGCGGCTGGAATCACAGACCTCCCAGCATCTTGGGCGACGGCTCACTGACTCTCGCTCACTCCGGCGGGCAAGGCACGCCACAACGTACCGCCAGTTGTTAGGCCGCATCACTCCCAGGCCGCGAGCATAGCCTGGATAATCTCTTCGTAGCGATAATACACGACTGAGTGGCCCTCACTTGGGTAGATTGTCGGCTCATCGCAGGACGGGATGCGCATACTAACGTATTCACTGATTCTTGGGTCCAGCCCTGTGTCCTCCTCGCCATGGAACACCAACACAGTTGGGGCATGGATATCCTCTAGCTTGAAGGGCCAGTCCAGGCGCTCAATCGTGTACTCGCGCGTCCACCCTTCGGCACCCTGGCGAAGCGCCTCAACCATTCCGGCCCTGTATTCGCGGCGTGTGAAGAGCTGTTTATCCTTCGCCGATACTTCAGAGCCGAAGAAACCCTCACCGAAACCAGCGGGGTCCTTGAAGATCAGGATGCGTGCCATCGTGAATAGAGTCCGCATTAGCCACGGGCAGTGATTTGCGCTCCAGATGAAGAGCTTGTTGACTTTGGAACCGCTGAAGGTGGCGCCAGTCAGCACACTTTGGGGAAAATCATCGCTTGCATAAGGGCCCTCCCCAGCCACGATGGCTACTACAGCAAGGCGCTGAGGGATTCCGTGTGCAACTGCGGCCGCGTGCGGGCCGCCGGAGCTCCAGCCCAGCACCGCAAACCGGTCAATGCCTAGTTGGTCTGCCAGCTCGCGAACGTCGTCCGGCCAATCGAGATACGTACGATCCTCTTGGAAGTCGGACAACCCGAAGCCTGGGCGATCAGGGGCTATCATACGGATCCCCAATTGCTGGTTGAGTTCATCAAAGAGGAGCCCCTCGAGACGCGATCCCAGACCCCCGTGGAAGTAGAACACGGGACGGCCTTCAGGGTCCCCAATGTCCAAATAGGCCAACGTGCGGCCATCTGAGAGCTGGATCGTCTTGCCTACCGAGCTGAAGGCGAAGCCCCGCGCCGGCGAAGGTTCGTAGACGAACAGACCGACGATCGCAAGCAGAGCGATGATGAGTATCGCGAGGATGATTATCGGAAGAAGGCAAGGCAATGTACCTAAGAGCATGGTTCTCTCCTTATCTCCCAATTGTCCACTTTGGCGAACAAGGTGTTGAACATTGAAGTTGTCTCGATGCAGCCTAACTACTGATTATGCAGACATCCTTCTGCCCAATCACCCCGTCCGGCACACCGGCTGGCCTTTTCCGCCGCTCGCTACGTCAACTGCGAGCCCCCCTCAGTATCCCCCGACAGCTTGCCAACGGCAGACGCTACCTACCCACCGATTCTTCGTCAAATCCCGCTTGGGCGAAGAAGACCGCCCTGGACGCGTACGGTCAACCCAAGCTCAATCTCCGCCCTGCTTCCATTGCCATATTTGCGCCCCGCACGTTCACAGATTTGTGCCGCTCACTACCGTGACCTAGCAGCGGAGTCTGGTTCTGTGACTCCATGCATGGCCCCGATTCACAATTGCGACTCAGCATAGCATTTCGCAACTAGCAAAAGCACCTTGCGCCAAGCTCTGGGACATGCCGAGGCTTGTCGCATCCATTCACATGGCAATGACGATCTTCCCTAGGTGGGGTTCCTCTTTGAGATACCGGAGAGCTTCAGGGACCTCACTCAACGGATGGCATCTGTCTATCACAGGTACTACTGCCCCACCTTCGAAGAGCTCTGCCAAGAAGGCCAAGTCTTCCTTGTTGTTTGGCTTCCACATCACGATGCCCATCTGCTTGTTCCCGATCCTTGAGATCAACGGTCCCAGGATCAAAGCTTGGAAGATTGCAGCCGTAGAACCTCCAACAATGACACAGATCCCATCAGGGTTCAAAGCACGCCTGTAAGCGAAAACCGAACGACGTGCCACGACATCAACAATCAGGTCATAACGCTGCCCACTCTTGGTGAAATCCTCTTTCGTGTAATCGATAACATGGTCTGCACCAAGAGAGCGCAGCATAGCCAGTTTCGCTGTACTGTCCACGCCAGTCACTTCGGCCCCGTAGAACTTGGCGATCTGCACCGCAAATGTACCCACGCCGCCACCCGCGCCATTGATCAGGACCTGTTGCCCTGGCTGAATCTCTCTTTTGCCGCGAAGATACTGCAGGGCCAGGACTGCCGCTTCGGGGTAGGCCGCTGCCTCCTCGAACGTCATGCTGGCCGGTTTCAGCCTCAATACGTCCTCAGGAACACATACATACTCGGCAAAGGCCCCCCAACCGTGCTCAGATAGGTCCGCCCATACCTCGTCACCTATCTCAAGCTGCATTGCGTTGCTGCCAAGCGCTTCGACCCGCCCGGCTATGTGAGTTCCGAGTATCCTGTACCTTGGTCTCAGAGGCGCCGCCATACGCACTATGAAATCGCCTCTCAGGGTTTCCAGGTCAGCCGCATTGACGGAAGCCGCATGCACTCTTACCAGTGCTTCATCGTCCTTGGGAGTGGGCTTTTCTACCTCTTCGAGCCGAAGCGCATCTGGTGATCCGTATTCGGTGTACACCATCGCCTTCATAGTCTTCTCCAGATTCACCTTGATCCGCTCGTCCAACACGCAATTCACACCACTGCCCAGACAACAGGTCAACAGAACCTGGCGGCCCGCGCGAGGCGCCCCCCTATCTACCCGCCCTACGATGCGTCCTTGACCCAGGTGATCTCAGCGTCAGGCAGGTTCTTCGCCCGCCACGCGACGCAGCGCTCAGCCAGTGAGCGAGCATGCTCGTAGTAGTCGGGCTCATGGCGGCGCTCTCCTTCATAGCGCACGTACGGCTCAAGCCTTATCCACGTCTTCACTATCATGGGGTTCATCCAGGGCATGATCAACTCTTCGGGAATCCAGCCCGACTGCGTGAGGAACGCGACCCGGTCCAGCGAGTTGAGAACACGCTTGACAGTGTCGCGCTCCTCAGGTGTGAAGGATGGAATGCCCTCTGCTGGATCTGGGGGCAAGTGCTGGTAGATCCAGCGGCGGGCTTCGACGTTCCCTGGAGAATTGAGTTCAGCAAAAAGACTGTCTGCGATCTGGATGTGTCGAGTATGGGCAAGCTCGCCCAACTCACGGTAGGCCACGAATCCCGCTCCGAATACAGCCGCTGCCGCGAGCGTGGCCGACACTGCCATCGTCATCTCCCAAAGGTTCGTGAAGATGCCCATGACGCGTAGCAAGAGCCACGCACCGAGGATGGAACCAAACAGCGCGATGAATCCGACTATGGTGGCAACGACGATCATGAGCAACACAGACACCCTTGGCCAGTTTGCTTTCGTCACTCTGACTCCTCCTTCAGACCTCGCTCGACGCCCCCAGAACTCGCGGGTAAGATGCCGATTGACTCGCCGCGCCGGCACCCGTGCCGCGCCAGCCACCCCCCGGCGGCCTTACCGGACTAGATCATCCGTCGCCCCTCTCAACGAGGACCCCGCGACTGCAAGACGGGCGGGCTAAAGTACAGCGGATGGGCACTTCACGACTGCTGGGAGTCCACGACATTCAAAGTACCCAGGGCAAAGCTGTCCTCCCACATACCGGCCTCTGACCAGAAGGGCAGGACCTCCTGCTGTCCGTCTGCTCTCACGGCCTGCAAGCTCAAGGACAGTGTGTACGTTCCCGATGAGATGCCTTGCGGGACCTTGATACCGCACACCTCCCGCACAAGCTCCTCGCGCCCCCACAGGGTGCTCGTGTAGGCCCCACCAAGCCCCTCTTCCTCTCGGGCCACGGCTCGCCCCTCCGCATCCGTCCACTCCAACGTGTATACGATGACCGGCAACGGCGTATCCCAGGCACGCCAGAGCAGTGTGACGCGCAGTTCGCCGCCCGATTCCACATCTGATGCTGACAAGTCATACCCCGTCAGTTGCAGTGCATCGCCAAAGTTGGCCCAGGGCTCATGGGGCATCCGCGGAGTGGGAGACGGCACCAGGGGTCTCAGCACAGTGACTGTCCCCATCAACAGGCTGCCGCCTGTGGTCTCGGCGCTCCCATCGGGAGAGGACTGTTGCCACTCCAGCAGGAGGTTGTATTCCAGAGGCGCAGTGCCCGGCGGCACCTCCAGGAGCACCTCCTGAGCAACCACCTCCCCCGGCTTCCACCCAGCCGTCGCGGGTGACACTGCTGTCTCCACCTCGGCCAGGGGCAAACCGTCGCCCAAGGCCAGACTCACACGGGTGTCGAGGCTCATGCCCCACTCATCGTCCACCTGCCAGAGAATCGTCAAGGGCAACTCCTCCCCTGAGCGGACCATCGATGGACCCTCGTAGCCCACCAACTCGATCCCCAGGCCTGTGTCCATGGCCACAGAGTGCGACACCAAGCTGGAGTCGTATTGGGGCTCCGTTGCGGTTTGATAACACTGCACCCGCATGTAGCTCTCGCCCACGAACCCCTCGTCGCCGATCATGCGTCCATGCCCTTGCAGCCAGTCTCGGATGAAGCCCTCAGGATCGGTCACCGTATCGTAGATACGGTAGACCCATAGACGCGGATGCTCGGCGAAGACCCGCCCCAGCGCCTCGGCCGTCTCTTCTTCCGTCGTGGCATAGAAATCAGAGTTGGGGTCGCCCCAGCCCAGACCCTCGTCGCCTCCTATGGTCCCGGTCTGCAACAACACCACGCCCTGCTCTGTCTCCCCGCCAGGCTTGTAGTCGACCAGACGACCCCGCCAGGAGATCTGGCCCTCGAAGTAGTACAGGAAAGGTGGATAGGCGTACCCGGCATCGATCAGAACCGCGTCGCCGGGAGAGACTCTCTCCTCCAGATAGGTCACCGCCGCCCGGTGATCGTCAGCCGCATAGAGAGGCGAGGAATGGAACAAAAAGATCGAATAGCCGCACGCCACGGTGATGATTCCCACAGCCACCGGCAGGGCCAGACGCCATCTTCGCGCCAGCCAACTCAACCCCATCGCCAGCAAGATGTAGAAAGGGGGCGAGTAGGTGAACACGTATCTGACGTGGAAGAGTGGCGTGCGCAGAGACAGGAGGTAGATGGCAAGCACGGGGACGAAGGTATAGCCACACAGCAGTAGGCTCGTGGACCAGTCCCTGTTACGTCGCGCGTAACCGGCAACACCGAGGAGGTAGATCGCGAACATGAAGGACAGGACCGGCCAGATCAGGAGGCTCTCCGGCTCCACCGACTGTCCGAGGCAGAGGGCCGCCCAGGACTCCGTGATCACGTCGCCCAGACCAGTGAAGCCTCGCCAGGGGGGCACCGGAGGATTCAGGGCCTGGCGCATCGCTGTGGGGAGCCAGGGCAAGTAGAGCACCAGGATCAGAGCCTGGGCTGCTATCCAGGAGGTCAGCCGGAGAGGCTCCGTTCTACCTGAGCGTCTCTCCGCCAGCCACCAGGCCAGGACGAAGAGGTTCTCGAAGAGTAAGAGGAAGGCGAAGTAGTAGAGAGTGTAGAGTCCCACCGCCCCGGCAAGGACGTAGCCGATCCAGAAGCGCCACCTCGCCTGCTTTGCAGCGTCCTCGTCCCCTTTGGTCGTCGACCTATCCCCACCCTTCGGTAGATCTGCCAGGCGCATCAGGCAGTAGAGCGTCACCAGGCCCAGGATGGCGCCCAGGGTGTACATGCGTATCTCCTGGGAATACCAGAGGTTGAAGGGAGACACAGCAACGAGGAAGGCCGTCAGCAGACCGACGCCGCTGCCACAGGTCTCACGGGCCAGCCGGTGGGCGAGCGCGACGATAAGGAGGCCGAAGAACAGGGAGAAGAAGGCCGCCGAGAACTCGCTGCTCCCGGCAACCAGGACCCAGAAGTGCAGCAAGCAGTAGTACAGGGGAGGATGGATGTCTCCAGCCGTGTGGAGTGTCAGCGCAGTGAGGTCCTTCGCCGCTAGATGGATACTCACCGCCTCGTCGTACCACAGACTCTGATGCCCCAGGTGGTAGAGTCGCAGACCAAAGGCCAGAAGCAGCACGAGGACCAGCGCACCCCTCACCTGCGCTGGAGGGACCCGCGCGGCCATCCCTGCTGTGGCCTTTGCCCAGCCCGCCCCTCGCATCTGTCTCCAATCCCCGTGCCCCGGAGTACCACCCGACCGTTTGGCAATCGTAACATACTGGATTGCTGGCAGCAACTTGCCCCTTTCGACCTCCGAGCCAGGTGTGGTATAATCACGAGCCGCCGCATCATTCAGTGCAAAGGGACCGGAGCAAACATTGACACAGCTCCTGCTCGTCGCTTTGGCGCTCGTGCTCTTCGTCGTGCTGCTCGCCTGGCTCTATCGGGGCCTGCTGATCAGTGTTGCGGTGCGACTTCTCGCCTCGCGCCTGCCCGACCCCGCCAAACGTCGCGGACTGACCATCAGCCTGGGGGATCACGGCAGTTCCTGGATCCGGATCGGCCTCCGGGCCAATCTGGGAAAGACCCTGTCCCAGGTCCTGGGCCGGCCCGTGGAAGCAGTTGCCTACTCCCGCTTTGGAGGCTTCAACTTCAGCCGTTTGTACTCCGATTTCGTCTGTCCAGATTCCCCCTACTATCAAGCCTGGGTGGGAGCATACGTGGTCTTCGACGACGAACACCGGCGCGGCTTCGGTTTCGACGATTCGGGCCATGTCGTGCCCGTCGAAGCCCTGGCCGTCCTGGAGGCGGATCAACGCCTCGTGTATCGCAGTTCCGGCTGCCCGCGCAAGTTCCCCGACGGCAACCTGGTCAGGCCGAGAGAAGAGCTCGCAGGCGAGAAGCTGGAGCACGGAGGACTGTCCTGGTGGTGTGTCACGGGAGAAGCGGACACGTGGTCGACGTTCCACCGGGGTAGCAGTCCAGAGGCAAGTCGCCTGCGCAGCAAGGTCTACGGAGTCGTTCCCGCGTCAGCCGCGTACGAGGTAGACGACTACCACCCGCTGTGCTATCGAGGCGAGTTCTGGATGCGATACTTCCCGGAATACAACGCCACCTGCGCCAAGTTCTTCATCTACCCCTTCTACGTCGATCGCCTCGGCGGAGAGATCAGAAGGGGAGAGCAGATCGTACCCGAATGTCGAGGACTGCTCGAGAACGTCACGTTCGCACAGAGCTAGCACACATGGGCTCCAGGAAGGGACTCATTCACGTCTATACAGGGCACGGAAAGGGCAAGACCACCGCGGCCCTGGGCCAGGCCATGCGTGCCGCCGGTCAGGGTTTAAAGGTCTACATCATACAGTTCATGAAGGGCTGGCCCTACTACGGTGAGCTGGAGACGATAGACAAGCCAGCGAACGTGACCATCAGGCAGTTCGGTCGCCCAGACTACGTGAACAAGGGGCACCCCGAGCCCGTTGACATCCGCATGGCTCAAGAGGGGCTGGACCACAGCCGAGAGATCGTCACGGGCGGCGAGTACGACCTCGTGATCCTGGACGAGATCAACGTGGCCCTGGAATGGAAGCTGATCCGGCTAGAGGACGTGCTCTCTGTGCTCGACGAGAAGCCGGAGCACGTCGAACTCATTCTCACTGGCAGATACGCTCATCCTGAGATCATCGCGCGGGCCGACCTGGTGACAGAGATGAGGGAGATCAAGCACCCATACCAGAAGGGCCTCATCAGCCGCCGAGGCATAGACTACTGAGGGAGAGCTAGATGTTCGACAAGAGCAAGCTGGAGGACATCCGTAGGAGCTACGAACGCTGGGAGGAGACGACCCTTCAACAGCACCTGGCTACACATCCCGAACGGAATGACAACTTCGTCACCGTCTCGGGAAGGGAGATGCAACGTCTATACACGCCGCTAGACGTCGCCGATGCCGACTACGAGAGAGACCTCGGCATGCCCGGGGAATATCCCTTCACCCGAGGCGTGCACCCCACCATGTACCGGGGGCGGCCGTGGACGATGCGTATGTTCGCCGGCTACGGCACCGCCGAGGAGACCAACGCCCGCTTCAAGTATCTCCGGGAACACGGAGAGACGGGGCTTTCCGTGGCTTTCGACTACCCCACACTATACGGATACGACAGCGACGACCCGGAGGCCATCGGCGAGTTCGGCAAATGCGGAGTGGCTATCTCCTCCATGAAGGACATGCAGATCCTCTTCGACGGCATTCCCATGGGCGACATCACCACGTCCATGACCATCAACGGACCGGCAGCCGTGGTCTGGGCGATGTACATCGCCGCTGCGGAGGAACAAGGCTACGCCCCGGACCAACTGGGTGGAACGATACAGAATGACATCCTGAAGGAATACATCGCCCAGAAATCGTGGATCTTCCCGCCGGAGCCCTCCATGCGCCTCATCGTGGACACCTTCGAATACGGGTCGAGGCACCTGCCACGCTGGAACACCATCTCCATCAGCGGCTATCACATCAGAGAGGCGGGCGCCACAGCCCTGCAAGAGCTGGCGTTCACCCTGGCCGATGGGCTGGCCTACGTGGAGGCCGCCACAGAGCGCGGGCTGGACGTGGATGAATTCGCGCCGCGCCTATCCTTCTTCTTCAACGCCCACAACGACTTCTTCGAGGAGATCGCGAAATACCGGGCTGCACGGAGGATCTGGGCCCGCGAGATACGCGAACGGTTCCAGGCCAAGAACCCCCGCTCGTGGTGGCTGCGCTTCCACACGCAGACCGCCGGCGTCTCTCTCACCGCTCAGCAACCCGAGAACAACGTGGCGCGAGTGGCTATCCAGGCGCTGGCCGCGGTCCTGGGAGGCACACAGTCGCTGCACACCAACTCCATGGACGAGGCGCTGGCCTTACCGAGCGCCCTGGCGGCCCGCATCGCCCTGCGCACCCAGCAGATCATCCATCACGAGAGCGGCGTGGCCAACGCGGTGGATCCCCTGGGCGGCAGTTACCTGGTGGAAACCCTCACCAACCAGATGGAGGAGGAAACCTACCAGATCTTTGACAAGATCGAGGAGTTCGGCGGGGTCGTACCGGCCATCGAGGCTGGCTACTTCCAGCAGGAGATCGCCCAGAGTGCATACCGGTACCAGCGAGAGATCGACACTCAGAAGCGCATCGTCGTCGGAGTCAACGAGTACCGTCTGGACGAGCCATTGACCATACCGTTGCTCAGGATGGACCCCGAGGGCTACGAGCGACAGGTCAGCCGCTTGAACCAACTCAAGAGGGAACGGAACAACGACGAAGTACAGAGGCGACTGGACGCTCTTCGCCAGGCGGCTGAAGGCACCGAGAACCTGATGCCGTACATCCTCGACGCCGTGCGGGCTCATGCCACCCTGGGCGAGACGTGCGGCGTCCTGAGGGACGTCTTCGGGGAATACCGAGAGCCGGTGATTTTCTGATCGTGCTGCGAGCCCTCAGGCGCACGGCTGCTGCACAGGGACATGCGCTTCCACCTGCTCCGCGCCAGCAGCCGACACCCCTGCCCGGAATGGAGATGAGCGCACGGAACCGGCAGCTCCGACCCAAGGAATGGCCGCGGCTGGCGCAGGCCTCAGCCACTCCAGCCCAGCGTAACTGGCGGCAGAAGGGAAACGTGGAGGCAAGACCAGTGACGGGTCGAAGGCGAGGAGCCAATGGATCGCACAAGGCGGAATTCCTGGCAACGCTCCTCTGCCTCAGCACAGCTCTCCTGTGTGCGTGCTCCCCGACGCTAGTGGCTACCAGCACCCCTGTAGTCACCCTGACTCGCTCTCTCGACGATGCGGTGATGGTCCACGTGCCGGCCGGCGAGGTCCTCATGGGCGCCACCGATGCTGACGTTAAGGCGCAAGACGACGAAAAGCCACAGCACACGGTCTATCTGGACGCCTTCTGGATTGACCGCATGGAGGTCACCAACGCCCAGTTCGTTCGGTTCTTGAACACGATGGGAGATCATCAAGTCGCCTGTGAGGGGCACCAGTGCGTCGAACTGAAAGAAGGAGAGGACGCGGACAGCCACGTCCTTCTGCGAAGCGGGAGGTATGAAGCGGAGCCTGGCTTCGAGGAGCACCCCGTGATCGAGGTCACCTGGTACGGCGCTCAAGCCTATTGCCAGTGGGCCGGCGTAAGGCTGCCGACAGAGGCTGAGTGGGAGAAGGCAGCACGTGGCGTGGACGGGTGGATGTACCCCTGGGGCAATAGTGCACCTGATTGCTCCAAGGAGCAATATGGAGACTGTAGAGGCACCACGGTGCCAGTTGGCAGCAAGCCAGCAGGGGCTAGTCCATACGGCGCACTCGACATGGCTGGCAACGTGTGGGAATGGGTCGCCGACTGGTACGACCCAACCTACTACCGTTCCTCTCCCACAGAGAATCCGCTGGGGTTGGCCTCAGGCGAAGAAAGGGTGTTCCGCGGCGGATCGTGGGGCTATCTTTGGATGTTCACACGGGCGACCGAGCGCGGCTGCAATCATACCTGGTATGCAGGGCCCAACATAGGTTTCCGCTGTGCCGCTGAAGAGTCGGCCCTGGAATCCTAGCCACCGTCGAGTGCCGACGGTGTCCGTCCGGCGGTCGGCGCGGCTGCCAGCCTCTGACTGTCGCATCCCATCTGTCCTTGTTCTCCCAAACGCGCTAGAATGCACCAAGTCGCCTGGGAACGATCGTATAGCCACAGAACAACAACCCCGTAGACCACTCCCTGCCGCGCCCCGTGTGTCGAGTCACGCCCAGAAGGTAGATCGCGAACCTGAAGGAAAGGACTGGCCAGGTCAGGGGACTGTCCGGCTCCACTGACTGTCCGGGGGAGAGGGCTGCCTAGGACTCTCTGACCACGCCGCTCACAGCGGTGAAGCCTTTCCGGGGGGCACCGGCAGGTAGAGCACCACGGCCAGCACCTGCTCTGCCATCCAGGAGGCCAACGGAATAGGCCCCGTGCAACGGCCCGAACGCCTGATCGGGAGCCGCCAGGCAAGGACGAAGAAGAATGCATACCATTGTCAGCGGCAGATCCACACCTATGGGCGTGTCATGGCTGGGGTCAGCGAGTCTCGTCAGGACGAGCCATTGACCATACCGTTGCTCAGGATGGATCCCGAGGGCTACAAGCGACAGGTCAGCCGTTTGAACCAGCCAAAGAGGGAGCGGGATAACGACGAAGTGCAGAGGTGACTGGATGCCCTTCGGCTTGCGGCTGAAGGCACCCAGAACCTGATGCCCTTCATCCTAGACGCAGTGCGCGCCCGGGCGGCTCTCGGTGAGACATGCGGCGTCCTGAGGGACGTCTTCGGGGAGTATCGAGAGCCGGTGATCATCTGACATCAGGCCTGGCTGGCCACTTGCCGGGGCTGCCGCGACGCCACACGGGTCCCCATCCACAGCGATGTGTCCTTCGCACTTGGACCGCGATCCCGTGAGACAGGCTACTGCCGGAGCCACCGTGGTGGTTGTGGAGGCGGCCGATGCGAGTTCGTCTCCAAGGACATGGCCAGGGCCATCTGGCCCACTCCGTCCTCCGCCGCCTGGGGAGGGGTCGGACTGACACGGCACTCTCCGCACAGCCATCGCGCCCCCTTGACAGAAGCATGAGTGTGATGTATGATGATACAAACCGGTCTACGCCTCTCAAGTCAGAGACAATACGAGAACAACGGTCGGATGCCATTGCGCGACGGGGGAGGTTCGCACTGATGTTCGACATACTCTACTTCTCCGTCCCGCTGCCCCCCGAGCTCCAGTTCCTGGACAACCGCGTCGTGGAGTTCCTGGCTGGTCTGTTCCTGTGGGTATTGATCGCCCTTCTGTCCTACTGGCTGCTGTTGCGAGTAGTGAAGCTGTTGACGCGACGCGCCGAGACCGACATTGATGACGTTATCCTTGGCATCTTGCGGAAGCCGCTGATTCTCACGATAGTCCTCTTTGGGCTCGTCAACTGCCTTGACAGACTACACTTGCCCTTCCAGGAAGCGACCCACAAGACTCTGCAAGCTACTCTCATCCTCGTCCTCGTCTACCTCGTCTATCGCATCGTCTTCAAAGAGATGCTGTTCTACTACGGTAGGGAGTTCGCTGAGCGGGGCGAGACTGCGGTCGCCGATATCCTCCTCCCCTTCGCGAACAGATTGGTGCCGGTGATGGTCCTCCTGATTGGTGGCCTGGCCCTCCTGCAGTCTTTGGGGTTCAACACTGGAGCTCTCGCGATCTTGATTGGTGGTGCATCCTTCGTCCTCGCCCACGCCCTGCAGCAATGGCTGGCTAACACACTTGCTGGCATATCCCTTCTCATTGATACGCCCTTCCAACTTGGGGACATGGTGGTCTTGGAGGATGGTACTGTCTCTCAGATCATGAAGATGGGCTTGCGTGCGACCCAGCTCTATGTGATGGAGGATCACTCGATCCTTCATATCCCCAATAGCGCGATGGCAAGCCAGCGGCTGAAGAACCTCACTGCACCCACACCAGATCTCAGGCGGTCCATAGCTGTGGGTGTTAATCTCGACTCCGATCCGAGGAAAGTCAGGAGCCTTCTTCTTGGAGTCGCACACGCGAACCCCTACGTGCTGGGACCGTATGAGGAGAAGATCCTTGCCATGAAGAAGCGCCTGGCCGAGATATCCGAGATGACGAGACGCGCCGAACCAGGCTGTGGATTCTACGATCAGGAGCGAGCGGAATTGGAGTGGGGAGTGAAGAAGGTCAAGCGCGATCAGATGCTGGACGAGGCGCTCAGAGCAGTCGTTGAAGAGGTGCTGGCTCTGGCCCAGAGCGTAGGAGGGCTGGAAGAGGGAGGCTTGGACCAAGCAGAGAGAGCGCGCATCAGCGATAGATTCAGCTCGATTGAAAGGGCGAGCGACAAGCTCAGGGAAGAGATGAAAGCACGCACTGCCCACATGGTGGAAGATCCGAACATCTTCGATGGAGAGCACGCAGACATTCGTAGGAATACTGAAACAATACTGGCAGCATACGGACGCAGAATCGGACGATTGGGGAAGACGTTGAGAGACCCCAGTGGGGCCGAGGAGCAGCGGCTTGACACGCTGCTCGCGGAGTTCGCAATGTGGATCCAGGAGCGCCTCCACTCACCGTACGAGGCATGGAAGGAACCCGAAGTCGACTTCGTTGAGCATGGAGATTCTGCGCTAGTCTTCAGGTTCGAGTTCTTCGTCGACAGCATCCAACTGGAGCACCTTGAGAGGGAAGGGAGAGTAGTCTCCGATGTCACGAGAAACGCGTTCGAGGTACTCAGAGACAACGGGATAGAGACACCCTTCCCGCAGCAGGGGGTTTAGTCGAGGAGGGCGCTGACCACATGCGCTGACAGTGAGGCTTCGGCACAATGGAGGAGACCAACGCCAGCCTCAAGTGTCTTCGGGAACCTAGAGAGAACACCCTGTCCGCGGCTTTAGACTGCTCCACCCTGCACAGGTACCACTCTGACGAGCCGGAAGCCATCGGTGAGTTCGCCAGGTGGGGCGTAGCTGTGTCCTCCGTCAAGGACATGGAGATGCTTTTCGACCGCATCTCCCCGAAGAGACGACCGCCTCCATGACACTCAACAGGCCCGCGCTCGTCATCGGGGCCACGTCCATGGGTGCGGCGGAGACTGCGTACGATCAACCTTTCCACCGGACGCAGACACCTCCCGGGACCCCATCGCCTCGTGGGGCGGTTGCCGTGCGGTGGCTTCTGGGGTACCATGACCACCACTGTGGCACCTGAAGTGCGCTCAAGCTGGGTCTTCACGGCTAGACAATGGGCCCTCGCACGACGTATCTCGGGCAATCACCCCAGTCTCCGGTGCGCTAGACGCTCGCATCGCGTAGCCGGACCAGTGTGCTTCCACCATGTAAAGGAGTCGGTCGGATGAAAACAAGGAGATTCACTATCCTCCATTCCAACGACATGCACGGAGACTTCCTCGCCGAGGTCGGGGGGGCTGAAGGTAACCTGATAGGAGGGCTAGCGCTGCTCTCAGGTTACATCAACAGAGTCCGACAGGAAGAGGAAAACGTCCTCTACGTGATCGCGGGGGACATGCTCCAGGGCTCCATCATCGACTCGGAGTACAGGGGCATATCCACCATCGAGATCATGAACTACCTGGCTCCGGACGTGGTCACCCTGGGCAACCACGAGGTGGACTATGGATTGCCTCACCTGCTGTTCCTGGAGAAGATGGCCAACTTCCCCATCGTCAACGCCAACCTATACATCAACAAGTACAACAGGAGGCTGATGCGTCCCTACCTCGTCCTGAACGTAGCCGGCTTCGACATCATGTTCATAGGCATCCTCACGGAAACGGTCCTCCAGTCGTTGAAGATGGACACCCAGATTGCCACTTTCATCTCCCTGGAGGACGCCAGCCAGGAGGTAGGCAAGATCTGCAACGCGTACAAGGATGAGGACATCGACCTCACGATTCTCCTCACTCACATCGGTTTCGATTCGGACAAGGAGCTTGCCGCCATGCTCCAACCGGAGTGGGGCGTGGACATGATCATCGGCGGCCACTCCCACACCATCCTGGAGCAGCCGGCCGTCGTCAACGACATCCTCATCGCTCAGGCGGGCACAGGCACCGATCAGATCGGCCGCTTCGACATCGTGGTGGACGACGACACCAACAGCATCGTGGAGTGGAAGTGGCAACTCATCCCCGTGGACAGCACTCTCTCAGAGCCTGATGAAGAACTGATGGAGTTCATCGACTCTTTCAAGGAAGAAGTGGACAGGAAGTACAACACCGTCGTCTCTCGGCTCGCACGGAAGCTCACTCACCCCCGTCGAGAGGAGGAGACGGCTCTCGGCAACCTGTTCGCCGACATCTTCGCACAGCGTGCCCAGGCGGACGTGATGTTCCTGGGCAGCGGGTCGATCAGAGGCACCGAGCTCGGCCCCCTGGTCACGCTGGGCAACCTGAGGAGCATCTTCGCCTTCGACGACACCCTGTTCAAGCTCACCATCACCGGCGCCCAACTCGAGCGCATCTTCTCTCACATCATGCGGCTAGAAAACAGAGATAGTGAGGGCGAGTGCTACCAGGTCAACAAAGGTGTGCAAGCCGTGTACGTAGACGCTACGGGCGAACTGGAGTCTTTGGCCGTGGGCGGAGGGCCGGTGAACGAAAGCCAGCAGTACGCGATCTGCATGCAGGGGTATCACTACACGAACTCGGAGCCCAATCTCGGGCTCACGAACGCGGAGTTGACCACCATTCAACCGGCCTCGATCGTCACCACGTCGGCCCGAGACGTCCTAGAGGAGTATCTGAGGAACAACCAGAACCTCAAGAGCGAGGTAGAGGGCAGACTGGTGTTCAAAGCTGCGCCGTGATCCCCCATGGCGGACTCGCTACGCCGCACCTGGCGATCCTCCGCAATCGGAGCCGCTCCACTCTGCACACGAGCGCGACCATACAGGGGTATCTCGAACACCTTACAGGCCGCCAAGCAGTGAATAGCCCTCACGTTGAGCAGACGCGTCGAAGGCCAGATGGGCAGACCTCTCCATGAAGGAATCCAATAATCGGAGTTGAGCTTATGAGCGCTGAAGACATCCAATCGTTGCTGGACCTGGACCCGACGGTGATGCCCTGGGTCCTGAGCGCTGCGGTACTGATCCTGAGCGTGGTGGTGTTCGTGATTGCCCGCTACTTCATCGCCCGGGGTCTGGTGTACCTCTCCACGCGCACCGAGAACAAGTACGACGACGTGATGGTGGAGAAGCTGCGCCCATTCCGCTTTGCCTGGGTGGCCCCGCTGCTGGTGATCTACTACCTCGCGGGTCTACTCCCAGAGAACGCCCAGGTTATACGCCAGGCCGTGTTGCTGATCGTTCTCTGGCTCGTGGTCATCACCTTCAACTCCATTCTCAGTGGACTGAACGCGATCTACGAGTCCAGCCGGCGCTACCATGGTGTCTCCATCGAAGGCTACCTCGATCTGGCCAAGCTTCTCATCATCGCCGGTGCCCTCATCGTGACGGCCTCCGTGCTGACCGGCCAGTCTCCGGTGGTCTTGCTGAGCGGACTGGGTGTGATCATGGCACTGCTGGTACTGATGTTCCGTGACACCTTGCTTTCGCTCGTAGCCAGCCTTCAGATCAATTCCAACGACCTGGTGAGGGAGGGCGACTGGATCGAGATGCCATCCTTTGGGGCGGACGGCTCCGTCTTGAACATCTCTCTGCACACAGTGAAGGTCCAGAACTGGGACAAGACCATCACCGTGATCCCGACGTACAAGCTACTCGAGGATCCTTTCAGGAACTGGCGGGGGATGGAGGAGAGTGGTGGCCGACGCATCAAACGTGCCATCCACGTCGACCTGAACACCATCAGATTCTGCGACCGAGAGATGCTGGAGCGGTTCAAGAACGTCCCCCTGGTCAAGGAGTACATCGAAGCCAAGCTGTCGGAAGCGAGCCAGACAGGTTCTGCAGCCAAACATCTCGAGAGCCCACCCACCACGCCGCAGACAACCAACATGGAGGTGTTCCAGGCCTACGTCACCAACTACCTGAGAAACCGTCCGGACCTCCATCAAGAGGGAATGACCCTGCTGGTGCACCAGTTGGCCCCAGGCCCGACCGGACTGCCACTGGAGATCTACGTGTTCACCAAGACGGTGGAATGGGCCGCGTACGAAGCAGTCCAGGCGGAGATCCTCGACCATCTGTTGGGGGCGCTGCCGCAGTTCGATCTGCGCGTGTTCCAGGAGCCTACAGGGGCCGATTTCCGCGCTCTGGCCGATCGTCAGCGGTAGACAGGCCACCGGTGCAGGGCGTGCACCGTCAATCGAGATTCCTAGACAGCGTTGCGGGAGGTCGTACCATGAACGAGCCCTCATTGCTCGACCGAGTGCGCTATGCCTTCGACAACCTCATGTCGAGGGGCACCGTCGCCATGATTGGCTGGCTGGCTCTGGTTACAGTGCTATTGACGCTCCTAGCCTCCGTGGTGGTGTGGGTCACCAGAATATCTCCGGAGCCCAGCTTCGTTGAGCAGTTCTGGTCGTACTTGATGCTGAGTCTGGACACAGACACCTGGGCGGGCCAGAGTTGGCCTTTCCGTCTGGCTGCCGTCTTCGTTGCCTTCAGCGGGATCTTCGTGACCAGCATCCTCATCGGTTTGCTGGCCACGGGCATCGCCAACAGGATCGAAGACCTGCGCAAAGGGCGCTCGAGAGTCATCGAGAGGGGCCACACCGTCATCCTCGGCTGGTCAGAGAAAGTGTTTCCTATCATCTCAGAACTGCTGGTAGCCAACGAGAACCAACCAAGACCTTGTATCGTCATTCTTGGCGACAAGAGCAAAGTGGAGATGGAGGAGGAGATCCACGACAAGGTAGGACGTACGGGCCATACGCGGATCGTCTGCCGGCGCGGAAACCCCATGGACATGGGTGATCTGGACGTTGTCAGCCTTCACACCGCCAAATCGATCATCGTCCTGGCGCCCGAGACGGAGGATCCTGATTCAGGTGTGATCAAGACCATGTTGGCGATCACCAATAACCCCAACCGCAGGGACGAGCCCTACCACATCGTCGCTGACATCCGCAATCCGAGGAACCTTCAGGTAGCCCGCATCGTCGGGCGGGACGAGGTGGAACTGGTGCTGACGGGCCATCTGATTGGGCGAATAGCGGCACAAACCTGCCGGCAATCCGGCCTCTCCGTGGTCTATACAGAGCTGATGAACTTTGCAGGCGACGAGATCTACTTCAAAGCCGAGCCTGGCCTCGTGGGCCAGACCTTCGGCGAAGCTCTGTTAGCGTACGAAGACTCGGCCGTGATGGGACTGTGTCCCGAAGGTGGCGAGCCCCAACTCAACCCACCGATGGACACCATGATCGGAGACGGAGACCAGATCATCGCCATCTCCGAGGACGACGACACAATCCAACTCTCAGGGTTGACGGACCTGGGAATCCAGGAACAGGCTATCCAAACCTTCGAACCCGGGCAAGCCGTCCCTGAACACATCCTCATTCTGGGATGGAATTCTCGCGCACCGTTCATCATCAACGAACTAGACGAGTACGTAGCTCCCGGCTCCTCTGTCGTCGTGGTAGCCGATTCCGCGGATGCCGAAACCGAGATCGCGGAGCTCTCCGGCACAGCAAGCAATCAAACGGTCAGGTTCCAGCGGGGAGACATCACCGACCGGCGCACGTTGGACGGATTACCCTTCGAGAACTGTGATCATCTGATCCTTCTGTCGTATTCCGACGTGCTCGACGTACAGCAGGGCGACGCACGCACCCTGGTCACCCTGCTGCATCTACGCGACATCGCCGATCACAACGGGTACTCGTTCTCGATCGTCAGCGAGATGCTGGACATCCGCAACCGAGATTTGGCCCGGGTGACACGCGCCGACGATTTTGTAGTCAGCGACCGGCTGGTCAGCCTGATCGTCTCACAGATCTCCGAGAACAAGAAGCTCGGAGCGGTTTTCGCCGATCTCTTCGATCCCGAGGGATCGGAGATCTATCTCAAACCCGCCACGAGCTACGTCAAACCAGGCGTGCCGCTCAACTTCTACACTGTGGTGGCCTCTGCGCGGCGTGCCGGACAGACAGCGCTGGGATACCGTATCCAGGCTCAAGCGTACGACGCGGCCAAGGCATACGGCGTGGTCCTGAACCCCGACAAGTCCCTCACCGTGATTCTCTCGGAACGGGATGAGATCATCGTCCTCGCGGAGGAGTGACCTGAGCGCAGCCCTGCGTTGGCACCGCGCAGCGAGGTGGATCCCGGTCTCGATCAGAACGTAGGCATCGGTGGCAGGGACGGGGCACTATGGTGGGCCCACAAGTGGGGCAACGCGCCCGGCCTCCGCGAAAGCCACCTGAGGCGGAGAGGCGGCCGAAGAGCGTCTCCTGATTCTGTTCGCGGGCTTCATGAAGCCCGCACTGTGTGGGGAGCCAGGCAGGCCTTCTGTATACCGCGCCCTCTTCAACCTCTGGCGCTGAGGAAATCCAACACCAGCTTGTTGAACTCCTCCGGTCGTTCCACCTGAGGGGTGTGCCCACAGTGCTCCATGATCCTCACCTCTGCGTGAGGTATCAAGCTCTCTGCCAGATAGGCGTGGGCAACGGGTACGGCAACGTCGCGATCGCCCCAGACGATGAGAGTAGGTACAGTCACGCTGCCGAGCCCTGCGTGGAGGTCGTGGAACATCTCCTCCCGTTGGCCGTGCAGATCTATGCCCGTCTGCGCCACCCTCAAGGTGTTCTCCCGCACCCCGGGCATTCTCAGCATGGCGGCCGCGCCTTCGACCCATTCGTCGCCGATGGAGCCGGCATCGCAGAACACCCACCTCCTCAGCGCAGGGAAGGCACTTTGGTAGACGCGAAAGATCAGATCGCCCACGACAGCAACCGACCACGTGCGCAAGAAGGGGTTCAGTTCCCTACCGAAACCGGCGCTGCCCACCAGAATGAGGCCATCTGTACGTTCGGGGAACTGCACAGCGAACTGGGCGCAGAGTACTCCACCCATCGAATTCCCTGCTACGGTCGCCCGCTCTGCTCCCACAGCATCCATAAAACTCCTCAAGAACGAAGCCGCGTATTCCAGGGAGAAGTCCCCCACCTCCTTGTCCGAGAGCCCAAATCCCGGCAGATCGAGGGCATAGACCCGATGCTCTTCTGCCAGCGGACCCACGTTGCACTGCCAGAACTCAGCGGAGCAGGCCAGGCCGTGCACCAGAAGCAGAGCCGGTCCGTGGCCCTCCATCCAGTAGCGGACCCTGGCGCCGTCTACCTCAACGTAATGATCCTCATACTTGGGAAGTCCCATGGCTACCATCGTCTCCCTAAGAGAATGCAGCTGAACAACCGCTAGACGAAAAACCGCCTCCGGCGCAGGAAACGGCCATCGCCCTCTCGACCAAGGAATTCACCGTTCAGCATGATCGTCTTGCCCCGGGAGAGAGTCCTCACCGGATAGCCTCGCACGGTGACGTCTTCGTACGGGCTGTAGTCCACGTTGGTGTGCAGGTTCTCCCGCCGCAGGGTCACCTCCTTGTCAGGATCGAAGATCACCAGATCGGCGTCGGCTCCCACGGCGATGGTACCTTTCTGAGGGGCCAGTCCCAGAAGCCGGGCCGGATTGGAGGCCACGAGTTCCACGAAGCGGTTAATCGAAAAGCGCCCTTGGTTTACACCGAAGTGGTAGACCAAGGGCACGCGAGTCTCGATGCCAGGCATGCCGCCTGGGATCAACGAGAAGTTGTCCCGCCCCCGGTCCTTCTCCCCGACGAAATTGAACGGGCAGTGATCCGTTGACACTACCTGGAGGTCACCCCTGGCCAACGCGCGCCACAGCGCCTCCTGGTCGGCCTTTTCCCTCAGAGGCGGGCACACCACATACTTGGCACCCTCCAGCCCCGGTCTCTCATACTCCTGCCTGGAGAAGAACAGATAGGACGTACACGTCTCGGCGAAGGCCAACCACTCCCTGCGGCGAGCCTCCTTGACCCTCTCGAGTGACTGGGCACACGTGACGTGGACGATGTAGATCGGAGCGTTAGCCATCCCGGCCAACGCTAGCGCCCTGCCCGTGGCCTCCGCCTCCGCCTCCGGAGGGCGACTCAGGGCATGCCAAACGGGAGACGTCTTCCCCTCGGAGAGGTACTTGTTGGTCAGGTAGTCCACCACCGGGCCGTTCTCCGCGTGCACCAAGACCAGCGCACCAAGCTCACGCGTCTTGAGGAGTATCCGGAAGAAGCTGCGGTCATCGATCATGTACCGCCCCGGGTAGGCCAGGTAGAGCTTGAAGCTGGTGATGCCTAGATCCACCAGCTCGGCCATCTCCTCCTCGAGCACCTCCTCAGTGGCATCGGTGATACTCACGTGCAAGCCGAAGTCGATGACCGCTCTACCTTCGGCTCGCTCGAGCCGCGCCTCCAGCGCCTCGTGCAGCGAGTGTCCGCGCTCCTGGTCAGCGAAGTCTATGATAGTGGTCGTGCCTCCACAGGCCGCAGCGATGGTGCCGGTGACGAAGTCGTCACTGGATACCACTTCACCCACGGGCAACTCCAGATGTGTGTGCACATCCACACCGCCCGGGAACACGTAGTATCCATCGGCATCTATGACCTCGTCGCCCTCCAGCCCCCTACCGACGGCGTGGATTCTTCCGCCATTGATGCCCAGATCAGCCTGGTAGGCCTCACTGGCGGTTACGATGGTTCCATTCCTGATCACTGTGTCCATCAGATCAGCATCCTGTTGAGGTCGGTTACCAGTTGTCTGGATCTGCCCGGCTGGTCCTGCTCCAGGTTCTCGATCACCCCAGCAACGGCGTCTCGCCTCGTAGGCACGAGGAAATCCTTGAACGAACGGTAGTTGGGCTCGTATCCGAAGTAGCTGAACAAAGTACCCAGCCTGAAGTTGACCTGCTGCTCCTCTGTGAGCTCCAGATACCGTTCCATGGTGGAGAGCATGGTCGCCTTGTCCTCGGGGAGCTGGCCGCGCACGTCCATCAAGACGTTGGTGGAATGGTCGCTGGCGAAGTAGCTGGTCACCTCCAGATTGCCCACCAGCAACTGTTCCTCTCTCACCTTCTCCGCGTCGCTCGACTCCTCGAACTCACCGCTCACCAGCTTGTCGTACAGAGGCATGCCCTGCTTGATGGTGAGAGTCCTGACTCTGACGTAGTCTGGGTTGATCTGGTCCAGAACCTTTGCCGTCTCCAGAGCATGAAGACGCCACGTCTCCTCTCCCTCCAGCCTCAATCTGCCGCCCAGGCCCAGGAGCACGTACAGAGAGAGGGAGATGCCAGACTCCACCACCTTCCTACCGCCCTCCACGATCAGGTCGGCTGTTACGCCCTTCTGCATGTACTCCAGCAGCGGATCGTAGCCGGATTCCAGGCCGACGTGCAACCTGGTCAAGCCAGCCTGGTGGAGCTCTTTCAGATCGTCCAGCGACTTCCTGGCGGCCGTTCTGGCCCGAGCGTAACTCGTCACCCTGCGCACACCAGGGAACCTCGTCTTCAGATGGGAGATGACCTTCACCAACCCATCGGTCTTCATCACCAGGCTATTGGCGTCCTGGATGAAGGCTGTCTGGAAGACGTCCCCGTGATAGTCAGACGCCCTGTCTATGTCGCTGAGGATATCCTCGACAGGCCGGCGTTCGAATCGTGTACCTTTGTACGTATGACAGAACAGACACTTGTTCCACGGACAGTTTCTGGTGGCCCTTACTAGCAGGCTTGCCGCCTCACTTGGAGGCCGTATCGGCCCTACCTCGTAGGGTAGCCCGAAAAAGATCATACCCACCTCGCCGTTCCAGGACTACACAGGCTGCTCAGTGTTCACCCGTGAGGCCTTGCCACCCATCACGGGCTTGACCGACCTCCTTCGTCGAAGCGTGCGCGCAGGGCCTCCTCCACCCACGAAGCTGATTTCTGGTTGAGTAGCTGCGGAGGAGCCGCGAGTTGTCCGCCAGCCCCCGTGGTGGCGATGCACACCCACTGCAGCCATTCCGGAGAACGCCCAGCATCCACACATCCATCATTGTATCAGGTTCGATGCCGGAGGGGAAGTGCAAGCCGGCCCAACCTTGCTCGTGGACATCGCCCATGGTGACAGCTTCCCGCAACCTCCTTCCGGCTATGCTGGAGGTTGGCCGAGAGAGATGGTACAATGGCTCCACGGTGGGTCCAAGTACATGATGAAGGAACACCCCGCACGGTGGAAGGAAGCCACGGGCGCTAGACCAACGTGGAGACGGAGATCAGTTTGCAGGATCACGCAGACCTTGCCTCTTAGCACCGGTCAGTCGTGTTCACAGCCGTCCCGGCGGCGACGGTGATGGCCCAATCCGGCAGTGCTGCGGCTCCGCAAGGCAGACCCCCATGCCCTTCCGGACAGTTCTGAAGCTTCGCCTACCCATGGCGTTGGTCTTTCTCTGCCTCGGCCTCGTCACCGGGTTCTCCTACAGTCTCATTGTCCCTCCCTGGCAGGCACCCGACGAACCCGGTCACCTGGAGTATGCCAGACTACTTGCCGACAAAGTCCGGCCGCTCACCAAGGAAGACGTCTCCCCGCAACTCCAGAGGGAGATACTCTCTTCGATGCTCGATTATGACTTCTGGAGGTACTTGGACCAGCCAGACCCAGAGCAGGTGCCGGACTCCTTCCGCGACGATCCTTTCCTCGTTCTTTCCGGCACGCAGGTGGAGGACGAGCCCCCGCTCTACTACCTGATCCCAGCGCTCATCTTCGCTCTCGTGCCGCCCGAGAGTGTGCTGGTTCAACTCTATGTCATGCGCTGGTTCTCCGTGTTGCTCAGCAGCCTGGTGATGGTGGTAGCCTATCTGACGGCCGACGAGCTATTCCACAACGATTCCTTCCCGGTGATCGGCGTTCCCATGTTCGTCGCCTCCGTCCCCATGTTCACCTTCATCGGCGCATCGGCGAACAACGATAGTATGGCTGCGCTACTTGCTACCCTGGTGATCTATTGTCTGGTCAGAGCATTGAGGAGAGGCCTGTCTCCCAGGTCAGCGTTCCTGGTCGTCTTGCTCATTCTTCTCTCGGTCTCCTGCAAGAAGACCACACTCTTCACTGTCCCTCTGGCGGCAATCGCCTTTCCGATCTGTGCATCGCGCCACGGGGGGACTTGGCGACGAAATCGAAGGCACGTCATCGGAGCAGCCTGCCTACTATGCCTGATTCTGCTGGGCGCCGCCTGGCAATGGGACGGGCCGGACGCTGACGGCTGGGTGCAAAGACCAGAAACGTGGATGAGGGTGAGAACCAGGGCACATGCCAGATCCGGGCTGCATTCCCTCCATTTGAAGGACGATAGCACCTTGCAGACGAGGTATCTGCTCCAAGTCCTTCCTGCCGATGTTGCCGAGGAGTCCCGCGGGCAAATGCTGACGCTGAGGGCGTGGGTCCGCACTGATGACGGAGTGCAGGAAGGATACCTCTTGATTCGCGACAGTGCGGGCGATAGCATGGTCAGCTTCGATGTGGGCGAGCAATGGGCTCTCAAGCAGATAAGCCGATTCGTGGCGCCAGGGGCGCAGTCTGTGCGGGTACTACTGGGTTCCGGCCGGGACACAAGCAATGAACAGACAGGTGACCTGTACTTCGATGATGTCACTCTGTCTAGATCCATGGGCGATGCCACTGAAGTGTCCAACTTGCTGCAAAACAGCTCTGCCGAATTCCCCACACTGCGGTCAGTTGGCCTGGTGGGCAACCTCGCCAAGCACGTCTCCATCTCCCGGCTCCTGGACCGTGGCAGTTACAGCCGTAGCAACATACAGCGATACGCTCTCTACGGTCTCCTCACCTTTGCCGGCTTCTGGGCCAATTTCGGCTGGCTGACGATGCCACTGGACATGGTCTGGTATCAAGTACTAGCCGTGGGAAGCCTCGTAGCTCTCATCGGTCTAGGGCTGTGGGGTATCGACGCGCTGAACTCGTGGAAACAGGAGAGGGCCTCGCCGCCCACATGGCAGACCAAGTCCCTCCTCTTGCTCTTCGTGGGCTTATGCCTGGTACTTGTCCAGACGTTTCTGCCTATGATAGGCCGACAGTGGCAGCCGCAGGGAAGGTATCTATTTCCAGCAATCATTCCCATAGCCACGCTTTCCACCCTTGGCTGGCGGCGAATCCTTGCCATACGGTGGCGCAACCCCGGTGCGATTGCCTGGGCCGCCTTCTTCCTCGTCTTCCACATCCTCTGCCTCTTCGGATACATCATCCCGCACTACTACGGATGATCTCCCACAACGAGCCACGGGGATCTGTGGAAAGGGGGTTCATTGGCGGGCAATGGATCCCGTACTTGCCCCGCGGCTACTCTGCTCCTGGGCCCCGCTCTGGCCCTTGTCTGGATGGTGATTCAGGGAGCGGCTGCCACGCACCTGCGAGGCTCGCAGTCGCCTGCCCATCAGCATTACCTGGTCGGGCCCACAAGGTCTGAACCGAGCGATGCCCCCGCCTTCCTCCCTCCGGGAACGCTGCCAATGATCTATTGACCCGTGGAGACCAGCTACCAGACGCTCGTCTGGGGGTCCTGTCCTACGTGTGGAATGGTGAGGCTTTGATCGACAAGGCTTCCTCGACCGGCGATTCGTAACGGTGCCCCAGATGACCTCGCTGTTGCGCATCTCCGCAGCGTCGCCCGCCTCGGTTCGCTCTACCATGACTGACATTGGCAATCCGGTAGCAGACGCGATACAATCGACTGCCAAGTGCGCTCCAAGACCCTGCTTGTCTGCCACGCAGTAGGAGGATACCGAAGGGAAAAGGCACCATGGAGATGGAGATCGACCTGCAGCAGTATGTGGACATCGTGTTGCGCCGCTGGCCCATCGTGTTGGCTGTGTTCCTCGTGGCCACACTGGTGGCCACGGTGGTCAGCTTCAATCAACCGTCCCGCTATGAAGCCAGCGTGAGCCTGGTGGAAGAGACCTATGAGGTCCTGGATACACCGCGACTGTCCTCTCTCGACAAGACGGTCGTCAAGCTGTATCCCACTCTGGCCAAGAGCGACGCCGTGGAGCAGGCCGTGGTCCAGACCTTGGAATCCAGCCTCTCTGAGGCTGAGAAGGTCCCTGGTGCACTGCTGCAGATGGTTTCGGTCGTTGAGGATCGTGATGATGCGGCCTTCTTCCAGATCAAGGTTCAGGCCGACAAGCCGAAGAAAGCGATGCAGATCGCCAATGCCTGGGCGGAGCAGTATGTACAGATCGCCAGCAGTCTCCAGCCCGACTGGGGTCCTCAACTGGAAGCTGCCGCGCAGGACCTGCAGTCAGCGGAAGAGACACTTGCAGCATTCGAGAGAGAGAGCGGGCTGGGTCTGACACTGGATATCGTCGGAGATACCGGGGAAGACGAACCATACCTCTTGCTCGGTACTCGCGGCCGGGAGTTTGAGATGAAAGCCGATCTCCTGGCAGAGCAGCGGCTAGTGCATGGCAGACTCCTGCTTCTGCTGGACAGGGCTGAGCAAGCCAGGGAAACTGGTGGTACGGTAAGTGGCCTACTGATTCAACTCATGGGCGAAGGCGTTCTGGGTGAGACCGGCCAGTTGCTGGGCGAGGCGGTGGTAGAACAGGAGGACCTGGACGCCCTTATCTCGCTATTGCGCACGGAGGAAGCGGAAGTCTCCGACACAGTTGACGAATTGGCTCTTGATGTGGAAGAGCTACAGACGGAGCTCGTCCAGGAGAAGCTTGAGCTGGAACGATTGGTGCGAGCGAGGGACGTCGCGGAAGCGGCCTATAGAGCTCTCACCAATCAGGTGGAGGGCGCTGAGCTCTCCCTGACCAGGACGCAGGTCCTCAGTGAGGCGGCACGGTCAAAGACGGTAGGCCCCAACCGAGAGCTGAGTATCCTGCTGAGCGCCGCCTTGGGATTGGTCGTAGGGATTCTGGCAGCATTCTGCTTGCACTACTTGCAGGGCATGCGAAGCGGTGCCCCTGCGGAACCATCGGCGTAGGACGATCGCCAGTCGATCCAAGTGCCTTCTGCACGCTAACCAAGCTACGTTGGGAGTGAAGCTTGCCGAACTCCGCGTCGAGGCATGCTTCCCGCCGTGGCCAGGACAGGAGCCTCAAGGCTGCCGCTTCGGCCCAGTGCCAGCCGGCGCTGCCTGGTAGGGGCCATCATGATGACTCACCAGGTCATCCGCGCGTTGTATGGTCTTGCCGAGTAACTCCCGACGAATGGACTCGCCCCGGTTGCGTCAACTGGCCGCTTCACAACCACCCGTCTTCCGGCCGTGAAGACTCCTCCTTTCCGCTCGATCGACTCTCCCATTCGCCCCTCTGACGTGCCCTGGCGCTACGAAGCTCAGGCCTTGCTCTTGTCGGCTTTCTGTCTTATCATCTCTACAGCTTCTGCTACGCTTGGTAGCCCGGCCTTGGCAACCGCGAGGCAGGGGCATGTCGCCGGCGATCGTTCCAAAGTCGAACCTGTGGGGCCTGGACCGGCGGGGAATCCTGGGGAGATGCTGCGAAAGCTGGCCCAGTGCGCTTTGGTCGTGGCTTCTGGTCCATTGGATGCCGCCTAGCGCACGTGGGCCCGCACTTCCATGGTTGGCTCCACTGACCCACGGGTCCGCCTAGACCGGCGGTTGCGAGAAGGAATAGCAGCGTGAGAATCAGGAATGGTGGCGTCCTGCTACTAGTCGTGTCTGCCTTAGCCTCTCTGGGCCTCATCTGGGTGCTGGCACGGGGGTGTATGAGTATTGTGAGACAACAACTCGACCCCTCTTGGTCATCGGCGCCCGCGAACGAGCAGACAGCCCTCCCTTCGAGTCTGCAAGCCCAGGACGCGGCCCAGTTCTTGCCTCCCGGCAGCACCTTGCTCGAACTCCGCGAGGCAGATCTGAACAACGACAAAGAATCTGAGTTCGTGCTGGTCTTCACCGGTGAGAGCGATGCCTCCGGATCGGCGATGGCGGGGGCAGCAGTCGTGGCTCGTGATGGCGAAGACTATCGAAAGACGTGGGAAATGCAGCTATCATCCCCAGCGCAAGTGGATGATCTGGTCATCGACGACATCAACCTGGATCATATCCTGGAGGTGTTGGTCTTCCAGAGCACAGGTGACGGGGCTGAGCAGCTCCTTCACATCTTTGCCTGGAATGGTGCCGAGTACGCGGTTCTGGGCGCCGATGGCGAGGGGCCTTTTGTGTCGGCCTACTATCCACCTGAGGTGCGAAACGTTGATTCCACAGGGATAGACGAGATCGTAGTATTCGAAGACGACTCGTCTTCTGAGAGACTGAAGGCGGTCATTTACCGTTGGACCGGCGAGTCCTACACCAGTGTGGATTGGATAATCGTTCCCGGACGTCCGCGTCCTTAGTCTGGAATGAGGCGGCAGGACCTCCTCGTTGCTGGGTACCCCATTGCTCCCCGTGTGCTGGCGGAATCGCGCGCTCCGGGGAGTCACAGCGTCATGGGATTGGTGTTGGTTCCTCCCAGCGAAGGGTCTGTCCTCGGCATGGGCACAAGCTCCCCCCAAGCCCACGGTTGTGGTGTTCCGAGTGGTGCGCGGTGCCCAGTATCTCCCTCCAACGCCAGGACTCCAGAAGGAGTGCGAGAAGTGATTCAAGGCGAAGCATGCCGCAGAGCCTGCCTGAGTAGAACTGGTTCGTCTTTGCAGTCGTGGTGGCGAAGCCGCGCCACCGGCAAGTCCGCTACTATCGAATGCGTCGGCGCAACCGCCGGGTCGGGCTCTTCCAGGGACCGGCTGGGACTGCGCTGGTGGCCCGTGAACAGGGCGCCAGATCTGAGACAAGCTTCGTGGGGGTAAGATATGCCGCTCAGCGATAGCAGGAAGGTCTTCATCATCGGCCTGGACGGCGCGACCCTGGATCTCATACTGCCGTGGGCCGAAGAGGGCAGACTGCCAAACCTGGCCCAGCTCATGACCGACGGGGCGTATGGAAAACTCAGATCCACCATTCCGCCCATGACCGCGCAAGCCTGGACGTCTTTCATGACCGGCAAGAATCTAGGCAAGCATGGTCTGGTAGACTTTCTCATGCGCCGTCGGGGGAGTTACGAGTTCCAGATCGTGAATGCCATGAGTCGAGACGGCGACACTATCTGGGGAATCCTCAGCCGTGCAGGCAAGAGAGTCGGCGTTGTCAACGTGCCAATGACTTATCCACCCGAGGCAGTGAACGGTATCCTGGTAGCTGGCATGGACGCTCCCACGCTGAACAGCGACTTCACCTACCCATCACAACTGAGGGAGGAACTGCTCGAAGCTGCGCCCAACTACTGTATAGAGCCAGGGGGATATCGCTTGGTGCCCGGAGACAAGAAGAGGCACGACGCCTTCATCGAGGAGACTTGGGGAGCAGCCGAAGCTCGTTTCGAGGCAACCAAGTACCTCATGGAGAACTACCCTTGGGATCTCTTCACCGTCGTTTTCCGAGCCACTGACCGTGTCCAGCACTGGTTCTGGAAGCACATGGACCCCCAACACCCGCTTCGGCTCCCCGGCGACGAGGAATACGAGCACGTCATCCGAGAGACCTACGAGCGAATGGACCAGATGCTAGGATACTTCATGGAGCGACTGGGAGATGCGGTGACGTTCGTGGTGGTCTCCGACCATGGAGCCATACCCATGAACAACAGGGTTGTGCACCTCAACACATGGCTAGCCGAAGAAGGTCTACTGAAGTTCAGGTCGGATTCGGGATCAGGAGCCCGGGTGCGGAAGACAATCATCTCCCGACCGGTGTGGAAGCTATGGCGGGAACTAAAACAGAGTCTCCCTGCGGAACTGAGGAGGAAACTCAAGGAAGCTTTTCCGCGCTTGGAGAGGAAGGTCATCTCTCATCTAACCCTCGCGGACATAGACTGGTCCCAGACTCGGGCCTACGCGATTGAGCAGAGGGAAGCCATCTGGGTCAATCTGGAAGGGCGTGAGCCGCAAGGATGCGCTGCGCCTGGGGAACAATACGAGGAGTTGCGCGACGAGATCTCCGAGAAGCTGAGGCATCTCGAGGATCCCGAGACAGGCCAACCTGTCGTGGAAAAGGTCTACAAGCGCGAAGATCTGTACGCTGGTCCTCATCTAGACAGAGTTCCCGATCTCGTGCTCCATCTCTCGGAAGAAGGATACCGATACAGACTCGCCCGTTCCAGTCCAAGTCAGACCAGGAGAGAAGCCATCGAAGTACTTGGTCCTCGTGAATTGAAGACTGACTACCGAGCGAATGCGGGCCATGCTTTGGACGGAGTCTGCATCTTCAGGGGAGAGGGGATCAAGTCGAAGCACCAGATTGACGGAGCGCATATCATGGACGTGGCCCCGACTGTCCTTCACCTGATGGGGGAGCCCGTCCCCAACGACATGGACGGACGAGTATTGGAGGGGGTCTTCCATCCCGACTTCCTTGCCAGCCATCCCGTAGCCCTCCACGACGTTGCACCCAGACAGCCCGAGGACATTGACCGCAAGACGTACAGCGATGGTGAGCAGGAAGACGTGCTGGAAAGACTGAAGGGATTGGGTTACCTGGATTAGCGTCCCAACCACATGGAGTATTCGTTTTGATAGGACCCAGACGCGTAGCCAAAAACTCGGCAGTTCTCTTCCTCGCCCAGGCGTACAGTACCCTCACGCTTTTCATATACATCCCCCTTCTCACGCGCTACCTGGGGAAGGCCGGCTATGGAAGGTACAGCTACGCCTATGCCTTTGTGGGACTGTTTCAGGTCCTAGCTCTCCTCGGCATCCACGAGATCTTCATACGGGAAACGGCTCGCCACAGGGAGAAGGCTGGGCTGTACTTCGGCAATCTCCTGGTCTTGAAAGCGATCCTCACCGCTGCCACCATGGCACTGATCCTTTGTGCAGCGATCTTGCGAGGTCTGACCTCAGAGGACCTGCTTATCATCGGAATCTGTGCCGCGGAGATGCTGATTCGGATCTACGCCAACTTGAATGTCTCCGTCTTTCGCGCTTTTGAGAAGATGGAGTATGAGTTGGCCCTGATGTTCATTGATCGTACGGTAGGATTGGTGGGCATTCTCCTGGTCATTCACCTCGATCTTGGTCTCGTAGCCGTCTTTCTCGCTTTTCTCGCCTCGGCAGTCGTGCGCGGCATAGTCTGCTTCTCCTTCACCCTTGCCAAGTTCATCAGGCCGCGTTTTGGACTGGACTTGTCGCTTTGGAGGTCCTTCCTGGTGGCGAGCATACCTATAGGCATCAGTCTGGGCATCCAACGCGTCTACGAGAGACAGGGCACAGTCATCCTGGAAGGGACCCGGGGAGTTTCCGAGGTGGGACTGTTTTCCGGAGCCCTGAGGATATACAGTCTTGCCAACGTCGCCGCTGCATCACTGGTAGGAGCCCTCTTTCCAGTCTTCTCCCAGCTGGCCATTTCATCACAAGAGAGACTGGCGAAGATGTATCAGACCGGGCTCAAGTTCCTCCTTCTCGTATCCCTTCCCGTCTGTGGGGCAATCATGATTTGCGCCAACGACATCGCTCTACTCATCCTGGGACCAGAGTTCGCCGCGACATCTGTCGCCCTTCGCATTCTGGCGCCAGCGATCCCCATTTCCTTCCTAGGCTACCTGTCGAGTTACACCCTGCGCTCCGCGGATCACCAGGAAAAAGACACCATGATCTGGGCATCCAGCCTGGCGATCAATCTATTGCTCAACCTCGCACTCACACCTCGCTACGGGCTCGTCGGAGCTGCCTCTGCCCTTCTCATCTCAGAGACTGTCTTCTGCCTGCTCAGCCTTGTCGTAGTCACGAGATACGTATGTCCAGTTTCCACACGCGAGGTATTCCTACGGCCCCTGGCCTGCGGCCTGATTGCTGGAATAGCAGTCCTGGCTCTCCAGAGGTTCCCGTCTCCCGTGTCGCTGGCCGTCGGTGGCATCGTATACTTGACTTCCATCTTTCTTCTCGGTATCCTAAACGCTAAAGAGATGGCGTTGATTCGAGAGTTGGTGGTCACCATTCTGCCCTGGCGCAGGCGCTCTTGATGCACCATAGCCTATGCACTGAGAAGATACTCCGGTGTAGAAGGACTACATTCTGGATGCCGGCTATGTGAGGTTGCGCCAAGGATACGCCTCTTCACCGCAAGCAAGGCGTGAGCCTGCACACGCGGCAGCACAGCATCCAGTTGGAGAATCCTGAGATGGCAGAGAGATCTGCGAAGATCCTTGTCGTGGGCCTCGATGGCGGGACATTCAGACTCCTGAATCCCCTCATGGAGAGAGGTCTCTTGCCCAACCTGGCCAGCCTTGCGCACAACGGCATGCGAGGAGGACTCCAATCCACGATTCCTCCCATCACTGCACCTGCCTGGAGTTCCTTCATGACTGGCAAGAACCCCGGAAAGCACCGGCTGTTCGGTTGGCAGGAGGCAACCCGCCAGGGTGGTGAGAGATATTGGGTGAGCAGTCGCTCCATCAAAGGCGAGAAGCTGTGGCACGTAGTGGGCAGAGAGGGCAGGAGCGTGGGGGTGCTCAACGTTCCCATGACCTACCCACCCGAGGAGGTCAACGGTTTCATGGTGTCGGGGATGCTCACCCCCAGCATCGACAGCGAATTCACCTACCCGCGGGAGTTGGCAGGTAGCTTACGAGAGCTAGGGTACGTGATTGATGTCTACAGTCGTGGTCAGGACATAAGCACCGACTCGGAAGACGTTCTGCTCCAGTACAGTCACGCTCTCGAAGAAGCCCTCCTGAGCAAGAGAGCTGCTATCGACATGCTGTGGCCGCAGCATCTGGACGACTTCTCGATGGTGGTCTTCGAAACGCCTGATAGAATCCAGCACTTCATGTGGGGGCATCTGGAGCAAGCTCTCGATGAGGGACGGCAGGGAGGACAAGGAGAGATCACCACCTGCATACTGAATCTGTACTGCAAGATCGACGAGATCGTAGGTCAGTTGCTGTCGAAGCTGGATGACGATAGCTTCGTCCTTGTTGTCTCAGATCATGGTTTCTGTGGTCTCTACACGTATCTCCATCTCAACAACTGGCTCGAGCGCGAGGGTTTGCTCAGCTATGCCAGGAGGATCGGCCTGAGAAGACACGCGAGGGGCCTTGTCAGCACCGCAAAGAGGATTCTGCCAAAGCGAGCGGTAGATCGTGGTAGGCGAGCTCTTGGGGCAGCCAAGCTGATAGACTGGTCTCGGACCAAGGCCTATCGAGGTCATCCCTCCGAAAGAGCCATATACATCAACCTCCGCGGACGAGAACCTCAAGGTGTCGTGGAGCCTGGGGTGGAATATGAGCGGCTGAGGCAGCAGATCAAGACTGACCTCATGCAACTCACGGATCCTCGCAATGGCAACAAGGTAGTGGAGAGAGTATTCCTACGAGAAGAGATCTACAGTGGCCCATACGTCGACGAAGCTCCCGACCTGTTATTGGAGATGGGCGACAACTATCACATAGGTTTTGACATTTCGGGATCGGACGTCCTGGAAGACGCGAAGGCCAAGGGTCTGGGAGCCCACGAGGGGACTGGCATCCTGATCGCCTGGGGCCCCGGCGTCAGGCAGGGAGAGAATGTGGACGGTGTCAGCATCGTGGACGTGGCTCCCACCGCGCTATACGCCATGGGCCTGGCGATACCGGACGACATGGACGGAAGGGTCCTGCAAGAGCTCTTCGAACCGGGTTTTCTCGAGACGAACCCAGTTCGACGCGCCGAGAGTCATGAGAAAGATGCACAGGGCATGCTGGACGGAACTTTCTCCCAGGAAGAGGCAAAGGAGATCCATAGACGCCTGAAGGGGCTAGGTTATCTGGACTAGCGCGCTCTGCCCGCACGGCCGTCGAATCCCCCAGGGCGCCGGGCCTCATCGGGAGGTTTGCCTCCATCGGTAAAGTCCGCTCTCGGGTCGGTGCCTACGGCTGTACGCTCGTTGCGCGAGGCCGCGTGAAGAAGAGAGATGAGCGATAAGGGTTCAACAAGGGAAGGCCACAAAGTACTCGCGGTTGGCTTGGACGGAGCAACCTTCGATCTCATAGCGCCGTGGGCGCGTGAAGGGTTGCTCCCCACGTTCGCCCGCTTGATGCAAGATGGCTCCTGGGGAGAACTCAGGTCCGTGATCCAGCCCTATACCGCACAGGCCTGGTCCTCCTTCATCACCGGCAAGAACCAGGGGAAACACCGCATATTCGACTTCTGGGAGAGGGATTTCCCCGGCTATGGGTTTCGTCTCCTGAATGCCAGCGCCAGGCGAGGCAATTCGTTGTGGCGCATCCTGAGCATGGCTGGCAAAGAAGTCATCGTCATCAACGTCCCCATGAGCTATCCACCCGAAGAGGTCAACGGAGTGATGGTGTCCGGAAGGGACACACCGGGTATGGACAGCCAATACACTTTCCCCAGCGATCTGAAGCACGATCTGGAAGAGGCGCTTGGGTCCTACGTAATAGTTCCCAACGATTGGCTGTACAGCCGGCGCGGCCGACCCGATAAGGCGAGAGAAGAACTGTTCAACGAGGTTGCCGTCAGATTCGCGGCTGCCCGCTACTTGATGGACACACATTCCTGGGACTTCACTATCTTCGTGGTCACGGCGACCGATGGGGTGGCCCATTTCTTCTGGGGCTATCATGACCCCAGCCATCCGCTCTACGAGCCAGAGACCGCGGCGCTCTATGGGGACACTGTCCTCGATGTCTACCGCAAGGTGGATAGTGAGCTGGCCTCTCTGTTGGAGCAAATGCCTGAAGATACCACCGTGGTTTTGCTGTCCGATCACGGCAACGGACCCACTCCCGACAGGTCGGTGCACCTCAATGTGTGGCTGGAGCAGCAGGGACTGTTGGCCTTCCGAGCGCCTCGAGGCATGAGTCGGATTCGTAGCATCCCATCCAGCCTGGCCGTGAAGGCACTGCAATCAAGCAGGAACCTCTTGCACAGCCTCCTTCCCTTTCAAACTCTGACCAAGGTCCGTAGATCCCTGCCTGGCAGACTTCGAAGTGGCACATCCGCTCAGATCCTCTTCTCCGATATCGATTGGCCCCGGACGAGGGCCTTCTCCGAGGAGATCAGGGGCAACATCTGGATCAACATGAAGGGGCGCGAGACAGAAGGCATCGTGGAACCTGGGTCAGAATACGAAAGCATCCGCGACCGCATCATCGCCGAGTTGCCCGGGCTGAGAGACCCAGAGAGCGACCAACCCCTCGTACATAGAGTGTATCGTCGAGAGGAACTGTTCCACGGAGCCTTTCTCCAGAACATCCCCGATCTTGTTGTGGAAGCGGCAGGCGCCCCCGACCTCTTCAGATCTCACGAAGCTCGCGACGCCGCAGTCCGGGTCATGTCAAAGACAGAGATGAAGAGACTCAAGACCAGCGGCAGCCACAAGATGAATGGTATCTTCCTCATCAAGGGCGAAGGCATCCGGCCGGGACGAGAGATCAAAGGAGCCGAGTTGATCGATGTAACCCCCACGATCCTACACCTTATGGGACAACCTATACCAGGCGACATGGACGGCAAAGTGCTGACCGACGCTCTGGAACCATCGTTCCTCGAAGCGAATCCGCCGCGATTCACATCGGCGGGTGACGACGAAGACACACCTGACGTTGAGTACTCCGATGAGGAAGCAGAGCGGATCAGAGAGCAACTGGAGGGTTTGGGGTACCTGTGATGACTCCTGACTCTGACGCTAGGAAGCGGATACTGATCATTGGCCTCGATGGCGCCACCTTTGATCTGATCAGGCCATGGGTCGCTCAAGGAAGGCTACCCACGATCGGCAGGATGATCGCGGAAGGAGTCCATGCTAACCTGGCATCGGTGCCTAACATGAATAGTGCACCTGCCTGGAGTTCGTTTGCCACCGGAACCAACCCCGGCAAGCACGGCATATTCTACTTCGACGAGAGGGTTCCAAACACCTACAGCAAGCGGTATCTGAACCGAAGCCATCGTACGGGAGAGAGCTTCTGGAAGATCCTCAGCGACCAGGGTAAGAGGGTATGTGTGATCAATGTACCCATGACCTTTCCCGCCGAAGAGATCAACGGCATCATGCTGGCCGGGCTGGACAGTCCCAATGTGCAGAGCGAGGGCTTCGCCCACCCTCCTTCCGTCCTTGAGGAGCTTTCGTCCCAGGTGGGAGACTACATCATAGAGCCGGGCATACCCGGCTACGTGAAGGCCGGAAAGAAAGACCAGGCCCTGGCCAGGCTGTTTGAAGCCGCGGACAAGCGATTGGCCTATGCTCGCTATCTGCTGGCCGAATACCCCTGGGAGCTCTTCATCGTGGTCTTCACCGCCACAGACGCGGTACAGCATTTCTTCTGGAAGGACATGGATCCGCGTCACCCTCAACATGATGAGGAGGAAGCAAAGATCTACGGCGACGCGATACTGAGGGTGTACGAGCGGATGGATGATGTTGTACAGACTCTGGTGGAGGAAGCCAAGCCATCAACAACCCTCATCATGTCGGATCACGGCGGAGGATTCAACCAGCGGGGGGCTGAGTACTTGAATCCTTGGCTCAGGCAGAAGGGTCTCCAGTCCCATGGTGGATCTGGGGATGGCCCGTCCCCTTGGAGGTCCTTCCTGAGCAGCGTGAGAGGCTTTTCTACCAGGCAGCTTGGGTTTGCCTACCGTCAGCTCGACAAGCATTTGTCGCGCGAAACAAAGCTGAAGCTGGTGAAACTATTCCCCGGAGTTCGCGAACAAGTCGAGTCAGCCATCTGCTTTGAAGGTATAGATTGGTCTGCCACGAAAGCGTACTCCGATGGAGCCCGAGATGAGATCTGGATCAACCTGAAAGGGAGGGAACCAGGCGGCATCGTTGAGCCTGGCGAGGAGTATGACCACTTGTGCACACACCTCATAGATGAGTTGATGGCTTGCCGCGACGTCAAGACAGGCGAGAGGGTCGTCGAATGCGCCTTTCGTCGAGACGAGATCTACTCTGGAGACCACGTTGACAGAGCGCCAGATATCTCCATCAGATGGAGGACGGATTTCGTGATCAGTGGCCTGGCAGCCGATGGGGGCGGCGGTCAAGCAGACGGGGAAAGTGAAGTTGCACCTGCTCCTCTCAACAACGGGGGCCACAGGGTGAACGGCATCCTGATCGTGGAAGGGGAGAACGTCCGAAAAGGCGTCGAGTTGAATGCGGCATCGATTCTGGACGTTGCACCCACCATACTGCATCTCTTCGGAGTTGACATCCCTGCGAACATCGACGGTAGGGTGCTCGAAGGAGCCGTCGCGGAGGCGTACCTGGACTCTCATCCGGTCAAGGTCTTGCCTCCGGGGACAGAAGCTGGCAAGGAATCGTCCAGCACAGAGTACTCCGACGAAGACGCAAGGGTGATAGAGGACAGGCTGAAAGGGATGGGCTATCTAGGGTAGGGGAAATGCAGACCACTGGAGAACCGAGGGTACTCAGGCCCGAACCTTTGCTGCTTCTCGTCTTGGCACTCCTATCCGCAGCGTTGGGGATTCTACCTTCCATCTTGTCTCCTTTTCCCATCCTGGCTCTGCTGCTGGTCTTGATCCTGGCTGTTGTCTTCTTCTTCGTCTGGCCATTAGGGGGCACTGCCCTTCTGCTCCTGGCTACAGTCGTCGATCGCTATGACTACGAAGTAGCAGGGCGTACAGTCAAGCCAGAGTATGTAGTCATCATCGCCCTTTGGGGTCTCCTGCTCCTGCGGCAGTTGTTGAAGGAGGACACGCGGTTCTATTTCTCGCTGCCCACTTTCTTCGCCCTCGGTTGGCTGGGCAGCAACTTCCTTTCGTCCTACATATCCCCAGTGGCCTCCGAAACTGGCACTAACGACTTGATTCGCCTCAGCCTGATGCTGGCCATCTTCTTCATTCTCCCCAACCTGATTCGGTCAGAAACACATCTCAAGTATGCCTTCGGCCTCTTCCTGACACTGGGGGTTGTGCAGTCCATCTTCGGCGTGCTGGCCCTTGCCCTCTACTACGCCATAGGGATCAACCTGGGTGTGGCCTATCCATCCTCCTACCCGGGCCCAGCACCCACCGGCACTCTAAACGCCGCCAACATCTTTGGCAGCTACACCATGTCCGTCTGTCTGGTCTTCCTGGTACTGCTCTTTGCACCCCCCGAGCAAGCTCCCTTCCCCAGAAGATGGTTGCGTGCAGGCTTCTGGATCACACTGGCGGCCGTGATTGCGAGTCTTACTCGGGGAGCGTGGCTCGGCTTAGCCGCAACGGCGACGCTGTTCTTGGTCATGCACCGAGGCTTCGACAGGTTCTTCCTGAAACGCTTGTTTCTTGTAGGCATCGTCCTTTCTGTGGCGCTCGTGTCGGTGGTTGCCGTAGTCTACTTGTTGCCCAAGGACATCGCTCTCATCGATCGCCTGGCCTCCTTTGCCCGGCTAGGTAGCGAGCGCACCGTGGTCGGGCGGGCAGCCAAGTACGAATTGGCCATTTCAGCCTGGCAAGAGCGTCCGCTGCTGGGCTGGGGCACGGGAGGCATGGCTCGTGCCTTCGGCAGAGAACGCAAGGTACTGGCCTGGGTGGGCAACCTGGAAATACACCTCCTGATGGATACCGGCGCGGTAGGCGTGCTCCTATTTGCCCTTTTCGTAGGAACGCTGGCCTTGGGGGCCCTATTTGCACTTCGCAGGGCCCAGGGCACTCCCTTGAGAGCGATACTCCTCTCTTTGAGTGTCGGCTTTGCGGGCCTCCTGGTAGCCTACCAATCCACGGAGGGGACTTGGTTGGGCCTCTTCTGGGCTCATGCCGGGCTCATTGCTGCTGCTACACACGTTATCAATACTCGATTCCGAAGCCTGGAAGGTGACAGCGACGGGCGCTAGGGAGTGCCCGCGCTGGGCATGTGGGCCTCTTCATTGCCATCGAGACCACGGGAATGATAGTATCATCTCAGGAAGGCTCCTCGCCGTCCGCGGTGCTTTGGATTCTTGCCAGGAGGTCCCAACGCGATGGGCCCAGCACGCCATAACGCGAAGGTACTAGTCATTGGTCTGGACGGGGCGACATTCGATCTACTGAAGCCCTGGGCTGCAGAGGGCTACCTGCCCACTCTCGCTGGCCTGCTGGAGCAGGGGGCACATGGCCCCCTCCGCTCGGTGATGCAGCCTATCAGCCCCCAGGCCTGGAGTTCCTTCCTGACAGGCAACAACCCTGGCAAGCACGGGGTCTTCGGGTTCACCTCGGAACGGGTAGAAGGTAAGTATGTTTGGCGTCCCTGCACATCACGCACCCGTCGAGGGGCAGCGCTGTGGGACATATTAGGATCTCAGAAACTCAGGTCTGGTTTCTTCTTCGTGCCTCTCACCTATCCGCCCTCCCAGTTGGATGGTGTACTCATCAGTGGGCTGGGTACGCCAGGGCCAAGGTCCCAGTTCACCTACCCGCCAGCACTCAAGGAGAGGCTGGCAGCAGCGTTTGGCCTGGAGAGGATCTTGGAGCCGGCGATCACCGGCCGCACCGCAGTGCAGTACGTTCGTGATCTCCAGGAGAGCATCGAGTGGCAGACGAAGATCGTGACCACGTTGATGAAAGAAGAGGATCTCGATCTCACAGTCGTGGTATATGGACAGTCTGATCGCGCCCAGCACTTCTTCTGGAAGCAGATGGATGAAACCTACCCCGGTCACGACCCCGACGAACCAGAGGAGACAAGAGAGGCGATCAAAGCCATCTATCGGCAACTAGACGAGACTGTAGCCGAGTATCGACGCCTGGTCGGCCCTGAGACCACCATGATCATCATGTCTGACCATGGAGCGGGGCCCTACTATCGGGACCTCTACCTGAACAACTGGCTGGCTCAGGAGGGGCTACTCTCGTATCGCAAAGGAGTGGAGCTTCTGGCCTCGAGCCTGGTACCCAGGATGGGTCGAAATGCGGTCCGCTGGGGGCGCCGAGCTTTGCCCCGACGGGTCCGCGGGTACCTGCGCCCCATTGTCCAAGGCGGATCGCTGTCGAGCCTCTGGGCCACCATGAATAGCCCGGAAACGGTGGGCATCGACTGGGAGCGTACCAAGGTCTACAGCGTAGGCGCCTATGGCAATCTGATGCTGAACCAGCGCGGGCGAGAGCCTTTGGGGACTGTCGAGCCCGGAGGTGAGAGCGAACAACTACTCGCAGAGCTGACGCACAGACTCCTGGCGCTAAAGGATCCGGAGACCGGCGAACCGGTAGTGGAAGCCGTGTATCGTCCGGAGGATCTCTTCCAGGGACCGTACGTGAGCGAAGCACCCGACCTGCTCCTCCAGTTGCGGGATGGCCTCTATCATGTCAAGCCCGGTTCCGTCGCCAAGAGTGGTGAGGTCTTCGGCCTCACCAACCGCTTCAAGTCGGTACCTCTGGATCACTCTGGTATCCATCGCTTGTTTGGTATCATGCTCGCCTACGGGCCCGCGATCCGCGACGGGTCAGAGGTGACGGAAGCCGAGATCATAGACCTGGCCCCGACGATACTGCATCTCCTCGGATTGCCCATACCTGACGACATGGACGGAAAGGTGCTGACGGGGATGCTGACTGAGGCTTATCGGGCCAACCATCCTCTGCGTTACGCAGACACGTCATCAGACATGGGGCCTGGAGAAGACCAGTCCGACGGATACTCAGCAGAAGAGGAGGCGGAAATCGAAGAGCGCCTCAAGAGCCTTGGCTACCTATAGGAGCGTATCCTGACCGACAGCCGATGCAACTCCTGGACTTGTCGATCATCGTCGTCAACTGGAACACGAGAGAGCTACTCCGTGAGTGCCTCGACGCCGTCTACAACACCGTGAAGTCAGTGAGCTTTGAGACTATCGTTGTAGACAACGGCTCGACGGATGGCAGCCTCCGGATGCTGAGGAACGATTTTCCCCAGGCGGAATTGCTGGCCAACGAGGAGAATCTCGGATACGCGGAAGCCAACAATCAGGGCATATCCATCTCCAAAGGCAGGCACGTGCTGCTTCTCAACTCTGACGCCGTACTTCAGGAAGGCACCGTTGAGCGGATGGCGGCGTTCTTGGAGGGGAGAAAAGAGGTGGGGGTCGTGGGCCCAGCTCTGATTCTGCCGAACGGCAGCTACCAGATGGGCGCAGGTGGCTTCGAATTCTCCCTGCTGACCGCCTTCAACTACTTCTCCTTCCTCTCGAAACTCTCGCCCTTGTTGATGAAAGGGTTGTGGCTGGAGCAGAAGGACAGCTTCAAGCAGGAGACAGAAGTGGATTGGGTCTCAGGAGCTTGCTTGATGGCACGCGCGGAACTCTTCAGGACCGTGGGTGGACTCGACACTTCCTACTTCATGTACATGGAGGATGTCGAATGGTGTAGGCGGGCGAGGGAAGCGGGATGGAAGATCTGCTACTTGCCGTTCGCGAGAACCATCCACCGTTACCGCGCGAGCAGCTCAGAGGACACTGCAACGGAGTGGCTAGAGAGCGTTGATTCGTACTACCGCTTGCATCATAGCCGAGCGGAGACCACCCTTTTCCACCTCACCGCGGCTTCTGGTTTCCTTGTGCGTTCGTTGCTGTATGCCATGGGTCGGCTCCTGTTAGGGCGACGAGATTTCGCCAACCAGAGAAACCTGGTGCTGGCCTACGGTCGCAAGAGCCTGGCCCTGGCCTTCCGGTAGATGAGGGAGCCAATGCGGATCGCCATAGACGCTCACATGGTTGGGACCAGGGAGACGGGCAACGAGACCTATGTGGTCAACCTGATCAGAGCTCTCGGGAAGATCGATCCGGACAACGAGTACTTCCTGCTTTCTAACGATCCGTCCCTGCTGCCGGCCGAACTATCGGCACCGCCGAACTTCTCAGCAGTGCAGGTCCTTCCCGCTACGTCTCTGATCAGAATCCCTGTGTCCATGCCCTACATCGCCTGGCGCGAGCGCTACGACCTGCTCCACGTGAACTACGTCGCTCCGCCCGTGTCCCCTGTCCCAACCGTGGTCACCATTCACGACATCAGCTATGAGTTCTTCCCCGAGTTCTTCTCTCCTCGCGACCGCCTGCTTCTGTCCGCTCTCGTGCCCTTCTCAGCAAGGAGAGCAACCAAGATCATCGCTGTATCGGAGCACACCAAGAGGGACATAGTCAAGGAATACGGGGTGCCGACTGACAAGGTCGTTGTCACACACGAGGCTGCCGCTTCCCGCTTCAAGCCCATTCCTGACGTTGAACAAGCCCGACGAATACGAGACAAGTACGGTATCAGCAACTCGTTCATCCTCACCGTCGGAAACCTGCAACCACGGAAGAACCTTGGGCGGTTGATCGAGGCTTTCATTCAGTTGCGGCAGCGCATCGTCTCGGAACCACAACTGGTGATCGTCGGTCAGCCCTCGTGGCGCGAGTCGGACATCCACCGCCTGGTGCATGACAGAGGGTTGCTGGATCAGGTTGTCTTCACCGGCTACGTGCCTGACGACGATCTACCCCTGCTGTGCAGCGCCGCCACCATCTTTGCGTACCCTTCGCTCTACGAGGGGTTCGGTCTGCCACCGTTGGAGGCCATGGCGTGCGGCGCGCCTGTGATTGCGTCGAACGTCTCATCGTTGCCTGAGGTGCTAGGCGACGGAGCAGTCTTGGTGGACCCCTATGATGTTGAGGCGTTGGCGCAAGCCATGCAAGATCTGCTTACTGACCCCGCCAGGCTGCGTGCGGTAGCCGCGCGAGGGCTAGCCAGATCGCGCGCGTACACTTGGGAAGACACCGCACGGCAGACCCTGCACGCCTACGAAGGGGTACATGCCCAGAGAGGCAAGGCGCCATAGTGTGGAGGTACAGGCAAGGCTCGAGACGACTCCCGTACGTCAATTGAGCCGCTGCGAAATGGCAGCATCTGTTGGGCACCTTCTGGGCAGAATACCCCAAAGGGGTTATTGACCGGCTATCTCCCTCGTAGTAATATGATGGTGGAAGCGCGTCCTGCGCCCTTTTCGTCTTAGAACCAAAATGGAGGTGTATCCATGAATAGGTATGGAAGGGTCGTGAGAAGGAGCCTGAAGACCGGTGTTGTGAGCATCTTGGTGCTCATGCTGCTTTGCAGCATCGTCGCAGTGGAGGCTCAGACTCCAGACAACGGCCAGGGAAACGCGAACATCATCGCCCAGAACATGAGCGACAGCTCAGACGCAAGCGTGGTGGCTCAATACCTGGACCCCGATGGCACCCCGGCCGACAGTGTGGGCACCAGTATAGACCCGCTGTCGGGAAAAGAGTTTCTTGCTTCCGACACGAGCATCGGCTCATCCTGGGTAGGATCGGTGGTTCTCTACTCCGACAGCGAGCTGGCATCGGTCGTGAATCTTCTCTATGACGGGGGAAGCACCAGCGACGATGGTACCTCCGCGGCGTCCTATACCGGTTTCGGAGAGACCAGCGACAAGTTCTATCTGCCCCGAGTCATGGTCATTCACAACAACAAAGTAGGACACATCGCCATCCAGAATGCCGACAGCACCGATGCCACAGTGTCGGTATCCTACTACAAGCTTGGTGAGGCCACTCCCACCGCCACAATCAGCGAGACCATCGAAGTGGGTGGGTCGAGGTACTACGACCTGGGCAACCCAGGGGGCAAGGTACCTGATTTGGCGACCCTCGGCGGAGGGTCGACTTGGTCCGGCTCCGCGATCATAGAGGCTGAGGACGAAAAGCAGATCACTGCCGTGTACGTCAATCACTGGAGAGGCTACTGTGGCGCCTACGTGGGGATGGCTGAACCCTCCTATAACTTGGTCGCCCCCAAGGTCGCGAGGCGCGCCACTGATGAAGGCGGCACGCTGAAATGGCTGGAGTTTGCCATGATTGCGCTCCAGAACCCCAGCAGCTCGGAAGCTACAGTCGATGTGGCTTTCTATGATCGCCTGTCCGGCACGCAGGATCTGCTGATCGAGGACATCACCATCCCTGGCATGCAGACTATCATCATCCACTTGAGGATGGGACAGGATGTCCCCGCCGCCCTACTGGATGCGCTGGACAGGGATGCAGGTCCCGGGATCACGTGGAATGGAAAGGTGGTTGTCACTTCCGACGTGCCGATCTTTGGAGTAGCGGCCCCCATTCGTCGCGGCGAGTCATCCAGCATGTACAACATGATTGATCCCGCGTACGGTAGCGGAGTCCTCTACATGCCATCAGCGTCTAAGCTCGTGGCCGGATCTATGTTCTCCCGTCTCGCTGTCGCCAACCTCTCATCCAGCGAGGCCTTGGTCGACTACTACTTCTACGGTAGGGATGGGAACCTGGATCTCACCCTTGCCAACCAGGCCATCCCTGGAAACGGTGTGGCGAATATCCTGCTGAAGACTATAGGTGGCCTGCCAGACGACTGGCTGGGTTCAGTCTACGTGGAGTCGGATCAGAATGTCCTATCCATTGTGGACACGCTTTGGGACGGCAACGGGCGGTTGAGTAGCTACAACGCCATCAACGACTGAACGACGCTCATTCTTACAACTCGGTCAAGAAGGCTACCTGGGTAGAACCAGGTAGCCTTTTTACAGGGCCAGAGATGTGGTCGGAGTCCGTCAGACGCACGCCAACGAAGGGACACGGTGTGCTCAGTTGCGCGACGTCGGTGGTCCAGTGGGCACCATCCTACGATCCCCTATAAGGCCTGTACTATGTCTACCAGCTTTCCCCGCCGCGTAGCCCAGGAACTCTACGCGGGAGCTCTATCCCTACTCACACCACCAGAACGAGTAGGTCTCATCGCTCTCGTTATTGCTTGCGCGCTGCTCTACTTCACCCAATGTATCACCGTCATCCAGAGCAACGATTCCGCCGGGTATCTCTATGGAGGGATCCGCATCGCAGAGACGGGCTTGCCCAGCTACAACAATCCCCTCAACGAATCGGCAGGCCCCTATTTCACCCTTCACAGTTTCAAGGTCAGACTGGGCGAGACGGATCCAAACTTCTATCTGAACTACAGTCCCGGTTTTCCTCTGGTCGTGGCCTTGTTCAGACTACTCATCCCCCATCCCCACGCCATCTTTCTGGCGTCTCCGACCATGGCACTGGCGGGCTTGATTGGCATGTATGCCCTCGGAGAAGCCCTCTTCAATCCAAGAGTGGGCTTGGTCGCAGCAATACTCCTGGCTCTTGACCCCGTCTACTTCCAGATGGCTGTCCTCTCCAGGAGCGATGCCCCTGCCACAGCGACCATGCTCTGGGGGCTCGCGTTCTTCGTGAGAGCTTATGACCACAAGAGGAACCTGGAAGGGTTGCTCTCAGGGATCATCCTTGGGTTTGCCTGCCTGATGCGCTACGTCATGGGCGTGGTCCTCCTTCCGCTGGCCCTCTACGCGATCTTCACAAATCGTCGCCGTCTGTGGGTAAAGGGGCCTGTCCGCCGCTTCATGCTGGGCTTCGGGGCACTCGCCTTGTTGATCCTGATCTTCAACCAAGTCTACTACGGCGGAGCGCTCACTACTGGCTACCAACCACCCCATACGTTGATCACATTTCCTTTCTTCGACCCATCTTACTTCTTGGGGCGGTCCCCTATCGAGCCTGGCGGCTACACCGCTACTCTGAGAACCCTGTGGGACAATTTCAGGTATCTGCTCGTGCTCGTCCCACTGTCTCTCCTCGTCATGTCGCGCAGGCAGGGCGCCTTTCTCCTTAGCCTCGCCACGCTGTTTCCTATCCTGTTTTCTTTCTATCTTTATGCGCCAGAGGACTTCGGCAGCCGTTTCCTCCTGCCTTCCTTCCCGGCCCTGTATCTCATGGTAGGTCAACTGGCCTCTCGAGTGGCGGGGCTAGCATCTCGTCGTCGTTCACTTACCAGCCTTATGTTGTTCGGCCTGGTCTTGCTTCACAGCCTATCCATGCTCCCCGACACACTCCAGACCGTGAGCGCGCGCAACCAGAGAGAGATTTCTCGAGTGGCTCTTGTCGAGGAGTTCACCTCCCAGACGGAGCAGGACTCTGTCTTTCTCGCCCGCCGCTATCACGACCAGATCATCCTATACGGCCATCGATCAGCGATGCACTTCGACATGATCCCCTCATGGGAGGCCAGGGTAGAAGGGAGAGCAGAGGCAGAGCTCGAGCTTGGACTGGTGCAGGTCATCAACACTCTTCTCGAAACCGACGTTCCTGTGTACTGGATTCCCGACACAGATCCGAACCGGACAGATCAGTTGCAGCTAGACCCCATCCTGCAAGCTCATTACCGCCTGGTAACCTGGAGAGAGCAAAACCCCGTCATCTACCGTATCCAGCAGAAGTGAAACATGCCCCGGGATGTTGCCTCGATAGCCTGAAACGCCTGCTGAGGGCGCTGACCTCTCTCTTGGTCGTGCTTGCCATTCGAAGCTCAGCAAGCTAATATTGCGATGCCATTCAATCCTCTGGCGGGCATGATGTGTGCCGCGCCAAGACCACGGCAGCGGATCGCGAAGAAAGACATGAGAATCGGCATGCTAGGCACACGGGGCATACCTGCCAGCTACAGTGGCTTCGAGACCTGTGTGGAGGAGCTGGGCTCCAGGCTTGTGGAGCGGGGACACGATGTTACGGTCTACTGCCGTTCTCATCACATCAAGCTCAAAGACAAGTACTACAAGGGAATGCGCCTCGTACGGCTGCCCACCATTCAGAACAAGTTTCTCGACACCATCGTTCATTCGTTCTTGTCGAGCATTCACGCTTCCTTCCTCGATCTCGACGTAGCGCTGTTCTTCATCGCGGGCAACAGCCTCGTAACCTTCATACCCAGGCTGGCAGGGAAGAAGGTTGTGCTGAACGTCGATGGGCTAGACTGGAAACGAGAGAAGTGGAACTCTCTCGCCAAGAGGTACATTCGTTTCGCTGAGTACCTCGCTACCATCTTTCCCCACGAGATCGTCACCGACTCGACAGTCGTACAGAGCTACTATCTACAGAAACACGGGAAACCCTCTACCTTCATTCCCTACGGCGGAGACATCGAGGCGTCGCCAGGCGGCAAGTGCTTGGAAGAGTACGGCCTTCAGAAACATAGATACATCCTATTTGTCGGCAGACTGGTGCCGGAGAACTGCCCCCACCATCTCGTTGAAGCGTTCGACGGGCTAGGCCCATCTCCTGGCTTCAAGTGCGTCATCGTGGGAGATGCCCCCTACGCAGAGGACTACATAAGATCTCTGAGAAAGATCGCGAATCCCAATGTTGTCTTCACAGGTTACCTCTTCGGAGAAGGATATCGTGAACTAGCGTCCAACGCATACCTGTTCGTGGAGACCTCGGAGGTAGGAGGCACCCATCCTGCTCTCCTGGAGGCAATGGCCCTGGGCAACTGTGTAGTAGTCAATGACACGCTCGAGAACCTCGAAACCGTGGGGGAGGCTGGTTTCAGCTACGAAGGCAAGGAGGGAGCCCAGTCACTGCGTGCTGTCCTGAGGGAACTCCTTGGCCGCCCTGACTTGGTACAGGAGTATCGGCAGAGAGCACAACAGCGGGTAAGGGAGCACTATGCCTGGGAGAAGGTCACCGACGACTATGAGCATCTCTTCCAGACACTCTTGCGCAAGTGACGTCGTGCGCCCCGGGCAGCGCGGTGGCGGTGAGCGCGATACGCATCTATGGGCAGCAAGGGAACTGATGACTGAGCAACTTCCTCATTCTCTGCGAGCCGGAAGGAGACCCGCTCGCTGTGAGTTCTTTTGGACAACCATGGGACCTACCGCGCCCGACCTACTCATTGACCTGGGAAGATGCTGGGGGGTCTGCCCTGCTGCGAGACGTGGGCACAAGAGGCTGCCTCGCGCTTCCGTCGAGCAAATACCACGCGCAAGGAATCTATCGGACTCGCAGTCGAGAGCGATGCTCCCCGACACAAGGGTAGACGATGGACCCTTTCTGGGTGTGACGAAACGCCTCCATCTAGTTCGCCCCAACCAGCCAACGAAGGGAGCATCGTGCACACCGCTCTCCGCGTCAGCCGCCATCGCCAGACTCCATTCGTCAACCGCCCGACGTGTGCCGCTCGAGCAAGGCCAGTCCGCCAGCTCTGAGCCTGCAAGAGGAGAAAGCCGCCTGTGCTGAGAAGATCAAGCACGAACTACACGGTCCTACTGCTTTTCTGCGATATATGCTTGACACAGGCTGCTCTGCACCTTGCGAGCATGGCTCGCCGCCTCCTCCCTTTTGGCATAGATCTTGGTGCCGCGAGGACGGCCCATTTGCCCATCGGCGTATACCTGATGGTCGGCGGGCTCTGGCTCGTTGTCTTCGTTCTCCTTTCTGTCTACGACCTCCGAAGAAGCCTCAAGCTTGGGGACGAACTACAACGGGTTGTCGTAGCCATAGCCATCGCCACGCTTGTGTTCGCCGGAGCCCTCTATCTCTCTTTCCGTGAGGTACCTCGTCTCCTCTTCGGATACTTCTTCCTGCTCGACTTGGCCCTCCTCGTGGGCTCCCGCGTCGTAATTCATCGCTGGTTTGTCCACGCCCGACCTCGGATGGACACCGTGAGAGTCCTCATTGCGGGCGCTGGGAATGTCGGCAGACAAGTGGCCAGCGCAGTCGGGCGAGCTCCGAACTTGGGTCTGCGCGTAGTTGGCTTCGTAGACGATGATCCAGAGAAGCAAGGAACAACGCTCCAGGGATTGCCCGTGCTTGGCTCTCTCGCGGAGGCATCGCACATGGTCCAAACCGAAGACGTACATCAGGTTATCGTCGCTCTTCCCCTGAGAGCCCATGGCGAAACGGCGAGTCTGGTCACCGATCTGCAGAGCCTCCCCATTGACGTCAAGGTCGTGCCCGACTTCTTTGACCTGGCCTTTCATCACGCCAGTATCGATCATGTGGGAGGCATACCGCTGATCGGACTCCGCGACCCAGCTATCGACGGCGTGCAAAGGGTGGTCAAGCGTATCTTCGACCTCGTGATTGCTGTCTCCCTGATGGTTCTTCTTGCTCCCTTCATGCTAGCTGTCACTCTGTTGATCAAGCTGGACTCGAAGGGTCCCGCCATTTTCAAGCAAAGGCGCATTGGAGAGAACTGCGAGCCGTTCTCGGTGTACAAGTTCCGCTCCATGGTGCAAGATGCCGAGGCACAGCTCAGCAATATCGTTGTGGAAAACGAGCAAGGGAAGATCGAGTACAAGTTCAAGGACGATCCTCGAGTAACACGTGTGGGACGAGTCCTCCGCCGAACCAGCATGGACGAGCTTCCCCAGCTCCTCAACGTCATCAAAGGAGAGATGAGCCTGGTGGGGCCTCGTCCCGAACTGCCGTTCCTCGTGGAGCGATATGAACCGTGGGAACGCAAGAGGTTTGCGGTCCCCCCCGGCATGACCGGTTGGTGGCAGATAAGGGGTCGTAGCGACCGACCGATGCACCTTCATGTTGACGACGATCTGTTCTACATCCGCAACTACTCATTGCTGCTTGACATACAGATCTTCTTGAAGACGATCGGCGTGGTCCTGCGAGGACGCGGAGCCTACTGACCTGACGTGCACCCCAGAATCACTCGCTCACTGCGAGTGACCTTGCCGAATCAGCCGCACGCAGACTGAGCGTATACCGCAACTGGTTCTATACACCTCGCTGCGTCGGCACAGCCCCACATCCGTAGCCCGCACTGCGTACCTGTGGTATGATACGGTCGGTTTGCGCTCCCGCACACTGTCTTCAGTAGGCAATCGGCCTGCCAGCCACTCCAGACTTCAAACAGGAGATGCTAGGAAGAAACGTCATGATGTACGCCCCCTGCATCTACACCTTCGCGGCGGGCAAAGAGTCCTAGTACATGCAGGAAGCCATCCCCAATGATCACATCTCTGGCGACGAAGCATCCACCCGAAGGCTCCCTGCACTTCTCGAAGAGCCTCTTGGCATCCCCGGCGTGATGTGCAACGGAAGAGGAGAGTGCTGAAGCCTTAGCCAGCTGCACGCCAATCCGATTCTCACCGCACAGGAGAGCCGGTTCGCTGGAAGGTCACTGCCGTTTGGCCAGGAGGAACTAGCCTAGGAGACGATGATCGGGCAAGACTGGCGTCACCAGATCGCCACAAGAGCACGGCGAATGAGCACAAGGTCAACCTTGGACAAGGACAGATTCGCAATCATGGCCCTGCTAGTAGGTATCTTCTTTCTGGGCCTGGGTTTGCGCCTGTACGACCTGGACGGGGACAGCCTCTGGTACGATGAGGTCTTCACCAGTGTTATGGCCCAGCGCGATCTGCCCTCCGCCCTAGCCATCATAGCCTCAGGCGGAGGGGCAACCAATGCCAACCAGATGCCCCTCATGTACATAGTCACCCATTCCTTCATTCTCCTCTTTGGTAACAGCGACTTCATAGTTCGCCTGCAAGCCATGCTATTCGGCTCTCTGTCTATCCTGCTTGCCTACAAGTTGGGGGAGACTCTGTGGGCAAGGAGTGAGGGGCTGATGGGTGCTTTCCTGCTGGCCGTAAACCCGTACCACGTCAGATACTCACAGGAGGCCAGGCACTATGCCTTGATGGTATTCCTGGCCTTGCTGTCGCTGATATTCCTGCTCAAGGCCTTAGAACAGAAGGACAAAAGGCTGTGGATCGGGTTCGTCCTCTGCACCAGTCTGAGCCTCTACAACCACTATTTTGCTTTCCTGTTCCTGCCTGCCGAAGTGATCTTTGGAACTGTCGTGATCGTACGGAACTGGCTATCGCGTCGGAGGTTGGAGGATCGACCATCGGGCGCCCGTGGACAGGCCGCGCTTCCTGGATTGGCCAAGCGAGCACTGATGTTCTATGGGAGCCTGGCTCTGGTTGGAGCGACCTATGTCCCGTGGCTGGCGGCGTTGCAGTTGGCGATTTCCAGGCAACAACTGGGGCCGCAGATGACGAACGCAGCACCGGCGAGTTTGCAGTCTTCGCTGAGCTTCCTGTCCGGTCTCCTTGCCGACTATGTGGGAGCCGAAGGCGCAATCCTGCTGTTGTGGGTGGTGCTTTTTCTGTGGGGGCTGGCGAAGTCCGGAAGCCAACGTGCCTTGCTCGCGGGGTCGTGGGTTGCGATACCTCTAGCATTCCCGCTGCTTGTTAGAGCACAGCAGCAATTCAATCCGCGGTACTTGATCTTCATTGTTCCAGTCGCCCTATTGACTGTCGGACGTGGTGTCGTATTTGGTGCCCAGTGGTTGGCTGCACGCTTGGCCGGGGCAGAAGATCACCGGAAGTGGCCCCGGCGACTTGGCTTGGTGTTGGCTGCACTTGTCTTTGGTGTCCTCAGCGCCGCGCCCCTAAGAAGCTACCATCTCGTGCAGAAGCAAGATTACCGTGGAGCCGCTCGTTACCTGAGAGACCATATGGCAGCAGGCGACGTAATACTCGCGGATAGCCTGAACCCTCACAGAGGGGGCGCCAATCAGGTGACCCTTAGCCTAGGCTATTACCTTGATTCTTACGGTATTGCGCAGGCACCGATTCTACCTATCGAGAAAGGGCTGTGGCAGGAGTTGGAGGATGGTGAGCACCATGATGGCCAGGTATGGGCGGCGCTTTTCTACCCACGGCCTCTAGCGAGCACTGAGACGGTCGACGTCGTCGATTTCTATCATGTCCCCCTTGTCCGTCTAGTTCAACCGTCTGGAGACGTTCTCGACGACACCATGTCTATGCTCCAGGCCCTACCGGAACTCCTGCGCAGACCTGGTGCTTGCTTTGATGTGTATCTAGCCTTGGCAGAGGCGTACCTTGATGCCGGGGATTCTGAGCAAGCGGTGCAACAGCTATACCGGGCCAGCTTGGTAGTACCAGATGATCCCATCGCTTCCGCTGATCTGGCCGAGGTACGTGGAAGACTGGCGCAGTTATCCCCTCCTGCCTACCTGGACATCGAGACGCCTATGTGGAGGAATCTGGGAGAGTCGGTGGCTCTTCTCGGGTACGACATACATCAGAAGAGCGTGGAACGTGGGGACACGTTGGGTCTAACCCTTTGGTGGCAAGCGTTGGCCAAGATGGACAGAGACTACAGCCTGTTCATTCACCTGGTTGGCCAGGGCGATCGCATCTGGGCGCAACAAGACGAGTTACTACAGCATGATGGTCTCCTTACCTCGAGCTGGGAAGTGGGAGAGATAGCGGAGAGTTTCCACCAACTGGAGATATACCCCCACATCCCCGCCGGTGACTACACTGTCACGCTGGGGATATACTATTGGGAAACTGGACAGCGGCTACCCGTGTGGGACGAGACAGGCGAGCGGTTGCCCGGCGACTCGGTGTTGCTGGGAACGATAGACGTCAGCGAGTGACATGTCCGGAACAACGCTGCGCCGGCCCAGGTCTGGTTGTAGCGGAATCCAAACCACGATGGCCAGACTGATCACGGGAAGAGATCACCTCGTGACCTGGGGGTGGCTCCAAGCGATTCTCTTCATAGGCGTGGCTTTCCCCCTCTACGACCGGGACGGGGACAGCCTGTGGCGGGATTAGACTATTACTGCCACCGGCGGGCATCAGAGGCAACCGCGAGGCACTGGGGCCCATAATGACTGTTCCGGCCACGCTCGCCTTCGCATCTCTCAGCGTCGCCCCCAGCAACTACTATACCTCGCAAAAGGCGGATGGGCGCGCCGTGACCCAGCATCCACAGTCGACCATCTCCCAAGGCGAGATTGTGCTCGCAGATGGGATAGAGTACCATCGCGGGGGTGCCAGCAGGCCCATACGTAGCGGTTTGTCTTGCCACCTTGCCTCCCGGTGTCTCATGAGCACATCAGCACTGAGTGCAGATACGACTCGGGAGGCTCGAAGATGGGAGTGCCACATCGCGCGTGGTATCACACCTGAACACGCTGGATGACTGAGTGCCCAGGCATCAGAATGGGGATGTCGTCACGCACTCCGTCGGGACAGACTATGGACATAGAGGCTCGGAAACGGGTGTCAGGATGGATGCGCTCCAGCAACGCATTCCTGGCCGCGGTCGCAATCCTACTTTGTCTCCTCGTGCTCTCCTACGCTCTGCACAAGCGATTCGACCACGACGAATTCGAGCACGTTCACAGCGCCTGGTACGTGGCAAACGGCTATGCGCCTTACGCGGATTTCTTCCAGGTACATCACCCACTGTGGTGGTACTTGGTTGCCCCTGTGCTGCTCGTGTTGGGGTGCTCAGGCCACACCGTCATCGCGCTGAGAGTGGTCATGTTCGGCCTGACCGTCGCTATTGCAGCAACAACGTACCTGATCGCCCGACGAGTCACGGAATCCACGAACAGCGCTCTCCTCTCGGTCGTACTACTGCTTTCGATGGTCATGTTCCTCAGCAAGAGCGTGGAGATACGGCCCGACGTCCCGCAGGTCCTCCTGGGGCTGATCTCAGTGTACTTCCTGCTGAGATACTTGCAGACGGGTAGGGGCCAAGACGTCATTCTCTCGGGCCTTGCGGCCTCCGTCTCGTTTCTGTTCTTGCAGAAGACCGTCTTCCTGCTGGTAGCTTATGCGATCGTACTCTCCTTTGCACTGCTCAGGAGGAGGATCTCGCTCCGATCCGCCTTCTTGTTCGCCATTCCCTTTTCGTTGCCAGTCCTCTTCTTCCTGGGTTACCTGCTACTCTCGGGTGCGATGAGCGAGTACGTGGTGAGCAACTGGCTCCTCCACGCGACGCACATCGAACCGTACTCGCCCCTAAGACACATCTGGCGCTCGTTCACAAGCCAGAACGCTCTCTTCTGGCTGCTAGTGCCAGTCTCCACCGGATACGTTCTGCTGAACAGAAAGACCCACAGCCGCCTGAAGACTACCGCCTTTCTGGGCGCGGTCCTGCTATTGTCGGTGTGGCTGTTGAAGCGACCGCACCGACAGAACTTCCTTCTCTCGATACCACTTCTGTGCATCCCGATGGCACACTTCCTGGAGAGTGTCGCGGCCAGGTTCAAACGGCGTGGCGTCTGCATAGGGATACTGGTGGTTCTAATTCTAGTCCAGCCGCTGGCCTCTCTCGTGCCGGAGCTCCGCTCCTCGCGCAACAGAGACAAACAACTGGAGAGGGTGGACTACGTGTTCAGCAACACGACGGAGTCGGACCTGGTATATGATGGGAACATCAGATTCAACCTCTTCAGGCTTGATCTGCACTACTTCTGGTTCTCGGTGGAAGACAAATACCCTGCGGAGGCTTACAGCAGGGTGTCCAACGATGAGTACGGGGATTACAGCATCTGCGATCTCATCAAGGCAAAACACCCCATCTTCATCTCGGACTATGAGGTTGACATCACCACGTGTGGGCTCCGAGCGCTCTATGACCCAACAGCGTACGAGGGCATCTACGTGCTGCGACAGTCAGAGGGCGTGGAGCATCCTGTCTGGCGAGACTTCGGAGGAGTCGCCGCGCTCGTCGGGTATGACATCCAGGTAGCTGGCGAGGGGCAAGAGCATCGTATGAAGGTAACCCTACACTGGCGAGCCCTCGCCGCGTCGGACGTAGACTACACTGTCTTCGTCCACCTGTTGGGGCCGGACCAAACCATGCTGGCCCAAGTGGATGAAGTCATCCGACTCAAAGGGCGTAGCACCTCGAACTGGGAAGCGGGACAGGAGGGAATCGGTGAATACGAGTTGTCGATGCCCACTGACCTACCGAAGGACGGGTATTCCGTCGTCGTCGGAGTCTATTACTGGGAAACTGGGGAGCGTCTGCCCGTGGGGGATGAGAAGGGAGAGAGACTAAGTGACGACACGGTATCGCTGGAGACCGTGACGATGCACGATTAGGAGGGAATCACAAGATTTCCGAGTCACAATCGTACGTGGACACTCGACACTGGAGCTCCAACACTGTAGGCAATCGACTCGATGCAGCCGCGAGGCAGTATCGGCGAGTGCGCATGGCCCACTGGGAGCGCGTGTCAGAGATGCTGCAGAGACGCAGTGGCCTCGGAGGGTTCTACCAAAAGCAACTCGCTCACCAATACAGACTTCTGGTGCCACCCGGCTTGCGCGTCCTAGAGCTCGGCTGTGGACAAGGCGATCTGCTCGCTGCCTTGATGCCTGGCTTGGGAGTGGGAGTAGATCTCTCCGCCGGGATGGTTAGACAGGCCTCGCAGCGGCATCCGTGGCTGCACTTCGTGCAAGCCGACGCGCATCAACTGCCGCTGGACGCCGAATTCGACGTGATAATACTCTCAGACCTGGTCAATGACCTGTGGGATGTCCAGGCAGTCCTGGAAGGGCTCGTCGCGCTCGCTCATCCTCGAACCCGGCTGATTCTCAACACCTACAGTCGTGTCTGGGAGATTCCCCTGGCAGTGGCTCAGCGGTTGGGCCTGAGCAAGCCCAACCTGGAGCAGAACTGGTTCACGGTGGAAGACATAAGCAACCTGCTGGATCTCACAGGTTCTGAGGTAGTCAGGCACACGCGAGAGATCCTCCTGCCCCTGAATGTACCCTTGATGTCGTCGGTGGCTAACCGCATCATGGTCAAGATACCGCCACTCTCTTACGCGGCCCTGACCAACTTCGTGGTCGCACGACCAACGTCAGCGCACCGACGAGGCGCCGGTACCATCGAGCCGCTGGTCTCCGTGATCGTCCCGGCGCGCAACGAGGCTGGCAACATCGAGAGCATCTTCACGCGTACGCCGGAGATGGGCCGGGGCACGGAGCTGGTTCTTGTGGAGGGGCATTCCCACGATGACACGTATGCGGCCGTCGAAAAGGCCATAGCCGAGCACCCAGAGCGCCGTTCCAGACTACTCAAACAGACAGGCATGGGCAAGGGGGATGCGGTCAGGATGGGTTTCAGCAGTGCCAGCGGCGAGATTCTGATGATACTGGACGCTGACTTGACCGTTCCCCCAGAGGACCTGCCCCGCTTCTACCATGCCCTGATATCCCGCAAAGGGGAGTTCGTGAACGGTGTTCGCCTCGTATACCCTATGGAGCAGCAGGCGATGCGCTTCCTCAACTTGATCGGAAACAAGTTCTTCAGCCTGGTCTTCTCCTGGCTGCTCGGCCAACCTATCAAGGACACCTTGTGTGGTACAAAGGCCATGTGGAAGCAAGACTACGAACTGGTTGCAGCCAACCGGGCCTACTTTGGTGACTTCGATCCCTTTGGCGATTTCGATCTCTTGTTTGGTGCCGCCAGACTCAACCTCAAGATCGTTGACCTGCCGGTCCGCTACCGGGAGCGCACTTATGGAACTACGAACATAGATCGCTGGCAGCACGGCTGGCTCCTGCTCAGAATGGTCGCCTTTGCCGCCAGACGTATCAAATTCGTGTGAGACCGGTGGTGATAGAGCATTGATGACCGGCGTGCAGCCGCCAGGCGATGGGAGCACATCCAGGAACGCTCCTATCCGCGGCAAGTCTGTCAAGAACAGGAAGTGCCCCTCGTGTACCCATACCAGCGGGTGCAAAGACGGTTGAAGAGCCTGGCCAGTGGGAGGTGGTACATGGCAGGCATCTCATCGTCGGATTGGGGAGCAACAGCAACCGGTGTCGCGGGTCAGACCCAGCAGTGCTAGCCGTAACGAGGCACAAGAGGAACCTGGAAGGTGACCTATGACTATCCGTCTTCCAGCGAGAGAGCACATTTCTGCCACCAATGATGAGGATCCACTTCAGTACTACTATTCGCCTTTCACGCAGTACGTCTACACGAGACGCCTTGAACTCGTGTGCAGCCTATTAGGGAACGGACCATTTGACAGCCTTCTAGAGATAGGCTATGGGAGTGGAATCCTGTTGCCGGAGCTATCTCAACGCTGCAGACGCCTGGCAGGAGTGGATATCCACGAGGGATTCGATCAGGTACACGCCATGCTGGAAGCGGAAAAGGTGGACGCCAATCTGTACTATGGTGACGTTCGGAGCTTGCCCTTCGGGGATGCGGAGTTCGATGCTGTGGTCTGCGTGAGCGTGCTGGAGCATCTGGTGGACCTCGATGCAGCCATCGTCGAAATCCGGAGGATCCTGCGGCCGTCCGGATTGGCTATCGTGGGCTTTCCGGTCAGGAACAGTATCACCAGCGCTTTCTATCGGCTTGCCGGTTTTGACCCCCTTGCCATCCATCCTTCCAGCCACAGGGACATCCTGTCGGCCATCCGCGCAAGACTGCAGATCGATGAATCAGTAGTCTTCCCAACATTTCTGCCCTTGGACCTTTCCCTTTACGTCACGTGCAGGTGTCGCGCTTCGGAGGACTCGGACCAATGACTACAAGTTGTGCTTGTCGGTTTTCTGCATCGGCTCGGATCATCCCCAGTCACGGCACCTGTCGCGGGGCACCGATCGAAGCCCTTGCAGCATCACCGACCACTTCTTCTCTCATATCCGCGTGCGGGCAGTCTCCCTGCACATCCCGGCGCACGGCGCAGTGTGAGCGTACTTGCAGCCGACCGCCGTCGAGGTACCACTATCGTGCATGAACCACTGGAGCAGACGAACACAAACCTGGGGCAGAGGCTGAAGAGGCGACACGCTGCCACTGCTCTCCTCCTGGCTATCGTCCTTGTGGGCACGGCACTGCGTCTTTACCAGCTCGATGCCGATAGTCTGTGGCGCGATGAAATGCTCACCTCCCGCAAGTCACAAGACGACTTGTTGTCAGTGATCACTTACACCCCCCGCTACACGCACCCGCCGCTGGTTGACGTCGTCACGTGGGTCCTTATCACTCTGTCCGGGAATAGCGACTTCGTCGTGCGGGTGCAAGCGATGCTCTTCGGCTCACTCTCCATCTTGCTCACCTATAGACTGGGGCAAATGCTCTGGACACGAGAGGTGGGATTGATAAGCGCTTTCCTCTTGGCCCTGAACGCCTATCACATCCGGTATTCGCAAGAGGCCAGATCATACGCCCTACTGCCATTTATCGCCCTGCTGTCTCTCATCTTCCTCCTCAAGGCCTTGAAGAGAAACGACAAGAGAACCTGGATCGGGTTCACCGTCTGCGCCAGCTTGAGTCTCTACACCCACTACTTCGCGCTCTTCTATCTGATTGCAGAGGCCATCTTCGCTGCGTATGTGATCACAGAGCGGTGGTTATGCGATCAGCGAAACAACCGCCGTGCTTCGGCGCATCCTCTGTACCACAGACTCTCCGCTCTGGCCAAGCAGGCAATGCCTTTGGGCGTCAGTCTGGCGATCGTGTGTCTGTCTTTTGTCCCTTGGCTGCCAGCCCTACCGGTCCACCTGGCCTACTTCCCAGATACTCCACGGGGAGGTGTGAGCATCGTAGCCAGTCTTGAGAAGTCCCTGGGCCTCCTTCGCGTCATGCTCGTCGACTATTGCGGTGCGGACATCCCCGTACTGCTTCTATGGGGGGGCCTGTTTGTCCTGGGGCTGGTGGCCTGCGACCGAGCGCGGCTTACACTCGTCGTGTCGTGGGTGGCTGCACCGTTCGTATTCCTTGCTCTTCCGCAGTCCAACATACCAGCCATTGAGAGGACCGTGATCTTCCTGTTGCCCCTTTGCCTGATCGTCGTTGCACGCGGGATAACCAGCGGCGCCCACTACCTTGGTGCCCGCCTTCCTCGGGTCAGCGGCTACCGCAGAGGGCTGGCCGCCGTCATTGCCGCGCTTGTCATACTGCTAATACTCGCATCCGCAAGCCTTGCCTCGGTGAGGCAATACTACCTATGGGAGAAGAGAAACTGGAGGGACGCTGGCCGCTACCTGGAAGCCTCACTAGAGCCGGGTGACATCATTCTAACGGATGGCATCACCTACCAGACCGGACTTGATGCATACTATATCCGCAACCACATCTCCTACTACCTATCTTCGGACGTCGTGGAGACTACATCCCTGCTACCGGTCCAGAAGGGGCTCGCCTCGAGTCTAGAAGAGTCCGCCCCATCAGGGGGTCGAGTGTGGGCGGTGGTGGCCGTCCGGAGCGGCACGCCAAAGTATAGAGATGCACCACAGCAAGTCAATCTGCAGAGCTTCGAGGGCGTCTACGTCCTGAGCCCGCGGCAGCCCTCCGGTGACTTGTTGCAGGACACGACGGCTATCCTGAAGTCCTTGCTCGTTTTGCTGCGCCGGCCGCATACGAAGTTCGACGTGCACCTGGCGCTGGCTGAGATCTATGCACAAGAGGGGCGATTGTCTAAGGCAGCCTCCCAGCTCATGCTCGCACATCTCAGAGCGCCTGACCACGACACGGCCGAGACAGACTTGGCTGAGGTGAGTGGACGGCTGGCGCCAGTTCTGGACCTGCACCTGGACGAGACCACATTCGGCGAGGAGTTCTACTCCCTTGGCTACCGGCTTCACCCTCCCACAGCGACGCCCGGCGAGCGCATCACCGTCACCTTCTGGTGGAGAGCGCTCAGAGCCATGGACAAAGACTACACGCTATTCATCCACCTGGTAGGCCCTGACGGGCGTATCTGGGCTCAAGAGGACACCCTACTAGAGTATGCAGGCCTTCGCACGTCAGGCTGGCCAGTCCGTCGGCTGATGGAGGCCGAATACCAGCTCGAGCTGCCCGCCGACGCGCCCCCGGGAGAGTATGTCCTCCATGCCGGGGTCTACTACTGGGAAACCGGGGAGCGTCTGCCCGTGTGGGACGAAGAAGGGCAGAGAGCGCCTGACGACGCAGTCACTCTGGACACGATCACGGTTCACGCGCGCGACGGGGCCGAACCTTGATCGCGCAAGGCACACGCCATCCCGCTCACGAGACAGCCCCCGTCACGACGCAGCCACCCTGTGGACACTGATAGGCCGGGAATCCCCGACGACCCGCCACAGCCAGGGACGGGCCAGCCCGACGAACAGTGCCTGCAAATGGAAAAACGCGCGGCGCAGAGCGGTGGCTCTCCGTATCCCTCGATCAGCACAGCCGACGGAGCACTGAACTGCCCGCCGATCACGAACTTCGCGCCGCAATGCAGACGTACACGTCCGCGCTTCCCCTAGCCTTGACCACGCATCTGCTGTATCATAGCGGCAGCCAATCGTACCGCGCGCCAGCCCCGACCACGAGGACGCTTCTGGTTCCGTGGCTGGGCAGAGGTCGCTTCATAACATCATCGAGGAAACAGAATGCCGTACATCCCCTTCAACCGTCCTTCACTGGCCGGAAGGGAGTTCGAGTACATGCAAGAGGCCATCGCCAACGGCCATTTCTCCGGCGATGGACCGTTCACTCGCCGATGCAACGCTCTCCTCGAAGAAGCATTGGGCACTCCCAGCGCGGTGCTGACCACATCATGCACCCATGCCCTGGAGATGTCAGCCCTGTTGCTCAACATCCAGCCAGGCGATGAGGTCATCATACCTTCCTTCACCTTCGTCACCACTGCCAATGCCTTCGTCCTGCGGGGAGCGAAGCCCGTCTTCGTCGACGTTCGCCCAGACACGCTGAACCTGGACGAAGCGAGAGTGGAGAGACTGATCACCCCACGGACGAGGGCCATCGTGGTCATGCACTACGCGGGCGTGGGGTGCGAGATGGACAGCATCTGCGAGACTGCACAGCAACACGACGTAGCCATCGTGGAAGACAACGCCCACGGCCTCTTCGGCAAGTACAAGGGGCGCTACCTTGGAACGTTCGGCTCCCTGGCCACACTGAGCTTCCACGAGACGAAGAACTTCACTTGTGGCGAAGGGGGAGCGCTCCTCATCAACGAGGCGCGATACGTAGACAGGGCAGAGATCATCCGAGAAAAGGGGACAGATCGTAGCCGCTTCTTCCGCGGCCAGGTGGACAAGTATACCTGGGTGGACTATGGCTCCAGCTATCTCCCGTCGGACATTCTCGCGGCGTTTCTCTGTGCCCAACTCGAAGCTCGTGACCAGATCCAGTCCCAGCGGAAGCGTGTCTGGGAGTACTACTACGACAACCTACAGGACTGGGCGGCGGAGAATGGAGTCCAACTGCCAACCGTGCCAGAGTATTGCGAACAACCATATCACCTCTTCTACCTGCTGCTCCCGTCACTCGAGGAGCGCGATGCCTTCATCGCCTACCTGAAGAGCAATGACATCGCCAGTGTCTTTCACTACCTTCCCTTGCATCTGTCCAAGATGGGACAGCGCTTCGGCGGAAAAGCTGGGGACTGTCCCGTGACGGAGGAGGTGAGCGACCGGCTGGCAAGGCTGCCATTTCACAACCGTATCACCGAGGAAGACCAGGAACGAGTCGTGAGCCTGGTCAGGCAGTTCAGGTGTGGGAGCTAGCAATTCATGGCTGCGTCCCCACAGCTCAACCGGTCCCTTCGTTAGCTAGTCTGCTACACCCACGAGTAGGTGGTGAACTAGCGAGCCGACTTTGTACCTTTCTTCCTCCCCGGAGCGCATCTCTGGCTCGATGCCACCTGGACGAGCGGACCCTCGCTCTTGATCAACATTCTCTCCAATCCCGAGGCCATCTCCGGCCAGGTCGTCGTTTGTCCTCGTGACGAACAGAGCCCCGGCTTTGGCGTTCCGTGTGCTTCTGCGATATGATAGCGGCACGTGAAGGAAAGACCCACCGAAAAGGCCCTGCCAGACGGCCGCTCTCACATTTGCACCAGAATCGGACTCCCTGATGCGCTGTACCGGCGAGTGCGCACACACCAACCACGCCTAGACCCGAGTGATATGCTTCATGGTACGTCATTACCTGGCGCGACTGTCTTCTTCTGAAGCCCTCCGCTGGGGCTTCTTGGTCATGCTGCCCATGGCAGTCCTCGGATCCGTGGCCGCGTGGCCCGCCCTCAGGACTGTATCCGCCTTTCGTATCCTGTACGTGGCCCTGGGCCTGGGCGGGACATGCTCGATCCTCTATCATCGCAGGCTTCCACGCCGGGTACACGTGACTCCGTTCCTCATCTTTCTGGCCTTCTGGTTGGCCTGGACGCTCGTGTCGCTGCTCTGGGCAGCCGACAGGACATCGGGCATTCGCTATGCGATCTTCCTCCTGATGATGACCTCTCTCGCCGCAGGGAGCGTCTTCGCCATCAACAGCGACAAGACCCTGCGCGCGGCGCTGCTCTTGCTGTCCACGGTCTTTGGCGCGGCCCTGGCCGTCGGGCTGCTGGAGATTGTGTCCGACTTCCGCTTGCCGACGTCCGGGCTGGTGGGCAGGCCTGAACGCTACCAATGGGCCATCACGTCCATCTTCCACAACCAGAACGATTTCGCGACCTACATCGCACTCTGGCTGCCCTTCCTATTGGTCCTACCTTTCTTCGCCCGGCGCGTATCGACACTCCTAGCTGCCGTCGCCGGTTCCGTGCTCTCCGTCTACTGTCTGCTCCACACCGGCTCCAGGACCAACCTGCTGGCCCTTGCCCTTGCGATCCCCAGTCTCCTACTCATCCTCGTCATCCGCAGGGGCACACATAGCAGCCGCTGGCAGTGGGCGCTGGGCATCGCGCTCGTCTGTGCCGTGGTGTTTGCCACGTACCTGGGCATGCAAGGGACACTGCCCGGATTCCGGTTGCCGGACATCGGAGTCCAACACTGGCGTTTTGACACACTGAGCACCGAGATAGAGGGAGGAACAGGGTCAGGAGGCACAAGGCTCAAGCTCATCTCTGGCGGTCTGGCCGTGGCCCTGGACTCCCGTCTCTTGGGCGTAGGCCCGGGGAACGCAGAGTTCCACCTCAGGCAGATGCCCGGCCTGGAGACCGTTTACAATCTCCACAACTGGTGGCTGGAGGTATTGGTCAATGGAGGGTTTCTCGTCTTCGTCGGACACCTCCTGTTCTACGCCGCGCTGGTCTGGAGCCTGTTCCGCGTCGCCGTGACGACCAGGCAGGCCCTCCTGGCCTTCACAGCAACGGCTCTCGTCGCCGCCCTTGCCGGCTACACCTTTGGGGCACTGTCCCCGAGCAGCGCCATCCACTTCACTCCCATGTGGATTCACTTCGGTCTGAGTATGGCGGTGATCAACCTGCACAGGACGTACGGGGCAGGGAGCGATGTCGAAGCGTGACTTGAACGTCCTGGTGATATCCCGTCTCTACCCCCGCCCCACGGATCCCGTTCTGGGTATCTTCGTCGAAGAGGAAGCGGTGGCCCTCTCGAGATCATGCCGGGTCAAGGTGGTCTCCCCGGCCCCCTGGTTCCCTCCGCTGAAGGTGTTCGAGAGGTGGTACTCCTACTCCCAACTCCCATCGCGTGAGACACGAAGGGGCGTGGAGGTGCTGCGGCCAAGAGTGCTCTTCCTTCCTGGCAACATCCTCTTCAGCCTTCTGGGCTGGTCACTGTATCTGTCCCTGCGGCGCTGGGCCAGCGAGATCGAGAAGGACTTCCCCATCGACCTCATCCACGCCCACACCGTCTACCCCGATGGCTTCGGGGCCGTGATGCTGGGGCGCGCTCTCCGCAGGCCGACGGTGATCACCGCTCACGGCGGCGATGTCACCCTTCACCTGAAGCGCGGTCTGGTGAGAAGACTGGGGCGCTGGGCTCTCTCCAACGCGGACCACGTGATAGCGGTGAGCAGCAGTCTGCGACGCGCGTTGGTGCAGGGACACGGGATCGAAGCAGAGAAGATGACTGTCATACCCAATGGCGTAGATGTCGCCAGGTTCACCCCCGCGCCGCGATCCGAGGCTCGGGCCAGGTTGGGGCTGCCTGCTAAGGGGTCGAAGCTTCTCTACGTGGGCGCCATCGCTGAATCCAAAGGCGTAGCCTACCTCTTGCGAGCTATCCACAGGTTGCGCCACACGTCAGCCTGGCCTCTGGAGTTGATCCTCGTGGGCGAAGGGAAATACGAGAAAGCCGCCAGAGCACTGGCTGCCCAACTTGGCATCGCCGATGCCGTAACCCTCGGTGGCAAGAGGCCCAACGACGAGATACCGCTATGGATGAACGCCTCTGACCTGTTGGTCTTGCCCAGCCTCAGCGAAGGGTTCGGAGTAGTACTGGTCGAGGCTATGGCCTGTGGAAAGCCAGTGGTAGCCACCACCTGCGGCGGACCAGAGGACATCGTCACACCACAGACGGGCATACTGGTCCCACCCGCAGACGATGCTGCCCTGAGCGAGGCGTTGCTGGAGATCCTTGCCGATGGAGAACGCTTCCATCCCCAGGCTATCCGTGAGTACGCCATGGACACGTATGGTTACGACCGGGTCACGTCGAGGATCATGGAGGTCTACGCGGCAATCCTCGGCCGTCGCACGCCGGCCGGAGCGAGCAGCAGTCCCACGACGAGCTATCCGCGCCACTAGCGTTGCCGAGCCCAGCTCTCTTCCCGTCCCTCCGAACACTCTTCACACGCAGGTCCCGTGAGGTTGTTGCAGACCCTTGACGCCCGATGTTTGACAAGGCGTATGGGGTAATCTACAATTGACTAACAACCCTCAACCTGACTCTTGTCCCATCGCCTGAGCCTTTCAGCAGCCGTTACCCATGAAGCGCAAACTAATCATCTTAGGCCTGGATGGCGCGACATTCGATGTCATCGACCCTCTTCTCCAGAAGGGGCAACTGCCCTGTTTGGCGCGCCTGATCGGCGAGGGCACCCACGCCAGGCTGATGAGCACCGTCCCGTACTCCACCATACCAGCCTGGCCCTCGTTCATGACCGGGAAGAACCCGGGGCGGCACGGAGTATTCGATTTCTTCACCGTAGACAACGGCAGGCGACGGCTGACCAGCAGTCGAGATATCCGCTCTCGTACCCTGTGGGAGATCTTGAGCCAGAATGGCCAGCGCAGCGTGGTCATGAACGTCCCTGGCACCTATCCGCCCGCCGCCATCAACGGTGTTCTGGTGAGCGGCATGCTCACGCCGCGAGAATCGCCCTTCGCCTCCCCACCAGAGGTAGTGGACCTCCTCCACCAGTTGACGGGTGGTTACCGCATCAACTGCCAGAGCCACCTGTCGGGCCGACGATTGGTGGACGACGTCTTCACCGTGACCGAGCAGCACAAGATGGCATTCCTGACGCTTCTGAGACGTGACGAATGGGACTTCGCTATGCTCATGTTCAGGGCCACAGACGTTATCCAGCACCACTTCTGGGACAGAAGAGACGTGGTGGAGAGTTGCTACGGCGAGGTCGACCGCTGCATTGAGGATATCACCCGTGCCTTTCCCGAGGCCACCATCATCCTCGTTTCCGATCACGGGCTCCAGGGACAGCGGTGGGACTTTCACGTCAACAAGTGGCTCCTCGATCAAGGTTACATGCACATCAGGAGAGGTCGCACCGCGGAACTCGCTCGCTGGGAGCAGATCGCGGACCTCGAGGGGCGGGGAGCGCTGGCGCAGGGCCGGCTTCACCCCTCGTGCGTCTCCCGAACCCTCCTGAAGCTGGGCATCACCGGCCACAACGTCCGCAAGTTGATCCCCGGGCACTGGTGGACCTCGTTGAAGAAGGCGATGCCTCAGGGCATGAAGGACCACCTTCCAGCGGGCAAGGACCTCGAGTACGAGGTAGACTGGGATAGGAGCCTGGCTTCAGCCTATCAACTGTACGCCACCGAGAGCAAAGCGATCCAGATCCTCGGCACGGATCAAGAGACATGCGAGCGCGTTCGAGGTGAGATTATCGAGAGGTTAGAGCAGCTCTGCAATCCCCTGACCAGCGCCCCGGTCGTGCGCCGTGCCTACAGGCGTGAAGAGCTTTACGAGGGGCCGTACGTCCACTACGCACCAAACATCATCTTGGATCTGCACGACGGCTACAACGTCACCAACGCCTTCTTTGCCGACGACTACTGCACTCTACGGGATGAAATCCGGGGCTGCCATCATCGCGAGGGCATCTTCGTGGCCTTTGGGGAAGACGTCCAGCAGGGGGTCTCGCTCGACTCGCCCTTGTCTCTCATGGACGTGTCGCCCACGGCTCTCCACTACCTGGGCAGCGCGGTTCCCAGTGACTGCGACGGGCGCGTGGTCACGACCGAGATCTTCAAGCCCGACTGCGAGGCTTGTCGACGAGAGGTCCGGTTTGAGAAGCCAGAGGTGGCCGAACAGAGTCTGGAGGAGGAATCCCCTTACGTGGACGAGGATCAGGCGGAGATCGAAGAGCGGTTGAGAGCGCTCGGCTACCTATGAAAGCGGCAACTTTCGCGAAAGACACCGCACTGACCCTCGTGGCCAGGATAGCCGGTCTCGCTCTGGCCCTGGTCACCTCCGTGGTTATAGCGCGCACCCTGGGGCCAGAGGGGAACGGGATCTACACTCTGGCTACGCTCTTCCCCTTGTTGCTGGTTACCTTCACCAATCTGGGTATAGGTCCGGCTACTGTATACTACGTGGCGCAGGACACCTACCCCTTGAGAGAGGTGCTGGGCAACAACGTCGTGCTCAGCGCCATCACAGGATCCGTGGCCAGTGTCCTGGGGCTGATCTTCGTCGTCCTGTTCCAGGATCGCTTCTTTCCCACAGTGGCCCCACAGTATCTGATGCTGACTATCCTCATGGTGCCCGTCACCTTGTTCGGCCAGCAGTATATCAACCAGATTCTGTTGGGGGCGCGACGCATCAAGGAGTTCAACGCGTCCACGCTGCTCTACAAGGTCTTCTTGCTGATGCTCGTTCTCCTGGCTACCGTGATCCTGGGGCTCGGGATGGCCGGCGCTCTCTGGGCAACCATCTTGAGCTCGTTGCTGTTCTGCCTCGTCCTGTTTCCCTGGATCAAGAGGCTAGCGGGGGGAGTTCAGTTCCGGCCCAACCTGGAGTACATGCGCCATGCTCTGAGCTACGGCGTGAGAGCCCATCTGGGCAACATCGTGGCCTTCCTCAACTACCGGATCGAGGTCTTCCTTCTGGGGGTGTTCCTGCCTGCCTCAGCGGTTGGATTCTATGCTGTCGCCGTGGGGCTCGCCGAGAAGCTGTGGTTCGTCTCTGAATCCGCCAGCGTGGTGCTCTTCCCCACCGTGTCCGCGGAGACGAACGAACAACAAAGGAAGCAGTTCACCCCTCTCGTCAGCAGAAGCATTCTACTGATCACTGCGGTAGGCGCAGTAGTACTGTACCTGGTCAGTCACTGGGCCATCGTGCTGCTCTACTCGACAGCGTATGTGGCCACGATCCCCCTGTTTCGCATTCTCTTGCCAGGCATCGTCTTCCTGAGCGCTGGGCGAATCCTGGCCAACGACATCGCCGGCCGCGGCAAGCCGCTCCTCAACACTTACGTGGGCCTGACCGGCTTGGTGGTCCAGATCGCGTTGAATCTGGCCTGGATCCCTCTCTTCGGCGCCATCGGGGCGGCGTGGGCCACCACGATCTCCTACGGCATTACCTCGGCTGCTCGACTGTGGCTGTACATGAAGCTTTCCGGCAACTCGCTGGCGAGCGTGATCCTGCCGCAAAGCTCGGACTGGCTCCTGTACCGTCAGTTGGCGCGTCTGGCCTGGACCAGCCTGCGCCGGCAGATGGGCCACTGCTAGCGGGAGGGTGTACGGAAATGGTAGACGCCACGATTCACCAAACTGCGGAGGTCTCGGACCAGGCACAACTGGGAGACGAGACCAGGGTCTGGCACCACGTCCACATCAGAGAGAACGCCAGGGTTGGCCGCAACTGCATCATCGGCAAGGACGTGTACATCGATCGTGACGTGGTCGTCGGCGACAACGTCAAGATACAGAACGGAGCGTACCTGTACCACGGAGTCACCCTGGAGGACGGTGTCTTCGTCGGCCCTGGTGTCTGTCTGACCAACGACAAGTACCCTCGCGCCATCACCCCCGCCGGGGATCTGAAGGGAGACGAGGACTGGGAGGTCTCTCCCATCCTCGTCAAGCGTGGGGCATCTCTGGGGGCTCGAGTTGTGGTCCTGCCAGGCGTGGCCATCGGCAGATGCGCCATGATTGGGGCCGGCGCGGTGGTCACCAAAGACGTCCCCGATCACGGACTCGTACGAGGCAACCCGGCAAGTCTTGTGGGATACGTTTGCGGATGCGGCAGAAGACTGACCGAGTCCAGCACAGAAGAAGAGCCCAGCCTGCTGGTGTGCGAGCTCTGCCAGGCAAGCTTCGCCCTCCTGACGTCCGAAATCGACGAGGCATGACGTGATTCCCATATCTAAGCCCTTGATCGGCGACGAAGAAAAGGAAGCGATCCTCGCGGTGCTCGAATCGGGCCAACTGGCTCAGGGACCGAGGGTCCAGGAGTTCGAAGAGCGGTTCGCCCGCTTCTGCGGGGTGCAACACGCCATTGCCACCTCCTCGGGCACGACCGCTCTGCTCACAGCGTTGCTGGCCCATCGTATCGGCGCTGGCGACGAGGTCATCACCTCTCCCTTCACCTTCGTCGCTTCCGCCAATTCCATCCTGTCCGCCGGGGCCACACCCGTCTTCGTGGACATAGAAGAGGAGTCGTACAACATAGATCCTGCCCTCATCGAGAAGAGGATCACCCCTCGCACCAGAGCCATCATGCCCGTCCACCTCTACGGCTATCCCTGCGACATGGATGGGATCATGGACCTGGCCAGGAGGCACAACCTGCTGGTGATCGAGGATGCATGCCAGGCCCACGGGGCTGCCATCCGAGGCCAGAAGGTGGGCAGCTACGGCACCGGCTGCTTCTCCTTCTACCCCAGCAAGAACATGACCACTGCGGAGGGTGGCATGATCACCACGCAGGACGACGAGGTGGCCGAGCGAGCCCGGTTGATCAGAAACCACGGACAGAGCCAGCTCTATCACCACGTGGCACCGGGCTACAACTTCAGGATGACCGAGCTACAGGCCGCGCTGGGACTCGTCCAGCTCGAGAAGCTGCCTTCGTGGAACCGCAAGCGCATCGAGCACGCCTCCTATCTGACCGACCGCCTCTCCAACGTAGTCACGCCTCGAGTGAGAGAGGGATACGAGCACGTCTTCCACCAGTACACCGTGCGTGTCAAGCACGACCGCGACGGAGCCCTGGAGAAGCTGGCCCAGGCCAGCATCGGGGCCAGGGTCTACTACCCTATCCCCGTCCATCAACAGCCCCTCTATCTCGAACTAGGGTTCGACGATTCCCTGCCAATGGCGGAGAGGATGAGCCGGGAAGTCCTTTCACTCCCCGTCCACCCCGGCCTCACGCCAGAGGAGCTGGATAGGATAGCCACTGAGGTATCGAAGCTATGATCAAGGCTGCTGTGATCGGCGCAGGCTCCATGGGCAAGAACCACGCGCGAGTGTACGACGAACTGGACGAGGTGGCCCTGGTCGCTGTCTCTGACATCGACGTTGCCTCCGCCAGGCAAACCGCCTCTCGATACAGGGCCAGATACTACACGGACTACAGGCTCCTGTTGGGCGAGGAGAAGCCAGATGTAGTCTCCATCGCTGTGCCCACCAGGCTACACTACGAAGTCGCCCTGGAGGCTATGGACCAGGGATGCCACCTGCTGGTGGAGAAGCCCATCGCCGACACCCTGTCTCACGCCGGGGAGATGGTTTCGCGAGCCGAGGAGAAGGGGCTCAGGCTGATGGTGGGGCACGTGGAGCGGTTCAACCCGGCGGTGGTGGAGTTGAAGCACAGACTCGACGACGGGCAACTGGGCAAGATGTTCCAGATCCACGTGCGCCGGCTGGGCCCGTTCCCTCATCGCGTGCGTGACGTGGGGGTGGTGATAGACCTGGCCACCCACGACCTGGACGTGATGTGTCACTTGACGCAAGCCAACGTGGTGCGCGTGTACGCCGAGACCGAGCAAGAGATCCACACAGAGCACGAGGACTCCCTCTCGGGCCTGCTCAGGTTCGACACCGGGGTGGTGGGCGTGCTGGACGTCAACTGGCTGACTCCGACCAAGGTGAGGGAGCTGTACGTCACCGGCGAGAAGGGTCTGTTCGTGGTCAACTATCTGACCCAGGACCTGTACCTGTACGAGAACGAGTACATCGACAGCGACTGGGACAGGCTGGGTATGCTCAAGGGCGTCGGTGAAGGCGACATGATCAAGATCAAGATCGGCAAGAGAGAGCCCCTGTACGCGGAATTGGAGTCCTTCGTCAGGTGCGTCGAAAGCGGCACCCAACCGCCCGTGACCGGCAGAGACGGCATCAAGGCTCTCGCCTTGGCCAAGGCCCTGGTCGACTCTGGCCAGGAGCACAGGATCGTGGAGTTCTGAGCTATGGATGACCTGGCGGAGGCCATCCGCAGCAAGAGGGCGGTCACAGCCGTGATCGGGCTGGGCTACGTAGGGCTGGCAGTGGCCTGTGCGCTGGCCCACGTAGGGTTCCGGGTCCTGGGCATCGAACGGGATCCCGACAAGGTCACCCAGATCGGCCAAGCCATCTGCCCCATCAGCGGGCAAGAGCCGGGACTGGCTGAGTTGCTGAAGGAGGGCATCCAGAGCGGCAGGTTGCAGGTGAGCAGCGATCCCCAGGACTGCCGGGAAGCTTCGGTGATCCTCATTGCGGTGGAGACGCCGGTGGACGCTGGCTCCAAGGCCCCCAGATACGAGGCCCTGAAGGGCGCTCTGAGAGACCTGGGACGTTTCCTCCAGCCTGGTGCCCTGGTGATCGTAGAGTCCACCATCGCGCCTGGGACCATGGACGGGGTGGTCAGGCCCCTCCTGGAGGAGACCTCGGGGAAGAAGGCCAACGAGGGGTTCTTTCTCGTCCACTGCCCGGAGCGGGTCATGCCCGGCAAGCTGCTGGCTAACCTCAGTGCTTGCAGCAGAGTGATCGGCGGTTCCACCCCCTACGCTGCCGAGCTGGCCAGGGAGCTGTACGCGCACCTCGTGGAGGCCGACCTGGATCTCACCGACCTCTTGACCGCGGAGTTGGTGAAGGCCACGGAGAACACCTACCGGGACGTGCAGATCGCCTTCGCCAACGAGATCGCCCTCCTCTGTGAGAACGTCGGGGCTGACGTCTATCGGGTGAGGGAGCTGGTGAACAAGTCTCCTCTCAGAGCCATGCACGTGCCGGGCGCTGGCGTCGGCGGCCATTGTATCCCCAAAGACCCCTGGCTCCTGGTGTATGGGACCAGGGGCAAGCTCCAGGCCCAGCTCATCCCGACGGCCCGAGAGATCAACGACCACATGCCCCTCCACGTGGCTGAGTTGGCCCAGGAGAGGTTGGCAGAGGCAGGCAAGGCCATCGGGGAAGCCAAGGTGACGGTCCTGGGATACTCCTATCTGGAGAACACGGCGGACGATCGTAACTCGCCGACCATGGCCCTGGTAGAACGGTTGAAGGCGCTGGGCGCCCAGGTCAGCATCCACGATCCCTGCTTCGAGGAGTACGATGCTCCACTCCAGCAGGCCGTCACCGGCAGCGACTGCGTTGTGCTGATGGTGGCCCACGACCAGTACCGCGCCCTCGACCTGGCCGATCTCAAGGCCTGGCTAGCCACTCCCGTCCTCATCGATGGACGGAACGTCTTCGACAAGGAGAAGGTCCGGGGCCTGGGCTTCTTCTACGCGGGCGTGGGCAACCGCTGAGCACCGATGATGAAAGTCGCCTCCGTCGTGGGTGCCCGCCCCCAGTTCATCAAGGCAGCTCCGCTGGACCGAGAGCTGCGCAAAGAGTACCAGCACGTGCTCATCCACACCGGCCAGCACTACGACTACACCATGTCGGCCGTGTTCTTCGATGAACTGGGCATCCCGGAGCCGGACTACAACCTGGGTGTGGGCTCGGCCAGCCACGGCAAACAGACCGGTCAGATGCTCACGGGGATCGAGGAGACCCTGATCAGAGAGCAGCCCCACTGCGTGGTGGTCTACGGCGACACCAACTCTACCCTGGCCGGCGCCCTGGCTGCGGCCAAGCTCCACCTGCCCGTGGCCCACGTGGAGGCGGGGCTGCGCAGCTTCAACCGCACCATGCCCGAGGAGATCAACCGTGTGCTCACGGACCACGTGGCAGACCTCCTCTTCTGTCCCACGGAGGCCGCCGTGGGCAACCTCGCTCGGGAGGGGATCACTGAGGGCGTACACAACGTGGGGGACGTGATGTACGACGCCGTCCTCCAGGGCATGGACGCAGTAGAGAGGTCCTCTCACCTCGTGGAGTCCCTGGGCCTCCGATCAGGGTCTTACCTGCTAGCCACGGTGCACCGTGCCAGCAACACCGACGATGTGGGGAACCTGTCCAGCATCCTCGAGGCGTTGAATGAGGCAGTGGAGACGGTCATCTTCCCTGCACACCCCAGGACGAGAAAGGCCATGGAGCGAATCGGCTTCATTCCCTCTTTCCACCTGCGGGTGCTCGAGCCGGTCAGCTATCTGGAGATGCTGAACCTGGAGAAGAACGCCAGGCTGGTGCTGACGGACTCCGGCGGCGTACAGAAGGAAGCGTTCTTCTTCGGCGTGCCCTGCGTGACCCTCCGGGAGGAGACGGAGTGGGTGGAGACCATCCAAGCCGGGTGGAACACCCTGGTGGGGGCGGACAAGACACGCATCCTCGAGGCGGTGCGCTCGTTCCGGCCCCAGGGCGAGTTGCCCCAGGTCTTCGGAGACGGCAAGGCCAGCGAGAAGATCGTGGCACACCTCGCACCGGTGTTGTCCTGATGAAGGTATGTATCCTCAGCTCGGTTCATCCTTGCTTCGACGTCCGCATCTTCCAGAAGCAGGCCCGCAGCCTGGCTCAGGCGGGCTACGAAGTCACCCTGGCCGCCGTGGGAGACGTTGGGGAGAGCGTGGTCGACGGCGTACGCATCCTAGGGCTGCCGCAGCCTGCATCCAGATGGCAACGACCCCTCAACTGGTGGCGCGTGCTCAGGATCGGCCTGCGAGAGAGGGCAGACATCTACCATTTCCACGATCCGGAGCTGCTGGTGGTGGGTGCACTGCTCAGGCTCCTGTCGGGGAAGCCGGTCGTCTACGACGTGCACGAGAACTACCCAGAGGACATCCTGACCAAGGAGTGGATACCTGCCTGGCTGAGGAAGCCTTTCTCCGTCCTGTTCAGAGTCGCCGAGGAGACGGCAGCACGATGGATGGACGGCGTAGCGGTGGTCAATGAGCGCCTGGCGGAGCGGTTCAGAGGCAAGAGCCGCGTGGCTACCGTCTTCAACTACTCCAGGCTGGAGTCTGCCGCGCAAGAACAGCACGGCGCGAACTCGACGGAACAACGACCTGTCCGCTACTTCGTCTACGCCGGCAGGATCTCCGACGACCGCGGTCTGCACGAGTGCGCGCAGGCGCTGGCACGCCTGGAGGAGAGCGACGTGGAACTACTCTGCGCCGGACGGATCGGCCACGTCGCCGAAGAAGGGTTCAAAGCGCTCCTGGAGGGTCAACACCCACATAGCCGCTTCAAGTATCTGGGCCTCCTGCCCTACGAGGCTATCCCTCCCCTGTTGCGGGACGCCCTGGCGGGCCTGCTCTGTTTCCGTCCTACACCCAACAACGTATTGGGCACGCCCAATAAGCTGTTCGAGTACATGAGCGCTTCCATCCCGGTCATCGCCAGCGATTTTCCCTTCATCCGGGAGGTGGTCTCCGAGGCCGGCTGCGGGATCCTGGTGCGAGCCGAGGACGTCGATGAGATCGCCTCGGCCATGGAGCGTATCGTGCAAGACCCGGAAAGCGCAGCCCACATGGGTAGAAACGGCCTTGAGGCGGTCCAGAAACGATTTAGCTGGGAGAGTGAGGAGAAGAAACTCCTGGCCTTGTATGACAGCCTCCTGGGCTCCCAAACTGCGGGATGACACCGATGGATAGAGAAACCACACTTCCCATGGTCTCCATCATCGTGGCCATGCGCAACGAGGAGGGGTTCATAGAGCGCTGCCTGGATTCCCTGGCCGCCCAGGACTACCCACACGAGTTGCTGGAGGTCCTGGTTCTGGACGGACGCTCCATCGACCGCTCGAGGGAGATCGTGTCGGCCGTACGGGACAGAGTTCCCCATCTTCGACTGCTGGACAACGAGAAGAGGGTCAGCCCGGCAGCCTTCAACATCGGGATCAGAGAGGCCCGAGGTGACGTCGTGACCATCATCAGCGCTCACTGCCACCTGGCACCCGACTACGTCTCACGCTGCGTGGAGTACCTCCACCGCACGGGGGCCGACTGCGTGGGGGGTCCCATCGAGACCGTGGGAGACAAGGATACGGCGCGAGCCATCGCCCTGGCCATGAGCAGCCCTTTCGGCGTGGGAGATGCCGTCTTCCGCTACTCGGAGCAAGAACAGTACGTGGACACCCTGGCCTTCGGCGCGTACCGCCGGGACGTCTTCGAGCGGGTCGGCCTCTTCGACGAAGAACTGGTGGGCAGCGAGGACGACGAGTTCAACTATCGCTTGCGCAGTCAGGGCGGCAAGCTGTTCCTCACCCCTGCCATCAGGTCCTTCTACTATGGCCGTTCCTCCTTTGGGGACCTGTGCAGGCAATACTTCGCTTACGGCCGGGGCAAGGTGAGAGTGATGCGCAGGCATCCCGGTCAGACCAGGCTCCGACATCTCATTCCGTCTCTGTTCGCGCTCTGCCTCCTGGTGAGCGCGGGGCTGGGTCTGTTCAGCCCCTGGTTCGCGTTGCTCTTCGGCGTCGTCGCTGCCTGCTACGTGTTGGCCTCCCTCCTGTTCGCCCTGAGAATCGCCATCAGAGAGGGTTGGAGGTACCTGTCCCTCCTGCTCGTGGCCTTCGCGTGCCTGCACCTCTCTTACGGGACGGGGTTTCTCGTCGGTGTGGCAGGATTCCTACTCCGGGGCACAACCCCGGTCGGAGAGAAGTATGAGCCGCCTCGATGAGTTCAGGTTCCAGAGGATGGCAGATGTGCACCTGGAGCAGGTGGCGAAGCTTCACGAAGCCTGCTTCGAGGGCTACTACCTGACCCGCTTTGGGCCGCGGTTCCTGGAGGCCATGTACGGCTGGTACCTGGTCAGCCCGGAGGCCATCGCTCACGTGGCCCTGGACCCCGCGGGCGCAGTGGTAGGTTTCGTGGCTGGCACCTCTGAGGACTCGAGCTACCACACTTCGCTCTTTCGCCACCAGGGAGGCCCTATGCTCGCCGCTCTGGTCCGCCGACTGTTCACCCACCCGGTGGCTACCCTGGGCCTGGTGTGGGAGAGGAAGGACATGGCCCTCGGGGCTCTGTGGACCACGCTCGCTGGCCGAGAGGACGCCAAGGAGCCCGCCACTCGCAGCCAGGATGAATCGCAGACAGCAAGCCTGGTCTCCATCGGCGTACATCCATCGTTCAGACGGCTGGGCGTAGCGCAGCGCCTCACGGAACTCTTCCTTTCCGAGGCTCGCGACTGTGGACGTACGCAAGTGACCCTATCGGTGAGGGAGGACAACGTGGCGGCGAGACGATTCTACGAGAGCCTCCACTGGGAGGAGAGAAGCAGGTCCTCCCAGGCTTACCATGGTTCATTCTCCATCACGTATGAGAAGAGCACGAGGGAGTGAGATGGCCCACGAAGAGACCCCTGTGAGAGAAGAGTTCTTGCCCCCCTTCGCACCCTGCCTGGGGCAGGAGGAGTACGAAGAGGTCCTAGACACTCTGCGCTCGGGCTGGATCACGATGGGCCCCAAGACCAGACAGTTCGAAGCAGCCTTCGCCAGGCACGTGGGGGCTTCCCATGCCATCGCCGTCAGTTCCTGCACGGCGGGCTTGCACGTGGCCCTGGTGGCGGCGAACGTTGGACCGGGGGATGAAGTGATCACCACGCCCCTCACCTTCTGCTCTACGGCCAACGTCATCATCCATCAGGGTGCAGTCCCTGTCCTGGCCGACGTCCAGCCCGACACGTACAACATCGATCCAGAAGAGATCGAGAGGCGCTTGACCCCGCGCACCAGAGCCCTGATCCCGGTCCATCTGGGCGGCCAGCCCTGCGAGATGGAGGCCATCCAGGCCCTGTCCGACGAACAGGACCTTCTCGTGATCGAGGATGCTGCCCACGCCCTGGGCGCAGAGTACAAGGACCGTCGCATCGGCACCTTCAGTGACGTGACCGTGTTCAGCTTCTACGCCACCAAGAACCTCACGACCGGCGAGGGAGGCATGGTCTGCACGGAGGACGAGGATCTGGCCGAGAGGATCTCCATCCTGCGCCTGCACGGCATCACAAGCGACGCCTGGAAGAGATACTCCGACAAAGGCTCCTGGTACTACGAGGTGTTGCTCCCTGGCTACAAATACAACATGACCGACGTACAAGCCGCCCTCGGCTTGCACCAACTGGCGAAGCAGGAGCGCTTTCAAGAGCTACGCGAGGAGTACGCCAGGATCTACACCGAGGCCTTCGCCGACCTCCCCGAGATTCAAGCTCCCTACGTCAAGGAGCACGTCCGGCACGCCTGGCACCTCTACCTCATCCGCCTCGACCTGGAGCGTCTGACCATAGACCGTGGCCAGTTCATCGAGGCCTTGCGCAGAGAGAACGTCGGGGCGTCGGTGCACTTCATCCCCTTGCACCTCCACCCCTACTACCGGCAGCAGTACGGGTTCAAGAAGGGAGACTACCCCGTCGCTGAGAAGGTCTACGAAGACATCGTTTCCCTGCCCCTCTACCCCAAGATGACGCGGGAAGACGTACACGACGTCATCGAGGCGGTGAGCAGGGTCATCTCCCATTCGCGCAGGTGAAAGAATGGCCAAGAGAGCACTCGATCTGCTCGTCTCCAGCCTGGCACTCCTCCTGTTGAGCCCCTTGCTGCTCGTCCTCGCCCTGTGGGTGAAGCTGGACTCCACTGGTCCGGTCCTCTACAGGGGAAAGCGGGTGGGGAAGGACGGACAGCCCTTCCTCATGTACAAGTTCCGCACCATGGTAGAGGGGGCGGAGCGCAGAGGCCCGGCGGTGACCTACAGAGACGACCCCCGCATCACCAGGGCGGGGAGGTTCCTGCGCCGGACCAAGCTGGACGAGCTGCCCCAGCTCCTCAACGTGGTCAAGGGCGAGATGAGCCTGGTGGGACCCCGGCCCGAAGACCCCTCTTACGTGGCGCTCTACACGCAGGAACAGCGCCAGGTGCTCAGCGTCAAGCCCGGCATCACCGGGTCGACGCAGCTAGAGTATCGGGACGAGGCCTCCATGCTCCAGGGGGACTCGGTGGACGAGGAGTACGTGACCCGTCTTATGCCCGAGAAGCTGAAGTTGGACCTGGAGTACGTGCGCACCCGTTCGCTGCTGCTGGATCTGAAGATCCTGTGGCGGACGGCGATGACCCTGCTGTCCTGAGAACGCCGCCAGGCCTGAGGCAACGACAGCAGCTCGCAACGCCGAGGGGAAGCCCCTCAGTGCCGGTTCCTTCGGCCGCGAGCTCTCAACATGGCGAGGCAACACACAGGCGAGGAGGAAAAGCGTGAGAGAATCTGCCCATCCCGTGGTCAACGCCCACAACGAATGGGACCCCCTGGAGGAAGTGATCGTGGGCGTCGTCGAGGGCGCGTTGGTTCCACCCTGGGACGTGATCCTCGAGGCGACCCTGCACGAGAAAGAACTGTGGGATTTCCACCGCGAGTATGGCGGCTCTCCCTGGCCCCAGGAGCTAATCGACGCCGCCAGGAGGGACCTGGACGAATTCGTCCATATCCTGGAGGCAGAAGGCGTGACCGTCCGTCGGCCCACGCCGTATGACTTCTCCAAACCGTGCTCCACGCCGGATTTTGCGATCAAGAGCGGCTGCTACGCCCTAATGCCGAGAGACGTGCTGCTGGCCATAGGAGATCAGATCATCGAAGCTCCCATGGGCTGGCGCTCCAGGTATCATGAGCATATAGCTTACAAGGAGCTGTGCAAGGAGTACTTCAACAAGGGCGCGAGGTGGGTGTCCGCTCCCCGCCCCCAGTTGGGCGACCAAACCTACGAAGAGGGTTTCGTGGCGCCCCAAGAAGGCGAGCCCATGAGGACTATCCTCACCGAGTTTGAGCCCCTCTTCGATGCAGCAGATGTCATCAAGTGCGGCACCGACATCTTCGTGGCGCAGAGCAGTTGCTGCAACCGCTTCGGCATCGAGTGGCTGCGACGACACCTCGGCGACGAGTACACGGTTCACGAGGTAGAGGTCTACGATACACAACCCATGCACATCGATGCCACCTTCTACCCTCTGGCTCCCGGCAAACTCCTGATCAATCCCGAACGGGTCCCCCATGTGCCAGAGATGTTCGAGAGGAGCGGCTGGGATATCCTGGTCTGTCCCGAGCCTCTCATGCCTGAGAGCCACCCGATGTACAACTGTAGCAGATGGATCAGCATGAACGTCTTGATGCTGGACGAGGAACGAGTCATCGTCTCCAGGGGAGAGGATACGCTGATCAAGGCCTTGAAGGACTGGGGGTTCAAGCCCATCGTCTGTAGCTTCTACGATTTCGAAACCGTCGGAGGTGGCTTCCACTGCGCCTCGCTCGACGTGAGGCGGAGAGGTCAGCTCAAGTCGTACTTCTAGCATCCGTGCTTTGTACTATCACGGACAGAAGAGGAGGACTCATGTCGTTTACCTATGCTGTTCTGGGGGCGGGCCGTCAGGGGACCGCTGCGGCCTACGACATGGCCCGTTGGGGCGAGGCTGAGCGAGTGGTGCTGGCAGACTACGACCTGGAGCTTGCCCAACGGGCAGCACAGCGGGTCAACCAGTTAGTGGGTTCCTCCGTCGCCGAGGCGGCCCAGGTGGACGTGACCGACCTGGAGGCCGTCGAAAGGACACTGACCGGCGCAGACGCCTTCCTCAGTGCTGTTCCCTACTACTACAACCTGGACATCACCCAGGTGGCCATACGAGTCAAGGCCCACATGTGCGACCTGGGCGGGCACACCGGCATCGCCCGCCAGCAACATGGTTTCGATGCCCAGGCCCGAGCCGCCGGCATCTCCATCGTCCCCAACTGCGGCCAGGTTCCGGGCATGGGCACCACACTCATGGTCTACGCTATGGAGCTGCTGGACGAGGCCGTGGACGTTTTCATGTGGGACGGGGGAATCCCCAAGAACCCGAGGCCGCCCTTCAACTACCTGCTGTCGTTCAACATCGCCGGACTGACCAATGAATACGCCGAGCCTGCCATCTTCCTCCGCGACTGGAAGGTCACCGAGGTGGAGACAATGACCGAGCTGGAGAGCGTCGAGTTCCCGGAGCCCATCGGCACGCTGGAAGCGTTCGTCGCTGGCGGTGGCACCGATACCATGCCCTGGACCTTCGAGGGGCGGGTCCGCACCCTCCAGAACAAGACCTTGCGGCACCCAGGGAACTTCGCTCAACTGCGTGCCTTCTACGATCTGGGGCTCTGGGGTCTGGAGCCCCTCCAGGTGGGAGACGTGGAAGTGGTGCCCCGTGACGTTTTCCACGCCCTCTTCGAGCCGCAGGTCACTTTCCCCGGCGACGAAGACGTGGTCATTGTGCGGGTCAAGGCGGTGGGCAAGAAGGACGGCCGGGACGCCGAGTCTTTCGTGGAGGTGATAGACTTCTTGGACCAGGACACAGGCTTCACGGCCATGGAGCGTTGCACCGGCTGGAGCGCGGCCATCGTGGCGGAGATGATGACGCGCGGGAAGATCCCGCAAGGAGCAGGAGGAGTCGAGACCCAGGTGCCAGCCCGCCCATTCGTGGAACAACTCCGCGAACGTGGAATAGAGGTCACCGAGCAGGTGAACCTGGAGTAACCACGCCCTATGTCGATGCGACAGTGTACGTGCAGCGCCGCTCTGGCCTTGCTGGCCCCCGGCCACGGCTGTGGAGACAGCAACTCCGAGGATATTGGTGACAAGCCCGTCCCTCGATGGGATCGCCTTTACGGTCAAGGCTCGAGGTGCGCAGCAGCAGCGAGCGGGCAGCGTTGGGTCGACAGAGCCACGGCCGGAGGCGGTGCAAGGGATGGCCGACCGATTATGCAAAGGTACTCCAGCCCAAACGGAGACACGGGTTCCACGGATCAGACCATACGTTGACCGAAGGAACCGTGAAGCTTGTCGATGACCACCTCGCCGCCCTTGATCACGAGCACTATGCTGTCGCTTCGCTGGAGCACCCGAATATCCTTCAGCGGGTCCTCCCTCACCACAATCAGATCCGCCTGCTTGCCAGGCTCAACCGTGCCGAGGCTGTCATCTAGTCCCAGGATCTCTGCTCCCACGCTGGTGGATGCCTGTATCGCCTGCATTTCGGTGGCGCCATACCTGACGAATATCTCAAGTTCGCGAGCGTTCCGACCGTGAGGCATATAGGGTGCACCAGAGTCCGAACCGATCGCCGTCGTGACCCCTGCTTCCATGGCCATTTCGAATCCCCGGCGCCACAGATCGATTATCTCCACCTCCCGAGCCAGCCACAACTCCGGTAGTCCAACCTCTTCGCCTCTAGCGGCTGCCTTCTCGGCCTCTTCCTTCTTGGCAATGCTGACCCCAAGGGTCGGCACCCACCCCACCCCTCGATCAACCATCATCTTGATCACGTCCTCGTCCTGACCAAGATGAGTGCCGTGGTTGATGCAGTCGACACCCGCGAGTACCGCCTCCTTGATTCCAACGGCACCGCAGGCACTTGCACTCACTCTCTTGCCCAATCTGTGTGCCTCTTCAGTGGCCGCCTTCATCTCCTCGGCCGTCAGCAAGAGCGTCTCAGGGCCGTACTGCCCAGCCCCACCCCCAGTGACCATCAAGTTGATCCAATCTGCTCCGCTCCCAAGTTTCGTGCGTACCGCTCTAACCGCCTCATCTGGCCCGGTCAGATCGCCTCCCACGGTGCCATGTGGGCGCTTCTTGCCCACCGGGTAGGTGCTGTGAAGTGTGGCGGAATAGAGTATTCTCGGCCCCACGAGCAACCCATCCCTCTCAGCTCTTGCGATGTCTATGCTCAGGTCGCGGGGCGCCGCGGTGTCTCTGATGGTGGTGAAGCCCGCCTCCAGGGTTCGCTGTGCGTTTTTCACCATGAAGAGGGTAAGGTACCCGTCATTGTCCTCGGTGAAGCTCACCTGCTCACCAAACCGATCATGGAGCGTGCCGTCAAGCGATTCGCCTCCATCCCCATGGAGCAAGTCGTGAAGGTCCATTAGACCGGGCATGACGGTCATGCCCGCCACATCGATGACTTCGGCCCCGGTTGGCGGTACTGGGAAGTCCCGTCCGCTTCCCACTGAGGTGATGAGGGGACCCTCCACCACCACTGTCGCGCCTTGCACTACACTGCCCACCCCATCGATCAAGGTGCCATTCGTGATAGCGAGACTCATCTGTCGAGCTCCTTCCTCCATCGTGACGCCTGGTGCAGGTCTACGCGGTAACCGGGGCGAGGACGGACACACTGGGCGCCCGCCGGTCGACCCGGACGGCGATGCCTTGGCCCGCGAAGAGCCGCACCGGCGATCTCCGCGGTGGAATCCGCGTTGTCCCAGCCGACGATTACTGACGTACTACGGACTTCCATCTGTTCAGAATGATCGAGATACCTCCGCGAGACCGTTCCCGACTATCGAATGTAGCATGGTTACGAAGGCCTGTTGTGTGTTGCATGCGATGCCATCGACAAGTGGGCTCTGTGTCCCGTAGACGCCATCAACTGCGCCTGCCTTGACAGCCGCGGCGAGCATCCGATACTCCGTCTGATCGTCATGCAGGATATCAGGTTCTCGGAGCATGTAGGCCATGCAAGCCACTACACCATAGGCGCCCCAATTGGAAACGGCAGCCGACACCAGCACGTCGGTGCCCACAACGGTGGCAATGCCGGACTCACACGGACAGCGGCAACGGCGTCCGTACGCCTGGATCTTTCGAACTCCCTCAGCAATGAGGCCATAGCCGATCTCGTTCCCTCCGTCGCCGATCCCGATCGTCAAGATGCCACGGTTCTTTGCCTCATCAACCAGGTGATGAACGTGCGACTGACTATCCGGCGGAATGGACACACCCGTGATGGAGTGGAACACACCCTTCTGGTTCGGACCGAGTTTCTCCACGGCGATCACCGCCGTGGGCTGGTGCTCGTCCAGCAGCTGTTCGGCTGCCCGCTCGGCTCCCTCCTGCCCGAGGGGGAAAGGAAGCGCGAGGGCGCACGGCTGTCCCGTTGGTCTCATCGTGTCTCTGGCCACGGGGATTCCCGCGGCCACGCTGGCAGCCTCAACAGGCCCGAGGTGGCGTTCCTCAGAGACGTAGACGGCCTTGGCGCCCAACCCGATGATCACCGCTCTGGCCAGGCTGACGACCCCTAGGGGGCCATCGGTTTCTCCCTGGGGCAACCAGGGCAGCACTCCCGCCCCCGTCAGCAACATGACCACATCGTCGTCCCCCACACACTGCAGGATACGCTGTGCGGCCAGATACGTCAATGGCCGATGTTGCGCGCGCCGGGCGCTTTCGTAGAGAAGATGGGTAACTCCGCGCGGCAAACCCTTCATCCGCATCTCCACAGTGCACAGCCGATCCACATACTCTCCGATGATTTCAGGCACGTTCTCACTCCTCTCTAGTGCTGGGCCAGCGTCGTGGCTTCGTCACCGAAGTTCCTGGGCTGCAAGTGTGATGCCGCGACGGACGATTTCGACCAAGCTATCCTGGCAGGTGCCGCCACACCAGTGCCTGCAACGTCGGTCGAAAGGGCTGCCAGGTCCGTACTCCTGGCTCTGCTGGAGGAGCGCCCCTGCGTCTCCCCCAGCGCCTATCGAAGGCCCCGCACCGCTCGCTCGTGATGATCGGTCGAGGGCCGCACGTGCGCGCCGGTTGGAATAGCATGCCCCCATGCGATCTACCTCACAAGACCGTTGCAGACTCCGTAGCGTATTCGAAGAGGAACGTGGCGACAGATTTCTCAAACAGCTTCAGGTGCTCCACTACAGCGTATTCATTCGGGCCGTGAGCGCCACCGCCGTGAGCGAGCCCCCCCACGACCAGAGGTAGCCCAAGTTCCCTTGTGAACAGATAGAAAGGAGCAGATCCTCCGATGTAGGGCCAGATCTCTGCTTGGTACCCATGGTGACGATATGACCTTAGCATCGCCTGCACAACCTCTTCATCGACCGACGTTCGACTCAGATCGTAGCCGGATGCGTTCTCCACCGCTACGTCGTCGAAGCCGTGGTCCTTGAGATGCTTCCGGACCTTGGTCAGCGTGTCTTCCACGGTCATGTTAGGGACGAGGCGTATGTCCAGCTTGGCCACGGCACGATGGTCTATAACCGTTTTTGGACCCGCCCCGACATGTCCCGCCAATAGCCCATCAATGTTGATAGCAGGCGAGAAGAGATACTTCCGCAGAAGCTCAATACCTCGATCTTCGTACCTGAACCGACTTACGTCATTCTCTTCAAGAATGGCCCTCTCATCGAATACACCCTCCAGTCTTGCCAGAAGTTCCTCATCTTCAACAGAGGGGCCCTTGACAACCGCCTCCAGGCTTTGGATGGTTGGCGATTCGACTTCCCCCACCATGGTAGAGAGGGCCTGAACCAGCCTCCAGGAGGGCGACGAAATCCAAGCTCCGTGGCTGCTATGGATTCCGCGTGATCTCGGACCGCCCCACTTGCCCCCCTCGCAGACCAAGTCAAAGGCAAGTATTCCCTTCGCGCCCAAGTACATCACGGGCCTACCTCCGCGATTGAGGCTGTAGAAGGGGAAGAACACTGCATCGCAGGTGAGCTCCTCTGTGTGACCATCTATGAACTCTGGAAGATGCTTGCTCCCAAGTTCCTCTTCCCCCTCGATCAGGAACTTGAGGTTGACCGGTAGGCTATCAACATCCCGTATTGTGGATGCGGTATTCAAGAAGCCTCTGAGCGGGCCCTTGGTGTTGTAGATGCCCCGACCCACCACACATGGGCCCAGGCCGGACAGTTCGACGATGTCGGCAGCGAACGGTGGCACGATCCACTCCTCACCCTCGACCGGCATAACATCGTACATCCCATATACGAGAAGAGTCTTCTGCCTATCGAGCATCAGGTCCCCGAGTACCACTGGATGCCCGCTCGTCGGCACGATCTCTGCGCGCCCACCAATCTGTTCGATCAGGTGCTTCACCTGTTCCGCCGTCTCGAGAATGCCCAGGCCGGTATGACTTATGCTTGGCTGCCGAACGAACTCGCGAATGGCCTCCAAGTGCGCAGGGAATCCCGAGTCTAGAGCATCATGGATGTCACAGAGCGCCATGCGCCGCCATTCTCCTTTCCCAGCCTTGCACGCTGTTGAGGTGTACTCGATTAGGAAGGTCTCGTGGCCTTCGACACCCGTCCTGTGAGTCAAAGCTTAGCTCCTACGCGCCGTCGGTGCTTAGGCCGACCAGTCGATCGCTCAAGAGGCGAACTGGGAGCAAACCTTCCTCCTGGCCATTGAGAACGCTCCATCGTGGGGGCAAGCCCCAACGTTACTGAGGGGCACCCGCGGCGTCGTCCGCCCACACTGACACACGAGATCAGTAGGTGGTCAGGTCTGCTACATTATAGAGACGGTCTGACAGTTTGTCAAGAAAAGTGCGTCAGTCTTGACAATCTGTTAAAATAGTGCTATACTGCGTTTGTGGCCGCTCTTGCCCTGTGGGTCGCGTTCGAGCCGGGATTCGCACTGGCATGACGACTGGCAGGCCGACACATTGCCGATTTGTGCGAGCCGCAGTAACGGCTTTGCCAGGCAGCTCGATTCATGGGCGGACTGCGCCTCGAAGCGCTGCGGCCAGCAGTGTGTTTCCGCGACCAAGATCGCCCACGACTCAAACCGTGGGGGGGAGGGTGAGGGATGAGTATCGCGACTGAGCACGGATCCAGCGATTCCGACTGCTGCAAACACCAGGTCTATGAAGCCCTCAAGGAAGTGGGTCTGGCTATCACCTCAATCCTCGGAGAATCGTGCGAGACCGTAATCCATGATCTTGGCGACCTGGAGCATTCGATCATCTGGATCGAGGGCGATGTGACCGGCAGGACCGTAGGGGGATCGGTCACCGATCTTGGGTTGGGGGCACTCAGAACGCACACGACCGAACCATTGCTCAACTATACGACCTATACTGAGAGTGGGAAGACCTTGACCAGTTCCACAATCTGGCTGCGCGACATGCATGGTGAGCCGTACGGCGCGTTCTGCATCAATCTGGACGTGACGCCCGTGCTGGTCGCCCTCGATTTCCTGCGCAGGATGGCTCCTCAGGCGCAGCAGGCTGAGGTGGGTGAGCGGTTCTTCCGCAGTCCTCACGACATGCTCAACGCCATGATGGCTGAGTTCGAGACCAGAGTCCGCATCGTTGCCGAGGACATGAAGAAAGAGCAAAGAATCGAGATGGTGCACTTTCTTGACGAAAGAGGGGCTTTCCAATTGAGAAACGCCGTCCCGATTGTGGCCAGCAGACTCGGAGTAACGAGAGAAACAATCTACAACTACCTCAGCGAGGGCGCAGATGCCCGAGAGGGAGACGTGTAGCAGGAGGCTGACATGCTCGGAGTGACGAAACCTGCCCACCAAGTCAGGGTCTTGTCGGCGCGCGATGTCGGAGTGATCTTCTGAGCACCCTGACCGACAAGAGAGGAGGTGATACAACGGAGCGGCAGGTTAATGGACAACGGTGCCGAGATCATGCCTTAGGGTGGATGCACGCCGAGTGCGTCCCACCGTGGGTCGTGACCCAGAGACGAACAGATCACAAGGAGGAGACGATGGACATAGACAGAATAGCTGCTTTGATGGATGACGTTGACCACGATCGCATCAGCCGCAGAGATTTCCTCAGAGCTGCTATCGGATTGGGCGCCTCAGCGCCCGTAGCCATGGTATTGCTACAGGCATGCGCACCGACCCCTGCACCTGCGCAGGCCCCAGAAGCCAGCGAGATACCCGCAGACACTCCCAAGCCAGCAGCGACCCCGGCCCCCACGGCAGCGCCAGTGCCCAAGACCGCGACCATAGGTATGCCTGCGGCTGCCCAGGTTCTGGATCCCTTCTTCATGAACTCCGCTGATCTTCCCCTTATGTGCTGCATCTATGACAGCCTCTTCGACCTCGACGACGCGACCTTGGAGATGTCACCTGTCCTGGTGGAGGATTGGGAGCAACTCGACGACCTCACGTGGGCATTCAAACTCAAGGAGGGTGTGCAGTTTCACAAGGACTGGGGGGAGATGACAGCGGACGACTGGGCTTATTGGGTAAACAGGGTAGTTGCCGAGAAGGCGAGGCCCTACTTCGTTATGGGTTCTGGCATGGTGAAGGAGGCGGTGGTTACAGACACCTACAGCTTTGAGATCCACCTGTCCCAACCATGGGCCGCTTTCGCTCTGACATCGCTGGTGAACTTCGGAGGAATGGTCTTTTCCAGCAAAGCCTATGAGGAGATGGGCGCGGAGGAGTTCGGTCTCAGCCCCATCGGTACCGGGCCTTTCGAGATTGAGTCGTGGACGCCCGGGGGCGACGTGGTCATGAAGCGGTTCGAGGACTATCATGACCCGACCTATCCCAAGCTCGACGAGCTGGTTTTTCAGGGCATAGAAGACCGTGTGGTGCGACTTGAGAAGATCAAGGGCGGCGAGATCGACTGGACACTGGCCTTGGATATGAAGGACATCCCGCAGCTTCGCGACGACCCGAGTCTACAGGTTGTGGAGGCAATTGGCTGGAACTGGGATTTCATCTTGTTCAATCTGAAGCTCGAGGACAGACCTTGGCTGGACAAGAGAGTCAGGCAAGCCATCGCCTACGCCGTAGACCGCGAGGCCATAGTGCAGGGCGTGTACTTCGGGAACGCCAATCCGGACGACGATCCGCTGCCATCGGGATTCCTCGGGGGCGACCCCGACGAGCAGTTCTACCCGAACACTGCCGATCTGGACACGGCAATGGCCCTAATGGAAGACGCCGGCTACGCGGATGGATTCACCATGCCCTGTCTCACCAGCCGAAAGCCCGACGTCACCGAGGTAGTCGCGGATCAGTTGCGCAAGATTGGGATCACCCTCGAGATCGAGCTCGTCGACTCGGCCACCCAGCGCAGCCGATACAGCGCCGAGGATTACGAGACCCAGGTCCACGCGGTCGTCCTGGCATCCCCGGACTCCGACTCCGCCATGTACTGGTGGTATCACAGCACCGGGGGAGGACATACCTACTCCAATCCCGACGTGGACGCGAAGCTTGACCAAGCGAGGGCCTCCAGCGATCCAGACGAGCGTGCGGAACTCTACCGAGAGATCGTCGAGATCGTGAGTGACGAGGTTCCCAAAGTAGTATTGTGCAACGTGAACGAAGTGTATGTGCTGAACAACAAGCTGACGGGCTTCAGCCCAGCGTCACAGTGGTGCTACTCGCGCTTCAAGCCCATGGGCTGGTCGGCTTAGCACCGAGCCCAGTGTGCCCGCGGCCTCGCGCCGACGGCCTAGCAATGCAGCGTTGGGCTCCGGAACTGACCGCAGATGGCGGCAAGAGGTAGCCTGCATGGCCCTCGTGGCTGTGATGACGGACATGGTTCCGCGCGATCCCGCGTGCAACCTTACAGTCAGACAGGCGACCGGCCCGCGGTGCGCGCCGAGGTTCTGCCAGTGCGACGCCCGTATGGCAGCGATGACGCTGGGGATACGACAGCGAGGCCGGATCTTCACCAGCGGGAACGGTCTTTTCGGCTCGCCAGGACCACGGTGTGGCCAACCATGCTCGTGAGGGGGTGGTGAACTCCTTGCCACCCCCTCGGTACATGCTTGTACTGATACGGTCACTGGAGCGAGTTGTTCTACTCTCGTCACACTCTGTCTGTGGCTCGGATGTTTCCTCCAGGGTGTAGCTTGCTGCGTGGGCGCCTCGTCAATAGCCTTCTTCGAAATGGCGCCGGACCTCCACGCCAACACCCTGGTTCCGCGAACCAGGCAGAGGGCGAAGGTGGCTGTCGGTACTGATCGCACAGCGTGCCTTTCGAAGGGGCACCGGCCGAGCACGGTACGCGCTGGCGATCGCTGGGAGCTTGACATCAGATCGCGCGGCTAGCCGAGGGGGGAGTCCGCCCGCGATGGAGGTATACGGACAATGATCGGGTACATCGGGAGACGGCTGCTTCAACTGCCACTGCTGCTCCTCTTCACCGCCATTATTGTATTCTCCCTCATGCACATCGCTCCGGGGGATCCAGTTCCACTGATGATCGGCGACGTGCCGACCCCGGAGTCCGAAGCGGCGCTCAGGCACGAACTGGGGCTTGATCGACCACTACCCGTTCAGTTCCTCACCTGGCTCGGCAACGCAGTTCGCGGCAATCTCGGGTTCTCAGTCGCGACCAAAAGGAGTATCGCCAGGGAGCTCATGCAACGACTGCCGAATACCTTCTTGCTCGCCATCACCGCCATGGCGTGGGCGGTCGTCATAGGTATCCCCATTGGCATCATCGCAGCCGTGAGGCAGAACACATGGATGGATCACCTCCTCATGACTTTCGCCTTGGGTGGTATCTCTATTCCGAGCTTCTCCCTCGCCATCTTCCTGATCTTGATCCTCGCCGTGGCCCTCGATGTGCTACCCATCTCGGGATGGGTCAGCTTGAGGGAGGATCCGATGGGAGCACTCAGGCTTCTGATCCTGCCCGCACTGGCCCTCGGGGCCAGAGCCGCCGGGATCATCGCCCGCATGTTGCGCTCCAGCATGATCGAGGTCCTGAATGAGGACTACATCGTCACCGCCAGGGGAAAGGGGCTGAGCAGCAGAAGCATCTACTGGCACCATGGTCTCAAGAACGCCTTTATTCCTACACTAACCGTGCTTGGCATAAGCTTTGCCTACATGCTCGGGGGCTCTGTGGTGATCGAGCACATATTCAGCATCCCAGGCATCGGCAGCTACTTGATCCTGGGGGTTTTCGCCAGGGACTACCCGGTCATCCAAGGTGTCTCCCTGTGTGTGGCCGTGATTTTCATAGCTGTCAATCTCGTCACAGATGTGCTGTACAGTTACGTGGATCCACGCATCAGATATGACTAGAGGGTAGTGCTTCACGTCCAGGAGGTTGGGGATCGGCATGTCGAACGCGGACAGAGGGATGCGGGAGGAACGCCGTCAGAGAAGGCTTGCCGTCAAGCGGATCGTTCGCAACAGAATGGCTCTCGCTGGTGCTGCCATACTGTTCTTGAGCGCACTCAGCGCCCTGCTAGCGCCCTTGCTGGCCCCGTACGATCCCATCACCATGGATCTACCCTCCTCGCTTAGCGCACCATCGGCAAACCACATTCTCGGAACCGACTGGTACGGGAGGGACGTGCTCAGCAGGATACTGTATGGAGGTCGTGTCTCCCTTTTCGTGGCCGTTGGTTCGGTCGCCTGGGCCGCCATCGTCGGTGTCACCGTGGGCGTGGTTGCCGGCTACGTCGGAGGCACCGGCAGCGACGTCCTGATGAGACTGATGGATGCATTGCTGGGTTTTCCCCCCATTCTCCTCGCCATCGCCATTCGGGGTAGTCTGGGAGGAGGCCAGTCGAGCGTCATCTTCGCGCTGGGCATGGTCTACGTCCCTGTGTTCGCACGGTTGGTAAGGGCGAGCACTCTCTCGCTGAAAGAGGATGTGTTCGTGATGGCGGCCGAGAGCTACGGAGCGAGTTCGGGCAGGATAGTCTTCCGGCATATCCTCCCGAACCTGGTGGGCATAATCGTGGTACAGGCCACGATTGCGTTCTCTGCAGCGATCATCGCGGAGGCGACGCTGAGCTTCCTGGGTCTGGGCGTGCCGCCGCCAATGCCTAGCTGGGGTCGCGACCTGAACGAGGGGCGTGGGTACATCCGAGACGCGTGGTGGCTAGTCGTGGTACCCTCTGTGACTATAGTGGCCAACGTGCTGGGTATCAATTTCCTGGGAGACGGCCTACGCGACGCACTAGATCCCAGAATGGCCGCTCGCCTGTAGGAGGCTGGCGCCCTTGAGCCGACCAGCGACCGGCACACACCCAGCGAGGAGCATCAGGCGATCTCACACCTCGTTCGGCAGGTCGATGAACTCCACCTCCACGTCAGGCCGGTCTCCGATGACCTCTCGCAGGTCCAGCGTGCCCAGGCTCCCTCAGCCCCGCATACCCACTGATACTCGGTTTGCAGGTCCCCTCACAGCACGCTGGCACATCGCCCCTGGGGGGATTCGCCACACATACCAAGTTATCAGGATCCCCATTGACAACTCTGCACAAATGTGCTATACTGGTGATGGTTGAGCATCACTCTTCTGTACGCGAAAGTCGGCTTTGCATGCCGTGCGCCCGGTAACCGGGACTAGCTACAGAGGGGTGATTCTCTTTGTGTGGAAGGGGTTCTTGCGGCTGTACCAGTTCCTGGGGTAGTTCGCGACGTCATAGAGGTCCACCAGCAAGCTTACCTTCTCCTCGACCTCGCGATAGTACCGCATCTCGCCTCTCGTGAACGCTCGATACACTGCCCAGCTCACGTAGTCGACGATGCTCAAGCAAGGCTCTCCCTTGGGGGTCTGGGCTTGTACTGTGAAGGCGGTCGTCACCTGTGCGCCCCACTTGTCCTCGAACCGCCGTATGCCCCGTTCGATGGCTTCCCTTAGCGGGACCTGGCGATCGCGGGAGCCACGTTTGGCGAAGTAGATGAAGTTCTGCTCGTATCGGTGGAGCAGATTCTCGAAGAGGTGCGCAACCAAGTGATCATAGAACGCGCTCTCCTGGGCCCTGAAGTTGTTGCGGAAAACGCGCTCGATCTTGCGGGCAACTATGAACTGGGCCCGGAAGTCCAAGGCGGCAAGCAGCTTGAAGAACCTGTAGCGCACTTCCGGAACATCATCCTTGGCGTGGAAGGAAACGGCCGTCCGCTTGATGGATGGGAAGTCCCGGAAGTATGAATCCTGGACGATCTCCTGCTGCAGCGCAAGGACAGCCTGCCGCAGCGGTTGGGGATCCTGGGTTTCGACCAAACCGAGGATCAGAATGGGCGAACACCCCGGCAGACCTACGACCAAGTTACCCTTACGATCATAGAAGGTCGGGTCGCCAGACTCATCAACGAAGAACCAAGTGCTCCCCGGCTTTGGTTTCTTCATGCAGCCTCAGGGTCGAGAGGTATCTGATTTGCGACTGTGTCCCGCAAGGGCACGACCCTCTCCTCCATAGCCCAGGCAGCATAGCCTAGCGCCTCTTCAATGTCTTCCCGCTCCGATTCAGGCCACTCTTGAAGAATCTCGTCCACCTTCATCCCTTAACTCAAGTAGCCGAGGATGGAAGCAACCGGGATCCTCAGCCGGCGGATGCAGGGTTTCCCAAGACACTTGTCCGCATCCAGAGTGACGCGATGGAACCTGTGATGCCGGATCTCCACGCTTGCTTCACCTCCTCTCGTCCGTAGTCTATGGTGACGTATGGCCCAGCAGAAGTATGCCCTCATTCGCCGGGTTCTTCAACAAGACCGATGGCGGCCCCGCTCCTACAGGGCCACAAACTCGCCTACACCTCATTCGGCAGGTCGACAAACTCCACCTCCACGTCGAACCGGTCTCTGATCACGTCCCCGAGTGCCAGCACACCCGGCTTCTCCGTGTTGTAGTGACCACCGGCCACGAAGCTGATCCCCGCCTCGCGGAACAACTCCCGGATCCACTCGTGGGGCTCGCCGGTGACGTAGAGATCTACCTTCTCCCGGATCAGCCGCTCCATATCGCCGGGGTTGGGCGCTCCCTTCCCGCTCACGGCCACGACCCGCCGAACCTCAGAAGGGCCGAAGAGGTAGCTGGCGCGGAGCTGGCCGAACATCCGCTCACACTCCGCTGCCAGGTGGTCCAGGGCCACCGGTTTCTCGAACTCCCCGTACCATCCCCAACCGCCTTCGCCGTAATGCTCCGTGGGCTTGGCCCCCAGACCCCGCAAGATCTGGACGTTGTGTCCGACCTCGAGGTGGCTGTCCAGGAGGTAGTGATAGGCGATCAAGGATAGGTCGTGCTCCAGGAGGAAGCTCACCCGCTTGGTGAAGATGGTGTCCAGGAGTTGCCCCGGCGGCAGGTTCATGCCGTGGTGCACCAGGAGCGCGTCGGCCTGGCGGGACGCCGCCTGCTCGAAGAGGCGCAGGCTGGCGCTGACCCCGGTGGCGAGGAGCTTGATCTCCTCCCTGCCTCGCACCTGGAGACCGTTGGGCATGTAGGGGTCTTTGTCCCCCACGTCACCCATGAAGTCGTCGAGGAAGGACATCAGATCGCTGAGCGTAACCATACTGCTTCTCCTCACTGTTCGTGACGTCGGGGTCCTCGTGCACGCAAGGGAGAAACCTGCCGAGACCTCCGAGGTCTTCAGAACGGCAGCTCTTCCTCCTCCGTAAACCCGCCGGTCGGCTCCCTCGACCCCGCATAGAGTCTCCTCCCGAACATCCTGGCGTACTCGGTCCAACCATCCGGCGAGAGGGGTCCACTCTCCACAGCGTCGAGGAAACCGCGCAGATCTCCATCCATCCAGTCGGCGTGGTGCACGGCCAGGGCCTCCAGAGTCTTCGGCGCCACCGGCGACCCACGCTCCAGCGATCCGTGGTGGGCGAGGATGGCGTGGAGCAGCCGGTGACGAAGACCCCGAGGAAACCCTTCGATGCCGTCCATAGCCCGCTGAACCAGCAGCGCCCCCGCGACCACGTGCTCGATGAGCCTGCCCTCGTCGGTCAGATCCAGCACCGGTCCCAGGGTGTACGAAGTAGCCTTGCCCACGTCGTGCAGTATCGCCGCCGTGATGAGCAGGTCGCGGTCGATCTCGGGGTGCTCGTCGGCCACGAAAGCGCACAGCCTGACCACAGCCAGAGTATGCTCCAGCAGCCCGCCGACACAGGCGTGGTGATACTTCTTGGCAGCCGGGGCCGTGTAGAAGATGGAAGCGAGCGGCTCGCTGGAGAACAGGTCGTGGAGCAGCTCGGAGAGGTAGGGGTCCTCGATAGCAGCAAGCACCTGCCGGAACTCCTCTCGCATCTCCTCCAGGTCCCTCGTGGCCTGGGGCAGGAAAGAAACAAAATCCTGGATCTCCGCCGGCAACAGGCGCTCGATGCGGACCTGGCGCGATCCGGCAGGATACTCCTCCACCACGCCGTCGATGCGCACGCCGGAGCCCACCTGGAGTGATTCCATCATCTCGGGAGGAAAGTCCCAGTAGCGGGCCTCTATCTGGCCCGTGCTATCCGACAGAGTCGCTCTAAGGTAAGGAGAGCCCGCCTTGGTCTCGGCCAGGCTGGACTCCGCCAGAACGTACACCCCGCCGCTGATGGTGCTTCCTATCTCCAGGTCCTTGATGGGTACTCTGGCCATGACGGTTCCTTTCTCCCCAGGGCGCACGGCAACCCCGGGCCTCTTTCACCCCGCGGAGGAGCCTTTCCCCTCCGCCCATTTCAGCGGGTCCAGCAACCGCACGCCTCTCGCGTAGTTCAGCATACACAGGATGAACCTGGGCCGGTCTCCCAGCAGCTCCTCTACCGCAGCCACGTACCGTTGGGCCTGGGCCAGGTAGTCCTCCTTATCCAGCAGCCTCTCCAGAGCCTCCTGGTCCCTCAACTCGTCGGTCTTGAACTCCACGATGGTCCACGACCCATCTCGCTGATAGAGGGCATCGATGATCCCATTCTCCACCCGCCCTTCCACGATGCGGCTGTAGGGCACCTCGTGTTGCCTGCGCTCTGCGCCGTCCATCTCCTGGTACAACGTGTGGGCCTGGAAGCGAGAGAGGAGTTGCCTCGTGCGCCGGGCGGCGTCCGCCAGTTGCTTCGGATCGGCGATCCCGTATTGGCGCGCGCGGGCCGAGACCCAATCGTCGAACCCATCCTGGGCAAAGCACCAGACCGCCAGCGCGTCGTGCACCAGCGAGCCCACCACCCAGGAGGGCGCGGTGGGCTTCTGCACAGCGGGCACGACGCGCCACACCCTGCGGGGCGGCCGTCGCTCCCGTTCCTTCGTCCGCTGGTCCACCTGCTCCCGCCCGGCTGCCACCGGCTCCAGCAAGAGCGGAGGCAAAGACGCCGGCTGCTGCTCCTCCAGCGCTGCCTCTCGTACAGGAAACTCCCACGTACACCCAGGCTCGTAGATCGTACACGAAACCGGTGTGTCGCCCACCTGCATCTCCAGATGACGTGCCGCCGAGCCTTCTTCGTCGTAATCAAACTCTGCGCCCTCGAGCGAGAGACCCTCGGGACCACCCAGCTTCCTGAGCCACCCGCCAAGCTTCGAAGGAGTGCCGTCCTTCTTCAGAGCGATGTGTCCACTAAGGATCAGCTTCTCCCGCGCCCGGGTCGCCGCCACGTACAGCAGCCGGTCCGCTTCGGCGTCCTCCTGGTCGTTGGAGCGATGCTTCCCCAGCTTGTACACGGCCGGCAGTCCGCCCTCCTCGTCCTTCACCGGCAGGAGCACCCCCAACTCCGGATCGACGAGCACGGACCTTCCCCCACCTCCACTGTGGGTGACATCACCGATGACCACCACAGGGAACTCCAGCCCCTTCGCCGCGTGGACGCTCAAGATCTGGACCACGCCCTCGGCCGTGGCGCGGGCCTCCCCCTCCCTCGTTCCCGCGTCGCGCAGGCCCTTGACGTACTCGATGAACTCGCCCACGCCCACGATCCCGCTGGCAAAGGCGTCGCTGAGCAGCTTGGCCACGTTGCGCGCCCCTCGGGCCTGTCCGGACCGGATCAGCGCCGCCCGGTAGTCGGTGGCATCGAGGAAGGCCTTGATCACGTCGGCCACAGAGGTCCTGCCTACCTGGCCGTGCAGCTCCTCCACGATGACCGCCGCCCGCACCGCCCTCGCGCCATCTTCGCCTCCAAGCCCGTTCTCTGGCTCTCGCAAGACGTCCCATAGGGAGGTGGTGCCCCCCATAGCGCGGCGCTGTTCGCAGAGGTGATAGAGAGCCGCATCCGAGAGGGCCAGGGCCGGCGACCGCAGCAGGCCAGCGAGGGCCAGATCGTCCGTGGGGTCGGCCAAAGCCTGGAGCGCGTTGAGCAGGTCCCGGACCTCCGGGCGGCTGTAGAAGCCCCGTCCCGCCACGGTGAGGAAGGGGATCCCGGCGCGCTCCAGGGCATCCTCGTAAGCGCCAAAGGACCTGGATGCTCGACACAGAATAGCGATGTGGCCGTAGTCCAGGGGCACCAGCTCCCCATCGACCTCGACCTGAACGCCGCCTCCCTCGACCAGTTCACGCAGGCGTGCCGCCAGGGCCTCGGCGGCCCGGTCCAATGCTCCGCCAGCCTTGCTGCCCACGGTGAGGTGCAGCTCCACGTGAGGGGACTCGAAGCCAGGGCCGGCGGTCTCCCGGTGATGCTTGAGAGGCGCGAAGGGCTCCGCCCAGGGACGAGATTCGTTTGTTTCCTCCCCCAGCACCGGTCTGAGCAGGTCGTTCAACGCCTCCACAAGCTCCCGATGGGCACGGTAGCAGACGTCGATCTCCAGGACCGCGCCTCCCTCCTGCTCGATACGCTCCCGCTCCGCCCGGAAGACGGTCACGTCGGCTCCACGGAAGCGGTAGATGGACTGCTTGGCGTCGCCCACCACGAACAGCCGGCCCATGTCGCCGTTCAAGAGGTTGACCAGGTCTCTTTGGCGGCCGTTGGTGTCCTGGAACTCGTCCACCAGGATGGCCCGGACCTCTCCCTGCCAACGCTCTTTCACGCTTTGGTACTCTTGCAGCAATCGTAACGCACCCGACTCCAGGTCGTCGAAGTCCAACGCGTTAAGCTCCCGCTTGAAAGCCTCGTAGCGCAAGCAGGCGAACGAGAACAGCGCCCTCAAGGCAGGATAGGATTGGGCCAGCATCTCGTCGAGGGGCAAGAGAGATAGCTCCAGCAACGAAGCTTGGCCCTTCCAGAGGTCGCGCAGGGAACGTAGAGCCGCCTTGACCTCGTCGAGTTGCTCTCTTCCATGCGGCCAGGCCTTGGCGCTGCCTCCCCTCAAGTCGATCTCAGCCAGACGACCCAGAGAGGCCAGGCGGTCCGCCAGGGGACCGGTGGCGCCCTCTATGGCCTCCAGGGCGGCTCGACGCTGTATCTCCATCTTGTCTTCGGGGTTGCTTGCCGTGTTGTGCCGTGGGGTAGCGACAGCCTGCTCCCACGCAGGGCTCCCCAGCAGCCTTTCCAGCCCCTGTTCCTGCCGCCGGGCCAGGGCCTGCTTCCAGTGGCCCAGCACATCCTGGGGTAACCGGTCCAGGGCCAGCTCCACGTCCAGCCGGCTCTGGATCAGCGCATCGAGGGTGCGTCTCAGGTCGCGCTCTTCCAGCAGGGTGAAGAGGGTCACGGCCTCCTCGTCGTCGGCGGCCCAGGCCATGGCCTCCTCCACCGCCCGGCCGCGGAGGATGTTAGTCTGCCCCTCTTCCAGCACCTCGAAGAGAGGGTCCACCCTGGCCTCGGCGGGATGGCCGCGCAGGATCTCGGTGCACAAGCTGTGGATGGTGCCGATGCGGGCGGCGTCCAGCTCACTGTATAGCCCCTGCCAGCGCTGCCGCTCCTCTTCCGACAGGTTGTCCCGCTCCAGGTACCTGCGCACCTCGCCCCGGACCCGATTGCGCATCTCCCTCGCGGCCTTCCTGGTGAAGGTGATGGCTATCACGGAGCGCAGCGGCAGACCCTCGGCCACGAGCGCCAGGTAGCGGGCTACCAGCGTGCGGGTCTTGCCCGTGCCTGCCCCGGCGGTAACCAGGACGTCGCGGTCCCTCGTCTCGACCGCGCGTTCCTGTTCGGTGCTCAGAGAGATCTGAGCTACGATAGGGTGTACCATCTTTCAGCCACCATACCCAGGCGCATAGCGCCAGCAGAAAGCGGCCGCGGGACAGTAGGACGGGCAGCCTCCCGGTGGCGGTTGGGGGACGAAGAACCCCCTCCGCGCGCCGCGCACCACCTCCCAGGCCTTCTCCAGGACCACCTCCATCGCCCCCGAAGGCCCGCCGTCGAAGCGGCTCAAGGTGAAGCTGCTGCGCTCCGCGTGCTGCACGTGCCAGTAGAAGCCTTCGGCAGGCCATCCCAGCCCCAGGGCGTCGCGGGCGGCCAGGGCGTAGAGCGGCAACTGGAGCCTCTGGCCCTCGGTCACAGCCCTCTTGGTGAACCCCCACGGCCCGGCGGTCTTGTAGTCGATGACCCGGACCGTATTCTCAGAAGACACGTCCACCCGGTCGATGATACCGCGCAGACGAAGGCTGTCGTCGTCCGTGTGCACCACCAGGGGCGGTTTCTTCCCCAGGCCAAAGGCGGTCTCGAAGAGGTAGGGGCTCCACTCGCCGTCCAGTTCCGCCAGCGCCTCCAGCGACCGGCGCACGTTACCCTCAATGGCCAAACGGGTCTGCTCCCACCAGGCTGTCTCGCGGAACCCCTCCCGCTTCGGCGCTTGATCCAGAACGCGCTTGGCGACTCGAGGAAGCGCCTCCAGAAGCTGCTCCAGGGAGGTGGAATCGGAAACCATGGAGTCCTGGTACACATCCCTCAAGATGCGATGGTAGATATTCCCCAACTGGCGGGCATCGAGCCCCTCCATGGGTTCCTCCCGTGCCTCCAGCCCCAGCACGCTGCCCACGAAGAAAAGGAACGCGCAGGAGATGTAGGCCTCCAGACGGCTGGTGCTCCAGGTGTGTGCGGGGGAGAACCTGGCGGCGAAGAGATCGCCCAGGGAGGTCAAGTCGCCGTCGTAGACGCCGGGCAGCTCTCCCTCTGCGAGGGGAGCCGACCGTAACTCCAGCACCCCGGCCGCCTCCTCCAGGGCGGTGAGACGGGCAGGCTTAGTTTGAGAGACCCACCGCCGCACGTCCTCGTATCCTGTGTGCACGGAGAGGCTCTCCATCAGCTCGGGCCAGGAGGCCACGGACGCGGGGAGAGGCAGGCTCTCGCTGGTTAACGCCTCGGGCGACGCGTCCACCAGCCGGCGCACCTCCTCCCAGAAGGGAGAAGCCTGCCACAGGGCGCCGTTGTCGGCCAGGCGCGGGCGCGTGAGGAGCAGCCTCTCCGCCGCACGGCTTATGGTCTCGTAGAAGTACCCCGCCTCCGCGCTTTCGGTGGAAGGCTCCAGGGGCATCTCGAACCCTTCCCGCAGCTTCCGCCGGTCGGCGTCGCGCAGGAAGGGGTCCTCGGACAGAGTGGCGGGGAACTCCCCCTCGGCCAGGCCCAGCACGGCCACGGCTTGGAAGGGGACTCCCCGGGCCTGGAGCACGTCGGCGACCAGGACCTCCTCCCGGTCGGGGTGGACCGGCAGTTGGTATGTGGCCGAGTCCACCGCCCCCACCAGCTCCGCGAAGAAGGTAGAGAAGTCCACCTTGGGCACGTCCAATGCCTCCTCGGCCCACAGCAGCCCGCGCAGAATGTCTTTGAAGGCCCGCAGCGCGGCCACGTCCCGCTCGGCCAGGGCCTCTGAGCCTTCTCGAGCCTGCCGCACAACTTGTAAAGACGTCGGTTCCTCGCGAGCAGGGAAACGGCCCGATTCCGCCTCTGGATCCCCGCCCAGGAGATCCTCCAGCCAGCTTACGAACTCCCGGTACGAACGCTGCCCCTCCGGGGGCGTCAGCCGCTGCACGAAAGCCTGGAACTTGTTCTGGAGCTCCGCAGCGGCTTTGCCGACGGGCACCTCCGCTGGCCGGCCTCGCTCCTCGTCGTCCCCTGAGACCTCCTCCGATTGTTCCGCCAGGTCGCAAAGCACCTCTTCCCACTGTCCCAGCCCCCCGATGACCCGCCCCCAGCGCGCGGCAGCATCGAGGGCGTCGGCGTCCTGGAGGGAGATGCCGATGGGCTTCTCACTCTCTCCCAGGGAAGCGGACCAGTCGAAGTACGGCGAACGCCAGGCCTCCAAAACCAGACGGCGGGGCAGAGCCGGCTCCTTTTCCGTCTGAGACGACGCCAGCATCAAACGTAACAGATCCAGCAGGGCGGCGATAGCGGGGCAAGAACGCAGGGGAAGCCCATCCACGATGTGTACCGGAAGCCCGAACTCCTGCGCGGTCTGCTGGATGAACGGGCGATAGGGCGTGATGGACCGGGCCAGCAGGGCCACGTCGCCGGGATCTCTTCCGTCCTCCACCAGGCGCACCTTGAGCCACCGCAGCGCCGCCCGCACCTCGGCCGCGCGGTCCGGCGCTTCCACCAGCTCGACCGTGTCTCCCCCCGCGATCTGAGGGGCATCGCCCTCGTAGAGGTTCTCTTCCAGGTGGGCGAGGACCGGGTCCATGCCCCGTGTGGGCTCTGGCAATGCAGTGGCCTCCACCCCCAGCCTCTCCTCCACCAGCTCTCGCGTACGCTGGAACCGCCGGTGCACCAGGGGCCGCTCGCTCCCGTCCGTCGTGCCGGTGAGGGTGAGAATCACTTCATCCACGCGGCCCGCCAGCAGGGCCAGGAAGTCCAGTTGCACCGGGGTGAAGTTGTCGAAGCCGTCGAAAACCAGCAGGGACCAGTCCTGGGCCACGTCAGGAGCCCTTCGCTCCAGGACCTCCAGGGCTAGCCATGCCAGCCCCGCCCGGTCGGCCCACGCACGCTCTTGCAGTCGCTCCTGGTAGGCAGAGTAGATTTGGGCCAGCTCGCCCAGCCGGGGCTCACCGCCCAGGTCTTCCACGGCCTCCGAAAGCTCCTCGGGTCGTATCCGCGCCGCCTTCAACTCCCCGATGGTCTGGAGCAGGATGTGGAAGAAGCCGGGTTTGTCGGTGATGGGCGCATAGTAGACCAGTGGAAAATCGTCCACGATCTGCCGGATCAGCCTGTACTGGACGGGGTCGCTCAGCTCTGTGTAGACCTCGCCCGCGGCGGTGAGGCATTGAGCGTATAGCGCGTCGAACGTAAGGACCCGCACGCCCATGGCGCCTCCCGCGTGCGCCAACCGGCGCCGCCACGCGCGCGCCAACAACCGCGTGGGCACCACCACGCGGGGCGTGGAGGCGAGATCACGGGCCGCCTCGCGGACGCGGTGGAGGACGTAGGAGGTCTTACCGGCAGCGGCGGGAGCGAGGTAGAAGGAAACGGGCATGACAGACCTCAAAGCTCAGTGAGAATAACGCCTGGATCGAAGGTGCCTAGGCCCCCATCGACGTACACCACCGCAGAGAACGCAAAGCCACGCGGAGGTGCGATGCCGGGAGGAGCAGTGTGAAGACCCACCCTGGCCACACTCTCCCTGCGTAGTCCATTATAGCACACTGGTTGCTCTAAGTCAATACTATGTGCGCGTCGTGCCTTACAGGACCGCTGACGACATCGGGTCCTGCCGGCAGCATGTACGAGACCGAGCGGAGCCGGGACGAGCAACCCGCCTCTAGTTTGGCAGGCCAGCAGAACTGACCGCGCAGCGTACCTTGACGCCCTGGTCGGTCTGTGCTATACTGCTGACCTGGATGTCGCCACCAACGAGTGGTGGTGCACTCTGAGGTTGCGCCGTTGCAGAGGGGCGAAGTCGGCCATGGCGGCCTGTGCGCGCCACGCGACGGCAATCCCAGCGCTCGAAAGGGCATAGCTTCCCAAACACCACCGCGGGAACCGCTTCACCGACGGACGTGGCATATGCTGCTGGCTCAGTTGCATCACAAGGTACCTAGCGAGTTCGAGGGCATGGAAGACGTCCTTACCTCGAGCGTCTTCGGCCTGTTCAAGTACTTGCCCGACGAGATTGCCCATGCGTACCTGGCAGAGTGGGCAACGATCCCGCTCTTGGGAGGGTCACTCCAGATAGACCTGTGGCCACGATACCCGACGCCTCTCGGATTCCGGAGACCCAGGGACATGGCAGACGAGGATGAGGACGCGCCGAGCAGAGGCGACACGGAACCCGACGTGCTGATCACTACGAACGAGTGGGTCATCCTGGTAGAAGCGAAATACCGTTCTGCCCTAGATCACCAGTTCGACCAACTGGGGCGCGAGTTCGCTGTTGGACACAAACTGGCCCGAGAGGCAAAGCGGCGGTTCAGATTGCTCGTCGTCACCGGTCATACCTTGCAGCCCTCGCCATCGGGCGTAGACTTGGTGGCTGGCCTGTCCAGAGCTCTGCAGGCAGCATCGGCTGGGCTCGGCGACGCATCGTCCAACATGATCGCTGACGTGCAAGACTCTCTCCGCTGGACGAACTGGCAACGCCTACACGGCATCCTGAGCAGAGCCTGTCGTGATCAGAGCATCTCCAACAGCACGCGATCACTTGTGGAGGATGTGTGCAGCCTTCTGGAGTTGCGGGGACTGAAGCCCTACGACGCTCGTGCTATAGTTGCGGCCGTGGAACGGTGGGAAAAGGCAGCCATCCGCGATGCATTGGCGTTCCTACAATTCGACTACAGCTACCAGTTGCCATCCCTGCGGCCAGTGGTTTGGGAGCAGTTGCTGCTCATGGACCTGGCCGGACTCAGACCGCCGGCTTGGCACCCACAGTTCTCGGTTTCTGCCTACGACCTCGGCACTCACCTCGGGCGATTGGAGATCGACTCACTGAGGAGACCCGAATGGTGTCCCGACTATCTAGCTCGGAGGCAAAGATGAACATGGACCCAGACCGCCTGGCTGAACAGATCAAACTGGCATACGAATTCATGGAGACGCTCCACCAACAGGCGATTGCATTGATCAAGGACGTGGAAGGTCAGCTAGGTCAGTCTGCCGAAGAGCTTAAGTGCCTGCGACCGGGGGGAAACTACCGCTTCGCAGCGACCCCGATGTCCTACAGTCTAGAGCGCCCGCAGGTGGCGATAGCAGATTACTATGCGGTCTACCTGCGCCATTTCCCTGATCGAATCAAGAACACGATGCTTGACGGCGATGTGCCACCGATCTGCTTTGTCAAGGTGGTGCTGCGAGAGCCTCATCTTGAGCATCCCGAAGTTCGTTTCGGGGTCATCACTGAGGTAGTGAAGCCTGCCGACCGAGAGGACAAGTATCCGCACAAGTTCGAGGAACTGATCAACGATCCCATAAGCAACAAGGCCCTCGGTGGGCCGGCGTGGTCCAGCCAGAAGACCGTCTCCCAGACCTACCCGCATAGCTACGTGACGATGGCGATACGCGGCATGGGAGTGAGGCTCGCCGACTTGCCGGATTCCGAGGCCATCGCTGTGCGGATAGTCGAGCCCTTGTTGAGGCTCCATAGCGAGGCTGCTGGGTAGTCTTCAGAGCTTGTGGGCTGGGTCAGCGCTGGCCGTTCCTTCTGTCGACCAGCAGCCTTGGCCTCTTGCTGAGACTTGGCTCCCCAAGAGCCCTGGCTAGTCTTGGTGCCCTTTCGGAATCCAGGGCCCTTTGGCCCCAATATCGCCCACGAAGCCATTGACGAGAGCGACCAGATCCCTTGATGCAGCCACACTGGCCCAAGGTTCATCGTGGCTCTCTGGCTTGTGTCCACCGGCCTCACGGCAGACCGCCTAGAGTTCTCAAACGGTCGAGTAGCCGAGGATGCCACTACATCATATCCAGCACGAGGCTGTGCAAGCCTCTGCGACACCAGCCCCGACCCACCGCTGTGCCTCACTGCTCAACAACGGCGTCGACGATCTTGAGCCATTCATTCTCGTCGACCACAACGAGCGGAAAACCCAATTCATTGGCCAAGCGTGTCCATGAAGCAACAACATCCTCATGGATCGTATTCGGTATCGATACTCCAACCACATCAATCTCCGCGCGGCCAGTCATGGCAAGATAGACTGAGTAGAACAGTTGGGTGTACAACGCCTTGACCGGGGATACATTGCGCCCGATTCCCTGTGGGCGGGGCCTTGTCCGGCTCTTGAGATGAAGGGCCAGCTTCACTGCTTGGCCAGTTTCCGCAATTGCATCCTCGTACCTGACGTCAGCCACCTCACGGCCGTGGTGCACACCGTCAAACGGCTTGCCTATCGGCAAGCCAAGTATTCTCGGCAGACACACTTCGCCCCTCTTGACCTGCTCTGCGGGGATTCGACCCTTGACCCAAACGCAACCGGTGCAGATCTCATGAGTAGGGTGTCCATTGTTTGCCCGACACTTCTCCTTCGCCCCGTCCAGGATGCTCAGGAGAGCTTCCCTTTCACGTCCGTATGGGAGAGACCGCTTACGGTGCTCGGCCTTCTCCCTCCATAAGCGCAGATCATCCAGCCTAACGATCTGCAGGAATGGTGGATCGGGAGATCGCAGTAGCTTGAGAACGAATCCCGCGATACAGAAGAAGCCGTCCCAGGTCACTTCACTCATGGCACCCAGGAGTTGTCTTACCCCTGCCATGCACTCTGGCCTGGGTAGGATCACAAGGTGGTTCTCCAGCGCAACTAGTGGAACCTCCTGACCACACTCGCAAACGAAACCGCCGTCCACATCGGGCCGATGCACACAGCTTGACTTCGGGCACTTCACGACCAAGCGGGAATCCTTCTTGATGGTGACAACGTAGGGTACCCGACAGTCCGGGCAGGATCCGATGACCGTGTCACCGCACTCCGGGCATTCGAAATCGGTGAGCACGGTCAAGCCGAGCGGCCTTTGGTGCTTCACCAGTGCCCGGACCAAGTCCCTTTCGACGGAATCTTCTCTGCTCTGACCCGAGTAAGCGCGCAACACAGCAGTCATGAGGTCATCGAAAGCCCTCCGCACGCGTCCCTTTATCTCACGACCATTGATCGTTACCGCAACGTTGTGGTGGTACCGTACGTATCCCCGAGGATCCCGTTCATGCTGATGTGAGAGCTCTTCTTCTGCCTTCTCAATGAGGGTGATCGCGAGCCTCACTAGATCCTCTCGGCCTACAAGGGCAGGCGTCCATACCCGCCCATAGCGCCGGGCGATACCCAGTCCTTTCCTATCAAAGTATGGATGCTTGGTATAGAAGCCCGCAGTCTGCTGACGATTGGGGTCCCGCCGAATCTGCGTGAACCCACTCCGTCCAGCCAAGTCAGGATCTGAAACGGTGACCGTCTGCACGTCGAGAAAGGTGGGGACCCCGCCCCTGGCAGTCGAGAATGTTGCGGTCCGAGGCTCGGCCCTGGCGGCCAGGCGATTCATCATATCCTGGGTCAGGTCTGGAAGCACCCAACTCAAACCAAGTTGGGAGATGCCAAAATGGATAACCGGTCTCACGGCGGCGAAGTCTGATGCGCAGATGACAGCATGAGAGTGCCCTTCCACTAGCCAGATGAAGGCTCGCTCAAGACTGTACACATCCTTGCGCTTGCCATAGTCAGGGGATTTCGGTTCGCATTCCGTGTACTCAAGTCTGTGTTCATAATAGAGCGGCACCTCTGCAGTGGCTGATTCCGAACCCAACCCTAAGCTAACGGCTGGACTCGCGAGATAGACCGCACGTACACGGTCCGCGTCACCTGCCACCAGCGAGCCATCCATACCGAGACGTGCAAGCTCGGCTGTGGCAGCAATCAGGCCATCAGGGTCCGGCTGACCCTGAAGCTTCATGAGATACAACGTGGGAGGCGAAGAGAGCACGTAGTCTTGCTCAAGCCTTCTGAGCGCTTGTTCACCATCGGACGTGCTAGTGAGTACCCCCAGTAGCTCAGCCTTGGTGAAGCCCTGCAAGCGCTTCTCAAGAGAGGTCTTCGGCCTGATCTGCAGGCGGGTACGTATGGACTCCTCCGGGATTACCTTGCATATTCCCTCCACCAACTTCTGCTTGGGGACGGACGTAGCAGTGCTGGTCGGGCTCATGGTTTACCTCCGATCACACCAGAAACCGAAGTGGTTGACTCGATCACTCCCTGGCTGTCCGCCGTGGGCCGCTCGCCACAGCGCAGTCCACCTGAGATGGCCAGTGGTCTTCTCACACTGGTAAACGCACGCTTCGTCGTAGCCCAACATGCCCTGAGAGATCCCCTCAAGTGTGTCTGAGCTTCTCATCCGTTGCGGCCGTAACCACTTCTGGCGAATGGAATGCCTAGGTTTCCAGACATCGCCGCCGGTCTCCAGCCTCCGCTGACGCGCAGGCATGCTGGCACAGATCCACGATCCCCTTGCATTGATCGCCATCGGCGCCCTAGTCGTGCTGTTCGGTCTGCTATCGGTGACCCTCGGGTCCTGAGGAAGCCTCACGCCGATACACAAGGCGAGGCTGTGCGAAGAGGAGACGACGAAGTCGCACAATGTGGTACCCGTATGCTATATCATAACACAGATTGAACATGGTGTCAATGCTGGGTTCGGTTGGCCCCAACACGGAGAGGACTGCGTGCTGTATCCGTCGACGAGGTGCGCCCTCTTGGGCACGGATGGGCTAGGGGCCTGTGCTTGGACAAAGCCTTCGGCCTGTCCTTCGTCCGGCTCAGGACGCAGTTCAGCATGGAATCAACTGCACCTAGGGTGTCGTCTTGTCGTGGTGAATACCCCCCAGAGTAGCCTTCTTCCCCCCTCGTGAGGTATAATCCCCTACGACCATGAGACAACAGTCCTGGACTTCCGAGCTGAGATCAGCGCTTCAATCCTGGGCCGCCAGGCGAGGCCAAACACGCCTCAGCCGCCAGATGGCCAAGCGCATGGTGGTGGACGGCGTCCTGGTCAACCTGGCCCTGGCCCTGGCCCTCTTCGCCCGCTACCTGGTCGCCTCCTTCACCCAGACCGGCACCTTCTTCGTGGACCAGGCCTTGATGGACAGCTTCTGTACGATCTACCTGAAGTCGGCCTGGATCCTGACCCCCGTGGCGCTGCTGGCCTTCTACGTCAGCGGATTCTACACGAGGGGCCGGATGTACATCAGCCAGTACAAGGCTCTGGTCATCTTCCAGGCGGTGACCCTGACCTACCTGGCCTTCGGCTCCCTGGTCTTCCTGGCCGGGACCAGCATCGGCCTGCCCCGCAGCGCGCTGCCCGTGGGCTGGCTGCTCACGCTGGCGGCCATCGGCGGGGTGAGAGTGGCCTACGGGATGGTCGAGCGGGAGGTCCTGAGGGACCTGGGCGCGGCCAACGGTGTTGAGGTGGCCGACCCCCGCAGCGTCCTCGTCGTGGGCGGCGCGGGCTACATCGGCTCCGTCCTCGTGCGCAAGCTCCTGGCCCGCGGCTGGAGGGTCCGTGTGCTGGACCGGTTGCTGTACGGACAGGAGTCCATCGCCGAGCTGTACGGGCGATCGGGCTTCGAGTTGATCCAGGGGGACTTCCGCAACGTGGAAGCCGTGGTTCGGGCGGTGAGGGGAATGGGCGCCATCGTCCACCTGGGCGCGGTGGTAGGCGATCCGGCCTGCGCCCTGGACGAGGAGTTCACCTTCGAGGTCAACCTGGCCGCCACCAGGATGATCGCCGAGGCGGGAAAGGGATACGGCATTCGCCGGTTTTTGTTCGCCTCCTCGTGCAGTGTCTACGGCGCCAGCGAAGAGCTTTTGGACGAGCGCTCCAGGACCGCTCCGCTGTCGCTGTACGCCAGGACCAAGATCGAGTCGGAGAGGCTGCTCCTCTCCGGCCAGTCGGACAGCTTCTCGCCTGTGGTGTTGCGCTTCGCCACCGTGTGTGGGATGTCCCACCGGCCCCGCTTCGATCTGGTGGTCAACCTCCTGGCCGCCCGGGCCGTGGTGGACCAGGAGATCACTATCTTCGGCGGCGAGCAGTGGCGCCCCTTCGTGCACGTGAACGACGTAGCCGACGCCATTGTGCAATGTCTGGAGGCGCCCCTGGAACTGGTGGGGGGAGAGGTCTTCAACGTCGGATCGGAGAGGGGAAACCTCAGGCTCACTGAGCTGGGAGACCTGGTCCAGGGGGCAGTGCCCGGCGTGGAGGTCCTCGTGGAGCGGAGCACAGAGGACCAGCGCAACTACCGCGTCTCATTCGAGAAGATCCACCGCGTGCTGGGCTTCGAGGCCCGCAAGACGGTGTTGGACGCCGTGGAAGAGACCGTACAGGCAGTACAGAGCGGGCAGATCGGCAACTACCGTCGGCCGGAGTACAGCAACGTCAAGTGGCTCACCGAGAACGGCGAGACGGCCATCACCCTGGTGCCCAACATCTACTCCGTGGTCATGAGGATGCCCGAAGGCCTGCCAGCCAGCCGTTAGCCCTCGTCTTCGAGGCTATCCACACCCCGTCGAGGATCCCCGGCGCCCGAGGAGGAGTACCCAAAGATGAGCAAGATCGTAGAATGCGTGCCCAACTTCAGCGAGGGGCGACGTAAGGAGGTCGTGGAGCAGATCCAGGCCGCCGTTGCCTCCGTGCCCGGCGTGAAGCTCCTGGATGAGGAGATGGACGCCGACCACAACCGCTGCGTGCTCACCTTCGCCGGAAAGCCGGAGGGAGTGGAGGAGGCCGCCTTTCGGGCCATAGAGAAGGCCGCTTCGCTCATCGACATGGACCAGCACCAGGGGGAGCATCCCCGTCTCGGCGCCACCGACGTGGTGCCCTTCGTGCCCATCTCCGGGGTCTCCATGGAGGAGTGTGCTGAGATGGCCCGCCGCCTGGGGGAGAGGGTGGGCAGGGAGTTGAACATCCCCGTCTACCTCTACGAGAAGGCGGCCATCAGACCGGAGAGAGTCAACCTGGCCGACGTCCGGCGGGGCGAGTACGAGGCCCTCAAGCAGGAGATCGCCACCAATCCTGACCGGGAGCCCGACTTCGGGCCTCGCCAGGTGGGCAAGGCGGGAGCCACGATCATCGGGGCTCGGGAGCCTCTCATCGCTTACAACGTCTACCTGGACACGGACGAGCTGGAGGTGGCCCAGGCCATCGCCCGCGCGGTGCGTTTCTCCTCCGGCGGGCTGCGCTTCGTCAAGGCCCTGGGGCTGTTCATCGAGCAACGCGGCCTGGTGCAGGTCTCCATGAACCTCACCGACTACCGGCGCACCCCCGTACACCGGGTGGTGGAGCAAATCAGGAGGGAGGCCGCGCGTTACGGCGCCATGGTGGTTTCCAGCGAGCTGGTGGGGCTGATCCCGCGGCAGGCCCTGCTGGACGCCGCTGGATACTACCTCCAGATGGAGGACTTCAAGCCGGAAATGGTGCTGGAGAGCCATCTGGAGGAGCCTGAGGTTACCCCAGAGGCCTTTCTCGATGCCCTTGCCGACGGCACTCCTACCCCCGGAGGAGGCAGCGTGGCCGCCCTGGCCGGGGCGCTCGGCGCGGCCCTGGCGAGTATGGTGTGCAGCCTTTCGCTGAACAAGAAACCTGACGAAACAGCCGAAAGCGACCTCCAGGAGATGCTGGGCCGCGTGGCGGCCCTGAGGTCCGAGCTCACCGCCCTCGTGGAACAGGACGCTGCGGCCTACCGGGGGGTCCTCGAGGCCTACAGGATGCCCAAGGCCTCGTCCCAGGAGAAGAAAGAGCGCTCGGCGGCCATCCAGCAGGCGCTGGAGGAGGCGGCCAGAGTACCTCTGAAGGTGGCTCAGGGGGCGGTGCAGGTGCTGGGTCTGCTGCCCGTGCTCCTGGAGAAGGGTCTGCCCAGCGCCGCCAGCGACGTGGGGGTGGCGGCCTACGTGGCGCAGGCCGCAGTCAAGGGCGCCGGTCTCAACTTGAGGACCAACCTCGCTTCGCTCCATGACGATGCTGTCGCCAAGAGCCTCCAGGAGGAGCTGGCTGCCCTCGAGGCCCGCGCCTCGAAGCTTCTGGAAACCGTAGAGCGAGGCCTGGCCCAGAGGATATGAGACCCCCACGAGGCAGAAGTTGAGGCGCAAGTTGGCCGGTCTGGTCCTGGGGCTGATCGTAGTCACCCTGACTGGCTTCCTGGTCACCTACAGGATCATCGACCAGCAGAGCTGTCGCGACGAAGCGCAACCGGCCGACGTGATCCTGGTGCTGGGCTCCGCGGTGTGGCCCAACGAACAGCCCAGCCCCTCCCTCAGGTCCAGGACGGAGAGGGCTATCGAGCTGTATCGGGATGGGTACGCGTCCCACCTGATACTCTCCGGCGGACTGGGCCGCTGGCCCCCCGAGGAAGCGGAGGTGATGCGCCGCCTGGCGGACGCGGCCGGCGTGCCCCAGGAGGCTTTGATCCTGGACCTGGAGGCCAGTTCTACGTGGGAGAGCATCGCCAGGGCCAAGGAGATCTTGCACCAGGAAGGTTGGGAGACGGTCATCGTGGTCAGCGATCCCTTCCACCTCACCCGCGCCCTGCTCATGGCCAGGGACGCCGGAATCGTGGGCTACGGCGCTCCGGCATTGGACAGTCCCACGTACACCATCCCCAGCAGAAGAGTCTTCTACACCTCCCGCGAGGTGTTGGCCGTGTGGTGGTATCTCGTGCAGCGTCTGTGGCATCCGGCGTGAGGAGGTAAGCACCGCCATGAGTATGAAGCGCTACTTCATCAAGGAAGGCCGCCTGCGTCCCACGTGGAGGGTGGTCTCCTACGTGTTAGCTATGGTGGCGGGCCTGTTTGGCCTCCAGATACCCATCGGCGTCGTCCTGGCCGTGTTGCTGTTGATGGGCCTGGTGGATCAGACCAGCCTCTTGCACTTGCAGTACACCCTCCCCTTCCTGGCGCTCAACACCGTCATCAGCCTCGTCGTGATCCTTCCCCTAACCTATCTTTACCGTCGTTTCGTGGACGGGCAGTCTATGCGCAGCCTGGGCTTCGAAACAGGCCAGGGATGGGTCAAACACGTCGTGGCCGGGCTGCTCCTGGGCACTGTGCTGATGGGACTGATCTTCCTGGTGGAATGGGGGGCCGGCTGGCTGACGGTGGAGGGGTTCAACTGGCAGGTACAGTCGCCCCTCCTGGTGCTGGGTACGCTGCTCGCCTATCTGCTCCTCAACGCCTCCGTGGCTCTCTACGAGGAGCTGGCCTTCCGAGGCTACATCTTGCAGAACCTATCATCCGACTGGGGCGTGGTGGTCGCGCTGGTGGTCTCTTCCTTGCTGTTTGGCATCTTCCACGCCCTCAACCCCAACGCCTCCCTGCTGGCCCTGGCCAACATCTTTCTGGCCGGCGTGGTTCTGGCCGCCTGCTACCTGGTCACGAAGAACCTGTGGTTAGCTATGGCCTTTCACTTCTCCTGGAACTTCGTGCAGGGTCCCCTGCTCTCCTTCCCCCTCAGCGGGCTGGAGACGCCGGGCCTGCTGGTGTCCACCACGCAGGGCAACCCGCTGATCACCGGCGGCGCCTTCGGCCCGGAGGGAGGATTGCTGGGCACCGCGGTTCTGTGTCTGGCCCTGGTCGTCCTGGGGGCCTGGCACAGGCACGCCAGGGTTGGTTGAGACACCCTGGAGATTGCTCGACCATGTAATGAACCCTGCGTGCCCGTTTCCTGTGTGAGGTTGTGGCAGGGCTTGCCTACGCTTCAGTCCAGAGAGGCCGCCACTGGCAGTCCATCGCCGTGCCCACGTGGAGACGCACGAGGAGGCAGATTGTGATGAGGTTCAGATTTGCTGTGTGGTGTATGCTGCTGGCTGTGTTGCTTACGGCGTGTCTCGCCCCACCCACGGCGGACAGGGAGCCTGCGCCCACAGAGACCATCCTCCCCTCCAGGACACCCCAGCCTTCCCCCACGACAGAGGGACCTACCTCGTCGCGCCAGGTCGTGGACGCCCTGTCTCTCGATTCGCTGCTGGGATACGTGGAGGACCTTTGCCAGATCCAGCCCTACTCCGGCTGGCGCAACTCCGCTACCAGCGGCGAGCTGGAGGCGGTGGAGTACGTCGCCGGCGTGCTGGAGTCCTTCACCGGCCTGTCGGAGCTGGGGACGACCGTGGAGGTAGAGGAGTTCAACGTCTTCATGGCCACAGAGGTCTGGGATGCCCGATTGACGGTTACCATCGATGGGGAGGAGTATGAGATCCCGGTGACCGCGCCCCGCGGACCTCGCGACGATACACTGATCGCCGCCAGCTTCGACTCCGACGGGACCCTGGGCGACGAGGAGCGAGACCCCTTGACCATCGAGGGCCAGGTCACCGTCGCAGACTCGGTCGGGGCGATGCGGTCCCTCGGCCAGGAGGCGGGAGACAGCATTCTGTTCCTCCCCTACGGCTTGGTCGACAGAGCGGTCAAAGACCCAGCCCAGACCGAAAGCCTCGCCCGGGATATCCTCCAGGCTGACCCGCGGGCTGTGGTGCTGGTCACCAGTTGGTCATCCGCCACGGGCGAGAGCCACGGCTCCTTCGCCTACGAGGGCAACCCCTTCTCTGAGGTCAACGACACCGCCACACCCATCGTCGTGGCCCGGCTGGAGGACATGGGAGGCGCCGGGATAGAGCAGATGAGCGACCTGGAGCGTGTCGAAGGGGCCACCGTAGTGGTGGACACCGACGTGTTGTCCCCTGCCTCGTCTCGCAACCTGGTGGTCAGGATACCGGGCCGGGACGATTCCCAGGCGGTGATCCTCACCGCCCACATCGACTCGCCCAACAACCCGGGGGCCATGGACGACGGCAGTGGGTCGGCCATCCTCCTGGAGGTGGCGCGGGTGCTGGACCAGACCGGCTATCGACCAGCCGTGACCACCTATCTGGTCTGGTTCGGCAGCGAAGAGCTGTACCTCTACGGCTCCAACGCCTTCGTGGCCAACCACCAGGACCTGCTGGACCAGACCCTGGCTATACTGGAACTGGACTGTTTGACCCATCCCCTCGGCGGGCTGACGGGGCGGACCGACTTCCTCTACTGGTCGTACGCTCACTTCGGTGACGACTCCTACCCCCTGGCCGAGGTAGTTCGAGAGGCGGCAGCAAACCTGGACATCGACATCCTGGTGGAGGACGTGCTGGGCCCCGTCACGGACTCCAGCCCCTTCGCCGGCTTCGACGTGCCTCACGGCGCCGTGGGGCAGGGCATCGTGGAGGTAGAAACCGCGCACCCCCACAACGTCACCGCCATCCACTGCCCGTACGATACCCCTGAGCTGATAGAGGAGGAGTCGGAAGCGCTGATGGAGATGGCCCGTCTCGCGCTGTTCACCCTCCTGGAGGTGGGCGAGGAGGGGCTGGACCTGCGCACCACGGGCCCCGAGCAGGGACAGGCCGTCTTCGTGGGCACCCAGACCGAACCCATCTACATGGGACCCAGCTCCCTCACCGACTTCGCCATGGCCCTGGAGCACAGCGGGCTGGACGTGGACCTGATACCATACGGCGCGTCTTTCTCGGCCGACGACCTCCAGGGCGCCACGGTGGTCTTCGCGCTGCCCACCATAGACTACCCCTCACAGGAAGCGGGCAGCGTGGGCCTGTACGACGTAGCCTGGACCGAGCAGGAAGTGGACGCACTGGAACAGTACGTGGCCGACGGCGGCTTGCTGGTGATCCTCAACAGCCGGCATCGCCTCAAGTACAGCTACGCCCCCATGGACGAGAACGAGGATTGGTCCGACATGAACGCCCTGGCCCAGGTCTTCGGCGTGACCTTCTACGACGGGGCCACCTGGGGCGAGGTCGGCCAGGCCGGCGACCACCCCATGGTCCAGGGCCTGGAAATGCTGCGCCTGGCGGAGTCCAACGGCGTGCCCTTCACTTACGAGGAAGGCGAGGGCCTGGCTTTTATGTACGGTGATCCCGTCATGGCCCTGGTGCCCTACGGCGAGAAGGGCGGTGAGGTCCTGGTCATGGGGGACCTGGGCCTGCTCCGGAACACCTACGACACGGACCCGCCCCGCAATCTCCAGCTGTGGCTCAACCTCGCCTCGTACGCTCTGGAACGATAGCCACATCTCCCCACCGTCCTGCCTCGTATCCGATCGTAGCCAGCGGCGGTGGATGAGAGACGTCCACCTCGGAAGGAGCCGCACCCATGAATAGTTCCAAGAGGATCGCCGTGGCGGGGCACGCGGGCATCGGCCACGTCCACGGCTACGCCGGTTTCGTGCAGGACGATTCGGGCGGCTTCGTCACGGTGGGAGCTATCCTGAGAGAGTTGCTCGGGGCCGACACGCGGATCAGCGAGGCTCGAGCCGACGCGGATTCCAACCTCATCACCATCACCACGGTCGATGGGGGGACGGCCACGACCTCCCCTCGCCGGGGGATCACGCCCGCCGAGGCTCGACTGATCGAGGGACTGGCGGGACAGGATGCGCTATTCTGCCAGAGCCTGGCCGCAACCACCGTGGGCCGGATCTACGGACAGGGCGTGCTGGAAACCCCTGTGGCCCTGGAGGGAGCGCTGGCCAACGCGGTGCTGGATGGCTTCAACAGGAAGGCCCAGGGCCGGCTCAAGCTCGTGGAGGAGAGCATCCCCGGCAACTGCGGCCTCTTGGGGGGTTTGTCCGTCCAGGAAGGGGATGTGACCATCTCCTATCTGGCCAGCGTCAACTACACCAGGGGCGGTCTGGGGCCGGTGGAGGACCTGGAAGGCAACGTCGCCCTGGGCTCCAAGGCCACGTTGATGCAAGAGCTGGACATGGTGAAGTGTCCCACCATCGTGGTGGAGGGCAAAGCCTACCTGCCTTCTATCTCCGACAGTCTGCCCGAGAACACCTTCCTCGTGCGCGCCCAGGAAGGCATCGACAACGTGGCCGTGGCCCGAGCGTTGTTCGAGTCAGCACAGGAACTGGGCTATCCGGTCATGCTGAGGGACGACCTGCTGCCCTACGCCGAGGGCTCGGTGAGGCAACAAACCATGGATCTGGCCCGCAGGATTCGCCAGTGTGCGGAGAGATTGGAGGCTTCGGAGCTGGCCTGGGAGAAGGCACAGATCGTGGCCGAGCTGGCGCAGTTGGTCAGCCAGGACGCAGGGGCCGTGACCTGCCTCTCCGACAGAGTGCACGATCTGGTCCGGGGTGCGGGTATGATCCCCGGCACCGCCGCGGTGCTCTCAATGCTGGTTTCCAGGAGCTACCACGAACACTGGAAGATACCCTTGTTCGAACCGGAAGACGCCGAAAGGGCCTCCAACATCGTCACCCTGGCCATAGACAAGATCGCCCAGGACTACCACGCGGCCATGGAGAACCTGGAGCGGGACTACGTTGATCTGGAACCCCTGCGGCAAGCGCTCCTCGGGCCAGAGACCGAAGCCACCTAGCCCCTCATTCCGCCGGACCGCCCTCCTTCGACCCTGCTCAGGACAAGCTCCGATACGACCTTCGGTCCATCCTTCGTCGCGTTCATGACACGGCTCGCGACGCGTCCAACGACGAGCATGATGCCAATCCTCCACACCCTCGCTGGGGACACGCGCCCTCTTCGCGCCATTCGCGATACAGTTTCGCGCCTTTCGCGTTGCGCGATTCGTGATACAGTTTCGTGATGGCTTGCACGCCCACACAAACGGTGCTATAAACCATATAGCGCTCACGGTGCGGTGTGCGCTCATCCTGACACATATCTGGAGAGGTTATCGTGCTGGGCTCACAGCAGATGATCTTCACCCTCTACGGGGACTACATCAGATACCGCGGCGGCGAGATCTGGACCGGCAGCCTGATCAGATTACTCGAGCATCTGGGCATGTCCGAGCAGGCCGTGCGCTCCGTGCTCTCGCGCATGTGGAAGAAAGGCTGGCTCAGGAGGCGCAGGGTCGGCCGAAAGAGCTACTACTCTCTGACCAAGAAGAGCCAGGACCTCCTCTCGGTGGGTGCTCAGCGCATCTTCGAGCCGGAGGATGGCGAATGGTCTGGAGACTGGTATCTGATAGCCTACAACATCCCCGAAGCGAAGCGCCAGCAGCGAAACAAGCTCAGACGACAGTTGACCTGGATGGGATGCGGCTCCTTCAACACCGCCATCTGGATCTCCCCCTGGGACGTCTCGGAGAGCGTACACGAAGTCTGCCTTCGCCTGGGCATCGACGACTTCGTCCAGGTCTTCCGCGCCCGGCACTTAGGCTTCGCTCAAGCCGAGGAACTGGTCGCCCGCTGCTGGGATTTGAGCCGCATCAACAGCCAATACGCCGGCTTCGTGGAGACCTACGGCCCCATGCTTCAACGGGACAGGGCAAGGCTGGACCAGTGGGACACCGTGGACGCCGCGGAGTGTTTCGCCACACGTTTTATGCTTCTACACGAATACCGCGAATTCCCCTTCGTGGATCCCCATCTGCCACCCCAACTGCTTCCCTCCGACTGGTTAAGAATCGAGGCAGCAGAGTTGTTCAAGGAATACTACGCCTTGCTCACGGCGAAGGCGAACCAGTTCGTGGACTCGGTCTTCGAGGAAGCGCCAGAATAGTCCACAATACCCCCTTGACTAATCGCAGTACATGTGCTATACTGAATGTATGGCGCACACAGGACGGCATATTATCTGAGTGACATACGTGCCACTATGCCGGCCGTGCCCGCAGCCAACTCCATGCCTGTGCCTGGTCCAAGCCAGGCCACGGCTCCCCAGCCCGGTGGGGCCAAGTTATCGGTCGAAGGAGGTTCACTAATACGATGATCGAGATGTTTCAGGAATGGTACGAGAACCGGCATGAGTACGCGAAGCACTGGAAAGACGAGACTGGTGGCAAGGTGCTGGGCTATTTCTGCACGTACGTCCCAGAGGAGATCTGCTACGCGGCGGGGGTCCTCCCCGTGCGCATCCTGGGCAGCCACGAGCCGCAGGATGTAACAGAGCCGCACATCTTCGCCATGTACTGCCCCTTCTGCCGCGACTGCCTGGCCCAGGGGCTCCAGGGCAGATTCGACTACCTGGATGGCATCATGATCGCCCAGTCGTGTCTCCACATACGCCAGGCTTTCACGAGCTGGCAGATGCACGTGCCTGTGGATTGGAGCTACTACCTGCCCATGCCCCACAACGTGCAGAGCAAGCAAGCTCTCCCCTTCCTCCTGGCCGAGTTCAGGACCTTCAAGGAGGCCCTGGAGAAGTGGACCGGCAAGAAGATCACCGACGACGACCTGAAGCGCGGCATCGAGATCGTGAACCGGGACCGCCAACTGATGAAGCAGGTCTACGAGCTGCGCAAGAGGGAGGAACCTCCTCTCAGCGGCCTGGAGTCCATGTACTTGGTCGTCTCTAGCCAGATGACCGACAAGGAAGAGCACGCCCGGATCGTAGAGGACAGCCTCAAGGAGCTGGAGAATCGCACGCTGGGCCGCCCGATTGGCCAGCGGTTGATGATCCTGGGCAGCGAGGACGACGACCACGAATTCGTCGAGATGGTCGAGTCCTGCGGCTCCACCTTCGTCATCGACGACCACTGCACCGGCACACGCTACTTCTGGGACGAGGTAGCTCTCAACGGCGGAGACCCGTTGACCGCTATCGCCCAGCGGTACATCGATAGGGTGCCCTGCCCCAGCAAGGATTGGCCAGCTCGCACCCGCGTTCCTCACATCCTGAACCTGGCCAAGAACTGGGATGCGAGTGGAGCGGTGATCCTCCAGCAGAAGTTCTGTGACCCTCACGAGCTGGACATCCCCGCCATCAAGAGCTCCCTGGAGGAAGCCGGCCTGACCACGCTCTTCCTGGAGCTCGACGTTACTGTGCCCATCGGACAGTTCAAGACTCGCGTAGAGGCCTTCCTGGAGATCATGGACGAGGAAGACCTCTTCTAGCGCTGAGCACCCGGTTGCTGCGAACAATCGCCTTATGAGGAGGTTAATCGAGAAATGGCCAAGTACAAGACTGCACCCCTGAAAACCTGGCAGAAGGCCAAGGAAATAAGAGCGAACTACTACAAGAACTACGAATCAGCGCACGAGAAGGGTGGCCTGCGCTGGGCCGGCGGGGCCTGGACCTTCGACGCCATCCCCGCGGGCCTCGGTGACGACGTCTATCCCATCACCAGTGAGCCTTACGGGGCCACCATCGCCTTTCAGAAGGACTTCTCCGATCGCTGCCTGGAGGCGGCGGAGAGAGCCGGCTACGCCCGCGACCTGTGCGCGTACATGCGTAACTACTGGGGCTCCATCCTGCTCGACGAGTACGGTTGGGCCGATCCTGGCGAGGAGCGCAAGCCCTTCCCGAAGCCCGACTTCGTGTGGCAGGACCACATCTGCTGTAGCCACGCCAAGTGGTACCAGGTGGTCAGCGACCTGGAAGGCGGCATCCCCATGCACTGCGTGGACGTCGCCGTGGGCCCCTACGAGACGCTCACCGAGCACGCCGTCGACTACATCGTGGGCCAGATGAGCGATGGCATCGACTGGCTGGAGAGGACCACAGGACGCAAGTACGACGACGAGAAGCTGATCCAGGCCGTATACAATACCTGCCGTTCCACCTCCACCTGGGCCGAGATCTGCACCCTCAACCAGGCGGTCCCCGCTCCCCTCGAGGAGAAGACGATGTACTCCCTGTACGTGCTGGGTACATTGCAGAAGAGCTCGAAAGAGGTGGCGGACTTCTACGAGGAGCTGAAGGCCGAGGTCGAGGACCGGGTGGCCAACGGCATCGCCGCAGTGGAGAACGAACAGGCGCGGGTGATGACCGACACGCAGCCGCCCTGGGGCTTCCTGCGCGTCTTCCGGTACATGGCCGAGAAGTACGGCTGTGTCTCCATCGGGTCCCTGTACACCTTCGCCCTCATCGGCAACTGGATCTGGGACGACGGTCACTTCGTGCCCAGGCCTACGCCGCAGTCGCAGGGCGTGGTGATCAAGGACCGTGACCAGGCGCTGCGCGTCCTGGCGGAATGGGAGCTGAGCAAGCCCGAGTGGCAGCATTTCTACCACCCGAAGTACAAGAGCGACATGATGATCCAGATCGCCAAGGACTGGAAGCTCAACGGCGTCATGCTGCACTACAACCGGGGCTGCGAGGGACTGAGCCTGGGCATCGCCGAGAACAGGCTCGCCATCCTGGAATCTGGCTTCCCGGTGATGGTCTTCGAGGGCAACATGGGAGATGAGAGGGAGTTCGACGAGGCCAGGACCATGGCCCGCATCGACTCCTTCATGGAGAGCCTGGACGTACCCAAGCTGAAGTAGAGGAGCAGGAAAGCGATTCCCAGACCCGACCCTTCCTGCTTTCACTAGATCCGAGGAGGTTGTGATCATGATAACCACAGGTGTTGATGTGGGCGCCAAGAACGTCAAGGTCGTCATCCAGGAGGATGGCAAGATCCTGGGCAAGGGACTGGTCCTGGCCGGCCTGGACACAGAAGCCGCCATCAAGGGGGCGATGGACGCCGCTCTCAAGGACGCGGGCCTGGGCCGCGACAAGGTGGACAAGCTCTATGCCACCGGGGCGGGTAGAAAGGAAGTCAAGGACGCCGACGACTCCTACACCGAGGTGGGCGCGGATGCGGCGGGAGCTACCCACCTCTATCCACAAGCGAGGACCGTGGTGGACGTTGGCGCCGAGGAAGGACGCGCCATCAGGGTGGACGAGCAGGGCAAGGTCGTCGACTTCGCCGTCAACGAGCGGTGTGCAGCGGGCGCGGGCGCCTTCACCGAGGCTATGGCCAGAGCGCTGGAGATCCCACTGGAGGAGATCGGCCCCATGTCGCTGACCTCTACCAAGGCGGTGCCTATGAACGCCCAGTGTGCCGTCTTTGCGGAATCGGAGGTCGTCTCCTTGATCCATCAGAAGACGGAGAAACAGGATATAGCCCGCGCTGTCCACGATGCTATGTCCTCTCGCATCACCTCCATGGCCCGGCGCGTCGGCGTCGAGCCTCAGGTGGTTCTCATCGGAGGAGTTGCCAGGAACCCGGGCTTCGTCGACGCGTTGCAGCGTGATCTGGAACTCGAGGTGATGGTTCCCGACGATCCCGACTTCGTCAGCGCCCTTGGCGCGGCGCTGCTGGCAGCGGGCATCGCCAAGTGAGAGAGCTAAGGCTTCGCTGGCCTTATTCCAGCAAGGAGGACAGGTATGGCTGAGGATACAGCAAACAAGGAATACTGGCGTTGGACAGAGTCCAACTGGCACGACCCCGATATCGACTGGAAGGCGGGAGACATCATCAGCGCTGGGATCGACGTAGGATCGGTTAGCTCCCAGGCTGTGATCCTGGTCGACGGCAAGCTCTTCGCCTATAGCAACATGCGCACCGGCTCGGACAGCCCCAAGAGCGCGCAGAACGCCATGGATTGGGCCCTCGAAGACACGGGCATGACCCAGGACGACGTGCAGTACGTGGTGGGCACCGGCTACGGCAGGGTCAACGTCCCCTTCGCCAAGCGCGCCATCACAGAGATCGCCTGCCACGCCCGTGGGGCCAACTTCATGTATGGCCCTACCATCAAGACCGTCCTCGACATGGGCGGCCAGGACTGCAAGGCCATCCGCGTCGACGAGAGGGGCAAGGTGGTGGCCTTCCTCATGAACGATAAGTGCGCCGCAGGCACTGGGCGCGGCATGGAAGTGTTCGCCGACCTGCTCGGCGTGCACATCACCAAGGTGGGCGAGCTGTCCCTCCAGGTCGAGGAAGAGCCGCCCATGGTCAGCAGCACCTGCGTCGTCTTCGCCAAATCCGAGGCCTCGGGTCTCCTGCGCGAGGGCTGGCCCAAGGAGAAGGTGCTGGCGGCCTATTGTCTGGCCATGGCCCACAGAGTGGTAGGTCTCCTAGAGCGCCTGGGCGTGGAGGAGGACTTCGCCATCACCGGTGGGATCGGCAAGAACATCGGCATCGTCAGCAGAATCGAGAAGGAACTGGGCGTCAAGGCTCTCAAGCCCAGCCTGGACACACAGATCGCGGGCGCGCTGGGCGGGGCCCTGTTCGCCGATGCTCTCGTCAAGAAGGAACGCAAGGGCAAGTAGTCATCGTGGGGAGGGGGCGCGTGATTCCCTCTCCCCCTTTCCGGCTGTGCCCTCGTGCACAGGCCCGGTTCCTTCGCCGCTTGCCGATGGTCGGGAGATGACCAGTTCCGTACACTCCCGGCGCCCAGGCAAGCACTCGTTCTTTCACTCGTCGTATCTGGAGGTAGACTCATGATCGCCAACTACGGCTACAAGGACGGCTCAGGGGAATTCTTCATCAGCATAGACACGGACAAGTGCACCGGCTGTGGGGATTGCGCCGAGGCCTGCCTCTACGGCGTCCTGGAAGTGGTCGACGACCCGGTGGACCCCCTCTCCGACGAACAGGTCGCTGTGGTCACCGAGGCTGAGCGCAAGAAGATCAAGTACACCTGCGGCCCCTGCAAACCCGTGGCCGACAGGCCGCCGCTCCCCTGCGTGGCAGCCTGCGCTGAGGATGCGCTCACCCACTCTTGGTAGTCCGAGCCTGCCTGAGCCAGGAGCCGTGACCGTAAACGACCCTTCCTCCCACGAGGAGAGTATGTTCTACTAGCTGCCCGACCAGCCGAACGTTCGCTGTTTGCCTTTCGTTCGGCTGTTGTGCTTTGCACCGCCAGCCCCGTTGACAGGAGGTCTTTTCATGGGCGAAGTGAAGCTCACCATCAACGATACCAGCGTCGTGGTCCCGGAAGACAGCACCATCCTGGAGGCTGCCAGGAGCGTGGAGATCTACATCCCCACGCTGTGCTACCACCCCAGCCTGCCCACCTCGAAAGGACTGGAGCCCAGCGAGGCCGTGTATCGTGGCGACGCCAGAATCGCCAGCGAACGCCAGGATGCCTTCGAGGGGTGTAAGCTGTGTCTGGTCGAGGTGGAGGGGACGGACGAGTTCCAGACCGCCTGCAACACGCCGGTGGTCGAGGGGATGGTCGTGCGCACCGATAGTCCCGAGATCCAGAAACAGCGTCGAAAGAACCTCTTCCCCTATCTGGAGCACCATCCCCACGCCTGCCTGACCTGCGCTCAGAAGGAGGGATGCAGCCGCACGCAGTGCTCGTCCAACGTCCCCGAGGAGGAGAGGTGCTGCCCCAGCCTGGGCAACTGCGAGCTGGAGCGCGTGGTGGACTACGTGGGTCTTCCCGAGGGGTTGCCGAAATACACCCCCAGAGGCATGCCCGTGCTGGATAGCGAGCCTCTCTTCGTCAGGGACTACAACCTCTGCATCGGGTGCACCCGCTGTGCACGGGCCTGCCAGGAGTTGCGCGACATCGGAGCCATCGGCTTCGTCTACCAGAACGGCGAAGTTCTCGTGGGCACGGTAGACGGACCCACTCTGGCCGAGTCGGCCTGCAAGTTCTGCACCGCCTGCGTGGAGGTTTGCCCCACCGGAGCACTGATGGACAAGGCGGAGGTCACCACCGCCAACAAGGAAGAGGTCCTGGTGCCCTGCACGGCAGCCTGCCCCGCCGGCCTGGACGTCCCCAGGTACATCAGGCTCATCGCCGACGGGGAACACGCCAAGGCGGAGGCAGTGATCCGCGAGAAAGTCCCGTTCCCCGGGGTCCTGGGCCGCATCTGCTTCCACCCTTGCGAAGAGGCCTGCCGGCGCGGCGAGGTCAACGAGCCTATGGCTATCTGCGACCTGAAACGGTTCGCCGCAGACCAGGACACGGACCTCTGGAAGAGCGGCTTCCAGCGGGCACCGTCCACCGGCAAGAAGGTGGCCGTCGTAGGCTCCGGCCCCTCCGGGCTGACCGCTGCCTACTATCTTTCCATGCTGGGCCACGGAGTCACGGTGTTCGAGGCCGAGGCTGAGGCCGGCGGCATGTTACGCTGGGGCATCCCCGCGTACCGGCTGCCCACCGAGATCCTGGAGAAGGAGGTGGATGACCTGGTCGGTCTGGGCATCGACCTCCAGACGGGCACCACCATCGGCAAGGATCTATCCCTGGCGCAGCTCCAGGAGCAGTACGACGCCGTCCTCGTGGCTATCGGCGCACAGCTCGCGAGAAGGCTGCCCGTGGAGGGCGCCGACCTGGAGGGCGTCCTGTGGGGCATGGACTTCCTGCGTGACGTGAGAAAGGGCAAGGAGATCAGCCTCCAGGGCAGGGTCCTCGTCATCGGCGGCGGCGGAGTAGCCATGGACGTGGCCCTGACCGCTTTACGTCTGGGCGCCTCCGAGGTCCAGGTGGCCTGCCTGGAGTGCCGTGAGGAGATGCCCGCCAACGAGTGGGAGATCGAAGAGGCCATCGAAGAGGGCGTGATTCTCCACCCCTCCTGGGGGCCGCAGAGGATCGTCTCCCAGAACGGCGCGGGCAAGCGCGTGGAGCTGATCTGCTGCACCTGCGTCTTCGACGAAGAGGGATGCTTCAACCCGCAGTACGATGAATCCGAGACCACGTCCCTCGAGGCTGACGTGGTTATCCTGGCCATCGGCCAGGGCACCGATCTCTCTCTGGTCGAAGGCAGTGGCGTTGAGACCACGGGAGGGCTGATCCAGGTCGATCGGGAGACCATGGAGACGACCGAGCGAGGCGTCTTTGCCACAGGTGAGATCCAAAGCGGCCCGGCGATGGTCATCGATGCCATCCAGATGGGACGCCAGGCCGCGATCTCCATCGACAAGTACCTCGGGGGCCAGGGCGACATCGAGCAGGCGCTGCTCCCGGCGGAGGAGTTCGATCCGCGTATGGGACGCCAGGAGGGCTTCGCGGAGCTGGCTCGCCAACCCATGCCCTCGCTGCCTGTGGTGGAGCGGCACGCGGGGTTCGACGAAGTGTACCTGGGCTACGATGAGGAGGTGGCTCGCCAGGAGGCCAGCCGCTGCCTGAGGTGCGACTACCGGCTGCACATCCTGTCCCCGGTGCGTCCACCTGAGAAGTGGCTCCAGTTCACCGGCGAAGCTATGGAGGGTGTGCCGGAGCTGGCTGGGGTCTACCAGCTCCTGGACGCGGACAAGGGCGTTTTGGCCATCAAAGGCGTGATGAACATGAAAGAGGCCCTTCTGGAGGAGGTGGACAGCAACGACCAGGCCTGCTTCTTCGTCTTCGAGGAGGACGAGATGTACACCAAGCGGGAGAGCGAACTGTTGCAGCAGTACCTCCAGCAGCACGGTGAGCTGCCCGGCGGCGGCGCGGACGAGCTGGACGATCTCTTCTAGCACACACCCGTCCGTCTCGTGTATGATGTGAAGCGCGCCTATGTCACCTCTACGTGGACCGGCTGGTCTCCAGCCTATGGAGAAGGAGAACTACGATGGCCAAGCTGGCAGCGGAAGACGTCCAGATCAGGGTGATGAGGGAATCGGATCTGGGTCTGGTGACCGAGATCGACTACAAAGTCTTCGGCAAGCGACGCCCCGAATACTACCAGCGTAAGATCGCCGAGATCCTGGATCAAGACAGCGGTCGCCTGGTGACCTCCCTGGTGGCCGAGGTGGGAGACCAGGTGGCTGGCTTCGTCATGGGCAGCGTCTATCTGGGAGAGTTCGGCATACCGGAGAGCATCGCCTACATCGATACCATCGGCGTGGACCCCGACTTCCAGCGGCAAGGGGTCGGCGGCTATCTCCTCGACGAGTTCAAGACCACCGTCCAGAAAGCCGGTGTGAGCAAGGTCCACACGCTGGTCAACTGGTCCGACACGGACCTCCTGGGCTTCTTCGCCGACCGGGGTTTCGTAGCCGCCAATACCCTCAACCTGAAGCTGGATCTGGCATAGCTCTCACCCGCGCGTGGAGATCGCCCTGCGGTGGTTCTCGTGGCGCAGTGCGGAGGTTGGTGCATGGCAGAAACGACGAAAAGCCGGGAAGAGGAACTGATAGCCCAGGGATGGGCCAGGCAGTTCAACACGGATGAGCCTCGCCTGAGCGAGGCTGTGGAGATGTACGAGGAGATGGGGCTGGAGGTGCACCTCGAGCCCGTGGTCGTGGACCCCAACTCCGAGGCCTGTCAGATCTGCTTCGAGAAGGACTGCGGCCGCTACAAGACCATCTGGACCAGACCCAAGGGGGAGTCCCGTCTCGACGAGGACCTCTTCTGAGCCTTGGGCTGGCCTTGCCTGAGAGTAACGAAAGCCTCCCGTGGTGTCGCACCGACGCCCGGGAGGCTTCTTGTGTGAGCGAACCTGTCGCGGCGGCGCGCCCATTTCAAGCATGCTGAGTAGGCCGCAGGCCGTATCGAAGCATGCGGCTCGGCGCGGCTCGCTGTTCACCCCGCAGAGGCAAACGTCCTCCGTGTCGTCGACGACCACAGGAACCGCAAGCCATTGCGCTTCCGCCGATGCGTTCCTCTTATCCAAGCCCCTCTGGGCGGCAGCTGGGTCCGGCCCCTCAATACCCATGCAAGCTGCCCACGAAGGCGAAGAGCCCGACCCCTCACCCCCTGGAACTCACAGTATCAGATCGATCGGGCCGTACCCGCGCCAATCCTGCAGTGTGTCCTCACTTGCAGTTGGGTAACCTACTTCATGACACAAGTGAAGATACTCCTCTATCCCTGAAGCGGCTCTGAAGTACCAGACTCGTACGACTTGGCTATCCGGTCTCAGCTGTACGTCATCCTGCGGTATCAAAAGCGTAGACTCGAACCCATGACCTGGGTAGAGCAGAGTTACTTTCACATGCGGCGGATCAACAGGCTCCATCCAGGCACTGAACTTGTCGGGGGCGCCGTATCTCTCCAGCAAGTCCTCCAGGGTTACCTCATAATCAAGCCATATAGTCAGGTGCTGCAGCAAACCCTCCATGATCACACAATCGTTGCCTAGCTGACGCGGGGCGTTGGACATGTTCGCCGTGCTCCACCATTGCATCGTCGTGCCCACGACCTCGCCACGGCCTCGAGTAACCTCACCGCGGAATATGCAAGACTGGTCCACGAGTGTGCTGCTTCGCAAGAAGTCATTCACTTCCTCCTCTGTGGACACGCCAGGAATGAGGCCCTGCCAGCACGGCGGCTCGCAAGGTTCGCCGGTCAGCAAGCTGGTATCGAGGGGCGGCGGTTCACCACAGCCAACACAGAGCCCCAGGCACATCAGAATCACGCTTGCGAGCAGTAGTGGTCGCATGTATTGACGGACCTCACTTGGGTCTGCCGACCAGCCTTGTTGTCTGTTCCGAGGGGTGCGGCTCACCGTCGCGCCAAGCGACCAGCCTCGGGGTGCAGAGTGGGGAACCGAGACTCTCTGCGGGCGCCCGTCGCTCCGCTGCACCGTGTGCAATACGACGCGGAGCGTTCCTCCTGGCAGTTAGATGATAGCACGATAGATACCCTGTGTCAAGCTACCTTGGCAAGGACACGCCCACGACCCGCATGCTTCGATACGGCCTTCGGCCTACTCAGCATGCCTGTCGAGGTGGTTTGCAGTCCAGTCCGTAGAGGTACACCGCCTCGGAGCCGCTGACCGCCACGGGGAGTGTCGCAGCCAGGTCGCGGACGTACCCGGTGCCGTGTCCGCTCACCCTCATGGCTCAATCGTCCTTGTGAAGGTAAGCTCCCCGGGCATTCGCAGCGCAGCGCGGAGACCCGTGTACTGTGCCTCCGTCAGCGGCCCGTGGACCGTGTCCGACCGAAGGTCAATAACGTACCATAATGTGATATCAGTGTCGATGGACCTCAAGTTCACAAGAGGGTGTCGTTTGGCGATGATGAAGTCATCGTTCCATCCATAAGCGTACACCATCGGGTCAACAACCTGCTCGCCCAAGGACACATCCACGATCTTGACGATTGAAGTCCACTCAACCATACCCACAGCCCATACAGCGTAGTCACCAGGCAAGTCTTCTTCGTATGCCAGGCCCTCAATGCAGAAGCACCCGGTGGAGAGCAACGGTACGAAGACTATGAGTGCGAAGTGTAACCACGCCCTAGCCTTCATGGCAGTTTCTCCTCTGTCTCAACCGAGCGAACGCCCGTCGGGCTCTCTCTAGTCCGCATCCTCCACCGCGGTCTCCTCTGCCGTAGTGCCTGTGGCTGGCCACGGCTTCCATATGCATCCAGCCTTCACGCTGGTTGGACGGTCCGGACGGGGTGTCGCTGTGAAGCCACCAGGGTACCGGACATGGAGCCTTCTCTGCTCTCAACGATCTGGCCGGTCTGGGGGTCGATGAAGATGTCCAGGCTTGGGCCGTGGACAATGAAGAAGTCGACTCTCCACGAAAGCCTGCCGATGCCCATGCTGGCTCGCCAGTAGTCCAGTTCCACGGCCATGGAAGTCGTCGGGTCCTGGTGGTGCAGGAGGAAGTCCTCGCCTCCGTTAGCCAGAGCAATGCTCCACACATCGATGCTGTCCAACGACCAGTCGTCCCTGCCGATGGGGGAGGGCCTGACCGCTGACAGGCTCTGTTCCGTCACCCTGGAACTCCACGATTCACCATCGAACTCGACTGAGCAAAAACTATCACCGGTGCTGGCGGAATGGAATTGGTACATCAGGAACGGCTGGTCCACCCCGTTCTCCGAAGCGCCAGTGAGTGCCATGACGCTACTCAAGTAGGCGTCCGGCCTCCACTCCCTTGCCCTTTCTAGCGCCTCGTCGTAGTGATCAGCCGCCGACAGTACATACAACTCGCCGGTCACGTCGAAGAAGTGCTGCTCGCTTTCACAGCCGGAGAGGCAAGCCCCCACCACGAGTAGGATCACGATCACCCGAGTTCGCACGTATTGACAGTCTCCTCTCGCGTGTGACGACCAGCGTTGTTGCCTGTTCCGAAGGGTACGGCTCATCGTCGCGCCAAGCGACCAACCTTGGGGTGCAGAGTGGGGAAGCGAAGCTCTCTGCGGGCGCCTGACGCTCCGCTGCACCGTGTGCAACACGACGCGGAGCGTTCCTCGTGGCAGTGAGATGATAGCACAAGAGGTATGCAGTGTCAAGTTGCTTTGGCAAGAGCAGGCTAGGGCAGTAGTGCGGCGCGGGGCACTTGCACGACCAGCATGCCAGGCCGTATCGAAGCATGCTGGTCGCGGAGGTTTGCTTCCTACGCAGGTGGGGTCGAGCCGCATCCTTCGATACGTCGCTTCGCGACTACTCAGGATGCTTTCTCACATTGGCCCACTGCATGGGCTCCGGGAAGCCTTCGACGCGTCACTCCGCGACTACTGAGAATCCGTCTCTACCAGGCCGGTTTGACGCCCCAAGGGATTAGCGCTTAGAATACTCCCACCAACCCAGACGAGGAGTCCTACATGCAAAGAGTCCAAAGAATGGCCTTCTTGATCTTGGGCATCTGCGTGATGCTCTTCCTGCTCTTCATGCTGCTCTCCGGGTTCTACACCGACCTGCTGTGGTTTGAGAACCTGGGGCTGAGCTCTGTATTCTGGGTGGCGCTCAAAGCGAAACTCGGGGTGTTCCTGGCCTTCAGCCTCCTCTTCGCGGCCTTCTTCCTGGGCAACCTCCTGCTCGCCAGAAAGCTGACCGGATGGGGAGGCCTCATCGTTCTGAGCAACCGGTACTACTTCCCGTCCAGAACCATCAACATCGTACTGATCGCAGCGGCGCTCGTTCTCGGCTTCCTCAACGGCGTGGGAGCTGTCGGTCAGTGGGACAAGCTTCTCCTGTTTCTGAACCAGCGCGCCTTCGGCGTACAGGATCCCATCTTCGCTCAGGACGTGTCCTTCTACGTCTTCGCCCTGCCGGTCTACGGCTTCCTACGCTCCTGGCTGGCAGAGGTCGTGGTGCTCACGCTCCTGGCCACGTTCGCCCTCTACATCATGGTACAACTACCCACGTGGCGTCAGTTCAGGCTCTGGCTCACCGGCAAGAAAGCCTTCCATCTGGCGGCGCTAGGAACCGTCTTCCTGCTCGTCGTCGCCTGGGGATACAGGCTGAGCGCCTTCGAGCTCCTCTACTCGTCCGAGGGCGTCGCCTTCGGAGCCGGCTACACCGACGTGCATGCCCGCCTGCTAGGCTACAACCTCTCCTTCTGGGCCGTGATTCTCTGCGTCCTGTTGCTCCTCGGAGGTGTGGCCTCCAAGAGACCCTGGATCCTGGCCATTGGTGGTGTATTGTGGCTCGTCGGCGCCGTGGGCGTGGGCCAGACGTATCCCGCTTTCCTGCAACAATTCGAGGTGCAGCCTAACGAGCTGATCAAGGAGTACCCCTTCATCCAGCACAACATAGAGTTCACGCGCCGGGCCTATGGCCTGGACCGCATCCAGGAGCTCGAATTCGGCTCCCTGGTCGACCTGACCCCAGAGGCCCTGGCTGACGCAGACCCCACTATCCAAGGCATCCGGCTCTGGGACTACCGCCCTCTCCAGGATACCTACGCTCAGATCCAGGAGATACGGTTATACTACGATTTCGTGGACGTGGACGTGGACCGCTACTACTTTGAAGACACAACCAGGCAGGTGACCCTCTCGGCGCGGGAGATGGCCACTGACCAACTCCAGTCTCGGACCTGGGTGAACGAACATCTCCAGTTCACGCACGGCTACGGTCTGGTGATGAGCCCCGTCAACGAGGTCACCTCCGACGGCCTGCCGGAGCTTTGGGTCAGGGACCTGCCTCCTCGCACCCTGCCTGGCCTGGAGATCGAGCGCCCCGAGATCTACTATGGGGAGAAGACCGACAACTACGTCTTCGTCAACAGCACCATCGAGGAGTTCGACTATCCCAGCGGCGATCAGAACATGACGACTACCTACCAGGGCACAGGTGGGGTGCTCCTGGACTCCCCTCTCAAGAGGGCCGCCTTCGCCTACCGCTTCGGCGACGTCTCGGTGTTCCTGAGCGAGTACCTCACCTCTGAGAGCCGGGTGATGTTGTATCGCAACGTCCACGACAGGGCGCGCCAGGTGGCGCCCTTCCTGCTCTATGACTCCGACCCCTACCTGGTCATCGCCGACGGACGCCTGTTCTGGCTACACGACGCCTACACCGCCACGGATATGTACCCGTACTCCCAGCCCTACTACGAGCGTTTCAACTACATCCGTAACTCCGTCAAAGTCGTCACCGATGTCTACAACGGCGACATGACCTTCTACGCAGTCGATACCGAAGACCCCATCATCCAGGCGTACGCCGGCATCTTCCCAGGGCTCTTCACTCCGTGGGAAGAGATGCCCGAGGGCTTGAGGTCACACGTACGCTACCCGGAGGGCCTGTTCGGCATTCAGGCCGAGATGAACAATACCTACCACATGCAGGACCCCACCGTCTTCTACAACAAGGAAGACCTGTGGACGGTGGCCCACGAGATCTATGTAGGCAACGAGCAGGTCATGGAGCCCTACTACGTGACCATGAGGCTGCCGGATGAAGAGAGAGTCGAGTTCGTCCTCATCCAGCCCTTCACCCCCGCCAACAAACAGAACATGGTAGGATGGATGGCCGCGCGCTCCGACGGAGAGCATTATGGCAAGCTGCTCCTCTACAAGTTCCCCAAGCAGGAGCTGGTCTACGGTCCCCTCCAGATAGAGGCGCGCATCGACCAAGAGCCAGCCATCTCCGGCCAGCTATCGCTGTGGCATCAGCGAGGCTCTCAGGTCATCCGAGGAAACCTCCTCGTGATCCCCATCGACCACTCGCTGCTGTACGTGGAACCTCTCTACCTCCAGGCAGAGACCAGCAAGCTGCCGGAGTTGAAGCGGGTCATCGTCGCCTCTGGTGACAGCGTGATCATGGCCGAGTCGCTCGACGCCGCACTGGCCACCCTTCTCGGAGAGCCTGCGCCCACCACAGCGGTGCCAGAGCCCGAGCTGGAGCCGGTGACCGGCTCAGCGCGCGATCTAGCGGCATCCGCGCTCGAGCATTACGAGAGGGCGCAGGAGTACCTCCAGCAGGGCGACTGGGCGGGATACGGCGCCGAACTCGAGGCCATGCAGCGCGATCTGGAAGCGCTGGTAGAGGCCACCGAGTAGCTTCTGCGTCTCGGTTCGCTAGCCGCTGTCGATAGCTGTCACCGGATACTCCGCCGCACGATGGGACTCCTCGCCCGGAGTGGGGCCTGACAGCCCCGTCGCTTTCAGACGGGCGCACGCAACCGTGCGACGCCCTTCTTCGGCACCTCCTGTGTCTGAGGGTGTGGAATAATGGCATCGCATTCGCCGCTGGACCGGCCCTTCGATACGACCTTCGGTCTACTCAGGGTGCGGCCAGCAGCGAAACCAGTGGGGACCGGCTCGCAGGCATGCCTTTTGATTCCTTTTTTCACACTCTCATGTCTCACGCTTCCCATGCACCATCACGTGTGCTACAATGAACAGGGCAAACCATTTCGTGCCGGAAGGAGTCGCCGTGGGGTTTCTCGATCTGCCGCTAATCGCCAATGTGCGGCGCAACCACGCCGTTGAGCACGCCTCGATGCACATCCTGGCTCAGAAACAGCCCTACTTGAACGCTGTGGGCCGCACCGTGCTGGACGGCTTCTACGTCTACGGAAACGTGGACACTCAGGCACTGGCCGACTCCGTGGCAGACGGTCTGGCCCGGCTTCAGGCCGGGGAGGCTGACCTCGCCGTCCACCCACGCTGTGGCACGAACCTCGCCGTGTCCGGCTTCCTGGCCGGTGTGGCGACCTTCCTGGCTATGGGCGGATCGAAGTCCCGCCTCAGTAAGCTCCCCCGATTCATCCTGGCGGCCACGCTGGCCGTGATCGCCGCCCAGCCCCTGGGCCTGCTGATCCAGGAACGCTTCACTACCTCCGCGGACGTCTCTGCCACCAGGATCCGACAGATCACCAGACAGCAAAAGGGGCGCCTAACCGTCCACAAGGTCGCGCTGGAGCACTATCGCTAGCAGACATACCGGGTGTCTCCCATGTTCTACCTGCTCCACGGCACAGATGAATACCGCCGCTCCCTGGAGCTGGACAAGATGAAGGCCAAGCTGGGCGATCCCACTACTGTCGATCTCAACACCACCACCCTCGACGGCCGAAAGGTGACCCTGGACGAACTGGCCTTCGCGTGTGATACTGTTCCCTTCCTGTCCGATAAGCGCCTGGTGATCGTCATCGATCTCGCCTCCCGCCTCGACAAGAGAACAGGCGACGCACCAGGCGACGCGGAGGAGGATTCCACTTTCCTGGAGCGCCTCGAGCAGCACCTGAAGGACCTGCCGGATAGCGCCCGATTAGTCTTTCTGGAGAGACGGAAGATCGGCAAGGGTAACCCCATCCATAGACTGGCCACGCAGACCGAGCACGGGTATGAGCGGGAGTTCACGCCCCTGCGCCCTGGCGAGCTTTCCCACTGGATCGCCGCACGTGCACAGGAGAAGGGGGGAAAGATAGAGCCGGGGGCCATCCGGGTGCTCGCCACCTACGTAGGCAGCGATCTAAGGCTCCTGGATAGCGAGATCGAGAAACTGCTCACCTATGCAGGCGAGGAAAGAGCTGTCACCGAGAGAGATGCCCAGCTCCTGGTCAGCTATGCCCGCGAGGCCGACATCTTCGCCATGGTGGACGCCTTGGGGGCACGGGACACCCAGCGGGCGATGGAGATGATGGAGAAGCTCCTGGCCGAGGGGCAGCACCCGCTGTATCTCCTGCGCATGATCACCCGGCAGTTCAGGATCTTGCTCCAGATCAAGGAGCTACTGAATAGGGGCACCTCAGCCGCCGACGTCAGGGGGTTGCTGCATCTGCACCCCTACGTGGCCAAGAAGACTATGGCTCAGGCGCGTAACTTCTCAGTGCCTCAACTGGAGGAGATCTACCACCGCCTGCTGGAGACAGACGAGGCGGTCAAGACGGGACAGTTGGAGGATCATCTGGCCCTCGACCTGTTCGTGGCCGAGCTTGGCCGCTAGCGCCCTGAGGTGACTACAAGCCCAGCGGTGCACGCCGGAGGTGAAACTCCGTGCTCTGCTCGTAGGCGTAGGCCACGTGCAACACTGTGCCCTCGGCAAAGGGGCGTCCCATGATCTGCATACCCACTGGCAGCCCTCGATGAAAACCACACGGCACGCTGATGCACGGTAGTCCGGCCAAGTTTGCGGGGATCGTGTATAGATCTGCCAGGTACATCTCCAAGGGGTCGTCCACTTTCTCGCCGATGCTGAAAGCCACGATGGGAGACGTAGGCCCCACCACCACGTCGACCCCCTGGGCGAAGGCGTGGTCGAAATCCTCCTTGATCAACGTACGCACCTTCTGAGCGTTGAGGTAGTAGGCATCGTAGTAGCCAGAGCTCAGAGCATAGGTGCCCAGCATGATGCGGCGTTTCACCTCTCTGCCGAACCCTCTACCACGCGCCTTGCTCTGTGCCTCGCGGATGTCCCGTGCATCGGGCGCCGAGAGTCCGTACTTCAGGCCATCGTACCGCGCCAGGTTCGCGCTGGCCTCCGCCCAGGAAGTGAGGAAGTAGGTAGCTACGACGTACTTCTCGTGAGGCATGGACACCTCTCGCACGTCCGCTCCCAGCTCAGACATCTTCTCTATGGCGTCGCGCACGCACGCCTCGACCCCTTTGTCCAGCCCCTCAGCGAAGTACTCCGAGGGAACCCCAACCACCACGTCCTTGAGATCCTCGTTGAGGTACGTGGTGTAGTCCGGGGTGGGTTCGCTGGCCGACGTGGAGTCCTGAGGATCGCGCCCGCACACCGCGTTCAAGACCAGCGCACAATCGCGCACGTCCTTGGTCAAGGGCCCGATCTGGTCCAGTGACGAGGCGAAGGCGATCAAGCCATAGCGCGAGACGCGGCCGTAGGTGGGCTTGAGGCCCACGACACCGCAGAGACTGGCCGGCTGGCGGATAGAACCCCCGGTATCGGACCCCAGGGCAAACAGAGTCTCGTTGGCCGCTACCGCCGCCGCCGAGCCTCCACTCGATCCCCCGGGGACTCGTGACAGATCCCACGGGTTGTGGGTGGGGAAGAACGCCGAGTACTCTGTGGAAGACCCCATGGCGAACTCGTCCATGTTGGTCTTCCCTACGATCACTGCCCCCTCAGCCCTCAGCTTTCCGACCACAGTCGCGTCGTAAGGAGGCACAAAGCTCTCCAGTATCCTGGAGCCGCAGGTGGTCGGCACGCCGCTGGTGCACATGTTGTCCTTGACAGCCACGGGGACCCCGGTGAGCGGCCTGGCCTCACCACTGGCTATCGACTGGTCGGCCTGCTCAGCTTGCTGGAGCGCGCGCTCCGGTGTAACGGTGATGAAGGCCGCTGTCTGCTCGTCGCACTCGCCGATCTGTTCCAGCACGGCTTCCGTTAGCTGGACAGAGGAGATCTCACCCCGGCGCAGCAAGTCGCCGGCTTCGTGGACAGTGAGGGTGTGGAGGGTCACTCTTCACCCCCGGGGAGCACAGCGTGGACCCGAAAGTAACCCTCCTCCGCTTCAGGGGCGTTGGCCAGGACATCATCCGTGGGCAACGAGGGCCTCGTCACGTCATCGCGCAACACGTCCCCCTGCACCACGACGTGCGCCGTGGGAGCCACGGCGCTGGTGTCCAACTCGTTGAGGAGATCAACGTACTCCAGAATGCGGGTCAGATCGATCTCGAGCTGGGCGATCTCGTCCTCGCTCAGCTCCAGCCTGGCCAGATCGGCTATGTGCTCCACCTCGGAGCGGCTGATGCTCATGAGCCCATTCACCAACAACACAGAACCGAGCCCATTGGCCCGCGTTCGGTGCTAATAGTTGTCCTTGGGCAGGATCACCACCTTACGGCGGCGCCCCTCCCCCGTGCTCTCAGTGGTCACCGATCGGTGATCGCGCAAGGCCATGTGCACGATGCGGCGCTCGTGAGCGGGCATCGGCTCCAAAGTCACCGCGCGCCCCTCGTCCACCACGCGCTGTGCCATCCGCTCGGCCAGCTCAGAGAGGATCCTCTCCCTCCGCCTCTTGTAACCGCCCACATCGACGAGGATATTGACCCAGCGCTGGAGCTTCCGGCTGACGATCAGTCGCGCGATGTACTGTAAGTCACGAAGGGTCTCCCCCTGGCGTCCGATGAGGATTCCGAGGTCGTCACCCTCGACGTCCAGCACCAGGGGCTCTGCCTCGCCCTCGCCCGGATCGCGTACGACCACTGTCGCGTCGATCCCCATGTGGTTCAGCAGATCGCGGAGCACCTCCAGGGCGATGGCGCCCATCTCGTCCGCTGCTGCTCCGGGCTCCCCGGCAGCCGCCTCTCCCCAAGAACCCTCGGGCTCGATGAGGGTCACCCGGACCCGCGCCTCCTCAGCTCCCAGACCCAGGAGCCCCCGGCTGCCCTCCGTGAGGATCTCTGTCTCTACCTCATCGGGATCAACATCCAGCTCGCGCAGTGCTTTCTCAATAGCCTGATCTACGTCCTTGCCGGAAACCTCAACGCTTCTTCCCCTTCTTCTCGGCCTTTCCATCTTTCCCTGGTTCCTCCCCCCTGGGAAGCCCTGGTAACCCTGTGGGCAGGGCCTTTGCTACGTCCGCCCAACCGGTGGTCAGGCCCTGTTGTATGATCTGTAGCAGGCCCGAGGCAACCCAGTACACCGCCAGCCCCGAGGACACCTGCAAGGTGATCACGCCGAACATGAGCGGCATCATCACCTGCATGGTGTTGTTCATCTGAGCTTGCGACGGGTCCGCCGCGGGCTGCGCAGTGAGCTTCTGCTGTAGCCAGAAGATCAGAACTACGAGCACAGGCAACACATACCAGGGATCGGGCCGCCCCAGGTCTAGCCACAAGAAGCGGCTGTTCAGCGGCAACGATCGAGCCGCTATGTCGTACATGAAAGGAATCGAATGATACAACCGTTGAGACAACACCACGAACTGCTCTGGCGTACTCCCCAGAGCTTGATAGATAGACTGATAGAGCCCTATCCAGATAGGCATCTGGACCAGCATGGGGAGACATCCCATCATGGGGTTGACTCCGTGCTCCTGATACAACTCCATGGTCGCAGCGGACAGCTTCTCTCTGTCCTTGGCGTACTTCTTCTGCAGCTTCTGGAGTTCGGGCTGAAGGTCCTGCATAGCCTTCATGGACTTGATCTGCCTCTGAGTGAGCGGAAAGGTCAGAAGCCGTATCAGAACCGTGAGGCCGATGATGGCCAGCACGAAATTGCTGAAGAGTACGTGGTACAGGAGCACCAGCAGGTTGAGCATGGGCTCCATGATCGCGAGATTCCAGATCTCAGTCACACCGGGCATTCAACTGCCTCCCGCTATTCGCTCTCCCCAGGCGTGGTCTCCCACTCCAGCTTTCCGGACGCGGCGTCGAGAACGTACACTCTGCCATCGTCGCCCGAGACGTATACACGACCATCCGCGACTGCCGGTGCCGCCAGCACCACCAGGACGTCTTCCTCCGGATAGCTCCACATCTCGTTGCCGCTCTCGGCCTCCAGGGCGTGGACGCCCCTCTTGTGCTCGGTGATGTACACCACACCATCTGTGATCACCGGAGTGGCAGCAAGCATGTCTACTGCCTCGAAATCCCACACCAGGGCGCCACTCGCTGCGTCCAGGGCGTAGAGAGAATGATCCAGGGAAGGCACGTATAGCCTGCTCTCGTATTCCACCGGCGTCGCCCAGACCCAGTTCTGCGTGGAGAACGTCCACACTTCCCCTCCGGTCTGCGCATCGAGGGCATACACCTTGTTATCCAGAGCTCCGAAGTAGATCATGTCGCTGGACAAGCAGGGAGTGCTGTAGATGGCTCCTCCCGCGGTGTAGGACCACCGCACGTCCCCCGTCTCGCCATCTAGAGCGTACATGTTCTTGTCCGCGGATCCTACGTACACAGTGCCATCCCGCCAGACAACCCCTCCCCAAAGCGTGTCTCCAGTCTCGAACCTCCACCGCTCGACTCCTGTCTCGATGTCCAGAGCGTACACCCTGCCGTCGGAGGAGGTGAAATAAACCAATCCGTCGCCTGTAGCGGGTGTGCCCATAAAAGGCTCGGTTTCCTGGGACGACCCCGCTGGGAAGTGCCATTTCTCGGCCCCGCTGGAGGCGTCCACTGCATAGGCCCTACCCTGTATGTCCTGGCTCTGGAATATCAGGAAGCTGCTCAGCTCGATCTCGTAGGAGCCAAAGAACACCACCTGGTCTCGTAGCACCGGTGAGGAGTAGATGCCAGCCAGCACACGATCCGCCGGAAAGGCCCACAGCTCATCGCCGGTATCCGCGTTGAGGGCGTACAGCCTGCCTGTCTTCAAGCCAGCATACAACACGCCCTCGTCGACCGTAGGGTCCGACCATCCCATCGAAACCTGGCTGCCGCAACCGGCCGTCAACACCAGCAACAGCGGCAGCATCACCAACAGGATCACACGCGCAGACTTCTTACACGTTGTCTCTGCCAAGAACGCCTCTCCTTCCTCGCGCCCGCCTCTAGGGTACCGGGTCATACCCACCCGGATGCAGTGGGTGGCAACGCAGCAATCGCTTGATGCCCAACCAGCCTCCCTTGACGACACCATACCGCTCGATGGCCTGATACGCATATACGGAACACGAGGGCACAAAGCGACATGAAGGGGAAAGTGCTGGGGATATGAACCTCCGATACGAGCGGATCATCCACAATACCAACGCTTTCATCGTCACGTCTCACAGGTGCGATTCCCATGGAACGTCAGGCACGCAGCAAACCAGCCTGCGCAAGCAATTGCTCCACAGCACGATCCACCTGAGGGTAGTCTGCATCACCGATGGGCTTACGGGCGACAAACACCACATCGTACCCGGGCTCCACCAGGGCCTGTCGTGCCCTCGCCGCCTCGCGCAGCAGCCGCTTGACCCTGTTACGAACCACAGCCTTGCCCACCCGCTTGCTCACGGAGAAGCCATAGCGGCTGTAGTCCAGTCCGTTTGGAAGCGAACAAAGCACTAGAAGGAGATGCGACCAGGAACGCCCCTCGCTCCTCACTCGTCGGAACTGCTCATCGTCCCTCAGCCGGTATCTCCTATCCATGACCCCGCTGCTGCCACGGTCCTGTGGGCCTGCGGCAGATCAGACCGTCAAGCTCTTCCGGCCTTTCTGGCGCCGCGCCTTGAGCACTCTACGCCCTCCTGGGGTGCGCATCCGGGCACGGAAGCCGTGAGTCCTCTTCCGCTTTCTCTTCTTGGGTTGATACGTACGTTTGGGCATGGTGAACCTCTACAACGTCTGACTGTAGGATGTTCAAATCACAATTATAGCTTCTCGCGCGCTTTCTTGTCAAACGCAGCGCGTAGGTGACCCTGGACATCGTGACTACTTCTTCAGGGTCCAACGCCCCTCTTGTCCCCTTCTCCCAGGCCCAAGATCGATGCGTATCCAATCAACCCCCTGCGGATGGTGCCCACGACGCAGACGCACATCGATCTCTGTGGGGGACAGCTCACGCCGAACCAGGCGGTGGATACCAGCGAGACCCAAGGGGATACCTCGCCAGGAGGGCACGCAACAAAAAGGTAGCGCATAGGGGAGTCGAACCCCTGTCTCTGCCTTGAGAGGGCAGTATCCTAGGCCACTAGACGAATGCGCCACGCCGACATTCATTGTAGCAGGAATACGGCGCATTGTCAAACCACCATCGCTAAAGCACACAACGACCTCACGACAACGCGCCTGGCGCTGCACTGTAGCGGGCACGTTGCTGACCGGGGAGACGTGGTAATGAACCTTCTCGGTGGCAGCGGCTTGCTCAACTGGTCCTCGCCTCAAAGTCCCTTTGGACGTGGTCAATGCAAACCCTGACCGGTCCGTCAACAGGATCTTGCCGTGCCCACCCCTCCATCTACACCTGAGCAACTCTTGACTACGACCCGAGCGGCGCCTATAATGCGGATAGGAAGGGCACGTGTCTACGAGCCTTCTCGCTCTACAAGAATGGAGTATCCATCATGCACGATGGACAATCCAACAGGCGAGCCGGCCGCGGATCGATCAGCGGAGGGCTCATTCTCTTGGTGCTGGGCTTTCTGTGGCTGCTCAACAACCTCGGCTATCTCCCGGGCGATCTGATCCGCAGTCTGTGGCGGCTCTGGCCTCTGATCCTCATTCTTGTGGGAGCAGACGTAGCTCTGCGAGGCTTCCCCAACCGCGTAGCCCTACCTGTGCTGCTACTGGTGACCATGCTGATCGGTTCCTTGATCTTCGTACTGGCCCCGACCCTTCCAGCGGAGCAGGTGCTCAGCCAGACCGTCAGCCAGGAGATCCGTGATCTCCAGAGCGCCGCCATCCAGCTGGAACTCGACAATGGGGCCCTGAGCGTCGATTCGTTGCAGGGTCAGCCCCATCTGCTAGCGGCTGCCCAATGGGATCACATCAGCAGCGTGCTGATCAACAAGGAATTCGCCGAGTCGGACGGCCGAGGTACCCTCAGCTTCGCCGATCGCTTCGAGGCGTTGGTGCCCTTCTACTTCCTTGGTGGCTTCAGAGCCGCCTGGGCTCTCCAGCTTGCCTCCTCCATCCCTCTGGACCTGGATCTCGACGCTGACGATTGCGAGCTCGATCTGCGCCTCGAAGGTCTGGCTCTGCAAACGGTCAGGGTACAGATCGACGACTGTTCAGGCAGTGTGAGCCTGCCCGCCACCTCGGACCTCGATGCCAGGCTGGACCTTCAGGACAGCCGATTGACCCTGGTCTTGCCCGCAACTGCAGGAGCTAGAGTGGAGGCACAGCTCTCCGACAGCGATTTGACCATCGACTCCTCCAGGTTCCGCGAGATCAACCCAGGGGAGTATCTCTCGGAAGGTTACGACCAGGCCGACACGCTCATTGATGTGGGCCTCCAGGCCAGCGACTCCACCATCACTGTCCGGTAGTCCGGAGCGACCCTATGCCCAGCCGGTCCCGGAATGAAGATGGGGGCACCAGCCCTACCATCGATAGCCCACCTCCTCAGCCAGGCGACCAGAGCGTGGACCGAACTCGCACGATGCCTATCTGCCCAGCGTGTGGGTCGCCCAATCGGCCACGAAGCCAGTTCTGCTTCGATTGTGGAGCACCCCTGGGCCGGTATTGCCCTCGCTGTGGCGAGCCAATTCCCAGGGACCTGAACTACTGTCCACGCTGCTCGGACGCACAGAGCGGGGCGTCAGCGGCGGCCGCACGCTGCCAAAGGTGCGGTTTCGAGAACGAAAGCCAGGCCGAGCTGTGCCAGCAGTGTGGCGCGCGTTTGCTGGCCAACTGTCCGCAGTGCGGGTCTCTGAACCAGGCGTCCTTGACGTACTGCCCCCACTGCGGCTTCAACTACTCTCGGTATGTCGCCGACAGGCTCGTCGGCACGCCCCCCAAGCCCGAGCCAGGCGTCCAGCGGGCGCGCCGACTTCACCCCAGCACCATCCTGATGGCGGCTCTCATCGTCTTCAGCGTGCTCCTGATGCTCTACATTCTCTCGCAGATCCAGGTATGAGGCGGGCCGTGGACGTCGCTCGCTCTACGGTCGCACCACAGCACGTCTTCTGTGCTCGCCAAGCGTTGCACCCGAGCTTGCAGGTGGTCTGCACGTCGCCACTGCTGCGGGTGTTGCCTGAACACGGCATGCGCGATGCCCCCACATGCCTCCAGTCGACTCCACGGACCAGCCTGTGACTCTCTGGCAGAAAGCCGGGACCGGACTGATCAACCAACAGAACGGTCACGATGTCCAGGCTCCCTTACGATTCTCCATTGCCAGAGAACCGATGGTTTGATAGAATATTAGTCCTGGGAGAGGCGAGCGGTGGAGACAACCAGATGCCCAAGGTGCGGAGGCCCCGCGACGCAGACCAAGGACGCGGGAAGACTCTTGTGTGCACTCTGCGGACTGGTCTTCACTGCGACTGGCGCGGAGGATATTTCCTATCTTGAGTGTCCCCAGTGCGGCTTCCACAACGAGCCTCAGGCTCGCGAGTGTGCGCAGTGCAAGGCGCTTCTAACGAAGTACTGTCCCCGCTGCGGGGCAGGACTGGAACTGAGGATGCGCTTTTGCGACCGGTGTGGCGCCAATCACGCGCAACTATCCACACCGGACGGGAACTGCCATTGGTGCGGGCACCAGAGCCAGGCCGAGAGTGAGTCGTGCGAGAGATGCGGAGCTCGTCTCATCACGGTTTGTCCAGAGTGTAATTCCCGAATGAAAGCCGGCCTGAACTACTGTTGTGCCTGCGGTCTGGACTACCAGGGGCTGATTGCTGACCAGCAAGACTAGCGCAGGAAAGAGCTTGACGAGTGAAACAGAGGATGCTGCCATGAAATGCCCATACTGCGGTGCAGAAGTCACGAGCGAAGATCTCTACTGTGGCGAATGTGGCAAGCGATTGCCAGCGGTGCCGGGAGAGTCTGGACGGTCGCGATGGCCCTTGATCGCCGCCATCCTCGGCGTGCTCATCGTGGCGTGTATCGCATGTGGAGTGATCTGGACCCTGCTCCCCGATGGGACAGAGACCGACGTCTCCCCTACGCCAACCGACACCGCTGCGCCAGCGGAGAGCCACACTGCTCTGCCATCCCCGACTGAGCAAGTCTCCTGGGCCACCTACAGCAGCACCGAATTGGGTCTCACTCTAGACTATCCGAACGACTGGCTCGTGCAAGAAGACGCCAGCCTGATGCAGGTAATCTTCGCGCCCCAGCAGGAGGGCCTGGAAGTCGATGAGTTCCTACGGACCACTAGCTTTGCCGTCGTTGTCGACCCCATCGAGGAACCGCTGGCTGACCCGGCTTCGCAGGCCCTGGAAGAGGTGGGCGGATTCCTCGTCGATACGTACCCCAACACCGACCTGGGAGAGGTGGAGCCTGCGCGCGTTGCCGGGCAGGACGGCGCATTGATGACCATCGAAGGAGACTTCGGCGAGCCGGGCGCCCGCCTCAAGGGCTGGCTGGCCGCCACGGTGGCCTACGATCACGTCTACATCTTCGTCGCAGTCGCGCAGATCGAGGAATGGTCGCAGCGCGAAGCAACACTCCAGGGCATGCTGGGCAGCGCAGTTCTCTCGCAACCCAGCCCCGAGCCCACCGTATCCATGGTCACCCCTAGCAGCACCAGCACCAGCGTGCCTTCCGGCACTGGCGAATCCCCCACCCCTGCCCCGACTGCCACGACTGCCACGACACCCGTGCAGACCGAAGGGGCCGACCCCTACGAGCCCGACGACAGTATCGCCGAGTCCGCGCTGATAGCCACGGACGGCGTTCCCCAATGGCACAATCTGGACGTGGAAGGGGATCGCGACTACCTGTTCTTCCAGGCCACGGCTGGCTACGCCTATACCATCCAGACGCTGGGTCTCGGGCCAGAGATCGACACCATCATCTTCCTGCTCGATGGAGACGAGCAGGAGATAACGCACAACGACGATGGCACCGAAGAACCACTCGCGTCGCTGGTTATATGGATCGCGCCCAGCAGCGGAACCTACTACGTCATGGTCAGAGATCTGGCAGAGGACTCGTCAGGGGCCGACGCCAGCTACGGCGTCTCCGTCACAGAGAGCGCGTCTGTGGAGGGCGTGGATCTCTACGAGCCCGACGACACCTTCGGCGAGGCCAGCCTCATAGACATCGATGGCGCGTCCCAGGCCCACACCTTGCACACCACGACCGACGTGGACTACGTATGGTTCATGGCTGACGAAGGCACAGAGTACGTCATAGAGACGCTGAACCTGTCTGGCAAGTGCGACACGGAGATGTATCTGTACGATGAGAGCGGTGCGGAGTTGGCCTACGACGACGACAAGGAAGACGGGGATTACTCATCACTCATCTTGTGGGAGGCTCCGGCCGATGGCCTCTACTACGTCGTGGTCCTGAACTTCAACAAGAGGGCCGGACCGGGCGTGGGCTACGAGATCGTGGCATCCCACCCGATAGGCTGAGCAGCACGCGCTGCTACACGACCCCGGCTGGGACCGGCGGGCGCAAGCCATCGAAGGGCTGACCGCCACCTCACTGCAGGCGGCCTCCCGCTTCCGTTGACCCGACCGCGCACCCACGCGAAGGGCAACGTCGAACCCAGGCCGGTTCCTGTCCCTATGTCAGTAGGCCCGGGCGAAGTAAACCCTCTCGGTGGTCTTCTCGCCGCAGTAGATGCACCTGCCCTCGTCGCCAGACTGGTCCAGAGGTATACACCGCGAGGTGGCCTTCGTTTCCTCCTGGATACTCTCCTCGCACCGGTGGTTCCCGCACCACCAGGTGTAGGCCCAGCCGTCCTCCACGATCTCCTTGAACTCGTCGTAGTCCTTCGGTTCGTGGGTGTTCGCATCACGGAACTCCAGAGCCTGGTCGTGCAGAGCGCTCTGAATCTCGCTCAGCAGGTTGTTAACCTCTTCGAGCGCGCCACCTCGGGCGATGGACTGCTTCCCACTCCGGCCCGGAGCGTCGCGTCTGGCGCAGGTCAGCTTGCCCTCCTGGACCTCGCGAGGTCCAATCTCCAAACGCAGCGGCACGCCCCTCATCTCCCACTCGTTGAACTTCCAGCCAGGGGTGTACTCCTCTCGGTCATCGACGTGTACCCGCAGGCCGCCGGACTCCAGCTCGCTGGATAGCTCCCTCACACCCCCGAGGACGGTGCGCCTCTCGTCGTCGCCCTTGTATATAGGGACGACCACCACCTGCACCGGGGCCAGGACGGGCGGCAGACGCAGCCCCTGATCGTCGCCGTGGACCATGATGATCGCTCCCACCATCCGAGTACTCACACCCCAACTCGTGCCCCAGCAAAACTGGGTCTCGTTGTTCTGGTCCAGGTAGGTAACGTCGAAGGCTTTGGCGAAGTTCTGTCCCAGGTTGTGAGAAGTACCGGCCTGCAACGCTCTCTTGTCGCCCATCATGGCCTCGATGGAATAGCTAGTCAAGGCCCCGGGGAACTTCTCCGATTCCGACTTCCGGCCCACCAGGACGGGGATCGCCGCGTCAGCCTCTGCGAAGTCAGCGTAGAGGCCGAGGATGCGCAGGGTCTCCTCCTCCGCTTCTTCGTAGGTCGCGTGCACCGTGTGGCCCTCTTGCCACAAGAACTCCATGGTCCGTAGAAACAACCGGGTCCGCAGCTCCCAGCGCACCACGTTGGCCCACTGATTGATGAGTATCGGCAGGTCCCGGTAGGACTGAACCCACTGGGCGTACATGTGACCGATGATCGTCTCCGAGGTCGGCCGGACCACCAGAGGCTCTTCCAGTTCCTTGCCACCTCCATGGGTGACCACAGCGAGCTGCGGGGAGAAACCCTCCACGTGCTCCGACTCCTTCTCCACGAAACTCATGGGTATAAGCAGAGGAAAGTAGGCGTTGACGTGGCCGGTCTCCTTGAATCGTCTGTCCAGGCCGCCCTTCACCGCTTCCCAGAGCTCGTACCCATAGGGCTTGATGACCATACACCCGCGCACCGGCGAGTAGTCCGCCAGGTCCGCCCTCTGGACGACTTCGTTGTACCAAGCAGAGAAGTCCTCACTGTGTGATGCCAGTCTCTGCCCCATTATCCGAACCTCCTTCGCTGTGTCTGGGTTGCTCAGTCTCACGAATGCGTGGTCAAGACAAAGAAGAGTCCCGTCCCATAGGGACGAGACTCGGCCAAATCCCGCGGTACCACCCTACTTAGGCCACCCTGCCCGCTGGGTTAGGAGGACAGAGCTGGCCTCTCTCTTCGAGAGTGTAGCCTCACAAGTGTGAGGCCGTGCCCTGGCCACTTAACGGTGGCCAACCGGCGCAACTTAGCGGATCCAGCCGAGGCCGTGCCCACGCTGGTCCTTTTCGTTCGCAGCTCCCGGGGCGGGTTCAGTCTGGGGCGATGCCAGCTCGCAGCACACGCCGGCTCTCTGTGATCCACTGTCCAGGCCTACTATTCCCCGATCAAAGCCGTTTTGCCTATCTGTAATCTAACTGAAAGCCATGTTAGCGCGATTCCAGCGCCATGTCAAGCAGGACCTTCATCGAACGTCAGGGGAATCCTCTGAGGCACCTCACCAACCCTGGCCCGCGCCTGATCGTCACGGGAGCACAAGCCAGCAGGTCAAACAGGCAAAGCGCAGTACCCTCACCCCTGCAGGAACTTCTGCCAGAACAGCCAGGTCAGGTAGACCAACAACAACAGCCCGGCCCCCAGCAGCAGAAGATGTATGAGGCAACCCCCAATCTTCCTGACGACCGCGATCGCCCACCCCACCACCAGGAAGAGGATGAGGACTCCCACAATGAGGAATACTAGCGGTTGTACCATCAACGTTCCCGCCAATCCTAGTGGCCTGCGATGGCCAACTCCACCGAAGGCTGGATGCTAGTCGCTTGCCACCACGAAGGCCACAGCATACCGGCGCGAGTGCGACAGGCTGATCGCAAACTCGTCCAATCCGAGCTCCTCAGCCCGCTTTTTCGCGCGCCCGTGGAGCTGGACCAAAGGCTTGCCCCGAGGATCCGACAAGACTTCCATCTCTCGCCAGGTGACTCCGCGCAACCCTGTGCCCAGGGCCTTCGACACCGCCTCCTTCGCTGCAAACCGAACGGCCAGCTCCGGCACGTGATGCCTACAGTGCTCCACCTCGGCATGAGTATAGACGTGTGTCAGGAAACGATGACCCCAGCGCTCCAGCGCCCGGGCGATGCGCTCCGTCTCGATCACGTCCACACCCACACTTAGCATGAAAGTCCGCCTGTCCTCCGACCACGGCTACGAGACGTTATCCGCCGTCTCTTCCAGCTCGATCGACTCTCCAGCGGCCAGGATCTCGGCAGGCTGGGAAGGCTCCGCCTTGTCGTAGCCACGACCTATGCCGCGGTAGATGAAGCCAAGTTCCTGCATCTTCAAGGGCTCGTAGATGTTACGACCATCTATGAGGACTGGTTCAGCCATGGATGCCTTCAGGCGCGCCATGTCCAGATGCTTGAACTCATTCCAGTCGGTGACCACCACCAGGGCGTCGCTGCCTTCCGCTGCCTCGTAGGCATCCTCGCAGTAGGTCACCTCGGGCATGATCTCCTTGGCACGCTCCATGGCCACCGGGTCGAAGGCCTTGACGGACGACCCCTCGTTCTGGAGCAGGTGGATGATCTCCACGGCGGGTGCCTCGCGCATGTCGTCAGTGTTCGGCTTGAAGGCTAATCCCAGTACGCCCACCGTCTTGGCGTGGAGCGTCCCCAGGATGTCGCGCAGTGCCTGGACCACTCGCCTCCTTTGGTCCCGGTTGATCTCTATCACAGCTCTGAGCAGTTGAGGGTGGCACCCGTGGATGGCCGCCATGTGAGCCAGCGCCTTCACGTCCTTCGGAAAGCACGAGCCTCCCCACCCTACGCCGGCGTCGAGATAGGAGTGACCGATGCGCTTGTCGTACCCCATCCCTATGGCCACCTCCTTGATGTCGGCGCCCAGTTGCTCGCAGATGGAGGCTATCTCGTTCACGAAAGAGATCCTGTTGGCCAGGTAGGCGTTGGAGGCGTACTTGATCATCTCGGCCGTGCGCAGGTCGGTCACGATGATCGGCGCACGAAGAGAGAGGTACAGCTGGGCCACCTGCTCCCCTGCCCGCCGGTTGGTCGAGCCCAGAACGATTCGATCCGGATGTAGGAAGTCGTTGATGGCCGACCCTTCGCGCAGAAACTCGGGATTGGAAACGACTGCGAACTCGAGGCCCGCCGGCAGATGATCTTCCACGATCTCAGCCACCCAATCGCCTGTCCCGATCGGCACCGTACTCTTGTTCACGATGACCAGCGAGTTGGTCATGTTGGCAGCGATCATCTCTGCGGCCATTCTCATGTACTTGAGATCTGCCTCGCCTTCGCTCCCTGAGGGCGTGTCCACCGCAATGAAGGCGAACTCGGCGCCCTTCAAACCGTCCTTGTATGAGGTGGTGAACGTTAGCCGCTCAACCTTGATGTTCCGCTCTACCATCTCCTGCAAACCGGGTTCGTAGATCGGCAGCTTCCCACGCTTGAGCCCGGCGACCTTGGCGTCGTCGATGTCTACGCAGACCACCTCGTTTCCCAGGTCCGCAAAGCACGCGCCGGTGGTCAGACCAACGTACCCACCGCCCCCAATGACGCAGATCTTGCTCATCAGAACACCTCACCCACAATAGTCAAGTAGCCGGATCAACCAGGGCTGCACCGGCTTGCCTCCGAGCCTTCCATTCCAGGTCACTGATGTACCAGCTCGCTCACTGTCCTTCCCAGCCTCACGCTGTAGTTCATGCCCCGATCCTGAGGGTAGATCTGAGTGGTATTGGCCAGATACAAGCCCTTCACCGGGGTCTCGTGAGGAGGGATCCTGCCAGAATAGCCACAGGTGATGATCGGCTGCGCCGCATCGTCACGATACAACCACATCTCCTCCACCCAGTCCAGGTCGAAGTCCTGGTTGATCCTCCTCAGAGACGGCAGATAACGGTCCAGCAACTCCTGAGCCGAAGCCGAGTATAGGGGATCGGAGCTGGAGACGTAGTTGCTGAGATAGAGGATGTGTCTCCCGTTGTAGTTCTCCGGAGGGATCAGGTTGGTATGCTCGATAGCACCCACAAACGGGAAGCTCGCATCGCTGATGTTCAGCCAGTAGATGCGAGATAGTGACCGCTTCAGCTCAAGCACCAGACACATCGCTGCCTGGTACGACACCTCTCGCAATCGATTCGCATATTCGGCAGACAAGTCAGGCGCTATCTCCAGGAAGATGAAGGAAGGTACGGTGGCAATCACCCTTTCCAGCGGCCACGACTCGCCCGCCGCCGTGACAACGAGCCCAGAGCCATCCACGGAGAGCCTATCCACGGCCGTCCCGGTCAGTATCTCCCCACCACGGGACCTGATCCCTTCCGCCAGCGCATCGATGAAGGGCTGGAAGCTGCCTTTCATATAGCCCAGCAACTCCCGGGCCAGTCCCTTGCTCCTCGATCCCACGCGATCCTTGAACTTGCTGTACAGCCAGGACATAGTCACTCGATCGGAATACTCCCCGAACTTGGCGCGCAGCAGAGGCTGGAAGATGACCTCGTACGCCTGCTCGCCTGCGTATCGGCGTATCCACTCCTGAGCGGTGAAATCCTCCAACTCTCGCCAGTTGCCAAACCTCTGGAGGTACAGGGTCACCAGCCCAGCCCTGAGACGCTGCCAGAGCCCCAGAGGCTTGAAGCGCAGCAGGTCGAAGGGCGTTACGAAGTCGTAGATCTCACCCTGGTAGAATATGCCCACCTTCGACGCCAGCCACTCCATGCTGTCGCTGAGACCCAACTCCTCCAGCAGACCTATGATCTCCGAGTCGCCTGTGAAGATGTGGTGGTAGTACCTCTCCAGAGGCGTGCCCTCCACCACGAACGTGCTGGCCTGCCCACCGAGATAGGGCTCCCTCTCGAAGAGTAGCACACGATGGCCTTTCCTGGACAGATGATAGGCCGCCGTCAAGCCAGTCAGGCCGCCGCCGATGACGCCGATGTTCAAACCCTTACGTCCTCCTGCAAGGTCGAGTTGTTTGGCGCTGCACCAGCCTCGGAGACCCGCAGATCCTCCATCTCACCCCAGCTAATGCTCTCCCGCCAGGCGAAGTATGCGCCCACAGCGGTGATGGGGAACCACAACGCGGCGTGCAAGGCCAGCATGAAGCTGGTCGCAGTGTGACGGACCACGCCGAACAGCACCAGGCTTTCGATCCCTGCCACCTCGAAGGTGCCCAGATAGCCGGGAGTGGAGGGGATCGTGGTAGCCAGGTTGACGATAGCACAGGTGAACACCAGCACGTAGAAAGGCTGGTCGAAGGCAAAGCCCTGCATCACGAACCAGTACTTCCACGCCTCGACCAACCACAGGAGGATGGAGATGCCCATGATGAAGGCCATGTCGCGCCCGCTCCGGAGCACCTGGAGTCCCTCCAGGAACTTGCCAAGCAGGCCAGCCGCCTGGGATCGGAAACGGACCGGTACCAGCCGAGCCACCATCCACTGATAGACTCTCTCGGCCCTGGAAGGGGAAGACGCCACCAGAAAGAAGACCACCAGGGCGCCGAAGAAGAAGAGACTCATGAACGGCAGCAACTGGCTCAAGAACTCGTTGGTCGGAACGAGGGGGAGCACAGCGAAAACGAACACGAGCATCGTAATCCCGTCGAAGATCCGCTCCACCAGTATGGTCGCCAGGCTCGCGCTGGCGCTCACCGACTCCTTCCTCTTCAGGATGTAGGCCCGTATCACCTCGCCGGCCCTGAAGGGAAAGACGTTGTTGCCCATGTACCCTATGGTGACCACAGGAAACAGGCTCCGCATGTTGACCGACTTCATGGGGCGCAGCAGGTACTTCCAGCGATAAGCACGCAACCAGACAGCGCCAAAGTAGACCAGAATCCCCGGTATCAGCCACAGGTAGTTCGCATGCCGCAGGCCATCCCACACCTCCGGCAGCCTCTGGCCACGGAGAGCGTAAACGAGGAAGACGACGCTGATGGCGGCGCCCAGCCAGAATCTCCACCTTCTCCACATGACGCTTTATCTTACCCCAAGGACCCCCAAAAGGCCAACCTCGTGGACCCACTGCTTTGACATCCGCACCTCGATGTGCTATCATTTCGGCGGCATGTTCCACACACAGAGAGCCTCCTGATACACATGAGAGCAGGTCGCCCCCCCTTGACCTTATCCTCGGCGAATCCTTCTTGTTGGCCGAGCTATCCGAGAACAATCCGTGAGGAGGAAACGCGCTCATGAGATTCAAACTGCTATCGAACAGTGACATGGAAGCCATGGATTCACTGAAGGAATCTCACGGCGGATCGAAGGAGATCGTTGACACGATCGAACGGATGAGGGACTACGAGACCAGGAAGAGCATTCTCGCCACCACAGAATACGATGAGATGATCGAAGAGGCGGAGGAACTGGTCAAGCGATTCGCCAAGGTAGAGGATTTCGAAGAAGCCCACAACATCACCTACAAGGATGGGATGGGCACCGCTACGTCCCAGGTCTCGGGCTTTCAAGGCGCACGAGTCACCCACCGCTGCATGCGCAGGATCGCCGAGAGCGCAGCCACGGAAGTGCCTGCCCTGGTCCCTGCCGAGATGATCTCGGTCGTGGCGATGACGGAAGACTACGTCTACAATGGCAACCTCATGGCCACGCTTGCCATGGCCGAGAACATCATGAGAGTAGAATGGTTCTGCTCCACCAACCTGGTCGGCACCCCCTTGCTCGACAAGAGGTTCAAGGATGTCGAGAGTGCCACAGGCGTAACCTTCGATACCAAGCCTGCCGGCGACGGTCTGTCCCAGTTGATACTCACGAACCAGGGAACCTTCTTCGGCAACTTCGGAGGTATCGAGGTAGCGAACGACAACCACCTCATCTACCTGGACGGCATCACCCGCGCCGCCAAGACCACGGGCGCCAACTTCTTCCTGAATCCTAGCTGGAGCAGTATCATCGCCATCTGCTACTACGGGCGCGACATCCCCAACCTGTTCATCAAGGTCTCCATGCTGCTCTCAACCCAGAACCTGATGCAGTTCCGGATGCTCCTCAACATCATGAGCGAGTACCTGCGAGAGAACAACACGAGTCCCATCCGCGAGATCAACATCGGCAACGCGGTATCACCGGAGAACTTCATCAAGTGCAGCCAGGAACTACAGGATAGCGGCATCAAGGGTCTCAGCCTCGCTGCCCACATCCTGATCAACCCAGACCTGGGCAGGGACGGTTTCGACTGGTTCGACGAATCCCTGGTAGTCCTGGAAAGCGGGCACAACGTGACCTTCAAGTATGAAAGCGATGGCCAGAGCAGGCCTTTCGACACCATGGAGGCCTACTTCATGCCCGAGGAGGAGCGGAAAGCCCACGCCACCGAGATCGGTGATGTCATCTACTATAAGACTCTCCAATGCACCAAACACGCAAGGGAGTACATGCAGAGAGGCATTCCTGTCAGGTCCGGCCTGAGTTCTCACAGATAGCAGAAATGGCACACCGAGAGGCCCGCATCTGCAACGTGGCCTCCAAGGAGAGATGCTGCGCGTGTCTTTGACCGGGCCATCCGTTGGATCGGGCCGCCTCCTGCGAGGACCCGGACCCTGGACAAACGGGTGTCTTGTTTGCACTCAGAGAATCACCTCTACCATCACTGGTGGGCTGGGTTCGTTGCCAACTCCAGGCAATCCTGACCCGGACAGCAGGCCCACTCCGCTTGAGATGCACCCCTTGAAGATCTCTCGAGTTCACCACGCCGACTACTCCACACAGGACGCAGCCGCCGAAGCCAGGACCTCTCGCCACGCAGGCCTGTCTCCAGCGGCCGCTACCATCAGATGTCTCTGGAGGAACAACCCATGAAAGGAACTGCCTATCGCCCAGGGGGCATCAATCCAGCCCTGATCACACCCTTTACACGAGATGACAGGATAGACGAGGAAGCGCTTCGCGGGCTTCTACGCTTCGTAAGACCCCACGTGGATGGGGTCGTCCCCTGTGGCACCACGGGCGAGTTCGTGTATCTGTCCCACGCCGAGCGCCGTGAGGTCCTGGAGATCTGTATAGACGAAGTCGGATCCGAGCTCCCGGTCATCGCGGGCACGGGCGCAGCCTCGACCCGCGAGGCCATCCAGTTGACCCGGCACGCCGAGGAAGCCGGGGCCACAGCCTGTCTCGTGGTCACGCCGTACTACCTGCATCCTTCGGACAAAGGCGTCTATCAGCACTTCTACGAGGTGGCGAAGGCCGTCGATCTGCCCATCATCTTGTACAACATCCCCCAAACGGTGGATGCCTATCTTCCGCGACAGGTCCTGGAAGATCTCAGCGAGATCGACAACATCGTGGGCCTCAAGGATTCGTCGGGGAACCTTCCCTACACCATGGAGATCCTGGAGATGACACAGGGACGGCTAGACGTCCTGGTGGGTCACGATGAGGTTGTCCTGCCAGCTCTGGCCGGTGGGTGTAGCGGCGCTATCCTGGCCAGCGCCCAGGTCTTCCCTGACGTCTGGCAGGAGGTCTTTCGCATGGTGCAGTCCGGGGACATAGAGAGCGCCCGTGAGCTGCACATGCAGGTACAGAAGCTGGCCCGCATCTTCGTGCGCTACGGAGGCGGCGTGGCTGTCAAGGCAGCGCTGAACATGATGGGGGTCAGAGTGGGCCGCCCCCGCCGTCCTCTGAAGTCGGTGGGCGGCGCTCTGATCCACGAGACCAGAGCGGAGATCCAGCTCGAGCTGGAGAAGCTGGGCAAGATACAACCCCAGGATGTGAGCTGGGCCATGCCCAAGGGTCCCCTGGAAGACAGATTCAACGACGTCGGCATCACCTCCAAAGCCGCCGAGGATAGCAGCGTCTTGCTGGGGATGGCCACCGAGGGCGATCACCAGGAGAGAGCGGGCATAGACCTGATCGCAGGGTCCAAGAGCGGGCCGGTGGGGCTGGCCTACGCGAGGCAACTCACCCATCCCCGGCACGGCTACGAAGCCCTCACCACCATCGCCGAGCCCAATCTCACCGTCAAGCCGTCTACCCTCATCGTCCCCACGATTGAACTGGTGAATCTGCGCCAGGCCAGCATGGTGTACGGTCCCACTCAGGCTGCGGTAGCCAAGGCCATCGCCGATAGCATCGAAGAGGGGACCATCCCCGTGGAAGACCTGGACCGCCTGGTGATGATCGCCAAGGCCACCATCCATCCGAGAGCGCTGGACCGACACCAGCTCTACTTCAACGTCCAGTCGGCCATGAAGAAGGCCGTCAAGATGGCATACCTGAGAAGGGGCACAGGCTGATCTCATACCTGTGCCAGGAGGAAACATGCGAGAGTGCAAGGTAGACCAGAACAGAGCCGATTGCCCCTGCACCTATGAGCCTTGTAGTCGAAAGGGCCTCTGCTGCGAGTGCATCAAGTACCACTGGAGCCACGGAGAACTGCCGGGATGTGTCTTCCCCCCGGAGGTCGAGAGAACGTACGATCGTTCCATCGCACGGTTTGTCGCTACGTACAGCAAGCGCTAGCGCGAGAGCATTGCCGGGCAGCTCTGTGCACATCTTGAGCTGTCCTGAGCAGCCTACGGGAGGCAATCGTCATGACTGGCAAGCCAGACTGGCTGAAGGGGATCATGCCCGCGCTGGTCACCCCTTTCACCCCTGAACAGGACGTTGACGAAGAGGGTATGCGTCGCCTCATTCGCCACGTGCTGCCCCACGTGGACGCGGTGGTCCCCGCGGGTACGACGGGGGAGTTCGTGTACCTCTCCGAAGAGGAGAAGCGTCGGCTCATCGGCGTTACCATAGACGAGGTGGGAGGCCGCATCCCTGTCATCGCAGGCACGGGCTGCACCAGTACCAGGGACACGGTCGCTCTCACCGAGTACGCCAGAGACGCCGGCGCTACGGCGGCCCTGGTGGTCGCCCCCTTCTATCTCAAGCCCACGTTCAACGAGGTATACGAACACTACGAAGCAGTCTCGAAGGTTGGTCTGCCGCTCATTCTCTACAACATCCCTCAGACCGCCGGCACCCACTACAGGTGGTGGACGGCGGAAGGGATGGCCTACCTGGACAACGTGGTAGGCATCAAGGACTCCAGCGGCGATGTCCCCTTCCTGGCCGCTCTCCTCGAGAAGGTCAAGGGCCAGATCGCGATCATCTGTGGCCACGACGAGATCGTGATGGCAGCCCTGGCAGCAGGTGCAGACGGAGCCATCCTGGCCAGCGCTAACCTCATACCGGACATCTGGCAGGAGATCTACGCCCACACTACGCAGGGCAGGATCCACGAGGCCCAGGAGCGCCAGCGAGACGTACAGCGCCTGGTGCGCATCGTCGTCCGTTGCGGCTCCACGCAGGCCGTCAAGGAGGGGCTGCGTATGATGGGCGTCGACGTGGGAGATTCTCGCCACCCCATCATGCCCGGCGGCGCCTTCCGTCGAGAGGATGCCGAGGAGCTCCGCCTGCAATTGGAGGAACTGGGCAAGATCCCTCCACGCAGCGTGGAGTACGATCTCGGCCAGGGCAAGAAGGTCGTCACCGCCGTGGCCGCCACACCGCAGACACCAACTTCAGTCACCGACTTCACCATGCTGGTGGGAGAGGGGTATGCGGGCCCGCCGGATTTCGAGATCGCCCACGTGGACCTGCTCGTCGGGCTCAAGGATGGACCTGTGGGCGCAGCTCTCCAAGAGGCCCTCAGCAGGCCTGAACCGGAGGACCCATCGGGCAAGAACCTGACAGAGTTGAAGATCATCTTCGAGCGGCCGCGTACTCTCCTGGTGCCCACCGTCACCGTGCGCACCAAGAAGCAGGCACGCCACATCTACGACAACGCCGTCGAAGGAATCGTGATGGCTATCCAGGCCAGTCTCAAAGACGGGTTCCTTCCCGAAGGAGCACTGGACGACCTGGTGATGATCGTCAACGCCTTCGTGCACCCCTCGGCTGCGAACCGCAGAAGGATAGCCATCAACAACTACAAGGCGATGCGAGCCGCCTTGCGCAAGGCCATCGAAGGACGACCCACCGTGGAGGAACTGCTGCACGAGAAGGAAGCGGCACGTCACCCACTGCGCTACGCGCCATAGTCGGTTTGCTGGAGTCGTCGTGGGCGACTCCGCGACGCGCTCGAACTTGGTTAGTCTGGGGATCAGCATCCTTGGTCAGCTAGGAGGAGAAGATGGAGAAGCCAATTGTCTTGCTCGTGGTATTCGCGGCGCTGACCGCCCTGACCTTGGCTGGGTGTGGTCCTGGCGCTGAGCCCTCACCAGCCGCTGAAGAACCGACTGTCCCAGCGGAGGAGCCAACTTCTGCGCCCGCCACCGCCACTCCGGTCCCACCCACGCCGGAACCGGCCGAACCGGCGGCTACTCCGCTCCCACCTGAGGAAGAGGAGGCAGCGCCGATCCCTACTCCAGTGCCTCCGTTCGAGATCTCGAGCAGCGCCTTCGTGCCGAACGCAGAGATCCCCGTGCAGTATTCGTGCGAAGGGACAAACGTATCGCCCCCGCTGGACTGGGCGGGAGTGCCAGACGGCACACAGAGCCTTGCGCTCACAGTCGACGACCCCGATTCTGATCCGCCTGGTTGGGTGCATTGGGTCGTCTACAACATCCCTTCCAGCTCCACCGGCTTGCCCGAGGGATTGGCGGCAGAGCCTACTTTGCCCGACGGCACGCTCCAGGGTACGAACAGCTTCGCACTGTACGCCGATGAGGGGCAAACCTTCCCGAGCGGCGCTCCCATCAACCTGGTCGGCTACGATGGTCCCTGTCCCGGCGACACGCATCGTTACGTCTTCACGCTCTACGCCCTCGATGCCGTGCTCGACCTGGAGGCGGAGGCAACCATGGATGAGTTGCTGGCGGCCGTGGAGGGACACGTGCTTGCTCACACCAGGCTGATTGGACTATACACGCCACAGGGGTGATGGCCGGCGCCCGTGCCATAGTGCCTGGACCATGGGCTGAGCGATTCTGTGTTGGACGTTATGAGCGATACTATCCTGGTCTCGATCGCTCCTCTCGACCGTCCAGGTCCCCGGGGAAGCCAGATCACGGCGTAGTTGGTCACTCTCGCCGGTCCTGGTCCAGTACAGGGCCTTTGAACCCTGGTCGGTCGATTCCAGGCCGCATTCAAACAGGTATTGGGTCCGCAGGAGCGAGAAACCTGGGGCAGGTCCGCCGTGAGCGCTGTCAAGACCCCCCCAGGAACAGCTCAACCAACTCCCAACTCCTCAGCCGGTCAGCCTCATACTAGTCTGCAGAGCGTGACAACCCGAGCCACAGAGGGCTGACTGACCCTCTGTGGCTCGCTTCTCCACAAGCTCCGCCTGGGTCCTTAGACAATGATGCCCGCTGCAACTACAATGCACAGTAACACTTCGAGACCTGGGTGGGACGCTCGCAGATGAAGGGAGGCTAGGCACGGTGAGATCTCTATCCATTGTTGGACTGACGGTATCGAATCTGGTCTTCACGGTGGTCAGCAACATCAGCTTCAAGCTTTCGGCTGACAGCGGCGCGTGGCAGAGCTTCCTGTGGTGGCAGGTGGTGGGGAACCTAGCAGGTTTTCTGTCGGTCATCGCCTTCACGATCTTGTTGCGTCTGATCTCCCTGCACGTGGCCTGGGCCGTCACCGCGGGGTTCGGCTTTGCCCTGGTGGAGGTCTTCGGGGCACGCTTCTTCTTTCACGAAGCGATCACGAACTGGCAGTGGTTTGGCGTGGCGCTGATCACCAGCGGCATCTTCATCGTCTCCCTGGGCCGGTAGACGGCTTTGGCGGAGGTCTCCATGCTGAACGTGCCGCGGGCCATGGTGCTCGGTTTGGATCGCCTGTTGCAGCACCAGGCGCGCGTCGAAGAGTTCACGCAGGACGAGGAGTGCATCCTGCGCATCGCCTTGACCACCTACAAGAAGGACTTCGCGCTCTCCGACGGCACCAAGGTGCGCGCTGGGGATAGGATATGTGAGTTGCACCTATGGAATGAACACATACCGCCGATCCCGTTGGAGGGGCCCGACTTGAGCTGGGGAGTGAGGTTCTATCGTCTGGCGGTCAAGTCCTTGAGGAGTCTGGCCGCCTACATCGCGGCAGACGAACGGCAAGACGTAGCGGCCCTGGGAGGGCAGATGGCCTTTCTGGAGAAGGAAGACCCTCCAGTGCTGGCTACCGTGACAGCACGCCTGGGGTTCGACCTCATCAATCTGACCGCTGAGGGTGGCCGCTGGCGGCGATTTACACACTTCTGGGAGAACCTGTATTCCTGGGCCCTGATGTGGACCTTCAATCCAGGAAGCCTGAGGGGAAAAGGGTTCCTGCGCCTGCAACGGTATCGGTTGTGGATGTCCCGCCGGACGCTGCTGGAACGGTACGGCCCAAGCACGGATGTCCTTGGCCACAGATGATCCGGGGCTGCCCAGGGGGTCGCAACCGTAGCCACAAGCGCAGCGGTAACCAACTTGAGGCGTTCCTGCCGTGTCCGCTTATTGCACACTCCCCTCCCCACATTTGACAGAATCCCAGTTTTCTGGTATCATTATCTTAGAATTAGCACTCTGACATCGAGAGTGCTAATTGCGTGCATACGGGCCATTAGGTTGAAATGGGGACCCGCAAGTGGAGCAGTTGACTGCGAGACAGGAACGAATACTGGACTTCGTGGTCCGGGAATACGTAGACAAAGCCAGCCCGGTCGGTTCCAAGACCATCGTGGAGCTGTGCGACCTGGGAGTCAGTTCGGCGACGGTACGGGCCGAAATGGCCGCGTTGGAGACGCTGGGCTATCTGACCCAGCCTCACACCTCGGCCGGTCGGCTTCCTACCGCGAGGGGCTACCGCTACTTCGTGGAGAACTTGATGCGGGAGACGGCTCTGCCGTTGAGTGAGCGCCGCATGATCGAGCACCAGTTCCACCAGGTGGACAGGGACCTCGAGCAATGGATCAAGCTGGCAGGCGCCATACTCACCAGCAAGGCCGACACCGCCTCTCTGGTCACCGCGCCCAAGGCGCGCCGATCGCGCTTGAAGCGCGTGGAGTTGGTGCGTCTCAGCGACACCAACGTACTACTCCTGGTGATGCTGAGCGATGGCACGATCAGGCGTCGCATCATCGATCTGGCCACCACCAGCGTACCGCAGACACTCCAGACTCTCGCGGGGGAGCTGGGCACCTTGCTGCTCGATCTCACCGGTGAGCAAGTGCGCGCCAGTTTCTCCCGTCTGAAAGGCGCCCAGGCGACAGTGGGCGAGCAAGTCGCCGAGCTCATGGATGACGTCGACCGGCGGAGCGACTTGGAGTTGTACCGCTACGGCTTCGCCAACATCCTTCGGCAGCCGGAGTTCACGGCAGCCGAGAAGCTGGAGCAAGTCGTGGCCATCCTGGAAGAGCCTGGTCACCTGGAGGCCATCCTGTCTGAGATCGCTCTCGCCCACAGCGGTGTCCAAGTCATCATCGGGGGCGAGGAGCGGTGGCCGCGCATGAGCGACTTCAGCCTCATCCTGGCGCGCTACGGCGTGGCCTGGCGCACCACTGGGGTGGTAGGCCTGATGGGTCCCATGCGCATGCCGTACAGCCGAAACGTACCGATGGTCAGTTACGTAGCCGAACTGATGAGTAGGCTGGTGCAAGGAAGGTATGTATAGCGGCTGGTTCGCTGGCTCAGACCGATCAGGAGGTTGGAATCCAATTGGACGAGATAGTACAAGAGAAACCCGTGAAAGAACGGGCTGAGGGAGAGATAGACGAACTCGAGCGAGCAGAGGCTCAGGCGGCCGAGTACCTGGACCAGTTGCAGCGTACTCAGGCTGAGTTCGCGAACTACAAGAAACGTGTCGAGCGCGAACGAGAGGAGTTCATAGGCCTCGCCAACGCCGCTCTGATCAGTAGCCTGCTGCCCATTCTCGACGATCTCGAGCGGGCGCTGCAAACCGTCCCAGACAATCTGCAGCACCTGGCGTGGGTGAAAGGCATTGCACTCATTGAACGCCGACTGCGTTCGACTCTGGAGCAGGAAGGACTCAGCGAGATCAAGGCGGTGGGCGAGCAATTCGACCCGGAACTGCATCACGCGGTGGTACGCGAAGAGACGACAGAGCACAGCGAAAACACAATCATCGGCGAGATGCAAAAGGGCTATAAACTGCACGACAGACTGCTGCGACCTTCAATGGTGAGAGTGGCAGCCCTGCCAAGCAACAAAGAGAAAAAAGCGCCTGAATAGGAGGGAGGACCACTAAGAACATGGGCAAAATCATAGGTATTGACCTAGGAACGACGAACTCTGCTGTGGCAGTCATGGAGGCGGGAGAGCCAACTATCATCCCGAGCTCGGAGGGTGGGCGACTGACCCCCTCCGTAGTGGCCGTGTCCAAGCAGGGTGAGCGATTGGTGGGTACGGTGGCCAAGAGACAGGCGGTCACCAACCCTGACAACACCATCTTTTCCATCAAGCGTCTCATGGGACGCAAGTACAACAGTCCTGAGGTCAAGCGAGACGTCGAACTGCTACCGTACAAGATCACAGAGGCCGCCAACGGAGACGCCAAGGTCGTCATGGGGGGCAAGGAGTTCTCCCCACCTGAGATATCGGCCTTCATCTTGCAGAAGCTGAAGGCAGACGCTGAGGCCTACCTGGGCGAGAAAGTGACTCAGGCGGTGATCACCGTTCCCGCCTACTTCAACGACTCGCAGCGTCAGGCCACGAAGGACGCAGGCCGCATAGCTGGCCTGGAAGTGCTGCGTATCATCAACGAACCTACGGCATCCTCGCTGGCCTATGGCATGGCCAAGGAGAAGGATGAGAAGATCGCAGTTTTCGACCTGGGGGGTGGGACCTTCGACATCTCCATTCTGGAGATAGAGGCGGGGGACCCTCCCGTGTATGAGGTGCTGTCCACGAACGGCGACACACACCTGGGTGGCGACGACTTCGATCAGAACATAATCGACTATGTGGCAGACGAGTTCAAGAAAGAACAGGGCATCGACATTCGAGACGACCGCATGGCTCTCCAGCGGCTCAAGGAGGGCGCTGAGAAGGCCAAGGTAGAGCTATCGACGGTGATGCAGGCAGAGATCAACCTGCCCTTCATCACTGCCGATGCCAGCGGTCCCAAACACCTGACGATGACCCTGACCAGGTCCAAGCTGGAGCAGTTGGTGGGCGATCTAGTCGAGCAGACGATCCCCCCCTGCCGGCAGGCCCTGGAAGACGCCAAGTTGAGCACCTCCGACATTGACGAGGTCATTCTCGTCGGGGGTCAGACCCGCATGCCCGCCGTGCAAGAGGCGGTGAAGAGCTTCTTCGGAAGAGAGCCGCACAAGGGGGTCAACCCCGATGAGGTCGTCGCCCTGGGCGCGGCCATCCAGGCTGGCGTACTGGGAGGCGAGGTCAAGGACGTGTTGCTCCTCGACGTGACGCCCCTGACACTGGGCATCGAGACGCTGGGCGGAGTGGCTACCGCATTGGTGCCGCGCAACACGACCATTCCCTATCATACATCTCAGATCTTCTCCACCGCTGGCGACGGGCAGACCAGCGTGGAGGTCCACGTGGTACAGGGCGAACGCCCCATGGCCCTGGACAACAAGACTCTAGGGAAATTCCAGCTCGATGGAATACCGCCCGCGCCGAGGGGAGTGCCTCAGATCGAGGTATCCTTCGACCTGGACGCTAACGGCATCCTCAACGTCTCTGCTCAGGACAAAGCCACCGGACGCGAGCAGCACATCACCATCACGGCGTCCAGCGGTCTCACCGAGGATGAGATCAGGCAGATGGTCGACGAGGCCAAGTCACATGAGGCCGACGACCGCAAGCGCAAGGACGAGATCGAGGCCCGCAACTACGGGGACCAAGCTGCCTACACCGCAGACAAGACGCTGCGCGATCTGGGTGACAAGGTGCCCGCCGACGTGCGCAGCGACGTGGAAGCCAAGGCGGCGGCGGTTCGCGAGGCCCTCAAGGGCCAGGACGTGGAGCTTATCCGGCGCACGACCCAGGAGCTCACCGAGGCCATGCAGAGGATAGGGGCTTCGATGTACGAACAGCCCGGGGCCACCACTCCACCACCGGGAGGCGACGCCGCACCCGGAGGTCCCGAGGACGAGGGCACCGTGGAAGGCGAATTCCGAGAGGTCTAGATTGACCACAGAGGGGCAGGCGTGCAGTGCGCCTGCCCCTTTTCTTGCATCAGGCGCCATCATCAGGTAGACTATCGTTTATGTCCAGTGGATAGTCCTACGATGTGGAGTCAATGACAACAAAGAGAGATTACTACGAAGTACTGGGCGTCAACCGCTCCAGCAACGACGCCGAAATCAAGCGAGCCTACCACCGGTTGGCCCGCGAGTACCACCCCGATCTGAACAAGGATCCAGACGCTGAGGCGCGTTTCAAGGAGATCAACGAGGCCTACGAGGTGCTTGGAGACCGCAGAAAACGGGCAGAGTACGATCGCTGGGGACACGCAGGGCTTGGAGCAGGCTTCGGCACCGACTTCAGCGGTTTCGGCGGCTTCGGGGACATCTTCGAGGACTTCTTCGGCTTTGGCGGCATGCGCACGGCCGCCAGGAGAGCGCCCCAGAAGGGCGCTGACCTGCGGTATGATCTCACCCTGACCTTCGAGGAAGCTGCATTCGGCTGCGAGAAAGAGATAGAGATCGCCAGACTGGATACCTGTCCCAACTGTCAGGGCTCGGGCTCGGATCCTGGGACGGCCCCTATCCGTTGCCCCCAGTGTAACGGCACTGGAGAGGTGCGTCGGGTACGCCAGTCGGTCTTCGGCTCCTTCGTCAACGTCACCGCCTGCGGACGCTGTGGAGGAGACGGAGAGGTCATTACCACGCCCTGCGCGGAATGCCGAGGCCAGAAGCAGGTCCGAGTGACCAAGCGACTCTCCGTCGACGTACCTCCGGGAGTCGACGATGGCACGCAGATCCGTCTTTCGGACGAAGGGCAAGCCGGCCTGCGGGGCGGCGTGTCCGGAAACCTTTACGTCGTGATCTCCGTCCGTAGGCACCCCTACTTCAAACGACAGAATGGCGACGTCTTCCTGGAGCTGCCCATCAACGTTGCCCAAGCGGCCCTGGGGGACGAGATCGAGGTACCCACACTGGATGGCAGCGAGAAGCTGGCTGTCCCGGCGGGCACACAGACTGGCGAGAGCTTCCGCCTCAGGGGCAAGGGAGTACCCTATCTCCGAGGTGGAGGGCGGGGAGACCAACTAGTGACCGTGTACGTCGTCACCCCGAAGAAGCTGACGTCCGAGCAACAAGAGTTGTTCGAGGAACTGGCCAAGACTCTGGGCAGGGAGGTTATTCCTCAGGGCGAGAAGGGCTTCTTCGACCGCTTGAAGGACGTCCTGAGGTAGGCACTTTCGTCTTCTGTCCAGCAATCCCGTGTTTCACTCCGATAGCCGTGCGTTGCTTCCAGCGCTCCGTACCCGCTGGTGCTGACCTTGGACATCCGCAGAGCTAGCTACCCTGTCTCCATTTCTGCAACACCGGCGTGGCTGGCGGCCCCACACTTGCGGCTAGCCGCGATTTGATGGTTAGCAGGGGTTCGAGCCGTGAAGTGGCTGGAGATTTGTGTCCCTGTCGAGTCAGAGGAGGCCGCCAGGGCGGTCTGCGAACTGTTCGACGCCTACGGTCACGGAGGCGCAGTCCAGGAGCAGATCTTCCAGGACACCTGTCAGGCGCCCTTCAACGGACCTGCTCCGGTTACCGTCAAGACCTACCTGCCTGTGGGCAGCAACCACGAGCACAGGCTTCGGACACTCGAGCACGGGCTCTTCAAGCTCGCCCAGGCGCATGGCATTCCACCCGCCCGCATCAGGGAGCTGGCCGAGGAAGACTGGGCCACAGTCTGGAAATCTCACTACCGCCCCCAACACATCGGACGACACGTAGTGCTCAAGCTCCCTGAGCAAGACTACGCGCCCGTCGAAGGCGAGGTAGTGATAGACCTGGAGCCAGGCATGGCCTTTGGCACCGGTCTTCACGCCACCACCCGCATGTGTCTCGCGTGCCTGGAAGAGCTGGTCAGCCCGGGCGACCGCCTGCTGGACATGGGAACGGGCTCTGGCGTCCTCGCTATCGCCGCCGCCAGGCTAGGAGCAAACAGCGTCCTCGCCCTGGACAACGACCCCACGGCGGTTGCGGTGGCCAGAGAGAACGTCGGTCGTAACTCTGTCACGCACGCTGCGACGGTCGAAGAGGGTTCACTGGACTATCTGCGCGACCACCAGGTTCCGCCCCTGGACGGCATCGTCGCCAACATCATCGCCGACGTCATCGTGGAGATGGTGGAGTCGGGCCTCGCCGACTGCCTCAAACCAGGTGGTTGGCTCGTGGCCAGCGGGATCATACCGCCCGCAGAGGCCAGAGTCAGAGCGGCGTTCGACAAGCGTGGAATCCAGACCACCGGCTGGTACCGGGAGGACGATTGGGTTACCCTGTGCGGCACGAAGCCCCCCACAGATGGGGAGCAGGTACCCACGAAAGAGGATCGCTGACCATGCACCGTTTCTTTGTACCTGCGGATTGGCTGGAGGAGGCCAACGTGACCATCACCGGGCCGTTGGTACACCGGCTCAGAAACGTGTTGCGCCTTGGGCGTGGGGACCACGTGATCCTGCTGGACAACTCGGGGTGGGAACATGAGATAGAGATCGCGGAGATTACCAGCCAGCGTATAGAGGCCCACATGGTGCACAAGTCCCTGGCCACGGCCGAGCCTCGCACGAAGATCACCCTCTATCAAGCCCTGCTCAAGCTGAACAAGTTCGAGTGGGTGCTCCAGAAGGGCACCGAGTTGGGCCTAGTGGGTTTCATGCCCGTGATCACCGAGCGGTGCATCATCGGCAGCCTGGAAGACGTCAGCAAGACCAAGATCGAGCGCTGGTACCGCATCCTCATGGAGGCCGCCGAACAATCGGGACGGGGCCGCCTGCCAACCCTGCGCCCCACGGCCATGTTTCCCAACGCCTGCGAGGATGCGTCACGGGGCGGGCTGACCCTGATCCCCTGGGAGGAGGAGAGAGAGCGAAGCCTGCGCTCGGTGCTCCGAGGTGCGGAGCGCCCCCCCTTCTCCGTCAACCTCTTCATCGGGCCGGAGGGTGGTTTCACACCGGCGGAGCTGGCCCAGGCTCAGCGGTACGGAGCCATCCCCATCACTCTGGGTCCGCGCATTCTCCGTGCAGAGACGGCGGGCTTGGTGGCCGCTTCGGCGATCCTCCACGAGTTAGGGGATCTGGAGTAGTGCAAGTCATTCTGGACAATCTCCCACGAATACGCTATACCTCACATGTAGGTGGATTCGCGCAAACGCGACAGTAGCTGTGAGAGCACAAAGAGAAGAACGTGACCCGGCGAGACACACTCCTCAATCGCATCCTGGCCGGGAGGGCTGATGCGAATATACCGTTTCACGGTTTGTGTCAGTTGCTCCGCAGCTTGGGTTTTGAGGAAAGGACCCGTGGCAGCCACCATATCTTCACCAGAGACGGTGTTGAGGAGATCCTGAACATACAACCCAAGAAGGGTAGGGCAAAGCCCTACCAAGTGAAGCAAGTGCGGAGCGTCATTGTGCGATACAGACTGGAGGGCGAGGATGATTCGGTATGAACTGATCATCTATTGGAGTGAAGAAGACGGAGCTTTCGTCGTCGATGTGCCCGAGTTGCCAGGTTGCATGGCCGACGGCGCGACATACCAGGAGGCGCTCGCCAATGCAGAGACCGTCATCCAGGAGTGGATCGAAACCGCGCAAGCACTAGGGCGTCCGATCCCGGAGCCCAAGGGGAGACTGATCTACGCCTAGCACCACCGCGCGGTATCGATGGTCTCTCCTCGACCCTCAGTCAGCAGTAGCCAGCACACTGGCTAGTCCCCGTGCAGTCTTCCCCCAGGCTCAGCAGCCACGTACACCAGCGCCTCATCACTTCATGCTCGGGATGTGCCGAGCCGCGATGACCAGACCCATGCCCACGCCGACGGCAATGGTGGGCATCGGGTTCCCCGTGATCCACAGAGCCATGGGAGCGGTCAGCGCCGTCGCCGCCGAGGCTCGATAACGCTGACGGAAGATCAGGTACCACACGGCGAAGGCGGGCACCAGCAGGAGAAGAGAGAGAGGGCTCAAGTACAGGAGAATGAAGGCGGCGCTTCCCAGGCCCATGCCGCCCTGGAAGCGCGTGTAGATCGGCCAGCAGTGCCCCGCCACAGCCGCAGTGGCCGCCACCGGCACTGCCCAGGGGGCCGGTCCAACCATCTCGGCCAGCTTCACAGCCAGAAGAGCCTTCGCCGCGTCGCCCAGCACGGCCAGAGCCGCAGGCCCCAACCCGGCTACACGCCTGACGTTCCTGCCGCCCGTGTGGCCGCTGCCCAGCGTCCGCAGGTCTTGCCCCGTGAAGAACCTGACTACGACCACCCCAGAGGGGAACGACCCCAGGAGGTAGCCCACAGCAGCCACGATCAGGATCAGAAGCACAGCCATTGACGTCTACCACGTATCGAGATGATGATCGAGGGGAGCCAGCCAGCCGCCACCTAGCTCGTCCTGGCGTTGGGCCGCACCGGGGCACCGGCTCCCGGGTTCTTCTGCGCCTCGCCGGAGATCCTGGAGATCAGGTGGGTGATCACGACGCCGAGGTCGTAGATATCGAGCGTGCCGTCCATGTTCGGGTCCTTCAGGTCGAGCGTGCCCTGCGTCTCGTGCAGGCGATAGGAGAGTTTCAGGAACTTGGAGAGGACGAGCTTGGGGATATCGCCCACACGCTCTGGGCCGTACCATTCGAAGACGTCCCGGTTGCCCTTGCTGGAATTGCAGGTCTTGCACGCACAGACGCAGTTGTCGGATGAATCGAGCAAGGCGGCGATTCTGGGGTCCACCCCTGCCCTGGAGATGGGTACGATGTGGTCGGTACTCAGGCCAGTCGTCGCGCCGCAGTACACGCAGAGCCTGCCGTGGTCCAGCTCCTTCTCGTAGTCACGGACTGAAGAGGACCAGGTCATCTCGCCGGAGGTAAGCTTCTTGTAGCGAGACACGGCGAAGCCGTAGTTGCCCTCGAAGCCAGCTGCCCTGGCGATGAGCACGGCGTAGTGCCAGTAGATGAACCGGCGCACGGTGTCTACGTACTTCGGCGGCTTCATGCGCGCTGATCCTCTTCTTGCTCTGCGGCTCTGGGCCTACCTTCCCTCGGCGGCCAATCGCCTCCCTGCCTCCGTCCGCATCCCTAGCACGGATCCAGCAGGGCAACGCGCGCTACCCACCCGTCGGCAACGGACAGCCAGGATCGAGCTTGTAGAACCCGTGGGCGCCCCTCGTGGTCCGTATCAGCAAACCCTCGCGGATTCCTCGCTTGATTAACTCTCTGATCTCAGCGTTGGAGAGATCGATCACCTCTGTGTTTCGTAGGCCGCGCAACGCGTTGTAGATCTGCACGAAGCGGACGGGATCGTCGAACTGGCGCATCGTGTCTCGGAAGATGCGCCACTCCCTGGGACCGATTCCACCTTCGGCTTCCTCTTCCTCCGAGACTGGCTCCGACACAAACTGGCTGAGCGCGTAGGGATCCTCGTCCGGCAAGAAGACCTCGTGCACCGTACCACTGGTGAAGATCTGCACCAGACCCCGCTTCTCGGCTTCCCTCACGAAATCCTTGAACTTCGTGAAGGGCTTGCCGTCGGAGCCCCGGTGCGCCCTCTCGTCGAAGCTGCCCAGAATCTCCATCATTAGCAGCTTGAGGGTAGCCATGGTGGACACGTTGTCCCTCTGCCTGGCCAGATGAATGGCCTCCACCAGGGCATCGTAGACATCCGCCGGCGCCTTCTTCTCTTCCTCGTCCATCAGATGCTCGTACAGGACGAAATCATCGGCGCTCTGAGCCAAGTGAGAGGACGCAGCTCCGCCCACACCGATGACCCCTACGAACTTGCCGTACTGACGGATGGTGTTGACCACCGGTATGAAGTCGCGATCTCCGGTGACGAGCACATAGTTGCCGATATTAGGATACCCGTAGAGCGTCTTGATGGCATCGATGCACATGTGGATGTCCACGCTGTTCTTGATGGCGCTGGCGCTGTGGGCCCTGTCACGCTCGTAGTAGTACGTGGGCACGTACATGGGCTCGATGCTGTGAGCGTACAGTGCACTCGTCACCCTCGGGTACCGGTACCAGTCAGCGTACGCCCGGGCGATGGTGATCCGGCCGTACTCGGCGCACTTGTCCATCACGTATTCGAAGTTGGGATCGGAGTCGTACCTGTTGTGCACCGAGATGTAGATGTTCTCGAAATCTATGAAAACGGCGACGTCCCCCCGGTTCTCCACCATCACACTCTCCCTTCAAGTATCGCCGGTGTCAGTCTATGCTGTCGTTTGCGTCTATGATCCGTGACCCGCCACGTCGCTCATTATCCTTGACGAGTCTTTCTCGTTCGGCGACGGCGAGCACGTCACGGCTGCTCTCTATGAGGACTGGAGCGACCTCGCCCTCTACTTTCTGACGGGGCCAGATATGCTCAGTCCAGCTTCATGAAATGTCTTACGGATTCCAGGTATTCGAGTGGGGAAAGACGGACCGGATGAACGCGCCGGGCTATGGTGTATCCCTTCCACAGCTTGTGTACCAGCCAGAAGAGACGGTTCTTGGGCAGCCTCAGCAGCCGGCGCATCGCCGGCAGCAGCCAGGGCCATTCCACCGTCACGGCAAACAGCTTCTGGAGGTTCTCTATCTGACGCTTCTCGTCCGGCGGAAAGCGGAGCACGGAGCTATCCCAGGCTGAGACAGAGATGTCATCGAAGGTCCCTTCCACCAGCCCCTCGCGACGGGCGAGCTCGCCCAGTTGCGTGCGTGGATAGGGCTGATAGATGAACGCGTTGGCGAAGGCCGGACGGCACTTCACGTTCAGCTTGAGCGTTTCCAGATCATCCTCGAGACCGCCGGTGGGCAGTCCCACCATGTTGGTGCTCATCACGTTGATGCCCGCGTCTCTCAGCATCCGGCAGGCGTCCACGATCTGTTCTTTGGACATGTTGCGGCGCAGAACCTCGTTGCGGATGCGGTCGTTGCCCGCTTCGATGCCCATACCCACGCTGACACAGCCCGCTCCGCGCAACTGCTTTGCAAGCTCCTCGCTGACCAGGTTCGCCCTCACGTTGCAGAAGAATGGCAGACCCACACGGTCCCAGTACTTCCCCGAGAACTCAGCCACCCAGTCCCGGCCGATGGTGAAGGTATCGTCCAGAAAGACCACGAAGCCCAGGGGGTATCTCTCCTTCACGTGGTTGATCTCCGCCAGGACGACGTCCACACTTCGCTTACGAACCCGCCTCCCTTGACCTTGGTAGATCTCGAATAGCGCGTGGTTGAAGCAGTACGTACACTCGTAAGGGCACCCTCTTCCGCTGAAGAAGTGCTTGATCTTGCTGTGTCGCGTGGGCTGGTGTTGCTCGTAGACCAGCTCCCGGTCTGGAAAAGGCAGCTCGTCGAGGTTCTCGATGTACGGGCGCACGGGGTTTCGCACCACCTCACCGTTGACCTTGAACCACCAGTTGGCGATGTCCGGGTTCAGCGAGCCGTTGCCCAGGGCCTGCGCCAGGTCCAGCATGGCCCCCTCACCCTCGCCAATGCAGATCCCGTCCACCCCCTCGTCCTCGATCATCTCCGGGAAGAAGGTGGGATGGGGCCCCCCGAAGACAGAGAAGACGTCGAATCTTGCTTTGATCTGCCTGTTGAGGTCCAGGTAGTACTTCTGCAAGCCCGTAGTCACACTGTAGCCGACGATGCCGGGCCTGAACTCCTCGACGGCTTCGAGGGAGTCCTCCTGGCTGACGATGCAGAGCCTGACTTCGTGGCCGGCTTGCTTGAGAACGCTGGATAGGTGCAGGATACCCTGAGGCTCATAGTCGACCTGCTTGAGCACGAACAACACACGCATATGGGGACTCTCCTCACACGGGGCCAGCGCGTCGTCGCACAGCGGCCCCAGGCACTGAGACTATCATATCGCGCCACACTGCAAATGGCAAGTGGCTTGCGGCCGTAGGTGCCCGCCATGGCCCCACGACCCCGTAGGACAAGCTTAAGCTTGTCCTACCGCTTGACACAGCCCTACTTCACAGCTATAGTGGCCCAGTCTGCGGCGTTGACGCCCCTCTGTGAGCACAGGGAGTGGCTCTGATGAGTAAGCGATTGTTCGCCATTGACGCCGTCCGAGGCTGGGTGATGATCCTCATGGCCCTGGATCACGCCATGGCCTTCTCCTACTTCCACATCTCGGCCGAAGGCTTCCAGGGCATACGGCCCGAGCCCCTGCCCGACGCCGCCCACTACCTAACCCGTTTCGTGACCCACTGGTGCGCGCCGACCTTCATCTTCCTGGCCGGGCTCAGCGTGGCTCTCTTTACCCTGTCTAGGCGGTCGCAAGGCCTCACGGAAGGACAAATCACGCGCAAGCTGGTCATCAGAGGGCTGCTGCTGATCGGGCTCCAGCTTACGGTGGTCAACCTGACCTGGGGCTTCGGCGTCTCCAAGGGCTGGAATCTGGTCTACTTCGGGGTGCTGTCCTGTATCGGAGCGGGTCTCGTCGTGCTGGCCTTCGCCCGGCGCCTGCCCGTTCCTCTGCTAACCGGCGGCTCCGTCCTTCTCCTGCTGGTGATGCCCTTTGTCCTGCGCGCCCTTGCGTTGCCGCCTGGTGCGGACCACCCTCTGCGGGAGATCCTGGCTCAGCCCGACAAGTACGGGTGGCTGGCCGTCAACTACCCGGTCCTGCCCTGGCTGGGCGTGATGGGGCTGGGCTGCGGCCTCGGATTCCTCGTGGGAGCCAGGCCCGAGCGGACCACCAGGCTGTTCCTCCTGTTCGGCGCCCTAGCGTTTGGCCTCTGGCTGCCCGTAAGACTGATGGGCGGCTACGGCAATCTCACTCCTTACCAGGGAGGCGACTGGCGCGACTTGATGCTCATGTCCAAATACCCGCCCAGCCTGGTCTTCCTGATGTGGACCCTGGGAGGCATGGCCCTAGCCATCGCCCTGCACCACTGCCTCGCGGACAGACTGCGCCCTACGCGGTTCTGGAGTCTGGTCACGCTCTTTGGCCAGACACCTCTCTTCTTCTACGTGGTGCACCTTGTGCTGTACAAGCTTCTCGGCCTTCTTCCTTTCCTGAGGGGCAGCTTGGCCGCGGGCTACCTGGCCTGGCTGGTGGGCCTGGCGGTGATGGCTCCTGTCTGCTACGGCTATCGCGCTCTCAAGAGAAGACACCCGGAGAGTGTGCTCCAGTACGTGTAGACGGCCACTACTACACACGCAGGCAGGAGCCACACAAACGAAAAAGAGGAGCCGATACGTCGACTCCTCTTCGTGACTCAAACTCGTCGAGACCAACGCGCCTACTTCTTGGCCTTCTTACCCTTGCTCTTGAAGACCACGCCCTCTTGCTTATCGGCGTCCACCGTGACGGTGGCACCCGTCTCCAGTTCCCCGCGCAGGATCTTCTTGGAGAGGGGAGTCTCCACCTCCCGCAGAAGCGTACGCCGTAGGGGCCGAGCACCGAACTTGCGGTCGTATCCTGCGTCGGCCAGCCAGTCCCGGGCTGCGTCGGTGAGCTCGATGATGATCCCGTGCTCGGCCAGCCGGGTCTCGATGTCCTTCATCTGGATGTCCACAATCTGTCTGATATGCTCCACGGTCAGGTCGTGGAAGACGATGATCTCGTCCACGCGGTTCAGGAACTCCGGACGGAAAGTCTTCTTCAGCTCCTCACGCACCCGCTCGTCGGATACGACCCGCGCATCCTCGCGGTCGCCTGCCCGGAAGCCCAGCGGGCCATCCCGGTCGGTGAAGCTGGTGCCCACGTTGGAGGTCATGATCACTACCGTGTTGCGGAAGTCCACGGTGCGGCCCTGACCATCGGTCATGCGACCTTCTTCCAGGATCTGAAGCAGGGCGTTCCACACGTCTTGGTGGGCCTTCTCGATCTCGTCGAAGAGCACCACCTGATACGGGCGTCGCCGCACGGCCTCGGTGAGCTGGCCGCCCTCGCCATAGCCCACGTAGCCCGGCGGAGCGCCGACCAGACGGGAGACCGTATGCCGCTCCTGGTACTCGCTCATGTCCACTCTGACCATGGCGTCCTCGTCGTCGAAGAGGAACTCGGCCAACGCCTTGCTCAATTCGGTCTTGCCCACGCCCGTGGAACCCAGAAAGATGAAGGACCCTATAGGACGGTGCGGGTCACCCAGGCCAGACCTGGCCCGGCGTATGGCGTCCGACACCGCGGCCACCGCCTCTTCCTGCCCCACGATACGCTCGTGCAAACGGTCTTCCATCTCCAGCAGCTTCTTGGCCTCGGTCTCCAGCATCCTGGTCACGGGGATGCCGGTCCAACTGGCCACCACCTGGGCCACGTCCTCCTCTTCCACCACGTCGTCCAGGCCCTGCTCCGAGCGCCAGGCCCCGACCTCCTCGGTATACTCCCGCTCCAGCGCCATCCGCTGGCTCCTGAGGCTGGCCGCGTGCTCCCAATCCCTCTTCTGCCCGGCCTCCTCTTCCTCGCTCTGGAGGTCCCTCAGTGCGATCTTCTTCTGCTTCAACCCAGGCGGAACGCCATACATGTCGATGCGCAGTTTGGCCGCCGCCTCATCGACGAGGTCCACGGCCTTGTCCGGCAGTTGCCGCTCTTTGACGTAACGGTAAGACAACCTGGCCGCTGCCTCCAGCGACTCGTCCGTGATGGTCACGCCGTGATGCAGCTCGTAGCGATCGCGGAGGATGCGCAGCATGTCGATGGTCTCTTCCACAGTCGGTTCTTTGACGTAGACCGGGGCGAAGCGTCGCTCCAGGGCCATGTCCTTCTCGATGTGATTGCGATACTCGTCGAGAGTCGCCGTCCCGATACACTGTAGCTCACCCCTGGCCAACGCGGGCTTCATCATGTTGGAAGCGTCTATGGCCCCCTGCGCAGCGCCGGCTCCTACGACGTTCTGCAACTCGTCGATGAAGAGGATGATCTCACCCTTGGACCGTTGTATCTCGTCCAACGAGGCCTTGAGCCGCTCCTCGAACTCTCCGCGGAAGCGCGAGCCAGCCACCATGCTTCCCAGGTCCAGCTCGATGATCCGCTTGCCAATGAGGTTCTCCGGGACGTCGTCCGACACGATCTTCTGCGCCAGACCCTCCACGATGGCCGTCTTTCCCACGCCGGCGTCCCCGATCAGCACCGGGTTGTTCTTGGTGCGCCGCACCAGAATGCGCATCAGCCGCAGGACTTCGTCCTCGCGCCCGATCACCGGATCCAGTCTGTCCTCCTCGGCCAGCAGGGTCAGGTCCCTGCCGTATTTCTCGAGCACCCGGTAGCGCGTTTCGGCCCTGGGGTCGGTCACCTTCTGCCCACCCCGGATCTCCTCGATCACGGACTGCGCCTCGTCCTTGGTCACGCCCATATCGCCCAGAATGGACGCCGCTCCTCCGCCCACGCCCAGCACGGCCAGAAAGATGTGTTCCGTGGACACGTACTCATCCCCCAGTCGCCGGGCTTCCTCTCCAGCCACGTAGATGAGGCGGTTCAATCGAGGCGTGACGAACAGTTGGGTGGACATGGGGCTACTGGCGCTCGGTGGATAGGTCGAACGCGTCGCCTGGAGCAGCTCGTCGAGCCGCCCAGTGAGTGCTTCTATGTCCACGCCCAGCTTGTTCAGTATCTCCGTGATCACACCTTCAGGCTGTTCCACCATCGCCAGGAGCAAATGTTCAGTGTCCAACTGTGTGTGCCCGTACCGTTGGAGTATCTCCTGGGACCTGGCAATGGCGTCTTGAGCCCGCTCTGTGAACCGGTCAAAGCGCATCATGTTCGCTATCTCCTTCTCCCCTCAGAACAGATCGGTCCGTGGGGAAGGCAGTCCCTTCATGTCGACGTACAACCCTATTATACCAAATCAGAGCCAGATGCATGCTAGCCAAGGCCACGCCACGAGTATGGAGGCGCCAGCAAGCAGCCCTCCCTAAGTCTTAACGTAGGAGGCCACGAGATGGACCTTGGTGTTCCGTAGCGGGCCCCAGTCGGTGATCCTCTCCCAGGCTACGGCCAACTTGAACAGGGCATCGTTCCCGGCCACGTACGAGGGATCGCCCACCAGGTGGAACTCCTTGTTCTTCAAGCCGGCACGCGCCAGCTTCTTGTCGAGTGCACGATGAGTATTGGCCTTGTAGGCCAGGGCAAAGGTATCCTTCTCGTCCCGTCCGTAAATCCTCCGGGTCAACCACCGCTGAAACCGCCCGGGCACGAGCCGCTGCACCAGCGTCACGTAGTTCCAGGCGTTGGGCGCCAGCACCACCAGGTGACCGCCGCTCCGCAGCACGCGGGCCAGCTCATTGAGAACGCTGTCAGGCCTCTCCAGGTGCTCCAGCACCCAACTACACATCACGACGTCGAAACAGGCCGCCGGGAAGGGCAACCGCGCCAGATCCCCGTTCACCAGTTGCCCCAGGCAACGGTGTTCGCCCAGGGAAGCCAGGTCAGCGTCCACCCCCACGGCCTGCTTCACGTTCTGCCAGTAGAGTTCGATCACTCCACCACGCCCGCAGCCCGCGTCCAGGACCCTCGTCTCCGGCCCAATACGCTCTCCCACCAGCCTCGCGTAGAGGGAGACCCCATCCTCGTAGCCTGGGTGCAAGCTGCGGTACAGCTCCCGGTATCTCTCCTGCTTGTCCAGAGGTATCATCACTAGGGACGCTGCTAACCGGCGTGCTCCAGCGCGGCCACCTTCTCGAAGATGAGGTGTCCATCCTGGAGCTCCACCCTCACCCCGTCGCCGTCGCCGAACTTGCCTTCCAGCATCTCCTTTGCCAGAGGGTCCTGAACCTCACGCTGCACCACCCGCCTTAGCGGGCGAGCGCCGTAGACAGGATCGTATCCCTCCTCCGCCAGGTGCCGCTTGGCCTCGTCACTCACCTGGAGAGTGATCTTGTAGTCGGCCAGGCGCTTCTGAAGCTGCCCCAACTGGAGATCCACGATCTTCACCAGGTCGTCCAGACTCAGAGAGTGGAAGATGATGATCTCGTCCACCCGGTTCAGGAACTCGGGTCGGAAGTGCTGGTTGAGTGCCTCCATCACCCGCCGGCGCATCTCATCCTCATCCTGACCGGCCAGGTCACGGATCCACTGGCTGCCGATGTTGGAGGTCATGATCACCACCGTGTTCTTGAAGTTCACCACCCGACCGTGACCGTCCGTCAGCCGGCCGTCGTCCAGTATCTGCAACAATACGTTGAAGACCTCGGGGTGGGCTTTCTCTATCTCGTCGAAGAGGATCACCGAATAGGGCTTCCGGCGCACCGCCTCGGTCAATTGCCCACCCTCCTCGTAGCCGATGTAGCCGGGAGGTGCCCCTATCAGTCGAGCCACGGTGTGGCGCTCCTGGTACTCGGACATATCCAGCCGGACCATGTTCTCCTCGTCGTCGAAGAGGAACTCGGCGAGGGCCTTCCCCAGCTCCGTCTTGCCCACCCCGGTGGGGCCAAGGAAGATGAAGCTGCCGATGGGCCTGTTAGGGTCCTGCAATCCGGCTCTCGCCCGGCGCACGGCGTTGGACACCGCCTCGATGGCCTCGCCCTGGCCCACGACGCGCAAGTGTAGCCGTTCCTCCATCTTGAGCAGCTTCTCCACCTCCCCCTCCAGAAGCTTGGAGATGGGTATGTTGGTCCACTTGGAAACGACCTCAGCGATGTCTTCCGCGTCCACTTCCTCTTTCAGCATCCGCTGGCCGGCCTGAAGTTCACGCAGGCGACCCTCGCTCTCCTTCAACTGACCCTCTAGCTCGGCCAGCTTGCCATATCTCAACCGGGCGGCCTGCTCCAGGTCCGCGTGACGCTCGGCCTGCTCGATCTCCACCTTGGTCTGCTCGATCTGCTCCTTCCGCTGGCGCAGCTCCTGGATGGCATCCCGCTCCAGTTGCCAGTGGGCCTTCATACGGTTGCTTTCCTCCTGGAGCTCCGCCAAATCCTTCTCCAAACGCTGCAACCGCTCCTTCGACGCTTCGTCCTTCTCCTTCTTCAAGGCCTCGCGCTCGATCTCTAGCTGCATAATCTTGCGGTCGATCTCATCCAGCTCCGCCGGCTTGCTGTCGATCTCCATACGCAGGCGCGATGCCGCCTCGTCTATCAAGTCGATGGCCTTGTCCGGCAGGAACCGATCGCTGATGTAGCGGTCGGACAGCGTGGCAGCGGCGATGACCGCGGAGTCCTGGATCCGCACCCCGTGGTGCACCTCGTACCTCTCCTTGAGACCCCGCAGGATGGAGATGGTCTCCTCCACCGAGGGCTCGTCGATGAGAATAGGCTGGAACCTGCGCTCCAGTGCCGCGTCCTTCTCGATGTACTGCCGGTACTCGTCGATGGTCGTGGCCCCGATGGCGTGCAACTCGCCCCGGGCCAGCATAGGCTTGAGCATGTTGGAGGCGTCCATGGCCCCCTGCGCTGCACCAGCCCCTACCACGGTATGCAACTCGTCGATGAAGAGGATAATCTGTCCTTCCGACTCGGTCACCTCGTTGAGGACAGCCTTCAGACGCTCCTCGAACTCGCCTCGGAACTTGGCTCCGGCGATGAGGGCGCCCAGATCCAAGGCCACCACCTGCTTGTTCTTGAGTCCTTCGGGCACGTCGCCTCGAACGACGCGCTGTGCCAGCCCCTCCACGATGGCGGTTTTGCCCACGCCAGGATCGCCGATGAGTACCGGGTTGTTCTTGGTGCGCCGTGAAAGCACCTGGATCACCCGGCGTATCTCCTCGTCCCGGCCGATCACCGGGTCCAGCTTACCCTGCCGCGCCAGTTGTGTGAGGTCGCGGCTGTACTTCTCCAGAGCCTGATACTTACCTTCCGGATTGGCGTCCGTCACACGCTGTGACCCCCTGATGCTGGTCAACACCTGATAGATGCTCTCTCTGGTCACGCCCAGGCTCTTCAGAATCTCGTAGGCTGCGCCCTTCACGCGTTCGTCTCCGATCCCGATGAGCAGGTGTTCCGTGGAGACGTACTCGTCTTTCAGGCGCCCGGCCTCCTCCTGGGCGATATTGAAGACCTGCTGCAAGCGCGGAGAGACGTACACCTGGGCGGCCGCACCGTGGACCTGCGGCATCTTGCCCAGTGCCTCTTCCAGCCTCTGCTGCACCAGGGCTGGATCCACCTCCAGCTTCCGCAGCACCTGTGGAGCGATGCCCCCCTCCTGGCCCACCAGGGCCAGGAGCAAGTGCTCCGGCTCTATTTGACTGTGATTATGGCTCGTGGCCAGCTCCTGGGCGGCAACAACCGCACCCTGAGCCTTCTCAGTGAACTTGTTCAGATCCATTGTCTATGGCTCTCCTCCAGATCGAATCTCTGCTACGACATGTCGTCCAGCAGGCTGCGGAGGCGCGCTATCTCCCTCTCGAATTCGGCGCGCGAGCGATCCATCTCCTCCTGCATCTCCTGCATCTTCTTTCTCATATTGAAAATGACCTCGACCCCCGCCAGATTCACTCCAAGGTCGTCCACCAGGCGGGCGACGGCCCGCAGATGCTCGATATCCCGAGGAGAGTAGAGCCGGCGATTGCCTTTCGACCGGTGGGGACTGACCAGTCCCACCCGCTCGTAGTATCGAAGTGTCTGGGGATGAAGCTCCAGCATCCTGGCAGCCACGCTAATCACGTAGCAGGGCTCGTTGTACAGCTCTTCTTCGTTCTCCATATACCTCACCTCCTCAAACGGCTACACCTCTCCTCCAAGGCAGCGTGAGAGCTTAGCGCATCGCTGAGAGCTCCGTGAACAGCTCCCTTTCTCTCTCGCTCAAGTTCTCGGGCACCTTCACCATCACCTTGGCATACAGATCGCCGCGCTTCTGGGGGTCCTTCAACAAAGGCATACCCTGGCCCTTCAGTCGAAAGGTCTTTCCACTCTGGGTCTCAGGCGGGATTCTGAGCATCGCTCCCCCCTTGAGGGTGGGTACTCTCACCTCTCCGCCCAGAATGGCGGTGTAAAGGTCGACGGGGACCTCACAGTGCAGGTCATTGCCCTTTCGTTCGAGGGACCTGTGAGGCAATACCCTGACTCTCAGGTACAGGTCGCCCTTGGTGCCTCCGCCCACACCCTGACCGCCCTCACCTCTCATGCGGACCTTCGATCCCGTGGCCACACCAGCGGGGATCTTCACCTCCAACCGGCGTCCATCCTTCTCCAGGACCCTGGTCGTGCCAGAGAACGCTTCCTCCAGCGTGACCTCTACCTCTTGCTCGTAGTCCTGCCCGGGACCAGTGCGAGGCTGACCTCCCACACCCCACGACCCGCCACCCCCTCTGCCCATACCTCCGAAGATGGCGCTGAAGAAGTCAGAGAAGCCGCCCCCTCCACCGAAGAGATCGCCCAGGTCGGCGTACTCGACGTGCACACGCCCTCCGCCCGGCTGCGCGTACCATTGACCCCAATCGAAACCTCCCGCGTCGGCGCCCGTGCGCTGATACTGCCGCCAACTGGCGCCTAGCTGATCGTATTTCTTCCTCTTCTCGGGGTCGCTGAGCACCTCGTGAGCCTCGTTGATCTCTTTGAAGTGCTCCTCCGCGTCTGGATCGCCGGGGTTGACGTCGGGATGGTACTTGCGAGCAAGCTTACGGTAGGCCTTCTTGATCTCGGTATCGCTCGCCTTCTTCCCCACCCCCAGTATCTTGTAATAGTCCTTGTACTCCATGCTCCTCCTCGATGGACCGGCTCACCTGTTCTCTATGTACTGATACCATTATACCATTTTATGACACTTTCGTCAAGCATCAAGTGATGATAGTTGAGTGCAGTCTTGTAGGGATACTTGACAAGAGAGAGACAATATGCTATACTATGATCAGAACGTCTCTGCGCATACAGAGCGAAAAGAAGATGGAAAGGAGTGTTCAGCATGAGTATCGTAAGATGGGAACCCTTCCGAGATTTCATGACCTTGAGAGAAGCGATGGACAAGCTCTTCGAAGACAGCTTCGTCGAGCGACGTCCGCGGGAGTGGGCGGCTGCTGCCGGCGGCACGCTGACGTTGGACATGTACGAGACCGAGGACGCAGCGGTAGTCAAGACGTCGGTACCTGGAGTCAAGCCTGACGACATCGACATCACCATCTCCGGCAACACTCTGACCATCTCGGGCGAGACCAAGGCAGAGGAAGAGGTGAAAGAGGAGAACTACATCCGGCGCGAGCGGCGCTATGGATCTTTCTCCCGCTCGGTGATGCTGCCGGAGAGCCTCAAGCCTGACGAGGCGGAAGCTTCCTTCGAGGATGGTGTCCTCACGCTCACCATCCCCAAGGCACCGGAGGCCAAGCCCAAGGTGATCAAGGTCACGGGAAAGAAGAAGTAGTATACAATCAAATAGCGTGCTAATCCGAACAGAAGAAGCGGGCGCTGAGCCCGCTTCTTCTGTATACGGCAAATGTGCCTATTCCAGCGCCGTTGGCAGCCTACAGACCCATGACCAGCCTGGCGAACCGCTCGTCGTCACGCACGTTGTCGAAGTCCGCGTCCGACCTTGCCTCGTCACGAAGACCCGGCTGCAAAGCCACCGCGCGCTCTAACGCCTGCACCGCCTCCCGCACCCTCTTGAGAAGTGCGTAGGCACAGGCTAGATTGTACTGAGCGGTAGCCTCCGCAGGGTCCAGCTTCACCGCCTTGCGGCAGTCCTCCACCGCCTGCCTGGGCAAGCGCATCTCGAGGTGCGCCACGCCCCGGTTGAGGTAGGCCCGCGCAGAGTGCGGCTCCAGCTCGATGGCCCTGTCGTAGTCTTCCACGGCCCTCTCGTACTGTTGCACATTGGCGTAGGCTACACCTCGATTGATGTGGGCCAGCGAGAATCCCGGATCCATCTCCAGCGCTCGCGTATGATCCTCGATGGCAGCATCGTGTTTGCCGAGCGCGTCTTGGGCCACACCACGGTTGGTGTAGGGCAGCGGATCATCGGGGGCCAAGTCGATACCCCTGTCGCAATCAGCGATAGCCTGCTCGAATTCGCCCAGGTCTATGTAGTTCTTGCCCCGGTTGACGTAGCCCAGTGCGTAGTCCGGGGATAGCTCGATGGCCTTCTCGTAGTCGGCGAGAGCCTTCTCGAAATCCCCTTTCTCGTTGTAGGCCACACCCCGGTTCACGTAAGCCAGAGCGTAGTCCGCATCGAGTTCGATCGCCTTGCTGTGATCCCTGATAGCCTGATCGTACTGGCCCAGATTGCGGTGGGCAACGCCGCGATTGGTGTACGGCAGTGGGTCCTCGGGATCGAGCTCGATGGCCCTGCTATGGTCTGCTATCTCCTTTCGCAGTCGCCCCGTCTCACCGTAGGCGACGCCCCGGTCGATGTAGGCCAGAGTAAAATCTGGTCTCAACTCGATGGCGCGCGAGTAGTCCCGGATGGCCTGTTCGTAGGCACAGCGTTCACTATAGATGAGCCCGCGCCGATAGTAGGCCTCGGCATCGTGGGGGTCAGCTTCGATGGCTCTGGTCAGTTCCCAGATCTCCTTAACGTCCTCGGGAACCCTCGCCTTGGCACGCCGCCATCGCCGCACAGCGAACAAGGCGACAGTAGCCACGGCCGCTGCCAGTACCAGAATCACCAGTATAATCACATAGATCAGGAGGTCGCTCATTTCTCAAGAGGGCTGAGGGGGGATAGCGGAGATCAGCGAAGCGGTACCCTGCCGCACCGTTGCGTCCGCACCGGAACCCACCACGTTCCACACCAAGGAATGTAAGATGCCCACCGTTTCCCAGCACCTCCTCTACGAGGGCTCAGGCCTCACCTCGAGACCTGCATGACCATTCTACCACGTTTAACCGGGGAGCACAAGTGCGATGGATGTATGAACGACTATTTGAGAAATACGCTCAAATATGGTACAATAGGACTAGTAGGAATACAGACAACGTATTGGCAAAACCAAAGAGGTGCCGAGATGCGAGAATCTGAGAAGTGGGTGGCTGACGAGCTCCAAAGGATGTATGGGGAGATGCACCGCATGATACGGCAACTCGTTCCTCGCGAGCAGTGGAACGAGATCCTCCAGCATAGAGGGTGGCGTCCGCCCACCGACGTCTACGACACCGACACCGCCGCCGTGGTCAAGGTAGAGATCGCAGGCGTCGACAGAGATGACATGGACATTTCATTCGCAAACCGGGTCCTGACCGTCACCGGCACCCGTCGAGATCCTTCCGACAAGCTGACCTATCAGCAGATGGAGATCAAGTACGGGTCGTTCAGGACCGACGTGTTTCTGCCCTGGCCCGTGAAGGCAGACGCTATCGAGGCGAACTACGATGATGGGTTTCTGGTCATCGTCCTGCCCAAGGCCAAGGGAGCGCACAAGGTACCCATCACCGTGGTTGAGGAGAACAGCTAATGAGTATCGAAGGCAAGGGCCTACTCAGCATGATCATGCAGACCAAAGAGCAGGAGACCGCTATCGACCGGATCGGAGATCAGGATACATCGATCGTCCCCGCCGAGCTGCCTATCCTGCCTCTGCGGCAGACGGTGGTCTACCCCTTGACTTTTCTGCCCTTGAACGTGGAGCGCCCCGAGTCGGTCAAGCTCATCGACGACGTGGTGCTTGGAGATAAGATGGTGGGCCTGGTCACCGTGAAGAACCCTGACACCGACCGCGCCACGCCGGAGGATCTGTATTCTGTAGGCACTGCTGCGGTCGTCCATCGCGCCGTGAAGACACCGACCGGCAACGTGGGAGTCATCGTGCAGGGCGTGGAACGCATCCGCCCCACGGCGTTCATCCAGACCGAACCCTATCTCAAGGCCAGGATCGAAGTTCTCCCCGACAGCGTCCCGGAAGATGACCTGGAGGTGGAGGCGCTGTCGAGGAACACGATGGAACTCTTCCAGCGGCTCATCTCGCTGGTTTCCTACCTGCCCAACGAGTTGATGATCGCCGTGTTGAACGCCGACGAGCCACGGCAACTGGTCTACTTGGTGGCTAACGCCGTCCGTATAGACACGGAGGCAGCCCAGGAGCTACTGGAGCTCGACACCGTGAGAGAGAAGCTGCGCAGGCTCAACGCTCTCATGAGCCGGGAGCTGGAAGTCCTGGAACTGGGGCAGAAGCTCAAGGACGAGGCCCAGTCCGACATGGAGAAGACGCAGAAGGAGTACTTCCTGAGGCAGCAGTTGAAGGCTATCCAGCGTGAACTGGGGGAAGAGGACGAGCAGGCCAAAGAGGTCAGCGAGCTGAGAGCGAAGATCGAGGCCGCTGGAATGTCCGAGGAGGCCAACAAGGAGGCTTTGCGAGAGCTGGATCGCCTCTCCAGCATGCCCCAGGCGGCTGCTGAGTACTCTGTAATCAGGACGTACCTCGACTGGCTCATCGACCTGCCCTGGCAGAAGGCCAGCGAGGACAACCTGGATATCAACCGTGCCCGAGAGATCCTCGACGAGGATCACTACGACCTCGAGGAGATCAAGGAAAGGATCCTGGAGTACCTCGCGGTGCGCAAGCTGCGCCTGGAGCGGGAAGAGGGTGAGCGTAGCAAGGAGTCCAAGGGTGCCATCTTGAACCTGGTGGGCCCTCCGGGCACCGGGAAGACGTCGCTGGGCCGCTCCATCGCACGAGCGCTGGGCCGCGAGTTCATCCGCATGTCCCTGGGCGGCATGCGCGACGAGGCCGAGATCAGGGGACACCGGCGCACTTACGTGGGTGCGCTGCCGGGACGGATCATCCAGTCCATCAAGCGCGCCGGTACGAAGAACCCGGTGTTCATGCTGGACGAGGTGGACAAGATCGGCACGGACTTCCGTGGCGATCCCTCCTCGGCGTTGCTGGAGGTGCTGGATCCGGAGCAGAACTTTTCCTTCCGGGACCACTACCTGGACGTCGACTGGGACCTTTCGCCCGTGATGTTCATCACCACGGCCAACGTGCTGCACACGATCCCGGCACCGCTCCTGGACCGTATGGAGACCATCGAGCTCGACGGCTACACCGAGGAAGAGAAGGTCAAGATCGCCGAGCGTTATCTGATTCCCCGCCAGATGGAGGAAAACAGCCTTCAGCAGGGCGAGATCCAGTTTCAGGAGGACGCCCTGCACCTGATCATCCGGGACTACACCCGAGAGGCGGGTCTACGCAACCTGGAGCGCGAGATAGGCTCCGTGTGCCGCAAGGTGGCCACGAAGATCGCTGCCGGAGAGGATGGCACAGCCGTGATCACGCCAGAGTTGGTCTCCGAGTACCTGGGCAAGCCCAAGTTCTACAACGAAGTGGCCGAGCGTACCGAGGTCCCTGGAGTGGCCACGGGTCTGGTGGTCACCTCCACAGGCGGTGACATCACCTTCATCGAGGCCACCAAGATGAAGGGCAACAAGGGCCTCACGTTGACCGGCAAGCTGGGCGACGTGATGAAAGAATCAGCCGAGGCCGCGCTGAGCTATGTGCGTTCGAGAGCCAAGGAGTTCGGCATCGACGAAGGCTTCTTCGACGAGACCGACCTCCACATCCACTTCCCCAGTGGGGCCATCCCCAAGGACGGCCCTTCAGCCGGGGTCACCATCGCCACGGCGTTGGTCTCACTGATGACCGACACGCCTGTCAAGTGCAACGTGGGCATGACCGGCGAGATCACCCTGCGCGGCGCGGTGCTGCCCATCGGCGGGCTGAAGCAGAAGGTCCTGGCTGCGGCGCGCGCGGGCCTGACGAAGGTCATCCTGCCTCGCCACAACGAGAAGGACCTGGACGACCTTCCCGAGGAGGTGCAGGAGAAGATGAACTTCGTCCTCGTGGACACCGTGGACGAGGTGCTGAAAGCGGCGCTGGGGAACGGGTTCGATAGGGCAGCGTGTGAAGCATAGTCCCGCGCATCCCCTGTCTGCTGCGCGTCGGAAGGGACACAAGTTGCCTGTCACCGCGTCGGCCTGGCCTCGCTGGTACACAGGGTGCATCACACACACCACGACTGGCAGGCGCCCCTAGTGAAGTGAGCAGCACACAGAAAGAGCCTTCCAGCCGCGAGGCGAACAGTGCGACGCAATCAGTATGAGAGAACCGACGTGCTCTCGAACAACGTGTCGGCCCCACTTGCGGCCGAGGACGAACATGCGGCCACCTAGAGGTAGATCTGCTGGGGCCTCGGGCCAACCCATCCTTGCCCTAGTCGAACGGCCAGGGACTCCGTGCACCCCTGTTTGCAGATGTGCAAGCAGGCTGGTAACATTGGCACTACGACGAAAGAGGGCAAGTGGCGTCCCCAGTCTCCCACGTTGCTCTACATCAATGAATGCCAGCGAGGGCATCCCGTGACAGAGCAAGAGCTTCTCCAGATCATCGACCGAGCCAGAGAAGAGAGAACGACAGCGCTTGACCTCCGGAGCAAGCAGCTATCGGCACTCCCCTCGGCAATAGGTCGGCTTCAGGATCTCCGCGCTCTCATCTTGTCCCACAACCAACTGACCCAATTGCCCCGCGAAATAGGTCAGCTCACTAACCTGACGGTACTCGACGTACGCCACAACCAACTCACCCAGCTGCCGCCCGAAATCGGCCAACTCACAAGACTGAAGCTGCTCATCTTGAGCGCCAACCGACTGCGCCAAGTACCGCCGGAGATTGGCCGACTGACAAGACTGGTCAATCTGGTCCTGAGACAGAACCGACTGAGCGAGGTGCCCCGCGAGCTGGGCGACCTCAGAGGACTCAAGATACTCTCTTTGGGCGGCAACGAACTGACCCAGCTGCCTCCCGAAATCGGTCAACTGACGGATCTCCAGCGGCTTGTTCTCGGTGGCAACGAACTGACCCAACTACCCCCCGAAATAGGTGGACTGGCCAACCTGACCCACTTCTCCCTGAGCCGTAACCATCTAAGCGAACTGCCGGATGAAATCTGCCAACTAATCAGGCTGACCGGGCTCATGCTAAGCGTCAATCAACTGACCCAACTACCCCCCGAAATAGGACTACTGACCGACCTGTCCCAACTGGTACTGAGGGGCAACCAACTGACTGAACTGCCCCCCTCAATAGGTCAACTGACGGGCCTGACCGAGCTAGTTCTTAGCGAGAACCGACTGTCCAGATTGCCGCCTGAGATCGGCGGTCTCACTAGCCTGAGCAGACTCAACCTGAGGGGTAATCTGTTGAGCCAGCTCCCTCCGCAAATGGGCCAGCTTGGCAAGGTGTCCGACCTTCACCTGGAGAACAACCAGTTCACCACCCTGCCCGCCGAAATAGGAGAGCTAACCAGCCTCCAGACCCTTGTGCTGTCGGCCAATCAACTAGCCACCCTGCCCCTCGAAATGGGTCAACTCACCAGCCTCCAGAGCCTTGACTTGAACGGCAACCCGCTGTCGTCGCCGCCACCCGAGATCGTCCAGCAGGGCACCTCTGCGGTTCTCACGTATCTCCGGGAAAGACTCGAGTCCAGCGTTCAACAGTGGCTCTCCAAGCTCCTGTTGGTTGGGGAGGGAGGAGCAGGCAAGACTTCGTTGGTGCGAGCATTGCTCGGCGAGACATTCGAGGCGCAACTCCCTACTACGCATGGCATTGAGATCCGTTCACTGGAACTGCAGCACCCGGCGGAGTCAGAGGTCACCATGCGGCTGAGCGCGTGGGACTTCGGGGGCCAGCAGATCTATCATGCCACTCACCAGTTCTTCCTCACGAATCGTTCGCTCTTTCTGCTGGTGTGGAATGCCCGACACGGTTATGAGCAGGGCAAACTGTACCATTGGATGGACACGATCCAAGCACTTGCTCCAGACTCTCCCGTTCTGGTCGTGGCCACGCACATCGACGAGCGAGACGCCGATCTCCCCTACTCAGATCTCAAGCGGGCCTACGCTCAGATCATCGCTCCGTGCAAAGTGAGCAACCTGGACGGCCGTGGCGTAGCAGAGCTGCGAGACAAGATTGCCAGAGCTGCAGCGGACTTGCCACTAATGGGTGAACTCTGGCCCACCACGTGGCTTAGCGCTGCTGAGGCGGTTCGGACGATGTCGGAAAGATACATCACCCCCTCAGAACTCAGTGAGATCACAGTTGAGCACCAAGTGAGTGACCAAGAGGGGGACGTCCTGGCGCAGTGGCTACACGAACTGGGCGACATCCTGTACTTCCAGCACGATGACGAACTGAGAGATGTTGTTATCCTACAACCCCAGTGGGTGAGCGGCCACATCAGCAGGGTGCTGGAAAGCGAGGAGGTTATCGCATCCAAGGGCATCTTCACCCGTACGCACATGCATGAACTCTGGTCCGATCTCGATCCTGCGATGAGAAGCCACTTCTTGAACCTGATGGAGCGCTTCGATCTCTCGTACAGGACTCATGAGAACCGCGAGATCAGCTTGGTGGTGGAGCGGCTGCCCCTCGACCCGCCTGCCTACAACACGCCATGGCAGGCCATCACAGAGCAACAGCCCTGCAACGAGATCGCCATGCGATTCCACCTCAGCACCATACCAGCGGGCATTCCCACCTGGTTCATCGCCCGTTCTCACCGGTTCACAACCCATACCCACTGGCGGCAGGGAGCCCTGTTCGCCGACGGGCCAGAGCGGGAGCACCTGGCCTTGGTGCAAGCCTTTCCGCACGAACGGTATCTTCAATTGGCGGTCCGTGGCCCCAGCCCGCACAACTTCTTCGCGCTCCTGAAGGACGGGATCGAGCTAACCCTCAACCGTTTCCCCGGGCTTCGCGTTGACCGTAGGATACCATGCCCTGGGCACGATGGGCAGCCCTGCTCCCACGAGTTTGACTACAATCAACTGGTCAAGCGACTGCAGAAGAAGTCGCACATCGAGTGTCTGGAGAGCATGGAAGACGTGTCTGTAGTTCGGCTCCTCTTTGGCGTGCACTGGGCTGATCCGACCGAGAGCATGCTGATGTCCCGGCTTGACGTGTTGGAGAACACCATCGTCCAGGGCCAAGAAGAGACGCGGGGTGTGGTACGCACTGAAGTGGCACAGTCGCGCGAATGGGCTCAGCGCGAGTTCACCAAGCTCTTCCGGCTCGAGCAGTCCAAGATCGAAAGCCATTGCCCGAACATCTTCGCTCTGCGCCCGCGCGAGACCAGCGATTGGCGCAAGGCTATCGCTGGTCGCAAGGTGGACCTGCAGCTCTACTGCCAGGCGCCAGGGCAGTGGCACCCAACTCAGGAGGACGGCCTGTACCAGCTTGACGAACCAGCCGAGTGGATCGTTGCCACGGCGCCGTACATCCGGCGACTGGCTTCCGTGCTCAAGTTCGCCACTCCGCTCATCAACCCGGTTCTCGGCGTTGCCTTGCCTGACTACAGGGAGGTCATCAAGAACGACCTCGATCTTATCAACCAGCTCGTCCTCGCGTTGCCGGACTTGCAGGAGGAGACTGGGATCCGACTGACAGAGACCTTGGATCAGGCGACAGATGGCGTTGAGGCCCAGCGGGCTGAAGGGTCCGCTCTGCGTGCATTGCGACTGTTGCTCGACAAGAAAGATCCACGGCACCACTGGGGAGGCCTAGAGAAAGTGCTCACTCCCGAGGGGCACTATCTCTGGCTCTGCGAGGCCCACGCCCGTGCGTACAAGCAGTAGTGTCCGCTCATGCGCAATGAAGTGGTCGCACTCTGCTTGAGACCGGCACCCGTCACGCCGACTTGCGAAACCCCACCGGTACCAGTAGTATTAGTCTCAGCATAAACCGCGAGAGGAGCAAACGAGCAGCATGACAAGCCGGTCAAAGGTCGCAGCCCTGTTCACAAAACCGGAGACCGTCCTCCAAGACTACGATAGACTGTTGAGCCTGGCGGGCATGCAAGATGCGCTGGATCCCAAGGCCACCACGATACTCAAGGACAACATCTCCTGGCACTACCCCTTTCCCAGCGCCAACACCACGCCGTGGCAACTGGAAGGCACGATTCTGGCCTTACGCAAGGCGGGCTACACCGATCTCTCCTGTGTCCAGAACGAGACGGTGGTCATCAACGCCTTCAAGGGCGAGGACCTGAACCTGTTCTCGCCCATCTTCCGCGGTTACTGTATCCCCGTCCTCTACAACTTCAAAGACGGGGACATGACCTGGGTGCCCTATGAGCCCAAGGGGGAGATGCTGGTCCTGCACGACATCTATCCCGAGGGCATAGAGATCCCTGACTACTTCTTCGGCAAGAACATCGTGCACCTGCCCACGGTCAAGTGTCACATCTACACCACCACCACGGGCGCTATGAAGAACGCCTTTGGTGGCTTGTTGTACACCCATCGCCACTACACCCACAGTTGGATCCACCAGACCCTGGTGGACCTGCTCACCATCCAGAAGGAGATCCATTCCGGCATCTTCGCCGTCATGGACGGCACCACGGCGGGCAACGGGCCCGGCCCGCGCACCATGACGCCCGAGGTCAAGAACGTGATCCTGGCCAGCGCCGACCAGGTGGCTATCGACGCCGTGGCCGCCAAGATGATGGGTCTGGACCCCCTGACCATCGACTACATCCGCCTGGCCCACGAACGAGGTCTAGGGGTGGGCGACGTCAGGGAGGTAGAGGTGGTGGGCGACGACGTCAGCGGCGAGAACTGGCACTTCGAGGTGGGTCAGTCCTTCCACAAGTTCCTGGCCTGGCTGGGATGGTACGGCCCCACAAGGGTGCTCCAGAAGCTGATCTTCCGCACCCCTCTGGTCAAGATACCGATCTTCATCTCCGAGTTCAACCACGACTACGTGCACTGGCCCCTGAAGGAGCGCGGGATCTACCAGCGCTGGCGGGAGACCACTTCCTGGGGACAGCTCTTCGCCAGATATGAGGCGGAAGGGTGCTTGGCGTCGGCAGAGGTCAAGCGGGCAACCGGCACCCACCCGTGCGCCGAAGCTACCACCAGCTAGCGGCTCATCCAGACGCCGAAGCGAAGAGACACGACTACACCGGAGGATCGAGGCAATGGGCCGCTGTATGGGAACCCTCGTGAGCCTGATAGTTCTGATCGTCCTGTTTGTCTGCTGCTGCGTCCCCATCGCATTGGTGATGCTTACATACGGCCAATGGGGCTGAAGCCGAGACGAGGGAGTTGCCGCGAGGGACGCTGAGACTGGCCCACTTGGGGAGAGAACCGGCTCACGGGCCCGGTTGCCCATGGCCTACTTGTAGCGGATGACCTCGAAGCGATACATCTGGATCGGCTCGTCGTCGTCCACGATCCCCGCTTTGTAGACCTTCGTGTGGTGAAACTGTTCTTCCGCCGTGCGGATGCTGGGCAGATCAGGGAGTAGCAGCCCCCTCTTCAGCGGATTCTCCAGCGACTGCACGATCAGCCCGTAGCGCTTGGGGTCCAACTGATCCAGACTGTCGATGGGCTCCGGCGGGGCCAGCACGTCCACCGAGATCTCCAGATCGTCGAGTTCCTCGGGGCCGATGGGGGGAAAGCGGGGATCTCGAGTGGCGGCGGAGACCGCGTTCTGGATCACCTCCCTCGCCACGTTGGACTGACGAGGCTCGATGGTGCCAATGCAGCCTCTCAACTGCCCCCTCCTCTTGATGGACACGAATACCCCGCCTTTGTCCTTCATCTCCGGGGTCAAGTCACTCTCGGGAGGGGTCTCCGCAACCTTGCTCTCACGGACGTAGCGCTCTATCGTCTGCCGGGCCAGCTTCACTAGAGGATGGGAATCCGACATCGTCGCGCCTCGCTTCCATCATCGCTTGGGCCTGTCGCAGGATCATTCTAAGCCATCGCCTCCCTCCTGTCAATAGCAGGCCGGAGCGGGCTGTGGTCTGTACTGAGTCGGCCGTCGAGGCCGGGGCAGAAGGCCCGATTCAACCGCTGGGGTTGACGCACAAGGTAAGACGGTGTATAATGGAATGTGCTACCCTGGCGGTCCTTCCCCCTGCGCCGAGACCTTCCGGCGACGTGACGCCCGACGAAAGCCAGGGGACGGGCCCGCAGTACCTTCAGAGGAGGGCGAAGATGGACAAGCCGTGGCTCAACTTCTACGACGATGGCGTGCCACACACCCTCGAGTACCCCGCTGTCCCGTTGCACTGGTTCCTGGAGGAATCCGCCAGGAAGTACCCCGACACACTAGCCAGTATCATGCCTGGTAAGTTTGGGGAGACCACTCTGACCTTCAGGGAGATCAACGCGCTGGCCAACAGACTGGCCAATGCCCTCATCGATCTCGGTGTCAAGAAGGGCGATCGTGTTGCCCTATACATGCCCAACTGCCCCCAGTTCATGATCGCCTACTACGCCATCCTCAAGGCTGGCGCGGCGGTTGTAGCCACCAGCCCCCTCTACTCGCCGCGAGAGGTGGCGCACCAGTTCAACGACTCTGGCGCAGAGACCGTGATCCTCCTCAGCATGTTCTACGAGTTGGTGAAAGACGTCCAGCCCAAGACCAAGGTGAAGAACGTCATCGTCAGCAACCTCAAGGAGCACCTGGCAGGCCTCGATAGGATCTTGTTCACCCTCGTGATGGAGAAGAAGGGAGGCCATCGCGTAGATCTGGCCGAGGGGGACATCTGGATGAAGGGACTCCTGGAGCAGTATCCAGACACCAACCCTGGAGTGGACGTAGGCCCCGATGACATGGCCCTCTTCCAGTACACAGGGGGGACGACGGGTGTGCCCAAGGCGGCCGTGATCCTCCATCGCAACCTGGTGGCAAACGTACAGCAATGCTCCGCGTGGCTTCCCGACGTGAGGGTGCCAGGAGAGCGCCATCTTTCGGCCATTCCTCTCTTCCACATCTTCGGGATGGTGACCACCATGGCCTGGGCGGTGTCCATCGCTGCGCCGCTCATCTTCATCGTCAACCCGCGCGACATCGACGCACTCCTCCAAGCCATCAACAAGTACAAGCCCACGCTCTTCATGGGCGTGCCCACGATGTACAATGCCATCAACTCCCATCCGAAGATCGACAAGTACGATGTCAAGTCCATCAGGGCCTGCATCAGCGGATCGGCGCCGCTTCCTCTGTCGATCAAGCAAACCTTCGAGCAATTGACAGGCGGCCACCTGGTGGAAGGATATGGGCTCACCGAGAGTGCGGTGGCTACACACTGCAACCCCATGTACGGCAAGAACATCGAGGGCAGCATCGGCATGCCCATGCCCGATATCGACGCCAAGATCGTCGATCTGGATTCAGGGACCGAGGACTTGCCCGTGGATGAGGTCGGTGAACTGGTCCTCAAGTCTCCTACGGTAATGAAGGAGTACTGGAACATGCCGGACGAGACCGCCATCGCTCTGCGCGGAGGATGGCTCTACACCGGCGACATCGCCAAGATGGACGAGAACGGCTACTTCTACATCGTAGATCGTAAGAAAGACATGATCATCGCCAGCGGCTTCAACATCTATCCGCGAGAGGTGGAGGACGTCCTCTACGAGCATCCCAAGATCATGGAGGCAGCGGTGGCGGGCATCCCTGACCCGAAGCGCGGCGAGACGGTCAAGGCATGGGTCGTGGTCAAGCCGGGCGAGACCGTTACCGCGGAGCAGATCAGGGACTTCTGTAGAGACAAGCTGGCCAAGTACAAGATACCCTACTACGTCGAGTTCCGAGAAGCACTACCCAAGACTATGGTGGGCAAGGTGCTCCGCAGATCTCTGGCAGAGGAAGAGGCCGCGAAACAGGGAGAATAGAACAGTACGCTTCTCGCTCCAGTAAAGAAGGGTGGACTCGGGGTCCACCCTTCTTTGTTTTACCCAGATCTTACTGTGGCATAATCTGGACTTAATCCACCTCCGAGATAATGGTAGCAGAGCCCGGGGCGAGGACCTCGGGGCAAAGGCAAGAAGCACCGGAACAAGAGGAGGTGGCAACGTGAAACGCAGAAGCATTGTAGTCATAGGGATGGTCATCGCTCTCGTGCTGTTGATGACCTCGGCCGCCAGCGCCGAGGAGTTCAGCGGTACGGGCACCATATCCGCCAGGGGTGCGGGGCTGGCTATCGTCCGAGGCAGCGGAGAAGTGCAGATCGACGGCCACGGGGTTGGCATCGTCTGGGTGAAAAGCGCAGAGACCCTGGAAGCCAGCGGAGAGGGCTACAGATGGGAGATTCCTGAGACGGGGGCGACGGTCTTCCTGGGATGGACCGGCTCCATAGATGCTTCAGGACACGAGATGACCGTCTGGATGGCGGGGGGAATCATCGAGTTCACCGCTTCGGGCACCGGAAAGGTCTATCTCCGAGGCAGGGGGACCTACGAGCTCAACGGCCACGAGGGCGAGTGGGACCCCATGGGCGAGGTGCTGCAACTCCCTGCGGCCGCGCCGGTCGAGTAGCGCGACAGACCAGATCAATCACGAGGGGCATCCTTCCCTGTGGGTGGATGCCCCTCCCATGTTCCGACTGCACCATTCAGAGACCAGCATGGATTGAGCCGCCCACACGCTTCGTAAGGTCCCTAGACGGTCACCCACACTTGCTCCCGACGGGGACCTCGCCCGCTGTGTCCACTCCCTCCGCGAGAAGTACTCCCCGGCACGAAGGCACTTGAAGCAAGCACTCCCAGATGCTATAATGGTTATTAGTGGAGAGGTCGCATAGTCCGGTCTAGTGCGCACGATTGGAAATCGTGTAGGCGATAAGCCTCGCGGGTTCAAATCCCGCCCTCTCCGCCTTGGCTTTGTTTCTATCCCGTGATATGATGATTGCGGTCGTGCTAGACGGGGAGCTAGCGGTGCCCTGTACCCGTAATCCGCTATAGCGGGGTCGAAAGCCTTCTTGAGGCTCTGAGCCTTACGATACTGCTGGAAACAAGTGGCGTTGAAGGCCGGGTCCTGCGCGGCAGAAGCCTACGAACCCCGTCAGGTCCGGAAGGAAGCAGCGGTAAGTAGCCACTTCTGGGCGCCGCAGGGCGACCTGGTTGGAGCTAACTGTCTCCGGTAAGTCGGGGGGTTCGAGTCGAAGGAGGTTGCACGACCGCTTCACAAGATCTGAGAAAGGGGACCGGCGCAGTCACTGGCCCCTTTTTTCGTCACCATACTCTGTGGAGCTCTGCTGGTTGTTGCCATGTCCTCTAGCGCCACATCGACTCACGAGCATTTCGATGCCGCGGTCAGGAGCCCCGTGCCAGGCATGAGGCTGCTGTCACGGGCTGGCCTTGCGTCCATCGTACTGCTCTTCGTCGTGGGCAACGGCATGATCCTGGGCTACGTCTCCACTCAGCGAGAGGTCAGCCTGCTGATCAACGATCAGCCCTTCACGGTGCGTACGCACCAGACCACCGTCGGCGCCTTGCTGGACGAGCTGGGCATCCCCCTAGCTGTGGAAGACATCGTGATACTCCCCCTGGACACACCTCTGGCAGACACCGTCCAGATCGACATTCGCAAAGCGCTGCCTCTCACCCTGGAGGCTGATGGACGCAGGCTGGACCTACGAACCCATGCTCGGACCGCGGAGGACTTCCTCCGGGAGGCGGGCATCAACCTCAGTCGCTACGATCGCATCATCGTGGAAGACGAGGTCGTCGATCCTCAGGCTCTGCTGCCCTATGAGTCGCGTATAGACGTGACTGGGCGGAACCCTGCGCTCCTCTGGCACGAGCGTCCTGTGCAGATCGAGGTCCTGCGAGCGGTGCCCATCACGGTTCACGACGGCCTGGTGCCCGTAACGGTGCAGACCACCGCCCCCACCGTGGGCCAGGCCCTGCTGGACGAAGGCATCATCCTCTACCTGGGCGACGGCGTGATCCCCACCCTGGGAGAGCAGGTCTCAGCCGGCCTGGAGGTCTACATCCAGCGCTCCAAGCCGCTGGTGATCCTGGCCGACGGCCACCGCATCAAGACCCGCAGCCACGGCGGGACAGTAGCCGAAGTGTTGAACCAGGAGACCATCGAACTGATAGACAAGGACTACACCATCCCCGAGAAGGAGAGTGTGGTCTACGACAACATGACCGTGCAGGTCATTCGCGTCCAGGAACAGGTTGTGCTCGAGGAAGAGCCCATACCCTTCGAGACAGTATGGCAACCCGACCAGGAATTGGATCTGGACAAACAGCGAGTGGACCAATACGGCGCAGCCGGCACCAAGAGGCGGCTGGTGCGTGTGGTGTACGAGAACGGCACCGAGTCGGAGCGCGTGACAGAAGACGAATGGGTAGAGACTCCCCCCACCACCGAGATCATCGCCTACGGAACGAAGATCACCATCCGCGAGATCTCGACCCCCGAGGGCACGAAGACCTACTGGCGCAAGTTCAGGTCCCTGGCTACGGCCTACTCAGCCTCCACCGCCGGAACTCCACCCGACGCGCCATGGTACGGCAGGACTTACATGGGTTTGCAGGCACGTACGGGGATCATCGCGGTAGACAGGAACGTGATTCCGCTTGGGACGTGGATGTACGTGCCTAGCTATGGCATCGGCCTGGCCGGCGACCTGGGCGTGTCGGGAAGACACATCGATCTGTGCTTCGATGAGGATGAATTGCCCCGGGGCTACTATCGCTGGGTGGACGTATATCTCCTCACTCCAGTGCCCCCCGAGGACCGGATCACTTGGATCCTGCCCTCGTACCCCAGGGAGAGATAGCCGCTTTGAAAGACGACGAGCTCCGGACCTCGTCCGTGGCTCAACTCCTCAAGCAGTTCGACATCAGGCCACGCAAGGGGCTGGGTCAGAACTTCCTGGTTAGCGACGGTATTCTGAACCGTATCGTCGATGCCGCTGCCCTGGACCCGGGAGACGTGGTCGTGGAGGTGGGCGCAGGGCTGGGCACCCTCACGCGCCGTCTCGCTCAGCGCGCCGGTTGTGTCTTCGCCATCGAGCTCGACGAGCGTCTGATACCGGTTCTCCAGCTTGCCCTTTCGCGCTATGACCGCGTCCAGATCATCTGTGGGGACGTTCTGGCAATCGAGCCCGGAGACCTGGTATCGCGCCCCTACAAAGTTGTGGCCAATCTGCCCTACTACATCACCTCCGCCATTCTCCGCCACTTCCTGGAGGCCGGCGCCAAACCATCTCTCTTGGTGGTCACGGTACAGAAGGAGGTCGCCGACCGCATCGTGGCCCAACCTGGCGAGATGAGCTTGCTGGCGGTCAGTGTACAGTTCTACGGGCAGCCCAGGGTCGTCGCGAAGGTTCCGCCTGGAGCCTTCTACCCATCCCCCGGCGTTCACTCCGCAGTGGTTCGCATCGACGTACATCCGTCGCCCACGATGCCTGCGGACCAGGTGGACAGCTTCTTCGAAGTCGTGCGAGCAGGATTCGCTCAGCGGCGCAAGCAACTGCGCAACTCCCTCTCCCAAGGGCTCTCTCTTCCGGTGGAGGCAGTGGTCCAGGCCCTGCACCGCGCAGGTTTGGACGACAAGCAGCGCCCCCAGGAACTGAGCGTCGAATCGTGGGTCCGGCTGCACAGGGAGTTGATCCGGACGGGCGAGTCCGCCGTCGAGGACGAACCCTAGAGGCCGCTGCGGTCGTGCTACCCCACCTCGCCTCTCGAGCGTGGGCACCGCGCTTTCAGCAACCCAGGCAGCACTGTGAATCTAGCTGGGGTACGACCTACGACCTCTCCATCGATGCTCACGACAGTCTCTATCTCTGTCTCCACGTCCACAGTCCGAGCCTGGAAGTAGCTGGTCTTCTCGTGGCCCACGTGCGTTCCGCGATAGATCCTGGGGAACAGGGTCCAGATCCTGAGCCAATGGATATCCCCGGCCACGAAGACGTCTAGAAGCCCATCGTCGAGCCTGGCTCTTGGGGCGACCTTCAGGCCGCCCCCAGCGTAGCTGCCGTTGAGGGCCTCCACCAGGAGCAGCCTCCTCTGGTACCTGAGCGCACCATCCACTTCCAGCCTCATCTCTCTGGCCCGAGCTCTACCTTGAAGAGCGGTCCGATAGAGACTGATCGCGTACCCCAATCCGCCGCCGAGAGCATGTTTGAAGCGACGCGGCGTGTTGCGTACCACCTCCGAGCCGAGACCCACGTCTGCCAGGACGGCGTAGTATCTCTGCGTGCTTCCACCTCCTTCGAGATCGCGATACTCGGCCACGCCCACATCCAGCGTCCTCTCCACCCCCTGAGCGACGACCCGGCACGCCTCTTGCCACGTCCAGATGCCCAGGCTCCTTAGGTAGTCGTTGTTGGCGCCCAGTGGCAGCACCCCCACGGCTACATCGGACCCAGCAGCCGCATTGACCACCTCATTGACGGTACCATCGCCGCCCACGGCCACGATGACGGGGTATCCCTGCGAGATCGCGCGCCTGGCAAGCTCCGTCCCATGTCCCCGGCGCTCTGTGAACCACACTTCATGAGACAGACCGAGAGCCTCCAGGGCCTGCTGCATTCTCGCGAGATGTTTGAGAGCACCACGGCCGCGCAGCGGGTTCACGATCAGAGCCGCTCTCTCTCCGACGGTCATCTTCGACGCTCCCATGGACAACGATGCCAACTACTCCCTCGCTTTCAGCCTGACCCTGGCAGCACCCCAGCGGCCGGGGAGGCCACTGTTCCCCCGAGTCGCTGGCGTCCCGTCAGCCTTGCCGCAGGCTGCCACACGCCCTGCGGACCATGGCGATAGTTCATTTGCCGTTCCCAAAGGCGCCAACTCCGCGCTTTGCCGCCTCCAGCCCCGAGGGGTATAATCACCGCCGACGACACATGGAAACGCGCTCTGCTCGCAGCGGTCCACAATGTCTACCGGCGCGGCCTCTGCTCGGTCGTCAGGTGGCCCGAGCCACGACAGGATGGAGACCACCATGCAACTCGACCGCTACGTACGCCAGATGGCTTTTCCCCCGATTGGCGAAGAGGGCCAGCGCAGACTGCTCTCCTCATCCGTGGCCGTGATCGGCATCGGCGGGCTGGGCACACACATCGCCGACAACCTGGTTCGATCCGGCGTGGGTCGTCTGAAGCTGGTGGACCGTGACCGCGTCGAACTCAGCAACCTCCAGCGCCAGCTCCTCTTCGACGAGGAAGACGCAGCCAACGCCCTGCCCAAGGCGGAGGCGGCCGCCAGAAAGCTGGCCACCATCAACTCCCAGGTCGAGGTGCAGGCGCTGGTCGCTGACGTCACCCGCCACAACATCGAGGGGATCATCGGAGACGTAGACCTGGTGCTCGACGGCTGTGACAACTTCGAGACTCGCTATCTCATCAACGATGCCTGCCTGAAGCACGGCACACCCTGGGTGTATGGCGGTGCGGTGGCTAGCTACGGCATGAGCATGACCATCGTTCCTCATCAGACACCTTGCCTCCGTTGTGTCTTCCCTGAGATGCCCCCGGCGGAGAGCGTGATCACTTGCGTCACCGCTGGAGTTCTGGCCTCGATAGTGTCCATCATCGCCGCTCTCGAGTGCAGCGAGGCTCTCAAGATCCTCACTGGCCACGGTCACCGCAACCAGGGCCTGACACGCATAGACGTCTGGGAGAATAGCTTCGAGGTCTTTTCTGTCCAGCGAGCGGTGGAAGACTGCCCCGCCTGTGGTCAGGGCAGATACGAGTTTCTGGAACAGCCTTAGAGGGCCGGGACAGGACAGCCTGTCCGCCGGCAAGAAGAAGTCAAGACCTCTTCGCTCTGCACTCGCTACAAAGACCCACCAGGTCGATGTGGGTGCGCTCCGTCAGGAAGCCCCGCTCTGCCTCTACCTCCATGGCTATCTGAGCAGCCAGGGGAGTTTCGAACTCGATGACGCGCTCACACCCGGAGCAGATCAGGTGGTAGTGATCTGTCTCTTCCCTCAGCTCGTAGTGATGGTGCTCCTGATCGAGATGGAGTTCGCTGACCAAGCCCAATTCCTTGAGCAGATTGAGGTTTCGATACACGGTAGAGAGGCTGATCCGGGGATCCTTGCTCCGCGCACGCTGGTAGATCTCGTCAGCGTCCAGATGCCCGTGGCTTTCACGGATCACGTCCAGGAGCAGGCTGCGCTGGGCGGTAATGCGCTTCCCCTTGGCTCGCAGTACGTCTAGCGCCTCTTCGTCCGATGCCGCAGCCATCTCACGGTCCTCCCCATCCTCAGGCGTTCTGCTTCCGCCTTGACCGCAAACAGGGGCGAAGACGGAACAGAACGTCATCGCCGCACAATGGCATCAGTCATACGGGCCACACGCGTCATCTCTCTAACATCATGCACGCGCACGATGTCGGCCCCTTCGGCGACGCCCACGGCTACTGCGGCAGCGGTGCCCTCCACCCTTTTCTCGGGTGGCAGGTCCAGAGTGTAGCCAACGAACGACTTCCTCGAGGGGCCGAGGAGAATCGGCCTACCAAGTACCCTCAGTTCTGCCAGATTCGCTATCACTTCAAGGTTCTGTTCGACTGTCTTTCCGAAGCCCAGGCCTGGATCAACGATGATTCGCTCTCTCTCGACTCCGGCCTCCAGAGCCAGATCAATGCTCTCCCGCAGCTCACGCAGAATATCGGCCATCAGATCTTCATACTCCACGCCGAGGTATCGGCCGCCCAAGCGCTCGGTCTGAACAGCGTCTTTGGGCTTGCTGCGGTTGTGCATGAGCACCAGCGGCACCTTGTGTTCCGCTGCAACCTCGCCAACACGTGGGTCCATACGTAGGCCCCAGACGTCGTTGATCAGGCTGGCGCCTGCCCCCACGGCCTCCGAGGCCACCTCTGACTTGTAGGTGTCGATGGAAACGGGCACCTCCGTGCGCTGAACAAGCCTCTCCACAAGCGGGATCACTCGCCCCAACTCTTCTTCGGCGCTGATGGGCTTCGATCCGGGCCGCGTGGACTCACCGCCGACATCTACGATATCCGCTCCCTCCTCGACCATTCTCTGGGCCTGATCGAGAGCCTTGTCCACGTCGTACCCTAGACCATCTCCAGAGAACGAGTCGGGGGTGACGTTCACTACTCCCATGATGTACGTTCTGCTGCCCCACTCGAACGACCGCTTACCGATCTCCATGGGCAATGCGTCGTCTCTCGCGTACCAGGCCAGAGCCTGTTCCAGCTCAGACGCCATCGCCAAGAGGCTCTTGAAGGGCTGCAAACGGAGTTTCCTGATGAGATCCTCGAAGTGGCGCAGAGTCCCCAGCACCAGGACGTCGCTGGTGGACTCTTTGGTGGAATAGACGTCCCTGGACGTCACCACTTCGCCTCCGCGCGCCAACATCTCCTGCTTAACGATGTTCGCCGCAGCGAAGTTGAGGTTCTCGAGCTTGACTGCGCGGAAGCAGGCCTTGGGAGCCATGATCTTGATGCCGGGAGGAGAGGCCCCGATCTTCTGCATCTCCTCCTCTATCCTGGCCCGAGGATCGAGACTCAGAACTCGGACGTTGAATCGCTCGGTCAAGCCAACCTACCTCCTGCGAGGCTCTGCCATGTCCAGGATAGAGAAGAACTCTGCTCTCGTTGCAGGATATGTGCGGAAGATCCCTCTACTAGCCGAGGTGACCAGACGACTGCCCGGCTTTCTCACGCCTCTCATGGTCATGCACAAGTGCTCCGCCTCTATGACCACCCCCACTCCCCGAGGTTCCAGAGTTTCCATGATGGTGTCCGCTATCTGCCCGGTGAGCCGCTCCTGGAGCTGCGGCCTCCGAGCCAGGATCTCCACCACTCGGGCCAGCTTGCTGATCCCCACCAGGCGTTTCTTGGGGATGTACCCCACGTGGGCCATTCCATGAAAAGGGAGGAAGTGGTGTTCGCACATAGAGTAGAACGGGATGTCCTTCAGCACCACCATTTCCTCGTGCTTCTCGTCCTCGAAGCCCACAGCCAGGATCTCCCTCGGATCCCGTCCGAGGCCGCTGAAGACCTCCGCGTACATCTGCGCGATGCGGGCCGGTGTGTCCACCAATCCCTCTCGCGTGCCATCTTCGCCGATGGCCGAGATGATCTCCCGTATGGCCTTACTGATCGCCTCTTGATCGATCAACGCTGCCACCCTCCATCAGGAACTCACGGCCTCGGCTGCACAGTCCATGACTACAACCTGAGTCTCGGACGGCAGCCCACTCTTGATGACCTTCAACCGGTCGACAGGTGTGGCGTCCTTGACCCCCATTTCTTTCAAGAATGGATCCACGGGCTGAAGCTTCAAACCGCGCAGGCCCTCTGTCCGATAGTGCATCGGTATGACTATTCTGGGTTCCAGCAGACTGATCACGTCCGACGCCTTTGACGCCCCGAGGGTGGAACTCCCTCCCACCGGGATGAGCAAGACGTCCACCTCGCTCAACTCCTCCACCTGTGACTGCGTGGGCACACGGCGCATGTCGCCCAGGTGGCAAATGGTAACACCTTCCATGTCGAAGACGTACACGGTGTTGCGTATTCCAGCCTGCGTGCGGGTGTCTTCGTAGACAGTGGGAATGCCAATCACGAAGATCCCTTTGATCTCGTACTCCCCAGGCCCACTGATGACCCTCGGCTGTCCCTTCACGGCCTTCACGTTGGCATGGTCGGGATGGTCGTGACTCACCGTCACAATGTCGGCGCGCAGCCGTGGGAGACCATAGCCAATCTGATCGCTGAACGGGTCTGTGACCACTGTTCCGGCTCTACCTCGTAGTCTAAAGCACGAATGACCATACCAGGTAATCTGCATCGTCGTCCTCCGGCGACAGCGCTGGCTGTCGTTGAGCGCTACCTTTCCATTATAGGTCAAGCCACCGGCAAATGGAAAGACCACACTGTGACTGCGCGCCGCGCCGCGTTCGATGGACCATCGTCCTCCGTCCACGACCTGCGTTGCCATCCGCACAGCGGCACCATGAGTCTGGTGTTTTGCTTATCCCAGGGATTGTGATAGTATTGCTCACTCGGGAGACCCAAGCGTGCACGCTTCCGAGCCAAGGAGGCTCGGTCAGAGACAGGGCGCTGGCCCATCTCTGGAGTGGTCTGCCCCTGAAGACCGAAGCACCCCGCCAACATCGACCATCCAGGGAGGAGAAAGGACACCAATGGGGCCAACCATACTGCACCTGGGCCGCCTCTCCATGTCGTCGTACGCAGCCCTGATAGGCCTGGGGATCATCCTGGCCCTGGCGGTCACTTGCCTGGAGGCAAGGTGGAGAGGCAGCGACGTTGTGAAGAGTATGGATGCGGCTCTCTGGGCGCTGGTGGCGGGGATCATCGGGGGTCGGGCAGTCTACGTGGCTATCTACTGGCCCTACTTCTCATCCCACACCAGGGAGATCTTCTCCTTGTCTCAGGGTGGGCTGGCCTTCCAGGGAGCCTTCGTAGCGGGCGTGGTGGGCCTCTTGATCTACAGTCTGTGGACGAATACGGCCTTCTGGGAACTCGCCGACACTGTGGCCCCGGGCCTGGCACTCGGGCAGGCGGTGGGCTGGATAGGCTGCCTCTGCGCCGGCTGCGGGTACGGTCTGGTGACGAGAGGCGTGTTGGCCTGTGACCTCAGAGACATCTACGGGATCATGGCCTATCGCTATCCCACCCAGATCCTGATCAGCCTGCTCAACCTGGCGATCTTTGTCTTGATCTTTGCTCTGGGCAGAATGCCACTGCATCGCCGACCCACGCCAGGGCTGACGGCTGCTCTCTATCTGGCTCTCAACTCAGCGGGTCTCTTCTTTCTGGAGTTCCTCCGCGCTGACGAGACGCTGTACTTCGGCACCCTGCGCTGGACTCAGGCCGTGGAAGCTCTGGAGTGCGCGGTGGCCCTCCTGACCCTGGTCCTTCTATGGATCAGGCGCAAGAGGGCCTCCATATCCCAGCACTCCAGCTCCTCCTAGGGGCTTGCAGCGCCTACTGTATCTCGACGACGCCCCCGGCACTCTCGATCTTGGCCTTCGCCTGCTCTGCCTCTTCCTTGTTCACAGCGTGCCTGACAGTGCTTGGCACTCCCTCCACCAGTTCCTTGGACTCGCGGAGTCCCAGGTCGGTCAGTTCGCGCACGGCCTTGATCACCTGGATCTTCTGGGCGCCGAAATCCTTGAGGACGACGTCGAACTCGGTCTGCTCTTCCTCTTCGGCGGCAACAGCAGCGCCAGGCGCCGCCGCCACAGCACCCATAGCCACCATAGGTGCCGCTGCGGTTACACCGAACTTCTCCTCGATGGCCTTGACCAATTCCGACAACTCTAGCACCGTCATCGTACTCAAGGCATCGATGATCTCATCAATGGACAACCCGGTCTTCTTGGGCTCCGCCTTCTTTGTCGTCTTCTTGGTCTCTTTCTTCTCTTTCTTTTCCTTCGCGTCCGCCATGACTATCTCCTTTCCGATTGGGACAGAATAGCTTCTACTTCGTCTATGCTTCAGTCTCGCCCATCTGCTGTATACGCGCCTGCAATACGTAGGCGAGGTCCTGTAGTGGCGCATTCAACACGTTCACCAGCCCATGCAGCGGTCCCGATATTCCGGCCAGGACCTGGGCCAGGAGAACCTCTCTGGACGGCAACGAAGCCAAATCGGAGATCTGAGCTGCGTCCAGCAACCCTTCTCCCAGCAGGCCTCCCCGTATGGACAGGAGTTTGCTCTCCTTGCTGAAGTCAGCCAGCACCTTGGCTGGTCCAGTGACGTCGTCGTAGCAGAATCCGATTGCCGTCGGTCCGTCGAACAGCGACGGTTCCCAGCGTAGCCCCGCTTGCTGCATGGCCAGCCTTACCAGATTGTTCTTCACTACGTGGAAGCCGGTTTCCTCTTCGCGCAGCTTGTTCCGCAACTCACCCAACTCTGCGGTAGTCAGCCCTCTGTAGTCAGTCATGATCAGGGCCTGGCTGCGCGACAGCTTGTCGGCCAGATCCTCCACTATCCGTTCCTTCTTCTCGCGCGATATCGCCATGTATTCTCACCTCCTAGCCATCTGGCCCCTACTCGGAAGCGGGGCCATCCCATTTCACACAGGCTACCCCACCTTCGTCGAGAATCGTCTGTGTCAGGTCATCCGGGTAGTCCGCCATGAAGTGCACCTCTCTGATTCCCGCATTCACTATCATGCGAGCGCAGAGTGAACAAGGTTTGTACGTGCAGTACAACGTACTGCCCACCAACTGAATGCCCTCGCGAGCGGCTTGCACGATGGCGTTCTGTTCGGCGTGCAAACCAAAACAGTACTCCTGTCGGGTCCCCGACGCGATACCTTCCTTCGCCCTGATACAACCACCCCTGTCTTCACAATGTCTCATGCCTCTGGGTGGGCCATTATACCCAGTCGAAAGTATCTGCCTGTCCTCGTTCACTATCACCGCGCCTATCTGGTGCCTCAGGCAAACGGAGCGGGACGCCACGACCTGGGCGATGCGAATGAAGTACTCATCCCAGCTCGGTCTCATGCCCTCGCACCTCTTCCAGCGCTATCGAGGCCACTCTTCTCCTCGCCGCTGTCACGCCAGAGCCGGCACTTGGCCCACTCCCAGCTATGCTCCCAGAGGTGCAGCCCCTTGCTCAAGGCCAGTATCTCCCCATCCTCCACCTCCAGGGCCGAGGCCAGTTGCTCCTTGAGGAGTTGTGTGGCCGCCATGTTCACCGGGAATCCACCCCACAGGTCCCAAGAGCGATAGTAGACAACGAAGTGTAGCCTCCCATCCAGTACTCGCGTGTCGATCAGCCTGAGGCAAGGTGGGTGCTCCAGGTAGATGCTGGAGGCATCGCCTATGGTGATACACCCCTGGTTGGTGTCGGGCCCGTTCCTGTACTTCTCCAGCAAGGGCAGCAACTGCGCGTGCACGTAGCTCCCATAGGTGTACTCCTCATCAGGCTGCTTGTCAGCGCCCACAAAATAGGCATGGAAGTACTCCTCCACGTATTCCATAGTCGTGGGTGGAGGCACGCCCACCCCAGGCGGCATCTGCGGTACCAGGGGCCGCTGACCCGGGTTGCTGACTTTCACGACCACGAAGTCGAGTTCCTTCCGTTTCCTGCCAACGAAGCTCCCTTGATCGACGGTATACTCCCGTCCTTCGTCCAGCACCTTGCCCAGCAAAGTAAACCAGGCATCGGAGAGATCGAAGGCCTTCACATCCGTGACTCTCAACTCTTGCCCCCGCCGGTATCATCCCAGTCGATGCCGTAGCACCAAAAAGACCTCCGCGCCCACGCACGAAGGTCCTCCACCCAGCCCCGTTGCGAGGCTGGAAAACAGAAACCAGTGCCTGGGCAGGAAATTGAGCGCCTGGCGCGCCTGCCGTCTTGGGCTACGGTATGACGATGGTAAGTTGCTCTCTACTCGTCGACTATGCTGCTCGCAAAGCCATGGCTTCGGCGATGTCGACCTTGACTCCAGGACCCATGCTCGAAGTCACCACGATCTTCTTGATGTACTGGCCTTTGGCCCCAGGCGGCCTGGCGCCCTGGATGGCTTCCACCAGCGAAGCGAAGTTGTCACGTAGCTGCTCGGGCTGAAAACTCACCTTGCCAATCGGGATGTGGATGTTGGCGGTCTTGTCCATCTTGAACTCCACCCGTCCCTGGCGCAGCTCGTCCATGACACGCCCTACGTCCTCGGGCTCCACCACCGTCCCTGACTTGGGGCTAGGCATCAAGCCCCGTGGCCCCAAGATCCGACCAAGCTTACTCACTTTTCCCATCATCTGCGGGATGGCGATGGTGGCGTCGAACTCCAGCCACCCATCCTCCATCTTCTTGATCAAGTCGTCGTCTGCAACGTAGTCGGCACCAGCTTCCTCCGCCAGCTTCGCCGCCTCGCCCTCAGCAAAGACGACGATCCGAACCACTCTGCCCGTGCCATGCGGCAGAGTCACCGCGCCCCGCACCTGCTGGTCGGCTTGACGAGGGTCCAGGTTCATCCTCACGTGAACCTCCACAGTGGCGTCGAAGCTGGCGATGCACGTCTCCCTCACCAGTTCGACTGCCTCCTGCGGGGAATAGGATCTGGCCCTATCGATCTTGTCCGCCGCATCAAGGTACTTCTTGCCGTGCTTTGCCACTCAGTCCTCCTCAATGACCAGACCCATGCTTCGGGCCGTACCCTCTATGATCCTCTCCGCCCCCGCCAGGTCTATGGCATTGAGATCGCTCATCTTGAGCTGGGCTATCTCACGCACCTGTCTCCTGGACACGGTGCCCACGTCTTCGCTACCCGGCTCAATAGATCCTTTCTCTATGCCAGCAGCCTTCTTCAACAGGTCAGAGGCCGGAGGGGTCTTGGTCACGAAGGTAAACGACCGGTCAGCATAGATGGTGATCTCCACCGGGACAATCTGTCCCGCTTGGCTGGAGGTGCGAGAGTTGTACTCCTTGCAGAAGTTCATGATATTGATACCGTGCTGGCCCAGGGCGGTGCCCACAGGGGGTGCCGGACTGGCCTTCCCGGCCGGTATGTGCAGTTTCACCACTGCGGCTACTTTCTTCGCCATTCAGCCTCCAAGACGTTCATTCCGTCTGCACTTGCAGGAAGTCCAGTTCCACGGGCGTCTCGCGCCCGAAGAAGGACACAAGGAGACGAACCTTGCCTTTCTCGAGATTCAGATCATCTACCGTGCCCAGGAAATCGGCAAACGGGCCATCCACGATCCTGACAGAGTCTCCGACGCGGAAGCTAACCTTGACCTTGGGTGCTTCCTCCTCCATCCGCCGGAGGATGCTGTCCACCTCCTCCTGGCGTAGCGGTGTGGGCTGGTTTCCTGATCCTACAAACCCCGTCACGCCGGGCGTATTGCGAACAGCGAACCACGACTCGTCGTTCAGGATCATGTCCACCAGGATGTATCCCGGGAAGATCCTCTGTTCCACTGTTCGACGTCGCCCATCACGAAGCTCCACTACCCCCTCAGTCGGGACGACCACCTCGAAGATGTAGTCCTGCATGCCCATGGACTCTATCCGGCTCTCCAGGTTCTTCTTGACCTTGTTCTCGTAGCCGGAGTAGCTGTGGATGACGTACCAATACCGTCCTTCCTGACGCCTGGCCTCCTCTTCGGTCCCGGCATCCTCGTCGACTGCCACAGGCTCTTCGTCTGACGGTCCCGCCTCAGCAGCAGGGGATTCACCCTCTTCCGACAACGCCTGCTGAGCATCGTCCGCCGAAGACGCTTCTACGGCGGCCTCGTCCGGCGGCTCTCCCTCAGCCGTGGGAACTTCGCCCTCCTCTTGCGACTGCCCGCTCTGGGCATCGTTCTCCAGGGACGGCTCAGCCACCGCCTCTTCCGCAGCAGGGGCCTCGATCTCCGCTATCTGTGCTTCCTCAGAGTCCTTCTCCAGGACTTCGGGCTCGTCAGACATTCAGGCCTCAACGCACCAAGAGCGCGAAAAGCTTCGTAAACAACCAGTCCACTATCCCCAGCCCCGCAGCCATGAGCACAGTGACGCCCAGCACAATAGCAGTCATGTTGATGGCCTCTCTGCGGCTGGGCCACACGACCTTCTTCATCTCCGAGCGCGTCTCTCGAAGAAACCTGGCTACGAAGTTACCTCTCTTCGTCTTTGCGTCGGCTCTGGCCATGGATAGATCTCCACATCCTGTCCCCAGGCTTTGTCTACCGTCTCACTGCCAAAAAGCACCGCCATGACTATGGCGGCTTCGCTTCACAAACCTTCACTGAGGATCCGCTGTCAGAGATGTGCCACGAATGGGCTACTCCTCTCCGGGGGGCACCACCTGTTACCGTAGCACCCCAGCAGGATCACTTGGTCTCGCGATGTAGAGTATGACTCCGACAGCGCGGACAGTACTTCGAGAGTTCGAGTCGTCCAGGATCGTTTCGTTTGTTCTTCGCGCTGGTGTAGTTGCGCTCCTGGCATTCCGTACACGCCAGGGTGATGATCACCCTTGCTGTCTTCCTAGCCATACGTGCTCCGTCTTCTCAATGGACCGACAGGTTCGCTACTCCAGAATCTTGGTGATCACACCAGCACCAACCGTCCGCCCTCCCTCACGAATGGCGAACTGCGACCCGTCTTCCAGGGCCACCGGCACGATCAACTCCACCTTGATGTTCACGTTGTCCCCGGGCATCACCATCTCTACGCCCTCGGGCAAGTCCACCGACCCCGTCACGTCCATCGTCCTGATGTAAAACTGCGGCCGATACCCAGGAAAGAATGGCGTGTGCCTCCCCCCCTCGTCCTTCCGCAGTATGTATACACTACCCTCAAACGCCGTGTGCGGCTTGATGCTCCCTGGCTTCGACAACACCATCCCCCGCTCTACTTCCTCTCGCTCTATCCCCCTCAGCAGGCACCCGATGTTGTCCCCAGCCATCCCCTGGTCCAGCATCTTGTGGAACATCTCCACTCCCGTGCACACCGTCTTCCTCACATCCTGCCCTAACCCTACGATCTCTACCTCTTCTCCTACCTTGATCGTGCCTCTGTCTACTCTCCCCGTTACTACCGTCCCTCGCCCCTTGATCCCAAATACGTCCTCTATCGGCATCAAGAATGGCTTGTCTACTTCCCTCTCTGGCGTCGGTATGTAGCTGTCTACCGCATCCAGCAACTCCCAGATGCACTTGTACTCCTCCGCCTCCACATCCTCACTTTCGCTCTCCAACGCCTTCAACGCCGATCCCCTCACGATCGGTATCTCATCCCCTGGAAACTTGTACCCCGTCAGTAACTCCCGTAACTCTAACTCCACTAACTCCAATAACTCCGGATCGTCCATCATGTCTACTTTGTTCAAGAATACTACCATGCTCGGCACTTCTACCTGCCGCGCCAACAATACGTGCTCCCTCGTCTGCGGCATCGGCCCATCAGGCGCACTCACTACCAAGATCGCCCCATCCATCTGCGCCGCCCCGGTGATCATGTTCTTGATGTAGTCCGCATGCCCAGGACAGTCTACGTGCGCATAGTGCCGGTTCTCTGTCTGATACTCCACGTGCGATATCGCTATCGTCAATCCCCGCGCCTTCTCCTCCGGCGCATTGTCTATCGTCTCGAACGCCCGATAGTCCGCCAACCCCTTCAAACTCAACACCTTCGTCATCGCTGCCGTCAATGTGGTCTTCCCATGATCTACATGCCCTATCGTCCCCACATTAACGTGCGGCTTGTCCCTTACAAACTTCTCCTTCGACATTGTCATTCCTCCGTGCAACTAACCAGGTCATGAAGCCCACGATGGGACTTGAACCCATGACCCCGTCCTTACCAAGAACGTGCTCTACCGGCTGAGCTACGTGGGCATACGGCCATAGGTGGGCAGGGAAGGATTCGAACCTCCGAAGGCTGAGCCAACTGATTTACAGTCAGTCCCCTTTGGCCGCTTGGGTACCTGCCCATGTCTCCCTCTCAGGGAGTGGAGCCGACGGTGGGACTCGAACCCGCAACCGGCGGTTTACAAAACCGCTGCTCTGCCTGTTGAGCTACGTCGGCTTTCGGCCCACGCACGCCAGTTACACTGACTGACGGCGTGATCGACTACATAGTATAATACAATGGCTAGCCAATGTCAACTCACGTCCGGAGACCCCTCCAGCCCTCTCAGGTAGGCCTCCGGGTTGCTCACTTCAGACAACAGATTCTTGATACGTCGAAGCCCCGACACCTGAATGCGGCCAGAACGGATACGCTGCTTCAGGTCCGAGAAGCTCATGGTTGTGCTCGCGTAGAGGCGCGCCATCTCGCCATAGAACTGTCTGGCAGGCAGCTTGGTCGGCAGGACACTGTGCAAGAAGTCGAAGAGTTCGTAGTTCCGCGTGGTCATTTCGCTCAGCTTCTCACGGAAGAACTCCGTACCCGGTAGCGGGGTCAACACACTGAACTGCGGGAAGCTGATCTTGAGACGACGCACGTAGTCGATCAGATCGTCGAAGTCGGCCCTGCCCCAGTTGGGATCCACGATGAAGGCACCCCAGATGTCCACACCATTGGCACTCAGGATGCGCGCTGCCTCCTCATTGATCTTGACGGAGCTGCGCTTGCGCAAGTCGGTGAGCTCCTCCTCTCTGAACTTCTCGAAGCCGACGAGGACCGTCGACAGCCCAATCCTGGCCCAGCACTCGACGAGCTCAGGTCGCCGCACGATGCTGTCGCTGCGAGCCTGCATCCAATACCTGAGCTTCAGCCCCGCCTCTCTCACCAAGTCGCAGATCCTCGCAGCCCTCCGGTGGTCTTGGAGGAAGTTGTCGTCCACGAAGTAGGTGGTCTCTCCTCCCACGGTCTCCAGTTCCTGTACCACCCGCTCAGGTGACTTGAACCGACAGCGGCTCCGGTGGAAGACCCACACAGAGCAGAACTTGCATCGATGCGGACAACCGCGCGCCGTCTCCAGAGGAGCAGGCGATGACCAGAACTGGAAGAAGTACTTGTCGCGATACTCCTCGGTGAGGTACCTGGCGGGTGGCGGGCTCTCGTCGAGGTCCCTCAACAGAGGTCTGGACGGTGTGGAGATCTGTTCGCCGTCTCGGAGAAACACGAGTCCGGCCACGTCGTCCAGGTCCCTTCGATTCTCCAGGGCCACGACCAGTTCGGCCAGCGTCCTCTCACCCTCTCCTACCACGACGACATCGACGGCTGGCGTTGCGAAATCCTCCGGGCAAAGTGTAGCGTGGTATCCCCCCACCGCGGTGACTATTCCGGCGTCCAGCTCCTTGACCTGCCGGCAGACGGCCAGCATCTGCGGCACATCGGGTGTATAGCCGGTGACCCCGACTAGCTCTGGCCCAAAGCTTCGAAGCGTATCCTCCAGTTCAGGGTCGATGCGCATGTCCAGGATCTTCACGTCGTGCTCGGGCAGGCTGGCTGCCAGGATCTCGAGAGCCAAGGGTTCCGGGCAGCCGAACTTGCTGAATCCCACCACGTTCCGGCTCTGGGGCGGTTGTACGAGCAGTACTCTCATCTCAACCCTCCTCGAGACCCTGTCGCGATCCGATCTCTTGGCACCAACTCTCTCTAGTCGGAAACAAAGCTGTCGTCCTCTGCCAGTAGCTCTCGTCGGCGAATCCCAATCGACCCCCCTTCCCCATCCATGAGGAGAGAGGTCTGGTCCAGGCGCTGGGTCTCGAACCCATTGAGGTCACGCTCTGCCTCGTTCATGTAGACCTGTCTGATCGCCTGGCGTATCAATTCGCTCGCCGAGCAGTCGCGCCTCTCTGCCAGCGCCTGGAGAAGCGCATACTCCTCATCCGATAGCTGTACATCCATCCGTCTCCCAGGCGCCACCATCCTGCTCACCTCCTCCGTCGACTCTCAGCCCCATTCCCGAGGCACCTCGGATTCGCAGCCCAGATGATCATCAATCGCCCGGCGCGGACGAACGTGAGCCTGTCACGGCATGCTCACGCTAGCCTTGAGCGCAGGCGTTCCACATCGGAGAGTCGCCAGCGAACCACTCCTTCGGCTCCATGTGATCAAGGTGGTTCCCCTGCGCGTCTTCTGCAGTGATTGCCCACCACCCGGGGTCAAGAGAGAAGATCTCACTGCCACCTATGGGCATTGGGAACGCTATGTCGTTTGGTCCCTTGTCTGGTTGTGAAAGCTCGTATATGTACAGACGGCCAATTTCCTCGCTGCAGTAGTTGTAGACCACCAGGTTGACGGATTGGGGTGGCGGAGGTGGCGGAAGCTGCGTATAGATCTCCCAGGTCCAGTCCCCGTAGATGGGCTGGTTCCACACCACGCTCAGTTCGTTCAGCCCACAATCCAGCGCCTTGAGGTCATAGTTGCCGGGCGGAATGGTCCACAGAGCGCTCTGCCCGGCGTAGATCCTGTTTCCTCCCAGCAATCGATTCGACCCCCACGAATCAGCGGGCGCTGAGAAGTACACCTCACAAACGTCCACCGACGTGTAGTTCTCAACCCACAGATTGGCTAGCTGAGTCGTGGGCGTAGGGGAAGGCGCCTGCGTGCGAGTGGCCGTCGGTGATGGAGCAGGCGCCGCCTGACGCTGCGTTGGCGTGGGCGGAGGCGAAGTAGACGTAGCTGCCGGCCGAGTGGGGCTGGGTGTGGTTGCAGCCGGGGAACCCGTCGCAACAACGGTCCCGCCCGCCACAGTCGGAGCCACAGTCTCACTGGCGCTCGGCGTGCGCGTGCTACCCGGGACGAGCAGGCTGATGGTGACTGTCGAACCAGGCACAGGCTCACCTTCCCCCACGGTGATGGTCACACCCACTGGATCACTCGCCACTCTGTCGCGGCTGTAGGCGTAGACGATGAGGGTATGATCGCCTGGCTCCTCCGCAACCCAGCGCAACACGCCCATCATCGTGGGCTGGCCCTCGGCCACCGGGCTGTTCTGCGAATTGACCACCTGACCACCGACCTCCAGATCGACCCGAATGACCGCATCAGCGTCGGTGGCGCGGTATTCGACCTGCACCTCTTCCTCCAGAGCCACCTGAGAGCCGCTGGGTGGAGAGAGGATCTCCACCGACGGTTTCTGCGGCCCACCCACGCAGGCCAATACTCCTCCTACGAGCAGAAACAGGACTACCACCAGGATCGTTCGACGGCTCGACATCTGTGCATCTCCCTTCATTGGTGTTTGACCACCAGGTCAGCGGTATGAGAGCCGCATTGTAGCATCACCTGCGATGCATCGCCAGCAGGTCATCCAGCCAGCTCTGCCACCCTGAAGTCGGCGATTGGTTGAGGGCAGATCAGACGTTGAACCGGAAGTGCACCACGTCCCCGTCCTGTATCCTGTAGTCACGACCCTCCAGCCGGATCAGCCCCCGCTCCCTGGCACCAGCAAAGGAACCGGCGTCCAGCAAAGCGTCGCAGTGCACGACCTCGGCGCGGATGAAGCCTTTCTGCATATCGGTATGGATCTTTCCCGCCGCCTCCCACGCTGATGAGCCGTCGATCACAGTCCACGCACGAAGCTCCCGACCTCCGGTCGCCGTGAAGAACGTCACCAAATCCAACAGCCGGTAGCCGGCGGAGATGACCTGCTCGAGGCCGGACTCCCGGAGGCCGAATTCGGCCCGGTAGGCCCGGGCCTCGTCCGCAGGCCACTCAGCCAGGTCCGCCTCCAACTGTGCGCAGATCTTCACCACCTCTACTCCGGCCTCCTGCGCGGCATCTTCCACCGCCTGGATCAGCCCGTCGCCGCCCGACAGGGCCTCCTCGTCTACATTGGCCACGTAGAGCTGAGGCTTGCTGGTGAGGAGGCCGTAGCCCGCCAGGATACTCGCTTCCTCGCTCTCTCTCGGCGTCTCCTCAGCCCTACCGCCCTCGCTCAACGTCTGCTGGAGGCGTCCGAGCAGACCTAGTTCGGCTTGATACTCCTTGGCTCCCCCCTTGCTCGCCGTCTTGACCTTCTCCAGGCGCTTCTCCACTGTGGCCAGGTCGGCCAGCGCCAGTTCGAGATTGATCACCTCCATATCCGAGCGGGGGTCCAGATCCTCAGTGGTATGCGGGATGTCCGGTGCGCGGAAGCAGCGCACCACCATAGCCACCGCGTCCACGTTCCTGATATGACCGAGGAACTGATTGCCCAGACCCTCGCCCTGGCTGGCACCCCTCACCAAGCCCGCGATATCGACGAACCTGATGGTGGTGGCGGTCACCTTCTCCGGCTGCACCAGGGCCGCGACTTTGTCCAACCGCGTGTCTGGCACGGCAACTACGCCCACGTTGGGGTCGATGGTGGTGAAGGGATAGGAAGCGACCTCCGCCCCGGCTCTCGTGAGGGCGTTGAACAAAGTCGACTTGCCCACGTTAGGCAAGCCGACTATACCGATCTGCAAGCTCACGTCACCACCTCGCGCACCAGGAACAACGAGCCCTGAACTCCATTCACGCCTAGCTCCTCCGGTTAGAATGTAGTGGGCACTGCGCTCCGCCCGCTTTCTTGGACTACGCGCCTCACCCCAGCGCTCCGGGAGCCACGTCAGCCACGGCGAACCTCAAGGACTTGTAACCACCACGTTGTCGAAGAGCACCTCCGTTGCCTCATCCTCGTACGAGGTGGCCGCCAAGGCGATGTCCCCATCCACAAAGGTGGTGTCAGTGGCGTCGGCCGCCAGTTCGCCGTTGACGAAGAGCACCAAGTCGGCTCCGTCGCATACCGCGCGTAGGTGGTTACTGGCGTTCCCCTGCCGAATCGCGTCCGATGCCGCCCAGTCTACTAGCGCCTCGAGGCTCCCGTCCAGCACCTTGAATATGGAGAAGAGGCCATCGCCACTGATGCGCAGCAGATAGCCATCCGTCCCGTTGGGCTGCACGCGGCACATCACACCATAGCCGGTGTTGTTGTTGGATGGAGCGGACACCTGGTCTGTATCCACATCGACGATGAGGTCGCTGAAAGACTGATAAGCCAAGCCCCACATCGTATTGTTGCCCTCGGCGCTTACAGCGTAGGCGCCGTCACTGTAGCTCACGCTGCCCCCTGGATAATCCCCGACCTCCCACCCAGAGCCGGGATCGCTGAAATCATCCTCGAACAGGGTGGGGCTCAGCGCCTCCTCTTGAACGACGAAGCTGGCCGTCGCCATCAGATCACCATCCACGTACAGTTCCCAGTCGTACATCGCAGGTGACAGACCATCCTCGTGGCTAAGGTTGGCTATCCACAAGCGACTGCTCCTCTCACCGAGGTTCCAGGTGAAGGGGTCGCGGACGCTCTCCTGCCCGTCGACATACCAGACCGACTCGCACTCCAGTCCGTTCGTCATCCCCTCGTAGCCAGCAAAGGCATACACCAGGGTCGTGCCCGGGGGGAACCGGTCAGCAGCACCGACCGGCACACCGTCATCCGTGACTTCCGCTGTGAAACCCACGTCGTAGAACGTGGGCCCTGAGATAGGAGGAGGTGTAGGTGTCGGCGGCACCGGGGTTGGGAGCTCCTGCGTGGGGAGCGGCGTAGGCGATGGCTCCACCGCCTCCTCTGTGGGCGGGGGAGTGGTAGCCTCGGGGGTCTCCTCTCCGCCCAAGTTCACCGAGAAACTGCAGGCCAGCATCGGCAATGCCAGCAGCAGGACTACGAACAGCATCCACTTCTTCATCGTCTTTCTCCTAGTTGTTTCTGATGGCCAGGATCCACGGCACGGGTCAACCTCTTGGCTTGGAGCCCTGGCACGGTCAGCCGGGCCATCGGAAGGGCATCCAGCGCACGGATTGGAGCCCTCGGATCGCCTGGTAGCCAGGGTGCCTGAATCCTACCCTACTTGAAAGACGAGGACAACAACAGCCTTCAGAGTGCGCCAGGGGACGGCAAGAGCCACCACGAGAAGATTACATTACGATACGAAGATCACAAGGGGCCCTCTTCGACAAGGCAGCCAAGAGAGGCCGCGCCAGGCCTCATCACCTGCCGCGCCACGAAGGATCCCAATCGTCGGCATAGTTGTCGGTGACGCTAATCACGGCTGACCCGTCAGCATTCATCGCGTAGACTTCTTCGTTGCCGTCCCGGTTGGACACGAAGGCGATCCGCGAGGGGGTCTCCTCCGCCGGCACGACCTCGACGCTGATGCAACCGAGGATGAGCAACACCAAGGCATGGCAAGCGCGAGCTATGCCCTCCCGGCACTTGACACATGTACATAGGTGCGGTATGATCCCGACATGAGCATCCGTGATTGCTGAAGACAGTGTATGCACAAGGGCAAAGGAGGGTAAAGACGATGAACACACGTTGGACGGCAGTGGTGATGGGTGCTTTGATGGTGGGCATCATGGTGGGAGGAGTGGTCTGGGCCAGGCCTGACCAGAGTGCCCAGGCTGCCGGTGCTACCCGCAAGCTCACCATCCCCGCGGCGTTCTTCCACACCATGGGCCCCGGGTTCAACTACTGGAACAATGGAGACCAGCTTTTCACGGACTCCGATGGCGCTACCTTCACTGCTCCTGTAGTCTTCCCTTGCCAATACGCGGTAAGGGTGGAGAGGATTGTCCTCTCGGCGAAGGATCAGAACGGCGGCGTCAACGCCTGCGTACAACTGTACCGCACGAAGCCCAGCAAGGGGACCCACAGACAAATGGCCATCGCCTGTTCCGCGGGCTCGCAGCCCGGCGTCATCAACTACACCGACGACACCATCGACATCCCCGTAGTCACGCCTAGCCACGGTGCCTACCTCCTGCTCAACATCAGCGGCGCGAGCATAGAAGTCTACGGCGTCCAGATAGAGTACAAGAAGAATACCTGAGGCTTGATCTTACGACACGGAAGCGCCTCCTTGGTACGAACGCCACCCTGGCTGGCGCTGTGGGGAAACCACTGAGGGCTCCTATCCAACGATAGCCGAACAGAGTTTGGAGGCCGAGAGCGGGTCGTCGGCCGAGCACGAGGGACGCCAGAGCGAGCAGAAGAAGCAGTGGCTGCGTCCCGGTCTCCGTCGCTGCCAGCGGCAAGGCCAAAGGGCGGGCCCTATTCTCCCTCCGGCGACTCGGCTGCCGGAGGCCCGAAGAAGAAGGCCTCCATGACCTGCCGGCAGATGGGCGCGGCGAACGTAGAACCCTCGCCGCTGTGTTCCACCACCACGGCCACAGCTATCTGAGGACTCTCCACCGGAGCATAGCCAGCGAACCAGGCGTGGGGTTCCTCCTCCGGCGTCTCGGCTGTGCCCGTCTTCCCGGCAGAGGTGAAGGCGGCCCCTTCGAAGGCCCGATACGCCGTCCCTCCGGGATCCCCGGTCACGCCGTCCAAGCCGTCTCGAATGACCTGTAGATTGGCCTGCGAGATAGGCAACTGTCCCCTCTCCGAGGCACCGGAGATCACCTCCTCCTCTTGAGGAGTGCCTGAGATGCGCATCACCAGATGAGGCCGGTAGAGGGTGCCGCCGTTGGCGATGGCAGCCATCGCGTTAGCCACCTGTAGAGGGGTTGCCAGCAGGTCACCCTGGCCCACCGCGAGGTTCACTGCATCACCGGGGACCCAGAACGGGTTTCCCTCGCCGGTGAAGAACTCCTCCTTCCACTCAGGGTCGGGCACCAGGCCCTCGCTTTCGTCCAGCGCGTCCAGTCCGCTCGGCTCGCCAAACCCAAACTGGTGCGCGTACGATGGGAGGAGGTTCTCGTCCACGCTGTTCACGCGAAGCCCCATCTCCCAGAAGAAGACGTCGCAGGAGCGCACGATAGCGGAACGGAAGTCCATAACACCATGCCCGGTCTCGAGCCAATCGTACTTCACCCATCCCGCTCCGAGGCCCGCCCAGGAACCCGTGCAGTTGACGCTGGTCTGGGGAGAGAAGCCGGCACCGTCCATGGCGGCGGCGGCGGTAACCACCTTGAACACGGACCCTGTGGGGTACTGGCCCTGTGTGGCCCGGTTGAGCAGCGGTCGCGCCGGGTCCGATACCAGCGCGTCCCAGAGAGCCGCATCGAAGTGTCCAGAGGTCAACTCGTTGGGATCGTAGCGAGGGTTGGTGGCCATGGCCAGGATCTCGCCATTGTTGGGGTTGAGAGCAACGACCGCTCCCTGGTGCTCACCCAGGGCATCCTCGGCCACTCTTTGCAGGTCCAGGTCCATGGTGGAATAGACACTTCGGCTCTGTGTGGCCGGGTACTCCACGATCGTATCCACCAACTCGCCTCCGGGAGTGACGATGGTCAGACGACCCCCACTCCTCCCCGCCAGGTACGTCTCTCCCCACCTCTCCAATCCGGCCTTGCCGATGGAATCGCCCTCCAGGTAGCCCTCCGACTCCAGGGTGACGAGTTCCTCGGCGCTGATCTCTCCCAGGTACCCCAGAATGTGCGCCGCCACGTCCCCTTGGGGATAAGTGCGCACAGGCGTCTCTCGAAGCATCACACCGGGCAGGGAGTCCAGTGTCTCGGCATAGGTCAGGCTCTCCTCGAAGGAGAGGTTGGCGATGGGCACGAACCAGTGGGACTGGATGCCCTCAGCGGTATACATCGACTGTATCTCGATCCAGGTCATGTTCAGTATGCGGCTCAACTCAGCCAACAGGACGTTCTCGTCCTGGATGTCCTGCGGCACGACACCCACCGTGACCATCGAGCCATCCACCGCCAACGGCTGACCATTCCGGTCGTAGATATTGGCCCGAGCCGAGGTGAGGCGGTGCAGGTACGCGAGGTTGTCTCCAGTCAGCGACGGCAAGATCACCTCAGGGGACCAGTCCACCCTCCATCCGGCATCTTCCCAGACCAGTGGAAGTTGGTTGGGGATCTGGGGGTCGCCCAGCAACGTCGTCTCCAGGCTTAGTGTGAACTCCCCAACCGCTTCCATTCCGTCCTGGACCAGGTCGTGCAACTCTAGATGATGGGCCAGGACCGTCGCCTCCTCCATGACCGATTGGTGGTACCAGGCAAACTCCTCCTCGCTGATCCCCTGGCGAGCGGAGGTTGACAGCAACTCGTACATCGTGGCGTAGTCGTCCTCCTCCCAACCACTCAGAAACGCCTCTGCCGTGGGCCGGGGAGGCAGTTGAGGGGCATCGGGAGTGGCTGTCTCCCTGGAGTTGAGCGGGCCCTCACAGCCCACCACCAGGGACAGCAGGAAGACCAGAGCCACGACGTATCTGTGTGTTCTCACGCGATCCCTTCCCTGGTCTTGTAGTCTGCGATCTGCCGTTTGATCGCCTCTCGTTCGGTCAAGGCTTCCTCCACAGGATCGACCAAATCCCCCTGCCACTGATCTATGGCATCCGCCAGGTCGCCGAGGAACGTCTCCAGAGGCTCCAGCAGTTCCTCTTGGAGGGGATTCAGGAGCTCGCCCTTCAAGCCGCTCTCCTCGTCGTCGGTGAACCAGTCCTCTCGTAGTGGCTCCACCAGTCTGCTGCGCACCTCGCCAATGGCGTCGGGAAGAGCACCCGTAAGCTCCGATATCCTGTCCAAAGCATCCAGCGTGGCAGGTCCCACGCCTGGGACACGCTCCACCAGCGAACTCAAGAGGCTGCCCACAGCGTCACTCACGGGAGCCACGAACTCCTGCACCTCGCTCATAGTCTCCTGAAGCTGCTCCACCCGGGTCTCGACGCTAGCGAACAGGCCCTCCACGAGGACCAACCCTCCGCGAATGCTGGAGAAGGAGCGCTCGAAGGCACTCACTCCAGCATCAACCAGGCTGACTCCTTTCTCCAGCACAGTGATCCCTGCCTGCAGCCCCTCCAGAGACAAGGAAAGGGCGGCTACCCCCGTGCTCAAGAGGGCATCTATGCCCACCTGCTCCAGGTTCTCGTACAGCGCGAGAAGCCCCCGTAGCTTGAGCAATTCGGCTTCGCTCTCCAACTGGGCCACTGCGTGCCCGGCTTTACTACCCAGCGACCCCGCCACCAGACCTGTGGCCAGGTTCGTGGAGACGAGAACGGCACCTCCCGCTGCGGCACCCACCAGAAACTGCCTTCGGTTGACACCCCCCGCGAAGAGAGTCTGTCTCTCGTCCTCTGCATCCTCTGTTCGGTGCAGAAGTTGTGCAACCCCTAGCAAGGTGTCGTCTTCGCAGGAATCCAATGCCTCCTCGATACTCTCCTTCAGTTCCCGCCGTCTCTCGTCGTCCATCGTCTGCTCCTTGCTCCGGTCAGGATGCAATGTTGTACAGTACGCCAGGCAGAATCCCCTATTCCACGACGGCTCCCAGTCTATCGCATCGCCCGATGACCCCAGGGAAAGACCATCTGGTCGAAAACCTCTCCAGTACTCCAGAGGACTCCAGCGCTGTCGTCGAGCGGCAACAGCAGGGGCCCTGCCATGTCTCTCGCGTCCAGAAAACCGTCACCGGTCGTGTCGCCCTCGATTCTGCTATACGCGATCCCCGATCCGCCCGACTCCCACTGGGGTGCAAGACTCAGCCCAGGTCCAAAGGTCTGTCTGACCTGCTCCGTCCCGTCAGCGTTCATCAAGTAGATCTCACTGGCGCCATCGCGCTCGGACTGGAAGGCGATGCGAGCGCCGTCTGGAGACCAGGCAGGCGCGTGGTCGTCGGCTGGGTTGTGGGTCAGGTTCACCAGATTCGATCCGTCTGCACCCATAACGTAGATCTCGCTATTGCCGTCACGAGCGCTCTCGAAAGCTATTCGCGCCCCGTCCGGAGACCACACCGGCATCAGGTCAGAAGCTGCGTCAAACGTCAACTGGATCTCGCGGCCCTGCTCGTCGAGCAGCCAGATGTCGGGATTCCCCGTTCTCTCGGACACGAAAACGGAACGTGCCACCACCGGTCGAGGAACCGACGGGGCGCGACCAGGCGTCACCGAGGTGTACTCGCTCGGCGATACTCCCACGGTCGTGTCTTTGGCCAGCACCTCGGCCGCGCCTTCGGAGACCTCGACTATGGTCTCCCCACGCTCCAACACCCGAACGCGGCACCGACCCGAGGTCACCGATACCACAGCCGCCGGTGTGATGATCTCGTAATTGCTCTCGACGTCGGCCGATTCAGACGCCTGGAACGAGGCGTCCCCCTCGTCCAGTTTCAGACCCATAGTGAAGGAGCCGTCCTCTGAGACTGCCAGGTGGCTCAAGACAACCTGGCACTCCGACTCCAATCTGGCATACGCCCCGGAAGACGGGATCAGCAAGGTGCGCGAGCTTGCCGACGTACGAACACGATCGCCACCCCTTACCGCCTGTGTTCCGCCGGCGCTCGAAGAGAAGGTCGCAGCGCCCCGGTGAACGATCGCTTCGCCTTGCTCAGCAAAGAGCCTAACGGACTCGCCGTGGTCTGAGCGCAACAGCCACCAGGACGCCATGAGTGCAGCGGTCAGCACCACTACACCAGGAATAACGAGGAAGATCAGTCTTCTCGGCACGTTGTGCGCATTATAGCACACGATCCCGCGCCCCTGCTAGACACTGCCACCATCGGCAGGGCAAGAGCCTCCAGCCTGGTCAATCGTCGCTACGCTCCACGGTCAGGAACAGTGCACGCAGGGGTCCCTGTGGCAGACCGGTGACACCAGGAGCCTACACGCCGAGTGGCGCTCGAGGGCCCGGCTCCGGCTTGGAGGCGCGTCCGAGGTAGCCACCTGGCAGTGTCGAAGCGCGTCTAGCCCCCTAACACTCTCCCGATAAGTAAGGCGCGTTGCACCCAAGGCCCAAGGACTTCGGGTTTAAGCTGGTTTTAATGCCCCCTTTAGGAGGCATTAATCTCGCTCCCGTAGTCTGTGGTGGAGAACACCAAAGCATTAGGAGACCGAAAGTGAACAGACGTTTTTGGAGTCTACTCCTGGTCCTATGCGTGGCAGCGACGATGACCATTGCTGCATCAGCGCCCACCATCTACTCCAGTCCCGAGTACACCGCTCACCCCAAACTGACGGTGGGGTCGTGCCTGGTGAAGGGTACGGATGTCTTCAGGATCAAGGCCACCAACTGGGACGTTCCCGGCGAGTGGCGACTGAAGCTTCATCATGGTACAGATGTGATCACCATCGGGTATCTCGACGCCCGGGAGGAGATCGGCAGTCTCGACGCCAGCGCCACTATCACCACCACCACAGAAGGAACGTGGAAGAAGCAATTCCTCGAGGGTGACGAATGGGCAGACAGACACGGCGCCCACTCGCTTTCGGTGAGGGAATACACAGAGAGGGGCTGGTTCTGCCCGTCGCAGTCGACCTATAGCCTTGGCGACCGCGTGTGGTATGACACCGATCAGGACGGCGTACAGGACACCGGGGAGCCCGGTGTGCAAGGCATCGTGGTTCATCTCCACAACGTAGCTTCCGTCAGCAGCACTATCGCCTACACCGCGACTACCGGCCTGGACGGCGAGTACCTGTTCACCGATATGCTTGCCGGCACCTACGGCCTGCGCTTCCTGGACATACCGGACGGCTGGCAGATCAGCCCACAAGATCAGGGCAGCGACGACGCGCTCGACTCCGATGCGGATCCGTCATCCGCTCGCATCACGAACATCGATCTGAAAGCGGATGATCTCGACGAGGACGTAGGGTTGTACGTCGATGGATACATTGGCGATCGGGTGTGGTGTGACTACGACGGCAACAGCGTCTATGACCCGGGTGAGGGCCTCGACAACATCACCATCTCCCTGTTCGAGGACTGCGACTGCGACGGCCATGGAGAAGAGTTGCTGGCCTCCGTGGAGACGGGCAGCGAGGGCTACTATGCTCTCAAAGACCTGAACACAGGCCCTCCAGGAGCGACAGATGAGGTATGCTACGTGGTGGCGGTAGACACAGCAGACGAAGACCTGGGAACGTGCAGCCAGCCAATGGGCGCGGTGAGCCTTGGGACGACACTCACGGCCGATCAGTTCGAAGACGACACCATCGACTTCAGCTTTCTAGAACAGTCAGGGATGCCAGGGCCTTTCCGGATGTATTGCCCACTGGCAACCGCCGTGCCCTGAGGCCAGCCCCTACGTGCGCTCTGTTGGGGTCGGCCTGGCAGGCGCACAGCGCCAGTGGAGCCCGATCGAATCTCCGCTGGACAGGCCATCCGAGGCCCTTAGCAGAGTCTCGACATCGCCTTCGTGACCGTTTGATCCGAACCGGCTAGGATGGCGTCAAACCGGAGTAGACAAGGATGAGCAGGTGAAGATGCTGCGAGAACCACTCCTAGCGATTTGCATGGTAGCCCGCCAGCACAGTCACCGATACACTGGAGGGCACTCGGATCGAGCGGCTGCTGCCGAGGTCACAGTTCGCGACAGATCCCGTCGATGCTCCATCGAGCACACAGCGTCGTATTCTGCCCGCCGTCTCCTTGGTACGCGGTCGGCGACCTGGAGTCCGCTGGGGCGACACGGTGCCATTTTCAGGAGGGCAGACGCGGAGGACCTACAGCTCCCCCGTTCTGTTGCCCCCTGGTGATCAACCGGTGAGGCCCTAGCCTGGCACGGAGGTGCGATTCCCCGATGACGGGCACGTCTCAGACGGACCCCTCACGACTGTGCGCTTCCGGAGGGGTGAGCAGGAGGTACAGAGGCAGGCAATGATCAGAGTATTAGTCATCCATCCCGACAGTGAGGTCGCGGCCACCGTCGCCAGCGCTCTGGCGGACGAGAAGATGATGCCCAGCGTGGTCTGCGGCCGGGAGGAGGCGCTGAGCCAGCTCGACAACGATCCTCCCGACGCCGTGATCCTGGCCGCAGTCCCCTGCAATGGCTGGAGCGAGGATCTGTGCAGGGCCGTGTGCCACCGGACCCTCGTCCCTCTCCTCGTAGTCGCGGCGCAAGAGGACAACCACCTGGTGCAACGACTACTGGCTGCCGGGGCTGACGCTCATGTCCTGGAGCCTTTCGCTCCTGAGGTGCTCGTCGCCCAGCTTTGGGCTCTGTTGCGTCGCGTGGGACTCGTCAGCGGTGCTTGCACCGTCTAGCCGGACCGCCTGCTCACGCCGTCTCCCACACCTCCGAGACCGACGGCCTCTCCCGGGATTCGACGCTCTCAGGTCACCAACACCGGCGCCCACAGGATCCCCTCTCAGAGAGCCCGGTCTCTCCTCGACTCCGTAGCGCGTACGGCACACAGGCACCCCGTGCGCTTGACATCGCAAGTAAGATTTGATAATATAAGACCAGTAGTCTGTTGTCGCCAACATAGCAGAGGCCGCCTCAGTGCGGTGCTCTGCTGATTCATACCACAGAGCAGCGTGTGACCCACAGCGGAGACCTGAAAGGAGTCGGACATGGAGACCATCAACCAAGACGCTTTGGACCGCGTGAAGGACAAAGACTTCTTGGACATCAACGAGGCCACGGCCATCTTCGAGTGCTCGCGATCAACCATTCACCGACTATGCCAGAAGGGGCTCGTGTATGCCTACAAGGAACCCATGGGTCCAGGCACCAAGATGAAGTGGGCCATCTCCAAGCAGGGTCTGCTGGACTACTACAACGCCCGCAAGGAAGGCGCAAAGCGGCGAGGGCTTCAGATGCGAGTGTGGCCACGGGACATCCCCAAGGAATGGCTCACCATGCGTGAAGCCGTGGACGCCACCGGTTGGGGAAAGGATGCCATCGGCCGCTGGTGCCGGGAGGGGCTGGTCAAGGCCGAGCGGCGCTCCAACTGCTGGTTCCTCGAGCCTACACAGCTCGTCACGTTCACCAAGCGGGCACCGAGCGGCTGGGCTACCACCGCCGAGGCTCGCAGGATCACAGGATTGACGCGTGCCCGCCTGTCGAAGCTCGCTCTCGAAGGTAAATTGGTGGCACGCAAGGCAGCAGGCCGTTGGCACTTCAAGAGAGATTCTCTCGACGAGCACATGCGGCGGCGCGAAAAGTACATGCCCAAGGACTACCGTCGCCAGGATGTCTTCCCCGTGTAGCGGCATGCGAGCCCCAGCCCGGGTGGCGTAAGGCCGTAGAACCAGACTGCCACCCAACCCCAACACATCCTCTGCCCGGGTCGCCGTCACCGGACGTTGAGCCTGGGCTCACCTACAGACTCCCCCTCACGCCCGGCAGCTCTCCTTGAAGGTACGCAGTCCAGGGTCTTCGCGGTCCTAGACGAAGGTCCTTGTCCCCTCTGTCAGGAGTGCACCATCTTCGATTCTGGCCAAGGGACGTCGCGAGATCGGCAGCGCGGACCACACACGCCAGGCGCGCCCGTAGCGGAGGTACGTGATCAACGGCGGGTATCGGCTTGCTGGTCTTCCCCTAAACCCTGGGGCTTTCCATCTTGACACACGCGTCGGAATATGCTATAATGTTTGAGACAGCTTGTGGCGATACCGCTCATAGCGCGAAAGCAGAGGAGGTTCAACGGCGATGTTCGAGAAAAGGCTGCTGAGAGGACTGCTAGTAGCGATGGCGCTCGCCCTGGTGGCGCTGTCACTACCGATGCTCACCCTGGCGGACGAGGACAAGCCACCCGATGGACCTGACGTGAGTGCGGTCGGGCACAGGACTATCGCTGGAAACCCCCTCACCATCTACGTAGCCTCTGACACCAGTATCCAGGTGTCCTACGCAGGGAAACCCGACGGGCAGGTCTACCCACCCGGCTACGACGAGGCGGACAGCGGCGGCTTCATGTGGTGGGGACCGCCAGGAGTTCCTGCCGGGGTCTTTGGGCCCTATTGGGCCGGTCACGACCTGTCCTCCGGAAACCCCGTTTCCCCTTGGTTGCCTATCGGACAGAGTGCCGTCAGCGGGAGCGGCACCTCTGCCGATCCCTGGCAGGTGACCACCTACGTCAACACAGGGATGGGTGTGGAGGTAACACAGTGGATCCGATACGTTGACGGTGATAGCTGCTTCAGAGTACTGTACACGGTCAACAACGTGCAGGGCCCAGGGACCGACAGCTTCACCTTCTTCCACGGTGCAGACCTCCATCCGGATGATAGCAACAACGGATTCGGGTTCCACGATTCCGCCACAGACGCGGTAGGAGCCTGGAATCAAGACGGAAGCTTCCTGGAGTTCCTGGTGCCAGTCACGACAGATCTGGGATTCAAGATGCCGCCTGCCGACCACTACCAGGAGGCGGCTTATCAGACAATCTGGAACAACATCGGAACCGGTCCAATGAGCCCGGGGCCAGGTTTCAACGATACCATACGGACCGACTGGCACAACACCGGAGCTGGCTTGCAGTGGGACTTGGCCTTCCCCGGGGTCGACCCGCCGTACAACTTCATAGAGTTCGTCTTCGATTGGTGCTTCTTGGAGGAAGAGGAACCGCCGCCAGAGGACTTCGTGCCCGAGCCCGCGAGTGTTCTGCTCCTCGCCAGCGGGCTCGTGGGTCTGGCCGGATACGCCGGCCTCCGCAAGTGGAGAAGATGATCGCGCGATGCTGCTGGCCCCATATACCCCAGCAGTGGCGTGGTCACAGGTACTAAGGAGGACGAAGACAGATGGTTGAGAGGCACATCTTGAGAGGCGTGATGTTAGCCACGGCGCTGTCCCTGTCGGTGGCGCTCCTGCTGCCCATGCTAGCCCTGGCGGAGAAGGATCCACCCGTCGATATACTTGGCGCGGAATGGCACGATGCTTCCAGGCTCGACCTAGTAATCGACGACAACGGTGGACGGGACAGCGACGGCCTTGAGGCTTATTGGCCATGTCCGGGCGACTGTCTCAACCACACAGCCACCGCTTGCCTGCTCGCAGGGAACGGGGAAGACGCCCTGGCGGACGGCTGCTGGGACGGCGACTGGGAGACCACCGCCGGAGGGGCGGTGACGATCACAGAGCCAGGAGTCCTCTCCGACGAGGACGGCTACGCGCAGTACGAGGACACCGGAGAGGGTGGTGAGGAGGCAACCGCAGCACAGCAACACTTGCTGGGGCTGCGGGTCACTCAGCACAGTTGTGCCTGGGAGGGGACCGACTTCGTCCTGGTATCCTACGTCTTCCGTAACGTCAGCGGGCACCGGCTGAGCGGACTATACGCAGGCCACTATTCAGATCTGGACGTGGCTAACACCGCGGGTAGAGATATCACCAACTACTATGCGCCCGAAAGCCTGGCCTACAACTGCGACCGGGACGAACCCTACTGCCTGGGCCTTCGCTATTTCACCGAGGGAATCAGTTCCTACAACAGTATGCAGTTCTCCTGGTTGAGCGACGCGGAAGTTTACCCCCTACTCAGCAACGGGCAGATTGACTCCAAGTACCCACCGGCAGGCTCCACCGACGTCCAATTCATCATGGGTGTGGGGCCCTTCAACCTCGCGCGGGGTGAGGAGTTCGTGCTGGGGACCGCCTGGGTAGCCGGTGACAGCGCCGACGAGCTGGAGGCCAACGCCCGCCAGGCTCTCGCCGCCTGGCAAGCGAGCAATGGGTGTGGCACCGTCGAGACGGCAGAGTTCGTGCCCGAGCCTGGGAGCATTCTGCTCCTCGCCAGCGGCTTCGCGGGTCTGGCGGGATACGCCGGCCTCCGCAAGTGGAGAAGATGATCGCGCCACGCGAGTGGCCACGTATCTCTCAACGACGGTCCATACAGTCCAGCAACAGCTCATCAGCGCGGTGAACACAGGTACAGGGTAGACGAAGGAAGATGTTTGAGAGGCACTTCCTGAGAGGCGCGATGTTGGCCACGGGACTGGCCCTGCTGGTGGCGCTGCTGCTTCCGATGCTAGCCCGGGCCGAAAAGGATCCGCCTGTCGACATACTTGGTGGGGGATGGCACGATGCCTCCAGGCTGCACCTGCTAATCGACGACAACGGTGGATGGGAGGGCACCCTCATCTCTATGTGGCCATGTCCGGGCGTCTCCTGTGTCGACCACACAGACGTCGCTTGCCTGCTCGCAGGGAACGGGGAAGACGCCCTGGCAGATGGCTGCATCGACGCCGACTGGGACGCCACCGCCGGAGGGGTACTGACGATCACGGAGCCAGGAGTCCTCTCCGATGAGGACGGCTACGCGCAGTATGAGGACACAGGATATACCAGGGAGGAGGTGGCAGGGCAGCAGCACTCGCTGGGGCTGCGGGTCACTCAGCACAGTTGTGCCTGGGAGGGGACCGACTTCGTCCTGGTATCCTACGTCTTCCGTAACGTCAGCGGGCACCGGCTGAGCGGACTATACGCAGGCCACTATTCAGATCTGGACGTGGCTAACACCGCGGGTAGAGATATCACCAACTACTATGCGCCCGAAAGCCTGGCCTACAACTGCGACCGGGACGAACCCTACTGCCTGGGCCTTCGCTATTTCACCGAGGGAATCAGTTCCTACAACAGTATGCAGTTCTCCTGGTTGAGCGACGCGGAAGTTTACCCCCTACTCAGCAACGACCAGATTGACTCCAGGTACCCGCCGACCGGCTCCGAAGACGTCCAATTCATCATGGGCGTGGGGCCCTTCGACCTCGCGCGGGGTGAGGAGTTCGTGCTGGGGACCGCCTGGGCAGCCGGCGACAGCGTGAGCGTTCTGAAGGCCAACGCCGACCAGGCCCTTGCCGCCTGGCAAGCGAGCAATGGGTGTGGCACCGTCGAGGAGGTCGAGGCAGCAGAAGAGTTCGTGCCCGAGCCCGGGAGTATTCTGCTCCTCGCCAGCGGCTTCTTGGGTCTGGCCGGATACGCCGGCCCCCGTAAGTGGAGAAGATGACTGCCCAACACGGGTGGCCGCGCATCCCCCTGCAAAGGTGCACAGAGTTCAAAGACAGCTCATCAGCACAGTGAACACAGGTACAAGGAGGACGAAAGCACATGGTTGAGAGGCACTTCCTGCGAGGCGCGATGTTGGCCACGGGACTGGCCCTGCTGGTGGCGCTGCTGCTGCCCATGCTAGCCCTGGCAGAAAAGGATCCGCCCGTCGATGCACTTGGCTGGGAATGGCACGATGCTGCCAGGCTCGACCTGGCAATCGACGACCAAGGTGGAGGTAACACTTACCTCTACACTCAGTGGCCATGTCCGGGTGACTGTGTCAACCACACATGTGGGGCTTGCCTGCTCGCAGGGAACGGTGAAGACGCCCTGGCCGACGGCTGCTGGGACCAGGAGTGGGAGACCACCGCCGGAGGGGAAGTGACGATCACCGAACCTGGAGTCTTCTCCGACGAGTACGGTTACGCGCAGTACGCGGACACAGGAGAGGGTGAGGTGGGCGCACAGCGACACTTGCTGGGGCTGCGGGTCACTCAACACAGTTGTGCCTGGGAGGGCACCGACTTCGTCCTCGTATCCTACGTCTTCCGTAACGTCAGCGGTTATCAGTTGACCGGACTATACGCAGGACACACCGCAGACTTGGACGTGGCTGAAAGCGCCGGCAGAGACATTACCGACTACTATGCGCCCCAAAGCCTGGCCTACAACTGCGACCGCGACGAACCCTACTGCCTGGGCCTTCGCTATTTCACCGGGCAAGTCAGTTCCTACAACGGCTATCAGTGCTGCGTTTGGGGGAGCGACGCGGACGCGTTCTCCTTGCTCAGCAACGGCCAGATTGACTCCAGGTACCCGCCGACCGGCAGCACCGACGTGCAATTCACCATGGGCGTGGGCCCCTTCGACCTCGCCGGCGGTGAGGAGTTCGTGCTGGGGACCGCCTGGGTAGCCGGTGGGAGCGCGGGCGAACTGAAAGCCAACGCCGACCACGCCCTCGCCGCCTGGCAAGCGAGCAATGGGTGCGGCACCGTCGAACAGGTGGAAGAGTTCGTGCCCGAGCCAGGGAGCATTCTGCTCCTCGCCAGCGGCTTCATGGGTCTGGCCGGATACGCCGGCCTCCGGGCGCGGAGGAGATAGATTACCAGCTACGCAGAGGGCTGACAGACTCGCAGGCCCACGACGTGACGTGGGCCTGCGTCTTCTGAACTTCGGACTGTGCAGCACTCCGCGATGGCAGCGGCTGCCTCACCCGGTCTGTCGCACCGCCTCCAAGACGTTGGTGAGACTCTCTATCTTGGCCAGCACGCGGCTCAGTTGGGCCATGCCGGTGATCTCCAAGGTGGCGACGATAGTGGCTGTCTGGTCCTTCCTTCTGCTGGCGACCGTCGCCGCGATCATATTTACGTCTTCGGCGTCGATCACCCCCGCCACATCCTTGAGCAGCCCCTTACGGTCGTAGGCCGTGATCCTGACCACCACGGGATAGACGGCATCCTGCTCCTCGCCCCAGTTCACCTCGATCAGTCGCTCCTTGTCGCCATCCCTCAATACTCGCAGCACGTTCCCGCAGTCCAATCGATGGATGGTCACGCCGCGTCCCCGCGTGACGTAGCCGACGATCTTGTCACCTGGGAGGGGGTTACAGCACCCAGCGATGTGGGTCAGGAGGTCCCCCACCCCAGTCACCGTGACCCCCGTCGCCTCGCTGGTGGGGACCACTGGCGGAGCCTTCTCTTGGAGATCCTCTCCCTTGCCCCCTTCAACCTGGAGCATCTTGGTCGAGATCTGGTGGACGTTGAGATCCCCGTAGCCGAGGGCGGCCAGCAAGTCGTCCACTTTTCGGTAGTGGAACAGCTTGGCGATGTCGTCGTACTTCTCGCGTTCGATCCCCAGCCGCTTCAACTCCCTCTCCAGAAGCGTCCGTCCGCGCTGTATATTCTCCTCTCGCTCCTGCCTCCTGAAGAACTGCCGGATCTTCTGCCTCGCTCGACTGGTGTGCACGTAGCCCAGATGAGGGTTCAGCCAGTCGCGACTGGGACCGCCCTTCTTGGCCGTAAGGATCACGACCTGATCGCCGTCCTTCAGTTGGTGGTTCAGCGGCACTATTCTCCCGTTCACCTTGGCGCCCTGGCACAGGTGGCCAATCTCGGTGTGAACGTGATAGGCGAAATCGATGGGGGTCGCCCCTCTAGGCAGCTCGATGACATCCCCCTTGGGAGTGAAGACGTAGACCTCCTCCGGGAACAGATCTGTCTTCAGCGAATCGACGAATTCCTGGGCATCGACGAGCTCCCGGCGCCAATCCATAAGCTGGCGCAGCCAAGCCATCTTGGACTCGAGAACTGCGTCCCGCTCTACCTGCTCCTTGTAGCGCCAGTGAGCCGCGACGCCGTACTCCGCCATCCAATGCATGTCCCAGGTGCGGATCTGCACCTCCAGTGCGCGTCCCTGAGGGCCGACCACCGCCGTGTGCAGGGATTGGTACATGTTATCCTTGGGCATGGCGATGTAGTCGTCGAACTCTCCAGCAATGGGACGCCACAAGGAGTGGACCATGCCCAGGGCAGCATAGCAGTCTTGAACGGAATCCACGATGATCCGCGCTCCATACACATCGTAGATGCGATCGAAGTCCCTGCCCCTCTTCTTCATCTTCTGATAGATGCTGTAGATGTGTTTCCGGCGCCCCGTAACCTCTGACTTGATCCCGCCCTCCAACAGACTGCTCCTCAGAGTCTGCACGACCCCATCCACGTACCGCTCACGGTCTGTCTGGCGCTCCTTCAGCAGTTCGACGACCTCGCGGTACCGCTCCGGTTCCAGATAGCCCAGAGCCAGGTCTTCCAGTTCCTCCTTGATCTGCCACATGCCCAGCCTGTGGGCCAGGGGAGCAAAGATCTCCAGAGTCTCCCTGGCGATCACTGTACCTCTGTCCTGAGGCAGTGCCCCCAAGGTGTGCATATTGTGCAGACGATCAGCCAACCTGATCAGAATAACGCGGATGTCATCCACCATAGCCAGGAAGATCTTACGCAGGCTCTCCGCCTCCTCCTCTTCCAGGCTCGTCCAGGTGATCTTCCTCAGCTTGGTCACGCCGTCTACCAGCGTGGCAATCTCCTCCCCAAACATCTCCCCGATCTGTTCCACGGTGACAGCAGTGTCCTCGGGGACATCGTGCAGCAACCCGGCGGCCACGGTAGCTGCATCCAGCCGAAGGTCTACCAGCGTAGCTGCGGTGGCCAGGGAGTGGTGAATGAAGGGCTCACCCGACATCCGTGACTGGCCGTCGTGGGCGTCGGCAGCGACCTGATACGCGCGTTTGATGAGGGGAATGTCCTGGGCTGCAATCGAGCCCTCCCCTCGATCCAGCAAACCCTCCAGAGTCGCCGGCAATTCTTCCATGGGAGTGTCTCTTGTCTCTGTAACCTTCCTCACTTTTAGTATACAGCAGCCAGGGTCGGAATTCAAGAGTATCATGGTCGTCATGGGCCACCTTCGCGCTGCCCACGGCGGCGAAAGACGCCTGCTACCGCAACCCGGCAAGGCGCGCAGACAACTCTCCATGCCCTATGGTCGGCTTCGGTTACACACAGTCTCCTGTGTCGGAGCGCCGCTCCCAGGGGCACAGGCGAGCACGTTGCCGGCCCGGTTTGCTGGGACCAACGCATCGACTCTATCCCCTCGAGGAGTTGGCTCGAGAGGGCATTGCGCCACTGGCCCCCACGGTTCTTGCCTTTGTGGCGGGTGCTGCTATAATTTGCCGTGCCCTTGCGCCTGCTGACCTCAGCACACAACGCAGAACAGGCGAGGCGACGGGCGTATTCCGCAGATCATGACTCAGAAAGACCCACCAATGGACAGTGAGAGCTCTCCCGCCGATCCACGGGCATTCGGTCCCCCCTGGCTGACCGTAGAGTCAGCTCTCTACATCAGCCTGGTGCTGGGAGCAGCGGCGCTGCGCTTCTGTGCATTAGGAAGCCAACCGCTCCAGGAGCAAGAAGCCAGGCTGGCGCTTGACGCGTGGCGCTTCTGCACAGGCGGCGCAGCCAGCATTGGAGGTCACAGCCCACTGCTCTTCCACGGCACCGCATTGCTCTACGCGCTGTTTGGCGCCAGCGACTACGTCACCCGAGTCATTCCCGCCCTCGCTGGTACGGCCATGGTCGGACTGCCATACCTGCTGCGGCCCTATCTGGGCCGGCGAGCTGCCCTGATCTGCGCGGCCATGCTGGCCTTGTCTCCATCCTTCGTCTTCTTCTCCCGCCAGCTCGACGGCGGCATCCTTGCCAGTGCCGCAGGCCTCGCCCTGCTGGCTGGCGTGTGGGGCTATGTCCGGCAGCGGAGACGTTCCCAACTCTACCAGGTAGCGGTTGCCCTCGGGTTACTGCTCCTGGCCGACGGAGCCGGATACGCAACCTTGATCGCTCTGGGAGTCTTCTTCGGGGTAGCGCTGCTGTACTCCCGCTGGAGGGAGGAGGCGTCGCCATGGTCACTCAAGACCTGGCTTGGCGAGGAAGGACCTCGTGGTACACTCTGGCGTGCGCTGGGAGTATTCGCGGGCCTCGTCCTGCTCCTGTCGACTGGTCTCTTCGTGAACCCCCACGGCGTCCAGGCCACCCTCGATCTGTTCTCATCCTGGGTGAGCCAGTTCTTACCAGCAGCCACAGACCAGCCCTGGCATTACTACGTCTCTCTGCTCCTGGCCTACGAACTCCCTGCACTGCTGTTTGGCTTGGTGGGCGCCTATACCCTCGCCAGACGCGATCTCCTCTCTGCCCTACTGACCCTGTGGTTCGGCATCAGTCTCGTCCTCTATACCTTGATGGGCACCAAACCTCCATCGGGCGTGCTGCAAGTCCTCCTGCCGCTGACCCTGCTTGCAGCCAGAAGCATAGCGCACTTGCTGGATCAGATCAGAGAGGGCGAGCAGTGGCTATGGGCCAGGCTGTCGCTGGCGATATGCGTGCCTGCTATCTTCTATTTGCACCTCCAGCTGGCAGCGTTCGGCGATCCCGTGAATCCGGGTGATCCTGACTATCTCAAGACTGCCCTCCTGTCGCTCGCCTTCCTCGTCTGCATGTCCCTCATCGTGGGGGTGCTTTCCATGGAGTGGAGGAATGGCCTCCGCAGTGGAGGCGCAGTGCTCCTCGTCATTCTGGGTAGCTTGATGGTACACACAACGTGGCGGCTCAACTACGATCAACCCGGAAACCCCTTCGAGATCTTGGTGCAGAATCCCACCTCTTCTGATGTCCGCAACCTGGCCAAGTCCATCGAAGAGTTCTCCAACCAGCAGGAAAGACAACGATACAGCGTCGAGATCACGGTGGTCGAGGATGAGAGTCCTCTACTCGCCTGGTATCTCAAGGACTTCGCCAATCTGGCCTTCATCTCCGGGTCTACTTCGCCTGCCACGCCCGTGGTCATTGCACCTCTGGCCAATCCGCCCTACGTCCCAGGGTACAGAGGGGCGCGCTTCCGGATCCAGAGTTCGTGGGCGGGCCAGGATCAGCCCGGTCATGAGCTCGTAGACTGGTTCCTCTTCCGAGAGTCCATCCAAGCACCCGTGCACCGCGACGTCGTGATGTGGGTGGCACCAGAAGCGGAAGAATAGCGAGGTAATGGTGATATGGAAAAGCGGTTCTCCATCCTGGACAAGCCCCTATTCTCCAGAATAGTCCTCAACTGGGAGTTGATCTGTTGGGTGACCATCATTCTGGTGGCGTTGGTGACCCGCTTCTGGGACCTGGGCGGCAGGGCCCAGCACCACGATGAGAGCATGCACTCCTTCTACTCGTGGGAGCTCTACCGAGGTAGGGGCTTCGTTCACAACCCTCTGTTGCACGGCCCCTTCCTCTATCACGCAACTGCCACCATCTATTTCCTCTTCGGAGTCAGCGACTATACCTCGCGGGTGGCTCCAGCCATCTTCGGGCTAGTCATCGTGCTCGCACCCTACTTCTTGCGAAAGTGGCTGGGAAGAAACGGCGCCCTGGCTGCCGCTGCCATGTTCGCCATCTCCCCCGGGTTCCTGTACTACTCGCGCTTCATTCGCATGGACATCTTTGCTGCCTGCTTCGAGATCGTGGCCTTCATCGCCGTCATCAAGTACTTCCACCAGCGAAGGGACCTCTACCTGTACATCCTGGCCGCTGCTCTATCCTTACTCTTTTGCACGAAGGAGATCTCCTTCATCACCACATTCATCTTCGGCACTTTTCTTGTCCTCGTGTTGGCCTGGGAATGGTTGCCCAAGAGGAAGATTCCCCCCGACCTTGCGTCCTTCGACCTGGTGATCGTGATCGGCACCCTCTGTGCCCCTCTGTACTTCTCGGCCCTGATTATCAAGGTCCTTGGGTTCTGGGACCCGCTGGACTACACGAACTACGCCCTGCACGACCTGCTGGTCCTGGTGCTGGTGACGGCGATCTTCGCGGCCTTGGGGCTAGTCTGGAACAGACGACGGTGGGTGACCGCCGCCGGCATCTTTTGGGCCATCTACATCTTGCTGCACACCACGTTCCTCACCAACATGGGAGGGCTCTTGAGCGGACCCATCGGTGCGCTGGGCTACTGGTTGGTGCAGCAGGAAGTGCAGCGAGGGGGGCAACCGTGGTTCTACTACACGATCCTGGTTCCCTTGTACGAGTTCCTGCCCCTGCTCCTGGCCTTGATGGGCATGGGATACTTCTCGCGAAGGATGGCGCAGGAAGTGCGGACGCAGCGGGATAGGGAGGAGATTCTGTCCCGCAACGTCTTCTGGATCTTTCTGGCCTATTGGTGCCTTTCGACTTTCTTCATCTATAGCTGGGCTGGCGAGAAGATGCCCTGGCTGATCGTCCATCTCGCCCTGCCTCTCGTCCTGCTGGCTGGCCTGTTGATCGGCCGCGTCGTGGAGGCAACAGACTGGCGTGAACTCCTCGAGCGCAGGGCGTTCTACTCGCTTGTGCTTCTGCCCACAGCCTGCCTGGCCTTCCTGGCTTTCCTTTCCTCGTCGGCAAGTGTGGCCGGCATCCTGTCTCGGGGTCTGGCCCCGTCGGGGTTCACCTTGGGAGAACTCAACACGCTGACGCGCTGGCTCCTGGCGCTGGTGCTGTCTGGTGTGTTCATCTACCTCATCTTTCTCCTCTGGAGGCGGCTCAGTGGCGGTTCCATAGCACGGACGGTGTTCTTCACCGTGGTTGTGATCCTGACCCTGCTCACCGTCCGGTACGCCTGGATCGCCACCTACATCCACGGCGACATCGCCAAGGACATGCTGATCTACACCCAGACCACTCCCGATGTAACGATGCTCATGGAGGAGGTGGAGCAGTTATCCGAGAGGCTGGTGGGCGGCAAAGACATGAGGGTGGCCTTTGATGAGTTCACGCAGTGGCCGCTGTGGTGGTACCTCCGCGACTACCCCAACAAGGTCTTCTTCGGCAAGGAACCCGTGGGGCCTATCGACACCCCGGTGGTCTTCGTGGGTATAGAGAATGAGGCGGCGGTCAGACCCTATCTCACGGACTACATCAGGCAGCAGTACAGGCTTCGCTGGTGGTTCCCCGAGGACTATCGCAGCCTCATCAACTGTGAGGAGGGCCTGAAGTGTACCTTCGCCGGGCTGGAGTACCTGCGCAACCCGGAGACACGCCAGAGTGCCATCGATTTCGTGCTCTACCGCGACCTGGAGAACCCCCTTGGCTCCTCCGATTTCGCCTTCTACATTCGTAGGGACATAGCTGCGGAGATCTGGCAGTCCAGCGCCATACCCATCGCCTACGAAGTCGAAGCGGTCACCGAATACACGGAAGCCTACGCAGAGACATCCAGCGTCCTGGTGTGGGGTGGACCCGGCAACCTCGAAGGCCAGTTCAACTTCCCCAAGGGGCTGGCTATCGACTCAGAGGGCAACGTATACGTGGCCGACAGCCAGAACCACCGTATTCAGAAGTTCGATGCCGATGGCGCCTTGCTTGCCGCCTGGGGCTCCCCAGGGCAGGACCCTGGCCAGTTCAGCGAACCGTGGGGCGTCGCGGTAGGACCAGGGGACATCGTCTACGTCGCTGACACGTGGAACCACCGCATCCAGGCCTTCACCTCTGAGGGCGAACTGATCACTTACTGGGGAGTGTTTCAGGACACAGGCGGAGAGCTAGCGGAGCCCCAGGGGATGTTCTACGGACCCCGCGACATCACCATCGATGAGGACGGCAACCTCTACGTTACCGACACCGGCAATAAGCGCATCCAGAAGTTCGATGCAGACGGCAACCCCATGGGTCAATGGGGCGGCGCTGGTGCCTCGGTCGGTCAGTTCCTGGAGCCGGTGGGCATCGCCGCTGACCAGGAAGGCCACATCTACGTGGCTGACACGTGGAACCAGCGCATCCAGGTCTTCGATGAGGATTTCCAGTTCGTCCGCCAGTGGAGCGTGCAAGCCTGGGTGGGCGAGTCCATCAACAACAAGCCCTATCTGGCGGTGGATACAGAGGGGCGCGTATATGCCACCGACCCCGAAGGCTTTCGAGTCCTGGTCTTTGACAGCGAGGGAGAGCTCCTCACCATCTTCGGCAGGTACGGGCAGGACGCTGCTTCGTTTGACCTTCCCACGGGCATTGCCATCGATCAGCTTGGCAACATCTACGTCGCTGATTCCAACAACCACCGCATCGTGAAGTTCGCCCCCCTGGAGTAATGCCGAACGCGACGCACTCAAGCGACCAACATGGCTCCAGAGAAAAGAGGCACTCCTCGACCGGAGACCGACGTCAACACGAAGAGCAATGAAAAACGGGCCGTCCTTGTGAAGGACGGCCCGTGCTGTCCATGTCTCCAAACGATGCGGAATCAGTCGGCGGTTGCTCTTCGCCCCCTCAACCCGGCATACCCCGCCAGCCCGGCCAGACCGCTGCCCAGCAGCAGCAACGTGCCTGGTTCGGGCACGACAGGCTCCTCCTCTTCCGGGGGTTCCTTGATGGGCCAGATGGCCAAGCTCTCGAATCCATAGAGTGGCTCCCCGCCCTCGTCCGTAATGGTCGCCACCACGGTAGCCGCGCCGCTCGAAGTGTCTATGGTGAAGGTCTGGCTGGGGATAGTCTCATCCAGATCACTGGGGTCGCTGATGCCCCACAGCACGCCGTTCGAGTCAAAGTCGATGCCACCATCCACCAAGCTCAATGTCCCCAACGGCCCCACCGGTGTCGCAGCTCCTGTCGAACTGTCGATCGTGACCAAGTTGTCGTTGTAGTCTCCGCCCAGACCGTACAAGACCCCTCGCCCGAAAGCCAGCCCAGTGACCTCCTGTCCCTGAGTGCCGACAGCGGTGCCTGCGCCGGTGTTCGGATTGACCCGGAAGAAGATCTCGGGTGGCCCAGGTTCATCGGTGGACATCCAGAGCCGGCCGCGGTTATCGAAGGCGAGCCCGGTGTCTTTGAAGGTCACCCCCAGATAGCCTACGCTCGTGCAGGAGCCATTGCCCAGGCTGCACCTCACAAGCCGTTTCGAGTTGTCGGCGATACCGTACAGCACACCTGTGGAGGAGAAGCTGAGGGACTCGATGTCCCTGAAACCGGTAGGACCGACTAGTGTAGCCACTCCGGTATTGAGGTCTATCCGCCACAACCGGTTCCTGTAGTCCGAATCGATAGAATAGCCGATCACGTCGGCGCCCTGGCTCACCCGTCCCCCCGTGCTCGTGGATACGTGTGGTGACCTGTCGGGCACCGAGTCGCTACCAGGATCCTGTGCCGCCACGACTGACCATGCTGCCGAGGCGAGCAGCAAAGCGGCCAGCAGGGCCCGTGCCAATATCAGTCCTCTCGAAGCACCTCGTACAGGCATCTCCTTTGAGCCCCCTTCCGAATTCGGGAAAACGAGGGATGGAGCAACGGCACTGCTCCTGATCCCTTCTGGTCCCAACCGATCACGGCCTGCGGGCACCCCAAACTAGAGCCCCAGGCTCGTTTAGTGTTCACATTTTAGCAGAATTCCACTCTGCTGTCAAGAGCCACGACTCGGGCGGAGCCTGGGGGATAGAGGTAGCATTCCATATACAACAACTACTGCTCTCTCGCTATCGTATTGTGCAGGCCATGCGCCTTCCTATTGCGTCAGCGCGCTCACCCAATCGATCGGTAACCCGCACCAGCTACTTGACAAGTCAGAGCCAGTTTGCTATAATATAGCTCAAGTCTGCGGGTTTGTGCCGGACTCACCCGCGGTCGCTGTGCACTGATCACACTAAGAAAGGCTTTCGATGGCGAACCACGATCAGGCAAGGTCCGCACGTGGACTGAAAGGGTGGCCGGCTCTTCTCTTTTCCCTTCTCGCTACTATTGGCCCGATTTGCCATTCACCCTGAAGCGCCCCCTGATTCCGGCAGGGGCGCTTCTGCTTTTCTCCGGTTAGGCCTGATCCCCCTCTCGAACAGGCGACACGCCTCTTGCAGCGATGCGATGAAGGCACTCGAACTACAAGGAAGGAACTTAAGGAGGCAACAATGATCGCACGAACGAAGTTGACTGTTTTGGTGAGCAGCGTTGTGCTGCTCACGGCCCTCCTGGCACTGGGTCTCGCGTCCGTGTCTGCGGCTCCGGGGGTAGACCTCGTGATCAGCAAGTCGTCGGACCCCAGCGCACCGGGACCGGTCATCGCCGGGGAGGAGCTGTTCTACCACATCTCCGTCAGGAACGACGGAGACACCACGGCGACCAACGTGCTGGTCACCGATACGCTGCCATACTATTATGAGGCACTCTATGTCGGCGACACAGGCGACTGCTATTACGACGGGTATGACGAGCTCGTCTGCAATCTGGGCACGATGGAGCCGGGCGAGCAGCGCGAATTCGACGTCAAGATGCTCGTCTATCCCTGGCTGCTAGTGGAGTGGTGGAGCCCCACCTACGTCCTCGAGAATGACGTGGTGGTAGGGAGCGACGAGGCCGACGACAACCCTAACGACAATACCGCCAGCCACTCCATCTTCGTGCAAGACTCGGCCGACCTCTCCGTGATGAAGATGAGCAAGCCGGATACCGAAGTGCAGGCGGGGGAGCTCTTCACCTACACCATCTTCGTGGAGAACCTGGGCCCGTCCTTTGCGCGCTTCGTGGGCATGAGGGACGAGCTACTATCCTCCGGGGCTTTCGAGATCGTCGACTACTGGACCGACCGCGACGAGTACGAAGAGACGATCGAGTGCGCCGTCGAATCCACAGAGCCTGGTATCTCCAATACGCTCTTCTGCGGCCTCTGGTACCTGGAGCCCAAGGGCTACTTGTACGGCTACTACCCGGAGGAACTCCCATTCTTCGACACTGGGCAGTGGACTATCTACGTCGTCCTCCGGGCCAATGAGACGCAGGACGTGAACAACGTGGTGCAGGTCTTCCCGCTCACCGAGGAAGATCCGTTCATGGAAGGCTACTACGTCGGCACTCCGGACCCAGACTGGTCCAACAACACGGCCGAGGACTTCATCTACGTCACCGACGTGGCCGACCTTTCCCTCAGCAAGTCCTATACCTGCCTCGGGCCTTACGGATGCGTGGCGGGCGGTCCGGCGCGCTTCGACCTGAGCGTGTCCAACATAGGACCCTCCACCGCGGAGGGCGTCGTGCTCGAGGATTACTTGCCCGCTGGCGTGACCGTGGATGAGTACACCGTCCTCGGAGGCGGCGACTGCAACACCGGCACGCCTGGCGACCCCACCGATCCCTTGATCTGCTATCTGGGCAATATCGCCCCTGGCGACCCTGCCAAGCAGGTGCAGGTGTTTGTACACATCGATGCCGACTACCCCGTCGAGTATATCCCGGGCTGGGGTTGGCAGGGATGGCTGGAGAACGATGCCTGGGTGTACAGCAGCATCTTCGACCCTGACAACAGCGACAACCTTGACTCCGTAATCGTGGAGCCATACACAGCGTCCGACATGTTCATACAGAAGGCCTGCGGGTCTGAGGAAGTGGTGGCCGGCGTAGAGCACGAGTACATCGTCCTGGTCAGCAACGACGGTCCCTCCACCGTGCGCAACTTCCGCTTCTGGGACAAGTTGCCCGACGACGTCACCTACCTCGATTATGCCGTCGAGGGAGGGGGCGGTGAGTGCTTCTACACCGAGGCGCTGCCGGGAGGCCTCGGCGGCGGGCAGGGGGTGCACTGCTGGCTGGGTGACATCGCCCCGGGTACGGAACGCGCAGTGCATCTCACAGTGCGTGTGAATGCTGACGTTGCACCCGACTCTGAACTGTGGAACACAGTGCCCGGTTGGGATGCCGACTCGGATATCTGGTCTGTGACGGGCGAGCAGAGCTGCTACAACTACGTCATGGCCAAGCCCGACCTCTCCATCGAGAAAACCAGCGAGCCCGTGAAGCTCTATCCGGGTGAGCAGAAGATCTACCACATCACGGTGACCAACGAGGGCCCATCCGTTGCGTTCGGCGTCACGGTCAGCGACACCTTGCCGGCTGGAGTGGAGTACGAGACCAGCACTGGCGATTGCTCCTTCGATGGCGACGAAGTGCAGTGCGCCATGGGGGACATGGGCCCAGGTGACACCGGCAGCTTCGACATCTACGCCCGGGTCTTGCCCGACACGCCGCCGGCCGAGATCGTCAACACAGCGTGTGTCACTTCGGAGTGGGATATCGAGTACGAGAATGGGTACGGCGAGCTCGTGTGCGACACCGCTACCAACTACATCATGGACCCCAATCAAGCGGATCTGGCCCTGGTCAAGACTGTATCACCCGAACCGTACTTCGCCGGGGAACTCGTGACTTACACCCTCACTGTCTCCAACACCGGACCCCTGGTGGCGCAGAACGTGACCCTCGAGGACCTGCTGCCCGAGGGGCTGACGGTCGTAGGGGTCTTCGTCGACGAGGGCAGTTGCACCACCGGCACGCCGGGCACAGAGCCTCTCGTGTGCAGCCTGGGCAACCTCGAAGTTGATCAGGAGGTGTCGGTCCAGGTCGAGGCCTTCATCGATCCCGGCTACCAGGGCGTGATGGAGAACGACGCGGTGGTCGACAGCGAGGTCTATGACCAGAACGAGGGCAACAACCGCGCCCACGTGCTGATCTGGGTCGAACCTTTCTCCAATCTCGGTCTACTCAAAGAAGGCCCGCCGGACATTCAAGCAGGCGAGCAGATAGAGTACTGGATCAATCTCTGGAACGAAGGTCCATCGACGGCACACGACGTGTACCTGAACGATGAGCTGCCAGGAGGGATCAGCCTCCTCGACGCCGAGGTCATGGTCGGCGACGGTTCGTGTGAGCCAGACTCGGCTCTGTGCTCCTTGGGCGACCTGGAGCCTGGGGCCAATCGAGGAATCCGCGTGCGCGGCAACGTCGAACCGTGGTTGGAGGCAGAAAGCATCATCAGCAACACGGCAAGCCTGTGGGCCAACTCGCCCTTCAACGGCACAGATTGGCCAGACGGGTTCTTTGGGCTACGCTCTGTTGTAACAACCACGGTGCACAACACCGCGGACCTCTCCATCATCAAGACAAGCGACCCCTATAAGGTCTACGCGGGCGAGCAGAAGAGGTACGATATCGAGGTTACCAACCTCGGCCCCGGCGTGGCCTACAACGTAGTGGTTACCGACACCTTCGATGAGGGTGTGGAGTACGAGATCTCCACGGCCGACTGCGACTACACCCCTCCGACCATGCTGGGCTCTACACAACCCTGGTGGTTCGAAGATGAGGACGGTGGCGGCGCACTGTTCAGCGTCGATCTGGATAGTGGCGCGGGTAGTCTGATCGGCCAGATGCCGGAATGGCTGGCCTCAGAGGTCGAATACGACAACCTCTCAGGCAGGCTGTTCGCAGCCCAGGGCTTCGAGCCGTGGTACGGGGACGATCCGGGACCACGACTCTACGAGCTCGATCCGGCGACAGGTGCCGAGATGGGCTATGCGGACCTCGACGAGGACTGTGCGCTCCCTGGGTTGGAGTTCGTAGGCGATACGCTATACGGGTCATGCTCGGAGTATCCCGGCGCAGATCCCTATCTGGCCACTGTCGACCCGGATACGGGCGATGTGACCATGGTAGGTGGCTACATGTACGTCTACGACCAGATCCACGGCCTGGCCTATGACGAGTCCTCCGGAATCATGTACGGGCTCGAGGCTGGAGGTGGCACCTACAATGACCTGTGGGCGATCGATCTGGACGATGGCGAAGCCCACTGGGTGTGCGATGTCTGGGACGCGGACGACGACTGGTACGAGGATGACCTTCGCGCCATCGAGTTCGGCCCCGACGGCGTGCTCTACGGCGGCCTCACCTTAGATGACGGTGGCTACTACGGCTTGGTTCGCATCGACATCAACGAGATGTATGGGTACTGCAACATGTACCGCATCGGTAACCCCGGCTTCTCCATCACAGGCCTGACCCTGATGGAGGGATCGGACGAAGCCGCTTGCCACCTGGGAGAGATCCCGCCCGGCGAGACCAGTTCCTTCTCCATCTGGGTCCGTGTCAAGGCCGACACCCTGGGCATGATCAACAATCGGGTGCATGTGTTGACCGACACAGAGGATCCCAACCCCGACAACAACTGGGACACCGAGGCCAACCTGGTCCTGGGCAAGGCCGACGTGAGGGTGCAGAAGTACGGCCCCTCCGGCCCAGTCGAGGCGCCCGGGCCGCTGATCTACACCATTGTCGTGGACAACCTGGGTCCGGGGTACGCGCACAATGTGGTCCTGAACGATGTGTTCAACTGGAACGATCTTGGTGGCTACTACTACGAGGAGTACTACGTAGAGGACGTGTACTCGGACCGTCCTGCCGACTGCTGGTGGGACTACTATGGTTATGATTGGGAGGAAGCCCATATTACCTGCCAGCTCTACAATCCCTTGGAGGTGATGTCACAAGCCTCCTCTGGTCGCTGGGAGGTGAAGGTCTACGTGGACGTGCTCGAAGAGAGCAGCGTGACCAATGTGGTCGACGTTACCACCGTCCCCGGCGAGGATCCAGACCTCTCCAACAACCACGATGAGGCCAACAACGACGTCGAACCCGTTACGGACCTGCAACTCTACAAGTCGGCTTACGGCGAGATCCCGGACGAGTGCGGCGAGCCACCCTATCCCATGGAGCCGGACAGGGTCGCGGCTGGCGCTACGATGTGGTACGAACTGGAAGTATGCAACTACGGACCGTCCGTCGCCAAGAACGTGGTGCTCGAGGACTGGGAGATTTCTCCCTTGCTCGAGATCACGGACGTCGAGTGGAACGGTGGCGTAACCTGTCTGCTCGGCGACTTGGGTGAACAGGGTGACACCGACCGCCGGCTGACCTGCTACATGGGCTACCTGCCCGACTACATCGGCGAAGAGTACTGCAAGAGCGTCTACATCGAGGCTCGCGTACCATCCGACGTGGCTGAGGGGACCACGCTGCTCAACGAAGCGATGGTCTACGGCGAACTCTACGATCATCAGAACTGGAACAACTTTGCCACCAACTCGACGACCGTGGAGGTTTGGGCAGATCTGGGGGTGGAGAAGACCCAGGAGCCGGAGATCTCTCTCCCCACCTGGGATACTACCTACACCATCACCATCACCAACTCCGGTCCTAGCGATGCGCACGATGTGTTCATCTCCGATACCATCCCCGTGCAGTTGCTCGACCCCACGTGGACCTGCTGCGCGTCCGACGATGGCGAGTGTGACATTCCGTGCGAGCCGCCCGTCTGCCCTGAGGAGCCCTGCCCGTGGCCGGACATCGGGCTCTACGCCAGGGCGGACATCCCGGCAGGTGAATGGGCCATCTACACCGTAAACGGTATCCTCGACTGGTGGCCGTGCGGTCCCTTCACCAACACCGTCGAGCTGATCGCACCGCAGAGCCTGCTATACCCGGAGACGGACATCGATTTCTGTGACGAGAACGACACCGACATAGCGGTCAACGATCCCTGCTGCCACTACGATCCTCTGGTGCTGAAGGCTTTCCCTGGGCCTGACTCCATACCATAGGGTCAGGCGCCGAGTGAATACAAGGGGGCGGTTCCAGGGCCGCCCCCTCTTCTTTTGCAGGCCGCTACTCGCTTCCCCAGCGGACCGCAGCTCTCGTTACGCCCCCCAGTATCCTTTTCTCTCCCCTCGCGTTAGACAGAGTGCTCAAGGAACCCAGCACGAGTATGCCATCTTGACAGGCTCAGGATTGGGTAGTACAATACCACCAGTTCCCCAAGGCCCGTGACCGCCCTGGGCGGTCTCCTGGTGTACGGAGGGAGTGCAAGCATACTGCAAAACCAAGCGCGAGGGGCGCCTCGACCTCCAGCGCTAGGCCAAAGGCCTAGTGTGAAGCGTCTCCTACAATGCCTCTCTCGAAACTCCTGCCGCCACCACCGGATCATGGCTCCACCCACGGCTCACCTGGAGCCATGTCTGACGAGGCATCCACTTCCATGTCCAGACCGATAGGCGCGCGGGCGGCGTACACCGTGAGCGATACTTTCGGTCTATGGCACTACGCGCTACCCCTCGCAGGCAAGGGCGATAGAGTGTGTCTATCTCTGCCCTCATACTCTCGTCAAGAACAGTCGCCCTCCCGATTGCAGAGGGCTACAAACCGTGGAGGAACACCATGCACACCACTCAAAGCCGAACCGGAATGACAGCAATGTGGCGCCTGGCGCTGAGCATCGCACTGTTGGCGGTGCTGGCTCTAGCCGCCCCAGCGCCGCGCGTGGCTCACGCGGCAACGATCAACGTCACCACCACGGACGATGAACTCAACGCCGACGAGGATTGCTCGTTGAGGGAGGCCATCGAGGCGGCCAATACCGATGCCGTGGTGGATGCCTGTACGGCAGGCTCCTCAGGCATGGACACCATCTACCTGCCGGCGGGTACCTACACCCTGTCTCTGACGGGGAGCGATGAGAACGCCAACCAGACGGGCGACCTGGACGTCCTGGATGATCTGACCATCGTGGGCGATGGCGCTGGCTCCACGATCATCGATGCCGGCGGCATCGATCGTGTCTTGCATGTCGTGCCCGAGGATCCCATGCTGGACATCATCTACCTGGACATCTCGGGCGTCACCATCACCGGCGGAGCGGTCACTGATACTGATGGCCTCTGTTTCGACTACATATCACCCATGGTCGGAGGTGGTGGCATCTGCACCGGCGGTATGGCCACCGTGCTCACCGTCGCCGACTCCGTCATCGCCGGGAACGTCGTTACCTCGGTGAGTTCGATGGCAGGCGGCGGCGGCGTGATGGCCACGGGCTACGTCGGCCTGGACGACTCCACCGTCAGCAACAACAGCGTCACTGGCGAATACACCGGCATGGGCGGCGGCTTGTTCACCCTCGGGAGCATGGACATCACAGGCAGCACCTTCAGCGGGAATCAGGCCTACAACGGAGGAGGCATCGCACCCCTCACCTTGATGGAGGAACTGGGCTCATCCACCATAGTCAATAGCACCTTGAGCGGTAACTCCGCAGCCACGGGCGGTGGACTGTCCACTTACATGGGCAGCTACGCGGATGTCACACTCACCAACTGCACGGTCACCAGAAACGTAGCCTTCATGGGAGGGGCCGGCCTCTACAACGGTGGCGGCACAATCCAGCTCAAGAACACCATCGTGGCTGACCAGCTCTTAGGGAGCGATTGCTACGGCACCATGACCTCCCTGCAATACAACATCGACAGTGACAACACGTGCAATCTCACCCTCCTTGGGGACCAGCCCAGCACGGACCCGTTCCTGGGCTCCCTCCAGGACAACGGCGGCCCCACTCTTACTCACGAGTTGCTGGAGGGAAGCCCCGCTCGGGACGGTGTAGCTGACGGCTACTGCACCGTGAGCACAGACCAGCGAGGTGCACCACGCCCTGTGGACGGTGACGACAACGGCACGCCTCTGTGCGACATCGGCTCCTTCGAGGCGGACGCGCCTCTTCAGACTGTAGAGTTGGCCATCGAGAAATCCGGCCAGCCCAACCCCGTCTACGCGGGCGAGGAGCTGGTCTACAACATCGCCGTGACCAACAACGGCACGTCCACGGCCGATCCCGTTCAGGTCGTGGACACGCTGCCCGCCGAGGTCTCGTACCAGTCAGACACGGCCGGCTGCGCGGTGATCGACGTTGGTCCCCCCGAGGTCTTGCAGTGTGATATCGGACCCCTGGGGCCAAGCGAGACCTACGTCTTCGAGATCACCGTGCTGGTCTCGCCCGACGCTGAGCCAGGCCTCATCGAGAACAGCGCCACGGTGAATGAGGAGGCCACCGATACCGCCCGTACACTAGTGCGGGCACCCATCGTAGACCTGGTTATCGAGAAGACAGATTCACCCGACCCCGTGATGGCGGGGCAGGAACTGTTCTACGAGATCGTGGTCAGCAACGCCGGTCAGGCCACGGCGACCGGGGTCACGGTCACGGACACCCTGCCTGTAGACGTGGAGTACATCGACAATACAGACAACTGCACTGGACCAGACTTGTCCAACAGGCTGATCTGCTCGCTGCCGGACCTGGCGGGAGGCGACAGCTACTCCTTCGAGATCAAGACCCGCGTCGATCCGGACACCGTGGTAGGCGAACCCGACGCCACGCTGGTCATCAGCAACACGGCCCAGGTCGGCAGCCAGGAGATCGAGAATGTCCCTGGCGACAACACGGTTACCCAGTCCACTTTCGTGGAGGAGCTGGCCGACCTCTCCGTGCTCAAGATGAGCAAGCCCGACGATCACGTGCAGGCGGGCGGCACCTTCACCTACACCATCTTCGTGGACAACACGGGGCCGTCTCACGCGCGTAACGTCACCCTGCACGACGTGATGGTCTCTTCGGATACGTTCAACATCCTGAGCGTGATCGAGGATCCCGACCGCACAGACTCCTGCACCATCGACGGGAATGCCGTCAACTGCCAGTTGGAGGAGCCCCTGGAGCCAGAGGGATACGAGGGCATGTCGGGCCGCTGGACCATTCAGATCGAGGTCCAGGGCGACGAGACTCAGGACGTGAACAACGTGGTCGACGTGATCAGCGACACGCCCGATCCAGACATGTCCAACAACCAGGCTCAGGACTCTATCCACGTTGGCGATGTCGCGGACCTCTCGCTCGACAAATCCATCGCCACGCCGCCATCCCCGCCCTTCTACGCCGGTAACGACGTGCGCTTCCAGCTCCAGGTCACCAATAACGGACCCTCGACGGCCGAGAACGTGGTGCTGGAGGACATGCTGCCGGAAGGGGTTACGGTGGTCACAATCAACCCGTCACAGGGAAGTTGCACGACGGGTAACCCCGGCTCGACCCCTCTGACGTGCAACCTAGGCACCATTGGCGTCGATGCTTCGGCCACGGTCTTCGTTACCATTAACATCGGCCCTGACTACGTGGGGACTCTGGAGAACGACGCCATCGTCTCCAGCGACATCTTCGACCCGGACAACGGCAACAACCGTGACTACGTGATCGTTTCCGTCTCCACCTCCTCCGACGTGTTCATGAAGAAGGGGTGCGGGTGGGAGGAGGATGTCCTGGCCGGCGAGGAGATCCAGTACGACATCCTGGTTCGGAACGACGGCCCGTCGACAGTACACAACTACGAACTCTGGGACCTGCTACCCGACGACGTTACTTACCTCTCGTACGAGATCCAGCCGTCCACGGGTGGAGAGTGCTTCTACACGGACCAGTTACCGCCCATGCACGGTGGTCCTGGCCAGGGGCTGCACTGCTTGCTGGGCGACGTGGCTCCCTCCGAGACGCGGGTGGTGTATCTCAGGGTGCTGGTCAACGCCGATGCCCCCGAGGGGCCGTTGACTAACGAGATCACAGACTGGGACGCCGATTCGAACGTTTGGCTTACGGGCTACGAGGAAGACCTCTACTGCTCCAACTACGTCATCAACGAGGCCGATCTCTCGGTGTGGAAGGAAGCCGAGCCCTGGAAGGTCTACACGGGCGAGCAGGTGATGTACACCATCGAGGTCGCCAACAACGGACCAGGCGACGCCTACAGCGTGCTGATGACCGATACCCTCCCGGTGGGCGTCCTGGCGGAACTGGTCACCGATCCTGCGTGTGTAATCACAGGCGACTCTCCGGGTGAGGAGGTCGACTGCTACTGGGACGTTCTCAGTCTGGGGGAGACCAAGACGTTCTATGTCTTCGGTCGCGTCGAGCCCGATGCGGATCCTGGTACGGTGAGCAACCAGGTCTGGGTGCACAGCGAGACCACCCCAGACCCTGTCGAATACAACGACTACGCCAGCGCCCCTATCCTGATCCAGGGCTGGGCCGATCTCAAGGTACAGAAGTTCGGCAAGCCCGAGGGGGAGGTGCGGGCCGGCGATGAGCTCACCTACACCGTGATCGTGGACAACCTGGGCACCGGGTACGCGCACGACGTCACACTGGACGACGTGCTGGAGTCCAACGGCTCCTTCGACTTGCTAAGTGTCACCTCTGACCGCGACGCGCTGTGCGACCCGGAGACCGGCACCTTCGACCATGACATGTTCCTCACCTGCACACTGAGCGATACGCTGGAGGTCAAGGGACCGGAGCCTGGCTCTGGTCGCTGGATGCTCACCGTCGTGGTCAAGGCCAACGAGCCCCAGGACATCAACAACGTGGCCTACGTGGCAGGCTCCGACTACGACCCTGACCTCTCCAACAACGAGGCCATGGCCGAGCACGAGATAACGGCGGTGGCCGACCTGGAGCTGACCACGAAGGCCTGGGGCGAGATGCTCGTTGGTTGCGAGGGCGAGACGGAGCTGTGGTTGGACGAGGTGGCGGCCGGGAACGCTGTCACCTACACTCTGACGGTAAGCAACACCGGCCCCTCCACAGCGGAGAACGTGACGGTGTACGATAACGCGTTGCCGTCGCCCGACTTGCTGGAGATCGACGTGGAGAGCATCGAGCCCAGCCAGGGCAACTGCCTGACTACCAAGATCGTCGATGAGCGAACGCTCACCTGTAACCTGGGCACTATCTCCCCCTACATGACGGCCACTGTCACCTTCGTGGCCCATGTACCGTCCTGGATACCTGATGCCACTTCCCTGCACAACGACGCCCAGGTCTTCAGTGACATGTTCGACGACAACAACGGCAACGACTTCAGCACGCATAGCCTGCTGGTGAGTCGAGTGGCCGACCTGGAGGTGATCAAGACCCAGGATCCGGAGATCTCGCTGCCGACCTGGGACATCACCTACACCGTCACCGTGACCAACCTGGGTCCCAGTGACGTGGAAGGGTTGCTCATCTCCGACACCATCCCCGTTCCGGTGCTGGATCCCACGTGGACCTGCTGCGCCTCCGACGACGGTGACTGCGACGTCCCGTGCGAACCGCCCACCTGCCCCGAGGAGCCCTGCCCGTGGCCCGACATCGGACTCTACGCCCAGGCCGACATCCCCGCCGGCGAGTGGGCCATCTACACCGTCAAGGGGACGCTGGATTGGTGGCCGTGCGGGCCCTTCACCAACACGGTGACCTTGATCCCGCCCGAGAGCCTGACGTATCCACCTGAGGACATCGACCCGTGCGATGAGAACAACACCGACATCGCGGTCAACGATCCGATGTGCCACTACGATCCTCTGGTGCTGAAGGAATTCCCTGGGCCTGACTCCACACCCTAGGGCGCACTGGTGCACATCGAGTGCTTCAAGGGGGGCGGCCACAGCGTCGCCCCCCTTGCCTTTCACCACCAGTGCCGACCGCGACTACAGGCCGCTCCACCCTCGTTCACCCACCATCTCTGGCCTACCACGGGTTACAACCACATGATGCACACAACCCCACTCGGTGCCCCCAGCGCTTCCTGTACCTCACAGCAATCCCTACCCAACGGCACCGCGCTCCTGTCTCTCGCACACCTAGCCCCGCATCTGTGCCGGTCTCGTGCCCGGAACGCACTACGCCCGACACGGAACATCGGTCAGGTCCTCCGCCATGCGACGCGCCAATATGCCTACCCCAACCCCAGGTAGAAATGCCCGCTTCAGGCCCGTCAGAACCCGCAGTCTGGCCCTTCCAAAGCGGCCCATGATACTGTAAACTGAACCAGGGCCGCACAAGGCTCCACAAACGAGCACCCGGCGCAGCAATTCGCAACGGCTGCGCAACCGGCACGGGACAGATCCCAACACCACTCGAAGAGGGCTTGCTGGGCACAAAGGAGTACCTCCAACTACTCAGTGCTGGGGTTCGTCGGCAGGCAGACAGCGCCCAAATACACTTCCCGCCCAGGAGGCAGCAGAGTAAATGTCCGCCAGATCGATCTCTCGCAGGCGTCTTAGCCTAAGTCTCGCCATCGTCGTCGCCATGGCTTCGCTTATCCCCGCTTGTGCACCTAGCGGTGCCACGACCGGGCCTGAGACTGGCGGCGAGCTCGAAGGCACAATCAAGGTATCCGGTGCTTGGGCCCTCTACCCCATGATGGTGAAATGGGCTGAAGAGTTCCAGGCCATACACCCTAAGGTTAGGCTAGACGTCTCTGCCGGCGGGGCCGGCAAGGGCATGGCCGACGCCCTGGCCAGCATCGTCGACATCGGCATGGTCTCCCGAGAGATCAGCCCCGAGGAGATCGAGCAGGGCGCCTATTTCGTCCCTGTGGTCAAGGACGCCGTCTTCCCCACCATGAATGCCGCCAACCCCTCCTCGGCAGCCCTCTCCGCGAAGGGAGTCCAGAGGCAGGCTCTGGTGGACCTGTGGATCAACGGTGAGGCTCTCACGTGGGGCGACGTCGCTGGCACCGAGTCGACCGACGTGGTCAACGTCTATACGAGGTCTGATGCTTGCGGTGCTGCCGACACCTGGGCAGCCTATCTCGGAGGCGAGCAAGAGGACCTCAAGAACATCGCCGTGTACGGTGATCCCGGGCTAGCCGAGGCGGTGAAGACAGATCCTCTCGGCATTGGCTTCAACAACCTCAACTACGCCTATGACCTCAACACCGGCCTTCCCGTGGAAGGACTGGCAGTTGTACCCATCGACGTCGATGTAAACGGTCAGGTCGATCCCGAAGAAGACTTGTCTACCAAGAACAAGGCGCTGGAGGCAATTCAGGCTGGAGTCTACCCATCGCCTCCGGCAAGGGACCTGTACCTGGTCACGCAGACCGAGTTCAAGGGTCTCGCTGCGGAATTCGTGCGCTGGATTCTGACTGACGGGCAGCAGTACCTCGAGGAAGTCGGCTACATCAGTCTGTCGGAAGACCAGATCGAAGATGCCCTGGCGATGGTAGGTGGCTGACAGCGCAGTCGGCTAAGGCCACACGATTCACATCTAGGCACCGAAAGCACGTATCCTATGCAGTGGAGACGTCTCAAGGATTCTCTGGCCACGAAGTCCATGCGCCTCGTTCTGGCACTGGTGAACTCCCTGCTTCTGCTTCTGGCCCTTGGTCTGTATGCAAAGGCTAGACCCATCCTCAGCCGGGAACCGATCCTGGACCTCCTGTTCTCGTCGTCCTGGCACCCGCTGAAGGGTGAGTTTGGCTTCTACGCCTTCATCATCGGCACGCTGGCGGCAACCGCCATCGCCATGATTCTGGCTGTGCCAGTGTGTCTACTCAGCGCCATCTACCTGTCCGAGTACGCACACCGGCGCACGCGCGAACTCGTCCGCCCTATCGTCGATCTCCTGGCAGGCATCCCATCGGTGATCTACGGCTTCTGGGGCGTCATCGTCATCGTGCCCCTGGTGAGGACCGTCGGCCACGCTCTGGGTAGCCCCACTACTGGCTACAGCCTCCTGTCGGGAGGCATCATCCTGGCTATCATGGTCTTCCCCATCATCATCTCTGTCTCGACGGACGTGCTCCAAGCGGTGCCGGCGGAAGCCACCGAGGCCTCTATCGCCTTGGGCGCCACCCGCTGGGAGACAGTCAAGCACGTCGTGCTAAGAAACGCCCTTCGTGGGATCATGGCCGCCATCGTGCTGGGGTTCGCTCGCGCCTTCGGCGAGACCATGGCCGTGCTCATGGTCGTCGGCAACGTGGCCCAGGTTCCCACCTCGCTATTCGACGCGGCCTATCCCTTACCAGCCTTGATCGCCAACAATTACGGCGAGATGATGTCCATACCCATGTATGACTCCGCGCTGATGCTCGCCGCCCTCATCCTACTCCTGGTGGTAGCGGGCTTCACCCTCGCAGCGCATCTCATCCTCCAGCAGGTCGAAAGGAGGTCATGATCCCCATGCGCGCCAGGAGACTGGAGGAAACCGTATTCAAGGGTCTCATGCTCGCCTCTCTGGGCCTGGTCTTGATGGTCCTTATCGCCATCATCATCATCGTCGTCGTCAGGGGAGCATCGTCCCTGAGCCTTTCCATGATCTTCCAGACTCCCAAGGGTGGCTACTATCTCGGAAAAGAGGGAGGCATCGCCAACGCCATAGTGGGCTCGCTCTACCTGGCTCTGGGAGGGTCTGCTCTAGCCATCTTGCTGAGTCTGCCGACGGCAATCATTCTCCAGAAGGAGTACACCGGCAGGCGGCTGGCCACGTTTACCAGGTTGTGCCTCGACGCCTTGTGGGGCACGCCTTCCATCGTCTATGGGGCCTTTGGCTTCGTCATCATGCGCTATCTTGGCCTCAGTGCATCGCTGCTGGGCGGCATCATCGCGCTCTCTCTGGTCATGTTCCCCGTCATGGCCAGGGCTATGGAGGAAGCAGTGAGAATGGTGCCCCGGGAACTGAAAGAGATCTCCTACGCCATGGGCACCACGAGGCTCGAAACGACCATGGGCGTGGTTCTGAGGCAGGCGGTTCCAGGTATCATCACCGCCTTCGTCCTGGCCTTCGGGCGGGGCATCGGCGACGCTGCCTCCATCCTCTTCACGGCCGGCTATACGGACTACATACCACGCTCCCTGCTCGATCCCACCGCATCACTGCCACTGGCCGTCTTCTTCCAGTTGGCCACGCCCTTTCCCGAGGTCCAGCAGCGAGCCTACGCGTCAGCCCTGATTCTACTGGTCATCGTCTTGCTTAGCAGTCTCGCGGCCCGTCTCCTGACCCGCCGCTTTGGCCGGAACATCATCAGGTAGGAGCAACCACATGCCCCACATCAGCCTGCGCAATCTCAACATCTCGTACGGACGTCACGCCGCCCTTCAGGACGTCACAGTGGACATACCCGACGGACAGATCACCGCCATCATCGGTCCCTCGGGCTGCGGCAAGACCACTCTGCTGAAAAGCCTCAACCGCCTCGTAGACCTCAACGAGGAGGTCACAGTGACCGGCCAGGTGTTGATCGACGGCCAGAACATTTTCGATCCCAGGGCCGATGTCCTCGCCTTGAGGAAGAAGGTAGGCTTCCTGTCGCAGAAGCCGTATCCTCTGCCCATGTCCATCTACGACAATATCGCCTATGGACCCCGCATCCACCGGATGAAGCAACAGCAGATGCTGCAGCAAATAGAGCAGATCAAGGAATCTCCGGACCTGGAGCAGCTCTGCTCAGAGTTGGCCAGAATGGGCGCGCGCTCCAAGAAGAGTGATGCCATGGATCTTCTCGTGGAGTGCTACCTTCGCCTGGCAGGACTGTGGCAGGAAGTCAAGGACAGACTCCACGATCCGGCCGCAGGTCTCTCTGTAGGCCAACAACAGCGACTCGCCCTGGCGCGGGCACTGGCGGTCGAGCCAGAGGCCATCCTGGCCGACGAGCCTACCTCGGCTCTCGATCCCATGTCGGCCCAGCTCATCGAGCAGCAGTTCGAGTTCCTCAAACAGAAATACACCCTCGTGGTCGTCACCCACATCCTGCGACAAGCTCGCAGGATCGGCGACTATGTCCTTTTCCTCTACCTCGGCGAACTGGTGGAACACGGCCCGGCCGAGCAGATCTTCGCCTCTCCACAGGACGAGAAGACCCGAGCCTACGTCACAGGCGACATCAGCTAGCGCAACAACCGATTCCCCCTTCGACCGCCCAACACGTTCACCTCACCGCCCCGGTTATAGAGCGTGTAGCTCACTCCGAGCACCTGTGGTATAATGTGCAACGGTCCACCGGACCACGAGCCGCTCCCTACGGAGAGCGGCCTTATCACAATCTGGCGCGTATCAGCCCAAGACGAGGTCATCATTACCACCTCACGTTTCTCCGACCAAGGAGGCTCGTCCAGAGCCAGAGTCGACCAAGGACCATTTCAGACGGGGCGCGTCCTCACCATCACCGCCGCTCACGCCGTCCACGACACCTACACAGCCTTCTTGCCGCCTCTACTGCCTGAGTTCATCTCCAGGCTCGCTCTGTCCAAGGCCGAGGCCGGGGCCCTGAGCGTGTTCCTGCAAGCCCCATCCGTACTTCAGCCCTACATCGGGCACCTGGCCGATCGGGTCAGTCTCCGCTACTTCGTGATTGTGGCGCCCGCGGTCTCCGCAGTGATCATGAGTCTATTGGGCCTGGCACCGCGATACGTTATGCTAGCCTTCCTCCTCATGGTTGTGGGCTTCAGTTCTGCTGCCTTCCACGCCGTGGCACCGGTCGTGGCCGGCCGGCTTTCTGGACGCAGCTTGGGACGCGGCATGGGCCTGTGGATGGTGGGGGGCGAACTTGGCCGCACGATCGGCCCTCTCGTCATCGTGACTGCCCTGAGGTTCGTGACTCTGGAGGGGACGATCTGGCTCATGGTCTTCGGCCTCGCCGCGTCGTTGCTGCTCTATGTGCTTCTCAGAGATGTCCCAGTTGGGTCGTCTCAGAGTCTTGAGAAGCCCTCCTTCCGACGAGGGCTTGACGCCATGAGGCCACTCCTGGTTCCGCTGGTGGGCATCGTAACGGCGCGCGTCTTCACGCTCGCGGCACTGACCACCTACCTCCCCCTCTTCCTCACTGAAGGCGGAGCTAGTCTGTGGTTCGCCGGCATGTCCCTGACTCTCCTGGAGGCGGCAGGTGTGGTGGGAGCCCTGGTCGGAGGCTCCCTGAGCGATCGTCTGGGCCGGCGCTTGGTCATCTTCATCGCCATGCTCACCACGCCCCTGTTCATGCTCGCTTTTCTGGGCACGGATGGTTGGATGCGGCTCCCTCTCCTGCTAATCCTCGGCTTCACCTCACTGTCGGTCGCCCCCGTGATCATGGCTTTGGTGCAGGAGAGCACTCCCGACAATCGCGCCTTGGCCAATGGCCTCTACATGGCCTTGAGCTTCGTGATTCGTTCTCTCGCAGTCGTAGCCCTCGGAGTGATGGGGGACCTCTACAGCCTCCGTTGGGCCTTCGCAGCCACTGCCGTCATTCCCCTGCTGGGCCTCCCACTGGTATTCGCGCTACCTGGAAGGCACGTCTCAGCACGCCAAGAACTGCCACCGCACGAGGGCAACGGGACCCAACAATGACCGGAGGTGACCGTGTCGCACCATAGCCTCGACGCGAATAGCGATCGTGTGCCCAGCGGAGAGGGCTTTCAGACCGGCCATGTACTCACGGTCAGTCTGGCGCACGCAATCAATGACGTGTACACCAGCTTCCTTCCCCCGCTCTTGCCCGTGTTGATCGCCCGCATGGCGCTGTCCAACACACAGGCGGGGCTCCTGGCCTTCATGCAATCCTCGCCCTCTCTTCTCCAACCTCTCGTCGGGCACCTGGCGGACCGGGCGAGTCTGCGGTACTTCGTCGTCCTCGTGCCCGCGCTGACCGCGACGGCGATGAGCTTGCTCGGCGTGGCCCCTCACTACGCGGTAGTGGCGCTCCTGGTGACCATTGCCGGGCTCTTGTCCGCCACCTTCCACGCGTCGGCACCGGCCATGGCCGGACGACTGTCCGGCGGACGCCTGGGAAGGGGGCTCGGGTTCTGGACCGTCGGAGGCTATCTAGGCTACGCTATCGGCCCGCTCCTGGTATCCACCACCATCAACCTCGCAACGCCTCGAAGTACTCCATGGTTGATGATCGGCGGATGGGCAGGTTCGGCTGTCCTGTACCTGCGACTGAGGGGCGTCCAACTGACGCCTCCCGCTCCGTCAACAGCTCACTCCTGGCGCCATGGTATAGAGAGAATACGGCCGCTTCTGCTGCCGGTGGCAGGCATCGTCATGGCGCGGGCCATGGCTTTCTCAGCAACCCTCACCTTCCTGCCCACCCTGTTGACCAACCAGGGTGTTGACCTCTGGCTGGCGGGCATCTCCTTGTCCCTGGTGCAAGGGGTATCAGCGGTCGGTGCCCTTCTTGCCGGTTCCGCTTCGGACCGCATGGGCCGCCGTTCCATCGCGTTCGCCACCACCGCCGTGGCACCCGTCTTGCTCGCAGCGCTGGTCGTACTCCCTGGCTGGCCCCAGGTTCCGGTCCTCATCGGCCTGGGCATCGTCATGCCCGCTACCTACGTGATCCTCCTGGCCCTGATGCAGGAGTGTTGCCCCGACAACAGGGCGCTGGCTACCGGCGTGCTACTCTCCATGACCTTCATCTCGGAGTCTCTGGGAGCGGTCATCCTGGGCGTTCTGGCAGACCTCTTCAGCCTGAGTCTGGCGTTCGTGGTGACTGCCGTGGTCCTCGCCGCGTCGCTTCCACTGATCCTGCTCCTCCCACAGAACCCACAGACTCTGCCGCAAGGCTCGTCCACGGCCTGAGCATGAGCACAACAAACGACAGAAGAACGGTAGTATGACTACAAGCAATCATATAACAGCCACCCACCAACCGTACTCCTCGGCGACTGGGCCAACGTCCACCGGCAGTGAGTTTGACACAGGCTCCGTCACCGGTCTAGGACTGGCGCACGCCCTCAACGACACGTATGCAGGCTTCCTGCCCCCCCTGCTCCCAGCACTGATGGACAAGCTCTCCATGTCCAAGACTCAAGCCGGCCTGATCGCGTTTCTCAGTACGTCGCCCTCCTTGCTCCAGCCCGTCATCGGCTATCTGGCCGACCGCACGAGTCTGCGTTACGTGGTCATTCTCGGTCCCGCTCTCGTGTCGACAGCGATGAGCTTGCTGGGCATCGCCCCCAACCTCGTGGTTTTGGCCCTGCTGATCACCTTGGCCGGCCTGGGCTCCGCCACGTTCCATGCCGTGGCCCCGGCCATAGCCGGTCACCACTCGGGACGCAGTCTGGGACGCGGGATGGGAGTCTGGATGGTCGGAGGGGCGCTCGGATTCGCTGTGGGACCGCTGATGGTGGTGCTCGCCTTGAAGTACCTCTCCTTGGAGGGCACTGCCTGGCTGATGATTGGAGGTTGGGGCGCTTCCGCAGCCCTCTTCGTCTACCTCAGAAAAGTGTCCACCCAGCCCACCAACGTAGCATACAGCGGCTCCTGGCGCAGCGCCATCCGCCCAATGAAGCCTATCCTGGTGCCCGTTGCCGGCATCACCCTGCTGCGCGCATTCGTGGTGATAGCTACTTTCACCTTCCTGCCGACGTACCTGACCGAGCGAGGAGCTGCCCTGTGGTTCGCCGGACTCTCTGTCTCCATCAATGCAGCCTCGGGCATGCTTGGTTCCCTGGTCGGGGGCTGGATGAGTGACCGGTGGGGTCGTCGCCGTGTCCTCGCCGCGTTCATCTTCGTCGTTCCCATACTCGCTGTAGCCCTGCTCGCGGCCAGGGGCTGGGCACTCTTGCCAGTTCTGATCTTGCTGGGTTTCGCCGTTCCGCCCTCCAACGTCGTTGTTCTGGCCCTCGTGCAGGAATCCTCGCCCGACGCTCGATCCTTTGCCTCCGGCATCTACCATGCCATCGGCTTCAGCTCCGAATCGATCGCCTCGCTCGTCGTGGGTTTCCTAGGCGACCTTGTTGGTCTGGGGTCGACCATTGCAGCCAGCGCCGGTATCATGCTGCTCAGCCTGCCCCTGGTTCTCCTACTGCCCAAGACAGCGGCCTTCTCCACGTCTGGCGAGTCCACATCGCAAGACCCGCCGCTGGCTCGATACGCTTACGACCGGGATGATCATGACTGAGCACCTCGACACCACCGCACATGGCAGCGGGGATCCGACGGGAGTTGAACCAGGCACCCGGGACGATCCATCTTCGCTGAAGCCCGAGACCGCCGGCTTCGAGGCCGGGCACGTGATGACCTTCACCTTTGCCCACGGTGTACACGACACGTACTCTTCCTTCGTCGCACCGCTGCTGCCATCGCTCATCGACAAGCTGTCACTCTCAATGACGGAGGCCGGCGTTCTCGACTTCGCGCGCACAGTCCCAGCGCTCCTGCAACCCTTCATCGGGCATCTGGGCGATCGGGTCAACCTGAAGTGGCTCATCATCCTGGCGCCCGCCATAACCGCAACCATGATGAGCTTGCTGGGGATCGCACCGAACTACGCTGTGCTGCTTGTGCTGGCCTTGGCCGCCGGCCTGGGTTCGGCCGCTCTGCACGCTGTGGCGCCGGCAGTGGCCGGTCGCGTCTCCGGGTCAAAGCTGGGTTGGGGCATGGGCCTGTGGATGGTCGGCGGCAGCATCGGCTTCGCGCTGGGACCCATAATCGTCGTGGCGGCGATCAGTCATCTGGGCCTGGAGAGCACACCCTGGCTCATGGCCGGCGGGTGGGCTGCTTCGGTGCTTCTCTTCGTCCGCCTGCGGGCTATCTCGACTATATCGCCGGCCGCCCAGCGTACAGGCTCTCTGCGGGAGGGTTTCCACGCTCTCAGACCACTCATGGCTCCCATGGTGGCCATCGTCACGGTGTGGGCTTTGCTTACGTCCGCCCGGATGACCTTCCTACCTACGTTCCTCACTCAGCAAGGCGAGAGCCTGTGGTTTGCTGGCATCGCCATCACCGCGCAGACGGGAGTGGGATGGATCGGAGCTTTGGTGGCGGGTGCGATAAGCGACCGGCTGGGGAGGCGAGTGGTGATCTTCGCGTCGATGGTCGCCGCCGCTGTCCTGATGCTCCTCTTCCTTGCCGTCGACGGCTGGATACGCCTACCGATGCTCATGCTGGTGGGCCTCACCGGACCAGCCACGCGTACGGTCCTCATGGCCCTCGTCCAAGAGAACTGCCCCAACAATCGAGCGATGGCTAACGGGATGCTTCTGACCATCAGCTTCATGCTGGAATCCGGATCGGCGGTGGTGATGGGCGCCCTCGGTGACTTCTTCGGGTTGCGGATGGCGTTCACACTGAGCGCTCTCATCCTGCTGCTAGGCTCCCCCGTGGTCCGTCTGATGCCGGAACCGGCGACGGGACGTCCACCCGCCGCGTAGCGTTAATGGGTCCGGTCTGCCATCGCCACGATCCTCCTGGCCGACCACCAAGCCGTGGTCCGCGGCCTCGTAGTGAAGCCTATCGGCGAGGCTCGAGTCACGACGCTGTGTAGCTCGTGGACCAGAGAGTCAGAGCCAACGTTTCCTTCTGAAGTACCAGAGCATAGAAACCCCTACACCCAGCATTACCAGCCAGACGACAGGATAGCCCCAGCGCCACGCCAGTTCGGGCATGTGCCGGAAGTTCATGCCGTACACCCCGGCGATGAACGTCAGGGGGATGAAGATCGAGGCGAAGATGGTCAACACCTTCATCACTTCGTTCATCCTGTTGCTGATGCTGGAGAGGTAGATGTCCAACATCCCCGAGAGCATGTCCCGCACAGTCTCCACGGCATCCATGACCTGAACGGTGTGATCGTAGACGTCTCTCAAGTAGGGGACTGTCGACTCCTGGATCAAAGGAGAGCCGCTCCTCTCCAGCGCCGCGACCACCTCCCTCAAGGGCCAGACCGCCTTGCGCATGTAGATCATCTCTCGCTTCAAGACGTGCAGCTCGCGGAGCGTCTCTGGCAAGGGGTTGAAGACCAACTCTTCCTCCAGGTCCTCCACCTTCTCCCCCAGACCCTCCAGCACACCGAAGTACCTGTCCACCACACCGTCCAGAATGGAGTAGGCCAGGTAGTCCGGCCCATCACTCCTGATGCTGCCCTTGGCCTCCCTGATTCTCGCCCGAATAGGGTCCAGTACATCTCCCCCTGGCCGCTCCTGAAGCGAGATGACGTAGTTGGATCCCACCAGCACGCTCACCTGCTCCATGGTGATCTCGTCTCGGTGGTCGTCCCAGTCCACCATCTTCAGCACCACGTACAGGTAGTCGCCCAGGTCCTCCATCTTCGGGCGCTGATCGGGGTTCAGGATGTCCTCCAGCACGAGCGGATGGAGGCCCAGCCTGGCACCCAGCTCCTCCACGATGCTCACGTCGTGGATGCCGTCCACATTGATCCAGGTTACGCTAGGAGCTTCCTGAAGAGGAAAGACCTCGCCCAGCGTATCTACGTACTCCTCCTCGAGACGTGCGGGGTCATAAACCATCACGGAGATCGTTGGCTCCTCCGCCCCTGGTTCGCCCACGTGAACGAGTGTTCCGGGTGGAAGTCCTGACTTCTCAGACCTCTTGCGGATCACGTTTGGCATTTCCCGATCACCTCTCCCCGCTCGCTAGCGCAAACGCGCGCAGCCCTCAGTCCCACGCTTGCTGCACCTCCACCACAGACCTGTTCGCACATCGTGGCTCAATCGACCGTGCATCGCCCAGAACTATGCTGTCTCACAGTCCTTCAGACTCTCCACCCACCACCCAACTCAGCAGCACCTGATGGATACCCATGTTTGGTCGCGTAGTACGAACTGCCCACGATGACTAGCAACCCAGCGATGTCTCCTCGGTGGCGTAAGCAACGGATTGGAGGGCGTCGGAGGAGAAGACAGCCAACGCCTGGACCTTGGCCAGGCGATGATACACCTCATGCGCGGTGGGAAGCGGATCTCCCAAAACTAGTCTGCGAACGTTGAATGCCACGTGAACCAGTCCTCACCTAAGAGGATCCCTGCGCCAGTCGCACGACCTGGGTCGGCGTGGCCAATCTGACCCCTTTCTCTTCGAAGCGCTCCAGGATGCGCTCGGTCACGCGTGACTTCGTCCGTCTCATCTCACGAGCATCGCCCACGTAGAACCGCAACTCGACGAGGACGTCGTACTCCTCGATCTCCCGAATCACCACCTCCGGTGCCCTCGGCTCAGGCGAGATATCCGGGGCCTCAGCCGTGACGGCCTCGATCTCCTGCACGGCTCTGCGCACGTTCTCCAGGTCCGGTTCCACAGCCACTCGCACCCGCACCCGAAGATTTGGACTCTCGCTGTGACTGAAGTTGATCACCACATCGTTGATCAACTTGGAGTTGGGCACGGTGAGCAGGACCCCGTCCACCGAGCGGATGCGAGTGCTCCGCACGCCAATCTCTGCTACGTCGCCCCAGTCGCCGTATTCTCCCATCACAGCCTGGGGAAGCTGGATCCGATCCCCCACACCGAAAGGACGATCCACCATGATCAGGAACCCGGCGATCGAGTCCTGCAAGAATGCCTGGGCCGCCAGGGCGAAGGCGAGGGAACTGACCCCCAGCGTGGCCACCAGAGCGCTGATGTCGAGACCGAAGTGATCGAGGGTCATGATCGCCGCGATCGAGAATAGCACGAGCTGGATCACTCGCCGCAGGAACACTATCAACTGCGTGTCGATAGTGTCTTCGGCGGTCAGGTTCTTCGTGTACCAGTCCACTATCACCCCTACAAGGCGATGAAGAAGCACGTAGACCACGAACACGAACCCGACGAAGACGAACCCCTGCAAGGCATGCACCCACGCGTCGTCGAGGAACGTCAACTGCAATACCGCCGCCCGCACGCCCAGAAGCACCACGAAAACGAACGCCGGTGTACGCACCGCCTGGATGATGAGGTCGTCCAGGGCAGTCTTGGTTCTCCCGGTGAGGCGCAGAACGACGCGGTCGAGGAACATCGTCGCCAGCCGCGCAGCGAACGCCACGACGATCACCAGCAAACCAGCCGTCGCTACCTCACGGAATACCTGGTCGGAAAACGGCCACGGCAGAGAAGCCATACCAGCCTCCTTGACTAGGCTTGGCGAGAGTAGGAAGGGGGGTCTTCAGGGCGAGCCGAGTGAAGCGATTATACCATAAAGCGGAGGCTCTGTCGATGCAGTATCTCGGCCGTGCGCATCTACAGTGAAGAAGCAGGCGAACTCCTCTACGTCGCCCAGCCGTGGGGCGCCAAGGCCCTACGCTGCTGCCTGCCGCGCAGTGCCGGCGTCCACCCTTCTTCTGCCCTGCCGATCTCGACCCATTCCTCACCTTGTGCTACAATGATGCACAGGAGTGCCCAGGCGCCACCTGGCGCCGCGCTGGCTCAGTTTTGAGCGACCACAACACTCAGGGGACCGTTCACCAGGGGAGGACGACCAGTGTCCGCAAGACCCAACAAGAAGACGAAAGTTGTCTGCACCATAGGGCCCGGGAGCATGAACCCGGAGACCATCAAGCGTATGTACTTCTCCGGGATGGACGTCGTCCGCATCAACACTGCTCACGGGGACTTCGACCAGTATGACCAGATCGTGGAGATGGCTCGCGCAGTGGGCGAGATTCCCATCATGCTCGATCTCAAGGGTCCGGAGGTGAGGGTGAGGACCAGCACTCCCCGCGAGGTGGAGACGGGTGACGTGATTGTGGCTGGCTTCGAGGACGAGGAGTTCGCCTTCTCCTACGACTTCTACGATGAGGTGGACGTAGGCGACAAGATCACCATAGACGACGGTACCATCATCAGCATTGTAGAGAGAAAGGAGAACGGGAAGCTCCATCTCCGCGTCCTCGACGAAGGGGTGATCCAGAAGAACAAGGGCGTCAACATCCCAGGGAAGAGGCTTCGTGTGCCCCGGCTGTCGGAGAAGGATCTGGAGGCGATAGAGTACGCCAAGCGCAAGAACATAGAGTTCCTGGCCCTCTCCTTCACCAGGGATGCCGGTGACGTAGCCAACCTCAGGAGGAAAGTGGGCACAGGTAAGCAGGCCATCATAGCCAAGATCGAGAACCAGGAGGGTGTCTGGAACGCCGCCGATATCCTCGAGGAGTCCGATGCGCTGATGGTAGCCAGGGGAGACCTGGGCGTGGAGATCGAGTACCAGAAGGTGCCCCTGATCCAGAAGGAGCTGATAAGGCAATGCAACCAGCGGGGAAAGGTCGTGATCATCGCCACCCAGATGCTGGAGTCCATGGTCGACAGCCCGGCTCCCACTCGGGCGGAGACCAGCGACGTGGCCAACGCCATACTGGACGGGAGCGACGCTGTGATGCTTTCCGGCGAGACCGCCGTCGGGAAGTATCCAGTGAAGGCCGTGGAGATGATGAGCAAGATCGCTCTGGAGGCTGAGCGCGTGTTGAAGGGGCAGATCACCAGCAATGGCTTCTACAACATCTCCGAGACCGTGAGCAGATCGATCGAGGTGATCGCCAACTCCATGCCCCTGGACAAGATCGTGACCCTGACCAGATCGGGCTACACGGCCAGAATGATCGCCAGGTTCAGGCCCAGGCAACCCATCATCGCCATCGCCAGCGACGAGATGGTCAAGAGACAGCTCGAGTTGGTGTTTGGAGTGACCCCTGTCTACGTGCGGTACGATGAGGCCGATGACATCATCCTCAACGCCTGCCAGGTGCTCGTGGACAGGGGACTCCTGGAGGAGAGCGACCACGTGCTCTTCACCGCCGGAGTGCGGACGCAGATTGCCCACGAGAGCAACCTGATCGAGATACACAAGGTAGCCGACCTGTTGAAGGTCGCCAATGGGCAGTGACTCCTGCCCTACGAAGGGGACACCTCCGTGGAAGTGACCATAGATCGCCCAGGCACAATCGATATCCTCTGTCGGTTGGTCGCCACCGAGTCCGTCAACCCTAGTCTGGTGCCTGGAGGATCGGGCGAGGCAGAGATCGCCCCTTTCGTCGCTCGAGTCCTGGCCGACGCAGGGATCGAGACCAGACTTCAGGAAGTTGCTCCCGGCCGTTCCAACGTCATCGGACGACTGCCTGGAAGCGGAGGTGGAAGGTCTCTGATCCTCAACGCGCACCTGGACACCGTCTCCGTGGAGGGCATGGAAGATCCCTTCTCTGCCCGCATAGTCGATGGCAGGCTTTTCGGACGGGGCGCCTGGGACACCAAAGCCGGCCTCGCGGCGGGTATCTCAGCACTCCTCGCACTCCAAGCTGCTCAGGCGTCGCTGAGAGGAGACGTGCTCCTGGTAGGCGCGGCCGACGAGGAACATGCCAGCCTCGGGACCCAAGCCCTCGTGCAGGATGTTCATGCCGATGGATGCGTGATCCTGGAACCGACTGACCTCGACCTGTGGGTCGCGCATGGAGGGTTTGCCTGGGTGGAGATCGAGACGCAGGGGGTCGCGGCTCACGGAAGTCTCCCCGATAAGGGAGTGGACGCCATCGCTCAGATGGGCCAGGTCCTGGCCGGCCTCGAAGGCTTGCGGCAGAGGCTACGTGACGAGAAGTCCTTCACATCCTCTCTCGGCGGGGACACCATGCATCCCTCCCTCCACGCCTCTCTCATCGAGGGGGGCCGCGAGTGGAGCAGCTACCCCGATCGCTGCCTCTTGCGCTTCGAGCGGCGTCTGATCCCCAGCGAGACACAGCAAGACCTGGAGAGCGAGCTACAACGACTGCTATCGAGCCTGGCCACCGCAGACCCGAAGCTGAGGGCCGATTGGCGGTTGTCCATGGTACGCCCTCCCTGGCAGGCAGAGGATGGCCCGCTGTTCGCAGCCCTGGAATCTGCGTGCCAAGCGGAGCTTGGCCAGACGCCAGCGCGCGCCACCGGCCTGATGTGGACCGATGCAGCCCTCATGCAACAGGCGGGCATCCCATCTGTGATCCTGGGACCCAGGGGCGAAGGCAAGCACGGATTGGTGGAATGGGTGGACGTGGAGAGCGTGATCTCTTGTGCGCGCATACTGGCAGGCACAGCACTGGACTTCTGCAATCGACCCAGTTGACCGACTGTATCAATGGCTTCACGTTGCGCCAGCTCCGTTCACGCTAGGCAGCCTGCCCATACAGAACGCCTTCGTTGACGTAGCGCAACAACTCACTGGCACTCAGCCGCGTGATGCCTAACCTGCGCAGCCTGCGACCCCGACGACGATAGTCGGTCCCCTGAACAATGCACGCCAGCCGGACGATCCCGTCGATCCCCTTCACAGAGACCCCGTGACGGCGCCCTAGACCCACAATGGGCACCAGACACATGGGCACGTCCTCCAGCAGATAGCGGTGGTTCAATGAGCGAGGAGCCCTCACGTCTCGGAAGCACGGGTTGTTGAGTATTGCCTCGCGCAAGTTGTCTCCCCGGCTATCGTACGCCGCTCGCAGCCATTCCGTGGCGGTCTGTGTGTGAACACCTAGAGCTCTGGCCACAGCCACCCGTTCGTCGTCCAGGGCCTCCAGCAAACGAGCCACTGCCGGGGTTATGCCGTCCACGTACAAAGAGAACTCGCCCTTGGTCGACTCGATGCGCCCCGCATTGACGAGCGCCAGAGCCGGGTGCAACACCGACCAGACGTTGCCCAGCCCCGTATGAAGGACGCTGCCCCCATCTATGAATTGGGGAAACGCGGCCTGCAGGACACCCAAGACTCGCTCTGTCCGGTTGGCGGGCAATGCTGCCAGCGGCACCGCATCGTTGATGCGGAGGATCTGTGCCTCCGCCGGCCCCGTCGAACGACTCCTGTAGATGAAGGATTGCGTCTCTGCAACGGTGACATCGGCCGGGCAAGATCTCTCCCTCAGTACGTTGTCCACCTCGATGGCCCCGCCGGTGCGGCCCGGATTGAGCACCACTATCTGTCCGTCGCGCAAGTGGCGACAGACCCGCCGTGCGAGGTCCCTGTGAGCAGTCGACGGCACGACGACCATGACCACGTCAGCCTCCGCCAGCGCCTCCCCCAAGTCCGAGGTGACCGACCGCAGCGCGGCAAAACCGTGTGGCCCGCCCTCGTAGCTTCTGAGCTCGATGCCACCTCGCTCCTCGATGTGACTCACGTTCTCCGGTGTGCGATTGTAGAGAGTGACGGGAAAGCCCATCAGAGACAGATGCGCAGCCATGGCCTTGCCACCGTGACTTGCCCCAATGACTGCGAATCTTGTGTCGCCGCTCATGCAGTTCCTCTCTCTCGGTCGACCTCAGCGGAGGCGCGACGGTCCCAAAAGGGCCACGAAGCGCACCCTACCCAAGTCGGGATGACGCTCCAGCAACACATCAAAGGCCTCGAATCCTCGAATGATGTCCCCACTCCTGTTCGCAGCCAACGGTTGCCACCCGCCGGCGAACAGCCGCTGTGCCATGCTCTGCAGCCGAGCACGTCGTTGCCGAACAGTCATACGGGACTCGTCAGGCACAGTCATTTGCTGTACCTCACGGGGCAAACGGGTCGTGTCCCGTCACCTTCACCGCTCGATCTCCGCGCTGGCCGTGTCTCACACCAAACTCCACCCTTTCACCCTCGTACAGCACTTTGAAGCCTGCATACTCTATGTCGGAGTAGTGAACGAATACCTCCCCCGCGCCATCGTCTCGTGCAATGAAACCATAGCCCTTGGACTGATTGAACCACTTCACTACCCCCGAGAACCTCTGTCCGTTCCCCTCTCCTTGCCGGCAGGCCGGACACCTCTCATGCTCCGAGGTCTCGCCCTGAGCCGCCATTCGACGCTGTTCTTCGACCCGGAAGACGAACTCACTGCCACACTCTTCGCACCTAACCAGTCTATCCGCACATGCCATGCTCTCCACTCCCTGTATCCAATCAGCACCACAGGCCCTATGCGCCGACGCCGGCGTCACGCTGGCTCGGCGCCTAGCCCGGGTGGCGTAGAGCCCTGCCGGCGTGCAAGATGCTGCCCACGTCATCACCGCTTGCCAACGATCCACTGGTACAGGCCAGGGTCGTATTCAGGGATGCCCTCCACGCCCCCTCGTGCCAGCTTGAGGTAGACTTTGGACTCTCCACACTTCAACTCCTCAACCCACTGAGGCTCCACGACTACCTTCCTGCCGCCCCACCAGTTCCTCGTATCCACCAGCAAGTACTTGATGAACCAGTCTTCGTCGCACAGAACAAAGTCCTCCACGTGGCCTATCTCGCCGTCTTTCGCCTGGATGTGGTACCCGATGACCTCACTCATGCTTCTGAGATGTACGTCTCGCCGATCCCCATTCACACGCAGCCGCGTCCCTCCCCGGTTGCCCTCGCCTCCTTCGTCATCCATGGGCAGGAGTGCAAGCGGCGGTACCGGACAGGCACCAGAGTGGGGGCGCCGCAGCCACACGGGAAGCCATTTCTGATGAGCACTTTGCTCCTTCCGGCGCATTGCGGACACGGTTCTCTGCACGCCAGCCTCGGGGCACTCCCCCAATTGCGCCCGGCTCAAGGCTACCGGCAGTACCTCTCCCCCTTCGTCAGGTTCTCGCAGTTGCGGAGGCGAGATCAATACCCTCCGATCAAAGGGCCAACGACCGACGCTAACCACCACGAAGCGAACAGACCAATCCTGGTCATTGAAGTAGAGGTCGTGCACCCTGCCGCCATGACCGTCCCGGGCCCTGACGGCGAATCCGCACAACTGTCTAGCCGTGCTCGACATACCTAGGCCTCCAGAACGGGAGCCTCTTGAGCGTAAGCAGCCCTCACCACTGCTCCCGTGCAGAGAGTGCTCCGTGCAACTCGCAGACGCATGGGCCGGCAGCGCCGTTTGCAGCGCGACCTGCACACCGCCACCTGGCTGGGGACGCTAGGCCCAGGCACTCGGTCGCGCGCTAGCTCCTCTTGCTGCCGAGAAGGCGCCTGACGCGTTTCTGATCCGCTGGGCTGACCGGCACGTCCTGCTGCAACTCCCGCTTCGACCGCTTGCTCTTTCTGCGCCGCAAGTGGGTCGCTCGCGCCTTCCTTCGCCTCAGTTTGCCCCGGCCGGTGATCCTGAACCGCTTTGCTGTCGTTTTGTGAGTCTTCATCTTGGGCACAGTATCGTCATTTCCCCCTCAGAATCATGCTGCACTCCACGTGGCCAGGCTCGACTAGTTCCGCCGACGCTGGCGCGAATTGGCCGCCCGTCGATTCTTCTTCCGCCTAGCCTTGCGGATCGCCCGATTCTTGGCCATCCGGCGCTTCTCGCTCTTGGAGACAAACCACCGTTTCTTACGTAGCGACTTGAGTACCCCAGCCCTGGCCACCGCCTTGCGCCATCGCTTCAACAACTCCTCCTGCGACTCTCCTGGTCTCAGACTAACGGACAAATCAAACACCTCCTGTCTTGCACTCGTCTTTGCTGCTCTTGGGTCCCTCCAACTACAAAACAGAACTCGGCTCGTCCTGCACGGCATCCTTGCCGGGCGGAGCAGCCGAGTCCACAGCGCACAGAGCCTTACATCAGGCTCGCTCTCACACGCTCTGGTCAGAGCATCTCAGGCTTCCTCCACAGCCACCATGGATCTGAAGAACGCCTCTCAGCTACCTCCGAAGTTCCATACCTACCGACCTGGCCTTGGCAAGACCTGTTGCCCTGCCCGGGCCAGCGTCACTATCAGCGGGCATCAGCATCGCCGCCCGCGTCGGCTCAGCGCCGACCTCTCTCTGCCACATCGCTCGCGGTTGTATGTCGCATAAGGTACAGTTATCCGTCACTATTATACGCAACAGTCTGCCGGCCGTCAAGTGGCCCGTCACCGGTGGCGGCCGCCAGGTCAGCGCCATGCCTATGCTACCACTATCGGGCCCCCGGGGATGACAAGGTCTTCCCGTTGCGACCCGCCGGGCCCCACGGCAGCGGCGCTCTGCGTTGACCTACCTCAGGAGCCGAGCGCCCCATGTGCGGCTAGCTTACGATCGGCGTGCCTTCTTGGCCCCCGAGTCCAACCGTTCCTTGTACTCCAGCAGCTTGAGGGCCGCCTCCAGGCGCGGATCCCTCGTGCCGCCAGTCGTCTCGCCCTGCTCGATGATCTTCGCGGCACTAGCCAAGAGTTGCTCCAGCGGAGCACCGGACCAGCCTCGAGGCAGGTCCCTGAGCCCAAGACGCTCAGCGGTGACCGGCTCACTACTCACAGACTTCCTCAAGCAACACACCTCCCTCTCTGTCTTCTGAGCACTGTCGGAGCAGCGAAGCGATACCTCCTGCCACCCCCACTACACCTGTGCCGCTATGCCCGCAGCATGCACAGTCCAGACCACTACGACACCCACTTGTGCACGGGCCAGATGCCGTGCAATCCGCTCGCTCGCAGATCAGAATCAAGGAGACCCACCAGATGTTGGCAACCGGTAGATCGTCTCGAATGAGCCGAGCAGATCGAGATACTGCTCCAAGAGGCGGATCATCAGAAACCTCTCCCCTACCGTCTCCCTGCCCTTGCGGCCCATCGCCTGACACAGTGCATCATCGGTCAGCAACTGAACGATTCGATCCGCGGCCTGCTCCACCGTGGACACCAGGAACCCGTTCACACCGTCCACAATCTGATGCCTGATTCCGCCCACATCTCCACCGATGACCGGCGTTCCTTTCCACATCGCCTCTGTTACCGTGAGCCCGAACCCCTCGCGCAGTGACTTCTGCAAGACAACGGCCGACCGGCTCTGGAGAGCATTCACCAGGGCCGTGTCCTGTCGTGCCAAGATGATGATCCGTTCCTCGCGGCAGTCGAGCAACGACTGGTAGACTTCCTCACCCTCCGGGTCGTCCGTGGCCACGTCTCCCAGCAACACCAAGGTGGCGTCCACCTGCTCCCTGGCCAGCTTGAAGGCCTTCACGACACCCTCAGGGTCTTTCCAGCGGTCAAAACGAGAGACCTGGGTCACGAGCGGTAGGTCGGTGGGGATTCCATAGTAGTCCAGGCGCGCCTGCTTCTCCCCTTCGCTGAGCTGCCTGTTCTTGATGGAGAACGGGTCGATGGCCGGCATGAAGAATACCTGAGGCACCGTTGTGTCCAGAGCGTACTCTTCGAGTGTGAGGATGACCGCATCATACTTGTCCACAAACGCCGACAGGTAGTCCCACAATTCCCGGTTCGGCTGGGTGAGATCGACGTGGCACCTCCAGATCCACGGCCCTTTCTTCTGATAGTGGTTGACGAGGGGAAGCGGTTGGGGGTCATGGACCACCACCCTGTCGTGATCGAGGTGGTTTCTGACCGCGTTCTCATACACGACACCCTCGTAGATCTCGCGCTTCAGTTCGCTCAGATTGATCTCCCCGCCCTGAAGCGCGTTGTGCATCTTCTTGGTCACGCTGAAGAAATCCGGGGAGCCCTGAATGACTCGCCACTCCGTGCTGATGCCCACAGCGTTCATCAGCAGCGTCAGGGAAGAGAGCATTTCGGCCACGCCGCCGCCGTAGTAGGTGGAATTGACGTGGGCTACGCGGAGACCTTGAAGAGCCCGTGCCTTGTCCCTCACACGCTGGACCGCCTCAGCTCCGACGAACTGCTCGTAGTCCTCTACCTGCGCTATCCCCAGGTCCTTCACCGGTCGGTACCTCTTGTTGCAGCCTCCAGGCCTACCCTATCCAGGAGGTCTATTCGGACAAGCACTCCCTGAAGTCTGACCTTCGCCAGCCATCAAGCCGTGCCTCGAGACCCACACAAAGACTCGGCGTACCTGCTATCCTCTGGTTGACGGGCAGGCGTGACCGAGTCACAACCACACCACAGTATTCAGTTCACCCAACCATACGGGACATGACAGTGATCCACCTGCTACCTGTCTCCATACGCTCCGCCACCTTCGGAGGATCCTCCCCCACAGCCATCCTCCTCCCCGGCACGGCACGCCGACAGCGCTATATGGCTGAAGCCAGTCACCGCCTGGTGCCCGTTCCCTTAGCCATGGGACCACCCAGGCTCAATCGCTGCTAGCCGCCCGGGATCCCAACCTACGCTCGAGAGCAGCTTCGACTCTCTCCATGGCCTCATCCTCGCCGATACCCTCGGAGGCAGCTAGCTCCTTCGCCAGAAGATCCTTCGCTCTCTGTAGCATCCGACGGTCGCCTGTCGTCGCCCGTCCCTGGCTTTCCACCCACCCAAGATCGCGGACTACACGGCCGACTTCCAGGAAACTCCCTTCCCGAAGACGCTGGTCGATCACGCCACGTCTCTTGCGATAATCCTCAGAGAGCTTTCTGGGCCGCCCCGAGAAGACCTTAGCTAGTCCACGACGGTCCGCCTTGGCAACAGGCTTCCTCAGTCCCAGTTCCTCCGATTTCTCCACAGGCGTCAGCAGGCGTCCCTTGCCCTGAAGTAGTTCTATCACGTAGTAGCTCGCGGCGGTTCCATCACGGCCCCGCTTCTCTATGGAGACCAGCGTACCGGCACCGTAGACGGGGTGCAAGACCTTGTCGCCTACCCGTAGTTCTGCCATCTCGCCCTGCCTCTCTAGCTGGTGACCTCAGCACTGGATCGTGTCACTTGGTTCCTTCTCTACTTCCACCATCCGCCGTCAGTTCGCTGCACACTCGGAGCGCCAACGGTGAGACACCGTGTTCTCCCCTCTCCTATCACACAACTCAGTTCCATTTCCAGCCCCAAGACCCTGGAGCGGAGTGCGCGAGCCAGCATCGCCCTGCCCTCGAGGCCACTCTACGATCGCAAGCGCAGAAGACTTCCTTGTGCCGCTAGCCCACTCTAGTAGACGTTGAGGGAGCTCCTCTCAGCTACCTCCGATAGATCCTCCTGCCCGGGCAGGATGTACTTGATGGCCGTCTCCAGCCGCTTGTGACCCATAACCCTGGCCACCAGTGTCAAGTCTCCCGTGTCTCTGAGTAGTTGCTGCCCGCAAGTCTGGCGCAGCGTGTAGGTAGATACGTTCTCCAGTCCCGCCGCCTCCGCGTAGGTACTGACCAGTCTCTGCACCGACCGTACCGACAGAGGCTCTCCTTTCACACTGAGGAACAGGAAATCGCTCGCCGATCCTGCCCTTTCAGCCAGGTAGGAATCGATGGCCCTACGGACCGAGCTACTTAGAGGCACCTCTCGGCCTTTGGAGGCCCCCTCTCCCGGGACGCTGAGCAAACCGTTGTCGTCGCCCAGCTCAAGATGAGCCAGTTTCAGCCTGGTCAGTTCTCCTACTCGGACGCCCGTCTGAAGCATAAGCTGGATAATGGCGTAGTCACGCTTCGCGAGACGCGAGGGCCTGTCTCTGACCGCCTCGAGCAAGCGCTCGACCTCCACGCGATCCAATCCCCTCGCTCCCTCCGTCCTGACCAGCGGCAGCAGCTTGATCCCCAGCGTGGGATCCTGGTCCACGAGCCCGGCCTGCACGGCATACCTGAAGAACTTGCGGACACCCTGTAGCCGACGATTGACGGTCGCCGGCGGGTGGGCCTTGGCATCTACCAGGTCGAGACGGTAGTCTCGAATGTCGCCCTCGGTCGTCCGCAGCAAGGAACCCCTGCCCCGACGATCGAGCCACGAAGCCAAGTGCTTTACGTCTGCGATGTAGTTCTTCGTGGTCCGCTCTGCGAGGCCGGACACTGCCAGGTACTCACCGTATTGGACTACAGCGCCTTCCAGCACCGTTTCGCTCATGGCCAACCCACGCTGCCGGTGAGGTTATTCACACAGATGTGTGGAAGGGGTATGGCGGATAATTAAGCCTTATGCGTAATTATTATAACTGAGACGCTCGTCTTTGTCAAACCTGCCCCGTCCTCTGGCCTGCCCCCATCCAGCAAGCGTCTAACTCCTTGTGCCCCCGCAGGCTGTATGAGCGTAAGCCCACGACACGTCGCGGGCCTACGTACGGAATACGGACCGTGGTTCTACCACGGTTTCTTCGCTCGCCTTTGCGGAGCCAGGGGCTGTGTCCTATTCGAGGCTGGCCAGAGACACGCTCCCCGCCGCCCGCCCCCTAGCTACCCAGCAAGGTGGCGAGTTGCCTGGCCTCTTCTTCCGTATTCATGTGGAAGGCGTACACAGCGTCTCCTTCTGTGTCTCCGGCCGGTGCCTCGAAGGACACAGCATGTCCTTCAGCCATCTTGTTGATCCCGGCGACGTAGGGCAGAATGACGAGCCACAGACCCCTCCTGGCCCAGCCAGGACCGATCTTCACCCGCTTCACAGAGCCCACCGGGAAGGTGTGAGTGGGGTGTCCGGATCCGATGGCCGTCATGTTAGCCAGCTCCCACAGCCCGGCCGCGCCCATCACCCCCACGTACCAGTGCAGTACCAGCAGCGCTGGCACGAGCAGTAAGTACCGCCAGTCCCTGGCCACGACGCTAGCCAGGACGACGGGAACGACGAGGGCGAGGAGCAGGAGTTGGACCGCCAGCCACAGGCGATAGGAGAGCACCCCCACCCGCGGCCCGGTTATCGACACCGTTTCGCCATCCACCGTGATCTTGGTCCAGCTCCCGAAGCGCGAACTGGTGCGGTAACCGTATCCGTCGAAGCTCATCCTTCCTTCAGTCATCGTTTCTCACCACTGCTGTCATCCTCCAATCCGCTGTGCGGGTAACTCATGGGGACCTGAAGTTCTAGCGGCGGCGCCACCTCAGAAGCCATCCACAGAGGCTCCAGCCTGACGCTCAGGACTCCTACCCGCGGAGTGCAAGAGCTCGACGGCCCGTTGGCCGTCAACCGCCGCTTCTATACTGCGAGATGGCGTCCTCGAGGACGGCCTCAGCGAGCACGGAACAGTGGAGCTTGCTCTCTGGCAAGCTGCCCAGAGCCTCCGACACATCTTCGTTTCGCACCGCCAGCGCTTCATCGACAGACTTCCCGATGATCAACTCCGTGAGCACACTCGCCGCCGCGATGGCTGTAGGGCAGCCAAAAACCTTCACCTTGGCGTCCACGATCCTCTCGTCCTCGATGGCGAGATAGAGGCGTACCGTGTCTCCGTCCGCGGGGTTGCCGGCGTTCCCTATGCAGGTTGCATCCTCGATTGAGCCCACGTTGCGCGGGTTCGTAAAGTGCTCCACCACCTTCTGATTGTGCATTCGGTACCTACCTCCCTGGTATCCAGGCTTTCCACCAGTCGAAGCTTCCTCATAGCTCCAGGGACAACTGCCCGGCAATCAGGCTCCCTATGTCCTCTACAACACGCTGGGCAAAAGCCAGTGCCTGCCGGGCCTCCTGTCCCGAAACCAGGCCCACTGTCTCATAGACCAACCTGTTCCGTTTCCGTCGCATCTGGTCGAACAGGGCTGTCTCTCGCGCATACGCATCCCCCAGGCTCACCCTGGCGAAGCGGACGACTGTCCTATGCTGGTCAGCGTCCCTGGGACGGTATCCCTGGCTGAACATCAGAGCCCGTGCTGCTTGGAGGACGGCGTTGTACGACATGTTGTAGGACCAATCCGCATCTTCAGGGAGATTACGCTCGGCGGCAACCAGGTCCCGTCGAGCCACCAGCAAGAGCGAATCGATCTCGCTCCGCCTGGCCTGGTATCGTCTGATCCTGCCCTGTCGCTCAAGCTCCTCCGCACTCATCCTCGGGTCCAATCAACATGATCTTGGGACGGGACTGTACGTTCGTCAAGAACGGGTCGCCGTCGCGAAGTCTGTCCTCAAGTTCCTCGCTGGGATAGACGATGTAGTTGATCTCTCGCCCGGTCGAGTCCTCCAGCCGAGAGATGGCTTCAGACACCCTCAGCAGGTCGATATCGCCGACGATCATCAGGTCGATATCGGACGATCCGTCCTCGTCTCCCGCGGCGACCGATCCGTAGATGAAAGCCTCCTTGATGCCGCCCAGAGGAGTCAACGCCTCCCTCAACAAGTCTCCCAGGCCTGAGGTCTTCAGAATGATGCCCCTCAATTCGGGGTAGATGGGAAAGCGCTCGTTGACCCAATAGTACCTGATGTTGGCCTGGCGCTCTGCCTCCAGCAGGCCGATACCCTCCAGGCGGCGCAGCTCCCGCTGAATGGCGTAGGGGGACTCGCCCAGCAGGCGCTCCAACTCCCGCGTGTAGAAGCGTGAGTGCGGATTGGTCAGGAAGATGGTGAGCAGCTTGACCCGCACCCTCGAAGAAAACAACCGCTCCAGCATCGGTCCTTCCAGCGTACTACGAAGTTGTACAACTGTACAATATCCTTGTACAAGATAGCACAACTGGCCGGGGGACGCAAGTGAGACAGCGCAAGCCCTCCCCAGAGGTGTACCCGCATCCAGGTGCAACTGTGTGAACAGGCACACGTTCGCCGCCGGGAACACAACAGACGCCCTCAGGGCAACGACCAACCGGAGACCTGCCTAGCTACGGACAACGGCTGGAACACGCTCACGACCTGCGCAAGCAGAGCAGCGTCACCTCCGGCCGGCAGTTGACGCGCACCGCCGGAGCGATGAGACCAACGCCCCGGTTGACGTAGACCTGGGTCTTGGGGTCGCGCACCAGTCCACCGGCGTACTTGTTCCCGAAGAAGGACGGTACCACTGGAGAGCCCAGGAAGGGCAAACGTACCTGGCCGCCGTGGGTGTGGCCGCAAAGGGCCAGGTCTATCCGCCCCTCGGGCAACATCTCGGTGAAGTCCGGGTTGTGGACTAGCAGCAGCCTGGGCTCGCCACCAGGCAGTTCCTCCAGCATCTCAGCCATCCGCTGCCGTTGCTTTTTCCACGCTTCCTTGAAGTCGCCGAACGTGTGGCCGAAGAAGCCTGCCGTGTATCCGGGGTCCTCGATACCCAACAACCACAGGCGGCTCTGTCCTACCTCGATGGGGTGGACACTATCGCGCAGCACAGTGATGCCCACCGCCGCCACGTTGGCCGCCACCAGGTCGGCGTTCGTCCAGTTGTCGTGGTTCCCCAACACGGCGTAGACTCCGCAAGCAGCCCCCAGCGTGGCCAGCTCCTCCGCACAGGCTGCGCTGCGTTTCGCCGCACCTGTCACGAAGTCACCGGTGAGCACGATCAAGTCTGACATCAGGCTGTTGGCGATCCCGACGGCGCGACGGATTTGCTCGCTCTTGACGTATCGCCCCAGGTGGAAGTCGCTCAGTTGGGCGATGGAGAACCCGTCCAAGTCTGGGGGGAGTGCGGGCACGCTGACCTCGAGCCTGGTGACCTCTATCCAGCGCGGCTCCACCTGCGTGGCGTAGACCGGCGCCAGCAGACAGGACGCAGCCCCGCCAGCCAGAGTTCCACAGCCAATGGTTAGAAATCGCCTGCGAGAGAGTCGCGTCTTCCCGGTCGATCGGCCAGTCTTTTCCATGAAGTCAGACTACCCCCTACCATCCTGCTCACGCTGGAGCGGGGTGGATTCTATGGTTGGTGTAGGGGGAGTACAAACGGCATCCGAAAGTGGGGAAGTCTCTAGCCTGGTCTCGTCACCTTTGACGGATCTGCTCCAAGTAGCTCTGAGCCTCGTCTCTCAGACGCTCGTCGTCTCTGGCCAATGCCAGACACGACTGAAAGTCCTCCAGGGCCTCGTCCTCTCGATCTAGCTCCTGGTAGACGAGCCCGCGTTGGCAGTAAGCCTGCGCGTAGCTAGCGTCCAGTCTGATGGCCTCGGAGTAGTCGGCTGCGGCCTCCTCGTACTCGCCGAGAGAGACGTACGCGCGTCCGCGATCACACCATGTCTCGTGGTAGCTGGGGTTGATGTCCAAGGCTGCGGAATAGGCTGCGATGGCTCCTTCGTAGTCGCCAAGGCCATTGGACGCCCACCCCCTAGTACAATAGGCCTGGCGGTAACCGGGACTGAGCGATAGCGCAGAGTCGCAGTCGGAGATGGCCCGCGTATACCAACCATGCTCATAATAGGCCGCCGCCCGACCCGCGTAGGCTTCAGCCATCTGCGGGTCCAAGCGGATGGCCTCGCTGTAGTTCTCGATAGCCTCCTCGTAGCGGCCCAGTGCCGAGTAGGTATCCCCCAGCCCGTAGAAGGCCCCGGCAAGGCCCGGGTGTAGCCGAGCGGCCTCCTCGAAATCATCGATCGCCTCCTCGTAGTCGTGTAGCCAGTAGTAACACATACCCCGTTTGTAGTACGCTTCTGCCCAGTCCGGATACAAGCGGATAGCCTCGCTGTAGCGCGGAGCGGCTTCCTGGTAGAGTCCGTGGTCGAAGTAGTAATCCGCTCCGCCAGACGACCGACCAGCGCCAGCAGAAGAAGCACGGTGATTCTCCCAAGCCGCCAGCCCGTCTGTTATTACGTACCAGCCCCTCATCACTACGAACATACCGGCCACGGAAAGAGCGATGAACAGGGCTAAGGTATGATACCGCTCGCGGCGAGGCTTAGGCATCGAGAGAATCGACACGATGAACAGGATCGCGCCGGCAATCCACACCAATCCACACGACGCACTACCTACGTAGCCCAGAATCTCGTTGGTCAGAGGTGGGGTTCCCGTCCCTAGCTCTAGGCCACAAATCGTCAGCGCGATGGCGGTAGCCACCAACCCCAGTATCCAAGCGACTCTCTCTAGCCTTTCGCTCCAGGTCATCTCGCACCCCGAATCTGGCGCTTAGACCGCTCCAGGCACGGTAACCATGGGCCTCGGACCTTTCGGTCCCGCCATCATTGTAGCAGATCTGCGCCACTCTGTCAAGTTCGGTTGACATCGGGCCACCCCGACTCCGGCGACCATACCCACTAATAGATGGGCCCCTCCACGCCGCACTCCGGATGCCCATGTCGTACGCAGCGGAGTGCCACTCCCAACCACCTACTTGCCTTTCCCGCACAGCCATGTCAGAATGAACGAACACTCCATGAAAGGGAGGGAAGAATGAGACACCATCGAATGGCACTCTTTGTGGCAGTCGTCGTGCTGCTATCCTCCTCCATCCTGGCCTGCTCCGGCACCGGCCCCAGCCCGGAGCCGACGGGCACGCCCCCACCATCAGAACCGACGCCCGTCCCCACGCCGACCGCCATACCACCGACCCCCACTCCGGAACTGAAAGAGCCCAACTACTTCAGTGACGTCCTCGGCATCTCCCTCTGGTACCCCGAGACCTGGGTCCAAGACGAGACGTCCGACGCGGTGGCCTTTGCCAGCTCCGCCTCGTTGTGGGACGATGACTGGGAGACGGGCGCCGCTTTCGCTGTCTTCGCTATGGAATTCGAAGCAGGACAGACGATCAAGGAAGCGATCCAGCAATTCCTGGATGAGAGTTATCTGGAGGATCTCGAGACCACCGAGCTCGAACCTATCTCCATCGGCGATGACAGGGGAGTGATCACCAACCTCGAAGCCAGCCCCGTGGATACCTCTTTCGAGTTGAAGGGCTTCATGGCCGGTGTCGAACACAACCGCCTGGCGTACGTGTTCATGGGCATCTCCGTCAAAGAGGACTGGGCTGAGTATGGGGAGACGCTGGACGCCATATTGCGCAGCGTGTGCTTCACCGAACCAGAGGGCACCTACACCAGTGAGGACCTCGGCCTCAAGATCTGGTACCCAGAGGACTGGGTCATGGACGAAGACCGTGACCAGATCGTGTTCGCTACGTCGGAAGACGTCATCAATACCGGCGACTTGGAAGCCGGCGCAGCCTTCATGATCAGAAGCTCATCGATGGGAGATGTCCTGCTCGAGGACTGGTTCGAAGAGGAGGCAACGCTGTTCACGTTTGACTCAGGCGGCCCCACCAGCGACGTCGGTCCAGAGAAGGTCGGCGGATACGATGGCCTGAGCTTCGAGCTGGAGGGTGTCCCCTCCGGAACCGGCACTGAGATCAAGGGCTTCGTCGCCGCGGTGGAGTACGAGGGCTGGGGATACCTGTTCCTGGCCGTTGCCGCCGTGGACGAGTGGGCAGACTACGCCCCTATTCTGGACGAGATGCTCAGCAGCATAGAGTTCGTGGAGTGATCACCTCCACATCGGCGAGCGCGCGAGTCGTCGACGGGAAAGACACGCAGCCAAGAGAGGGGCCCGACAAACCGGGCCCCTCGTTATTGATCCTCGTCCCCTCGGTCCGAGTGACTGCTACTGTTTCTCGTAGGGCTTACCTTCCTGTGCCGGCGGCCGCACCCTGCCCACGACTCCGGCCACGACGATGATGGTAAGGATGTAGGGAGCCATCTGGAGGAACTCGGGGGGAATGGGCGCGTTGATGACAGGGAGAACGGGCTGGAGGATCTGCATCTTGACCTGCAAGGCGTTCGCGAATCCGAAGAGCAGGGCCGCCGCGAAACCGCCGATGGGATTCCAGTTGCCGAAGATCATCGCCGCCAGGGCCACAAAGCCCTGCCCGCGTGTCATCCCGTCCTCGAAAGTCCCCACCTCGCCCAGGGAGAAGTAAGCGCCGCCGATGCCGGCGATCAGGCCACCGATGATCACGCTGATGTAGCGCATCTGGTTGACATGTATGCCCACTGTGTCCGCCGCCCGGGGATGCTCGCCGCAGGCCCGCATGCGCAAACCCCACGGAGTGAAGAACACGACGTAGTTGACCACCACCAGCAGAATGAGCATCAGGTACACCGTGGGCTGGTTGTCGAACAGGATCGGGCCGATGATGGGGATCTCCGACAACAGCGGAATGGGTATGGTCTCGAAGTGACCAGGCGTGCTCAAGCCAGCCGGCTCCAGTATACGCAGGTTGAGGAACCGCGTAGCACCAGCCGCCAGGATGTTGATCACCGTTCCCGAGACGATCTGGTCCACCTTGTACTTGATGGAGAGCACAGCGTGGACTGCCGCCATCAAACCTCCCACGAGACAGGCGGCCAGCAACCCGAGCCACAAGTTGTTGAAGATGCCGGCAAAGGCCACGCCGGCGAAGGCGCCAAAGAGCATCATCCCCTCGATGGCGATGTTGATGATGCCCGATCGCTCACACAGTAGACCGCATATCGCGCCTAGGGTCAACGGCGTGGCCGCCTTCAGGGTGCTCTGGACCATACCAGGCAAATTCAGCGTGGTACCGCTGGTCATCCACACCAGGAAGGCAAACCCCGCGAGCGCGACCAGAGTCAGGCTCAACGCCGTGCGCAGAGACGCTAGTCCCCGATACAGTCTCAGCCCAGCCATGAAGAAGCACAGCACGCCGATCACGTACAAGGTGTTCTTCGCCGGTAGAGAGAAAAGGGTACCCAGCACCTGGTCGGTGAAGGTGGCGTGGTCACCAGGTTGCGTGCCGATGCCGCCCAGCACCAGAACGGATGCTCCGACCAGGAGCAGGAGGAGCGTGACCAACACATCTCTCATAGAGATGCCAGGTGCGGTCGAGGCCTCCGCTGTCCGAGTTTGAACCGCCATGCCTTATCCCCCTACGCCCCCCAACCTCGGGAGAAGACCGCCATCTCTACTTCCTCGGCTTTCTCCTCACGGAAACGGTAGATGGCGCGAATGATGGCCGGTGCAGCGATGAAGACGATCACCAGCGCTTGAACGATCTGCACGATCTCCGTAGGAACGCCAGCCACCGATTGCATGCGAGCCGCGCCCGCTCGAAGCACCCCGAAGATGACGGAGGCCGCCAGGACCCCCACGGGATGACTCTTGCCCAGTAGGGCCAGAGCGATGGAGTCGAACCCATACCCAGCCTGGAAGCCGAGAGCCACGTTGTGGGTGATGCCCAGTCCTTGACTCACTCCGGCCAGCCCAGCCAGACAGCCGCTCAAGAACATAGCCAGCACCCAGACCCTGGTCACGCTCATCCCGCCATAGCGAGCCGCATCGGGGTTGGCTCCCACAGTCCTCAACTCGTAGCCCCAGGTAGTCTTGAACAGGAACCAATACGTGGCGCCGACAGCCACCAGGGCTAATACGAAGCCCCAGTGAAGCGTCACCGGGTGCTCCAGGAACCGTGGCAAGTAGGCGCTCTCAGCTATCTCCTTGGTTCGACAGGTCCCTTGCGTGAATTCCAGAGGGCCGCACAGCAGCCACTCGCTGAGACGGTAAGAGACGTAGTTGAGCATGATGGTGGTGATCACCTCGTGAGCGCCGGTCCGCGCCCTGAGAAAGCCCGCTATGGCCGAAAAGGCCCCTCCCGCCACCGCGCCGACCAGAATGGCCAGCGGCAGATGTATGAACCACGGCAGGCCGGTGATGGAGAATCCGGCGATCACCGCCGCGATCCAACCGATACCGATCTGACCCTCCACACCGATGTTGAACAGTCCGGCGCGAAAGCCCAGGGCCACAGCAAGTCCCGCGAAGATGTAGGGCACCGACTGGACCATGCTCCCGCTCGGTCCGCGAACGGCCGACAGCACGGGGGCCATGCCTCCTCCGCGTGCCGCCTGGCTCAGGGCATCCAGGATCTCCATCGGATGTCCAAAGGCCCCCTCGTACAGCGCTCCATACGCCGTGCCCAGGTTCGCCAGTCCGATTCTCAGCGCGCCGATGATGTCCCCGACTCCAATAGCCGCGTACACACCCTGGTCGGTGAAGATGATCACCAGAGCGCCGATCAACAGAGCGGTGACGATAGAAAGCAAGGGCACGGCTAGATCGCGTAGTCGCGCGCCGAGCCAGGCGCGCATCCACCGAGGTCCGCCCCGACCGATGGAGTACACAGCCAGTCCCGCCAGTCCCAACAACAAGGTGATGGGCCACAGACCCAAGGCGATGAGCAGCACCAGAACCAACCACCTGCTCAACGCCATTGCTGCGCCTGCCACCGCGACGAGAAGCACCAACCGGACCCGCAGCGGCAGCCTCCCTAACCTTTGAACAAGTCCTGACGACGCTTGTTCCTCAGTCACCGGCAATTTCCCCCTTCTCCTCTTTGAGCCGCGCTCCAGCCATCATCAAGCCCAGCTCTTCCCGGGTGACTTTGTCGGCATCGACCGTCCCTACAATGCGGCCCTCGTACATTACAGCGATGCGGTCAGATACGGCCATGATCTCGTCCAACTCAGCCGAAACGAGGAGAACAGCAACACCATCGTCACGCTTCTTGATGAGCTGACGGTGGATGTACTCTATCGAGCCTACGTCCAAGCCTCGCGTGGGCTGCGCGGCAACGAGCAGCCTGATGGGCCGGGAGAACTCGCGGGCCACGATCAGCTTCTGCTGGTTTCCCCCGGATAGGTTCTGCGCAGGCAGGGCGATGCTAGGAGTGCGCACATCGAACTCCTCAACCACCTTCTCCGCGTAGTCATAGACCTGATCGAACTGTACGGCCGGACCCTCGGCGAAGGGGGGTAAGTAGTACGTGGATAGCACCAGGTTGTCGTAGACCGGAAAGGATAGGACCAGACCGTCACGCTGCCGGTCCTCGGGGACGTGCGCCACACCCAGCTCTGTGATTCGTCGAGGAGAGGCATTGGTCACATCCTCGCCGAGCACCCGCACTGTGCCCCCGGTCGCTGGACGGAGGCCGGTGAGCACCTCCACCAGTTCGGTCTGCCCGTTGCCTTGCACCCCTGCCACGCCCAGGACCTCTCCCCCGCGCACGAAGAGGTCCACGCCCCTCAATGCTGGCTGGTGCCGTGCGTCCTCCGCGGTCAGATTGCTCACCTCGAGCACGACATCCTGCGGCGACGCTGGTCCCTTGTCCACGACCAGATCCACCTCACGGCCCACCATCATCTCCGCCAACTCCTCCTGCGAGGTTCGCGACGGGCTCGTTTCACCGACGACGCGACCGTCACGCAGTACGACGACGCGATCCGCTACGGTCATCACTTCCTTCAGCTTGTGGGTGATGAAAATGATGGACTTGCCCTCTGCGACCAAAGACTCCATGATCTCGAACAATTCCTCAGTCTCCTGCGGGGTGAGGACCGCCGTCGGCTCGTCCAAGATCAGTATCTCCGCCTCCCGGTAGAGGATCTTGAGGATCTCCACGCGCTGCTGGACCCCTACGGGTATGTTCTCGACCACAGCGTCGGGCTCCACCGCTAGCCCGTACTGCTCCGAGAGCTCGCGTATGCGCTTTTCAGCGAGTCGTCTATCCAGAGACGTCATCACGACCGTGACAGCGGGATAGGAGGATGCCGAGAAGACCAAGGCTAGCAGGATGAGCGGCAGGATCCATCCTGTGGCATTCATGAAAAGGGCAACTATCACTACCACAGCCCCCGCAGCGACCGCTGTCACTGGGAAGTAGACGCGGAAGCCGAACCTGGTGAGTTTGCCCAACAGCATCAGCAGGACGGTGAGCCCTGCCACGGTTGCACCGCCAAGTACGCCACCAGTCAACCATTGCGCGGGGCTACTCAGTGCGAAGAAGGCCCCCAGCAGGAAGAGCGCGGCACCTGCAACACCCGCCACACCAACCGTCCGCCAGGAAAAGGAGGGCCTGATCGGCTCGGTACCCATGACTATGTTCTCGGCAACGGTGAAGACGGGGACCAGTTGAAAGTGCTGGTGAACCATGCCGATGCCCAAGCGGATGGCATCGTTGGGGTCTTCTATCTCGACCTCTTCGCCTCTGATGCTGATCTCTCCCTCATCTGGCTCGTAGAGTCCGTAGAGGATGTTCATCAGAGTGCTTTTCCCAGCACCGTTCTCGCCCAGGAAAGCGAGTATCTCCCCTCTTTCCAGCGAGAAACTGACGTGGTCGTTGGCGAGTACGCCGGGGAAGCGCTTGGTCGCGTTGCGGACCTCCAAGATCGGCGCCATCGTCGGTACCTCCTGAGACAGCAGGCCCCAGCAGTCGAGTGTCGAGGACAGTGAAGCTAACCCGGTCGAACCGCTGCCTGCAGAATAGGCGGTGCCGGATTCTCACCCAGCACCGCCATTAGCTACATGCTGAGAGACTGAGGCTAGCCTTCCCAGCCGGTATCGATCGTGCCGTCGATGATCCCCTGCCTGATCTCTTCCAGGTCCGCCACGATCTCGTCGGGGATCTGCCCCTCATAGTCGTGGTACGGCGCCATACCGACACCGCCGTTATCCAGTGTGCCCACGTAGACACCGCCACCGGCGAAAGTGTCGTCCAGCACAGACTGCACCGTGCCAAACACCGCCATGTCCAAGCGCTTGATGGTAGACGTGATCAGGATGTCCTTCTCGTTCGGCAGCGTGTTGTACTGGTCCACGTCCACGCCGACGCCCCACACCCCGCGCTCCTTGGCCGCCACGAGGCCGCCGTTGCCAGTCTTGCCGCCGATGCCCAAGATCACATCCGCGCCCTCGTCTATCAGCGAGAGCCCTTGGGTCTTGCCCTCGTCCGGGGCTTCGAAGTCACCAACGTAGGTACCGCTGAACCCAACGTCCGTGCCATACTTGTCGTTGTAGTAGGCGATCCCTGAGGTGTGCCCCGCGACGAAGATCTCCACGGTGGGGATTTGCATCCCAGCCACGTAACCTACCGCGGGATCCTCGGGGTCCTTGAGGTCGGCCCAGGCAGCAGCCAGGTAGCCGGTCATGAAGGCCGCCTCGTCAGTGGCGAAGACGATGCCCACCACGTTGGAAATACCTGGGTCGTAGGCGTAGTCAACGATGCCGAATTTGACGTCCGGGTACTGCTCAGCCATCTTGGCTGTAGCGTCGCCCAGGAGATAGCCCACGGTGATGATCAGGTCATAGTCCTGCTCCGCGAACTCGGTGATGTTCTTCTCGTAGTCCGCCTGAGCCTGGCTCTCGATGAACTGGGAGCATACCCCCAGTTGGTCCTGAGCCATAACCAGACCTTCCCAGGTGTTCTGGTTGAAGCTGGCATCGTCAATCCCACCCACATCGGAGACCATGCCAACCTTCAACGGGCACTCCTCCTCTGGTTCAGTCGGCTCTGCCGGGGCAGCGGGGCCGCAGGCTGCCACCACCATCGAGAGCGCCATCAGAATGGTCATCGAAAGCAGCATCCACTTCTTCATCACGTTCCTCCCTTTGATAGTAGTCTGTGAATGCGTTGAGAGTGCGTTTCTTCCCGTGGATGGACCACCTCCTTCCCTTCGACCGTTGTTCCCCTGCTCGAACGGGTACCATGCACACCGTCAAACGCATCGTGGCTTACGCGCTTTGTCAACAGGGCAAGCTCTGCAAAGCAACGGTCACATTCTACCTCATACAGCCACAGATGGCAAGCTCGGTCCGGCACACGATCTCCCAGGGCGCTACTCACCAATACGGGGACCCACCAGTTCCCAGATCTCCTCGGCGCTCCACGTGCGCGTACCATCAAGCACCACTGCGTCGGGGTGTTCGAGTAGCCATTGATCGTGCAGGGCCTCGAGTTGGCGCAGGTACTCCACGCTCAGAGTGCTCTCCTCGTGCCTGGCGCGCACTCTGACGCGCTCCAGACACACCTCGGCCGGCGTACGGTAATACAAAATGCAGTCAGGCTCCACGCAGTAGTTGGTGGCCAGGAAATCCCATAGTCCGCAATACACCTGCCACTCCACGTCGGTCATGCCACCGAGATGGTGGCTATTGCTCGCAAACACGTAGCGGTCGGTGAAAATCGATCTTTCGAGGACCACACGCCGATGATTCGTGAGCGCGAGCACCTCTTGCCAGGTCTTGGCTCGCGTAACGAAGGCGGTGATCTGAAAGGTGAAGGCCCAGCGTTCCATGTCGCTGTAGAAAGCATCAAGCAGATTGGAGGCGAAGCCATCCTGCCAAGCCTCGACCGGCTCCTCAATGAAGTCGAACAGGCCCGACTCCTTCAAGGTCCTGCCCACGGTGCTCTTTCCGGCGCCGATGTTGCCCTCGAGTAGTATCATCCTGCGATCCTCCATCTCCATCACCTCTTTGTCTGTTGTGTCGGCGCTTTCGACCAATCGCCGGCGCTGTGCCACCGTTTCCCCTCACCATGTCAGCTTGCCACGGGGCACCAAACACTCCGGCCCCTACTCGCCCTCGGTCCATCCCATAGGGCCACAAACCAGTCATCCACCCCGCACCAGGCCGCGACGGGCCTCCCAGAGTCGGGGCTGGGCACAATCAAACGGCACCTCATGGAGCCGCCACCAGGGGACGCCCTTGCAGGCCACCGGCTCGCCGTGGTGTTGGTGGCTCTCTACGTCGAAAACTGACCATCCGGAGGTGGGGAAGAGAGTGCCGACGGTATTCTCGTCTTCTCGGGGCATCGCCAGAGGCTCCCAGGCGGAGACGGCCCACAGTTGCACCTTGTTGTCCGTGCCGCCGGAGACCAGAGTCTGGATATGGGGAGCGAAAGCGACGCTGGTCAGAGGACCGTGGTGGGCCGATATGGTGGCCGGCTTCTCCATCGAGGTTCGTCGTCTCCCTGAGGACACCTGGCACCAATGGTCATCCGGCGAGAGTGTAGAACGGCTAACCCATTCTATCACGAACTGGCTGATGCCGCTAGCGCGCCCCTCTTCAGACCTCACTCCATGAAGGCCATGCGGCCGCTGACTCAAGGAGCGTACAGGGGGCAGCCCGCACTCGCGCTCCCGGGCGGCGGCTACGTGGGGCTGGGATACTACAGCATGGGGTCCGGGCCCAGCACCGCAGTAACGCAAACGATCCGTGCCTTGCTCCAGCAGCCAAGCGGTATCAGGCGATCCAGTGACAACAGCTTCTGGAGGTTCCACGGCTGAAGAGAGCGAGTGGTAGGCCATCCGAGACAGCCGTGCCCTGCGGCTCCAGCCACACCAGTGCAGACTCCTCCAGAGTAGCTTGCCCTCTCGTTGGCGCAGTGCTATAATGCATTGCGCTGGCGCCAACTCCCAGGCGAAGGTCATTGCATACCGCCGGGCACCACGCCTCCGCTGCACAGTGGCTCATACTGATTTCGACGCTGAGTTCGCTGCGCTCTGGATGGCGTTGCTCGACGGAGGGCGCGAGCCACGACCCGACAGGAGGAAGAAGATGCCAAGAGCAATCCACTTCGAGATCTGCGCAGATGATCCGGCCCGGGCAGTCAGGTTCTATGAGCAGGCCCTTGGCTGGAAGATCAGCAAGTGGAACGGCGCTGGAGACTACTGGCTGATCCAGACCGGAGAGGACGAAGAGGCAGGCATAGACGGCGCGATCATGGAACGTGAAGGTGACTGGTCCACCATCAACACCATCAGCGTACCTTCGGTGGACGAGTTCGCCGAGCGTATAGAGCGAGCGGGAGGTCGAATCGTCTCTCCCAAGCAGACCATCCCTGGGGTGGGTCACCACATGTACTGCGCCGACACAGAAGGCAATGCTTTCGGAATCCTCGAATCCATGCCACCGACCGAGTGAGCCGGCCAAGTCACGGGCAAGCGCCCACCAATACCAGCCAGGACCTATCGTAGCACCCGCTGATGTGACCTGGTGGCGGCAAGCTCAATGGCTTTCCACCGGGTGCCTTGGTGGCAGCGCCAAATGAAGCGAGATGAGTTCGTCAAGAGAGTCGCCGCGATGTGCGGCCCCACGGAGGCGGACGCGGTTCACCAGCTAGCCGAGCTGCCTCCGAATCAGCGCTACAGAGCAGCGCAGAAGATGGGCCAGGCTGCGGCCGACTACGGTCTGATGGAATTCCTCTCCTCCTTGGTTGACGACGACCTCATCGACGAAGTGGCAGCCGTCTTGGAGAAGGGCCGCGACTATGACGACGGTGAGGAACTGTTGAAACGCCTGTGGACCCGTCTGCTCCTCATGGTGAGCCCCGAGGCCAGAGATGTGCTCTACGCCCACAACCAACTGCGCACAATGCTGGACAGCAGAGCACGGCGAGCACCTGCGACCTCCGCAAGTAGTGGAGACAGGGCATATCAGAGCGCCCTGAGGAACGCGCGGGCGGTGCTGGCTACCAATGAAGAGCTGGAAGACGATTCCACCGTCACCGCCTGATCGCCTTCGAAACCTGTCACCCCCCATTCGACGGCAACCTTTGTCGAGCGCCGCCGCACCGGAGAACGAGGCAACCGACTGACCCTCCGACCACAAACTCATCGCGGCTCTCCACGCTCGTCCGAGTCAAGCGAGCGAAGTGGCATCGATCTCCTCGCCTAGCCGTACCCCAGGTATGACTCCGTCCTCTATATGCGTCCGGCTGTTCACACTCCCCAGCAGGCTCCGTTGGGCGTGGTCTCTCAGCTTTCACCGTGCATGTGGGTAGCTGGCGGCTCCGATCCAATCTGATCCCGGGGTTGTACCCGTGCCCCACTCAACTTGCGCAAACCTGAGACGAGTGATACAATAGGGACGAGTCACTATGTGAATATTCACATTCCGGATAGACTCAACGAGGTACGCTAACCATTGCCCGTGGACCGCAACCTCAGTACCGGCCCATTGTCGGAGACGAGCACAAAGGTATTCTAGACCATGCCACGTGCCATCTATCCGACGATTGAGGACGCAATGAGTCTATGCGGAAGTGACTACTCATTGCGCTCTTGAAGCGGTTGCACGGTGAAAGCTGGTTCCTCAGCCAGGCAGGAGGTGACCGTGTTGTAAGCTAGACAAGAACAGCAAACGCAGTTGTTATGACCTAGTAGACGAGCAGTCGACTAGGCACAAGTTCCACTACCGAATCTCTAGGAGGAGATTGTTATGCGCTTCAAAATCCTATCGCTCCTGCTATTTGCCGTCCTGCTGGTGGCGCCAGCCTGTGGGCCGCAGACCACTCCAGCGCCGTCGCCCGCGACGTCCGCCCCATCCACCGGGACCATGACCGTGACGGACGCCCTGGGCCGACAGGTGTCCTTCGACACTGTTCCTCAAAGGATTGTTCTGGCCGGGAAAGCCCTGTTTATGGTCGCGGACGCGATCTACACTTTCCCCGAGGCAGGCAACAGCATTGTGGCCTTGGCCTCAACCGAACAGGGAAACGGGAACTTCATCCCGATGATCGACCCCACGTTCGAAGCCAAAATCTCGCTCGACATCGACGCTGGTGCGGAACAGATTGCCGCAGCGCAGCCTGACTGTGTGATCACAAAAAGCACCAATGCTGAGAAGTTGGGACCATCTCTGGAAGCCATCGATGTTCCGGTGGTCTACCTTGATTTCGAGACTCCCGAGCAGTACCAACGCGACCTCGCAACCCTGGGGCAGCTCTTTCAGAACCCAGATCGTGCCGCCCAAGTTGCGGCTTTCTATCAGGACCGAGTAAACTCCATCGCTGATCGAGTGTCGGGCCTGGAGGACGACCAGAAACCGCGCACACTGATCTTGTACTATAGTGACAAAGACAATACCGTGGCCTTCAACGTTCCGCCGATGAACTGGATGCAGACCTTGCTGGTCACCATCGGCGGCGGCGACCCCGTGTGGGAAGATGCCAATCCGGGGAGCGGTTGGACGAAGGTCGGCCTGGAGCAGGTAGCGGCCTGGAACCCAGACGTGATCTTCATCGTGGCTTACTTCAACCCGATAGACGAGGTTGTCGCAACACTCAAAGCCGACCCGCAGTGGCAAGCCTTGAGCGCCGTGACGAACGACAGGATCTATGGCTTTGCGAAGGATGTCTACAGTTGGGACCAGCCTGATAGTCGGTGGATCCTGGGGCTAGCCTGGGTTGCCAGCACGCTACATCCGGATCTCTTCCCAGATCTCGACATCCAGGAAGAAGCCCAGACCTTCTACAACGAGCTATATGGGATGGATGACGCTTCCTTCGAAGCAAACATCCAACCCTTACTCGCTGGAGACGTGAACTGAGTCAAAAGGAACCGGCTTTGGCTATGGGCGTTTCAAGCAGGACCGCCAGTCATTCCATCCGCTGGCTGGCGGTCCTCGTGCTTGGCGTGTTCCTCCTCTCGGTCTTTGTGGGGCGCTATCCCCGCCCCGTGTTCCTGCCGCTGGACCGCCTTGCCACCGATGAGTTGGCTCAGCGCCTGGTGTTCAACCTGCGCGTACCGCGTCTACTCACCGCCATTCTCGTGGGCATGTCCTTGTCTGCCGCCGGCGCCATCTTACAGATGATCTTTGGTAACCCGCTGGTCGAGCCAGGTTTCCTGGGTGTCTCTCAAGGGGCGTCATTCGGCGCGGCCCTCAGCATCATCTTCGTGAGCAATTCCGCCTGGGCGGTTCAAACCTCGGCTGCCCTCTTCGCCTTCCTGGGGTTGGGTCTTTCCTACATGATCGCCCGGCGGGTCCGTTTTGGAGGATGGGTGCTGCGGCTGATCCTGGCGGGAATCGCGATCTCCGCGTTGTTCTCCTCAGGTTTGGGGGTATTGAAGTACGTGGCCGATCCATTGAGCCAGCTCCCGGAGATTACGTTCTGGCTGCTGGGCGGCTTGTGGAGCATAACCTGGCCTCAATTGCTGGCTATCCTGCCGGCCGTGCTCATCGGGCTGCTCGTCGCTTACCGCATGCGCTGGCGGCTTAATCTCCTGTCTCTCAACGACGAAACCGCCTTCTCGCTGGGTGCCGCGCCGGACCGCGAACGCGCACTGCTTCTGGTCGCAGCGGTCATGGCAACCTCCGCCGTCATTTCGGTGGCCGGGATGGTAGGCTGGGTGGGCTTGATCATCCCCCACATCGCACGGCGTCTCTTCGGGGCAGATGGCCGCTTCATGCTGCCTGCCTCCATGTTGATCGGGGCCATTTTCGTCGTCTTGTGCGACGACCTGGCACGGACCCTCTTTCCGGGAGAAATCCCGCTGGGCATTCTTACCTCGTTCGCGGGGGCGGGTGTCTTCCTCTATCTCATGGTTCGACAGAAGATGACCGTACTACGATGAGCGAACTCGCTTTGCTAAGGTTCTCGGACATCACCTTCGGCTATCCCGGCGCCGCGCGGTCGGTGATGGAGAAGCTCGATCTCGAAATCGCCCAGGGAACCGCTACGGCCATCCTTGGTCCAAACGGAGCAGGCAAGACGACACTGCTCCATCTGGCGTTGGGTTGGCTGAAGCCACACAGCGGGGCCATCGAGCTGGGTGAGCGCTCCTTGAGCTCGCATAGCCGGCGAGAACTGGGTCAGTGGATGGCCCTGGTGCCTCAAAACGAACATGTCCCGTTTGAGTTCTCGTTGCTGGAATACGTTCTGCTGGGTCGAGCTCCTTACTTGCCCCCCCTGGCTATGCCGAGAGAAGCGGACTACCAGGCAGCCTGGGAGGCGCTCAAACGGGTGGGGTTGGACTCGATGAAGGACCGTTCCATTCTCAGCTTGAGCGGCGGCGAGCGCCAGCTACTGCTGATCGCCCGAGCCCTGACGCAAGAGCCGCGCCTGCTGCTGCTGGACGAACCTACCTCTCACCTGGACTTGAGCAACAAGGGACGGATGGTACATCTGTTGCGGGATCTCCAGGCGCAGGGGGCAACCATCCTGTTCACCACTCACGAGCCTGATGTCGCATCGGCGTTGGCCACTCATCTGGTGTTGATGCAAGAAGGGGAGGTTCTGGAGACGGGTTCACTGGAGCAGGTCTTCACCAGCCACTCGCTGACACGCCTCTATCAACTCCCGGTAGAGGTGAGCATCGTTTCAGGCAGGCGGGTGGCGCTATGGAGCTAGCTTTCCACAGAAATCCGTCGTCGGAAACGCCCTGGTGATCTCGGGCTGCCGGGGTCGAGGGATCGCATGAGTGTCGTAGACAGTCTACAACAAGCCATTATCCCAGGGCGAATCCTGGCAGTCCGCGTTGGCGTGTACCGTACCGCCGTTCTGGTCGAGACAGAAGACGGCATCCGCTGCGGGCTGGCGGCCACGTTGTCCAACCCAGGACTCGACCACCGCGAGAGACCATCCGTTCTCGGGGCCGGGCATCTGCACGAGATGGACTACACCAAGCTGGTGGGCCTGGTAGACTCGCCCAGCTACACAGAGGCTGCCATCGGGTTAGCTACCATCAACGCCTTGCTTCCGCCGCAGCCAGAGGCGTGGATGGACCTGGACGCGCGAGACTTCCTGATCCAACACGGAGCAGGCAAGACCATTGCCATGATCGGGCATTTCCCGTTCGTCGATTGCCTGAGATCGAATGTGGGTACGTTGTGGGTTCTCGAGCTCGACCCACGCGAGGGTGATCTACCGGCAACGACGGCTCCCGAGATTCTCCCGCAGGCCGACATCGTCGCGATCACCGCGATGACCTTGATCAACAAGACCTTCGATGGTCTGATGCCTCACTGCCGGCGGGATGCCACTGTAGTTCTGGTGGGACCTAGCACGCCCCTCTCGCCGGTTGTCTTCGACTTCGGCGTCAACCTCCTGGCCGGAACGGTCGTCGTCGATCCTCAGTCCACCTTGATGGGAATCGGTCAGGGCATCTCCCTCCACCAGCTGCGCCAGGCGGGTTGGGTCCGCGCTGTGACCATGCAAGAGCAGGGGCGGACGTAACAGGAAGAGCGATGGCAGACGGTTCATCGGCGAGGCCCTGGCTGCGACCGAGGACGTGGACTACGATACCGACGTCGCCACCTGATCGCGGTCGCAACCAACCACCCTCGAAGTTGCCCTAGTGTCCATCGGCCTCACGTGGTCAATGCCCACTCCTCCAGCACCGTACACGTGCATAGCATGGCACGTCTTGAACCGCGTGCGCCCACGCTCCAACACGCCGCTGGCGCAGGAGTAGGCCCGGTCAACTGCTGCAGCTCAGAGAGGCCATCCGGGCCGGTTGCCTGCCGCTGGCCAGGGAACCACGCACCGACGGCGCCGAGGACGGGGTAGCGCCAGCGGATCTCGACCTGTCTCCCCCTCCACCACTCGGGCGGCAATGGCCCGCCTGAACGTGCATCCGCAGGCGCGTCAGAGTGAAGAGGCCGTGGAGCGCATTACGTGGTAGTATCAGGGGTGTCCTTCGAGCGATCAAGCTTCTGCCAGCAACCAGAGGAGGTTCTCCAAGATGAGACTGGACGAGGTATCGAGATACATGGAAGAAGCAGGAATCCCCGGACGAGATGCCTATGACCTGCCCTCGAGTGACAAGCGCTTCCCGGATGGCGGCCGCTACCGCATCGAGATCTCCGGCGTGGAGGGGCCCAAGGTCCTCGAGGCCCTCATCGAGGAGAGACGGAAGTTCGATGTCCCCGTGCACAGGCTCATCTCCCTCGTCCAGGGAGGTATCCTCTTCGACAACACAGAACTCCGAGACTTCGCCCAGATGGCCGCAGACGAGAGGCTGGAAGTGGTGGCCGTGCCCGGCCCGCGCAACGGATGGGACATCGGCCGGCAGTACTCCTCCTCGGAAGGTATGCGCGCCGGGATGCACCATCGAGGTTCGGACGAGCTGCGCAAGGTGATCGCGGACATGATGCGTATGTACGATGCGGGCATCAGAGGCTTCATGCTGGTCGATGAGGGGCTGCTGTGGCTGGTGGGGCGGATGCAGCAGCAAGGCAACTTTCCCTCAGATGTAGCGCTCAAGATCTCCGTGTGGACGTCCCACAGCTCGGCGGCGGGTGGGAGACTGCTGGAGGAGCTGGGGGCCAGTTCCTTCAATCCACCAGGCGACCTCACGCTGCCGCAACTGGCCTCCATCAGAAGCACGGTGAGCATCCCTCTGGACTTCTACATCTATACGTCTATCTCCTTCGGGGGCTTCAATAGGTTCTACGACGCGCCGGAGGTAGCCAGAGTGTGCGCGCCCTGCTACTTCAAGTTCGAGCCAGGGCCAGCTCTGTCGGCGGGAGGTGGACAGAGCCTGTACCAGCCCTGGGTCAGGGACGAAGAACACGTCCATCTGGTGCGGAAGAAGGTGAAATGGGCCGCCGTGGTCAGAGACCTCATCATGGAGAACGAACCGGAGGTTGGTATCTCGGCGCACGGCTCCGAAGATCTTCACATTCCCCAACCTTGATCCCACCTCGCGAGGGCCTGGATCATGGTGACGAGCGACTGAACATCCCACAGCCCGTATCATCCAGCCAGACGAACCCAACGGGGAGGTATACTGTGACGAGGTGGAAGAGGTGGCTGTGGCTGCTGATCCTCCTGCCCGTAGTGGCCCTGGGCGGTTTCGTGCTCTGGGCGAAGAACACCCGGGCGCCTATGCCCGAGGCGCTGGCGGCCCTGGAGTCTGACCCCGCGGTCGTAATCACAGCCGACCGCTGGCTCGTCTTCCGCCCGGCACACCAGGAGACGGAGACGGGGTTGGTTATCTACCCTGGCGCCCGTGTAGACCCACGCTCGTACGCCCCGGCGGCCCGCGAGATCGCTGCGCATGGCTACGTGGTGGTTGTGGTCCCCATGCCCCTCAACCTGGCCGTCTTGGCCCCAAATGCAGCTTCCGATGTTTTCGACTCCTTCCCCGAGATCAGCACCTGGGCCGTGGGGGGACACTCCCTTGGGGGAGCGATGGCGGCACGCTATGCCCACAGCCATCCGTCTCTGGCGCAGGCGCTGGTGCTCTGGGCAGCGTATCCAGATGGCTCCAGCGACCTCTCAGAGAACCACCTAGCGGTCACGTCCATCTACGGCACCCTGGACGGCCTGGCTACCGTGGACGAGATCGAGGCTTCGCGATCTCTGCTGCCTCCAACTACAACCTGGGTGGCCGTCGAGGGTGGAAACCACGCCCAGTTCGGCTGGTACGGGCCACAGTCAGGCGACAATCCGGCAACCATCACCAGGGAGGAACAGCAGCGACAGGTCGTCAACGCCACGCTTCAGCTTCTCGGATCGCTGGAGTGAGCCTATTGCCTGCAGGAGGTATGTTTACATCATGGCCGAGATCGAGGTCCAGACTACACAAGAAGAGAATCGGTACGAGTTCCAGGTCACGGTGCGAGAGGGAGGAAGCGAGACGCGCCATCGTGTCACGCTCCAGAAGAGCGACTATAGCCAGCTCGTGGGCGAAGGGGCAAGCCCCGAGGCCCTGGTGGAGGAGTCCTTCCGCTTTCTGTTAGAACGAGAGTCAAAGGAGTCCATCCTCAGCTCCTTCGATCTGATGGTCATCGGCCGCTACTTCCCCGAGTACCGGCGAGAGATCGTCCGTCGCCTGTGACCCCGTCTCCCGTGTCAGGTCCAGACTGGCCCTGACGAACCCTGTGCTCACCGTCGCTGTGGTGTGGTATAGGAGCGTGTGTCAGGGCTGGAGGCCGGGCAACTGGCGAGGACGAGCAGGTGATGCAGAAGCTGGACGAACTGATAGGGGCCACGCTTCAAGGGAGGGAACGTGAGCAACGGGCCAGCCTGGCAAGCGATGGTGCTCGGGGAAAGCGGCCGCTCGTGCCCTATTGGGTGCTCGGCCTGGTAGCCCTCTGTCTCCTGTCAGTGGCGATTCTCTGGGCCTGCTCCGGCCCAGGCACCTGATGACGAGCAGCCCGTCTAGCTACGACTCCAGCCACGGCAGCCTGTCGAGATCCGCGTTCCCACCGGACAGAATCACGCCCACGCGCAATCCCGATAGGTCGATCTTGCCCTCCAGAAGCGCGCCCACAGGAACCGCTGCGGACGGCTCGACAACCATCTTCGTGCGCTCCCACACGTGTCGCATCCCGGCGATGATCGCCTCCTCGCTGACCGTCACGATCTGCTCCACGTGCTCCCTGATGATGGGGAAGGTCACGTCACCCAGCGAGGTCAGCAGCCCATCGGCCACCGTCTGGGGGTTCACCGAGGGGAAAATCCGGCCCTCTCGCAGAGACCGATAGGCGTCGTCGGCGCCTTCCGGCTCCGCTCCGATGACGCGAGTCCGAGGCGAGATGCCAGACACCGCCAGCGCCGTCCCGCTCAGTAGCCCGCCGCCACCCACGGGGACCATCACCACGTCCAGTCCTGGGACCTCCTCCAGCAACTCCAGCGCAGCCGTGCCTTGCCCAGCTATGACCAGGGGATCGTTGGAAGGGTGGACGAACGTGGCACCTGTCTCCCTGAGGACCCGCTCCATAGCCTCGTGGCGGGAGTCCTCGTTCGGCTCGCAGTAGGTGATGGTTCCTCCGTACGCCTCCACCGCTGCTCTCTTGCACTGAGACGCCGTCTTGGGCATGACGATGAAGGACCTGCTCCCCCGCAGGCGCGCCGCCAGGGCCAGGGCAGCCGCGTGGTTACCCGACGAGTGTGTGCCCACGCCACGACCAGTCTCCTCCTCTGACAGTGTGAAGACGGCGTTGCAGGCGCCCCGGAACTTGAAAGCGCCCACCTTTTGCAGGTTCTCACACTTGAAGTGAAGCTCGGCACCGCACAGAGCATCGAGCCCCTGGCACGTGACCACAGGAGTGCGATGGGCGAAGGTCCGGATACGACCGGCCGCCTCACGCACAGCCTCGAAATCAGGCAGGTCACTCATGCACCCATGACCTCTATCTCCGTGGGCCGATCCAGGTGGTCTCTCGTCGCATTGTACCATCCGGTGTCGGGCAGCACAAGTCAATACCCTGGCAGGTGTGACCGGTTCGTCTGCGGCGACTGCTCTGCCACGGTTGCCGACCAAGAGAACACGCACTTGACTCGTGACCGTGAATCACATATAATATGAACCAGGTGCTTATAATACATGACCCTGGAGCACTGGTCTCAGATCCACACCCACATCTTCGAGCTGGAGCAGGAGGGGCTGGTCACTCGCACCTTCCGGCGCCTCGATCCTGAACGGCAACGGGCGGTGCTGGCCGCCATCCTCGACGAAGCCGTGGAGCGGGGGCCCGAGTCGCTCCAAGTCAAGCAGGTAGCGCGACGTGCCGGGGTCTCCGTCGGCTCCTTGTACCAGTACTTCGGCAACCGGGCTGGCCTGGTTGACTTCGCCGTGGAGCTGTGCGGACGGTACCTCGTCGACGAGTTCGACCGGTATCGTCCTCTCCTGGTGTCGATGCCGCTGCGGGAAGGGCTCGTCGCCTACCTCACGGGTGGGCTGGAGTGGAGTCAGGTGCAGGTAGGTCTGGTGCAGTTCTTCCTGCGGGCAGCCTACCAGGGCGACCCAGACCTTGGAGAGCGTCTGGTGCGCCCCATCGGCGAGACCTTGCGCGTGATGGTCCGCGAGATGCTGGAGGAGGCCCAACGGCGCGGCGAAATCCGGCACGATATCGACCTGGACGCCACGGCCAGTATCGTCAATACACTGATGATCGCTGTAGGCGACAGCTTACTGTTGCCGTACCTGGACACCTACTACCAGCTCTCTCACGAGGGGATGACCCTCGAGCACCTTGTGGACACGCTGCTCGACCTTATCATGCGGGGTGTTGCACCCGCCGCCAGCCCCGACGCGAGTTGAAAGGATCAACCATGCCAGATGTCGTGCTGCGGGCCGAGGGCCTGACGAAGCGGTACGGAGACCTGGTCGCCGTAAACAACCTCACTCTGACGATCTACGAGGGAGAGGTGTTCGGCTTCCTGGGACCCAACGGTGCCGGCAAGACCACCTCCATCAGCATCATGTGTGGCCTCCTCAAACCGGATGCGGGCCGGGTGTTCGTGCACGGCCAGCCCATCGCTGGCGGCACCGCCAGTGTGCGCACGCGCGTGGGGATCTGCCCGCAGGAGATCATCCTTTGGAGCCACCTGACCTGTATCGAGCAGCTCCAGTTCATCGGCCAGATGTACGGGGTGGACAGGCACGAGGCTCGCCGGCGCGGCGACCGTCTTCTGGAGGACCTGGGCCTGGTGGAAAAGCGGAACAAACAGGCGCGCACGCTCTCCGGGGGGCTTCAGCGGCGCCTCAATCTGGCCCTCGCGCTCGTGCACGACCCGGACATCGTCGCCCTGGACGAGCCGGAAGCTGGACTGGACCCTCAGAGCCGGGTCGCGGTCCGCGGCTACATCAGGCAGCTTGCCAAGAACAAGACCGTCATCCTGACGACCCACAACATGGACGAGGCCGACCGCCTGGCCGATCGCGTGGCGATCATCGACCACGGAGAACTGCTGGTCCTGGATACCCCACAAGCGCTCAAGCGCAGCGTCGGCGAAGGAGACGTGCTGGAGATCGCGTTGACCGGCGACGATGCGGGACGCGAGTCGGCGCTGGCTAGTCTGGAAGGCTTGGGGGGAGAGGCCATCGTCAGCGCTGCCGACGACAGCCTCCACGTTCGGGCCAGAAACGCCGTGGCCCTGCTGCCACGGATCGTGGAGAAGCTCGAAGCCGCCGGGGTATCCTACGGCGAGGTGCGCCTGCGCGAGAACACCCTCGAAGATGTCTTCATCCACCTCACGGGGAGGAGGCTAAGGCAATGAGATTCCTGGCCGTCTTCGTCAAGAGCCTGAGAGAGCAGGTTCGAAACCTCATGGTCTTGGCCCTCACGGTGGTCTTTGCGCCAGTGTTCGTCTTCGCCTACTGGCTCTTCTTCCCCGCCGAGGGTTCCACAGCCTACAGAGTGCTGGTGATCAACGAGGACGTGGGAGTCCAGATCGAGGGAACGACGTATCGCGCCGGCGAGGAGGTCACGGAAGCCATCGCGCAGGTGACCTATGCGGGAGGTAGCCCGCTGCTCAAGGTGCGGGAGGTCGCCAGCATGGAAGAAGCCGAAGCGCTCCTCCGCGACCGCAACGGGATAGTCTACTTCCTGTTCCCCGAGGACTTCTCCCAACAGCTCGCTGCCAAGAGAGCGGGAGATAGTACTGCCACTGCAGAGTTGGTCTTCGGCGGCGACTTGACCAACCCCTACTACCCTATCGCGGCCATTCTAGCGGCTTCAGCCGTCGACTCCTACGTGCAGGAGGCAACGGGCCTCACACCGCCGGTGCAGTACGTAGAGCGTCCGCTGGGCGGGTCCGGGTCTCGCACCGAGTTCGAAACGTACGTACCGGGTATGTTCATCTTTGCGGTGATCATGCTCGTCTTCGCCGCGTCGATGACCGTGGCGCGCGAAGTGGAGGACGGCACGTTGCGCCGGCTCCAGATCACGCGTATGACCGCCTTCGATCTCCTGGGCGGCACCAGTCTCACCCTGATCATCGTGGGGGTTATCGCAGAACTGCTGGCCCTGGGGACGGCCATGGCCCTTGGCTTCCGCAGCTATGGCCCCCTGTGGGTGGCGGTCCTCGTGGGCGTGGCGACCAGCGTATCCGTGATCGGAGTGGGCATGATCGTGGCCGCGTTCTCGAAGACGGTCTCGCAGGCCTTCGTCATCGCCAACTTCCCGCTGGGGGTGTTCATGTTCCTCTCAGGCGCCATATTCCCCATCCCCTCGGTCACGCTGTTCGAGATAGCCGGGCAACCTATCGCCCTGTGCGATTTCCTCCCGCCCCGGCACGCCGTCATCGCCCTCAACAAGATCCTGACGTTGGGCTCCGGACTCGACGAAGTGGCGTACGAACTGGTGTCGCTGGTGGTGCTCTCCGTGTTGTACTTCGCCGTCGGCACGTGGATCTTCCAGCGGAGACACCTGCGGCCGGCGTGACGCGCAGCAGCGACGGTCTCCATCGAGCGACACCCATACCTTGCCCACCCACCCACGGCTCTGCTATACTGCACTCCAGAACCACCCTGGTCCCGGCGCACGGTACGACAAACGGCGGTCATGACCTTGGACCTGCTCAGGGTGCGTCCAGCGGTGAAGTAGATACAGACGGTGTGGAACCGGCTCCCACCGACCTGGCCCAACGCACAACTCGCCGCACGCTCCGACGGAGGAATCCACTATGCCCCAAGACGTACGCATCCTGCTCATCGGCCTGGGCAACCTAGGCCGCAGGTTCTGCGACATCCTGGCAGAGAAAGGGCCGCAAGTAGAGGCTGACTACGGACTGCGGCTCCTGCTGGTGGGGGCTGGCGACAGCCGTGGCTCCGCCTTTCTCGCCAAGGGTCTCGACCCCGCGCAGGTCTCCGCCATCAAACAAAGTGGCGGTACTATCGCCGACTATCCCCGGGTGGGAAGCACAGGCGAATCGGCGGCGGACCTCGTGGCCCGGCGCAAGGCCGACGTCCTCTGCGAGGCGTCCCCGGTCAACCTCAACCAGGGCGCCGAGCCGGGGCTGACCCACATCCGCGCCGCCCTCCAGCGGGGAATGCACGTGGCCACGCCCAACAAGGGTCCCCTGGTGGTGGCCTTCCAGGAACTGCACGACCTCGCCCGGCGAAACGATGCACAGCTCCGCTTCGACGGCACCGTCGCGGGGGGCCTGCCCGCCATCAACCTGGGGCAGCGGGACCTGCGCGGAGCCACCGTCTCTCGCATCGAAGCCGTGCCCAACCTGGTCACCGGGTACATCCTGGAGCTGCTGGGGGACGGTTTGTCCTGGGAGTCGGCCGTGGAACGTGGTCGTGAGGAGGGAGCCCTGGAGGCCGATCCCCCCTTCGATCTCGATGGATGGGATGCCGCCGCCAAGCTCGTGATCCTGGTCAACGCAGTGATGGGCATCCCAGCGAAGCTGGAGGACGTAGACCGCACTGGCATCACAGGCCTGGGCATGGGGGACATCCGCGAGGCCCGAGGGGCGGGACGGGTCTACAAGCTGCTGGCCACCGCGGAGCGGCGTGACGACGGCGGGGCCGACCTCAGAGTGGCTCCGACCCTGATGCCCACGGGCCACTTTCTATCCGGCTTGGGCCGCAAGCAGATGGGGGTGCTCTACCACACGGACATCTACGGCACCATCATGGCCGCCATCGACGAGCCCACGCCGGTGCCCTCGGCGGCGACGATGCTGCGGGATGTGCTGGATATCTATGCTCGCTAGGCCGCAGGCCTCGAATCAGCAAGGGCCCGTGTGACCCATGGCCAGATCTTGATGCCCACCAGGAAACCTAGAGGAAGTTCTCTGATCCCTCGTGATCTCTCCTCGGCTTCCCCGCATCTGCACCCCACTACTTCCCCTTCCACACTCGCTGACCACCAGCATGGTCAGAACCAACGAGCTGTGATAGGATCAGTGGTCGGCACTGCATGGGTCGCGCCTTGACGGCATGCCGTTGCACAGGTGACATCCGTACCCAGGGAAGAGTCTCCCGAATGAGAGAGAGCACACTACTGAGAACGAAGAGGATGCAGTTGATCCCGGGCACCCCGGAACTCCTTCGTGCAGAGATGGAGAACCAGGAGCGGTTTGCCGACCTTCTCGGGGCCACGGTCCCCGACGGCTGGCCACCGGAGGAGGTGGATCAGGCCACGCTGGAGTTCATGGCCCTGCTCCTGGAGGAGGGTCCCCACCAGGCCGGATGGTGGTGCTGGTACTTCGTCCTCAGGAGCGAGGAAGGGCAGGAAGGTGTGCTCATTGGCAACGGGGGCTTCAAGGGGCGCCCTTCACCACGGGGCACCGTGGAGATCGGCTATTCCATCCACCCCTCGTTCCGCAATCGTGGCTACGCCACCGAGGCCGTAGGGGAACTCGTGGCCTGGGCCTTCGACCACCCCTGCGTCCGACGCGTCGTGGCCGATATCCTGCCCTCGAACGAGGCCTCCAAGCGCGTCCTGGAGAAGGCTGGCTTCGTGGATACGGGCACGCGCCCTCGCAGGCGCTTGATGCGTTTCGCTCTGGAGAGACCGGACGCCCTTGACCAGGGGTAGGGAGCCAGCTCCGGTCAGCGCACGCCGACCCCGGCCTACGCGTCGTTGACGCGAGCGACGATCCTCTCCGCTTTGGCGTTCATCGCTGCCACGTACTCGTCCAGCGACACGAGCTCGCGGCCCACGATGTCCAGAGTCTCCTTGGACATCCGGCCCTCTGTAGCCAGTTGATACCCGGCCGCCTTGGCAGCCTCCAGCACGTCGTCCAGAGACTCGCCCCGGTGGAGCAGATCGCGCATCGTCTGTCCGTGGGGTCTCAGCACCGCTCCCACGAACTCCCTGTCGACCTGCCGGCAGAGCCCCTTCACCTGCGCCACCAGGGGCTCGAAGTTGCGCATCTCCCACAGGCCGCAGTTGGAGACCAGCACCACCTTGCCGCCTCTCACCGCGTCCTCCACCAGGTGGCGGCTACGACCACTGCGCACCTCGACAGGCAACCGCAGCAAGGGCATGGTGCGATCCATGACGTTCTTCAACGGGCCACTCGCGCCATCGTTGTAGAGAGGTGTGGCCAGGACCCAGATGTCCGCCTCCCGCAGCTTGGCCAGGAGCGCCGCCATGTCGTCTTCCTGGACACACCGGCCGGGAGTCTTGATCCAGCAGGAAAAACATCCCAGACATGGGTGAATGTCCAGGTCCTTGACGTGCACAACCTCAACGTCCGCCCCGGCGTCCCGCAGCCCTTCCAGAAATGGTCCCAGGACAACTGCCGTGTTCCCCCTGTCCTTGTGGGGACTGCCGTTGATGGCCACAACCTTCATGGCTACCGTTCCTTTCTTGACTGCTACTGCGCATCATCGGGTGAGGCCAAGAGCGCTACGCACACCCTCGCGCCTTGACTGTGGCCGCGCGGCATGCCGTGCGGCACCGAGAGTTGCGTCCTGCGCACTCTCACGGTCATCAAGCACAACGTGCTGGCAGGAGAGTCACAACGAAGCCTCCAAGGACGCGAAGTCCTAATCGATTGCCGCTTCCTGGATTGGACATCGCCTTCTGACGAATCAGACAGAAGCGTCACCGCGTCTGCCGATGGGTGTGCAGAGCCCACGCGCCCGTCACCACGACATGGCCGCTACAGGGACACGTACCGGTGAATGCGCTCGTCGATGACCTTCATGCTGCCTTGCCAGAAGGCGGGCTCTTTGAGGTCTATGCCGAAGCGGGCCGCGAGCTCGTCGGCGTCCGCCTCGCCGGTGCCTCGCAGCAGCGCGTCGTAGTCCTCCAGAAAGTCCGCGCCCTGCTCCTGGTAGATGGCGTAGAGGCCCAGACCGAAGAGCAGCCCGAAGGCATAGGGGAAGTTGTAGAACGACAGCGACGGGATGTAGTAGTGGGGCTTCCAGGTCCACATGTACCGGTGCAGATGATTCCCATCCAGCGCCTCTGCGTACGTCTCCTTCTGGGCGCGGGTCATGATCTCACAGAAGTCGTCGGCCGAGAGCTCAGCCTCCTCCCGGCGCTGGAAGACCTCCGTCTCGAAGAGGTACCGGGAATAGATGTCCACGATGACCTGGCTGGCGTTGAGGAGGAAGGTCTCCAGGATAGCCAACTCCTCGTCGGCGCTCGCGGCCTGGGCCAACGCGGCATCGGTGACGATGGTCTCGCACATGATGGAGGCCGTCTCGGCCAGGGTCATGGGCGTTCGGCGCTGCAAGGGCGTCTTCCCTTTCTGGGTCTCGTTGTGATAGGCATGGCCGAGCTCGTGGGCGATGGTGGCAAGCTGATCCAGCGAACCGTCGAAGTTGCACATCACCCGCGACTCTTCCACTCCCAGGACCCTCATACAGAAGGCTCCGCCTTGCTTGCCGCCGCGAGGCTCTGCATCGATCCACCGGTTGTCGTAGGCGCGACGAGCCAGCTCCGCCAACCGCTCCGAGAAGGTTGCGAACTGGCTCAGGATGAAGTCCCGGGCCTCGTCCCACCTGTAGCGTCGCTCCGCCCGACCCACCGGCGCCCACAGGTCCCACCAGGCCAGCGCCGGCTTGCCCAATCGTTCCGCCTTGGAGTGCCAGTAGCGACGAAACATGGGGAACGACTCACGCATCACGCCAAGCAGGGTCTCCAGCGTCTCGCGGTCGATGCGGGCCTGATCCAGGGTAGCATGGAGCGGATCGGTACGGCCCCGCCTCTTGTACACGGTGATCACCGAGCCTTTGACGCCGTTCAGGCAAGCCGCGAGAGGCTCCTGCACTCCCTCCCACGCTCCGTGCTCTGCCTCGTAGGCCCTGCGCCTGACGTCCTCGTCGGGATCACTGCGCAGGTTGATGAGCACGGTGATCGGCAGGTCCTCGACCCTGCCCTCTCGCTTGAAAGGGACCTTGACCTGCGAGGAAACCACCCCCTGGAGCTTGCTCCACGCCGTGGCGCCGCTCAAGGAGAGCTCGGAGGCCAACGTCTCCTCGGCCTCGCTCATCAGATACTGGCTCTGCTCGGCGGCCTCCTTGAGGAAAAAGCTGTGTTCCTGCGCCGAACCTTCGTGCTCCAGAGCGGCGGGCAGCGCCTTGGGGTCCTCCGTGATCGTGCGCATCCAACCCTGGAAGAACACACTCTGCCGCTCCAGCCGCACTCCAAGCATCTCCAACTCCGACTCGAGACGTTTGGCTTTGGTGTTGTACGAATCCGTCGACACGAAGCTGTGGACGTAGGATTCGAGCGTTCCGAATAGCCGGATGAGATCGTTCATGCGGTCCACGTAGCCGCCAATGGTCTCAGCAAGTTGACCGGAGTCCTTGGGCCTCGCACCACCCCTGCCGATCTGGTGCTCCTCAATGTAGATGTCCAAGTCGTCCAGCTTCACCTTCACCTCAGCGACGGCATCACTGAACTCCCTCGACTCCAACCCTGGATAGACGTTGGATAGGTCCCAATGAGGTAGAGGCCCGACCTCGGCTTCCGTTCCCATGATCTCGTCCTTTCCGCCATCCTACCTGCCAGCGCGTCCCCATGACACGCACCCGTTCCGCCAATGGGAAGTTTACCCTCTATGCGCGGAGGAGCGCAACGCCAACGCACAGCCACGGGACGCCACCTGTCAGACAGCCCGGAAGGCTCTCCTGCCCAGATGATAGACGATGGCCAGGGCACAGGCAACGAGGAGCGCCCACTTCACCGCAGCAGCGCTAGAGGAAAGGAGAATGAGGAAAGCCGAGCGAGCGCTGCCCTGGCCCAGAAGGAAGAGCTCCAGTCCGTTCTCCAGCCAGTCCAGCACACCCGCGAGGAAGGGAAACGCGAGGAGTAAGGCCAAGCCCCTGCCTGGCCGGGTGCCAGGAGGCAAGGCCAGCGCACCGAGCAGGCCAGACAGGAAGAGTGAGTAGACAAGAGGGAACAGGAGGTCGATCCACAGATTGCGTCTCTCCATCTCCAACACGCCCGTCTCGTCCCAGCGCGCTACGATCTCGTCGAACCTGGCCCCGGAGAAGGCGAGTTCGAGATCCAGCATGCCGGGAGTCCCCTCGGGCGCCTGGCGTTCCGTCGCCGCGAAGAAGAGCAAGAAGGCGGCGCTCAACACACCGCACGCCACCATAACCTGTCTTCGAGACGCCCAATGCACCAGACTGTGGATAGTCACCCTACCCCTCTCCCTGAGTCACGCACCCAGCCTGAACTCTACCGACTCGGCGTGTGCCACCAAGCCCTCCAGCTCAGCGAGCTGTTGAGCGAGCGGACCGATACGGGCCAGACCGTCTTCGCTCACCCGCAGTGTGGTCTGAACCTTGAGAAAGTCCATCACCGAAAGCCCTCCGGTGTACCGGGCGGCGCGATTGGTGGGCAGGGTGTGGTTGAGCCCGCTGCTGTAGTCCCCCAGCGCCACGGCTGAGTACGGGCCGATAAACAGCGAACCGTAGTTGCAGAGCCGGTCCGTCCATCTCTCGGGATCGGCAACCTGCAACTGGAGGTGCTCTGGCGCCTTGCGGTTCGCCAGGTCGATGGCCTCGTCCATGCCTTCAGCGACGACGAGAAGACCACTCGCCGGGAGGAACTCGCCAGCCGCGCCTGACTCTCCCCTCCGCCGCTCCACCTCATCGTTCACCCTGTCCGCCAGGTCGGAGCACGTCGTCACCAGCACACACACCGCGTCCGGGTCGTGCTCGGCCTGGGCCAGGAGGTCCGCTGCCACGAACCTCGGGTCGGCCGACTCATCCGCCAGCACCAGCACCTCCGAGGGCCCGGCCACGAAGTCGATGCCTACAATCCCAAAGAGCTGTCGCTTGGCCTCAGCGACGTATCTGTTGCCGGGTCCCACGACCTTGTCCACGGCAGCCACCGTCTCCGTTCCGTAGGCCAGGGCGCCGATGGCCTGCGCGCCTCCCATACGATACACCTCGCTGACGCCGGCGATCCTCGCCGCTGCCAGTATAGCTGGGTGAACGGTTCCCTCGCAAGAGGGCGGCGAGCAGAGGGCTATCTCCCGAACCCCGGCCACCCTGGCGGGCACGGCGCACATCAGGACCGTGGAGGGCAAGGGGTACCGACCGCCCGGAGTATACACCCCCACGCGCTCTATCGGCACCACTCTCTGCCCGGTGAAGACGCCGGGCTCGATCTCGTACTCGAAGTCCTCGAGTTGCTGCTTCTGCCTCTCGGCGAAACGCCTGATGCGATCGGCGGCCTCTTCTAGCGCGGAGATGGCCTCGCCGTTCAGTTGCTCGCAGGCCGCGTCAAGCTCGTCCCTCTGGATCCTGAACTCCAGCACCTGCACGCCGACGAACTGAAGAGTGTACTCCCTGAGGGCCTCGTCTCCTCTCGCCCGGACGTCGGCCAGTATCTCTCGAACCACTGGCAGGTCCTCCGGCGCTGCTTCACCCCAGAACCCCTGATCCAGCTCTCCTGGTGTCACGATCCTCATGACCTTCTCCGCCTTCTCAGCTCGTACATCACCTCGTCCAGCTCGACGCCGCTCCGCGCCAGCAGGGCCACGAGGAAGAAGAGGACATCCGCCGCCTCGTGAACCGTGTGCTCTCTTCCCTCCGCCTCCACGACTTCGTGCGCCTCCTCCAGCAGCTTCTCCCTCACCAGACCCGGGGTGAGCGTCGCGGTATAGGAGCCGGGGGTAGGGTGCTCCAGCCGGTCCTTGACCACCTGAGACAACTCCTGGAGCGTGAACCTCCTATCGCCGAAGCACGAATAGCTGCCCAGATGACAGGCCACCCCCTTCTGCTGCACCGTGGCCAGCAGGGCGTCTCTATCGCAGTCCGCCCTCATCCTCACTAACCTCTGAACGTGCCCGGAGGTCTCTCCCTTGTTCCACAGCTTCTTCCTGGACCTGGAGTAGTACCACATACTGCCGGTCTCGAAGATCTTCCTCAGAGACTCTTTGTTGCTGTAGGCGAGCATCAACACCTGTCCTGCCTCGTCGCAGGTCACCGTGGGCAGGAGATCGGTCTTCCAGTTCAAAGACTCCACGAACCCCTCCACCAGGTCTATCTTCCCGGTGTACAGAGCCATGCCCAGTTGTGCATCCAGACCCATCCCGGCCAGGGCTGCTACCTCTTCTTGGGTGGTGATGCCACCTGCCACGGTCAGGGAGCTGTCTGTGGAACCTGCCAACCTGCGTATGGTCTCCATGTCGGTGCCCTGGAGCATGCCCTCCTTCTCCACACAGGTGAACAGGAAGGACGAAGCACACCGCTCGAGGTCGGGAAGCACGTCGAATAGATCGAGACCCGTCCTGTGTCTCCACGCCTGGGTCACGATCTCTTGTCCGAGAGCATCCACCGCGATCATCACCCGTTCCCTGCCCACGGCTGACGAGAGGTCGTCCAGAAAGCCTTGGTTGACGGAGTCGTTCGCGAAGGCTGTGGTCCCCACGATGACCTTCACCGCTCCGTAGGAGACCAGCTCCCTCGCTCGCTGCACACTGTGTATTCCACCGCCTACGCGGCACTCCGCCCTCTTACAGATCTCCCGTACGATGTCGCTGTTGGAGCCCGTACCCATGGCCGCGTCGAGGTCGATGACCGCGATCTCGCCGAACCGGTCCCACTCCTCCGCCAGCTCCAGGGGATCGTCTCGTTCCAGGACCTTCTCTCGCCCCTGCCTCAACTGCACTGTCTTGCCGCCCATCAGGTCTATGGAAGGAATGATCATCTCACTCTGACCCCCTGCTCTCTCAGGTACGCCTTGATCTCCGGTATGGTGTACTCTCCGTAGTGCAGAAGGGAGGCCAGCAGCACGGCATCGGCCTGGCCCTCGATGACGGCATCCGCTACCTGCCGAAGGGTGCCAGCGCCCCCCGAGGCGATGACGGGGACTCCCACCAACTCGGAGACTCTTCGCGTCAACTCCAGATCGTACCCGGCCTTGGTCCCATCCATGTCGATGGAGTTCATGAGGACCTCCCCGGCTCCGAGAGACACCGCCTGTTCGATCCACTGCAACCCATCCAATCCGGTATCGTCCCGGCCTCCGTTGACGTAGGCATGCCAACCCTCGCCTACCCTCTTGAGGTCGGCGGACAAGACGATACACTGCGAGCCAAAGACCTCCGCCCCTGCCGACAAGAGAGCAGGGTCCCTGATGGCTGCGGTGCACACGGAGACCTTGTCCGCGCCGGCGTTCAGAATCCTGCGCATGTCCTCCACGCTTCTGATGCCGCCCCCCACGGTGAGAGGGATGAACACCTCCTTCGATACCCTCTCCACGACCTCGGCCATGATCTCCCTGTCCCGGTACGAGGCACCGATGTCCAGGAAAGTCAATTCGTCAGCACCCTGGTCGTTGTACAACTTCGCCAGTTCCACGGGATCGCCAGCGTCCCGCACGCCCTTGAACCTCACGCCCTTGACCACCCTGCCGTCGAGGACGTCGAGGCAGGGAATGACCCTCGTCGCTAGCATGATCTCACCCAGTTCTCCAGCAATCTCAGGCCCAGCTCTCCACTCTTTTCCGGATGGAACTGAACCGCCGCTACGTTCTCTCGTTCGATCACCGATGCATACGTGACCCCATACTCCGTCGTGGCCGTGACCACCTCTGTCTCCTGGGGATCCACGTAGTACCCGTGCAGAAAGTAGAAGAAGGAGCCGTCGTCGATGCCCTGGAGCAGCCGCGAACCCTTCTGGACTGTGAGCTGGTTCCAGCCGATCTGCGGTACCTTTCCCTCCCGGAAAGGCACGCAGCTTCCCTCGAAGAAGCCAAGACCGGCCACGCCCTGAGACTCGGCACTGCCGTCCAAGAGCAACTGCATACCCAGGCAGATGCCCAGGAACGGGGCACCCGACCCCAGCCACTCTTCCACACCTTCGAGCAACCCGGACGTCTTCAGCTTCTCCATGGCGGCCCCGAAGGCTCCCACCCCCGGCAAAACCAACCGCTCCGCGCTGTCCAGCTCTCTCCGCGACCTGACCACCTGGCTAGCTACGCCCAGGTGGTCGAAGGCCTTCTGCACGGACCTGAGGTTGCCGGCTCCGTAGTCCACGATGGCGATCACTCTATCACCCCCTTGGTGCTCGGGACGCCATCTACGTCCCTCGCTTCTCTCGAACAAGCTATCTTCATGGCTTTGGCCAGGGCCTTGAACGCAGCCTCGCACCGATGGTGGTCGCTCCTGCCGTAGGGCATCCTCACCACCAGGTTGGCGCCCAGAGACACCGCCAAGCCCTGGAAGAAGTCCTCCAGTAGGTCGGTGTCCAGCTCACCACAGAACCTGCGCTTGAACTCGGTTTCGTACTGGAGGTAGGGTCTTCCGCCAACGTCCACCGCCACCACCGCCAGGGCCTCGTCCATCGGGTAGACGAAGTAGCCCGCCCTGTTGATGCCCCTCTTGTCTCCCAGGGCCTGCTTGAATGCTTGACCCAGCACGATGCCGCAGTCCTCCAACAGATGGTGCTGGTCCACCTCCAGGTCCCCCGTGGCCTGCATCTTAATATCGAACAAGCCGTGCCGGGTGAAAGTCTCCAGCATGTGCGTCAGGAAGCCGATAGGCGTCTGGATCTCGTAGCCTCCCTGTCCATCGATCTCCAGCTCCACGGAGATGTCTGTCTCCTTGGTGGTTCTCGCAACACGGGCCGACCTCATTTCACCACCTCAGCAATCTCGTTGACGTCCTCCAGGACCAGTTGCGCGCCGTGGCGGATCAGGAGTTGACGCTGCTCCCTCGCCTCTGTGCCCTTGCGCACGACACCCACCGGGATGGCCGAGGCCCCCATGGCGGCCTGGAGATCGTCGATGGTATCCCCCACGTATGCGGCGCATCTCACACTGAGCGATTTGATCGCCAGCTCTACTCCATAGGGGTCCGGCTTCTCCTTCCCCTGGGGACAATCCTCCAGAGCGACGACCACGTCGAAGAGATCTCGAACCTCGAAATGCTCCAACGTGTATTCGGCCTCGGCGCGGGGCCGGCCGGTGACGATCCCCAGGGCGTAGTCTCCACTCAGTTGCTCCAGCAGATCCCGGCGCAGCAGCCACTTCTCGTTCTGTATCAGCCCGTCGAAGCTTTCTCCCAGGTACTGTCTCTGGAAGACCTCGATCACCTGCTCCCGCGATACCTCCTGCCCTCGTGAAGCGATGAGCGCTGCGGTCAGGTCCCAGTCGTTGTTGAAACCACCCCGGTCTCTGTAGGCCTCGATCTCCGACAGGCTCACTTCCTGGCCCAGGAACTGCTCCGCTGTGTTCTTGATGGCTAGCCTGTAAGAGTCGGAGACGTCGACTAACACCCCGTCCATGTCGAAGAGCAGTGCCCGGGCCTGGACGGTCTCCTTCAAGGCCCCGAGCAGCCGCTCGTTCTCCTGGCGCTGGCCCACCGTGATCCTCAAGTACCCGTCCAGAAGCGGGTAGCCCCCCAGGCTCTTGACCAGAATACCCACGTCCCGCAGTGCCTCGCACATCGAGTCCGTCCACAGGCCAGTTCGGGCCAGCAGGAAGTTGGTCTGAGTATCCAGCGGGTTGATGCCCAGCGCGCCCAGTTCTTCGCACAAGAACCTCTTCTCGGCCCTCGCGTCGTTCACCACGCGCTCCACCCATCCCTCGTCCTCCAGCGCCGCGCGGGCCGCGATCACGGCCAGCGAGTTGAAGGCAAAGGGAGGATTCACCCTGGCCAGACTATCTATGTTGGACGGATCCGAGACCACGAACCCCATTCGCAGGCCGGCCAGGCCGTAGGCCTTGGAGAACGTGCGCACCACCATCAGGTTTCGATACTCCTCCACCAGCCCCACGTGAGTCTCGCCCGCGTAGTGGCAGTAGGCCTCATCCAGGATGACGACAGAGTTGCCGGCAGCACCAAGGATCGCCCTCAACTGCTCGCCGCTCAGCGAGGTGCCGGTGGGATTGCTGGGATTGACCAGCACGACCATCCTGGTACTCGGGGAGACGGCATCGAGGATCCCCCGGACCGGATAGGACAGGTCCACGTTGAACGGCACCTCACGCACGTCAGCCTCGCGAAGCTGGCAGTACTGCTCGTACATCGTGAAGGTGGGCACGGGCAGGACGACCTCGCTTCCCTTCTCCAGATAGGCTTCGACGATGCACCTGATGGCGTCGTCAGCGCCGTTGGTGAGCAGGATGCTCTCGCGACCCACCCCCAGGTGCTTCGCCAGTTGCCCCTGCAGGCTGTCGTACTCGGGATACATGGACACCTCTTGCCAATCCAGGCGCCGGATGGCCTCCACCACCTTGGGAGAGCAGCCCCAGGCGTTCTCGTTCAGGTCCAGCCTCAGAGCGTCTCTCCTCGACGTCGCTGGCGGTGAGTAGCCCACCGTTTCCGTGACGACTCTCCGTGGACGGATCATGCGACCACCTTCCTCAGCTCGAACTCCAGGATGTCCGTGGCCCCCAGCCTCTTGAGCTGAGGCACCAGCTTCGCCACCTCCAGACGCGGCACGGCTGCCTTGACCGCATACCCTTGCTGACGGTATAGCGGCGATACGGTAGCCGCCCTCATGCAGGGTAGCACCTCTACGATGCGGTCCAGGTCCTCCTCGCCTACGTTCATCTCCAGCATCACCCTCTCTCGCGCATCGAGGACCGCCCGGAACAGCATCTGCATCTCGCCGATCTTCTCCCGCTTCCAGGGATCCTCCAGCGACCTCTCGTTGGCGATGAACCGGGTGGACGATTCCATGATCGTGGCGATGATGTGCAGGTTGTGCTCCTGCAAGGTCCGCCCGGTGGACAGATTGTCCACGATCATGTCTGCGTCTTCGGGCGGGAAGACCTCCGTCGCGCCGTAGGTTCGCAGGAGAACGTAGTCGTAGCCTCCTCCCTCCAGGAACTCCTTGGAGATTCGCTGATACTCCGAGGCTACGAGGACCCGCCGGCTGCGGAGGTCGGAGCTGGCTAGCCCTGCTGGAGCAGCGGCTACGATGCGTACGGGGTCGAAGCCCAGGTCCATCATTTCCACCACATGGGCCTGCGTCTCCAGCATCCAGTCGCGCCCGGTGAAGCCCACGTCGTGGGAGCCATACTCCACCAACTCGGGGATGTTCTGAGGCTTCATGATCTTGGCCTCGATCTCCGGGTCATCTACCATCGGTGTGTAGATCCGCTGGTCTACCTCCACACCGAAACCGGAGTCGTTGAGCAGGCCGACCACGCTCCCGAACAGCCTGCCCTTGGGTATCACCATCTTTAGCACTTGCATATAGTCCTCTCCATCATCTCCTTCGATTCGTGAGCCGTGTCCCGCACGACTGGCGCGCCAGCCACAGCCCACCCAACACAAAGCGGCCAGAGTCTCCGGACCCTGGCCGCCTAGCACACACCTTCTATGTCACAACTACGTTATGCCGATGCCACCATGGTCCCTATGATCTCCCTCCAATGCTCGAACAGAAGGAAATGGCCTTCGCTATGGACGAAGGTGGAATGGCACCCAGGGATGGCCTCAGCCACGTGGCGTCCCACAGACACGGGAATACTGATGTCCTCCTCACCGTGCCAGAGGTGCACGCCGACAGTGATGTCCTTCAGATCAAAGCCCCACGGCCGGCTGAAGATCCGCGTCTCCCAAGCGTAGCCGCGCAGTCCAGCACGCGTTGCGTCCACCCAGTTCTCTATGAGCATCGTCCTTATCTCAGGTCTCGCCAGCATCGCCCTATCAGTCCTCGACGAGTGAGCGGCGATGCGTTCGAAGTACCGCTCAGCGTTCCGTTGCGGGTTGCTCACCAGCCACAACAAGGGTCTGGTGAGCCAGGGCACGTATCTCCCCACCCTGACGCCTAGCCGCCTCTGGCGGGACATCCCTCTCGTCCCGTCCGGTCCATCGGTGGGACCCACCCCGCTGATCATGCCGGCCACTGTCAAGCGCTCTGGGATCCCGAACGCGCAGGCCGCCACGTAGGGGCTACCTCCCGAGATGCCCGCGACGGCGAAACGATCGACACCCAGCGCATCGGCCAATTGTACCACATCCTGGGGCCAGTGCAACAAGGTCCGCCCCTGCTGGAAATCCGAGAAGCCATAGCCTGGGCGATCCACGGTGATCACACGCGCTCCCACCGACGCCGCAATGGACTCGTCGGGGTGGTGGAACAGTCGGCCGCTGGGCGTACCCGGAAAGAAGAAGACGGGCTTTCCCGACGGGTCGCCATACTCGGCGAAGCCCAGGCCGCGACCGTCGCCGAGTGTGATGCTCTGATGAAGCCTGTGGTCCAAACCGTCACCAGCCACAGTTGGGCTACACCCTTATGCTGCCCGACAAGGGGAAAGAGACGCAGGTATCAGGCAAGAGCAAGCTCCATTCTGGGGGCGCTGCGGCTCCAGGCTCCACTCGGGTCCAACAGGACGATGCGCACGATGTCTCCCTTTCGTCTCGACAGATTGAGCGGCCGGTGCCCACGCCGTCGCACGATGTCCGCCAGACGTGCCTCGGCCCGTGGTGAGGCCAGATCGCCCACGAAGAGAACTAGCTTCAGTTCCGGATCGAGGGTCGCAGGATCCAAAGCTCCGTCCGGGAACTTCACCTGAAGGCCACGTATGGTTCCTGAGCCTGGGAGCTTGTCGCCGTCCTTCTTCCGAGACGAGTCGAACAGTACCGCCTCTCCATTCTCCAACTCAGGAACACCCAGGAACACGACAGTGGGCTTGGCTGGCTTGCGACGCTCGGCCATGGCTGGCCCCATAGAGGCCAGTCGTGCGTCCGTCGCCGCGCCTGCCGACTTCACGACGCTCGCCCGCATCAAGGATGGGATACTGAGATCGGGGGGCAGCCCGGTCCCTGCCGAAGGGCTGCGCAGCATATACTGGGCTGGCCCTGCGGCCAGAAGGAAGTCCTCTGACCATCCAGCGGGAAGAGCATTAGCCACGGGGACCGTGCCCTCCACAGGCTCTCCAGCCTCCTTTCGTACGGCCACGAAGGCGGTCTCCGAGCTGGCCAAGCCGTACTCCAGGGCCTCCTGCACCAGCAGCGACCGCAGCGCCTTGAGGGCATCCTCTCTCACATTCTCGGCGTACACCTTGCCTCGGCCACCCTTCTTGCCGGGGATGATCTTGGGGTCATACTGAAGGCGCACGAGCTGTTCTCTGATCTCCTCCAGGTCGTAGCCTGACTGAATCAGATACTCCAACCCCAGCACCCTCCTCGCGCCAAAGAGAGCCTTGAGGGCGGGGCCGAAGGTCGTCCCCTTGCCCACCTCAACACTACCCGACGCGATCTCTTTCCCGGAACCTGTGTCCACGCGGAAGCCGAGCCTCTTTGCACCGTCGCGAGGCACCCGACCCGCCACCCACAACGCCCGGCCCCGAGGCAGGTCGCCCAGGTCCAAACAGCTCCAGCCCTTCTCCTTCGTGGTCACGATCCCGCGCCCCGCGACCTGGGCCCCGGGCTGATCGAGACACAGGCGCAGGTCGGCCAGTATCGGCTGGGCCCAGTCCTTCAGTACCCCGTCCAAGGCGGTAGTGATGTCCAGCTCGTCGGGCGAGCTCGTAAGGAACCGCGCCAGCCCTCCGCTGCGCTGCGCCAGCTCCGAGGCCAGAAACGAATTGGGCGCAGCGTCTATACACAGCACACTGATGCGCCTCCTGTGCTTCTCAGCGGCCTCTTCATCTGCCAGGCGGAGAATGCGTCCCGCGTCGGTGACCTGGGCATCGGTGACGATGACCACGTGTCTGGCACGCTCGTCGGTGGAACGTCTGAGATGCAAACCCTGCTCCAGAGCCACGCCCAGCTCGGTGCCGCCGCTGTCCTTGTGGCCGAGGAGAAACTGGATCGCCTCGTCGACGTTCTTCTGGTCGGCCCGACGTGGCTTGTCGGCGAACCACCGGGGGGCATTGTGAAACAAGCACAAGGCAAACTCGTCCTGGGGAGTCAGGTCCAGCAGGAACTGCTCCACGGCCCAGTCGGCGGCCTCCCACTTGGGACCCTGCATAGACCCGGAGTGATCCACCAACAGGATCACCTCCCTGGGGACACCAAGGTCGGCACTGGGCTGAGACGGCGGCGCGACCAGAGCCAGAAAGTACACCTGGCCGGAGTCCTCATCGTCGTGAACGATCACCTCCAGCGCCGGGCGGCTCGACTCCTGACGCGGACACCACATCAGCAGGCAGTCCCGATCCGGCAGAACCTCCCCGTCTCGCAGGCGCACGCGCGCCACCTCGCCATCCTCCGTGACCTCGATCTCGTGGGTGTCACTGGAGATGGGGCCAGTACGCAGGAAGGTCAAGTCCAGAGAGAATCGATGTCCCGGGTCGCGGAGGAGCAGCAGCGGCTGGCCCTGGGCCTGGCTCGAGGTCGCCTCGTCGCTGCGCACGTACCGGGGCGCAGTGGTCAGAGGTACTCTCAGCGACCACCCATCTTCCTCCGCGTGAGCCAGTTGCACGTACGAGGTCTCCACGGTCACGTCCTCATCTGCCTGGATGCCGGCCACGTGCAGTGTGAACACGTCTGCGGACTCCCGCGAGGTCAGAACGGCCTGTCTTCCCTCCTTCTTGGCCTTCTCGTACTCCTCCTTGGCCTCCTCGCGCTCCTTCAACTCCGCGAGGATCTCGACGTCGCCGAACTGGACCCGCACCCCGGTCACGGCGGCGTCGCCAGGCAGGGGAAAACGATAGACCGCCTCCAGGACCTTGTCCATCTGCTCCTTCGTGTACCCGAAGACCTGGGCCAGGTGCAGCGAGGCCAGGGGGCCGGCGATCTGTCCCGTCAACTCGGAGCGTTTGAGGGGCACGAAGAGACGCGGCCCGCCCTCGCCACGCTCCGGCTCCCCTCCAATCTCCAGCACACCGAATCCATCTGGCCTCGAGTTCTCATACGCTGCTCGATTGAACATGGCCACTCCCTCCTGGGTCTCCTTGTGCCCGACTCCGTATTACCTCGACTGCCCTAACCCGTGTCATGGGTTGCCCCTTAGCCCACTCTTGAGGTCCCTGGCCTCACCGCGCCACGAAGAGGCCCACGTCTTTGGTGATATGGATCGCGCCACCGCTGGCGAGCTGACGCTCCACGAACGCGGCGAACTCCCCTGACCTGCCATCCGCCAGAAGGTCCCCTGTGTCGCCGACGGAGGACAAGACGTAGGCCACCAATGCATCGGCTTCCGTAACCACGAGAGAGTCCTCGTACCTGTACAGTCGTGTATCCTCGAACCACTCCCCAAGCTGCGCGGCACCGTTCTCCAGTCCAAAGGAGTACTCCCCGGATGCACAGGTGATGCCGGGGTCAAAGGTCCTCGCCAGTTCTCCCAACTCTCGCATATGCTGCCGGCCATTCGTCGCTGCATAGAACGCTGCTCCTGGTCTCAACACGCGACGGACCTCGGACAAGGCCCGACCGATGTCCGGCACGTGGTACAGCATATGATTCGCGATCACGGTGTCGAAGGAGGCCTCTCCGAATGGCAGCGCTTGTATGTCCACCACCATGAACTGGACGCGCCTTTTCAGACCCCCGAGGGAGCGTCGAGCCTCCTCCACCATCCCCCTTGACAGGTCCGACAAGACCACCTTCCAACCATCAAGGATTCGAGCGTGATTCTCGGCCCATAGAGCACCCGTCCCGCAACCCAGTTCAAGGATCGTCGCTTCTGAGGCCAGGTCCAGTTGATCGAAAGCCCAGCGCATCCAACCATACTCGTTGGTGCGGAAGCGTTCGTGGAGATCGGCGCGTGCTCCCAGCTTCGTGGAGTCCTTGTACTGATCGCTCAGCAGATATCCCTGATCTGACGTCCGCGACTTCATGGGTCGATCTCCAAGACCCTCACGACACCCGAGACTCTAATGTGGCGCCGGGCCAGCCACAGATCACACCTGGTCGACTTCGCCGCCTGGAGGCACAACTGTCTCAGACAGTCTCCCCATCATACACCTTGTCGCGGATGGCCTGCACCAGCGCCCTGACGTAGGACATCGCCTCCTCGTCTGGGTCGAGGCCGTAGTGGCGCCACCGCCTCTGCTCGAAGAAGAGGCACGTGCGCAGCTCGGCAAGCGATTGTGGCAGAGCTCCGCTCTCCCGAAACCCCTCCAGACCGCGGTTTCCGACCTCCGCGCACTCGCCAAACGAACCGCACCACTCGTATCCGTTGAAGGACAGCGCGAACCTGCCGATCTCGTGCCATCCAGCATCGGGCCCAGGCACATCGCGCTCCCGCAGTTCAGCGTTGGCGATCTCTTCGGGCACGTCATCACTCCCGTCACTGGCATGGCCGACACGAGGGGATAAGACCCCTGCCAACCCTGGCGGTCTCATACCCGAGCCGCGCCTGACCAGGTCTTCAACTCACGGAGCGAAACTCCTCACCACCAGCGGCACGTGCGAGGCCCAGGGTATCTCCGTCTGATAGGTCATCCCCCCCACCACGACGTCATCGATCTGCTCCGAGACGTAGAGAGCGTATTGCACTCCGGACTCCGCGGAGAGGTACATCTTCACCTGCTGCATCTCCCTCGCATCCATAGGAAGGCCTTGCACGGTTCCTGAGTCTGGGTCGGTGATCAAGACGCGTGTCAGCCCTGCCACGACGCTACCTCCATCCACGGTGCCCCCGGTATCGGCGATCCACCGGTCGAAGAGGTCCCGACTGAACTCCACCTCGATCGAGCCCCCCGAAGGGAACGTTCCCCGTTCGACGATGAGATCCACAGAGGCAGGTAGGTCCTTAACGTTGGTGACCTCAAAGAGCACGGTAGTCTGCCCCGCTCGCAGCAAGGCCTGTGCCTCCATTCCTTCAGCGACCACCTCGACGTTGCGCTGGGCCATGTTGTTATCGCAAGGTACCTCACACTGACGTGTGATCGGATCATCGCCCGACCAGAACTCGGACATCAGGCAGGTATGCCCCTCGATGGGTGGCACCCAGGCGGTCTTCACCCACACGTCTTGGCCAGGGCCGAGAGTCCCCACCGGAACGGGCGAGGGGTTGATGAGTCCCCAGTTGCCGCAGATGATCGCCGACGAGGGACTGTGCCAGTAGACGTTCACCTTGCCGTCGGAGATGGTCGAGTTGCCGATGTTGCGAACCCTGACGTAGACGTAGTTCGTCTGGCCCAGAATGGGATCTTGATGGCGACGCACGCCATCGTCCACGTGCCGGACCACGATGTCGGGGCTCTGCCACCAGTCCGACTGGCAGACGGAACCCGCATCCGTATTGCTGTCCCTGGTATAGGCGTCGTAGTAAGCGGTTGCACTCACCGCCAGAGCCTTGGTCTCCTGGTCATTGCTGGGGTCTCCGTCGCCTGAGAGCAGTGTGGTGAACTCGAAGGTGTAGTTCCCAGCAGCAGGCGGCGTCCAAGCCGGGAAGCTCACGACCTGCGCGGAGAACGCAGAAAGGCTACCCACGGTCTGGGTCTGGCTGTACACTTGTGTGGTACCATCCTGGAGGATACGGCAGCGCACCGGGATACTGGTCTCGCTGCTGGAGCCTCCGTTCCGCACCTTCGCCGTAGGGACGATGGGCTCTACGGCAGAGGTATCCTTGGGCTGAAGGATAGACAGCAACTCCACGTCGTGGGTGGCGAAGAAGAGCTGCACCTTCTCCATCTGCACCGCGTCCAGGCTCCAGGATGGGATCACCAGCCCCACCACATCGGAGTCTTTCACGTAGACCGCACCCTGGTAGTAGAGGTTGATGAAGGGAGCATCATCCTGCACCTGTGCCTCTACGTTCTCGTAGAGCGTCTGGCGAGTGGCCAGATCGAGCGTGGACCCGGCATTGTCCAGCCAGGTATCCACCTGTGCGTCGCTGTAGTTGGTGTAGTTCATCGAGCCGCCGGAAGCGAAGTGTGGCTTCAAGAAGTTCAGAGGGGACGGATAGTCCGCCGACCACCCCAGAGAGTACATCGGGTAGTCTCCGACGTCGCTCAGATATGGATCGGTCCAGGCGGCGCTGCTCACCGTCACCGTGGCCCCAAGGCCCTGGCCGCCGATGTCGCGGAAATCGTCGGCCAGCGCGTTGGCGACGTCTCCCTGTGCAGGGATTCTGGTGTGGTGCCACAGCTCGATAGTCAGATCCGTCCCTGCGCCGTCATCCAGGATGTGATCGGCGTCAGTATCCGTCCAGCCTGCTTGGGAGAGCAGACTCAGAGCCTCGGTAGGATTGTAGGTGTATCCCGCCACGGGAGGATCGTACCCTTCCATGCCTGGAGGAACCGGGCCCTCAGCCACGACTTCGTACTCGGATAGGACGTTATCCACGATGTCCTGGCGGTCCACAGCATAGTTCAGTGCTTGTCGAACGCGCACATCATCGAAGGGAGCCTGGTCCACCTTCATTCCATAGTACTGGAAGTTCAATGTGTTGATGAAGATGGCGTTGGGACTGCCGACCACGTCGGTAATGGTGTCGGTGGGCACCGGGGAGAAGTCCAGGTTGCCCAGCTCGTACTCATCGTACATCTCCGAGTCAGTGTCGTAGAACTCGTAGGTGATGCTGTCGAGATATGGGCGGCCAGCGTAGTAGTCGTCGAAGTAGGCGAGTACGATGTCATCGCCCTCCGTCCAACTCTGGAATTCGAAGGGTCCCGCACCCACCGGTTCGGTGACGATGGTGCTCACCGTCTCCGAGGGCACAATGGACACGAAGGGCATGGCAAGCAGGGTCGGAAAAGCAGCCATGGGCTCACCGAGAGAGAATTGCACGGTCTCGCTGTCCGCAGCGACGACAGTCTCCGTCACCGGATCCACGAGGGGGCTCAGGATGTAGTCGTACCAAGAGTTGTCCGAGGTCGCGAGCCGCTCCAACGAGTACACCACATCGTCTGCCGTCACCTGCCGGCCGTTGTGGAACTTGGCCCCGGGCCGGATGTTGAACGTCCAATGCTGGGCGTCGCTGCTCTCCCAGGATACGGCGAGGGCCGGCATAGGCTGCATGTCGTCGTCCCATTTGGTCAACCCCTCGAAGACCTGCGACATGATGGCCCATGATGGCGTGTCGCCCCAGGAGAAGTCAGCCGGGTCCAGAGTGGTCGGCTCGTTGATGGGGAAGCGGAAGTCTCCGCCATAGTTGCCTCCCTCGGCCGCAGGCGCAGCCCCGGCAGAAGATAGAGGAGTTGCCGTGGCACTGCTGACCAGGGACAACTGCAACAGAGTGATGAACGTGATAGTCATGCCGAGACCAATCAGGATCGTGATCCCTTTCCGCTTGAGCATCCTCACCTCCACATCATAGCTCCTATGGCCCACTCCCTGGTGAGCCACAATTGTCTAACCATCGTTGAGTGCCAACGATGTGGCTTCAGCACCGTCGAAGGTCCACCCTACGCAAGCGAGTGGACCCCTTGCCGACGTGCCACCTAACAGTCTGTGCCGTCCAGGCCGGATGACGTCTTCGTCTTGCAGCTCGTGCTGGGACTTCTCCTCCTCCCGGCGGCAACGATTCTACCATCACGCGAGCCACAGGGGCAAGGCAGCCGACCGGAATCGCCTCGCCAAGTCCTGAGGCCTTCCATCCGTGGCGAGAGCTCCAGCCACAGCGTAGAGGCCCGCGGTCACTCACCACGGGCCTCTACCTACGTTGCTCGGTGCACGACTTCCGAACCGGGGTCTGGATTGGCCTCCCCCTAGCGACCGACCCGGAAGCGCACCAAGACAGGGTCGTGATCTGAACTCCGTCGAGCCGTATCTGCGACGGAGCTATACGCGTCAGGGTAGTCGGAGTTGATGTGGGCTGGTGACAGCGCGACGAACTCGCGCCACATGTCCTCGGTTATGAGCACATGGTCGAGGACTTCAGACTCGCCCTCGTACACGTAGGTGTATCTCTGCGCCTTGGGCACCTCCAAGAGCAGATCGCTCAGGCCAGCGCTCGTGAGAATGGCCAGCGGCTCGGAATCGAGGAAGTCGTTGAAGTCGCCCAGCACGATCACGTCTGCACCAGGATCGCGCCCCAGTATCTCCTGCACGAGCCCAGCTACGAACGTGGCCTGCTCCCGTCTCCGAGGCAGCGTGTACTCCACCGTCGGGGTGTCCTCGCTCTTGGACTTCAAGTGGTTGACGATGACCCACACCTCTTGCGCCCAGCCTCGTCCCGGTCTGCGGTCGGCGAGCCGTATCTTCAGGTGGGCCACCAGAGGGGGACGGGAGAACAGACGGTTCCCGTCCAAGATCCCGTCGCCGTCACTGTCGCACGTGATCTCGTTGTGGGGGTCGAGGACGTCTCTGTCGCCGTCAGGTCCGAGGCCATCCACCAGCGTCGTGCACCCCTGACGTTGTTCGTAGTCCAACACAGTCACCCTGTCCACGCGGTAGAGCAGCCCCACGTCGATGCCGCGCGCGTCAGGGCCATCCACGAGGATGGCGCCGTACTCTGCCTCGATCTCGGGGCGAGCCGCCAGATCTTGCAGCACCGTCAGATTCTCGGCCTCCTGTACCCCGATGATCGTCGGTTCGCGTAGTTCGTCGTGAATAGCCTCCGCCAGCTTGTCCAGTTGCAGTTCGTACTCGCCGGCCGACGGCACAGGATCGTCCTTCTCTGGCTCATCCACGGTATCGAAGAGGTTCTCCACATTGAAGGTGGCGACAGTGAACTGCCACCGTCTGAGCTCTAGCTTCACCCACAGGTGCAGGAACGCCAGCAGATCACGCCCCGTGATCCTCCCATCGCCATCGAGGTCAGCACCGGCAGGTGCCGGGGGCACCGTCTGGCCCAGGTGCTCACGGATGACTCGCAGGTCGTCAATATCGACGTCGCCGTCCCCGTCCGCATCTCCATACTTGGGCGGGTCAGGCGCCGGAACGATAGTTGGCTCAGCGGTCAACTGCATCTTGTAGGCGTTGTAGGAGTAGTCCAGGCCACCGAGGAGACCAAGCACCTGATCGCCCACTTTTGCCTCCGGCACGATCTCGTAGAGGCCACCGTCGTCCACGCCGACGATCTCGCCCGTACCCTCGGGGTCGTCCTGAAACACCCGGGCGATCTCCAGATCGCTCCGCACCACCCACGTTTCGTCGTAACTGCTGGTGGGGCCGACTACCGCAGCATCCGGCAGGGCAACGTACATGCCTTCGAGGGACTCCAGGTACGTGCGTGAGGCGGTATTGTCGAAGGGCGGCTGGAGCTCCACGGGCGTCGGCAACTGGTTTCCGCTGGAGAGAATCTGGATGTTGCTCAGGCTGGTGGAAAGCTCGGTGAGCTCGTAATACTCCTGGACCGTGCCCTGAATCTCCACCAGATCACCTGTGGCCACCACGTCGGTGCGGTTGCCCTTATAGACGAAGATGCCGTCGGAGGTGGAGGGATCTCCGTCGCAGTCCTCATCCTGGATGTAGAAGCCGCGCATGCCCGTCTCATCCGTGTCGGCGAAGACGACCCCGCGGGTACGGAGCAACTGTCCTTCGTAGGGAGACATGAACCCATCGCCCTGGATCTCACAGATGGGAACCAACGGTGGCGCCAGGACGATATCACCATCGTCTCGAGGCTCGATCTTGAAGTCGTCGAAGCTGAAGAACAATGGACCCTGTACGACCTCCAGCAGATCGCCATTGGAGGGCGCGTAGCTATAGTCGCCCAGATCGTCGACACGCACCCCGCCGCTGCCGTCGTCGACCAGCCATTCGCCGTAGCCCAGGTCCTCATCGGCCACGGTGGCTCCTTCCACGCGCAGGAGCACTCCCTCCCACGCCTCCTGACTCACCTCTCCTGTCGGGAGCACCTGAGGGGCTGGCAGCGGGCTGCTGCCAAGAAAGGCGATTGCGCCCTGGGCGATTTCAGTGAGCCCATAATACTCGGTTACCTCACCTGTGACTTCCAGTAGGTCACCCACGTCGACGTAGCCATCGGGCTGATAGAGCACCAGTCCACTCCACGGACCCGTTCCATCCTGAATGAAGGTGTACCGATCACCTCCGGCGTAGAAGAACGCGGTGACCACTCCCTGTGTAGTCACCGTCTGACCTGCGTAAGGCGAGTCGCCGCTGGGGTCCGTCGTGTACTGGATCTCATAGATGGACACAGGGGGAGGCGGAGGAGGCGCAGCCCCATCACCAGCCGTCGGTGTGTTGTCCGGACCCAGATCGAAGTCGCTGATCACCCAGTCCTCCGCCGTGTCGGTGTCCACACCATCCACAGCTCGGCGGGCGCCGGCGGGGAAGTAGTCACCATCGGGACCGATGACCGGCGCCGAGAAGAAAAAGGTATCCCCGCTGTCGCCATCGTTGAGGGCCACGGCGTCCAACACTACCTCGTCGCCCGTCACCGAGTCACCGACGATGCTGCTGGTCTCCACCAGGGCAACCGTCAGGCTGCTATTCTCCAGATAGTTGTTGCCAACGCTGATGTTGGGAGTGATCCCGTAGTTCGCCTCCAGACCCACAGGGTTCCCCACCAGGTAGAACCCATTGGCGCCCAGCACGTCATCGGGTCCGAAGTCCAGGCGCCGGTCGATCTGGCCAAGAGACGCAATGTTGTCGCTCTCGACGACAATGAGGCTGAGCCCGTCGAGAGATGTCTCGGCCACGCCGAAGAACTCGATGTACTCGGTGTCATCCGTCCCAGTATGGCTGGCCAAGACCTCGTTGATGAGTACGGGATCCCCCGTGGCAGCCAGCAACGATGACCGGCCCACCACCAGCGACAACAAGGCCAAAGCCAGCACGGCGCAGACAATCCTTCTCTTTTCCATCTCCCCATCCTCCTCGCTCGACATGAGTCTCCCGGCCATCCAGATCTGGAGCGCCGCCCGGCTTCACCCTCCAGTCGCACTCAATCGGGTTACTTCACATAGCTATCACCTCCCGGATCTCCGGAAGTCGCCTGCACCAGGTTTGGCACCGACCACAGTTCAGGAGAGACCAGGCCAGCCTTTGCACCGCACTGAACCGGATCGCCGGTTCGAGCGCCTACAGCCCCGCCCTGGTCTTCGACAATCCTGCCGATTGAAGTTATGATGTACTCACACACGACGCCCGTCGCCGCCGAGAATGGAGGCGGACCCCGTAGGCCCACGCAGCCCTGACCAGGACGCCCTTTCAACCGAGTCTCAAACAAGGGAACTTCCAGAACACGAAGAGCGTCTTATTGGTGCAGAACCCCAACAGGAGGTGATGCACTATGAACAAAGTACTGGTCGTGTGCACAGCCCTCGCCGTCATCCTGGCCACGTGGCTATCGGGATGTAGTCCCAGCTCACCCCAGGCTATCGCCCCCGATGAGCCCACTGGCAGCCCGGCCGCGGATCACGAAGACGAGAGGCTGGAATCAGCTCCCCCCACTCCCGCGGGCACGCCGAGCCCGGCGGCAGAGGCCAAAGAGCGAACGAAGCCCCCTGCAAGCACCACTCCGACACAGGAAGAATCAGCTCCCGCCCAGCCCACGCAGGCCGCATCCGCCACCAAAGTGGCTTCGGGCGAGCAGCACGTCGTTGAGATGGCCAAAGAAGATCTGGCCCAGAGGTTAGATCTGTCGCCCTGGGAGATCTCCGTGACCTCTATCCAGGCCGTGGAGTGGTCCGATGCGAGCCTGGGCTGTCCGCAGCCAGGCATGGCTTACGCGCAGGTCATCACGCCCGGATTCCTGATCGTACTGGAGGCATCGGGCCAGACCTACGAGTACCACTCCGATGCTGGTCGGTTCGTGATCCTATGTCTGGAACACGGAACGTCACCCGTACCGCTGATCCCCGCTGATCCGGACGAGATAGACGATGGCGAACCGTGGATGCCCTCGCACTGATCGGAAGCCTCCGATGAGAGGGAGAGCCCGCTCTGTCTCGGGTCGGGCTCTCCCTCCACACGACGGTTACACCACTGTTACTTGTGCGGGCACCAGCCATGGGGACACTGGCCACGGTACGTGAGCTCATAGTCGTACTGGGCGTAGCCGGTGAAGCCCTCCGGGGCATCGAAGGTGACCAACATGGCGACGCGATCAGACTTCCTGAGGAGTCTCCTCAAGCGGAGCGTCCCCTCCTCGGTATCCCTGTCGAGTCGCATGGTGAACACTCTGTACTGAGTACCCCAGCGGTGATCCTTCATGCCCACGAACGTCACGGTGAAGTCGTTGTTGATGGGCAGTACCTCAGTGATGTCCTGGAAAGCGTCCACGCTGGAGCCGTCAGAGATCAGGGTGTCATCGACGTAGACGTTGTCGATGTACCAGCCCGCGTAGGCGAAGGCCCAGTCGGTGACATAGCGGAACGCGATCAGGATATCCTGGCCGCTGTAGGCCCCAAGGTCGAAGCTCATGGTGACCCACTCGCCGCTCGAACCCGTCAACCCGGGAACGTTCTCCACCACCTTGGGATGGGCCGAAGGATCGTAGATGTCGGTGGTGTACTCGTTGGCCAGGCTGGTCCAGTTGTAGCCACCATCGGTTGAGACCTGCACGAACCCGAAGTCCCAGTTGTCTTCGATCTCGTAGTAGGTGTCGAAGGTCAGCGTACCACCGCCTGGGGCCTCGAAGATCGCCCAGTTGTCCAGCAGATCGTCTTCACCGCCCCACAACACGTCCCCGTCGGAGGTCCAGCCGGTGGGATAGGTCGTGTAGTCGAGGCCGTTGAAGGTCAGCTTGACCAGCTTCTTGAGGTTGCCGTCGATCCAGATATAGTCGGTTCCCCAAGGTGGGGCGCCCGGCTGGTCGTAGGCTTCCGGATTCGGCGCGTCCGGCGTTCCGATGTCCAGGGCGAACTCCAGGTTCTCGAGTTCGAAGCGCCCCCGGCGGGGCTTGGCGGAGTCTATGAGCAGAGCCACGGCCCAGTCGTGGTACAGGTCCGCAAAGTCCCTGTGCTTGTGCAAGGCATCCAGCGTAGAGTCAATGCCCGTGATGCCGTTGTCCTGATTGGCGACCATGGCCTGGATGAAGGGTCCGCCGAACTGCTCGTAGAGGTACAGCGTCCACAGATACGCATGACCATAGTCGGATAGAAGCTCCAGGTCTCCCTGGTCGCCCCAGACCACCAGCGAGTTCTCCGGGTACGCCGCGGTATCGCGGATGTGAGTGTACAACGCTGGCGCATACCCGCAGATGAACTCTGCGAAGTCCGAGCAGCCCTCGTTCACGAAGTCTTCCTCGTCCCCGTCTATGTCGTCGTGGATCAGATGCTGGAATTCGTGGGTTACGACGCCCTCGTACCCGTAGGGCCTGGCCGGGTAGGTTGGCGGCTCGTCAGGCGGGTTGGGACCGGTGCGGTGCTCCCAGTCGTATGCGTCGATGGTGATCATGTTGCGGTCGAAGTAGGTCTCGTACCCCGGCGTGAAGAAACCTCCGATGTAGAGAGGGTAGTTGGGGTCATACCAGTCCTCGTCCCGCACGTTGTCGATCATGATCGCCACTTTGTCGCCGTCGTAGTAGCCAGGGGGCACGTAGCCCAGCTCCACCAACAGGGAATTGGCACCGTCGTGGTACTCGTGCATGCCGAAGAACTCAGTGTCGGTGCCGTAGATGTTGTTGTCGAACTCGCCCAGGATGTACTCCACCTGCTCGTTGGTGATCACTGGAGTGGGGCGGGGGTCCGACGGCTTGTCCTGGCAGACAAACTCGGCCGGTGGGATGGTCCACGACAGATCCAGGGCCACCCAGACCTCAGCGTAGGTCCCCACGGCCCGCAACTCGTACTCCTTGAAGTAGTAGTAGCCGCAGTAGTCGTCGAGACCGAACCAGTACTTGACCTCGCCCACCACGGACGACGATAGTACGCTGCTGGCGTCGCCACCTGATTCCTCGCCGGACAGCAGTTCCAAAGCCGACGGGCCGGCGATTCGATCGACGGTCGCTTCCCAAGTACGCAGTTCCGGGCCCGCGTCCGTCATTTCGTACGCGGGCAAAGGGGCTTCAGCACCCACAGGCACCGAGCTGACCAGCAGAGCCAGCAACAGTACAGCGGTACTCAACGCAGCCGGGATTCTCCGCTTCATGGTATCTCCTCCCCTTCTGGTTCAGCGAGCATGATCGTGACTCCGACCTGTGGTTCAGGCGCATGGCACCGCCCCACCGCTGTCTCAGACTCGAACACTGCGCTGGGCGGTTGGGCTTCGCTCCATAGGCATCACCCCCTTCCCATCGCGAGAAGTCTCGTGCAAGACACGACCGATGGATTGCTTCCCGGGTTGTGGTTGGGACCAGTTGGGAAATGGATCAGCGTCGCGCGCGACCTTCCGGCCACTCTGGCTGCTGGCGTCCGTGCCAGGCTTCAGATGCGGATGACGGGTCCGGCTTCTGCGACCTCGCCCTGGGGTTGCTGGATCGAAGTAGGATTACAGTACCAGCAAAGGCGACGAGATAGCACCCCGTGCTACTCTATGATACTACAACTCCTCCTCGTTGTCAAGCATTCGGGCTGCGCCTGTGGCGTACAAGCACGGAGACAAGCACGATGTCAGGCCAGGACCGCCGTGTCTGCGGTGGATCCCCCCATCGTGGCCTGAATCCAGAGCGTCAGGGAATAATCATCGGGTGACTGGAACCCAGCCTAGGAATCTGGGCCTCCGGGGGCAGTCTCGGGCTCCATCCCCACATATCGCGAGGCCCACTTCTTGCACACACTCTGGGACCCAAAGGCGCGGAGGATAGTGTCGTTGACCGCAAGCGAGGTGGATGCTACAATCCTGCTCGGGACGGACTTCTTTCCCCGACGATTGGAGGGACGGTGGACAGCAGGCAACTCCTGGACAGAGTGCATCACGAGTTAGAGGAGAACGCCGACCCCGTATTCAGGACTCGCGCTGCGGAATACCTTGGGCAGGACCCCGGCAGGTTCATCGGGGTGACAACGCCCATCGTCAGAAGGATCTCCGCACAGTACTTTGCGGAGATCAGCGCCCTGGGCATAGACGGAGTGCTCGAGCTCTGTGAGGAACTGCTGCCCGCAGGCATCTCCGAGCTCAGGACCATCGCCTTTGACTGGGGGTTCCGCTGTCGAAGGCAGTATGAGCCCAGGCACTTCGATGTCTTCGAGAGATGGCTGAAGGTGTACGTAGATGGCTGGGGAGACTGCGACGACCTGTGCACTCACGCGCTGGGCGAAATCGTTCTCCGCTACCCCGAGTCCCTGGCTCGAGTCAAGGCATGGGCTCACGCGGAGAACAGGTGGCTGAGAAGGGCCTCCGCGGTGGCTCTGATCTACGGAGCACGAAGAGGGGAGCTGCTGGAGCACGTCTTCGAGGCGGCCGACGCGCTGCTCCCAGACCGCGATGACTTGGTGCAGAAGGGCTGCGGCTGGATGCTCAAGGTGGCCAGCAAGACTCACCAGGATGAGGTCTACTCATACGTGATGCGCAACAGGGCAGTCATGCCCAGAACGACGCTCAGGTATGCCATCGAGAAGATGCCCGAGCACCGGCGGCGTGAGGCGATGAGAAAACCGTAGGGGCACGGCGCACCGTGCCCCTGATAGTCAGCGCTAGTGTCTCCACACGAGGCTATCAGATAGCAGCCTCACTCGCGTCGGGAAGCTGTCCCGCGCTCTCTGCCGGGCCGCCCAGTGCCCGCAACTCCCGGTAGGTCAAGGTCCACACGCTGGACTTGAAGACCTCGGCCAGGCCGCCCAGGAACACGAGCGGTGCGGCCATGATCACGATGAAGATGGGCAAGCCGATGCCGATACCGAGGATCCAGGGCACCGCCCCCTCGAAGATCAGACTGGACAATCCGCCCACGGATACCCCCACCAGCCCGGCCGCCAATCCACCCACCAGAAGGAGGATCAACACAACCGGGATCATGACTATGCTCCAACCTATTTGAAGGCCCACCATGATCAGCCACATGATCACGGTGTCGCCGAGATGAGCCCTGATGAACTCGAAGCCGACACGGATCGAGTCGATGACACCCAGTCCCTCCACCGCGCACACTCGGAAGATCAACGGGCGCACCAGGGAGATGGCCAGACCCAGAACAATACCCACCAGGATGGCCAGGAAGGCCACACCGATGAGCACCACCGCGAGAAGCACCACCAGCGGCACGCTGTCGGGAACCAAGAACATCGGTGCCACCAAGCCCACCCCGAGCATGAGCAACATCAAGGCGATCAATAGCCCAGGGACACGGGTCAAGAGATCGATGATGAAGAGTCGGAGGGCGGTACGCGACCATCCGAGACGAAGCCCCTCCCGTATGCTGTGCTTCTCGCCGGTTTCCTCGTACTCATCCACCATCCGGATCAGCGCCGTCTCCCCAATGTACAGGAATATCAGCTTGACGACCGTCACGATGATGGCCAGACAACAGAGCCCGACGATGATGGCGAGAATCGCTCCCGACACAACGGTCCAAGCCCCCAGAATCTCCGGCATGACCTCGGCGAAGGGCTCATTCTCCCACTGATACTCGCCGGTCCAAGGAGGTGTACCCGGTCCCTGGTATCCATCTCCGCCACCACCCGGATTGAAGGTGGGATTGCCGCTACTCCCTACGGCGCACAACACCACGATAATCCCGAAGACCCAGAGCACTCGATACTGCCACAGGATCTCCCAGGCCCGCTTGAGAACCTTTGTGTGATCCATGTCCAAACACTCCTCTCTTTCCTAACCCCTACGAAATGTGGTTTGCGGCTGTCAGTTGCCGATGTCTCCGTTGGGCCCACCAGCTTGCCAGCCAGCTACAGTACAGCACGCCGATCAGAAACGTCAGACAGAGATACAGCACGGGGAGCCAGGCCAACGCACTGCCGCTTTGCACCAACGCCGCGACCGTTCCGACTGCTCCACTCACATTTGCCTGTGAGAGAGCGGATAGGTCCGGCAGCGATAGTCCACCTGAGGATGCCGGGAGCAGCAGTGCACTCACCTCACCACCCAATCCCATCCACAAAGCAAGCTGGATCGCCCATGCCACCAAGAATACGCTGTGGACGAAGGCCAGAGAGAACAGCAGCCCCGCCGGGACCATCTTCCAGCCCACCTCCAGCGCCCTCTGCGCAGGTGGCCTTTGCTGCCTCCGGGGCAAGCGCAGGCCCAACTGGCTCACAAAGCGCTCAGGTGAGGTTCGCCTCTCCACCACTGAGCTTTCCCTTAGGAGACCGCTGAGAGCCCTCAGCATATCCAGTTCCCGCTGACACACGGAGCACTGCTTCAGGTGCGACTCCACGCGACGCAGCCTGACACCGCTCAGCTCTCCGTCCATGTAGGGCCCCAGCCACTCCGTGACGTGTCCGTTCATAGGACCTCCAGATACGGCGCCAGCGACTGACGAAGCAGGCCCCGAGCATAGTTGAGGCGAGACATCACCGTACCTATGGGGATGTCCAGCGTCTCGGCGATCTCCTTGTACGACAGCCCCTCGTATTCGCGCAAGACGAGGACCTCCTTGCTGGCCGGTGGTAGGGCCGTCACCGCGTCTCGCACGATCTCTCCTCGCTCCCGCGCCTCTACGATGGCCTGTGGTCCCTGCTCTCCACTGGCCAGAGGTACCGACTCTACGTCCACCGCCGGCCGTTCCCTTCGTAGTAAGTCACGAGCCAGGTTGACGGCGATGCGGTACAGCCAGTTCCGAAAGGGAGCGCGGGGCTTGTACCTGGGCAGATGGCTCCACGCCCGGATGAAAGTCTCTTGCGCGGCTTCCTCCGCCAGGTCCATCCTACCGCACATCCGGTAGACCACGTTGATCACCCCTCGATGGTGACGTCTAACGAGTTGACCGAAAGCCTGCCTGTCCCCATTCTGAGCTTGGCCGATCAACTCCAGATCGGTCTCCACTGGCGACCTTCTTCCTCCCCTGACTGTCCCGTTCATCAATTCAACGATGCTACTGGCCCCGCTATTCGGTTCGGCACGTAGGCCACTCTATGGCTCCTGTTGCCACAGCATAGCACGATAGGCACAGCGGCACCAAGACCTGCGTGGCACCGCGCTCGGCTTCAGCGCAGCAGCCTCCTGGATGGTGTTCATCCACGCAGGATAGACTGATGGTACAAGGCACTCGCTATCGCCTGTGAATGGGGGATTGGCGTCCGCTGCACCATGGGGTGCTGGCAAGTCAGCCTACCGCGTGGTATGATCTGAACAGGTAGCATCCCCAGCCTGCAACGCCCCGTCCCTTCAGGGCAGTTGTCAACGCCCAGCATGGACGGTTAGGAAAGGAGCCTGTGAAACATGGCAGTGGAGAAGGTCGGAGAGAAGTACAGGTGCAACATCTGTGGCAACGAGGTAGTGGTCACCCAGGCCGGTGGCGGCACGCTCGTCTGCTGCGGTGAGGATATGGAGAAGATCGAGGGCTAGCGTCCGGCCTTGAGGCCAGCCCCGGCCGGTATCGCGCGCTCTCGAGACGCCCTGACGCTCCTCGGGGCGGTCTCCTGTATCAATAGCCCTTCAAGACCAGTGGGACGTAGAACCATGGCGGCACCTCGTCGGCGCCGACATCCGGCGCCTCGCTACTGGGCCTTCGGTCCCCGTCTATGTCCGTGCTCACGCCCAAATCCACAGCCGCGTCGAAGGCGCCGGACCTCGTCGTGATGTGGTAGTCCCCCTCGCCTACGTTCACGAACTCCGGGGCACCAGAGACCTCGTTGTTGCTGACCACTCCGCTCCCGTACTTGGTGCCGGTGTTGTCAAAGAGGGTGAAGTCAGCGGTCACCGTAGTGCTAGCCGGCGTCGTGTTGGTGATGCCGATCCCGAAGTCGGCGACGATATTGTTCACCAGACTGGCCGCGACAGTCCCCTCCACCCGCACCGCTTCGTCTTCGCCTGCATCTCCCACCCAGGTGTTGTGCACCAGGGTAGCGCTGACCAGTTTGGCCAGCTCATTCTCCATGAACACTCCCGCACCCTGCGTACACTGGTTGGCGAGAAAGAAGTTGTTCTCTACCCTGGCGTGAGCTGTCACGGCATTGAGTCCTCCGCCCTGCGAGTTGGCGATGTTGTGACGGAAGGTATTGCGGACTATGTGGGGGGTCACGGAAGTGTGGCTTTCCAGGTGGATACCACCCCCTGTGAGTTCGGCCAGGTTGTCGACGATCAAGTTGCCCGCCACCAGCACGTCGGCGTTCTCCAAGATGCACAGGCCCCCGCCCCAATCCGCTGTGTTACTGACGATCACGTTGCCCTCAAGGATCGACGCACCGCCGTACACGTAGATCCCCCCGCCGGCGTAGTTAGACACATTGTCCGTGACGACATTGCCGCTGAGCGTGGGGGAAGCAGCGGACACGTATACTCCCGCGCCCGATCCAGAAGCCTGTCCTCCCGTGATAGTGAACCCCTCGATCGTGGGTGCGGCCCCGCTGACGTACAGCACCCGGGCAGCTCCCTGGGCGTCCAGAATCGTTGGGTGAGCGCCCGCATCAGGAGGTTCGGTGAAGGAGGTGTCATAGCCCCCGCAAAGAGCCACCGTCTTGGTCAGTTCAACCACCACGGGGCCGCCCAGCGCCGCCACGGTATGCGTATCGGTGTAGCTCCCGGTTGCCACCTTGATGGTCTCACCCTCGCTGGCCACCTCGACAGCATGCTGGACCGTCTCACAGGGACTCACCGGATTGGTGCAGTCGTTGCTGGAGTCATCCCCGTCCGGGGGTGGGGCCACATAGCGCGTACCCCCATTAGCCAGAGCACTCGTTGCCACGCTCAGCCACAGCGCCGCCAAGATCAAGATGGTCGCCGGCAGCAACGCTGCAATGCAACAGGCAACTTTCTTCCCCATCGCTCCCCCTCCGCAAAGTATCAATGGTGGATAGAGAACCACGCCGCCCGCCTGACAGGCCGTACGACACCACTAGAGCAGGTCCCGGCGGCGACCTCCACCTCAGTCGATCCTCACCTCCCTCTCATCGAAGGCCGGCCTCCTATTGCTGTATGGCCTCTACAATTCACCAGGCTGCATCACTGTCACACGCTGCCTTGCATGGCCCACCACACTCGCTCCGCGGTGGCCGGGAACTGGTCGATCCACACTCCCACCGCGTCGTGGATGGCCGAGAGTATGGCCGGAGCGGTGGGCAGGGTAGTCATCTCACCGATGCCCTTGGCGCCGTAAGGACCGCTGGGGTCGGGGACCTCCACCGTGACCGACTTGAACTCGTGGGGCATGTCCATCACCGTAGGGATGTAGTAGTCGGCCAGGTAGCGGGTCTTGGGCACACCCTCTTGCTGGATGTACTCCTCGGTGAGAGCGTAGCCAACGCCCATATGCACGCCACCCGCCGATTGCCCATCGATCATGGCCGGGTTCACCGACTTGCCCACGTCCTGGGCAGCCCAGAACTTGAGGACCTCGGTCTCACCCGTCTCCGAGTCCACTTCCACGAGAGCGACGTGGGCAGCGTAGCCGTAGGCGAAGTGAGGCACCGCCATACCGGTCTCCGGATCGTAGGGCTTCGTTGTCTGCACGCTCTGGCCGTGGAACTCATACTCAGCCTCCACGAAGGTCTCCCCTGACTCGGCCACCAGGATCTGATCTCGCTTCTGCAGCGCCTCCTGGCATGCGTGGACCAGAGCGTTGCCCGAGATCCAGGCCAGTCGGGAGGCGGAGCAGCTTCCGGAGTCGGGCACCTTGGCAGTATCCACCAGGGAGACGCGAACCTGATCGTACTCTACATCCAGAGCCTCGGCGGCGATCTGTGCCAGGAGGGTTTGCACGCCCATGCCCACGTCGCAGGCCCCGCTGAGCACGGTCACCCGAGAGATCTCGCCCGCCTCGTCCAGGTTGAGCTGCACACCCACCGTAGACTCGTCGTCGGAGCCGAAAGAGTAGCCCACGTTCTTGAGGCCGCACGCCACCGCGATACCAAGACGCTTGTGAGGAGCCGACGGCCTCCCCAGCGCGGGTCGCAGCCAATGCCCGTCCTCTTCCCTCCAGCCCGCCGCCAGCGCCGCCTGCTTCAGCGCCTCTCCGATGCCCACGCCCTGCGGCATCTGGTGGCCGGTCAAGGCGATGGAGCCGTCTCTGAACAGGTTCTTCATCCTCAGTTCCACGGGGTCCATGCCTAGCTTCTCGGCCAGCTTGCTCATCTGCATCTCGTAGATGAAGGCGGCCTGAGTGGTGCCGAAACCCCGCATAGCCATGGTTACCGCGTTGTTGGTATAGACGGCGTAGGCGTCCACCTTGGCGTTGGGCACCACGTAGGGGCCAGCCGCGAAGCTGGTGCCTGCCTCCAGGACGGGGACGGTGGTCGAGGCGTAGCCCCCGGAATCCGACACGATCTCAATGTCCACCGCTGTGAGCGTGCCGTCCTTCCTGGCACCGGTCCTGTACTTCACGTACCACGGGTGTCGTTTGCCGGTTCTGGTCATGACTTCGGCGCGGTCGAAGACCATCTTCACGGGCCGCCGCACGCAGAAGGCACAGAGGGCCAGTAGATGCTGGACGTGCATGTCCTCGCGCCCACCGAAGGCCCCACCAACCGCGGGCACTATCTCCCGTATCTGCTCCTGGGCCAGGTTCAGCATCGGCGCGATCTGCCGCTGGTCGTGGTCGGGCCACTGGGCACCGGAGATGACAGTCACCCGGCCTTCATCGTCGATGTAGCCGACGCCGGCGTCGGGCTGCATGTAGACGTGTTCCACGTAAGGCGTGACGTAGTAGCTCTCCACCACCACGTCCGCCTCGGCGAAGCCCTTCTCCCAGTCCCCCTTGCGGATCTTGATGTGCCGGAAGACGTTGCTCTCACCCCGCTCCTCGTGGACGAGGGGCGCGTCAGGCTTCATAGCCTGGCGTGGATCGCTAACCACCGGCAGCAGATCGTACTCGACCTTCACCAAGCGGCGTGCCTCCTCGGCCACCTTCTCGCTCTCCGCCACCACGATAGCGATGCGGTCGCCGAGCCAGCGCACCTTGTCTCCCACACCCACCAATACCGGCTGGTCCTGGACGATGATCCCATACTCGTTCACGGGAACGTCCTGGGACGTGAGCACCCTCACCACGCCGGGCAGAGCCTCAGCCTGGCTGGTGTCCACCTTGATCACGCGAGCGTGGGGAAACTCGCTCCACACCACCTTGGCGTAGAGCTGGCCCTCCATGTCGAAATCCTGAGGGAACTTACGGCTGCCTCTGACCTTGGTTGCGGCGTCTTTCTTGGGGACGCTCTGGCCAAGCACCCTGGTGCTCATTCCGCATCTCCCTCCTCGGCCATACGCTGTGCAGCCAGCTCGATGGCCTCGACGATCTGATAATACCCCGTGCAGCGGCAGATGTTGCCGGAGGTGCCCTCTTTGATCTCGTCTCGCGCCGGATGCGGGTTCTGGTCCAGCAGCGCCTTGGCCGACATGACCATGCCCGGAATGCAATAGCCGCATTGGGGAGCTGTCACGTCCACGAAGGCCTGCTGGATGGGATGGAGCTGCCCTGCCTTAGCCAAACCCTCGATGGTGGTCACCTCGCGCCCCTGGGCCTTGAGGGCCGGGTAGATACACGAGGTTACGGTCTTGCCGTCCACCAGGACCGTGCAGGCCCCACACTCTCCTTCGCCACAGGCCACCTTGGTGCCGATGAGTCCCAGCTTGTCGCGCAGCACGTGCACCAGGAAATCACCTGGATCGACCTCCACGGAGACGTCCTTTCCGTTCAGCATCATGCTAAGAGTTGGCATGGCTACCTTCCTCTCCAGCGACCGAGGCCGCGGCCCGCGTCAGTGCCCGTCGCACCAGCACTTCCACCATGCTCTTGCGGTACTCGGCGCTGCCTCGCAACAGCGAGTAGCGAGGCTGGGCAGCTTCCGCAGCGAGCCTGGCTGCCTCCGCCACCTCGGCGTCGCCAGGCGCCCGGCCCACCAGGGACTGGGCCGCCTCCGTCGCCACGAAAGGTGTAATGGCCACAGGGCCGATGGCTATCCGCGCCTGTCGCACAGCCCCGTCGTCCGTCCACAGCGCCACCCCCGCGTTCAGAATAGGCAGGATCAGGGCCTTGCGCTTGGCAAGCCTCTCGAAAGCGCTGCCAGCCCCGTCGCCCAGCCCTCGAAAACGCAGTTGGGTGATCATAGCCTGGCAGGCATCGACAGTGCTGCGCCCCACCCCGGCGTAAAGATCGGCGATGGGCATCCACCGCCGCCCGCTTGCCTCGGCCACCTCCGCCTCCGCGTCCAGAGCGAAGAGGCCGATGGCACCGTCAGCCGCGGGCAGGGCATTAGCCACGTTGCCCACGAGCGTGCCCACGTTGCGGATCTGAGGACCGCCCACGGAACCACAGGCCTGAGCCAGCACAGCAGCCTGGGAACGGATCAAGGGCGACCTGGCCACCTGGGCGTGAGCCACCCCCGCCCCAATGTAGACCAAACCATCCCGTTCCTCGATGCTCCCCAGGCCGGGGATGTCGGTGATGTCCACCATCACCCGCGCAGGGTTACGACCGCGCTGGCATTGCAGCGCCAGGTCGGTCCCCCCGGCAATGATGCGAGCCTTCCCTCCGTGGGCTTGCAGCATCTCCAGCGCTTCTTCGACGGACTGTGGAAACAGGTAGTCATCCCACATACCTTCTACCTCCTTCCCTCAGCCCCCTTCAGTGGCTGGGGTTTCGGTGCTTCACTCTATACGATGGCAGCACCGGCGTAGCAGCGCCAGGACGAGGCGGGACTCCCTCGAATCGAGGCAGGGGCAACACCAGCCGAACGTGAGTCCCGGGGTCATGCACGTTCGTACCAACAGCGCCACCCACCGGAGCGTGCGATGGGATTCTATCATCGCGCAAGGGATGCGAGCAAGTCCGCTGGCACCCTCCGGGCCAGTGGCTTGCCTCTAGCCGCCCGGCGCGACTCCAGGCGCGCCAGGGGATAGGGTCTCCCCTACGTGGGAGGCTCTATGGTCACGGGTTGGTCCAGGTCAGACAGCTCGAACGTCAGGTTCATGCTGCCCGACTCCCGAGCACCCTCGTACTCCACGGCGTATACGGCCTTGACCAGGGAGAGGTCCTTCGTGGAGATCCAGGCCTCGCCGGTCCCTCCTCCGCTGAACAGTCCCAGCCACCCCGGCTCGAAGGTCACCGCGAACTGGAGGTGGTAACAGTCCACTCCGTTGGCCTTTTCCTGGCCCATCAGTGCGGGGCCCTCGTAGAACCCCAGCATCTCCACCCACCGCGCCGGGTTCGAAGCGAAAGGAGCGATGGGGCCCATGCTCCACCCGCTGGAGAGGGATTCGTCTTCCCAGTAGCCCGTGGACCCGATGATGATGGTCTCCACAGGGTCCTCGTCGTAGGACGACACTCCCTCGAAGTGGGCACGGTCCGGCAGCACCAGCACACCCTCGCCCGACGCAGTGTAGCTTCCCACCACCTCTTTGTCGAAGACGAAATGGGCTGACGTGACCTGACCCATCTTCTCCACGCTGCCGCCCACGATCCCTTCGGGAGAGAGGACAACCTCAGTCGGTGCCTCCGTGGGGGCCACGGTCTCCACCGGCGTGTCTGAGGAGGCCACCGCTACCTCCGTCGGTGTCTCCCACTGCAGCGGCTCCGTCGGCACTTCTACATCCGGGGTGAGTGTTGCCGACTCCTCGGGCTGAGGCACGCAGGCCAACAGCAGCACAAACAGCATAGCCACCGCGAAACACGCGGCTCGCGTTCTTGTCACGCTCCCTCCTCCGCCAAAGCTCGATGCCACCTACCTCGGTCGGCGGCCACAATGATCCTGATGCGCCTGACCCTCGTGCTCCTCGTACAAGAGGAACCTCAAACCACACCCGACCAGGCGGCAGACGATTATAGCGCCGCATGGGAAGGCAGAGCAAGAGTGGTCGCCGACACGTACCCCGTCGCCCCGTGCGGCTACAGGAGAAAGGCGCCGCAAGCCATAGCGTCCAGGGCTAGCGGACGTACTCCAGTCGTGCTACGATTGGGCGGGGTGGCCACCCCATCCAGGCAGAGGCACAAAGATGAACCACCATCACAGTTATCTACTGATAATCACCGTGGCGCTGACTCTCGCCATGTCGGCCTGTAGCCTGTACGTGCAGAAAGCAGTGGAAACACCGAGGTCGGAGACAAGCCCTTCGGCCACGGCACCACCGTTGCCCACACCGGAGCGCAGACCCACGGTCACTTCCAGCCCTACCCCCACAGCCACGACGCCCCCTTCATCGGAGTCTAACATCCTCTCCCACACTGATTACCAGGTCACCAACCGGGTAACCTTGACCAACGCTGGGCCAGGCGTCGCGGAGCGCCTGACTCTGCGGGTGGCACTGATCAGAAGCCTGGCACCCTATCAGGAGCTGCTCGACTCCCAGGTGTCTCCATTAGATTACGAAGTTGTGGAGGACGGGCACGGCAACCAGTATGCCCGCTTCGAGTTCTATGGCGTGGGCCCCGGCGAGTCTGCGCAAGCCGACCTCACCTATCAGGTCAGGGTCTATGAGCTCGCCCACGACCTCACGGCCTGCCAGGGTGAGACGCTCGACACCTTCCTCGACGCCGAGGCCAACGTGGAGTCCGACGACCCGAGCATAGCGGCCCTGGCGGACCAGCTATCTCAAGGGCAAGACAGCCCTTGCCAAACCCTCCGAGCCTTATACGACTATGTAGGCGACAACATGACCTATAGCTCGTACCAGGCGAGCGACCACGGCGCCAAATGGGCCTTGGACCAGGGCAGCGGCGACTGCACCGAGTTCGCCGATCTGCTGCTGGCCTTGAGCAGGGCCGCCGGAATCCCGGCTCGCTTCCTGGAAGGTGTGACCTACCGGGAGGGCACGCGATCGGAACTGGGCCAGATCAAGCACGACTGGCTGGAGGCGTATCTCCCAGGCATCGGCTGGGTGCCTCTGGATCCCACCTGGGGTCGCTTCCCCCAGAGGAGGGAGAGCTACTTCGCTCGCATGAGCCCCGATCACATCGTGGTCACCGTGGGAAGGAACCTCACCACTCTAGGGGGCTATCACTACTTCTACTACACGTGGGTGGGCCAGAACATAGACGTGTCCCACGAGACAGAGTGGGAGGTCCTTGTCATCCAGTGACCGGTTGGCCCCACGGCGGATCCAGGCCCCTGCTCCGACAGCACCGTCCAGACACGAAAAAGAGGCAAGGCCAGTCGGCCCTGCCTCTCTGTTTGCACGGTCTTCCCGAAACCCAGGAAGCGCTCACGCGAGGGTGCTAGTCGTAGTCCTCCCAGTCGTCGTCCTCGTACTCGAAGAACTCGAAATCCTCGCCGCTAGCACCACAGTCGGGGCAAACGGCAGGCGGTCTGTCGCCGACGCGGATGTGACCGCACTCCATACACTCCCACTCGCCCGTGGGGACCTGCTTCCGTCGTGGCCTGCTCGGCAAGACCTCAGCAGAATCATAATCAGAGGTATTCCCTCTCTTATACGTACTCATCGTACCTCCATTTGCGAGGGACTCGCTCTTACTCCTCAGCAATGCTTCTCCGATTCACCGTTGGACTTGGATTTGCTTCTTGCCTTTAGTCGATAACCCCTCCCAAATCGCGACCTGATAGTACGAGGCACCGTTTTTCCACCGCCTCGTACCACAGAGTCTAGCACACAGTGGTACCATTGGGGTACCAGGACAGTCCCAAAACGGTGCCAAACACAACGAGAGGGTCCCGGTTCTGCCACTCCAGTTGCCGGAATAGGGGTCCTATTCCTCCCGAGGGGAGAAGGCGTAGCCAACGCCGGGGATGGTCTTCACGTACCGGGGTTCCTTTGTATCAGCCTCGACCTTGCGTCGCAGCCTCCGCACCAACCCCTTGACCAGTCGATAGTCAGCCTCGCCGGAGTAACCCCAGACTCTCTCGACGATGGTCTCGGTGGGGACCACTCGGCCCTGGTTGCTCATCAAGCAATACAGGAGGCGAAACTCCAGGTTGGTGAGACTGATCTCGGGGCGACCCGGCAGCCTGACCGTCCTGCTCTCGGGGTCGAGCTCGACTCCGCCAGCCTCCAGGCTCGATACGCTGGTCAAAGGAAGCGAGCGGCCGCGCCGTAGAAGCGCTTTGACCTTGGCCGCGAGGATTCGCGGGCTGAAGGGCTTGACCACGTACTCGTCTATCCCCAGCTCGAAGCCACGAAGGATGTACTCCTCGTCCCCACGCGGAGAGGAGACGATCACGGGAGCGATAGTCTCCCTGCGCAGCGCAGCGCATACCTCCAGAGGGTCAAGGCCGCTATCGTCGGAGTCGACGAGGATCGCATCCGGGGCCTCTTTTCCGAACGCCGAGAGTGCTCCCTCCGCAGTCGGTCGCAGTGTGGTCACGGCGAGCAATCCTGCCTGGCGGAAGATGAGGGATAGCAGCTCGGCTGAGTTGGAGTCGTCGCTCACGATCAGTATCTTCATGCTGCCCTCGCACCCGGTGCGGCTGGCGTACCTGCAAGCAACGCTCCACGATTATAGCAGCAGGACAACAGACGGAGCAACACAGGTGGGGCGCAATCCAGCGCGTGGCGTACTCGCTCCGCTCGTGTTACACTTCGGCGTCGAAGGCTTCATTTGGCGCCCAACCGATGCTACGCGTGGAGGTATGCTTGGACATGACAACTTCCGTAAGGGCCGTCCGACTGCTGATCCCCGTTCTGCTAGTGTCTGTGCTGCTCGCGGGATGCCTGGTCAAGAAAGACAGCCCGGCACCCGGCTGTGTCGAATACTGGGGGCTCGCCCCCATGGGGGGCTGTTTCGGCAAGACCGCCATCGTCGATCTCCGGGTGGAACCGGAGATGGAATGCCTCCAGGTCTCGGTGAACAACTGCAACGGAGGTATTCTGGAGGTCAGCAACTCCTGCGCTGAGATACTGTTCTTGAGCCGGATCACCATCCACCCCGGAGAAAACAACGTGGGACTGGACCTGGGCAGGGAGAACGACGAGTACTTCCTCCAGCGCGCTGACAGCAACTTTTCGCAGTATATCCCCGCAGAGGGCGAAGCCGTGGAGATCTTGGGGATGATGGGTGCCGTAGAGGTAAGAATAACCTTCAACAAGACCAGCGAGCTCTGCTAGTTAGCACGGCACCTGTCCAGGCCCGTCACCTGGTGAAGCGGTGACCACAATGCGCCGCGCCTGATCCCCCATAGGGGGTGCCGAGCCACAGGTCCTTCAGGACCAGGCGCCCCTGGTCATCGATCAGGAAGAATCCGCTCCCATCCACATCCTCGGGGACGTAGCTTCCGTCTTCGACGTTCAGAGACAGGGTCCCCTGCTGGGAGTCGAACTGGTAGCTCCCCCAGTAGTCTCTGTAGATCTCGAACGGCATCCAGGTCACGCTAAAGCTGCCGTCAGCATCGAACCGCAGCTCCCCGATACGCTCCTCCGGTTCCTCATCCTCGAAGGTATCGCAGGCCAACTGGGCCTCCTCCCTCCAGAGGCCGACCAGGGGGTTGGCTTCTGGTGTGTAGACATAGACCTCCACGGACACCAGCCGCCGTCCGTTCTCCACGTCGGCGGTAACCATGTAGACAGTCCCACTGGGCGTGTCTGGCTCCACGGTAAAGGCCCCCGTCTCGGTATCGATGGCGGCACCCTCCGATGGCTCCACCGACCAGGAAGCGCAGGCATCGACGGTCTCAAAGACGTAACAACACTCCACCACACCCAGGGAGAATTCACGCGTCTCTCCCGGCAACATCTCCACCGTGGCGTCCATGGTCAGTCGCAACCGGCTCAGCGTATCCTCGTCGAGGACCACCGTGCAACCGTCCCCAGCACCGAAGGGCAGCCACCCGCAAAGCCACTGAGGTGCGCACGCCACAGTCACCAGCAGAACCCACGCCAACACGGAAGTCCACAGCACTCGCTTCCCGGCCACAGCCACCTCCAGGCATCGCTTGCAGCGACATCTGGGGTATCCGTGAGGCCAATTGGACGCCCCAGCGACTGGCCATTGTAGCATGAGCACACAAGGAAGTCGAGCCTCGACCGCAGGAAGCGGGGAGATCACACCGAGACTCGGCTGGCGCCGGACTAAACCTGAGGTAGGGGCGGACTTGAGATCCGCCCCTACGACGCCTCTTGGGCGGCAGGTCACGACGTGGACGCTGGCACGCGCTCAAAGAGAACGGCCCCTTCGCCGTGACAGCGAAGGGGCCGTTGAGCATCCTGATATTCGTCGCGAACTCAGTGACCGTTCTTGGGTGTCCCGTCGTCCTTGGGAACATCCGTTGGAGAGCCTTGGCCCTCGTTCTGGGATCCCTCGCCGGTCCCGTCGCGGTCCTGGTCCTGGTCACAATCCTGGTCCTGATCCTGGTCCTGGTCACAATCCTGATCCTGATCCTGGTCCTGGTCACAATCCTGATCCTGGTCCTGATCCCGCTCCTGGTCACGCTCCGGCTCGCACGTGGGGTCGGTCGTTCCCTCCGTGTCCAGGCACATCGCCTCGGTAGGTGTGGGCGTGCCCTCGCCGTGGGGACCGGTCGTGCCCATGTACCCTTCTTGATTCTGACTGCGCTGTGGGTCCTCTGACGGCTCCGGCGAGGCCGTGCCGTGCGGCCCCGGCGTCCCTTCGTAGCTGTATTGGGACTGCTCTCGAGTCTGCTGCCCCTCGCCCGGAGGCTCAGGTGACATCTCATCGTGAGGCCCAGGTGTGCCCTCGTACCGATGCTGGTTCTGGTACTCCAGGTACGCCGGGTCGTTCTCGGCGCTCTGCCGAATACGCTCCATCTCCTCGCAGGCCTCTCGGAGCCTGGTCTGCGTCTGATCTCCGGTTCCCGCTCCAGCTTTCTCCAGCGCTTGCTGGTGAAGCCGCATGTTCTCCATCAGGCGTTCCATCAGCGCGGGTGCCTCGTCCGGCCGAGACCGGGCGATCTCCATCATGACCTGCTCCATCTGACGCGTCATCAGAGCGACTGTGGCGGCAGGGATCTCCTCGCCCCTCTGGGCCAGCCCCTCCATCTCCTCGACTCTCTCAGCCACGTAGGCCATGACCAACGCGGCCCTGTCACCAGGGTCCTGTGTAAACGCCAGCCTGGCGTCCTCGGACAGCAGCTTCGTAGAATAGAGGAGGTCACCCGGGATAGTATCCTGGGCCAGAACGACGCCCCCTCCCACACCGGTCACAGCCAAGGCCACAGCCATCACTGCGGCCAGCACCTTGTAAGCCAACATCAGGTTCATCTTGCGTCTCCTTACAGATTTCGCTCCGCCGTGTGCGCCGGCGGCCAAGATAGGCACGGAGGCCGATCGTGACTTGAGTTGGGCAGCTTCGGCGAGCATCCTCTCACGCCCCCCCGTCAACCCTGCCGGTGGAGCGGGCACTTCAGAGTAGAGCGCCTTTAGTTCCTGTTCTAGATGCTCGGACCTGTTTTCGCTCACAGTTCCTCTCCCCCCAGGATGCGTCGCAACGAACCGAGTGCCCTGTGCTGCAACGCTTCGACCGCGCCTGTGGTCTTGTTCATCACGCGTCCGGCCTCGGCCGCTGTCAGTCCCTCACCGAAGCGGAGGGCCAGCACTTCCTGCTGCTCCGGCGTCAGACGCCTGGTGGCTGCCCTCAGTCGCTCCATGTCCAGTCTGCTCTCCACGATCCCGACGGGATCACCTGCTGTCCCCTCCACGGAAGCATCCAGTTCATCATCTGGCACCGGCGGAAGGCGACGATAGTGATCCACAACGAGGTTGTGGGCGATCCGATACAGCCAGGCCCTGAAAGACTCCCGCCAGGCCTGCTCGTTGCTGATGGAACGCAGGACACGCAGGAAGAGCTCGCCTGTCAGATCCTCCGCCAGCCTGGCATCGCCCACCCGGCGGTATATGTATGCGTACATCCTGGGCGCGTAGCGGTCGTACAACTCAGTCAGGGCCTCCTCGTCATACGCCTTCGCCCGTTCGAGCAGTGATACCTCGTCCGTCACGTGACTGTGCTGCCCTCTCTCACTATATAAGACGCAAGATTCTCCCAAACCATACGGGTGTCGCTGGCCACGGGTCCGATACCTCCTGCACGCTGAACAAGGCCAGCACGGTATTCTCCAAGGGCGGCTGTCGACTCAATAACGGACTCCGGCATCGACACCGCGCTGGCCCTGCCCTCCTGACTACCCACAGACAATAGAAAGGGGGGGCGTATCACACCCCCCTAGTATACAAGAAAGCGCTTTGCCGCGTCCCACCACAGCAGCGAACTGCCTCCGAACACCAAGACGGCCCAGCCCTAGCCGATGATAATCTCGTCCAGAGTGCGTTTGGGCACGTGGTGCACTCCATCGGCATCTCGCCAGTACCTGATGTCCCCTCCCGGCTCCAGCACCTCGATCACCACTTTCTCCTTGGGCTTGCCTAGCGCCAGGACGAAGAGTATCTCGTAGCGGTCAGGTACTTGCAGCACAGAACGAAGTTCGTCCCTCTGAATCGCTCCAAGAATGCAGCCGCCCAGGCCCCTCTCCGTTGCGCCCAGCAGGATGTTCTGCGCCGAGATGCCTTGATCGAAGGAGAAGGACTTCCTGATCTCGGTATCACCGAGCACCACGATGTACGCCGACGGCCTTTCTCCCTCCTCTGGTCCAGGCCAGTCCTTGAGGTACGCAGCCCAGGTCAGATGGGGGAAGATCAGCGCGTTCCGCTCAGGCTTCCACGACAGGATGTACTTGAAGGGCTGGAGGTTGTGGCCGGAAGCTCCGAGCCTGGCCAGGTCCACCAACTCCCTCAGCGTCTGCTCTTCGACCGCATGGTCCTGATAGAAACGCCGATAGCTTCTGCACGTTCGCACCAGATCCCCGAGCATTCTCACCTCCTCACGTCCCATCCGAAAACGTACACACGTCACGCCACCAGCTTCAACACCTTGAAGAGCCAGGGCGCCCCCAGGGTCGCCCACAGCCCAATAGCCGCGAAGGCGCAGAAGCGAAAGGCCAGGTACGGCCACGACCCCTCAGCAGGAGACAGCATCGTCAACGCCGCGTAGAGAGGCACCACCACCGCCGCGCCCACCACGAAACGTAGGCTTCGCTGCCACAGCGGACCGGCTGAGTTGAAAGGTACGTATCGGCGCGCCAGTACGAAACCCACACCCGCCCCCTCCAGTGACCCCATGGCCGTAGCCACGCTCTCGCCGGGCAAGGTTACAAAGAGCAGCAGGGGCACACCCGCGGCCAACAGCATCTGCCAACGGAGCTCCAGCTCCGCCAACCAACTCTCGATCGGAGGCTGGAGAACCAGGTACAAGACCAGCGAGAGACCCCCAATCCCCCAACCGGCCAGAACGTCCTGTGGAAAATGCACGCCCAGATAGACTCGGGAGAAGCCCACGAGCAGAGTCAGCACGATCGTGAGAACCCACAGCCATCGCCTCCGTGCCCAGGCCGCGATGGCCCCCCAGAACGTGATGACGAACTGCGCGTGCCCGCTGGGCAGCCCGTAGCCTTCGAACCACGCCATCTGCAGACTCGGGTCGAAATCGCACGGACGCGGCTGGTGGAACACCCCCTTCAGCACGGCGTTGAGCTGGCTGGACATGAGCAAGAAGACCGCCACGCGGGCGCCCAGACGCACGTCCACGCACCACAGGAGAAGGGGCAGGATGAGGACGTAGAACTGAGGCTGGCCCACGAAAGTGACACCACGAAAGAACAGATGCAGTCCAGGATGAATCTGCTGCATGGCTCGGATGAGGTCCAGACTCCAGTTGATGAGCTGTTCCACTTGGTGTACACCTTCGCCCGCCGATGGCCTCATAGCCGGGCATGCCAGCGACTATAGCACAGCGTGACAGCAGCCACAACCACCGGTGCCTCGACACCCCCCGGTCACTGGTGCTATAATACCCACGTGTTGGCCCCGCCAGCGTCTTCAGGTCTGGGCAACCTCGGCACAGCGTCACCCTTCGGCGGGGCACCAGCCGGCATCTGCGATCCAGCGGTCTCTCGCTCTTTGGTGGAGGTCTAGCGATGAAGCCTTTCGAGAAGCTTGGCGCCTTCTACCTGGGTCAAGAATACGACCTGGCGAAGAGTGAACGACTCGACAGCCTGGTGATGTACGACGCCCGAGACCTCACCACCCACGCCGTCTGTGTGGGCATGACCGGGTCGGGCAAGACCGGGCTCTGCATCGACCTCCTGGAGGAGGCCGCCATAGACAGCGTCCCGGCCATCCTCATCGACCCCAAGGGCGACCTCACCAACATGCTGCTGACCTTCCCCGACCTGCGCCCCGAGGACTTCCGGCCCTGGATCAACCCCGATGATGCCCGGCGCAAGGGAAAGAGCGTCGAGGAGTACGCCAGGGACACCGCTGACACGTGGAAGAATGGCTTGGCGGACTGGGGTCAGGAACCGGACCGCATCCGCATGTTGAAGGAAAGCGCCGAGTTCCGTATCTACACACCGGGTTCGGATGCCGGCCTGCCGGTGTCCATCCTCACCTCCCTCTCGGCCCCAGACCTGAACTGGGACGAAGAGCAAGAATTACTCCGCGAGCAGATCCAGGGCACCGTCAGCGCCCTCCTGGGCCTGGTGGGGATAGAGGCAGACCCTCTACAGAGCAGAGAGCACATCCTCCTCTCCAACATCTTCGAACACTTCTGGCGCCAGGGCGAGGACTTGGACCTCACCCGATTGATCAGCGCGATCCAGTCGCCACCGGTGCGGCAGATAGGCGTCTTCGACGTGGACACCTTCTTCCCGGAGAAAGAGCGCTTCGGGCTGGCTATCTCCCTCAACAACATCATCGCTGCCCCTGGCTTTCAGTCCTGGCTGGAAGGCGAACCGCTGGACGTCTCCACCCTCCTCTACCAACCAGATGGCAAGCCACGCCACAGCATCTTCTACATCGCTCACCTCAGCGATGCCGAGCGTATGTTCTTCGTCACCTTGCTGCTGGAGCAGATCGTGACCTGGGTGCGCCAGCAGTCGGGAACCACCAGCCTGCGGGCCCTCCTTTACTTCGACGAGGTCTTCGGTTTCTTTCCCCCGGTAGCGGAGCCACCATCCAAACGGCCCTTGTTGACGCTGCTCAAGCAGGCGCGAGCCTTCGGATTCGGAGTCGTGCTCACCACCCAGAACCCGGTGGACCTGGACTACAAAGGACTGACCAACGCGGGCACCTGGTTCATCGGCAAACTCCAGACCGAGCGGGACAAGATGCGCGTGCTGGATGGTCTGGAATCGGCAAGCGTCCAGGCTGGCGGCGCCTTCAAGCGCAAAGAGCTCGATCGTCTTATCTCGGCCCTCGACTCTCGGGTCTTCCTGCTCCACAACGTGCACGAAGACCATCCCGTCATCTTCTACACTCGATGGGCCATGAGCTACCTGCGTGGCCCCCTGACCCGGACACAGGTGCGGGAACTGATGGCCGACCAGCGATCCACCGCGGCGCCTGCTGCTCCTGCGTCTCGCCGCCGACCCGCCGTAGCCAAAGACGTGGCACCAGCCGCAGAGGAGGCTGCAGAGGCCGGTGCTGAAGTGCCCGCGGGCTACAGCAGCACCCCACCCTCTTTGGCCCCGGACATGTCCCAGGTCTTCCTGCCTCCACGCCTCCGGAAGAAGGAGGCCCTATCGCAACTGGAGGAGCAAGTGGGCAAGACGGTGAAGCCGAAGGAGACCACCATCGTCTATGAGCCGTCTCTCCTGGCTTTGGGCACGGTGAGCTTCCTCGATCGGAAGCGCAAGGTGGACGAGGACAAAGCGGTGGGCCTGCTCTTGCGGCCCGAGAATCTCGGTGCGACCATCTCCTGGGCGGATGCCGATCCGGTCGACCTCGACCCGAGGGATCTCGAGGACGAGGCAGAGCCTGACGCGCTCTTCGGGGCCGTCCCGCCGGAACTCAGTACGGTCTCGAAGGTCAAGGCGCTCGAGAAGGACTTCACCGATCATCTGTACAACAACGAGCAGCTCGACCTGTACTACAATCCGTCGCTCAAGCTGTACAGCGAGCCCGGAGAGTCCGAGAGGGATTTCAAGGTCCGAGCGCAGCAGGCGGTCCGTGAGGCACGCGACGCCGAGGTGGACAAGCTGCGAGAGAAGTACCAGAAGAAGCTCGACAAGCTAGAAGCCAGCCGGGACCGGGAGGAGCAGGAGTTGGCCGAGGACCGCGCGGACTACGAAGGCCGCAAGCGCGAGGAGTTGCTCTCGGGTGGGGAGACGGTGTTAGGCATGCTGGGCATCTTCGGCCGGCGCTCGTCCAGAGGACTCTCCACCGCGGCCCGAAAGCGCAGGCTGACCACCAAGGCACAGTCTGACGTGCAAGAGTCCGAAGAAGAGGTGAAACGTCTCAAGGGCGAGATCGAGCAGATGACCAAGGAGATGGAGAAAGAGACCCAAGAACTGGCCGACGAGTGGTCCGACGTGGCGGAGGAGGTTGAGGTCTACCCGGTCAAGCCCCGCCGGAAAGACGTCAAGGCAGAGCTCGTGACCCTGGCCTGGGCACCCTTCTGGGAGATCAGCTACAGTTCTGCGCGGGGCAAGGTCGCCTACAGTCGCGTGGCGGCCTACTGAGAAGACCTCCCCGAGGTTCTCAACCTACGGGAGGACCGTCATCCGATCGGAACGCTACCCCTTCTGATTGTCTGGCACAAACCCATCCAGCTACGCTGGTGGAGTGGGACCCCGAACCTCAAGACGGGTACTGTTGGGCAAGAGGGCCTACCAGAGGATTCGCCCCACCTGCGCCAGCGCCAGCATTCCTGCTTGCCGCCCAGCAACGCCACCAAGTGGCTCGTCAGGCCATTGCCGGCCATCTCCTCTGGAAGCCCGGTTGGCCTGGAGGCTCGCTTGACGAGTTCCTCCGTCTGTTTCCCACGTACCCGTCTACGATGCCAGTGCCAAACACTCTGCTTCGACTCGGGACGCGGGCCGCACCCTCACCGGGGCCGACGTGCAAGGTGTCGCCCCGCCCAACAGGTTGAGTGACTACAACCCTTTCAGCAGGGTGGCGACAAGTAGCAGCAGGAACGCCACTGCCACCAGCCAGAAGCCGAGCCCATAGGGCACCGACACTATGGACATCGATCCCACATGTATCAGTATGCCGACCGCCCCGACAATGAGGGCGACCAACCAGGTGGTCACCTTGGGAGCACTCAGTTTCATCTCAGCCTCCTTTGTACAACGATCGCCTTGAGTCGTGCCCGGACTCCCTCAGCCCCGTGGCCGCCCGCCAGTCACGGAGAGCCCCCTGGACACATCGAAAGGTCCCGTCACGGTACGAAAAACCGACCACAATACTACATTATCCAAGACTGCGTCTACATCAGTATAGCGCAGTCAAAACCGGTTCACCACAGACCAACACCGGGATGAGTGATCACTGAGGTTGGATCTCGCGTCAGACGGAACGAGTCCAGTGCTCTTCAGAAGGACTCGTGTCTCAAAAGGACAAAAGAGCTGCGCAGCCAACGCTATCTACCGGCCGGCGCTGGTATCGATACCACGACAGAGCCGCCCCCCGCCGTTCGAGCGCCGCCATCGATCCGATCAATAGTCGCTCGCGATATCTTCCCAGTTCCCGGAAAACGCGTTGTCCTGGGTATTGGGGTTGCCTGGCGGCGAGATGAAATGGATGCCCTGACCGCAGCCTTCGATGGCGTTGTTGACGATTTGTGGGGACCCGCCATCGATGGTTATGCCGGCATGATCGGGGTTCGGGCCCAGGTGGTTGTCCCGGATCACCGGAGAGCTCTGATGCATGTCGATGAGCTCGTGGCCAGCGTAGGAGATGGTATTGTGCTCGACCACCACGGTACTGTTCGCACACACCGCACATTCACCTACGTGTCGCAGGATGCTGTGGCTGATTTGCGTCCCGTCGCCGGGATCGAAAGCGCGGTAGTACTCCACCGTGCAGTAGGACAGAACACCGTGGGCCATCCCCAAGTGATTCCAGTCGTAGATGCTGGGAGTCGGGCTATCGGAGGTGATGGTGATCATCTGCTCCGGTGTGCCCACTGCGTGCAGCGTGCCGTTGACGACAATGGAGATGTGATGCCCTTCGTCCCTGAACGGCTCGCCAAAGTGAACTCCATGCTCGTAGGTATCCTGGGTGTTGACACCCTCCTGCAAGTCGAAGGGCCAGTCCATGAGGTTCTCCGCGTCCTGGTTCGCCGCAACGCGTACCACAGTCCCCGGTTCGATGGTCAGAGTGGCCCCCTCCTCCACAATGACGTCACCGACGACGTGGACCTCGCCTCTCCAGATCTCGTCCCAGGTGATGTAACCATGTGTCGTTCGGTTCACGATGGGGCCGGGAGTGGGGGTGGGCTGTGGCTCGGGCGTAGGTGGAACGAGCGTTGGGGTGGATACCGCCCTCGTCGCCGTCGCCTCCGGGCCTTGGCTGGTCGGCACAGGATCAGGTCCGCCCTTCACCTGGACGACCACCCACTCCTCGTAAGGACCGCCGGGAGCGCCCACCACTAGTTCGTACATCGTGGTCTCCTCGGGGCACACGATTGTTCCTCCCGAAGTGTCAACCTCCTCGCCGTCGAGGAACACCGGGTAGTCTTCGCCGAGCTGCACCTCCCAGCCCAGGTAGGTGCACTCCCCGAGCCCGAGGACGTCCCTCCGGGCCTCGAACCGTATCTCTGGCTCGGTCGTGAGACTGGGCAGCAAACTGCAGCCCATCGCTCCCACGACGGCTAGCATCAGTACGGCAAAAGTCGCGCTGAAGGATCTATCTCCCCTCATCCTCCACTGCTCCATGGCACGAAAAAACCTCCCGAGGGCTCTGTACCCACGGGAGGTTCGGGTTCTATCCCTGACTGGCTAGTCGAAATGTCCCCAGATCCACCTCGGCCGGGTCATCCTCGTCGAAGTAGAGCCAGCCGTTCTCCCACTGAGGTACGTACCCCTCGGCGCCCAGAAGGACTCCGAGGTGTTCCCCGCGCGGTATGGGCTGCCGGAGCACAAACCTGCCATCGCTGTCCGTCTCCGCATAGGCCAGCATCTGCTCCTCGAGGAAGTCCTCCAAGAACTCCTCCACCGTGACGTCTGGCTGAAGAACCACGAAGAGCGCCCCCTCGATACCCCGGCCTGTGTCGGCAGAGACGATGGTCCCACTCACTGCCACACCACCGTCCTCATCCTCCTCGTCGGGCAGCACGATCGGACCGCCCTCATCGCCATCGAATGACGCCACCAGGGAGTAGGGCTCGCTGACACTGTAGCCACCGTAGGTGACGACGGCGATGTAGTACTCACCGGTGGTCCTGGGCTGGTACTCAATTCGCTCTCTGTCCGTGGTCCCCCACGAATAGTCCAGGACCTCCCCGTCGGAGTCGACGAGGTACAGGTCGTAGTCGGACCGCCAGTTGATGTTGGTCAGGTCAACGATGATGGGGTCCCGGGTGGTCACGTCAATGTAGTAGACGTCGACGTCCTCCTCAGAACTGATGTACGCCTCGTACACCTTCCCGGACAGTAGAGGTCCGGAGGCATCTTCAACCGTCTCGTTTGGCTCGAAGGCCTCCAGGTCCTCGGCTGGTTCCTCCGGATCGACCAGGTAGGCGACCAGGTTCACCGGCCTTAGCTCGTTTAGCTGTCCGATCGAGACGGCTGTGTCGTTCTCGTCGATCACGCCATCGCCGTTGGTGTCCACGATCCGCCGCGCCTCGGCCTCTCCCAACTGGGTGGGCACGCCAACCAGTTCGCCTTGCGCGTTGACTCCCGTCCCTCCGCTGTTTCCGCCAGCGATGGTCGTGTCGGTCCGAATCCAGGTGCGAACCACCTCTCCGCTGGACAGCTCGGTGCTCTCGAACCCGCTCACGCCTCCGCTGGTGAAGGTGATGTAACCTTCTCCGATGCCCGGATAGCCAAAGATGTAGAGCTCATCCCCCAAATGCACCTCGTCTGAGTCGCCCAGCGCGACGGGACTCAGGTCCATGTCATCGGCATCCACGGCCCTGCCGTTCAGATCCATGGTGATCTGGAGCAAGGCCAGGTCCAGCCCATGGTCGTAGGCCAGCACCTCCGCCACGTACATGGGCACCGGTGGCCGGTCCTCACGGGTGGTCAGGGCCACGACGAGGGCGTCCATGGGACCTCCCTCGAGACCCACGTCGTTCCCCATGTCTGTGGCCACGTGGGCATTGGTCAGCACCAGACCGTCCTCGGACAAGATGGTGCCGGAACCACTCCACACGGGAACCAGTTCGTCCCCATCCCTCACCAGCGCATAGATGAGCACCGATCCCTTCATGATCTCCTGACGCTGGGTCTGAGACAGCACCTCCTGGCCGGACACCGCTGCTACTCCGCCCAGAAGGAGCACGACCGAGGTCAGCAAGCAGGCAAGTTTGAGCGTGTTTCGCATGTCATAACCTCCCTAGCTAAGATGGAAGCTGGCGAGGACGGAGTTGAAGGCTCCCTCCTCATCCACGAACCGGTCCGCCTCGGCAGCGAGGGTCAGGATGTAGGCCCGGCCCTCATAGATGACCACCCAGTCGATGGCCTGGACGACAACCGGGATGCTGCCTTGAGAACCGCTGGCGGGCTCAGCCACGTAGGCGTAGGTCACCTTGCTAGCCTCCAGCCCCCCAAGCATACCTTGATCCACACTCAATACACGGTAGGCGGTGAGCTCCGCGCCTCTGTTCAACGCCAGGGTAGCCAGTAGTTCGTTCTCCGTGAGCGGGAATTCAGGATCCATCTCTCTGCTTCTCAGGGAGATGGTGGGTTTGAAGAGGCCCTCTGCGCGCACGTCGCTGGCAGTGACTAGCGCTTCCTTATCCACCTGCTCCAGCCAACGGTCTGGATAGCTCAGACTCACTGCACCGTCATCACTGGTGAAGGTGACCATCTGGCCCAGCACCCAGCCCTTGAAAGCCCAACCCAGCAGCAAGGCGACGATGACCAGGGCCACCACCAGTACCTCATCCCACCAACCTTTCAGAGGAACCGAACGTCGAACCGATGTGCTTGCTTCCATTCTCTCTCTCCTCGTCTTCCCAGGATTACCGCTGAGACCGCAGAGTTCACGGAGTCTCCGGGAATCCATTCACTACTCGACGGATGCCGTCTTTCAGGAGCGGCACATTGAAGTTGATCAACAGCCCAACCTTGCAGCCCGAGAGCTTCAAGTACGAAAGAAGCTGGGCCTGATGAATGGGGGCAAGTTCGTCGACAGCCTTGAGCTCTACGATGACCTTGTCCTCCACGAGCAAGTCCAGGCGGTAGCCGCAGTCTAGATGAACGTCTTTGTAGACCACCGGCAGTGGCTTCTGTGATTCGACTTGGAGTCCTGATCCCGCGAGTTCAAACGCCAGACACCGCTCGTAGGCGGACTCCAGAAGCCCCGGTCCAAGGAAGCGGTGCACCTCGATAGCCGCACCGATGACGGTCTCAGTAATGCGGTTGAGCTGTACCTCTTCTCTACTCCCCGTCATCTCCACGTCCTCTAAGTGCTCCACGGTGTTTCCTGACCCCCCAACTGGAGGCCACCGCCGCCCAACGTCTCTTCTCTACCTTCGTTCCTCTCTGCGTCCTCTGCGCTCTCTGCGGTCAATCGACAACCGTCATGTCTGGGCCACAGTTGCCCGGTTGGCCCTCCGCATCAGCCAGAAGAGAACCCCCAGGATAACCAGCGCGATCACCGTAGCCAGGATCAGACCATTCCAGGGATTGAACTGCAAGCCCCGCACGCTGGCCAGGTCGCGCAAGAAGACGAAGAGACCGTTGAGCAGCGCGGCGATCGTGAGACCGCAGGGCATCCACCACACCGGTTTGCCTTCGAACTTGTCCTGGGCCAGGAAGTAGCCAACGATGCCTGCAAAGCTGGCCTGGGCCAGAGCGGTGACGACGATGCGTATCACACCTACCGAGAGATCCACACCGGCATTGGATACAACGTACTGGATGTTCAGCATGGTAGCGTATCCCAGACCTGCCGCTGTGCCGTAGATGACCCCATCCATCCGCTCGTCGAATTCTGCGCTGCTGAAGACCGTATAGCGCACCGCGGCGTACTTGAGGAACTCCTGGCTGAAGCCCAGCACCAGAACGCCTCCCACCAGTTGCACCATCTGACTCTCGTAGAGCCATTCCTTGATCCCGAACAGATCGTTGACCAGCGGAATGCCCACAGCGGCGGCCAAAAGCGCACCCAAGACGAAGATGCCAACGACGTACCGCTTGGGCTCGGGCTCCAACCGGTCCTGAAGATAGAAGAAGGCCAACCAGATCAGGGCAGGAACCAGCGCCAGTACGATACCCGCCACCACCAGTGCTGTCCCTTCCAGCGTGGGCTGGGCGAACCTGTCCAGCCCCACGACCAGAAGGATGAAGACGATCAGTGCTGCCACCAGGACCCATCCGGTCTGCCAGAAATGGCTCCTTCCACGGGTGACCTTGCTGTAGTGCTCATCACAGTAGCAGCGTCTGCCAATCATCTTGGCCTCGGCCTTCACCGGCGCGTGGCAGATACAGCAGAAACGTTCGCTCATGCTTCACAGCCTCCTCTCGGCCATTCGTTGAGACCACTCTTCATAATCGTGGCGCCATTGTATCCCTGCGCCCAGTCAACGTCAAGGTGCCACAGTGGGGTCGAGGGTCCTGTCCTCAATGCACATGATCGCGGGTACGAAGAAAGCCCACACCCCCATAGCCACCGAGGTCACGCCCGCGATGAGGAACCAGGCCTGGACGCTCAAGGCATCAGCCAGGGGGCCCGCAACGGCTAGACCCACCGGGGTCATGGCCAGTGCCCCACCGCGCACCAGTGTTAGAACACGCCCCTGCATGGCTGGGGGCACGGCTACCTGCATGATCGCCACCAAACAACCGTTGATGATCGGATTCAAGAAGCCCACGAAGAAGATCGTCGTCAGGGCCAACGGGAAACCGTTGGCGGGAACCAGGCCTGTGGCGAAGATGGCTACTCCTTGTACCGCCAGGGCGAGCATCGCGGTTGTTGTGCGCCGTTTGAAGCCACCCCACACCCCTAAGGTGAGCCCTCCAAGGACCATCCCTACGCCCCAGCCAGACTCCAGCCAGGCGTATTCGGCGGCACCACCTCCGAAGTGATCGGTAACCATGATCGGCAGCAGGGAGAGCGCTGGAGTCCCCACCAGGTTGAGAAGCATGGCGATGACGATGATGAGCGTCATACCCCGCCAGCCCCAGACGAACCTGAACCCTCCCTTGACGTCGCGCAGCACGGAGGCCACCACGCCGTAATCCGTCAAATCCTCCTCCAGTTCAGGCTGCGGTATGGAGATGAAGAGCAGCGGTGCGATGGCGATGATGGCTGTGACTACATCGATAGCCAGGATGCCCTGCATGGGCAGAAGTTCGAGAAGCAGCGCTCCCAGGGGCGGAGCGCCGATGTTGGCGAGCCCGGCGATGGTCTGGTTCAGGCCAGCGATGCGCGAGAGATGCCGCTCTGGAACTAGCAGCGTCGTCGAGGCCTGCATGGCGGGCCAGTGGAAGGCGGAACCGGCCGCGCGAACCAACATCAACACATAGATGTGCCAGACCTCGACCAATCCCAGCGCGTACAACGCGGCCAGGAGCAGGGTCGCCAGCGCTATGCCACCATCCGCGACTATCAGGACTCTGCGCCGGTTCCACCGATCGACCAGAGCCCCGGCGAGAGGGCCGAGGACTATCTGGGGGACCAGCGCCATCATAGTGGCAAAGGCCAACACCGTGGCCGAACCGGTGGTCTTGGTCAGCCACCAGACTAACGCGAACTGGACGAGTTGGCTTCCTACCAAAGAGAAGGCCTGGCCCGTCCAGATCACGAAGAACGACGTCAGCGATGGAGAAGCTGTCTCCCGGACGCCACTACTCGTCTCTGCTATGCTTCGCCTCCTCGTCTTGACCCGTCTCCTGACACTTCGCCACCATGTTCAGTCCAAGCCTCAGTCCTTCCACCCACCACGGCGCTTCGTGCTGGCGTGTCCTCACCTATCCGACGCAGCCCTCGCGGTATTCGAGCGCCAGCGCGGCTTCATCGGTGTCGAACTTGGATATGCCCAGTTCCTCGATCATCTCGAGGCGGCTCCTGTCGTTCACCTCCCAGGAGTGCACCTCGATCCCGGCCGAGCGCACTACGTCTACCACCTCAGTCGAGAGCTGGGTTGGGTGCAGGTGTACCGCCCTCGCACCAGCGAGTCTCGCTCCGTGTAAGGCTGAATACGCCACCACGTCCAACCCCATCCACTCTTCAGAGCGCCTCTGGAGCAGGTCAATGGCCAGCCCCGGGCAGCGCCCGCCGATGTCCAGCAGCAGCGCAGGCTCGTAGGAGGTCACTTCCATCGTCTCCCACAAGTCCCTGAATGGTTCCAGCTCCCTGGCCACGATCTCCGCGGCCTCTGGCTCCGGCCCCTTGACCTCTATCTCCAATCCCAGGCGTCCTGCGAAGGTCTCCAGGACCTGCCGCAGCGTAGGGATTCGACACCGATCAGCAAGGTCTTCCCGGACACCACGCAACTCCAACTCCTGGAGCTGCACCGCATCGTACTCGAAGATAGGCCCCGACGCGTGGGTGGCCTCGTTGAGGTAGAAGTTGTGGAACACTACAGGCACGCGATCCTTGCTCAGTCGCACGTCCAGCTCGACGGCGTCGGCGCCAAGCTCCAGGGCACGTTGAAAGGCGAAGATCGTGTTCTCGGGCACTCCATCGGCAACGCCCCGGTGGGCAACCACCTCAAAGTTGCGCATACTGTTTCCTCACTCGTTGAATGGTCACGACGAATCCTGCTCGCCACTGTTGGCAAACACCCACAAGCATACAACATTCACCGCCTTCCAGGCCACCGAGGGATCAGGAAAGGGGTCCTCCTCTTGTAGGCCAGGTACTCGGCACCGAATCGTCTCTCCAGCTCCTTCTCCTCGACCAGCCTGGTATACACAGTGATCACGGCCGGATAGATGCAGGCCAGAGCGACCGCCGAGAGGGAACCCACCCAGACGGCGATACCCAGATAGACCATGGTAGTGCCCGTCGCCATGGGGTTACGGCAATAGGCGTACGGTCCGGTGGTGACGAGTTGGCGCGTGGCAACGACCGGTATGGGCGTGCCCAGGCCTTGGGAGAATTGAAGTGTGATCGTCCATTCCACCAGAAGGGCACCAGGGACGATCAGCAGTAGAGCGACGATGGGGCAAACCAACCCATGGACGAATCGGGGGAGCTGCAACCAGCAGTCTATGAGAGACGCCCCTGCCACGATGAAGGCGGGGCAAACAACGAGGAACAACACCTGGCCGAGGAGCAGAGCAGCGATCTTCTTGCCTGTTCCATGCTCACGCTGCGTCGCCCTCGTAAACCACTCCACTGAAGCGCTGCCCGTCCGTCCCGGAGTTTCGAGAACAGGTTCGCCAGAGGGGTCCCTGCTACTCTCCCGCGGTCAAGGACGCCACCTTCCGCACGTAGCCATCGGCGTCGAACTTGCGTCGCAGGCCATTGGCATTCATGTACCGCACCTTCCCGAAAACGGGCCTCTCAGCCCACGGCCTATCATGTTTCCCCAGGCACCAGGCTACGCCGGCGAAACCGTTGGGGTCCCGTCCGTCCAGCTCGTACTTGTCGTTGAGGTAGAGGGCGATACGTTGCGCCTCCTCTGGACTCTCGGTCCACTCCAGGATCTTCTTGCCCCAGTACATCCTCATGTAGCCGTGCATCTTGCCACGAACCACCATCTCCTGTTGGGCCGCATTCCAGTAGGGGTCGTGGGTGGCGCCGGCCTCGAACTCCTCCACGGTGTACAGGTGCTCTCGAGGATCGCTCCGATGCTCGTTCAGCGTCTTTCTGCACCAATCGGGCAGGCCCTCCACCTCGCCGAAGTGGGGGTTGCAGTGGACGAAGTTCATACTCAACTCTCGACGCACGATGAGCTCCTCCAGGTAGGCATCCCGCCCAGCACTGCCGCTTCCATCAATCTGCAAAGCGACGTAGAGAGGGGAGATCTGTCCGAAGTGCAGGTAGGGGCTCATGCAGGAAAGATACTCCTCAGTGGGGTCGTTCCTCAGTTCGTGGTAGCGGTCCAGCTTGTTCTTAATGAACTCCTGGAGCAGCCGCTTCGCTTGGCCCGTTCCACCGATCAAGCCTGCCACCCTTTCCACCGTCTGATCGACGGCGAGGGTGGAGACCATCCTGGAGACGTCATCGAGTTGCAGAGACTCGAACTCCAAACCCAGCGAGTCCGTGCGAAGAGCGGTCTCCGCCAGTGGTCGCAGGTAATCGTCGAGCTTTCGGTGGATTCTGGGCCTGATGGTGGCGGCGGAGTACTCCTCCTTGGGCGAGGCTTCTTCCACAGGGACGACGACATCGCTCTCCACCTGGACGAGGGGGCACCCGATACGCGCGGCGACGCGCTTCCGCCACTCCCTCTGGATGGGCAGATAGCCCCGGTCCACCACCACGAGGGAAGCTCGCCGAGCCAACCTGGTCGCTCCATCAGCGGGCGACTCCTTGCGAGTGACCAGCTTCATGCCCCGCTCTCGCAGAGCAGCTTCGACCTCCCTCAGGCCCTCCAGCAGGAAATGGTAGTGCCTGGCGTTGGCCTCCGGGAACTCGTCGGTGAGGCCGAAGTAGACGACGACGGGTCGGCCCAGATCGTTAGCCTCACGAATGGCGTACTCCAGGGCGTGGTTGTACTCTGCTCTGACCGAGGCCTGCATCCAGTAGAGTACGTATTCTCCCCTCGCTATGGCCTCGTAGTTGAGAGGCTTCACCCTCTCTGGCTGGATCACACCGCTATCTCACCTTCATGGGTTGAGCATCCACACCGAGACGTTGAGCAGGCCCGCGAAACTCACCCACAGGATGTAGGGTATCAACAGCGCTCCGGCCGCTTTGGAGATCCTCCAGAAGACCACGATGTTGACCACGATCATGATCCACAGGAAGACGATGGCGATCACCGCTCCGAACAGCGAATACAGGCCGAAGAAGATGATCGTCCACGCCAGGTTGAGGATAAGCTGGATCAGGAAGACAACCAGCGCCACCCGTACGCGGCGTTCGTGGAGGCCCTTCCGCCAGACCAGGAACGCCGCGATGCCCATCAGGGTGTACAGCGTGGTCCACACTGGGAAGAAGACCCAGTTTGGAGGATTGAAGGCTGGCTTGTTGAGACTGGCATACCATGTGGGGATGGCCGGCGTGGTGAAGAAAGCCCCCAGGCCCCCGGCCAACTGGCAAACGACGATGCTCACCACCAGGCGCAGTACGTCCTTCAGTCTGCTGCTTGCCATGTCACACCTCCCTCACGTTTGTCCCCAATCACTCTCGGCTGAGCCGAACACTCCCAGATGACTCAAGCAGTGAAAAGCGACCATACGTGCCTTCCGGAGGGCCTCACCCCGGCGGCAATGGTATGGGCAGAGGCTCCCACGTCAGCCCCCCGTCGAGCGAGCGAGACAACACTGGAACGCCGATCTCGGCCAACTCTTCGTCCTCCCACTCCACGAGAGACAGGTTGGCATATAGTGCCAGGCCCTGGGGACCCCAACCGGAGGCCAGCACCTCTGCATCCACGTCCCGGCCGAAGTCACGGACCAGCGACCACTGAACCTGACCCAGGTCAGGGGTGCTGGCATTCCGTGACCGCCAGAGTTGGCTGGTCGGCCACTTCACCATGACGTAGAGGTCTCCATTTGCCCCATCTATGGTCAAGCCAACACCGATCTGGCTGTTGTTCAGAGGAGTGGGCATCGTCGTCCATTGCCCGCCGGAGGTGCCTCGACGGAGGTAGCTCCCGCCATACTTGGGCATGATCACCGCATACAGAATGCTGGCATCCTGCGGCGCCAGGGCCACTGTGGCCACTCCGTTGAACTGAATGAGACCATCGTCGGCTCGCGCCCACGTCAGGCCGCCATCGTTGCTCCGCAAAACCCCGCCGTCCGTACCACCCATTCCGGCAGCCCACAGCATTTCCGGACTGCCGTACACCACAGCCACCATACGGGTCTCCACCGACGAAATCAGAGCCCACTCGGTCCCTGTCCAGTGATACAGCCCCCCACACGTGCTGGCGTACAGGGAGTCCATGGTAGCGTAGTCCATGTTCACATTCAGCACGCATTCTTCCGCGGGGAGGCCACCAGGGAAGTTCGCCCACGTCTCGCCGTAGTCGTCGCTGACGAGGAACCGGAGCGTGCTTTCGTCTTCGAACCCCGCGGGCAACTCTCCGATCAGAGCGTAGAGGCGCCCCGGCGATCCGGGACCTACCAGAAGCGTCCGTACCTGCCGCCAAGGCCCCTGCGGCGTAGTGGGTGGGGAAGTCCCGGTCGCTTGCACCTGCGGGGGTGCGCCCGCCTCGGTGGCTGTGGGTGCTGGCGGTGGCTCAGTAGAGGTAGGCTCGGGAGCAGAGGGCGTGGCCACCAAAGGGGTGGGGCTAGGCTCGCTGGCTGGGAGCCTCGTCGTCTTCTCTTTCACCGTGGGAGTCTCCCGCGGTGTGCTGGTTGGGGGACCCAGGATATCTCCGACAGGAATGCAGGCGAAGGACAACACGGCGGCCAGTCCAAGCAGCGCGATCAGAGCTTTCATCTTCACGTACCTCCGTGGCGCTCCTAATGGTACAACCTGCACCGACGTTGGTCCATATGACAGCTCCCTCGCCCGCGAAGGCTATCCAGTGTTAGAGACTCGAGATAGCCTACTCCAGTGCGCTTGCCTTGTCGTCATGGGGCCATTAGTCAGAGTCCCTCGATGCTTCCGCACCGTCGCACCGGCAGCCACGGCACAACACCCTCTCTACTATCTGCCTAATCCAGTACGCCCACGTCCCGACGCGATGCCCCTGAGCTCTCCCCCTGCTCGGGTTCTGCCGGGGGTAGCAGGGTGTCACTGAGCCGTAACAGGCTCCAGCAGGCACTGCCCCAGAACATGTCCTGCAGACCGAGGACTCCCACCCCGCTCGCTGCACCCCCGAAGCCAGTTGCTTGCCCGATCGGCTGGGCCGTCAACAAGAACCCCGCCACCGAGATAGCGACACTAGTCAGAAAGACCACAACCGCCATTGCGGGCACATTCGCCCACCACGGCAATCGTTGTCGTCTCACCAACTCAACCTCGCCCACGGCACAGAGGGGCAGGATCACAAGCACCAGCATGGGGAGCGTTCTGTAGCACGAGCAGGATGCAGGGTGCCCTACCCACTCGGGGTCACCTGCGACCAGTGAAGCTGCCACCCTTGCCAGCGGGAGAGCGATGAGGCTGCCGACAGATGCAGTCGTGTACCTGGTTGCGTATCTGAGCCTCAGATCCATGAGCAAGACCTCCGGGCGCTCACTCCGCACCTCCGAACTCAGGACAGACGAACCGCGGCCACCGATCACATAACATGAGTGGTCGGCAAAGATGATGATTTCCTGATGCCAGTCCTGTCGGCCAGTTCTCGCATGAGCGCGGCGGCGACTACGCCCTTACTGCCCGATGGCGTACAGGTTGCTGCCCGCGCCCACGTAGAGAGTGCCGTCGCTGCCCACGGCGGGGCCGACCAGGATCATCCCTCCCTCTGGAAGGACAGAACGCCAGCGCAGGGTCCCGTCGGGGTTGACGGCGAACAGCTCACCCTCTCGCGTTCCCGCGTAGAGTACGAGCGCGCCATCGATGGTAACGGGAGAACTGAAGTGCACCTCCCTCTCCTCCTCTGGCTGTGCCACGAAGGTCCAGGCCACGGTGCCGTCGGGATTGAGGGCATAGAGTTCGTTGCTGTTGGAGGTGAGGTAGATTCTGCCGCCAGCTCCCAGGGCAGGAGTGGAATCGGCCTGACCGTCCACCGGGACAAAGGTCCACATCTGGCTTCCATCGGCCGGATTGAGAGCCACGTAGCCAGAGCCGGTACCCAGGTAGACAGTCCCATCGCCCCCTATGGCGGCGCTGAAATCAACTGAGCCCACCGAGATCTGCCATGTGGGGGCGCCCTCGGCGTTCAAGGCGTACAAGATGCCGTTCTCGGCCCCCACGTACAACGTGCCGTCGGCTGCCAGAGCCGGCGAAGTGTCTATCCTGGACCCGGTGTCGAACCGCCACGCTTCTACGCCATCCGCACCAAGAGCGATCACCTGTCCTCCACCCGTTTGAGGGTTGCTGGCGGCCAGGTATATGGTCCCGTCCGGACCCACGACCGGTGAGCTCTCCACGATGTGCCCCTCCAGGTGGTACGTCCAGGCCGTGCTGCCATCGCGGTAGAAGGCGTAGAACATCTCTTCCAGAGGAGACGTCACACCCACATAGATCAAGCCCTCATCGCTCAGGGCCGGCACCCCAGGAACCTGGCCGTGGGTGGCTCTCCACTTCTCGACCCCGTCACCGTCGAGGACGTAGAGGTTGCCGTCCAGGGACCCCAGGTAGATGTCTCCGCCCGCGCCGATGGCCGGCGAGATGGCGAGAAGTCCAACCCGGTACATCAACCTCACATTGGGTGCCTCCGGCCCCTCAGCCAGGGTGCGCCCGGTGTGCTGTGCGTCAGCGGCGTACATAGGCCACGGGGCGATACCCTCCACCGGCTCCAGAGTGGCGGTAGGGGTGGCCTCCACAGTGGGCTCCGGAACAGCCGCGGGCACTTCCTCCGACGGCGAGAGCACGAGGACTCGCTGATGCCCGGCATCGGCTACGTACATCGCGCCCGAGCTATCCACGGCCACGCCCCAAGGGTCGCTCAAGTGCCCCTCCCCCGCCTGGCTCACGATCCGCCCCTGTGCGTCCAGGGTGTAGACGACGCTGGCGGCAGCATCGGTGACGTACATGTAGCCCTGCTCGTCCAGCGTGATGTCTCGTAGCTCGCCGAGGCCCGTGTCGAAGGCGCGCAGGAAGGTGCCTCCAGGGGCATACTTCACGATCCGTCCGTCCTGGGCATCGGCCACATACACGTTCGCTTCTGCGTCCAGGGCGAGGCCTTGAGGACAATTCAGCAAACTCTCCTCCTCGCCCTCCTCGCTCTCCTCGCCCAGGGTGAAGACGAGGCCGCTGAGCAGGCTGAGTTTCTGAACCCTGCCGTTGCCGCTATCCGCGACGTACAACTCCCCCGCAGCGGAGTCGACCGCCAGGTCCGCTATGCCGGAGAACTGGTTGGGCAGAGAGCCCGGTTGCCCGAAGCTCTGGAGGGGGTCCCCTCTCCCGTTGAAGACGTGCACTCTCTCCGAGGAGTCTGTGACGTAGATGTGGCCGGTGTCGTCCAGGGCCACGTATCGAGGACCCTCGAAGCGCGCGTCGGCGATGGACAGCAGAAAGCGACCTTCATGGTCGAACACCTGGACGCGGTCGTTTCCGGTATCGGCTACGTACAGGTTGCCCTGAGCATCGAGGGCCAGGCCATGCGGCGTCGCGAACTCACCATCGGAGGACCCGGGGCTGCCGATGACCCTCAACAGGCCCTCGCCCAGTGGCAAGGGAACGGCCGTGGGACTGGCAGCCGACGTATCGCCCGCCGCAGCAGCCGGCACGCTCGCGGTGGGAGTGGGGCTGGTGGACCCTCCTCCGCAGCCACTGGCCACGAGAGCTGCCAGCAGCACCAAGACCAGGGGTTTCCACTTCATGTGACTGCACATCCTGAGAAAGGCGCTCTAGCTCGGCTCGAGTACGAGCAGGCCCTCCATGTTTCGCTCTATGGCTTCCCTGGACCAGAGCAGCGGGTGGTAGTCGACGTTCTGCCACAAGGAGATCATGTCGTCGTAGTGCGCGTAAAAGACCAGCCCCGACTGGCCTGTGGTGTGGGTGCTGAGGGAGTTGTCGAAATCGCTGAGGTCCACGATCAGCCGCTGCGATACACCGTGAGTCGTGTTATACGGCTCCTCCGTGTCGAAGCCGGCGGCGTTCACCGTGTACCCACTGCCGCCCACTTCCACGGGTCCTCTGTTGAACATCTTCTCCAGAACCGCGATCCCCGACTCCCCCAGCGGCTGGTGCACGAAGGTCGCGCCGTGGAGCCGCCCCCATGTCCAGGCGTGCGGCACATCTCCGAACCTGTTGCCCAGGTAGTCCAGGGCATCGGCGAAGCTGCGCAAGACCACGTCGTCCCTGGTCTCTCGCTGCGGTGTCCTCACGTCGTCGAACCAGGGGTTATCGGACTCCTGGATCATCTGCTCCAAAGCTATGTGGTGCCAGCTCCAGCTCCCGGTGTAGTCGGCCAGAAGCTCCTCTCCCAGCTCGTCACCGAAGGTGTTCTTCACCAGTTGCAGGTAGAAGACCTGGAAGACGGCCGCACCGGTGCTCTCGGCGTCACTCCGGTAGTCCCAGTCGCGCAGCTCGTTCAAGGCTCGCTCCTGAAGGAACCCCTCGGGCTGGATTCGCAGGATGTAGGGAGTGAAGATCTCGGCGGGGATGGAGTAGGTATCTCCATGGATACGCTGGAAGTCCTCGATGTTCAGGGTCTGCTTCAGGCCAACCAGCTCCGTGATACGCTGTGCCCGGTGACCCACAGAGAAATCGTAGGCCAGGACGTAGGGATAGTCATCACCCACGACCTTGTTGTTGGCCGTGATCAGAGCATGGGTGGAAGGGTTGAACGAGTTGGGCAACTCGTCGAAGGGGATGTAGCCCTGCCATTCGTACTCTCCTGTCCAACCAGGCACAGGCAGGAGGCCGGTGTGTCCGTCAGTGCGTATGGGAATCCGGCCCGGCGCCTGGTATCCGATGTTCCCCTCTGTGTCCGCGTAGACGAAGTTCTGCGACGGAACCGCCCACAGCGCCAGGGCCGCCCTGAAGTCGTCCCAGTTGCTGGCCCCATCCAGTCCCAGCACCGCCTCCATCAGTTCGTTGGGCTCCAGGGCTGTCCAGCGGAAGGCCAGGACTTCGGAGAGGTCCTCCACGACGGGGGTGATGATCGGACCGTGGCGTGTGACCTGCACCCGCTCGACGACCGGATCCTGGCCCGAGACCTCGATCACCTCCTCAACGATCTCCATGTCCACCCATTGGCCCTGGTACTCATACTGGTCGGGGTCCTCTGGGTTCACCTTCTCAATGTAGAGGTCCTGCACGTCCGGCCCCAGGTTGGTGACCCCCCAGGCGATGTGCTCGTTGTGGCCTACGATGACCGCCGGCACACCGGGGAAGGAGTACCCCTCTACGTTGAGGCCGCCGCCCACAAGATGGACCTCGTACCAGACGGACGGCATCTGGAGACCAAGGTGCATGTCATTGGCCAGAAGGGGCATCCCGGTCGCGGACTTACTGCCGTCCACCACCCAGTTGTTGCTGCCTACGCCCGGCCCGCCACCTTCCAGGAGATCCTTCAGTGCGGCGGCTTGGGCGAGAAGCCCCTCGCTCTCCAGGTAGCTGTAGTCACCCACCTCAGGGGGGACGATGAGGGGAGAGTCGTCGGGGTACGGAGGGGCAAGCTCTCCTGCCCGCTCCTCCCCCAGGGCTTCGACCAATTGGGCGCGCAGCAGCTCCGCCTCCCAGTTGCCGCCCAGGTCCCAGGCCATGACCCTGCCCCAGGCGACGGTATCGGTGGGCGTCCAGGGCTCGGGCTCGACCCCCATGAGGGTGAACTCCAGGGGCAGCCTGTCGCGATGGGTCTCGATGAAGGCGTTCACTCCAGCAGAGTATGCCTCCAGCATAGCCTGATGCTCCCCGGTGAGTCCCTCTGTCTCCTCTTCGGCCACACGCCGCCAGCCCAAGGTACGTACAAAGCGGTCCGTGTCCAGTGTGGCCTCGCCACAGATCTCCGATAGCGTGCCACTCGCTACGCGCCGGTTGAACTCCATCTGCCACAGACGGTCCTGGGCGGTAACGTATCCTTGCGCAAAGAAGAGGTCTTCTATGCTGTTGGCGTAGATGTGCGGCACACCCCACTCGTCGCGGTAGACCTCCACGGTGGACTGAAGACCGGCCAGCTTCACCGTTCCGTTGATGGTGGGGAAAGTCCGCCGGACGTACAGGGAGCCACCGATGACCCCCACTACCAGCACCACTGCCACAACGCAGCCCACGACCACACCAAGAATGGCTAGGCTTCTGCGCAGCATTTCTCCTCCTCCTTCGCCCACGCGAACGTAGCCCATTCTACCTGCTTTCCCTCACCCCTGTCAATGGAAGGTCAAAAGTGGAGAAATGCGCTCCAGTATGTTATAATACTTATGACACACCTCCTTGAGTTCACTGCATCGGGTTGTATGGACGTATGAAGGGAATAGAGGAATGAAGCGCCTACTGATAGCCACCTTGATCCTTGTGGCCCTGGTCTCGTGCGCGTCTCCAGCGCCCCCCGCGACTGAGGCTCCTTCGCCTACCGTGGCCGATCCGACACCGTCTCCCGAGGCCACTGCAACACCCCAAGAAAGCACCAGAGTCCCGGAGGGCATACAGTACATGCATCCGGCGGATGTGGACAACAGCATCCTGCCCATCACCCCTGTGGAGGAACTGCACCACACGGGGCAGCCGCAGGAGTACGACATCGACACGTATCGCCTGGTGGTGGATGGGCTGGTGGACAACCCATTGAGTCTATCCTACGACGAGGTGCGAGACTTCCCGCAGGTCACCGAGACGGTGCTGCTCATCTGTTCCGGGTTCTTCTGGGACAATGCAGAGTGGACCGGCACTCCCCTCAGGTTGATTCTGGAGGAAGCCGGGCTGTCGCCTGACGCGGCCAGCGTCCACATCGTGGGCGGGGACGGCTACCGGCAGCTCCTCTCGCTGGAGGAAGCCACAGCCGACGGCGTCTTCCTGGCCTACGAGGTCAACGGGGAGACGCTACCTACGGACCACGGCTACCCCTTGAGGCTAGTGGTCCGCCACCAGTACGGCTCCAAATGGGTCAAGTGGGTGGAGCACATTGAGGTCTTGCCGTAGCGCAGGACTTCGGCAGGCGCGCCTAGTAGCTATTCCGCAGCGTGGACAAGCATCCCGCAAAGCTGTTCAGCGGCATAGGCAAGCATCCTGAGTAGCTGCGAAGCAGCGTATCGAAGGGTGCGGCTGATTCTACCGCATCCCTTTGCACGCCCGCATGCTTCGATACGGCCTTCGGCCTACTCAGCATGCTTCTCAAGGGCGCAGACCATCGCGTGTCTCCACCTCGTCTGCTGCCTGCCAATGCACCTTGACAAGCCAGAGCAATTGCGCTATACTGGAGACGACAATAGAAGAACGCACTTAGCCACCTGTTGCCAATAGTGCAGCATGGCAGCCAAGCACGCGCAGAGAGGTTCGATACCCAACTCTGCACGACAAGGCTCATCTCGCGCGGCGCGACGATGGGCCTTCTTCTTTTGTGACACGCCCAAACACTGAGCAGCAGGAGGACACCAGTGGAGTGAACAGCAACGCCAGGGGAGTCGTGGCCTATCTGATCGGCGCCTTCACGATTGCCTGGGCCGACTTGGCCGTAGCGGGCTACTTGGGGTTCTCGTCGGACCCTCAGCAGTACCGAGTGGCCACTCTACCAGCGGTGTTCGCGCCTGCCGTGGCTGCCTATGTGGTTCGCAAGTGGGTCACGCGCGAGGGCTTCTCCGACGCGGGGTTGCGCCCAAATCTCCGCAAGAGATGGCCCTACTATCTCTTCGCCTGGTTCTACCCTGGGCTGATGGCGGTTGGCGCTATCGCCCTGATGATGTGCATGGGAGCACGCCCAGCGGAGCCCATTCCTGCCTTCTGGTTGCTGTTCCGCGTAGCTCCATTGCCCCTGGAGCTCACCGTTGGGTCTCTCGCTGCCAGCACCCTGATCTGGGGTGAGGAATTCGGGTGGCGCGGCTACCTGCAAGTGCGCCTCCTGGCCCGCCGGCCTGCCCTGGCCGCGGTCGCGACCGGGCTCATCTGGGCACTGTGGCACGCCCCAGGGCTCTTATGGGGGGCGGTCTTGAGCATCGATCTCGCTCTCTCGGCCGTGGTGCTTGCCATGGGCGCAGTACTGGGATCGGTTGTGCTGGGTTGGCTGCGCCTGAGGACAGGCAGTATTTGGCCTGCGACTCTGTTCCACGCTGCCCAGAACACTGCGATCAGCGCGGGCACCCTCACAACGCTGATTTCCGTCATGGCAGGCCGGGGCTGGGACTGGAGCTGGATCTCCTGGGTACTCTACTTGATTCCCCTTGCAGCCTTGTGTGTTTGGATTCTTGTCACAAGACAGCTCAGGTCTCAGGGCAGCAGTGAGGAAGGTGAGGGACGCTGACCAGCGTTGTCCTGCATGGGAGCCTTGATCATCTGTCTGCATTCCGATGGAGCATACGCCGCACGTATGAGCTGTCTCTGAGCCCCACGCGCGAAGAGGCGACTCGACTGAAGCTTGACAACTGAATGCGCCTACAGCGGCGACGGGGACAGGACCAGCAAGACCGTGGATGGAGACACCACCCAGTACGTCCTCGACCTGGCAGCCACGCTCCCCGTGGTGGTCAGCGACACCGAGGCCGTGTACCTCTACGGGCTGGACATCATCGCCCAGCAGCAGGCGGACCGGCAGTACTACTTCCACGATGGGCTGGGCAGCGTGCGGCAACTGCTCGACACCACAGGCGAGGTAGAAGCCAACTACGCCTACGATCCCTTCGGCGTGCCGGTGGTGGCCGGGGACACGTCCAACCCCCACCGGTTCACCGGCGAGGCCTGGGACGAGGAGGTGGAGCTGCTGTACCTGCGGGCCAGGCACTACCAGCCAGAGACGGGGAGGTTCATCACCAAGGATCCGTGGGGCGGTATGGGCTGGGTCCCGGGTACCCTCAACCGGTATGTCTACACACAGAATAGACCGGTTCACTACACAGATCCTCACGGGCTTCAAGGCGAAGATGAAGATGAGTTCAACCCAGGACCCTACGTACCGCTTGAAGATAGGTTGCTCGAGCCGTACAGGCGGGCAGACCGGTGGGGCACCTTGACGTATGGTGGGCACTACTGGTTGACCGCCGCGGTAGAAAGGGATCCGCTGGTGCGCAAGGTCTTCGAGACGGTCATAAGGAGGTTGGAGACCCAGGCCAAGAGGCAGGAACGGATGGATCCAATCGAGTTCTTCTGCGTGGCGGTCACGGCCGCGAGGCAGCACATGCAGTCCTATTCCCCGTCGATGTGCACCTCGCTGCACGACGTCACGTGTGAGCGATTGACCCTGCGCATCGCCATGAACGGCGTGGCTGCCGTAGTCCAGAGACTCCACCGCCTCGACGAGGACAGACCCGATATCCCGTTCGAATGGGCTGCGGAGAGACGACCGTCAGCCGAACTGGTGACGTACGCCACTCCCGTCATAGAGCGTCCGATATTCGTCCAGCTGCGCGACACCTCACGGGCCTATAGCAGACTGAGCTATTCGCAGGAGGGGGCAACGCAGGACAAGGTCTATCACTTCTTCACTCACGCTTTCATGGCCTATGAACAGAGGTGGGCGGGCCGACCGTCTACCATGGTAGACTTGTACAACGACTATGTTGGAAGAGGGTACGAGTTCCTAAGCCAAGTCAACTACACTTGGCAGTGCGTTCGACGTGGAGAGTGTCCTGACGATGTGCAGACTTACTCTTCCGACGATGTTGTGGCGAACCGATGGGGCACCTTCTTTGGACTGACTGCATTCGATGACCCGGCACGTATAGTCAGGCACTGCGCGAGGTTGGACTGTCGCATTGGACCAGGTATCTGATCACCCTGCGTGCGTGGTGAACCGCTACGGCCGGCCTGTCCGATTATCGGAGGCGACACCCGTACCGGGGACCATTTGAGGTAGTGAGAATGAGCTGCACAAGCCGTTCCTTCAGTCTCGTCGGTATCTGTTGGCTGATGCTGTGGGTGGCAGGCTGCGGCGCGGCCTTGCCAGCGTTGGCGCCTGACTTGTCCCGCGAACAGATCGCTTGTCATAGTCGGCTCGTCTACCCTGGTGACTCCGACCTTCCATGCCTCCCCTATGAGATTCTGCTCCTAGACGGAGACGGCGGCCATCGCAGGCGTATCGGCTCTGGGATGATGCCGTCCTGGTCGCCAGATGGCGAGATACTGGTGGCCGTGGACGACTGTCTGTCTAGCCTCCAGCTAATCGAGGTGTCGACCGGTCACACGACCATGCTAGTCGATCTCTCGGAGTTTGCTGAGGCAATGAGCATCAAGCATCCCACATGGTCGCCAGATGGGCACACGATTGCGTTTCGAGTGGACTATGGACGGCACGACGACATCTGGACCATTGAGGACGACGGAACGGGACTCAGACGACTGACAAGTCACAGCATCGGGTCCGCGGTCGGGTTACCCTCCTGGTCTCCTGCGGGCGAGTTACTTGCCTATGTGTGGCAGCAGGACTCAGCGCCAGAGCGCCAGGAGATTCGTGCAAGCGACCTTGTGGCAGGAGGGTTCATCCGCGTGACCCAGGAACCCCGCGACTATACTCGTGTCTCTTGGTCGCCTGACGGCGAGAGAATCGCTTTTGGGATCCTCGAGACCGGGAGCGACGCCAGGGGCGAAATCCACATAGCTAACTCAGATGGTACTGGGGAGGAAGCCCTCGGGCCGGGGTTCTTGTACGGCTGGTCACCTGACGGCGAGAGAGTGTACTTCGAAATGCTGGGGGATGACTCCCTTTGGACGATGGACAGTGATGGATCGAACCGCACTCGATTGTTCGAGTTGGACTGCACAGACCCCGTTTGGTCACCGGTACTTGAAGGGCACGCAACGAAAGACTGAAGTCAGCGGCCCGGTCCAGTGCCATAAGCTGCGTTGACATCAGTTGTCCAGCAACCTTGAATGGGCCTTGACAACCGAATCCGCCTACAACGGCGATGGGGACAGGACCAGCAAGACCGTGAGCGGAGACACCACCCAGCACGTCCTCGACCTGGCAGCTACGCTCCCCGTGGTCGTCAGCGACACCGAGGCCGTGTACCTCTACGGGCTGGACATCATCGCCCAGCAGCAAGCGGAGCGGCAGTACTACTTCCACGACGGGCTGGGCAGCGTGCGGCAGCTACTCGACAGCACAGGCGAGGTAGAAGCCAACTACGCCTACGATCCCTTCGGCGTGCCGGTCGTGGCGGGGGACGCGTCCAACCCCTACCGGTTCACCGGCGAGGCCTGGGACGAGGAGGTGGAACTGCTCTACCTGCGGGCCAGGTACTACCAGCCGGAGACAGGGAGGTTCATCATCAAGGATCCGTGGCCTGCGGACGTGCTCAGGCCGCTATCGTTGAACGGATGGGCCTACGTCGCCAACAACCCAGTCAACATGGCGGACCTGACGGGTCTCAAGGAATGGAAACGCAGCAGCTCGGACTTCGAGAGAATCGCTGAGAGACTATACGCAAGCACTCGTCCAAATATCGATTTCATACACCTGGAACCTCCGATTCCTACGGCGTGGGGCAGTTACGCACGGCCGGATGTCTTGAATTCCTGGACAGGCGATGTCTACGAGGTCGAGCCGCTCCACCTGCTGCCTGTGGCCTTCGCTGAGGCGATCTACTACAGGGACCTGCTAACGTGGGCGGGGGGAGGTGGGGTCAATTTCCGGGGACAGAAAGTCACTGCCCACTGGGCTTTGCCTGCGAGTGAGCCCAACAACTGGAACCTGACAACCTGGCAACTTGGTGGTCCCTTCCCAGAGATACGCAGGACCGGCTGGTTCTACACCCCTTATGGTTCGGAGTGCATCCCACGCGGCGTCGATTTCGTCGTGATGAGTCCAGGTGAGGGAGCAATGCTCTGGTGGCTTGAGCCAAGGCCGGAAACCGTTGCGGCGGCCTGCTTTGTCGCGGCCGGGTCGATTATCGTTGCGAACATCGTCATGGATATCATCACAGGTGGCGCTGATCTCTCGAATGAGCCGGCTGTTGTTGTCGTTGCCGGTGTGTTGATCGTCATTGGGCAAGAAAACCTACAATTGGCGAATGCTCCTGCCATCACAGACTAGGAGAACCCGTGCAACTATCCGGCCACTGGGTCCACTATACCCCTGAAAACTCGCCACTAGCTGGTGTACTCGCTTGGCCAATAGCCTTCGATAGCAGGAACAGAGCGTGGATGTGCATCTCGGGCAAGTCCGGCGAGAGGCTGGGCCTGGTCGTCTTAGATGACCGCGACTGGACGCACTACCCTCCAGGATACGGCGGACTACCCGATCAGCCGATCTGCGGCATGGTCGTTGATGGGCACGACCACCTGTGGCTGCATCGTCCCTTCTTCGGCATCGATGAGTTTGACGGCGAGCAAGTCGTGACTCACAAACCTGGGTTCAAGGGCTTGCTGCCACTGGTGATGGGGACCAATCTTGCGGCAGCTGACCTTCAAGGCAACGTCTGGTTTGCGTGGCCCTCCGTAGGAGTGTTTCGCTTTGACGGATCGAGTTGGTGGGCATTCACGTCTTCGAACTGCGATCTTCCCAGCGACTGGGTGATGGCTCTCTCAGCCGATTCTCGAGGTAGGGTATGGTTTGCCGTTCAGAGTGGTGATCGGTCCGACATCATCTCTTTTGATGGCGCTCATTGGACCGTTCTCGCCAGCCTACCTGTCAGCCGCCGGAGACACCAGATCACCGCGGTGGCTGTTGATCTGGACGAGCATATCTGGGTGGGGTGGTGCGAGGCGTGGCTGTGGCGCTTCGATGGAACGGAATGGCATCAGTATACGGAGCGCAACTCCTCTCTTTCGTCCAACACCGTGTACTCTCTCTTGGTGGACGGCGACAATCGCAAGTGGATTGGCACCCCGAGCGAGATCGCCATCACTGATGGCCGTGAGTGGGCTTGTTGGGGAGCGTTCGTGCCTGGCACAGGACAGGCGCCGATGTCCCGAGACGCAACTCTCTCTGGTGGTGCTCTGGCAAATGAGCCATACGTTCTTATGGGAAGCCTTGTCGCTGAGGACAGGCTGGGACGCAAGTGGATGTCAACTGTCGAAGGGGTATGTGTCTTTGTCCCTTCCTAGTTGCCCTGGCGGTCGCAAAGCGGATAGTGGTTCTGGTGCCGGCATCTGTCCCGTAGCAGAACAACAGGGGCAGGAATGATCCAATTGTCCATTGCAGGTCAAGCGGTGGAATTGAGCAGACATGACTTCCTGAGTTTGCTGGACCACATCGCAGCGGGATACTACGTACTAGCTGAAGCCTGCCAACACTATCACATCAATGGGTTCGCTGACTGGAAGAACGCGCTTCCGAGAACCCTGGAGATGGTGGGGTGGGAAACACCGATGGAGACTGTGGAGACCCAGATTGACGACGAAGGGTTGCGCGAGGCCTTTCATTCCTTGAGAGAACACCTGCAAGAGGTGATCAGCATAGACGAGCAGATCATAGACTGGTTGGCAGCGTACGTAGGTCTATCATCGTCACGGGGTGAATGTAACAGACGACGGATGGATCGACGACTGCACAAGATCGTAGTGGAGGAGGGCCCAATCTGGGCCATGGACCCGGAGTATCAGGTGTTCGTGGGCAAGTCTGAGAAACACATGCTGGCCGTGACGGAAGCCAAGCAACGGATGGATCGTAGGCTCAAACAGCTCACGGACCATTGTGAGGGGGATGGTGATGCCTTGGCAGGCGGCAAACCATCCACGGCCTGATAGGACTGGGAACAGCCATCATTGTGGCAACGCTTGTAGAGGATTTCGTCACTCTTGGGGTGGGCTCTCTTGATGATGCAGTGACGGTGCCGGCTGGTGTCTACTTCATCAACTACGGCCAACGACTGGCAGTCTTGGTGCCGGTGTCTATCCTGTAGCAGAGTAGCAGGGGGCAGGCATGATCCAATTGTCCATCGCAGGTCAAGAGGTGGAATTGAATGAACGTTACTTCCTGACTCTGATAGACAAAATCGCGGGAGGATACTATCCAGTCGCTAGGGCGCATCACGCTGATCACTTCAACGGTTTGGCTGACTGGCACAATGTGTTCCCGAGAACACTAGAGATGGTCGGATGGGACACCCCAATGGCAACTGTTGAAGCCCGAATCGATGACGATGAACTCCGCGAGGCTTTCCACTCCTTGAGAGCGCACCTCAAAGGACTGATCGAGATTGACGAGCAGATGACAGAATGGTTGGCGGGGTTCGTGGGCGTGTCATTCTCCGAGGACGAGCGAGCCAGACGTCGCTTGGGTCGAAGACTCGACAAGATTCTGGAGGACCAGGGGGCAATCTGGGCCACGCAGCCGGAGTATCGGGTGTTTGTGGGTAGGTCTCAGAAGCACATGCTGGCTGTCACGGAAGCTAAGCAACAGATGGATCGCAGGCTCAAACAGCTCTTGGGCCGCTGTGGTGAGGATGGCGATGCTTTTCCACGCGGCAAACCATCTACGTGACACAGCTGCAGGAAAGAGCGACTCCATCCAGGGCCTTGCACTTCGCCGGCGGGTTAGATCACGCATGTCCGTGACACGGTGGTAGGACCGCGTGTTTGACTCAGCGGCTCAAGGGGGCAACTTGCAGGAGTATGCCTGAGCTGCCACACTGTTTCCGTTCAACCGACCTTCTCGGATCCTTCTGTTCTCACAACAATGCCCTGCGGGTACCAGGTTGAGTCAGACGCTGTGTCTGTAGACGGCTGCGCACTGCATGGGCTTTGGAATCAGCCAGTTGTGGTTGTCGTTGCTGGTATGCTGATCATCATTGGGGAAGACAACCTACAGGCTGCAAATGCTCCTGCCATCACAGACCAGGAGACCTCGCGGAGCTATCCGGTCGTTGGGTCCACTATACACCTGACAATTCGCCGCTAGCCGGCCCAGGCGTCTGGCCAATAGCGTTCGATGGCAGGGATAGAACGTGGATTTGCGTCTCAGGAACGCCGAGCAACAGACTGGGCGTGGTCGTCCTTGATGGCCACGACTGGACTCACTACCCTCCAGGATACGGCGGACTATCCGACCAGCCGATCTATGGCATGATCGTTGATGGCCATCACCACGTGTGGCTGCATTGTCCTTTCTTCGGCATCTATGAGTTTGACGGCGAGCAAGTCGTGACTCACAGGTCTGGGTTCAAGGGCTTGCTTCCACCTGTGATGGGGACCAATCCTGCGGCTGCTGACCTTCAGGACAACGTCCGGTTTGCGTGGCCCTCCGTGAGAGTGTTTCACTTTGACGGATCAAGCTGGAAGACATTCACGTCTTCGAACTGTGGTGTCACCGGCGAATGGCTGATGGTTCTCTCGGCCGATTCTCGAGGAAGGGTGTGGTCCGCTGTTCAGAGTAGTTATCGGGCCGACATCATCTCTCTTGATGGCGTTGATTGAACAGGTTGGGGCAGCCGCCGGTGTCAAGATCGTATGGTGCTTCAGCACAGAAGCAGCCAGGGGTGCAATGTACCACCTGTTCTTTGCCGAGAATCCTGAACTTCTTGAGAGGATCGAACTTGTGTACGAACCGATGGACTAGAGCCAGGGTATGTGCAAGACGATAGGAGTGCCAATCGAATGTCAGACGTTGTTCTAAAGCTGATACCGGCCTCTCCCAAATGCGTACCAGACGACGAGGCATTGAAGGTAGCATCTCACTTGCTCGGGAGTTTCTTCCCGGGAGCAGAAGAGGCAACTTTCGAGAGTGCAGAACGAGTGCGCTTCATCGACCCGGGCCAGAATCTGGAGCGTATAACGTGCCCTGTTTGCGGAGGTGAGATCGACATGGCATGGTGGCAGAAAGCTATGAGTGCTGCATGCCAAACACACTTCTCTGATCTGTCAATCGAATTGCCATGCTGCAATGCTGCATCGTCGCTCAATGACCTGCTCTACGACTCGCCCGCAGGATTCGCTAGGTTCCAATTGACAGTGCGCAACCCAAGCGGGGAAGTTGAGCAGGCCCAGTTGGAGCAGCTGGAGATGGCTCTGGGATGCTCACTGCGCGAGATTTGGGCACACTACTGGCTGGGATCGCTGGTGTGGTTAGCTGGAGGGATCGTAGGAACAGGCCTCTTCAAACAAGCGCACACGTCGACTGGCTTGCGCCAGCAAGTCTGGAAGCGACCGCCGTTAAGGTAGGTGCGTTCGCCTCATTCGGGCGGACGGTGCCGCAGGATGAAGACTGCGATCCCAGGGCTGAGATCAGGAAACGGCTGGACATCGTCGCCCAGCAGCAAGCTGACCGATAGTACTACTTCACCGACGCGCTGGGCACCGTGTGACCCCCCGTCGGCCGCGCTCAGGACGCGGCTCAGCATGCTCTGTCCCGGTGGTGCCGACAAAGCGGCTCGTAGTGAGCCCAAGGCCCGCACGGAGGCGATCTCTCCCAAACTCCACTCCGCGCCTACCGTTCTCGGCCCTCAACGAGCACTCCCAGGAATGAGAAAGCTCCCCCGTTGCCGAGGGAGCTTTCGCTTCGTTGCCTATTCGAACCAGGGCCGTCTGCCGGCCACCCTGAGGGCTGGTCGGCTCGCGATGTGGTCCGATCCTACGGTGCGTACTTGATGGTCACGAAGTCCGACCCGGTGCCACTGCCTCGACTACCACCCACGACGTAGACGTCGCCGGTGACGGGGCACACTCCTACCGCATTCCCCTGGTCAAACCCGCTCCCAGGTCCATTGTAGCGGTCCCTCCACTTGTTGCCGCCACCACCACCCCTGGCGAGTACGACCAGGTCGCCACTGGTGCTACTTCTGGTACTGAATCCGGTCACGTACACCCTCTTGTTCTCGGCGTCGATATCGTTGGGCACATCGTCTTGCCCCGCTTCATAACCCCACAGCTTGACCCACTTCTGCACACCATTGCGCTTGTAGCGGATCATAGCGATGTTAGCATCCCCGCGTCCCGTCACGCTGGATCCGGCGATGAATACGCCGGTGCCCCAAGCGTCGATGGCATAGCCCACATCCGGCCCGTTGGCGCTGCCGTTGTACCGCCTGACCCACATGGTCTTCCCGGCCCTACTGAACCTGACCGTGACGATGTCGCAGTTGATAGTGTTGCGGTAGCTGTACCCCGTGATGTAGGGGAAGTTGTAGCTATCCAGCGCGACGTCCATCGACCCATCGCTCAGATTGTAGTTGCTGTTCCATCGTCCCACCCACAGTTGCTTTCCGCCAGCCGAGTACTTCACCAGGCAGTAGTCGAAATTGGTGCCATCACCCTTGCTCGGACCCGTCACGTACACGTTGTTGTTCGAGTCAACCGCTACGGCCCGCGCGATGTCACTTCCACCGTCGGGACCATCGTACTGCTTCACCCACTTCCTGGTTCCATCCGGCGCATACTTGATCGTCACGAAGTCATACTGATTCCCGGTGCCGGTCCTGAACCCCGTCACGATCACGTCCCCGTTGGAGTCCAACGCGATATCCATCCCACCATCGTCTTTCGATCCCGGGCTGCTGTACCGCTTCACCCACTTCTGGACACCAGAGGAGTTGTACTTGATAGTCACGATGTCGCCGTCGCTACTGGAGCCGAAGCTCCGACCCGTCACGTAGACGTTGCCATCGTCATCCACCACGATGCCTCTAGCTCCATCCCAGTCGCTAGCAGTGCCATCGTACCTCTTCATCCACTTCACGCCCCCGTTGGCGCGGCCGTACTTGATGACCAGGTAGTCCTCTCCTGAAGAGCCACCGTGGCTCCTGCCAGCAACATAGACGTTGCCCGAATTGTCGAAGGCCAGTGCTGCAGCCGAATCGATCTCGCTCGCCGGCCCGTTGTACCGCTTCAGCCAGTAGCGCGTGGCGGCTGCATCCACGGCGGGCACGACAAGCGCGAGCAATACGAGAGAGAAGAGAACCACCCTCGCTGTCCGGCTCAAGTCAATCCGAAATCTCCAGGTGTTCATAGTAAACCTCCTGTCTTGTGTGCGCTTCTGCCGCTCGATGGGTGAACCAGAATCCAGCGAAGGCCCTGATACTACGGATACTTTACCATAACGAATCGCAGGGGTCAAGCGCGCGCATTCACTCACGTACCACATTGCCGAAGAGGCGTGGTCCCCTGAACAAATGGAGCAGGATCAGTGGCCCCGCGCCGAGGGGCATCCCTTGGAGACAACACCAACCAGGACACTCTGAGGCGGACGTTGCTCACCACCATAGACCCAGCAGCCACGGTCCCTATGTCCATGGCATCCAGATCGTCGACAACGCTACTGGTTGGCTCGTACAGGCGGCCAAGTTGGGGCGTCGCTATCCAGAGTCCGTCACGGTTGCACCAAGAGAGTGGGGGCTCTTGTCCTCTTGCTAGCCTCGGCCACGGGCCAAAGACAAGCGCTGCCGGCTCGCGCAGATCACCCCAATGTGGCCGTGGTCACTTGGGGTAGACAGCACTCACGCCAACAGCCTTGATGTAGCCGCCTATTCCCTCCTGGGTGCCTTCCCACTCCACCCAGGCGTTGTCCCGCACCGAGATGGTGAAATCCGCCGGGCCGCCTGGCACAGACACGCAAGCCAAGTGCTGCATCAGCGGCACGTCCACAACCCCATCACACACATGTCGTGCCACCATCTCCGCCGATGGGATGATCGATAGATGGAAGGAATCCTCTTCCAGCGCACCGGAGAGCTCAGCCGAGATGGGACCGAGTTCGATGAATTCACACGTCCCACAGTAGATCGTGCACGAATCGTCAAAGAACTCCCCAGCCCCGGAGCCGGTGATACTGCCATCGGGCGCCACGGTGAACTCGAAGTCCACATACGCCCTCTAGAAGTACTGCTCACCTCCACCAGCAACCTCGCAGGTGAAGTCCACGTTGCCCTCCCATTCCGTTGCCAAGGGGAGCGGTGGCTGTCCATCGTCCGGCGTCGGAGTGGCGGTGGGCTCCTCATCACCCGACGGGGAATGGCGTGTCAACTGTGAAGAAAGCCACCGCTGGCTGCCTACACGTCACGGCCAAGCCACAGACACTGTCCTGGTCTGCATCCTCGCCCTGCTGCCTCACTGGACCGGCGCACCTCTGGCGTCAATGGCAAGCCTGGGCCTGACAACCAGCTATTCCATCATCAACGGAACGTGGCTTGCAGTCCCAGCGGTCACTTCCTCGACAGGCCGAAGCGACGCCGGCGGGATAGCCTCTTTCTCCCCACCAGGTGGCGTCCAGAAGACCTGCACCCCGCTGAACTCGCCTCCGTCGTATGAGTAGCGCAGGTGCAGGTCATGCCATCCTGGCTCCAGTTCCACCTCGGCGCCGCTGGATGGAGACGGTTGCGCCAAAGCGGTCGACACCAACACGCCATCGATGTATAGACCGGCTTGACCGTTCCAGGGCACGACCTCGAAACGGTACGAGCCCGGCTCTTCGACTCTCAGGGCACCACGACAGTCGAGGCTGTACAGTTCTCCTTCTAGCTCAGGAACGAAGGCCGACTGCCAGGCCGTGGGCATCCGCAGCAGCGACAGGTTGGGTTGAACGCTCCGCTCCACAGGCGTGCCCTCGAAGCTGGCTCCCTCGTAGACCGTAACCAGCACCCCGTGGACCTCTGTCCTTGGATTCAGGTAGTAGTCAGCTATTGCCTCTGGTTCGCGATCGTCCACCGCCCAAAGCAGCTCGACCTGGCTGCCGTCCTCGACTACGACGTGCTGCACTTCGAGCTCGTGCCACCCCCTGAGGAGCTCAACAGTCTCTCCACTACCGAACGCTTGCGCGTCCACCAGGATCCGCGCCCCCTCACTTCCGTCGACCCGGAAGCCGTAGGTCCCGGCGTGGGGCACAAACACCGTACCCCGCCACTCAGCGACGAAGGGGAAGGCCAGGGGAGGGCTCTCCTCCTGCCAGTCGAACGAGATCTGTACATCGATTCTCTCCAGGTCCGGCTCTGCCTTGGCCTCCTGACCATGGTAATAGGAGCCGCGAAGCCCCTCCGCCCCCCGCACCTCATCAGCACCCACCAGGACCGAGGCGAAGGTGTACCGGTCGTACTCGCCTGCGAAGAGACTCACCTCGGCCTGGGGATAGAAGTACTGGACCACGCCCACCAGGGCCTCCACGTCGTAGGGCGTGGAGAAGACGTAGACAACATCCTGGTCCCCTGTCTGGCGATGGCTGGGCACCACATCCAGCACATCGATCCCTCGCTCACCCGGCGCTTCCCTCGCCATCCAGGCGAAATCCATGCCCGAGGTGTAGTAGGGGAAATTGGCGAACAGATAGACATAGCGACCCTCTCCCAGAGAGGCGATGTGGTTAGCCACGGCAGCGATCTCCCTGGTGAACTCGATGCGCACCGAGTCGGCATATATCTGGTGTTGGAAGAAGGTCTGGTAGTTGGCACAACCCGCGAGCAGGAGAACAGGGGCCAGAAGCAAGCCGAAATACCGGCGCCGGTTGGACCCGACGGCCATCTCGAAGGTGGTCAGCGCTCCGTCCAGAAAGACGCCCGCGAAGATGAACAGCACCGGCATCAACCCCGCGAAGCGATGGCTACGCAGGTCTATGGTCAACAGGCCGCCGCCGACCAACGTGATCAGAAACCAACCCAGGTAGAAGAGGTGTCCACGGCGCCAGAAGTAGACGAGGCAACAGCAGAGTCCCAGCACGAAGAGAACTCCCGTCCACGCATCCAGCATGGGCGCGTCGGGGATGTTCACCGCACCCCAAGGCTCACCTTTGTAGTTGAAGAAGCCCAATAGCCTCCGTGCGCGCTCTGCCAGGCCCTCCGTCTGGGAGATCTCTCCAGAGCCGAACAGCACTGGCATCACCGAGCTGAACCTCTCGCCAAAGGCTACGTGCGGCTCTCGCCGTATCAAGGCCGCGAGGGGAAGCGCACAGACCACCAGGGAGGTAAGAAATCCCAGCCACGGCGCCACCAGCGGGTGTGAAGTCCTGACAACCTCGTCCACCGTTGCCCCTCTAGCGCGCCACCACGACCGGGCTTCACTCGCGAAGAGCAGCACCACTAGAATGGGGACGATGCGGAAGGAAGCGTGGCTGTACAGTCCGAGGCCCAAGGCCATCCCAGCCAGCACGTAGCTCATCATCCCCCCCGTGCGCCTGCCTCGAAGCAAGAGGTAGAACGTGCACACCTCCAGGAGCATCGCGGGTGTGGAAGGCAGCGCGAGCCTGCTGAAGGCGATGTGCCAGCGCGACACGGCGAAGAGGAAGGTGGAGGCCAGGGCCACCGGGAAACGAAAGATCTCCCGCGTCAGCAGGTAGAACACCACCAGAGTCAGGAAGCCCAAGAGCACGAAGTTCAAGCGCAGAGCCAGGACCGTCGGTCCCAGAGCCACGAAGCTCAGGCAAGTCGTGTACACAGAGATGGGGAACTGCCAGGGACGGGAGTCGTGGAAAAGGATTCCATAAGCATCCTTGCCTATCTGGGCTTCGTCATTCCAGGAGATGCCCCCAGGAGGAGGGTAGTAGTCCAGCCGGTATACCAGGAGGAGAAGCCCCAGGGCCAGCACCAGGCCCACGAGCGTGAGCTCCACGCCATGCTCTCTCACGGCCCTCAGCCTGGGGAGAGCCCACTCCTCGCATCGTGCACAGACCAGGTAGACCAAAGCCGGGCCCCCGGCGTAGAGCAGCAGGCCCGTGAAGAGACTGTCCCAGCGTACAGCCAGAAGCCAGCCACCGACCCAGGCGGGGATGGAGGCTACGAGCAGAGCCGCCATGTCCTTCCAAGACCAGGGGGTGGAGGACCCCGGCAACGGCTCTGTCACCGCACCGGGGAGTCGCCAGAAGGCCACCACCGCCAACGCGGAGGCCGCCAGAAGGAGTAGCGCACCAGCACCCACGGTCTCAGGTCTGTTGAGGAAAACCTGTCCCAGAGCGCCAAGCAAGACGGCGAGAACGGTCAGGACAAACGGTGTTCTTTGTTGGGTGGAAGGCAGGCGCTCTATCATACCGCCGTGTGGAGATGCTTTCTACGGGACGACTGAGAGCTTCTCGATCCTGTGGTTGTAGGTGTCCGCAACGTAGATCGACGACCGTTGATCGAAACCGATGCCGATGGGCTTGCTGAACTGCCCGTCCAGGGAACCCCTCTCGCCCCAGGAGGTCACCAGACGTCCATACTCGTCGTACACGACAACCGTGGCCATCTCTGGGTCCGTCAGATAGAGCAGTCCATCCTTGCCCCAGACGATGTGGGGACTGTCCACCGTGTTAGCGGCTGAGATCGGCCACTCCCTCACGTAGCTACCTGTCCGATCCAGGACCTGCACCCTCCTGTTCTCCACATCCAACACGTAGAGGTGGCCCTCCTCGTCGACCGCCACGTCGGAGGGCTGGTTCAGATCGCCGGCTCCGTAGCCAAACGCGCCGTACCGTTCCAGCACCTGGCCCTCCGGCGACACCTCGAGCACCACGTTGTCGCCCGTGTTGGACACGTAGACGTGCCCCTCCCAGTCTACTGCCACGCCACGCGGGTCGAAGAGTCCCCACCTCTCCCCCCAGCGACCCTCGAGCTGACCGTCCGACGAGAAGACGAAGAGGGTATCGTATTCTGTATCCACGACGTAGACTCGACCATCCTGGCTCACTGCCAGGTCGAAGGGCTCGCCCAGAACCTCGTCCCCCCACTGGTCCAGGAATTGTCCCTCTCCGTCGAAGACCTGGATGCGTGCATTCCCGGTGTCGGCCACGTACACCCTGCCGTCCAGGCCGGCCGCCACCCCGCGAGGCTCGTCGAACTCTCCCGGCCCATCGCCACGAGCTCCCCAGGCGTTCACGAAGGCAACCACCCGCGTGCCCGTCGCCGCTGCGGGGGGCGTGGGCACAGTGACAGGTTCCAGAGCGGGCAACGCCGGTGGCACCCTCAATTCCGCTCCCTCTGGGAAGAGTTGCTCCTGCGGCACCTGGGCCTTGGCACCGCCAGGGGGGGTCCAATAGAGCTCGATCTTCCGCCCGCCGCCATCCTGGAAGTAGAGCAGACGAAGATCGTGGAAGCCCTCCTCCAGTTGGATCTGGCCCTCCTGGTAGACATCCCCGTGGTGCCCTCCATTGTCCACCACGAGCACGCCGTCCACGTAGAGGTACGAGCCATCGTCGGAGGTGGTGCCGAAGACATAAGATCCGCCTACGGGAGCATAGATCTTACCCAGCCATTCTATGCAGAACGGCGACAGCAGGACATCGTTGGGGCCGATGAAGGGATCCAACTGGATCACCTCCGGCTCCCCCTCCCAAGTGGTGCCCCGCCTGTACAGCCCCAGCAGGCCGTGGCCGTGCAACTCGCCCACGTACAGGTCGCTGCTGGGGATGATCTCCTCCTCGCCATCGGGCCTGACCCAGCTCAATCTCAGATGCCCACTTTCCTCCTGGGCGACCTCCACCTCGAGGGCATGGAATCCAGCGGGCAGCATCTCGCTGACTTCGCCGCGGTCATTCTCCACTTCGAGCTCCACATCCTCACCCACCCGCAGCACGGCTGAGCCGCTCGCCTCCAGAACCAGAGTATAGGACCCGTACTTGGGCACGTACAGCGATCCCTGCCACCGCGCGGAGAATGGCAGCTCCACGGCCGACTCAGACCAGGTGAAGTCCACTGTCTTGTCGATCCGCTCCACCACCGCAGGCTCCTCGAAGTCCAGGCCCTCGTAGTAGACAGCCCGCAAGCCCTGGACAGCCGCGGCCTCTTCACGACTCACCACGTAGGTGTAGAACATCGTGCTGCCGTACCGGTCTACGTGCTCCAGGTACTCCCCGGCCGGGTACAGCTTTTGCAGCTCAGAGACGACCGTGGCGTGCCCCCAGTCCAGAACGTAGACCACATCTCGCTCTACCTCCTCCCGCAGAGGTAGATGGGCGTTGAGGTCCAGGATGGTGAAAGGCACCTCATAGGGGAAGAACTTGAGGTCGGAGTGGTTGGCCAGATCGTGCGACACGATGGCGAGCTCTTCTGTCCCACGGGCCTGGACGTACTTGCCCGCCTCGGTCTGGGCGGGATCGAAATCATAGTACACCGACTTGTTCGAGGCCTGGAGACCGAAGTAGGTATGGAAGTTGGCCCAGAGGCTCACAACCAACAGCACAGCCACAGCCCCGACCAGATAGCGCCGGGCCTTTCCTCGGAGCAGAGGCGCATACGTCGCCCACGCCCGGTCCCAGAAAGCCGCCACCAGCAGAAAGACGGGTGGGACGTTGCCCAGAGTACGTAGGGAATGGGGGTTGGAATCCGCAAGCGAGAGGATCCCGGGTAACAAACCCACGAAGAGCCAGGCTAACAGCAGGAAGTAGCGATCGTTGCGCCATCTGAGTACGCTGTAACCCAGGCCCAGGCCGAAGAAGATCGCCGACAGGCCGTCCAACATGGGCTCGTCCGGCAGGTTGTGACGAGCCCGGGGGTCACCCCGCTGGTTGTACATGAGGAGGCTCTTGCGGATGTTCTCCACGAGCGGTTGGTAGCTTCCCTCCTTCTCGACATCCAGCAAGACGGACGCCGCCTCCACCCGGCGCACGAACACGTCGGGCCTCTGAACCGCGTACAACGCCAGCGGAGATAGAGTCGTGAACGTCGCCGCGGCGAAGACGAGCAACCCGGGGAGCTGGGTGCGGAGCGAGCCTCTTCTGGAGAACACGACGTGTAGCAGGTACAGGCCGATCACCAGGGGAAAGACGCGGTAACCCAGGTAGGTGTGGAACCCCAATCCGAAGCTCAAGCCCGCGAATACGTAGTCCAGCCTGCGCCCGCTGCGTAACCCTCGCCAGAGAAAGAGGACCACCAGCGCCTCGAACAGAGGCACTTGAAGGTTATCCAGGAAGGCCACGCGGCTGAAATGTACGTGCCAGCGTGAGAAAGCCAGGAAGGTGGTACCGATCTGGGCCGCTCTCACGCCGAACATCTCCCGGGCCAGGAAGTAGAAGACGAGTACGGTGAGGAGGCCCACGACCACGTCGAACGCTCGCAGGACCAGCGGCGAAATGCCAAAGATCCTGAGGCTTAGGCCCAGGAGTTGAAAGGGCATGGTACCGTTGCCGTGACGGTGCTCGGTGAAAGGAGAGTACGGCATCTCCAGGAAGCGCAGGCTCCAGACCGCGTTGTCTGCCTCGTCCAGGTAGACCCCTGGCGGCATCTCCTCCAGGCGGAAGCTGCGCATAAAGAGGGCAAGGAGCAAGATCAGAAGGAGGATGAGCAGCTCGCGTCGGTCCAGACGCCACTTCAGCCTGGTGGAGCCCAGCCAGAACCCGGCCACGAACAGAGCCAGCCCCACCAGCCAGGCCACCAGAGCTCTGTCGCTGGCTATGTGGAGGTACAGATCGACGAGGCACGCACAGATGAATAGGAGGCCCAGCCCGATCAGCAGCAGATGAACCCGGTCCAGTCTCCGCTCCGGGACAGTCTGCTGCTCCTCTGTATCACCTCGTGGAGAGATGACTAGCAGGCACAGGCTAGCCACGGCAAAGAGGAGTACGCCATCGAAGGCCGGACCCTCTCGCTGGAACAGGGTCTGGCCCACGAAGGCCACCCCCACGGCGACCGCCACCGCTAGAGGAGCCTTGATGTTCATTGGATCACCGAGGACTCAGCCACAGATCACGGGGGCGAGATCTCGGAAGATAGAAACGATACGAGGGACACACTACGCCGCGTCCCTCCCTCTGGTAGGCACCGCCCACTCTCAAACCTGTCTGTCGTCTCACCCACAACCTGCGCGGAGGTATCTACCTTCCTCTCCAACTCAGCGCAAAGCACAGCGCACCTCACGCACAGGGGCCCTGTCATCTCAACCCGGAGAAGAGGTCCGTCTCCCGCTCCTCCGGCCAGCCGACACTGGAGCGCGCCAACTGAAAGCTCTCCTGCCGGAACCACGGTTCTCGAATGACATCCTCCGGGGACTCGCCAAAGGGGTCCTCGTACCCTACTTGCGAGACGTGACAGCGCAGGCCGGCGAGCTTGATCTCCGCGAAATCGCTCACGTCCACGACGGTGGTGATCTCCTCGGCTGAGTGCCCCACCATGGGAAAGGGGACTCCGTCCATCATCACTGTGGGCGGCACACCGTCCTCGGACATGGCAGCCAGGCGCTCCTCGGACAGCACTCGGAAGTACAACTTACTGACCTGAAAAGGCACGCAGCCATCCTCCACTTGACCTGGAAAGCACCCCGGATCGGCTGCCAGATCGAAGGCGATGGTCGCCCAACGAAACACGGCGATGTGATCGTAGTGGCCGTAGATGCCGTCGGGCCCGAAAGTGATCAACACCTGAGGTCGCAGTTCGCGGATGATCCTCACCAGCTTGCCCACCGCCTGACCCTGGTGGATGATGGGCAGAAGGCCGTCCGGATAGTCCAGAAATCTGGGTGCATGGATGCCGTAGACCTCGCAGGCGCAGCGCAGCTCGCGCTCCCTCACGCATGGAAGGTCGGCGGGTGTCGTAAGGTCCGGCACCACTATCTGCCCCGCCTCTCCGCGGGTAGCGGTTACCAGGTACACGTCGCAGCCCTGAGACGCGTACTTGGCAAGGGTGCCTCCCGTGCCAAACGCCTCGTCGTCCGGATGGGCGAAGAAGGCCATCAAGCTCAGTTCGTTGGCATTCACTCCGCAAACTCCGCCGTGCCAGATTGACTACCGTGATGCCACCAAGTTACTGCACTCGACATGGGACCCGGAATCTGCCACAGCCCAGGCCCCTGACTCAAGACCTCGGAGGTCTCTCAAGACCTCCGAGGTCTGCCACGACTACTCTCAGTCTGCCGCCTGTCGCTCGCCAAGCTGCCTGTCCATCATCAGCAGCCCCATGGGTTGATTCCCCACCAGCTTCAACTGGTCGACCACCTGGCCAGCGCTCTCTTCTTCCTCGACCTGCTCGGTGATGAACCACTGCAACTCCATCTGGGTTGCGTAGTCGTTCTCGTTCAGCGCCAGTTCGTACAAGCCGTTGATCAGCCCCGTGACCTTGCGCTCGTGTTTGAGAACCTCCTCGAACATCTCGAGAGGGGACTTCCACACGGGGGGAGGCATCTCGATGGCCTTGAGCACCACACGTCCACCGCGCGCTACGATGTGGTCGAACAAGCGCATGGCGTGGTCCACCTCCTCCTGCGCCTGAGCGCGCATCCACCCGGCGAAGCCCGCCAGACTCTGGCTCTCGCAGTAGGCGGACATGGAGAGGTACAGGTAGGCGGAATAGAGCTCTTTGTTGATCTGTTCGTTGATGGCATCCTCAAGCTTCTTGCTCAGCATTGCGGGGCATCCCCTTTCCATACAAGCTTCCTGTGCTTGTCAATATATCACAGCTCCGTGGTGCCTGACAAAGACCGTCGCCCGCCTAGCCATCGGGAGGCTCCGTGTCAGGGCCCTTCCTGGCTCCACGAAGTCTCCGGCGCTCGAGCCTTTCGTCGAGTCTCAACACACTTTCGGCCGTGAGGATCAGGCCGACCAGCGCTGCCGTGACCGTGCCCAGGACGTACAAGCCGGCGCCGATGGCGAGCCCAATCGAGCCCACCGCCCAGATGCCAGCGGCAGTGGTCAGGCCCTCGATTCTCACACCCTCCCGTTTCAAGATCATCCCGGCGCCCAGGAACCCGATGCCCGTCACCACCCCTGCCCCTACCCTCGCCGTATCTCCACCGGGAAAGGCCATGCCCGAGATCAACGCAAAGGCAGCAGAGCCCAGAGCCACCAGAGCGTGCGTGCGCTCGCCTGCGGCCTGACCCCTCAACTCTCTCTCCAGCCCAATGAGGAAGCCCAGGACCGCCGCCAGCACCAGACGGCCCACCAACTCCCAACTAGACACTAGCTCCATGCTTTCCTCCCTTGCCACTACCTCGAATCCTGACACCGCCACACGCCAAGTAGACGTTGGACCAGGTGCAGGCTCCTCTCCTACCCTCTGTCCATTCTAGCACAGCCTAGCGCTAGGGCAACAGGCCATCGGTGTTTCCGCTACCGCTCGGCTCCACCTGCCCGAGGGTTGCTCCAGGCCACGGGGGGTGATAGAATGGCACTGCCGTCTGGCCATGACTCTCGTAGCTCGCTGGACCCAGACGCCGCGGGCCTGCCTGGAAATACGGGTGTCACCAACTGTAGAGGCCAACCATGACTGACAAAGTACTCGTTGTAGAGGATGAATCCGCTCTGCGAGAGACTCTGGAGTACAACCTGGCCAAGGAAGGCTACGCGGTGTGCACCGCCGCGGACGGTGTCTCTGCGCTGGAAGTGGCTCGGCGCGAGTTGCCGGATCTGATCCTCCTGGACGTCATGCTCCCCAAGATGGACGGCATCGAGGTCTGCCGCATCCTGCGAGGCGAGATGAACGTGCCCATCATCATGCTCACCGCCCGCACCGACGAAGTGGACAAGGTCGTCGGGCTGGAGGTGGGCGCCGACGACTACGTCACCAAGCCGTTCAGTATGCGCGAGCTCCTGGCCAGGGTCAAGGCCTCCTTCAGGCGTGTCCGCCTGATCAAAGAAGAAGTCGCCACGACTGGAGGTGGTGAACCTCCCCAGGCCCTTATCTTCGACGATCTCATCATCGACATCGGCCGCCACGAGGTCAGGCTGGGCGAAGCGGTCCTGTCCTTGAAACCCAAGGAGTATGATCTCCTCCTCTTTCTGGCTCGCAACCGAGGCATCACCCTCACCCGTGACCTGGTCCTGGAGCGCGTCTGGGGCTGGGACTTCAGCGGGGGTACCAGAACCGTCGACGTGCACGTCCGCTGGCTGCGAGAGAAGATCGAGCGCGATCCCGCCAACCCGACGCGCATCGTCACCGTGAGGGGAGTAGGCTACCGCTTCGAGGGCTAGACAGACCATGTTCCACACCATTCGCTGGCGCATCGCCGTGCCCTACCTTCTCCTCATCCTGCTCGCCATGGTGGGCCTCATGCTATATGGATCGTATGCGGTCCGCGCCGCCTACCTGGACGAACTGGAGAAGCGCCTTACCGACGAAGCGCGGCTTCTGGCAGACGTCTTGGAGCCCCAACTCCTTGACACCTGGGCAGAGGACGCCCTCCAGGACACCGTCGACCGGTCCGCGGCCTTGATCGAAGCCCGGGTGACCGTCATCGCCATTGACGGCACCGTGGTGGGAGAATCCCACGAGGACCGAGCTCAGATGGACAACCATCTGTACCGCCCCGAGGTGCAAGGAGCGCTGGCCAGTGGGCAAGGCTCCAGCGTGCGCTTCAGCCATACCCTGGGCTACGACATGATGTACGTGGCCGTGCCCATCACGGATGAGGAGGAGATCCTGGGCTTCGTACGCGTGGCCCTATCCCTGCAACAGGTGGAGACCAGCGTAGCCCGGTTGCGCTGGGCCATACTCGGGGCCGGATTGGTGACCACGGTCGTAGCCATAGCTCTCGCTATTGTTGTAGCCGAGCGCACCGCACGACCACTAAGAGAACTGACGGCAGTCGCAGAGCTCATGGCCCAGGGAGAGCTCGGCGCGCGCCTTCACCCCTCAGCGCGAGACGAGATCGGCCAACTGACCCGTTCGTTCAACTACATGGCGGATCAGCTTCAGGAGAAGGTCAGCGCGCTGACCGAGGAGAGAAGACAACTGGCCGCCGTGTTGGAGAACATGGCCGACGGCGTCCTCATCGTGGGCGGGGACGGGCGGGTCCGGCTCATCAATCCCTCCGCGGCATCGCTTCTGGGCACCACACGAGAGGCAGCGCTGGGCCTGTCCTTCGCTCAGGCCACGCGTCACCACGAGCTCATCGACGTCTGGCGTGGCTGCCAGGAGGCGGGAAGCGAGCGCATCGAGCTGCTGCAAATGGGTGCCGAGGCGCTCTTCTGGCGCGTGATCGTCACACCGCTGGAGGACAAGGACGGAAGGGGCTCTCTGGTCATACTCCAGGACCTGACGGAGCTGCACCGCCTGCAAACGATTCGCCAGGATTTCCTCGGAAACGTCTCCCACGAGTTGCGAACGCCTCTGGCCTCGCTCAGGGCTCTGGTAGACACGCTGCGAGATGGGGCGATGGAAGACCCACCAGCGGCCCGGCGTTTTCTGGATCACATGGAGACCGAGGTGGACGCGCTGACTCAGATCATCCAGGAGTCGCTCGAGCTATCGCGCATCGAGTCGGGCCGAGTGCCTCTGCGCCTCTCACCGACAGCCGTGCCAGACGTGGTTCTTGCCGCCGTCGAGCGGCTGCGCCCTCAGGCCGAGCGGGCGGGCCTGCTTGTGCAGTTGAACCTGCCCGAGGGCCTGCCTCGCGTCCTGGCCGACCAGGAGCGTGTCCAGCAGGTGATCACCAATCTCGTCCACAACGCCATCAAGTTTACTCCCGCCGGGGGCGAGATCCACATCGGCGCAGACCTCGCTGACGACGAGGTAGTGATCTCGGTACGCGACACGGGGATCGGGATCGCGGACGAGGATCTGTCCCGCGTCTTCGAGAGGTTCTACAAGAGCGACCGGGCGCGGAGCGGCGGCGGCACGGGACTGGGACTGGCTATCGCCAAGCACATCGTGCAAGGCCACGGCGGACGCATCTGGGCGAGCAGCGTCGAGGGCCAGGGAAGCACTTTCTCCCTCTCCCTACCCATCAGCAACTGAACCATTACTCCCCATTAACACCCCCTTATCCTGCCCATAAGTGGTCGTTAAACAGCGCATGTTACCATCTCCTTGGATTGTGGCGCTAGTTCAAGAAAGACAAACCAAAGGGAGGAACAACCATGCGCTATGTACTGACCCTCACCCTGCTAGTGGCAGTTGTGCTGCTGGCCGCATGTGGCGCGCCGGCGACCCCGTCACCCGAGCCCACCGAACCGAGCGCTCCTGCACCCACCGCCACCGAGGCGGCGGAGCCTATGGCTACCGCTGAGCCGGAACCCGAGACCATGTCTGGGGAGATCACCCTGGCCGGCTCCACCTCGGTACAGCCAGTGGCCGAGACCATCGCCAACGCCTTCATGGCTACGTACCCCGACGTCGCCATCACCGTACAGGGCGGCGGCTCCAGCGTGGGTGTCAAGTCCGCCGGTGAAGCAACCGTGGATATCGGAAATGCATCCCGCGAGGTCAAGGATGAAGAGTTCGACACCTATCCTGACCTCGTGGTCCACACTATCGCCCGTGACGGCATCGCGGTCGTCGTCCACCCGGACGTAGCGGTGGACGGTCTCACCAAGGATCAAGTCAAGGGCATCTACGAAGGCTCTATCACCATGTGGGACGAGGTCGGCGGACCGAGCGTACCCATCATCGTCGTCGGGCGCGAGGAAGGCTCCGGCACCCGTGGCGCCTTCGGTGAACTGGTCATGGGGGACGATGAGTTCGCCATGGTCGAGACAGCCATCTTGCAGCCCTCCAACGGCGCTGTGGTCACCACCGTCTCCACCACGCCAGATTCCATCGGCTTCATCTCCTTCGGCTACATCGACGAGAGCACCAAGCCCCTGGCTATGGACGGTGTGGAACCCACCGTGGCCAACGCCCTCAGCGGCGACTACCCCGTGGTCAGGCCCCTCAACATGCTCACCAATGGAGAGCCCACCGGTGTGGTCAAGGCTTTCCTGGACTTCGTGTTCAGCGATGAGGGACAGGCTATCGTGGTTGACGAAGGCTACCTGAGCGTGGGATAGGACAACACTCACTGTGGCCAAGACGCGGTCTGACCCAGTGACAAGGGAGCGTGAGGCGTCGGCAGGGTCTGCGCCTTGCGCTTCCGGCTTGTTATTTCTGGACCCACTAACCAGGCAGGAGTTGAACATGCAAAGGAGATATGCCGTCGATCGTGGCGTGAGGTATCTCCTCTTCCTCAGCGCGCTGGTGTCTTTGTTTGTGGTGTTCCTCATCGGCCTCTTCACTCTCCGAGAGGCCTGGCCCGCTTTCCAGGAGATCGGCCTGAGCCACATGCTGGGGACGCAGGTATGGAGGCCGGGGCGCGATGAGTACGGCCTTCAGGCCATGATCGCTGGCTCCATCTGGGCCACTATCGGCTCCATGATCCTCGGGGTACCCCTGGCTCTGAGCACCGCCATCTTCCTGGCCGAGATCGCCCCCCATCGGATGCGCGACATCGTCCGATCCGCGGTGGAGCTTCTGGCGGGGATCCCCTCTGTGGTCTACGGACTGTTCGGCATGGTGGTCTTGCTGCCGCTGGTGCGCAAGGTCCTGCCGATCCCGGGCAACACCGGATTCGGACTTCTTTCCGCCTCCATCGTTCTGGCAGTGATGATCCTTCCCACCGTCACCAACATCGCCGAGGATGCCATCCGGGCAGTTCCCAGGGAGTACAAGGAGGGTTCATTGGCCCTGGGAGCCACACACTGGCAGACCATCACCAGCGTCACTCTCCCCGCGGCTCGGTCCGGGATCGTGGCAGCCATCATTCTAGGGGTTGGCCGCGCGGTCGGGGAGACGATGGCTATGATCATGGTCATCGGGAACTCCATTATCATGCCTCAACCTCTCAACTCCAATCCCCTCACCATCTTCCTGAGTCAAGCCCGCACACTCACCGGCAACATAGCTGTCGAAATCAGCTATGCCACGGGCCTCCACGAGTCGGCGTTGTTCGCCACAGGGGTGGTGCTCTTCGTCCTGATCATGATCGTGAACAGCACGGCGAATCTGCTACTGAGGAGGCGAGGAACATGAGCGTGCCCGCTGAGGCTCTGTCAGGTGGCAAGACGCAGGCGTTCGTGGGCTCGAACCTGCGCTGGCGGCACATGATCCAGAAGGCCGCCTTCTTCCTTCTCTGGCTGGCCGCGTTGACCGCCGTGCTGGCCCTGGCAATCGTGATCGGCTACGTAGCCGTCCAAGGCATCCCTTACATCAACCTCGACTTCTTGACCACGGCGCCTCTCGGCGGCCTGGACGCTGAGGGGGGCATCTCTACTACCATCGTCACGACTATCTATTTGGTGACCCTGACCATAGCCCTGGCTGGGCCTTTGGGAGTCGGAGCCGGAGTCTTTCTCGTCGAGTATGCAGGGGAGATGCAGGCACGGAGAGGTTGGGTCCGCCGGGTGGTGGCGGTGGCTCGCTTTGGGGTGGAGACGCTGGCTGGCGTGCCCTCGATCATTTTCGGTCTCTTTGGCTACGCCCTGTTCGTTCTGGTCATGGACTTCGGCTTCTCCCTCCTCTCGGCAGGACTGGCGGGAGCCTGCCTGATCCTGCCCGTAATCATCCGCACCACGGAGGAAGCTCTGCTGGCTGTGCCTCGCGGATTCAGAGAGGGTAGCCTGGCCCTGGGCACCACCCAATGGCAGACAATCTCGGGGGTGGTGTTGCCCGCCGCGCTGCCGGGGGTGATGACGGGCCTGGTCCTCAGCATCGGCCGCGTGATCAGCGAGACAGCGGTCTTCTACGTCACCCTGGGAGGCTCCTCTCGCCTGCCAACGTCGATTCTCCAGGGCGGCCGCACCATGGCTCTGCACGTGTTCTACGTGGCCACAGAGACCCGGGCCTTCGAGAAGGCCATGGCCACAGGCACGATTCTCATCGCCAGCATCATCCTGATCAACGCCGTGATCAACTATCTGACGCGGCGCTTCACCATGCGCTACTAGAGGAGCACCTACATGGAAGATGGAAGAAAGAAGATCGAGACGCACGACTACAGCCTGTTCTACGACGACTTCCAGGCCCTGAGGGGTCTCGATCTTCAGATCCACGCCAACAAGATCACAGCCATCGTCGGTCCGTCCGGTTGTGGCAAGAGCACTCTGTTGAGAAGCTTCAACCGCATGAACGATCTGATCCCCGGCGTCCGCGCCGAGGGTCAGATCCTGCTGGACGGTGAGGACGTGCTAGGGGAAACGGACGTGGTGGAACTCCGCCGCAGGGTGGGCATGGTCTTTCAGAAGCCCAACCCGTTTCCCAAGTCGATCTTCGACAACGTTGCGTACGGACCCCGCGCCCATGGAATGAGAAACAAGTCGCACCTGGACGAGATCGTGGAGAGAAGCCTCCGGCACGCCGCCCTCTGGGACGAGGTCTCCGACGACCTGAGCAAGTCGGGGTTGGCACTCTCGGGTGGCCAGCAGCAAAGACTCTGCATCGCCCGGGCGCTGGCAGTGGAACCCGAGGTCATCCTCATGGATGAGCCATGCTCGGCCCTGGACCCCATCGCCACACTGCGCATCGAGGAGTTGATGCGCGAGCTGGCTCGGGAGTATACTATCATCATCGTCACCCACAACATGCAGCAGGCAGCGCGAGTGTCCGAGTACGCCATCTTTCTGATGATGGAAGAGGATCGCGCAGGCAGCGCCGTGGAGTGGGGCCCCACCTCCGAACTCTTCACCAATCCCAAGGACAAGCGCACCGAGGGCTACATCACGGGGAGGTTCGGATGAGTGAGAAGAAACGCGTGCTCTTTCTGTGTACGGGGAACTCGGCTCGCAGCCAGATGGCCGAGGGGCTGGTCAACAGCTTGCTCGGTGACCGCTGGTCCGCCTTCTCGGCCGGCACCGATCTCGCGTCCTCGGTTCATCCCTTGGCTGTCCGAGTGATGAACGAACTGGGCATAGATATCTCGAACGCCAAGCCCAAGCCGGTGGACGGGTTTCGTACCGACCCCTTCGATGCCGTGTTCACTTTGTGCAGCGACGCGGCGCGGAGGTGCCCTCTGTGGCTCGGCCAAGCGCAGGAGATCCACGTGGGTCTTCCCGACCCAGCCCAGGCATCCGGAACCGAGGAAGAGCAGCTCGACGTCTTCAGACAGGTGCGTGATGCCATCCGGAACCGTGTGTTCAGTCGGCTCGAAGCGATCGAGATGATCCCTATCAGGGAGGGTTTGCAGTGACGAGAGAAACGTTCGACCGAGAACTTCAACGTCTTCAGGACGAAGTCCTGGTCCTGGGCAGCCTCGTGGAGAAGGCCATAGTGGAATCCGTGGATCTCCTCAAGCGGCGCGACACTGATGGATCCTGCCGCCTGATCAGGCAGGATCGGAGGGTGATTAACGAGAAGCGATACGCCATAGAATCGGACGCTCTGACCCTCATCGCCACGCAGCAGCCTATGGCTGGCGACCTGCGCGTGATCGCCGCAGTCATCGAGATCGCCCACGAACTGGAGCGTATGGGCGACTACGCCAAAGGCATAGCCAAGATCAACGTGATGATGGGAAGAGAGCCGCTCCTGAAACCGCTGATCGACATCCCCCTCATGGCCGAGAAGGCGAGAGACATGCTGCACCGGTCACTGGAGGCTTTCGTGCACCGGGACGTGGAACTGGCACGGGCCATCCCGCAGGAAGACGACGAGGTGGACGGCTTGTACAACCAGGTCTACCGAGAGCTCTTGACCCTGATGATGCAGAACCCGCGCGACATAGACCGTGCCACGTATCTCCTATGGGTGGCCCACAACCTGGAGCGCACCGCCGACAGAGTAGCCAACATCTGCGAGCGCGTCATCTTCACCGTCACAGGAGAGATGGTGGAAATGGACGTCGATGAGCAGGGCCCGGAAGGCATCAGATGAGTCCTGCTGGCGCGCCGGGCCAACCTTCGCCGGTCTTGCCCGTCAGCGTAGCACCCACCACCAAGACGAGAGTCCTCTTCCTCTCCACGGGCAACTCAGCGCGAACGCAGATGGCAGAGGCCCTTCTCAGACACTACGCGAGCGATCGGTTCGAAGCCTTCAGCGCGGGGCTGCAACCAGGCGGCGTCATCGCCCCCTACGCTAGACGTGTCATGGAGGAGATAGGGGTAAGCCTCGAGGGCCAACACCCCAAGCACGTCAGACAGTACATGGGGTGGATCTATTTCGGCTACTGTGTCGTGCTCTGCTCGGTCGCTGAGGAACGCTGCCCGACCACCTTTCCTTGCGTTGGCGAGATCCTCTACTGGCCATTCGAGGACCCAGCAGCCGTGGTGGACGGCGATGTGGAGATGCTCACGGAGTTCCGCGAAGTCCGCGATGAGATCGAACGGCGCCTGAGAGAGTGGTTGACAAGCCCTTCCAGCCAGGCTGCGGCCAGAAGCTCATGGTTCACAGGGGCCTGAAGTAATCACGCGGAGAGTGGAACTAGCCAAACCGCCCTGTGATGTAGTCGTCCGTCCGCGAGTCCCGCGGCCTGGTGAATACGTCCTCCGCAGTCCCGTATTCCACCAGTTCGCCCATTAGCAGGAAAGCCGCCTTGTCCCCAATGCGCGAGGCCTGCTGCACGTTGTGGGGCACGATGACAATGGAGTGTTCTTGCTTCAGCGTAAGCAGCGCCGTTTCCACCTTCATGGTGGAGATGGGGTCCAGCCCCGAACAGGGCTCGTCAAGAAGAATGACCTCAGGCTCCAGGGCCAACACCCGGGCCAGGCATAGCCTCTGCTGCTGACCACCGGAGAGGGCCGTGGCCGGGTCCTGGAGACGATCTTTGACCTCATCCCACAGGGCCGCCGACCTCAGCGACTTCTCCACCAGCTCCGCCAGTTGATCCTTCCCTCTGCGACGCCCTAGGAGAGGCCCGTAGGTTACATTCTCCCAGATGGACAAGGGCAGGGGAACCGGCACGGCGAAGACAATGCCCACCCTGGTGCGGAGTTGAGTGACGCTCACGTCGGGGTCGTGGATGTTCTTGCCGTCCAGAAACACCTGGCCCTCCAACCGGCCCTCTGTGGCCAAATCGGTGAGCCGGTTCAGGATGCGCAGCAAGGTGCTCTTGCCTGACATGGCTGGCCCGAACAGAGCCAGGATCTCGTGATCCAGGATCTCGAGATCGATGTGCCTGAGAGCGGGCTCATCGCCGTAGTAGAAACTCACGTCCTCCAGGGTTAACTTCACCGTCTCGGGCATAGTCGCCTAAACCATCACCACTGGCGACGCTTGCGGTAGTAGCGCCGGATGAGCGTAGCCAACAGATTCATGGTCAACACGAAGACCATGAGGACCAGAGCTGTGCCATACTGGATCTTGATCGGCATCCCCGGCACTTGTGTGGAGATCACGAACAGATGGTAGGGCAGCGCCATGGTCTGGTCGAAGATGGAGTGAGGAAGCCGGGGGAGGAAGAACGCGGCCACCGTGAAGAGAATGGGGGCAGTCTCGCCAGCGGCCCGCTCCAGCCCCAGAATGACGCCGGTCATGATGCCTGGCAGCGCCTGGGGCAAGATCACCTTCCGTACACCCTGCCAGGTGGTCCCCCCCAACGAGGCATTAACCACGCGAAAGCTCTGGGGCACGGCGTTCAGCGCCTGTTCGGTCGTACTGATGATCACCGGCAAGGTCATGATACCCAGGGTCAGCGATCCGGCAACGATAGACATCCCGAACCTGAGGAAGATTACGAACAGCCCCAGACCGAAGAGACCATAGACCACCGAGGGGACGCCAGCCAGGTTGATGATGGCCAAACGTATCGTGCGCGTGAACCAGTTGTCCGACGCGTACTCCGCCAGGTATACGCCAGCCCCCACTCCGAAGGGTAACGAGGTCAACGCCGTACCAATGGTCAGCCACACCGTACCCACGAGAGCAGGGAACACGCCCCCTTCCCGCATCCCGTTCCTGGGCATGGAGGATATGAACTCCCAGTTCATGGCTCCTATGCCCTGCGCCACGATGTAGGCGATGACCAGCACCAGCGGAATGACGACACTGATGGCCGCTGCGCTGATCGCGCCAAATGCGACTTTCTGAACGGTGTAGCGGGAGCTGTTCACGCCAGGAACCTCCCACCGCCGCCACGACCACGCCGGAAGATGCTAAACGCTGCCGCCAGGTTGATCACGAAGGTGACTAGAAAAAGCGCCAGACCGACGACGAAGAGGACGTGATAGTGAGTGCTCCCTCGGGCCACCTCCCCCATCTCAGCGGCGATGGTAGCCGTCATCGTACGCACGGGACGGAGGAAGGCATCCAGTCCCAGGGGCATCCTCGCCGCGTTCCCAGCCACCATCATCACCGTCATCGTCTCACCGATGGCGCGACCCACGCCCAGCATCACCGCGGTCACGATACCCGGTCGCGCCGCCGGCAGGACCACTCGCCAGATCGTCTGCCACTGCGTGGCGCTCAAGGCGTAGGCAGCGTGGCGGTAGGATTCCGGCACCGAGTCCAGGGCGTCCTCAGCGATGCTGATGATGGTAGGTAGCGCCATGTAAGCCAGTAACAGGGTGCCGGTGAGCGCCGTCAGCCCCGTGGGCGCGCCCGAGAACTCGCGTACGAGGGGAGACACGACCTGGATTCCCACGAATCCTATGACTACTGACGGGATGCCGGCGATGATCTCTATCGATGGCTTGAGGATTTCCCGCACCCAGTCCGGCGCTATCTCTCCAATGAACAGGGCAGTGGCGACGCCCAGGGGAAGCGAGATGGCGATGGCACCCACGGTCACCAGTAGCGATCCCAGGACCAGCGGGGCTAGCCCGTAGATGTCGAAGGTGGGATACCACCTCTGCCCCATCAGGTTGGACAGAGGTACCTCAAGAATCGCCGGCGTCCCTTCCTTGATCAGGAACAGAAAGATCAAGAGCACGAAGCCAATACTGGATGCGCCCGCCAACCTTATGAGCTGCTCGACGAAGAACTCGCGCCAGTTCACATCTTTGGGGATGGTTGGGGTCCTCACCTAGCACTCCCTGACAAGCCCGAACAGGCAGAAGGCAGTTCAAAAGCCTGCCAGGGGAACGAAGCCCAGTTCCGCCACGATTCTTTGCCCCTCATCGCTCCTGATCCAATCCAGATACTCCTTGATGGCTCCTGTTGCCTCGCCGCTCGTGTACATGTACAGAGGACGCGCAATGGGATACGTGCCGTCGTTTACCGTATCGATAGTGGGAGCCACAAACGGCCCGTCCTCGTCGACGCCGACATCCACCGTCTTCTGAGCTGCTGTGACGTACCCCAGTCCGTCGTAGCCGATGGCGTTGGGGTTCTGAGCCACCTCCAGGCCGATCACCTCGGACGACGGCAGCAGCAAAGCCTCGGGGGAAAAAAGGTCCTCATTGTCAGGATCGCCGAGCCGTACCACGTTCTCCAGGAAGTATATGTAGGTGCCCGAGTTGCTCTCCCTGGAAGCCAGAACGATGGGCCTATCCTCGCCTCCCAGCTCCTGCCAGTTCGTCTTGCGGCCGGTGAAGATGTCTGCTACCTGCGGGATCGAAAGTCGACCGACGGGATTGTTCGGGTTGACAATGACGGCGATGGCGTCCAGAGCCACCACGTGTTCAACCGGCGAGTCGCCCTGCTGTTCCGCTTCCTCGCGTTCCTCATCCTTCATCTCACGGGAAGCATTGGCGACGTCGGTCGAGCCGTTGATCAACGCGGCGATTCCGGTGCCGGATCCTCCGCCAGTCACCGATACGGAGATTTCCGGATGAAGCTCGTGGTAAGCCTCTGCCCAGGCCAGGGCCAGGTTGACCATAGTGTCGGAGCCCACGTTGGTGATGGTGGTTGTGACCGGGGGTTCCGATGCCTCGCTTCCGGCGCAGGACGTCAAGAGGAGTAGAAGGAAAAGGAAGGAGACGAGCGAGTAACCCCAACACTGGTGCAGCAACAAGGCACTTCTCCCAACCCTTTTCACATTGCTGATTATAGCCCCTGCTTTATGGCTCGTCAAGCATCCACGGGATATGATAGAATGGCAGACTGAGAAGGCTGGGGCGATGGCTCCAGCGAGAGGGCAGTGGCGTGCATCAAGACAGAATGGAAGTACGGAACGTCAATTTCTACTACGGCGAGACGATGGCCTTGAAGGACGTCTCTATAGGCATCAAGGACCGGCAGATCACCGCTCTCATCGGTCCATCTGGCTGCGGCAAGTCGACTTTTCTTCGACTCCTCAACCGCATGAACGACCTCATCCCCCACACCAGGATCGAGGGAAGAGTGCTCCTGGATGGCCAGGACATCTACGCCCCCGACGTGGACGTGGTAGACCTCCGCCGGCGAGTAGGCATGGTCTTTCAGAGGCCAAACCCTTTTCCCCAATCCATCTACGCCAACGTAGCTTTCGGCCCCAGAGTACTGGGTCTCGACAACGATCTCGACCAAGTGGTAGAGAGGAGCCTGACGGCTGCCGCCCTGTGGGATGAGGTCAAAGACAACCTCAACGAGTCAGCCCTCGATCTGGCGGCCGGACAGCAGCAGAGGCTCTGCATCGCCCGCGTGCTGGCCATCGAACCAGAAGTGATCCTATTGGATGAGCCCTGCTCGGCGTTGGACCCCGTGGCGACCCTGGAGATCGAAGAGTTGATGCAGCAGCTCAAACAAGACTACACGCTGGTGATCGTGACCCACAACATGCAGCAGGCAGCGAGGGCCTCGGACTGGACAGGACTCTTTTGGCTCGGGGAATTGGTCGAATACAACGACACCGCCACCATATTCACTGCGCCGCAGGAGCCCAAGACCGAGGCATATCTCACAGGCCGGGTGGGCTAGACCCGTCGGAACGACCGCCCGAATGTGGAAGGGAGCAGATCGATCGTGTCTCTGAAGTCCACACTGATGACCCTGCTGGTTCTGGTCCTTCTGGCAACGCTCGTCTGGTTGGTCTACTGGACCTTCGCCAGCCTGCACCTTGGGCTGATAGCCGTGATCCTCGGGCTGACCATCGGCCTGCTCGTGTGGTTGGCCACGTTGCTGAGACTGCCGTTTCCCGTCGTTGCCGTCGTACTGCTGGTCCTCGCGGCACTGCTCGTCGCGGTTGGCTGGTGGACGTGCAGAGCCACAGACGGCGCTTTCGTCAGGCTGCTGGCTCTCGGCGCCGTGACCCTGGCTGTCCTCTCGTTGAGCTGGTACGGCCTGCTATCTTCCTGGATCAACAAGGGGGTCGTGAGCGCGGTAGAAACCCTGAATCCTGAGGGAGACACCGGTACGGCTCTGATAGTCTATCACCCAGGGAGGAGCAGCTTTCAACGCGACGTCAGCTACGCCTTCGCGGATGGTCTGGCCTCCAATGGCTGGCGTGTAGAAATCACCACGGCAAGCTTTCGGTCCCCCAAGGACCTCTCCGGCTACGATCTCCTGGTGCTCGGTGCACCCACCTACGACTGGCTGCCAGCGAAGCCTATCCAAGCGTACGTGGGACGCCTCGGGGACCTGGCCGGAAAACCCACAGTAACCATCATCTCCGGGGCAGGGTACACCGAACTGTCCCAGCCGGCGATGGAGAAGCTGGTCCACGAGGCTGGGGGACAGCTTGTCAGGTCTCTGGCCGTGTGGAACATGAGACCCAACGAGGACCTGTACGGCACCAACGACGCGAAGGAGGCTATGAGACAGGCCGCGCAGCAGATTTCGCTTCCTTGAGATAGGGGTAGGCCTGGCAGCGAGGCCCTTAAGCCTCTCCTCGCCCGCATGTTGGTGGCTCTTGGACTGCCCCGCACGGATATGATGGCTGGAAGTCGGAGATAGGATGCAGAGAGCCGGCGTTCACCAGAGGAAATGGGGCTGGCTCCTGTCGGTCCTCGTCACCGTGCGGGTCGTCTGCGCTGTCGTGGTCTTCTACGGCCTGATCAGTGATTTCAGACTCCTGGCCACGTGCGTGTTTGCTCTGGCCTGTGTCACCGATCTCCTCGACGGACAGATAGCCAAGAGAACACACTCCTCCCCATCCCTGGGAGGCTATGCCGACCCGGCCGCTGATTTCCTGCTCGTCCTGGGGGCGTTCTCCGCCTTCGTGGTCAAAGATGTGTACCCGATCTGGACGGTGATCATCATCGTCCTGATGTTCCTACAGTTCGTGCTCACTTCACGGCCGAGCGGGCCGCTCTACGACCCGGTGGGCAAGTACTATGGGGCAGCCCTGTTCGCCGCCATTGCCCTTACCCTGCTGCTGCCAGAGGCTGCCGTCGGGACGGCGGTCCCCCTCGCGATCGTCGGGCTCACCATAGCCTCGGTCGCCAGCCGGTCGCTATTCCTGTTTCGTCACCAAGAGGACAAAGACCGCTAGGTCACTCGGCAGATGCGAGCGGCCCGTTCCTCTTCCCATGGACAAGACTCCGCTCTCGCTAGCCAATCACTCTCTGCTTGCGCAGCGCAGAGATCGAGAACCTCAGAACCAGTGACTTCTCGGGTGGCAACTCAATCCTGTTTGTGATAGTATTCCTGCACCGTTACCGTGCCTTCCCGGAGTGCTAGCCTCCCGGGACCTGCGGGCCCGAGCAAACGGACAGGAGGAGTGGATGGTATGGAGTCTCAACCTGGCGATGAAGAAGAGGACGCCACGACAACACAAGCCGATGAGGATCTTCAACTATATGTCATGTTTGCCCACCTAAGGTCAGCGGGCAACAGGGACTATCACAACCTGACGGCAACCTACCTGACCGCGAACTCCATTCTTGTTGGCGCCATAGGGCTCATGCTCAGCATGGGGCCTGAGGCGCCTCACTCTGGCCCTACTCGCGCGATGGCTATCCTCCTATCACTCGTCGGACTCTGGTTCGCCTATCAGTTGTTCATTGCACAAGGCAGGTTCCGTGCCCAGAACTACTACCTTGAGAGGAACTTGCGCCTCATTGAGAAGAAGCCTGAGTGGCGACACCCACAGTACTTCGTGGTGTTGCAGAACTTCACCGAACAACGCGACGGGCAAACTGACTATCGAAAGATCCGTGACAAGTCGTATGAGATTCCGGCGGAGGACGGGGAGCCTCCTATGCAACCCAACTTCGGTGTTCGTCACCATAGAGACAGATTGGCTCCAAGAATGAAAGGCCTGCCCTTCTTCTTCTTCGGGATCTTCGCCCTCTTCATCCTCTATGCCGTCTTCTTCGCGCGTTGAACACTCACCATTGCTGCCGTCTCCAGGCTCCGACGTCAAGACTCGAACAAGCCGAATCGTTCGTGTTCATCAAGGGTTGCTGGTTTCCGAAAAGGGGCCGAGTTCTGCAACAGCCCAGCCGGCGTCAAGTGCGCCAAAGGACGCAGTCGGTGGATAGCGTGGCCACGCTTCATCGGCATCTCTGAGACTCCTCGGAACGGCGTGTGGAACAGGCTGCGACCACCAAGATGCACGCTAACCCCGAGGCGATACGGGCTGCTCCCGAGCCGGGGGTTCCTCCATCAAACCGCAAGGTCGTGGATCTCCTCACCAGACCCCCTGCCGTGCCGTCTGGAGTTCGGGCCGTACCAGTATAGCCTTGGAGCGATAGCAGGGGACACGGCCCGAGAGTACCGAGACTCTCGGTGGCCATACGCAGTGCTTGCAGGAGACAACCGTCAAAGAGCCTCGCCGACCACGTCATTCGATCGTGGTCAGGAACTGCTGCGCCATCTCGGCCACGTCGATGTCCGTGCTGATGCCCGTCCAGGGATCATCGGGGTGCACCAGGTTAGCCACGACGATGTTGGCCCCGTTGAAGATGGCGCTACGAGCCTCTTTCAGATCCACGCCTCCCGCCGCCGAGATGAGGACATCGAACTTGCTGCGCACGCGGTTCACGTGACGGTACTGGATAACCTTGCCGCGAGTGGCCTCCTCGTCACGCCCCAGATGCAGGACCACGACGTCGGGCGGCGTCCTGAGCTGCATCAGCACCTTGAGAGGGTCCTTCACGCCCAGCATGTCGATCATGGAGTTCATGCGCAGATCGCTACACCGGGCGATGAACAGATCGAGTGCCTCCGGAGGTGAGCTCCCCAGGACCGTGGCCGCGGTCGCTCCGGCCAACCGCACAGCGTTCACCTCGCCCAGCGCTCCATCCACCGTCTTCAGGTCAGCCACGATGTGGCCGCTCCACATACTGCGGATGGCCTCGATGCCCGCCGAGCCCTCTCGCTTGATGAAGGGGGTCCCCGCCTCGATGAGGATCCGCTCGCTGGCAACGATGGTGGGCAAGACCCGCCTGACGAGCACCACGTCGTAGTTGAAGGCGATCTGAAGGTAGCGCGTCTTACGGTCCAGCGCCATGGTTCTCCTGCGTGGCGCGGCGGCCTCACGGACCCGCTGCTGGAGTTCGCTGGACAGTCCCAGGAGTGAGAGAATGGTCGGCTGCCGGCTCATCGGCTGGCCTCGAGCTGCACTATTCTCCGCCCTCTACGAGGGAGCGCACAATCCGACCCACGTCGGACGGCACGAAGAGCACGATCTTCTCCGAAGGGTCGGCAGCGATGTCGCGGATGGTTTGCAGTGTGCGGAGATGTAGTGCGCCACTGCTCTTGGCCAGGTTCTCCGCCGCACGTCTCAGGTTCTCCGAGGCAGACAGCTCACCCTGGGAAGCGATGATCATAGCCCGGCGCTCGCGCTCAGCCTCCGCCTGTTTGGCCATTGCTCTCTTCATCTCGGCCGGGAGTTCCACTTCCTGGATCTTGATGGACTCGATGTCCACACCCCAACCTGTGGTCTCTGCGTCCACGATCTCCTTGATGCTTTCAGCGACTCGCTCCCTTTCCGTGAGGACGAAATCCATCTCGCTGTTGCCGATGACGTCTCGTAGGGCGGCCTGGGTGTACTGTCGCACCGCGAAGACGTAATCCTCGATCTTGATGATGGCGTCGGCAGGGTGCACTACCCTGAAGTAGACCACGGCGTTGACCAGCATGGGGATGTTGTCCTTGGTCATCACCTCTTGCCGAGGGATCTCCGCGGTCTTGATACGCATGTCTACCTTGCGCATGGACTGCAGAACGGGAACGATCACCGTCAGCCCGGGGTTGCGCGTGCTGGAGTACTTGCCCAACGTGAAGACCACGCCCCTCTCGTACTCGTAGAGCAGCTTGATGCCCGACATGAGCACCACGAACAAGACGAAGAGGATAAAGAAGACGCCGACAAACAAGCAGCTTCCCGTGGCAAACAGACTATCCATGACCACCTCCCATCCGGGGTCGACCCGGCTATGTGCCACCGTGCTTGGCTCTGTCGCGGCAACACCATTATATCACGTCTAGGTCAACGGATTATAAACGTATCGTTAAGGCCCTGCAAACGGATCTTGGGCAGCAAGAAACGGCCGCCAGATAGCCACCGCTTCCTTCCACTGACGGGCATCTCCCTGCCAGTTCCTCTGACAACGATGCATCTTTCAGCTTGCAGACATGACAAAGGGACCAGCTCGTTGCACACGAGTGGCCCCCACGAGTCCGATTCTCAGCTACCACGCCAGTCGGTGAGGATCAATCCATGCCCAAACGTCTTCGGGACTCCGCCAGTTTCTCCTCCGCATTCTCGAAATCGCCCCTCTGGCCCGAGGGCAAGAGCAAAGCCACCTGGGACATCGCCAGCTTGGTGAAGTCAATGAGATAGTCAGCTCGTTCGAAATCACCCAGTTCGGAGGTCGAGGGTGGGTAGATCGGCTCCCCAAACCTCACCTGGACCACTCTCAGCCTGCCCTTCCTCTCCCTGGTCACGAGTCCCATGGGCAGCAAGGGCACCCCTCTCCTCAGGGCAAACAAGGCCGCTCCCGTTCTGAGGTCTCCCTCCAGCAAGCCGTTGCCCCTGGTTCTTCCCGTGATAGACAGCCACAGCACATGACCTGACCCGTCCAACCAGTGCAGTACCTCCTTGACCAGCTTCCTCTCGAGCCTGTACGCACCGGCCTGGTCCTTGTGCACGGGAAACACGAACTTGCTCACTCCCAGCACCTTCATCGGGAGAGTGGCCTGAGTCACGATCTCTGGCCGGGCGATGGCCTTCAGACGCGGCTCGTCCGTGGAGAGACGGCACCCGACCTTGATCACAGCCCGCAGGGATTGGGATACCGAGGGGTAGTTGCTCACGAGAATGGTCGCGTGATCCGCGTAGAGCGCGGGGGGCAGCGGCTCCACTTCGATCCCTCTCATGGCCAGGTCCGTCAGGCGACGAACCCTCGCGCTGCGGTCGAGCAGAGCCAGCGAGGCCAGTGCGGAATCGATACGCTCCGAGCTCGCCCTCTTGGCTAGACCGGGTATCGCCCCGGCATAGCGGAGTCCCTTCTCCATTCTCATCTCCTCCGGCTGGGAGAACCTGTGTTCCTAATAAAACCAATGAATTATAGGCAGCACCCACCTTGTTGTCAAGCCGGCCTAGGGAGGATGTGGAATAACGCCATCGCCTTCGCCGCTGCCCCGGCCCCTCGATACGTCCTTCGTTACGCTGCTTCGCAGCTACTCAGGACTACTCAGGGTGCGGTCAGCGGCGAACCCAGTGGAAACCGGCTCACGCGCATACCTCGCGCCTCCTTTTTCCACCCAACGATGGTGTTTGGCCGATACGGTGCTCGGGCGCCTGAAGCCACCTGGGAGACGTGGAGGAAGAAACCCCGTGCGGCCGCCCCATTCCATGCCCGCCGTATTCGCTTAGCCAGCGCCTTGTCGTAGAGGTATGGTTCACCCAGATGAGAGTGTTATCGGGGGGAGCGTGCCTGACGAAGAGAGATCGACCTCGACCGAAAGCAGGGGCATCTGCGACTGATCGGGAACCAGCATGTCGAGGCGAGCAGGGTCCAACGCCACGCTTCCCGGATCAGGTCGTGCGCCGTCTGGCTGTGGGGAGCGAAGCTGAGTACGAGAGAGCCTCACCAGTGGCAGCTCGGCGAGGCTCTCTGCGGAGTTGCGCTTTTGGTCGCTAGACTAGGTCCTCGCGTCTACCAACGGCCATAGGCAGGCCGCGGGGCTTCTTGCGTGACTACCAGGTCCACGGCCCGAGGTCCGCGAGGGTCATTCTGGATGACAAACTCCACCTTGTCTCCCTCATAAAGAGAACGTGGACCCCCAGCGCGGATGCCGGAGTAGTGGACGAATACGTCCTCGCCCCCATCACGGACTATGAAGCCGTAGCCCTTACGGTCACTGAACCACTTGACTGTGCCCTCGATCCTTTCCTGCTGCTCTTCCACGGCTGCTGTACACTCCTTTCTATGAGGGTTTGAAGGTGCGGCTGTGCCCCAAGAAGCCTCAGCACTTACACAACGCCGCGCCGTCCAGAAAGAGAAAGCAGCCACGGATGAGCCCCTCCCTTCTGCGACTGGCCAGACCGATGTGTACCTTCCATTGTAGAATAGCACAGGTTTTGACTCTTGTCAAGTAAGAAGAAACGATAATGTTGATGATGGTGCTAGTATCGGAAGAAATGTCTCACTCCTTTACAATTGGTGGACAAAGACCGGTGAATCCGCCTGCTTGACAAAGGGAAGGGTTCCTGTTATAATAAGAACAAATGTTCTATGGTGTGCCCCTCATAGATAGGGGACGAGGCTAAGGCCTCACCGCTCCCAGAGCGAACACCGCGCGGGAGCCTTCGGGTACCTGATCGACCATGCGTATGATCGGGGTAGCCGGGGGTTCCCGCGTTCTTGTTTCTCGATCCTGGCATATTCTCGACCCTAGCGTAGCCGCACGGCATGCCGTGTGGCTACATCAAGGGAAGAAGATTCCCTATACTTCGGAGGAGACTATGAAAGTCGCTTACGTCTTCGTTCCCCACTTTGCCCTGGCCGTGGAGGAGCGTGAGGACCCCTCTCTCAAACGTAAGCCCGTGGTCATCGGCGGGCTGCCCCACGAGAAGGGCAACGTCTACGAGGCCTCGCCCGAGGCTCTGGAGCAAGGCGTCAAGATAGGCATGTCCCTGCGCCAGGCCGAGGAGATCTGCCCCGAGGCTATCTTCCTACCCACCAGAGAAGAGAAGTATAGAGCGGCCTTCGAGGAGATGTTGAAAGCCCTGGAGCCTTTCAGCCCCTTCATCGAGCCTCACGGTCTGGGTGGCGCCTATCTGGAGGTGAGTGGGTTGCAACGCCTCTATGGTCCCGAAAAGCGGCTGGGGCGGAGCATCATCGAGGCTGTCGAGGAGACCACTCATCTATCGATAAGGGGGGGCATAGCCAGAAACAAGTTCACGGCCAGGATCGCCGCCCTGGAGGGCATTGATGGGAAAGTCCAGATCATCGCCCCTGGGAAAGAGAGGGGGTTCCTCGAGGAGTTGCCGGTCACTCTACTGCCCATCAGCGACGAGATGCGAGGGCGACTGCACCTGCTGGGCATTCGTACTATGGGGCAGTTGGCCTCTCTGCCTAAGAGCGCCGTCCTGGCCCAGTTCGGCCTGGAGGGGAGGTGGGGCCACCAACTGGCGCGAGGCCAGGATAGGAGCAAGATCATCGGCCGGAGGGAGCAAGGCCCTCAAGAGTTGGAGTTTCGCTTCGAAGACCCCATCGAGGAGATGCAAGCTTTACAAACGATGGCGAAACAGCTCAGCGTAGAACTCCTGGCGCGGCTTCACTACTACGGTCGGGTCTGTGGAAAGGTGAGCGTGACCCTGGAGTATGACACAGGTCGAGAAGAAGAAAAGCAGATCGCCCTCAGCGAGCCCAGCTCCGAGGAGCTCAAGATCGGGCTGGCCGTGGAGCGGCTGGTGGCGAGCTTCGATTGCGGAGACAGGGTCTCCGCCTTGAAGGTGTCCCTGGATCAGTTGACCCAGGGGAAAGGTCACCAATTGAGTCTCTTTTCCACCCGCACGTTGCGCCAGAGGAGGATAGATAACGCCGTGGCCAACATCACGGGTAAGTACGGTTTCCACTGTTTCCTCCAGGCGCAGTTGCTCGACCTCCGCGCCGCCCTGCCCGAGAGGAGGTTCGCCCTGCTACGCCCTGAGGCACCGGCTGCGCGTTTTCCGGCGAAGAGAGACCATGAGCAGGCTCTACCAACCAGCACAAAGTATCGAGTCCACGAGTGGCGATAGGGGCCAGCCCCTTGCCTTTCAATGGAGGGGAGAGGTCCACCGAGTCCTCCACCTGGGCAACCGCTGGCGCGTCCATCTGGACTGGTGGCGGGTGGAGATCTGGAGGGAATACTTCCAGGTGGAGTCCCACACCGCCTTCACCTGCGTTATTTATCACGACCTCCTCACGGATGAATGGTATCTGGAGCGCGTTTATGACTAGGAGGAGCCGCTGCTGGATGCATCCTTCGATACAGGCCTGCGGCCGACTCAAGATGCATGGGGTGGCTATCACGGGGCCGTTCCTTCGATACGCTGCTTCGCAGCTACTCAGGATGCGGCCCCGTGGTGATTGCTGGAGTCCCTTGGCACTGATGGCCTTACTCTCGAAACTGCTGCTGGATGCATCTTTACCATGCGGGACAGCGGCCCACTCAGGATGCTTGCATTGTATGCTTGGCTACTCCCAAGACAGCATGCTTCGATACGCCACTTCGTGGCTACTCAGCATGCGGCGGGCTGGAATGATCGTTGCTCAGGTGAGTCAGCAGCCTTCGTGGCGAGTGCAGACGACTCTAACAACAAAGGAGGAAAAGCCTCCCCAGAAGAGGGAGGCACCGGGTGGGAGTGAATGATACAGGCACCAAGCATATCACCCCCCCAAAGCCCCTCTCATAAGGGAGGGGAGCCACAGACCACGCGGTTCTGAAGCATGCCAGACTACGTAGAACTACACTGCCACACCAACTACTCCATGCTGGACGGGGCCTCCCACCCCGAGGACCTCCTCGACCGGGCACTGGAGCTAGGTATGGACCGCCTGGCCGTCACCGACCATGATGGGCTGTACGGCGCGGTGCGCTTCTACCAGGGCGCCCTCCAGCGAGGTATCGAACCCATCATCGGGGCGGAGTTAACCATGGACGGTGGCTACCACCTCGTGCTCCTGGCGGAGAACGACCAGGGCTACTCCAACCTCTCCCGCCTCATCAGCCACGCCCAGTTGAGCCACAGCAAGGGGGAGGCCTCCTTGCCTTTCGCGGCGCTGGCCCCACACAAGGAAGGCCTGATCTGTCTCTCAGGCTGTTCTCGAGGGGAGGTCGCCTCCCACCTGCTGGCCCATCGGGAGAGGGAGGCCCTGGAAGCGGCCCAGAGGTACCTGCACCTCTTTGGTCCGCGGAGCTTCTTTCTCGAGCTGCAACACCATTTCCTGGAGGAGGACCAGCGCCTGATCAGGAAAATGTTGGACCTGGCCGGGCACCTGGGGGTGCAATACGTAGCCACCAACGACGTACACTACGCCCGCCGGCAGGGACGCCGTCTCCACGACGTGCTCTCCTGCATCGCCAACCACACCACCCTGGACGAGGCGGGGAGCCTCCTGCGAGCCAACTCGGAGTACTACCTCAAGTCCCTCCAGGAGATGGAAGGGCTCTTCTCCCATCTGCCCCAGGCTTTGGCCAATACCAGGGCCATCGCGGAGCGCTGCCACGTCGATCTCAACTTCTCTATCCACCGCCTGCCTCCCTTTCACCCGCCACCGGGGGAGACAGCCGCACGTTATCTGCGCCGCCTGTGCCTCGAGGGGACTGAGAGGAAGTACCCCTCCGTTACGGATAGGGTCCTGAAGCAACTGGACCACGAACTGGGGGTCATCCATCGCACGGGCCTGTCGGAGTACTTCCTCATCGTGTGGGACATCTGCCGCTACGCCCACGAGAGGGGCATCCCCGCTCAGGGTCGGGGCTCGGCCGCCAACTCCGTAGTGGCCTATCTGCTCGACATCACCCGGGTGGATCCCATTGCCCACAACCTTCTCTTCGAGCGTTTCCTGAGCGAAGAGGCCAACACCATGCCCGACATCGACGTGGACTTCTCCGCCGACCACCGGGAAGAGGTGATCGAGTACGTCTACGACAAGTACGGCGAGGAGCACACGGCCATGGTCTGCAACGTGGTCACCTTCCGCGCCCGCAGCGCTGTGAGGGACGTGGGCAAGGCGCTAGGCTTTCCCCTGCCCCTCCTGGACCAGGCGGCCAAGGCCCTGGACACCAGGAGGGCCTCCCAGGTAGAGGAGGACCTGGAGAGGGTGAACGGCCTGGCCGAAAAGACAACCCACCTCCCCTGGCGGCAGTTGATCGAGCTCTGCCGGGAGATCGACTCCTTCCCCCGCCACCTGAGCATCCACGTGGGAGGGATGATCATCACCGCCAGGCCCCTGGTGGAGATCGCCCCCCTGGAGCGGGCCACCATGCCCGGGCGGGTGGTGGTGCAGTTCAACAAGGACGACGTGGAGGATCTGGGCCTGATCAAGATCGACCTGCTGTCCTTGCGCACCCTCTCCCTGATCTACGAGGCGCTGGAAATGATCCAGGAACACAGGGGTGTGAAACTGGATTTAGAGCACATCCCCCTGGACGACCCCGTAGTCTACGACATGCTCTGCCGGGCGGATACCATCGGCACCTTCCAGGTGGAGAGCCGCGCCCAGGCCCAGACGCTGCCCCGTATGCGACCCCAGACCTTCGAGGACATCGTGGTGGAGGTGGCGTTGATCAGGCCGGGACCATTGCAGGGCAATATGGTCCACCCCTACCTGCGGCGCCGTGCGGGGCTGGAGGAGGTGACCTATCCCCATCCTGCTTTGGAGCCAGCCCTGGCCGAGACCATGGGGGTGATCATCTTCCAGGAGCAAATCCTGCAGGTGGCTATGATCTTCGCCGGCTTCACACCAGGGGAGGCCGACCAGTTGCGCCGTGCCATCAGCCGTAGCCGCTCCCGCGAGGCCATGGAGAAGCTCAGGGGGCGCTTTGTGGAGGGTGCCCTGTCCAAGGGCCTGGAGGAGGAGACGGCCCAGACAGTCTTCGACCAGTTGGCGGGCTTCGCCGAGTTCGGCTTCTGCAAGAGCCACGCCGCAGCCTTCGCCAGAACCGCCTACGAGACCCTCTATCTCAAAGCCTACTATCCCGCAGAGTTCTTCTGCGCCCTGTTGAACGCCCAGCCCATGGGCTTCTACAGCCCGGCGGTGGTGGTGGGCGATGCCAAGCGCCACGGGGTGCGGATCCTCCCGGTGGACGTAAACCGCAGCCGGGCCAGGTGCATCGTGGAAAACGGTCACCTCCGGCTGGGCTTCTCTTATGTGGATACCCTGGGAGAGGCCAGCCTGGAGGTTCTGGAGGAGGCGAGGAGGGAAGGTTCCTATTACTCCTTGAGGGACTTCTGCCAGCGCACCAGGTTGCCCCGCAGGTCGGTGGAGAACCTGATTCTGGTGGGAGCCATGGACGGCTGGGGCAAGGCCCGGCGAGAGTTGATCTGGGAGCTAGGCACCATCAGCTACCAGGAGGGGGAGATGGACCTCTCGCCGCCCCTGGAGGAGATAAACCTGCCGGAACTGACCCTCGATGAGGAGATCAAGGCGGAGTACGGCATCCTGGGCCTGCCGGTGGGAGAGCAGATCATCGCCCTCCACCGTCCCCGGCTGGAGCGACTGGGGGTGGAAAGGAGCAAGGACCTGGAGAGGAGGCACAACGGCGAGCGGGTGCGGGTGGCGGGCCTGGTGGTGGTCAGGCAGCGGCCTCCCACGGCCAAGGGCTTCGTGTTCATCACCATGGAGGATGAGGACGGGTTAATGAACGTCATCGTCAAGCCCGACGTCTACCAGCAGTACTACAAGGTCCTGCGCAACTGCTTCCTATTGATCGTGGAGGGGACGATACAGAAACAGTCGGGGATTCTCAACGTCCTGGCCGAGGGGGCGGTGGGGATCTAGGAAACTCGCGCCAGCTTGGCGAGTACCTTGCTCCCTCTGCCGCCGACCGCTCCTTCGATACGGACTTCGTCCTACTCAGGATGCGGTCGGACGGCGGACACACAGCTTCCCGATACCATCCTCATGGCCTCTTGCATGCTACTGCGAATCTGCTATGATACGGCTGAACCACGCTTCCCCGATGCTCAGAGTAGCGGAGGGTGCATATCTCGGCGCAGGTACAAAACCATGGACGGAGAGATCATCTTCCTTGGGCAGGAATCGGACGAAGGAGGCTACGAAGCCAAGGCCCTAGGCTACTCCATCTTCACAGAAGCGGACGCCTACGAAGACCTCAAGAAGATGGTGCAAGATGCAGTAGTCTGCCATTTCGCGCCAGAATCGAGGCCACGCCTTGTTCGGCTGTTTGTGGTGAAAGAGGAGACCCTCACCGTGTAGGTTACCACCGACACGTCGGGGCGAGGAGAGCGCTGGTTTCGGGCGACACCCTATGATTCAATGCCGTACTTCTCCCTGACGTAGGCTTCCCGTTGCTTCTCCAGACCGTCCAGGAGATCTGCGAGGGTTACCCCCTGCTCGCGCATGAGGCCTTCTAAGGCCGTGGCGACCTCCTGTGCCACCAGCTTCTTCCGAGTAGCAACGAGAGTATCACCCACTTGGATCAGCGAGAAGACGTCCCCTTCCTCGATCCCCATCTTGTGACGGATCCCGGCAGGGATGGTCAACTGGCCACGTTCCCGTACCTGCACCACCACCGGCCTACTGGTTTCTTCAGTTCTCTCCATGGTGCGCGACCTCCGGCGTCAGAATTGCTGATGATGCTATACAGCCGGTGTGAGTATCTGTCAAGAGCACCACTTGATCGTGCAGTGTACCATACAGAAGCAGCCGGGGATTCTCAACGTTCCAGCCGCGGGGGCGGTGGGGATGCAGCAGCCGAAGCCTCCCTCCCACGTAGCGAGGCTTCAAGGGGCTGATATCCCCCACGGGTTGGCTCTGGCCCTTGGAAGGTAGGGTGAGCCCAATCCTGCGACCGCGAGGATGAAGCGAGGCTAGTACCCCTTCATGGTCACCGGCACATACCTGCGGTCGGGGCACCCGGTGACAGCGACAGCGAACTCTGAGGTGTTGCCGCTGGTATCAGTAGCCGTCGCCGTGAGGTAGCTTTCGTCGGCGACGAACCCCGTAGCGCTCCAGTTCCCGTAGCCGTCGGCTGCTACAGAGATCAAATAGGTCTTGCCCTCATCGTCAGGCCCGGTGAACAACTCCACCGTGCTGGCAACAGGAGCAGTGCCGCTGGCGGAACCGCAACCGTTCGACGAAATGACGGGGGATACTACTGAGTCATTGCCATCACTGCTGAGGTCGATTCCCAGGTTCCCGTTGCTGTGGATGCTGTTCTGGGTGATGATGTTGCCGTTGGTGTTCAGCCCGTCTACCCAAACACCATCCCCGCTGTTGTGGGCGATGACGTTGTTGGGGCCAACGATGTTATCGTGCGCACCAGAGTGGATCTTGATGCCGTACCCGTTCCCCAGTGCCTGGCTGCCGGTGCGATCGGTGCCGATGTAGTTGCCCTCAACGACGTTTCCGGCGGTGTTGCCCGAAGTCTGGAAGATGCGGATGCCGCCGCCCACGCCGGAGATGACGTTGCGATCGGTCTCATTCGGCCCGCCGATAGTGTTGTTCTCCGCTCCATTGCCCACCAAGATCCCATCATAGCCAGTGCTGACGTCCGAGGAACCCGTCGCGTCGATCCCGATGTAGTTGCCCACGATCGTATTGTGATCTCCGTTCACTATCAGGCCATAGGCAGGGCAGCGGTTGATGGCCAGTCCCTCGATCGTACCGTTCGATCCAATCGTCCAGCAGGTGACTCCTGCGGAAAGACTCTCTCCGGAGATCTCTATCTCTGGGCCATAAGGGTTGGTGTCCGAGAGGATGTTCGTGGCCTGCGTGGTGCCGTCCACGATGTTGTCAGTAGGGGATGCCAGAGTGGTAGTGAGTACGATGGTCCACACGCCGGGGGTACTGTGCCCATAGTTGGTGTCGGTGATGGGGATGTTGAAGGCCACAGTATCGGCGCCGGCGCTGGCTACGGCTGCTTCGATAGCCTCCCTGAGCGTGCAGTCGGTGGCAGCGCCCAGAGCATCACACGAGCCATCGTTGGTGTCACCGGTGCTGTTGACGGTGTACGTATTGTCGGCCCCCCATACACTCCCTGCCACGGCGAGTAGCCACAACAGGAATACCACCCCCACGGCGACCCCCGCATACCTTCTCATTTCCGCTCACCCCCTCATGCCGCTGCCCACGTTGGCTTGTCAAAGGAGCCATCGTGCACCACAAGTCGTGTTGAATGCATTGTACGGCGGTTGGCACACCACTGTCAAGCATTCTGCCTGGCCACTCGCAGGCGGGCGCCATTGGGCGAGGACATCCTGGCGCTGCACAGCCCCAGGTCACAGTGGCTGGGGGTATTGAGGAGCAAGGAATCTGGTGAGCTCAGGCCTCCATGTCGACCTTCACTTCGTAGTGCTGTGAGCGGGCATCAAACCGTGCCAGCAGTTCTCTCGCCTTTGGTGGAACCACCGCCGCTTCGTACTCTTCCCCGGCGAAGGTGCGGACGGCGTCTATGGAATCAAACCACATGATGGTGACGAACTCCACCTCGTCTCCCACATCGCGCCGCAAGAGATGGATACCTCGATAGCCAGCGATCTGACGATCCTGTATCCCCTGGAAGATCTCGCTCTTGAGCAGCGACTCGTAGGCGTCAGCGTTCGCTGGTGAGGTCCAGCCATGCCATATTCGAGAAATCATCACGAATACCTCCTGATGTCTCGCGCCGTCGGGGTGGCGGCTTCTCTTTCACCTGGATTCTCGCCAACCGGGAGAGGAGGTGCAAGCGAGACAAATTGGGGGCAGAGGGGGCAGCGCTGAGGCAACATTCGGTGATGGCCAGGCGGTTCGTGTTCGTCACCACGGAGGACAAGGACAGACTGACGAACGCTTTCGTCGAGGCCGACGCCTATCAGCAGCACAACCCGACAACGCGCACCGGGCCGCCACCGGACGTGTATGGGAGCCGACCAGGCCAATGGAGGATGCTCAAGATCGTGTCCGCGGCTGCTGCCACGGCACGTGGCCTGCCATCAGACCAGAGGAGGCGGCAATCAACTCGCGAGTCACCCACGCTCGGCTCTTGGGCCCATCCCTTGTCCTCGCCCATTGGCGGAGAGCCCTCAAGGCCACTGCAACGCGGCGGGCCTGTCAACTCCTTCTCGCTTCGTTCCGAGGTTCAGATAGCCGGAAGCCTAGGGTCCTCCTCCCATTCCACTCCCCAGTTGTCCCTCTGCTTGTATGCGGAAAAGCCCCCAGCTCCCCCCACACGCCTACCCAGCAATCCGGGACCGCCGAGCCGACCCAGACGCTCGAATAGCCAACACTGCCACGCGAGACTCAGCGGCACACGCAGGATTAGGCTCTTGCGGATTTCGTAGTCCCAGAGCTCAATTCCACCCCTTCGGAGCGTCCACGTGGGTAGCTTGCAGTAGAATCTCACTCCGCACTGGGGCGGAATACTGGCTCGGAAGAAGATCGCTTGCCAGTGCCTTCGTAGGGAAGGCCTGAGACGAACCCTGCGCGCAGGGGCGGAACCTTCGAGACTCGGACGCTGAACCTGTTCACCCTGGAGTGCTGAGACCAGTTGGCGAACCGAGCCAACCCTTGGAACGAAAATGGCAGCCGCCACATCCCGATTCTTGGGAAACACAAAGGTATGCCGAATATGCGATGAAGCTTCGTCATCACAGCAGGCGTCCAGTGCTGCCAGCAAGCTAGTGAGGCCGCCTCGTCTATGTCGGACCGGCACCATTGCAGCCGAGCACAACGCCGCCGGGTATTCACTCGGCAGTTCGGTGGACAATACCCTCTCCCATGTTGCCACCATCCCGACACCGGCGAAATCGACGGGCGCACCAAAGTTGGCCCCTTTGGCCAGACTCAGGGCATCGATCAGCCGTCTTGGCACCACGTAGACAATCCGGTACGTGCCAAGATTCGCAGTCGCCAGCAATGTAAGGTCGAAGTGGCCGGACAGGACCTCCACCAACCTATCGAGTTCGTCTGGTTTGCCGGCTACAGGTATCGCTGCAAGCGGAAAAGTGTGCGAGTCCTGTTGTGCCCCTCCCGCCGCCTGGCGGGCTCCAAAGAAGTCGCCACGCCAGAACGCCGGCTCCTCACTCACCTGTTCGCCAAATTCCCGCGGCCCCACACGCTCGGATTCGTCATCCCCGAACAACCGCAATCTGCGGCGGGCTCGGCAAGCCGCCGAAGCGTAGTTCAAGCGCTCGTCTAGCCCTAACCCGAACTCACACCGGAACAGTGCTAGGTTGATCGCACTGCCGTTCATGGCGAGTGGGTCATCTGAATGGAGCAGGTTATAGAATCTGCAGACGGCGCCTATCTTGTCCGTGTTCACTATTGATCGGCTGTCGGTCGCGACCTCGGCTCCGAGCCGGAGTAGATCCATCATCGCCTTCGTCCTGAAATCGCCCTTTGCCTCCGCGCTCAGGAGGACATACTGCCGTCGCTTTCGCGTTGAGATCTGCGAACGTCGCGTCGCTGCGTGACCATCGCCTCCAGCCGTGCCTATCCACGACACATAGGGCTCTGGCAACACGACATCTAAGCACTGTTCGGCGGGGCTGCGCGCGTACCGGGCTGCCTTCGAGACATTGCAGTAGAGGGTATCTTCCTCGTTCGCCGCCCTCAGGAGGTCGTCGTACTCCCTATCCAATGAGTTAGGAGGATAGTCAGCGGGCGCGGGAAACAGCATCAGCCGTCCTGCGCCGACCTCGCGGTCGGCACAGCAATGACCTTTGTTCCTGATCACAAGCCACTCGACCGTCCCAACACCAGCCGCCAGTCGATAGGGAGGGAACAAAACACTCTGTCGCGCCTGCTCCACCGTGATTCGCAGGCCGGTCCCCAGATCCGTCAGAATGAAGTCGAAGGGAGGCTTTGACTTGCCCATGACCGTGCGTCGCGGCCGCGCTTCCCTGGCGAGGGCAAGCTCGCTGCCGAACACGAACACTCGGAGCACCTTCCGCCGGGTTGGCCACAACCCTCTCAGTTTGAGTTCAAAGAAGCCATGGTCGGTGACGTCGAATGAGTGTACCTTTGGGCTAAGGAGTAGCGGGGCAACTATGAGGGAACTGGAGGTCGCCAGCGTAAGCACCGATTCGTCACATCTCAATCGATCCTGCCGCCATCGAGGCACGGCCACCGTCACCAGGAACACTCCAACGAAGACGAAAGGCACAAGCGTGTCGACGACTCCCATCGTTGTAGCCTCGCCCAGGAGCAGCCGCCCAATGAATCCTGCAGACGTGGCCAGTACCGCCATCGCAGATACGTAGCGCAAGGCTCGCATCGGCCACTTGCATAGTCTCGGGTGTACACTGCGGTAGGCGTGCATGAGGGTGACGACGCCTATGAGAATCTGGTATGTAAGCCTCAGCTGGTTGTGCTCGAGTAGTACCGCCGCTCCTGCCCCTTGACTGGGGATGAGCAGGGTTGCCAGGAACCCTGCAGCGATGATAATCGAAGGTCCGTAGAGCCCGGCTGACGACATGAGGACCCCGCTGACGAACGATCCTCTCTTCAGTGCACATAACTCCATGGCCAACACCCAGGACTCTGCGCCACCTACCACGAATAGGCCCAGAACAACGACTGTGAATATGTCACACGTTCTGGTACCGATCGAGCCCGCGATCGGCAGCAGCATGGCAAACAGTAGCGTGATGGCAGGAAACACCTGTAGGGTGTTCAGATCCTCCACCGCCTTCAGCACAACGTGTTCCGGTGCATCGCCCAGAGGCCTTGGCCGAGACCGATGGAGCGGGCCCGGCGCTTGACAGGCCTTCCACAATAGGTCGGGAAGAGTCTGCGGACTCCGGCCCAATGCGTGCTGAAACGCTACCAGCAACAAGAAGGCGAGGATGAACACGCACGCTATCGCAACCACCAACACGTCCTGCACGCGCGCGCCACCTGGCGCAATGTGCTCTCCCAGCAAGCCCGGTATGTGACCAAGTTCGAAGTACTTGCTCGCCAAGGTTGGTCTCAGGTCGCCGACACCTATCTGCGGCGGGACGTAGACGAGTCTCTCCATCGCAGCCACGAATAGCACAAGACCAGCCAACCCCCGGAGCACTGAACGGAGTCCATCAGCGTACTGTTGAACGAAGTCCGTATTGAGGCACCTGCCGAGCAGCCACCCAACTCCGAAGACTTGCACTATGGACAGGAACCATATTGCGAACCCCAGCGCCGTCAACCTAGTGGGCCACCCTTCATACCACGCACCGCACCCATCCAAGAGTACGGCCACCTGGATGCTCACCCCAACCAGGAAGAGTGCGAATCCAGCGGCCGCTGTCATGGCGCGCCGCCGAACCGGTTCAGTTCTCTGGAAGGAAGGCCACAGACCACCTACTGCGCCAGCGACCAGAAACAAGCTGAGAGACAGCCACCCAATCATGGACACAAGCCGCATGCCATCGTCGCATCTGCCGAGGCGCCAGGCACACAACAAGATACTACCTGCGCTGATGCAGAAGTACACGACGATCCAGTTAGCGTTGAGATGGAGCCCAGCAGCAAACCCCTCGGCGAATGCCCGTGGGCGCTGCCATCTTCGGTGCGTCGTTCTATCGCTCGTTAGCGCGTCATCCTCACTCATGGCTGGACCCCTTTGCACGCCGATGGCTCCCGCAACGCCACTGCCACGCGAAGGCGGCCCTGACTAGCCAATCCTGAGCTAGGTGGGAGAAGCACGCGGAGAAACAGCGGAACCCAGGGGACCTTACACGATGTCGTCAACATCGCAGCGCGACTGGACCTCTTCATCACACGCCTCCGTGCTGTCCTTCACCGAGGCGGCACGCCTAGTGGCGAAGCATTCCACGATGTAGGTGCTGACGCGCCGACAGCTGCCCTTTCAACCGACGGGACCTAACCCATGTCCCAACATTGGCACAGTATACCACATGTCGTTACCTTTGTCAACTTAGCATGCTCTGCCCGTAGTGATACACGTCCCGACTCCCGCCCAAGGTTTCCTCCCCCATGGAATCGCGCACTGGCGGAAGTTTCACTCTCAGGCACCGGCGCCTCTGCTCCACCGCACCGAGACGGAACTCTCTTGTCGCAGGACCCTTGTCTGGCTGCCCCCATCCGCGCCCACCCCGAAGAACTCCCACCCGCCAGACCGGTGTGGGAGTCAACTGTGTTCGGACCGCCTGTTGACGAATGACGATCGGCACCCTACCCCGTCGCGATCTCCACCTCCACGCTCATCCCCAGGCGCAGACCCTCCGGCTGCCCCTCCAGGGCGATGACCACCGTGTAGACCACGTCCCCGCCCACCGTAGATGCCTGCGGCGAGACCAGCGCCACCCGGCCCGGGACATCCAAGTTGAGCGCTTCCACGTAGACGGCGGCCTCCTGGCCCATTTGCACTTCGGTCACGTCTCTTTCGCTGAGGTCCGTGGTCTCCACTCGGAGAGAAGAGAGGTCGGAAAGAGTCAGCACCACCTGGCCGGGCACCACCACTTGCCCCGGGCTAACCTGAAGGTCGGCCACGGTCCCTGAGAAAGGAGCGATCAGTGTGGCCTGGTCCAAGGAGGCGCGTGCGGACTCCAGAGCCGCCTCCGCCTGGGCCACGGCCGCCTGGGCGATGGCCAGTTGCTCCGGCGTGGCTCCGGCTCGAAGCATGTCCATCTGAGCGATAGCGCTCTTCACGTTGCGCCACGCGGCCTCCAGATCCTCTGGCGACGCCCCGCGGGTTACCAGTTCATAGTTTGCCTGCGCGCTCTCGTAGTCCAGCGTAGCCAACTGGAGAGCCAACGTCTGGGGCATCTCGTCGACCTCTTCCATCCAGGCGATCTCGTCGTAGGCAGCCTGGGCCTGCACCAGCGCGGCCTCGGCTTTTCTGAGAGCGGCCAGGGCGATCCTCCGTTCCTCGTCGCTGGGTCCGGCCTCCAGTCTGTGGTACTCGGCCAGTGCGCTCGCGTAGGCAGCGTCGGCCGTAGCCAGTTCCTCCGGACGAGGTCCGGACTCCAACTCGGCGAGCTGCGCCCTCGCGGCCTCCAGAGCGGCCTCGGCCTGGGCCACTCCGGCCTGAAGGCTGGAGGACTCCAGAGAGACCAGGGTGGTGCCTTGCTCCACCTGGTCGCCCAGCTCCACCTCCACACTCTCCACCTGGCCCGCCAGAGTGAAGCCCATCTGGGCTTCCTGAGCCGCCACCACCTCGCCGGAGGCGGTCACCGCGCCCCCCACGGAACGCGAAGGGAGCACCGGGGTTGGCGCTGGGAGCACAGCGGTAGGCGATACCTGGGGTGTACCGCCGCAGCCCGCCAGGAACATGGCTATAAGGAGAAAAAGAACGGCTACTCCGCGTCCCCGGCCAGTCATCTTCCCTCTCCTTCGCCGGGCCTGTCGTCCCAGACCTTGCCGTCGCGCAACTCCACCACCCGCCGGGTGAAGGCGACCACGCGGGGGTCGTGGGTGGCGCACACAAAGGTGGTACCGGTCTCCCGGTTCAATCGTTGCATGATTTCCATCACCTGGCGTCCGTTCTCCGTGTCCAGGTTAGCTGTGGGCTCGTCCGCCAGGATCAGGATAGGCTCTGTGGCCAGGGCGCGGGCCACGGCCACGCGCTGCTGCTCGCCGCCGCTCAACTGATCGGGCCGGTGATCCGCCCGGTCCGCGAGGTCCACCGCCTCCAGCAACTCCATCACCCGCTTCCTGCGCTGCTTACCGTTCTTCCCCACCAGGAGCAGCGGGAGCTCGATGTTCTCGTAGGCGTTCAACCCGGGGATCAACGCGAAGAACTGAAAGACGAAGCCGATGGTTCCCCGCCGCAGGTCGGCCCGCTTGCTGCCGCTCAGCTTGGTGACGTCCTCGCCGTTGAGCAGTACCCGTCCGCTGGTGGGCTTGTCCAGGCAGCCCATGACCTGGAGTGCCGTAGTCTTCCCAGACCCCGAAGGCCCCACCAGGGACGTGAATTCGCCCCCATCGATGGAGACCGTCAGTCCGCGCAGGGCATAGGTCTCCACCTCACCGATCTTGTAGACTCTGGTCACATCTTCCAGACGGATGACTTCCATTCTGAACCTCCCAGCTCACCGTTGACGGCTCAAGGGGTGTCGCACAGGCATTTCCCTGGCTGACTATTCGACTCGCAAGGCGTCGACCGGCTGCAGCCGCGCCGCAAACCGGGCAGGATACAATGATGCCAACAGGATGATGATCATAGCCGCGATGGCCACGGCACCCGTCTCCGCCGGAGCGAAGCGCGCGTATATGGTACTGCCGTAGGCCGCGGACACTGTGGTCATAGTAGCCATCTCCCCGATGTGCAAACCCACCTTGGACAAATAGAACACACCGAGGGATCCCAGGATCACACCCAGGATCACGCCAACCCCACCCAGGATGCCCGCTTCCACCAGAAACATGAACAGGATCTCGCGCCCCTTCATGCCCAGCGCAGACAGGATGCCCATCTCCCGGATACGCTCGAAGACTGACATCAACAACGTATTGGCGATAACCACAGCGACCACCATCAGGACCACCAGGTACATGATGTAGAGCATGCCCATACCTGCCTGAATGGCCTGAAGAATCACCTGGTTCATCTCGCTCCAGGTCAGTACGGTGTAGCCCGGCGCTCTGAGCGCCGCGGCGAGGCCATCAGCCAACTCGCGGTCCTTGAGCAAGACCAGGATCATACTGGCTCGTCCCTCTGTGTGGGTGAAGGCCTGCGCCTTGGACAGCGGCAGAAAGACCGTGGTATCGTCGTATACAGGGACGCCGGTGGCGTAGAGGCCGCGTATGGTGAAGATGGCCTCATCGGGGGCTTCGTCCGCAGTGTTTACCAGGAGACTGATCTGATCTCCCACCGCCACCCCCAGGCTCTCCGCCAGCCTCTGCCCCAAGAGAAGACCACTGCGGTCGTCCGGCTGGAGGTACTCACCGGCGGCCAAACCGTCCCGAATCCTCGCGTGTACGTCCGAAAGAGGATCGATCCCGAACACCCGGACGCCCACGGACTCTTCGCGAGTGCTCACGATGCCGCTAGCCCACAACACGGGCGACGCCGCCTCCACGCCGTCGAGCGCGTTCACCCGAGCAGCTAGCTCTTCCGGATTGTCCAGCAGATCCTCCCAGGCCAGACTGACCTTGTCCTCGTCGTAGGACTCGGCCCGGATCTTCAGGTGGCCGGTCTGAAGGCGTATGTTGTTCTCAACCGAATCGGCGATGGCACCCTGGATGAAACCGCTCATGAACACCAGCAGCGAAACCCCCACAGCGATCGCCACCAGCGTCAATAGAGAGCGGCGCCGGTTCCGAATCAGATCGCGATAGGCGATCTTCAGCAACTGCCTCATCGCTGGCCTCCTCGTTTCTCCACCTTCTCGCTCCTCGTCCTAGACATGGTGCAGAGCCTCCGCCGGCTCCTGCTGTGAGGCCTGCCAGGCCGGATACAGCGCCGCCAGCGTGGCGATGATCAACACAGTCAGGCAGCGGCTCAAGAGCCGTACCATCCCGACCTCGAAGTACACGCGATCGCCGAGCAATGCCGCCATGGGGGTGTAATCCCCGAAGTTGCCGAAGTACATGCCCACACGCCCGAAGTAGGCCACGATCAGCCCGCCCAGAGCACCGCCGGCCACGACTCCCAGAACTCCAATGAGCAGCCCCTCCATCAGGAACAGAAGCATAGTCTCCCAGCGCTTCAGGCCGAGCGCCCCCAGGACGCCGATCTCGCGCGTGCGCTCGAAGACGGCCATCAGCATCAGGTTGAGGATACCAACACCGGCCACCATCAAGGTCACCAACCCGAAGAGCCCCATGACCTGGTCCTTCGTGCCCAGCGTTTGCTGAATCGCGGATTCGGCCGTGATCCAGGACTCGACCTCGTAGCCTGGCAGGGCTGATCGCAGTGCGTCGACCACCGGCTGCTCCTTTCCCACGGTGGGGAGGGAGACCACGACTTCCGTTGCCAAATCGCGCAGGTCGAATAGTGCTTGTGCCTCGGACAGGGAGACGTAGACCATACCTTTCTCCATCTCCGCAAAGCCCAAATCGAAGATACCTACCACGGTCATGGTGCGGCTGCGCATCTGCTCGTGGGTGGCGCGTCCTGTCAGAGTGACCCGGTCGCCCACGCCCACCTCCAGCTGTTCCGCCAGCCCCTGGCCGATGAGCAGTTGGTCCTCGTCCTCGGCGGCCAGATACCGGCCCGCGCTGATGTTGCTTGCCAGCAGGCCGACGGGGGCTTCCAGCTCCGGCTCGATGCCGTAGATAGTCACGGGAAAGGTGCCAGCGCGGCTGCCCACCATGCCCCCGGTGTTGATGCGGCGTGAGGCGGCGACCACCTTCGGCTGGGATAGGGCTGCTTGCACCACCGCGTCGGCGTCGGCCAGAGGCAGCAGCGGCATCCTGCTGGCCTTTTCCCCATAGCCAGGCGCGTGGACCTTGATGTTGCCGCCCTGGAGCTTGACCAGGTTGCCGTACATGGCTTGCGTCGACCCGCCCAGGATGCCATCAAAGAACAGCAGCAACGCCAGTCCCAGACTGATGGCGATCACAGCGATGACAGTACGCCGCCAGTTGCGCCACAAGTTACGCCACGCCATCTTGACGAACGTCCCCATCCTCACCTCCCTGCGAAGAACCCCACCTCTCTCGAATAGGCCCTCTCCCTACCGGGGCCAGAGAACCACCACACCTCTCCATTATGCCTGAAATCCGTTGCCGTTTCCACAGACAGAGTACTGCTTACAAAGCTGCGAGGAGAAGCCAATGGCAAAAGGGGCCGGATTCCCTCCGGCCCCTTCTTGTACTACCCCCAGCGGAGGGAGACTAGAACGGTTTGCCCCATTCGTTCATATACACTATCTCTGCGAGGCTCTTGCGGGTGCTCGAAGCGCGCCGTTCCTTGGCCGCCTGGTCATAGGAGTCCTCGTTCGGGTAAGCCAGGGGTGTGGCGATGAGGAATCTCTCCCCCTCGGGAACCCCCAGCACCTTCTTGAGCGCGGTCTGGTCCACGGCGGCCATGGGGTGAGTCACCAAGCCCAGCTCGGTAGCCGCCAGCAGCAGGTTCTCGAAGGCCAGCCCCACATCGAGGGGGTAGAAGAACGCCCCGTCCGGCATTACGTTCTCCTCGTGATTGGCGAACGCGAAGATGAGAACGTTAGCTTCCTTGACCACCAGATTGCCTTGGGCGAACCCGACGAAGGCCTTCTCCGCCACTCTCTCCACGTTCTCCTTACCCTGCACCACCACGAAGCGCCATGGCTGCTTGTTCATGGCCGAGGGAGCGAGCCGGGCCGCTTCCAGGACTTGCTCGAGTTTCTCCCGTTCGATCTCTCGCCCGGAGAGGCAGTTCTTCAGGCTCTTCCTTTTGCGAATCGCTTCCATGGTCTCCACGCCGCACCCCTCCTCTTGCAGATACTACGTTTATATCATAGCCCACCGGCTTCGGCAACATCGACGTCACCGGAACCAGAGGGTTCATCCCACTCCTCCGTTGTGCCCGAAGACCCTTTGTTACCACCACTGGTCGGGCGTGGCATGACGCGACTCAGGCGGGCTGTGAATGGGAGATAGGTCCGCTGGCGACGCAGGGGAGTGGGGCAAGTGCTGCGACGCCAATGGGCTTCGTGCAGGTCATCATGGAGGACAACCACGGATCGTGACGTGCTGGCGCTCGCCAGGTCAACTCCGCTCGGAGACCCCAGGCGCAACTCCTGGCTTGCGGAGTTGTTTCACCGCACGGTCATCTACGCTGAACTTCTGCAGATCGACCTCCCGGCGCAGATCATCGAACTCTTGTAGGCTAGCACACTTGTCTATGACTGCATCAATGACGTCAAGGAGCATAAACAGCATCTGTCTCAAGCGGTCAGGTTGAGCTTCCTGCGCCTGGCCATGCACAAGCGTGTTCCTCAGCCTGTAAAGCCTCCCCATCCTTTCACTTATGCTCATTCTGGTTCGGATATCCTCGCCCCCACTCGCCCTTCCACGGCCACGTTGGCCCAGAAGAAAAGCTGCTCTCTCCTGCAAGGCCGCGCAAACACCACCTGTTCGAATGTCCTGCTGGTGGCCTAGGAGGGCTTCCACTGCGGTCATCCAACTGACGTATGCCTGCGCAGGCGTCGCGCTCTGGGCTCCAACAGCAAACCACTCGAGGCTGGTGACCAGGCGTGTGCCGAGCTCGCCACGCTCGTCCTCGGGAAGCTGAAGGATTCGGGAAAGCACGGGGCGGTTGCCCGATGAGAGCCACTCCAGGAACTCCTCGCCTATGAGTGCCAGAGCGCCGTCGATCCATCTCTCCTCACCCCGCTCCATGTGGACCGCTTGTCGATCGGCATCCCCCGACGGAAACACCAAGACGGGGCCCTGTCTCCTCGTGGCAATGGCACTCACATCTAGGTTGGGCACATCTATTCCTCCACGCTCGGCAAGATAGAGCGCTACCGCGCTCAACGCTCCCTTCATCATCGTGAAGCACCGCTCAATGGCCCGCGGGGCAGACGCGCGCACAGAAGCCGTGAGCCATAGGCAGTCCTTGTCCTGGTCAGAAAGGACCCCTGGGTATGACTTGCCACTCGATGTCCACCTTGCGATGACCGCATCATGAGTCGTGAACTGTACATTCCCGATCTTGAATCCCGGGAACTCAGGTCCATCCCATGAGAGACCGTAAACCGGCGCAGCAACAGTCAACTCAGTCAGGTCGCCCAGGCGCTGTTCCAGCTGGTTCAAGAGCTTGGCGACTTGGCTTTCCAATCGCGCGCCATCCAGGACAGCGTTGGGGCCCAACTCGATCAAGAGGTCGCGAAGGGAATGCTGAATGTCGTCAGCTGAGAGACCTGCGCGCATCCTTGAATTCCTCAGAATCTCTGCCACACACCCGTTCAGAGCCTGCTGGCCCTTCCAAGTCAAAGCAACCACGTTCTCCTCTCGGGGAGCTGTCCTAGCGTCGGAAGAATCTGAGCAGGAGAATTCGGAGATACTCCAGATCGTGGCGATCTGGTCTCGCATGGGTGACTGTGGATCCACGGTTCGAAGATCCTGAATAGCGACGCCGATGTACTCAGCAACCTTCTGAGTCGTCACTCCCTGCATTGCCAACTCTATCCATCGTCGTCTGTCTCAACTAGAGAAGCTCACGCGACTGCTAGCAGGTTCACGAGTGCCTTCCAGACAACGCAGCTTCACCACCGCGAGCGAAAGTGGATTACGTCCGAGTACCTTTGGTACTCACCCGGATAGTGTAGAATGTTGAGGAGGATCCTGTCCAGGAGTTCTATGAGGATTGAGTAGTGCCGGAACAACTCGGCGGGGTTCTTTCCCGGCACACCTTCGTGCACGACCTTGTGGCGCACCTCAATGAACTGGAGATCGCTCTTGTTGTTGTAGTCCACCCCGAGCTCCCCCAGCATCCCCCTCAGCACGCGCCGATACGAGCGACGGTTGATTTCGCCTACCTTGACGCGTGCATCGTCCACCTGGGCCTTGCTTAGCAGCGGGAACACGCCCAATAGAGCTTCGCTCAGCAAACCCTCCAATACACCTCTCTTCTCTGTGAACTCTTCCTCAGGCACGATGTATCTTAGGTCTCCCTGCCGGCCCTTCTCCGCGAAGTTCGACACCAGCGTCTCCATCGCCGTGCAGGCGAGCAAGAACTTGGTGTACATCTCAGCTTCGGACTTGGATGCCAGATAGTATCCTATTGCCACGGGCAGGTTGAACCTATCGCGCGCCTCAAGATATGGCTCGTAGCTATGAGCGATGAATTCCTTCAGTTCCCTGGGGGTACTCCCGCCAATCAGAGCCCCAGCGAACCGCCAGGGCGGTGCCACGTTTCCAGGCATCTCCATGGAGATAAGCTTCCCGTCCTCATCCCAACGCTTTCTGTAGATCCAAGAGACTCCGTTGCCGTTGGCGAGAGAGATCAGGGCACAGACAACATGCATCATTTCGTCGTAGTATCCCAGGTCAACCACATCACTGTGCACGTCGAGACTCGCCTCAGCGGTCACTGCCACGCCGCGGGTCGACTTCGCTTGCTGGAGAATCTCCACGTAGCGCTCCACCTGTCTCACAACGATTTCAGTTGAGGCAACCTGGAAGCGAAGACCGTGGACCCACATTCCAGTACCCAACTGCGACCCTTCATCGCCCCAGAATTCCAGGTTCGTGAGCCCGTAGGTCACCTGGGCAGGTGTGCGGCGGGCGTCTGTGCGCGCCGACACGTGAATCTCGTCGCAACTCAGAATCACCTTCACGTTCCCTGGCTCATCCTCTCCCTCGCTTTCCCGCCAATGTATTACCGCCGCACCTTTGATTCGGATATCTGAGTCCCCCGCTGTGTGCCCTTCCAGTAGCCCGGCGCCGAGCGTTCGAGGGAACTTGTCGATGAGTTGACGTATCGCTCCAGCTAGCAGGTGACACTCCACCATCACCCTACCATCGTCTAGCTTTGCGCAGTCGAACGCGCACTCCACGGCGAGCCCATCCGGCAACGCCAGTTGGCCCACCCCCCGGAATTCCTCGATCACGCGGCCCTCAAAGCTCCTCAGCAACTCGAATTCCGCCGAGCGCGCATACCGCATTCTGTCCGAGTCCATGCTCCCTGAACCTGCTTTTCGATGCGCCTCTATGGATAGCGCTGTATTCAACAATCATCATACCGGATTTCGACCCGTTAGTCAAGCGTGATTGAACCACCCAGGCCAAGGTGTGTCGCTAAGGGACACAATTGTACTGGCACCAGGCGTACTGCCTATTGTAGGGGGCTTGGCGGGAGAAGAAAGCAGACCAGATCACCCCAAAGCCCTTCGATCTGCCAAAGGCGCCGCGCCATGATTCGCAGAGTGAAGAACGAAGAGGCCACGGTTCACGGCCCCGCACAGCTCCAACTGAGCGTGTGTCGGCTGAACCTTGGCCCCTGGTATGTCGCGGCTCCAAGTGCGCCGCCGATCTGAGGGAGAGAGGGTCTATGTCCCCCAGCAAAGTACTCTCTCGTTGCCTCCTGTGTAGTAGATGCTCAACTGCTCGGTGACGTCCCCCAGGATCTTCCTCTGGTTAGTCCCGTCGGCGTCCATCACGTAGAACTCCCACCTCCCACTACGGTCCGACAGGAAGGCGATGTGCTGCCCATCGGGACTCCACGCCGGCGAGACGTTATTCGGACGCCGCTCCAGCAAGGGTGAGCTGCTGGTCAAGGCCCAGCGGCCGACTCCGTTGGGGCCGGTGGCGTAGATCTCCCAGTGGTCGTGCTGCCAGTGCTGGAAGGCGATCCGGCTCCCATCCGGAGACATGACGGGGAAATGGTCGTTCACGTTGTCGGTGAAAGGCTCGTTGGTGGCCCCGTCCGCCTCGCTGATCCCCAGTCCTTGCTCGCCGTCGTACACTAGATACTTGCCGTCGGCGGTCCAGGTGGGGGAGAAGGAAAGGTCGTCACAATATGGCTGGCGGAAGTACCCGTCCGCCACGTCTATCACACCCAGGTGCCACTCCGTCTGCTGGTAGCCCCGCTCGATGTAGTACCAGCCGAAACCCTGGATCCAGATCCTCCACGCTGGGTGCCGGCCCTGTGTGGTGAAGAAGAAGGCGATCTGGCTCCCATCGGGGGACCACACGGGGCTTCGAGCCACGTTGGAGCTGAACAGAAGGCGCTCGTTGGTGCCGTCGGCATTGATGACATAGATCCCCCAAGGCTCGGTCCAGCGAGCGAAGACCACCTGTGTGCCGTCCGGAGACCACGACGGGTCCATGCCCTGGGTCAGACGTCTCAGCCCGGTTCCGTCAGCGTTGACCACATAGATGTCGCCGCCGCTCCCCACCTGGAACACGAACCTCCCCTGCAAGCCGGGTGTCGGCGTGGGCTCGGGCGGTAGCGTCCGTGACGTGGGGGTAGCCAGAGGCTCTTCCGCCGGTGTGCCCGTGGGTTCTGGCACCTCGGTGGCGGTTGGCCTCTCCGTGGGCTCCGCCGTGGGTGAGGGGGTGGAGGGCGCCAGCGTTATGGTGGTCGCCGTAGGGCTCTGTGGACCGCCAGCACCACACCCCACACAGAGTACGAGGACCGCCGCCAGGCACAGTGATCCGAGTATCGTTGTCTTGTCCACTGTTGTCTCCTCTCCATGCAGGCTGGTCCATCCGTGAGGACCGTGCCTGCGGCGTCCTATTCCGTCGAGATCTGCACTTCCACACTCATGCCCAGACGCAGCCCCTCGGGCTGTTCGTCCAGGTCCACCACGACGGTGTACACCACGTCGCCCCCCACCGTGGAGGCCAGCGGCGAGATGTGGGACACCCTACCCGATACATCGACCCCCAGCGCCTCCACGAAGACCGTAGCCTCCTGGCCCACCCGCACCCTGGCTACGTCTCGCTCGCTGAGGTCGGTGGTCTCCACCCGCAGGTGACCCATGTCCGCCAGCGTGAGCACCACCTCCCCGGGCATCACCACCTGACCCGCGGTGACCTGCAAGTCAGCTATGGTCCCCGACAAAGGCGCGGTCAGTTTGGCCTGATCCAAGGAGGCACGGGCGGCCTCCAGCGCCGCCTCGGCCTGGGCCACGGCGGCCTGGGCAGCCGCCCTTTGCTCGACGGTGGCTCCCGCCTCCAGCATGTCCACCTGAGCCTTGGCGCTTTCCACCCCAGCCCAGGCCACCTCCAGGTCCTCCGGCAGGGCGCCCCGGGTGACCAGTTCATAGTTCGCCAGGGCGCTCTCGTAGTCCAGAGTGGCCTGCTGGAGGGCCAGGGTCTGAGGCATCTCCGTCACCTCTTCCATCCACACGATCTCGTCGTAGGCGGCTTGAGCCTGTACCAGGGCCGCCTCCGCCTTCCTCAGGGCGGCCAGGGCCATCCTCAGTTCCTCCTCGCTGGGACCGGCCTCCAGCTTGTGGTACTGCGCGAGGGCACCGGCATAGGCAGCCTGAGCTGCAGCCAGCTCCTCGGGCCGGGCGCCAGCCTCCAGTTCCGCCAGTTGAGCCCTCACCGCCTCCAGAGCCGCTTCCGCCTGAGCTACCCCAGCCTCGAGGCTCGAGGATTCCAGCGCCACCAGCGTATCGCCCTGCTGTACCTCGTCCCCGAGTTCCACCTCCACCGTCTCCACCTGTCCGGCCATGGCGAAGCCCATCTGCGCCTCCTGAGCCGCCACCACCTCCCCTGAGGCGGTCACCGTCGCTCCGGCGGAGCGAGAGGGCAACTCCGAAGCTGGCGCCGTGACCATGGGCGTGGGCTCAGGCTCGGCCGTCTGCCCGCAGCCGGCCGTCAGACCCGTGAGCAGGGCCAGCAATGGCAAAGCTATTCCCCACCACTTACGAAGCATCTCGTGTCTCCTTCATACCGCTTGTCGTCCGAAACCTTCCCATCGCGGAGCTCGACCACCCTCCGGGCGAAGGGAACCACCCGCGGGTCGTGAGTGGCGCACACAAAGGTAGTGCCCGTCTCCTCGTTCAACCGCAGCATGATCTCCATCACTTGGCGACCGTTCTCCGTGTCCAGGTTAGCCGTAGGCTCATCTGCCAGGATCAGCACCGGCTTCGTGGACAGCGCCCGGGCCACCGCCACACGCTGCTGCTCGCCGCCGCTCATCTGGTCTGGCCGGTGCCTGGCCCGCTCCGTCAGCCCCACCGCCTCCAGCAGTTCCTCGACGCGAGCCCGTCGCTTCCCGCCGTTCACTCCGCTCAACAGTAGCGGCAGCTCGATGTTCTCGTAGGCGCTGAGCCCAGGGATCAACGCGAAGAACTGGAACACGAAGCCGATGGTGCCTCTGCGCAGGTCGGCCCTCTTGTTGGCGCTGAGCTGTGTGATGTCTTCCCCTTTGAGCAGCACGCGACCACTCGTGGGCCGGTCCAGGCAGCCCATCAACTGGAGCAAAGTGGTCTTTCCCGACCCCGAAGGTCCCACGATGGCTGTGAACTCGCCACCTCCAATGGCCAGGTTGACGCCACGCAGAGCGCGGGTCTCCACCTCTCCGATCTTGTACACTCTGGTTGCTTCCTGCAACTCGATGACTTCCATTTCTTTCCTCCCAGCGTCTGATAGTGGAAAAGGTGTTCCCCAGTCCGTTGCTACTGACCACGCAAAGCGTCGATAGGCTCCAACCGGGCTGCAAACCAGGCCGGATAGAGCGACGCCACAAGAATGATGACCATGGCTCCCACCGACAAGCCCAGCATGCCCTCCAGGTCGAACTCGCCGTAGATCACTTCACCGTAGGCGACCTCAGCGCTGGCGACGGTGGCCATTTCGCCGATGTGCAAACCCACCGTAGCCAGATAGAGCACGCCAAGGGATCCCACAAGGACACCCAGAAGGACGCCCACGAGGCCCAGCGTGCCCGCCTCCAACAAGAACATGCCCAGGATCTGCCGGCCCTTCATGCCCAGCGCGGCCAGGATGCCCATCTCCCGCACACGCTCGAAGACGGACATCAACAGTGTGTTCGCGATAACCACGGCCACCACAGCCAGCACGATCAGGTACATCAGATAGGTGATGCCCATCGAGGTTTCGACAGCCTGGAGGATAACCTGGTTCATGTCTCGCCAGGTTAGCACGGTGAATCCGGGCGTGCGCAGCGCCGCCGCGATGGCATCGGCGTGCTCCCGGTCCTCGAGTAGGGCGACGATGGCGCTGGCCCGCCCTTCGGTCCGGGTGAAGGCCTGTGCTTTGGAGAGCGGCAGGAATACCATGATATCGTCGTAGCTCGGCACTCCCGTGGCGTAGAGTCCGCGCACGGTGAAGGTGGCCTCGTCCGCCTGCTGGTTCGAGGTGTTTACCAGCAAGCTGACCTGGTCGCCCACCGTTAACCCGAGACTCTCCGCCAGTCGCTGGCCCATTAGGACCCCGCTACGGTCGTCCGGCTGGAGGAACTCTCCCACCACCACGCCATCCCGGACGCTCTCGTGCAGATCCGAAAGTGGGTCTATGCCCACCACCCTCACGCCCAGCGAATCCTCGCGCGTGCTGACGATGCCGCTGGCCCACAAGACCGGAGACGCAGCGGCTACGCCATCCACGGCTTGAACCTGTGCGGCCAACTCCTCCGCGTTGTCCAGGAGGTCTTCCCAGGCCAGAGTGACCTTGTCCTCGTCGTAAGACTCCTCACGCAGTTGCAGATGGCCTGTTTGCAGTCGGATGTTGTTCGCTATCGAACCCTCTATCGCGCCTGCGTAGAGGCCGGTCAGCGTCACGAGCATCGCCACTCCCAGGGCCACAGCTACCAGCGTCAACAGTGACCGGCGCCGGTTGCGCGCCAGATCGCGGTACGCAATCTTCCACAGTTGTCTCATCGCTTGCCTCCCAACTCCTCAAGCGTGTCTCTCGATGCCCTAGACATAGTGCAGCGCCTCAGCCGGCTCTCTCCGCGAGGCCTGCCAGGCGGGATAGAGAGCAGCCAGGGCCGCAATGATCACCACCGTCAGGCCTCGGTTCACCAGCAGGCCGATGCCTACGTCGAAATAGATGCGATCGCCCATCAACGCGGTCAACTCGCTGTATTCCTGGGCAGCCCAGGGCATTCCCACCTGGCCCAGGTAGAGATTGATCAGACCGCCCACCACGCAGCCTGCTACCGCTCCCAGCAGCCCGATGAACGTGCCCTCGAGCAGAAACAAGACCAGGGTCTCCCAGCGCTTCATCCCCATCGCTGCCAGAATGCCGATCTCCCGCGTGCGCTCGAACACGGCCATCAGCAGCAGGTTGAGGATGCCCACGCCAGCGATCAAGAGGATCACCAGCCCGAAGAGGCTCATGATCTCTTTCTCCATCTCCATGGTTTGCTTGGTCGAGGGATCCGTGACGTACCAGGGATCGACCTCGTAGCCGGGGAGCGCAGACTGAAGCGCACCTACCAAGGCCTCCTCCTGGCCCATGCGCTGGAGTGCGATGTCCACCTCGGTAGCCTGGCCGAGCAGATCGAAAAGCGCTTGTGCCTCGGCCAGCGAAACGTAGACCATACCCTTCTCCACCTCGGGGATCCCGAGGTCGTAGATCCCCACCACGGTCATAGTCCGACGACGCATCTGCTCGTGCGTAGCGCGTCCTACCAGCGTGACCCGGTCGCCCACCTGCACATCGAGCTGGTGTGCCAGTGCCTGGCCGATGAGCAGTTGGTCCTCATCCTGCGCAGCCAGATACCGGCCGCCAACGATGTTGTCAGCCAGCAATCCCACCCGGGCCTCCTGTTCGGGCTCGATGCCGATGATGGACACGGGGAATGTACCCTCGTGACTGCTGACCATGCCCCCGGTGTTGATCCGGCGTGAGGCCCCGACCACCTGCGGCTGAGCCAGCGCCGCGTGCACGACCGCCTCCGCGTCGGCCAGAGGCAGGAGTGGCATCCGATTGGCCTTCTCCCTGTAGCCCGGCGCATGGACCTGTACATTCCCGCCATGGAGTTTCACCAGGTTGCCGTACATGGCCTGCTCCGCCCCACCCATCATTCCGTCGAAGATCAGCAGGAAGACCAGGCCCAGGCTGATGGCGACCACAGCGATGATCGTGCGACGCCAGTTGCGCCACACGTTGCGCCACGACATTCTCAACAGCTTTTCCATGCTCACTCGCCTCCTATCTCCCGATCAGATCGATCGTCCGCTCGCTTCACCGAAATCAGCGGCAGACCCACGTCGCGGACCTTTTCCAGCAGGCCGTGGAGCGCAGCCTGGTCGACCAGAGGCCCCACGAGGATCGTCTCGCCGCTGGGCTGCGGTGACACTTCCAGTCCTTCAAACCATTCCGACCATCTCTCGTCGATCACCCCTTTCACCCTGATCTCATACACCTCGGGTCTCTTGCTGTCTCGTTGACTGGTCATAGATGGCGCCTCGACACTGTTGAAACTCCAAATCGGGGAACCGATGTCCTCGATGTGCTTCTACCGTACTGCTTGTCTGGGTGAGTCGTCATCGTCAAGATTGGTGATTGGCCTGGGTGATTGGGCAGAAGGCAGGTGAGGTGGCGCCCCGTAGCAGCGATGGAACACTGCCGTAGGACAAGCTTGCAGCTTGTCCGGTTCCGGACCATCGGGCCAGGGCATGTGCGCGCCTCTCGCCACATCGGCATAGGCCCTTGGCAGGCCGGACACCTCCCAAGCTTCGTAGCCGCACGGCGTGCCGTGCGGCTACAGGGGGCCCGAGTGATGATCGGCCTGGGTGTTTGGGCAGAGAGCGGACAAGATTGGACCCCACCCAGAGACGGAACACTGGCCCGGACGCGGGCCAGAGATCCGCGCCTACGGAGTACTCCGGGCGTCAGACAATGGCGGCATCCAGAACCAGATCTACGGGGTCGCGGAGCAACTGGGGGGCTGGCCGTGGATCAGAAGAACTAAGGGGACGGCAACAATCGCTAGCAGAACGTTAACGGTCCTGTCATCGCCGGGTAGTACCGAGGTAGTATACAATTCTAGTCCGAGTGCTACAGTACGCGGCCGCCGTGGAACGTGGACCAACCTGCCTGGACCCTTCCAGCGCAGGAAAGGAGCAACTCCCATGGACTACAAAGATCGGACACCGATCCTCACACTCTTCGGTGCCCTGCTGCTGCTCGTTGGCCTGGCTATGGCCGTCGTAGGACCGCTGGAGACCTATTGCTTCTACCTTTTCTCCGAAGGTGGCCGCCTCCACTACGACGGCTTTGGTTTCGGCTCGTTCATGTTCGCCAATATCGCCGCGCAGATCGTGGGGTACTACCTCATCGCCGTAGTGGCCATCCCTCTCGGATACGGGCACCTGAAGAGGCTCCGCTGGGCCAGGACGCTAACCCTGACCCTCCTGGGGTTTTGGCTCGTCGCGGGCATACCCCTCATGGTCGCCTTCCTGTTCGTGCTTGTCACGTCCAAGGAGCCGTCCTTGCTCACTGCCATAGTCGCCATCGTGGTCCTGACCCTGTCCTACGCCGTTGTGCCGGGACTGCTGATCCGGTTCTACAGAGGAAGGAACGTCCGCCTCACGTTCGAGACCAGGGACCCCAGGCCCGCCTGGCTCGAAGACGTACCGCTTCCCGTGCTCGTTGTATGTACGTTCTTCGCCTTCACCATCGCGGTCCTGCACGTGCTGATCCTCTTCAACGGCGTGTTCCCGTTCTTCCACATCCTTGTCTTCGACCTTACGGGCATCACCCTCATCGACGTCTCGATCATCATCCTCGTGGCACTGATCTGGGGACTGCTGAGGTTGAGACGCTGGGCGTGGTGGGGTTCGCTGCTGTACTGGGGCTTTCTCTCCGTCTCCTGCATTGCGGCGCTATCGAGGTCATCCCTGGCGGCCATCCTATCCCAGATGAAGTTCGCGCCCCTGGAGATGGAAGCACTGGGCGGCATGCCCTTGCACGGCGCTCATCTGGCGGCGCTGGCTGGCATACCGCTACTGGTGACTCTGGGGTTGATCGCCCACTCCAGGCGGTACTTCGGGGCAGATTCGAATCCAGCATCGTGAGGGCGAAGCGGCGCATCGTGCGTTTTCCTGGCCACCTGGCTGGGAAGCAGTAGAGATCACGGACACAACACAGGGGCACCTTGCGCCGTGCCCCTCCACTCTTGCGCAACCCGATGCGGCGGTCCCGAGCTAGATCAGCTTCAACTCCCTTGCTCGGGCCACCGCCTCGTAGCGGCTGTGAACCCCCAGCTTGCTGTAGATACTCCTGATGTGAGATCGCGCCGTGTTCACAGACACCACGAGCTCGTCGGCGATCTCCGTGCTGGAGAGACTGGTATTGAGGAGACGCAACACCTGCATCTCCCTCTCGCTCAGCGGCTCTCCAAGGGGTACATCCACTGACGGTGTGCCGGCCCGTTCCAGCCGCCCATGCTCTTCCACCTCGAAGACCGTCAAGAGTCTGCTGACGTACTCGGGGGCGATGCCGCGCGACGCTGCCTGGTGCAGGAGTTGGGCCATGGGCTCGCCTTCGTCCACGAAAGTACGCACATACCCCTCGGGTTCTCCCAGAGACAGCGCACGCCGTAGCACAGCCAGTGCGCGCTCCACGTCTCCCGCAGACCGGAAGGTCAGAGCCTGGAGAACTAGCGCCTCCAGCAGCAATGGTCCCCAGCCCCGCCTCTCGGTGGCCTGCACGAGCGGATTCAGCACCTCCAACGCCCTATCCGCCTCCTCCTGGGCCAGGTAGACCCGCGCCAGCGCCATATACTCGATCTGTCGCAAGTAGTCCAGCGAGGCCCTATCCTGTCTCTTCTCGAGCTCGCCTACGACCACGCTACTGTCCAAGCCTCGTTTTCGCGCCCAGCGTGCCGCCTCCCCCACCTGGCCCCGTGCTAGCCAGACACGGACCTGGTAGGCGCCCACGATGACGTCATCCATCTCGCTGACGTCCCATTCCGCCGCCAGTTGCTGGCACCGGCCAAGGAGATCTGAAGCGCCTGCCAGGTCTCCCTGCGCCTGCCGGACCCGCGACAGCACAAGGTAGCAGGCCAACGCCAGGAACCGCGACCACGAACTAGCTAGATCGAGTCCCTCCTCCACAAGCTTCTCTGCGGCTTCCAGGTCGTTCCACTCGCGGAAGATGTCCGCGAGGCCAAGCACCGCCTTGGTGATCACGGGATGGCGGCGTCCCTGGTCATCGCTAGCCAGCTCCAGAGCCTTCTCGTAGATAGCCTTGGCCTCGTGAAAGCGCCCCTGCATCCGTCGCGCAGTACCGATCTTCTCCTGCGCCACCACGATGCTGATGAAATCGCCCGCCTTCTCGCCAAGCGCGGCGCTCTCTTCGAAGACCTCTCGGGCTGCCTCCATCTGACCACTGAGCATGTAGACCACGCCCAGGTTCCTCTCCAGGAACCCCGACAAGACCGTGCGCTCCTCAGGTAGCATTTCCAATGCCTTCTCGGACAGTTCCAGCGATCTTTGTATGTCCCCTTCGAGAGTCGCGAGCATCGCAAATAGCACGGTCAACTCTGCCTCGAGAACGCCAGCGGAGTCTCCTCGGGATGCAGACTCGAGGCACGCTCTCACCTCGTCGAGCGTGCCGCCGGCCATCAGCAGCACCAGCGCGTAGTAGGCAGACAGCAGCGAGTTCTCGCGCAACACCTCTTCGGGCAGAGCCTTCATCCAACGATCGAGGGTCGTGAACTCCGCCCGCCTGAAGGTCTCGTCTGCGCTCGCTGCGATGAGGCGAGCCGCTCGCTTGAAGTCCTGTGCAGAGAGAGCATGGTCGATGGCAGACGGCACCAGACCGTTGCGCTCGTGCCACTCACTGGCCCGTCGGTGCAGGGTACGCGGCACGTGGAGATCCCCTTGGTGCAGGCGCTGTCGCAGTAGATCTGCGAAGAGATGGTGATATCGATACCAGCGTCTTTCGTCGTCCAGGCGGACGATGAACAGATTCGATCTCTCCAGCATCTCCAGCGTCTCCTGACCGCCAAGGCAAGGCCGCTCAGCGTCAGCGGATAGCTCCCCTGTTGCACCTTCGTCTGGCTCGATCACCGCATCACACAAAGGGCCTGTGAGGCGATCCAGTATCGACGTCTGGAGCAAGAAGTGCTGGACTTCAGGAGGCTGTCGCTCGAGAACCTCCTCCACGAGATAGTCCAGAACGTAACGGTTGCTGCCAGCGAAATCCCTTACGAAGCTGGCGACTTCGTCCCGGCCCTGCATGGAAACGGCCGCCATCTGCAAACCGGCGATCCAGCCTTCTGTCCGCGACGAAAGGGCGGAGATATCCTGCGGCGACAACTCCAGACCCGTGGTCTGGGTGAGGAAGACGGCTGCCTCCTCTGGTGTGAAGCGGAGATCAGCCTGGCGCAACTCGGTCAACTGCCCGCGACCGCGCAGACCCGCGATGGGCAAAGGTGGATCGACCCGGCCAGAGATGACCAGGTGCATCCGTGGTGGCAGATGCTCCAGCAGGAAGGTGACGGCTGCGTGGACGGCCTTCGAAGTGATCAGGTGGTAGTCGTCGAGGACGATAGCGAAGGGCTCCGAGATGGTCGCGATCTCGTTGATCAGCCCGGTGAGCACCGCCTCTGTCTGTGCCCCCCCGGGGGACTGCAGGCCGCTCAGCATTCCGTCCGTGGTCCCGCTGAGAATCCCCTTCGCGGGCTCGACGGTGCGTAGCGCCCCCACGAAGTAGGCCACGAAGCGCGCCAGGTCGTTGTCGCCCTGGTCCACTGATAGCCAGGCCACGGGCCGCTGGCAACTCCCGATCCATTCGCTCAGCAATGTCGTCTTGCCGAAGCCGGCGGGGGCGGAGACGAGGGTGAGCTTGCGATGGAGACCCGCATTGAGTTGCTGGACCAGGCGCGGGCGTGAGACCATCTCTGCGCGGAAGGGAAGTACGTAGAACTTGGTCGTAAGCAGAGGCGTAGCGGTAGCCTGCTGGTTGTCCATACCACTCTTCCCTACGGAGTGTGACCGGCGACTTGGGGCCGCTGGACAAGTCAGTCTACCACATCCTGACTCCGCTCACAATGGCAGGGAGGAGGGTGTGGAATGGTGGCATCGCATTCGCCGTCTATGTCGCCGAGAGGCACAGCTCCGCAGAGGCCCGGCTCTTGAGTCCCCTACCGGTCCGACCGATGCCCTACGTCTGGGGAGGGTAGACGAAATCGTCTGGCACGACGAAGTGCTCGAGCACCGCGTTTGCCTCCTCCGGATCTACCCGATAGGAAGAGTGCGGGCTCTCGAAGAAGTGGTGAGCGAGGATCAGGTGAGGCATCATCGAGGGGAAGTAGATTCCTTTGCCACTCACCTTGTCGACGATGACCAGCTCACCATTGCCGCCGCCACCGTTGCAGAGGGGACAGGGCACCATCATCCGGTAGTAGACGCTGGAAATGGTGAACCTGTCATTGGCGAAGGTCTTGCAGTAGAACTCATCCTGGCGGGACAGTTCCACCACCCACGCCAGCTTGCGCGCCAACTCCTCAGGGTCTATCCCCAGTTCGGCCATGGTGGCTTCGTCACGGGCGACAATCTCCTGTGGGTCCTCGTCGTCCAGCCAGAAGGCGCCGCTCAAGCCTTCCCTGTCCCTTCCGGGCTGAGGGCGAAAAGGTTCGGACGATATGTGCCAGTGTCCGCCAGCGTCCATGGAGGACCTCGCAATTCGGTGGCAGTGTCGCCTACCGCTGCTTGAAGACGATGTTCGTGATCTGGCCCATGGTGCCGCAGCCCGCGTAGTGGATGACCAGGGGCTCGGAGAGGGGGACTGGATTGCCCGCGTTCTCCACAACCTGGAGCACGAAGTCAGTCTCCGTGTGAGGGTTCTGCCCATAGTAGGTGAACTTGAATTCGCCCTCCTGCCACACGAACTGCGGATCGCCGCTGACGGCGTACTCCGCTTGGTTCCAGTACTGCCACTGGATGGTCACGCCGTTCAGTGGTGCACCCCCGGCGTCTCTCACCCAGCCCTGTAGATACGGGTGGGCGCACTGCAACTCCTCCACCCTGCTTCCTTGTACGTAGAAGAAGGGGAAGCGAGGCGTAGGCGTAGGTGAGGGCGCCCGGGTCGGTTGCTGTTCAGGTGAAGCCGACACCGAGGGCAATGGACCCGAGGGTGAAGGACTCGGGACCATGTCACGAGGTGTGGGTGTGGCCAGAATGATGGAATACGTGGGTGTGGGCGTCGGAACCACAGGCGTTCTCAGGACCATAGGGCCGACACCAACTGAGGGCGACGCCACGATCGTAGCTCCCCCGGTCGCTTCGGACAACACCACCCCGCCCTCTCTGGCCGGAGCGATGACCAAGACCGTAAGCACCAAGCCAAAGCAAAATGCGAGCAGCGACGCTCCCGCTATGCCACCTATGATGAGAATGAGTCTGGATCTGGGTTTCATACCTTACCTCAGCAGGTTACCGACGTACATCAGAGCTGCCAGCATCAGCACGAGCAGCACCGCCACCAGGAGCACACTGAGGAAGATCGCGGTGAAGCTCACCGCCGGAGCACGCTCCCTCGCCGCCGGCCTCGCTACAGCGGGACTCACCGGGCGCGGGCGTGAGACAGTGCGGCTCACCACCGGTGTCTCCGCAGCCTTGCCGGGGACAGGCGGCGATTCCCTCAGAGTAATCACCTTCGATCTCCTCGACCGGATGTGATCGATCGCATCTCTGGCCGCCCTTATCTTCCGGGCCGCCTGTTCTCCAGTCGCCCGTGCTCGCCTCTCGGACCTCAGATAGCGCAGCCCCTCTGCTGCGAGGCCATTCCGGGGGTTGATCGCCAGGACGTTTTCCAGGCATACGATCCGCCCGTCTGTCCCCTCCACCACGCCACTCAGCCACAACCAGGCCTTCTCGTTGTGCTCGTCCAGATCGATGACCTGATACAAGAGATCCCTGGCCTCCTCCAGCCTCTTCCCTTTGACCGCGTCCACGCCGGCACCCAGCAGCTTCGAGATCACCAACTGGGGGTCGTACCACTCGTATCGGCAGCGGCAGGGGGGAGTCAGGCACTCCTCCAGGGGCACCGGAGGGGCCTCTCGTGGATCGAAGATGCGCCCTTGCAGACCCCGACACACGCGGCAGGAGTCGGGATGGGCTACGAACATGACCTTCAGACCCTGCTTGGCCACCGCGATAGACGTCTCCCGGACATTCTTGGTCACCGGCGGTCGAAGCTGCTCCATTTGTGGACGGTATTATACCAATGCGTCCAGGCCTCGGCAAGAGTGCCTAGTCCCAGAACCCAAGAGCAGCTCCTATCTCGCAGAGCCAAACCTCTTGTTCGTCCTCCAGGGGATGTAGTTGGTGCCTTGTCTCGTCTTCAGGCAGTGGCGTCAGAGGATACTGCGCTCGAGGAAGACGGGGGCTGTCCAGCCAGCCTCGCACAAGGGACCCCGCAGAGGCCTCAGCCCCTCACGGCGCTCGGCTGATGAGGGCCATTCCCTGTACTACACTCTCCAGTGGCGCCACGAGCAGTCCGGGAAACAGCCCTAAGATCAGGGACACACCGACCAGGCCAAGAACGAGCACAGTCACCAGCAACGGCTCCCTTTGTGTTTCCACGTCTGCCGAGCCTTGGAGCATCCCGGTCACGGATCTGATGTACCCCAACACCACACAGAGACCTGAGAACACAAGTGCGAACAGCCAGATAGGTTCTCGGAGACCGATGGTGCGGTACACCAACCACCGGCTCGCAAAGCCCCCAAAGAGTGGAAAGCCCCCCAGAGCCAGGCCGCCGAGAAGATATCCTGTCATCCCTCCTGGCATCCGTCGCACTGCCTCGCCCAGTGACGACACCGAACCTTCGCCCAGATAGCTGCGCAGCGAGCCCAGGCTCATGGCCACCAGGAGAACGGCCACGGCGCGGTTTGCGCCGTGCGCCAGAGCACCCGTAATCCCAGGCAGTGACCCGGTCCCCAGCGCCACCAGGACGAAGCCCATGTCGGAGATGGCAGCGTAGGCCAGCAGTCGACGAGGGTGGCGTTGTGCGAAGGCGAGGAGGCCCCCCACCAGCGCTGTCAGCAGACCCGAAATGGAGATCACCGACAGAATGGGCGAGTCCACCACCAACCACGAGTTGTCGTTCAGGACACGGATCAGCAACGCCAGGCAGACTTGGCTGAATACGCAGATCGACAAAGCCCCCACCATCGAGGGCACATCCTCGATCAGCGAGGGCAGCCATGAGTGGAGCGGCGCCGCTGCCAGCAGGATCCCGAAGCCAATGGATACGGCAATCACTGTGAAGCGAACGAGCAGCAGATCCTCTGGATGCACAGCGTAGCTATCCGTGAACCAGGTCACCAGGAGCAGACACGGGGCAGCTACGACCAACGCAACCAGGTACCCCATCGCGGTGCCAGCGGCGGCGGGACGCCGTCCGTGGATCATCAGCACGAAGACCAGGCCTGCCATCTCCAGAAGCAGGACAGCGATGAGAAAGGTACGAATCATCACCACCCCGCTCAAGAGACCCAGAATGGCCAACAGGGAGGGACAGAATGCCCATCCCTGCGGTATCCGCCAGGCATACAGAATCATGAGGCCGCATAGGCAGAAGCAGAAGATGAGTACGAGGCGGCTCAACTGATCCAGTACCAGTTCGCGGCCCAGCAGGTACGCAGGCTCACCCAGGGGTGCACGACTACAGACCGCGATCAGAACCACGACCGTCGCCAGGCAGAGAAAGACGGTCGTCGTCCAGTAACGCCTCAGGAAGTACACCGGCCCCGCCACAGCCAGGGGCAAGAAGACCAGTAGCAGAAGCAGACTCATCTTTCGTCATCCTCGAAAGAGAAACCACTCTGCGTCGCAGCGAGATAGGACACGGCGAGAGCTATGAGTATGGTGACCACCCCTACCAGTGCGGTCACGCTCAGGCTCCTCTCAAAGGTGGCTAACAGGATTCCGAAGCCAGACTGGAAGGTCAGGAGGCCCAGACCGACTTTGAAAGGATCACCGGTCAGCACTACGATAAGCAGTCCCAAGATCACTAGCCAGTAGCAAGCCTGCGAAAGCCCCTGCGGCTGGTCAACGAAGGGGTGCCTACTCCCCAGGGCGTAGGCGAGCATCGCGGCCAACAGTGCCCCCGCCAGACGAAACCACACATTCATGAGGAAGCTCTCCCGGACGGCAACGTCGCGCTCACCTTGATCGTGAGCTACCCCCTCCACGCTCCCCCAGTGCTTTCGCTGGCCTGTCAGGTAGAGAATCAGGCAAACCAAGCTCCCCATGAGCACCTGAATCAACGCCACCCTCACGGACATGACCCTGACCAGAAGCAAACCCACGAGAACGTATTGGGCAGCCAGAGCCCACAGGTTCAGCCTCCAGTCCTCCAGGACCAGGATCACTGTGCCGGTGATGAGCAGGCCCAGCATCAGCTCGACGTACGAGAGTGCAGACAGTCTGAGGAAGATGTCCTGTAGTGCTTCCATACCAGTCTTTCAACTGCTCAACAGCAGCAATGCAGCGAGGGTGACAAACACCAGGAGCCAGCCCGGAGACCGCCGCTCTTCGAAGAAGCGCCCAACCGCCTCGAGGATCAGGGTTACCCGCTCCACAGTCCAGGTCAGCGCGCCGAAGAACCACTCCATCTCCGCAATTACGCGCAACGTCTCCAGTGAGATCCCCGCCCTGGCAACGATGACCTGCCCCTTCTTGTACATCAGATACGCCGCAGCCAGCGAGACGAGGGTGCCGGCGAGAACGGTAAGAGACACGTAGCTGTCCGGTGAGTAGAGAAGTTCAGCCAGGCTCGGCCAGGCAGCCAGGAGACTCTGAGACCCCATCAAGCGCCCCAGGAGGGGAGGGTGCAGACCCAGTACGATGACCGGGATGGCCAGGACGGTCATGCTGGCCAGGAGAACGGGGTTGCCCTGCGCCCCAGACTCGCTCTCGGGGGCAGGCTCCAGCGCCTTCTTCAGCAAAGGGGCCGCCAGAAAGCTGTTGCTCACCAGGCTGAGCACGACGATGCTGGCCAGGCCTGATTCCTCAAGGGAGGCGTACAGGAGCTGGCGGCTCACGAAGCCGATGGTCAGAGGCGTGGCTGCAAGCGCGGCCACGGAGATCAACAGACAAGAGCGGGTCCACATCGCATAGGGCCGGCGCATGGTGACGCGACTCCCGGCTTCACTCACCAGGAACAAGGTGAGCGCCAACACCAGGCCCACGGCCTGCACCGTGATGATGGTCGTGGAATACGGAGCAGCAACGGCGGCCGCCATGGCTATGTGACCCACCTGGTGCAGGACGACGTAGGCGCCTGACTTCCTCAGACCGGTCTCGAACCAGAGTGGAAAGGGACTCAGGATCACCGCCAGACTGCCCAGAATCAAGACCAGTTCGCGGCCCGGCAGCCACGATACCGCCGTCAGACTGAGTACCCGAGCCAGCAGATACCCTCCTACGCTCACCGGGACGGCGTACCACACGATCACGTCTCCCAGCCTCCTCTCCACCCCAGGCGGAGGCCGAAGGAAGGCCGGATACAGCCCCAAACGAATCAGTGCTCCAACCGTGACCAGCGAGATCACTCTTATAGGAAGTGGCCCCGCTTGAAGCCAGAGCGACTCCCCCTGGCCCTGGAGCACGAGAAGGGCCGCCAGCAGCGCCACCCCCGCCAGGTAGTTGAGCACCAGCGACCTGAGGCCAATTCGAGAGTCAGCCTGCCCGTCGCGTATCGAGCCGGCGAAAACCAGCAACGCCAGGTCCATGAACGCCCAACTGAAGCAGAGAGTAACCAGATCCGCTGAGAGGAAGACGCTGGACGCGCCTGCCGCCACAAGAAACAGCGCCGCATGGCCGCTGGGTCGCTCCCTCCCGGTCTCCCACGAGACTCGATCCAGGACAACCGCGATCAGTGTGACTACGGCCGTCAGAACCAGGTAGAGGATTGCCAGACCATCCGCGTAGAAGCCCAGCTCTACTTCGAACAGAGACCCGGGTCGCCAGAGTTCAGTCGTCGCCGTGGCCGGTTGCACCCAACGGAGAAACAGGCACGAGAGGAGGAAGCAGACAGCCACGACCCCACTCAACACGCTGGCGGTCCCTGCGCTCGCGAGTCTGCGGGCGGCCGACACCAAGAGAACCCCCAGGAGCAGGATCAGGACGGGGGAGAAGAGCGTTACGAGGGGCATCATGTCTCCTGTGGCAGATTAGTCGGAGACAATTTTAGGATAGCTTCTGGCGTTTGTCAACGACCTTGCCACGTTCGGCCGCCTCCCCCAGCGAGGCGCCGGACGCCCACCGAGGACACATTTGCTGGACGTGTCGCAGGGCCGGGCGCGCCACCAGCGGGAGAACGGAACGCTCTTCTCAGAGGAACTTGCACATCTGGCACATGTCGAGACCGTGGAGATCTCGACGCAGTATGCCCTCTACCACATAGCCCTGGCTGCTGTAGAAACGCTGGGCCTCGGAATCCCAATAGGTCTTCAAGCTTACCTTGTGGCACCCTTCCTGGCGACAGATCTCCTCGACCCTGCTCATGAGGGCCTGACCGATCCCCTCTCCCCGACGATCAACAGCGGTGATGATCTGCGTCACCTTGCCCAAGCCACCCTCGAGCTTCAGCACCGCTGCCCCTACGATCGTGGCGTCGTCGTACGCTGCCAGCGCGTAGCGCCGGGCTTCCCACATCTCTGGATCGGACCGTCCAAACCAACGCTCATTCACAGCGGGCCATTCGCGGCCCAGGAAGCCCTCGATCTCCTTTCGATCCACACTGACGATTTCCAACCGCCCCTCCACTTCGTTCATGCGTCTTGGGCGTGGTCTGGCTAGCGGAGCGACGCCGTCTCGCCCAAGCACGCTTCCACAGCCCCTTCGATGGAGACACTCTCCACCCACTGATCTCGACTCAGATAGGAGAAGAACTCGATGTTCCCGGCCGGACCTCTCAATGGTGATGGCATCAGGCCCCTCAGCCGCAGCCCATTGCCAACGGCCTTCCCTACGACCTCTTCGAGCACCGCTCGGTGCACCGCCGGGTCTCGCACCACGCCACCTTTGGCCACCCTCTCGCGTGCCGCTTCGAACTGGGGTTTGATGAGGGCCACGATCTCGCCGTCGGGCCGCAGTAGTCCCGCCACGGGAGGCAACACCAGCCTCAGGGAGATGAAGGACACGTCTATGGTCGCCAGGTCTATGGGCTCAGGCAAGCTGTCGAGATAGCGTACGTTGGTTCTTTCCAGCACGACCACACGCGAGTCCTGGCGCAGTCTCCAGGCTAGCTCACCATAGGCCACGTCGACAGCGTAGACCTTCCGCGCTCCCTTCTGCAAGAGGCAGTCAGTGAAACCTCCGGTGGAAGCTCCAACGTCGATCACCGTCATATCAGCGACGTCGACTCCGAAACGATCCAGTGCGTGCTCGAGCTTGAAACCGCCCCTGCTGACGTATCGAGGCTTCTCACGGATGAGAACCTGGGCGGTATCGGGGACCAGTTCTCCGGCCTTGTCCAAGACACGATCCTCCAGCATCACCTGACCAGCAAGAATCAGGCCCTGCGCGCCCCGGAGACTGTCCACGAGCCCTCGTCTCACGAGCAGCCTGTCCAACCTTACCTTCGCCATAAACCAGAGTCTACCCTGTGCCCGACGAAAGTCAAACGGTTGACTACGGCCGGGTGATGGGTTATGCTCTTTTCCATGTTCAAGCAGTTGTTGATCACGATGCGTCCCAAACAATGGACGAAGAACGTATTCATCTTCACGGCGCTGCTCTTCGACCTGAAGCTCCTGGATCCCACCTACGTCGTGAACGCAGTCCTGGCCGCCGCGCTCTTCTGCATTCTCTCCGGGTGCGTCTACATCATCAACGACCTCACAGATCTGGAAAAGGATCGCCAGCACCCGGTCAAGCGTAACAGACCACTGGCTTCAGGCAAGCTGAATCAATCGGCCGCCACTGGCGCGGCCATGATCCTTCCCCTTTGCACTCTGTGTTTGTCCTTCCTGCTCGATCCGCGTTTTGGCGTCGTCGCGCTGGCCTACTTCTTGCTCCAGCTCTCCTACTCCTTCGGCCTGAAGAACCTGGTCATCATCGATGTGCTGGTCATCGCCACAGGCTTCGTATTGCGTGTGGCAGCGGGATCTGTGATAGTCGAGGCTCAAAGGTTCTCGCCCTGGCTCTACGTATGTATGACCTCGCTGGCCCTCTTCCTCGGCTTCGGCAAACGACGAAACGAACTCGTGCTCCTGGACGCGCATGCTCTACAGCATCGCAAAGTACTCCGGGAGTACTCGCCCCAGATGCTGGACGAGATGATCGCCCTGGTGGCCTCCTGCTTCGTGATAGCCTATTCTCTGTACACATTCTCGGCCGAAAACCTGCCTGCCAACAAAGCCATGATGCTGACCATTCCGTTCATCATCTACGACATCTTCCGGTACCTGTATCTCATCCACCAGAGAAACATGGGCGGCAGCCCCGAGGAGATCCTGATCAGGGACGCGCCATTTGTGGCCAGCAATCTCTGCTGGGGCGTGACCGTCCTCACTGTTCTCTACGTGTTCTAGGAGCGGTCGACTTGCTCAAAGAGTTGCTCATCTCCATGCATCCCAAGCGGTGGCTGAAGAACATCTTCATGTTCGCAGCCCTGGTCTTCGGGATGAAGCTCAGCCTACCCGATTTGATCGTGAGATCGGGGGTGGCCTTCATCTGTCTCTGTCTTCTGTCCAGCGCCTCGTATTTGGTCAACGATGTAGTGGACAGGGAGCGAGACAAGCTGCACCCTGCCAAGCGAGATCGCCCGCTGGCCGCCGGGAGGCTCGACAGGTCGGCAGCTTTGGGCGCGGCCATCGTGCTGGCTACGGTCAGCCTGGGGTTGGCTTTTGCGGTGGACGTCAGGTTTGGCGTGGTCGCATCCCTCTTCCTGACGGTTGAGATCGCCTACTCGTTGCTCTTGACCAACTACGTGATCCTCGACGTCTTGGCCATTGCGGCGGCCTTCATCTTGAGGGTCACGTCAGGCTCGGTCGTTGCCGGGGCGACGACGTTCTCGCCCTGGCTCTACGTGTGTGGCAGTTTTCTGGCCCTCTTCCTGGCCCTGTGCAAGCGGCGTCACGAGCTCATCGTTCTTGGCGAGGTGGCTCCCAGGCATCGAAAGGTCCTGGCAGACTACGGTTCGACTCTCCTCGGGCAGATGATCTCCGTGGTGACCTCGTGCACGGTGATCGCCTATTCGCTCTACACCTTCTGGGGAAGTCACGTGCCTGAGAACAAGAGTATGATGCTGACCATCCCCTTCGTGCTCTACGGCATCATGCGCTATCTACTTCTGATCCAAAGCGGGGGACTCCCGGGGACTCCGGAGGAGATTCTGATCAAGGATCCACCATTGCTGATCGGCAACCTGTTGTGGGGCCTCTCGGTGCTGGCGATCCTCTATCTGTTCTGACGCGCCACCGCGCAGCAAGAAGCTGCGCGGCAATACCAGGGTTTCCGAAGCTGGGACAAGAGAAAAGGCGCCGCGCTACGGCACGGCGCCTTTGGCTTCTCTACCGCTTGGTGTACTGCGGCGCCTTTCTGGCGCGCTTCAGACCAGGCTTCTTTCGCTCCTTCATGCGAGGGTCCCGCGTCAGGGACCCCTCCCTGCGTAGAGTGCGCCGGAATTCCGGGTTCGCCTTGGTCAAAGCCCGGGCGATGCCGTGGCGGATGGCGCTGGCCTGCCCGGTGATCCCTCCACCCCTGACCTTGACCGTGATCCTGAATGCGTCCTCAGTTGCCGTGGCCCGCAGCGGCCTCCTCAGGAACTTGAGGTCCTCGGAACGTGAGAAATACTCCTCCGCCGGCTTGTCGTTGACGATTATGGCAGCTTCCTTGGAAGGATAGAGGCGCACCTGGGCGCTGGAGGTTTTCCGCCTTCCGGTGCCATAGTAGTATATGTCAGTCCTGGGGCCCAACTCATCGAGCGTGGGCAGCCCGTCTGTGCGCTCCGGCGACGGGCGCTCAGCTTCCTCTTTGGCAGAGCTCTCCGCCTGAGGGGCCTCGTCGGGCAGGGAAGCACGTGCGGGCTCCCCCTCGTCGACTGGCTGTACTTCGCTAGCCGTGGTCGCTTCGACAGGGCCCTCTGCCTGAGCCTGAGTATCCGCTGTCTCAGGCACCTGTGTCTCGCCCACGTCCTCACTAGCCAGTGACTCTCCCCCCGGAGCCTCTGTCGCTTCCGTAACTTCCTTCTCTTCCGCCACTACTGATAACCTCCTTACCGCAGCTCGGGACTAGCGGCCTCAGAACTCCAGTGGTCTGGGTTGCTGAGCCTCGTGAGGGTGGGTAGCGCCTGCGTATACCTTGAGTTTCCTCATCATGGCCCGCCCCAGCCTGTTGTGAGGCAGCATGCCCTTGACTGCCGAACGAATAACCCTTGTGGGGTGTCTCTTCAACTGGTCGCGCAGAGTAATGGCCGTCAACCCGCCCGGGTAGCCGGAATGGCGATAGTACATCTTCTGATCCATCTTGCGCCCGGTGACGTGGACCTTCTGGGCATTGATCACCACGACGAAATCCCCAGTATCCAGATGGGGAGCATAGATGGGTTTGTGCTTCCCCTTCAGGATCTTCGCTATCTCCGAAGCCAGCCGCCCCAGCGTCTGGCCTTCGGCATCCACCACGTACCACTCACGCTCGATCTCGGAAGGTTTCGTGGAATGCGTCTTCATATCTCGGTACCTCAGTAGTTCACTTTCACCAGGCAAAGGCCGTGGGCCGGAGCAGGCGGACCTGCCTGGCTCCTGTCCCTGGCCTCAAGAATCTCCTTGAAATCCGCCGAACTCAGGATGCCCCTGCCTACGAGCAGCAGGGTGCCCACGATGGCCCGCACCATGTGCCGCAGAAAGCCATTGGCCTCCAGATCGACGAGAATGTGGTGGCCTTCTCTCGCACAATTGGCATCCGCCATATCACGCACCGTGCTATCGCCTTGGGTAGGCAGCCCGAAGGATGCGAAATCGTGGCTCCCAACGAGACACGCCACCGCCTCCCCCATGGATTGTGCATCGAGAGGCTGTTCGTGATGGTACGCGTGTCGCGCCTCCAACGGCGACCGGACCTCCTGGTTCAGGATGTCGTAACGGTATTCTCGTGTCACGGCGCTGAATCGGGCATGGAAGTCAGGGGCGGCCACGCTCAGTTCCCTGATCGCGATGTCGCGCGACAGTACCGCGTTGAAGGCCCTGTGCAGTTCCTCCACCGATCTCTTCCATCCAGTCAGGAAGTGAATCACCTGTCCCTGGGCGTGGACCCCGGCGTCTGTTCTCCCCGCTCCCACGACCTTGCTCTTCTCCTGCGTCACCTCAGCCAGCGCTCGTTCCAACTCTCCCTGTATCGTCGGCAGGTCGGGCTGCAATTGGAACCCTGCATATCTGGTGCCATCGTACTCGACAACGGCCTTCAGATTGCGGGTCCCCGGATCGCCCTCCTGCATCCAGCAACTCACTCCACGAGTTCGAGTATGGCCATATCTGCAGCATCACCCTGACGGGGCCCAAGCTTGATGAGCCTTGTGTAACCTCCAGGGCGATCCTTGTACTCAGGAGCGATGGTCTCGAACAACTCTCTTAAGACCTCGTGGTCCGATACGGTTCGCAAAACCTGACGGCGCTCGTGAACGTCGCTCTCTTTGTCCAGGGAGCGCTTGGCAACGGTAATCAGCTTCTCCGCCTCTGCACGCACAGCTCTGGCCTTCGCCTCGGTGGTGGTAATCCGTCGGTGCCTGAAAAGCTCCGTGATCAGATTCCTGAACAACGCTTGTCTATGGCCAGTGGATCGCTTCAGCCTGCGACCCGCGATCTTATGTCTCATCGCTCTCTTCCTCCTGCGGTTCCGGGAGGAGGTTCTTCTCGCTCAATGCCTCTTTCAACTCATCGAGGGACTTCCGCCCGAAGTTCCTAATCGCCAGGATCTCATCGTCGCCCTTCTCTAGCTTCTCCAGAATCATGCCCACCGTCGTGATCCCGGCGCGCTTGAGGCAGTTGAAGGCTCTCACGGTGAGGTCGAGATCCTCGATAGGCATCTCGTAGACCCTGGCCGGGATGCCCTCTTCCAGGGCCTCCTCTCCCTCCTCAATCAGCGCTCCTCCCACGTTGGCCACCAGAGAGAAGTGTTTTGCCAGCATCTGGGCGGCGCTGCTGAGAGCCTCCTCGGGCTGGATGGTCCCATCGGTCCAGATATCCAGCTTCAGCTGGTCGAAATCGGTGATCTCGCCAATGCGCACTCGATCGACCACATAGGCTATTCTGCGAATCGGAGAGAACACAGCGTCTACAGGCAGTTGACCTATGCCAAGCTCACCTCTCTCCTCGCTGGGGCTGTATCCCCGTCCCCGTTCGGCGGTCATCTCCATCTCCACTCTGGAGTCGTTAGCATCCAGAGTGAGCAAGGGAAGCTCGGGGTTGACGATCTCCACCTCGCTCGGGCACTCGATGTCTCCTGCTGTGACGACCCCTTCTCCCTCGACCTCGAGCCTCAGCCGTACAGGCTCGTCTCCGTGCAGTATCATCCTGACCTGCTTCAGGTTGAGAAGCAAGGTCATCGTATCTTCTTTGACCCCCGCTATCGGCGAGAACTCGTGGTGGACGCCATCTACTCTGACGGATGTGATTGCTGCGCCGGCCAAGGAGGAGAGAAGAACCCGCCGTAGGGAATTACCGATCGTCACGCCATAGCCGCTCTCCAGCGGCCCGACCACGAAACGCCCGTACCGCTCGGAGATCGCTTCAATCTCTATCTTGGGCAGAACCAAATTGGGTAGCAAGGGTGTCCCTCCTCTAACAGCTTCTGAAGCGAGAAACTGCCCTACCTGCTATAGTACTCAGTGATCAATTGCTCGTTGAGCGGTGCCTCGATCTCCTCTCGAGTCGGGAGAGCCAGTACTCGTCCCGAAAGCGAATTGACGTCCACGCTGAGCCACGCTGGCACAAACCGATGCTCCATTTCCTGGGGCACAGCCTGGAAGTAGCTGTTGGTCTTGCTCCTGGCCCGCACACTTATCTGGTCGCCCGGCTTCACCAGATAGGATGGGACATCGGTCTTCGTCCCGTTGACTTCGAAGTGCCCGTGCCTGACCAACTGACGTGCCTGGGCGCGCGAGCTGGCAAAGCCAAGTCGGAGAACCACGTTGTCCAGCCTGCTCTCCAGGGCCTGTAGGAGATTGGCGCCAGTAATGCCCTTACGTTTCTCCGCTATGCGGAAGTAACGACGGAACTGCCTCTCCATCACGCCGTAGATTCGCCGAGCCTTCTGTTTCTCTCGTAGTTGTGTGCCAAAGTCGGTGGTCTTGCGCCTGAATCGCGCTCGACGCCCGTGCATGCCAGGCGGATAAGAGCGCTTCTCGAAAGCACACTTTGCCGTAAAGCACCGATCTCCCTTCAAGAAGAGCTTCTCCCCTTCTCTACGGCAGAGTTTGCAGACCGGGCCATTGTATCTTGCCATTTCTTCTCCTCTGGTGAGTCGCTCTGGAGACGGGTAGAGCCGCGCTGGCTGCTATACGCGCCGCTTCTTGGGAGGACGACACCCATTGTGCGGCACGCGTGTCACATCGCTAATCGACCTGACTCCCAGGCCCGCCGCCTGCAAGGCGCGCACTGCCGCCTCTCGACCGGGTCCGGGACCCTTGACGAAGATATCCAGCTCTCTCACGCCCATGTCCATGGCCTGCCTGGCCGCCTGTTGACCGGCAAGCTGCGCCGCGTAGGGTGTACTCTTCCGGGAGCCCTTGAAGCCCACGGTGCCCGCACTGCTCCACGTCAGAACGTCCCCGTTGGAGTCAGTTATCGTAATGATCGTGTTATTGAAGGTCGACTGTATGTGCGCCTGCCCGACAGGGACATCCCTACGCACGCGGCGCGGTCCACGTCTCTTCGCTTGTCTTCGTGCCACCTATTCCTCCCCTACAGGAAGTGGGGTCTGTTCTCCTGTGGCGCTCCACTCCGTGAGAGCGCACGTACAGGCCCGTGCAGAGCAACTCGCTACTTCTTGGCCCTGCTCCGACGCTTCCCAGGAACCGTTCTCCTCGCGCCCCTCTTCGTGCGCGCGTTGGTCCTGGTGCGCTGGCCATGCGCCGGCAGATTGCGACGGTGGCGCAGACCCCTGTAGGACCCTATCTCCTGTAATCGTTTGATGTTCTGGGTGACCTCCCGTCGCAAGTCACCCTCGACCTTGTGGTCTCTATCGATAATGACGCGGATACGCGTTGCGTCCTCCTCCGTCAGATCCTTGACCCTGATGTTGGGATCGATTCCCGCCTGATCCAGGATTCTCTGGCTGGAGGACTTGCCTATACCGTAGATGTAGGTAAGAGCGATCTCCGTTCGCTTGTTGTTAGGCAAGTCAACGCCGGCGATCCTAGCCATGGTCGTCCTCCTATTCTCTATGGGCAGGCTCGCACCTTCTGCCCCACCAGACTAGCCCTGCCGCTGCTTGTGTCGAGGGTTCCTGCACAGAACCCTGACTACACCCCTGCGCCTCACGATCTTGCAGTTCTCGCAGCGACGTTTGACTGATGGTTTGACTTTCATTGTCGACTCCCCTCTTACAGACGGGTCAGTATCTCCGGTCCCGCCTCTGTGATGGCGATGGTATGCTCGAAGTGAGCTGACAGTTCACCATCGGCGGTCACCACCGTCCAGTTGTCATCCAACACACGCGTGAGGTACGTCCCCACGTTCACCATCGGCTCCAGCGCGAAGGTCATGCCCGGTTTCAGAAGCATTCCTCGGCCTGGCGACCCATAGTTCGGTATCTGCGGATCCTCATGCATCCTGCGGCCAATGCCGTGTCCCACGTACTGCCGTACCACAGAGAACCCGTGGGACTCGGCCTCGCTCTGAATCGCCCACGAGACGTCGCCCAGGTATTTGCCCTTCGTGCACTGGGCGATCCCAGCCTCCAGAGCGTTCCGGGTGGTCTCTATCAAGTCCTGAACCTTCTCGTCCACCCGGCCCACGCCCACAGTGATGGCTGCATCCCCGTGATACCCACGGTAGAACGCGCCGAAGTCCAGACTAACGATGTCGCCCTCTTCCAGCACTCGCGGTCCTGGAATGCCGTGCACCACCTCTTCGTTGACGGACGCACACAGCGATGCCGGAAAGCCCCGATACCCCAGGAACGACGGCTGGGCGCCGTGAGCGGTGACCACCTCATAGGCCAGTGCATCCAGCTCCGCCGTGGTCATCCCTGGCCTGACGCTGTCCCGAAGCCGGGCGTGGGCCTCAGCCACGATCCTCCCGGCCTCTCGCATCGTCGCCAGTTCCCGATTAGACTTTCTGATGACCATCACACGGCTTGCAGGGCCTTGAGGATCTTCCCCTGTACGTTTTCTATGCCACCTTCACTTTCGATGGTAATGAGCAACCCCTTGCCCCTATAGTACTCCACAAGGGGGCTGGTCTGATCCCAGTAGACCCGGATTCGGTTCCTCACCGTCTCGGGTACATCGTCGGTCCTCTGGTAGAGCTCGCCGCCACAGACGTCACACTTGCCCTCCTCCCGGGGAGGCTTCGAAATGACGTTGTACACCGCCTGGCAATTACGGCAGGTCCAGCGGCTGGAGAGCCTTCTGACCAACTCATCCTCTGCCGCGTCGATGAAGAGCGCCGCGTCTATGGCCTTACCTTGATCGGCAAGTATCCCCTCCAGGCTCTCGGCCTGCTCGACAGTGCGAGGGAACCCGTCGAGGATCACCCCGGTGTCGCAGTCAGGCTCCACCAGCCGCTCGCGGACCATGGCTACGGTGACCTCGTCTGGCACCAACTCCCCCCGTTCCATGTAGGACTTGGCGGTCAACCCTAGCTCGGTCTCTTCCTTCAGTGCTGTCCGAAAAAGGTCACCGGTGGCCACATGGGGCACCTTGATCTTCTCGGCGAGTAATGCAGCCTGAGTTCCCTTGCCAGCCCCCGGTGGGCCGAGCATGACCAGATTCATACAACCTCCACGACCACTATCTGAGGAACCCTTCGTAGTGACGCATCAGTAGCTGCGCCTCTAGCTGCTTCATCGTGTCTATGACCACACCCACCACGATCAACAAGCCGGTGCTGGTGATGATCATCGTCTCCATAGGAGTGAGCCGGCTGGCGAAGAAAGGCAGGACAGCCACCGCCCCCAGGAACAGAGCCCCCACCAGCGTGATGCGCCGCAAGACCCGGTTCAAGTACTCCGCAGTCCGTGCTCCTGGACGAATGCCGGGGATGAAACCCCCGTGCTTCTGGAGGTTGTCGGGAATGTTCTGTTGCTGGAAGATGACGTCTGTGTAGAAGTAGGTACAGCCCACGACCATCAAGAAGTACAGAATCCAGTAGAGGACTCCCTCCTGATCGAAGATGGCCACGACGCTCTGAGCTATGCTCCCCACGATCTGGTTGTCCGAGAACTGGAAGTAGCTGGCGATAACCCCAGGCAGGATCAGGAGCGAAGAAGCGAAGATGAGGGGGATCATCCCAGCAGAGTTGATCTTCAACGGTATGTGGGTGCTCTGCCCTCCATAGATCTTCGTACCTCGTACGCGCTTGCCATACTGGACCGGGATTCGTCGCTGCCCTTCATAGATGAGAACGATGGCCGCCACCGTTACCACAGCGATAGCTACGAAAGCGATGAGGCCAGGGATGTTCGTCCGCAGATCCTCCGCAACGCTCTGCGGGATACGGGCCACGATGCCCCCGAAGATGATGATGGAGATGCCGTTGCCTACGCCCTGCTCGGTGATCAGTTCCCCCAGCCACACGGCGAACATGGTGCCCGCTGTCAGGGTCAAGACCGTGGCCAGGCTGGGCAGGAAAGTACTGGCAGAGAAGAGATTGAAGTTCTCGATGACAGGTACCGTACTGCGACTGAACATCGTGATCTGTGCGATGGCCTGAAGTGCAGCCAGGGGCACCGTCGCGATGTGCATGTACTGATTGATCTTGGCCTGTCCGGCCTCGCCCTCTTGGGAGAGCCGCTCCAGTGGAGGTATCAACGGCACCAGCAACTGCATGATGATGGATGCCGTGATGTAGGGGTACACACCCACGGCCACCACCGAGAAGCTGGACATTGCGCCTCCCGAGAACATGTCCAACAGTCCCAGAAGCTGATTACTCTGGAACATCTGACTCAGCGCCTCAGTATTCACCCCTGGCACCGGTATGTGGGCCGCCAGGCGATAGACCACCAGCATGGTCAAGGTGAAGAGTATCTTCCGCCGCAGATCGGGCAGTTTGAAGGCGTTCAGTACGTTCCTTATCGTTTCCACCTCTGTCCCCCTACCGAGACCTGCGCCGAGGTCCCCGCTTGGGCTTCTCCGTCGACATAGGGATCTCCTCGACACTCCCTCCTGCGGCTTCGATCTTGGCCCTGGCGCTCGCGGAGAAACCGTGAGCACGTACGGTCAGTGGCTTGTCCAACTCGCCACCTCCCAGCACCTTGACCAGCTCGCTGGGTGACGAGACAAGGCCTGCCTCGGCCAGCGTGGCCGGGGACACCTCATCTCCTTTCGCAAAGCGCTGATTGAGCCGACCCAGATTCACCGTGGAGAACTGGGTCTTGAAGATATTGGTGAAGCCCCTTGCGCGCGGCAGCCGCCTCACGAGCGGCAACTGGCCGCCCTCGAAGTAAGGGCGGACACCACCGCCGGAACGCGAGTTTTGACCCTTGGTTCCCCGTCCAGCGGTCTTTCCGCTCCCCGAGCTATCGCCTCTTCCTACCCTCTTGGCCCTCTTCTTGGACCCCTTGGCCGGTCCCAGGTCGTGTAGCTTCATCATTCCTCCGAAGGATCCTCACTCCACACAAGCATCTGCAAGTCTGTGGCAGAGCATCCCCGTTGCCGTGGCTGAGAACACTAGGCTTCCTCCACCTCTACGAGGTGCCGCACCGTGTAGATCATGCCCCGTATGGCGGGATTGTCGGGCTGTACCACCGACTGGCCCAGCCGATTGAAGCCTAGCGCCTTGATGGTGGCTTTCTGGTTTTCAGAGTACCCTATGCTGCTCTTGATCCAAGTGATCCGTAGCTGCTTGTCAGTCTTGGCCATCTGACCGCTCCCAGAAGGGTAGCACCTCTTCCACACGCTTGCCCCGTCGCCGCGCCTCGTCCTCAGGAGCTCTCAGTTGTTTCAAGCCCTCTATGGTCGCCGAGACCACATTCAGGATGTTGGCGCTGCCCATGGACTTGGTCAGGATATCTCGTATGCCCGCTGCTTCCACCACTGCCCTCACGCCTCCGCCGGCAATGACGCCCGTACCGGTCGACGCTGGCTTGAGCAGCACCTTGGCCGCCCCAAACCTAGCCAGTACTTCGTGAGGGATCGTGGTGCCGCTGATTGGCACCCGAACCATGTCCTTCTTGGCCTTCTCGATGCCCTTACGAATAGCCTCGGGCACCTCTCGCGCCTTGCCAACACCTGCGCCGACGCTGCCCTGGCCATCACCCACCACGACCACGGCTCGGAACCCGAAGCGACGGCCTCCTTTGACCACCTTGGCCACGCGAGCAATGTGGACAACGCGCTCCTGAAGGAATTCTTCTTCCATGAATGTCCTCTTTCCCCAGCTCTACTCAAGACATCGAACGTGTGCTGGCCCGACTCGCAGAGGGCCAGGATCTCGTCTACTTGGCCCTAGAACTCCAACCCCTCGGAGCGTGCTCCCTCGGCGAGGGATCGAACGCGACCATGATACTTGTAGCCGCCTCGGTCGAAGACCACCTTCTCGATGCCACGGGCCTTGGCTCGTTGGGCCAGTACCTCGCCCACTACCTTGGCCTGCTCAGACTTCTTCAGCCCTGCGATCCGTCCTCGAACCTCCGGATCCAGAGTCGATGCGGCAACCAACGTCCGGCCCTCGATATCGTCGATGACCTGAGCGTAGATGTGTTTCAGACTACGAAATACGGAAAGACGAGGGCGATCCTCGCTGACGCGCAGCGTCCTCCGCACCCGCAGATGTCGTCGGCGGCGCGCGGCTGCACGGTCTATTCTGCTGCTCATTCTATTCTGCCCCCACCACGGCTGCCCCCCATCCTCGGGAGATGCTAGCCGATCTTACCAGCCTTGCCGGCCTTCCGACGAACATACTCGCCCACATAGCGAATGCCTTTCCCCTTGTAAGGTTCTGGCTTGCGTACCGCTCGGATCTCAGCCGCCACTCTGCCCACCAGCTCCTTGTCCACACCTTCCACGGTGATGTTGCGATAGCCCTTGTCCACCGAGAAGGTTATCCCCGGCGGCGGTGCTATCTGAACAGGGTGCGAGTAACCTACGGAGAGAATGAGGTTCTCACCTTCCGACTGGGCACGATAGCCAACGCCCTGGATCTCAAGCTCCTTGCGGAACCCTTCGTGGACCCCTTGTACCATGTTCGCCAGCAGGGCTCTCGACAAGCCGTGCAGCGACCGGTGGAGTCTGTGATCAGTAGGCCGAGCTACCACCAATTCATTGTCTTCAAGGCGCACAGAGATATCCCGATGAAAGGTGCGCGTGAGCTCGCCCTTTGGCCCCTTGACTGTTACCTCGGGCCCGCGGATCGTGACCTGGACATCCGATGGCACCGGTATGGGCATCTTCCCTATGCGAGACATCAGCGCGTACCTCCTGTGCCTCCCCGCCGATTCGCAGGGTTTTCACCCGTCACAGCAGGGAGCACTGTTCGACGGTCCTCACTACCATACATAACACAGAACCTCACCACCGACGCCCAGGCGTCTCGCCTTGTTGTCGGTCATGATCCCCTTGGAGGTAGATAGGATAGCCACACCCATGCCGCTCCTCACCCTGGGTACTTCGTGCTTGCCGGCATAGATCCGACACCCGGGTTTGCTCACCCTCTTCAGAGCCGTGATGGCTGGCTCTCCATCCTCTGTGTATTTCAGCCATATCCTGAGCATGGGCTGCGGGCGATCCTTGGTTACGTCGAAACCCTGGATATACCCTTCCTCTCGCAACACCTGGGCAATGGACACCTTCATCTTGGAGGAAGGTGCGATCACCTGGGCGTGCTTGACGATGAGAGCGTTTCTGATACGGGTGAGCAAGTCAGAGATGACATCAGTATGCATGATGGAACAGCCCTTTCTCATCTACCAACTGGACTTGGTGACGCCAGGGATCTTGCCCTCCAGGGCCAACTCTCGGAAGCAGATTCGACACAGCCCGAAGCGCCGCATGTACGCCCGCGGGCGACCGCACCGACTGCAGCGATTCCGTACCTGCGTCCGGAATTTCCTACGTTTCTCCCTGGCAATCATTGACTTCTTGGCCACTTCACCTCCAAGGGCACACTTCTGAGGGATCGATTACCTTGCCCATCAGTATCAGACCCTCTCGAAAGGCATTCCTAACAGCGTAAGCAGTCGTCTCGCTTCCTCGTCGGTCTTGGCGGTAGTGACGAGGCTGATCTCCATACCCCGCACCTTGTCGATGGAATCGTAGTCTATCTCCGGCCAGGCCAGTTGTTCCTCCAGACCGAGGGTGTAGTTGCCCCGACCATCGAAAGCGTCGCGAGAGACACCACGGAAGTCCCGCTGGCGCGGAAGCGTGACGTTCACCAACCTGTCGAGGAAGTGGTACATACGCTTACCTCGCAAGGTGACCTTCGCCCCGATGGCCATGCCCTCCCGGAGCTTGAAGCCAGCGATGGATTTGCGACTTCTGGTGATGATCGGCTGCTGTCCCGTGATGGTGCTCAGATCTCGCGTAGCCCCATCCAGAGCCTTGGCGTCCTGAAGGGCCTCCCCCAGCCCGATGTTGACCACAATCTTGACCAGACGTGGCACCTCCAGCACGTTGCGGTATCCAAAGTCCTCCATCAGAACGGGCACAATCTCCTTGAGGTACGTCTCCTTGAGTCTGGACATGATGGCTTCTCCAAGCAGGGTCCTATGCTAGTCTATGTTCTCGTTGCATTTCCTGCAGACCCGAACCTTGTTTCCTGTGGGCTGGATCTGGTAGGCCACTTTGGAGCGCTGGCTGCAATGAGGGCATATCAGGGCAACATTCGAAAGCTGCAATGGAGCCTCGCGCTCGATAATGCCAGCTTGAGTCCGCACCCGCCCTGTAGGCTTGGTGTGCCTCTTCACGATGTTGATGCCCGATATGATCACCTGGCTTTTGTCTGGCAGGACCCTGTGAACGCTACCTCTCATGCCCTGGTACTCGCCTCGGATCACCTCCACAGTGTCGCCCTTCTTGATTCTTCTCATCTTTTCGACCCTCGTTGCCTGGCAGCCCGCCTCAGAGAACCTCCGGGGACAGCGAGACGATCTTCATGAATCCCCGATCTCTCAACTCCCGGCCCACCGGACCAAAGATGCGGGTGCCCTTGGGGTTCTGGTAGTCGTCCAGGATGACCGCTGCATTCTCATCGAAGCGGATGTATGAGCCGTCGGATCGCCTGTACTCCTTGGCCGTCCTCACAATCACAGCCCTTACAACTTCACCCTTCTTGACCGATCCGGAAGGAATGGCCTGCTTCACAGTAGCGATAATGATATCTCCCACACGTCCGTAGCGACGCTTCGATCCTCCCAGGACTTTGATACACATGATTTCTCGCGCTCCGGTGTTGTCGGCCACCCGGAGACGGCTCTCTGCCTGGATCATCCCTTTACCCTCGCTGGCCCGCCCTGACGATCTCTTCCACCACCCAGCGCTTCTCCTTGCTCAGAGGGCGGCTCTCGGAGATGCGCACTACATCGCCTACCTGGCAGGCGTTGTCGTCGTCGTGAGCCTTGAACTTCTTGCGACTCTTGACCACCTTCTTGTATAGAGGATGTCTGCCCAAACGCTCGACCGTCACCACGACCGTCTTGTCCATCTTGTTGCTGACTACTGTGCCGACCATGGATCGGCGCTGTCCGCTCATGGTGACTCCTCCTCGGCTTGCTGCAACTCCCGTTCTCTCAAGATGCCCTTGGCGCGGGCAATGTCCCTTTTCACCTGACCGATGCGGTTATGGTTGGTAAGCTGATTAGTGCTCAATTGAAACCGGAGATTGAAGAGTTCTTCGTACATGTTCTCCAACTCATGCCGCAACTCGTCTGAAGTCATGTTTCTGAGGTCTAGCGCCTTCATAGGCCGGCTCCTCGCTGTCACAGTTCATATCTGGATACAAACTGGGTCTTGATGGGCAGTTTCTGGGAAGCCAGACGGAAGGCCTCTCGAGCTGCACTTTCCTCTACACCCGCGATCTCGAACAACACGCGGCCGGGCTTGACGACGGCGACCCAGTGATCGACGTTCCCCTTGCCGCTACCCATTCTCGTCTCCGCTGGCTTCACTGTGACGGGTTTGTGTGGGAAGACGCGTATCCACAACTTGCCGCCTCGTCTCACGTAGCGTACGACTGCCCTACGTGCCGCCTCTATCTGTCGGCTCGTGATCCACGATGGTTCAAGAGCCTGAAGTCCATAGTCACCGAAACTCACCTGCGCGCCGCGAACGGCCTTACCCTTCATGCGCCCACGGTGAGCCTTCCGGTATTTCATGCGTTTGGGCATCAACATGACCGGTTACCCCCTGCGCTCGAGGATTACAGTTCCTGGCCGAAGCCCATCTCTTCGGCCGATTCTTTCTCTGGGAAGACATCCCCCTTGTACACCCACACCTTCACGCCGATGCGCCCATAGGTGGTGAGCGCTTCGCTGTGCGCGTAGTCGATATCGGCCCGCAAGGTATGCAAGGGAACGCGACCTTCCATGGTCCAGTCGCGCCGGGCCATCTCGGCCCCAGACAGACGACCGCTACAGGCGATCTTGATCCCGCCGACTCCGAGTCGCATAGCCCTGGCTGCGGCTTGTTTCATCGCTCGCTTGTGAGAGATCCGTCTCTCGAGCTGCGCGCTGATGTTCTCCGCGATGAGATAGGCGTCCGACTCAGGTTCCGGCACCTCTACCACCTCGATACGCGCCTTCTTCCCGGTCACCTCCTCGACCTGGCCACGCAAGAGGTTGACGCTCGCCCCCTTGCGTCCGATGACGATGCCCGGCCGGGCCGTATGCACGGTGATAGACACCTGTTTGGGAAAACGCTCGATGTCGATTCTGGAGATGCCCGCGCGGGCCATCTCCCCAAGGATGAGTTGTCGAAGCTGGAGATCCTCGTGCAGCAGATCGACGTACTCCCCACCCTCGGCGAACCACCTCGCCCTCCAGTCTTTGTTGACTCCCAGCCTGAACCCTACAGGGTGTACCTTTCTGCCCAAGCTAGTCTCTCCTTCCTCACGCCTATGCTCACGCTTCCTCTAGTTCGCTGAGAACGACAGTGATGTGCGACGATCTCTTCAAGATGGGCTTGGCCCTCCCACGAGCCCCAGCCCGGTATCTCTTCATGGTGGGCCCGACATCGGCGGCTATGCCTGAGATGTACAGGTCCGACCTGGACAGTCCGTGGACGTCCTCCGCGTTCGCCGCTGCGGATTCGATGGCCTTGGCAACTGGCTTGGCGGCCGCTTGCGGCAGGAACCTCAACAGCGCCAGCGCTTCGTCTACCGGCCGTTCTCGGACCAGATCTACCACGAGTCTCACCTTGTGTGGTGACATAGGTATGTATTTCTCTACAGCCCTGATCTCGAGTCCCATGTCGACACCTACATCTGCTTTCTGATACGTGTTGCCTTCTCACGATAGGAGTGGCCCCTGAATGTGCGAGTAGGCGCAAACTCCCCCAGCTTGTGGCCCACCATGTTCTCCGTGATGTAGATGGGCACGTGACGACGCCCATCGTGCACGGCGATCGTGAGGCCAATCATCTCAGGAGAGATGGTCGACGCACGCGCCCAGGTCCTGATCACGCGCTCGTCGCCGCTCTCCCTCATGCCCCTAACCTTCTTGAGCAGCTTGGCATCTATGTAGGGACCCTTCTTCAGTGATCTGGTCATGGGCTATCTCCTCCTCGCTCCTCGACGCCGGACTATCCACTTGTCCGTTTCCTTACGCCTGCGAGTCTTCTTGCCGAGGGTCTTCTTGCCCCAAGGGCTCTTGGGCGATGGCATGCCTATCGGCGATCTACCCTCACCACCACCGTGGGGATGGTCACGGGGCGTCATGGCCGATCCTCGAGTGGCTGGCCTGCGACCCAGCCATCTCGCCCTGCCCGCCTTGCCCAGGCTGATGTTGCCCCAGTCCGTATTGCCAACCTGTCCTATGGTGGCCAGATTGTCAACGCTGACCAGGCGTATCTCGCCCGACGGCAACCTGACGTGGGCATACTGCCCTTCCTTGGCCAGCAGTTGAGCAGATGTCCCAGCGGAACGAACCAGTTGCCCTCCCTTGCCCCTATGCAGCTCGATATTGTGGATCAACGAGCCTACCGGGATATTGGCTATGGGCAGCGTGTTCCCCACTCGAATGTCTGCATCGGGACCAGACTCTACGACATCATCGACCTTGAGCCCCAACGGGGCGATGATGTATCTCTTCTCACCATCGGCGTACACCAGTAGGGCTATGCGAGCCGACCGGTTGGGGTCATACTCGATAGAGTCCACCCTGCCCGGAACGCCGAACTTGTCCCGCTTGAAGTCTATGACCCGATATCTCCGCTTGTGTCCCCCACCTTGATGGCGAACGGTGATGCGCCCCTGTGCGTTGCGACCCGCCTTCTTGCGCAGCGGCCTGAGAAGCGCGCGCTCAGGCTCAGTGCGCGTTATGTCGTCGAAGGTGGTGACGCTCATGCCTCGCCGTCCGGGCGACGTGGGCTTGTAGACCTTGATCGGCATGACTATACTCCCTCAAAGAAGCCTATCGACTGCCCCTCAGCCAACTTGACCGTGGCCTTTTTCCAGGGATGGGGTTCGCTGACGTTACGCCCGTAGCGACGCCTCTTACCAGGCACAGTGATGATGTTCACAGCGGTCACCTTCACGTCGAAGGCCCTCTCCACCGCCTCCTTCACCTGATGCTTGTTGGCCTGAGGGTGAACCTCAAAGGTGTATCTGCCCTGGTCTCCTTGCAGGGTGGTCTTCTCTGTCACGATGGGGCGTCTGAGAACCTCGTAAGGATGCACCGTACTTCCTCCTATCCTCTACCGTCCCAGAACATCCTCGATCACCTTCACCGCCGCGAGGGGTAGGACAAGGCAGTCGTATCCAAAGATGTCCACCATGTTCAGGTACTGCACACGCAACGTCTTGGCGTGGGGCAGGTTGTTCACCGACTTCTCCACGTTGGCGTCCCTCTCCGGCAGCAAGATCAGGGCGCTCGACGCGCCCGTCAGGCCGTCCAAGACAGCCAGCATCTCCTTGGTCTTGGGAGTGGCCATCTCCAGCTTGTCCACGAGCACGACCTGCCCTTCACGAGCCTTGACCGAGAGGGCCGAACGCAAAGCCAGGCGACGCATCTTGCGGGGCATAGCCTTGCGATAGTTCCTGCCCGCCTGGGGTCCGAAGACGACGCCACCCCCTCGCCACTGCGGTTGGCGGGTGCTCCCGTGTCGCGCGCGTCCCGTGCCCTTCTGTCGCCAGGGCTTCTTGCCCCCACCACTCACCTCTCCTCTGGTCTTGGTCCTGGCCGCAGCGAGACGAGCGTTGGATAGCTGGCGAATCAGGGCCTGGTGCATGACAGCCTCGTTCGGCTCGATGTCGAAGATATCATCCCTGAGCTCAGTTTCGTCGATGACCTTTCCGGTCACGTCTCGAAGAGGAACTTTCATCTTTCTAGCCCTTGACTGCACTCTTGACCGTCACCAGTCCACCCTTGGCTCCGGGCACAGCACCCCTCACCGCCAGCAGATTGCGCTCCGGGTCGACCAGCACGACTTGCAGATTCTGAACGGTGACGCGCTCGTGGCCCATGTGGCCCGCCATGCGCATGCCCTTGAAGACCCTCCCGGGCGTGGACGTAGACCCTATAGACCCAGGAGCCCTGGCCCGGTCCGACTGTCCATGGGTAATGGGGCCCCCGCCGAAGCCATGTCGCTTCATAGCCCCAGCAAACCCCTTGCCTTTGGAGATGCCGGTCACATCGACCAGTTCGCCAACAGCGAACACGCCAGCGTCGATCTTCTGCCCCACCTCATACGCCGAGATGTCGTCCACATTGAGCTCTCTCGAGTATCGTAGGTCAGGCACTCCCTTTGGCAGATGCCCCCGTTGAGGCTTGTTCAGGCGTTTCGCTTCTCCAAAGCCCAACTGGATGGCCTCGTACCCGTCCCTTTTCTCGGTCTTGATCTGCGTCACGTAGCAGGGCCCTGCCTCGATGACAGTCACCGGAATCGCCTCTCCGGTGTCACCGAAGATCTGGGTCATCCCTACTTTCTTGCCTAGGATTCCTTTCATCACCACTCTCCCTGCGGGGTGGGACTATCCGCAGATGTGTGAAAAAGCCACCTCTGCCTGGCTGCGGCCACCCAAGAAACTGGGAACTCCGGCACCTAGAGTTTGATCTCTATGTCCACCCCAGCCGGCAGGTTCAGGCGCATCAGCGTATCGATTGTCTTGGAGCCGGGCTCGACGACGTCTATCAGCCGCTTGTGCGTACGTATCTCGAACTGTTCGCGAGAATCCTTGTCGATGAATGGCGACCGGATCACAGTGTACTTCTCCACCTTGGTGGGCAAGGGCACTGGTCCCACTATGATCGCCCCAGTACTCTCCGCCGCCTCCACGATCCTCCGCGCCGATTGATCGAGTACCTTGTGATCGTATGCCTTCAAGCGGATTCGGATCTTTTCCCTAGCCATCTATACTACTTCTACCTCGTGTCCCTCTCCTGGAGCGATGCGCCCTCTGGTGTGCTCAGTGTGCGAACTAGATGGCAAGTCGCTACTCCAGAATCTTGGTGATCACACCAGCACCAACCGTCCGCCCTCCCTCACGAATGGCGAACTGCGACCCGTCTTCCAGGGCCACCGGCACGATCAACTCCACCTTGATGTTCACGTTGTCCCCGGGCATCACCATCTCTACGCCCTCGGGCAAGTCCACCGACCCCGTCACGTCCATCGTCCTGATGTAAAACTGCGGCCGATACCCAGGAAAGAATGGCGTGTGCCTCCCCCCCTCGTCCTTCCGCAGTATGTATACACTACCCTCAAACGCCGTGTGCGGCTTGATGCTCCCTGGCTTCGACAACACCATCCCCCGCTCTACTTCCTCTCGCTCTATCCCCCTCAGCAGGCACCCGATGTTGTCCCCAGCCATCCCCTGGTCCAGCATCTTGTGGAACATCTCCACTCCCGTGCACACCGTCTTCCTCACATCCTGCCCTAACCCTACGATCTCTACCTCTTCTCCTACCTTGATCGTGCCTCTGTCTACTCTCCCCGTTACTACCGTCCCTCGCCCCTTGATCCCAAATACGTCCTCTATCGGCATCAAGAATGGCTTGTCTACTTCCCTCTCTGGCGTCGGTATGTAGCTGTCTACCGCATCCAGCAACTCCCAGATGCACTTGTACTCCTCCGCCTCCACATCCTCACTTTCGCTCTCCAACGCCTTCAACGCCGATCCCCTCACGATCGGTATCTCATCCCCTGGAAACTTGTACCCCGTCAGTAACTCCCGTAACTCTAACTCCACTAACTCCAATAACTCCGGATCGTCCATCATGTCTACTTTGTTCAAGAATACTACCATGCTCGGCACTTCTACCTGCCGCGCCAACAATACGTGCTCCCTCGTCTGCGGCATCGGCCCATCAGGCGCACTCACTACCAAGATCGCCCCATCCATCTGCGCCGCCCCGGTGATCATGTTCTTGATGTAGTCCGCATGCCCAGGACAGTCTACGTGCGCATAGTGCCGGTTCTCTGTCTGATACTCCACGTGCGATATCGCTATCGTCAATCCCCGCGCCTTCTCCTCCGGCGCATTGTCTATCGTCTCGAACGCCCGATAGTCCGCCAACCCCTTCAAACTCAACACCTTCGTCATCGCTGCCGTCAATGTGGTCTTCCCATGATCTACATGCCCTATCGTCCCCACATTAACGTGCGGCTTGTCCCTTACAAACTTCTCCTTCGACATACTGTCTGACCTCCTTACTTGCTGAAACGGTTGTCCGCTTCCGACAGCCGGACCTAACCTAACGGGTCGAGGAAACGTTGGTCACAAAGTACACGCCCTCACCCACACTCGAACTATGGCTTCGGTACTTCAGCGTAGTAGTCGAATTCCATGGTAAACGTCCCACGGCCCTGCGTCAGCGAACGTAGAGCAGTGGCGTAGCCAAACATCTCGGCCAGCGGAGCATGAGCCCTCACAGCTTGCAGGCCGCCCCGCACCTCTAGCCCCTCTATCTGGGCTCTTCTGGAGTTGAGATCCCCCATCACTTCGCCCACGAAATCCTCGGATACGACCGCCTCCACGTGCATGATCGGCTCCAGCAAGATCGGTTTCGCTCGCTGGACTCCGTTCTTCAAGGCCATCGACCCTGCTATCTTGAATGCGAGCGGCGATGAATCCTCCTCGTGGAACGAACCATCGACCAACCTCACTTTGATGTCCACAACGGGGTATCCGGCCAACACCCCACTCTCCATGGCCTCTTGAATGCCCTGATCGACGGCCGGAATGAACTCCTTGGGAACCTTGCCGTTCGATATCTCGTTCTCGAACACGTAACCAGTCCCTTTGGCCAGGGGTTCCAGCTCCAGCCAGACGTGCCCATACTGACCGTGACCACCCGTCTGGCGGATATAGCGACCCTCCGCCCGCACAGGTATGGTGATCGTCTCACGATATGACACCTGCGGCTTTCCCACATTGGCGGAGACGTGGAATTCCCGCAGCATTCGATCCACCAGGACTTCCAGGTGCAGCTCTCCCATACCGGAGATCAAGGTCTGACCCGTATCTCGATCCACGCGTACCTGGAAGGTGGGATCCTCCTCGGCCAGCCGGTCCAGGACTTCGTGCATCTTCTCCTGATCTGCCTGAGTACGAGGTTCGATAGCCACAGAGATGACCGGCTCGGGGAACTTGATAGATTCCAGAATGATGGGAGCGTCGCCGTCGCAGAGGGTATCGCCGGTGAACGTCTGCTTCAGCCCGATGACAGCAGCGATATCACCAGCGTAGACTGCATCGATATCCACCTGACGGTTGGCGTGCATACGCAGTAGACGGCCCGCTCGCTCCTTGCGCTCCTTGGTGGAGTTGTAGACACGGGAGCCCGCCTTCAGCGTCCCCGAGTACACTCTCACATAGGCCAATCGACCCACGTAGGGGTCGGAGGCAATCTTGAAGGCCAGGGCAGAGAAGGGACCTTCCTCGTCTACGTGCCGCACCTCCGTCTCTCCAGTCTCCGGGTTGATCCCTTCCATGGGTGGTACGTCCAGAGGCGAGGGGAGATAGTGGACTACCGCATCCAGCAGAGGCTGGATGCCCTTGTTGCGCAGGGCAGAGCCACAGAAGACCGGAACCAGCTTGGAGGAGAGGGTCGCCTCTCTCAGAGCCCGCCGTATCTCCTCGACGGGGACATCCTTCCCGTCCAGGTATTCCGTGGCCACGGAATCGTCCAACTCTGCCAAGCTCTCCAGGAGCACGTCTCGATACCGCGCTGCCTCTTCCTCCAGATGAGCGGGTACCTCCACCTCCTCCTGGCGAGTGCCCATTTCGTCAGCCCACACCAGGGCCTTGCCCGTTATCAGATCCACGATCCCTTCGAAGTTCTCCTCGGCGCCCAACGGGATCTGGACTGCCACCGGCTCCGCTCCCAGACGGTCTCTGATCGTCTCTACCGCGTGCCCAAAGTCGGCGCCGGGCCGATCCATCTTGTTGATGAAACAGACACGGGGCACGCCGTACCGATCAGCCTGGTGCCACACCGTCTCGGACTGCGGCTCCACCCCGGCCACTCCATCCAGCACAACGATCCCCCCGTCCAAGACACGGAGGGATCGCTGTACTTCTACTGTAAAATCAATGTGACCAGGGGTATCGATGATATTGACTTGGTGACCCAACCAGTAGCAACTGGTAGCCGCTGCCGTGATGGTGATACCTCGCTCTCGCTCCTGGGCCATCCAGTCCATGGTGGTGGTGCCGTCGTGGACTTCCCCCATACGATGGATTCTCTGGGTGTAGAACAAGACACGCTCGGTGATCGTCGTCTTCCCGGCGTCGATGTGAGCGATTATTCCGATGTTCCGCGTCCTCGCCAGAGGATACTCGCGAGGCATCTTCCACTCCAGCTACCAGCGATAGTGGGCGAACGCCCTGTTGGCTTCCGCCATCTTGTGGGTATCTTCCTTCTTCTTTACAGTGCTCCCTGTGTTGCGGGCAGCATCCATAAGCTCGTCGGCCAGCCGCTCGGCAAGAGGTCGACCCTTCCGACCCTGCGCCGACCGAATCAGCCAGCGTATAGCCAGAGAAGTGCGACGCTCTGGTCTCACTTCGACCGGTATCTGATAGGTCGCCCCCCCGACGCGACGAGGCCTGACCTCCAGTATGGGAGTGGCGTTCTCCACCGCCTGGTTGAAGACCTCCAGCGGGTTCCTGTGAGTCCGCTCCTCCATTATGTCGAAGGCGTCGTACATGATCCTCGCGGCCAGGCTCTTCTTGCCACGGTTCATCAAGCGGTTGATGAATCTGGCCACCAACTCGCTGTTGTACTTCGGATCTGGTTGCACCTCTCTACGTGGCGGCCTGTAGCGCCTCGGCATCTGTTCCCTCCATTTACCCAACAAAAATGGGGCCGAGGGCCCATGCAACACTGTGCCTGCAAAGCCCTCGCCCCCTGCGTACAGCCCTGGGCTGACCCTGGGCTATCCAGGGGGACCGCGTTTCGCCAGTATCTGACCCTTCTGTTCAGAAGATGACTTGAAAACGGGCACCTAGTCCCCACACATTCAAAGAGACTAGCCATTCCCGGCCTCTAGTCTCTTTGAAAGCCTCCTCGGCAGGTACGATTCCGCTCTTGCGTCGTACCTTAGTCCCTATTAGTTGAGACAGCTCACATGCATCTCAACGGGAAGGTTTAGATCCTCTTCTTTGGACGCCTGGTTCCGTACTTGGAACGACCACGCATTCGTCCTTCAACACCAGAGGCATCTAAGGCACCACGGACAATGTGGTAGCGCACCCCAGGCAGATCCTTCACACGCCCTCCGCGGACCAAGACCACGGAGTGCTCTTGAAGACCGTGCCCCTCACCGGGGATGTATGCCGTTACCTCTATGCCGTTGGATAGCCTGACCCTTGCGATCTTGCGCAGGGCCGAATTGGGTTTCTTCGGCGTCATTGTCCTGACCAGGGTGCAGACGCCTCTCATCTGAGGAGACCCCTTGTCATCCTTCATCGTTCTTTGGCGAAGGGCATTATGTCGAAAGCGCAGCGCCGGTGCTGAGCTCTTCTTGGCTCTCTGTTTCCTACCTCTCTTGACCAGTTGGTTTACGGTCGGCAATTCACTACTCCCGTTCCGTTATCGATCAACTATGTTCTCGACGGACGACCGTTCAGAAGTGGATTCTGATGCGCAAATACTAATTATATCACTTTTCTCTCTGTACGTCAAACACGCAGTTCGCTTGGAAAGCCAGGTTCCAGACGCAGTCTCGAATCCCGGTCCACACCGTCATCCTTGCCGAATTCGTACCGCTTGCCAGCCTTGTCGATGACCTCGACGGCAAGCCCTAGACTCTGGAACTCCTTCACCAGCACGCGGAAGGACTCGGGTATGCCTGGCGAACCGTGCTTCTGGCCCTTGACTATCGCCTGGTAGGTTTGGACTCTACCCGTGACGTCGTCGGACTTCACGGTGAGCATCTCCTGTAGAGTGTGAGCCGCACCGTAAGCCTCCAGAGCCCATACCTCCATCTCGCCGAAACGCTGCCCACCAAACTGCGCCTTGCCACCCAGCGGTTGTTGAGTAACCAGCGAGTACGGGCCTGTGGATCTGGCGTGGACTTTGTCCTCCACCAGGTGGGCCAGCTTCATCATACTGATGATTCCCACCGTCACCGGCTGATCGAAAGGTTCTCCAGTCTTCCCGTCGTAGAGAACCATCTTGCCCCACGTCGGAATAGGCTGGCCCGTCTCCAGGCTGACTCTTCCTGCCGCCTCCACCAGTTCGTGGTCCTCGAGCTCGTCCGTCGGGAAGCCGAGCTCCTGCATCCACAGGCGGAGACACGTGCGGTGAGCGAGGTTGTCGGCCTCCTGCCTGTCCACGTAGGGCCGCGTGTCGTCCTCGAAAACGAGGAGTCGCTCCGGGTCGTATCCCAGTTCTGTCAGCGTCTGAGCGAGGACGCTACGCCGCGCATACATGTCGTTGGACAGCAACCGCTCGAGATCGTAGCCACTCTCTCCCAGCCAGTGGGTCAAGTAGAGGGCACGGGCTTCCCGGTCGTCGCTCAACTGCTCGAAGTCGTACTCCTGGTCTGCCAACCATTGCCAGGCCCGCTCGGAGACCCTGCTCCAGGCCCAATCGATCAGCCAGGCGCGAGCAAGTTCAGCGGTGATCTCTTCCTCGTCCGCGCCATCGAAGACAGGGGATATGGCCCGGAAGCCCAGGCGGTCCGCAGCCCAACCCAGGTGCGTCTCCAGGATCTGTCCGATATTCATACGACTGGGGACGCCCAGAGGGTTGAGGATAATCTCGATGGGGGTTCCATCGGCCATGAAAGGCATGTCCTCGATGGGCACAACCTTGGAGATGACGCCCTTGTTCCCGTGGCGCCCGGCCATCTTGTCGCCCTCGGTCACCTTGGATAGGTGCGCGGTGCTCACCCGCACCAGCTTCTCGACGCCAGCAGGCAGGTCGTGACTGTCGTCCCGGGTGAAGGTTCTGACGTCCACTACCTTGCCTCTCTCACCGTGAGGCAGGCGGAGGGACGAGTCTTTGACCTCCCGGGCCTTCTCTCCGAAAATGGCCCGTAGCAGCTTCTCCTCCGGGGTGAGATCCGTCTCGCCCTTCGGAGTTATCTTGCCCACCAGCACGTCCCCGGGGTTGACCTCGGCTCCTATACAAACGATCCCTTCCTCGTCGAGATTCTTCAGAGCCTCCTCGCCCACGTTCGGTATGTCCCGCGTGATCTCCTCAGGCCCCAGCTTGGTGCTTCGCGCCTGTATCTCGTGCTTCTCGATGTGCACCGAAGAGAACTTGTCCTCGCGCACCAGACTCTCGCTGATGACCACCGCATCCTCGAAGTTGTGTCCCTCCCAGGACAGAAAGGCTACGAGCACGTTCTGGCCCAGCGCCAGCTCCCCACTCTCAGTGGAAGAGCTGTCGGCCAGGACATCTCCCCTCTGCACGTAGTCTCCCTTGCGGACTATGGGTCGCTGGTCGATACAGGTGCCTTGGTTAGAGCGGTTATAGCGACGTAGCTGGTACGTCTTGGTTCCACTCTCGCCTTCGACCATGATCTCGGTCGACGTGGAACTAGCTACCTGGCCAGCCTCCAGCGCCATCACGACCTGGCCGGAGTCCAGTGCGGCCTGGCGCTCTATGCCGGTGCCGACGGACGGCGATTCCGGAACGATGAGCGGCACCGCCTGCCGCTGCATGTTGGAGCCCATCAGGGCGCGGTTGGCGTCGTCATGCTCCAGGAAGGGGATCAGAGCCGCGGATACGCTCACGATCTGCTTGGGCGACACGTCCATGTAGTCCACCTCGTCCGCAGGCTCGATCAGGTACTCGCGCCGGCTCCGCGTCGAAATCCGATCCTCCACCAGTGTACCATTCTCATCCAGCTTGGCGTTGGCCTGAGCGATGATGTGTTTCTCTTCCTCGTCGGCCGGCATGTACACGATGTCGCGTGTGGCGATGGGGCGAATGGCCACCTGATCCAGAGGCAGTTCAACTATCAACTCTGCCACCGCGGGGCTGATCAAGCTCCCGGCCGCACCCACGAGCTCCCCCGACTCAGGATCGGTGACATCCTCGCGCAGAGTCTTGCCCACCAGAGCGTGGAAATCGTTGGGAATGGAGTTGATCACCTTGCGGTAGGGGGTCTCGATGAAGCCATACTCGTTGATCTCGGCATACGTGGCCAGTGACCCAATGAGGCCGATGTTTGGGCCTTCGGGCGTCTCGATGGGGCAGATACGCCCGTAGTGGCTGTCGTGCACGTCACGCACGTCGAATCCGGCCCGCTCTCGCCGCAAACCACCAGGCCCCAGAGCCGAGAGACGGCGCTTGTGGGTAAGCTCCGCCAGTGGATTGGTCTGGTCCATGAACTGGGAAAGCTGGCTGCCCCCGAAGAACTCCCTGACCGCCGCGACGACGGGTCTGATGTTGATCAGGGTCAGAGGGGTGATCTGCGATGGATCCTTGGTGCTCATGCGCTCCTTGACCACGCGCTCCATACGCAGGAATCCGATGCGCAACTGATTCTGGATCAGTTCGCCAACAGTCTTCACCCTCCTGTTGCCCAGGTCGTCTATGTCGTCGGCACCGTCAACGCCGTTATTGATGAGAATGATCCGCTCCACCACCTTCACCAGATCCATCTTGGTCAGGGTCAACTGGTCGAGCGGGAAGGACAGTTCCAGTCTCTTGTTCAGCTTGTATCGCCCCACCTTGGCCAGGTCGTACCGGCGAGCGTTGAACAGGAGAGACTCCAGATACCTCTTGGCGTTGTCCGGGTTGGGAGGATCGCCGGGCCGCATCCTGCGGAAGAACTCCACCACTGCTTCCTCTGCGCTCTTGGTGGGATCCTTGTCGATGGTGGCCTCCAGGTAGCTTCGCTCGGGCATGTTGTCACAATGTTCGAAGAGTGCATGAAGCTCCTCGTCGCTACCCTCGCTGAGCCTCCCCTCGAGCGTGTCTTCATCTCCTGCCGAGACGGCGGCCAGGGCCCGAAGGAGCACCGTGACCGGAATCTTGCGCTTGCGGTCCACCTTGACGGATATGACGTTCTTCTTGGTGGTCTCGAACTCCAGCCATGCTCCCCTGGAAGGGATGAGTTTGGCCATACAGAGCTGTCTGCCGCTCTTGCGATCCTCTTCAACGGTGAAGTAAATGCCCGACGAACGTATCAACTGGCTAACGACGACCCTCTCGGCACCGTTAATGATGAAGGTGGCGTTGTTGGTCATCAGGGGAAAATTCCCCATGTACACGTCCTGCTCGAGTCGCTCGCCTTGCTCGTTGACCAACGCGGCCCTGATGTGGAGAGGAGCCGAATACGTCATGTCCATGACCCGGCATTCCTGCTCGCTGTAGGGGGCCTCCTCGAACCGATAGTCGAGGAGCTCGAGCTTCATCTTGCCGTTGTAGCTCTTGATGGGAAAGGTCTCTTCGAATAGCTCGCGCAGCCCGTCCTCTTTAAACCAGTCGAAGGAGCGTACCTGCACGTCGATGAGCCGAGGAAGGGGATGGATGTCGGTGATGCGGGCATAGCTCTTGCGCCGGTCTCCGGAAGGATGGGAGTCGGCGATCGTCGTGGACTCAAGATCGAATAGAGTTCTCTGCGCGCTTGGAGCTGTCCCTCTCGGGTCTCCGGGATTGCGGCCGGCAGATGAAGCCTCTCTACCTTCAGCCATGGAGCGATACACCCCCTCAAGTGATATCTGCGAACAGTCTCGCAATGCCAAAATACCATTATATCACAAACTGACCATGTATGTCAACTTCCACCTATGGCTCTTTCGCGCTCCATCTCGCGCCATCACGACCGCTCACCACCACCTCCCACCCGATATGTAGTATGTTCACCGCGCGCCAGCCCACTAGATCTCGAATCCGAGATGCTATTGGCCGCTGCACCGCCCGGGAAGCCCCTCGGCCGATCCGGGCGCGTTCCCGCCGCGAACAGAGAAGTTTTAAGGTTGGGCGGCCGACAGATTCGCAGATTGGCGCAAGCGGGTCCATCTCGTCGAGGAACACTCCAGGCAGGGCACGACTGCTTGCGACTCTGCGAGCCCGAAGGGTATAATCGCCCCATCGTTTCGCGAAAGGATGTTTGGCCGTGCTTCGCAAGAGACGCTTCCTCTATATGCTGCTACTATTCTTACTCCTGGCCTGCGTCGTTGGGGTCTACCTGCGCGGTGTGCTCCCCAGCACTCTGCGCAACTGGACGGGCGAGCAGAAGCTCGTCGAGCAGATCAAAGGGCTGGGTGCTCTGCTGTTGATCAAGATGGAAACACCCACGTTGGACGTGCAACCCTACGTACCGGTCACCTATGCGGGGATGAACCCCTATGGCATCAACACCTTCCTCGAGCAAGAGGTGGACGACTGGAAGATCCACCGCACCCTCCGGCTGATCAGCGAGGCCGGATTCGAATGGATCAGGCAGGAGTTCCCCTGGGAAGACATCGAGATCGAGGGCAAGGGTGTGTTTCAGGATCGCCGCGAAGGTCGCGACGTCTCCTCTTGGGAGAAGTACGATCACATCGTGGACCTGGCTGAGGAGTACGGCGTAGGTATCATCGCCCGCCTCGACAATCCACCAGCCTGGACTCGGGCGGCCGGGAACGAGTTGGGGACACTGGCGCCCCCCGACAACTACGCCGACTACGGCGACTTCGTCTACGCCGTGGTCAGCCGCTACAGGGGGCGGATCAAGTACTACCAGATCTGGAACGAACCCAACATCTATCCAGAATGGGGCGAGGCTGCCGTCGATCCCGAAGCCTACACAGAGTTGCTCAAGGTAGCCTACCAGCGGGCCAAGGAGGCGGATCCCGATGCCGTCATCCTCTCCGCAGGACTCGCGCCCACCACAGAGAGGACGGAGAGAAACCTGGAGGACCTGATCTTCCTCCAACGGATGTACGACGCCGGGGCCAAGGACTACTTCGACATCTTGTCGGTCCAGGGCTACGGTCTTTGGAACGGTCCCACAGACCGGCGCGCAAGTGAGGACCGCGCCAACTTCTCCCGGGTGCTGCTGATCCGCGAACTGATGGTCCAGAATGGCGACGCAAACAAGGCTATCTGGGCCTCGGAGGTCGGCTGGAACGCGCTGCCTCGCGACTTCGATGGCTTTCCCTACTACGGCCGGGTGAGCGAGGAGCTTCAGGCCGCGTATTCGGCCGGGGCCTATCAACGGGCCCAAGTGGAGTGGCCGTGGATGGGCGTGATGAGCTACTGGTTCTTCAAGAGGCCGGGCGATTACGAGAAGGACCAGGCCTTCTATTACTTCCGTATGATGGAGCCCGACTTCTCCCCTCATCCGGTGTACTACGCCGTGAAGGAACAGGCCACGGCGACGCCTATCCTGGGGCTGGGCTACCACCAAGAGGATCACTGGTCCCTGTGCTACGAGGGGAGCTGGGAAGACGTGGCGGACGCCGAGGCGGTGCTGGGTGGCTATCGGGCCAGTGATAGCCCAGGCGACAGCCTGAGTTTCGTCTTCTGGGGCACCGATCTGAGTCTGGTGCCGGTGTGTTCTGTCACCTCGGGCCAGTTGGAGGTGACCATCGACGGCCAGCCCACGCAGTTGGACTTCGGCGCTCCCGGGACCTCGTGCGCCACCGAGATGCTCCTGGTCGGTGGCCTCCCCGAGGGCAACCACGAGGCACGCTTGACCGTGGTAGGTCCGCCACAAGGCGGCCAGATAGCCGTCGACGGCCTCATCGTGCGCCATAGTCCCCTGTTCCTGGTGCGGCGCGCCCTCTCGTGCTCGGTCCTCGCTTGCCTGGCGGCCTCTATCCTCTATATACTGTGGCGGCACTGGGCGCACAGAGGATCTCCGGGATGAAACAAAGGCAGGTCTGGGTTGAGTGGCTGATCCTGGGCCTGATCCTGCTCCTGGCGCTGGCGCTGCGCTTATACCGCCTCGACGGACAGAGCCTGTGGGCGGACGAAGGGAACAGCGCTGCCCTGGCCCTGCGGAGCCTTTCCACCATCACACGGGACGCCGCCCACGACATCCACCCTCCGCTGTACTACTATCTCCTGCACTTCTGGGTGGGTTTCTTCGGCAACAGCGAGATAGCCCTGCGATCTCTCTCCGCACTGGCCGGCACAGCGCTCGTTCTCGCCACCTATCTGCTGGGACGGGAGTTGTTCTCTCATCGAACTGCACTCATCTCCGCGCTCCTGGCTGCCTGGTCACCCTTCCAGATCTACTACTCCCAGGAGACCAGGATGTACATCCTGGTCTCCCTGTGGGCGTCCCTGGCCGTCCTGTTCTTCGTCAAAGCCCTGAGGGCGTGGGTCAAGGCTGAGGGCAACCGGTCACGGCTTCTCTTGTTCCCCGGCTTGTACGTGTGCTTCACCACGGCCGCGCTGTACACCCACTACTTCGCCTTCACCGTGCCCCTGGTCACGAACCTCTCGTACGCATTGGCGATGATCGTCTATGCACCCCTTCGCCGGCTGCGAACCCTGGCCGTCTGGGTCGTCGCTCAGATGGCCGTAGTGGCCCTGTACCTGCCCTGGCTCAATCTAGCGGGCGGCCAGTTGACCACCTGGCCCGCCATCAGCGAGTCCTTCAGCCTCTCCTTCCTGGTGCAGGAACTGCTCCGCATCTTCAGTCTGGGCCTTTCCGTGGAGCAGGGGACCACCCCCATCGTGCTCGCCTTCGGCCTGTTGCTGCTGTTGGGCGCTCTCCCCTTCGTCTTCTGGGGTCCAGGGCAGAAGAAACCAGGACTACCCCGCCTCCTCTCTCGACCTGACCTGGCCGCGCTGGCCTTCACGCTGCTGTACCTCTGTCTGCCCATTCTGACCATGTACGTCCTGTCTCTCAGCCGCCCGGCCTACGATCCCAAGTTCCTGCTCCTGGTCACGCCCGCTTTCTATCTCTTGCTGGCTAGGGGAGCAGGCGCAGAGTGGCTGGCGAGAGACGCCCGGACCTCGCCGGGACTCCCGGTCGCCACCATCGTCCGCTACGCGATCACCGCTGCTCTCCTGTTGTTCGTGATCGCCGCCAGCGTCCCCGCGCTGAAGAACTACTACTTCGACCAGCGGTACGCCCGCGACGACTACCGGGGCGGGGCCGCCTACGTCGCTGCCGCAGGCCGAGAGGGCGACGCCATCATCCTGAACGCCCCAGGCCAGATGGACATCTTCTCCTACTACTACGAGGGAGACCTACCCGTCTATCCTCTACCCGGCCAGCGCCCCCTGGATCAGGCCAAGACCGAGGAGACCCTGGAGCGGATCGTGGCCCAGCACCGTCACCTCTACGTACTCTTCTGGGGCACCAAGGAGAGCGACCCCGGCCGCTTCATCGAGAGCTGGCTGGATGAGCAGACCTTCAAGGCTATGGATTCGTGGTTCGGCAACGTACGTCTGGCCGTCTACGCCGTGCCTGAAGCGGCGGTCAGTGCCGAGATCCAGCATCCCCTCGATCTCTTGCTGGGCGACGAGATAGCCCTGCTGGGCTACAGCATCTCCAGTTCGGAGGTAGAGTCCGGCGATATCCTCCAGTTGACCCTCTTCTGGCAGGCGTCGGAGCCCATCGAGCAGCGGTACAAGGTCTTTACCCACGTGCTGGACGGCCGGTCGCAGATCGTGGGGCAGAGAGACGCCGAGCCGGTGGGCGGGACCAGGCCCACCACCACCTGGGAAGACGGAGAAGTCATCGCCGACAACTATGGCGTGCTGGTGTTGCCCGGAACGCCGCCCGGAGAGCACCAGTTGGAGATCGGCATGTATAGCCTGGAGACGGGCGAGAGGCTGCCGGTCTCACAGAACGGCGAACCGCTTGGCGACCGCGTCCTGCTGGAGCCGATCCAGGTCCTCCAGCCGGAGATACAGCCGCCCGTCGAGGCCCTCGGTATGCAGGTCAGGAGCGAGGTGGATTTCGGACCCGTGCGCCTGCTGGGATACAACCTCACCAAACTGGGCTTCGAGCATCTTCCCGAGGAGCCTGTAGGCCCTGGGGACACGCTCCATCTGATCCTCTTCTGGCAGGCCACAGGAGAGATCGAGTCGGACTTCACCCTCACTCTCGAGTTGCAGGACCAGGATGGGAACGTGGTGGTCTCACGTGAGGTGAAGCCAACCGGTGGGGCGTACCCTCCCACACACTGGGAACAAGGGGAGATCGTGCGAGATCAGCACAAGCTACTCATGCCGGGCGGAGCGCCTTCTGGAAGGTACGCTATTGTGCTCCGCACTCAGGGCCTGCCGATTGGCGCCCTACCTGTGGTCTTGACCACCATACAGATCTGACGCACCTGTGCAATCGATCGGTGCAACAGAAGCGCGCTTAAGACATGTCACGCTGCCATTGGGTCAGAGAATGCGCTCCCGTGACTTTGGCATCCACCCGATGGGAAGCCTCGCGAGCTATCGGGGCTGGAAGAACGTCCGCACCGTGCTGGACGCCAGGTCGGCTGACTCTGGCCCACCCGTACGTACCACGAACTCACTGCAGGCTCCTGAGACGAGAGAGGTACGGCTTCACCTCCCTAGAGTACCATGGGTCCAGGTCTTCACCTGGGCGCAGTCTCGCTAGCACGTGGCGCGTCGCTGCCAATAGGAACCTCGACGCAAAGGTGGCGATCCCGGCTAGCTCGCGTGGATCGCGGAGTCTTCCGGTAGCTATCAGACCTAGGGCGTCCTGCGCGTGGGCAATGCGCGACCAGTAGCGATACAGCATCTCGTACTGTGCGCCGCGATTCAGACGCTCGGCAAGGGCTTGCAGAGTAGGTGGCCCGCCGAAGAGTGCGTGCCACCTCAGCCTTCGTCCACAGCGGTTGTACTCCGCCTCGATGGGTGTGATGTGAGGCTTGGCCAGCAATGCCTCCAGGTTTGCCTCCGCACCCTTCAACTCGTCCAGGCGAGGCAATCGAATGCGCGATACGGCTTCGTCTTCGTGCAACAGTGCTCTGAACTGCTCACCCTTGGGCGTCGTCGAGTCCAGACGGTAGTACATGTCGAGCCGCTGGTGTACATAGCCGACGAGCCATGACAATGACCGTCGCGCATACTCTTGGGGCTCGTCAACGACGTACTCAATGAAGAGCAGTGCTTCGAAAGAGCTTCTGACCAGCGGTATCGCGGGAGTGCTACACGCTTGCGAGACCAGAACCTCAACCCCATCTGCCATCTCGACGATGTGTCGGTACAGAGCCAGGATAGCGAGATCTTCGTCTTGTCCCCCTGATGCGGATTGGGCACATCTGACAAGGGCGTTGCTCCCATAGTTCACTAGTTCTTGAAGCAACGGTGAGGCAACCTCTACCACTAACTTGGCCTCAACCTTCGACAAGTCGCGGTACAGTATGGAGTCTAACGGCTCTGTCGGCACGTTACCCACTCCCTTCTCCCACTGCCCAGAGTGTCGCGGAGCCGCAGCGAGGCCCACGTTAGGACAAGCTGGAATCCGCTGCGGTCGACGACTTCTTGCCATCTCCCGGATGCTCTACTCATCAAGACTTGCCAGCGCCCCGCCGTCCTTGATCCTGGTGTGTCTGCCCTCTTTGCCGGATCAGCACGTAGAATATGGGAAACGTACGCTCGACGTACGCCCGGTGAAACTCCCGAGAGCAGAGCAGCAGGGAGCACATCCAGATGATTGCGATAACAGCGGCCACCAAGCCGAAGACTGAGAGAATCGCGAGAGCATGACTCGCGACCGGCCAGACCTGCGAACTTGCATTGACGATCGAGTCAGGCTCCGACCATAACCGGAGCAGCAGGAGACTGACAGCCGGCAATAGTAGCAGGAGACCGACAGTCGGCAGTAGTAGCAGCGGCAGAACGAAGGACAGGAACAAGTTGCTGAAGAGGATTGCCAGCACGTAGTATCTGCCGATCCACATGGCGTGCAGGCGGGGAGATTCATTCAGGACATAGTGATTGCATAGATACCAGAGATCCCTGGCTTGTTCCCTGGCCGCCTGCTCGCACTCCGCCTTCTTCTCCGTCGCTTGGGCCTCCTCAGCGCAACGGTTCTTCTTCCCATCCAGTCGGGCCTGCTTCAAGCAGCAACAGAGCTCCTTGAACCTGCCCTTCTTCTCTGCGCACCGGGCAAGCAATTGCGCCCCGCCGTCTATGCCGGCTAGCACCCTGAGCGCAGCGTCGGCATGGTCGCCTCCTCTCTTGGCATCCTCAGTCAGGAAATCCAGTGCCAGGGCCCCAAGGTTCCACCACCGCACACAATGGTCTCCAAGGAAGGCTACAAGTTGACCCTGGACATGGCCGATAACAAAGCACAGAGGAATCACGACTGCGGCAATCAGCCACGGGTACGAGCAGACCAAGGGTCTGTGCGACATGAGGAGGGGGGACAGCACGCCGGCTATCGCGTAGTGTGGGGCCCTCGGTGCCAGCGGGAGCACGAGCAATGCAAGGAGGAGCAATCCGACCACCAGAAGTGTCACGGCGCCGGGGACTACGTAGCCAAGGACATCTCTCAAGACCACTGTATCCCACAAGTCTCTGACACTGTTCATTCCACCCCCTCCTCTCGCAAGTCATGCCGCAGCTGACCAAGGGCATCCGCCCCAAGGCTCTCGGCCGGTTGATCCCGCCAGTGCGTCGTCACCAGGAGACACAACCGTTTGACTGCCTCCACGCGGGAAGGGCGAGCCGCATACTAGGCCGGGCGCTATCCCGTAGAATGGCGCAACAATCATGACACATGTGCCGCATGACGTCAAGCTCTACCTGCACGTCTTGCAGTCCCCCAGCAACCTCGGAGTCCCGATATCCTTCATGAGGAGAGAGGCGGAGTTGGGGATCTGTGGATAACACAAAAGGGCAGCACCACCCTCGAGCGATGCTGCCCTGACGTTGCTCAGGATTGCGGCTACTCTTCCTCGCCGCACCTCTGGAGCAGTCGCTTCCACTTGCGGTCCACGTGGGCCTGCAACTCCTCGATGATGTGCTCGTTCTCGGGACTGAAGAGGTGCCGGAAGCGGCCCTGGGGCTTGAGGAAGTCCTCGATAGGCAGCTTCTCCTTGGGACGGTAGGTCAACTTCCACTCGCCGTCCTCCACCTCGTAGAGGGGCCAGTAGCAGGTCTCCACCGCCAGACGGGTGATCTCGATGGTCTGGTCCGTCTCGTGGCGCCAGCCGCGATTGCAGGAGGAGAGTACGTTCATGAAGGAAGCACCGTTGGCGGCCACCGCCTTACGGACCTTCTTCATCAGGTCGCGCCAGTTGTGAGGCGAGGCCTGGGCCGCGTACGGGATGTCATGAGCGGCAGCGATGGCGGTCAGGTCCTTACGAGGTCTGGGCTTGCCGGGAACGACCTTGCCCACGGGCGAGGTCGTGGTCCACGCGCCCAGAGGAGTGGCCCCGGAGCGCTGGATGCCCGTGTTCATGTAGGCCTCGTTGTTGTAGCAGACGTACAGTGCTCGGTGGCCTCGCTCCATCATCCCCGACAACGCCTGGATGCCGATGTCGTAGGTGCCGCCGTCGCCTCCAAAGGCCACGAACTTGATGCCGATATCCTTCATCTTGCCCTGGCGAACCAGGGAGCGATACATCGCCTCCACGCCGCTGATCGTGGAAGCAGCGGTCTCGAAGGCGGTGTGGATCCACGGGATGTTCCACGCCGTGTACGGATAGATCGTCGTCGAGACCTCCAAACAGCCCGTGGCGTTGGCCGCGACTACCGGTTCGTCGATGGCGGTCAGAATCTGGCGCACGATTATCGGCGCTGCACAGCCGGCGCAGAGCCGGTGCCCAGAGGTCAGGCGATCTTCCTTTTCACTGAGTTCCTTCAGTTTTAGCGCTGTTGCCATATTCTTCTCCCCTGGAGAAGCAGCGTGCGGTCGAAGCCTGCCCGCTGCACACTGCGATCTCCAAAACGACTCCGCTACTCGCGCACCCCAAGATAGGTGACGAGTTGCTTGATCTTGCCCGTTTCCCCGATGGCCGCCAGGTCACGAAACACCCGCTCTATCTGGTCAGGCGTGGTGTCCCGTCCGCCGAGGCCGAAGATGTAGTCCACCGTTTTGGCCGGCACGTCGTGTACCTTGAAGGCCGCGCACAACTCCATGAACAACGGCCCGCCAAGGGCCCCGAAGGAATCGGAGCGATCCATGACGCCTACGGCAGCCTTGCCGCGCAACGCCTCGGCCAGCTCCTCAGCCGGGAATGGTCGGAAGACACGCGGCTTGAGCAGCCCGACCTTCAACCCCTGGGATCGCAGGTCTTCCACCACGCTACGAGCCGTGCCTGCTGTGGAGGACAGGACCACCAGGGCCAGCTCCGCATCCTCCAATCGATACTCGTCGAAGAGCCCATAGTGGCGCCCAAAACGTTTCTCGAAGTCTGCGGCCACGTCCAGGATCACGCCCTTGGCGTGCTGCATGCCGTCCACCTGCTGCCGCTTGTGCTCCATATAGAAGTCGTAGAAGTCCAGAGGGCCATAGGTAACGGGGTGCTCCACGTCCAGCAACGGCTCGTGGGCCTTGAAGGGCCCGACGAAGTCTCTCACGGCTTCGTCGTCCTCTATCTGCACGCGCTCCAGCCCGTGGCTGGTGATGAAGCCGTCGTACAGGCTCATCACCGGCAACAGGACGTCCTCGTGCTCGGCGATGCGCACCGCCTGGATGCAGTTGTCGTAACCTTCCTGGGGGTCTTCGCCGAATAGCTGTATCCATCCTGCATCGCGAGCACCCATGGAATCGCTGTGATCGCAGTGGATGTTGATCGGTCCGGAGAGCGCGCGGTTGACCACGGTCATCACGAGCGGCGCCCTGTTGGAGGCGGCGATGTACACCATCTCCCACATCAAGGCCAAACCGTTGGCCGAGGTGGCCGTCATCACCCTTCCCCCAGCCGCCGATGCGCCGATGCAGGCGGCCATGGCGCTGTGCTCGCTCTCTACTCGTATGAACTCGGTGTCCACGTCTCCGTCCGCTACGAACTGGGAGAAGGTCTGGACCGTACTGGTTTGGGGCGTGATAGGATAGGCAGCCACCACGTCAGGGTTGATCTGCCGCATGGCCTCGGCCGTAGCCGTGTTGCCATCCATCGCTTCGAATCTGCTCATTCTTGCAAGGCCTCCTGTCCGAGGTAGATCCCGCTGTTATCTGCTATTCTTCTGATTCTGCTTCTGCCACCATGGTGATGGCGTCGACGGGGCATATAGAAGCGCAGATGCCGCAACCCTTGCAGAATCTCAAGTGGAAGCCAACCATCTCCCCATCGTGGACATCGATGCTGGCATCGGGGCAGTACACCCAGCACTGTAGGCAGTTGATGCACTTGTCCTGGTCGACTACTGGTCTCATGGCCCGCCAACTGCCAGTCTCATACTCCCGAGCGTTGCCGGCCTCGACTATCTTCCCGCCTATAGGGATCTCCTTCCAACCGGCGTTCAGATCTGCCATCTAACCCTCCTGAACCTCGTCAGCGGCACGCTTGATAGCATCCACGTTGCGGTCCACTATCTCGGTGCCGAACTTGTCTCCGAACTGCTTGCGGGTCTGCGCGACCAGATCATCAACAGTCAAGATACCCGTCGCTTTCACCAGGGCACCCAACATCGGCGTGTTGGTGATCTCACGCCCCAGCGTTTCCAGGGCGATCTTCGTAGCATCCACGGTGAACACCTTGCCTGTCTTGAAGCCCACCATCTCGCGAACCTTGGCCGGGGACTCTTCAGTGTTGACCAGTAGCACGCCATCTTCATGGAGACCATCAGCGACGTCCACGGCCTCTAGCAGGGTGGGATCCAGGACCAGAACGATATCCGGTCGCTGTATCTGACAGTGCTTGTGGATGGGCTCTGGGCTCACCCGTGTGAAGGCCCTGATGGGTGCACCAGCTCGCTCCGGCCCGTAGTCCGGGAAGGCCTGGAAATACTGGCCGCTATCCAGGGCCACCTTAGCCAGCATCTTGCCCGCGGTCACCACACCTTGGCCGCCACGCCCGTGCCAGCGTATCTCAGTTAGATTGGCCACTCTGTCCTCCTAATACGAAGAAATGAAGATTCAGGTCGCGCGCAATACACTAAAACTGTATTATACACCACAAAGCGCCGCAGTGCCAGGAACGGGCATGCTGTCAGATGCACTTGCCACACCGTCACCCCTGGAAGGTGGAGAGTCCTTCTTCTGTGACCAAGCACACACATCGTCAACCGAGAACACGACCTCAGCGTGCAAGCCACGTACCCGACGAGTCCATCGGGTGTTTGTGAGGGAGGACAAGCTGTGCTACCATCACTGCTCGGCAGCTCTTACTCTCTGCGAGGGGCGCAGAGGAAGACCGCGGACTGTCCATCGGATTGGTGACATCGCATGAGAAGCCAGGCTTCCGGGAAAGGCTGGGTAGTCGTTCCGATTCTGAGCTTCGTGGCTGGGGTCTTGGTGGCTCTACTCGCCAGAGACTCTCTTCCCCTGTCCGCTGTCGTGCAGGGTCCCGGGGTGGAGACGACGACCCCGATGCAGCCGTCGCCCACGCCCCACACGATATCGACACCCACCCCGACACCCTCTTCCACACCGATGCCACCTACCTCCACACCGGTGCTCCCGACGCCGACTAGCACGGCGACGTCGACGCCCACGCCCACTTCCACACCCATCACCCTGCCCTCAAGCACTGTCGAGGGCCCACCTCAGAGGCCACCCATCATCTCCCGGGTCCAGTGGGGCTCCATGGAGATCACTGAGGGATACGTGCCGCACACGGTGGACAGGATCACGCTACATCACGACGGTGCGGAATTCTACGGAGGAGCCGAGGCACGTCTGAGGGGTCTCCAGAGTTGGTCCAGAAGGGTGCGAGGCTGGGTTGACATCCCCTATCATTTCATGATCGATCTCGAGGGCAACATCTATCAGGCTCGCCCGCTGCAATACGTGGGCGATACGGCGACGGAGTACGATCCCACCGGGCACGCGCTGATCACGGTGATGGGCAACTACAACGTACAAGAGATCAACCAGGCGCAGTTGGCTGCCATCGTCGATCTGGCCGCCTGGATCTGTTACAAGTACGACGTCTCGCCCCAACTCATCAAAGGGCATCGCGACTACGCTGCCACCTCCTGTCCCGGGACCAATCTCTACCTATACCTGACCAACGGCCACATCGCCAGTGCCGTCGAAGAGAGGTTACACTTTGAAGAGTGATCTGGGTCTAGTGCTCATTCTCTGCGCTCTGCTTTTCCTGATGGCCGGCTGCCAGTTCCCGTCGGTGGCGCAGCTTCCGGTGGTCTCCCAGTTCATCCCACCCAGTCCCACACCCACACCCCTGCCCACCGCGACCTGGACGTCGACTCCAACGGCCACACCGACTTCGACCTCCACAGCGACTCCTTCGCCCACGGCAACGCCTACCAGCACCCCGGTTCCGACGGCCACTCTGGCGCCAGCGGCCTCGCCCTCGATTACCGCGACGGAGATTGCCCGAGGCGACCCCAGCAGGCCCTGCATCGCCCTCACCTTTGACGCGGGTGCCAGCCTCGTACCGTGGCCCTCTATACTGGACACCCTCCGCGAGAAGGATGTGCAATGTACCTTCTTCCTCACTGGCGACACGCTACGCCGGCCCGAGGCGCCAGACTTGTTGCGACAGACACTCGCTGATGGCCACGAACTGGGCAACCACTCCGATACACACCCCTACTTCACCGAACTCACCGACGAGGAGATCGCTGAGGAGTTGGCGGCATTAGAGAAACTGGTGGTCGAGATGACCGGTGCCAGCACGAAGCCCTATTTCCGGCCGCCCTCCGGAAACCGCGACGCCCGTGTGTGGCGGGTGGTGCAGGAGAACGGGTACCTGAATATCTACTGGACCTATCATGTTTGGGACTGGGTCGCGGACAGAACAACCGAGAAGGTCTACAACTACGCCATCGACGGAGCCTGCAACGGGGCTATCGTGGTCATGCACGTGGGGGCTCAGGAGACGGCAGACGCGCTGCCCGCCATCATCGATGAACTGCGGGCCAGAGGTTACCGTCTGGTCACGCTGACTGAACTGCTATCACCACAGGAGGAGCCAGAGTCCACCGGTGGCTAGTCTTCCGAGGAGTCTGCCGGCATCTTGGGCAGGACGAACCGGAAGGTACTGCCCTCTCCTTCCTTGGTCTCCACCCAGACTCGTCCACCATGTTTCTCCACGATGGACTTGACCGTAGCCAGACCGAGGCCCATACCCTCCGAAGCCAACGTGCCGGGTCCCTCCACGCGATAGAACTTGTCGAAGATCTGATCTCTGGCGTGAGCCGGGATACCGGCGCCTGTGTCGCTCACAGATACCCAAACCTCGTCGCTATCGTCACCTGCACTTACGAGCACCTTCCCCCCAGAGGGTGTGTATCGTATGGCATTGTCCAGCAGATTGGACATCACCTGCACCAGGCGGGTGTGGTTGCCTCTCACCAACGATAGATCGTCGGCGATCACCGTATCGAGGTCCAACCCTTTGCTCTTCGCCTCGCCCTGCAGGTTGGCGACCACCTCTTCTACGACCTCTTCCAGTCGAACAGACGCCATCTCCATTTCCAGCCCAGCCTCGATGCGCCCGATATCCAGCAGGCTGCTGATGAGCTTGTCCATCTGCTCCACGTTCCTCATGGCACGCTCCGCGAACTCTGTTTGTTCCTCGTTGAGCTGGCCGAGCTGCGGCAACAGCCTGAGAGACCCGTGAACGGCTGTCAGCGGAGAGCGCAGGTCGTGGGTGATGCTGGCAACGAAATCAGACTTCATCCTGTCAAGTTCCCTGAGGTGGGTTATGTCCCGCATGATGAGCACACAACCCACGTCGGCGACAGGGCTCAGACTTGCGTGGAATGCGCGACCGTCCATGAAAGGCAGCTCTACGTTCCTCGTGCCGTTTCCCGCTGCGGGGCCTCTGAAGAGCCTATCGAAGGCGTCGCTGCCAATGACGTCACGGAGGGGCCTGCCCGCCGCCTCGTCCGGTTCCAGGCAGAACGCCTCGGCTGCGGCAGCATTCACGAGCAGGACCTCTGCTTCCTCGTCAGCCACGACGATCAGGTCTTGGCTGCCGGCCAGGATGGTCTCCAGTTTGCCGCGCTGCCCTTCCACCTCGGAGAAAAGACTGGCGTTCTCGATGGCCACCGCCGCGAAATCCCCCAACACAGTGAGCAGGAAGCGGTCATTGTCCGAGAAGGGCTGCATAGCGGCCTTGCTGTTGGCGTACAGCACGCCGATCGTGCCGCCCCTGGTCTTGAGAGGCACCGCCAGAGTAGCTTGCAGTGGATCGGTCTTGTGCGAGCGAGGACCATGGATCATGGCCACCTGGCCGCTGCTGATGACTTGCCTCACCACGGCATTGTCGGATACCCGTTTCACCTGGCGCGCCTGCTGGTCACCAACGCCCTGGACGGCCCTCAGGAGAAGCTCATGGGTGTCCGGGTCCAGGAGAAAGAGGGAGACCTCCTCGGCGCCGCTGACGTACGTCGTCGCCTCCACCACGCGGGTCAGCACAGTATCCAGATCGAGCAGGGACGCTACCGATTTACTGATCCCGTACAGGATCTCCAGCTCTTTGACCCGCTGCTCGAGTTGGCGGTTGACCGCCCCCACCTGCGCCGCTAGCTGCTTCTTCTCCTTCCTCAGGCGCGCCTCGGCCAGGGACCGTTCCACGGCCTGCATGATCTCCGTGACCTTGAACGGCTTGGGGAAGTAGTCTCTCACCCCCAGGTGGAATGCTTGCACTGCCACGCTTTCCGAGCCATGGGCGGTGATCAGGATAGTGGGGATCTCCATACCCTCCCCGGCCAGAGCTTCGAGGACCTCGAAGCCATCCAGCTTGGGCATCTGCAGGTCGAGGAGAATCAGGTCTGGCTCCTCCGTCAGGGCCAAGCGCAGAGCCTCCTGTCCGTTGGTTGCGGACAGGGTAGTATAGCCGCTGGGGACCAACAGCGAGTCTCTCAGGAATTCGACGTTCCTGATATCGTCGTCTACGATGAGAATGGTTTCCTTTGCCATACGGGTACTGATTCCTCCGGGCGCGTAGAGCGTTACGCATAGCATTGTAGCATCGTTACCCGGGGTCCGCAACGGGAACGGCTTGGATCCCTCATGGCGTCGCAAAGCGCAGCCCGATGGGTCGGTCGTCAGAGTTCCAGACTCCGCCGCCGGGGTCCGCGCCTCGACATCGCGCCCAGCCTACCAACAATGTGTCCACGTGCCGCTCCATGGTTGATAAACGTAGTCAGACATGGTATAGTTGCTCGCGTCGCGACACACAAGCGAGGGAGAGGCAGTCCTCGTTGCGCGACGGCTGAGAGCAGCACACAGAGTTGCTGTGTCTCAGCAGCAGGGATTGACGCAAGGAGGCTTATTTGTGACCAGGACCGCCGTAATCGCAATTGGGGGCAACTCCCTCATCAAGGACAAAGAGCACCAAACAGTGCGCGATCAGTTCGACAGCACCGTAGAGACATGTGTCCACATCGCCGAGATCGTCAAGCAAGGGTGGAGAGTAGTAGTCACTCACGGCAACGGGCCACAAGTGGGGTTCATCTTGCTGCGTTCGGAGCTTGCCAGCAACGTCTTGCACACAGTGCCGCTCGACTCCTGTGGTGCCGATACGCAGGGTGCCTTGGGGTACATGATTCAGCAGCTTCTGGGCAATAGGCTGAAACAGGTGAACTCCGCCGTGCCAGTGGTCACGGTCGTGACCCAGGTGATCGTGGATGCAGATGATCCGGCCTTTCACAACCCCACGAAGCCTATTGGTCCCTTCTACGACGAAGCCAAGGCGCGCCGGTATGAGCGCGAGCAGGGCTGGGCGGTGATCGAGGACGCGGGCCGAGGCTGGCGACGCGTCGTCGCCTCGCCCATACCCAGAGAGATCGTAGAACTGGAGGCCATGAGGACGCTGCTAGGGGCTGGCTTCGTGGTCGTTGGAGTGGGGGGCGGAGGCATCCCTGTGGTCCGAGACGGGGAGGGTGCACTGCGAGGTGTGGAAGCGGTAATCGACAAGGACTATGCCTCCAGCCTCTTGGCCGCCGGCCTCGAGGCTGATCTGTTCCTGATCTCTACTGCAGTGGAGAAAGTCTGCCTCAACTACGGGAGGCCCGATCAGATAACCCTCGATCACTTGACCGTGAAGCAAGCCAAGAGCTATCTCGACGAGGGACACTTCCCTCCCGGCAGCATGGGCCCCAAGATCAGGGCGGTCATCCAGTTCCTGGAACAGGGTGGCAAGGAGGCCCTGATCACCTCACCGGAGAACCTGGCTAGAGCGTTGCGAGGCGAGACCGGCACCAGAATCACCCTGACCTGACGTAGGGAAGCGCGACTTTGAAAGTAGCGATCGTTCACGACTGGTTGAACCAGGTGGGCGGTGCGGAGAGCGTCCTGGGGGTCCTGAAGGACCTCTATGCAGACGCTCCTGTCTATACCTCCATCTACTGGCCGCGGGCCATGCCCGAAGAATACGGGGAGTGGGACATCCGTACCTCTTGGTTGAACAGGCTACCCTTGATCAAGACACACCACCAACCCTTTCTCCCCCTTTATCCATTGGCCTTCGGAGGCACTGATCTGAGGGGGTATGACTTGGTGCTCAGCAACAAGAGCGCTTTCTGCCACGGGGTGATCACCTCGCCTGAAACAGTGCACATCTGCTACTGTCTCACGCCCACTAGGTTCCTGTGGGACTATCACAACTATGCCCAACATGAACGGATCAATCCCGTGGCCGGCACTCTTCTGACCCCCATGCTGCCTGGCCTGCGCCTCTGGGATAGGTCCGCAGCAGACAGGGTCGACCATTTCTTGGCCATCTCGAAGACTGTCCAGCAGCGTATCAAGAAGTTCTACCGGCGCGACGCCACCGTCATTCACCCGCCGGTCCACGTGGCGCGCTTCGTCCCCGAGGACAGCCACGATGACTACTTCCTTGTGGTCTCCCGTCTGATCCCCTACAAGCGGATAGACGTGGCCGTGCAAGCTTTTGATCTACTTGGGCTGCCCCTCAAGATCGTGGGGGAGGGCCGCGACAGAACGCGTCTGGAGGCCATGGCCAAGCCTAACGTCGAGTTCCTCGGTCGTCTGTCCGACCGTGAGGTGGAGCGGCTCCTGTCCCGTTGCCAGGCGTTCATCTTCCCCGGCGAAGAGGATTTCGGCATCGCCCCTGTGGAGGCCCAAGCTGCAGGGCGGCCGGTCATTGCCTACGCCGCGGGCGGCGCCCTGGAGACAGTGGTGGATGGTGCGACCGGCCTCTTTTTCCGAGAGCAGACGGCAGAGTCCCTGGCTGAGGCTGTGGCCACGTTCGACGACAAGCGTTTCGACAGCACCGCCATCAGGCAACACGCCCACAAGTTCGACAGGGAGAGCTTCAAGAGCAAACTTGGCGCGTTCGTGGACGAGAAGACTAGGTGAGAAGCAAGAGACAGTTCGCTATCGACGAGATAGAGGTGGGCCACAACTTCTCGCCCCTGGTCTTCCCCATCGACGAGGACTTGATAGCGCGGTACGCAGAAGCCGTAGGAGACAATGACCCTCTACATCGCGACCGCTCCCACGCACGGGGGGCAGGATGCCGAGGCATCGTGGCGCCGCCTACCATCGCTGCGCTCTACGTGCTGAAGGCGTATCGCACCGACGCCCTACCTCCACCGGGAGGAGTCCACTTCAGGCAACGCTTCAGGTTCCGCCATCCCATAGTGGCTGGCGACGTCCTGAGGGTCCAAGCCAGCGTGGTGGACAAGTATGTGCAGAAAGGCAGGCAGTTTCTGGTCATCGAGAGCACCGCTCGGAACCAAGACGGAGTACCAGTGGTGTGGAGCGAATCCACTTCCTTCTGGCCCGAGTGAGGCCCCGCCATGACCACTATGCTGGACCACGTACAGCTTGGGCCCATCGTGAGAACCGTGACCCGCGATACCATCGCTGACTACGAAGCGATACTGGGCATCGGCAACCCGCTCCACTTCGACGAGGAGTACGCCCGGGAGACCGTCTTCGGCGGCATCATCGCCCACGGGATGATGAGCCTGGGCTACGTGTCGGAGATGATGGCTCAGGCCTTCGGCAGGGGATGGTACGAAGCCGGCGAACTGGACACGACCTTCGTCCGGGCGATCAGGCCAGGCGATACCATCACCACCCATGGCAAGATAACGGGGCAGAAAAGCACCAGCCAAGAGACTCTCGTGGTGTGTGACATCTGCTGTGAGAACCAACTGGGAGAGCGAGTACTCGAGGGCACGGCCCAGGCCAGGGCGGCAGGCCCCGTCCACGGAATCCCAGAGATCGAGGCCTAGGCTGGAGAAGGAGTGCTGACAAATGGAGCTACGCGAATACTGGACGATCCTCTGGCGCCGGTGGTGGATCATCACCGGACTGGTGGCTATCGTGCTGGTGGGCAGTCTCGTCTTCCGCTCTCAGCCCGCCCCCATGTACCAGGCCTCCATGCGGTTCACCATCGGAGTCCCTCTCGAGTCGGACAGTGAGAGGCTGACCATGGATCCCCTCTACTCGGCGTATCTGGCGTCGGAGTACATCGCCGACGATTTCGCGGAGATCCTGAGGAGCGAATCCTTTGCCGCCGATGTGAGCGCACGGCTGGCGGCCGAGGGAATCGTGGTGCCGGCAGGTACGATACAGGGCTTCACCGTGGCAGAGAAGCAGCACCGTATCCTCACCATGCAGATCACCTGGCCCGACGAGGCACAGCTTCGCGCCATCGCTCAGGCGGCCCAGCAGACCCTGGAGGAGGACAACGCCAAGTACTTCAAGCAACTGGGGTCAGAGGGGGCGGCAGTGTTCGTGATCGATTCGCCCCACGTCGTCTCCCTGGGGGTCAGCCTCAAAGACCTCCTGGATCTACCGATCCGGGTGGGGTTGGCGCTCCTCGCCGGAGTGGGGCTGGCCTTCCTCTTGCACTACGTAGACGATACCATCCGGGACCCAGAGGAAGTAGAGGCACTGGGGCTCAACGTAGTGGGGCGCATACCCACCACAGGTTGGCGCGAGCGTCTGCCCTGGAGTCGTCGTCCCTAGAAGCCCGCTCGCAGTAGGCCTTTTGGCCTGCTCCACGCTCCAAACCGCGCACCACGAACGCCCCCTCGAGAGGCGCACTCACGAGGCGGCTTCTCTCCTTCTTCGACGGGCCACCACCCACCAGGCCACTATCACCACGACGACGCCCAGGAGAAACCCGGTGAGCAGAGGCACGAGGATCGAGAGCACTGTCAGCGTCAGCGATGCTACGTCCTCTACTGTACTCACCACCGGGTTCAGTAGCCCTCCACTGGTCCCGGTGACCACCGGTCGGACCGTCGCCTTGGTGGCATGAACACCACCAGCCACGATCAGTCCGCAGATCAGCGCCAGCACGGGATGGATGTCGCTGATCACACTGCTGCTGGCTGCAAAGAGGATAGCCCCTGCCGCGGGTCTGATCAACGTCTGGACGACGTCGTTCGCGCTATCCAGAACAGCGATCCTGTCGGCGAAGAGCTCGATGCACAGCAGGACGGCGATGACGAGAATGACCCAACCACTAGTCAGGTGGTCATAGGGTGGGTCGAGGGTGATCAGATTAGAGAAACGGGCCACGAGCGCCACGATGAGCAGGGGAAGGTAGGCGTTCAGCCCTGCTGAGGCTGAGAGTCCGAAAGCGGTGAAGATGCCGGAGAAGGCTTCTATCATCTAGGCTCCAAGAGACGAGAAGAATAGCATCACACCAGGCGGCGCGGTTCGGACCGCGTCGAGGCCAGGACCCGAAGACACTCAACGAAGCACGACCTGCGAATCCCTGCTGGCAGTTGCCCCCTACGGTTGCTCAACCCACCCCTGCTGGACGAGGAAGTCGGTCAGCACAGGAACCACGGCGTATTCGCCCTGATAAGCGCGGACACCGTAGTACACCATCGGAACGTAGGGCAGTAGCATCACGGGTATCAGGCAGCAGGTTCCAACGCCGCCTGTCACCAGCTCCAGCACGACGGCGAAGGGGAGGAAGACGATACAGCCGACGAGCAGGGAGATCACAAGAACCGCGACCGACACCGCCAGCGACTGGACGGCGTGGTATCGCTGGAATGGACGCGCTTTACCTGTCTCAGACAGCAGGATGATCGCCGGGACAATGAGCGTGACCACGTAGGATAGCAGTCCCATCATCCTGTCGTTGTCCGAAATCTCAGATGGGTCAGGCTGGCCGGTCCTGCCCTGAGCCAGGCATTCGCGACACGTGAGCTTGCCCTGCACGTCTATCCCACATTCGTCACAGACTGCGCGTCCACAAGACACGCAGGTACCTATGGCGTCCGCCTCATGATGGTAGTAGCACCTCATGAGCCTGCTCCTCTCCCAGGAAGGCTGCCTACACGAAGATGATCACAAGGATTACCCGGAAAGACTCTCGAGTAGTGAACTGATGAAGGGTATGCTGACCCCCGACACGAGGACAATGAGGGAGAGAAGGCAACCACACAGCGTCAGCCCCAGCCCAACGTAGCCCGAGATCAGTCCAGCTAGCGCCATCTCGCGGCCGCCCTCCGCGCCTCCGCTCTCACCGATCTCCTTGATCCCTATGTGACCTGTCACGACGCCAGCGATCCAGCCAACCAATGGAAGGAAGCCGATGGGGACAATGCACACGGCAGCCAGACCAAAGGTGACGGCAGCGAGGATGGTGCCAACCGTCGAATTGAAACAACAGAGAAACAGCCACAGGAGCCAACCACCGAGGCCGCAGAACATGCTGATGCGAGCCATTCTGTTCGCGGGTGGCCCAAGTCCCGGCTGACTACCTACGCGGGTGGGCTTGGCAGCACATTCCTCACAATGGACTCTTCCTGCTACGTCCGTTGCACACGCCGCGCAGACAGCCTTGCCACACACCACGCACGTAGCTACGGCATCCACGTCCGGATGCTGGTAGCACTTCACGCCTGGCGTCCCTTTCGACAAACGGCCTGGGAGCGAAGGCCAATCCTCCCTCGCTCCCGCCTAGCTATCCTGAGAAGCTCAGGCAACGGCCAGAGAATGGCGTTGCACCTGCCCCAATAGGTGGGCCATCACCAGCCAGGACCAGAAGGAGGTGAAGAAGACGCCCACGAAGCAGGCTATCACGCCGAAGCCAGCCACGAAACTAGCCACCATCCAGAGGACAATAGCCACGAGGTAGTTGGCGATGTTGGCGCTGATGAAGCTGAAGAGTTCGCCGAACTGAAAGGCAGACATGAACTCCTCGGTCACCGCGTATCTGATCACGCCCGCCGGCCAGACTACCGCCACGACTATTGCCCAGATGAACACCAGACACCCGGCGCACGTACTGGCCAGACTCAGCAACGTGCCAAGCGTATCATTGTCGCCAACCAGCGGAAGCAGTCCGAACGAGCAGCACCATACCACAATGGCCGGGATCGAGTAGACCAGCAGGATCACGAAGACCATCAGCCCCTTCATGAACTTGCCGCCGAAGTCGTCCCATTCTGGCAGCGGGACGTCCATGTCGTCGACCGACCTCTTCAGGGCCTCCAGCACGTATCCGAGCATCATGAAATTGACGATGGGGATGAGAGACAGGATAGCACCGATGACGATCTTCATGATCCAGCTCTCATCCTCGAACATGTACGTGAATGATCTACCAATATCGAGAGTCATTTTGACCCTACCTCCTTTGCGTTGGATCTATGTGGCTTCCGGCGATGCGCACCTCGCAGCGAGCCTGTGGCTTCATCACCTCCCTTCCACAGAGCATGCCATCTTGCCTGCTCCAGGCTCTCTAGGAGCCAGGTGTCAACCACACACTCTTGGGCGAGTGTTAGATCATTATAGCATCGATCTGGTCGCTTGGCAAAGGCTGCACGTTCGGCCGAGAGCGATCCCTTGAGAACGCAGCAACGACGCCGCTCCCCCCTTGCTTCGGGGCTAGATAGGGATCCCCAACGCCGTGCTGAACTGCCAGCGAAGCAGCGCTATAGCCGCGAGCTCCACCAGGGTGGCAGCGAAGCCCAACGCCACGGGCCAGGCAGCATCCCACCAGGCTTCGGCCTTGGCCTCTCGCCGTGTAGCGATGATCAGAATCATGGCGTTGACCACGGTGAGCATGGCCAGGACCCCGGCGACACTGATCGCCGCTATCGGATAGAGCAGCACATCGACCTGGGATTGTACGACCAGGACCATGGGGAGCGCCAGGAGCAGGACGATCTTCGCCAGATCCTTGAAACCCGAGAGGGCAGGCTCCATGTCCGGCTCCTTCCACAGCGTGAAGTTGAAGATGGGGAAGACGATGATGCTCAGCGCCAGGCCATGCAGAGTGCCCGTGGCTAACCGGAGCAGGTTGTGAGGCTCGTAGAGTAGCGGTCTTCCGAGAACCAGGGCAGCGTAGGAGTTCACTCCATCAATACCCATGAGAAAGATGAACCCTACCAGGAGACCCACCACCGGCACTGGCGGCATCTGGGCCGCCTTGCGCTTCCCCAGGAGGAGCAGGCCCGCGAAGCCCAACAATGCCCCGGTGAAGGTACCCGTGCAGCGAGCACACATGGGCAACTGACGGCCGGCGATGTGGAAGGAATGATCCGGGATACGCCCGCATATAGCGGACCCCACTACGTCCATCTTGTCCAGGAACGGCAGGTGCCACAACGGCGAAAGCAGGACCAACACAACAAAGGCCACGATTCCCACGATGACCATGGCCAGGTTGCGACCCCTCGTAGATGCCCGCGTCTCCTGGTCCATCGTTTCGCTGTCAGGCACTGAATCCCTCCGTATGCGGCAAGAGCGCAGCTTCGTGCCCTCTCACCGGTGGCTTCGAACGTCTCATGGCGCGGCTCTCACGAATTCCAAGCATTCCGCGAGTCTACCCCGGATGTGCCCCGGTCGCCACACCTGCAGCGCGAAAGGGCTAACCTCGATGGTCACCAGACCCTCGTAACGGTCGGCCCTCAAGCGCCTCAGTAACCGGCCGAGGGGCAGGTCTCCCTCCCCCGGCAACTGGTGGTGCTTGAAGTAGCTGTGCATGTTGAACCAGGGTGGGATGGACACGTCGTCTCGGAAGTCGCTCAGGTGAACGTTGACCAGCCTATCGCACATCGTCTCGTACGTCTCCAGCAGGTCATACGGAAAAGACGCTACGTGGGCCGTGTCCAGGGTCACAGGGAGGTCATGCTCGTCGGCGAACCGGCGCAGGCTGTCGGTGGCACAGAGCGCGTATCGTCTGTCACTGGGACGAAAGACCGCCTGGTTCTCAATGCACAGTCTGGGCGACGCACCACTCAGTTCCTGTACGCATCTCTTCACCGCCTCCGTGTACGCCCGGCCGAGCCGATCCTCCATACTGAGGGCCTTGGGGGTGTGGATGACGATGAACTGACAATCCAGCTCCAAGGCCAGCCTCGTCAACTGGGGAAGCAGCCTGTGGTGCTGTCTGCCCCGCGGCGTGGGGATCATCGACGGGTGGAGCGTGAAGATGGGCAGGGCGTATTCCTGGGACAGCCGCCGCACGTATTCGGCGCCCCTCAACAACACCTCGGGGCACACTACCAGCTCGACTCCTTCGAACCCCGCATCTCTGGCGATGGCGAAGATATGGCGAAGGGGATAGACGTACAGCGAAGCTGTAGAGAGGCTCAGTCTCAACGGGTCGTCCCTGCCGACCTTCTATAGACTCGATGTTCTTCGATGTATCTCTCCACCTTGTCGGGCACTTGATACTTGATCGGCAGACCCTCTCTCACCCGCCGCTGGAGGTCCGTCGAAGAGATGTCCACCTCCGGCATGTCGATGATCTCCAGCCGAGCGGAGATGCCCGGCACGCTGGCTTCCAGTCGAGCCAGGTCGACCTGGAATCCGGGCCGCTTGACGGCGATCAAGCGGCACAGTTGAATCAGGCGATGAGGCTCGTGCCACGAGGGGAGCTCCACCAGAGAATCAAGCCCCATCACGAAGAAGAACTCGGCCTCTCCGCCCGACTGCTCTCGTAGAATGGAGATGGTATCTACCGTGTACGATGGCCCAGGGCGATCCACGTCCACCCTGGAGATCTCGAAGTAGGGGTTGGAGGCGATGCCCAACCCGACCATAGCCAGGCGGTCCTCGACCGGCGTCACCTCCTCGTCCATTTTGTGGGGAGGCAAGCCGGCGACGACGAAGATCACCTTCTCCAGCCGCAACTTGACCCGCGCCTCCTCTGCTGCCGCCAGATGCCCATAGTGTATCGGATCGAAAGTCCCACCTATGACGCCTATCCTTCGCAATGTGCTCTCCTATGACCACTCCAGTTCTGTTTCGCCGATGAACACTGTGTCGCCCGTCTGCACGCCGGCCTCTTCCATGGCCTTGGTGACCCCCATCCTGTCGAGGGCTCGGTGAAGTCTCTGCACGCTCTCGTCGTAGCGCCAATCGGTCCTGCCCACGAGCCGCTCTACCAGCCTGCCCTTTACCCGGAACCCCTGCTCCTCGACAACGATGGAGAAGCCTTCGTCACCCTCCGGAGGGCGGAACACCGCGACCTCCTCTGGCACCGCCTCTTCCTCTTCAGGCATGCTGTCCAGCAGTTGAAGCACCTGATACAGCATCTGCCGAACCCCCTCGCCCGTGGCCGCCGAGATGCTACACGCCGGAGCATCTCTACTTTGCATCTCCTCCTCGACCACTGGCCAGAGTTCCCGCGCCTGGGGCAAGTCCATCTTGTTCAGCACCACCAACTGGGGCTTGACAGCCAACCTGGGGCTAAAGAGAGCCAGCTCCTCGTTGATGGAGTGGAGGTCCTGAAGTGGATCGTCAGACGCACCATCCAGGAGATGGATCAAGACCCGGGTGCGCTCCACGTGGCGAAGGAAGTCGTGACCCAGGCCAGCCCCTGCGTGAGCGCCTTCGATCAGCCCCGGGATGTCCACCATGACGAAATCCCTGTCGTCTATCCTTACCATCCCCAGATTGGGGACCAGCGTAGTGAAAGGATAGTCGGCGATCTTGGGTCGCGCGGCGCTGACGGCAGCCAGGAGTGTGGACTTGCCGGCGTTGGGACATCCCACCACGCCCACGTCGGCGATGAGCTTCAGCTCCAGGATCAACCAGCGGGATTCTCCCTGTTCGCCTCGTTCCGCGACGCGAGGGGCCTGGTTGGTGGAAGAAGCGAAAGCGGCATTGCCCAGCCCGCCGCGGCCACCCCGTGCGACGAGCAACTCCTCACCGGGCGCTCGCAGATCGCCCAGCACCTCGTTCGTGTCGGCATCCCTGACCAGCGTGCCCGGCGGCACCGCCAGGGTGACGTCTTTGCCCTTCTGGCCCTGCTTGTTCTGGCCCTGGCCGTGCCCGCCACGGTCTGCTCTGAAGTGGCGATGTCCGCGGAAGCTGATCAGTGTGTTCAGGTGGCGGTCGGCGGACAGAAGGATACTGCCCCCCGGGCCACCGTTGCCGCCGTTGGGGCCTCCCAGAGGAACGTACTTCTCACGTCGAAAGCTGACGCATCCATCACCTCCTGCGCCAGCCTCCACGTAGATCTTGACTTCGTCAAAGAATAGCCCACTCATTCCCAAGAATCTAGGATACCTGAGGAACGTCGCCGCTGTCAAGGAGTTGTTGACTGGTGGCTAGCTGCTTCACGCTACGTGAAGTGAAGGCGGCGAACCGTGTGGTCACTGCGCATCGGACGCAGGTGCCGGTGGGGGACTGGAGCGGACGCTGTGCCTGGCCCTGCTCGGCTGTGGATAGGGATGCAAGATCCGGGAGGGGGCACCTACCCGAGGCCCATGTTCTTCTGCGACGGGCTCCACCTGATGGGCCAAGCGAGCGACGAACCACTCAGTGGCTATCCTGGGACGCCTCCGCACCGGCCTTGCACGACCCGGCACCTACAACTCGACGTACCTATAGGCAAGCCGGTTGTATCCCCCACCCCACGGATCTCCTGAGTCGAAAGTGCCAAGCCCCCACTGCTCCGCCAGCATCAGGTAGTCGTAGGCAGCATCGTCAAGGCCCCATTCCGCCCGCAGAAGATCGCACATCACGCAGTCGATGGCCACACGATCTCGTGAGAGGAGCAGGCTGTTCGGTGACCCGCCGAAGGTCGCCCATGGTGCTGGCGTCGCCCCCACGGAAGAGGCTCCGAAAAGGCCGTCGCCCACTGTCAACACAGTCTTCTCTGCAATGTTGGGGTTCGCGTTGATCTCCACCAGTGGGCTGAAGTCTGCACTGTAGCGTTCATCACTGGGCCTGATGTAGGGATGTGGATTGTCGCCCTCGGGTCCACCCAGGCTGCTCAGACTTCCAAAGTGGTTCTTGAAACCGAGGGTCACCGGGTGAGTGCCATGCCTCTTGAGGATCGGCATGTTGATGAGGTAGGAAGCGTCGTACAGCAGGTCCGCGAGCCACCGGTCGGTCACCATGTCCGGATGCGAGAAGGATACCCTCAAGCTGGGGTGTGCGTGGTCGAAAGTCGCCACTTGGTCGACGCACCCGAGTCGGTCGATGTGGAGCGCCTGCAGGTTCTGGCGCCTCTCGTAGAATCGTGGCGGTATCCCCCGGCTTGCGTCGTAGACCCAGATATCTTCGGCCTGGACTCCCGCCTGCACCATGGAGCTGATGAGAGCATTGACCGGCTCTATGAGGGCATCGATCACATTGTCGGTGTCGTCACAGGCGCGAGAGTTGTTGAAGTTGACCTTGATGGCGATCTTATTGCCGGGTGAGTAGCCGCGCAGCAGCATGGCCCAGGCCCCTCCCACCGAAGGGACGCCAGTGAGTTCGAGCAAGCCCCGCTCTAGCATCTGGTTCACAACAGCTTGATCTACGTACTCACCGTACCATCCTGTTTGGAAATCCCAGGAGGTGGCTGCGGCGGCGTGGATGTGCACCACCTTGGGCAGCGGGTATCGCTTCACCCCCAGCGGGAAGTAGGCCTGAGGGGTCAAGTCGTCCGGCTGTGCTCCCGCCGCCGTAACTCGGCCAAGCATGCGGCTGGCTGCGGATAGAACAGCGCAGCCAGCGGCGAAGGCCGCCCCTCCGAGGAACGACCTGCGGCTCACTCCTCCCTCCGCTCCGCGATCAAGAGTCCCCACTTCAACGCTCCTTTTCCGGTCCATATACTCGACAATTACAGTATACGTCGAGCATCGCAGATCGTCAAGGAGAGCTCGACGATGGATACATCGTCATAGCGTTGCCCAGACTCTCCACCCGCCAGCAAGTTACCATGACACGCACTCCCGTGGTATACTGATCCAAGGAACGGAGGTGTCGGTCGAGAGTAGATGATAGAGAACGCAGCGAGCGATCCCTTGGTCGCCGAGTTGAGAGCCCAGTTGGGCGACGTGTTCCTCACGGAGAACGTCGCCACACACGGAGATGGGCGTGTGGTATCCTTCACCGGAAGGTTGCTGGCGGATGCAGAGACCGCCTTCTCTGTGCTGGAGCAGAGACTGAAGGGGCTTGGCTATCTGCCGGCCCTGAGCAGAGTCAACGGCCGGGACAGAATCGTGGTGGGGCCGGCTCCGGCCGAGGGCCGAACATCGAGGCCCGTAGTCAACCTGGTGCTCTTCCTGGTCACCGTGGCCACAGTGATGCTGGGCGGCGCCTTGCAGGAGGGGTACGATCCGCTCGCAGATCCTCCCACGGCCTTGCTGAGAGGTGTTCCCTTCGCCTGCGCCCTCCTGGGCATCCTCGTCACCCACGAAGCCGCCCACTTCCTGGCCGCAAAGGCCCACGGCGTGCAGGCCACCCTGCCCTACTTCATCCCCATGCCCCTAAGTCCCTGGGGGACTCTCGGCGCTGTGATCAAGATGGAATCGCCCATGAAGGACCGTAAGACGCTCCTCGACGTGGGAGTCTCCGGACCCCTGGCGGGGCTGGCGGTCTCCCTCGTGGTGCTGGTGCTGGGGCTGCGTCTCTCGGAGGTAACTCCTTTTCTGCCCGGAGACGGGTTCACGACACTGGGGACCGGCTTGCTGGTGGACTGGATCACTGAGGCGGTCCTGGGGCCGCTGCCAGACAACATGATGGTCATACTCCACCCCATCGCCCTGGCAGGGTGGTTCGGCACCTTCATCACGGCCATCAACCTGATCCCTGTCAGCCAGCTTGATGGCGGCCACGTGGGCTACGCTTTGTTCGGCCCCGCTCATCGTTTGGTGGCCGTGGGGGTCTTCGTGGGTATGATCGCTCTGGGATTCCTGTCCTTGTGGTGGCTCGTGTGGGCGTCGCTGGTCTTCTTCCTCGGCAGGCTCCACCACCCGCCCCCACTGAACGACATCACGCCTCTGGATGCCAAGAGGAAGCTTCTGGCCGTTCTTTCCTTCGTCCTGCTCTTCCTGCTGGGAACGCCCCGACCCTTCGGCTAGGGGTAGTCTCTAGCTCTGGACTTGGTGCAGGGCTTCCAGGCCCGGGTACCTGGCGCTGTCCTCCAGATACTCTTCGATCCTCAGCAGTTGATTGTACTTGGCCACCCGTTCGCTGCGGCAGGGAGCGCCAGCCTTGATCTGGCCGGCGTTGACGGCTACGGCCAGGTCCGCGATGGTCGTGTCCTCGCTTTCGCCACTGCGATGGGAGATGACCGTGGTCCATCCCACCCTCTGGGCCATGTCCACCGCGGCTATGGTCTCGCTCAACGTGCCGATCTGATTCAGCTTGATCAGGATAGAGTTGGCCGCCTTCTCCTCGATGCCCCTGGCCAGGCGCTCGACGTTGGTCACGAATAGATCGTCGCCCACCAGTTGAACTCGATCCCCCAGGCGCTCCGTCAACAGTTTCCAGCTCTCCCAATCGTCTTCGGCCAGGCCGTCCTCGATGGAGATGATAGGGTACTGGTCGACCCAGTTGGCATAGAACTCTACCATCTGCGCTCCCGTCAGCTTTCGCCCCTCTTTGCGCAGATGGTACTTGCCGTCCTCGAAGAACTCCGAGGCCGCGGGATCCAGGGCGAGGTAGAGGTCCTTCCCAGGCTCGTACCCCGCTCCTTCGATAGCCTCGAGAACCACCTCCACCGCCTCCTCGTTCGACCCCAGGGAGGGGGCGAAGCCTCCTTCGTCCCCCAGGCCGGTGTTGTAGCCTCTGTCCCTGAGCACCCTCTTCAGGCTGTGATAGGTCTCCGCGCCCCAACGCAACGCCTCCTGGAAGGTATCGGCGCCGAGCGGCATGACCATGAACTCCTGCAGATCGGTGGAGTCCTGCGCGTGCTTGCCTCCGTTGAGGATGTTCATCATCGGTACGGGGAGGGTCCTGGCCGCCACGCCGCCAAGATACCGGTACAGCGGCAAGTCCAGCTCGGAGGCTGCTGCCCTAGCCACGGCCAGCGACACTCCCAGCATGGCGTTGGCGCCCAGTCTCGACTTGTTGGGCGTGCCGTCCAATTCGACCATGTACTCGTCAATCCCCTGCTGGTCGAAGACGTTCCAGCCCACGAGCTGGGGCCCGATCTCCTCGTTCACGTTCCCCACCGCAGTGAGGACGCCCTTCCCCCCATAGCGCTCCTCATCGCCGTCTCTCAACTCCAGGGCCTCGTGGACACCAGTGGAGGCACCCGAGGGTACGATGGCCCGCCCCACGGCTCCGTCTGTGAGGTAAACCTCGACCTCCACGGTGGGATTGCCACGCGAATCCAGGACCTCCCTGGCTAGTATGTCTTCTACGATACTCATGGTCGGCCTCCTCCCGCTGGGCGGACTGCGCCTAGGTCAATCCCAGGGTGATGTACAAACTGGCGAAGTCGAAGTGCTCCGCCAGAAGCTCCTCGAAGCGCTGGGTCTTCTTCTCCTGATGGAAACGACTCTTGCCGAAGAACCCCTCCACGATCTCGATGGTGGTCAAGGTGTCGTACTTGCTGACCAGGATAGGCACGCTCATCTCCTGGGCCACGCCCTTGATCATGTCTTGCGGATAGAGGTTGCCGGTCAGGATCAGGCACTTGGTGGAAGTCTGCAGGGCCGCAAGCTGGATGTCCGTCCTGTCCCCGCCGGTGATCACGGCCTTGTGGGGCTTCTGGCGGAAGTAGCTCAGGGCTACGTCTCCAGTCATGGCACCGACCATGAGGTTCTCCACAAGTTCGTCACCCTTGTCGCTCCGGGTCACCATTTCCGCACCCAGGGCCTCGGCCAGTTCATGGACGCTCACGGACATCAGGAATCGCTCCTCCGGTAGGATGCCATAGACGAGTACAGCTTCCTTCTGCAAGTAGGGCTTTCCTACCTCCTCTGCGGACTCGTGCAACCTCTGGGGCACGCCGTTCATCACCGTTCCCAGCATCGCCTCGCCCAGAACGCGCCGGTAGAACAACACGGGGTCCAGTGAGAGCAGCCCGGCGTAGCGGAGCACGGTCAGCGATTTGGCGTCGAGGAGCTTGCAGACCTCGTTGGCCGGGAGCTTGATCAAACCCCCAGAGCTCAAACGATCCACACCCTCGATGATCATCACATCCTTGCCCTTGGCGACACGATTGTAAACGTCGGTGAGCATCTTGGGATAGTCCAGCCACTTCTGCTTGCGCATGATCGCTTCCACGGCTCGTTCATCCAGTGGGATGGGCACCAGGTCAGAGACAGGCTCGCTCAGTTGGAGCTCCTTCTTGATGAACTGCGCGTCCTCGTCCACCACAGTGCCTTCGAGACGGCGTGCTGACAAGCTGATCGGCTTCATGTAACCCACCGAGAACCCATCTCTCTGCATACGCTTTCCCAGGCCCACACAGAGGGCGGTCTTCCCTGAAGCTCTGTACGTTGAAGCGACGTAAAGTGTTACCATTTGTGTTACCTCTCCTCGCTCTTGTACACCAGGACCGGGTACACCTTGCTATATCGCGTGCGGACGGGCCGCTTGGCGAGCGTCTGCGGCGGGCTCAAGACAGTACCAGGCGCATGTCAAGGGCCACGGCGCCCTTTCCCTCCTCATGAACCATCAACGGATTGATGTCCAATTCCACAATCTCGGGGAAATCCACCGCCAACTGTGAGACTCGCAGCATACAATCCACGATGGCTTCCACATCGGCGGGCTGCTCGCCTCGAAGGCCACGCAACAAGGCGGAGGTTCTCAACTCGTTGATCATCTCCTCGGCCTCCCAGCGGGCGACGGGAGCGATGCGGAAGCTAACATCCTTCAGAACCTCCACGTAGATGCCGCCTAGTCCCAGGACCAGCAGTGGTCCGAACTGAGGATCGCGGTTGATGCCAATGAGCACCTCGCGTCCTTGTGGCACCATCTGCTGAACTTGCGCACCCCATACCTCGGCCTGGGGCATGTATCGCTGGGCTCGATACATCAACAAGTCGAAGGCGTCTCTGACATCGCTCGCCTGCATGATGTTGAGTTTCACGCCGCCGATGTCGGTCTTGTGGAGGATGTCGGGCGAGGCGATCTTCATGACCACTGGATAGCCAACCCGTTCCGCTATGGTCACCGCCTCTTCTGGATTGCGCGCCAGTTCGGACTGGGGAATGGCAATCCCGTAGGCCTCCATGATTCCTCTTGCCTCAGCATCACCGACCTTGAGACGTCCTTCGGCGCGGGCGGAGGAGAAGGCTGCCTCCACCTCGTCGCGGCGCACGTCGAAACTCTCGATCTTCCTGGGAGGGCTCCCGAGCCAGCGCCAGCGTTCTACCATGGCCCTCATGGCGTCCACCGCCGGCTCCGGATAGCTGTAGTTGGGGATCTTGGCGTCACGCAGGATCTGCACCCCTATCTGGGCCAGATTCTTGCCCATGAAGCAGGCCAACACAGGTTTGTCGTGCCGCTGCACCACGTCAGCGATGATATGGGCCGTCTCGTCCACCTTGGTCACCGCCTGAGGAATGAGGATGGCGATGACACCGTGCACGTTCTCGTCCTGCAACACGGCCTCCAGGGCAAAGCGGTACCGCTCAGCGTCGGCATCCCCGCGCACGTCCACAGGATTGAGGGCGTTGGATCCCGGAGGTAGCTCGCCCTGGAGGAGTGCGATCGTCTCCCTCTGGAAAGAGGCCAATCGCAGCTTGGCCCGGTCCAGGGCATCTGTGGCCATGATCGCCGCGCCGCCAGCATTGCTGACCACGGCGATGCTATCGCCCTTGATAGCCGGGGCTTGGGCAAAGGCGAGGGCGTACTGGAAGAGCTCCTCTACCGAGTCCGCCCTGGTGATACCTACCTGCTTGAAGGCGGCGTCGTAAGCCCTCTCCGAGCCTGCCAGCGTGCCTGTGTGAGACGAGACGGCGCGGGCACCGGCAGCACTCGTACCCGCCTTGATGGCCACGATCGGGGTTTCTCTGCCTACGTGGTCGGCGATCTTCATGAATTCAGGCCCGTCGGCTATGCCCTCCAGGTAGGCTACTATGACTTTGGACCAGGGGTCGTCGTCCCATAGTTTGAGGAGGTCAATCTCGTCTATGTCCGCCTTGTTCCCCAGACTGACGAAACGAGAGAAGCCGATCCCCTCACCGATGGCCCAGTCGTGGATGGCCATCAGCAGCGCACCGGACTGGGACATCATGGCGATCTCGCCCCGGTTGGGCATCCCTCGGGCGAAGGAAGTGTTCATAGGGCAAATGGTGTCTATCACGCCGAGGCAGTTGGGGCCGAGCATACGCATGTCGTAGCGTTGTACGATGTCGACGAGCTCCTTTTCCTTCTCAAGACCCTCGCCGCCTATCTCCCGGAAGCCCGCAGTGATGACTACGACCCCGTTGACACCCTTCTGTCCACACTCCTCCAACACGCCGGCTACGAATCGATCGGGCACGATGATCACCGCCAGATCGATGTCGCCGGGTACGTCCTTCACGCTTGGGTAGGCCTGCACGCCGAGAATCTCGCCGCCCTTGGGGTTGATGGCGTAGACCTTTCCTTCATACCCACATTCAATGGTGTTCTTCAACACGGCGTGACCCAGCTTGGCCTCGTCGCTCGAAGCGCCTATGACAGCCACTGAAGTAGGGCAATAAAAAGGTTCGAGCACCTGTAGGCATCCTCCTTGGTCTGCCGCCCGGGCTGGCGTCTAAACGTGATTAGCACACGACGAAGACCCTGCCGCTAGGGCGCTTCAGCCTTGCGTAACAGCATTATCATCTCAGAGCCCAGCACGTATTCCACGTCCAGGAGGACAAAGCCTAGCTCCTCCATGCCACGTGCAAGCTCCTCTCTAGTATACTGAGTTATATGTTCGTCTGCATATCCACCTGGTATAAGGTGGTGGTACATGCCCTCTATGACACGCCACGACAGCCGGCCGTAGTCGGGCGTGCCCAGGATCAGGACACCCCCATCCTTCAGGACGCGCTGCATCTCCAGGAAGGGCTTCTGCCCGGCAGGGATGTGCTCTATCACTTCAGAGCAAATCACGCAGTCGAAGGACGCATCGCGGAAAGGCAGGTCGAAAGCCGACGCGTTAACCAGGGGTTTGCCGTACTTCCTGGCCCATCTGAGTTTCCTGACCAGGACATCCACCCCCACGACCCGACCCAGGCTGGCGAGTATCCTGCTAGAACCGCATCCCACGTCCAGGCAAGATCCCGATTCCGCCCCCGAGGCAAACTTCGTCACGATGTGGTGCCTTCTGCGTTGCCAGTACCTCTGGGGGGGAATCCTGCTGTCGAAAGCGCGATCATCGTAGTCAGCGCAGAGGATGGAGTTCCTCAACTCCCACATGCGTCGAAAGGTCCGTAGATATGCAAAGCCGAACCGCAGAAGGTCGATATGGGAGTCGCCCTCCTGCCTGGGCAGGTACTGGAAAGGGATCTCCCTGATCCTCCAACCCCGAGCGTAGCAGCGGATCAGTATCTCCTCCAACACGTCGAAGTCCGAGCTTTCCAGGCCCATCTCCTTGACGGCGGAAGCACGGTACAGCCGAAAACCACTGGAGATGTCGTGGAGAGGGAGAGATAAGCCCTTGGTGAAGAACCTGTTCAGGATCAGGCTGAGCACCTTGCGGATGAAGGGCATCCGCGCGGACCCACCGGAGACGTATCGCGAAGCAACGATCACCTCCGCGTCTTGCCTCGCTCGCCACATCCCTTCCACGAAACCGGGGTCGTGGGACAGGTCCGCATCGAGAGTGAGGATGTACTCTCCCTGAGCAGCCGCGAAACCAGCCTTGAGCGCTCCTCCGTAGCCCGGCTCTTGCTGGGTAACGACCCTGGCCCCAGCCTCCTGGACTACGGTCACCGTGTCGTCGGTCGATCCACCGTCTACTACGATGATCTCATGTCCCTGGCTTGAGAGGGTGGACACCACGTGGTGGAGTCGGGGCAGCAGCCGCTTGAGATTAGCGCCCTCGTTGAGGGCGGGGATGACAATACTCATCTGCATCGTTGTACTCTCGCACCGACACACTCGCACGCGAGTTGAGTCAGGCATAGTATAGGGTATTCAGAACCCATAGTCAACGCTTCAGCGGTTTCACTAGCAAGAGTGATTGCGGCCTTGGCCCTGGTGCTGAGGTGCGCCTGAGGCCCCAACAGACAAGACCAAGAGGACCCGGCAGGCAGCGCATTGTTGTTGCCCGGCCTGGCAAAGACTGGTGCTCGATTCCTGGCACGATGTAATCGACCTTACATACAGGTACGTGACGCGTAGGTATAATGAAGAGAGAACAGAACAAACGTTGCCGGTCAAGGAGGTGAGCCCAGATGAGCAACAAGACGAGGCGGCAGTTCTTACGTTTGGCGGCGGTGACCGGCCTTGGAGCACTGGCGACCCAGGCCCTCACCTCTTGCGGCGCCGCACCCTCGGGCGTCGAGCGGCTTACACCCACTGTGCCAGGCAGCGCCTCCGCAGGCGAGACCCTGCGCAACGAGAACATCCCCGGTTTCTACGTTCGCTACTACAACCCATTCCCCGCGCCTGACCCCAACGAGTGGCAATTGTCCGTGGAGGGACTGGTGGCGAGGCCGCAGGCTCTCTCCCTCGACGAGGTGCAAGCCTTGCCCTCCGTGGCGGACATCCGGCGTATGAAATGCGTGGAGTGCTGGTCGGCAAGAGCGAAGTGGGAAGGCTTCGATCTCGATACACTGGTGGAGTTCGCCGATCCGGAGCCGGAAGCGCGCTGGCTGCACTTCTACTGCGCCGATGGCTACTACGAGTCGCTGTCGCTGGATGAGCTTCGGGAGGACGGAGTGTTGTTCGCCTACGCCATGAACGACGAGCTTCTGCCAGCCAAGTACGGCTCGCCTCTGCGTCTGGTGATCCCCTCCAAGTACGGGTACAAGTGGCCCAAAGCGATCACGCGTCTGGAGTTCGCCACAGAGGAGAAAGCGGGCTACTGGCCCACGGTTGGACCTTACACCACCAGCGGGCTCATCCGCGCCGGCACGGACCATCCGCTGGATCTGCCGGAAGATGCCCGGCCCATCGAAGGCGGTGAGGTGCTCTACCCTGAGGATCTGGAGGCACGCGAGGCCCTATCCTGAGCTTCGGCCTGGCCCTATTCGCAGCGGGGCGACTACTAGCGTCTCCAGGAGGAGGGATTGGCGCTCCCAGCCAGAGGTGTTGCCCTTCTGGTCAAGGAAGTCTGACCCCGTTTCCACCCCTGGACAGAGTGGAGGATGGTGAGGCAAGCCACGTAGCCAAAGCCCGCAGCGTACAGCGTCAGGAAGGGGATGGCGAAGAGGTTGCCTCGCTGGAGGGACACGCCTACCCCGACCAGTGCGTATACCGCAGCCAGGACCTCGCCCAGAACGACCCAGTCGAAGGATAGCGCGTATCTGCTGCCCCTCCAATCGTCCCGCTGTTCCTCCAGCCTGAACTTCGGCGTCCGCCCGAACTCATCGCGCTTCCCTCTCAGGGCCCGGTAGATAGCGAGGCTGTTGCTCAGCGTCAGACCGCTGCCCAGCAGGACGAGCAGCGGGAAGTACCGCATCCGCTTGATCCAATCAGGATAGAGGCTGCGCTGCGCCCACGCGTACATCGTCGGCGGGCCCAGGCTAGCCAGGCTGAGATACGTAAGGGGATAGGCTACGGGCTGTCCCACGTAGAGCAGGGGCACCGAAAGGGCCAACACCAGCAGCATCAAAGGATGCACCAGGTAGTTGGTCAGGTGGATCAGACCCTGCAAACGCTTGAATGCGGACACGGGCGCCTTGACAATCCAACGCCAGAGCTTGACAGCACAACTGATGGAGCCCCTGGCCCAGCGCGCTTGCTGTCGCCTGAAGGCGTGGATCTGAGGTGGAACCTCTGCCTTGCAGACCACGTCCCTCAAGTACATTGGCTCCCAGCCCGCAAGCTGGGCCCGGTAGCTCAGATCCATATCCTCGCACAGGGTGTCACCTTGCCAGCCTCCGGCGTCTTCGATGCACTCCCTCCGCCATACCCCGGCGGACCCGTTGAAGTTGAGGAAGAGGCCCGAGCGGTAGCGGGCGGGCTGTTCGACGGCGAAGTGTCCGTCCAGGGCGATCGTCTGGGTGGCCGTCAAGGAGGAATACTGTCCGTTTATGTGCCCCCAGCGAGTCTGCACGAAGCCGAGGCGGCCTCGTGTCAGGAAGTACGGGATGGTCCTCAGAAGGAAATCCTCCGGTGGCAGGAAATCAGCGTCGAAGAGGGCAATGAACTCCCCCGACGCCCTCTCGAGACCCTCTCTGAGCGCGCCTGCTTTGAAGTCAGCCCGGTTGTAGCGGTGGACAAGCTCGATGTCTACACCACGGGAACGGTGGTAGGCCACCCTCTTGCGAGCCAGGGCCGTCGTCTCGTCGGTCGAGTCATCCAGGACCTGGATCTGGAGCCTATCCGGCGGGTATTCCACCTGTGCCGCAGCGTCGATGAGACGCTCGACGACGTGAGCCTCGTTGAAGACTGGCAACTGCACAGTCACCCGAGGAAACCAACTCATGGCAGGGAGCGAAGTGCTCTCTCCCTTGTGTCGCCAGTAGAGGTAAGTCAGGACGAACGAGTTCAGTGTATAGACGGCGAGCCATACGGCCGCCACGGCGTAGATCAGACTCACGACTGCCACGATAGACCAAGTCCTCTTTCCACGTAGTCAGATGGCAACTCGCTAACTATACCATCTCGATCCCATCCCGGCAAACAGAAGAGACCCAACAAAAGGCTCTATGGGATCTGGCAGCCGCCGGCACTTTTCTCGGCTCGACTCATCCCCGCGCCTCTGAGGGATACATTACCGCAGAGATCGCAGAGGTGACGGAGATCGATTCGCGCCCAGGCCTGTGGAGAATACTACGAGCCAAGAGCTCATCTTGTGGCCCAGCCGCGACATGGCAGCATACGTCGCTGCAATCCGCATTCCCCGCTGACCAGTCCTGCCCGCTCGTGCCATTCGCTAGATTCGCGTCCTTCGCGATTCTGTTCGCGATACCATTCGCGATTCAAGGCCGCCCACTATCTCCGTAGCGCATCACACCGGCGTCGAGTCCCCGGCCCATCGCGGTCTCTTCTCGGCCCAGACCCACAGTAGCCCAACACCGACGAGGACCACCGTCTCGGTGACGAAGAACCCAGCAGAAAGAGACAGCCTGTCTACCAGAAGACCTACCAGGAAGACGCCTCCGGGGCTGACCACTGCCCACGACAGATTCAGCAGTGCCACCCCCATGGACCGCTCGGGAAGGTCCGTCGTCTCCGCGAGAAATCCGATCAAGGCCGGCATGTACAGGCCCACGACCCCACCTGCGCAGCCGACCAAGGCGAGCAATGGAACGCTGGGCAGCAGAGGCGTGGACCCAACAGTGATGGCGCCAAAGGCAGCGACAGCCAGCAGCAGCCTGGACGCCGAACGCCCCTTGGTCAGCCTGCCCAGGCAGAGAACAGCCAGCGACCCAACCAACAAGTGCGCGGAGACTATACTGCCGGAGTTTGCCGAGGAGAGTCCGCGCGAGTCGAGGAAGGCCAGGTAGAAGGATCCTCTCATCACCGGCCAGCCAAGCAACACCATCGCGTGGACCAGAGTCGCCCACAGTACCGCCCGGTTGTGGACGAAGAGCGCGAGGGCTCGTCGGTGATACCCCATTACGTAGGTCGACAGGCGAGGCGCCCCTTCCCCCTGAGGTCTTGCGCGCCTCATGCACGCCCCCACAATCGCCCCGACAAGGGCCAACCCTGCTCCCACCAAGAAGGCTGGCGCGAAACCGGCGACTCCGGCCACGATCCCGCCGACGAACGGCCCAAGTATGGTCCCTATCTGCTGTGACGCGCTGCCCAGGCCTTGCACAGCATACTGCCGCCCCGAGGGAGCGAGCTGGGTCAGGAAGCCGTAGGCCGGCACCCAGTAGGCTACGTCCCCCAGCCCCAGGAGAAACTGCCCAACGAGGACCACCTGCCAGGTCCGTGCCACCACCAGCAGCACGCACCCCGCCGCCATGAGGCCGAAGGACGCCACGATCAGCGCACGGGAACCAAGGAACTCAGAGACCGCACCGCTAGCTAATGACAGCAGCACGGCGGTCAGGGGAAACACAGCCACCACCGCCGACAGGACCAGGGGCGAATCGGAGAGACTCAGCGTGTAGAGAGGAACCACAAGTTGGGATAGGCCGAGGACGAACCCGAAGATGGAACAGCCGACCAGCACGAGGGTCACGTCCCGGTTGTGGAGAAGGTCGCTCATGGGAGGCAAGCATAGCCGAGTACCTGTCACCACGCAAGGGGATCAACGGGGGATCGTACATAGGAATTTGAGGCACCGCTCTACCTTGTTCGGGACCGTACCCCCGAGCCCTCGCTGTCCAACGCGCCACTCGGGGTCGGTTTCGACTCCTCAGGGCAGACCTGAGATTCGTCTCCGCGATCTACCCGTACCAGGCGCAGGCCATGACCGTCTCTCTATCCATCGTGGCTGTCGTCCAATGGCCCGGTGCTCTGGGGTGGATCTCGCTGCTGGGGAGTGGGCTAGCAGGGCTGGATGGGCATACAAGCATCCGATGGAGGACCAAGCAGTGGCGATTTGCCGTGAGAGAGCTAGCCCCGGGCCGGCTCCTCCGTGTGCTAGCGGCTTCGTCTTGATCTGATCACGCGGAGTTGGAGGATCGGCCCGCGCCCCACTCCAAGCCTCCTGAGAACTCGTATCCATCCCCTGACTCCGGGTTATCCGGCCTCAGGCCGGACCAAGGTACGCCCAACGTGTGGTCCGCGCGGCGCTAGTAGTTCTTGAGAACCAGAGGCGTACAGATCTCGTAGCACGGCGCGTGGAGCAGATCGATCAGCACCTCGTCGACAGGGTCGCCAACATGATTGTGAATGCGGCCGAAGATGCCGAGCCTGTGGCACAGAGGGGATTCCCCCGGTGTAGCTACCGTCACCTCGATCCCGCCCTCACTGTTCTTGCCCAGGTCTCCGATATCCCACTCAGCCCACTCGCCCGCAGAACCTGAGCGATTGGCCGGCGGCACGGACTCCACGAAGGGTGCGCCGTCCGGGAACTCGCCCCGGACCATGACCTGGTTTTCGTAGCCGCCGAGGTTACCATACAGGAGTGTGAATGTCACCTCTCCACCGGCCTCGAACTCTACCGTCTCGGGACCATCGACCCACAGAATGGGCGGAGTCTTGAAGACGGGCACGGACCGCTCGAACTCCATACCTCCGATCGACAGTACCTCGTCAACCATGGTCTCGGTCCACGTGGAGGGCTCCACGTGGAAACACTTGGTGAGCGTCACCGGCCCCGACGGCGCCGTCACCGACCACTCCAGCGAGCCGTCCCCGGGGGTCACTGTGCCACCGACCGATTGAGAATCGATCAGATGCAGGCAGCTAGGGTCCCAGAACTCAACAAGATCGAAGGTCGTCGTTGTAGTGACGACGTCCACAATCTCTATCGTATCTGAGACTTGAACTGTGACCTCGATCTCTGGCGTCCACTCGTCGCCCCCCACCGTCTTCCACCAATCGGGGGAGCAGTGAAGCACGATGGGCACCTCGACCGGCGGCTGACAGGGATCGCCGTGGAGGATCTGTAGTGCCCCCTCGCAGTCGCCAATCGCGGTGCAGTGGAAGCTGACGTCAATCGGAGTCTCGCTCAGACTGGGTATGGTCCCGGTGATAGGATCTTCCCAGACCCACGGCAGGTCGGACCCACCCTCGAGGATCTCGTACTCCAGCGGCTGGTGACCAGCGTTGGCGATAGTCAGCCCGTGCACAGTCACCTTGCTGATCACCGTCGTGACGGAGACGAAGTTCGTGGGAGCGACCTCAATCACCGGCCGCCACAGGTGAAAGTCCTGGGTGGTAGTCATCCCAGACGCGATACTCACGGCCTCTGGGCCGCCAACAGAATAGCCAGGCGCCGACGCGCTCGCGTTGTAGCTACCCGTGGCGAAAGCAGCCGGGCCGTACTCTCCTGTCCCCGGGTCGACCCCGACGTTCAGCCCCGCGGGCTCGATAGCCACGGTCGCCTCAGTGCAGGTTGGGTCCACACCCCCGGTCTCCGCGTCCAGCACCGAGCCATCCAGCAACCCACCCTCATAGATAGTGACCGCGCCGTTGACCTCGTGGGGCGAAGCCCCGTAGCCGTCGCCTGAGAGCGCCCAAAGCACCGATTGGGAACCGCTGTCCCCCCCTGGCACGTTCAGGGCCACGCAGAAGCTCCAGCTACATCCATCGTACACCTCGCCATAGTCTCCATCGTTGTCCAGGTACGAGACGCTGTTGCCAGCGGCGATGCAATCGAAAGCAACGGGATGTTCGCCTGAGTCGTATGCAGCCTGCCAGTCACAAACTGGGGTCCAGCCGCTGGGGAAGGTGAGCGTCACAGCGTCTAACCATTCCACGTCTGTCGAGGCGTTGACGGCAGTGCCGCAAAACAAGGCGGCTGTACCCGGGACATACCCCCCGCCTGTCATAACCGCCGATCCAGCTATGGACCGCGCCTCCTTGGCCAGGGCCGTACGTGCCGCCAACAGCGCCGCCGGAATGAGCACACCCACGAGCGCGAGCAAGACACTGATCAGAATGGAGAGCTTGCGCGACTGCATGGTATCTCCTCCCTCCTCGCCTCCGGCCAAGTGCGTGCCGATGGCACCCGCCGACCGCCCTGAAACGAAGCGGCGCGTCGACCATCGTCTCTACCTGACAGGATGATCAACGCTGCCTACACCAGGGCCTCCTCCGATTGCTGAACGCTGCCGCGCGCAAGTCAAGCCGCCTACGCTTGTGTCGTCACCCCATGGCTAGCAGTGTGCAGTCCGTGGCTCAACATACAGTGCCGAACACAAGGACTATATCACTCGCACCGGGGGTTGTCAACCTGGAGCTATGGCTGCGCGGTTGAGGACTAGACCGGCCGCGGTGTTCGGGCCAATCCACGCTCTCTTGTGCACTCAGCCCCCTCGTGCCCTTCGCCAGATTCGGGTCATTCGCGATTCAAGACACCGCAGCCAAGGCTCAGGCAAGAGCAGCGCGATCCCTCAACGACTTCTCGATAGCTTCCACCACCGCCCCATACCGTGCCGGCAACTCCACCGGCCGGTTGGCGTGGAGCGCCTTCACGTCTTCCAGCTCCCCGTCGTGATATCCCACCTTGAAACGAGTGAACTTCAAGCCATGTGCCGTGGAAATCACCACCACCTTGTCCGACGGTCCGATCTGTCCCTGCAGTCTCAGCTTGGCGAGGACCGCCAGCGCGGCCCCCGTCTGGGGACAGCAGTAGAAGCCGGTGCGATCCGCCCGGGACGCCGCATTGGACAGCTCGTCCTCGCTGGCCTGCCCCACCACCCCATCGAACTGCCGTAAGGTCCTGACAGCTCGCTCGTAGCTCACAGGGTTGCCGATCTGGATGGCGCTGGCTAGCGTGGGTTGTGCCTGGACAGGATCGTACTCCTCGAAGTCAGTCAAATAGCTCAGGTACAGTGGATTGGCCCTCTCTACCTGGGCGCAGGCCAACCGAGGCAACCGGTCTACGAGCCCCAGCTCCTTCATCATCAGCAAACCCTTGCCCAGGGCGCTCACGTTGCCCAGGTTCCCGGCGGGGATCACGATCCAGTCGGGCACCTCCCACCCCAACTGCTGGACCATCTCAATGCCCACGGTCTTCTGGCCTTCAATCCGTAACGGATTCTTGGAGTTGGCCAGGTACAGAGTAGGATCGCTGGTCAACTCCTCGACGATCCTCATACAGCCGTCGAAGTCGGTGTCCAGGGCCAGGACCAGCGCACCATTGGCGATAGGCTGCGCCAGTTGGGCGGTGGAGACCTTGCCCTTGGGCAACAAGACAATGGCAGGGATGCCTGCGGCGGCGCAGTAGGCGCTCAACGCCGCCGACGTATCCCCGGTAGAGGCGCAAGCCACCGCTCGGATCTCCCGGCCATCGGCGATCATCTGCTGCACCACAGAAACTAACACGGTCATGCCCAGGTCCTTGAACGAGCCGGTGTGACTGTTCCCACATAGCTTGATCCACAGCCGATCGAGGCCAAGCTCCTGCTCGAGGCGAGAGGCGCGGAGGAGAGGGGTGTTACCCTCGCCGAGACTGATCACGTTCTCCAAGTCCAACTGGGGACAGACCCACTCCTTCTTGCTCCATACCCCGCTGGCGCAGGGCTCTTCCGCCGAGCGCATTCGCTCGGCGAACAACGATCTCCACCCGGCACCATCCCGGTCCTTCAGGGCCTCCATGTCGTGCTGCACATCGAGCAGACCGCCGCACTGTGGGCAGCGATAGACGACGTCGTAGATGGAGTAACGCTGGCTGCAACCCTGAATACACTGGAGCCAGCTACTGCGGGACCCGCTCACGTGACCCGCATCCGAGTCTGCCAGTGAGGCACCTGCCATCCTAGCCATTGAGAATCACCTCATCGTGGATTTGGCGCACAGCACCGGCGGCGTCGCACGCCGAGACGAGAACCGAGATGCTGCACTCGGACGAACCCTGGGCCACGGCGACCACGTTGATGTCGCCCTGGGCCAGCGCCCCAAAAGTGCGGGCGGCGACCCCCGGTGTGCCCCTCAAGCCCGCTCCTACCGCTGTGACGATGACCGTGTCATCCACACACCAGACGCGGTCGATATCACGCCTTCGCAGTTCCTCCGCCATCTCCTCCTCGATGGCCCGCATGACGGGCGGCGCCACCTCCGTGGGGATGACGAAGCAGATGGACTGTTCCGAGGAAGCCTGAGAGATCATGAGCACGCTGGCACCCTTACTGGCCACGGCGGCGAAAGTCCGCGCGGCGATGCCGGGCACGCCCATCATGCCCCTTCCCTCGACCGTGACCATGCTCAAGTCTCTGATGGCGGTCACGGCTTTGACTGTGCCATCGTTGGTCTCGGGCTCCTGGACGATGCGGGTGCCAGGGCAGGTCGGGTTGAAGGTGTTCTTCACCCACAGCGGAATGCCTCGCTCTACCACGGGCCGGATGCTGCGAGGGTGCAGTACCTTGGCCCCAAAGTAAGCCAGCTCGCTCACCTCGGCATAGGAGAGGACGGGGATGAGCCGGGCCTCCGGCACGATGCGCGGGTCGGCGGTCATTACACCATCCACGTCCGTCCAGATCCACACCTCGTCGCTATCGAGGCAGTCGCCAAGGATGGCAGCACTGAAGTCGCTGCCGCCACGACCGAGGGTGGTGAGCACGCCGTCGGCCGTGGCCCCGATGAATCCGGTGACCACGGGCACGATCCCGTCGGCCAAGAGGGGAACCAGCCGCTCTCCCACGCGGTCACGGGTACTATCCATCAGGGGCGCAGCCTTCTGAAAGGCAGCGTCGGTCACGATGAGCTGAGTGGCGTCCACTGCCTGGCTCTTTTTCCCTCGCTGCCGAAGGACTGCCGCCAGAATGCCGGCGTTCATCCTTTCCCCTACGGAGCCGATGGTGTCCATGGCACGAGGGGTTACCTCGCCAAGGACGTGGATGCTTCGGCAGAAGGCGGCAAACTCGGCCAGGTGCTCGTCCACCATGGCCAGGAGTGATGCACTCTCACCAGGCGAACCCACCAACTCGCGTACGACAGCGTAGTGGCGATCCCGCAGATCAGCCTCGATGTCCACATAGGTCTGACCATCGCCCGAGGCTGCCGTCAACGCGCCCTGCATCAGGGAGTCCGTGACTCCACTGGCTGCAGAAACCACCACCGCTACCCGCTCCCACACCTGCGATACGTCTAGCACGATATCCGCAGCTTGGGAGACTGCGTGGGCATTGCCCACAGAGGTGCCTCCGAACTTCATCGTTAGCGTTCTCACTCCGCTTCCTCCTTTTGCGTATCCTGCCCCCATGCTTCGTGCCACGACGCCTGGCATCACCGGACGACACCTGCGACCCAAGCTGACCCCGGTCCCCACGGGACATGCTCCTGCCTGCACGTCCTCCTCGGAGTCCCCGATTTCCGTGGCCGCCGCGTCTGGAGATAACAGAAGAGCCCACGCCTTGGGACGCGTGGGCTCTCACGTGGTTCCACCCAAGTTCGGCAACCAAGCCTCGGGTTGCCGCACTCTGAGGCGATAACGGGCCTGACCCGGAACCTCATACTCTCGCCCGACGCGATTTGAGAGGTTCACTCTCGGGGGCCTTCACGACCGTCCAGCCAAGGGAGCTTCCACCCGGTGGCCCCCTCTCTCTATCACCATCTCAGGCCGCTACTCGTCCCGATCAACGCGTTAGGTTCTTTGGATATTGATACCTATTATAGCAGTTTCCCAGAGGGAAGGCAACCATGTCGACATAGTGACCCGCGCATCGCGGGGAGGTCTAGCTCCGCTTCCTGCAAGACCAGAGGCCGTTTGGCACCCCCTCGTCTCTTGCACATCGAGGAGCGGCATCCCTCAACTCAATCCAGTTCGAAGCCCTTTTCGTGGAAGAGGCGCAGGCATGCATCCACGGCCTGTGTATCGTAGAGCACACCTCTGTTCCCCGAGATCTCCTCCAGTGCCTCCTCGATGCCGAAACCGGGGCGATAAGGACGGTCTCGGGACATGGCCTCCACGACGTCGGCCACCATCAGCGCCCTGGCTTCCTCTAGAATCTCGTCGCCACCAATGCCGTACGGATAGCCCGACCCGTTCATCCTCTCGTGATGCTGCAGTATGATCTCCGCCACTGGCCACGGGAATTGGACCTTCTTCACGATATCGTAGGCGGCCTCGGAGTGGGTTTCGATCAACTGGCGCTCGATCTCGGTCAAGGGGCTAGGTTTGGAGAGGATCTCCGCTGGCACGAACAGCTTTCCCAGGTCGTGAATAGACGCGGCCACACGGAGTCCTTCGGTGCGCTCCCTGGAAAGGCCCATCTCCATCGCTATGGCCCGCGCCAGGTGTGACACGCTTCTCTGATGGCCGGCGGTGTATGGATCTCTCGACTCCACGATCAGACGTAGGGTCCCGATGGTTCCGCCGAAGGCTCTCCTCAGATCCCTCATACTCCGGTCCAGGGCCTGTTCGGTCTTCACGCGATCGGTGATGTCCCTGGCCACCGAGATCACACCGCGAATCTCGCCGCCCTCGACAATGGGAGCGCCGCTCACCTCCCCGTATTTCCTCGCGCCATCCGCGGCCGTGAACTGATAGACCGTGGAGTCGATCTGCTCACCGCTCAGGATGCGCCTGGTATTCGACAGGGCTCTCTCCAGATACTCGGGCTCCAGGATGCCCAGATCTGAGAGCCGCACGCCGACTAGCTCCTCGGGGCGATACCCCAACAGCCGCTTCACCGATGGGGAGATGGTGACGACCCGGAGTTCCCGATCAACAGAGTATATGACGTCGGACACTTGCTCGAAGTGCAGCCGGTACCTATGTTCACTTTCTCTCAACTCGCCATTCAGCGCCTCGGCCCGGGCCCTCGTGCGCAACGCGGCAACGGCGTACGACACGTCGTCCGCCAGTTCCTCAAGCAGCTCCACCTCCCCAGAGTCGAAGGCATCCGGCCCTGGCGCGTAGATGTTGAGCGCACCGATGACCTCTTCGGTAGTGATCAAGGGCAACGCGATGGACGAGCCGTACCCGAGGCGCATCGCTTCCTCACGCCAGGGGGCGAATCTAGGATCGGTAAGGATATCCCGGGAGACTACTGGTTCGCCCGACCGAATGGCCCTGCCGGTGGGCCCCTGGCCTCGAGGGGTATCGGCCCAGGTGATGTTCGCCTGGTGGACGTACCCCTTCCCGTATCCGTCCTCCGCGACAGGCTCGACGCTCTTCGCCGGGTCCTTCCGAGCGTACCCGATCCAGGCCAGACGATAACCGGCCACCTTCACGATGACCCGGCATACCTCCCGCAGGAGTTCCAACTCCTGTGTGGCCCGGATTATCACCCGGTTGCATCCGCTGAGCGTTCTCAGCGCCCGAGCGGTTCTCCGTAGGCTCTCGTCGGCCCGTTTCCGTGCGGTGACGTCGACGGACAGGATCAAGACACCCTCAGGCGCAGGCTGGATGCTTAGATCAAACCAACCCACCTGCCCATCTGGATAGGTGAATTCGTTTTCCATCCGCGTCGCCGTGCGCTCCTCCATGCAGTTGCGGAGCGCAGCGAACATCTCTGTGTCCTCGATGCCGGGATACGCCTCCATCATCGTTCGCCCTAACAGCTTCTCCTTCGTGGTCCGCCCATGTCTGGCCACAACATCGTTGACGTAGAGATAACGCCAGTCGGGTCCGATGATCTGGCAGCCTTCCAGCATGTCGTCGAGGGTGTGTCGGACACACTGGTCCATAGCAACCAGCGCACCATCACCGACGTCGGTGACCATCTGCTGGCTCCCCGATCCGGCAGTTCCTTCGCGCGCCCTCCTCTTGTCCGCTGATGGGGGTTCTGTTGGGCGTTCGTTCTTCATCTCTTGCCCTCCCTCACAGAGCGTTCCACAGTCGGTCCCTAGTTGGCGCTTTCACGGGCGACTCACGAAAGACAAAGGCGGGCTAGACGACGTCACAGATACACCGATCTCGACGGAACACTGAGGACACGGGGCTGCGTTGCCAGCACACGACCTCGTTTAGGGCCATACCAGCTCGGAAGGTCCGAGTGTGTCCTCGCGGATTGCACCAATCCTATGTCAACTGGAGAGACAGAGCAAGCAGGCCACCTTGGTAGGCATACACGAGCGACCGACGTCATACGCCTGGACCTCCCCTGCTGGTCCGGAACAGACACGGCTGGCATCACCTCTGGAATCTGAACCTTCTGCCCCGGTCGTCGGTGTTGAATAGGCGAGACCTTCTACTGGTCTTCTCCCCCGGCACCTGTAGTGGATGACGCTGGACAGTCCAGCCTGGAACGCCGCTCGGAAGTCGGCTATAATGGCCTTCGGCAGGGGACATCGTCGAGACATCGTGCTCAGTAGAGCGGCCTACCCCCACGAGAGTGGAGAAGTGTCCCCGCGGCACTACGAGTCCCGGCAGCGCCGGTGCGGACGCATTTTCGCCAGCGCCCGCCTCATGCATCCTCTATTGGGCGGCGGTCTGAGTATCGCCGGCACTATCCTCACCTCGGGAGGCTAGATGGACTGCACTCAGTTCGCTCAGGTGGTCAAGGACAACGTGGGCCGCGTCATCATCGGCAAGGACGACGTCACTGAGTTGCTCCTGGTCGCTCTCCTCACCGAGGGTCACGTGCTTCTGGAGGACGTGCCGGGCATCGGCAAGACAACGCTAGCCAAGGCCCTGGCTCGCAGCCTGGATTGTAGCTTCGCCCGCATCCAGTTCACGCCGGACTTGCTGCCCAGCGACGTGACCGGACTGAACTACTACAACCAGAGGAGCCAGGAGTTCGAGTTCCGCCCCGGCCCGGTGCTGAACCAGGTGCTACTGGCCGATGAGATCAACCGCGCCACGCCGCGCACCCAGTCCAGTCTGCTGGAAGCGATGCAGGAACGCCAGGTGACCGTCGATGGAGTAACCTATCCCTTGCCGCAGCCCTTCCTGGTGATGGCGACTCAGAACCCCATCGAGCTGGAGGGGACTTTTCCACTCCCCGAAGCACAATTGGATCGCTTTCTTTTGCAGCTCCGTCTGGGCTATCCCACAGAGGAAGAAGAGGAGGAGATACTCCTCACCTACCAGAGGGTCGACCCGCTGACAGATCTGGAGGGCGTCGTGTCGACGGAAGACGTGCTGGAGTTACAGCAAGTCGTGCGCGAGACACACATCACCGAGGACGTACGTCACTACATCCTGCGCGTGGTGCGCACCACGCGCGAGCACGAAGCCGTGGATCTGGGCGTCTCGCCTAGGGGCACTCTCTCGCTGTTCAAGGCCAGCCAGGCCCTGGCCGCCCTACGAGGTCGCGACTTCGTCATCCCCAGCGACGTACAGTACCTCTGCGCCCCGGTACTTACCCACCGGCTACACATCAGCCCCCAGATCAGGCTGCGCGGGCGCACGCCTGCCGAGGTGGTGGCTGAGATCGTCGGTTCGGTCCCGGTGCCCGTGGTGGAGTGACCTGGCATGAAGGGTCAGAGCGAGATCCTGGACGCGGAACGCCGCCGCGAGGCCGCGCCACTGGAGCCCCCTCTGGGCGGTGATGAAGAGGAGCCGCGTAGTCTTCTCCGGCGCACATTGAGGGAGGTACGCGGAGAGCGCTATCTCGACCTGGAGAAGGACACCCAGTTCAGCGAGGCATGGGTCATCCTCGGTGTGTTGCTAACCCTGGTGGGGGTCGTTCTCGACAATCAGTTCTTGCTGGTGGTGGCCTTGAGCCTCTTCGTGGTGGCTGCCGTGAGCTGGGCGTGGAACCAGTTGAGCCTCTTCGGGCTGCACTACGACCGCCGGTTGAGCGAGACACGCGCCTTCCTGGGCGAGACCATCGAGCTAACCCTGGAGGTGAAAAACCAGAAGATCCTTCCCTTGACCTGGTTGGAGGTACTGGACGTCTTTCCGCCGTACCTGGCGGTGGAGGGCGCGCAGGTGGTCCCCAACAGGTCCAGCAACCTGGGGGAGTTTCGCACCTTCTGGATGCCCGGGGTCTTCCAGGGGCTCAGACGCAGTTTCACCGTTCGTTGCACCGAGCGGGGGTTCCACTCCTACGGTCCGGCCACGATCACCACCGGCGACGGTTTCGGTTTCTTCTCGCGCAAGGTGGTCAAGACGGGACACGATCACCTTATCGTCTATCCCCGCATCTACTCCGTCGACGAACTTCGTCTTCCTGCCAAGAACCCCTTCGGGGTACGCGCTGCTCGAGACCGGCTGTTCGAAGACCCGCTGCGCACCAAGGGCATACGCGAATGGCAGCCAGCAGACGGGCTGCGGCGGGTACACTGGAAGGCGACCGCGCGCCACCAGCGGATGCTGAGCCGCATCTACGAGCCCAGCGAAGAGCCGCAAATCCTGCTCCTTCTCAACGTGACCACTCTGCCCCGACACTGGCAAGGCAGTATCCCCGAGCTGACCGAGAGAGTGATCAGCGTGACCGCCAGCCTGGCGGCTATGTGCGTGGAATCCAGAGTGCCGGTGGGTCTCGTCTCCAACGGCATGTTGCCAGGCAGCGACCAGCCGCTGCGCCTCCTGCCAGGACGTAGCCCCAATCAGCTCGTGAGGATTCTGGAAACCCTGGCTGGCATCACGCCGTTTGCCTCGCTGCCCATCGAAGAGATGCTGCTCCGGGAATCTCCCAAGCTTCCGTGGGGATCCACTCTGGTCGTGGTCACCGCCATCGCCCACGAGGACCTGCTAGTTTCGCTTCTGGAACTGGAGGAAGCGGGGCGAGAAGTCGTTCTGTTCACGCTGGCCGAGGAGCCTCCCAGACGTGAGCTCCCCGGCATCCTGATCTACCACTTGCCTCACCTGGTCGACGATCTCATCGCTCCGGAGGAGGTGGTAGCCTGATGTTGCTTTCGGACCGTCGGAAAGCCCTGATGCACTTCTCCCTGGTGGGCATGGAGATAGCCTGGATCACTCCTTTCGCGACTCTGCTCCTGCACCAGCACGGCCTGGGGTGGTCGCCTGGGCTGACCTTCTGCCGGTTGTTCGCCGCCGTCCTGCTGTGGATCCTGGTTCTGGATCTGCTCAATCGACGCGGTATCGAATCTCGCGGCTATCACCTCTCGGTGACTCTGCTGCTCTTTGTGACCACATTGGGCGTGGTGCGGTTGTGGCTCCATGGTGACGCAGCGATGGGTGACCTGTCGTGGCTGCGAATCACATTCGACGCCCTGTTCAACCTCCATGAGGGGCTGAGGCCGGAGCTCGTTCTGATCCTCGCCAATGTCTTGCTGTGGCACAGGGCCGCCACTGCCACCAGCCGCTCGCTGGACTTTTTCACCGTCGGCGTCAGCTTTCGCTTCGGGATTCTCCTGCTGATCATGGGCGGTGGCCTGCTGATGCACGTCACGGGCTATGACGCAACGGCTCTGTTCTGGCTGTACATGGTCTTGGGTCTGGTGTCCGTCTCCCTGGCGCGCACCCACGACAAGGCCAGCAGCGGAGGCAGCGTGGGCAAGCCCATGCCCACCCGCAGGATGGCCCAGATAGTGGCAGCGGTGGTCTTCACCGTTGGCGGGACGGCCGGCATGACTCTCGTCTACACGCCCTCCAGCATCAGGGCAGTGCTGGGCTTGCTGAGACCTCTGTGGACGGCGCTGTGCGTGCTCGTGAAGCCACTGATGGCCGTCCTGCTGTGGCTGATAGACGCTGTCTTCAACGCACTGTACTGGGTGCTCACGCGCCTCATGGTGGGCAGGAACTTGGAGCTACTGGAGGATCTCAGAGAGCAGTTCGCCACGCTGCTCGCCGCGCTGGATCGGCCAGACTCGTCGGTCGTGACGCTGCCGCCCTGGCTGCTGACGACGCTGCGCTACGGCGGGGTGCTCCTGGCTCTCCTGCTTCTGGTGGGCATCGTCCTGCTCTCTCTGAAGAGAATCCGGGAGCAGCAGCGAGGCGAGGAGTTGGAAGAAGAGCTGGACGAGGAGATCACGCTGGGGGGAAGCACCCTGGGACGTGGCTGGCAATGGCTGCGGAACAGGATGGGTCTGGTCAGGCGCTTCGGTGTGGGCCGACAGTTGCTGGCCGCCATTTCCGTCCAGAACATGTACGCCAATCTCTGCCGCCTGGCCGGGCACCGAGGCTACCCCCGGCACCCAGCTCAACCGCCCGACCGCTATCTGCCTCTGCTGGTGGAGGCCTTCAGCGGCCACCAGGGAGCGATCTCCCGTATCACCACGGCCTACATGAGGGTCCACTACGGCGACCGGACCGTGGGCTTTCGAGAGCTGGCCAGCCTGCGCAGGGACTACGATGAGGTACGAACGGCCGAGCAGGAGATCGAAGAGTAGACCATGGCCCTTGGTCAGTGGCGTGCGCCTTCGCCAAGGCAGGCACGTAGGACAAGCTCAAGCTTGTCCTGCGGAAGCACGCTTCCCTCTAGGGCCAGGGAGTCGTATCTCCCCGATCATCTTCCACGCCGAAGCCAGCCGCGCCGAGGTCTGCGGTAAGCCTCTCCAAGGCAGCCCCTATCCGCTCCTCCACCGTCTCTTTGGAACCCCCCGCCCCGGAGAGGGTGATGAGGATCCTGACCTCTGATCCGTATCGCCTGGCCCTGGACTTGATGTAGACCTCAGGGTGGGCCTCCACGACCTGGGCCAGGATGGGCGCCAGGGACGACTCATCCCCACAGAGAGCGATGATGGCTTTCTCCTGGTAGTAGCTGTCCCCGAAGATGGTCCTGAGGATCGGTGGCAAGGTCTCCTGGTAGATACCCTTCAACTCGTCGGGGACGCCGGGCAGGGAGACCAGAGTCGTGCTGCCCAGCTCAAGTACAGACGCGGGCGCTGCGCCCACGGGATTGGCCAGCGCGGTGGCACCCTGGGGCAGGTAGGCCATCTTCTTCCTGGCCTCGGTGAGGGTCGCATCGGCGAGGTATCCCTTCCTCGTCAGCTCCTCGTACACGGCCTTGACCAGGGTCAGGGCCTGGGGGTGCAACTCCAGGGGGCGCCCCGTGCCCTCGGCCACGCCCTGCAAAGTGATGTCGTCACCGGTAGGCCCCAGGCCTCCAGTAGTGAAAATCAGGTCCGGGCTTCTCTTCAGTGCCGCCCTTATCTCGCCAGCGATGTCATCGATTCCATCCCTGATCATGGCCACTCTGGTCACCTGGCCGCCCACGCCGGTGATCCGCTTGCACAGCCAGTTGCTGTTGGTGTCCAACACGTCGCCAAGAAGCAGCTCGTTGCCGATGGAGATGATCTCCGCCCTTGCCTGTTTGCTCACGAATACGCTTTCCTTCCTTCTTAATCCCCCTGTTCCAGAAGCATCTCGTGTACCTTCCGCCCACCGAGCATCTCCCCCAACTCTGCTCGGGTGAGCACTCCTTTCTCGGTGACCAGGCCGCTGAGGTACTCCAGCGGCGTAACCTCGAAGTAGTAGTTGAGCACCTCCACGGCCTGGGGCGAACCCGGCCACACCTCCTCAGGATCCCTGGCCTGGATCTCGAAATACGGGCAGCCCTCCGGAAGGAGCTTCTCGGTGCCACAGAGCGCATAGAAAGACACCCCATGGGCCCTGGCCGCGAGCGCGACCCCATAAGTGCCCATCTTGTTGACCAGCCCTTCCCCGGAAAGGCTATCCGCCCCCACCATCACCAGGTCCACCCGGGGCACGACGTGGCTCATAGAGGCGTCGGTGACGAGCGTGGTGTGGACGCCAGCCTCGCTCAAAGCCTCGGCCACGTTCCTTCCCTCGTACAACGGCCTGGACTCCGTGCACACGACCTCGAACTCCAGCCCCCGGTCTCTAGCCAGCAGCAAGACGGCGAGCACTGTGGAGCTCCGGGAGTGAGTGAGCACCGTGCAGCCATCGGAGAGGAGACTGAGGGCCTCTTCGGCGATCCTGCTTCCGCTCGACGTCAGCTCCTCGGCAAACCCTCGGGCGCCGGCCTCCAACCGCCGGCGTGCCTCTTCCAGACTCTCCACTCCATCCAGGTGGAACAGGACACTGTTGATCAGGTTGAACAGGGGGGCCATGGAGGGTTGGGCCTGGACGATTCTCGCGCCTGTTGCGCTGACTTCCCCAAGGAACGAGCCAAGATCCCCTGCCTCACTCTGCGTGGCCAGCAGCGCAAGAACGTCGGCGGCATCTCGAGCCAGTTCAGCGGCTCCCGAGACATTGTCCTGCGCCAGGTTCCTTATCCGGCTCTCCAGGCTTGGGGCGGTCATGGTCTCAGTGGGGAGGTGAGGGAGCGCCGACTCTGAAGATCTTCTCCCGGTTGGCCTGGACGCCCTTGGTGCTGTTCATCGTGTCCACGACCAGAGGGGCGTGGGCAACGATCCAGCCGTAGTCGTAGGAGCTATGCGCCGCGACGATGACCACGCAATCCTGGCTCTCCAGGAGTTCCTCGGTCACAGGGATAGAGGTCAGGGTCTGCTCGTCGCGGTAGAAGACGTCCTTGCCCACGGTGAAGTGGGGGATGTGAGGGTCGTTGTAGTTGACCTGAGCGCCACTGCTCAGCAGCAGCTCGATGACCCTCTCAGCCGGGGAGTTCCTGGCATCGTCTACGTCGGGTTTGAACGACACGCCCAGCACCAGAATCCTGGCCTGCCGCAAGGTCCGGCCCCTGGAGTTCAGGGCCTCCGTGGTCTTGCTCAAGACGTGATAGGGCATGCCCTGGTTGAGCTCGGCCGCCAGTTCGATGAAGCGGGGATAGAAGTCGTACTCCCGCGATTTCCAGAACAGATAGTAGGGATCGACGGGTACGCAGTGACCTCCCACACCCGGTCCGGGATAGAAGGGCAAGAAGCCGAAAGGCTTGGTGGAGGCTGCCTCGATGACCTCCCAGATGTCGATGTTCATACGCTCGCTGAGCTTGGCCAGCTCGTTGATCAGTGCGATGTTGACACTGCGGAAGATGTTCTCCAGGAGCTTGGTCATCTCCGCCGCACGGGGCGAGGAGACGACGTGTACCTCCGGCACCAACTGCCCCAGCACGAGCCCGGCCAGCTCCGCGCAACGCGAGGAGACGCCTCCGACCACCTTGGGGGTGTTGGCTACGGTGTACTTTCGGTCCCCGGGGTTGACGCGCTCGGGAGAGAAGGCCAGAAAGAAATCGCGCCCAGCCTTCAGGCCCGAGGCCTCCAGGATGGGCAGCACGTCCTCCTCCGTCGTGCCTGGATAGGTCGTGCTCTGGAGGATGATCAACTGTCCGGGCTTGAGGTGTCGAGCTATCTCTTCGGCGGCAGCCACCACGTAGGAGAGGTCCGGAGTCTTGGTCTTGGTGAAGGGCGTGGGCACGCAGATAAAGATCACGTCCGCCTCGGCCAGCACTTCACCATCGATAGTGGCGGAAAGGGTGCCCTCTTCCAGCAACCGGACCACGTCTTCGCCGTCCACATCCTGGATGTAGCTCTCCCCTCTGCAAATGGAAGACACCCGGTCCTGGTCCACGTCGAAGCCGGTGACGACGAACCCCAGGCGCGCGAACTCCACCGCCAGCGGCAGACCCACGTAGCCCAGCCCGATGACACAGATACGTGCCTCCCTGCGCTCTATCTTAGCCTGGAGATCCACCTCACCCTCCCGCCAGCCTCGCTCGCTCAAGCACCACGAGGCTTGCTAGTCCCGCCAAGAATACCGCCGCCCCAACGAGATAGGCCTGGATGAAGCTAGCATGCATGATCAGAACGCCTACGACACCCAGTGCACAGCAGACCGTGTAGAGGAGCATCACCGCCTGCCTTTGGCTCATACCCAACATCACCAGACGATGAGAGACGTGGTCCTTGCCAGGGTTGGTGAGTGGGTTGATACCCCGGCGCAGTCGAGAGAAGACCACCAGGGTCGTGTCGAAGATGGGCAGGCCCAGCACGATCACGGGGATCATCCAGGTGATGAGATCTGGACGCCCGGGAAAACGTAACTTGATCCCCACCACCGCGAGGACGAAACCGAGGAACAGGCTACCCGCATCTCCCATGAAGATGGTAGCCGGGTTGAAGTTGTAGACCAGGAACCCGATGCAGACACCCATCAGGGCCGCCGCCAGGCTGGCTACCAGATACTGGCCATTCCAGGCCGCGAGCACCAGAAAGAAGCCAGCGGCCACGGCCCCCACCCCTCCCGAGAGTCCGTCCATGTTGTCCAGCAAGTTGAGCGCGTTCGTGATGCCCAACATCCACAGCAGCGTGACAGCCAGGTTGAGCGCAGGGTGTGGCAGGAAAGCTACCTGGACTCCCGAGAGGATCACGATCACGGCTGCCACCGTCTGCCCCGCGAGCTTCAGCAGTGGGCGCACCCCCCATCGGTCGTCCCACACACCCAGGAAGGAGACGATGGTCGCGCCCACGAGGATGCTGATGGCCTGAGAGACCACCCATGTGCCGCCGAACAGGAGCAGGGCAGCGATGAAGCCAACGTAGATCGCGATGCCACCCATCAACGGCACCGGCATCAGGTGGACCCTCCGCGCATCGGGTTCGTCAACCAGGCCCAGCCGGCCAGCCAGACGGCGGACGACAGGCGTGGCGCCCAGGACCAGGATGAACGCGCTGACGAAGATGAGCAGTACGCTGATCACTGAATCGCTTCCTCTAGCTGAGCGATGAAACTGTCCCAGGAGGACTTTTCGTCCTCACCTGCCAGTTCCCTGGCGATCAGGGCTTCCTCGAGAGAATCCTCCAGAAGCCCCATGTCCCTGTAGATGATCGCTAGATTGCGATGAGCCTGATACTGGTTGGGAGAGAGTCTTATCGCTTTCTGGCAGTGCTCCGCAGCCTGTTCCAGCTCCCCCTCCTGACCCAGGAAAGCGCAGAGTTGGAGATGCGGCTTTACCTGTCCGGGCTGAATCTCCAGCGCCTCGACATAGGCCTGGACTGCCGTATCCGTATCTCCGGACAGGGCGGCTGCATCCCCCAGGAGCACATAGGTCTCGGCATACTCCGCGTCCAGTTCCAGAGACCGCTGGTACTTCTCGATAGCCTCCTCGTACTCCCCGACAATGAAATAGACCAGCCCCCACTCGTTGAAAAGCTGTGCATTGTGAGGGCTCAGCGTGGTGGCATCCTGGTAGTACCTGACCGCCTCCCCCCATCTCTCCTGCGTCGCCTCTTGTGTCTCACTGTACTCCGCCCAGATCCGGTACATGCGCCCCAGATTCGCCGAGTGGTCGGTGTTCAGCAGGTTCAGTTCCTTGGCCCTGGTCAGCACCTGGTACGCGAAGCGGAAGAGGCTGTCCCTGTCCAGGGACGCTACCTCCTGAACCGACAAGTGGAGGAAATCATCGACGTCCTCGGGCTCGAAGGAGACTCGCCCTTCGTCGCTCTCGAGGGACTTGATCTTCTCCAGAATGCCTCGTGCCAGGAAGAGATGGTACCAGTCCTGCTCTGGGGCCAGGCGGATGCTCTCCTCGTAGAGGGCCACGCTGGCATCCCACTGCTGGGCGTCGTCCCAGTTCAAACCTTGCTTGTAGTGGATGTCGGCCCTGACTATGTTCGCGTTGACCGTGACTATCAGCACACCGGCCACGATCACCAGCAGGGGCAACGCCACCATGCTGGGCCAGTGACCCAACCTGGACGACGGGCCGCTTCTGCCTGCCAGGCTGAGCGCTAGCAGGAAGATGATGGCGAACACGGCGGCATAGTAGACGAGGATAGTATCGGACAGTACACGCGCGTAGTCCAGCAGGTCGGCCACCGAGCCGATCACGGGTTGGTAGTCCACTATCGAGTAGTGCGTGCTGGTGAAGACAACGAAAATGACCAGGCTGAGCAAGACGTAGGTCAGAAGGGGAATACCGACACCGCCACCAGCATCATCCTGGCTACCCCTTCGCCCCTCAAACATGATAATGGCACCACCGGCGAGCCACGTCAGCGCTAGCATCCACGGAACAGCAAACCCACCGGCCGAAACGTCGAAGCCGCCGGTGACGTGATCGTAGCCTAGAGTGGCCATCACCAGCCCCATCAGGATACCCAGGACGACGAAGTTGCCAGAGGCTTTCCACAGGGCCCATAGGCCCGTGGACTGTCCTCCGGTGCGTTCAGATCTCCTGCGTCGGCGACCCCTCCGGGATCTCCGCGAACCCCCAGCCTGCTCAGACGCCGGCTCCGTGACCAGCCCCTGCCGGTCCGGCGCCCACATGGATAGACCCGTGACCACCAGCATCGCGCAGTACACCCAGAAGTAGGTCCGCGTCGCTGCGATGGCGATGCCAAAGTGAATCTCGATGAAGTGGGCCACGATGGCAGAGAACAGAGCGATGAGCAGTATCTCGTCTCTGGGCGAGATCTCAGACGTCTCTTTCCTGGACGATAGCACCAGCGCGTGGACGACCAGATAGACCAGGAAACCAAAGGTGATGCCTACCGCCAGTGCAACGCCTGAGAAGCGCCAGGTCCCGTCCAGCAGCCGCGCACCGACCGCGAAGACGACCCCTCCCAGGGTCCACAGGACAGCATAGACGGCCCGCTGTGTTCGATCCGCGGCAAACCCCAACCACTTGAGACCGTAGTAGAACAGACTACCGAAGAGAATCATATACGAGATGAAGCCCACCCATCCCGTCATAGCCAGAGCGTCGAAGGTCTCGTTATGGGCGCGGTCCGGAGAGGCGTTGCGCGCCTCATAGTGAGCCAGATCGGGAGGGTAGAACCTGTTGTAGGCCACGAACATCGATTCTGGCCCATAACCCACGAGCCAGCGTATCGCATTCAACCCATCCAGGCCGTCAGGGGGCAGTCCAATCGGTTCGTGAGGACTGATGAGATCGACGACTCCCTCCCAGATCAGGACCCTCACCTTACCCGTGCCGGTCTCCGTCTCGAAGATCTGCCCTAGACGGCCGACGTAGGGAACCTGTCGCAGTGAGGCTAGGGGGCTGCCCGGGATGTTCAGCACAGCGAGGAACAGGATGCCCGTCAGGGCCGCGGTTGCCGCCCCGGCCCAGAGCCACGTGATGCGCCTCCTCACAGCCAGAATGAAGACGAAGACGAATAGACCCACCGCCAAGCCTATCCATGGACCTCGGCTGTTGGTGAAGAAGATGCAAATCAACTGGATTACGAGGACGAAGCCGTATAGCACTCCCAGCAGGTGGGCTCCTACGGCCTCCTCGCGGAAGGTGAACCAGAAAGAGACAACGAAGAGGAGCATGAGCGCGGCCAGCGCGACGAACTCCTCTCCCAGCCCTCCGGTGACGACCACGTAGTTCAACCGGAAGATCAGAAGGAGGAAGTACGAGAGCGAGAGAGACTGTGCCGCAAAGAGCAGCACCAGGGTTGCCGTCCGCATCGCCTTCGACAGCCAAGCCTTCCCGGCCAGGAAGACGTGGCATATCACAACCGCTGCGGAGGCTACGATGCCGCTAGCCAGGAGCGCGTAGAAGGTCAGCCCACCCGCCACGTGTTCGACGTTGGAAAGGAAGAAGAGCTGATACCCGAAGATGTACGCCAGACACAGAGCCTGAAGCACCAGCAGGATGACGTACGAGATACCTCCGCCCGGCAGCCGCCCTGCGTTTGTCCCTCTTTCCGGGTATAGGCCCTTTTCCTCGAACGGCTGCAAGTTGACGATGAAGCGGCCCATGGTGATGGGCACGACCATGATCAGGTAGGCAGCCACGAAGATGGCGTTGCCCATGTTTGACGCGACCCGGGCAATCACATCGCCGGCCCACGGCAAAGGATCGAGCTGGAAATGCTGGATTATGCCGTACAACGCGATGGGGAAGCTGGTGATGACGATCATGGTCAGCAGACGCTCCAGTTGCCTGCGGGAACGCAGCGTGACCAACATCAGCAAGAAGACCACAACGTAAGAGAACAGGGTGTAAGTACCCTGCAACCGTTGGTAGGAGCCCCAGAAGCTGATCCTGGGAACCACGGATGTGATCGTGGTCAGGACGTACACACCTACCAGGAGCAGGGTGGGGAGAACCAAGGGCAGCCGGAAGAAGGCTGACACGCCGCCTTCGCCCCCCGCAGGTGTTGTCCTCCCTCTGTCGATCAACTCCTCCATGACTTTGACCAGCCAGGCGGCGATCATGAGCAGTGCAATGGAGCGGAGAAGGCTGATCTTGTCGGGCTCGAAGACCCTGCTGCTGTAGATGTTGAAGAAGAGAGGGACGACGACGACCGCTGCCAGCCAGCCAGCCTCGATGATCCCGTCACATAGAATGGATAGCTTGGTCCGCATGGGTCGCCCTACCTTGGTGAAGAGCCCGTTCCCGGGACCTGGCCCTGGTCCCTCCAGAACGAAACGTAGCTCCCCCTCACTCGTCCGCCTCAGACTTGGAAGGCACTATCCTCTCATAGTGCCTCAACATGAGGCGAAGACCCTCGTCAATGCTGACCTTGGCCTCGAATCCGAGCACTTCCTTGGCCAGCTTCGTGTCGGCCACCAGTCGCGACACCCCTCCGCTCTGAGTGGCGTTGTGCAGCGAGATCACCCGTCTGCCGAGAAGAGCCTCTACCTTCTTGAGCAGTTCGTTGATGCTCACTTCTCGACCGGTGCCGATGTTGAAGATCAGACCGTCGACCCTCTCCGTCAGTCCCGCCGTCGAAAGCGCGGTGACGACGTCGCTGATGTGAATGAAATCCCTGGTCTGCTTGCCGCTGCCGAACACGGTTGGCGTACTCCCCATCAGGGCCTGCCTGACGAAGTGGGGGATCACAGGAGGGTGCGACGGAGGGACAGCCTGGCCCGGACCGTAGGCGTTGAAGATACGAAGCAACACCGTCTCTATGTCGTAGAGAATGCCGAGAGCGGAGACGTAATACTCGGAAGCGATCTTGGACACCGCATACGGGTTGGGTGGGCGCACCAGTGCCGTCTCCCGTAGAGGCTGGTCCTCTTGCTCTCCGTAGACCGTGCCGGAAGAGGCCAGCACGACGCGGCGCACACCCGCGTCTCGCGCTGCGGTCATCAGGCTCACCGTGCCCCCTACGTTGACCTCGTTGTATTCCACGGGGTACAGTATCGACTCCGAGACCGACACTCGCGCCGCCAGGTGGAAGACGACCTCCACGCTCCTCAGTAGGGTCCACAGCTTGGGGATATCGCGCACGTCGCCTCGAGTGAAGGCTACGGCGTTGTCCAGGACAGCCGGGTCTCCTGCACTGAGGTCATCGATCACCCGCACGCGATGTCCGAGGCTGACGAGGTGATTAGCGAGAGCCGAACCTATGAACCCAGCGCCGCCCGTAACCAGGATCTTCATGCCTTGTTCCTGAACCAGTCTATAGTCCGCTGCAAGCCCTCAGCCAGGGCTACGCGGGCCTTGAAGCCCAGGATCCTCTCCGCCTTCTCCACGGCCGGGACCCGCCGCCTGGTATCCTCGAACAACTCGCCATACTCCACCTCGTATGGCACGCAAACGATCTCCGACGACGAACCGGTCAACTCGCGGATGGTTTCTGCGAGCTCTAGAACGCTGGTCTCCTCACCACGGGCTATGTTCAGCACCTCTCCGTCCGCATCCGGCACGCTGCCTGCGAGCACCGTGCCCTCTACGGTGTCATCGACGTAGGTGAAGCAGCGGGTCTGCCCGCCGTCCGCGTGGACGGTGAGCGGCTCACCAGCCAGCGCCTGAGTGATGAACCTCGCCACCACGCTGCCATATCCTCTCGGATCCAGCCTCGGCCCGTAGGAATTGAAGTAGCGGACGATGGCGACCGGGAGTCCCCGCTGGCGATGGTAGGCGAGAGCCAGATGCTCGTCCATGGCCTTGGCCGTGGAGTAGCACCACCTGGCGATCCCCGTCGAGCCCAGTAGTCTGTCGTCATCCTCAGCCAGAGGACAGGCGGTGCTCTTCCCATACACCTCCGACGAGGAGGCCAGCACCACTCTGCGCCCTCTCCTCGACGCCTCCTTGAGCACCGTCCCGGTCCCCCACACGTTGGTCTTCATCGCCTGCAAGGGATCGTTCAGCACGTGTGTGACTCCTACGATGGCCGCCAGGTGGTAGACCACGTCACACTCGTCCGCCATCTGCCCCATCAGGTGGGAGTCGAGGATATCCCCCTCGATGAAGCGAAAACGCGGGTTGTGGAGGTTGTGCTCGATGTTGGCGACCTTGCCCAGGGAGAGGTTGTCCAAGACCACAACGTCGTGTCCGTCAGCAAGCAGCCTATCGGCTAGATGCGAGCCTATGTAACCAGCTCCTCCAGTAACCAGAACCCGCATCGTCCCTCAGCCCTCGGCTCCGTCGAAAGGGTCGCGTACTGACCGTCGCATGTCGCTGTCCACTCACTGATGATAGCGAGTCTATCCAACAACTCCCGCCTCTTCTCCCCCTCCGGCTGCCACGAGGCCGTCCTAGATCATAGTCCAGTTCTCAGTACTTATCAACCTTGCATGCCACGGGGATGTGAAGAGACGTGCGCTCACGGCGTTGGACAGAGATGTGGTGGCAACACGGCACTCCTGCATCCGCGGATCGATGCAGAAAGCGACGATCTAGGGTAGATGGAGGACGGCGGCCGTCACGAACCTGGCAGAACGCTACGGTAGAGCTCGAGGACTCTGTCTATCATCAGATCCTGCGAGAACTCTTGCCTGGCGCGTTCTCTCCCTCTCTCGCCCATCTTGGTTCGCAGTGGCTCGTCCGCGAGCAATCGGTTGATGGCCGAAGCGAGCGCACCAGGGTCTCGCGGCGGCACAACGAGGCCCGTCTCTCCATCAACGTTCACGTAGGAGGTCCCAGTCCCCAGCTCGGTGCTCACCAACGCCCTGCCGCTCGCCATGGCCTCCAACTGTACTACGCCGAAGGCTTCGCTTCGATGCGAACCGGGGAGCACGAAGATGTCACAGGCCTGGAAGTAGGCCGGCAGTTCCTCGTCCTGGACACGGCCCGTGAAGAACACCTTCTCAGTCAGACCCAGCTCGCTGACAAGAGCGTGCCACTCCTCGGCCATCGGTCCTGCCCCCACCACCAGCAGTCGTGCGTCGATGTCGCGCATCGCCCTGATGAGATCACCAAGGCCCTTGTAGTAACGCAGGACGCCGACGAAGAGGAGCAGGGGAGACCCGTACCGCTCTCGCAGCCTTTTGACCTCCTCGGTCCTGGACTGAAGAAAGGGTTCCATGTCTATACCCAACGGGATCACCGTACACTTCTCAGACACCTCGCTCAGGTACGGGGAACTCTGAACGTAGTTCGGGCTGGTAGCGATGATGCGATCCGCGCGGGCCAGGACTCGCCGGAGGAACGGTCGATACAGCTTGAGGAGGCCCTTCTGGCGAACGATGTCGCTCTGGTAGGTGATGATCGTTCGTTGACTCTGACCGAACGCGAGGTGGGCCAGCTCCCCCCAGGGATAGGGGAAGTGTAGATGGGTGATGTCTGCCCTCAACCGGCGCATCCACGAGAAGAGCGCGAAGCTGATGGGGGTGGACGCCACAGTGGCCAGGCGTGCGGCCTTGATCACCCTCACGCCCTCCAGCTCTGCGACCTCGGTCCTGACTGTAGGGCTGGTGACTAGAACAGTGATCTCGAGTCCACGTCTCGCTTCTCCCCGCGCCAGCAGCCTGATGTGGTTCTCCATACCGCCCACGACAGGGTAGTAGTCCTTGTAGACGTGCAGTACTCTCATCGGCTCTCCCCTGCACCCAGTGGGCTAGTAGGCATTGACCGTGATGCCGGTTCTCTCTTGGGCCCGGCTGGCCATCTTCTCCAGATCTTGCCTGGACACCTGACGCACGCCGCTCTCGGCCACAGGCCGCTCCGCTGTGTAGATTTGGACCATCTCCGGGGACAACCGAGCTACGGCGGCTAGCCAGGCTTCGTGGGCCTCACCTCGGGCGTTCTGCACCTCGCCCTCGATGATCATGCTTTGGATGATCAGACGCGGCATGGCTTCCATGCCTTCGAGTATCCTCTCCAGGGTGATTGTCGACGACGGGCGGCTCAACCGGGCAAGAGTCTGAGGGTCGCCTGCATCCAGCTTCATGATGGGATCGTCCAATCGCGCCACGGCCTCCCTCACCTCCGCACGGTGCGTGCGAGACGAGTTGGAAAGAATGGCTAGTCTGGCCTGTGGGCACAACCTATCTCGCAACTCGAGCATCCCCGACACGACGTCCGGAAAGTCAGGGTGTAGTGTGGGTTCGCCGTTGCCTGAGAAGGTCAAGTAGTCGGGCGGCGATGGCAGTCCTCTGATGGCCTCCTCCACTTTGTGCAACACAGAATCCACGGACGGGAACCCGGTCTGCCTCTCGGGTCCGGGCACCGTATGGGCGGTGCCATACTGGCAGTACACACAGTCGAACGTGCAGACCTTGCGGCCCGGCGGTAGCAGGTTGATCCCCAGAGAGCGGCCCAGCCGTCGGGAGCTTATGGGCCCGTAGACGACGTCTCTCTGGAGCTCCAATACGGACATCCTCTCCTCCTGTTGGCGGTCGATCGGCTTCGGCCCGCCGTGGCAGGCAGGGCGTTGGTCATAAGATGGTGGATGCTGTATAATTGTGCGAAACCAAACGGGGGCCTGCTGGACGTGTCGAGCACCATCTCCAAACCATCTCCTCTTGCACTCCAGGTCATTATACCACAGACAAGGGGGGGCTGGAATGCGCCACCGCATTGAGATTCTGGCCGGTCAGGTCACCGTCACGGCCGAGTTGAACGAAACCCAGACCGCCAAGGCCGTCTGGGCTAGGCTGCCCATTGAGGGCATAGTCAACACTTGGGGGGACGAGATCTACTTCTCGACCCCTCTGTCTTTGGAGCAGGAATCAGGTCAAGAACTCGTGGAGATGGGCGACTTGGGCTACTGGCCACCAGGCAAAGCCCTGTGCATCTTCTTCGGACCCACGCCTGCCAGCAGAGGCGACGAAATCCGCCCTGCCAGCGCAGTCACCGTCTTTGGCCGTGTGATTGGGGACGCCTCAGTGCTAAAGGCCGTCCCAGACGGCGCACAGGTGAGGGTCCGCCAGAGCGAACCATAGCGGTCCTGGTTGCGCGACGTGTGTCAGGGATCAGGACTATTGGAAGATACTTGACATGGGTCTCAGGCTCGGCTAGAATACCGCGATTCTGGGGCCCTGGGACCATAGGCCCGCTGTAGAGTGGGCGCGAGGCTCCCTTGAATCAAGGACTGAATTCACGGCTTCTGGGTCTGGCAGGCCAGGTGGGCGTGATCATGGTCGTCTTCATCCTCGGAGGCCTCGTGGTCGGTCGATGGATAGACGGCAGGTTGAACGCCTCGCCCACGTTCACGCTGGCCTTTATGTTTGTCGGGGTAGCCGCTGGGGGTTGGGCCATCGCCCGTCTGGTGATGTGGGCCCTCGAGGAGGACTCGAAGGACTCCATGGAACGGAAGGACTAAGGGGGGTACTGTATGGACGAACTGATGTCTGACGTCATGGAACCCGTGATGGGTGAAGAGGGGTGCCTGCCTGGATGTATGACGGGCAAGGGTTGCCTCATCTACATCGTCATCATCGCCATCGCAGCGTTCCTGATCACGAAGCTACCGGTGGTCATGCCAGAGATCGCGCTGCCAGCAGAACCCGTGTTTACGATTCCTGGTGTGGGCTTCGCCGTCACCAACACCCTACTGGCCACCTGGCTGACCATGCTGCTGCTGATCGTGGGTTCCATCGCCGTTACTCGTAACCTGAACATGGTGCCCAGCGGCCTTCAGAATCTGGTGGAATGGGGACTGGGCGTGCTCCTGGACCTGACGGAGAGTGTGGCCGGTGAGAGAGGAAGGAAGTTTTTCCCGTTGGTGGCCACGATCTTCATCTTCCTGCTGGTCTCCAACTGGATGGGCATCGTGCCCGGCTTCGCCAGCGTCGGACTGATCCACGAGGCTCATCACGGGGGGCACGAAGTCCAACAGATCTCCGTGCTCGGATTCAATCTCAACATCCTCCAGGCAGTGGAGGTCGGAGAGCACGATACCGGTTGGACGGTGTTCTCCTTCCTGCGCTCGGCTGCCACCGATCTCAACACACCGTTGGCCCTGGCCATAATCTCGGTGGTGATGACACAGGTGGTGGGATATCAGGCGCAGGGCCTGCGCTACTTCAGCAAGTTCATCAGTTTCAAGGACGTCTTGGGCCTGATCGTCGGCCCCCTGGAAGCGGTGAGTGAGCTGGCCAAGATCATCTCATTCTCCTTCCGACTCTTTGGCAACGTCTTTGCCGGAGAGGTGCTGTTGGCTGTGCTGGCCTTCATTGTGCCCTATCTGGTATCCATTCCGTTCTTCGCGCTGGAGCTCTTCGTCGGGCTGATGCAGGCTTTCGTCTTCGCCATGCTGACCTTGGTCTTCATGGCTATGGCCACGATGGGCCACGGATCGGAAGGTGAAGAACACTAGCCTCTAGGAAAGGAGGGCTGTCGAATTGGCCGCTGGTGATCTGATAGAATTCGGTAAGCTGTTGGGCGCGGGACTGGCCATGGGTCTGGGGGCCATCGGTCCCGGTATCGGCATCGGGCTCCTTGGAGCAGGTGCCATGCAGGCCATCGGGCGTAACCCCGAGGCCACAGGCCAGATCCAGATCAACATGATGTTGGGCATAGTATTTGCCGAGGCCGTTGCGATCTACGCCCTGGTTGCTGCCCTGATCATCAAGTTCGTGTAGGGTAGCTTGTCTGGTCACATATTCCCTGTGATAACCAAATCCCAGCCGGGGTCTATGAAAGGAGGTTGGATTTGGAGGGACTAGGAATCAACTTAGGATACCTGATCTCCCAGATCGTCAACTTCGTACTCCTACTGGTCATCCTTCGCGTCTTCCTGTACAAGCCGATTGTGAACATGCTTGACAAGCGTCGCGAGAAGATCCGAACTGACCTGGAGGAAGCCGAGAACGCCAGAAGCCAGGCCGAGGCAGCCAAGCAGGAGTATGAGAAGCAACTGGAGGAAGCCAGGGAAGAGCGACGCTCCATCCTCGCTCAGGCCAGGGAGCAGGCCGACAAGATGAGAGAGGAAACCCTCGACAAGGCGCGAGTGGAAGCTCAAGACCTGGTGGCCAAGACCGAAGACGAGATGGAGACTCTTCGACGGCAGGCCCTCGCCGGTGCCCAGGATGAGATCGTCGAGCTCGCCATGGCGGCAGCCGGCAAAGTGGTCGGCGAAGCGTTGGACACCAAAGCTCACCGCCGTCTGATCCAGGAGTTCATTGCCGAGGTAGGTGAGTTGGGATGAAAGGGGACGAGGAAGTCACGGCCTCAGAGGTCCTGGCCAAAGTCACCAGCGCAGTGCCCTTGACCAAAGATGAGCAAGCAGCTCTGCGCGAGAAGCTTCAGGCCCATTTTCACCAACCTTTGGACCTGCGCTTCGAGGTTGAACCATCAGTCCTCGGAGGCGTCAGGGTCCGCGTTGGCGATGAGGTGATAGACGGGAGCGTGAAGAGCAAGCTCGACGCGCTCGCTCAGTCTCTGGTCCAAAGCCGGTAGCTCTTGTAGCCAGATGGGGTCGGACAAGTCATTGCTGAACTGGGCCGTGGCCTGTTCCGGTCTCTTCTGACGAGCATCTGTGCAAATAGTCTGACATTACGCGAAACCTAGGAGGTGCCAATGGCCTCACGAGTAGGTGATGCGACCGCCGCCCTGAGGCGGCAGATCGAGGTTTTCGAGGCCCCCCTCAAGACCGTCGACGTGGGTAGCGTAGTCGAGGTGGGCGACGGCATCGCCAGGGCCACCGGTCTGGCGACGGTCATGTCCAGCGAACTCGTAGAATTCACCAAGGCCGGGGTCCTCGGCATGGCGCTCAACCTGGAGGACGGTCAGGTCGGCATCATCATCCTGGGTGACTACACCGAGATAGAGGAAGGCGACGAGGTGCGCCAGACGGGCCGGATCGCGTCCGTGCCTGTCGGCGAGGCCCTCGTCGGGCGAGTCGTCAACGCGTTGGGCGAGCCCATCGACGGCAAGGGACCCATCGACTCCGACGTCCTGCGCCCCATCGAACGAATCGCGCCCAACGTGACGGTTCGCGAATCGGTGAACAGGCCCGTGCAGACGGGTATCAAGTCCATCGATTCCATGTTCCCTATCGGCCGTGGGCAGCGAGAGTTGATCATCGGCGACCGGCAAACGGGGAAGACCGCGCTGGCTATCGACACGATCATCAACCAGAACGACAAGGACCTGATCTGCATCTACGTGGCCATAGGCCAGAAGCGGTCTAGCGTGGCCCAGGTGGTGGGCACACTGGAGAAGTACGACGCCATGGACCACACCGTGGTCATGGTGGCCTCGGCCTCGGAATCGGCCGCACTGCAATACATCGCTCCCTATGCCGGCTGCGCCATCGGCGAGGAGTTCATGGAGCAGGGCAAGGATGCCTTGATAGTGTACGACGACCTGACGAAGCACGCCTGGGCATATCGTCAGGTTTCGCTTCTACTCCGCCGCCCGCCTGGGCGAGAGGCGTATCCGGGCGACTTGTTCTATCTTCACTCGCGGCTGCTGGAGAGATCGGCCAAGATGCACCCCGACTTTGGAGGCGGCAGTCTGACCGCCCTCCCCATCATCGAAACACAACTGGGTGACATCACCACCTACGTCCCCACCAACGTCATCTCTATCACAGACGGGCAGTTGTACCTGGAGAGCGACCTCTTCTACGCCGGCATTCGTCCGGCGATCAACGTGGGTATCTCCGTCTCGCGGGTGGGAGGCAAGGCGCAGACCAAGGCCATGAGGACAGTGGCTGCCAGGCTGAAGCTGGAGTTGGCCCAGTTCCGAGAGCTCGCTGCTTTCGCACAGTTTGGATCCGATCTGGACCAGGCTACGAGGAACCAGTTGGAGCGCGGCCAGAGGCTCACCGAGATACTGAAGCAGCCGCAATACGACCCGGTGCCGCTGGCTCAGCAAGTGATACTGATCTACGCCGTGACCCACGACTTCGCCGACCAAGTACCCCTCGACAAGATGCAGGAGTGGGCGGATGGGCTCCTGAGCTTCATGGACACTGTACACCCGGACATCGGTCGGCACATTATGGAGACGGAGGTGCTGGACGAGGAGACGGAGAACAGACTCCGAGAAGCCATCGCCGAGCACCAGCAGTCGGTAGCTTACTAAACTCACGCCCGGGCATCTCCGGGGCTTAGTGACAGAAGCTCGCTCAGCCTGGAAGGATAGCGAGGAACGAGTTGGCCACAGCACGCGAGATACGCAGACGGATTCGCAGCGTAACGAACATCGGTCAAGTCACACGGGCCATGGAGGCGGTGTCGGCCTCCAAGATGCGGCGCGCTCAAGACCGGGCGCTGGCTTCTCGTCCCTACGCCGAAAGGGCGTGGGACATTCTCACCTATCTCGCCAGCCAGCCGGCGGCCGGCAAAGTGCTGCACCCGCTGCTGGAAAAGCGTCCTGTGAGAAACACAGGGCTGCTGCTCATCACGCCAGACCGGGGCCTATGCGGGGGGTTGCCCACCAATCTCATTCGCGAAGCGGTGAGCTTCCTGCAGCGCACACAGAATCCGGAGCAAATCGTGACGATTGGCCACAAGGGCCTCGATTTCATGCACCGTTACGGAGGAGACGTCGTTGCGGACTTCTCAGGACTGGCTGATCAGCCGGCCCTGACTGATATCACTCCGATAGCGCATCTGATCATTGAGGATTTCCTGAGTGGTACGTTCGACCAGGTCTGCATGATCTATGCGCAGTTCATCAATACCATGGTGCAGCGGCCCACGACGAGACAACTGTTGCCCATCGAGCCGGCCACGATGGAAGAAGGGATAGGTGGCGTTGCCTACACCATCGAGCCCGACCCTCAGACCGTCCTGGGCGAGGTTCTGGAGGGCTTCACCGTCCTTCAGATCTACCAGGCCATTCTGGATGCCCAGGCCAGTGAACACTCCGCCCGCATGGTGGCCATGCGTGCCGCTACGGAAAACGCCCAGGCGTTGGTCGAGGACCTGACCCTGAGCTACAACCGGGCCCGGCAGGAAGCCATCACCACGGAGTTGCTGGACATCGCTGGAGGTGCCGAGGCCCTGGCCAAGGCGCGGGCGGCGGCTCGGTAGCCAGAGGGAAAGAGCGAAAGGCGTCGAGAAGAGCCAATTACTGAGAGGACAAGACACCCATGGCAGACACAGCGCGCGGTAAAGTAGTGCAGGTTATCGGTCCAGTGGTGGACATCCAGTTCCCTCCAGAGCACCTGCCCGAGATCTACGACGCGGTGGAGATCCCCCGCGATGGAGATGGCAAGCTGGTGCTGGAGGTCCAACAGCATCTGGGAGACGACTGGGTGCGCTGCCTGGCCATGGACTCCACCGACGGCCTTCGGCGTGGCACGGAAGCTGTCGCCACGGGAGCTCCCATCATGGTGCCGGTAGGAGAGGCTACACTAGGACGTCTGGTCAACGTGTTGGGCGAGCCTATCGATAGACGAGGCCCCATCGAGACCGAGGATCGAGAACCCATTCACCAGGCGCCGCCAACCTTCGAGGAGCAGAGCACCAGTACAGAGGTCTTCGAGACAGGGCTCAAGGTTATAGATCTCGTGGCGCCCTTCACCAAGGGCGGTAAGACCGGTGTCTTCGGGGGGGCCGGCGTTGGAAAGACAGTCGTGATTATGGAGTTGATCCACACCATCGCCATGGAGCACGGTGGGGTTTCCGTCTTCTGCGGCATCGGCGAGCGGTCCCGCGAAGGAAACGACCTCTGGTACGAGTTGCAGGAATCCGGCGTGCTGGACAAGGTGGCCCTCATCTTCGGTCAGATGAACGAGCCGCCTGGGGTCCGGCTGCGTGTGGGCTTGACCGGGTTGACCATCTGCGAGCACTTCCGCGATGAGGGCAAGGATGTCTTGCTGTTCATCGACAACATCTTCCGCTTCGTGATGTCCGGGTCGGAGGTTTCGGCGTTGATGGGACGTATGCCCAGCGCTGTTGGCTACCAGCCCACGCTAGGCACCGAGATGGGTGAGTTGCAGGAACGGATTACCTCCACCAAACGAGGCTCCATCACCTCACTACAGGCAGTATTCGTCCCGGCCGATGACTACTCCGATCCCGCACCTGTGGCGACCTTCGCTCACCTGGATGCGACCATCGCTCTCGAGCGTTCCATCGCCGAGCAGGGCCTGTACCCGGCTGTAGACCCCCTGGCTTCTACGTCACGTATCCTCGATCCAAACATCGTGGGTGAGGAACACTATCAGGTGGCGAGGGAAGTCCAGCGGACTCTACAACGGTACAAGGACCTCAGCGACGTGATTGCCATCTTGGGCGTGGAAGAGCTGAGCGAGGACGACAAGCTGACAGTAGCCCGGGCTCGGAAGATCCAACGCTTCCTCTCGCAGCCCATGTTCGTGGCGGAGGCCTTCACCGGGCGAGAGGGCGCCTACGTGCCCATCAAGGAGACCGTCCGGGGCTTCAAGGAGATCCTCGACGGGAAGCACGACGACATACCGGAGGGAGCCTTCTTCATGGTGGGCACCATAGAGGAGGCGGTGGAGAAAGCGAAGAGCATGACAGGCGTCGCTGACCAAACCACCTCTACGGAGTCCGAGGGCCAGTAAGGGGACGGTACATGGCGAAGCTCACCTTCGAGTTGGTGACACCAGAGCGCGTCGTCTACTCCGACGACGACGTGGACATGGTCGTAGCCCCTGGGGCCGACGGCGAGCTAGGGATCCTGCCCAGCCACGCACCGCTGCTGGCGGCCCTGGGCATAGGCGAGCTTGGGCTGAAGAAGGGCACCGAAGAGGAGTCCTTCGCCGTTCACGGCGGCTTTCTGGAGGTGCTGGCTAACAAGGTCATCGTCATGGCCAGCGTCGCGGAGCGCGCCGTTGAGATTGACATGGCGCGAGCGGAGGAAGCCAGGGCACGCGCGGAGGAGCGCTTCCGCAAGAGGCCCGAGGGCCTGGACATGGCTCGCCTGCAAGAGGCACTGAAGCGCTCGCGGGTCCGCCTCAGAATCGCCCGTCGCAAGCGACGCGGTCCCGCGATGGATTACAGGAGCGACGAAGGATAGCCTGAAGACCCCGGTCTTCGGAGGAGAATACATGTTCTCTAAGCAGATTGGAGTGGACCTGGGCACCGTCAACGTGCTCGTGTGGACCAAGGGCAAGGGCATCGTGCTCTTCGAGCCGTCCATCGTGGCCCTGTCCACCCACGACAACAGGATCGTGGCCCTGGGTCGAGAGGCCCGGGCTATGCTGGGCCGTACTCCAGACAGCATCGAAGTGCTGTCCCCCCTGCGCGACGGTGTGATTGCCGACTACGTAGTCACGGAGTTGATGCTTCACTATTTCATCTCCGGCATCGTGGGGCGGGTTCGCCTCTTCAAGCCGGAGATCATGATCAGCGTTCCCATCGGCGTGACCACAGTCGAGAAGCGAGCCGTGCACGACGCAGCCATCCAGGCCGGGGCCAAGGTGGCTCACCTCATACCCGAGCCTCTGGCGGCTGCCCTTGGTGCCGGAATGCCCGTCGACACTCCATCGGGCAACTTCATTGTCAGTATCGGGGGTGGGACGAGCGAAGCTGCCGTCATCGCCATGAACGACATCGTAGTCAGCGGGGCGGTGCGCGTCGGAGGGATCAAGATCAGCGATGCCATCGCCTCCTACATCAGGCGGAAGTACAACCTGATGATCGGCGATCAGACGGCTGAGGAGATCAAACTTCAGATCGGGGCCGCCATGCCTCTGGAAGAAGAGCTGACCATGGAGGTCAGAGGAAGAGGTGTCGTGGCCGGATTGCCCAGAATCGTCAACGTGTCATCGACCGAGGTGGCCGAGGCCATCGCCGAGCCTCTGAGCACCATAGTCTCGGCTCTCAAGGGCGTGTTGGAGAAGACGCCGCCCGAGCTCGCGGCTGACATCATAGACCGTGGCGTGGTAATGACCGGCGGAGGCTCTCTGCTGCGCAACCTGGATCGCTACCTGACGCAGGAACTAGGTGTCCCCTGCTACGTCGCCGACGAAGCGATCGCCTGTGTCGCGCTGGGCTGCGGCAGGGCGTTCGAGGAATACGAGGTCTTGAAAAGGACGCTGCCCGAACTGTAGCATACTGATTTGGACTGATGCTGGTCCCAACGAAGCGCGCAACGCCCTGGTGGCGACGCGCTTTCTGTTTGATAGCAGCTCTGCCAGGAGGACTTGAGCGGGTGTGGACCGCACGACAGAGCGCCCAGCATCCCGTGTCGTCAACGAGACGACGACATTCCGAAGCTTGACAACGCTACCGAAAATTGGTATAATTGTGCTAGTCTAAATAGTATAATTCCGGGAATGGCTTGAAGGAAGTGCCTGGCACTACTGTCCAGTTCCGCGAATAATGAACCTTCTGCGGTCTACACCTATTTAATAGTAGTGGGGCCGTAGGGGGTATGGCAGTGAAGGAGGATGGTCTCTGTGAAGGACAACCGAATGGGAATACGACGCGCTCTCTTTGGCTGGGTCGACCAGCCCAAGAAGACGATGCGCTACGTCATCGATGAGGCCAGATGGTCAACCTTACTGGCTCCGGCGCTAGCCATCATCGTGGCTCTGATCATCTTCACCATCGTCTCAGCACCGGCGAGTTCAGAGTTGGCCCGGGAGCAAGCGACCCAGCAAGTGTCTGCGCAGATGGACTCATTGTCGGACGAGCAGGCAGCGGAGGTGGAGCGTAGCCTACAGACCTTCACGTCGCCTCTGTTCATAGGGGCGACGGGCATCGCCCTGGGCACCTTGGGGCTGATCTTGACGTGGCTCTTTCGCGGCGCAGTGTTGTTCTTCATCGGCTACCTGTTCGGCACGGAGAAGAGATACTTCCAGATGGTCAGCCTGGCGCTTTGGTCCTGGCTCCCATTCGCACTGCGTGACCTGGTCAACGCCGTCTTCGTGCTCGTCAATGGGCAGCTCGTCATCAATCGAGGTCTCTCTTTCTTGGTGACCAGCGGCGATCCAGTGCAGGATGCGGGCAACCTTCTCTATGGCCTGCTGTCGCAGGTCGACCTTTTTCTGGCGTGGCACCTCTTGCTGGTCGCGGTGGGCCTGGCGGTGAGCACACGTGCGAACACGGCCAAGGCGGCAGTCGGCACCGTAGCCTACTGGGTCCTTACCGCCTTGGTGGGGCTGGCACCCTCCCTGCTGGCGACCCTGACCAGCTTCTCGTAGATTTGCCTACCTCTGTGTCTGGCCACCACTTGTCACCTCCGGACTGCAGGCCATCATGCACCGTGCGCGTCCGTGGCCTGGGGAGGTATTTGACAGAGGGCCGACGTTCCGGCATAGTGAGAGGGGGCGTGCCAGACAACCGGCTCCGGGCTTACCGGCTGACACGTTGCGTGCAAAGTACGGAGGCCTTTCGGATGCTTGCCGTAACAGAGCAGAAGGGCAATCTCGAGCAATTCACAGGGGAGAATAGGCGTGCCGACGTGGACCTGACGTCAGGTTCGGCACACGTCCTGCTCCGAATAAACCGCGCTCGAATACAGTTATCTGGCATAGGAATGCTCTAGGAGAGAAGAGGGGAAGAGATGCGGAGAGTCATAATCATCGCCGCCATTCTTCTGGGGGTCGGAGCGATTGGCTACTGGTTCCTCCAGCAAGGTGCTGCGAAGCCAGGAGTGGATCTGGAGGATCTCGAGACCGTGACTGTGGAGCGCGGCGACATCGAGGCCACGGTCGATGCCACGGGAAGCGTAGAGCCAACGGCTGCGGTCACGCTATCCTTCGACACAGGAGGAGTAGTGGCCTCCGTCGAGGTGTCGGAAGGAGATCAAGTTCAGCAAGGCCGGATCCTGGCCCAGGTAGACACCGCCGAACTCGCGTTGGGAGTCACCCAGGCACAACTGGCCCTGACCAGCGCGGAGGCAAGCCTGGCCAAACTGATGGGTAGCGCAGATGCCGACGACGTGGAGGCTGCACGCGCCAATCTGTCCAGCGCAGAGGCGACCCTGGCCAAGCTGCGCGAGGGGCCCAGTGAGGACGAAATCACGGTGGCCAAGGCAGACCTCCGCAGAGCCGAGATCGCCCTCCAGGAGGCGCAAGAACTGTACGATCAGTACTCCTGGGTGGGAGGGGTAGGCGCGCTACCGCAGGCGGTATCCCTGCAGCAGGCGACCATCAACTACGAACAGGCGTTGGCTGCCTACAACATCGCCATGCAAGGCCCGACCGAGAGCGAGCTTCGAGCAGCAGAGGCCGCGGTGGCCCAGGCTCGCAGCCAGCTCAGCAGCCTGCTGGAAGGCGCCAGTGAGGAAGATCTCACTATGGCCCAGGTAGCCGTGGACCAGGCCAGGGCCTCCCTGGAGTTGGCTCAGTTGCAGTTGGATGGAGCCACCATCACTGCACCTTTCGACGGAACGGTGGCCTTCGTCGGCGCGGATACCAACGAATTGATGTCACCTGGCACACCGATGATCACGCTCATAGATCCGTCAGGATTCTACGTGGACGTGTACATCGACGAGATAGACATCGGGCAGGTGGAGGTGGGACAGGAGGCCAGAGTATCCCTCGACGCTTTCCCGGACGAGGAACTCCCAGGACGTGTAGAGTTCATCTCCCCTGTGTCCACCGAGAATCTGGGGGCGATCAGCTACTCGGTCAGGATCTGCTTCGACCCCACGGCTGTGCCGCTGCGATCAGGAATGACAGCCAGCATAACCATCGTGACGGAGCGCCGTGAGAGCGTGCTCCTCCTGCCCAGCAGAGCTATCTCCGTGGACAGGGATGCCGGCTCATATTACGTGGAAAGGGTGACGGACCACGAGATTGAGCGTGTGGAGATAGAGATCGGTACCCAGGATGCCACCTACACCGAGGTCATGAGGGGCCTGGAGGAGGGGGATCAAGTTGTGATAGACGGGGGGATGAGCATGAGAGACCGACTGTACGTCACCATGTCGTAGCCACCCAAGAGCCATGTCCGTACCGCCAGGTACTTGAGGCCATGATCAAGATAGAAAACGTTACTAAGGTCTACAAGATGGGTGAGGTAGAGGTGCACGCTCTACGCGGCGTGTCTCTCGAGATAGGAGAGGGTCAGTGGGTGTCCATCATGGGCCCATCCGGCTCTGGGAAGTCCACGCTGATGAACATCATCGGCTGTCTGGACCAGCCCACCTCCGGAGAGTACTACCTCGAGGGCACCGACGTGAAAGATCTGGACGAAGACGAGCTGGCCGAGATCAGGAACCGTAAGATAGGGTTCGTCTTCCAGAACTACAACCTGCTCTCTCGCACCTCGGCCCTGCGCAACGTCGAGCTGCCCCTCCTCTACGGAGGGGGCGAGAATCGGCGGGACCGAGCCATGGCCGCACTGGAGGCCGTGGGCCTGGGCGACAGGGCCAATCACAATCCCAACGAACTGTCCGGGGGGGAGCAACAGCGGGTAGCCATCGCCAGAGCCCTGGTCAACGACCCGTCGATCATCCTGGCCGACGAACCCACCGGCAACCTCGACTCCAAGTCCGGGGCGGAGATCGTGGAGATCTTCAAGCGCCTCGGCGAGGAGGATGGGATCACGATCGTCTTCGTGACTCACGATCAAGAGGTCGCCAACGAGACGCAGCGCATACTCCACCTGTACGATGGTCGCATTGCAGATGAGGAGCTAGTTGCGGCGTCACCCGGCGTCCAGGAGGCGAAATGTGGACATAGTTGACAGTCTGCGCGTGGCAGCCGGGGCGCTGAGCGCCAACAAGATGCGCTCGTCTCTCACCATGCTCGGCGTCATCATTGGCGTGGCCGCAGTCATCGCCCTCCTCTCCATCGGGCAGGGGGTGCAGAAGTCCGTCACCGACCAGATTCAGAGCGCTGGCTCCAACCTGTTGATGATTTTACCAGGCGAGATCACGGAGACCGGCGGATTCGAGTACAACCCCTCTTTGACCTGGGATGATGCCCAAGCCATAGCCGACCCCATGAACGTGCCAGATGCCGCCATCGTGGCCCCCACGATGGAAGGAAGCACCTCCGTGAGCTACGGGGGCGAGGAGATGACAGCCTACACGTCGGGGGTCACAGGCGATTATGACGTCGTACGCAACCTCGAGGTAGTCCTCGGCCAATTCCTCACCACTCAGGACGTGGACAGAAGGGCGCGAGTGGCTGTCTTGGGCTCCACGGTCGCGGAGGAGCTGTTTGGGGAAAGCGGCTACGCCCTGGATCAAACGATCAAGATCAACCGTATTCCCTTTAAAGTAGTCGGCGTGTTGGCAGAGAAGGGCATGGGCATGATGGGCAGCGAGGATAGCTACGTCTTCGTTCCTATCTCCACCGCGCAGGCCCGGCTCTACCCTCAACAGCGCAATCTGTCCGGCGACTTCATGGTGACGATGATCTACGTGCAAGCAACGACCGATCAGAGCATGGATGCCGCGAGCGAACAGATCAACGAGTTGCTTAGACGCAGGCATGACATCTCCTTCCAGGACGACGACGATTTCTCAGTGCTCAGTCAGGCCGACCTAGTAGCCGTCATGGAACAAGTGACCGGCGTCCTCACCCTCTTCCTGGGCGCCATTGCGGCTATCTCCCTCCTGGTGGGCGGCATAGGCATCATGAACATCATGCTGGTCTCTGTCACCGAGCGCACGCGGGAGATCGGTATCCGGAAAGCGGTGGGAGCCAAGCGGCGCGACATCTTGCTTCAGTTCCTGGTGGAGTCCATGGTATTGAGCCTTCTCGGTGGCGGGGCAGGCATCGCCCTGGGGTCCCTCCTGTCTCAAGGCGTATCGCAGCTCTCGGAAGATCTGGTGACGGTAGTGTCCATGCAATCCGTCGTCCTGGCGACGACATTCTCTCTGGTCGTGGGGGTGGTTTTCGGTCTCTATCCGGCGCTGCGAGCGGCGCGCCTGAACCCCATCGACGCTTTGCGCTATGAGTAGGGGGTGCTGTGTGAGCAGGGCAAGGTTGATAGGTTTGCTGCTATGTGCGGTGGCCGTGGTGACTCTTCTGACCGCTTGTGGTCAGGAGGTTCCGCCCGAGCCGACTATCATCCCGCTGCCCCCAAGAGAGGAGCAGGCTCCAACCACAATCTGCACGGCCACCGCGACGCCCACGGCGACGCAGACACCGACGAGTACTCCCACAACCGCTCCGGCCACGTCCACGCCCACTCCCACGGCAGAACCGATCGAGGTGCCAGCGTCGGCGGCGCCGACTCCCGTGCCCACGCCGGCCCTCCAAGGGCGCTTCGTGTTCCAGATGGCGAGCGGAGGGGACATCTACACGGTGAACGCCGACGGCAGTGGCTTGACTCGCCTGACACGGGGCATGGATCCCAGTTGGTCGCCCGATGGCCGCCGGGTAGCCTTCTCGCGCTGGACGACCCCCTGGGGCATCTACACCGTGAACGCCGATGGCAGCAACGAAAAGCTGTTGTTCAGTTCCAACGTGGCCCGCGCTCCGGTGTGGTCCCCCGATGGTAGCCAGATAGCGTTCTACTTCGAGACGGAAGGCCTGACACCGCCTTGGAGGATATACATCGAGGGCTACGGATGGATCACACTGATCCCGGCGCAGACTCAGACGGAATGGCATTTAGGAGTCGTGGACGTGGCGGATGGCTATTTCCACCAGCCCTACTGCGATCGCTTCGCCTTCTCTCCGACCTGGTCCGGTGCCAGCGACCAGTTGGTCTACGATGGTGACCACGGCCTCAGCGTAACCACGGTGGAGGGCCCCAACAACGTACCCTTCAACGACAAGGTTCACGATCACTACCCGGTCGGCTCGCCGGACGGCAGCCGCATAGCGTTCATGCACTGGCAGCACGATCACTGGGAGATCTACGTGATGAACGCCGATGGCAGTGGCCGTTGGCCGTTGACGGGAAGCTCCGCCCTACTAGATCGACGTCCCAACAACGTCTCTCCCGCGTGGAGTCCCGACGGCGAGCAGATAGCCTTTCTGTCCGACCGCGATGGCGACTGGGGGTTCTACGTGATGAACGCCGATGGCAGCGGCCAGAGAGAGATCCTCGAGGACATCACGGCGCAACTCAGACCCAGATACCAGGGAGTGAACGAGAGGGTCATCTCCTGGGGTCCCTCGTAGCTCCGCCCAACTAGTTGCGCGCTCGTCAAGGCAGGCCAGGGAGGACCTCACGGGTCACCTGCCCTCTATTTGGTCCCAGCTTGCACAGGCTCAGCCATCCCGACCCCTGCTAGCGCCCTGCCTGACAGGCAACAGTGGCTAGCTGTGAATCGGTCTCACACGGGGCGAGCGGACACCACCTCGCACGTGACAGACAGCCTTCGCCACGTCCACCCAAGCCAATCTCGCCAACGTCGCTGCCCTGTGCTAGAATGTATAATGGCTGGAGATCATCGGAGGTTCCGCTTGCCTACAAGACTGCGCCTCATACGTGACCGCAGGTTGGTCGTTCTCCTGCTCTCAGCGGGATTCGTCTTCTCAGTGCTTACGTTCTATCTGGCTCCCCTCTTTTCCACGCCCTCGGCGGCGTCCGCCACTGCACCAAGTCTCGTCGGATGGCTGATTGATGCCCAGGGGCAACCCGTGGGCAACGCCGACATCGAGGTCTACGACTCTGGGTCCGAGGAGCCTGTGGCGACCGCTGAGAGCCAAAGCGATGGCTCTTTCATCCTCGAGCTTCCTGACCGCTCCTTCGAGACGCTGTCGGTGGAGATCTCCCATCCCCACTTTCACGGGCAAACGTGGGTAGCCGGCGCGGAGGAGCTCGGCCAGATCCGGGAGGGCGCCGCCGTACGTTTGCCTGATATCACCATGCAGAGGAGGATCACTCTGGGCTTCTGGATCGCCACATTCACCTTCGTGGGGATGCTTGTGCTCATAGCTCTGGAGAAGCTGCACAACACCATGGCTGCGCTGCTGGGTGCGGCTATCGTCCTCGGGGTCAGCTTCGTGGGACGGCCCCTCAACCCCGATTTCTTCATCCTCGACTTCGAGCGGGCACTTCAATACGTGGACTTCGATGTCATCTTCCTGGTGATGGGAATGATGATCGTGGTCGGCATCCTGGAAACCACGGGCGTCTTCCAGTGGACCGCGTACCAGGCCTACCGCCTATCCAGGGGCCGAGCCTGGGTACTGGTGATCATCCTGATGCTCCTCACCTCGGTGGCCTCGGCGATGTTGGACAACGTGACCACCATGTTGTTGATGGCTCCCATCACCCTGGAGATAGCCTTGGCCCTGGGCATCAATCCGCTCTCTCTGATCATCCCGGAAGTGCTAGCCTCGAACATCGGTGGGATCAGCACGCTGATCGGGACACCCACCAACATCCTCATTGGTTCCTACGCAGACATCGGCTTTGGAGACTTCGTGGTCAATCTTACTCCAGGGGTGATTCTGGCTCAGGTCGCACTGACGGTCTACGTGCTGGTCTTGTATCGCCGTCAATATCGGGAAGCAAGCGGCGGGTTGTCTCCTGCGATGTTGGAGAGGTTGAGGGAGAACGGTCGCATCACCCAGCCCAAGACCCTGGCCAAGGCGGGCGCGATCTTCGTGCTCACACTGCTGTTGTTCGTGGTTGGGGAGCAGATCCACCTGGTGCCTGCCGTGACAGCAATCCTGGGCGCGGTGTTCATGCTGTTGGTGGTCGACATCGACGTCCAGGAGATGCTCAGAGTGGTGGATTGGACCACACTGATGTTCTTCATCGCCCTCTTCATGGTCATCGGGGCCATTCAAGAAGTCGGTCTAGTCAGCATGATCGCAGCCGCCATCAAACAGTTGGTGGGAGAGAACCTCAGTCTCTCACTGTTGGCCATCATCTGGGCAGGGGCACTGCTATCCGGAGTCATAGACAATATCCCGTTCACGGCCGCCATGCTGCCAGTGGTAGGCTATCTGACGCAGACCATCCCGAACGCGTCCAGCAAAGTGCTCTACTATGGCCTTTCTGTAGGATCGGCCATGGGTGGCAACTCCACCCTCATCGGCTCTTCGCCCAATATGGTTGCAGCAGGCATCACGGAGCGAGCAGGGTATCGCATTAGCTACGTCGACTTTCTCAAGGTGGGCTTGCCAGCAACGCTGATCACCGTAGTCATGGCCACGATATGGCTGCTGATCCGGTTCTAGATGGCGGAGGAGAACATGGGTAGGATTCTGTGCCCCACTCGCGGGGGAGAGGGAAGCTATCGCACGCAAGATGCCGCTATCGCCATGGCCAGGGAGAGCGGTGACGAACTGGTGTTCCTGTACGTCGTAGACCTGGACTTTCTCAACAGGACCGAGCGGGCGGTGCGCCCCGACGTGGTGGCGCAGGAGATGACACGCCTGGGCGAGTTCCTGCTGAGTATGGCCCAGGAGCGGGCGCAGAACCAGGGCATCGAGGCGAGGTACATACTTCGCCAGGGGAATGTGCAAGCAGAGATCAAGGCAGCGGCCATCGAGGAGGAGGCCACCATGGTGGTGCTGGGCCAAGCTGCCGAGGACGATCCCGCATGCACCTTTGCGCCCGAGGGTCTGCTCAAGTTCGCCCAGGAGATCCAGACTGAGACGGGGATAGAGGCTCGGGTGGTCTGCTAGTCATCCTATTCACGCGCGCTCCGGCCACCTCCGTTGCTGGCAGACAGCGCGGTGGCTTCCTCTGTAGTCGGGCATCTGACAGGCGGCACTCCCCATGAGACAGGAGACCCGCGCCCCGTGTGGAAGCTCTCACTGACGGCCCCCCATCTGAGCTTTCCGCGCATCACCTCGCTCGTGCACCCGGCAGCAGCTAGGAGGGTGTGAACGATGCACATGATCATGCTCGTGTTGGACGATCCCAACCGATTGGACGAGGTACTCGAAGCCTGGGGCTCCGCTGGCGTGAGCGGCGCCATGATACTCCTGTATAGCCGTGGAGTCATGGGGTGATCGTTGACAATCCCAGATAGTAGGCTAGAATGGGGGTGCTTCAGTGATGGTGCGCCGGACTTCGTTTGGCGCGCCACACGAATGCGGCGTCGCTTCTCATGCCGTGCGGCGAGGTGAGCCCTACGGCTGGAGGCGTTGCGCCACAACCCTGGAGGTTTCAGCATGAGTATAGACATCCTGCTGGGTGCGCTGCTCATCTTCTGTATGCGCCTGATAGACGTGTCCATGGGCACAGTGAGGATCCTCATGGCCGTACGCGGACGCAGGCTCTTGGCAGGTTTCATAGGCTTCTTCGAAGTCACCATCTTCCTGGTGGCCATCAGCCAGGTGGTTAGCAACATCGGCAACTGGTGGAACGTATTGGGCTATGCAGGCGGTTTCGCCGTGGGCACGGTCGTGGGCATGACCATCGAGAGGAAGCTGGCTATCGGTCTCGCTGAGGTGAACATCATCTCCATGGGCAAGGGACCCGACGTGGCGGAGGCGTTACGCCTGGAGGGCTTCGGAGCCACGGAGTTCCTGGGAGCAGGTCAGGATAGCATCGTGGACATGATTCGCACAGTGGTCAGAAGAAGAGAGGTGCCGTCGGTGACGGCCGTGACCAGCGCCATCGACGAGAGTGCCTTCATCACCGTGCACGAGATGGAGCGTGCCTACCGTGGCCGATGGCGCATGCGCAAGTAGCGTAGTGTATCCGCCATGAAGTTCCTCGCAGACGCCATGCTGGGCCGCCTGGCCAAGTGGCTGCGTATCTTAGGGCACGACACCGCCTACTTCCCGGAGTTCGAAGATTCGCAGTTGGTTCGCCTGGCGCGAGCGGAAGAGCGCACGCTGTTGACGCGTGATCGGGAGTTGACGAGACGGAAGGGCGTACGATCACTTCTCATCGAGAGCGACAGGCTCGAGGAACAGTTGGGCCAGTTGCTGCGCGATCTGGACCTGGATTGCACGCACCAGACACCCCGGTGCCCCCGCTGTAACGCGGCTCTGCTGCCGATGGCGAAAGAGGAAGTCAGCGCTAGTGTCCCCCGTTACGTCCTGTCTCGGCACAACGATTTCACGCTGTGTCCGGACTGCAACAAGGTGTACTGGAAGGGCACTCACTGGCAGAGGATGAGAGAGCGGATAGACGAGATTCGAGAACGGCGCTTCAGGGCCTCCTGATGAGGAGTTTCTCTATCTTGGGGCCTTTCATCTCCTCGACGGTGAGCTCAATGTCCTGGTACGACAGCTTCTCGCCTTCTTCGGGGATATGCCGAAGTTGGTAGAGGACGAACCCAGCCACGGTGTCGTAATCGTCGGCCTCCGGTAGGGCCGTGCCGAGTTCCGTATTGACCTCGTCTATGCGCATCAAGCCGTCCACCTGGACGGTGTGTTCGTCGACCTCCACGAGAAGTCGTTCCGTCACCCATTCGTCAGTCAACCGTCCGACAATCTCCTCCACCAACTCCTCCAGGGTCACCAGTCCTGCGGTGCCACCGTACTCGTCGATCACGACGGCCATCTGCATGTGCTGGGTGCGCATCTCGTGGAACAGGCTGCCCACCTGCTTGGTCTCCGGGACAAAGATAGTGGGCCGGACGAGCTCGCGCAGATCTCTGGGAGAGTCAGCAGACTTGCTGGCTACAGCCACGACAACGTCCTTGATGGATACAAGACCTACAACGTTGTCCAGATCGCCACTGTATACGGGAAAGCGGGAATGGCTATGGCTGGCGAAGGTCTCCAGGAGAGCCTCGAAGGTGGCATCTATCTCAATGCCCACGATGTCGGGCCGTGGGATCATGGCTTCGCGCACCTGTCTCTGGCCAAACTCGAAGACCTTGTGCACCATGTCCCGCTCCATCTCCAGGACTGTGCCCTGCTCCTCTCCTATCGTAGCCAGCATACGGATCTCTTCCGGCGTGACGAATGGAGACTGGACGCGCCGTCCCCTGCTCGCCACACTGATCATGGCATTGGCGAGCAGAGTGAAGACGTAGATGACGGGGGTCAGCACCTTGACGATGTAAGTGATGGGCCTGGCCACCAGGAGCGACCAGCGCTCTGAGTTGCGGGCGGCGAAGGTCTTGGGGGTGATCTCCCCGAAGAGCACGATGAGGACGGTCAGAACAAGGCTCGCCAGGAGCAGGCCTTGCTCACCGAAGAGCATCAGGGCCAGCGTGGTGCCCACAGAAGATGCGAAGATGATGAAGGCGTTCTCGGTCAGCAGGATGGTGGCGAACAGCCTGTCGTGGTGCTCCCACAAGTCCCTGGCCGCCTGAGCAGCCTTGTTGCCCTGCTCGGCCAGACTGCGAATCCGGATCTTGCTGACCGAGATGAGGGACGCTTCTGAACTGGAGAAGAATGCCACCATCAACACACTGATCAGCAGTATGGCCAGACTGACCAGCGTATTCGAGCCCCCGATGGGGAGCGTAGCCTCTCCCACGAGAAAGACCTCCAAACAATCATTATACCATTGGCTTCATTGTCTCGCTACAGGGAATGGATAGTGCCCAAGACCAATCGCGCGACCGGCGTTGGCTCGTGACACGACTCAGCCCGCCGGTCCTTGTGTCGGTTTTCTCTCCTATGATATACTAGATTCGATACCACGAGAGGTGCTCGGCTGTGACAGAGGCGTACGCGCCGGGGAAAGTCATACTCGTCGGAGAGCACGCTGTGGTGTACGGCCGACCTGCCGTGGCCATACCGGTGTTTCAGGTCCGCGCACGAGCGTCAGTCGAGACCGGCGACGCGGGACAAGGGATAGTCATCGTGGCGGCGGATCTGGGACGCACGTTCGCCGCAGGGCGCGGCGCGGCCGACCCGGAGGTGCTCCCCCTGGAAGCCGCGGTCCTTGGCGTTCTTCACCACCTCCACCTCCCTCTGGAACACGATCTCACCATCACCGTGAGCTCCACGATCCCTATCGCCCGAGGCCTGGGAAGCGGCGCTGCTGTGGCCACGGCGATGGTGAAAGCCTTGGCTCTGCACTTCTCTGCCACACTCAGCGCGGAAGAGGTCTCCCAACTGGTGTACGAAGTGGAGAGGTTGCACCACGGAACGCCCAGCGGCATCGACAATACTGTCATCGCCTACGAACGCCCGGTGTACTTCGTGCGCGGAGAGGGCCTGCAGACATTTCCAGTGGGTAGACCCCTCCAACTCGTCATCGCCGACACGGGGGTCGTTAGCTCCACCAAAGCGGTGGTGGAGTGGGTGCGCACGGCGTGGCAACGCTCGAAGGACGAGTACGAGGCCCTCTTCGATGACGTGGGCAGCATCACGAGGGCAGCTCGCCGGGCGATGGAAATGGGCGATGAGGAGAGCCTAGGTCGCAGAATGGACGAGAACCACCGGCTGCTGCAAGACATGGGCGTCTCGTCTCCGCAACTGGACTCGTTAGTAGAGGTGGCCAAAGGCAGCGGGGCACTGGGAGCCAAGCTCTCTGGAGCCGGCCGGGGGGGAAACATGATCGCCCTCGTCACGCCGGAGAGGCGAGACGATGTGGAGAGAGCGTTGGTCTCCGAGGGCGCCCAGAGTGTCATTCAGACTGAGATTCCGGCCAGCCAGAATACGCCGTCCCGAGTGGCATCGTCCATAGCACCTTGAAGAGCCCAGCACCGCATAGTCCGACCTGGGACCCAACGCGGGAGGGGTGATGTCAATCACGAAGATCAACGTCTTTGAGCAGGCCAAGAGCCTCGCGCAACCCTTCCTGGTTGTGGATCTGGCCGAGGTCGATGACTTCGCGGCCCGGTTGTTCGTTAGCCAGGGCATGGTGCACGCGCACAAGCACGTAGATCAGGAGCAACTCTTCTACACTCTCGATGGGGAGCTGACGCTGGAGAGCGAATGGGGCAACACCACGCTACGGAGCGGAGAGATGGCAGTGATACCGAAGGCGGTTGTCCACAGTTGTGGCTCCGTCGCGCGAGCCACGGCTCTAGTCTTCGAGAGAAGGTACTTCTCCAACAGGCAGAACGGACAACGCAGGCTATTCGTCCTCGAGGGAGAGGGAGAGCTCTCGCCGGTCAGCATCGGAGCCGAGGCCCTGGAGCTCGAAGGGCCATCAGTGCCCCGCCGGCTGGTCAGCGTCGATGAGCTAGCGCTGTCCCTGGTCAAGTACCAGGGCGAGGCCCCAGAGCGCTGCTGTCACCACGGCGGCGAACTCCTGCTCGTCCACCAGGACAGTGTGACCCTGGAAACCGAACTGGAAACCATTTCCTTGACCAGGGGTGACATCACCGTGGTCCCCAAGGGGGCCACGTACCGAGTCCAAGCCCCTAGCAGCGCACTGGTAGTCCTGGCAGCCAAGAGTGCGCCAGAGCAGACCTAGCAGCGGGTAGAAGGCGGAAGAGCTTTGCGGGAGTTGGTGTTCCTCAAACTGGGCGGATCCCTGATCACTGAGAAGGGATCACCGCAGACCGCGAGGATAGAGGTCATCCACCGGCTTGCTCGGGAGATGCGGGAAGCCCTCGATGAGGTCCCAGGACTCAGGCTGGTCGTAGGGCACGGAAGCGGATCGTACGGCCACCCCACCGCCAGCAAGTATGGCATCCAGGAGGGATTGGGAGACGGTGACGATTGGCGGGGATACGCAGAGACCGCGGTCGTGGCCTCTCGGTTGAACCGTGTGGTCCTCGACGCCCTTTCCGACGAGGGAATACCGGTCCTGCCTTTACAGCCGTCTGCCTCGGCTCTATGCCGTGAGGGGAAGCTGGTGCAGCTCGACACTGCCCCCGTCGAGGAGTCTCTCACACGGGGCCTGGTGCCAGTGGTATACGGCGACGTTTCCTTCGATGAGGTACGGGGCAGCGCGATCATCTCTACGGAGCAGATCTTCGCCTATCTTGGCTCTCGTCTGGAGCCGACCCGCGTGATCCTGGCTGGTCTCGTGGAAGGAGTGTTCACGGCAGACCCGCTGCGGAACACCGGCACCCGTCTGGTCAAGACCATCTCGGTCTCGAGACTGGACGAGGTAGAGAGGCTGCTGGCCGGCTCCCCAGACACCGACGTAACAGGCGGAATGTCGTCCAAGGTGCAAATCATGTCCCGGCTGATCGAGGCGCACCCGGCTCTCACGGTGCGCATCATCTCCGGGGAGCGGGAGGGCCTGGTCAAGAAGGCACTGGTGGAGGGCGAGATCGAGGAAGGGACGTTGTTGCGCGGGTGAGAAGGCTCAGGTGTACGACCGTCGATCGCGTCTCGGACCTGGCCGGGGTAAGGCGACCTCCATGCTAATCATCGATGGCTCTCACGGGGAGGGTGGGGGGGCGGTGCTGCGCAACTCCCTGACCCTGGCCGCCGTTCTGGGCATCCCCGTCAGAATCGAAAGCATTCGCAGCAAACGACCCAATCCAGGACTCCAGGCTCAGCACCTGACCACCGTTCGTGCTCTGGCGAGGGTATGCAGGGGGTCGACGGAAGGAGCCGAGTTGGGCTCCTCGGCGTTGACGTTCAGGCCCAAGTCCTCCCCCCAGAGCGGAGAGTACTCCTGGGACGTCTCACAGGCACGCAAGGGTGGCAGCGCCGGGGCCACCACCCTCATCTTCCAGGCCCTGCTTTTGCCTCTCCTCGTGGCCGAAGGAGAGTCGAGGGTCTTCTTGCGAGGAGGCACCCACGTTGCGTGGAGTCCACCATTTGACTATCTGGCCCAGGTGTATCTGCCCATCTTGCGCCGCATGGGAATCCGTACGACAATCGGAATCGGGCGGTGGGGCTGGTACCCCATCGGCGGAGGCGTTGTTACAGCTCAGATCAGAGGATCCGACGACGCCCTCTCGAACCTGCGTGCGCTCGAACTGGAGGAGCGCGGTGCTCTGAGAAGGGTGTTCGGGATCTCCGCGCTCTCCAACCTGCCCGCACACATCGCTGAGCGACAGAAGCTTCAGGCCGAGAAGGTGTTGCGAGCCAGGGGCTTCGACCCAGAGATCGAGATCGTCGAAGCCCCCGCCAAGGGGCAGGGAACGATGGTCTTCCTCCTTGCTGAGTTCGAGCACGTGCGGGCCGGGTTCACCTCTCTGGGCCGGAAGGGCAAGCCGGCAGAGACGGTGGCCGAGGAAGCTGTGGACGAGTTCCTGCGCTATTATGACAGCGGGATGGCTCTCGATCAACATCTAGCCGACCAGGTCGTCCTGCCGCTGGCCCTGGCCAAGGGGAGGTCGTCGTTCACCACCTCCCGCATCACCCAGCACCTGCTAACGAACGCCTGGATCGTGGGGCAGTTGCTCGGGAGGGAGATCATCGTCGATGGCGAGCAAGGAGAGGCGGGAAGAGTGACCATCGTAGGACTGAAGGATGTTTGAGATCGTTTTCCTGGGCACGTCTGCCTCGGCACCTTCGGTGGCGAGGAACCTGAGCGCCAGCATGGTGCTCCACAAACACTACCGCTTCCTCATCGACTGCGGCGAGGGGACACAGAGGCAATTGCTGAAAAGCGGCCTCGGCTTCAAGAGGCTGAAGCGCATACTGCTCACCCACGGGCATCTGGACCACATCCTCGGTCTGGGCGGCCTCGTCTCCACCTTCAGCCGCTGGGAGGCTGTGGAGTCTCTGGAGATCTACGGCGGGAGATGGGCTCTCGACAGGGTGGAGGATCTCCTTCTCGGCGTCGTGCTGAGGGGTGCGAGGCCACCCATAGACCTGGAGTTCATCGAGCTCTCGCCGGGGGTGGTCCTGGAGGACGAGGAGTTCGTCCTTTCCGCCTTCCCGGTGAGCCACCGGGGACCTGGCTGCTTTGGCTTCAGCTTCGAGGAGCGAAGCAGACGACCATTCCTGGCCGACGAAGCGGAGAAGCTGGGCGTCCCAGCGGGAAAGGAGCGCCGACGGCTGGTGGAAGGCGAATCTGTAACCCTGGCGGATGGCACCACCGTGCACCCGGACCAGGTACTGGGAGAGCCCCGGGAAGGCGCCAGGTTGGTCTACGTGGGCGATGCCGCAGAGGTCTCCGATCTGATCCCGTACGCGCAGGGGGTCGACGCCCTGGTGATCGAGGCTACGTACCTATCGGCGGAAGCTGATCTCGCGCAGCAGTACGGCCACCTGACCGCGGTACAGGCGGCGGCCCTGGCACGCGAGGCGGGAGTCCGCAGCCTCTATCTGAACCACATATCCCGCAGGTACTCGCCTCAGGATGTCTTGAACGAGGCGCTGGCTGTCTTCCCCCAGACTATCGTGACCAGAGATTTCGACAGGTTCGAGATCAAGAGGCAGGGTTAGCACGGAGCAGAGGGGCTGGGACCGCCCCAGCTTTGATTATCCGGCACAACTGTGTTAGAATTGCGTTCCAGATTCGGAGAGGAGGTGCGGAAGCCATGGACATTGGCGGATACAGTTTCCCAGACGAGCTATACTACGACAAGAACCACGGCTGGGCAAAGGTAGATGGGAACATCGTCACCCAGGGGGTAACCGAATTCGCGCAGAAGATCTCCAAGGAGATAGTGTACGTCGAGGTGCCGAGGGCCGGGCGCACGGTCGAACAAGGCAAGACGTTCATGTCCATGGAGTCAGGCAAGTGGGTGGGTCGCATCGCGGCCATGGCCGGTGGTACCATTTCCGAGGCCAATGAGGAGCTGGAATGGGACGTGGCGCCGATTAACGATGATCCCTTCGGGGAAGGCTGGCTGGCGAAGATCGAAGCCTCGGACGTCGGCGAGCTCGACAACCTCGCCAAGGCCTCGGACGCAGAGTTCAAGTCCTTCATCGAGTCAGAGATCGAGAAGTTCAAGGACATCCTCGGGTAGGCGTCGTACGCAACCGTAGCCCAGTCCGGTTCGAGTGCTTCCAGGTTCTACCTTGAGGCGAGGGCGCCTCAGGGTAGTATAGTGTTCACGCTAGGTCAAGTGGGGTGACATCGTTGAAGAGGCCGGTGTTCTTGCTGTCCCTGGCAATGATGGCAGTGATCATCGTGACCCTCGTGGCGTTGGTCACACGCTACGGCTACCGCATCACAGGGCGACCGTCGAGTGATCCAGAACCGACTTCTTGGTACGTCGACGTGGAACGCTACAATGAGGGTGTCCACGGAGGACTGGACTGCTCCCTGTGCCACGTGCAGATCGATCTGGCCGAGCACCCGGACCCCGAGAATCTCGGCGAGAGCGCCACAGACCTCTTCGACTACGAGGCCTGCGCTAGCTGCCATCCCCAGGAGTACGAGTACTACCAGCTCGGTGTCCACGCCGGAGCTCTGAGGGGAGACCCTCTGCCGAAAAGCGACTATCCTGCCCCCACTTGCGGCCACTGCCACGATCCTCACTACCGTCAGGTGTTGTCACGCCTGGAAGTCATCGACGCACAGGTCAACATCTGTGGGCAGTGCCACCCTTCGGAGCTGGAGACCTACCTGGAGAACTACCACGGCAAGACAGCCGTAGACCTGGACTTCGAGGATTCTGCATCTTGTGCCGATTGCCACGGATCGCACCAGGTGCTGGCCCTGGACCAGCCCGAGGAGGCGGTCCAGGCGTGCCAGGAATGCCACCCCAACGCCACAGAGAACCTGGCCGGTTTCCTCATTCACGCGGAAGAGTCACTCTCTCCAGAGGCTGATGCCTCCCACGCCCGTGAATCCGTGGTGCTGTTCCTCGTCCAGACCTTCTTCCTGGTCCTGACGGTGAGTGTGCTGGCGTTCTTCTACGGTCATACCTTCCTCTGGCTTCTGCGCGGGATACACGAGAAGCTGCGGAGGCAATGAAGATGTCGGAGGGAACGACGCAGTACTGGCGATTCAACCTGTTCCACCGCTTCATCCACGTCCTGGTCATGACCAGCTTCGCTGGCTCGGCCATCTCTGGCATGGCCCTGAAGTTCAGAACCGCTGCCTGGGCCAGGATAGCCATGCAGTTCATGGGCGGGGTTCCTGGCTCGGCCTGGTTGCACCGGGTGTGCGCCATAGTCATCGCCTTCTACTGCGTTCTCCACTTCTTGTTCATCGTCTACTACGTAGTGCGGAGAAAGGGTCCCATCTTCGGCGGCACCTCCATGATTCCGCGCCCCCAGGATATCGTAGATCTGTGGTCCAACTTCCTCTACTTCCTTGGACGACGGCAGCGACCGAAGTTCGACCGCTTCACCTATTGGGAGAAGTTCGACTACCTGGCGGTCTTCTGGGGGGTTCTGATCATCGGTCTCTCGGGATTGGTGCTCTGGTTCCCGGAGATAGCCACCCGCTTCTTGCCGGGTGTAGTGATCAACATCGCGCAGATCATGCACAGTGACGAGGCGGTTCTGGCCGTCGGCTTCATCTTCGTGGTGCACATGTTCAACACCCACTTGAGGGCAGAGAAGTTCCCCGTGGACACGTCCATCTTCACCGGCAAGGTCAGCGAGGAAGAGCTGAAGCAGGAGCACGCGCTGGAGTGGGAGCGCATGCAAGAGGATGCAGACCGGATGGAGGAGGCGAGGGTGAAGTGAGGAAACGCCTGGTCTCTTCCTGCATCGTGATCCTCGCCGCGCTGTTGCTGGCTACAGCGGTGCCGTCCTTCGCACAGGAGCCAGACGAGCAGCAATGCTGGGCTTGCCACCGGCAGCCCAATCTGGACACCGTGGCGGGGGTTCAGGCGGCAAATGCGCTCTGTCTCGACTGCCACGAAGAGCCGGACATCTCCAAAGAGCTCGAAGGTCACGTACTTCGGTTACAGGTGGAGGAACAGGCATACGCGGCCACCCGACATAGCAGCGTGGCCTGCGTGCAGTGTCACGCCACGGTTGCCCACTCTCCCCACGAGGAGACGGCGCCGCTGGCCTGCGGGGACTGCCACTCCAATCTATCACAGCACATCGCCAACGGTGATGCTCACCTGACCGTGGAGTGCAGCGCCTGCCACTTCGAGACCGAGAATGTGGTCCGCGACGCCGAGAGCGGCATGGTACAGACGAGTGCTCTCAACGAGCAAGGAACCGTGGTCGACATGACCTCGCACCAGATGACTGACCCTGTGGACTGTGCGCGCTGCCACTACGAGGGCAACCAGGTAGGAGCCGCCGACGTGGCTCTGCCGCCCAAGGGTCTGCTCTGCTTCGCCTGCCACGACGCATCCCCCGTGCTGTACGCCGGGAGCATCAGAAGCGGAGCCTCCGGGTTGCGCACCGACTGGGTGTCAGCTCCCGCGCTGCTCGTCTTCTGTCTAGGACTAGCCCTCGCGTCCTCCGTCTGGCTCAGGGGTACCGTCCACGGGAGGACCGATCTTTCAACCGGGGAGAAGCTGTCCTGCATCGCCGCCGATGCCTGCGGCGTCATCTTCTCGCGCAGGATCTTCACTCTCCTCAAGTACCTCGTCCTGGATGGTATCATTCTGCGTCCTACCCTCAGAGAAAGCGTGAGCCGCTGGTTCATGCATGGTCTGATCCTCTGGCCCTTCCTGGGACGCTGCTTCTTGGGTGTGTTCACCTGGTGCCTGGCCCAGTTCTGCCCCACCGCGCTGTTGACACAGAGCCTGGTGGACAAAAACGCCGCGCCGGTGGCCTTCTGGTACGACTTCCTGGCCGTGCTGGTCGTCGTGGGCGCTCTATTAGCCCTGGTGCGTCGGGCCTTCGACAAGCAGATGAGGGAGGTAAGCAGTGCCGGGGACGTGGCCATCACGGCTCTACTGGGCGGGATCTTCGTCTTCGGCTTCGTGGTGGAGGGCGCCCGTTTGATCGTGACGGCGGTTCCGCCCGATCAGGCCATCTACTCCTTCGGCGGCTACGCAGTATCCCTGCTTCTTCGGCTGCTGCCTATTACCTGGGCGAGCATCTACGGATATCTGTGGTGGGTGCACGCTGCCCTGGTGGCCGCCTTCGTCGCCTATCTGCCCTTCAGCAAGTTCTTCCACATCCTCGTCGGCCCCATGCTGCTTGCCATCGGCGGCCTGCAGAGGGAGAAGGAATAGCCATTCATGGGTCTGGAGCAACTCACTGTCAGACAGTTGATCGAGTTGGATGCCTGCACCCGCTGTGGCCTATGCATAGAGTGGTGCTCCAACTGCCCAGAGATCGATGACCCCACCGCCTGGCCCAGAGAGAAGATTTCAGGTCTCAAGTCGCTGGTTAGGAAGCAATTCGGACTCCGCGCCCGCCTGCGTGGCCCTAGTGCCCCCAGTGCAGAAGCCCTGGAGCGCCTGTCGAGGGCTGTGTACGACTGCACGCTGTGCGCACGATGCGCCGAGGTGTGCCCCGTGGGCATAGACACTCGCTCGCTCTGGCTGGCCACGCGTGAGGAGATGGTACAGAGAGGCCATTACCCTGAGGGATTCGATACTCTGCGCGAGACGGTGACCACGAACTACAACATCTCCGGCGACGCCCCCGAGCAGCGCTTGATCTGGAGCGAGAACCTGGAAGAGGTCCCTCAGGGCGTCAAGGGGAAAGAGACGGCCGAGTACGTCTACTTCGTGGGCTGCACCCCGTCTTTCTACCCGCAGACCTACGGGATACCTCAGGCTGCCGTGGCCGTGATGGAGAAGGCTGGCCTCGACTACACCGTGCTCGGAAGAGAGGAACGGTGCTGCGGATATCCCCTGATCATCGCCGGTATGGCGGACGCGGTCAAGGAGTTGGTGGCACACAACGTGGAGGCAGTGAGAGCTAAGGGCGCCCGCATGCTCGTGGCGGGGTGCCCCTCTTGCTACCACACTTGGCTGCACGAGTATCCAAGGATCCTTGGCGAACCCCTGGGCTTCGAAGTTCAGCACATGACTCAACTGCTGGAAGAGTTCATAGTGCAGGGCCGTATCAAGCTGGGTGAGTTCCCGCGACCAATCACCTACCACGATCCGTGCGACCTGGGCAGGAATAGCGGCATCTACGAGACCCCCAGGAACGTCTTACGCAGCATACCTGGAGTCTCTTTCGTGGAGATGGAAGAGAACAGGCAATACGCGCTGTGTTGCGGCGGCGGGGGCGACGTGGCCATGTGGAACCAGGAAGTGGTGGAGGGGGTAGCCAGAAGGCGTCTCCATCAGGCGGAGGCTACCGGCGCTCAGGCCCTCATCTCCGCGTGCCAGCAATGCAAGCGCACGCTTATGACCGCGGCGCGCCAGGAAAAGGTGAGAATGCAGGTGCTGGACATCGTGGAACTGGTGGCGAAGGTGATGGAGGAGTGAGCCCGCACCGTGTCTAACGAAGAACGGCGACACGGTTTCGACCACGAAGGAGATGGCCAGACACGCCTCGCCGGCGACAACACATCTCCTTCATTGTTGCAGGGCCTGTGGGCGTACGTCGAAGTCACCAAGCCCGCCTCCGTCCTGTTACTGCTCTTCACAGGTCTGGCTACGATGATCGTCGCTGCCGGGGGATGGAGCTTTCCGCCCGATGTGTTCGTCAAGACCATCCTCGCTCTCGGCCTGGGCTGCGCGGGCGCCAATACCCTCACCTGCTACATAGACCGGGACATGGACCGCGCCATGGACAGGACCAAGGGGCGTCCTCTGCCGTCGGGGAGGATCGACCCGCCGCAGAGGGCGTTATGGTGGGGACTGGCCCTCACTGCGATCTCCCTGGCTCTCGCCTGGACCATCAATCCTCTGGTCTTTGCCCTGGGCATCCTGGGGTTTTCCGACAACGTTCTGATCTACAGCGTATTGCTGAAGCGCAGGAGCGCCTGGAATATCATCCTCGGTGGCTTCAGTGGTGGGATCCCTGTCCTCTCAGGGTGGGCGGCGGTTAGAGGCAGCGTCGATCTCACCGCTCTATTGATAGCTGCGGTGGTGGTGCTCTGGATACCCAACCACATCTGGAACCTGGCTATCTACCACGCCGACGACTACAAGAAGGTCCGGGTGCCCATGCTGCCGGCCGTCGTCTCTCTGGAGCGGACTACGCGTTGCACCATGGCTACCGTCGTGCTGATGTATCTGTTGTCGGCGGGTGTCTATTTCGTGGGGGGTTTCGGACCGATCTATCTGGTGGCGGCGCTGGCCTTCGGACTCTTCGTAACGGTGAGCAACTTCGTCCTGGCGTTGCGGCCCTCGCGAGAGAAGTCCTGGCTGATGTTCAAGATCTCGAGTCCCTATCTGTTCGTGCTGTTCCTGGCTATGGCGCTGGACGTGTTGGTGGCGTGATCCCCGCTATTGATGGGAGCCGCCAATTGTGGTATAATTAGATAGTGTTAGTCCTGTTTTACGGAGGCAAGGATGCAGCTTTATCTCCTGGGGGCTGTTCCCTGGGCTGAGTCACAGCTCATCTACCACGCCCTTCCCCGCCTGGGCCGCGAGGCGTTGGTCCTGCTGTCCCCGGCCGATCCCTACGTGTGCATCGGGTACCATCAGGACCTCGACCAGGAAGTGGACGTAGAGTTCTGCCGGGCCAACGCGATCCCCATGTTTCGACGGGAAGTAGGGGGCGGGGGTGTCTATCTCGACGGCGATCAGTTGTTCTACCAGCTTATCATCCACAAGGAGAATCCTCTCGCGCCGTCGGACAAGACTTCGTTCTACCGCAAGTTCCTACAGCCCCCGATCGACACCTATCGCGAGCTGGGTATCCCGGCGGAGTACAAGCCGGTCAACGACATCGTGGCTCACAACCGCAAGATCTCCGGCAACGGCGCTGGTGAGATCGGGGACTACCTGGTGCTGGTGGGCAATCTCATACTCGACTTCAACTATGAGATGATGAGCCGGGTGCTCAGGGTCCCCGACGAGAAGTTCCGAGACAAGGTCTACAAGAGCTTGCAGGATAATCTGAGTACGATAAGGCGGGAGGTGGGAGAGGCCCCTACCAGAGATTCTCTTTTCGCCAGCCTGGCGCGCAATTTCCAGCAGGTGCTGGGACCGCTGCCGAGTGGCGAGATAGACGACGAACTGCGGGAGGAGGTAGGCAGGCTCGCTGCCAGCTTCCTCCAGGACGAGTGGTTGCACAAGATGGGCAGGCGGACGGAAGGACGGACGGTAAAGATCTCGGCCGGGGTGGAGGTGAAACACCTGTTGCACAAGGCCCCGGGTGGCTTGATCCGAGGCGACGTGGAGCTGGCCGACGGTCTCATCTCATCTGTCGTGATATCCGGTGACTTCTTCTTCTATCCAGCCGACGAACTGGCAAACCTCTGCCAGGCGCTGGTGGGCAAGGAACCAGCCGAGGCTGAGGAAACCATCGCCCACTTCTACGAAGAACACGGCATAGAATCGCCAGGCGTCGAGCCGGCCGATTTTGCCAAGGTTGTGGCGGGTTGACCCTTGGAGAGAATGGCTCTGTTCCCTGGCTGTCTGGTTCTCCAGCGTATGCCCCAGTACGAGAAGGCAACGAAGGAGGTGCTGGGCGCTATCGGTATACAAGTGGAGAGCATCCCGCGAGCGGCCTGCTGCGGTGCCCCGCTGGAGTCCTTCACTGACAGGTGGCTCCATTTTGCAGCCTACAACCTCAGTCTGGCGGAGAAGATGGGGCTGGACATGGTTACCTTGTGCGGCAACTGCGCCAACACCCTGTTGCGTGCAATTGTGGCCTTGGAGAACCCCTCGCTTCGGCGGGAGGTGAACGCAGTACTGGGCAAGATGGAGCTGCGTTACGACGGGAAGACGACAGTCAAGCATCTGGTGCAACTGCTGTTCGAACGCCTGGACGAGCTCAACGCGCGAACGACACGAAGATTGTCTCTCAGAGTGGCGGTGACGCACCCCTGCCAGGCCTTTCGACCCCATGAGTTGACCTGCTTCGACGATCCTCTGGAGCCCCAAGCTATGCGGCAGATCGTCGCGTCGACAGGCGCGGAGGTCGTGGACTACCTCGCAGAGCACGACTGCTGCGGGTCCACCCTGTACCTGGCGGACCAGGAGCTGGGCCTCGAGGCCGGTCGTCGCAAGCTGGCCTCGGCGGCCGACGCAGACGTGCTGGTGGACGCCTGCGGCAACTGCCAGTTGCTTCTGGAGAGATTTCGAGGCTTGCTGGGGAACCCCCAAGAGCGTTCCAGGCTCGTGATCCTGACCCTGCCCCAGGTGCTCGGCCTGGCCATGGGCATGGATGCCGCCGATCTGGGTATCTCAGCCGCGTCGGGGAATACCATCACGGAGGCGGCGGCGTGAGCGACGGAGTTCTCAACGATTTGCTCCAAGACTGCACGCGCTGTGGGCTGTGCCGCGAGGTATGTATCGTGGAAAGGCTGGGCGGCCATTCCATCACCTCGTTCCTGTGTGGAGAGACAGACTACTCCAGTTGGCTATGCTCCTCCTGCTGGCGCTGCCAGGAGGTCTGCCCGCAAGGAGTGGACATCCATAGGATCATGATGTTGAAGCGGCGGGAGCAGGAGCCGCCCGCCGGGCACGAGGCCAACCTTGTCAACGTCATGCGCTTGGGATATGCTTTGGAGATGGACGAGGCCGTGAACGAGTTGCGGCATGTCCAAGGTTTGGCAAGCATCGAACTGGTGCCCCGGGATTGGGTGCAGCTCTTGCTTGACGAAGAGGAAGGCGGCCAGACACGCCGATAGACGGCGACACCCAGGCCTCGCCGAGGACACGGGAATCCTGTGGGCGTCGACGCGACGAGACCTGGCACGTCGCCCGGTGTGCAGGCAGACCGTGGAGACAGGAGACGAATCAAGGGCACTCGCCAAGAACACGCCGTCCACAAGAAGGCAATCGAGGGGGTAGGTTCCGATGACCACTGACGTCTTGGACTTTTCGACCCTGGAGCTGGACGCGACATTCAGCAAGCAAGTCACTCCCGACCTGGATGTTCTTCGCACCTGCATTCAGTGCGGCACCTGCTCCGCCTCCTGTCCGACCGCCTACGCGATGGACTACACGCCGAGGCAGTTGTGGAAGCTGATCCAGTTGGGCCTCAAAGATGAGGTGGTCAACAGCCGCACCTTCTGGCTCTGCACCACCTGCAAGGCCTGCACAGTGCGCTGCCCACGTGGCATCGACCTCACCCAGACCATGCTCATGCTGAAAGAGTATGCCGTCAGAGAGAGCTTGAAGGTGCCCGACGGCATCGGAGTCCTGCGTGAGACGGTGATCGCCAACCATAACATCTCTGGTGACGACAACGAGAGCCGCCTGATCTGGGCTGAAAACCTAGAAAGCAAACCAGAAGGTATCGAGGCCAAGAAGGGTGCGGAGGTGCTCTACTTCGTGGGGTGCGTTTCCGCCTTCTACCCACAGGCCTACAGCATACCCCAGTCCATGGTCCAGATCTTCGAACGGGCCGGCGTCAGCTTCACCACCATGGGAGGACAGGAGTGGTGCTGTGGTTACCCTCTGTACGGCGCTGGGATGAAGGACCTGGTCGCCGAGCTAGCCCAGCACAACCTGGAGCGGGTCAAGGAGGTGGGCTCGACCAGGCTGGTGACCACTTGCCCATCCTGCTACTACGCCTGGACCCACGTCTATCCTGAGTTCGTGGAGTTGCCAGCCGAGCTAGAGATACTCCACGCCGTGGAGTATCTGAAGCAGTTGCTGGATCAGGGCGGGATCGAACTTGGAGAAGTGGAGAGGATCGTCACCTACCACGACCCATGCGACCTCGGTCGCAAGAGCGGGGTCTTCGACGCACCTCGCGCCCTCCTGAACAGCATTCCCGGGCTCGACTTCCGGGAGATGGCGACACATGGCGAGAACGCCATGTGCTGCGGAGGAGGAGGAGACGTCGAGATCTCGGACAGGCAGGTGACGGGAGAAGTCGGGGTGCTGCGTATGCAGCAGGCTCAGGAGACAGGAGCCCAGGCGGTGATCTCCGCTTGCCAGCAGTGCAAGCGTACACTGCTTACCGGCGCACGCCAGGCGAAGATACGGATGAGGGCCATGGACATCAGCGAACTCGTGCTGGAGTCCATGCGTAACGCGGAGAGTAAGTGAACTGGAGATACGAAGCATGGGTGATAGACCGAGAAGGATAGGGGTCTTCGTCTGCCACTGCGGGACCAACATCGCCGGCAAGGTTGACGTCGAAGCCGTCGCACAATACGCGGCCGGTCTCCCCGGGGTGGTGAACGCCGAGACCAACCAGTACATGTGCTCTGACCCGGGTCAGGACCTGATCAAACAGAAGATCGAGGAACTGGGACTGAACAGGGTGGTGGTGGCCTCTTGTTCGCCTCTGATGCACGAGCTCACGTTCCGCCGGGCCTGTGCCGAGGCGGGCATGAACCCCTTCCACTTCCAGATGGCGAACATCCGGGAGCAGGTCTCCTGGGTGACTGAGGACCCGGCGGAGGCCACGGAGAGGGCCAAACGCGCCGTGGCGGCGGCGGTGAGCCGGGTGGCACACCATCAATCGTTGCAGGTCAAGGAGGTGCCCGTCCTGCCCGCCACTCTCGTCGTTGGTGGTGGCATCGCCGGTATCGAGGCCGCCTTGCGCATCGCCGACTCGGGCAAGAAGGTGTACCTCGTCGAGAAAGGTCCCAGCGTAGGCGGGTACATGGCCCAGCTCTACAAGACCTTCCCGACACTGGACTGTTCCGCTTGAATACTCACACCGAAGATGGTGTCCGTGGGACAGCATGAAAACATCGAAATCCTCAGCTACAGCCAGGTGGAAGAGGTCGCCGGGTACGTCGGCAACTTCAAGGTCAGCGTACGAAAGAAAGCCCGCTACGTAAACGAGGACCTGTGCACCGGTTGCGGCCTCTGCCAGGAGAAATGCCCGGCCAAGAAGATCCCCAGCGAGTTCGACGGCAACCTGGGGACCAGGACGGCCATCTACATGCCTTTCGCCCAGGCCATTCCGCGAGTCCCGGTGATCGACAGGGACAATTGCCGCTACTTCCAGACCGGCAAGTGCGGTGTGTGTGCCAAGCTCTGCCCCCGGGGAGCCATCGACTTCGAGCAGGAGGACCAGTTGGTCGAGCTGGAAGTGGGCGCGATCATCGTGGCCACCGGATTCGATCTGTTCGACTGCTCCCGCGTCTCTCAGTACGGCTATGGCACGTACGACAACGTCCTGACCAGCCTGCAACTGGAGAGGCTCGTGGATGCCAGCGGACCGACCAAAGGCAAGATCGTGACCAAAGAAGGACACGAGCCCAAGAGCATGGCCATCATACACTGTGTGGGCAGCCGAGACCACAACTACAATCGCCACTGCTCGCGCGTCTGCTGCATGTACTCCCTCAAGCTCGCGCATCTGGTCAAGGATTCGACGGACGCCCAGGTCTACGAGTTCTACATCGACATGCGCACCGGTGGAAAGGGCTACGAGGAGTTCTACGAGCGTTTGCAGGAGGAAGGTGTGATGTTCATCCGGGGTCGCCCGGCAGAGGTGCTGCCCCGCGATGGCAAGCTCGTGGTCAAGGCGGAGGACTCCAACCTCGGCCGGCTGGTAGAGATCCCTGTGGACATGGTGATCCTGAGCGCGGGATTGGAGCCACGACGCGACGCCGAGAATGTAGCTCACACCTTTGGACTCAGCCGCAGCGCAGACGGCTTCTTCCTGGAGAAACACCCCAAGCTGGGACCGGTGGAGACGGCATCCAACGGTGTGTTCATCGCAGGAGCGTGCCAGGGGCCAAAAGACATCCCTGACACGGTAGCTCAGGCGGGCGCAGCAGCGGCAGCAGCTCTGGCCATGATGGACAAGGGGCGTGTCACCCTGGAGCCGTCCGTCGCACAGGCGAACGTGAAGCTATGTTCAGGGTGCGGCGAGTGTGTGGTGGCCTGTCCCTACAACGCCCTGAAGCTGGTTGACGGACACGTGGAAGTGGACGAGACGGCGTGCAAGGGCTGCGGGGTCTGTGTAGGCCATTGCCGATCCAAGGCGATCACGGTGCTCCACTTCACAGATGAGCAACTACTCGCCGAGATGCGCGGGGCGCTGCGGACCCTGGAGGTAGCCTGATGTACGAACCGAAGATCGTGGCCTACGCCTGCACGTATTGCTCCTATCCCGGCGCCGACCTGGCAGGGACATCGCGCACCAAGTACTCGCCCAACGTCAACATCATCCGGGTGTTGTGCTCGGGACGAGTCTCGCCCGAGTTGATCCTCCGCACCTTTCGGGAGGGCGCAGACGGAGTCCTCGTGCTGGGCTGTCACTTCGGCGACTGCCACTTCATCAGTGGCAACCGTCGCACCGCCGCCCGTGTCCCGGTCCTGCGGCGTATCCTGGAATACGCCGGCATAGAGCCCGAGCGCTTGCGACTGGAGTGGGTATCCGCGTCGGAGGGCGAACGCTTCGCCCAGGTGGTGAACGAGTTTACGGAGACGATTCGAGCGTTACCTCCAATGGAGAGGGTGCTGGCCTGAAGTCGGTCGTAATCCCCTCGCCACACGCCGCCCGGCCGCACAGATGTGCGAGAGGCTTCCCCACACCCGTTCTTGTAGTCTCGTAGCGACTTGTGAAAGCAGGAGAAGAAGGTATGGCAGCCACGAGCAACGGCGAAGTTGACCTCTCGTTGATGGATCCGGTGTATGAGAAGTACAGGGAGCAAGAGGGCGCTCTGATCCCCATCCTTCAAAGGGCGCAGGGCATCTACGGCTACCTGCCGCCGGAGGTCTTGTTGTCCGTCGCCGGGCGGCTGGACGTCGCGCTGAGCAAGGTCTACGGCGTAGCCACCTTCTACTCTCAGTTCTACCTGACCCGCAGGGGCAAGCACGTGCTGAGACTATGCGACGGCACGGCCTGCCACGTCAAGGGCACGCCCATCCTGATGACCGCCGTCCAGGAGGCGTACGGTGTTGGACCAGGTGAAACAACGGAGGACGGCGAGTTGACGGTCGAGGTGGTGTACTGTCTGGGGTCGTGCGCTTTGGCTCCCGTAGCTATCCTCGACGGCGAAGTGATGGGGCGCATGCGTCAGGAGAAACTCCTACGCAGGCTGAAGGAGCGGCTGGAGCCGAGCGCGTAGGGGACGCGCAGCCCACCAACACGCGACTCGAGGGGCGGGCTAGAAGAGGAGGTACGGATGGTTTCAAGCAAGACTGCGACGCTTGCGACCGTCAGGGAAGAGGCACAAAAGCACTGGGAGGCCAAGACCAGCGCCGATGTGTATGTCACCGCCGGCCTGGGCACCTGCGGCCTGGCGGCTGGCGCCAGTGCTACCCTGGAGGCGATCCAAGGCGAACTTGACAAGCGGAAGCTGACCGCGGTTGTCGGCAAGGTTGGTTGCGTCGGTATGTGCTCCTACGAGCCGATGGTGGAGCTACAGGCCAACGGCAGACCCCGTATGAACTACGGTCAAGTCGGCCCGGAGAACGTGCCGGAGATCTTCGCCGCGTACTTCGACGGCGAGCCGCTGAAGAAGAGCGTCGTTGTTGGCCAGGTGCTGCCGACGGTGATGAGACAGAACGGCAGCGCGCTCCATTCGCTGAGCTTCGTGGACCCAGAGACCAACGAGAAGATCGCCTTCCACCAGAAGCAGTTGCGCATCGTCCTCAGCAACTGCGGCTTGATCAATCCCGAGTCTATCGAGGACTATCTGGCCCTCGACGGCTACAAGGCACTGGAAATGGTCCTCGGTGGAATGACGCCGGAGGATGTGATCAAGGAGATCACCGACTCTGGGCTGCGCGGCCGTGGCGGCGCCGGGTTTCCCACCGGAGTGAAGTGGGGGTTCGCGCGCAGGACCGAGAGTTGGCCCAAGTACGTGATCTGCAATGCGGACGAGGGTGACCCCGGCGCATTCATGGATCGATCGGTGCTGGAGGGTGACCCGCACTCACTCATCGAGGGCATGACCATTGCCGCATACGCCATCGGCGCTCGGCAGGGGTACATCTACTGCCGGGCAGAGTACCCCCTCGCCATCCGGCGGCTGGAGATAGCCCTGGAGCAAGCCAGAGAAGCGGGCCTGCTGGGTGAGAACATCCTGGGCTCCGGCTTCGATTTCTCTCTCCAGGTCAAAGAAGGGGCAGGCGCGTTTGTGTGCGGCGAGGAGACGGCCCTGATGAACTCCATTCAGGGCGAGCGCGGGCAGCCCTGGCCGCGGCCGCCCTATCCGGCCGTCTCAGGCCTGTGGGGGCAACCCAGCAATGTAAACAACGTCAAGAGTTACGCCTACACCTCGCGCATCATGCGCATGGGCGCGGAGTGGTTCAAGAACCTGGGTACCGAGGGCAGCCCTGGCACCGCCATCTTCGCCCTCACCGGAATGGTCAACCGTACGGGGTTGATCGAGGTTCCGATGGGCATCACCCTACGCGAGATCATCTACGACGTGGGCGGCGGCATACCTGCGGGACGCAAGTTCAAGGCCGTTCAGACAGGAGGGCCGTTGGGCGGATGCCTCCCGGAGGCCCACCTGGATACCCCTGTAGATTTCGACTCGTTGGTCGCGGCTGGCTCAGTGATGGGATCCGGGGGCATGATCGTCGCCGACGAGACCACCTGCATGGTCGAGTTCGCCAAGTACTTCATGCAGTTCGTGTGCGACGAAAGCTGTGGCAAGTGTCCGCCATGCCGCATCGGCAGTACGAGGATGCTGGAGGTTTTGCAGCGTATAACAGAGGGCGAGGGCGACGAGGGGGACCTGGATGAGATTCGGCGCATGGCCCAGGGTATGCAGCGCGGAGCTCTCTGTGCTCTGGGACAGCTAGCCCCATCTCCCGTGATGTCTACCCTGCAACACTTCGCAGACGAATACGTAGCCCACATCGAGGAGGGCTGCTGCCCGGCCGGCAGTTGCCGGGCCTTGATCACCTTCGAGATCGATCCAGAAGTCTGTACTGGGTGCATGGTCTGCGCCCGCAACTGCCCCAGCAAGGCCATCAGCGGCCAAAAACGCGAGCCACACGTCATCGACCCGGACCTCTGCGAACGGTGCGGTTTATGTAGAGAAGTGTGCAAGTTCGACGCTATCGTCGTCCGATAGTCACGCGGGGTGGAGATTATGGATGTCAGGCTAACCATCAATGGCAGAGAGGTAACGGCTCCCCAAGGGAGTACGATCCTGGAAGCAGCGCGACTGGCGGGTATCTACATCCCGTCTCTCTGCCACCATCCGGATCTGACCAACGTTGGCGCTTGCCGTATGTGCGTGGTCTCGGTGGAGAAAGCGCGGGGGTTGCAGACCGCGTGCACCACCCCCATCGCCGAAGGAATGGTAGTCGACACCGAGAGCGAGGAGGCGCGCGAGACTCGCAAGTTCATCCTGGAGATGCTGCTGACAGATCATCCGAATGAGTGTATGACGTGCGAGGTGAACGGCGACTGCGAGCTTCAAGACCTGGTCTACGACTACGGCGTGGAATGGCCCCAGCACGAAGGCTTCCGTCACTCCTACGAGATCGATCCGGACCCGAACCCCTTCGTCAGGATCGACCGTAACAAGTGTATCCTCTGCGGTCGGTGCGTTCGTGCCTGCGCGGAGATACAGAACCGAGACGTCTGGAACTTCGCCCAGCGTGGGTTCGAGACCAAACTCGTGGCCGGCGCCGATCAGACTATGCTCGACGCCAACTGCGAGAGCTGCGGGCAGTGCGTGGCCTACTGTCCCGTCGGCGCGTTATACGACAAGATGAGCATGGGGATGGGTCGAGCCAGTCAAGTCGTCAAGGTGCGGACCACCTGCTCCTACTGTGGCGTGGGCTGCACATTCGACCTCAACGTACGCGACGGCAGGATCGTGCGCGTCACCTCGGCCGAAGACGCCCCAGTGAATGGGCTATCGCTGTGCGTCAAAGGGCGCTACGGCTACGACTACGTGCACCACCCCGACCGCCTGACCCACCCCCTCGTGCGCGCCAAATGGCTGGAGGGTGTGGAAGGCAGAGTGGAGAGTGGGGACTGGAGAGTTGCCGGTTCGCACGATGCCGCCATCGACGACGAGACCCTCATCGAGACCGACTGGGATACGGCCCTCGACGTGGTAGCCGGGAAACTGGCGGATGTGAAGGCCACCCGCGGCCCCGACGCGCTGGCGATGCTGGCCTCTGCCAAGTGCACCAACGAGGAGAACTACATCTTCAACAAGTTCTCGCGTCAGATCCTGGGCACCAATGCCATCGACCACTGTGCCCGTCTTTGACACAGCGCCACCGTCGCCGGTCTGGTGACAAGCTTCGGCAGCGGCGCGATGACCAACTCCATCCGGGACATCGCGGAAGACAGCCAGTGCTACTTCATCATCGGTAGCAATACTACAGAGCAGCACCCCGTCATCGGCACCAAGATCCGGCGGGCGAAGCGGCATCGTGGCGCCAAGCTCATCGTGGCCGACCCGCGCCGCATCGACATCGCCAACTACGCCGATCTGCACCTGCGGCACGAACCGGGGACAGACATCGCCCTCCTCAACGGCTTGATGCACGTCTTGCTGCGCGAAGGCTGGGAGGACAAGGAGTTCGTCGCCCAACGCACCGAGGGCTACGAAGAGCTCAAGGCGGTGGTCGGCGAGTACACTCCCGAGCGTGCAAGCGAGATCACCGGCGTGCCGGCCGAGGAGATCGAGAAGGCAGCCAGGATGATGGCCGAGAACCGGCCCGGCTCGCTGCTGTACGCCATGGGCATCACCCAGCACACCGTAGGCGTGGCCAACGTGATGAGCTGCGCCAACTTGCAGATGCTGCTGGGCAACATGGGGGTGCCCGGCGGAGGCGTCAACCCCCTGCGCGGTCAGAACAACGTGCAGGGAGCGTGCGATCTGGGCGGGCTGCCCAACGTCTACCCCGGCTACCAGGCGGTAACTAACCCGACCATCCAGGAGAAGTTCGAGGCCGCCTGGGGCGTGCCCCTGTCGGACCGGGTGGGACCGACGGTCACCGAGATGCTCAGCGCCGCCGAAGAGGGCAGGATACGCTGCCTGTACGTCGTCGGCGAGAACCCGATGGTCACGGACCCGGACCTCAACCACGTGCGGAAAGCGCTGGAGAAGACCGAGTTTCTGGTGATCCAAGACCTCTTCTTCACCGAGACTTGCCAGTATGCCGACGTCGTCTTCCCGGCGACCAGTTTCGCGGAGAAGGACGGCACCTTCACCAACACCGAGCGCCGGGTGCAGCTCGTGCGCAAGGCCCTCGACCCGCCCGGCGGAGCCAGGGGCGATTGGCAGATCGTGTCCGACGTGGCGACGCGAATGCTAGCCCTGGGCGCGGCCGCGCCTGACGAGAACGCGCCGTACTCCGGCTGGGAGTACAGATCGGCAGCGGACGTGCTGGCCGAGATCAATGCGCTGACGCCCATCTACACGGGTATCACCCCTGAACGGCTGGAAGCAGGCGAGCAGCTCCAGTGGCCCGTCCCTAGCGAGGACCATCCAGGCACGCCCATCCTGCACGTGGGCAAGTTCAGCCGAGGCCTGGGACGCTTTGCAGCGGTGGATCATGCACCGCCAGCAGAGCTGCCCGACGACGAGTACCCGCTGATGCTCACCACCGGTCGCGTGATCTATCACTGGCATGGCGGCGAGATGACGCGGCGGGCCCGTTACCTCGAGGCAATGTACCCCGAGGCCCTGATCGAGA
>CAYSSR010000004.1:0-312833 GCA_964433755.1 uncultured Anaerolineales bacterium
ATCAGAAGGAGGTCCAGAAGACGATCTATGTTCCCGGGCGTCTGGTGAGTATCGTTTCGTCGTAGGCCGACACGTTCACGCCCCCTCTGTCGATGAGGGGGCTTTTCTTTGGGATCGGAGCTCCAACCTACTTGACAAGCGATGGAAAATAGTGTATAATCTTAGCATGGATTGTAATCTATTCCAGGATTTCCGAAACGAGGTGTCTGATGATTGACGATCAGTTGATCGGTCAGAGAATCAGGACAGCACGTAAGGTAGCTGGCTACAAGCAGGCGTACTTGGCTGACCATCTTGGGCTATCCATATCCACGATTTCGGACATTGAACGTGGTCAAAGGAGTATCACTGGTCCGGAACTGTACTCGCTAGCCGAACTGCTCGGCCAGCCGGTGGACTACTTTCTCAAGTGGAGTGGGCGCAGGAGTCCGTCGTTTCGTTATCTGTTTCGCGAGGCTAGCGAGCAAGGGCTCAGTACCGAGATCTTCGACGAGTTCGAGCGGCTTTGCTCGGACTACGCATTGCTTGAGGAGATTACGGAGACGCCCCCGCTGCCCAAGCCACCCGACTATTCCGGATTCGGCTTTCGTAGCCTCAGAGATGCCGACAGGCTTGCTCAAATGGAACGAGCAAGGATGGGGCTTGGCGATGGTGCCATCCTGGACATCACGCAGCTCTTGGATGAGCAGGGAGGGGCGCGAGTTTTCCACGTGCCGCTTGGCCCCAATACGTTGTCGGGTGCGGCTGCACGGGACCGGGAAGGTTGGGCGTGCATTCTGGTCAACGCAAGTGAGCCTGACTACCGGCGTGCGTTCAGCATAGCGCACGAGTATGGCCACTGTCTGGCACATCTTCAATACGCTTCCGAGAGCGCTGGCCTTGTCGCAGCCCACATAGACGCACGCAACCCCGAGCATCATTTCAGCAGCAGTAATGACAAGGAGCGGTTCTGCAATGCGTTTGCCGCCTCGTTCCTCATGCCTGCGACGAAGGTGACGGATCTGTACGAGAGGTTCGTGCGCGCGCGAGGAGGGTTCACTGACGACATGTTGTATCTTATGGCGAAGTACTTTGGAGTGAGCCCTGTAGCAGTGGGGTGGCGGCTTGTTTCCCTCAGGAAAGTGAGCAAACCTGCCTGGAAGCGCTATCTGGACACAGGGCCTACCTTGTCCTTCCTGGCCAAACGGCTGGGATACGAGGGGCCGCCTCAGGCCGAGTCGAAGCTCAGGCTGCCGCCACGGTTTGAGTATCTGGCGTGGAAAGCGTTCCATGGGGATGAAATCAGCCTGACTCGGCTGGCGGAGCTACTCCAGGAGAACCCGTTCGAACTTAGGAAACAAGTGGAACCGGCCACAAGTGCGATAGACGACGGTTCGCGTGCAGGGCTGCATGATACTGCTTGACACTGACGTGATTTCGAACCTTCATACGAGTGGAGAACTCGGCCGACTGCTTCGCTGCTTCAAAGGCGAGGTAGCGGTCACCGCCGAGGTGCTTTGGGAGATCAGTCAGTGGCCTGAGGAGGGAGCCGCCGCAAGTGCGATCCTGAAACATGCCATTCAGAGTCAGGTGCTGGAGGAGAAGCTCCTCAACGCGCGCGAATTCAAGCTCTACTCTCAACTCAGGACCCGCCTAGGGCCGGGTGAGGCGGCTGCGATCTCGATTGCTGCGCATCGAGGGTATAGAGTCGCGACGGATGACCGGGCGGCTCGGCGACAGTGCGAACGGCAGAACCCGCGAGTCGAAGTGGTTCATACAGAAGATCTCCTAGGAATCGCGGAGGCGAAGGGGCACCTGAGCCGGGTGGAAGCCGAGGATATCTGGAAGCGGACTGGGATTCGTGATCCGAATAGAGGGATACGCTGACTGCGGGAGGTACGTTTTCGACCATGGGCATTGGAGAGAGATCGACTGAGCAAGGTGTAGTGAAGCATAGCCCGACACTGATTGATGTGGCAGAGGTTGGCGAACTTGGTGATGTTGGTGGCGCCGTGGTGATCGTCGCTTCCGTGTTGGTTCGCAAGGGCGACGCGCCGTCGGAGCGAGTTTGTCGGATCGAGGTTGGGCGGCCAGTTTGTCTAGTTCTGACTGGAGATCCGGACGAGACGGACAGCGTCAGCATCGTTGCCGAGCCAAACGTTCGGCTCGGCCCGCTGCGCCACCCGTTAGCTCGGCGGGTTGCCATTCTGTTGCGGATGGGTGTGATCTATAGGGGTGAGGTGGTGGGCGTTGTCACACACGTCACCCATTGTGAGTTCTTCGTGCGTCTGAGTCGATATGCGTGTAGGCAGGAAGATGAGGCAGAGCAACTCCATCCAGCTGAGTCTTTCGCTTAGAGGCTGGTGTCAGAACTGCATAGCGGACGAGCTGTGCGGAGCCCAGTACACCGAGTGCTATCCGTTTCGGACGTATCCGAACGAGGTGCTACACCCTGGTCACCCGGACTTGCTCCGCTGGATCGCAACTGTGAGAGGACTGTGCTTCGACGACGTCATTGCACAGCCTGGTGAGTGCTTCGACCTACCCGCCTACGTGGCGGGGATCGATGGGGGAGGTTGCGGCTACGTCGGTGGCGGCCGACTGGAATGGATAGCGCTTACGCTCGGGGACGTGTTCTCAAGCAAGCAATTGCTCGCCGGTTGCGAATGCGACATTCGAGAGAAGCTGCAGGTGTCTGAGGGCACCAAGGTGGTGCTCCTCGGCATAGGGAAAGATGACCTCCTTGAGAGAATGTGGGGTGCCCGCGGTCGTGTGATGGACACGATCGCTGGCCTGAACTTCGACTTGGTGACCGCCTTCAACTACTCAATCTGGCACAATGAGCCGCGATTCGAGCATCTCGTGAATCTCAAGCGGAGCCTACTGACCTTTGAGATGCTCCAGGATCTGGGGGTGCCGGTGATTCCCCATGTTTACTGGTATAACCGTGCCGACCTACAAAGATGGGCAGAATGGCTGCATGCCAGCCCTGTGCGCGCGATCGCACTGAATCTGCAAACCGGCAAGTCGCAGAGAGTGTGGGAAATGCTGCTGGAAGGTGTTCAATGGATAGGTCAGGCGTTTCCCAGGCACCTAGAGTATCTTGTTATCGGGCCGACCACGTTTGAGCGCATGAGGTCGGTCTTGTTGCACCTTGGGCGTGTCACCTTCTGCAACAAAGATGCGTATATCATGGCGTGCAAGCGCCGGTTCAAGACATGGGATGGCGCTAGGTTCGGCATGGTGCAGTGTGATGCAGAGCCCGGCGACATCTTTCTGCACAACGTGGCCTTGTTCGACCGGGCGACCAGCGTGAATCCACCACCGCCGTTTGCTCTCCTGGATGGGTTCGAGAAGAGGGTGGCGGTTCAGGCAAGGCTGCCCGGCATTTCCACCGCGAAGGATGAGGTGTTGGCAGAGCTACCTCGACTTGGCGTCTGAGTCCCCTCGTAGCATACGGCACATTCGCGACTTGGGTGCATCATCCCCGGTTTGCCTGGCAGGTGATCTTCCCCTTAGTTTGTATGTGGGTAACTGGCGTGCTATAATGATTCCTACGGTGGGAAGGAGGCCAGCACTATGATCAAGGTGACCGTTGATAGTGTGAAAGTCAGCATGCTATCGCAGCACCGCGTCGTGGTGCTCAAAGAGGAGGACCAGGAGCGCTATCTGCCCATCTGGATAGGACCCTTCGAGGCGGATGCGATCACCATCGGTTTGCAGAACGTACAGATGACCCGGCCCTTGACCCACGATCTCCTCAGGGCGGTCATCGATCGCATGGATGCCTCCATTTCCCACATCCGGGTCAACGATCTCAGAAACGATACCTTCTACGCGGAGATCGTTGTAGAACAGAACGGCAGGACCGTGGAGATAGACTCCCGCCCGAGCGATGCCATCGCCCTGGCTGTGCGGGTGAAGGTGCCTATCTACGTGTCTCAGGAAGTGATGGACCGGGCAGGCATCGTACCTAGCGAGGAGCAGGACGAGCTGGCTTCCGAAGACGACGAGAAGCTGGCAGTGTTCCGAGATTTCGTGGATACCCTGGATCTGGACGACCTCGAGGAGGACTGATCCGTGGCTGCCGCCAGGTTACCACCGCAGAACATCGAGGCGGAGCAGTCGGTTCTGGGTAGCCTGCTCATCGATCCTGAAGCCATCCCCAAGGTTACCTCTTTTCTGCGCCCCGAGGATTTCTACCGCGAGACCCATGCGCTGATCCACAAGGCCGTCGCCGACCTCTACGAGAGGCGCCAGCCGGTTGATTTCGTGACGCTCTGCGACGAGCTGGACAGGCGGAAGGAGTTGGAGCAGGTCGGGGGTGCGGGCTATCTGACCTCTTTGATCAACGCCGTCCCCACCTCGGCCCACGCGGAGTACTATGGGCGCATCGTCGAGCGCACGGCCACACTCCGTCGTCTGATCAGCGCCGCGGCTGAGATCTCGAACATGGCCTACGAGCAGGCCGACGACGAGGACCGCATCTTGGACCAGGCCGAGCAGCTCATCTTTGGGGTGGGCCAGCGAAGCATCGAGCGAGAACTGGTGCCGCTGCGGACGATAGTGTCGGATTACTATGATCGTATCGAGGAACTGTTCGAACATCGCGGGGAGACAGTAGGGGTGCCCACCGGCTTCGTCGATCTCGATCGCCTGCTGGGTGGGTTTCAGCCAGCGGATCTGATCATCGTGGCTGGGCGCCCGGGCACCGGGAAGACCAGTCTGGCCCTCACAATGGCCGACCACGCCGCACGTCAGCATGGTTTGTGCATCGCCCTCTTCAGCCTGGAGATGCCGAACGAGCAGGTCGTGCAGCGCCTGGTATCCGGGGCCACGGGTATCGATTCTCAGCGTCTGAGAACCGGCGACATCACGCAGGAGGAATTGGCCAGAATAGCCAGGGCCATGGGCGAGTTGTCGGAGATCTCTGTGTACATCGATGATACGCCGGCCATCGCCCCCATGGAGTTGCGGCACAAGGCGCGCCGCCTGTGTGCAGAGCATCCCGTGCGCCTGATCATAGTCGACTACCTGCAACTGATGCAGGCTGGCGTGAGGATGGAGAACCGAGTGCAGGAGGTGTCTTACATTTCCCGCCAATTGAAGACGCTGGCAAGCGAGTTGCGCATACCCGTGCTGGCTTGCTCGCAGCTCTCCAGGGCAGTCGAATCCCGGCCGGACAAGCACCCGCTTCTCTCAGACCTGAGAGAGAGCGGCTCCATCGAGCAAGATGCCGACGTGGTGATGTTCATCTACCGGGAAGAGATGTACGACGAGGAGACCTTCAGGCCCAATATCGCGGACATCATGGTGGCGAAACACCGCAACGGTCCGACAGGGCAGATCAGTCTACGCTTCATGAAGGAACAAGCCAAGTTCGCCAACCTCGAGCTGGCTCCCGAAGAAGTGGCTGTGTAGCATGACGGGCTTCGCTGGCTTTCCTGCCGGGAGGAAGCGGTTCACTCCCGTTCCCGATCTCTTCTTCGGCGAGTTGCTGCCTCAGGTTGACGACATCGCCGAGTTGAAAGTAACGCTGCACGTCTTCTGGATCGTGCATCGCAAGAAAGGGCCCCTGCGCTGCGTGAGTGGGGAAGAACTGGTCCGCGACGGAGTGCTCCTCCGAGGCGTGAAGATGCCGGGTGACTCACCGGAGGGGATGGTGAACCACGGCCTGGAGAAGGCCGTGGCACGGGGGACACTGCTGCGGGTCAGCACGCGGACGGAGAGTGGAGACGAGCAGGACTGGTACTTCATCAACTCGGAGGAGGGGCGAGAGGCGGCAGATCGCGTCCGACGAGGGGAGCTGAAACTGGGGCCATACACGGTCCTCGAGGAGCCTCGGGTGGAGGCGGAGAGGCCGAACATCTTCGTGCTCTACGAGCAGAACATAGGCATGTTGCAGCCGATGATCGCCGAGGAGCTCCAGGCAGCGGAGCAGAGCTATCCCGCAGGATGGATCGAGGAAGCCTTCAAGATAGCAGCCGAGCAGAACGTGCGCAAGTGGCGGTACATTCGAACGATTCTCGAAAGGTGGGCCGCCGAAGGCAGAGATGATGGAGAAGCTGGACGAGGTCCTGAAGACGACAGGTACAGAGTCATCAAGGGCAAGTACAAGGACTACATCAAGCACTGAGTCTGACGACGTCTGCCCTATCTGCCATGGCGCGGGGTATCTGCGGCGCGACCTGCCCCCTGGGCACCCTGAGTTCGGCCAGCCTGTCCCTTGTAGCTGCAAGCTCGAGGAGATTACCGAGCGGCGGCTGGACGATCTGAGGAAAGTCAGCAACCTGGGGTTGCTCTCGCGCATGAGGTTCGACAACTTCCGCCTCCAGGGCTTCCGCCCGCGCGAAGAACAGGTTCTTGGGCAAGCGTATCGCAGGGCGCGAGAGTTCGCCGAGAGTCCCCAGGGGTGGTTGATCCTGTTGGGGGGCTATGGCTGTGGAAAGACGCATCTGGCAGCCGCCATCGCCAACTACTGCCTGGAGCGAGGGCATCCGTGCCTGTTCGTGGTGGTCCCTGACTTGCTGGACCATCTGAGGGCCACCTACAGCCCAGGAAGCACGGTGAGCTACGACGAGCGCTTCGAGGCCATACTCTCCGCTCCCTTGCTGATTCTCGATGATCTGGGCACCCAGCAGGCTACGCCGTGGGCCCAGGAGAAGCTGTACCAGTTGATCAATCACCGGTACAACGCCAGGCTGCCCACCGTCATCACCAGCAACCGTCTACCAGAAGAGACCGACCCGCGCCTTCTGTCGCGTATGGCCGACCCAGAGCTGTGTCAGATCTACAGGATGGTCTCCAGGGACTTCCGAGGCAGCGGGCACGCGGATCAACTCAGCAGTCTCCATCTCTACGGAGACAAGACCTTCGAGTCTTTCGAGCTCAGGCCCGAACTGCCCAAGGGGGAGCAGCAGAATCTCAAGGAGGCGCTGGCAACTGCGAAGGAGTTCGCCGCGAACCCCGACGGCTGGCTGGTGTTCGCGGGTCTGGAGTCCTGTGGTAAGACACACCTGGCCGCGGCCATCGCCAACGCCTGCGTCGCCAATGGACAGCCGGTGGTCTTCCAGGAGGTGCCGGAGCTCCTGGATCACCTGAGGGCCACCTACCGCCCCGATAGCCCTGTGAGGTACGACCAAGTGTTCGAAGCGGTGCGTAGCGTGTCTCTGCTGATCCTCGACGATCTGGGAACGGAGAGCGCCACTCCCTGGGTGCAGGAGAAGCTGCATCAGATCGTCAACTACCGGTACGCTGCCAGGTTGCCCACGGTGATCACGATGCGTAAGGCGGTCGAGGACATAGACCCTCGACTGGCCTCACGTATGCTGGACGTGTCTCTCTGCACCATTTGCGGCATCGTGGCGTCTGGCTACTACAGCGCCCAGCTCCCCAAGCGCAGGACGAGGAAGCGCAAGAAGAGCTAGAGCCTCCGGTCTCGCTGCTGGCACAGGCGGCGGCAGTCCACAGTGCTTGTCCTCCTATCTCCACTGCTGCGGGCGCGTAACCAGGCGTGCGGACACGTGCTGGAGCGCACTGTCGCGGCGTTCGTCTGGTGAATCACATACTTCCATAACGACTTCTTCACAACTTGCTGGTATAATATAAAGTGGAGTACTATACTCCTAATTCCTCACGCTATGGAAAGGGAGGTGATGAACCTTGAGCGCACGTAAGAGGTGGGTCGTGGTTGCGGCGATGGCTGGTGCCTTGGCCAGTGTACTTCTGTTGGCCGGGATCGTCGGAGGGATCGTCTACTACGGAGCGACCTCCGCATCCGCTCAGGAGCCCGAGCCTACGACAACTGAGGCCAGTGACGATTGGCGCTGGGACAGGATCGGTTGGGGCTGCGGCTCCTGGACACGGTTTGACGCAGCGGCCGAGGCTCTCGGTCTAACGCCTAATGAGCTCTTCGTCAAGCTTCACGATGAGGGCAAGACCCTGAGTGAGGTTGCCGAGGAGCAGGGCGTGGACGTAGAGACGCTCGAGGAGGCCATGGATGCGAGCCGCGCAGAGACCATGCGCGAACGTATCCAGCAAGCCGTCGAGGACGGCGACCTCAGCCAGGAACAGGCTGACTGGCTTCTCGAGGGGCTGGATAAGGGGTTCACGGGCGGCAGGCGTGGCGGCGCCATGGGGTTCGGCGGCGGATTCGGCCGAGGCCATGGGTTTGGCAGAGGCTCCTAAGATCGCCGTCAGCTAACCCGGTCTGGCCCGGAGGGGTCAGCGCAACCAACTGAATCAGATCGACCGACGAATCGGTAGGGAGGGGTGCTCGAACACCCCTCCCTGCTTCTTTGTGGGACCGGGATCAGTGGCTGAAGCGGACGGTACGGCCTATCTGATGATGGTGGGGACAGCGTGATCCACACGGAAGCCATACAGGCCTTTCATAGCCCGTTCATACACCTCTGCTATCTTAAGTGTGGGTTGGGGGAGAGCCAATCCAAATCCAAGCGGGAAGGAGGTGAACCGAATGAGTAGGAAAAGGCTTGTGGTGCTCTCTGGTGGGGCGCTGGTGGCACTCCTGCTGGTGGGCCTGGTCGGAGGTTCATTAGTGTTTGCCCAGGACACCGATACAGAGCCCGATGGCAGTCTGCGCCAGGGCTGGTTTGGCTGGGAAAGTGGCTCCTGGGAGCTGTTCGACACAGCGGCCGAGATCCTCGGCCTGACCCCCAACGAGCTCTTCGTCGAACTACACGACGAGGGCCAGACCCTGAGTGAGGTCGCCGAGGCGCAAGGCATCGACACCGACACCCTGCAAGAGGCCATGAACGCCAACCGTACCGAGGCCATGCGAGAACGCATCCAGCAAGCGGTCGAGGACGGCAGCATCAGCCAAGAGCACGCCGACTGGCTCCTCGAGGGGCTGGACAACGGATTCACGGGCGGCATGCACGGCATGGGTATGGGACACGGGGGCTTCGGTGGGCCCAAGGGTCCTGGGCTGGGGAATTCAGCGGAATAGAGGTCAGTTGTACGGACAACCTCTCTGTAGCCTGCGTGGATGGCGCAGGTGAAGGAGGTGGGACATGAACGTATGTGGGGAGGGGTGCCCCGGCACTCCTCCCCACCGTCTTTGTGCAGGGCGGCCACAGAACGCGGCCTCGGCACGGGTGTCAGACCGGCTTCTTCAACTGCACGAGATCTCCATATTTCCTTAACATGCCCTTCATATTCTAGGAGGAGAATGAATAGTAGACCTGGTGGGCCGATCATAGGGAGACGACCGACGAGACTCCGGTCCGGTTGGAAGAACCCTCGACGGCACCAGCCAGTTGGAGATACGGAGGATACTTCGATGAACATACGATCTGTAAGGAACATGGTTCTGATGGTAGCCGTGCTGGCGTTCGTGCTCGCTGGTACCGCGTGCAGCCCTCTCAGTGTGCTGACCCTGGTGCCGACCTCCAGCACAGCGGAGCAACTGCCTGCCTCGACGGACGCGGTGGTGCAGGTTGCGCCGAGCGTCAGTGTGGATACAGCGGTAGATGCGCTGCAAAGCCAGATCATCGCTGTCTACCAGGAAGCCTCCCCAGCGGTGGTGAACATCACCAACCGCAGCTACGTCTATGACAGGTTCATGGGTACCATTCCGCAGGAGGGGACCGGCTCCGGCTTCGTGTACGACGCAGAGGGGCACATCGTCACCAACTACCACGTGGTGGAGAATGCCGAGGAACTCCTGGTGACCCTGTCCGACGGCCAGACGTACGAGGCAGAGGTCGTCGGTAGCGATGCGACCAACGACCTGGCTGTGCTCCGCGTCGTGGGCGCCAACGAGTTGCCCGAGCCGCTGACAATCGGCGATTCGGACAGCCTACAGGTGGGGCAGTTCGTACTGGCTATCGGGAACCCCTTTGGACTCGAGCAGACGCTAACCACCGGCGTGGTGAGCGCGCTGGGCCGGGTCATTGAAAGCCCAGAAGACAACAGGTTCATCGGCGAGGCGATCCAGACCGACGCAGCCATCAACCCTGGGAACTCTGGCGGGCCGCTGCTCGATCTGTCGGGGCGCGTGATCGGCGTAAACTCGCAGATCATCAGCTCCAGTGGAACGTCGTCTGGTGTGGGCTTTGCTGTGTCGGCCAGTACCGTACAGCGCGTTGCGCCCGAGCTAGTCTCTCAGGGTCACTACAGTCACCCCTGGCTGGGAGTGCAGTTGCTGAGCCTGACGTCCGCCAACCGGACAGCGCTAGAGAAAGCGGGAGCTACGGTTCCGGTGGACTCCGGCGTGCTGGTCCTGGAGAGTGTAGCGGGCGGTCCGGCAGACAAAGCGGGCATCTTGGGAGGCACACGAGTGGTGCGCGTTGGGAGCTACCAAGTGCCGGTGGACGGCGACATCATCGTGGCCATCAATGGACAACCTCTGGCCGACTCGCAGGAGCTGACAGTGTACCTGGAGAGCGAGACGACTGTCGGGGACACAGTGGAACTGACGGTGGTCAGGGGCGGTCAGGAGCAAGTAGTGCAAGTAGTTCTGGCTGAGCAGCAGCAGTAGGGTGTTGGTACAGAGACGGTTACGGCGGGACGGCTAGAGACGCGCTGGAATAGATAGGCCGCCTGAGGTCTCGAGGTGAAGAAGGATGCGGAGCAGAGGGGCATGGCACCTGACGGCATCCTCGGTAGTCTGGTGTGGGGTCCAGGCAGGCAAGCGCGAGCAAGTGCCGCCGGGAAGGAGTTGGCAGAATGTCAAGCAAGCTGAAGAAGTGGTACGTGATCGTGGGCTTGGTGGTTGGTGGGTTGGTGATATGTTCGCTGTTGGTTGCGGCCGGCGGCGCGGCGGGCTATGCGGTTGCGCAGCGAAGGGGTGGCCTCAGCCTACAGGGTTCGTGGGGGGCAGGTCCGTCGCAGCAAGGGCCAGGGTTGGGGCCGGAGGAGCGCTCGCAGCAGGGGCAGCAGGAGCAGTCTCTGCCTCAGGCGGCGGCTGGGACGTTCTCAGGGCAGCTCCACGGAGCCTTGATCGTAGAGGTGGAGTCGGGCGCACCTGCTGAGCAAGCAGGGCTGGAGACAGGCGACGTCGTCATTGCCGTGAACAACAAGGGAATGGACGAGGACCGAGACCTCGCGGCCCTGATCGGCAGCTACGACCCTGGAGACGAGGTGGTATTGACCGTCGTACGACAGAACGACGACACGGAGTTGGTGGAACTGGAGGTGACCCTCGGTAGTGATACTGACGAAGAGGGCAACGAAGTTCCACTCCTGGGTGCGCGATACCAGACCCTGTCGAGCGGCATGGGCATGAGGATGCTGGAGAGGGGCCCGTGGTCCGGTGGCGAGAGCGAGACGGACTGAGGTACTCGCCGAGCGAACGCAGAGGCAGGAGGCTGGGCGATAGTGGTTTGTTGGGCGCCAATCCTCTGCCTGCGGAACACCCAAGGCGTCCATCACGCAGCAAGGAGGGCCAGACCCGCGTCTGGCCCTCCCTGGCGTGTCGTCGTCCAAAGCAGGTCGTCCGGGTCCGTGGGGACAACGCGGAAGGTCCCCGTGTCTTGACAGGCTGGCCGGTGCCCTCAATCCATAGGTGGAAAGAGGAGCGGTGACGTACACCCGATCTTTACCTTTCCTTAATAGTTGCTTCATAGTTCGGTGCTACTATGAAGTGGCGACGCGTGATCTGGTGAAGTAGGGGACCGCGCTGATGGGGGGCGATGGAGGCGCACGATGCGGTTTTCCGTGGACAGAAGACGACTCTCGGTTCTTCTTCTCGTCTTCGTTGTAGTGGGGCTCGGCGCGCTGGGAGGCGGTTGGTACTACATTACCCAGTATCTCCCAGCTCAGCAGTCCCCCGCGGAGCAGGGCATCCAGACGACCAGAGTGCGAAGGGGCGACCTGCTCATAGCCGTGACGGGCAGCGGCACTCTCCTGGCGGCTGACGAGGCGGAACTCAGCTTCGGCGGTAGCGGCGTCGTATCGGAGGTACTGGTGGACGTGGGGGACTGGGTGGAGAGCGGAGACGTCCTGGCACGCATCGACCCTGCGGCCCTGGAACGGGCCTTGATGGAGGCGGAGGCAGACCTTCTGGTGGCCCAGCAGGATCTGGAGAACGCGGAGAACCCGCATAGCCAGCTCGAACTCAACCAGGCCTATCTGGCGCTGGGTCAGGCGGAGTCCGATCTCGAGGACGCCAAAGCGGACCTGGCAGTGGCCCAGGAACCCAGTGCGTGCATGTATAGCAGTGTGATCGATCTGGAGTATGAGTACAGTTGGTACGAGGAGAACTACTATCAGGAGGCTGACGAGTATGAGGCGGGGGACAGCAGCCGCGAGGAACTGGATGCGGCATCGGACAACCTGGAATGGGCTGGGGAGAGACTCGATGAGGCCCTGGCGTGTCCCCCTGGGCCCCAAGACGTGGCCGTGTGCGAGAGCGATTACGCCTGGTACCAGGACAGATATGCCGAGATGCAGGGAAGATACAGGGCGGGCGAGATAAGCCAGGAGCAACTCTTCACGTTCTGGGACCGCCTGGAGGCGGTCAAGGAGCGTTTGGAGGCGGCTCGCCAGGCCGCATCCGAAGTGGAGAGTGCTGAGGATCAGGTGACCGACTGTGAGTACAACTTGCAGCAAGCGCGGGAGGAACTGGCCGAAATGGTGTCTGGCCCGGACGCCGCCGATCTCCAGTTGGCGCAGGCCAAGCTACTCAGCGCTGAGGCGACCCTGGAGGATGCGCGTGCTGCCATGGAGGCGGCCGACATCGTCGCCCCCTTCTCTGGCGTCATCACCTCCGTGGAGGCTCGCGTCGGCGAGACGGTGGGGACACACGCTGTGATCACGCTGGCCGACATGACCTATCCGCTGATTGAGATCTACATGGATGAAACTGATGTGAGCAGCGTCGAGGAGGGCTATGAAGTCGAGGTGATGTTCGACGCCCTGCCGGACGATGTCTTTGCCGGCCACGTGGTGCTGGTGGAGCCCGCGCTGACCTCGGTGCAGAACGCGCCGACGGTGATGGTCTATGCCCAGCTCGACGAGGAGTGGGGAGAGGCCGCGCCCCTTCCGATGGGAGCGAACGCGGTCGTGGACGTGATCGCCGCGCGCTCCGAGAATGCGCTGCTGTTGTCAACGGATGCGCTGTATGAACTCTCGCCTGGTCAGTACGCGGTAATGCTGATGGTAGATGGCGAACCTCAGATGCGGCAGGTGGAAGTCGGAGTGATGGACTATACGTACGCCGAGATCATCAGTGGCCTGGAGCAGGGAGACGTGGTGAGCACCGGTCTGGTGCCGACTACGCAATAGGCTATGCCACTCACGTATGTCCGATGGAGGAGTTGCAGGAGGTCCTGGGAGGCAGCGAGGAACCACGATGGCACCGTCAGCTTTGCTGGCGATGATGCTTCGAAGAGACGGAGTCCTGGATACGGGAATGCACATCTGGTGTTCATGGACTCTTAACAGTCTCTTCATGTGTGTATGCTATCATGCGTTGAGGCGAGGGACCGATCTTCCCCTTGTGTGGGGATTGGGAGGATAAGGAAAGGATGAGTAGGGTGAGGTCATTGTTGAGAGGAAGGCGTGCGGTTATCGCGGGGGTTATTGTCCTGATCGTGCTTGTGGTGGCAGGAGGAGGTTGGTACTACTACACACAGCATCTCCAGGAGGAGCCGGTAACCGAGGAGGAGACGGTTCAGACTGCGACAATACGAAGGGGCAGCCTAGTGGTGATGGGCAGCGGGACTGGCACGCTAGTTCCCAGGAGTGAGGTGGAGCTGAGTTTCAGCAGCGGTGGTCTGGTGACCGAGTTGCTGGTTGAAGTCGGGGACCAGGTAGAGGTCGGCGATCCGCTGGTGCGGCTCGATGACGCGGACGCCCAAGCGCAGGTCGCTGAGGCTGAGATCAACCTGCGGCTGGCCGAACTGGACCTGGCTGCACTGACGGAGACGCCGGATGCGGCTGAACTAGAGGCAGTCCGGTTGGAGTTGACCAGTGCACAGGAGGCGCTGAAGGACGTGCTCAACGGGCCTTCGCACGAGGACAGGATCATTGCCCTGGCGGATCTGTCCACGGCTGAGCTGGAACTCCAGCAGGCCCAGTCTGCCTATGACGCCATCTCGTGGCGGCCAGACGTGGGCTCTTCCTCCGAGGCCATGGAGCTGTGGGCGGCAACGGCAGCCTACGACAAGGCCAAGGCGAACTACGATCTGGCGGTCGCCGGCCCCACCGAGGAGGAGATCGCTTCCGCGAGGGCAAACGTTGCTTCTGCTCAGTCGAACCTCAACTCGTTGCTGAATGGGACCACGGCGGAGGACCTGGAGACAGCCCAACTTAACGTGGAGCAAGCACGCAGTAACCTGGCCGCGGCGCAGGTTGAGTTGGAGGAGACGGTCTTGGTGGCGCCGGTGGCGGGAACCGTCACCGCGGTGGATGCCGCAGTGGGAGAGGTGGCGGGTACCAGCGCCATTGTGACTCTGGCAGACCTCTCTGAGCCACTCGTAGAGATCTACATGGACGAGACCGACCTGGACCTGATCGCCGTGGGCTACGAGGTGGAGGTGGTATTCGACGCTTTGCCCGAGCAGACCTTCACGGGAGAGGTGGTGCGCGTGGATCCCGCTCTGGTGGACATGGAGGGAGCACCGACCATACAAGCTCTGGCCAAGCTGGACGCCGATGATGGTGGTGATGTCGTCACGAGCGGCCTTCTGAGCGGCCTCAATGGGACCGTGGACGTCATAGCGGGCAGTGCTGAGAATGCGCTGTTAGCCCCGTCAGAGGCGCTGTGGGAGATCTCTCCCGGCGAGTACGCGGTGTTCGTGATGGTGGACGGTGAGCTCCAGGTGCGTCAGGTGGAGGTAGGGCTCATGGACTATGCCTACGCGGAGATACTGAGCGGGTTGGAGCAGGGAGATCTGGTAAGCACTGGCGTGTTGGCGACGGAGTAGACGGATGAACGACCACCTGATTGAAGTGCAGGAGTTGACCAAGGTCTACGGCAAGGGGGCGGCCACCGTGCACGCGCTCGACGGGATCAACCTGGCCGTCGACGAAGGAGAGTTTGTGGCCATCATGGGCCCCTCCGGGTCGGGAAAGAGCACGTTGATGAACATCCTGGGCTGCCTGGATCGGCCAACGAGCGGGCAGTACTGGTTGGGCGGTGAGGATGTGAGCAGGCTAAACAAGGCGCAACTGGCGGACATTCGTAATCGCCGCATCGGCTTCGTCTTCCAGTCCTACAACCTCCTGCCCCGCAGCACTGCGCTGAGGAACGTGATGCTGCCCTTGATGTACTGCCGGCATAACCGCAAGGGCGCTTCCGACTGGGAGGGGCTGGCTACAGATGCGCTGGAAACGGTCGGCCTTGGCGATCGGCTCGACCACCGACCGAGTGAGATGTCAGGGGGGGAGCAACAGCGGGTGGCGATCGCCAGGGCCCTCGTGAACGAACCACTGATGATACTGGCCGACGAGCCCACCGGGAACCTGGACACCAGCTCCAGCCAGGAGATCGTTGACATCCTGCGTGGTCTTCACGAGCGAGGGCGGACGATCGTGATGATCACACATGAGCCCGAGCTGGGCGACCAAGCTGAACGACTCGTCGTCCTTCGGGACGGGCGTGTGGCGGACGACGGGGAGAAGTAGGATGAACCTGTGGCAGACTCTCAAAGTCGCATGGGAAGGGATAGCCGTCAACAAGGCGCGTTCGTTCTTGACCATGCTGGGGATCATCATCGGGGTGGCGGCAGTGATCATCATGATGGCCGTCAGCGCCGGTACCGAGGCAAGTATCTCCGACCAGATAACGGGCCTGGGTTCCAACCTGATCATGGTCAATCGCGGATTCGGAGAGGGTGCGGGGCCCGGTGCCCGCATGGAGAGCGAGGGACTGAGCTATGACGATGCCCTGGCCGTGCGCGAGCAGGTGACCGGCATTGTCGGGGTGGTGGCTGAGCAGATGGCCAGCGACCAGGTCGTCCGGGCCGAGTCCGCAACGATTGAGACGGATGTTATCGGGGCCATGCCCGATTTCCCGGAGGTGCGGGGGGTGGAGTTGGCCGACGGCCGGTTCTTCGCTCAGGAAGACCTGGACCGCAAAGCCAAGGTAGCAGTGCTGGCCTACGATACCGCGCAAGAACTGTTCGGCAATGAGGACCCCATTGGTCAGAGCGTTACCGCGGGGAACGTGAGGCTGACCGTCGTGGGTGTCATGGCTGAGAAGGGACTAGTGGGCCAGACCGACTACGATCAGAGGGTCTATGTTCCCCTCACCCTGGCCTTCCAACGGTTCAGCTTCAGCCGCCGGTTCGGAGACATGATCATGACCATGTACGTGCAAGCCGAGAGCCAGGAGACGATCGACAGTGCGATCACTCAGATCGACGCGCTGCTGAGGAGACGTCACGACATTTCGGCTGCGGAAGACCCGGACTACACCATCTACACACAGGAGGACATCATCGAAACGGCCGAGTCCACGACAGCAGCCTTCCGCTCGCTGCTGGGTTGGGTGGCCGGAGTGTCCTTGTTGGTGGGCGGGATCGGAATCATGAACATCATGCTGGTCAGTGTCACGGAGCGCACGCGGGAGATAGGCATTCGGCAGGCCGTGGGGGCTGCACCGTCCGACATTCGCTTGCAGTTTCTCACGGAGGGCTTGGTGCTCTGCCTGGTGGGAGGCTTGTTGGGGGTGGCCTTTGGAGTCGGGGGTTCCTGGCTCTTTGGACAAACCAGCGACATGCGCACGGTGGTCGTTTGGAACTCCATCGTGCTGGCCTTCTGCTCCGCGGCGGCGGTGGGGATCTTCTTCGGCTTCTATCCGGCGAATCGGGCCTCGCAACTCGACCCCATAGAGGCGCTACGACACGAGTGAGCGAGAGGTAGAGCAAACAAAGATGGAGGAAAGTATGGTACGGAAATCAATAGTCGTGGGGCTCACGATGGCGTTGGTGCTGGTCCTCGTGGCCTGCGGAGGTAGCCAGGCCACTACGAGCGCCACAGTCGGCGACGCGGCTCAACCCGCCGCTGGCCGGCAATTCGACATCGGCGACATGCCTCTGTCTTCGCTACTACCGGTGGGGACGTTGATGCTGGAAGAGACAGAGTACGCTGTGACCCCGGAACAGGCGCAGGAGTTACTGCCCTTGTGGCAGATGGTCCGAGCTTTGGAGGAGAGTGGCACCGCCTCGGAAATGGAGAGTGAGGCGGTCTTGAAGCAGATCCAGGAGACGATGACTGCGGAGCAATTGGCCGCCATCGAGGAGATGGATCAGGAAGACATGGCAGGACTGATGCAGGACATTGGTATGCGTCAACAGGCCCAGGAGTCCGCAGACGATGACGACGATCGTGGCGGCTTTCCCATGGGAGGGGGCGGAATGCCCATGGGGGACATGGGCGGTATGCCTGGCGGTCCCATGGGCGGCGGAGGGGAAACTCAGGGCACCCCAGCGGCCGGGCAGGGGATGATGGGTAGCTTTGGCACGGCCTTCGTAGACCAGGTCATCGAGCTTCTGGAGGCGCGGGCGGCTGAGGCGTGAGATTACTAGGCTATGGGTATGGGGGGTACTGTGTCGCCGCTGAACGTGGGGCCGAGTCTAGCCTCGCACTGGTCGAACTACTGGCCACTGCACGACGGTTCGTCGCGCACGAGAGTGTGAGGATGTGACTGAGTATGAAAGGATCTCTTGTGAGGAAGACTCTGCTGTCTGTGTTGCTCGTGTTGCTGTTGTGCGGATGTGGAGAGGCTGCGGTGACGGAGACTGACGACACCTCCGCTACCGCACAGGCGGGGACGGCTGCTGTGGAGCCTGGAACGGATACAACCGAGGGACTGACGCCGGGCGTGGCTGATACCGCCGGTGGGGGACCATTCAACGTCGGCGAGATGCCACTGTCTTCGCGGCTGTCGGTGGGGACGTTGATGCTGGAAGACACAGAGTATGCTGTGACGCCAGAACAGGCGGAGGAGTTGCTACCTTTGTGGCAGATGCTCCGAACTTCGCAGGAGAGTGGCGCCGCCTCTGAGGCAGAGAGCGAGGCTATACTGGAGCAGATTCAGGACGCAATGACTGCGGAGCAGCTAGCCGCCATCGATGAGATGGACCAGGAGGATATGGCCGAACTGATGCAGGATATTGGCACGGCTCGGGGGCCCAGGGAGCCCGCCGAAGATGGTGGCGGCGGTCCCGTGGGAGAAGGCGCAATGCCCACGGCAGAGGCGGGCGGTATGCCTCCTGGCGGTGAGATGCCCCCCGGAGGAGCGGAGGGTACCCCCATGGGCGGCATGCCTCCTGGTGGTGGTTCTGGAGAAGCGGAAGGCACCCCCATGGCGAGGGGGATGGGGTTCGGCCCAGCCTTCATAGAGCAGGTCATCGAGCTTCTGGAGACGCGGGCGGCTGAGGCATGAGATCACTAGGGTTAGGGACGCTCTGTCGTCGCATAGGCGTGGGAGCGAGAAAGGCTTCCCACCAGTTGAATTGCTGGCCGGTGCACGTTGGCTAGTGGCACTGGAGCATAGGGGATGTAGGTGAGTATGAAGAGAAGTCTGCTGGTTGTTATACTTATATTGCTGTTGTGCGGATGTGGAGAGGCTGTGGTGTTGGAAGCTGAGGATACCTCCGCTGCCACGGCTCCGCCGGTGGCCCTCGAGGAGATGGTGACGGCCACGGTGGAGCCTGAGCCAACAGCCACGGCTGAGGAGCCGACGAGCACACCGGAGCCCACAGCTACCGCCACGGAACCGGCGAGCACGCCGACACCTGAGCCGGTCGAGCCGACGGAGACGGCCACGCCAACCGCAACGCCGCAAGCTGCTGTTGCTCAGAGTACCGTGGTACCGACGGCGGCCGCTGAGGAATCGTCCAGTTCGGGACTGGAGGGCCGGTTTGTCTTCCAGGTGGCCAGTGGCGGCGCCATCTACACTGTGAACGCGGATGGCTCCAACCTTACTTACATCACCAACGGCATGGACCCCAGTTGGTCGACCGATGGCACCCAGATAGCCTACTCTAGCTGGGCAGAGCCTTGGGGCATCTACATCGCGAATGCGGACGGGAGCGGCGAGAAGCTGCTGTTCAGCTCCAGCGTGGGCCGGGCGCCCGTCTGGTCTCCCGATGATACCCAGATCGCCTTCTACTTCGAGACAGAGGGCATGACAGCGCCCAACCAGAGGTGCACGGGAGGGGTGTGTGAGACCATGCCCGGCCACCTACAGACTGAGTGGCACGTGGGTGTGTTGGACGTGGCCGACGGCTACCTCCGTCAGCCCTACGTTGACCGCTTTTCATTCTCACCCACCTGGTCTGCCGATGGGGAGTGGCTGGTCTACGATGGGGGTGATTCCGGCACCCTCCCATCCGAGGTCCGAGGTCTGTGTACGACTACAGTAGAGGGTCCGAACAACACGGTGTTGACCGGCAACACCAATGATCACTACCCTGTGGTGTCTCCCGATGGGACAAAGGTGGCCTTCATGCACTGGCAGCACGACCATTGGGAGATCTACATCATGAACATCGACGGCGGCGATCGGCACCCGTTGACGAGCAGTACCATGTACGTCGATCCACGGCCAAACAACGTGGCTCCCGCCTGGAGCCCGGATGGGGAGCAGATCGTCTTCCTATCGGACCGCAGCGGAGAGTGGGAGTTCTACGTGATGAACGCCGATGGCAGCAACCAGATGAAGATACTGGAAGAGGTAACGGAGACTCTGGATATCCAGTACAACAATGCGTATGAGAGAGTGATTTCGTGGGGGCCGTAGGCCTGGGGGACAACGAATATCGACCTGTTGACACCAGACACGGCCCTACAGTATGCTATTAGTGGTCGTGAGAAGAGATAAGGCGACCCACTTCAGAGGTGACAGATGAGTAGAGTATTGGTAGTAGATGATGACCCTGGCATAGTGAAAGTGGTGCGGGCCTATCTCGAGCAGGCGGGTTTCGACGTCCTGGTGGCCTACGATGGCAAGAAGGCGCTGCAGATAGCGCGCCACGACAAACCGGACCTGGTTGTCTTGGACCTCATGCTCCCTGAGATGGATGGTTGGGACGTGTGCCGGGCTCTGCGAAAGGAGTCGGACGTGCCCATCATTATGCTTACAGCTCGCGTAGAGGAGACGGACAAGCTGGTAGGTCTGGAACTGGGCGCCGACGACTACGTGACCAAGCCTTTCTCGCCGCGGGAGCTGGCGGCTCGGGTACGGAGCGTGCTTCGCCGATCTGGGGCCATGCCCGCGGAGCCGGAGAGGATGTCACTCCGTGGCGTGACCATCGATCTATCGCGCCACCAGGTTGTGGTCCAGGGCGAGCCGGTCGAGCTGACGCCCACTGAGTTCAGCTTGCTGGCTGCTCTGATGAAGGATCCGGGACGGGCCTTCACCCGTTCGCAACTGCTGGAGTCCGTCCAGGGATACGCCTACGACGGCTATGAGCGGACCATCGACGTTCACGTCAAGAATCTTCGCCAGAAGATCGAGGAGAATCCTCGCAGTCCTCAGCGTATCAAGACCGTGTATGGCGTGGGCTACAAGTTCGAGGATTGATCCGGTTGAGAAGCCTTTGGTTCAAGCTGACGGCAGCTTTGGTTATCGTGACCCTCCTCGGCGTGGGTATGTCACTGGTCATACCTCAAGTCATCACGGTCAGGAACTTCGAGAGCTTCGTCCAGACTAGCCGGGCGACGGAGAGGGAGGCGATGCTCGAGGCCCTCACCGTCTACTACGAGGATAGGGGGAGCTGGGAAGGGCTGGAGTTGCTGTTGGTCTCGGGGGTCGGACACTCTGACTATGGAATGGGCCCCGGTGGCCGGGGAGGGACTTGGAGAGCCTGGCCCTTCCGCTTGGCTGATGCGAACGGAGTGGTGATCGCTAGCCAGCGCGGCGAGGAGGTAGGACAGCAGTTGACCACGGCTGAGCTGCGCGAGAGCGTCGCCATCGAGGTGGACGGTACACGCGTTGGGTACCTGGTCCCCGTCTTTGCGGCGCCAGACCTCCGACAGCCGGAGCAGGACTTCCTGGCGCGGATGCGTGAGAGCATCGTGCCGGTGGGCGCAGCGGCATGCGGCGTGGCGATCGTGCTCGGTCTCGTGCTGACCTGGCAGATGACCGGCCCTCTGCGGAAGCTCACGACTGCTGCACAGGGCATCGCCGGTGGCGACTTGAGCCAGCGGGTGGACATCAAGTCCAGGGACGAGATCGGCGAACTGGGGCGGGCCTTCAACGAGATGGCGGAGAGCCTTTCGAGAGCGGAGACGCTGCGCCAGAACATGACTGCAGACATCGCTCACGAATTGAGGACGCCACTCTCGGTGATCCGGGCCAACCTGGAGGCGATCCTCGACGGAGTATTCGAGCCGGACACGGAGAACGTTGAGTCCATACACAAGGAGACTGTGCTGCTGTCGAGGCTGGTGGACGATCTGCAGGAACTGGCCCTGGCCGAGGCTGGTCAACTGAGGATCGAACCGGAACCGACGGACCTCGTCGATCTGGCGGAGCGCGTGGTGACGGGCGTGGCAGCACGGGCAGAAGGAGAGGGGGTTACCCTGGTCAAGGACCTGGCACCGGACCTGCCGTCGGTCTCCGTGGACTCGCAGCGTATCAGTCAGGTGCTCTCCAATCTGATCGACAATGCACTGCGGCACAGCTCCGATGGTGGAAAGGTCACCGTCAGGGCCAGACAGGCCGGGCAGATGGTACAGGTGGACGTAGTGGACGAAGGGACTGGACTCAGCCCCGAGGAGCTTTCCCTGGTCTTCGAACGTTTCTACCGGGGCGACAAGGCCAGATCTCGCAGGACTGGCGGGGCGGGGCTTGGTCTCTCCATCGTCAGACAACTGGTGGAGGCCCACGGAGGAAGGGTCTGGGTAGAGAGCACCGAGGGTCAGGGTGCTACGTTCTCTTTCACACTTCCGGCGGAGACGACCACCTAGGATCTATTCGATAGTTCCACGAGTCCCAGGCTGTCCCAGAGCCGGCAGCAGGTGACCAGCAACTCCGTGACCCTCGTGCCTGTCTCCAACTCGATGAGGTCGCTGATCTCTTGCAGGTGGCGATTCCCGTCGGCCCAGTAGAGGGCCAGGGGTGGATAGGTGTAGGTGCCCTCGGGACTCTGTTTGTAGACGCGCCACCACGCCTCGTGCTCTTCGTCGTTCATCTTGCCGAGGTAGTTCTTCAAGTCGATAGGCCCGGGGCACAGTCGTCGGAGGACGATCCGTGCCGCCTCCTCTTCCCACTGGTTCTTCGGTCGCTGCATAGGAGGGTCGAGAACCAACTCCTCCACCCCAGCCAACTCCCGGTGGGCGAACTCGTGGGCCTCCTTCTGCCAAGGGGTCACGTCGATGGTGTGCAGGCGGCGTAGGGAATCGAGGGCCGTGTCGTTGCGCTCCACGAGGAACTGCGCTCGTCTGGCCAGCGTCTGCCCGTGAGGAGGGGTCTCGCTTGTCCCGGCGGCTGCCGTCACGTGGTCGCGGAGGGTGGCTAACAGGTGTGTCTTGAAGCGGGAAAGGACCTCTTCGGCCAGCCAAGTGGTCTCTTGCTGGCCCGCATGGGCCAGGAAGTGGGCGTAGGTGGCCGCCACGCTCCCCGCGTGGGCCAGCATCTCGGGGTCCACCTTGTCCAGGGCGTCGGCGGAGGTGTGGTGGAACTTGTCGGGCCACTGGATGATCATGGGACACGGCACCCCTACGGTGGGATCGACGAGCAGGCAGTGATCGCTCCCGCCGGTGAAGGGGGAGACGGCGTGCCTGAAGAGGGGCTGGTTCCCCGGCCCGGCTCCAGAAGATACCTGCTCCACCAGCCGCGTCACGAGATCGTCGGCGAAGCTAGCGGACGATCCTGGTGCCTGCTCGATGGTCATGGCGCTGCCGCAGAGGTTCTGGTCCTCACCCACCATGTCCAGATTGAGAGCGGCTACCATGTGGGGCAAGAGGGCTTCGTTGTTGGCCAGGTAGGCGGCGAAGCCCATCATCTCCGGGACGAGAAGGAATCTGATCCCTCTGCGCGGCGCGGCCAGAGTGCCGTCGGAGATCAACGACTGGAGGGTTCGAGCCACCTCCAGAACCGCTGCCGATCCGGAGGCGTTGTCGTTGGCTGCGCCCTGGGGGTGGCAGAGATGGGCTAGCAGCACCACCTCTTCTTCGATCTGGCCAGGGATGCGAGCCGACACGGTGTTGATCTCGCCGTCCCAGAACCTGCTCTTCACGGTGGCCCGCACTCTCACCGGGGGCTGGCCCTCTCGTTGCCGCTGTTTGATCAGAGCGCGCAGCCGCGCCCCTTCTTTGGGCGATAGGACGAACCCGAAGCACTTCCTCTCGCCACCATACCACCAGAAGGAGGTGTATTGCAGCGCGTCGGGGAGGTCCATAGGGTGGCGAAGTCCGGGCAATTCCGTCATCGCGTCGGTGAGCAAGCCCACAGCCCCGTGCTTCTCCACGGCCAGGTAGTGAATTCGGTCTCTGTCACCGCTGCTGAGCACCACCTTCCCGTGGAGGTCCAACCCTTCGTACTCGGCCCACTCCTCTCCGTCCTCCAGGAGCACCACCTCGGCCTCTCCTTCGAAGGGCGCGCTACGTTGGATCAAGCTGAGCTTCTCTTCGCAGAAGTCGGCGAGCTTGCTCCTCCCGCGCGCCGGCTCGACCAGATAGAGTGTGCCCTCGGTGGCGTCCCACTCCTGGAACATGGGCCACCCCCAGGCGCTGATGCCCTCTTGCGCGGGGAAGCCTAGAACCTGAGCCTCCAGTCCAAACTGCTCGAAGCGCTCCCGACAGTAGTGGGCGGCGTTGCGAAACCCGGGGCTGGCTTGAATACGATGGTACCTGGCGATGTCGGCCACGTACTCTACTGCTCCGAGGCCCGATGCGCGACCTTGGACCACCCTCAGGGTCTTGTCGATCAAGTTGGTGCTCCTACAGGGGTATACGGCCTGGCAGCGGAAGGCCCGGGAGCTAGACTCACGTCCGGTGTGGTGTCACGCCGATTCTTCGGCAGTGTCCTCGAGGTCCTCGCTGCTAGGCCTGGCGCGATGACGGTACACCAGAATCAGCAGGGCGACTACGGCCGCTGCGAGGGAGACCACCTGTGCCGCAGCCAGGGGACCTAGCATCCAGGCATCGGGGCGCTGGAACTCCACGAGGAACCGTCCCACCGGATAGAGGATACACCACAGCAGGAAGACGTCGCCGTTCCGCAGACGCGCCTGGAAGCGACGGGCCACGTACATCAGGGTGAGGAAGACCAGGAAGTTCCAGATGGATTCGTAGAGGAAGGTGGGGTGAAAGCGCGTACTGTCCGGAAGGTTGGCGAACATGGGCAGCCGATACGCACGATCAATAGGAATGCCCCAGGGAACGGTGGTGGGATACCCGTACAGCTCCTGGTTGAAGAAGTTGCCCCAGCGGCCGATGGCCTGGCCCAGGGATAGGGCCGGCGCAGCGATGTCCACCCAGGTGAGAAAGTTGAGCTTCTGCCACCGCGCGTAGACGAACACCGCAAGGACACCTCCAGCCACGGCGCCAAAGATGCCCAGACCGCCCTGCCAGATCATGACGATCTCGACGGGGTGCTGAAGGTAATAGTCGAACCCTCGCAGGAGGCCCGACGGACTGGAGATGACGTGATAGAGCCTGGCCCCAATCAAGCCGAAGATGACTACCAGAATCAGGCCGTTCCAGATGTGCTCTGGGTCCTCGCCCCTCCTCTTGGCCTCCAAGGTGGCCACGTAGGAGCCGATGAGGATGCACGCCACGGTGATCATTCCGTACCAGTAGATGGGTATGCCGAGGATGGGTAGTCTGAAGGCGATGGGGTCCATATTGGCACTTCCTTTTCCGTGGAGATGTTGAAAGTCATTATAGCTCCGTTGCGCCGGGGGCTGCAACCGGAGGGCACTAGAGAGCAGGGATGAGTTGGGGGTTGAAGTGACGAGGGAGCGTCCTTGCACTTGGGGCTACTGTCATGAGTGCCAAGAGGGGTTGACCTCTCGTATGAACTGGCCTATAATGGTCCTGGAATCTCACATAGTCTGAAGCCGAGCGCCCCAGGTCTACTATGCGGGAAGGCCGGGTGGATTCCACGTGAGACACCAAGCAAGCTATGCTGACGGGTTGCGTATGGTCAATCGTCGGGTCTGGATGCCACGGGGTGTAGGCCATGAAGAGACGAGCAAGGATCCTCCTGACCAAGTCACTTGACTCCCTCTTGCTCGCCGTAGATCATTTTAATCGCCCCTGGGCTACAGGGCGCCATGAAGCGGTGCTCATCTTCCTTGACCGTGCATTCGAGTTGCTCCTGAAAGCTTCAATAGTGGAGAGAGGCGGAAAGATCCGCGAGCCCAAGGCGAAGGAGACCATAGGATTCGACAAGTGTATCAGGAAGTGCCTCAGCGATGCTTCAATAGGCGTGCTTGATGAGGATCAAGCCCTCACGATGCAGGTCATCAATAGCCTCCGGGACGCTGCTCAGCACTATCTCCTTGACGTTTCGGAGCAGGAGCTTTGTCTCTTCTCTCAAGCGGGGGTGACCGTCTACTCAGATATTCTCCGTCAGGTCTTCAGGAAGAAGCTCTCCAGCCATCTTCCGCATCGCGTGCTCTCCATTTCCGCCACCGCTCCTACCGACCTGCATACGATGATCGATACGGAATTCAAGGAGATCGCAAGGCTTGTTCGGCCCGGATCCAGGAAGCGTGTGGATGCGAGAGCCAAGCTAAGGGGTCTGGCAATCGTTGAATCTTCGTTGTCCGGTATCCGGTCACAACCTGGGGACGCTGAGCTAAGTCGCCTTGTCGGTCACATCCAGCACGGCAAGGACTGGAGAGATCTGTTTCCGGGTGTGGCAGCCCTTCAGACAGGTTCCTCGGGAGAGGGGCCATCACTGTCGATCCGTCTGACGAAGAGAGATGGTGACGCAGTCCATCTAGTCCCCGAAGGAACCCCTGGCGCTACAGTTGTGGCGGTTAAGCGAGTCAACGAACTTGACTACTACTCGCTCGGACTCAGGGATCTCGCAGGGAAGGTAGGAATGACTCCTCCCAAGGCCCTGGCTCTTGTCATACACCTCGGCCTTCAAGACTCGGAAGACTTCTTCAAGGAGATCGTCATAGGGAAGTCCAGGCACAAGCGATACAGCGCTAAGGCACTTGACGCATTGAAGAAGGCACTCCCTGAGGTTGACATGGGCGAGGTGTGGGAGCAGCATCGACCAATGAGAAACAAGAGGGCATCATGAGAGCCAAGCAGACATTGAGCCGGGTCGCAGGGGGAGTGAAGAGGCGAGCGTTGGTGGGCGTGTAGTGTGTGATGGAGCCCTGGAAAGCAACCACTGGTATTCGGGTCGTGCTGCTCAGTGCTGCCGGGCTACGTGGCCGGATGGATGTAGTAGCAGCAAGTCTTGTGCGCCATCCATGACCTCTGGAGAACATCATGGCGAAGAGTATCACATCATTCTATGACGATGTGGCTGAGAACATGCTGCAGTCCTTCGAGGGCTGGGACAAGCATGTCCCGCACGAGGGAGAGAAAGGAGGACTGAGGGAGAGAAGGGTTCGCGAGTTCTTCGAGAAACACCTGCCAGGCAAGTATGGGGTGGCAAGCGGACACATTGTCGATAGGAACGGGACAGTCAGCCTTCAGGAGGACGTTGTTATCTTTGATCAAATGAGTTGCCCAGTATTGAAAGTTGATCCGTACTATCATATGTTCCCTTGCGAGAGTGTGTATGCGACAGTCGAGGTCAAGTCGGTTCTTGACGCCGCCGGTGTTAGGGATTGTGTCGGTCACACGCACCGGTTGATGGAGCTATCGCGGGGAGCCGGGAATGGTCTTGGACCGCTCGAGAGTTTTGTGTTTGCCTATGAGTCATATGATAGCCGTGAAAAACGCGCCGTAGATTGGGCAGTGGATAAGTTCAGAGAAGAAGCGCGCGCATACGATCAGCCGCTACCCATCCCTAGCTTGATTCTTTGCCTGAAGAAGAAGTTCGTTCTTTATCTGGGAGGCGGGGATGGCAGGAGCATTTGCATCCCTGATATGTTGGAGTCCGGAATACTGCTGTACTACTTCGAGATGTTGCTTCACCGGCTCTCTCAGGTAGAGACGTCCTCACCATCACTGTTCACTGACTACGGGTGGGAAAAGGATAATCCGATAATCCGGTCTCGAAACACATGGAACCTGAGGGAGCTGGGTTGACCGTTCTCTGAGGCCGAGCGGGCGGAGCACGGACCCTCTTGGCGCAGCGGGAGGCGTGGCGTGCAGACGGCCGCACGATGCGCTGGGCGGTGTGTGGCTCAAACCGGCCGAGCGGTCGCTGCGAATGAAACCATGCTGCGAGAAGATGCATTGATGGCTGCCACCTCGGTGTCACCTGGCAAGCGGGGGATGACATGAACGAGTTTCTAATCAGCTTTGTCGCCAACTTGGCGGCCGACGCACTACTGGCTGTCGCGGTCTACTTGATAGTGACTCAACCAGGAGAGAAGCGAAAGTCGGAGCAGCGTAGGCGCCGCGCCTTGGGTCTCCTCAAGTCAGAGGCTATGGTCAATCGGGAGCGGGCGAGGTCTTACATATCGGACCTTGTCGATCCGAAAAGCATCCAGGCCGAGTCCTTCCCATTGCGATACACCAGAGGGGCGTGGAATGCACTTCGAGAGAGCGGCTTCCTTGCCGAAGCGGAGGATCGAGAACTTGCCTACTACCTATTCCGGATGAACGAGTTCGGCCTCATCGCCAACAAGAATCTCAGACGTTTGGAACTTGCACATCTTGAGAACACAGGAGGGCGAATCACAAGCTTGGGTGAGCTAGCGCGGAGGAATAGCGAGCATTTCTCTCAGCTCTTGACGATCGTGCTGGAGAGACTCGAGGACATCGAGGCCGTGACCATAGACGATGAGCATTCTCCCCTGGGCGAGGACGAATCAGACGACGAGGACATGGACGACTAGTGTCTCTCACAACTGACTCCATGTGCCTCCGTCATACTTCCGCCCTACCTGCCGCTGGAGTGCGAGGGTGGTTGCATGGCCTGACGGGCGGCGGGCATCTTGCTGAGTCTTCTCCTGCGGCTGAGGTAGTCCCCGGATGAGAATTCGACCAATGAGCAATGAGGACGCCAACACCGTTCTCACCATCTACGCGGAGGGGATCGAGGACGGCCTAGCCACCTTCGAGACCCGCTGTCCTACTTGGAAGGAGTGGGAGGAGGCACACATCGAAGAGTGCCGACTGGTTGCCGAAGACGGGAGCAGGCTCCTGGGCTGGGCTGCCCTCAGCGCCGTGTCCAGGAGGGAGTGCTACCGCGGAGTCGCAGAGGTCACGTTCTACGTGGCGCGGAGTGCCCGGGGCCGAGGCGTGGGATCGGCCCTGCTCGAGGCGCTCGTAGAGGCGTCGGAAGAAGCAGGCTTCTGGACGCTACAGGCCGCTACCTTCGAGGACAACACGGCGAGTCTGCTAGTGCAGGACCGGTGCGGCTTTCGTGTCGTCGGGACGAGGGAGCGCATCGGCCAGTTGGATGGCCGATGGAGGACCACGGTATTGACGGAACGACGAAGCCAGGTGGTCGGGGTGGACCGAACGGACGAGCCACACGCCTGAGTTCTATCTTCGCGCGGCATCTTCTGATGGTGCCCCTCCTCTGTTCCTCAGGCCTACATGCCACCGATGGTTCTTGCTCCTTATCTTGACTTTCCCTTCCCCGCACAGTGCAAGTGTTGTTCCACAACGTGGCATCCAGTATAATGTGAAGTGGCTCCCGACCACACGTAGCGAAAGTGAGAGCGTGGAGTGCGTAAGATGAACGTAGACGTGACAAGCAAGGTGGGCTATCTAAAGACCGTGGACATATTTCAGGACTTAGCTGAGGACGAACTACAGGCTCTGGAGAGTTCGATCAAAAAGACTCCGTGCGCGGCGGGCAAGATCTTCTACGCTCCCGAGGATAGCGGAGAGGCGCTGTTCATCTTAAAGGAGGGCAAGGTGCAGTTGTACCGTATCTCGCCCGAGGGGAGGAAGCTGGTCACCAACAGCCTGGGGCCTGGCACTATCTTCGGCGAGATGACGCTCATCGGCCAGAACATGTACGACAGCTTCGCCGAAGCCACGGAAGACTGTGTGGTGTGCCAGATGGATCGCGCGGAACTGGAACGGTTGCTGCTGGAGAAGCCTCAGGTGGCGCTTCGCATCCTGGAAGTGATCGGTAGGCGACTTCTGGAGGTGGAGGCACGGCTGGAGGACATCGCCTTCAAGACGGTCTCCGGCAGACTGGCGTCACTGCTGCTGCGCCTGATGCGAGAGCACGGCGCAACCATTCGGGGATTCACCCATCAGAATCTGGCGGACGACATCGGCACCCACCGGGAGACCGCGACCCAGGCTCTGACCAGGTTCAAGGCGCAGGGCCTTCTGGAGACCGGCCGGAAGCGGATCGAGATCCTGGACGTCGAGGGACTACGCCGCGTCGCCAACAGCTAGAGCCATGCTGACGAAAAAGGGCCAGCTCGCCCGGGCTGGCCCTTTTGTTCGTTCTGCGTTTGTGTTGCCCTATTCTTCTTCCTGGTCCTCTACAACCTCACTCTTGCCGTCGGTGAGCCTGTGGGGTTCCGCCTCACCGGCCATCAACAGGGGCTCGAACTCCACGGGCATCTCGCTGCGGCCGCTGAACACACCGCCTTCGTCGATGAGGAACGAGGCCACGTCTATGTCGCCCCAGACGAGCCCTGTGGATAGTATCTCCAGTCGTCCGGAGGCGCTGATATTGCCCTTCACGGCGCCTGAGATGGAGATGTTGCGTCCCACGATGTCGGCCACCACCTTGGCTGTCTCGCCGATGATGACGTTGTTCATCGTCTCCACGCTTCCCTGAAACACACCGTCTATGCGCACACCACCATCGCACTTGAGTTCGCCAATGAAGGTAGCGGTGGCTCCTATCACGTTTTCGATTCTATCGCTGGCCGGACTGTCTAGCACATCAGCCAAGGCTCAATCCTCCTTAGTCCCCGGTCACGTACGAGGCCGGGCCGTGTTTGCGCAACTCACTCTTGGTTCAGGCTGAGGTAGATCATGGGATCCACCGGAACGTCGTTGAGACGGATCTCGTAGTGCAGGTGGGGACCCGTACTCCTCCCTGAATTGCCCGAAAGGGCGATCTGCTGTCCTTCCTCTACCACGTCGCCTGGGTCCACGAAGTACCAGGAGTTGTGACCGTAGCACGTGGAGAAGCCCATCTCGTGCTCGACGACGACGGTCCAACCCAGTCCAGGTCGCCAACCGGCGAAGGCGACCTTTCCAGCTTTGGTGACTCGAACCGGTGTGCCATACCAGGCACCAATGTCTAGGCCCTGATGAAACTCCAGATAGCCGGTCTCAGGCAGCACCCGATAGCCGAAATCAGAGGTGATCTGGCCCTTGAGAGGCCAGCTCTTGGGCGCTGCGGCAATGAGCCGCAACTGCCGTTCCAGCTCTGCTGGGTCGTCTCGCTTCTCCGGTGCTACTCTCTCCACCCGGGCCGTCAGCGCGTTGAGCAGCACTCCCAGCTCCTGAGTGTCCTCCGGGAGCGTGGACTCCAGTTGGGCCAGCTCGGCGTTGGATTCCACGGCCAGAGACATGCTGTAGTCACCCAGTTCAGAGCCTCCCTGGCCACCTTGCGCGCCGAAGGACGTGGGCTGGGTGGTGGCGGTGGCCGTGACGGTGATCGCCGTGTCCTCGAGACCTATCAGCTCCCGAATCTGGTAGGAGAGGTTCTCCAACTCCAGCATGCCGGCCCTGAAGCGCTCAACAGACTCCGAGAGAGTGGTCACCTCCTCCTGCTGTGCCAGGATGGTGAGGCGCATGTCTGTCTCGCGTGCTTCGTGTATGGCTTGCTGCTCGCTGAGCTCGTTCATCTGGGCATTGAGTCTGTGATTGGTGACGGCAAGATAGAAGAACCCAGACACCAGCAGCAGTAGGACGGCCACCGAAGTCGGAACAACCCACATAGGAATCCGCAACGACAAAGGGGGACGCTCAGAATGAGGCACGATCATCAACGTCAGCGATCGTGTCTCTCTCTTGCGTGTCACTGTGAGCTGTCTCCTCCTATCAGCTTCTCGCGCAAAGGTGGAGCCACTCCTTTCTGGGGCCGAATCGCCCCCTCGAGGGTCATGTGGGGGCGACGACAACCAGATGCAATATACTACAATTGGGAGCCGTTGTCAACGTTGTTCCGGCGGGCTTGTGCTATGGCCTCCGTCTCCTCCGCCGATAGGGTATGGGCGGACTCCCATCTGTTGATGGGCTTGGCGTATAGCCTGCTCTCAGCACGTCCCTGGAGAGAGCTGAGGACGACACCATCGCCATCACTGTCCAGGAGTGCGACGGCGAAGCTCTGCTCGCCGCCGGTGCCCTCGTAGGCGTTGAAGCGGACGAGCCCCACACATTGTACGCTGGCTCGCACTTGCGTCCGCAAGCTCTCCGACATCTTGGTCAGTTGGTCTGCCTTCGACGCCGCCAGACGCATCTGCTCCACGTACATGCTGAGCAGCTCTCCGACGTCCTTTCCGTCGGGAGTAGCCAGCAGCGCCGCGTACGTGCGCCGCAGCCGACTCACAGCCCGTTGTAGCACGATCAGCCAGAGGAGTAAGAGAAGGAGAACCAGAACGACCACCAGCCACAGGAAAGGGCCATAGTTCTGGTAGATCGAGAAGAGAGCCTCCACTACTGCTGCACCTCATAATCGCCCCACGGCGGATCCTCAACTAATGAATTCTACTCCCTCGCACGTGCATAGTCAACCGTCCGCGGGGCGTGCCGAGGGAAACGTGCTGGCCTGGATCTGGGCTTCGGCGAGGCGGCAAAGGTGAGATCACGCACACAGGGGCAGATCGAATGACCGCCGTCACATCGCTGCGCGGTGTCCCGGAGTACGGCATTGACAACCTGGGGGGCCTGGGATACCATAGGACAGAACTACGTTCTCGGACCTGCCAGGTCGATAGGGAGAATGGGCAATCCAGAAGCGCTCACGCAGCAGAGCATACTGGTCGTAGACGACGAGAGACTCGTCAACGCCATCCTGGCACGGTACCTGTCCCAGGTGGGCTATACGTGCATCACGGCCCAGAGTGGGCCGGAGGCGCTGGAGAAGCTCGACGAGCAGAGCTGCGCCCTTGCCTTGTGCGATATCAGGATGCCGGGCATGGACGGCATAGAGCTCTTGAAGCGTATCAAGGAGTGGGACGACGAGATCGCGGTGATCATGGTCAGCGCGGTGGACAACAGAGAGGTGGCTGTGGAGGCCATGCGGGAGGGGGCTTACGACTACGTGATCAAGCCGTTCCATCTCGAGGAGGTGCTGATCAGCGTTCAGAGGGCTCTGGAGAACCGCCGGTTGATACTGGAGAGGAAAGAATACCAGCGCAACCTGGAGAGAAAGGTAGAGGAGAGGACCAGAGAGCTGGCACAGAAGAACGAGGAGTTGCAGCGTCTGTTCATAAGCGCCATACAGAGCATAGTGCTTACATTGCAGGCGAAGGACGAGTACACGGAGGATCACTCCAGACGTGTAGCTGCTCAGGCCAGTGCGATCGCCAGGGAGCTATCTTTGTCCGAGGCGGAGGTGGAGAACATACGTCGCGCAGCTCTGCTGCACGACCTGGGCAAGATAGGCACCAGAGATAGCATTCTGAACAAGCCTGGCAGGCTCACTGCTGAGGAGGGCGATGAGATCCGGATGCACCCGTTGATCGCAGCCAGCATCCTGGAGCCGATCACGCCTCTTCGCGAGGTGATAATCTACATCAAGCACGCGCACGAGGCGTACGATGGTCGTGGCTATCCCGATGGGCTGGAGGGTGAGGCGATACCGTTGGGGGCCAGGATCATCAGTGTGGCCGACGCCTTCGACGCGATGACTTCGCCGCGGCCGTACCGTGCCGCTATGGAACCGGAAGCTGTGCTGGAGCACATACGGAACGAGGCCGGCAAGCAGTTCGATCCAGTTGTGGTGGACGCCTTTCTGAAGGTGTACGGCGCGGCGCGAGATTCCTAGTCGTACGATCGTGGTTGCTGCAAACAGCGAAGAGCCACCCCCACTAAAGGGGGTGGCTCTCTGTATATGGTGACGGGCGGGTTGGCGTCACGATATCAGGTCGCTGCCGCTGATTGGGCGACGACGCTGGCATGGACGTCAAGCCAAGAAACGACGAATGGTCTTGAGCAGTTGGTCCGGACCGACGGGTTTGCTGAGCCATGCGTCGATCGGCAGGTGTCGATCGTCGGGGAGCAAGCCAGCGTACTCGCTGCTGTCGATGCTGGAGATCATGACCACAGGTATGCCCTTGAGGTTCGGATCCGACGCCATCTCACGGGACAGAGCTACACCTTCCAGCGGCTCGGCCATCATCACGTCGAGCAGAACCAGGTCCGGTCGCGCCTGTCGCATGGCTTCGAGGGCTTGCGGCCCGCTGGAAGCGACCGTGACCTTGTAGCCCTCTTTGCTGAGGACGCGGTTAGTGATTTTCACGAAGTCGGGGTCGTCGTCTACCAACAGAACCTTGGCAGCAGTGCCAGGCTCCACGGTGATGCTCTTCTCGGGCCTCAGATAGATGAACCAGTAGGTGAGGCCCACGAAGCCGGCGCCGCCGATGATATTGCCGATGGTCACCGGCAGCAGGTTCTTGACGAAGAACGCTGCCCAGGTCAGGTTTGAGTAGTCGGCCGCCGTCTTCCCGATGGCGTCCCAGAACTCAGGGCCAGCGAAGCTCTTGATGAATAGGCCAATAGGGATGAAGTACATGTTGGCCACGCTGTGCTCGAAGCCGGATGCCACAAAGGCTGTGATAGGGAAGATGATAGCCAGGATCTTGTCAGTGGTGGTCCTGGCCGACGTGCAGAGCCAGACGGCGAGGCAGACCAGGGCGTTGCACATCACGCCTAGGGCGATAGCCTGGACGAACTCTAGACTACACTTGGCGTCGGCGATGCCCAGAGCGGTAGCTCCGATGCCGCCTCCTGACAATGTGTACTGCTTGGTCAAGAGCATCACTCCGGCCGTGAGGATCGAGCCGACGAAGTTGCCCGCGTACACGATCACCCAGTTCCGGAGAAGGCCGGAGAGGCCGACTTTGCCACTGGCGAAGGCCATGATGATAAGGTTGTTGCCGGTGAACAACTCTGCGCCAGCCACCACAACGGCGATCAGCCCCAGGCAGAAGACGAACCCGCTGAGCAGCTTGATGATGCCGAAGCCGACGCCAGCGGATGCCAGTCCTGTAGAGACGACGGTAGCGAAGATGGCCCCCGTACCGATGAAGGCCCCAGCCAGCATAGCCAGGGCGAAGACGGTTAGCGCGCCGAGCCCGGCCTTGGTGACCCCAACCTCTTCCATGCGGCTGGCCATTTTGGCCGGAGGGAACGCATCGATCAGAATCTCGTTGTTCATTCTTACTTGGTCGCTTGCCTCCTTACCGATTGATGCACGCCCGGTGGCCTAGCACACTCTGACACCCCAGCTCAATGTCCGCGCTGGGAGGTCTCAAGGGCGTGGGCGCGGCGTGTGAACAAATCACTGAGTCGTGCCTCACCACTACTTCATCCCGGCATATTGTACACGCGCAAGATCAAAAGCAGGTCCTGGCTGGGTCCTAATTAGGTCGTAACTGCGACGTAGTTCCACGCTGTCGCCTTGGAGACCGTCTGTCGTTCTCGTCTGCGGGCGATTCAAGTTGTCAGCCTCAGGGCGAGCCCAACAAAGGCTTCCGCCGCGCAGACCCAATCTTGGGTAGAGGGGCTCGATCACGAAATCTCGGACTGAACCGTCGAGAAGACCCAGCCTTCCGAGGGATGGGCAGGGTTGTCAACAGCCAGTTCCAGAGTCGTGGCGTTATTCGACCTCCCATATCGGCAGCACAGTCCTGCCGTTTGCCTCGTTCAACACCTCCGCCAGGCCCAGGTAGACGGCACTCAGTCCGCAGATAATGCCTTCGTAACCAACCACGGTCGTGATCAGCGCGTTGCCTGTCAACTCCCTTGCCGTCAAGAGGAAGAAGAGGATGGCGAGGCTCATGAAGACTGTCTGTAATATGCGGTTGGTCTTCAGAGTCCCGAAGAACATGACCAGTGTGAATAGGCCCCAGATGAAGAAGTACGCCGCCAGCGCTGTGGTGTTCGGTGCCTCAACGCCCAGGCTACCCTTGGGGAGCAAAAGCAGGACGACCAGAGACCACCAGAACAGGCCATAAGATGTGAAAGCAACGGTGCCGAACGTGTTGCCCTTCTTGAACTCCATCGATCCAACGATGATCTGCGCAATGCCTCCATAGGCGAACCCCATGGCCAGAATCATGCTGCCGAGGGGATAGAGTCCGGCATTGTGCAGGTTCAGTAGTACCGTTGTCATTCCGAATGCCAGCAGCCCCAATGGTGCTGGGTTGGCTAGTTTGTCACTCATGTTACCCCAGTCTTCTCCTTCTACTAGTCTCATCTCGATTGCTGCGGGGACCTCTCGGGTGGTCACTGCCTCCCGTGGGCCCTTCTCACACCCGCCAGCCGGCACGCGGCCTCAGTGGGGGCACAGCGTGGCCCGAGTCGGTTCCGGCCACGGCGGGGACCGGGTGTAGTTTACCACACCGCGGATGGTCCTTGAAGAGGCAAAGTGCTTGTTCTGGACTTGGGATAAAGGCGTATCACTCCTATGGCAGCTTGGGTGTTTCGGCGGTGATGTGCCGTCGCACGACTAGGCAATTGTGCCTACTGCGAACGAGCGCATCGGCCCGCCGTCTCACTTCCGATGGGCGGCACGGTGGTGAGCTGCCGTGAATCGGGATACAATGGTCCCGGAACGGGAGCAGGACAGCACATGCCGTCTGTGACCAGTCAGTGGCGGCACTGATGTCTACGACAGGTGATCACTAGGGTACCGCCCTAACGGATGCGGAGTGCACGATGAGAAGGCAGATCAACCGCCTGCTCGGCTTTCGTCTTCAGACTACGCTGGTCATTCTCTTCTCCTTGATCGCCCTCCTCACGGTTGGCGCCACGGCATTGGTGACTTCGAAGCTGATCGGTGACTACCTCTCTGGTGCCCAAGACAGGCGTGTCAGTAGAGATATGCAACTGGCCGAGGCTTTCTATGAGATCAAACTGGACAAGATCAGCAGCACGGCTCGTAGATTGGCTTCGGGCGTTTCGGTGGTGGGTACGCTGCCACTGGTCAGCCAGGGCGACGCCGACGCTGTCGGTGTGCTGGAGGAGTCCCTGGGAAATGAGATCAGATCTCAGAGTCTCACCGCCAGCCATTTCATTCTGGTGCTGGATGCAGACGGGGATTCTGTTCTCGGTAGGACAGTGCGCTCCCAGGGAGAGGTAACGTCCGCGATTCCCGGCAACTGGTCAGGCTTGCCCATCGTGTCTGCAGCGATGACCACGGGCGTGGAGATCGCTGCCACAGAGGTAGTCCCGGCTGAGTTGCTGGCTCTCGTTGGCCTCCGCGAGCAGGCCAGAATAACCATGGTGGACACCCCGAAGGCTGCGCCAGAACCCTTCGACCCTCGGGAGGGCACGGCGGGCCTCACTCTGACAGCCGTTGCCCCAGTCTTGGATGAAGATGGCGTCGTGATCGGCGCCGTGGTGGTGGGACATCTCTTCAACAACGATTTCACGATCGTAGACCGCATCAAAGAGGTGGCGGGCGTCGACACGGTGACCATCTTCTTCGGCGACTTGAGGGTGTCCACGAACGTCCTGGACTTGCGGGGTCGACGAGCTGTCGGCACACGCGTCTCTCAAGAGGTGCGCGACGTGGTCCTTATCGAGGGCGTTGGCTTCACGGGGCCGGCCTACGTGGTGAACGAGAACTTCATCACTCGCTATGAGCCTTTGCGCGATCACGAGGACCAGATAGTGGGCATACTGTACGTCGGCGCCCGGCAGGCGTCTTTCGAGGAGTTGGTGTACGAATTCGATGTGCGCATCCTCATGATCGCGTTGGGGTCTATCCTCCTGGCCGTGATGATCGCCGTACCGATCTCCCGCTCCATCACCAGGCCCGTAGAGGACCTGGCGGAAGCCAACGAAAGGGTAGCCCGTGGAGATCGCACAGTATCTGTGCCTGTGGCGGGAACCGGCGAACTAGCCATCCTGGCGCGTTCCTTCAATAGCATGGTGGAGACGTTGCGGACCACGGAGCAGCAGTTGATACAATCGGAGAAGCTGGCCTCCGTCGGGCAGCTAGCCGCAGGTGTGGCTCACGAGATCAACAACCCGCTGGGCACCATCCTCCTCTTCTCTGACATCATGCGGAAGGAGCTGCCCGAGGATGATCCGCGGCGAGACGACGTGAAGATGATCATAGACGAGGCCACCCGATGCAAGACCATCGTCTCGGACCTGCTGAACTTCGCGCGGCAGAATGAGGTGCTGGCCCAGAGCACCGACGTGAATGCACTCCTCTCGGAGACCGTGGAGGAACTGGGCGTCCAGCCCGTCTTCCAGGATGTGGAGATGGTGCGGAGACTGGATCCTGATCTACCCAGCATCCAGGCTGATCCAGCGCAACTGAAGGAGGTCTTCATCAACATCATGACCAACGCTGCCGAGGCGATGGATGGGCGCGGTTCGCTGACCATCACCACTGCCCCGGCGGAGGACAGTATGGTCGCGATCGCTTTCCAGGACACCGGATGCGGCATACCGGAAGAGAACTTGAGCAAGATCTTCACGCCGTTCTTCACTACCAAGCCCATCGGCAAGGGCACGGGATTGGGCCTGGCGATTGTCTACGGCATCATCAAGATGCATCGGGGACAGATCTACGTGCAAAGCGAGGTGGGGGTGGGCAGCACGTTCACTATCACCTTGCCGGTCAGGCTGCCTGGCATCGGGCCAGAGCCAGCCCAGACACTGGGGGCAGACGAGACCACGGAGCGGGACTGCGAGTGAGCGTACCGGATGGTGAGGAGGTCATGTGGTGGGAGAACAGCCGAAGATCCTGGTGATCGACGACGAGCGAGGCATACGCGAGGGTTGCCGCCGCGCCTTGACGCCCCTGGGCTACTCGGTTGAGGTAGCTGATACGGGCGCAACGGGCCTACGGGAGCTTCGCGAGGGATCCTTCGATCTGGTCTTGCTGGACTTGATGATGCCGGGAATGAGTGGGGTGGAGGCTCTGGACCGCATCCGCGAGATAGACCCAGACGTGGTGGTCATCATCATCACTGGCTATGCTACGGTGGAGGCGGCTGTAAGGACCATCAAGAAGGGAGCCTACGATTTTATATCCAAGCCCTTCACCTCGGATGACCTGAGTCTGGTAGTGAGCCAGGGCCTGGAACACCGGCGGCTCACACTGGAGACCAAACGATTGCAGGCGATCGAGGAAGAGGCGAAGGAGCTAGCGCGGGCGAACATGGAGCTGGAGAAGCTCGACTCCATGAAGAGCCGCTTCATGCTCACCGTGGCCCACGAACTGCGCGCGCCAGTTGCCGCCATACAAGGTTACCTGGGCCTCATTCTGGACGGATACGCGGGTGACGACGAGAGGGAGATGATAGCGACCGCCCACGACAGGTGCGGCGAGCTCCTGGAGATGATACACGATCTGCTCGTGCTGGCTCACATGAAGGAGAAAGCTACGGGGGTCAAGAAACTGAAGACTGTATCGGTGGCCGCGGCGTTGGAGGAGGTGGCTGACCTGATGCGAGCGGAGGCACAAAGGAAGGGTGTGACGCTCACAGTGAAGATGGAGAAGCGCCCTGAGATGCTGGCCGACGAAGAGCATCTGAAGCAGCTCTGGACCAACCTCATCTCCAACGGCATCAAGTACACGCCCAGTGGTGGGAGTGTAGTGGTGTCCCTTGATCAGAAGGATGGCCAGATAGTGGGCGTAGTCTCTGATACAGGGATCGGCATCGCGGCCGATGACCTTCCGCGCATCTTCGAGGAGTTCTACCGTACGCCGCAAGCGAAGCAGATGGAAGAGCACGGCACCGGCCTGGGCTTGCCGATCGTGAAAGAGATCGTGGAGACTTACGGCGGTAACATCGATGTGGAGTCGAAGCTCGACGAGGGGACGACCTTCACGGTCACCCTTCCGCTCACGAAAGAGCCGGGAGAGCAGATCCTGGAGCGAGGACGGACCGTGGGAGAGCAAGAGGAGGGGTGACGATTCCAGCCTGAGCTTGTTGTTAACCCTCGTTACTGTTCACCTGCCGCAAGATAGGATCTCAGACTGGCATACAAGAGAGGTCTGCGGAGCAAGAAAGGGACCGGATTCGTCAATCCGGTCCCGATTGCGTAAGGGATGGTATGGCCAGCGAATGAAGCTGCGGCCTACTCGTCTTTGGCAGCCCGCTCGGACTTCTTGGCCTCGTAGATCTCTTTTGCCTTGTCTTCACCGTAATACCACAGGGCGTGGTGCTCTTGGGCATAAGCGGCCGAGGTCACGCCGAACCGCATGCTGACCAGTCCGGCCCACATCAAAGGGTGCATTACAGCCAGATAGAAGTGCACGATGAACATGCACACAGTCGCGATCATAGCCAGGTCGTGCAGGACCACCATGAGCTGGAAGAGACCGCCGGGCAAGACACCCTTGCCAAACCACATCAGCAGGCCCGTGAAGGCGAAGACCACGCTCCCGAGGATGATGACGGCAGCGTTAAGCTTCTCCCCCGTGTTGAACCTGTCTTGAGGTGCCATAGCCTCGTGTCGACCTAGCATGTAGTAGGGTATCATGCCCTTCGCCCACTCCAGGTCGTAGCGACTCACCTTGAAGACCGACTTGAGGCTCATCAGCGCTCGGCGAGGCTCAAGTATGACATATACGCAGGGCAAGACCCCGTAGGCGATGGCCATAGCGCGATGGACTACGCGGATGAGTTGGCCGCTGTCGCCTTCAGCCAAAGGGCGAAGGAAAGGGAAGAATAGGATCATCCCTGTCATCGCCAGCGAGAGGAAGGTGACGGTGTGACCCCAGTGGAATACACGCTCCATAGCTGTGTATTTCGGTATCCATCGGATCCTGATGGCTCCGGCTTCGTCTTCCTGCTCGACTCTGCGCGTCTTGTTACCGATCATTCGACTTCCTCCATCGTGATGTTGCGCCGCGAGACGAAGTAGAAGCCCACCATGGCTAGCGCGGCCGCACCGAAAGCGAGAGTCCCCAGCGGTTGGACCAGGTCCTGCCAAAGCGAGGCCATTGCAGGGTACTGAGGATTCTCCGGGAGTCCGTAATCCAGAGGTCTCTCCTTGAGGACATACAGTCTGCCAAGCCCTCCCATCTCGTGTTCACCGTAGAGGTTGGCGTTGGGGAATCCGGTCTGCTGCAGCTTCTGTACTCGTTCCTTGCCGATCAACACCATCTCCTCACGGTCGCCGAAGTGGAACGCTCCTGAGGGACACGTCTTCACGCAAGCAGGAACCAGGTCGTTGGTGACGCGGTCCTGGCAGAAGGTGCACTTATAAGCTTTGCCCTTCCCCGACAGCAGATCGGTGTCCAGCCGCGGTATACCGAAGGGACAGAATTGGGTACAATAGCCGCAGCCATTACATAGTTCCGGCTCGACAGTGACGATGCCCAGCTCAGGGTCCTGTTTGAGAGCACCGGTAGGGCATACCTCGACGCAGGCCGGGGTCCCGCAGTGGAAGCAGCCTTGAGTCAGGAATAGCCATTGGAGGTTGCCGTTTTGACCACGTTCGATGAACCTCACCCGAGTCCAAGTGACGGGTGAGAGATCCGGCGGGTTCTCGTAGCTTCCTTGCTGGGTCGTCGCTTCCGCCGGCAAGTCGTTCCATTGTTTGCAGGCCACCTGGCAACCGCGACAGCCCATACAGATCGACTCATCGATCAACATAGCAACTCTGGACATGTATCTCTAGCCCCTTTCAACGACCATGATTCGTCGCTAGTCTGCAGCGTGTTTCTCCATCAAGCTTATCGATGGTAGTGACTACTCTACCACCGTCTCCGCTCCATTGTCAACAGTGCCACCAGTCTTGATCGAGTCTCGAAATTCAAACCTCGCCTGTTGCTCCACAAGCGTGTTTGTGGAAACCACATGGCTGGCGCCGTCGTGCCGAGGGCCTGACAATCATGGCCTCGGCACCTACTAGGAGACAGCGGGAACGCCGACAGGTACCCCCTCCGCCACGCCGGTCAGAGTCTTCTGCACCGTGTTCAGCAACTCTGAGGGCGTGACTGGCTTGTTGAGCCATGCGCTCACCGCCACACGCTGGTCGCTAGGGAACAGCTCGTGACTCTTGACACCCGTCAGCGACGTGATCATGATCACGGGGATACTCTTCAAATGAGGATCCCTTTGCATCGCATTGCTGACATCCAGACCATCGGTGATGTAGTCCATCATGATGTCCAGCAATACCAGGTCAGGCTTGACTGAGGAGCCGCGCATCGCTTTCAGTGCCTCGGCGCCGCTCGAAGCCGTGCTAACCTCGTGTCCGTGGTTGATCAGGATCCTTTTCGTGATGTTGAGGAAGTCCGGATCGTCGTCCACGACTAGTATTCTGGCCGCTCGTTCGGCCCGTCCAGGCAAGTGAGTGCGTGTTCTGTCCAGGTACGCCCTGACCATGGCATACATCAGCAGCCCTACCAACAGAATCAACGCAGCAGCTATCTCAATTGTCAGCATTCCACTAACCTCCGCAGCTAGGTGATGTCTTGGCCAGCGGTCGTCCTAGGCCCCACTCGAGGCACGGGGCGACCCGGCGAGCTTCTCTCTCTCTGCCTTCTCCTTGTCGGCAACCCGTAGACGCCTGCGTTCGAGTTGCGTCACGGCCATGACGTAGACCACGAAGACGAAGAGCAGACCGAAGATCCCAATCAACTCTAGTGATAGCACAGTCCTCACCTCCTTCCCAAATCTTCTTTAGATACGGGCTAGACTGGTGCCGGCCTCGGGGTCTTCCGAGCCGACTGCTAGCGAGTCTCCTCCGCGGGTCTCGCGGGATGCTCCTGAGCTTTGAGTTCTTTCTGTGATACCCTTCTGGCTGCCTGGGTCCTGACCATGGCGTAGACCAGGAAGACAAACAGTCCACCCATCACACCGATTATCTCAAGAGACAACATTTCAGTCACCTCCTAACACGTGCTTCTCCAACTTCCACAGACAGTCTACTACAGTGAAGGCTAGCTTTGAAGAGGGAAAGCGCTTGTCATGCACCCCGAAGAAAGGCGCAAGCCGTCGCGGAGCGTGTGGGTGTTTAGGCCGGGGCTGCTGCCAGGGAGCTTGGGTACATCCGCCCGACGACCGATAAGCATATATGCCTAGGCTGATTGTGGAAGAGGGCCTGGCCACTCAAGGGGTCATTGCAGAAGCTAGAGCCGCGTAACATGGCGGCGAAGGTTGTCCGGCGTTGATTCCAGTATGGCGATGCCCGGGCGCTGGCGCGTCTTCCTGGTACGTCGAGTGGGCAGAGAATCGTGCGGTTCCAGGCCAAGATGCTCTATCGCGTCGAGGCGGAGGGGGTCGTGATAGGAGTCACAGCGGCGGACGTGTGCACCAGAAGAGACTGTCCCTCACGGGTGGATGCGAGTTGGGAGCACTCGGGGACCAACTGTGGAGTGCTATCCTCCTGGCTTCAAGCGCATCACCGCTGAGGGGTTACTCCCGCGGCTGGATCTGGGTCGCGGGCGGAACGCTTCCTCCACCACAGCACCCCACCTGGCAGGCTGGAGACGATGATGATGGCTTGCATGATGAGGGAGATGGCTAGCGATCTCTGCTCCGGGACGCCCACCAGGTTGAAGAAGAATACGTAGGCGCTCTGATTGAGTCCGATGCCGCCGATGGAGATAGGTATCAACAGAACGAAGGTGATGAGCGGTGTGAAGAGGAAGATGTGCAGCAGAGAGATGCCACCTCCCAGGGCCAGGGAGATGAGGTAGTTCACCACACTGCCGATGGTGAGCACCAGAACGGAGATGCCGAAGCAGACCGCCAGGGCAGCGTAGCTCCGCCGGTAGGCCGACAACGCTTCCGACAGCCGGTCGTAGAGGGGGGCCAGGCGGGCGAGGAACGAGATGCCAAAGAGACGCCTGATCTGGTCCCGCAGCCGGCCGCTGAGCATGATGGCGAAGACTGCACACAACGCCAGAAGCACGAGTGCAGCGATGACAGCCACCTCCCAGAGTGCGGCCTGGCCTTCAGAGTAGACCACCAGCAGGGCCATCACCGCTGCAACGAAGACGAAAGCGATGAGCCCCAGCATCCTGTCCACCAGCACCGAGATAGCGGTCTCGGCGGGAAGCAGAGTGTGGCGGGCGAGATCATAGCCGCGCACCAGGTCGCCGCCGACGTTGGTGGGCAGGAAGTTGCCGAAGAAGAGACCCACAAAGGTAAACGAAAGGAGGGTGCCAAGGGGGACGCCTATACCCTGTGCCTTGAGCAGAATCTGCCACTTGACGGAGCCCACTGTTATGGCTCCGAAGTAGAGGAGCAACGCGAACAGGACATACAGGTAGTTGGCCGAGGCAGAAGATGTCACCTCGGCCAACTTGTCCATCCCCACTCGGCTCAACAGATAGGCGATCAATCCCAGGCTGACAGCGACCTTGAGGACTGTGATCAGCTTATCCCTCAACTCATTCCTCCGTTGAGGCCTTCAGGGACTTCTCCGCTGCCTCCACCCTGGCCTGGTCCACCTCTTTGGTCGTCCAGGCCATGTCCCACACAACGTGCTTGTCGCGCTTGACGTAGTAGTCGAAGCTGCCGAGGATGCGGGAGAACGCCTCGATGCCTGCCAGGGCGGCGAAGACGTAGATCAGGCGTACGGTGTGCCTGATGGCTCGCCAGACCTCACCCACCGCGAGACGCGCCACCCGGGTGTTGTCCAGGCTGGATACCCGATAGCCGTACTTACGCTTGAGGTGGAGATGGCCGGCGTAGTTCCTGCGCCGCTGACGCACGAAATCGCCGAGGGTTTCGGGGCCCATGTTGTAGACCATCGCATCGGGGGCGTACCGTACCTGCAATCCGCGTTTGACCATCAAGGCTTCGACGAAGGCCTCGTCCATGGCTATGTCGGGGGGGATCTCGTCGAAGACCTTGCGGAAGGCGATCATCTCGCCCAGGCGCGGAATCTCCAGGCACAGAGAGTGCTCCAGGGTCAGGCGCAGGTGAGAGAGATAGCCAACAACCTGGTCCGGCACATTCACAGGGACCTTGTGAGCCCCGGCCATGCCCACCTCGGGGTTCCGAAACATCTTGACCAGGTTCTCGACGGTTTCTTCGCCGGGCAGCGTGTCGCCACTCTCCAGGACGCAGATGTCCTCCACGGCGTGTCTCAGGAATAGATTAACCGCCGAGACTTTGCCCTCCCGCTCCTCCTGGACGAGAAGCTTGATGCGGGGGTCTCTGGTCTGGTAGTCTTGCACGATGGCCGAGGTGTTGTCGGTACAGCCGCTGGCCACGACGATGATCTCGGTGATCTCCACCATCTCGAGTCGCTGGTCGAGCATCGCTTCCAGCAGTTGGCCGATGTTCGCCTCTTCGTTGTGGGCTGTGATGCCCACACTGCACCTTGTTCTCTCGGGCTGACTCACCGGTACCTCCCAAGGTGGCCGAAGGACCCACCTCGATGGAACGTGGAATCCTTTCCAGTCCGGCCGGTCCGATTGTATGGACGCCGGGTAAGCTTGTCAAGGGGCGACTTCACTAGCTCACCACTGTCTTCCAGGCCATACGAACGGTGCGGGGCAGTTCCAGCCAGGTGCGCTTCCGCAGCAGCGTATGAGCCACGCGGTGTGGCCGGAGATAGAAGCGACGGTAGGCCTCGCGCCATTTGCGCTCCACGAGCTCTGCGGGCATCTCATCGGTCTCGAACTGGGCCTTGTTCTCGAAGAAGGCGAACTCGTGCCAATCGTGCACCAGGAGCCTGCCCTGCTCCAACACCTGGTCGTACATCTGGGTGCCGGGGAAGGGAGTAGCCATGGAGAAATTGGCGACGATGGGATCGAGCTCACAGGCGAAGCGGATGGTATCCTCCATGGTCTCTTCCGTCTCGCCGGGCAACCCTATGATGAAGAAGCCGATGGTTTCCATGCCCACCGCCTTGGCGGCTTTGAAGGCTGAGCGCACCTGGTCCAGCGTGAGTTGCTTGTGAATCACTGTGTCCAGAACGCGCTGGTTTCCACTCTCCACTCCAAAGGCCGTCCGTATGCAGCCTGCTTGGCGCATCCTGCCCAGCAGTACCTCGTCGGCCAGGTTGGCGCGGATACCGTTGATCATGATCCAGGGCACGTGGTTCAGACCCTCGGCGATGAGCAGGTCGCAGATCGCCAAGGCGCGCTGCCGGTCGATGTTGAAGGAGTCGTCGAGGACGCCTATCTCGGCCGCCCCCAGGTCCTGGACCAACCATCGCCACTCCGAGACCACACGTTCAGGCGAGCGCGCTCTCCATCCCCGGGGAAGGATCTGTGAGCAGTAGCTACAACGGTACGGGCAGCCCCGCGAGGTGAAGATGGGATAGCTTGGGCCTTGCACGTCGTCGAGCGTAGGCTGTAGATTGGAGTAACGATCCATGTGGAAGAGGTGGTAGGCAGGAAAGGGGAGGGAATCCACGTCTTCGATGACAGGCCGGTCGGGGTTGTGGACCACTTCCCCATCGAGCTGGAAGGTTATGCCCAAAACGCCCTCCAGGGATTCGCCTTTGTCGAGACGGTCGCAGACGTCGATCCAGGTGAGTTCTCCCTCGCCTCGTGCGACAGCGTCGATCTCGGGCCTCTGGACGGACTCCTCCGGCAAGACTGTGGGGTGAGAGCCTCCGAGAACGATACAGGCGTTCGTCAATCGCTTCAACTCGCGAGCGAAGCGCCAAGCACTCTCGATCTGAATGGTGGTAGCCGTGATCCCGACCACGTCAGGGGGAAACTCAGCCACGACCCGCTCCAAGGGTGTGTCTTCTGCCTGCATGTCTAGCACGCGGACCTGATCGCCCCGTCGCTCAGAGACGGCAGCGAGATAGGCAAGGCCCAGGGAAGGGCTGCTGCGTACGTCTATCGGCAGGTCCATCTTGGGGTCGATAAGCAGGACTCTCACGTAGACTCTCCTTGCGCCGGGTTGCTGGCGCACCTATCCATTATAACAGAGCGGTGCTCAAAGAGGAAACGTCGGGCGGCCCTGAACCCGCGTGTTTCCAGTCATCGCGAGCGGATGGTGCTACGGCGGTTGGCCCTTGAGGTAGCCCAGCGGAGTATCCTGTCCAGCGGTATGGCGAATAGAGGTAGAAGGAGGGTCAAGAAGGCGGCGAGGCCAAGCTGCACCAGCGCGGAGACCTGGAGAAAGGCGAAAAGAGGGTCTGGCAGACGCCAGGTGATCTCGAAGCCGTTGAGCGCATAGGCGGCGGCCAAGGGGAGGGCCAGGAGGAAAAGCAAAATGAGAGCGAAGCTGTAGGTCAGGGTAGCCACCTCGACGGGCGATCTCTCTTTCTGCTTCCAGACCAGCCAGACCAGGATGCACGCTGCCGGGAGAAGGGCTGTACCCATGCGCGCCACGGAGCCGGACATGAAGGCGTCCCAGTTGCCGATAGTGCTGAAGGAGTATACTTCGCCTTCCCATAGAAACAGCAGGTTGTAGAGTCCCACGGCACCCAGGGCACTCGCCACCAGGACGGCGGTGGTGTGGCTCCAGCGGCGCCAGAGCAGGTAGGCCACCGCAGCCACAGAAACTACGACGAAGGGCACTCTCAGGCGCTGTTCCGAACCCAAGCGCTCGCTTCGCCCCTTCGACATCTCGGCGTCTGCTCCTTGTATAGCGTATTCGGCCAACCGGCGGGCACTCCCGAAGTTCCGGACTACCAGAGAACTGTACGCTACTTCGGCGTCGCCCTCGCTAGCTGCGCTGAGAGGCTCCCGGCCGATACTTTCCAGATAGACGTCCGCCAGTTCCACCCTCTGCTGGGCCCAGGACACCCATTTCTCTGTGCTCTCCGCTTCGTCCATGAGCACTGCATCGAAGAGGATCTCTCCCTGTGCTGCACTGGGGACAGCCGTTCCCAGCAGGGCGGCGATGGTGGGAGCTATGTCTATCTGCTCTATCTCGTCGCGGCTCCCCGGCGCCACCCGCCCTCCGGCCATCACCAACGGAGTGATGACAACCTCTCCGTCCGCCCCTCCGTAGCCGCCGTCGCTGAGATGGGCGTGATCTGAGGTCACGATGAGCACGTTGCGCTTCAGGCTCATAGATTGTGCGATCTGCTCGAGTTGAGAATCGGCTCGAAGCACAGCGGCCTGGTAGGCCTGGCTACTGGTGCCGTAGTGCGAGGCAGCCTCCCTCACCTGGCTGAGTTGCACCAGGAGGAAATTGGGAGGGACATTCCCCATGAGGTCCAGAGTCGTCTGAGTCACACGCTGGTCGGCCTCTACGCCTGTCGCGGGTGCGACAAAGCTCCGATTGAGCACCTGTTCTGGAATGGTCTTTCCCCACCAAGATGGACCGACGACCGCGGTGGTGAGGTTGGCTCTGCTGGCCTCAGTGAACAGGCCGTCAACGGTGAGATAGTGCAACTGATCGTCGGGCACGTTAACGAGAGGGGCATCGTTGATCTCTGGTCCAGCACCGCTAATGAGGGTGGTCCAGGCGTTCTGAGAGTACGAGGGGTAGTAGCCTCGGCATCGAGCCTCGAACCCTTGCTCCCGCAGGCTGTTGAGAAAAGGCATCTCCAGAGAGGCGTCGTAGCGGAGACCTTCGATGATGACCAGAACGACTTGCTGCACCAGGGGGCTGGCGGGCTGTCCCAGCTTGGGCTGACCCGCCAGGACCGAGCGGTGGCTCTGGACTGAGTCCCTGATTCGCACCAGCCACAGATTGGAGCCCCATATCGTGATGGAGAGGAGGACGATCCTGACGAGCAGCCCGGCGTATCCTCTCAGAGTGCGTCGCAGCTTCATGAACCTGGTCTCGCGTGGGCGGGAACCGGTAGCCTCACCCCTTCTCCTACTATATAATAGGCGCCTAGAAAGGACATTGCAGTGAGGAACAAGTCCTTCGACGTTCTCTTGCTCTTCGTGCTGGTCTTGGCCAGAGTGCGCATCGACACCCTGGCTGACCGCCTGGTGGCCCAGAGACGGGTCGAGCTCATCCAACGCATCCCGGTGGTGGGCTCGCTGTTGTCGGAGAAGGCTCTGGAGCTTCTCGACCACTGGATGACCGACCCCATAAGCCTGTTACTGATCAGCGTCACCTTTGGCCTGTTGATTCTATACGTGTTCTTCGATCTGTGGAAGGGGATCGGCGAGCGGGGCCGGCACCGGGCCAAGCTGGCCGTGATTGTGTGCATCGTGCTCACCACTGTCGCGGCCTCATCCGCGTTCTCCGTGCTCTTGCGCCACGTGACGGGTCCGGCCAGCTTCTGTCACGACGGCGGCGTCATTCAAACAGAGGAAGCCACGAAGTACGTTCTGGCAGGCAAGAACCCGTACGTCGAGGACTACGTGGACACACCGATGGCCGAATGGGGCCTCGACTACCGCACTGCGCTGTATCACTATCCCTACCTTCCGTGGACCTTTCTTTTCTCGGCGCCCTTCTACGTCTCGAGCCAGGCGCTGCTGGGCTGGTACGACGAGAGGTTCGTGTATCTCTTGCTGTTTGTGGTCACGCTCTTTGTGGCCTCACGTCTGGTGCGCGACCGGATGGAGCAGTTGTGCCTGGTGATGGTGCTGGGGCTCAACCCCATCATGGGTAGCGACATCATCTTCGGACAGAACGATGTGTTCGTGCTGGCGTGGGTCGCTTTCTCCGTGTACCTACTCAAACGGGGCGCTCACACCTGGTCGCTGGCGATGCTGGGCCTGGCCTGTGCGAGCAAGCCCACCGCCTGGTTCCTGGTGCCTTTCAATCTTCTGTACCTCGTCCGCTCGAGCGGCCCCTTCGTGGGAGGCGAGATCAGGCCTCTGGCCTCGCTTCTCCTGCGCAGGATAGCGCCCATCGTTCTCGTGCTGGTGATCCTGCTGGGGCCTTTCGCGCTGTGGGACTTCGACGCCATGCTCGACGACGTGTGGCGTTGGAGCAGCGGTACAGCGGAGGTGCCCTATCAGATCACGGGCTGGGGTGTGGCGAATCTGGTGCTGGCGCTGGAGTTGGTCGAATCCCGCCTGGACTACTTCCCGTTTTGGATACCTGAGATTCTGGTCTGTGTGCCTCTGCTCGTGTACCTGCTGTGGCGACAATGGAGGCACAACTCTGTCTCCTCGATGCTCTACCACTACGCCTTCCTGACACTGGCCTTCTTCTACACGTCGCGCTTCATGAATGAGAACTACCTGGGCTATCTGCTGGCCGTTCTGGCCCTCGCGTTCTTCGCCGATGAGCCGGATGGCCGTACATCGGAGCAGGCAGTCTCCTAGCCCCATGGCAGCCACTACTCGATCATCTCGGCGACCGTGACGCCGTTTCCTCCTTCCTCGGGCAAACCTGGTCGATAGGAAGCGACCAACGGGTGCCGATGCAGTTCCTCCCGTACCACCTGCCGGAGAGTCCCCGTGCCCTTGCCGTGCACGATACGGACCTCGGGAAGACGGGCCAGGTATACCTGATCCAGGTACTTGTCCAGCTCGATAAGGGCCTCCTCAACGCGCTGGCCCCGCAACTGGAGGTCGCCAGGCGGGGACACACGGGGTACGACGGCCAGATATGTGTGCTCCGTGCCGGTCTCGCCTTCATCTTCGAGCAGTTCCAGATCGTCGAGCCTGACCTTGACCCGAAACCTGCCAAGGGCGATCTCCGCCTCATCTTCTTCCAGCAGAGCGGTGATCTGCCCTCGTTGTCGGAGGTCTTCGACCCATACGGATTGTCCCACGCGCAGCCGGGCCTTGTCGATCGGATAGCGCCTAAGGCGCGGCTCGGGAGGCTCTATGGCCTCCTCTATCTCCTTCAGCTTCGCCTTCGCTTCGGACAGAATCTGTGGTTGGGGCTGGGCCTTGAGGCTCTTGGAGACGGCCTGGAGTTCCCTCCGCACCTCTGCCAACTCCAATCGGGCCTGCTGGCGCGCCCGGTTCAGGAGCTCCCGGCGTTCCTCGTCCACCCCCGCGAACTCTTCTTCCAGGGCGGCCCTCGTGCGCTCAGCCTCAGCGCGCGCCTCGTCGGTGGCCTGACGCGACGACACGGCCTCGTCGCGCGCCTCCTTGATCTCTGCCAACAGGCTCTCGACCTCCAGGTCTTCGGGCGACAGGGACCTGGCGGCTTGGCTGACGATCTTCTTAGCCAGGCCCAGGCGTGAGGCGATGGCCAGGGCGTTACTCTGGCCGGGCAGCCCTATGCTCAGCTTGTACGCTGGCGCCAGGGTCTTGGCGTCGAATTCGACGGAGGCGTTCTCCACCCCAGGAGTGGCGTGGGCGAAGGCTTTCAGGTCTGAGTAGTGGGTCGCAACCAGGGTCGTGATGCGGCGCTTGTGCAGGTGGGAGAGAATGGCTCTGGCCAGAGCTGAACCTTCCACCGGGTCGGTGCCTGCGCCCAACTCATCCAGGAGAACGAGGGATTTGTGGAAGGCCTTGCTCAAAATGCCCACGATCCTCGTCATGTGAGAGGAGAAAGTGGAGAGGCTCTGCTCTATGCTCTGCTCCTCGCCGATATCAGCGTACACACCACGGAAGACACAGAGGGCCGATCCGTCGGCGGCAGGGATGTGCAGCCCGGCCTGGGCCATGAGAGCCAGCAGGCCCACGGTCTTCAGGCCTACGGTCTTCCCCCCAGTGTTGGGACCGGTGATGACCAGGATGAAGAAGTCATCGCTGATGTAAACGTCTGTGGGCACGACCTCGGAAGGCGGCAGGAGCGGGTGACGTGCCTGGATCAAGCGCAGGGTGGACCCAGGGTGCCGGAAGCCTCGTTTGGACTCTGCCTCGTCGTCCACGGTACGAAAGGTTGAAAGCTGGGGCTCAACGCCTCGAATACTCAGGCTGTAGTGCGCCTTGGCGAAGGCCAGGTCGAGGACGGCGAGCGCTCGAAGGGTCCTGGCGATGGGCTCCTCTTCCTCGGCGACCCTGGCGGTGAGCACTCTGAGGACGCGCTCGACCTCTCTTTCCTCTTCGACCTGCAACTGCCGCCAGCGGTTGTTCAGATCCAGCGTGGCCAGGGGCTCTATGAACAGGGTAGCTCCGCTGGCGGACTGATCGTGGACCACTCCCGGTATCTTGCCTTTGAAATCGGCCTTGAGGGGGATCACGTATCTTCCGTGGCGCTCGGTGACGAGCCTCTCCTGGAGGAAGCGGTCGTTGGCAGGTGAGGATACGATCTTCTCCAGCCTGTCGAGGAGCTCCTCGTGGGCCTCGTTCACGTCGCGACGTATACGAGCCAGCTCGGGACTGGCTTTGTCGATGACCTCTGCCCGGTCGTTGATCGCTCCAGCGATGTCCTTGGGCAAGTCGGAGTAGGCTTCTATCTCCTCGGCATGGGCTGCCAGGAGGAGGAAGGTGTCCTGGAGGGGCGCGATGGACCTCCGCAGCGAGCGGGCGGCGAGAAGTGTGGTGCGCACGTCCAGGAGCTCGCTGGGCGTGAGGCAAGAGCGTAGCCTGGCCTTCTTCAGCAAGGGGCGGAGGTTGGTGACACCTCCCAAAGAGAGCGTCGGCTTGACGTCCAGAAGGTGTCTGGCCTCAGTGGTCTCCTGTTGCCGTCGCCTGACCACATCCTCTCTGGACGAGGGACGGAGTTTGAGCGCCAACTCGTGGCCCAGGGAGAAGGAAGTGTGCTCCGCCAGTTGACTCAGGATCTTGGGATATTCAAGGACTTGCCAGGACTTCTGGTGCATAGCTCTCGACAAAGCAACCCCCGCTGGCAGCGGCCAACGGGGGAAGAGAAATCGGCGCTTCCTGGGCTGCCATCAACCGAGCTTAACGAATCGGGGCCTTCCCTCCGGCAGCAGTGCGCCAATGACTGTAACCAACACCACCAGCAGATTGTGTAAGGCATAGGCCAACGTGGAATACCTGAGGCCCCTCATGAGACCCAAGCGCAGAGTCTCTCCCACGGGCCAGGAGAGGCTGACACAGAACCTCAGCATGAGCACTACGATGCTCATCTGGAGGATGACTGTGGGCAGGGCGACCAGTAATCCTGCGACCCGATCCAGGATACCGATGGAGACGATCCGGGTCTCGGGCATCACCCGCCTGTGGAGAACCTCCAGCGCCGTGATGAGCAACACGACTGCCAGCAAGAAACCAGCCGTGTCTGTGGTCGCCATGTCGGTGCCAGGGAAGGTGAAGGCAAAGAAGGCGGACAGGGGCACGTGGAAGTAGGTGCCCAGGATTAGACCGCAGGCGACAGCGGCCAGGCTCAGCACCTGGCGCAGGAAACCCTGGCGGTATCCAACAAGCACACCCGCCGAGAACAGCACCACCAGTATGATGTCCAACCAGTTCATATTCTTGCCTCCGGAGGACACGCCGGCTCAGTGGGACAAAGTATACCATGAGGTTCCGTGGCTGTCAACGACAGGGGATGGTGCGAGGAGGGACCTGGGGATGGGAGACGCCGTGCCCAGCGCGGGCGGCGGCCTGTGTGGCAATGCGCCGTTGTGGCCTGGAGTCGACCTGTCGATTCGCACACCTCCAGCCGAGACAGGTGGTATCGTGCTGCACAAGCCATGGTGCAGATCCCATCAGGCAGGGCTTGACAAGAATTCTAAGCTGATGTATACTGTATACCGTATACGGTATGCGCACAGTCTACCAACCGGTGAAGGCTCGTGTGAGCAACAACAAGAGGGAGGGATGACGGTGCCTGAGACGACTCTTCTATCGAAGATAAGAAAGCCGAAATCTGTGGACGACACGGCGTACACGGAGATCAAGAAGGCTGTTCTGGACTGTGTACTGGCCCCAGGCACCCCTCTTGTCGAGACCCGTCTGGCGGAGGAACTGGGAGTGAGCAGGACTCCGATCCGCAAGGCTATCACCAGGCTCGAACAGGAGGGCTTCGCGACTGCTGACCCGTCCAAGGGCTATCGTGTCTCCGAGATCCTGCGTCGTGACCTGGAAGAGATGTACCAACTCCGGGAGATCCTGGAGTGTCACTTGGTGCGGGAAACGGCCACGCAGTTCACCCAGGAGGAGTTGGACGAGATCGAGTCTGCGCTTACGGCAGCCGACAGGGCCTTGGAGGAGGAAGATTACCCTGCCTTTCTTGCCGCCAACAGGACGTTTCACCACTCCTTTGACCGCAAGTACGGCAACCAGCGCATCGCGGACGTCCTCGCCAACCTCGACGAGCACGTGTATCGCGCCATAATGTGGGGCTTCCGCGGCCGAGCGAACAGCGACAGGATGCAACTTGGCTACGGTGACCACAGGCTGATCGTCAAGGCCATACGAGAAGGGGACGTCGAGGCCGCCGTATCCATTATGAAGGAGCACCTGCGATATGGGCCCCACTTCGCGGTGGAGTCGTCAGAAGGCTAGCCTGCCAAACGAAGAGGATCGTACTGCACTGACCAGAGCGCCGTGCTGGCACGTAGAGGTGCTGCCCTTGCGCATCCAACAGTTGCGGGCATTCGCTGGCCGCGCAGGGTTTGTCAGGTTTCAGAGAGGAGGTAGCGGGGAGCAGAGGAGTGCAACTTGGAGTCAGTGTGATGTGTGAGTAGCGTAGCCGGATCGATGTGGAAGGGAGAGACAGAGATGAAACGGGATCAAATGGTGATCGTGGTGGGATTGGTGATCTTGGTTGTGCTGCTGGTGGCGGTGTACGCTCAGCGCTTCGTTGGCTGATGGCGCGGCCTGAGCACGCGGGTCGGTTAGTGTAGAAACGGGGAAAGGCTGGCCGGCATGAACTCCGGTGATCCGCTCATTCGCACCACAGGCTTATGCTTCAAGCACTTGGGTTCAGACGACGACGTCCTCAAGGACGTGAACCTCGAACTGCGGGAGGGTGACTTTGCACTCTTGCTCGGCCCATCCGGGTGTGGAAAGAGCACCCTGATCCTGTGCCTCAATGGCCTGATCCCCCACCTCAACCAGGGCGAGATGACCGGCGTGGTGGAGGTGGCCGGAAAGGACACCAGAACCCACGAGGTTCACGAGTTCTCACCGCTCATCGGCATGGTCTTCCAGAACCCCGATGACCAGATCCTGTCGCTGCGGGTGGTGGACGAGGTGGCCTTCGGCGTGGAGAATCAGGGCCTGTCGCACGATGAGATCGTGCAACGGGTTGATCAGTTCATGGAGGTCATGGAGATCTCTCACCTCAAGGACAGGCTGACCTTCGCTATCTCCGGCGGCCAGAAGCAGAGGGTCTCCATCGCCAGCAACCTGGTCATGCTCCAGGAGGTGCTGATCCTGGATGACCCCACGACCGATCTCGACCCGGTGGGTAAGGCGGAGATCGTGAGCACCTTGGGACGGCTCCAGCGCGAGATGGGGAAAACCCTGCTGGTCATCGAACACGACCTCACGGATCTCGTCGAGCTGGCCAACCGGGTGATCGTCATGGAGGATGGGCGAGTGGTCCACGATGGGACGCCCAGCGAGATCTTCACGCAGTGCTACGATGATGTGGTCAGGCTCGGGGTGAACCTGCCTCAGCACGTGGAGATGGCGCACGCTCTCCTTCAGGTCGGCGTACAGATGGTAGCGTTGCCTGTGGTCAAGGAGGAGGCCTTCGCCGTGTTCGGTGAGTTTGTGGAGGCCCATCCCGGCTTGCTGGTCGAGCCCAGGCGCCACGAGCCTCCAAGGGGCAAGGCAGTGGTCAGCGTACGCGATCTCGAGTTCTCATACGACCCTGGCACGCCGATCCTGCGCAAGCTCAGCTTCGATATCCGGCAGGGGGAGTTCGTGGCCATCATCGGGGCTAACGGTTCTGGTAAGAGCACACTGGTCAACAACCTGGTCGGGCTTCTCCGACCGGATGGAGGGCAGATAACCATAGACGGCCACGATACCAGAGAGACGAAGGTGTCAGCTCTGGTATCGGACGTCGGCTACGTGTTCCAGAACCCAGACCATCAACTCTTCGCCAACACCGTGGAGGACGAGCTCCGCTTCAGCCTCAGGTTGCGAGGTCTCTCCGCCCAGGAGGTGGAAGACCGGGTCAGCGATGCCCTGGATGTGGTGGGGTTGGAGGCCGCGCGCACAAGACACCCGTTCTCCCTCAGCCGTGGCCAGAGGCAGAACTTGGCGGTGGCGACGGCGCTGATCCACAACCCCAAGCTGATCCTGCTTGACGAGCCGACCACCGGTCAGGATCGGAGAAACCTCTCCGGGCTGCTGGGCATGTTGTCCGAGCTGAACAAGAAGGGCAATACCACGATCATGATCACTCACGACATGGACATCGTGGCGGCGTATGCGACCAGAGTGATCGTCATGGCTGACGGCGAGATCATCTTCGATGGACATCCCCGGGACGTGTTCTACGACCATTTCGAGGATCTGGCGGGCCTCAATCTCCGGCCACCTACCATCGTGGATTTCTGCCGTCGCGTCGAGGACGAGGGCTGTCCTCGCCTGCTCATCGTCGATGAGCTGGTGCAGTGCTTGAAGGGAGGTGGAGCCAAGGCAGGTTGACAGTGATTCCAGATCGACGTGCGACGTGGCCGTTGGCGGGAGGGTGTCTCCCCCACAGAACAGAGAGGAGTAAGGAGGAGAGACGACAATGACTGCTAAGACTTCGCAGAAGGTCTTCCAGAGGTTCACGGCTGTTGATCTCGTGACGATTGCGGTGTTCGCGGCTCTGTACAGAGCCATGTGGTATGTCTGGAACGTCTTCAGCTTCGCCTTTCCGTTCAATCAGGTGATCAATACCTTCTTCGGGGTTCTATGCACTATTGCTGCACTGGTGATCGTGAGGAAGGTCGGCACAGCCACGTTGTTCCAGATCGCCGCTATGCTCATCAATGTGCTGGTGCAGGGAGAGGTGTTCTCCGTGGCCCTCTGGGGTTGCACCACGGGTCTCCTTGCTGATATCTACTGCTACCTGATAGTCAGATCAGGAACGGATCCCTTTGTCTCGCTACGTCACATGTCCATCGCCGGGACGCTGACCGCTTTCATGTACAACTTCAACCTGTGGATCGTGATGATGACCTTCCTGTACAAGGTATCGATGCCCACTCAGATCGTGGCATCGGTGTTCACCTTGGGCACGATCACCGGGATAATCGGCGGGGTGGTCGGTTTCTTCCTGGGCGACAGAATCAAGGGGTTGATTGGCTAGCGGTTGAAGTGGGGGAGAGGCCCCGGCGGCGCTGTACCCCGCAGGTGAGACCTTCTCTAGCCGTTCTGATGCCCATCGACCTCGGAGCCAGCGACGTGCGGCCCGCAGAGGCGGAGCACACGGCTGGGTCGCACGTCCGCTCGTTCGGAGGTGGGTAGAGGACTCTCCCGGCGCCCGTCCGGCCGGTGCGGCCAGAGCGTGCCGGAGGGCTGAGCAAGCACCGAGCTCACTCTGCTGTCGTGGCTCGTTCGCGGATAGCCCACGCAAGGAGGCAGCATGGCCAAGATAAATGTGATCAACTTCATGTCCAACGTAGAGCGCGAATCGTGGGTCCACCGTCTAGACCCGCGTACCAAGATCATGCTGCTTCTCTTCTTCACCACTGTGCCCCTGATGTTCACCGACTGGCGCTTCAGTGTGTTCTTCATCCTCTTGACTCTGCCGCTCTGGCTCACGGCGAATATCGACTATCGGCCCATGATCGGCCCTTTCGCCGGAGCGGGCTTCTTCCTGGCTATCGTCTTCTTCTTCAATGCGGTGAGAGGACCGGGCGAACTGACCAACCCTAATCCGGGCAATGCCTTCACCTGGTATCTTCAGATGGGACCGGTAGTTGTTACCAGTCACACCTTCGCCCAAGGGTTCTACATGGCCATGCGGCTAGTGACCTCCTTCACCATTGGCCTTCTCGTGATCTCGACCACCGATCCCACCTACCTGTCCAAGGGGCTGAAGAAGCTGAAGATGCCGACCTCCATAGTCTTCATGGTCCTGGCAGGTTTGCGCTTCATCCCTATCATCATGGAGCAACTGTTCAATATCCTCGACGCTCAGACCATCCGCGGCGTGAGCAATTCGCGGCTTGAACGCACCAGGCTGCTTATCCTGCCTCTGTTCATCACCTCCCTGCGCCGGGTCAGAGCGCTGGGTCTGGCTACGGAGGCGAAGGGTTTTGGAGCCAGTCGATGGAATGACTTCTACGAGAAACTGCGGCTGGGGCGGATGGACAAGCTCATCATGGTGGCGCTCCTGTTATTGGCGCTGGCTTCGCTGGCTATCCTTGCTCTCGGAATTGGACACGGTGCGACCTTCGACATGGCTTGAGCCCCTACTTTCGCAAGTTCAACCGGGCGGATTGTCACCTCGGGGGAGAGGCAGGGCTGGGGTCCCACGGTATCTAGAGTCAGTAACGTCCGGTGGGCGCCGTGGCCGGAGTCCTGGAGTGTCTCCCGGATGGTCGCAGTACAGTCACGACATGGCTGCTGACGGACCGGGGAGGTCTTAGTCACAGAAGGAGTGAGATCATGTCAGGAAACACGACGAAGTTCGCCGTTTTGGGCACTGGCAATTCTGGCCACGCCTTTGCTGCTGACATCGCCCTCAAGGGATTCTCGGTGAACCTTGCCGATGTGCCGCAATTCAAAGCCAATCTGGATGCCATCTCCGAGAAGGGAGGCATCGAGATCAAGGGCGTGGTCAGCCAGGGTTTCGCCAGACTGAACTTGGTCACGACCGATCTGGAGAAGGCCATCGAGGGCGTTGATATCATCATTCTGGGAGCGCCAGCCAATGCGCACGAACCGTACGGCCGGGCATTGGCGACGTGCCTGGCGGACGACCAGTTCGTGGTCTTCATCTCCAACTTCGGGGCCCTCCGCTTCCGGCAGTGGATGACCGAGCTGGGTGTCAAGGCCAACCCCGTGCCTGTGGAAACCCAATCCCTGATCTATGCCACCAGATCCCCTGAGCCAGGCAGTGTCGAGGTCTTTGGCATCAAGAGTGAGCTAGGAACGGCAGCTCTTCCCGCAGGCCGAACTGCCGAGTTTCTGGAGAGGATATCCGTGGTCTTCCCGCAGTGGAATGCGGCGGAGAGCGTACTGTATACGAGCTTCAACAACATGAACCCCATCGTGCATCCGCCGATGACTTTGCTGAACACGGGCAGGATCGAGTCTACGGCGGGCAAAGGCTGGAACCTTTACGGCGACGGGGCTACCCCATCTGTGGCCCAGGTGATGGAAGCCGTGGACGGGGAGCGAATGTCCCTGGCAGACCTGTGTGGGGTGGGCAGCGTTTCGCTCAAGGACTCGTTCACTACCATGTACAGCCACCTGGGCATCCCGGGCAACACTCTGTCCGAGGTGCTGCGAGGTAGCCCCATTCACGCGAACCCAGCGCTGCCAGGCACCCCCTCATCTATGACCACCAGATACGTGACTGAAGACATTCCCTTTGGCATGGTGCCTTGGTCATCCATGGGGCGCATGTGGGACGTGCCCACGCCGACCTGTGATGCTATGATCCAGATAGCGTCGGTCATCGAGGGCGTAGACTACTTCGAGGAGGGGACTACGGTCAAGGACCTGGGCATCGAGGGCCTGAGTCCTGAGCAGGTGCGGCGAATGGTAGAGTGACCAGGTGACGAGATCCCAACACGAAGGTTCCGCACGCAGCCTCCCGAAGCTTCCGAGCTCCGGGAGGTTTAGTTTACCGCGATGCGGCCCACTACCACCCGGTCGGCCGGCGAATCCTGCGCGGATGTGGTGAGTGGAAGCCGCTCGCCGGTCGTGGCATCGTATAGGCCCAGCGTCAGGTCGTACTCTCCTGCGGGGATGTCGGCGGGCAAGGCGAGGCCGTGGTGGTCTGTGATCTCCTCTCCGGCTCCCCAAGAAGACGTGGGGCGCAGGCCGCCCGCGGGCTGGCTGTCGTGCTGGGCCCAGACAGCCTCGTTAGCGTCGATAAGGTGCACGAAGACAGTGTAGTCGTTCTCAGTAGGCTGGAGCGAGCGCCAGGAAAGGCTTACCCGGAGGACTTCCGTGGGCGCGAGAGGACCGGAGTCCATAGTAGACGTGGTCAACTCTATGCCATCGGCGAAGACGGCCTCCACCAGTTGCTCCTCCAGCGGTGACGTGGAAGTGGCGAAGGCCGCGACGCGCGCATTCTCCAGCCACTCCACGCCGAGTGGAAACGCGTTGCCGTTGAGCCACGCCTCCACCGCCGGGTTGGAGATCTGGTCGTCCTCCGAACCGGCGTACACCACGTAGAGCCGGGGATGGCGGTCCACCAGGCGCTCCAGTGCGTCGTGCAGGTTCTGGTCGGCATTCAGCAAGTACATGCCCTTGCTGCTGACCAGGAAACTATACAACTGGTGATAGAGGCCCCGGTCGGTGCAGATCACGCCGCCCGCAGGCTGTGTGTTGAGGAAGTCGATAGTCTGCCGGTAGGGACTCTCTGTGTACCGCTCGGCGGAGTAGTCGCGCAGGGCCAGGGCTGCAACGGGCAAGCTCCCCACGGTGGCCAGCAGCACGAGGGAGGTGAGAGTCAAGCCAATGGCTCTCTTGACTCGGATGGAAGGAAAGAGGATCAGGCCGAACTCGATGGCCACGAGGACCAGAAGCGCGGTGCGGAAGAGCACGGCCAGTGCGTACAGCCAGGGGTGTCCCTGCACGAGCATCATGCCAATGGGGAACTCCACCACGTTGGCGAGCATCAGCAGCACGGAGTACGCCACGCCCCTGAGGTCCGGTAGGAGCAGCACGAGGAAGGGGAGGAGGTTGACTATCCACTGGGGGCTGTACCCTTTGGAGAAGATCAGAAAGAGGTTGATGGACAGGCCGCAAAAGGCCACCGCTTTCAGATCGTCCTGCCAGTCGATGGGGCGCGTATAGAGAAAGAGGTAGACGACCGCGAAGGCTACGACGACCAGCCAGTACGGAAAGCTGGACTCGTGGAAGGCGACCACGATGTTGCCGGGATCGAAGCGCGTTTCGAGGGGGGTGGTCTCGCCTCCCGAGTAGTAGCCGTCGAGGAGCGCCCAAATGGTTTCCCAGGGGCCGGTGCTGCCCTGGTAGAGGTAGGGCGTCAGGAAGAAGGTAGGGTTGGTGAAGAGAAAGGGAATGCTGACCAGCAACACCACCAGAGCAGCCACAACGACGTAGGTGGCTTTCTTGGAGATTCCGGGCAAGGTGCGCAGGGCGACAGGGGCGATGAACGCGGGCACGAGCTTGACCAGGAAGCCCAGGCCGGCAGCGAGACCTCCCCACACCGGCTTTCTGGCGATGATCATGTACACGCCGAGTAGTAGGAAGAACACGGCGAAGTTCTCGAACCAGAAGAGCAAGGTCATGAGGGGGAAGAAGAGGCCCGCGTAGAGCCAGGCGCTCCTCACCGCTGCCTGTCGTCCCCTCACCCTCAGCGCGATGGCGTAGACGAGCACGAAGTTCCCGATCTCGAAGAGCAGGAACGTGCTGCCCAGGAGCAAGTTGTACCAGAGTTCCGGGTCCCTCCACGGAGGGAGGAACAGACTGAGGCGGTAGACGAGGACGGAGAGCCAGGGGAAGAGCGGGGGGTACTCCATCCAGTAGTGGACCACGGGGTAGTAGCCCCAGTCTGACAGCTCGACGAAGCTGGCGCCCGGTACGTAGTAGCCTGACCAGTCGAGGATGTATCCGCCGGGCTCGAAGAGCAATAGAGTCAGGAAGCGGAAACTGGTGAAGAGCAAAGCGAGGAGACAGAAGTCGCGGTGTTCTTCGTAGGCCTCTCTGGCCCTGATGCTCAGTCTAGCGACCATGGCTCTCCCGGTGGTAGCCAGGGGCTGTTCGTAGCTACTCCTGCCTCAGGAGGGGGCTGGTCTTGGCATCCTGGCTCTGGATGAGGGCCTTCCACTCCCCTTTCTGAACTACTTCGTCCTTCTGGTTGATGAGGGAGGCATCGAAGGTGACGAGACCCATGCCGAGGCGGGGCATGGCCTTCTTGTTGCTGACCACAACCTTGAGGTGGATAGTATCGCCGATGAAGATGGGCCCGGTGAACTTCCAGGAGACCTCTCTCAGAGCCACGGCGGTGCCCTCGATGAAGCCCAGCCGGGCGCCCAGCCCCGAGGCTATGGACAGGCCCAGGAGACCATGGGCCACTCTTTGTCCGAAGACTGTATCCTTGCAGAACTCGACGTTGGTGTGGATCTGGGTGTAATCGCCGGTCAGGCCGGCAAAGATCTGGATATCCGTCTCCGTGATGGTGCGGCCTGGGGACACCAGGTCCACTGCCTCCTCGAACTCCTCGAAGTAGAGCCCGCGAGGTCGATCCTGCGACATAACGCTCCCTTCCGTCATTAGACCCTCCCTGAGACTGTGTTTACAGCAGATGCTCCAGTAGTCGCCGCACGCCGACGGGGATGAGGTCGCCCGCGGCTCCGCTGCCTACTGCATCCATTCCCACCAGGTAAAGATTGGGGATGGGGCTCTTGGGCTCCATTCTCTGGTCCCCTACCTGCCCAAAGGTCTGACCGGTCTCGGCGCCTGTCCAGGCTCCGGTGAAGCACATGGGCACCACCATGTCCAGCACGTCGTCGAAGTCGGGGAACAGGGCGCGCAGGTCATCCATAGCCAGCTCGAGCTCTCCGGTCCGATCTTTCGAGTAGAAGGGGAGGAAGACGTCCAGCATGTGCCTGCCTGGTGGGGCGACGCTGGGATCCAGGAAGCTGGGCTCGAAGATGCCGGCCACACGGTTGGTGCCTGGGGTCATGAGGATGGGTGCCTCGGAAAGCAGAGGTTCGGTGGTGCCCACGATGATGGCTGCGCAATCCACCGGCACCAGGTCCTGGACCCGGGATACGTATTCGGACGGGAGATTCTCCGGCCCCACCAGCTTGATGAATCTTCGGATGCCACCGTTATGGATCACACTGTCTGCCCGGATCCGGTCGCCGTTCTTTAGGGCCACGCCCATGGCTTTTCCCTCTTCCAGCAGCACGCGGCGGACCTCCGTACACGTAAACACCTGACCACCATGGGAGGTGACGACCTGTTCCAGCGCCCGAATCAGGCTCCGCACCCCACCGACGGTGCATGCGAAATCGAGCCCGGCCCCGGCGGTGTCTTTGGTGACGATGATGTACTCGCTGGCGGGGAAGTGATGACTGTCCACTCCGGAGGCTGTGGCCGCTATGGCGTTGACGGTGGACAGAAGATCGTCATTGGAGACGTGTTCTTCTACGTAGTCGTGGGTGCTGGCATTGGTGAGATCCATCTTCCTGCCCCGGACCAGCGCTCGGACGTAGGCTCGCCATTCCTGGCGCGAGAGCATCGCTTGTAGAGAAGGGAAATCCCTGCCGTCTCCGAAACGGATACTGAATTGTTGGTGGCAGCCTTTATCGCGGAGGCTGACGTACTCCGCCTGAGCTTCCATTTCACCGAGGAACTCTCCGATATTGGACTTGGGGCCAAGGGACGTCCAGGCGCCTGTGGTCACGGCATAACCACGGTAGTCTATCTCGGTGTAACGTCCGCCAACGAAGGAGAGCTTTTCGAAAACGGCCACGCTCCGGCCCTCCCTGGCCAGGGCTGCCGCGGTCATCAGACCACCGATTCCGGAGCCGATGATGACGGCGTCGTAGGCTGGCTCGTACTGGGACTTGGCTTCGGGGGGAACCACGTCGGTCACGATGGCATCGTTGGGACAGACGGTGGGGCAGATCCCGCAGCGGGTGCACTTCTCTTGATCCAGGGTGGCCCACCCATCGGAGTCTATGGCCCCCACGGGGCAGCTCAGCACGCAGTATCCACAACCAGTGCACCTGTCCCTGTCGATCTCCATCTCTTTCCCCTCTCTGGCACGTACGACGGTGGAGATTATAACTTCCCGAGCGCGTGGTGTCAACGGAGCACACCGTGGACGGCGTCTCACGGCGTCGACACAGCGAAGCTGCACGATGCGGTGTGCATGATGAGGGGTTCGAAGGTCGATCTTCCAGATACCGAAGATAGGTCTGCGTTGCAGGAAGGGGGGTCTTCATCGGATCGACATGGTTGTTTAACCGCTTCTTCATGTTCTACCCATATCATTTCGTCTAGACGGGTGGACATGGTGAAAGGGAACCTGCTTTTCCACAGCGTCGAAGTCGAGGGTGCCCAAGAAGGAGACACGATACAGATGTTCGCTGCCGTCCGACCCTCCGGCCCCGTGGCTCACCCTTCGATTCAGCCTGCGGGCAGTCGTTCGAGGGCTTGGCATGACTGAGGATGAGCTTCATGGCGGCTCCAATCTCGATCTTGTGGCACCCTCGAGACCTTGCCTGGCGCGCTTGACCCCTGGGGCGTATAATGCTACACTGCACAGGGTATAGGAGTCCCTATCTTGATGCTGGTTTTATGCATCGGACATCAGGGCAGACACTACGTAGGAGGTAGCAATGAAGACTGGTAGATGGCGGGTAGGCTTGCATCGGGCTACGAGGGCGGTTCTCTTCTCTCTCGTATTGCTCGCGCTGGTCGTGCCCGCCGTGGATGCAGCCGCCACTCGCTACTGGCTGAAGCGGTACGACGGCCCGGCGAGCGAGGTCGATTCGGCTGCGGCACTGGCCTTCGACAATTCGGGCAACGTCTATGTTGCTGGCAGGAGCCACGGTGGCTCTTCAGGAGAGGACTACCTGGTCATCAAGTACGGCCGCGCCAACGGGGGCGTGAAGTGGATGAAGAGGTACGATGGCACTGCTAGCGACTGGGATGGAGCTAGAGGCATCGTGGTGGATGACGATGGCAACGTCTACGTGACGGGTCGGAGCTTCGGCTCCAGTAGCGACGGCGACATCGTGACTATCAAGTACAACTCCTCTGGTGTCCAGAAGTGGGTGAAGCGGTACAGCAGCCCGGGATCGAAAGACGATGGTGGGATGGATATCGCGTTGGACTCCAACGGGGACGTGATCGTGACGGGGTTCAGGACCGGCACCGGGAATCAGTATGACTTCGTGACGATCAAGTATGCACCGGATGGAACCAGGAAGTGGGTGAAGCAGTACGACGGTCCCGACGGTGGGAGTGACATTGCGCGGGCCGTAGCGGTTGACTCGAACAACAACGTGTACGTTACGGGTCCGAGCAAGGGGGATGGCACCAATTTCGACTACTGCCTGGTGAAGTACTCGGCTGGCGGAAAGGAACTGTGGGTAGGACGATGGAACAGCAGCTATAGCCTGAGCGATGGGTCGATGGACGTCGCGCTGGATAGCTACAACTTCCCGTACATCACGGGGTACAGCTACCGCAACACTATCAACTGCGATATCGTCACGGTCAAGTTCAGTAGGGCCGGCAAGACCATGTGGGTCAGGCGGTACAACGGCAGCGCCAACGGGCCGGATGTGGGCTATGCCATCGACGTTTGGAGCACCGGTGTATTCATCGCCGGATCCAGCGTGACGGCACGTGGGGATGCTGACATCGCTATGATCCGCTACAAGCGCAATGGTGTACAGAAGTGGGTCAAGCGGTGGGGTTATGAAGCGGGGCAAGACGATGTGCCCAACGATATCGACGTCGAGAACAAGAGGGTGTACGTGACCGGGTACAGTACGCGGAGTAGCACGAGTGCTGACTTGATCGTACTCGCCAGGGGCGGTGGTGGCGGCAACAAGTGGGTGGACCGCTACAATGGACCTGGGAGCGGGTTCGACCAGGGGAATGCGGTAGGAGTGTGCCCTGTCACCGGCGACGTCTACGTCGTGGGCGGTAGTGGAGGCCGCGGCACCGGGTCGGACTTTGTGACCATCAAGTACGCACCGTAGGATCGGACCTCATCGCAAACCGGCCCTGGTTCGAATAGTCAACGAAGCGAAAGCTCCCTCGGCAACGGGGGAGCTTTCTTCGTCTTCAGCCGCTCGCGGCAGAGGCCTCGATGAGGGCAAGCCGAACCGGCATCCTCGGCGGCTGCTTCGTGACTATCATTGGTCAGGCTGTGGAAACAGTACAGGATGCTTGCCGTGGTCATCGTAGCTAGGGGTTCGGCGCTCCACCTCCACGATGGGGACTCAGTAGGAGTGCGGAGCGGGCGTCCTTGAGACAGCATATTGAGCCGCACCCTGCCCAGCCCGTCGTGGAAGTAATACTGCCTCTCGGCCTGCTGCTGGGCGATGATGTCCAGCCCGTAGAGATAGACGGCATCGGTGTCACCGACCAGCACGGGGGCGTAGCTGCCAGGTCGAGGACGTGCTGGGTGGTGTCTCCGTCCACGGTCTTGCTGGTCCTCACGCCGTCGCCGTTGTGTGCGGATTCAGTGGTCCGGGTGCACTTGGTCGCCCATCGCTGGCCTTCTCGGCGATCCCGTATGATGCGGTGCCCGCCAACGCGCGCCGTCCAGAGCGGAAATGGGCTATTCTCCACCGGGGGAGCAGTCCCAGATGCACAATCGTCGGTGGAAGCAACATCGGTTGTCGATATAGCCCGTCGTGTCGAAGCACAGATAGTATCCCTCGTCATAGCGGTCATCGCGCTCATATTCGAACTCGCTTCCGCTGGATGTGGGTGGAATAGAGGACAGGTACGTTGGGAGCAGGAGTTCCAGTCGTTTGGGGTACCCCCCACGGTCGGCCTCATAGGCCTCAAGGGCCACAAGGATCTGATGCGCGATTTCCATCGTCGCGTCCATCTCCTCGTTCATGTCTTCGATTGCCCTCTCACGCGTTGCATCAGGGTCGAGCACTGTGCATGACGAGAGTAGCGGCGCGACGAAGCAGCACAACAGCAGGCCTAGGATTCTGGGTCTCATCTATCGTTCTCGCGCCACTTCTCGGAATGTGTCCATCAGGTCCTCCTTCAGGTTCGCGCCCGGGCACACATCTCCTTTGTTCACGTCGCGGTGGCCTACGGCGCCCACTGGTCCCCTTCCCACGGATCCTTGGTAATGAACCTCCCCGTCTCCGGCTGGTAGTACCTGGCCCGCAGGTAGAGCAACTCCACCTCCTCGTCCCAGGCCTCGCCGGTGAACCGGTAGGGGTTGGCCGCGTCACCAGCGACCACCGGCACGCCGAAGGGGTCGTAGGCGTAGTTGGCCTCCAGGTCACCTGTGCTGTGCAGTAGCTGCCGCACGCTGCCCAGCCCGTCGTGGAAGTAGTACAACGTCTCAGCCTGCTGCTGGGCGATGATGTCCAGCCCGTAGAGGTACACGGCTTCGGTGTCGCTGATCACCACTGGCAGGCTGGCTGTCAGGTCGAGGACGTGCTGGGTGGTGTCTCCGTCCACGGTCTTGCTGGTCCTGTCCCCACCGCCTTTGTAGGCGAACTGTGCGGTGAAGGACCCCTGGGCGAGTTGGGCTGCCGCTTGCCCGCACGACTAGGTCATTTCTATCGGCCCGTAGCCCTGCCAGTCGCGGAGCAACTCCGGAAACTCGGACGGGTCGGTGCCGAGGTGGCCCGCCTCCCAGCCTAGTTCCATGAAGCGCTCCAGTGGCGCTGCTCGGAAGTACCAGACTTCAGCCACCTTGCTCTCTGGTTCAAGTGTCGGGTCGTCCGGACGCAACGCAAGGTACACCGTGAACCCATGTGTGGGACAGAACAGCATGACATCGACCCACCGCCTTTCGAATCCCTTCAGAATCGCGCGATACTTCTCTGGGGGACCGTACCTTTCGAACAGGCGTTGTAGAGTGAGGTCGTAGTCGGGGGAGATTCTGATGCCGTTCAGCACCCCGCCCTCTATGTAGAGGGTGTTGGACCGCCCGGCAGGGCTATCCCAGTGTATGCCCACCCCCACCACCTCACCACGGCGGGTCAGGCTACGTCTGTCGATCGTCCTTGTATCCACGAATCTCGTCGTCGTCATGAACTCAGCGACGTCCTCCTCGGTCGACTCATCAGGCGTCAGGCCCTGCCAGCAAGGAGGCTCGCAAGGTTCGCCGGTGAGCAAGCTCATGTCCAGGGGCGGCGGTTCGCCGCAGCTAGCACAGATGGCCAGTATCGAGAAGCTCACGAGCAGAAGCATTGTTCGCATGGTTCGTTCCACTCGCACGGGTTGCTCACCTCCACTGCCAGGTCGAGAACGTACTGGATGGTGTGCCCGTCCATGGTCTTGCTGGTTCTCACCGCCATGGACGGGGCGCCAACCGACTCATCGGCGCTTGTCGTCCACACGGGTCTCCGTGGAGAGGCCGAGGGGAAATAGGACGTGATAGTCAGCGCCTATCACGAGCCAGACAGTCACGGAGCGCGTCTGGTGAGGGGTGGTGCCCGTAAGCTGTAACGGGTATACGCCACGGGTGGGACCAGGGCCGATTTCCATCGAGAGAATGGTCTCGTAGGAGGGAGGCACCATGGGATTGACAGAGAACTTCAGCGCTTCTCCGCCACGCTGGCCTTCCAGGCTCATATGGATGGGGTCGGAAAAGCCGCCCACTGGTGTCGCGGTCACGGTCCATGAAACCGTGCTTCCGGGCTGCGCGATGATGGACGACGGGCTGGCGCTGAGGGTGAAACCCGGGACGATCAGTTCACTTCCCGCAGTGTAGGATTGGTAGACGGTGCTTCCGATGACAGAGACCCAGTACCTCCCGGGAGGACTCTCGGTGGTGAGCCTCACAGCCATCGTTGTGGGACCTGACGACGGTGTGACTGGGTTGGCGGAGAAGGAGAGTGTGGCGCTGATGGGCAGCCCCTCTGTCAACAGGTCGATCGGATCCGAGAATCCGTTGAAACCGGCGGAGGCAACGGTCCAGCTGATCGTTGACCCTGGCTGGGCTGTAAGGGACCTGGGTGCGACGTCAAGCTCGAAATGAGGGAGTGTGCGAGTGTGGTAGAGGATCACCAGCCCGTGGTTATAGTCGGCAATGACGATATCCGGAAGGCCGTCGTCGTTGATATCACCCACGTCCATTCCCTGCCGCTTGTAGTGGCTGGCGTAAGGAATCCCATAAGTCGAGTAGGACGCTAGCGTGCCGTCTGTGCGCTGGAGGTAGACACTCACGGCGTTCCAGCCTCCGTGGGCGACGAGAACGTCACCCAGGCCGTCGCTATTCACGTCGGCGATCTCAACCGGCTCCGGGATGTCATAGGCACTGCGCGTACCCCGCAGCGCGAGGGTCCCGTCGTCCTCTTGTTCCCACACGGCAATCTTCGAACCGGGCCGGTTGCCGCCGTGACTTACTACAACGTCCGCCAATCCATCCCCAGTCACATCCCCCACGGCGCCGCCATGGGCCGGACTGTCGCCAAGATCATACGAGAATGGGCCCTTGAGCCTACCATCACTGCTCTGGAGGTAGACAGACAGATTGGGGTTCCTACCTTGCCCGTTGATCTTCACCACGTCCGTCCTAGCATCGCCATTCAGGTCGCCTACATCGATATCGTCATATCCAGCCGATGGCGCGGCGTAGCTGGCTCCGCTGAATGTCCCGTCGGGCTGCTGAAGGAAGACCTTCACCGAGCCTGCACGCCAGTGGGAAACAACGACATCGTCCCGCCCATCGCTGTTCAAGTCCCCGGCTGCGACCGCATCCGGGGCATCCGCCGTAGGATACGTCACCGGGCTGGCGAGGGTTCCATTGGACCTCTGCAACAAGATGCCGATACTGTCCTGGTCGAAGTTGGCCACAACCACGTCGTCCCGCCCGTCACTGTTGAAATCACCTACGGCGAGTGCATAGGGTCCGCTGTTCGTGGGGCGTGCCGTGGGGCTGTTGAGCGTGCCCTCGGAGTTCTGCAGATACACGTGTACGTAGCCGCCTGCGGTCATCGCTACGTCGTTGAGCCCATCACTGTTGAAATCTCCGATGCCAACGGAGGAGGGGCTGTTCCCTTTGGCATAGGTGACATACGGTTGAAAGTGCGAGGCGAAGACCACGAGTTGGGTACCCGCGGTGTGCACCAAGCCCCCGCTGGTGCCAACCACCGTCAGTCGGTGGGTGCCACATGGCGCTGCAAGACCAACCTGTACGCGCAGAGTCACCGGACCGTCGGTTGGCGTCACGGGGTTCTCCGACCAACTGTGGGTGGTTCCATGTGGCAAGCCCTCCAGGGTCAGACTGACCGGCTCGGAGAACCCGTGGAGGGCAGTCAGAGAGACAGTCCATGAGGTACTCTTCCCCTGCTGTACACTACGGGAAGAGGGACTGACACTGAGTTTGAAATCGGGCAAGACGACACGTAACTCTGTCGACGCACACTGGGTGATCTCCTGGCTCGTGCCGACGACAGAAAGCGGATAGGTGCCCTCGACAGTTGCAGAACTGAGTTGTACGGTGATAGTGACAGGGTCGTAGGGCGGCGACATCGGATTCGCAGACAGTTGGTAGCTGGAGTCTGGAGGTAGGCCCTCAAGGGTGAGAGAGATAGGTTCGGAGAAACCGCGCAGCGCGAGAGCCTCAACCGTCCACGAGACCGTGGCGCCAGGTTGTGCCGTTTGGGAGGAAGGGCTAACGTCGATCTCGAAGGTGGGCCCAGCCACGATCAGTTCGGTCCAGGCAACGTGGGTCAGAGCGTCACTGGTGCCTACGATGGCAAGTGGGTAGTCGTCCCCAGGAGTGGTCGAGGCCAGGTGCACCTCAAGGCTCACGGGTTCGTAGGGTGGCAAGATGGGATTGGCCGACAGTTGGTAGGTGGCGTCCGGAGGTAGCCCCTCAATGGACAGAGATATGGGCTGGGAGAAACCGTACAGCGGCACTGCCCCAACAGTCCAGGAGACGGTTGCACCGGGTAGTGCATCACGGTATGAGGGACTGACCTCTATCTGGAAATCAGGCTGAGGGACGACGAGCTCGATCCAGGCTGTCTCCACAAAGCCCTCACCGCTGCCAACCACGGACAGCGGGTAAGCGCCCGGTGGCGTCGTGGGGCTGAGGTGAAGAGATAGGGTGAGCGGCTGGTAAGGGAACGGCAGCGGATTGGCGGAGAAGTCGTAGCTGGCTCCTTCAGGCAACCCTTCCAGGGTAAGGGAGATGGGCGCAGAGAAGCCTCCATACGGGTATGCCTCAACACTCCAGGTGAGTGTGGCGCCAGGCAGGGCTTGCTGATAGCCGGGGTAGACGTAGAGATCGAAACCCTGCGCAGGAACGATCAACTCGGCCCATGCTGTGTGTGCCAGATGCTGGCTGGTGCCCAGAATGGATAGGAGATAGCTATCCTCGGGCGTTGTGGAACTGAGCTGCACTGAGAGAGTCACGGGGTCGTAGGGCGGGCAGACAGGGTTAACGGAGAAGTCACTCAAGGCGTCAGCCGGCAGTCCCTCTACAGTCAAGCTGATGGGCTCGGAGAACCCCTCCAGAGGCGTGGCGTCGACCGTCCAGTAGAGAGTCTCGCCCCGTACCCCCGTGATCGATGTGGGGCTGACGTCCAACTGGAAATCGGGCCCGATGACGACGAGTTGAGTTGACGCCGAGCGCTCGACATCCTGGCTGATCCCCAAGACAGACAGTGGATAGCTGCCTGGAGGCGTGCTGAAGCTTGACTGCACATTCAGGGTTACGACATCGTACGGCGGATATAGAGGATTCGCCGAGAACTCAAAGGTGGCCTCGGGGGGTAGTCCTTCGACACTGAGGGTGATCGGCTCGGAGAATCCGTAGGACGGCACGGCCTCAACGGTCCACGAGGCCATGTCACCTGGCTCAACAACACTGGAGGCAGGACTGACCAGGAGCTCGAAGTCGGGAGGCGTGAAGCGATGGTAGAGGACCACCAGCCCGTGATTGTAATCGGCTACCACCACGTCGGGCAGGCCATCATTGTTGATATCTCCCACATCCAGCCCCTGGGGTTTGTAGTGACTTGCGTATGGGATGGGGTACCGTTGGTAGGGCGCCAGTGAGCCATCGCTACTCTGCAAGAAGACCCCGATCGAGCACCAGCCACCGTGGGCCGTGAGAACGTCGCTCAAGCCGTCGCCGTTCACGTCGGCTACCTCGACAGGCTCAGGGATGTCGTAGGCGCTGTATGTGGTCTGCAACTGGAGTGCTCCACTCGACGTCTGCTCCCATACAGCGATCTTCGACCCGGGCCGGTTGCCGCCGAGACTCACCGCCACGTCATTTAGGTCGTCCCCAGTCACGTCGCCCACAGCCCCTCCATGGGCCGGGCCGGCGTCGGGGTCATAGGAGACGGGCCCCTCGAGGCTGCCGTCCGGTGTCTGGAGATAGACGGATAGATTGGGGTTCGCGCCTTGCCCGTTGATCTTCACCACGTCCGTCCTACCATCGCCATTCAGGTCGCCTACATCGATATCGTCATATCCAGCCGATGGCGCGGCGTAGCTGGCTCCGCTGAATGTCCCGTCGGGCTGCTGAAGGAAGACCTTCACCGAGCCTGCACGCCAGTGGGAAACAACGACATCGTCCCGCCCATCGCTGTTCAAGTCCCCGGCTGCGACCGCATCCGGGGCATCCGCCGTAGGATACGTCACCGGGCTGGCGAGGGTTCCATTGGACCTCTGCAACAAGATGCCGATACTGTCCTGGTCGAAGTTGGCCACAACCACGTCGTCCCGCCCGTCACTGTTGAAATCACCTACGGCGAGTGCATAGGGTCCGCTGTTCGTGGGGCGTGCCGTGGGGCTGTTGAGCGTGCCCTCGGAGTTCTGCAGATACACGTGTACGTAGCCGCCTGCGGTCATCGCTACGTCGTTGAGCCCATCACTGTTGAAATCTCCGATGCCAACGGAGCATGGGCTGTTCCCTTGGGCATAGGTCACGTAGGGCTCGAACAAGTTAGAATCCTGGCTGGCGGGCTGCCGACTCGCTAGGTGCCCAGAGGAAACCTGTGCGGACTCAAGAGGAGCAGCTAGCCCGGATTCGCTGTGCGCCACACCTGCCTGGCTGGCGGACAGTGCTCCCAACGATGCAAGAAGAATGAGTGCCGCTAGGACGAGGGAGATCGTGAGGAGACTGCTCCTTGCCATGTGATCACCCGCTTTCGTATCCTGGGGGACTCCGTTTGGCTTGAGACGCGTGAGTCGACGGTCGACGGCGGGATGCAGTGTGCTCCGGCAGTGGAGTGACGGCCCGGACTCTGGAGGGACTCTGCTGCCACGCAAACGTCCGTGGGCCGTGCGCACCAATCAGTGCTTCTTTGGGCTACCGGAAATGCGCCTTGTCGCGCAGAGTAGGGTATCGAGCCTCTCTGCGCGTCCTTGGCCACCTTGCTGCACTATGGGCAACAGGTGGCTGAATGCGTTCTTCCATTGTCGTCTCCAGTATAGCACAATTCCTCTGGCGTGTCAAGCCGCATTGGCAGACAACAGACGAGGGGAGGACACACCATGGCCTACACCCTCCAGAAGCATGTTGAGCTGCGTCCTGAGCCCACCGAAGGCCGTATCCAAGCATGCGGATCGGCCAACCATGGTATCGGTGTAGGGCGCCAGCGAGGGTGGCTGGTATGAGCCGATCCTTCGATACGCGCCCTCACTACGCTCGGTCGCTACTCAGGATGCTTTCTTGAGGGGCAAACGGGGCATCGGCGACGGCGAAGTAGTCAAGCATACTGAGTAGCCACGAAGTGGCGTATCGAAGCATGCGGATCTGCCAACCATGCCATCGGTGTAGGGCGCCAGCGAGGGTGGCTGGTATGGGCCGTTCCTTCGGTACGCGCCCTCACTACGTTCGGTCGCTACTCAGGATGCTTTCTTGAGGGGCAAACGGGGTGTCGGCCAAGGCGAAGTAGTCAAGCATGCTGAGCTGCGTCCTGAGCTTGTCGAAGGGCAGGCCGAAGGCCGTATCGAAGCATGCGGATCCGCCAACCATGGTATCGGTGTAGGGGTACCAGCGAAGGTGGCTGGTATGAGCCGATCCTTCGATACGCGCCCTCACTACGCTCGGTCGCTACTCAGGATGCTTTCTTGAGGGGCATACGGGGTGTCGGCCAAGGCGAAGTAGTCAAGCATGCTGAGTAGGCCGAAGGCCGTATCGAAGCATGCGGATCAGCCAACCATGGTATCGGTGCGGAGCGCCAGCGAGGGTGGCCGGTATGAGCCGATCCTTCGATACGCGCCCTCACTGCGTTCGGTCGCTACTCAGGATGCTTTCTCGAGGCGAGGACGGGGTGTCGGCGAAGGCGGAGCGGTCAAGCATGCTGAGTAGGCCGACGGCTGTATCGAAGCATGCGGATCAGCCGACCATGATATCGGTGCGGAGCGCCAGCGAGGGTGGCTGGTATGAGCCGTTCCTTCGGTACGCGCCCTCACTACGTTCGGTCGCTACTCAGGATGCTTTCTTGAGGGGCAAACGAAGTACTCCCTTGGCCGGGGAGGACGGGAGGTGGGGGTGACATGAGGAGGTCACCCTCCCCCAACCTCTCCCATCAAGGGAGGGGAATCGTGGGGTGGGGTCGCGCTCTGTCAGGCGTCCTTGCCGGGGACCATGCCCTCTGGCAGGCGAACGGCCACCACCTCTCCTCGGGCGCAGACCTCTCCCTGCGCCGATACCGTAGCACGAACCACCACTTTGCGGCCGGTGATCTCTTTGACCGTGCCACGGAGCTCCAAAGGCACCCCTATGGGCGTCGGACGCAGATAATCCACGCGTAGCGAGGCGGTCACGAAGCGCACCGGCGGCTCGGTATCCATGGACCGCCCTTCTTCACGATAGATGGCCGCTGCCGCCGTGCCCGTGCTGTGGCAGTCGATCAGAGAGGCGATCAACCCTCCATAGACGAAGCCGGGAATCGCGGTGTGATAGGGCCGAGGATGGAAGGTGCAGACTGAGTCCTCGCCATCCCAGTAGCTCTTGATCTGGTGGCCGTGCTCGTTGAGACGCCCACAACCATAGCAGTGGCTCAGATCGTCGGGGTAGTAGTCCTGAAAAGCCTTATCGCTCACGTATGTGCCTCCCACAGGCCGCGTCTAGAAGAATGGGCGGATGGCCTTGTCCAGCAGGTAGCCCGCTGAAAGCAGAAGGCCGGTCAGCAGGTGTATGAACACGGTGGCGGCGTTGGCGGGCACGAGCTTGAGGTACTCGTCGTAGTGTGAGCGAGCGACCCCAACGGCCCTGACCGCCACGGGTAAGGTAGCCAGAGCGACCAGAGTGAATGGCGAGGTGATGCGCAGCACGGCCGCCAGGACGATGACGGCGTAGGTTGCCACCATCATCAGCAGGTAGCCCCACGCGGCTCTCTTCCTGCCCAACCTCACCACCAGGTGGTCCTTGCCCACGGTGCCGTCGGCCGGGGCGTCCTGGAACTCGTTGATGTAGAGCACCCCGGCGATGAGCAGCCCCACGGGGATGGAGGCCACGACGGGTTCCCAGGCCAGTTGTCCGGTCTGCACAAAGTAGGAGCCCAGGGTCATCAGCACGCCGAAGTTGAGCCCGATGAAGAACTCTCCGATCCCTCTGCTGACCAGGTTGAAGGGTGGAGCGGTGTAGAAGAATCCGGAGAAGATGCCAATCAGCCCAAGGACGATGATCAGCGGGCCTCTCACGTAGGCCAGATAGAGGCCTACCACGCAGGCCAGGGCGAAGGCAGCGAGAGCGCCGGAGATCACCTCCCTGGGGGTGAGCAGACCGTTCTGGATCATGCGGCTGCCGCCGGTGAAGGGGCGGACGAACTCCACGTTGACGTCGTCTGTGCCGCTACGATGGTCGAAGTAGTCGTTGGCCACATTGGTGCCGGTGTGCAATAGCAGCCCGCCCAGCATAGCCAGCAGGAAAAGACCGAAGTGCACAGTACCCGTTCTGGCCCAGGCGATGACGGCGCCCAGGAGAATGGGCACGATGGTCGCCGTGAAGAATGGCGCGCGCACCTCTGCGAGCCAGATCTGGAGCTTGCCGGGGCGGGCAGCGCTCGCGTCGTTGGTCATGTAACTTCCTCCTCTATCGGTAGTATCTCACGTGCGCGACCGGCGTTCTCCGCCGGCCCAACGATGCCTCTCTGTTCAAGCAGGTCCATCAGGCGGGACGCTCTGACGTACCCGATCCTCAACCGCCTCTGGAGAAAGGTCGTCGAGGCACGCTGCTCCTCCTTGACCAGTTCGATAGCCTGTTCCAGGAGCTCGTCCTCGGGTTCCCCTTCTTCGTGATCGGGGATCTCGGCCATCTCGGGCCAGAGGGGTTGCTGGACCAACTGCTCTCGCTCCTCGTGCTGCGGGATCTCCATCCCTTTCCAGAAGCGGACCAGTCTCTCGATCTCCCTGTCGGAGACGAAACAGCCCTGCAATCGCACCGGGGTGGACGAATCTGAGGCCATGTAGAGCATATCCCCTCGACCCAGGAGGTTCTCGGCGCCGCCCTGGTCCAGGATCACCCGCGAGTCCGTCTGGGAAGTAACGGCGAAGGAGATGCGGGCGGGGAAGTTGGCCTTGATCAGCCCGGTGACCACGTCCACCGAAGGACGTTGGGTAGCCAAGACCAGGTGGATTCCTGTGGCCCTGGAGAGCTGCGCCAGCCGGCATACGGCGCTCTCCACCTCGTCGGGCGCGGCCATCATCAGGTCGGCCAGCTCGTCCACCACGAGGGCGATGAAAGGCAGGGGTGCGCTTCCTTGCGACCGCAGGTGCTGGTTGTAGTGTTGCAGGTTACGCGCCTGGGCAGCGGAGAAGAGCTTGTAGCGGCGATCCATCTCTCGGAGCAGCCATCTCAGGGTGCCGACCACGCGGGCGATCTCCACCACCACCGGCGACAGGAGGTGGGGGATGCCGTTGAAGCCGACTAGCTCCACCATCTTGGGGTCGATCATCAACAGTCTGAGGTCCCCGGGCGTGTTGTGCAAGAGCAGGCAGGTCACGATAGAGTTGATGCATACACTCTTGCCGGAGCCGGTGGCCCCCGCGATGAGCAGATGGGGCATCCGGTCCAGGTCGGCTACCACGGGCAGGCCGGAGACGTCCTGGCCCAGAGCGATGGTGAGGGTCGAGGTCTTCTCCTGGAACTCGTCGGATTCCACGATGCGCCGGAGAGAGACGAGGGACGCCTCCTCGTTGGGCACCTCGATGCCGATCATGGAGCGGCCGGGCACGGGGGCCTCGATGCGTATGGGGGCGGCGGCCAGAGCCAGGGAGAGGTCCTTGGCCAGTGCACCTATCTTGCTGACCTTGACCTTGTGTCTGGACGAACGGCCATCGCGTCCTTTTCGCTCTACGTATCCGGGCTGGACGCCGAACTGGGTGACGGTGGGGCCCTGGTTGACCTCCACGACCTTGCCCGGCACGCCGAAGCTGGCGAGGGTATCCTCGATGACGCGCACCTTGCGGCGGGTTTCCGTCTCGCTGACTGCTCGGGCCGCGTTTCTTTCCAGGACGTCCTCTACCGGCGGCAAGCGCCAGGGACGCGTACCCAACTCCGCCTGCATTGCGGGGGTGACAGTCGTAGAGGGAGCCTTGCACTTCCCGCCTGGAGAGTGGAATAGACGGGGGGCCTCGTCTTTGAGACGCGAGAGTGTGTCTTCCGGCAGTATCTGCGGGCGCCGGAGGCTGGGGAGGGATACCCGGTCTTCGAGAAGGTCGCGCAGGCTGGTGCAAGCTCGTCGCGATGCGGCGAGGGCTCGAGCGATGGAGACGCCCGAAAGCAGCACGAGACCGGCAACGGCGGCGGCAACCGCTGCGATGAGAGAGCCCATGGTGCCCAGGGCCGCGACGAGGGCCGCGCTCAACACCCAGCCCAGATACCCTCCACCTCCCCCTTCGGCCGCCAGTTGGCGCGCATCCTCGGCAGAGGAGAGCAAATGGGTGGCGGCCAGCGAGGCGGCGAAGAGCAACAGGGCACCGAGGGGCCTTCTCCAGTCCATGCCCAGGGTGTGGCCCATGCTCTGCCGGAAGAGCCAGAAGCCCACGATGCCCAGCGCGATCGGAGCCAGGTAGACGCCCCATCCAAAGCACAGACGAAGGATGGAGATGAGGGCTGCGGTGAAAGCATCGCGAGTGGGTGAGAGGAGACTGAGGGCGGTCAAGGCAGCCAGACCCAGCAGGAAGAAAGCCACGATCTTGAGTCTCGGTAGCCCCGTGCCTCTGCTGGTCTTCCGTGTCTTGGCCACTGGTCTAGAACAGGCTTAGCTGCTCAGCGTCTCGCGGCAGTTCCACCTCGGCGATGCTGTCGGTTGCTGCCAGGAGTTGAGGTATCCTGGACATGTCCTCCTCGACCACTGGACGCCATCTGGGTTGATGCAGGGCTGCTGCCGGGTGGTACATAGGGTAGTAGATGATCCCTTGTAGCTTGCGGGCTTGCCCATGGATCTGGGAGATCTTGGCGCCTGGGAAATATCGTTCCATGGAGAAGCGGCCCAGGGTTACGATCATCTTGGGGGCGATGATCTCGATCTGTCTGTCCAGGTGTGGTTTGCAGGCCTCGACCTCTTCGGGCAGCGGGTCCCGGTTGCCGGGGGGACGGCACTTGATCACGTTGCAGATGTAGACGTCTTCTCTTCGGAGGCCGATGCTCTCGAGTAGCTCATCCAGGAACTGGCCGGCCGCACCTACGAAGGGCCGTCCCTGCTGATCTTCGTGGAATCCCGGCCCTTCGCCGATGAAGACGATGTCGGCATTCTCAGGCCCTTCGCCGGGTACGGCGTTCTTGCGCGCCTGGGACAGGATACAACGCTGGCAGTCGGCGATCTCTTCGTAGAGCTCGGTCAGAGCGGACACTGGCATGCCTCCTCAAGGTCTACGTGTGGTGGACAACAGGCTGCCGCACCAGCCGCTTCCAAGGGTAGTCGTCTGGCATCTCGATGCCGTGTGATTGTAGCATATCCGGCGTGGCTTGTCTAAAGAGGCATCGTTCCGAGTGACGATGGGCGCGCCACGAATGCGGCCATCCGCAGTTCCACAGACGCCAGGGGCCCGTGGTCACGTTGTCAACCATCGCTGCCAATGTGGCAGTTCACACCTTGTGTTGTTCGCGAATGGGTGATATACTTATACATTAAGGGGCGTTTTGGGGCTTCGACGGACCCCACGCCGCTTCGTTCTTGGCTGGCTGGGAGGTGGTGAACACAGGTTTCTGACCCGATCTCGACCGTTTGCCACGTGGCGGACCTGTCACGTAGGAGGATGAGGATAGGGGATGGGGGCGCAATTGGAGGCCGATCGCCGGGACCAGTTGATAGAAGACCTTGCTCACCGGCTGGATAGCTGGAGGCTGACCGCGCCAGCCATTGCTTTTCTCGAGGCTCACAAGCCTCTCGGTTTCTTCGCCAGCCAGACCCTCCTGGCTTTCCAGCCCTTGCTGACAATGCTCCTGGGCGACGTGGCGGTTGAGGACTACGCAGCGCTGCTCGAGGACAGGAGCGGTCTGGAGCGTATGATCAGCCGCCTGGAGGAGCCGCAACATCAGGACCGGAGTCGAGTGCGGTAGATGCTTTGACCCAGTGGAGGGAGCATCTTGGAGTTCCTGGCTGCCGTATTCCGCGACCTTGGGATAGGTCAATCACAGGCGATCATGTTTGCGCTGCTTCTGCCTTTCTTTCCCCTGCTCCTGATCACAAATCGCAGGATACGGGAGAGGGGGAGACCTCAACTCCGCTCCATCCCAGGCTATAACGCGGTAGAGGAGTACCTGGGGCGGGCGGCGGAGAGCGGGCGCCGCGTGCACGTCTCCATGGGCACGGGCGGGATAGGCACCAGCGTCACCGCAGAATCGCTGGCCGGGCTCACGGTGCTGGAGCACATCGCTGTGCACGCGTTGGCGACCGGACTGGAGCCTGTGGTCACTGTATCGGATCCGTCACTTCTGCCCGTAGCCCAGGACGTAGTACAGAAGGCTTGTGTCGCCCAGGGATACCCGGAGGGGCACGATCCGGCCTGCGTGCGCTTCATATCGCCGGACAAGGTGGCCTACGCGGCGGGCGTTGGGGAAATCCTGGGCCATGGGCAGGTGGCTGCCAACGTGATGGTCGGGAGCTTCGGCGACGAGTTCCTCTTGATGAGCGAGGTGGGTGCGCGAAACGGGCTGGTGCAGGTGGCCGGGACTACTTCCTCCCAGATCCTACCCTTCATGTACGCGTCTGCGGATCAGACCCTGATCGGCGAGGAGATCTTCGCCGCAGGCGCGTATCTGCTGGGCAAGACCAGTCACCTGGCCAGTCTGGTGACCCAGGACTGGCTGAGAACAGCGATCATCTTCACCATCGTGGTGGGCATCGTGGTTCGGAGTCTGGCGTGAGGCAGCATCGGATGGGTGTTGCACTACACGGTTGGGCGGGGAAGGTGTCTGGATGAGAAGGATAGCTCAGGCTGTCACGGTGGGGCTGCGGCGCTCGGTGCCCATGGCGCTGGCTATCGCCATCGGGGCGCTGGTGCTCGTGGACTTCTTCTTCGACCAGACACACATCAACGCCCTCGGGTTGTTCCTCGTCGAGTCCGTGGTCATCGTGGTAGCCTTTGCCATGCTTCTGGGTCTAGTCAACGTACTGGTAGTCCATCTCAGAAGGATCTGGAAGCGGGAAGACGGCTGGTACTACAGCATCGCCCTGGTGAGCATAGCACTCGTCGTGGTGATCGCTGGGCTACCCGGAGCGGACAGTCGGGCGGTGACGTGGATCTTCGACAATGTGCAGTTTCCCCTTCAGGCGGCGACCTTCTCCCTGCTGGCTTTCTTCGTGGCCACGGCTGCCTATCGCGGACTTCGGCTGCGCAGTTGGGAATCCGTCGCCTTCGTGGTGACAGCGGTCGTGGTCCTCATCGGCCAGGTGCCCGCAGGCAGATACGTGAGCGATCTCCTACCGCAGATCAAGGATTGGATTCTCAACGTGCCTGGCACTGCGGGTATGCGCGGCATTATTATCGGCGTCGCTCTGGGCACCATCGCCACGGGGGTGCGGGTGCTCATGGGGTTCGACCGGCCCTACAGCGGTGAGGAGGACAGCACCCGGTGATCACGTGCCCTCACTGTGGAGCAGCCAACAAGCCTGACAGCCGGTTCTGTGGCGAGTGTGGGCAGCCCCTTGGCGTTCCTCAAGGTGTAACGTGCCCCATGTGCGACACGCCCAACGCGCCAGGCGTAGGCGTATGCGCGAAGTGTGGGGCCCAACTGATTCCGCCAGGACTCTCGTTCACGGACATACCCTTGCAGGCCGGTGAGCCCGGAGAAGAGGGCACTGTGACGGAAGGGCGGCTCGAGGGCCCGCCAGAGCGTGCCGAGGATGTCGGCGAGGCAGAGGCGGCCGAGACAGGGATGGGCGGGGCTGAGGACATGGTGCCACCCTGGCTGAAGAAGCTGGAGGGAGTCCCCGGCGAGAGGCCCTCTGCTGAGCTCGGTGAGGAGGGCCAGCGGGAATCCACTGAGCTCCCAGAATGGCTCGAGGTACCTCCCGAGCTGGAGGAGATGCTGGCCGAGACGTCGGCGGCGGTGAGCGAAGAGGGGGTGGCGCCAGCAGAGATACCCTCGTGGCTGCAAGCGCTGCGACCCGACCAAGAGGAGGGCGAGGAGGAGCCGACAGCAGCGCCCGGCGTGGCGGAGATCACCGGTTCGCTGAGGGGCATCAAGGGCACGCTAGGGATCGAACCCGTGGTGGCGATTCCTCGACGGGCCGTACCTCTGCCAGTGGTTGCGCCGTCCAGCGCGGGCTACAAGAGAGCGGAGCTGTTTGGGACGGTGGTGAGGGAAGCAGCGCGGCCAGAGGTGGAAGTAGGGCCACGGCGGCGCGTTGAGACCCTGATGGCCTCCACCGTCCGCTGGATCATCTACGCGATCCTCTTGGCAGGAGTGGCTGTTCCCCTCCTGCTTGGCAGCAGATGGTCGGAGGCACATATCCCCGTGACCTCGGACACCACAGCGATGTACGAAGCTATCGAGGCACTACCTGCGGGGTCCGTCGTGCTTATCTCCCACGACTACGATCCAGGGGCCGCCGGAGAGATGGTTCCACAAGTAGAGGCCGTCTTGCGTCACCTGATGCAGCGCCAGACGCGGCTGATCAACGTCAGCTTGACGCCGGAGGGCTCCCGTCTGGGCCAACAGGTGATGGAGCGTGTGGCTGAGGAGTATGGCTATGTCCTCGGTGAGGACTATATCAGCCTGGGCTACGTCACGGGGATCGAGGCGGCGCCGCGCACCATCGTGGAGGAGCTGCGGTCCGGCGCGTGGAGTGGCTTTGTCGGCGTCGATCAGGACCCTTCTTTGATTATCGAGTTCGCCGGGACACCGGAGTTCTTGCGCCTGTGGTTGGAGCAGGTACAAGGCCCCTATGGACTGCCAATGGCAGCGGGTGTGAGCGCCACGGCTGATCCCTATGCCCGGCCATACTACCGGAACGAGGCGCAGCGACAGTTACTGGGTCTGATGACGGGGTTGGTTGGGGCTGCGGAATACGAACGCCACACCGGCGAGGCAGGGCTGGCCCTGGCCAGTATGGATTCGCAATCCGTCGCTCACATCGCCATGGTGCTGCTGATCGTAGCGGGAAACGTGGCCTACTTTGGTAGCAGATTGAGAGGGAAGCCGAGCTGATGGGCGAAGTGTTGACGGTATGGCTGGCGGCCATCCTGACGTTAATGGTCTACAGCTATCTCCTCGGCGACAACCCGCTGTATCGTTTGGCTCAGCACGTGTTCGTGGGTTCCTCGGTGGGCTACGCGGTCGTGGTGGTGCTACACAGCATCCTTCGCCCGCGGTTGGTGGAGCCGCTGCTTGAGGATCCCGGAGCCAATTGGCCCTTTCTGCTTCCGCTGCTGCTGTGTTTGCTGCTCTTGACCAAGATGAGGGGAACGACTGCCTGGCTGGGCAACAGTGCGGTGGCCTTCCTGTTCGGCGTTGGTGCAGCCTTGGCCATCGGCGGAGCGCTACTGGGCTCGTTCTTGCCACAGATCCAGGCTTCCTGGGTTTCGATCTCTCCGAGGTCGGCAGGCGGCCGGGTGGAAGCGGCGAACAACATCCTGCTGGCCGTGGGCACGATCGGCACTCTCGCCTACTTCTACTTCACCATGGGCGTACGGAGTAAGCCCGGCAGCGGGTTGGTGAGGTTCACATCTGCTGTCGGCAGGTGGGTCATCCTGATAACCTTCGGGGCCATCTTCGGCAACAGGATCATGGCCTACGTCTCACTACTGATCGAACGCGTGTACTTCCTGTTGGGTGATTGGTTGGGTTTGCTGGGCTAGCACATCGGCGGGCTGTGCCCCGTGAGGCTGCGAAGGAGACTCCAAGGGTATCTGGCGTATGGAACGAGAGTATGATCTCGAGTCCATTCTGATCATCGATTGCGGAAGCACGACGACCCGTGCAGCCCTGGTCGATCTGGTGGCGGGTGAGTTCCGTCTGCTGGCGGCCGGAGAGACGGCGACGACCGTCGAGGCACCGTGGTCGAGAATCTCCATAGGCGTGCGTGAGGCCATCCGCCAGATCGAGCAGCGCACGAATCGTGTCTTGCTGTCCGGCCAGGGCCAACCTATCGTACCCGAGAGGGAGGATGGGAGTGGCGTGGATGGCATCGTGGCTACCGTCAATGCGGCTGTTCCGTTGCGTGTGGCGGTGGTGGGACTAATCCGCGATCTCAGTGTGGAGAGCCTGCTAAAGGTCACTGATTGTTCGTACGTCGCGGTCCAGAACGTGGTGGCTAGAGATGACGCGGCGGACAAAGGACGGGCGGAGAGCAGTCTGCAAGCTATGATGCGGGATACCCTACGGAGCCGTCCGGACGCCGTTCTGTTTGGCGGCGGAGTGGACGGAGGCGCGGTGGCGCCGGTTACGGAGATGGCGAGGGATATCGCTGCGATACTGTCGGCCTCGGAGGAGGGAGGTCGGGTACACGTCATCTTCGCAGGCAACAAGGAGGCGCGCACCGAGGTCGCCGGAGTCTTGGGGGAGTGCTGCAATCTACGGGTGGTGAACAACGTTCGTCCAACGCTGTCTGACGAGGACCTGGCAAGTGCGGAGGAAGAGGTCCGCGGTCTGTATCGAGACAGCAAGATGGGCCGCGTGCCCGGGTTTGGAGAGCTCAAGTCCTGGGTTTCGGCGCCCATCCTGACCACGGCCGGGGGGCTCGAGTTGGCGTTGAGGTATCTGGCTCGTCTCTATGATCTGAACGCGCTGGTGGTCGATCTGGGCAGCGCCACTACTCACGTTGCTGGCGTGATCGATGGGCACTACGGGTCCACGGTGAGCGCGGAACTCGGCGTGGGCTACGGGGCAGGCAAGGTCCTGGAACAGGCAGGCATGGCGCAGCTTCTGAGGTGGCTGCCGTCCGAGCTGGATGCGCACGAGGCAGAGAATCAGATCCTGAACAAGGTCCTGAGGCCGATGACGGTACCCCAGACAGAGCAGGAGTTTCAGCTCGAGCATGCCGTGGCGCGCGAGGCTATCTCCTTGACGCTTCGTAGGGCCAGAAAGAGGTGGTTGGGGAAGGGGTCCAGTGCTCAGGACGGCGTGATGCCGCCCGTAGACCTGATCGTAGGTAGGGGTGGAGCCCTCTCCGGAGTGGCTAACCTGGGGCAGGCTGTGTTGATACTCCTGGACGCGCTACAGCCCACGGGTGTCTGCTCGCTGGCGCTGGATCACGCCTCACTCCTACCCCAACTGGGTGCTCTGGCTACCGTGCAGCCTTTGGCGGCGGCCCAGGCGCTGGGGCGCGACGGGTTCCTCAGACTGGGGACGGTCATTGCATTGGCGGGCACTGGCCGAGAAGGTAGCGTGGCCCTCAAGGTCAAGATAGACTATGATGACGGTCAGAGCATCAGAGTGGAGGTGCCCTTCGGGGCCTTGGAGGTGTTACCGCTGGCGACAGGCAAGCGCGCCGTCGTCGAGATGCGCCCAAGCTCGCAGTTCGATGTTGGTCTCGAGAGCAAAGGTCGTGGGGCCACCACCGAGGTCGCGGGGGGAGCGCTGGGCATCATCGTGGACGCTCGAGGCCGGCCTCTCTCGTTGCCGACGGACGAGAACAAACGTCGGACGACCATCCAGGAATGGATGTGGGAACTGGGGATCTGAAGGATAGGCAGATGCCGTACCATCCCTTTGTGACGCGTGTGGTGCCCAACATGGTGATGAGGCGCGAGCGTATGTTGCCCATCAGGGGCGAAGTGCTCGTGGGTACCGGTCACCGCGTGCATCCGTCCGATGTCATCGGCCGCACCTCGGTTCCGTCGGAGGTGCACCTGCTGAACGTCGCCAGAGCCTTGTCTCTTTCGAGCACAGACCTGGGACCGTACATGCGGGTGGCGGCTGGCAATCGCGTGGAGGAAGGGGATGTTCTGGCCGCTGGAAGCGGTGCTTCACGCCTGTTTGGCCAGAGCTACCGGTCGCCTGTAACCGGCATGGTGGCTGGGGTGTCGAACGGGCGAGTGCTGATCCAGTCGGATCGGCAGGTTCTGGAGTTGGCGGCGCACTACAGGGGTACCGTGATCAACGTGATGTCGGGCCTGGGAGCCATCATCGAAGTGAAGGGTGCTCTGATCCAGGGAATCTGGGGTTCTGCCAAAGAGGGTTTTGGCGTCCTGAGAGTAATGATCGATGACCCGGACGAGGCCATGGACCTCGAGAAGATAGACATGAGTTGTCGGAACGCCGTGCTCGTGGGCTCGTCTCTGGACGAGGCGATCCTGCATCGTGCCCGGGACATGGAAGTGCAGGGCATGATCGTGGGCAGTGTGGACACGGGGTTGGTGGACGTCGTGCAAGCCATGCCGTTCCCGGTCGTTGTCACGGAGGGGATGGGCAAGTTTGCCATCTCGGAGCCGGTGTTCGAATTGCTGAAAGCATACGATGGTCAGGAGGCCTCGATCCGTGGGACCATGGAGGCAAGAGGCGGAGCGGTGCGCCCCGAACTGATCGTGTATGCTTCCTATGCTAGTGGGGATGCAGAACTAGAAGGACGTCCCGAGTTCCTCCTGGAGGCAGGCTCGCAGGTGAGGATCGTGCGCGGCGCCCATATGGGCGAGACAGGCACGGTCATAGCCATTCCCCCTGGCCCGAGGGAACTGGCCACTGGCGCCAAGGCTCGAGGTTTCGAGATCCGGCTGGATAGCGGCGCAGAGGTGTTCGTCGCACAAAGCAACGTGGAGCTGTTTGGCTGAGCGGAGTCTCCCAGAATGACACGATGCACGAGGAATCGTGGTGACCTGAGCGTGTTCGATGGGCAGCATCGGGTGTGTCCAGCGAAGACATGCCCTGTGGCGATGGGGCACTATCCGTCCGCCTAGAAAGGGAGGGAGAAGATGACGAATCCCAGTGGGGGACAGAGCAGGCTTTTCATGATCGTAGTCGTGGGCCTCGTTGGTTTGCTGATGGTGGGCCTCGTGGCCATAGCGGGTCTGGTCGTGTACACGAGGTTCCTGGCCCCAGCGGCATCGCCGACGGTGGTGGCTGAGGTGACTCCCAGTTCGGCTCCCACGGTGGGGCCTACGTCGACCAGCCCCCCTACCGTGGCGGCCACGTCGACCGCTGAGGAAGGGGAGGCAGCCACGGCGACTCGGGTGATACATGAGGGTACGGGTACGCCGGCGGCTGAGGGCGAGACTCCTGTGACTGGAGCCACGGCGACTGCCACACCCGAGGGTGAGGGCGAGTTGGCGCCCACGGGGTTTGGACCTCTGGAAGCCCTGGTGGGCGGGGTCGCGCTTGTTTTGGTCATACTGCTAGTTCGCGGATTGAGAATGAGCTCTCGTCCCTCATAGTCGAGGCTCTGTGCCGGTGCCATGCGCTCGTTTGGCTGCGATGCCCCAGCGGCGTGTTCAGCCAGGCTAGGTTGACGTCCGGTCTGGGCAAAGCTTCATCGCCCGGCCCCCGGTCCGTCCAGCGATTGACATACTTTCCGACACGGGCTATAATACGGTCGTCCTCCAATGATCAGTCCAGCGCCAGGATAGTTTCTGGCGGCAGATCGGGAATCTTCGGAGGAACCGTGAGGGAGTAATGAGGGCGCTGCGTCCAGTCCGGGGTTGTTGGTCTTGTTCTTTTCTTCCCTCTCGTCTTGTCCACATGCAAGCTGTTGGCTTCGAAACCTCGACTATCAAGTGTCCGCCTCGCCAGCAGCGTGATTCCTCAACGTCTCATGTCCATTCTGTCTGCCTGCGCGCCAGAGTGAGCGCAGTTGGTCCAGAGGGCCTCGATGAACCCTGGGCGCGGCAGGGGGCACCTGTTCTGTCAGAGAAGCTCCCACTGACCGGAGGCGAGTGTTGTGCTGTGTTCGTTCGCCATCAGCGAGGGTGGCACAGAATGTGGCCTGCACCGAGGGGCGAGCCCATCCTGTGTGACTAGGTGCGGCGTACCGTTCGGCTACGGCCGAGGAGTAGATAGGGAACTGACGCGAAAGGAGCGTGACACCAGATGGGTCTAGTGGAAGGCAAGAATGCTATCGTGACAGGTGGTAGCCTGGGTATTGGGACCGCTATCTCACTGGATCTGGCCAGAGAGGGCGCCAACGTGGCACTCACCTACCGAAGTCACCCGGACGAGGCCAAGGAGGTGGCCCGGCAGATAGAAGGGATGGGCCGCAAGGCCATGGCCTACCAGATCGATGTCTCGGATTTCGCCGCAGCACAAGAGATGGTCGACAAGGTGGCGGCGGAGTTCGGCGGTGTGGATATCCTGGTGTGCAACGCTGGCATGAACTGGGATGGGGTCATCTGGAAGATGACCGAGGAACAGTGGGATCGCGTGATCGCCGTCAATCTGAAGGGCTACTTCAACTTTGCTCGCGCAGTGACACCTGGGTTCAGGGAGCAGCAGTCGGGCAAGATCGTCAATATCACCTCCATCAATGGGCTGCGTGGGAAGTTCGGTCAGACCAACTACTCGGCCTCCAAGGCGGGGATCATCGGACTGACCAAGGCCATGGCCAAGGAGCTGGGCAAGTACAGCGTCAACGTGAACGCGGTGGGGCCTGGCCTGATCGAGACCGAGATGCTGCGTCAGAATCCCGCCCGCGACAAGGTCGAGGAGATGGCGTTGAAGGAGATCGTGCTCGGCAGGCTGGGACAGCCGGAAGAGGTAGCCTACGTGGTGAGCTTCCTGGCCAGTGAGAAGGCCCGCCACGTCACAGGCGAGGTGATCACTGTGGACGGGGGTCAGTACATCTAGCGGAGGAACCATGAGCGCGGAGTTCGAGAACATCCTTTTCGAGCGAGAGGGCGGGGTAGCCAAGATCACGCTCGATCATCCTCCGGTGAATATCATGGATATCCCCACCATGAGGGAGATCAACGCGGCTCTGGAGACCCTACGGGGGGACGAGGAGACCAAGGTGCTCGTCTTCGCCGCCCAGGGCAAGGCCTTCTGTGCTGGCGTGGACGTCAAGGATCACACGGCGGACAAGGTGGAAGAGATGGTGGAGGTCTTCCATCGCATCTTTCGGCAGATGTGGTCCCTGGAGATGCCGACGATAGCTGCGGTGAATGGTGCAGCGCTCGGTGGCGGGTGTGAGCTCGTGACCTTCTGCGACATGATCATCGCGTCCGAGAAGGCCACGTTTGGCCAGCCTGAGATACAGGTGGGGGTGTACCCGCCGGTGGCGGTGGTCACCTTTCCTCGCCTGATGCCTCACATGAAGGCCCTGGAGTTGCTTCTCACCGGCTCTGTCATCAATGCCCGAGAGGCCGAGCGTCTGGGGCTGGTGAACAAGGTGGTGCCAGTGGAAGGGTTCGAGGAGGAAGTGTCCAGATTCCTCGGCAAGTTGACGACACTGAGCGCCGTGGTGCTGCGGCTGACCAAGCGAGCTACCTTGCAGGGTTTGACGCTGGGCTTCGAAGAGGCGCTGGCTCTCTCGGAGCAGCTCTACCTCGAACGGCTGATGAAGACGGAGGACGCGGCCGAGGGGCTCCAGGCTTTCATGGAAAAGAGAAAACCGGTGTGGAGGGGCAAGTAGCCTCGCATGGGGGAGGTGGCCCGGGGGACGCCGGACAGAGACTTTGTGGTGGCACTCTGCAAAGAGGCAGGGCGGGAGATGCTGGAGAGGCTGGGGACCACGCACGATGTGACCCGCAAGGGCGAGGTGGACCTCGTGACCGAGGTAGACCTGGTCCTGGGGGAGAGAATCACGGAGCGGATCAACAGCCGCTTCCCCGAGCACAGCGTCGCCAGCGAAGAGACGTGGGACGGGCAGACGGCTACTCTCGCGGACTACGTGTGGCTGGTGGACCCGCTGGATGGAACCACGAACTACGTTCACGGCTATCCCGTGTTCTGTGTGTCAGTGGCACTGGCCCAGAGGGGCGACGTGCTGATAGGCTGCGTATACGATCCCTTGCACGATGAGCTCTTCTATGCACAGAAGGGTGGTGGGGCCACACTGAATGGATCGAGGATTCGGACTTCTGATCAGGATCGCCTGATCTCATCGTTGCTGTCCACGGGCTTCCCATACGTGCGGGGCAGCGTCGGCGATCAGAACGTGGCCCTCTTGAAGAAGCTGCTCCCCACGATACAGGGGGTGAGGCGCAGCGGGTCGCTGGCTCTGGACCTGGCGTACGTGGCGTCCGCACGTCTGGACGGTCACTGGGAGCTGAACGTCAAACCTTGGGACACCGCCGCGGGCGGGCTGCTGATCAAGGAGGCTGGGGGTGACATCTCCAACATGAGGGGAGAGGCCTGGACTCCTTTCGAGGAGGATGTTGTCGCCACCAACGGCAAGATCCATCAGGAGTTGCTGAGCGTCCTACAGTCTGATGGATGAAACCGATACCAGGTTTTCTCAGGGATGTACGTAAGTGCGAAACTGGTGGAGGAGATCGAGGCCAAGCTGGGCAAGCCCCAAGTGTTGCGTCTGGAGCACGAGATAGGTGAAGCCGAACTGGCCTTCGTGCGAGCGACCCAGAAGCATGGTCGCGCTCACGACATCACACTGTTCATCTTCAACGACGACTGCCTGGCCTTGATCAGGAAGCCCATGTTTCGAAGGCCCATCTTCCGGGCGCCAAGCGGCGGTCTGGAACCTGGCGAGTCCTTCGAGGAGGGTGCCCGGCGCGAGGCGCTCGAGGAGACCGGGCTGGACATAGAGCTGGAGAGGTATCTTCTGCGGATCCACGTTCGCTTCACCGGCGACGATGACTACCTGGATTGGACCAGCCACGTCTTCGTGGCTCGAGCGGTCGGGGGCCGGTTGGAGGCGCAAGACAAGACGGAGATTGCCGAGACGAAGTACGGGACCATAGCCGAGTTGCAGGGGCCGATCAGAGAGGCTCTGTTAGCCAGCGGACGTGCTCTGCTGGCGTATCGGGTGGCCCTTACCGACGCAACGGTGGCAGCGCTGCAAAGCGGCTCGTAGTGGTGGCTTGTTCCGGGGAGAGAGGAAGACTCCCTGGGTAGGGATCGATAGAAGACTCATTCAGAGGTGTGAGCGAGGAGGTCGCGCAATGGAGATCAAGAGAGTGGGAGTCGTGGGTGCCGGGATCATGGGTGCAGGCATCGTGCAGGTCTGCGCTCAATCTGGGTACGAGGTGGTGGTCTCGGAGATCAACGAAGAGTTGCTCAACAAAGGTATCGCCACAGTCGATCACTTCCTCGGCAGGGCTGTGCAGAAGGAGAAGATTACGGCCCAGGATAAGGACGAGATCATGGGGCGCATCAAAGGCACGACCAGCGTGGGCGATTTCAAGGACTGCGATCTGGTCGTGGAGGCCATCATCGAGAACCTGGAGTTGAAGAAGCAGGTCTTCAAACAGTTAGACGAGATCTGCCCTCCGCACGCGCTCTTGACCAGCAACACCTCGTCCATGACCATCACCGAGATGGCGGCGGCCACCAACCGCATGGACAAGGTGGTTGGCTTGCACTTCTTCAACCCTGTACCCGTGATGCGGTTGGTGGAGATCGTGACCACGATCGTATCCAGCGAGGAGACGGTCGAAAAGCTCAGGGGGTTCGCCGAGTCGCTGGGCAAGACAGTGGTCATCGCTAAAGATACTCCGGGGTTCATTGTCAACCGGCTGCTGATACCGTACCTGCTGCATGCCATCCGTCTCTACGAGTCCGGCCTGGCAAGCATGGAGGACATAGACACGGCGATCGAGCTGGGGCTGAATCACCCGATGGGGCCGTTCCGGCTGCTGGACATCCTCGGCATCGACACGACACTGTTCATCGCCGACAACATGTTCAACGAGTTCAAGGATGATGTGTATGCGGCTCCGGTGCTGGTCAGACGTATGGTTACAGCAGGCATCCTGGGTCGCAAGTCGGGTAGGGGCTTCTACGGCGAGTACAAGTGAGACCATATCAGCTTGTCGTCCCGGGCTTGCTGGCGGCTGAGGCTGTCAGCGGGCAGGCGCGCTGCGTGCCGTTTGCGCGGAGGGCAACCGGGGCAGGTATGCTGGACCTGGCATGAGGAGGTGTGGTTAGTGGCCTACAAGCATCTGTTGGTAGATCGAGAGGACAGGATAGCTGTCGTCACCATCAACCGTCCTGACAAGTTCAATGCTCTCAACGAGGAAGTGGTGGCCGACATTGGCGCAGCTATGGACGAACTGGCCGCGGAAGAAGGGGTGCTCGCCATCGTTCTCACCGGTGCAGGAGATAAGTCCTTCGTATCCGGGGCCGATATAGGCTTGCTCCAGTCTCTGAAGTCACCCGAGGCTGCGGCAGAGCACTCTCGACTCGGGCAAGCCGTGATGCAGAAGATAGAGAGCCTGCCCAAGCCCGTGATAGCGGCCATCAACGGCTATGCGCTGGGCGGAGGGCTGGAACTGGCCATGGCCTGTGATATCCGGCTAGCCGCCGACACCGCCAGAATGGGGCAGCCAGAGATCGGCCTGGGCTTGAGCCCTGGCTACGGAGGCACGCAGCGGCTGCCGCGCCTGGTGGGCAAAGGTATGGCCAAGATGATGATCCTCTCCGGGGACATGATCGACGCTCAAGAAGCGCTACGCATCGGCCTGGTGCAGAAGGTCGTGCCGGGGGCAGAGCTGCTGACCGAGGCGAAGGCCCTGGCCAGCAAACTCGCAGAGAAGGCACCGTTGAGCGCGGCGGCGTGTAAGCGGGCGATCAACCAGGGACTGGAGACGGATCTCCAGGGAGGACTCGCCATCGAGGCCCTTGAGTTCGGAGGGCTCTCCGCGACGGAGGACTATCAGGAGGGCACGGTGGCGTTCCTGGAGAAGAGAAAGCCGGTGTTCAGAGGGAAGTAGTGGCCAGACAGTGACGCGAGCTTGACACGGTGCCCGACGCATGTTATAATGCACGTGTGGCGTCCAGTGAGCGCCATATATTCTGAGTGACACATTTCCCCCCGGAACATAGTTCGGGCTACGCGTCTCCGCTACGTACGCAGGTGACCCTCGAGCTGCCCGCGTGGCGGGCATGAGCGTGATACATAGCAGAAGAAAGGGAAGGAAAGGAGAGGGGCAAATGGCACTGGAGTGGTTACCCCGAGACTATGAGAAGAAGGATCATGCATTGTGGGGTGATGAACACTTTGGCACCATGGACAATCCCCCGTGCGTGGTCTACGAGAAGAAGCCGATCATCGATCCCAAAGGGAATCCGGTGGACGGACTCTACAGCGCTTGGGTTTGGCTGAACAACCCCAAGCAGTACAACTCGTACACCACCGAGATGGTGAAGGGGGTCATCGCGGGCATGACCAACGCCGCCGCCGACAATAGCGTGGTGGCGGTGGTCTTCACCGGCGTTGGCGACAGGGCCTGGTGCACCGGCGGCAACACCAAGGAGTACGCCGAGTACTACAGCGGGAGGCCCACCGAGTACGCCCTGTACATGGATCTCTTCAATGGCATGGTGGACAGCATCCTGGACTGCAAGAAACCGGTGATCTGTCGCGCCAATGGGATGCGGGTCGCCGGCGGCCAGGAGATCGGCGGGGCTTGCGATCTGTGCGTCTCATCAGACACAGCGGTCTACGGCCAGGCTGGCCCCAGACACGGCTCGGCCCCGGTGGGTGGCTCTTCCGACTTCCTCCCCTGGTTCCTTGGGATCGAGGACGCCATGTGGAACTGCATCTCTTGCGAGATGTGGAGCGCCTACAAGATGTTCCGCAAGGGCTACCTGAGCAAAGTCGTGCCGGTGCTGAAGGACGAGAAGGGCAATTGGGTGAGGAACCCGCAGGTCATCACCGACGAGTACGTGCACGATGGTGGGATCGTGTACGGCGAGTTCAAGACGGGTGATGAGATGAAGAAGGCCCGAGATTTCGTGTACAACACATCGGCCGACTTCGAACTGCTGGACAAAGAAGTCAACAACATGCTATGGACCTTCACCAACCTGTTCCCCAACTGCCTCCAGATGTCGATAGACTCTATCAGGGCCAAGAAGAAGTTCTTCTGGGATCAGGGCAAGCTGTATTATCGCCACTGGTTGGCCACCAACATGTCCAGTGAGGCCTTCTTGGGCTTCCACGCCTTCAATACCAAGAAGATCACCGGCAAGGACACGATCGACTTCATCAAGTACCGTCAACTGATCGATGAGGCCCGGTTGGTGGACGACGAGTTCATGGCTGAGGTGTTGGCGAAGCCTCAGGAACAGTAGGCCCAGCTCGACACGTCAGACCTGAGAACAGTACTCGGTACACGACCGGCTGTTGGCTTGAGGAGCCGGCGGTACTTGCGTTGTAGGGTGGTTCACACCCCTCGTGGGGTGTGAACTTCCCTTCCTTGCTGAAGTACAGGTGCCGAGAGGAAAAGACATGAGCCGTTTGTGGCTCGTGCTCAGTGTATCACCCGTGCGGCGCGCAAGCCTTGAGACCTGCGAGTGCAAACAGTACTTGGGCGGTGCCTCAGGCCTAGAGAGTTCCACAGTCAGTCAAGCCCCGAATCCTTCGTCCATCAGTACTTGACAATATACGCACGCTCTGCTATAATAGCGATGCTCTGCGGAAGAGGCTCGGTGTACGAAGTGAAGCCTGAGGAGGTAAGATGGCGATCTGGTTGAACGTTGGCGAGATTATACGAGTCAACGCCGACAAGTTCGGCGACAAGATGGCGGTGAAGGGGCTGGCGGTCAAGGATGGCTTCAGCGAGTTGTCGTTCAGGGAGTACGATGAGAGGGGCTGCCGCCTGGCCAACGCGTGGCTCGACATGGGTCTCGAGAAAGGCGATAGGATCGCCGTGCTGCTCTACAACGTGGTGGAGTACATGGAGATATATCTGGCAGCGGCCAAGGCGGGGATGGTGGTGGTGCCCATCAACTTCAGATGGGTGGGGCCAGAGATCGAATACGTGGTCAACGACTCAGATTCCAAGGCTTTCATTTGTAGCGAGGAGTTCCTGAGGGAGGTCGAGCCTGTGCAGGGCAGTTTCGCACAGGTGGATGCGGGCCGCTTCATCTTCGTGGGCGACCAGGAGAAGACCCCTGATGGCTACGTGAACTACGAGGGGATCATCGAAGAGGCATCGCCAGAGCAGCCGGAGGTCAAGGTGTTGCCGAAGGATACCTGGATTCACTTGTATACTTCTGGCACCACCGGGCGGCCAAAAGGCGTCATCAGGTCCCATGAGTCCTACACTGCGCACTACCTCATCTGCGAAATCGAACACGGTACTACTTCCGACGACATCTCCTTGATTGTCATGCCCCTCTGTCACGTGAACTCCACGTTCTATTCCTTCATGTTCAGTTACGTGGGTGGGGGGGTGTACATCCACCGCGCGAGGAACTACGACCCCGCTGAGCTGCTCGAGATCATAGCCCGGGAGAAGGTGACCTTCACCTCTCTGGTGCCGACCCATTACATCATGATGCTCAACCTCCCGGAAGAGGTCAGGAGGAAGCACGACCTGAGCTGCATCCGGCAGTTGCTGATCTCCTCCGCTCCGGCTCGCAAGGAGACAAAGCTGGGGATCATGGAGATGTTCCCCAATGCCGAGCTATTCGAGGCCTACGGGTCTACCGAGGCTGGTCTGGTGACTTTGCTGCGACCGCGCGATCAACTGAGGAAGTTGGGATCCATAGGCAAGGAATGCGTGGGCACTGACAAAGTCAAGCTACTGGATGAGAGCGGTAATCCCGTCCCTCAGGGCGAAGTCGGGGAGCTCTACTCTCGGAGTCCAGCGCGATTCGACGAGTACTGGAAGATGCCGGAGAAGACCGCCAGTTCCTTCCGTGGCGAATACTTCACGGCCGGCGACATGGCCAGGATGGACGAGGAAGGGTACTACTATATCGTAGACCGGAAGGACAACATGATCATCACGGGTGGCGAGAAGGTCTATCCTTCCGACGTAGAGTCAGTCGTGGGGTCGCATCCCGGTGTGCTGGACGTGGCGGTGATCGGTGTCCCCGACGAGAAGTGGGGCGAGGCGGTGAAGGCCGTGGTCGTGCCCAAAGACCCTGACAGCCCTCCGGCCGAAGATGAGATCATTGAGTTCACCCGAGGGAAGCTCGCTGGCTACAGGAGGCCAAAGAGCGTCGATATCATCAAGCCTGAGGAGATGCCCAGGACGGCCACGGGCAAGATCTTGCATCGTATGTTGAGGAAGCGGTACCTGGAATAGGACCGGGAGTAGCTGAACCGCGGTGCGGGGCCGGATAGTCGCGCGAGCCACTCCACGACCACGGCGGCAGCAGTGCGTGGTCCTCCACGGAAACGGGCTCGTATCGACCACGGGCGCGGAGGAAGCTTGAACCTAGCCGTGCAGAGTAGTCTGGGAGACAAGGTCGCCATCGTTACTGGCGGCACAGGCATGGGTCAGGCTGTCGGAGAGGGTGCGGCCGAGTGCGTTCCACACGATACCAACATCAACGCGATGAGACCTCTATTGACGGGCCCATGGTTGAAGAGGCCCGTCTGGAACGACACGGTTGGTGAGAGAGTGCTGGAATGCCATCCCCCGAGGGCGGGTCACTGAATCTGATGGTCTTGTGGGGATGGTCGTTCTTCGAGCTCTGAATGCTAGTAGTATCGCTGCAGGACGGTTGATCTACGTAGACGGTGACTTCCTGGTCGCCTGACGCTTATCAGGCTTTGGGAGGCAGGAGAGTGGATTACTTCGGGAAGCTACGGCAGATCGTGGGCGAGGAGAACGTGCGGACTGACCCGGTCGAGTTGTTGTGTTACTCGCGCGACATGTCGGTCCACGTAGGCGTGCCGGACGTCATCGTCTTCGCCCGTTCCAGAGACGAGGTGTCCAAGATTCTGGCCCTCGCTGATGAAGAGAGAATACCAGTCACACCGAGGGGGTCAGGCACCAGTGTGACCGGGGCGGTGCTGGCGCCAAAAGGGGGCATCGTTCTGGATCTCTCGCAGATGAACAACGTCAAGGAGATCAATCGGGAGGACGGGTACGTGGTGGCGGAGCCGGGGGTGATTCTGGACAACCTGAACAGAGCCCTGGCCCCCACCCATTTTTATCCCCCCGACCCCAGTAGTCATGCTTTGGCCTCGCTCGGCGGTAGCGTGTCTACCAACGCCAGCGGCGAGCGGGCGGTCAAGTACGGTGGGACCAAGGATTGGGTGATGGGGTTGGAGGTGGTGCTGGCCGACGGTCGCGTGGTGAGGACAGGCACCACGGTTCCCAAGAGCTCCGCCGGCTTCGATCTGACCCACCTGTTCCTTGGCTCTGAAGGCACTCTAGGCGTGGTGACCGAGATCACGGCGAGGATCTTGCCCAAGCCCGAGTACGTAGCTTTCGTCACGATCCGGTTCAACGCGCTGGAGGATGCCGGCGATACCGTGACCGAGATCCTCACGGAGGGGATACCCCTCTCCAAGTGCGAAGTACTGGATGGAGTGGCACTGGGCGTGGCCAAGGAGGTCATGGGCCTGGAGATCCCCGAAGACGTCAACTGCATGCTGTTCATGGAGCTGGACGGGCAGACCTCCGTCGTCCACGAGCAGTTGGATCGGATACGGGAGATCGCCGACAGGCATGGCCAAGTCGGTATGGAGTGGAGCGACGATGCGCAGGAGATGGCCAGAATCTGGCAGGCGCGATCGGGGCTGACAGGTGCCCTGGGGAAGGCCGTCCGGGGCGAGCGCCTGATGGCTGTCGTCGAGGATTTTGGAGTCCGGATCAGCAGGATTCCCGACGTGATCAAGGGGGTGCAGGAGGTAGGGCGGAAGCACGGTGTACGCATCGCCAGCTTCGGCCACGTGGGCGACGGCAACATCCACGCTGTGATCATGGCGGACCCCAGGAAGCCCGACCACTGGGAGAGGGTCAGAGGGATCGCCCAGGATTTCATACAGTTGACCATGAGTCTGGGGGGCACCCTCACTGCGGAGCATGGTACTGGTATGGCCAAGTCACCTTTCATGGTCGAGGAACTTGGTGCGGGCCAGGACGTGATGCGGAGCATCAAGAAGGCTCTGGACCCGAATGGTATCCTGAACCCGGCGAAGATGGGCCTGGACGATGAGGTGAAGGACATCTACGACTACTTCGCGTTCGAGCCGCTGGTGGAGCGGTCCGAGGAGGTGGAGAGCTACGGGACCGAAGTGGACGCCGAGATCATGGCGTGCATCCAGTGCGGTTTCTGTCGCCTCGGCTGTCCCGTCTTCGGCGAGACGATTCTGGAGTCACGAAATGCCAGAGGTCATGTCATCCTGGCGTACAACCTGATGACGGGTGCTGTGGAGCCCTCGGAGTCGCTGGCAGCGAGCTTCTACCAGTGCACCACTTGCGTGAACTGTGAAGCGGTCTGTCCGGCGAGTGTCGATGTCGCAGGCATTATCAGCGGTGCCAGGCAGAGGTTGGTGGAGGCTGGCTATCTGCCCCGGGTCTTCGGGCCAATGCTGGACAGCCTCAAGGAGCAGGGGAACCCGCTGGGAGAGGAAGCGGCGGACCGAACGGAGACCTATCCCTCCGGCTACGAGGAGAAAGCCACAGTGGCGGGGCCGGTGGACGTGCTCCTCTATTTGGGATGCACCGGCTCGTACCAGGACCTGTACATCGTTCCCAGCATGATGGAGTTCATGGACAAGACGGGGGTCGACTACCGCGTGCTGGGCGAGAAGGAGATCTGCTGTGGCTACGTCGCTCATCTCATCGGCGCGAAAGACGCCTTCCAGGAGTGTATGGACAAGAACCTGGCGATCCTCTCGGATTTGAGCCCAGGACTGATCGTCACCACGTGTGCCGGATGCCACAGGACGCTGAGAGATCTGTATCGCGAATACTCGGGATTCGACGTGGAGGTGCTGCACGCTGTGGAGTACATGGATCGTCTGATCTCCGAGGGCGAGCTTCGCTTCCAGGGCGAATTCCCCATGAAGGTCATCTATCACGATCCCTGTGACATCGGGAGGCACATGGGCATCTACGAGCCGCCGCGCAACGTCCTCCGGGCCATTCCGGGCCTGGACTTGGCAGAGTTCAGCCTGAACCGAGCCCTAGCCAAGTGCTGTGGGGGAGGCGGAGGGCTCAAAGGCTTCGACGGAGAGTTGAGCTCAGTACTGGCTGAGAAGAGAGTGGCTGAGGCCATGGACCTGGGCGCCGAGGTGATCGTGTCGGCGTGCCCAACCTGCAAGAGCAACCTGAAGTTGGCCGCTGCCAAGCTCTCGAGAGAACGGAAACAACGGGTGAAAGTGATGGACATCACCGAAGTAGTGGCAGAGGCGCTAGGTTAGAGGTTTCGAGGGGAGATGGATGTCGGATAGGAAGCTATTGCGCAAGCCGATAGAGGCGGCGAAACAGCTAGGTCAAGTGATGCGGGACTACTTCTACCGCATGGATCGTATTGCCAAGGGGGAGGAGGAGGGCCGCATCGCCTGGTGCACCAGCACGGGTCCGGCTGAACTGCTCCAAGCCTTTGACTTCGAGGTTCACTACCCGGAGAATCATGGGGCCATGCTGGGTAGCAGGCGTGTGGCCACGGACTACATACCGGTGGCCAACGCGATGGGTTACTCGCCGGAGATCTGCTCCTATCTCACAAGCGACGTGGGGTGCTACCTGAAGGGTGAGACGCCATTGTCACAGGCCTACCCTGGTATCGAGAGTGTTCCGAAGCCGGACATCCTGGCCTACAACACCCAACAGTGTCGCGATGTGAGGGAGTGGTTCGAGTTCTATGGTCGGGAGTTCAACGTGCCTGTGATCGGCATCAACCCTCCCAAGGGCATGGAGCAGGTCACGGTGGCAAATGTCGAGGACGTGGTCCAGCAGATCAAGGAGTTGATACCTCCTTTGGAGAGGGTTAGCGGCGAGAAGTTCGACATCGACAGGTTCAGGGAGTCGATGCGGCTTTCCAGAGAATGCAGCGAGCTCTGGGGACACGTGCTGGGCCTGGCCAGGAACGTGCCGGCGCCGTGGACGTTCTTCGATGGCTGCATCCACATGGGACCAGCGGTCTGCCTGCGGGGTACTCAGGAGCCTGTGGACTACTACCGGACGTTGAAGGAGGAGCTGGAGCAGAGAGTTGCGGATGGCGTGGCCGCGGTGGAGAACGAGCGCTTCCGCATCTACTGGGAGGGTATGCCCATCTGGGGCAAGCTGCGGGCGCTGTCGGAGCAGTTCTCGGAGCTGGACAGTTGCGTAGTGGTGTCGACGTACTGCAATAGCTGGATCTTCAGCGCCTTCGACGAGCAAAGGCCCTTCGAGAGCATGGCGCAGGCGTATACAGAGATCTTCATCAACCGCAGTGAGCCGGCCAAGCAGGCGTATATCGAGGGGCTGGTGAGGGAGTACCAGGTCGACGGCATCGTCTTCCACGACGCGAAGACCTGCCCCAACAACTCGAATTCGCGATACGGCATGCCCCAGAGACTGCAGGGCGAGCTGGGCATACCTACGCTGACCATCGACGCCGACCTGAATGACCTCAGGATGTATTCGGAGGAGACCACCAGGACCAACATCGAGGCCTTTGTCGAGCAGTTGGAGGAGTCGAAAGAGGCGAGAGCTGGATAGGAGGACGAGCCTGGACGGGATCTACGTCGGCGGTCTGGACTGCGGGACTACCACGACCAAGGCCGTGATCATCGACGGCGCGAGGAAGATACTCGGCAGTTGCGTACGGAGGTCCGGCGCCAATCTTCTCGAGTCGGCGGACGCTGCACTGGAAGAGGCGTTGAGCGGCGCTGGTCTTCGCGCGGACCAGGTGAGGTACATCGTTGGCACCGGGTTCGGCAGGCGGAGCATTTCCTTCGCTGACCAGACCAAGACCGAGATCAGTTGTCACTCCAAGGGATGCCATCACTACTATCCAGAAGCGATCACGGTGATCGACATCGGTGGCCAGGACAACAAGGTGGTCAAGCTGGACAGCTCTGGCAGGAAGAGCAGCTTCAAGATGAACCGGAAGTGTGCAGCGGGCACCGGCGCCTTCCTGGAGGAGATGGCGTACAAACTGGACGTTCCCGTGAGTGAGTTGGAGGGTCTGGCACGCAAGTCGACGAGTGGAACAGAGTTGGGTAGCTTCTGCACGGTGTTCACGGCCACCGAGGTTCTGGACAAGATCAGGGGAGGCGAGAAGCTGGAGGACATCGTCAGGGGGTTGTTCAACTCGGTGGCCAAGCGCATTCTGGAGATGGACAGGCTGACCGGCCGGGTGATCATGAGTGGTGGCGTCGTGGCCCACAACCCTATCGTGGCCGAAATCATCAGCGAGCGGGCCAACATAGATGTGGAGATAGCGCCCCACCCACAGGAGATGGGGGCCTTCGGCGCGGCGCTTTTCGCCGCCGGATCGGTAGCCGGAGAAACGTGAGAGATGGACAGACTATCAATAGCGAGGAGGTAGACGACCAATGACAGCAGTACCGGACAAGATCCAGACCTGGCAGATGGTGCAGCCTACGGTCAAGGATCGAGAGACGGGGGAGGTAACGCCCGGCAGGCTGGAGAAGACCAGCATTCCTGTCCCGGAGCTGAAGCCGGGTGAAGTGTTGGTGGAGATTGCTGGGTGTGGCGTGTGCCATACCGACCTGGGGTACTTCTACGACGGCGTACCCACAGTCACCAAACCTCCGCTCACGCTGGGCCACGAGATCAGCGGCGTGGTCGTGGCTGGAGAGAAGGAGTGGGTGGGCAAAGAGGTGATCATCCCGGCGGTGATGCCGTGTCGAAACTGCCCGATCTGCGACATGGACCGAGGCAACCGCTGTCTGGCGCAGAAGATGCCGGGCAACAGCCTGGACATCTACGGCGGCTTCTCCAGCCACATCCCGGTCCCAGCGGGCGATCTGTGCCCGGTGGAGGATCGCAAGGGGATGCCGCTGGAGTGGTTGGCCGTCGTGGCCGATGCAGTGACCAGTCCCTACCAGGCGGCGATCCGAGCGGATGTTCAGAAGGGCGATAGGTGCATCATCCTCGGGGTGACCGGTGGTCTTGGCGTGTTCATGTCCCAGATTCTGAAGGCCATGGGCGCGGAAGCTGTGGTGGGCATTGCGCGACACCCGGACAAGCTGGAGAGGGCTCTGGAGTACGGAACCGACTATGTGATCAACTCCACCGACAAGAGCCCCAAGGACATTCGCAACGAGTTCCGTGACCTCTGCAAGGAGAAGGGGCTGCCTTCGAACTGGGGCTGGAAGATCTTCGAGATGACTGGTGCGAAGGCGGCTCAGGATATCGCCCTGGCTCTCCTCGGTTTTGTGGGCAAGCTGGTCTGGGTGGGGTTCTCCACCAACGTCAACGAATACTCGTTGTCCAGGCTGATGGCCTTCGACGCAGAGATCATTGGGACCTGGGGCTGCCTGCCAGAGTACTATCCTACGGTGTTGGAGATGGTTCTCGACGGCAAGGTGCAACTGGAGCCCTTCGTGGAAGCGCGGCCAATGAGCCAGATCGAGGATGTGTTCAACGAGGCGCACAGTACGACTCTGATGAGGAGAACTGTCCTGACACCTGATTTCTAGCTCGGACCGCGTGGGGACGACCCGTGAACCACTGAAGAGGTCTGGCGGTGCGACGAGTCCAGAAGTCGAACGTGTTCTTGGGTTGGCGGCGGGCGGCTGTAGGGACAAGCCGCTGAGTTCTGCGTCGTGATCTGTGAGTGGAGGGAAAGGAGGTGATGGGAAGAGTCTGGTTCTACTGAGTGGCCCTTGGCGTAAGAGGCTGGCAAGTGGAGTCGAGTTCCCGTACGGAATAGAGGAGGAAAAGAAGTGAAAAGCAGAATGCTGGCCGTATTCACAGCGGTTACGTTGGTGGCGCTGTTGGTTGCAGGCTGCGCTACACCTGCCGCGGAGCCCGAGCCAACCACACCGCCTCCGCCTGCGGAGGCCACTGCCACACCGGAGCCAGAGCCGGCGCCCGAGGTGGGCACGACCTACAAGATCGGTTTTGGGCCTGACGTCACCGGGGGAGGAGCCAACCTGGGCGAACCCCAACGGAACTGGGCCGAGATCATGAGGGAGCGGCTGGAGGAGTCTGGCGGGATCGTCGGCCCGGATGGAGTTCTCCACGAGGTGGAGATCGTGGTGGGCGATTCCGAGAGCAACCCGGACGTCGCAGCCAGCCTGGCCCGGAGGTACGTTGACGAGGAAGAGGTGGTGGCCCTGATCATGGGAAGCGTCACGCCCATCAGTCTGGCCATCGCCGAGGTAGCCACTGAAGCCGAGGTGCCCTACATCTCCATGGCGTCTTCGTTGGCGATCATCGCTGATCCCGACACTGGTGAGATGCGGCCGTGGGTGTTCAAGGTAGCCCAGAGCAACGGGGACGTGGCGGAGTGGCAGGTGGAGCGGCTGACGAGCCTGGGTGTGAGCTCGGTGTGCTACATGTACGAGAACACCGGCTACGGCAAGGATTGCTACAACAACTCGTCCGCTGCTCTCACCGACGCGGGCATGGAGAATGTCTTCGAAGGAGCGTTCGAGCGCACAGACACAGAGTTCCCGCAGGTGCCAGCCATCGAGGCTGCCGGGTGTGACGTGGTGGTGATCGGTGCTATCCCACCGGGGGCCGCCAACGCGCACCTCGCGATACGGACGGCACTGCCCGACATTCCCATCATCCACGGCCACGGTGTCTGCACGACGGATTTCATCACCGCCGGTGGTGACGCGGTGGAGGGTGCGGAGATGCCCTGCAGCGCAGTGATCATCGCCGAGGACATCGCCGATGACCATCCTGCGAAGGCAACCTGGATGGACTTCAAGGACGCCTACGAAGACTACACAGGCCAACCGGTCAGTACCTTCGGCGGTCACGCCTACGATGCCCTGTACTGGGTCATCGATGCACTGGAGACTCTGCCCGAGGGGTTGAGCCTGGCTGAGCAGCGGGCGGCCGTCCGCGACTACATCGAGAACAATATCACCAACTGGCCTGGTACGGCAGGTATCTTTAACCTCGCTCCTGACGACCACTATGGGTTGGACTACACGTCCTTCACCTGGTTCGAGGTGGAAGGCCAGAAGTTTGTCCCCTTCCCGCAAGAGGAGTGGTAGACAGACGGACCAGATCGGGGACTGAGGCCACGGCACGGCCTCAGTCCCCTTCTTGCCATAACTGGGGGAGCAGCCATGGGCAAGTACCTCGGCACCAGATCTGTGAGGCTGGGTCTGACGGTGGTTGTGGCGGTCCTACTGGCGGCGTCTGTCGTCTTGCTTGCCTACCAGAATGGGTACGGCCTCAAGGCCTTTGCGCAGTGGACGATGGATGGCATCCGCGGGGGAAGCATCTACGCCCTCGTAGGATTGGGTTTTGTGGTCATCCACAGTGTGACGGGTGTGATCAATTTCGCGCAGGGTGAGTTCGTCATGCTGGGCGCCATGATGTGCGCGAGTCTGTATGGCTTGGATCTGCCACTGCCGCCTGCCCTCAAGCTGGCGGTAGCCGTCATCGTCTCTATCCTCTCAGTCACGGTGGTCGGGATACTCCTGGAGAGGGGGGCCATCTATCCGGCTCGCGGCGCGAGTGTGGTCACGTTGATCATCATCACCATCGGGGCCACGATTGCCATCCGAGCCACAGCGCTCATCATCTGGGGTACGCAAGCCAAGATCGTGCCGGCCTTCAGCAACTTGCAGCAGATAGACCACATCTTCAGACCCTTCGGACTGACGCTCGGTGCCCAGAGCTTGTGGATTTGGGGTGCCGTGGCGCTGGTTCTCGGTGCTCTGCTTTTCTTCTTCGAGCGCACCATGCTGGGCAAGGCGCTGCGAGCTTGTGCCGTCAACCGGCGCGCGGCAGAGTTGATGGGCATCAACCCCAGCCGGATGTCGCTGCTGGCCTTCGCGATGGCGGCTGCTCTGGGGGCGATCGGAGGCGTCGTGTTCGGGCCTGTGATCCGGCCGCAGTATGACATGGGACTGGCATTTGGCCTCAAGGGTTTCGTGGCTGCGATCATGGCCGGCATGGTCAGCCCGCTGGGAGCCGTGCTGGGCGGGTTGATACTGGGGGTAGCCGAGAACGTAGGCACCGGAGTCACCGGGTTGTACGGCTACAAGGACGTCATAGCGTTCGTCATCCTGATCTTGATCTTGCTTCTCCGGCCACAAGGGCTGATCGGTGGAGGGGAGCGAGGCGTCGAGCAGACCTGAGGGGTGATCGGATGTCGGGAAGAGGAGGCTGGTCGAGCTACTCGCATGCCGCTGGGTTCGGTGTGCTCATCGCGATCATCGTAGTTTTCGGACTGGTGGAGAGCGTCCAGCCGTTTGGCTTTCGCTTCAGGGACTTCACTGGCGGGACGGTCACTTTCGACACGCTGATCCGCATCGGCATCCTCACCATCGTGGTCGTGGGTCTGAATCTGCTGATGGGGTATGCCGGGCAGATCTCGTTGGGCCAGGCTGCCTTCTATGGCATCGGGGCCTACGTGTCGGCGATCATGTCCACCATGGCGACGAGGCATGGTCTACTGCCGGGCATAGCGGATACCTGGTGGTGGCCCTGGTTGGCGATCGCGGCGGCGATGGCGGTGACGGCATGTTTCGCCTACGTGATCGGGAAGCCGATTCTACGGTTGCGAGGCAATTATCTGGCTATGGCCACTCTGGGCCTGGGCGTGGTGATGTACACCGTCTTCCGCGAGGGGAAGGATATCACAGGGGGCCATGACGGTCTGGCCGGGATACCCCGCTTGAGCATCGGTGGCGCTTTTGCGTTGTGGCCTGTGGACAGATACTACTGGTTGGTTTGGGGCGTGGCCATCGTCGTGATCATCATTGGCTTCAACGTGATCAACTCCCGAGTGGGACGGGGGCTGCGGGCGATCCATACCAGCGAGGTTGCGGCCAATACCATGGGCGTGGACACCGACAAGTATCGGGTGCAGGTGCTGGTGCTCAGCGCCATGATGGCCAGTCTGGCGGGAAGCTTGTACGCTCACTTCCAGGCGATTGTATCACCCGGTCCGTTCGGCTTCGTGGCCTCTGTGGAGTTGGTGTGTATGTCTGCCGTAGGAGGGATGGCGAGCATCTGGGGTGCGCCATTGGGTGTCAGCTTCTTCTTCGTGATCAAGGAGGTCCTGCGGGCCAGGATGCACCAGCTCCTTCGAGGGGCCGGTGGAGAGCACGAACTCATAGCCTACGGCATCATACTGATCCTGGTCATGATCTTCGTCCCTGAGGGACTGAGTTTCGGTGGCGTTAGAGCTCTCGATTGGCTGCGTGACCGTCTCGGCCCTCGAAGGGGAGAGGACAGAGGGGTGGAAGCGCAAACGGGCCAGGCGGGTTGACCTGGGCCGGCTAGATCGGGCTGCGGTAGTTCCGGTCGACGGGGGCAGAGATGGCTGAGGCATCGATTCTGGAGGTGCAGGCTCTGAGGAAAGACTTCGGCGGCTTGCTGGCTGTGGACGACGTGTCCTTCAGAGTCCGCGACGGCGAGGTGTTTTCGATCATCGGCCCCAACGGCGCAGGCAAGACTACCATCTTCAATCTCATCTCCGGCGTGTTGCCTGCAACGGCAGGACAGATGAGATTCGCCAATCGGGTCCTCAACGGCCTCAAACCTCACGTGATCGCCGGGCTGGGGCTGTCGAGGACCTTCCAGAATCTGCAGATCTTCTCCAACATGACGGTCCTGGAAAACGTGATGGTGGGACGGCACCCTCGCAGCGGGTATGGCATGCTCAGTGCTGCGCTGCGACTTCCGGGGGGAAGGCGTGAGGAGAAGGACATCCGCGACCGGGCCATGGAGTACCTGTCCTTCGTGGGGTTGGAGGGCAGTGCTGAGCTGAATGCGGGCAGTCTGCCGTTTGGCAACCAGCGGCTGCTGGAGATCGCGCGAGCCCTGGCTACGGAGCCAACTCTGTTGCTGCTGGATGAGCCCGGGGCGGGCCTGAACATGACCGAGAAGGTGACGCTGGATCGCCTCGTCCGACGGATACGCGATGGTGGGGTATCCATCCTGCTGGTGGAGCACGACATGAGCTTCGTGATGGGCATTGCGGATCGTATCATCGTCCTCGACTATGGGGAGAAGATTGCTGAGGGTTCCCCGGACGAAGTGCAGAGTGATCCCAGGGTGATCGCTGCCTACCTGGGTACAGACGGCGTCTAGGCCGCCGGTGGTGAGGGAAACAGGATGCTGCTCGAGGTGAAGAATGTCAATACCCACTATGGCAACATCCGTGCGTTGAAGGACGTTTCCCTGGAGGTCGATCAGGGAGAAATAGTAACGGTCATAGGCGCAAACGGAGCAGGGAAGACTACCTTGCTGAACACCATCTCGGGACTCCTTCATGCCAGCGGGGGCGAGCTATTCTTGGACACCGAGTCGATCACCAAGCTCTCCCCCGACAAGATAGTGCGGCTGGGCATCAGTCAGGTGCCGGAGAGACGGCAGGTGTTCTCGACGCTCAACGTGCTGGACAACCTGTTGTTAGGCGCGTACGTCCGGCATCGAAGGGAGTCCAAGGCGGCGATCCAGAAGGATCTTGATTTCGTGTTCGAGGTGTTCCCCATCCTGAAGGACAGGCAGAAGCAGATGGGCGGCACCCTCTCCGGTGGGGAGCAGCAGATGTTGGCGCTGGGGCGAGGGTTGATGGCCAGGCCGAGGATTCTGCTGCTCGATGAGCCTTCCCTGGGATTGGCGCCGCTCCTGGTGAGAGAGATCTTCAGGGTCGCGGGCGAGCTGCGAGAGCACGGGACCACTATTCTGCTGGTAGAGCAGAATGCCAGGGCTGCTTTGAGGCTGGCAGATCGGGGCTATGTCCTGGAGACCGGGAAAGTGGTGCTGGAAGGCCGGTCCGAGGAGCTACTGGCCGATGAGCGGGTCCAGGAGGCGTACCTGGGTGGTTCGCGGGCGTAGCTAGAGTGGGTAGGTGCCTTCCGGGGACATAGAGCCAGTGGATTGTGAAGACTGGAGGCCACGGAGGACTCGCGGCCCGAGGGCGCGTGGTCTTGATCTTGTGCGTAGGATGGGGAGTGGAAACGGAGGGATGTGGTGAAAGCTTTGCTTTCGGGAAACGAGGCCGTCGCCCGCGGGGCGTACGAGAGCGGGGTTGTGTTTGCCAGCGCTTTTCCCGGCACGCCCAGCACGGAAATCCTGGAGAACGCGGCCAAGTACGACGAGATCTACGCGGAGTGGAGCCCGAACGAGAAGGTAGCTCTGGACGCGGCTATCGGAGCGGCCTATGCTGGCAAGCGTGCCCTGGCAGCCATGAAGCACGTCGGTCTAAACGTGGCTGCGGAGTCGCTTTTCTACTCTTCCTACACCGGCATCAACGGGGCGTTGGTGATCGTGACGGCCGACGACCCCGGTCTTCACAGTTCACAGAACGAGCAGGACAACCGCTACTATGCGAAGTTCGCCAAGGTGCCGATGCTGGAGCCGACAGACAGCCAGGAGTCGAAGGAGTTCGTCGGGCTGGGGCTGGAGATCAGCGAGGAGTTCGATACGCCCGTGCTGCTGAGGATGACGACGCGCATCTGCCATTCCATGTCAGTCGTCGGGCTTGGTGAGAGGACGGCAGCTCCACCCACTCCGCTGCCGTACGAGCGGAACGCAGAGAAGTACGTCATGTTGCCGGCCTTCGCCAGGCGAAGGCACCCGGTGATCGAGGAGAGACTGCGCGACCTGGCGGAGTATGCGGAGACTCTGCCCCAAAACAAGATCGAGTGGGGAGACCGGTCTCTCGGGATCGTAGCCAACGGAGTGTCGTACCAGTACGCGAGAGAGGTCTTCCCGGAGGCTTCCTTCCTGAAGCTGGGCATGACCTGGCCTCTGCCCGAGCGGCTGATACGTGAGTTCGCGTCTGGGGTGGAGAAGCTGGTGGTGATCGAGGAATTGGACCCGTTCCTCGAGGAGCATTTGAAGATCATGGGTCTCGAAGTGGCCGCCGGCAAGGACTACTTCCCCATCGTAGGAGAGTTCAACCCCAGGGTGCTGCGAGAGGCGGCGCATGCAGCAGGTCTGGTGGGCGAGCCTCCGCCAATACTGGAGTTGGAAGTCGCGGACCTACCACCCCGTCCTCCTGTGATGTGTGCGGGATGTCCCCACAGGCCGGTCTTCTACATGCTAAAGAAGCGTGGATTGGTGGTGAACAACGACATAGGGTGCTACTCCCTGGCTGCGCTGGCTCCCATCTCCACGACCCACACCATTGGGTGCATGGGGGCGAGCATTGGCGTGGCGCATGGGATGAACAAGGCGGGCTTCGAAGGAAGGGCTGTGGCCACCATCGGAGACTCGACGCTCTGGCACGCGGGTATGCCGCCCTTACTGAACGTGATCTACAACAAGAGTAACACCGTGACCGTGATTGTGGACAACCAGACCACCGCTATGACGGGGCACCAGAATCACCCCGGCACGGGTCGCACCTTGAAAGGCGAGGAGACTTCACGGGGGGATTTCGAGGCACTGGCCAGGGCTATGGGCTACGAAGAGGTCCGCACCGTGAACTCGTTGAACCTGGAGGAGCTAGAGGAGGCGCTCGAAGCATCGCTGGAGGCGAACAAGCCAGCGGTGCTGATCACGCGCTCGCCCTGTATCTTCCTGTACGAGGAGCGCCCGGGTCTTTTCGAGGTGGACCTGGACCGCTGCAATGCGTGTGAGCGGTGCTTCGAGATCGGGTGTCCGGCTATCGTGCGGAGCAGCGAGGTCAACGAGAAGACAGGAAAGGCCAAGGCCGAGATCAATCCCATACTGTGTTTCGGCTGCACGGTGTGCGAGCAGGTCTGCGCCCGTAAGGCCATTCATAGCGTGGAGGAGCAGTAGAGTGAAGACCACGAGTTTCGCGTTGGTTGGTGTGGGCGGTCAGGGCGTCCTCCTGGCGTCAGACATCCTGTCGCAGCTTGGCGTGGCGAGTGGGCTGGACGTCAAGAAGTCGGAAGTGCACGGTATGGCCCAGAGGGGCGGCAGTGTGCTGAGCCAGGTGGTTTGGGGGGAGAAGGTGTATGCGCCCCTGCAAGGCAAGGGTGACATAGACTACCTGTTGTCCTTCGAACTACTGGAGACACTGCGGTGGCTCGATTTCTTGAGGCCCACGGGTGTGGCTATCGTCAATGAGCAAAGGCTGCCGCCCCTGGCGGTCAGTTCCGGCGGGATGGAGTACCCAGACCAGGAGCGGATAGAGAAGACTCTGGCCCAGGCAACTAGGGAGTACTACATCGTGCCCGCGCTGGCCAAGGCTCAGGAACTGGGCACAGACAGGGCTACCAACGTGGTGCTGCTGGGCGCTCTGTCCAGGCACTTGGATGTGCCGGAGAAACAGTGGCTGGACGTAATCGAGGAACGCGTCCCGAAGAAGTACGTTGAGCTGAACCGTAGAGCGTTTGCAGCGGGGCGCGAGCTGTAAGCCCGCACTCGGAAAGGGTGGAGGGCATACTGAGCTAGGAGTAGGTTCGGGAGAGGTCTTGCCGCGTCGGGTGAGCGGACCTCGTTGAGGAGAACATCATGGGCAAGAAGCAGTATCCGATGTGGAAAAAGGAAGCGGAGACTCTGCCGCGAGAAGAGCTGCGGAAGCTCCAACTAGAGCGGCTGAAGGGGGCTTTGCGTCACGTCTACGACAATGTGGCGTACTACAGGGAGCGCTGCGACCAAGCTGGCGTGAAGCCGGCTGATCTTCAGACCTTGGACGATCTGGCCAGATTCCCGTTCACGACCAAGCAGGACTTGCGGGATAACTATCCGTTTGGCCCGTTTGCAGTGCCACTGAGTGAGGTGGCCGAGATTCATGCCACCAGTGGCACGACCGGCAAGATGACGGTCACTGGCTACACCAAGAACGATCTGAAGGTCTGGTCCGAGGTAATGGCGCGGGTATACGCGCTGGCAGGCACGACCAAGGGCGACGTGATCCACAACTGTCTGGGCTACGGCCTGTTCACGGGAGGTCTGGGCTTCCACCACGGCGCTATCGAGGTGGGGGCCACGGTGGTGCCGGTGTCATCGGGTCAGACGACTCGGCAACTGACGATCATGCAGGATTTCGGCTGCACGGTGCTCGTGGCCACGCCGTCGTACGCGATCGTGCTGGCCGAAGCCGCTGCGGAGATGGGGCTCGACCCCAGGAAGGACCTCAAGCTGCGCACGGCACTGCTCGGGGCGGAGCCGTGGAGTGAGGCGATGAGGAGTCAGATCAACGAGACCCTGGATCTCGAGGCCTTCGACAGCTTCGGCCTGGCCGAGGTCATCGGCCCTGGTGTTGCGCTGGAGTGCTTCGAGCACGATGGGATGCACATCGCCGAGGACCATTTCTATCCGGAGATCATAGACCCGTCGACCGGCGAGACGCAGCCCTACGGCACCCAGGGGGAGTTGGTGTTCACCACCCTCACCAAGGAGGCGTTCCCGCTGATCAGGTATCGTACCCGAGACCGCACGGTGTTGAATCCCGAGCAGTGTGCCTGCGGGCGGACCTTGGTGCGCATGGGCAAGGTGATGGGACGTACAGACGATATGCTGATCATCCGTGGCGTCAACGTGTTCCCGTCTCAGATAGAGCACGTTCTGCTGGGCTTTGAGGAGTTGGCGCCGCAGTACGTGATCTACGTTGATCGGCCTGGAGCGTCCGATGTGCTGACGGTGGAGGTCGAAGCGACCGAGAAGCTGCACCAGCAGGGCCCGGATGCCGTGCAAGCGGTGGAGGAGAAGGCCAAGGCTGCTCTCAAAGACACGTTGGGCGTTTCGACGAACCTCGACGTAAGGGAGCCTCTTTCCATCCAGCGAAGCGAGGGCAAGGCCAAGCGGGTAGTGGATCGGAGGAAGCTGTAGTCTGAACGAGTCGGTCCAGGGCCGTTGAAAACCGCGAGAACTGGTCACACGGACGTAGGGGGTGCGAGGCACTGGCGCCGGGACGAGGTGTCCTCGTTGCACCCCACGTCTCACCACCGTGGGGAGGACGATTGGCTGCCCACTGGTGGAAGAGAACGTAGGCATGTATTGGGAGAACGGTTGTTGAAAGGAGCGACATTGCGATGAATTTCTACGGTAAGGATATTGTGATCCTGGATGGGGCGCGTACTCCCCTCTCCCACTACGGTGGGTCACTGAAGGATGTTCACCCGGCGGACATGTCAGCCCACGTGGCGAAGGAGGCCATGAAACGTTCCGGGGTAGAGCCGGAGTGGATAGACCACGTGGTGTGGGGCAATGCGTCTCAATCGAGCGGGGATGCTCAGTACCTTTCGAGACACGTCGCGCTCAAGGCGGGATGCCCGATACCTGTCCCGGCCCTGAACCTGGGACGTATCTGCGGGTCGGGGCTGGAGGCCATCGTCACCGCAGGTCGGATGCTGATCGTCGACGATGAGTACAAGTTCATCCTGGCCGGCGGTGTGGAGGCCATGGACCAGATGCCTTTCGTCATCAGACAGGCGCGCGATGGCCTACGTTACGGCGAGGGCGTGATTGACCATTGGGGGGATACGGTCTTCATAGATACCTACAACGGCTTACGCATGGCACTGACCGCCGAGAACCTGGCAGAGATGTACAACATTACTCGCGAAGAGCAGGACGAGTTCGCCTACCGCAGTCACAAACTGGCAGCGGCGGCGCGGGACAGTGGTCGACTGGCCAAGGAGATAGCGCCCATCGAAGTGCCTGCGGGAAGGAGAGGCGAGACCAGGTTGTTCGAGATCGACGAGCGGATTAGGGACGATACCACGGTGGAGAAGTTGGCGAAGCTCAAGCCGGCGTTCAAGGCGGATGGCACGGTCACCGCCGGAAATGCTTGTCCCATCACCGATGGTGCTGGCTCCGTTGTAGTGACGACGATGGACGTGGCCAAGGAGCGTGGTTTGAAGCCTCTGGCCAGGCTCGTGTCCTACGGCGCCATGGGCTGCAACCCCGACATCATGGGCATTGGGCCCGTGCCCGCGACCAAGCAGGCCCTGGAGCGAGCCGAGATGAAGATCGAGGACATCGACATCATCGAGCTGAACGAGGCCTTTGCGGCTCAGTACATCGCTTGCGAGAGGGAGTTGAAGAACAACAGAGAGATCACCAACGTCAATGGCGGCGCGATCGCTCTCGGGCACCCCACAGCGTGCACCGGGATCCGCATCTCTCTCAGTGCCATGTACGAACTCAGGGAGCGGAACAAGCAGTACTGCCTGGCCACGATGTGCATTGGCGGCGGGCAGGGAATGGCCGGCATCTTCGAGAATCTGACGTAGCCAGCACGAGGTAGCGGGGCTGGCAGGTTGCGCGACGTGTGCGGGGTATCCAGATGGACGAAGTAGTTATCGTCGAGGGTGCGCGTACCGCATTCGGAGGTCTAAACGGCGGACTGAAGGGTGTGAACGCTACCGAGTTGGGCGCAATCGCCGCTCGGGAGGCCCTGAAGCGCTCCCGGGTCGAGCCAGAGGCCATCGATCACGTGGTCTTTGGAAATGTGGTCCAGACCTGTAAGGATGCGCCCTATCTGGCCCGCCACGTCGGCATGAGCGTGGGGGTTCCCATCGAGGTGCCCGGTTTGACGGTGAACCGATTGTGCGCGTCCGGCCTGGAGGCCGGAGTGATCGCCGCCCAACAGCTCATGCTTGGCGATGCCACGATGGTGTTGGCGGGTGGCACGGAGAACATGACACAGTGTCCCCACGTCATCCGCGGCTTCCGAGACGGATTCCGGCTGGGGAACGTGGAGGTAGAGGACTACGTCCTGGTAGCCCTGACGGATCAGTGGAACGGGCTGATCATGGGGCTCACGGCCGAGAAGCTCGCGGAGATGTATCACATCTCCCGGGAGGAGCAGGATGAGTTCGCCTCTCGCAGCCACAGCCTGGCAGCGGAGGCCCGTGAGAACGGTCGCTTCGCGGAGGAGATCGTGCCCGTGGGGACCACCGACCGAAAGGGCAGGAGCGTCGTGGTGGACCGCGACGAGCACATCCGGACCGACTCCAGCGTGGAGAGCCTGGCCCAACTGCCACCGGTCTTCAAGAAGGACGGCACGGTGACGGCCGGGAACTCGTGCGGCATCAACGATGGCGCGGCGGCCTTTGTGATGACCACCGCCGGACGGGCGAGGGATATGGGTCTGAAGCCTTTGGGTCGACTCGTATCGTGGGCCAGCGTCGGAGTGAAGCCAGAGATCATGGGCATAGGACCGGTGGAGGCCTCCAGAAAAGCACTCGATCGAGCCGGGATGAGTCTGGAGGACATGGAGTTGGTGGAGGTCAACGAGGCCTTCGCCGCTCAGTACCTCGCTTGCGAGAGGGAGCTGGGTCTCGACCGGGACCGCGTCAACGTAAACGGAGGCGCGATTGCTCTTGGCCATCCAGTGGGCGCCAGTGGTGCCAGGGTCACCCTGACCCTGCTGTACGAACTGCGCAAGCGTGGGCTGCGGTACGGTCTCTCGACCCTCTGTGTGGGCGGAGGCATGGGGATCGCTGCCGTGTTGGAGTGCTTGCAGTAGGGCAGCAGTGAGAGGATTGCTGCATCCATACGCGCATGACGGCTGGTGGGGAGCCGACCTGGTATACTCAAGGTAGAATGGTCCACTCTGGGACCAAAGCCCGGCGTGGGGAAGAACGTGAAGGCCGTCGCGGCTCGAGGCTCCGTGGATGTGCAGGCAAAGTGGCCATAGCACGGGCCGGACGGCGAATGCGTGGTGATGAAGCGCATCAGCGGGACCAACTCGCCCAGATCGTGGGTCAGTATGGCACGATGATTGTGCACGGTGTGATCGACTTCACGGGTCTTGTACGGATCCATAGCTTCCAGTACAATTAGTTCCTGGGTGCCGACCGCATCGAGTGCCAGAGCTTTTTCAAGTCCCTGCGCCATGGCGCAAAGCCCGAAGTGTGTCGTCGAAGCGCGCGTGGAAGGTTGTCACATGCCCATGGTTTGCCAGCAGTGCACGGATACACGTTGCGCTGCGGGCATCGATGCCATGATTGACAGGGCCATCAAGTGCGATCTGTGCGACGGGGACCGGCAGTGTGTGAGGTTCGGCTTTTCGGGCGCGCTGGAATTCGTGGACGCCAATGCCGTGAATCTGAGGAAGGAGCGGGTGGCGGCAACCAAGCTGGCCGAGCTGATGCGTAGAGTGGTTGCTGCCTGGGCTGGCCCTACAACACCCAGAGTCCGGTGAGGGCATGCTTGGGCTCTTGTTCCACTGACAAGCTATGCCCTCGTCTCTTGTGCGGAGCAATTGGCGGAGGATGGAGGTTGAGTGGTTGATCGGTTCTGGTCGGCGGAGTCGCCTCGGGTGCGATCGATGCTCCGGGGGTACGCCGGCTGACACGGTTGAAGAGGTCACGAAGCAGATCAAGGATCTGGGTCCTGGGCGACCGCAGAGAATCATCCAACCAACGGAGCCAGGAGAGAAGTGATGCAGGACAAGCTGAGAGAGATAGTGGGACAGTTACTTGACGACGGGGACATGGCGTACTTCATTGGATACGGTGAGGGGGCCGGGACGCATCGCGCCGTTCCTTGCTTCGTGGCCGACAAGAGCGAGGCTGAGAAGCTGGTGTGGGGCCCTCTCTGCGTCCAGAACCTCAGCAAGTACGTCCTTAGGGGGAAGGACCTGGAGGGCAAGGTTGGCGTTCTGGTGAAGGGGTGTGACGCCAGAGCCATAGTGGAACTGGTGAAACAGAACCAGATCGACCGCGACAGGGTCGTAGTGGTGGGAGTGCCCTGCCAGGGGCAGGTTGATCTTCGCAAGCTGAGTCGGGTGCTGGGTCCTGCCGTGGAGCAGGTGAGCCGTGTGGAGGATGCAGGCGATGAGTTCCTGGTCACGGTGGGGAACGAGTCCCGGAGGATACCCAAGAGGGATGTGCTGCTCGACAAGTGCTTCCATTGCCGGCATCCCCTCGCCTTCGACTACGACTTCACTTTGGGAGACGTGGTGCCCTTCGAGATCGAAGCGGATGGACCGGAGTACGCGGATGTCGAGGAGCTCGAGGCGTTGCCGCTGGAGGAGCGAAGGGCCTTTTGGCAGAAGCAGTTCGGGCGGTGTATTCGCTGCAATGCATGCCGCGAGGTCTGCTACGCATGCTACTGCGAAGAGTGCCTTTTCGACCGAAAGGTGCCTCGCTGGCTGGAGAAGCCGCCGCTGCTGCCGGAGAACGAGCTCTATCATCTGATCAGGGCCGTTCACCTGGCTGGCCGGTGCATAGACTGCGGCGAGTGCGAACGGGTGTGCCCCATGAACATCCCGTTGAGCCGGCTCTACAAGAAGGTTCAAAAGGACGTCGCTGAACTGTTCGACTACGAAGCTGGTATGGAAATCGAATCAGTTCCTCCGCTGGTGAACTTCGAGCTGGATGACCAGGATCCGTCTCTGTAGGAGGGCATGGTGCAAAGAAGGAAGATTGGCAAGGCCGACCTGGGCCGCTGGCTGGATATCATAGCCAAGAAGTACGAGCTAATAGGACCGACCAAGGATGAAGAGGTCCACCTTTTCAGGCCGGTGAGCTCGAGTGCAGAACTGGATCTGGAGTACGCCAACTCGCTCATCCCGCCCAAGAGTCTGTTCTTCCCGCAAGTGGAGGGCCTGTTTGCCTTTCACAAGAGGGGAGAGCAGATTGAGCTGGAGGAGGCCAAGCCTCTGGAGAAAGACAGGGTCGTGGTTGGGATTCGGAACTGCGATGTGAGCAGTCTGTCGCTCCTGGACAGAGTGTTCATCGACGATCTAGAAGACAGCTACTACCGTGAGAGACGTGATAGGACGGCGCTGATCGCACTGGCTTGCCCCACGCCTCCGCACTCCAGTTGTTTCTGTACCACGTTCGGCATAGATCCTCTGTCGCCGGAGGGGAGCGACATCCTGTTGACCGACGTTGGGGATCTCTACCTGGTGGATGTGGTGACTGAAAGGGGCCAGGAACTGGTGGCGCTGGGCGAGGACCTATTCAGCGTGTTGACGGAGGCCGAGGAGAAGGAGCTACAGCCGCCCCCGGTGGACATGCCAGCGCTGGACGTCGCAAAGCTGAAGGAGAAGCTGGACACACTGTGGGAGGATGAGTACTGGGACAAGCTGAGTCTGCCCTGCCTGGGGTGCGGAATCTGTACCTACGTCTGCCCCACCTGTCATTGCTTCGACATCTCCGATGTGGGGTCGACATCGGCGGGAATTCGTTACCGCTGCTGGGACTCGTGCATGTACGGCGACTTTGCGCTGATGGCTAGTGGAGAGAACGCGCGTCCGACCAGACGTGAACGGACACGGAACCGGTACTTTCACAAGTTCAGCTCCTTCCCTTCGAGGTACGGAACAGGCTATGCCTGTGTTGGGTGTGCCAGGTGTCTGGTGCATTGCCCGGGCGGTGTGGAGATCACGGAGGTGATCAGCGATATCTTGGCCAAGGAGGGCGTAAGTGACGGATAACATCTATCTGCCTTCGATAACCACTCTCCAGGAGGTGCGTCCGGAGACGCCCGACATCAGTACCTTCGTGGTGACTTTCGACGATCCGGAGTTGAGAGATTCGTTCACGTATCAGCCCGGACAGTTCGCGGAGTTGTCCATCTTCGGGGTTGGGGAGTGTCCCATCGGCATCGCGTCATCTCCGACATGGAAGGATCGTCTGGAGTTCTGTGTCAGAGCGGTGGGTACGGTTACCAACGCCATTCACGACCTGGAGCCCGGGGACAAGCTGGGCGTGCGGGGACCTCTGGGCAATGGATGGCCCACGGTAGAGATCGAAGGCAAGGATCTGCTCTTCATCGGCGGCGGTATTGGCTTGCCCCCCTTGCGGTCGCTGATTCAATACGTCCTCGACAACAGAGAGCGCTACGGAGAGGTCCAGATCGTCTACGGGGCGCGGAGTCCTCAGGACCTGGTCTACAAGGATGAGTTGAAGGAGTGGGAAGAGCGCTCCGACGTCGATCTAGCCGTGACGGTCGACGCGGGCGACGAAACCTGGGATGGTCCGGTGGGGTTCGTGCCGCCGTTCCTGAAAGAGATCAACCCGTCTCCGGAGGACAGGGTAGCCTTCACCTGCGGTCCGCCGATCATGATCAGACTGGTCGTTGAAGCGCTGGAGGAGATGGGCTACCCCTACGCCGACATCGTGACGACGCTGGAGATGAAGATGAAGTGCGGCGTGGGGAAGTGCGGCCGCTGCAACATCGGCGACAAGTACATCTGCCGAGACGGCCCGGTGTTTACCTTCGAGGAGTTGAGGGGAATACCGGGGGCCCTCGAGGCCTAGATGAGGGTCTGAACAGAGTGCAGGGCATCTACTACTATGCCCGAACTGTGGGCGGCATGAGTTCATGGCGAAGTTGAGGGAGTTGTGTCCGAAAAGGAGCAGGGTCAGGACGTGAAGGTACATCTCCGGTTGATGGCGTTGCCAGCCCTAGCCAGGGCGCTGGGGGGCAAGAAGATCGAGGTGCAGTTCCCTGGAGGTACGGTGGCCGATCTCGTGGACTACCTCGTGGAGCGGTACGGCCAGGCTGCCAGGGACGCCCTTCTGGACGAAGAGGGCGACCTGGACACCATAGTGCAGATCCTGGTCAATGAGAAGCAATGGGTGGTCCACGACGATCTGGATGTACCTCTGAAGGACGGAGACAACGTGGTATTCATGCTGCTGGTCGTGGGAGGCTGACTAGTCGGTGGAAGAGGCGGTGGAAATGTGGAATCGGGCCGACCTCCCACGGGGCGGTTCTTGCGTCATGGGGGATTTGACTTGTGGGCGCAAATGTGGTATATTGGCCTGTAAGTAACGGACGTTAGCCACTCATATCCCTGTTCTTCACCCAGGGTTGCAGGAGGATGTCAATACATAGTACTTGTCGCGATGCCACAACGAGGTGAAAGACATTAGCAGGACTCAAAGGATAAACGAGGCGATTAGGGCCAATGAGGTGCGCCTAATCGGGGAAAAGGGCGAGCAACTCGGGGTATTCCCGCTGAAGGAGGCCCTGGAGATCGCCAGGGGGCACAATCTGGACTTGGTCGAGGTTGCCCCCCAAGCCGACCCGCCTGTCTGTCGATTGCTGGACTTTGGGAAGTATAGCTACGAGAGAGCACGAAAGGCCCGGGAGGCAAGGAAGTCACAGAAGCCCGTAGAGGTCAAGGAGATACGCTTCCGGCCCAAGACGGGCGAGCACGACGTCAATTTCAAAGTTAACCGTATGCGCGGCTTCCTCAAGGAGGGGTTCAAGGTCAAGGTTCGCGTGCTGTTTCGGGGACGCGAGATCACGCACCCCGAGATTGCACAGGAGATGCTGAGCAAGGTCGCGGCCGACGTGAAGGACGTCTCTGTCGTGGAGTTGTACCCTCGCATGGAGGGTAGGAGCATGTTCATGGTGCTAGCACCGGCTGTCAAGAAGAAGCCGTAGACGCCGGGAGATCCGACGACAGGCGATGGAGATATGCACGGGCGCCCTTGGCGCCCGTCTGTACGCTACGAGGGGCACACGAGGTTAGGTTCGGGAGGGCACGATGCCCAAGATAAAGACCCACAAGACGAGCGCGAAGAGGTTCACGAGGACGGCTTCGGGAAGGATACGTCGAACCAAGATCGGCAAGAGTCATCTACGCCGCAGGAAGCCGGGACGCGTGCTGCGATCCTTCGACAAGGCAATGGAGGTGGAGGACGCGGGGAGCGTCAAGCGCGTGAAGAGGTTAATACCCTACCTGGCAAAGAGGAGCTGACAGACCCCAAGTCTGGGCGTGGGTTAGCAAGGAGCATGGTGAGTTGACGAGGGTAAAGGGCGGGCCGAGAGCTCGCAGACGTCACAAGAAGGTTCTGAAGCTGACGAAGGGTCAGCGCGCCACCAAGCACTCTCTCCACAGAAGAGCACACGAGGCGATGCTGAAGTCGTTGACCAATGCCTACCGCGATCGACGGCGCAGGAAGCGAGACTTCCGACGGCTGTGGATCTCTCGCATCAACGCGGCCTCGCGACAGCATGGATTGCCCTATAATCGCTTCATGGCGGGCCTGAGACAGGCAGGAGTCGAGCTGGACCGTAAGGCGCTGGCAGATCTCGCCGTGAACGACGCTGAGACCTTCGCGCACCTGGTTGACGTGGCCAAGACGGTGCAGTGATCACCAGCAAGACCAACCGTAAGGTCAAATACGTACGATCGCTCTACCGTAGGCCAGTTCGGCAGCGGGAAAGGCGGTTCGTAGCCGAAGGTGTGCGGCTGGTAGAGGAGATGATGAAGGCGGGCCAAGAGCCCGTCTTTGTGTTTCATTGCCCCGACATCTCCTCTGATGCCAGAGCGCTTGCCCTCGTGGACAGGCTGCGGTCTTCGGGCGCCGAGCTAGAGTCTGTGAGCGAGGATGTGATGCGCGCCATGGCAGACACGAAGACACCGCAGGGCATCCTGGCTGTGGCCTCCTTCCCGGAACTGGATGCTCGGAACTCGCACCTGAGTCTACTGCTGGATGGTGTGCGGGACCCCGGCAACCTGGGCACGATCCTTCGCTCGGCAGAGGCGGCCGGGGTGGGACAGGTGATCACCATGCGAGGCACTGTGGACATCTACGGTCCAAAGGTGGTGAGAGGAGCCATGGGCGCGCATTTCCGTCTACCCATGATAGCGGATTGCCGCTGGAGCGATGTGGGGAGCATCTTGGCGGGGAAGCAGGTCTTGTTGGCTGATGCTCATGGCGACAGACACTACTACGAGATCGACTGGACTCAGCCCAGCACGCTCATCGTGGGAGGAGAGGCGCATGGCCCCGGTGCAGAAGCTCGGCGGCTGTGTACGGCTACAGTGAGCATACCGATGCAGCGGAACGTCGAGTCGTTGAACGTGGCTGTGGCCACCAGCGTCATTCTCTTCGAGGCGGTTCGTCAGTCAGGCGGGGCGATCCGGTAGGCCGAGCAGAGCAGGTGGGCCCGATGCGGATCAAGGAAGGTAGGTTGTGATGGTTGCCCCGCTGGTGACTTGACTGCGGTCCGAACTTGTGGTACTAGTCATGATGTAGGCTCCCCCATCAATACAATCGATGGAGGGGAGCCTGTTTGTGTTGGCGAGGTCAGCATGGAGGCTACCTATACTGTGGAAGATGACTGGAGAAACACTGCTACTGGCTTGAGAGATGGGTGGCGCGCTGTGAGCGGCAGTACCGCGAGGCTGCTGGACCGTTGGCAGCCGCCCGAGCGCGTGGTGCTGGTAGTGACGGCACTGATTGTGGGCATTGGGGCTGGCTTGGGGGCAGTTGCCTTTCGGTGGCTAATCGGGTCTATGGGTGAGTTCTCGTTCAGCGCCGTCCCCTCGGCTCTGAGGTTGACTGGACGCTACTACGTGGTGTTGATCCCGGCCATCGGCGGGCTCGCGGTGGGCCCGATGACGTACTTCCTCGCGCGGGAGGCTAAGGGACACGGGGTGCCGGAGGTGATGGAGGCCGTGGCCTTGAGGGGTGGGCGCATTAGACCGGTCGTCGGCCTGGTCAAGGCGTTGGCTTCTTCGATATGTATTGGCACCGGAGGATCGGTGGGACGCGAGGGGCCTATCGTACAGATAGGGTCTGCTTGGGGTTCCACGGTGGGACAGTGGCTCCACTTCTCGGACGAGCGGATCCGAAACCTGGTAGCCTGCGGCGCCGCTGGAGGAATCGCTGCTACCTTCAACGCTCCAATCGCCGGGGTCATTTTCGCCCTGGAAGTGATCCTCCAGGAGTTCAGCGTGGGCTACTTCAGCACGGTGGTGATCTCCTCCGTGACCGCCAGCGTGATCAGCAAAATGATGCTAGGGGACGTGCCCGCCTTTCCTGTTCCCGCCTACTCTCTGACCAGCGTGTGGGAACTACCGCTTTACGCGGTGCTGGGTGTGGTGGCTGCGTTTGTGGCTACCGGGTTCGTCTTTCTGTTGTACAAGGCTGAGGACGTGTTCGATGCGTGGCGTTTCCCCGAGTATCTGAAACCAGCAGTGGGAGGTCTGGCTATCGGCGTGATTGGCCTCTTCCTGCCGCAGGTCTTCGGAGTGGGGTACGAGACGATTGAGGGTGCTCTGCTGAACCAGATCGACCTGACGCTACTGGCGGCGCTTCTGGTGGCCAAACTGGTGGCGACTTCAGTCACACTGGGGTCCGGAGGCTCGGGAGGGGTGTTCGCTCCCGCTCTGTTCATGGGCGCGATGCTGGGTGGTGGTTATGGGTTTGTGGTGCACCAGATCTTCCCCGGGATTACGGCCAGCGGAGGCGCCTACGCGCTGGTGGGTATGGCGGCTGTATTTGCGGGGGCCGCTCGCGCACCAATGACCGCGATACTGATCATGTTCGAGATGAGCGACGACTACCTGATCATCCTGCCGCTGATGCTGGGCACTGTGGTGTGCACTCTACTGGCGGAACATCTGAGTCCTGAATCCATCTACACGGTGAAGCTGGTTCGTCGAGGCGTGCGGCTAGCGCTAGGTCGCGACATCGACGTGATGCAGGGAGTCTTCGTTCGGGAAGCGATGACGCCGCTGTCCGATCTGGACGTGGTGCATTCGAGCATGGGTGTCGAAGAACTGGCACAGAGGTTCGACGATACCCGACATCATGGCTTCCCTGTGCTGGATGACGATGGTGAGCTCTTTGGAGTGGTCACCCTCAGGGATCTGGAAGAGGCCCTGCACCGCGGCGAAGTGGAGAGGCTAAAGGTGGAAGACATAGCCACCGCCTCCCCTGTGGTTGCGTACCCCGATGAACCGCTGTGGGTGGCGCTCAAGAGGCTGGGGGTGAGGGACCTGGGCAGGTTGCCCGTGGTGGATCGTGACGATCCGGGGAGGCTGGTGGGAGTGCTGCGCCGTCGCGACGTCGTCCGGGCCTACAACCTGGGCATCATGCGACGGTTGGACGCGCAGCAGCGGGCGGAGCGCCTTCGGCTGGGCAAGCTGGGTGGCACGCAGTTCGTGGAGATGAACATCGGCGCGGAATCACCTGTTGTAGGCCGGAAGCTGCTGGAGATGGACTTGCCGCAGGATTGCACGGTGGTCTCCTTACAACGAGGTAGGAAGGTGATCATCCCCCATGGCGACACTGTGCTCGAGGGGGGTGACAAGGTGATCGCCTTCGCCGCGGAGGAGTGTGCTCTTGCACTCCGGGCTGTCTTCGAGGGTTCGCCCGACTTGGGTGAGCAATCGAGACGGGATTGAGTCGCGAGGACTGCCAAGGATGGGATTGGTGGGTCCGGCCGCGAGGTGCCCGAGGCGGAGCGAAACCGGCCAGGGCATGATCGAGTACGCCATACTGATCACCCTGGTCGCGCTCCTGGTGCTGGGTCTACTGTACCTCATCGGCATACTCGTGGGCGATACGTACGCCATGGTATCAGAGGTGCTGGGCAGCCAGTGCCAGCCGGGTCTGCAGATGGTGTATGCGAACCAGCGGTTCGGCCCTGGAGAGCCACCTTCTGAGATGATATCCCTCACCCGGCCGGCTGGTGGACGCATCAGCCAGCGAGCGTGGGCTTGCCATCATGCCATAGACATCGCTGCGCCCCTTGGCGCTCCCATCTACGCAGCCGCGGCTGGACAGGTGGTGAAGGCTGGCTACACCGAGTATCCGGGGTACGGCCGGATGATCGTCGTCCGCCACGAGGACGGCTATCAGACCTTGTACGGTCACCTGAGCGCGTCCTACGTCCACGTGGGCGAGAACGTGGCCAGAGGCGAACTGATCGGACGCATGGGAAGCACGGGGCGCTCCACAGGATCTCACCTCCACTTCGAGATCGCCAAGGATAGCTGGCTGCTCGATCCTCTGCTCGTTCTGCCCTAGGAATGGCCAGTGGGGTTGGCTGCGGCGCGAGGCTCGATTCGGGCGAGGAGTGACGTGAAGATCAGGCGCGGACGATGAGGTCGTATATGGCCTGGAGCTCCTCCTCCGAGTAGAAGTAGATGACCAGCCTGCCGCTCTTGCCGCTTCTGGCGAGGCTGACCTTGGTCCCCAGCGCCTGGCGGAACTTGTCCTCGAGGGCCTTCAACTGGGGCGATCTCTCCCGCGACGCCGTCTTTGACCTCGGCTTCTCCACCATGCGCCGAATCAACTGCTCGGCCTGACGGACGTTCAGATCACCCTCCACGATGGTGTGAAGCGCCTCCAACTGTGCCTTCGCCGACTCCAGACGCAGGAGGGCGCGCGCGTGGCCTTCGGTGATCTGTCCCTTGAGGAGCGAGTTCCTCACCTCATCGGGTAGCTTGAGCAGGCGCAGGGTATTGGCCACCGTGACGCGGTTCTTGCCGACTTTGTCCGCGATCTGCTGCTGGGTCATGCCGAATTCTTCGGAGAGTTGCTCGTAGGCGGATGCCGTCTCCAGGGGGTTGAGGTCCTCTCGCTGGATGTTCTCTACCAGTGCCAGCTCCAGCATCTGCTGAGGAGTGACCTCGCGGACGACCACCGGGACGACTTCAAGACCGGCCAGCTGGGCTGCGCGCCAGCGTCTCTCTCCCACAAGAAGCTGGTATCGTCCCTCCGCCTCTGTGACTACGAGGGGTTGAACGAGGCCCTGCTCTCCAATGGAGTCTGCTAGCTCCTGTAGGGCCTGCGGATCGAGCGCTTGGCGGGGCTGTCTGGGGTTGGGGACGATGCTCTCCACTGGCACCTCGGTGACGCCGGCAGCGGAGGGGATCAAAGCCTCCAGTCCTTTGCCCAGTCCTCGTCTCTCTCCAGGCATCAGCTACCTCCTGAAAGGTCCGTTCTTAGGAGAAACTCCTTCGCAAGAGCCTCGTAGGCCAGTGCTCCGCTGGACTTCGGTGCATAGTTGAGAATGGTCTCGCCGTAACTGGGAGCCTCGCTGAGGCGGACGTTGCGTGGGATGATGGTGGAGAACACCTTGTCGGCGAAGTACTTGCGCACCTCGTCTACCACCTGTTGGGCGATCTTGGTGCGCACGTCGTACATGGTCATGATCAGCCCGGCGATCTTCAGTTGTGGGTTCAGCTCCCTCCGCACCAGATTGATGGTGTGGACCAGTTGTCCCAGCCCCTCCAGGGAAAGGTACTCACACTGCACGGGGATGAAGACACCCTCGGTTGCTGTCAAGGCGTTCACGGTCAGGATGCCCAGGCTGGGAGGCGAGTCCACGAAGACGTAGTCGTACCCCTTGTCCACGCTAGCCAGGGTCTTGCGCAGTAGGTGAGTGCGCTCCGGCAGTCGCACCAGTTCCACCGTCGCTCCGGCAAGCGCTGGCGCCGAAGGCACCAGTTCCAGGCCAGCTCTCTCGATGTACATGATGATGCGGCTGAGAGGTACCTGCTGAATGAGGGCCTCGTAGATGGACAAGCGGACCTGGTTCTTGTCCACGCCCAGGCTGCTGGTGGCGTTGGCCTGTGGGTCGATATCCACGAGCAGCACTTTCTTGCCTCTGGCAGCCAGGTATGCCGCCAGGTTGATGGCGGTGGTGGTCTTGCCCACGCCCCCCTTCTGGTTGGCGAATGCGTACGTACGCATCAGGACGTGTTCTTCATGACGGCTTCTATCTGAGCCCGATGAGGGACCGAGGTAATGCCCGCAGTCCTGGTGGAGAGGGAGGCCGCAACGTTGGCGAACCGCATGGCCTCCTCCGGGTTCTGCGTCTCCTCGAATCTGACCATAAAAGCGGCGGCGAAGACATCCCCGGCTCCCGTGGTATCGAGAGCCTTCGTCTCGGGTGCAGGGAAACGGGACGTCCTTCCCTGGTGGTGCAGTGTGGCCCCCAGGGCGCCCTCTGTGACCACGGCCAGGCGAGGAAGGCCCAGGTATCGTCTGAGGGCGCTGGCCTCACCGAGCAGATCTTCGCCGCTGACGAACAGCGCATCCACATGGCGGAGGGAACTCTGGGCGCCAGTCCATCGTCGAGGGAAGACCCGACCGTGACCATCCCACTGTCTGAGCCACCCTTGCGGGGTTAGACCTAGAAGCGACTCTGGGAACAGATATATCATCTCCTCGTCGAATTCGCCCGCGACGGGGCCCAGATGAACGATGGGAGTCCCGGTCCAATCAGAGGGGACGCTATCGACTCCTATCCTGTTCGCGACGGACTGCACGTATTGGCGCCGCCCTTCGGCCTCGTATTCGTTGACGAACGTCGTCGTGGCCGGCGATGGCACACAGACCAACTCTATGCCGTCCAGGAGCCGATCCAGTGCCAGGTCTGGCCCTGCGCTGGTGACAATGGCCGCTCTTCTCCCCAGGTTCCTTGCCGTGAGGGCGGAGTAGGCTGCCGTGCCGCCCAGTTGCCAGCCCTCTGGACTCAGATCCTTCGCCACGTGGCCGACTACGAGAAAGTTGGGTTGTTCCACGGCTCAACCGCTGGGCTGGTGGGACTAGGCCGCCTCTGATTCCTGATGTCGTGTCTCTGCGAGCCTCTCGTCGTGACGCGCAATCGCAGCCGAGAGAAGGCCGAGAAAGAGAGGGTGCGGTCTGTTAGGACGGGACTTGAACTCTGGATGGAACTGCGTGGCTACCATCCAGGGATGATCTTCCAGCTCGACCATCTCAACGAGATCGCGGCCATCAAGGATACCACTCGCTATGAGCCCTCTGGCAGCCAGCATGTCCCGATAGCGGTCGTTGAACTCGAACCGGTGGCGATGGCGCTCTTGGGCCAAGTCCTGACCGTATGCTTTGGCAGCGCGGGTACCGGCAGCCAGACGACAGGGATAGCTTCCCAACCGCATGGTGCCGCCCATGTGGGAGACCTGCCGCTGCTCAGGTAGGAGGTCGATCACGGGATGCGGTGTTTGGGGGTCGAACTCTGTGCTGTTGGCTCCCGCCAGCCCGGCCACCGAACGAGCGAACTCGAGGACCATCACCTGCAACCCCAGGCAGAGTCCAAGGAATGGGATGTTGTGCTCTCGTGCGTATTGGGCGGCTGCTATCTTGCCCTCGATGCCCCTGTAGCCAAAGCCTCCAGGAACTACGATGCCGTCTACGTCCTTCAGGTGCACCTCGGGATGCTGCTGCAATAGCTCCGACTCGACCCAGTCGATGTCCACGCCGACGTTGTGGTGGGCGCCTGCGTGGTAGAGGGCTTCCCTCACACTCATGTAGGCGTCGACTAGCTCCACGTACTTGCCCACCAGAGCCACCTTGACTTGGCGTGCGGGGTTCTTGATTCGCTCCACTACACTGCGCCATTCTTCCAAGTCCGGTTGGGCCTTGGGAAGGCCGAACCTCTCCATGACCAATTCACCGAGGCCAGCCTGTTCCATGATCAGCGGAACCTCGTACATGGTCTCGGCGCTTACCAGAGGTATCACTGCTGACTCTTCAACGTCGCAAAAGAGGGACACTTTGGCGCGAATGCCATCGGACAGGTAAGAGTCAGCCCGGAGGAGGATGAAATCGGGCTGGATGCCCATGCCCCGGAGTTCCTTGACGCTGTGCTGGGTGGGCTTGGTCTTCAACTCGCCGGTGACCGCCAGGCGAGGGAGCAGCGTCACGTGTCCGTAGAGCACGTTCTGGCGCCCGATGTCGCTGCGCATCTGCCGCAGGGCCTCGATAAAAGGCAGCCCCTCGATGTCTCCTATGGTGCCGCCCACTTCGACGATGACAACATCGGCGCCGCTCTCCTCGGCTACCTGAAACACGCGCCGCTTGATCTCGTCTGTGATGTGGGGAATGATCTGCACCGTGCTCCCCAGATAGTCGCCTCTGCGCTCGCTGGCGATGACGGCGGAATACACCTGGCCCGTGGTCACGTTGCTCGAACTGGTGAGATTCTGATCGATAAAACGTTCGTAGTGGCCTAGATCGAGGTCCGTCTCCGAGCCGTCTTCGGTGACGAAGACCTCGCCGTGCTGATAGGGCGACATGGTCCCCGCATCCACGTTCAGGTAGGGATCCAGTTTCTGAATACACACGGAGACGCCCCTACTCTTCAGGATGCGAGCGATGGATGCAGCGGCTACGCCCTTGCCAACGGACGATACGACGCCGCCCGTGCAGAAAACGAACTTGGTCACGGTTTCATCCTCTCTTCGAATGGCGAGACTCCGGTCTATGGCTGTGGGGGGCAATCGCCGCTATTATAACACGGCTGAAGGCGAGTAGCAATGGTCTTCCGAGGCGCTGTGGAAGAAGCAGGCACAAGATATGCCTGCGAGCCGTTCCCCACTGTTTTCGCCGCTGGCCGCACCCTGAGTAGTCCTGAGTAGCTGCGAAGCAGCGTACCGAAGGACGTATCGAAGGGCCGGTCCAGCGGCGGATGCGACGGTGTTACTCCACACCCTCGTTGGATTGCGCAGTCCCGGGAAATGCTGGTGGGCAAGCTTTCTCTGACCGACGGGCGGGGCTCCCTGATGGTCGACACGAGCCTGCTGTTGGGCAATTGGTGGTGTCTGTGCTAGGATTGGGTGGCCTTTCTGGGGGAGGCATGCGCGGTGGCTGAAGAGACTGCGGCCGTCGAGGTACGCTATAGCCGGGAACTGAGCACCGCTCGCGTGGTGTCGCTCAGTCTGGCCATTCTCGTGGCCACATCGGTCTTCGCGGTGCAGGGACCGGTGTTGGCGGCAGCAGGCCCGGCTGCGACACTGTCTTACCTCCTGGCAGGACTGGTAGTGTGCCTCACCCTCCTATGCTACGTCGAACTGCTCACGTCAAGCGGGCGCGAAGGAGGGGCCTATGCCCTGCTCTCCGAAGGGACCAGAGGACCGGTAGCGTTCCTCACCGGTTGGGCGGTTCTCCTGGGCAGTCTTCTCCTCTGTGCTCTGCTCGCTCTGGGTTTCGCCGCGACTGTGAGCACCATCTTCGATACCTACCTGGGCGTGGACTTGCCTGAGCCTCTGTTGGCCGCGCTGCTCGCCCTGCTCGTGGCTGCCTACAATGTCGTGGGGGGCGGGAGCCACCGTCGGGCCCGTGACGCGGCCACCTGGGTAGCTCTCGCCGTTTTGCTGCTGCTCTGTGTTGTGTGTCTACCGCGCATACAGTTGGACAACTACCGGCCTTTCTCTCCCCATGGCTACCTCGGCGTGCAATCCGGTCTTTCGCTGCTATTGATTGGCTTCCTGGCCTTCGAATCGGTGCTGCTGACCGTCTCTGAGATCAGGCAGCCCAGACGGGCCGTCCCGCAGGCTTTCTTCGCCACTGTAGGTCTGGGCACCTTCTTGTTCGTGGCCCTGGCCTTTGCGACGACAGGTCTGTTGACCAGTGCCAGCCTCGAGGCGGCGTCCTTGCCAGTCGCAGTGATGGCCCGGCTCTTCCTTGGCGGCTACGGACAGGTCGCGATGCTGCTTCTGACTGCCGTTTTCATCCTGCTGGCCATGAACTCGGCTCTACTGTCGGTGGTGCGTCAAGCTGAGCAGATGGGCCGAGATGGGGTTCTACCGGAACTCTTCCTCCGGCGCACAGTCCGGTGGCACACGCCGTACGTCCTGCTGATACTCGCTGGATTGGCGGCTGCTCTGGTTTGCCTCTCGGGCAGACTGGAACTCGTGGCCAGGTTGGGAGGGTTCTGTGCTCTGTTTGTGATGAGCATGATCGCGGCGGGTGATGCGGTTCACGAGTCCAAGGAGGAGCAAATCTCTGGCTTCCGATTGCCGATGCGCCCCCTATTCCCGGCTCTGGCCTTGGTGGTCAATGTGTTCCTGATGCCCAGCATGGGGGCTTCTGCTGTAGTGGTGGGCGCGATCTGGCTTGCGGTGGGCCTCGTTGTCTACGTCGCGTACGCCAGGGGCAAGCTCATCGAGGGACAAGAAGGCGTTGTGGTCTTCAGGACAAGACGAGAGCCAGCGGAGGCCCGGTATCGTGTCCTGGTGCCCGTGGGACCAAGTGAGAGGCCGTCACAACTGATCAGGCTGGCCGTCGCTCTCGCGGGCGGCGAGGGTGGAGAGGTCCTGCCCTTGAGGGTGGTGACGCTGCCAGCCCAGGTTCCTCTCCACGAGGGCGCGAGGAAGGCTCAAGGCGTGGAGTCGGTCTTCAGTTGGTCTCTGGAGGCAGAAGACACGGGTGCAGTGGCCCTCACGCCGGTGACGAGGGTGGCCCGCAGCGTCTCCCAGGGCATCATCGACACGGCCACTGAGGAGAAGTGTGATCTGATTCTCTTGAGCTGGGAGGGGTACAGTGGGACCAAGGGCCGGATTCTGGGCCAGACCCTGGATCCTGTGGTTGAGAATGCGCCATGCGACGTGGTGCTGGCGAAGGGTGAGCAGCTCTCGGCGCCTAGGACGATCCTCTTGCCCACGAGTGGCGGTCCCCATGCTCGCATTGCGGCCCAAGTAGGAGTGAAGCTGGCTGGCCTCTATGGAGGCCAGGTGACGGTGGTATACGTCTGCCGGGAGGGTGCGACACCAGAAGAGCGCCAGCACGGCATGGACATGATGGCCCGTACCATACAAGGCTTGCCTACCGACGATGTAATCAAGACCAAGCTGGTGACTGCTCCCGGCATCGTGCGGGGCATTCTTTCAGAGGCGGAGGATTACGATCTGATGCTCCTGGGGGCTTCCGAGGAAGGTCTCTTCGATCGGGTGCTGTTCGGCACGATACCGGAGAAGATAGCACGTAAATCACCTGTGCCAGTGATGATCGTCAAGCAGCGAGCGCCGCTGCCGCAGTTCTGGCTCAGACGCGTATGGGACGCACTGTTTAGCCTCTTGCCCACGCTGGATACGGAGGAGAGGTCGGCCGTCTACCGCGAGATCAGAGAAGGGTCGCGGGCCGACATCGACCACTTCGTGATGACCACACTTGCCGCCACAATCGCCACTCTGGGCTTGCTCCTGAATAGCGCAGCGGTGATCATCGGAGGAATGCTGGTGGCTCCTCTCATGAGCCCCATCATCGGCATCGCCCTGTCCATTGCGCTGGGTAACGTGCGGCTGCTGCGCGATGCTGCTGAATCAACGATCAAGGGGGTTTTCGTCACGGTGGTAGTGGGTTTCGTTGTGGCTGCCATAAGCCCTCTCAGCGCAGTGACCGGTGAGATACTGGCACGCACGAGGCCCAACCTCCTGGACCTTGCCGTGGCCCTGGCCTCTGGAGCAGCGGCGGCCTACGCCATGTCCCGCAAGGAGGTGTCCGCAGCCTTGCCGGGTGTAGCCATCGCTGCGGCCCTGGTCCCGCCCCTGGGCGTCATAGGCATAGGGCTGGCGATCAGCAGGGGGGACGTGGCGGGAGGTGGCCTGTTGCTGTTCGCCACCAACCTGGTAGCGATCACCTTTGCGGGGGCCCTGATCTTCCTGTTGTTGGGGCTGCGTCCGGCAAGAGGCGGCAGGAAAAGGGAAACCCAGGTTCGCCGCGGATTGGTCATCTCCGTCCTGCTCCTGTTCTTGGTCTCCTTGCCCCTGGCTCTCATCCTCGGCGGGGCGGTTCAGTCCAGCCAACAAAGAGAGGTGATCGACCGCGTGCTGAATGAGGAGCTGAACAGGCTCGAACACGTGACCTTGGTCGGCTTCGAACTGGACTACCAGGGGGAGACCATAGATCTGACAGTAACCATCTATGCTGCCCAGGAGGTAGAGGAGGCGACACTCCAACACCTGGACGACGCGGTCACCGAGGCCGTGGGTCAGCCTGTGACGCTACACGTGATAGCTATCCCCGTCGCCAATCTGGTAGTGCCGTAGCTGAAGGAGGCATGTGGCGCGAGGGGCAGAATGTCGGTTCTGCGGGACAGAAAGCCAAGCGCCCGCGAGTGGAGCGGGCGCCTGCGATGTGAGCAGTCTAGGAAGTCCGTAGCGTGACTAGGCCTCTCTTCGCCAGACACAAATGAAGTCCGCCTCGCGAAAGGCTATCTGCACGAGCTCCCAGCCCTGTTCACCCTGCTGGTTCAGGATGTGAACAATGGCCTCGACGTAGGGGTTTGGCGCCTCGTCGAAGAAGCAGTCGCCCTCAGTGTCGCAGTAGACGACTTGGGGGCCGGCTGGATCGGGAGGGTGGCCGAGCTCCTCTCGGACTTTCAGTACCTCTCCCACGGGATGCGTAGTGATCTGGTATTGCCAGCGGTCCATAGTGCGCCTCCCGAATCGCTACTCTGATTCCTGATCCGCGCCCAAGATGCCAGAGAAGGCCTTGAAGAACTCGATGGGCACAGGGAAGATGATGGTGGAGTTCTTCTCAACGGCTATCTCGGTCAGGGTCTGGAGGTAGCGCAGTTGGATGGCGGCAGGCTCCTGAGAGATCCGGCCAGCGGCGTCTCTCAACCGCTCTGAAGCAGAGTACTCGCCGTCGGCGTGGATGATCTTGGCGCGCTTCTCTCGTTCGGCCTCAGCCTGCCGAGCCATGGCTCGCTTCATGGTCTCGGGCAGCTCTACGTCCTTGACCTCGACGATACTCACCTTGATGCCCCAGGGCTCCGTCTGCTCGTCGATGATGTGCTGTAGTTTCTCGTTGATAGCCTCACGATGGGTGAGCAGTTCGTCGAGCTCGGACTGGCCCAGTACGCTACGAAGGGTGGTCTGGGCGATCTGCCAGGTGGCCTTCCCGTAGTCCACCACCTGGACGATGGCCGCAGAGGGGTCTACGACGCGGAAGTAGGCGACCGCGTTCACCCTGACCGTGACATTGTCCTTGGTGATGGCCTCTTGCGCAGGTATGTCCAGCGTCACCACTCGCAAGTCCACCTTGACCATGCGGTCGACGATGGGGATGATGAAGAAGAGGCCGGGTCCCTTGGCCCCCACCAGACGGCCCAGGCGGAAGATCACGCCTCGCTCGTATTCCTGGACGATCTTGATGGCCGAACTCAACACCCCCAGCAAGAGGATGATCACAACGAGGGCACTGAATCCCAGGCCGCTAAGTAGTTGCAGTAGTTCTCCCACAGTTCTATCCTCCTTGTTGCCCGTCTACTCCAATCCTCGAGGGCGAGTGGGGTCTTCAGTCGCCCTCGCTACGCGCAGCTCAAAGCCGTCAACGGCCACGACCTCCACCTGCTCCCCCCGTTTGACCGCTCCTTCGCTGCTCACGGCCCGCCAGAGCTCGCCCTTGAGGAACACCGTACCTGTGGGATCCAGATCGGTGCGAGCCACTGCGGGCTGGCCGATCAGTCCTTCCAGGCCGGTGGTCGGCCTGCGTTGGTGGATTCCCAGCACCTTGGCGACGACGAACGCGAAAAACACGCCGGTGGTCAGACCGACAGTGACCACCAACGCCCGGGACACCTGGGCGAAGGGGGAGCTGAACAGGATCATGGAACCCAGGATAAATGACACTACCCCCAAGGCAGTGAGGATGCCATGGGTGGGGGCCTTGACGTCCGCGATGAGAAGGATGAAGGCCAGAGCGACGAATATCAGCCCCGTCCAATTCACAGAGAGCACACCCAGGGAGAAGAGTGCGAGGACCAGGCAGATAGCCCCGACGACTCCAGCGAAGTATCCCCCCGGTTGGGACAGCTCGAAGATGATGGCGTTGAGACCCAGGGTCATCAGCAGGAAGGCGATGTTGGGGTTGGTGATGGTGTGCAGGAAGCCCTCGACGGCGTTCATGGGGAGGCGGTTGACGCTCGCGTCCTTCGTAGCGAGGGTGATGGGTTCGTCTCCCACGGTGACCTCGCGACCGTCCAAAGCAGCCAAGACTTCACCCAGGTCCCCAGCAATGAGGTCCACCACACCCAGCTCCAGCGCCTCCTCCTCGGTGATAGATGAGCTCTCGCGGACCGCTTGCTCGGCCCAGGCTACCGCATCGGGCCCTCGGGAGGCGGCCAGCCCCTTGATCATGGCGACAGCGTCGTTGACGGACTTTGCCTCGGCGGCCTCTGTCATCTCCTGACCCGACACGTCTACGGGATGGGCAGCACCTATGCGGGTGCTGGGGGCCATGGCCGCAAGGTCGGCGGCGAAGGTAAGGAAGGTGCCGGCAGAAGCTGCTTTCGCCCCTGGCGGCTGCACGTAGATCACGATCGGCACGGTGGCCGCCTTCATGCTCTGTATTATCTGCTCCGTCACTTCCACTGAGCCGCCAGGCGTGTTGAGCTCTACGATCAGACACTGTGAGCCATCCCGCTCCGCTGTCTGGATCCCTCTGTCCACGTAGCTGGCGACGATGGGGGTGATGGCGCCCTCAACAGTGAGGACATCGACGTGAGTGGCACCCTGGGCGTGCGCTGGAGCGGCCAGAGGTAGAGCGGCCAGTATGAGCAGCAGGTAGCAGACAAGGGCTCTTCTGTGACGGATGCTCATGGTCCTATTCCACAGAGCGATTGGATCAACGGAGAGGGCGATCAGCGGACACTGGCTCTACCTCTATTATAGTCCACTGAGCCCGTGAATTCAACATACGTCTTCACAAGAGTGTACTGCTATTGAAGAGGTAGGGTTCATCACAACGGTGCCAGCGAGGGGACTAGGAACGGGCGCGATCCACTTTGTGTGCTACTCTGCCCCAGTGGATTGCGGGAGGGTGATGGTGAACTTGGTGCCGAGACCGACCACGCTCTCGGCCCCTATCTGCCCGTCGTGGGCGCGGATGATCTCCTGGGCGATAGCCAGTCCCAGCCCTGCTCCCTTGCCAGTCTTGGCGCGCGACTTGTCACCGCGATAGAAGCGCTCGAAGATGCGCGAGAGGTCCTCGGGAGGTATCCCTTCGCCTGTATCCGTCACGCTGATCTGCACGACACGTTGGGGTTCTTCCCTGGGCTTTGCAGCTTCTGGGGCCAGGGCGTGTGCAGCGAGGCTGATTGTGCCTCCCGGCGGCGTATGCTTGAGGGCGTTGTCCAGCAGATTGCCGAGCACCTGGGCCAGACGGTCACGGTCACCTGTGGCGAGGAGGGCGTCGTCCGACTCCACTCGGATGGTTACCTGCCCCTGCTGGGCTCGTAGACTTGCCTTCTCAGCACAGTCCTGCAACAACGCTGGGAGGTCGACGGGCTGACGGGCCATGACTACCTGTCCTGCCTCGATACGGGCCAGGTCCAGCAGATCGTTCACCAGGCGCGTCATACGATCGGCTTCCTCGTAGATGATCTGTGCGGCGCGTCGGCGGGAGGCCTCGTCGGCCGCGGTGTTGTCGAGGATGGCTTGGGCAAACCCCTGGATGGAAGTCAGCGGCGTCTTGAGGTCGTGGGAAACGTTGGCGATGAAGTCTCGCTGGGCCTGCCGGGAGGCCTGGACTTCACGGGCCATGGCATTGAAGCTGGTGGCCAGGCGCCCTATCTCCTCAGGGGAGGTGATTCGAAGTTCCTCCTCGTAGTCGCCGCGCGCTATCTCCTCTGTGGCCATGGTGATGCGCTGTAGCGGCTTGGCGACCGAACGGGCGATCAACAATCCGATGCCTACTGACACCAGCAGGGCCACGCCGCCGGTAGCCAGAATCCCGATGGAGATCTCGGTGAACAGCGAGGCCAGGACCTGGCGTGGTTGCGACAGCAACACCAGGTACCACGTGTCCGCTTCCGACCCGGTCCCGGCAGCCCGGAGGCTGGTGGGCAGGGCGACGTAGTAGAACAGACCTTGGCCAGTCGTCAGATGCCCCTGGGCATAGGTGCGCAGGAATACGCGGCCTTCTGCTGGCTGCAGAGAAATGGCGAGCTCCCTCCCCACCCAACCGTCTTCGGTGCTGGCTAGAACCACTCCCTCACCGGTGACGATCAGCAGCGGGTTGCCGTCTATGCCGCCCCTCTGCTCCAGCGTTTCGATGATGCGCTCTGCGGTGAGGCCTTGCCCTCGGAGGTAGATCACCCGCAGCGCGATGGGCAGACCCTGCTCGGCCAGGCGCAGATAGGTGAGCCGGGACACCTGGGGTATGAGCAGAACGGCGAGCACGATCCCCACGACCGCCAGGCAGACCACAATGATGAGGACGTATGAAACCAGGAGCCGCGAACGCAAAGTGGTGAACATCGTGTCTAGACCACCAGCTTGTATCCCACGCCCCGTAGCGTCTCTATCTCCACGTCGCTACCTTTCAGCTTCTTGCGTAGGTGCGCGATGTGAACGTCAACGGTACGGGTCTGGCCATAGAAGTCATAGCCCCAGACCAACTCGAGCAGTTGCTCCCGGGTGAGGACCTGGCCCCGGTGCTCGGCCAGGGTGTGGAGCAGATCGAACTCCTTGGTGCGCAACTCCAGGGTCTGGGTGCCCAGCGTTGCCTCCCGGCTAGAGGGATCGATGGTCAGATCGCCCAGGTGGAGTGCCTTGCCCGGGCGCAGGCTCCTGTCGTAGCGCCGCAGGATAGCCTTCACCCGTGCGACCAACTCACGGGGGTTGAAGGGTTTGGTCAAGTAGTCGTCGGCACCCAATTCCAGTCCCACGATCTTGTCTACGTCGTCGCTTCGAGCTGTGAGCATGATGATGGGGACATCTGAGTCCGCACGGGTGCGGCGGCAGACCTCCCACCCGTCCACCTTGGGGAGCATCAGATCGAGCACGACGAGGGCGGGGTTCAGGCTCCGTATCTTCCGCAGTGCCTCTGCCCCGTCGAGGGCTTCCTCCACGGTGAAGCCCTCCCTCTCCAGGTACATTCTTGCCAGGTCGACGATGTGTTTCTCGTCGTCCACGACCAGCACTGTTGGTTGACCCATGCTCTACCTCACTCGACGGGAAGTGGAGTCCCTGTCGCCCCCGATGTCTGCTCGGGCCAGTATCCAATCTTCCGTGGCCGGAGTTCGCCAAACGGCCCCACTCCGGCGGCTCTCGAGGACAGGCTTGGCGCTCGGACCGTGCACGCGCTGGACGGACAGGATGCGCCACTGCGATGTCGACAACTTCGACAGCTCTCGCTTCTCTCCGGCAAGTGCTTCGGTGACCGCCGTTTGGGCCTGGGAGAAAAGGAGCATTCTGCCAGGCTAGGAATCGCCCGCACCAGGCCAGACCTCCGACGTGGATATGTCCATGTCCTCAACCCAGCTCTTGACGGGCAACTCTATGATAAACGTCGCTCCCACACCTGGCGTGCTCTCGGCCCAGATCCGTCCACCGTGCTCTTGGACGATACCGTGAGCGATTGACAGTCCCAGGCCAGTACCCAATCCCACGTCTCGCGTAGTGAAGAAGGGGTCGAACACCTTGTCCAGAATCGCCTGGGGGATGCCGCCTCCAGTGTCGGAGAAGGTGATACGAATGGTCTTGGCGTCTGTGAGTGCACTCGTGACGGTAAGGATGCGCTTACCTGACAGTTGGAACATGGCCTGGTGAGCATTGTTGACGATGTTGAGAAAGACTTGCTCGAGTTGATAACTATCGGCCATGGTCCATGGCAGATTGTCCGCCAGGTCTGTGATGACCTCTACGTCGTCCTCCTGGAGCTGGTATCCCCTCAAGGTCATGGTGTGTTCGATGACATCGTTTACGTCTGTTGGGGTCCTTTCTGGCTTCTTTTGGCGGGAGAAGGTGAGGAGATTCTGCACGATCCGCTGAGCGCGAGATGCACCCTCATAGATCCTCTGGAGATCCGCTTGCACGCTGTCATCGGCCTCACGAGCTTGCAGGAGTTGCGTGTATCCTATGATGGTAGTCAGGGGGTTGTTCAGTTCGTGAGCGACGCCAGCGATCATTTGTCCGATGGCAGAGAGCTTTGCTGACTGGACCACGTGCGCTTGCAGCCGGATCTGTTCCGACACATCTCGCGCCACTCCCCCGTACTTGATGAGCCGCCCATCATCGCCCCACACTGGCTTCACACTCACTTCCAGGTCTAGAGGGGAGCGATATTTGTGGAGTGCACGCAAGTGTATGGCGGTTTCGTTGCTCCTCTCTTCGATCACGCGGCGAAAATGGTCTTTGAACTCCTCTACGTCGTCTGGGTGCACGAATACCTCTGCGGGCGTGTGCCCCAATAGCTCCTCCGGTGCGTACCCAGTGATGCTCTCGACCTGGGGACTCCAGTAGGTGAAGCGCCCATCGGCATCTGCCTCCCAGATGGCGTCGGGCACGTTCTCCACATAGGCGCGATAGCGCTCTTCGGATCTTCTCAAGCGCTCGTAGAGTTGCGCGTTGTCCATGGCGACGGCGGCATGCTCGGCCAGATGCTGGACGAAGGCTGCGTGCTCCTGGGTGAAGCCACCCAGCCTGGGGCTCTCCAGCGCAATCACACCAGCCACAGCCTTGTCGATGAAGATGGGGGCGGTGAGTTGGGACCTCGTGTCGTGCACCGCCTCGATGTAGTCCACGTCCTTGCTGACGTCATCCACCAGAGCGAGTTCTCCAGTCCTGGCGACCCTTCCCACGATGCCTCTTTCCGTGCTGAAAGCGGACGTACGTGCAGATGCTGCCTGCGAGGGGTAGCCCCGGTAGGCAAGCCAAGTTAGGGATTCGCGATCCTGAGCCACGATACCGATGGATCCTACAGAGGCCTCCGTGGCCTCGACGGCCTTGTCCAGCACCATCGATATGACCTTGCCGAGATCCAGGGTGGACGAGAGCTCTCCGACGATCTCCTCTATCGCGGACAATTCCTCCAGGCGCTGCTTGGTCTGATCGTGGAGGCGGGCGCTCTCGATGGCGATGGCAGCCTGATTGGCTAGCAACGTGAGCAAGTTGACGTCGTTGTCCTTGAAGGCGGGCGCCGTCAAGGGCCTGTCCACGACGAGCACGCCCAGAAGATCCGTACCGTACTTGATGGGGACGCCCACGACGCGGCCGAGGCCACTGCCGGCATATGCTGGAGACCTACCTTCCCACGAGTCGTAGTCATCCACGATCAGAGACGCTTCTGTGAGCAGGACCGTCCCAGCTACGCCCTCCCCCCGTTGCAGCACGCCGCCCGCCAGTTCAGGCGATAGACCGGTGGAGGCCGCGCCCTTCAGATCTCCCTGGTGTGGGCGGCACAGGTAGAGCTCCGCCGTGGGACCACCCAGGAGCTCGGCTGCCCCCACCACAATGGCGTCCAGTACACTGTCCACGTCTGTTCGGCTGGTGATGTGCAGCGAGATGTCGTGCAGGGTCATCAGCGCGTGGCTGCGTTGTTCCTGCCTGCAGTATAGCCGCGCATTCTCGATGGCGATGGCGGCCTGACTTGCGAAGAGCTCCAACACCGAGAGGTCACCGTCGGTGAAGCCCCTGGCTTGTCCGAGATCGGTCACGTTCACGACGCCGAGGATCCTGTCTCCCCATTTCAGGGGAACCGCGGCTACTCCCCGGAAGGGCATACCCTCGTAGTGTGGGGATCTACTATCCCAACTCTGATAGTCTTCAACGAGCATCGGTTCCCCGGTCAGGACGACCTTTCCAGAGAGGCCCTCTCCGAGCTTCAGGCGAGTCCCCCGCAAGTCATCACCCAGGTGTTGGCTGACCACCAACTCCAGTTCTTCCTCTTCTTCGTGGTAGAGATACAGACCGCCACCTGTCGTCCCCATCAGGGCGGAAGCCCTCTCCACGATGGACTGAAGGAGTTGGGTCAGGTCAAGCTGTCTGGAGATATCCAGCGTGGTCTTTCGGAGAGCCTCCAACTGCGATACTCGTTGCCGCTGCTGCTCGTGCAAAGTGGCATTCTCCAAGGCCATGCCGATCTGGCTGCTGATAGCGGTCAGTAGTCCCACATCCTGGGAGGTGAACTTGTGAGGCTCGCGGCTGGCCACGGCGAGCAAGCCCGTCGCCTTGCCCTTGGATTGGAGGGGCACGGCGACACTTGAGCGCAGCCCCTCTTTCTCGAAATCCTCTCCAAAGAATGCCGGGCGGGGATCTTTCTGGAGATCCTGTATCAGGATGGCATCCTCCAGGCCGGGAATGGTGCGGGCCGACTCGGTACCCACCATGTGCTGTTGGCGTCGCATGCGCTGAACGAATCCATCACTGAGACCGCGATGCGTCATCAGCGGCGTCCCCCCCGTCTGCGGATCGAACGAGGTGATAAGACCCGCGTCCGCCTGCATCGTCTCCAAGACCTGATCCAGGGCGCGGCGCAGTATGTCTTCCAGATCCAGCGAACCGGCCAGTGTATCGGCGATGACGTTCAGGGCAGCCAGTTGATCGCGACTATGCCCTCGGTGATCGTCGGCAACGTTACTGGTGGGATGGTCACGCAAGACCCAGCGTATCACGCTACGTCCGGGAAGGGTGAGGATTGCTGCAGACGCACGGGCCGGAACCGCCTCGCCTGAGGGCTTCTGGATCAGCACGTCCTCAGTGGAGATGCAGTTCGGCGTGTGGCTTGCCTGGGATGAGCCCTGAACCTCTGCGGCGGATCGTGAGGGGTAGAACCGAGCGAGGTTGGCGCCCACCAACTCATCTCTGGACCAGCCTGTGAGGTCACACGCTGCCTGGTTGGCGTCGAGAATAGCGTCGCACTGCAGATCAGTGAGGAGAACCGGTTCGGGAGAGAGCTCGAAAAGCGCTCGAAAGAACGAGTCGGGGCGCGGTCCTGAAGGCTCGGCACCTATGTGTTCGTCCGGTCTGCTGGTCACGACGTATACATCCTCCGCTCAGTAGGGCGCCGGCAAGGAATCGCAGGTCGGGAGCTCGTGCACGAGGGGATTATAGCTTGACTTAGACGACAGGTCAATAGATACAGACGTAGGGGTGTAGGCGTTGGTCCGGAGGTCTTGGCCCTCCCGATGTGGCTGTCGTTCGTCCCATGGGATGCTTTTCGTGGGGATCTCTCGCGCCACCGTGTTGGCCTGAGCAGAGCTGATGCGCGGCAGACGGGGCTCATCCTGGCGAATACGACTCAGGATCCGCCTCACGGTGGAGATGCTGATCTTGCTGGGTTGGTCCAGGAGAGGTGGTGAGGCCTCCATCTCGTCCAGCAAGCGCCCACGTTCCGGCTTGCTTGCTTTGAGGTACCGCTTCCTGACCACGCGGAGATACTTCCTCTGTTCGTTCACCGTCATCTTCGCTACGTCGGACATGGTTCCCTCGGTAACATTATCACTTGAGTGAATCATACCTCTTCGGTGACATCATGCGTGAGTGAATACTGCAAAACTATAGATGAGTGGATACGGATCCTTGACAGTGCTGTCGACTGGCGAGTATACTGCGTTGGCAGGACTACCCCTTGGCAAGTGCACGTCAGCGGGGTCGTCTGCCTCTTTCATCCACACGACAGGAGGTCCAACCAGTGAAGGGTAGAAACCTGCTCATGATCCCTGGCCCCATCGAGTTCACCCCCGAAGTTATGCGGGCCATGGGCATGCCCACCACCAGCCACGTCGCGCCCAACTTCATCGAGGTCTTCGGACAGGCCCTGGAGAGGCTGCGCGACGTGTTCCTGTGTCCCCACGGGCAGCCCTTCGTCGTCGCCGGGTCGGGCAGTCTGGCCATGGACATCGCCGCCGCCAACCTCGTCGAGCCCGGCGACAAGGTTCTCGTGGTCAACAGCGGCTACTTTTCAGACCGCATGGGAGACATCCTGGAACGGTATGGCGCTATCGTCAACCATGTCCGCGCCGCGGCCGTCGGGGATTCGCCTGCCCTCGAAGACGTGGAAGCCGCGCTGAAACAGGGTGGCTACAAGGTGATGGCCTTCACTCACGTGGACACGTCCACCGCTGTGGTCGCCGATGCCAGGGCCCTGGGCGCCCTCGGTCTCGAGCATGGCGTCCTCACGATACTCGATGGCGTGTGTTCGGTCGCCGGAGAGAAGTTGCGCCAGGAGGAATGGGGCATCGACGTGGCCTTCACCGCCTCCCAGAAGGCCATCGGTGTGCCGCCAGGCCTGGCCCTGGTGGTCGCAGGTCCCAGAGCCATGGATGCCTTCACTGAGCGCAGAGCTCCTGTCGGCAGCTTCTACGCCGACTGGACCAATTGGCTGCCCGTCATGGAGGCCTACGAGGATCGTCGAGTGGGCTACTTCGGCACCCCTGCTGTAAACCTCGTTTGGGCCCTCAACGTTAGCCTGGGGCAGATCCTGGACGAGGGCATGGAAGCCCGTTTCCAGCGGCATCGTCGTTTGAGCCAGGCGTTCAAGGCTGCCATCAGCGCCTTGGGAATGGCTCAAGTCCCAGTCAGGCCTGAGGTGGGGGCCAGCACTCTCACTGCGCCCTACTACCCAGACGGCGTGGATGGGGCCTTGCTCGGCTACGTCAAGGAGGCAGGAGTCATCGTCGCCGGAGGCCTCTATCCAGAGATCAAGGACCGCTACTTCCGCGTCGGGCACATGGGAGCGGTGACCGAGTCGGACGTCGTGGTCACTATCGGAGCCATCGAGAAGGCGCTGGTTCAGGCTGGACACCGCTTCGACCCCGGAGCGGGCCTAACCGCTGCCCAGGGTCTGCTCACACACTGACGTACCACGGCACGCGCAGGACCCATTCCATGTACACGCCGGTAGACACCACCATCGTGGATGAACTCCGTCAGATCGTAGGTCAGGGCAACGTCCTCGTTGGCGCAGAGGACATGGAACCGTACACCCACGATGAGGTAGTCGGCCTGCGGGCAGAGCCCGAGGTGGTCGTGCGAGTTGCGTCCACCGGGCAAGTATCCCAGATCCTCAGACTCGCACAGAGGACACGCGTCCCCGTTACACCTCGTGGGGCAGGCTATGGGCTCAGCGGTGGAGCCGTGCCCGTCTGCGGTGGTATCGTCCTCTCCCTGGAGAAGATGAACCGCATCCTGGAGATCGACAAAGACAACCTCATGGTCACCGTCGAGCCCGGAGTGATCACCGGTGACCTCCACCGCGCGGTCGAAGAAGTGGGGCTATTCTACCCTCCCGATCCGGCCAGCCTGGATTCCTGCACCATAGGCGGCAACATCGCCGAGGGAGCCGGTGGTCCGAGGGCCGTCAAGTATGGTGTCACCAGGGACTATGTCTGCGGACTGGAAGCGGTGCTTCCGTCGGGCGAGGTTCTCCACTGTGGGGGAAAGCTGGTCAAGAACGTAACCGGCTTCAGTCTGATCCAGCTACTCATCGGATCCGAAGGGACGCTCGCCATTGTGACCAAGATCATCCTGAGACTAATACCCCTGCCCAGGGTCCAGATCGACTTGCTGGTCCCCTACGACGACTTCCAGGCTGCAGCCGACACGGTGTCTGAGATCATCGCCCATCGCCTCGTGCCCACTACCATCGAGTTCATGGAGAGAGACAGCATTCTCGCCGTCGAGCTTCTGCTTCAGAAGGACGTGCCTCACCACGACGCCGAGGCCCACCTGCTCATCCAGCTCGATGGCTATCGGCAAGATGCCGTGGATGCTGACATGGAGTTGGTAGGTGAATTGTGTCTGAAGAACCGCGCCCGGGACGTCTTGGTGGCAAAGGACCAGCATACCCGCGATCGACTCTGGGAAGCGCGGCGTATGATCATCGACGCCCTCAACAACGAGAGCCCCGTCAACCACATGGAGGACGTCGTGGTCCCGAGGGCCGAGCTGCCCACGCTCCTCCGGTCTATCAAGGACATCGCTGGACGCCACTCCGTGCGTATCGTCTGCTTTGGTCACGCAGGCGATGGAAACGTGCACGTCAACGTCCTCAAGGACGATATCTCGAACGAGCGGTGGCCCGATCTCGTGGCCGAGGTGCGTCAACAGATCTACGCGCTCACCCTCTCCTTAGGGGGTACGATCACGGCCGAGCACGGGATTGGCGCCACGCGCCGGGAGTACCTTCCCATGGCACTGGGTCAGGCCCAGATCGATCTGATGCGCGGCATCAAGGATACCTTCGATCCCTATCACATCCTGAACCCAGGAAAGATCTTTCCGTAAGAACGGTGGAGGAAACGAAGACAAATGGCGAAACCTCAGATCTCGTTGAAGGGCGTATTCCCGCCCATCCCCACGGCATTCGACGATCAGGGAAGGGTCGACCACCAAGCCCTGCGCGAGAACCTCGACCGCTGGAACCGGTACGATCTCGCGGGATACGTGGTCTTGGGCTCCAATGGGGAGGCAGTCTACCTCACCGAGGAGGAGAAGATACGCGTGTGGGAGACCGCCCGAGACGCTGTGCCGTCGAGCAAGCTTCTGATCGCGGGCACAGGCTGCGAATCCACCCAGGAGACCATCGCCCTCACCCAGACCGCAGCCGCGGCTGGTGCTGATGCGGCCCTCGTCGTCACCCCGCACTACTACTCTGGCAGGATGACCCCGTCTGGTCTGGTTCGCCACTATGCAGAGGTGGCCGCAGCCTCGCCCGTTCCTGTGATGATCTACAACGTCCCCAAGTTCACCCACGTTGACCTCGATGCTGCCACCATCGCTCAGGCCTCCCATCACCCCAACATCGTTGGCGTCAAGGACAGCAGCGGCAACGTAGCCAAGCTCTCCGACGTCGTCCGTCTCACCGAGCCTGGGTTCCAGGTGCTCGCAGGCACCGGCGGTGTCTTCTTTGCAGGGCTGAGCATGGGTGCAGTGGGCGGAATCCTGGCGCTCGCCAACGTGGCACCCCGGGAATCGATCGACATCCAACGGCTCCACGATGCCGGGCACTGGGACGAGGCAGCCGAGCTCCAAAGGCAGATGCTCCCCGTCAACGCGGCAGTCACCACCGTCTACGGTATCGCCGGCCTCAAGGCTGCCCTCGACATGCTCGGCTACTATGGTGGCCCCGTTCGATCGCCGCTGCTGGACCTCGACCAGCGGAGCAAGAGCGCTGTGCGCCAGACGATGCTCGAGGCTGGTCTGCTTTGACCTACCATCTACCACCCGATCGTGGGCTTCCTCCCCGGCAATCTCCGACCCACCGCGCACGGCTCTGGTAGACAACGCAAACAAACACGGTCTCGATCCCTCCCACCTTGTGCCACCTTCCAGAGAGACTCATCATCTGTCCAGTTTTGCTAGATGTGATACAATCTCTCCGAGAAGCCGTCATACTGCTGTGCACCGCTCAGGATCGGTCGAAAGACGGAGGCCCCTGCTATGAGAGACCAGCAGAAGACCAAGGCTCAGTTGATCCAGGAGTTGGCGGACTTGCGGCAAGAGCTTGCTTCACTGAAGTCTTTGGAGGCAGCTCTCAGGGAGCAACGAAGGCAGTTGCTCAACGCTCTCGACACTATCCCTGCACTCGTCTACCTCCAAGCCCCAGACTACTCTATTCCATTCGCCAACAGTTCGTTTTGCGCCACCTTCGGCGACACCGAAGGAAAACCCTGCTACACGATCCTGCACGGGAGAGCGGAACCCTGTGACGACTGTGCGACTTTCACGGTCTTTGATACCGGCGAACCCCTCACCTCGGAATGGATAGACCCTTCCGAAGGTCGCGTATACCGAGTCTTCGAACACCCCTTCGCGGACGATGACGGCTCCCCCTTGGTGCTGGAGCTGGCCATCGACGTAACGCCGCTCAAACGGACTGAGGAGGCACTGAGGGCGGCCGAGGAGCAAAAGGCGGTCATCCTCGACAGCATGTCCGAGTTCGTAGCCTACCAAGACCTCGACATGGCAGTCAAGTGGGCCAACAGAGCTGCGGCCGAATCTGTCGGTTTGTCCATGGACGAGCTCGTGGGAGGCCGCTGCTATGAGCTATGGCATGGGCGCAGCCAGCCATGCGAAGGATGCCCAGTCGTCGAGGCGCGTGAGACCGGACGCCCTCAGGAGAGGGAGATCGCGGTCGACGGCGGCCGGGTGTGGTTCATTCGGGGCTATCCCGTCAAAGCCCCGGGTGGCGAAGTCGTGGGCGTGGTTGAGGTAGCCGAGGACGTTACCGAGCGAATGCGTATCGAGCGGGAGTTGCGACAGAGCGAACGGCGGTATCGCGGATGCTTCGAGGACTCTCCCGTTGCTCTCTGGGAGGAAGACTTCACGGACGTCAAGGCCTACATCGAGAAGCTGCTCGACGCAGGAGTGCAGGACTTGGCAGCGTACTTCGACGCGCATCCCGAGCAAGTACGTGAATGCGCCAACCTAGTGAAGCTCGTCCATGTCAACCAGGCAGCGATGGAACTGTACGGAGGACAGACCGCGGAGGACTTCCAGGAAGGACTCCCCTTGATCTTCGATGAAGAGTCGTATGCCGTATTCAAGGAGGAGTTGGCAACCATCGTGGAAGGAAGAACGCGGTTCGACGCGGAGACGACCGCTCGCACGCTCAGCGGAGAGAAGCGCCACCTCATGCTTAGGTGGTCCGTGATCCGCGGCCACGAGGATACCCTGTCTCGTGTCCTCGTCTCAGACATTGATATCACCGAACGGAAGCGGGCGGAGGAGGCGCTGCGAGAAAGCGAGGCGAGGTTCAGGGAGTTCTTTGAGAACCAGCCGGCCTACTGCTACATGGTGTCGCTGGAAGGGATACTGCTCGACGTGAACCGTGCTGTCCTTGAAGGGCTCGGTTACGAGAAAGAAGAACTAGTTGGGAAACCCCTAGAGGTAATCTACGCCCCTGAGTCGAGGTCCACTGTGGAGAGACTCTTCCAGAGATGGAAGGAAACTGGAAGACTCAAGGATGAGGAGACCACCATCGTCACCAAAGACGGGACGCGACGCACCGTCGTCCTGAGTGCCAACGCGGTGGCAGACAGTGAAGGGAGAGTAGTGTCCTCCGTATCTGTTCAGCAGGACATCACCGAACGTAAGCAAGCCGAAAATGCCCTCCAACGCCTGATCCAGTTCAATGAGAGTGTGGTCCAGAACATGGGCGAAGGGGTCATCGTGCTTAACGAGCAGGGCAACATCACCTTCACCAACCCCAGCGCCGACAGTCTCCTGGCGTACGAAGCAGAAGAACTGATAGGTCAACACTGGACTCGTATCGTGCCGTCGCATCTTCAGGCGGAAGTCGAAGGCACCCTCCAAGAGACCCACCGCTTCGAGCTCGAAGTTCTTCGCCAGGACAAGGAAAGAATCCCCGTTCTGGTCAGCAGCAGCCCTCGTCTGGATAAGGGCGTTTCGGTAGGCAGTCTCTGGGTGTTCACTGATATAGCCGACCGCAAGCGCAGTGAGAAGGCCTTGAAGGAGTACTCGGAGCGTCTGGAGGAGATGGTCGAAGAGCGAACCCAAGAACTCCGCAAAGCCGAAGAGGAGCTAGTGCTCAAGGAGAGATTGGCGATCCTGGGCCAATTGGCCGGTGGAGTGAGCCACGAACTTCGCAACCCTCTCGCCACCATAAACAACGCTGTGTACTACCTTCAGATGACTCTCGAGAGCGCCGATGACAAGACCCAGGAGTATCTACGCGTTATAGCCAGCCAGGCACAAGCCGCCGGCAAGATCGTCACAGACCTCCTGGACTTCTCTCGCGAGACGCCTGCTGACAGACAGCGCACAGCCATCCGTGAACTCGTGTCACAGTTGTGGGAGAAATGCCCCCCGCCCAACACTGTGGAGACGACTACTCTTGTGCCGGATAACCTGCCTCCTGCCTTCGTCGATCCCCAGCAGATCGGGCAGGTACTGGAGAACCTGGTTACGAATGCCTATCAGGCCATGCCCGATGGCGGAAGTCTGACCATTCGAGCCGAGATCAAGGCAGCGAGACTGCATCTCTCCATCACCGATACGGGGGTCGGCATCCCCGAGGGGCACATGGACAAGCTGTTCGAGCCGCTTTTCACTACGAAGGCGCGCGGCATCGGGCTGGGTCTCGCTGTGTCCAAGACCCTCCTGGACGCCAACGGGGGCAGCATCGAGGTGGAGAGCGAAGAGGGCAAGGGCAGTACCTTCACGGTGATCCTGCCCTGTGCGGAGGCGGCGGATTGAATCTTGCTTGGAGCCAGAACTTGACTGTAGAGAGTGTCACTCTGATGGAGTCCTTGCACCGCTAACCACCAGAGACAGGCCGGAAACGCCCAGGCAGATGTGGCCGCCCCCACCGGCGCGTGATCGGATCTGTTCGCAGGCACGCAATCCTGGAACTCAGCGAGGGATGGTCCCTCCCAGGTGCAGAGCCCTTTACCCGACATCTCAAGAAGACCACACCTCGCGGCAGTGTGAGGGGGAGAGAATCATGGACCACGAACTACGGATTCTGATCGTGGATGATGATGCCCGCTTCGCCAAGACGCTCTCGGACATACTGAGCGCCGAGGGTCTTGAACCCATCGTCGAGGCGGACGGCAAGCGAGCCGTTGAGAGGTCCGCGGAAGGCACACCGATGGTGGCCGTCATCGACCTGGTTCTCCGAGATAGCTCCGGCCTGGAAGTCATGGAAGGTATCAGGGAACTGTCACCCGACACGCAGTGCATAGTGCTCACGGGCCACGCCTCCCAGCAGTCGGCCATCGAAGCCACCAATCTAGGGGCCTACAGCTACCTCCTGAAGCCCGTCGACATCGACCAACTGCTACTGACCATTCGCAGAGCAGCCGAGAAGGCGGAGGCGGAACGGGCGCTAAGGGAATCAGAGGAGAAGTATAGGCTTGTCGTTCAGAATGCCGGCGAAGGGATCGCCTTGCTGGACCTTGAGGGCAACTTCCTCGAGGCCAACCCCAAGGCCCTCGAGATTACCGGCCTTCGACGAGAAGAGGTGGTGGGCCGCAGTCTCGCAGAGGTGCTTCCCCGCCTCGGTCTCCAACAGCCCGAGCTCGAGCGCCGCATCCGATCGCGGATGAGGGGCGGGACTCTCAGCAGCATGGAGCTCACCATCACCAATGCTAGCGGACAACGGACTGACATGCTGGCGCGTACGTCACTGGTCAAGAAAGAGGGACAGCTCTCCGGTCTCTCCGTCATCCTCGAGGACATCACCGAGCAGAAGCGCGCGGAGCAGGAGCTTCGCCAGCTGAAGGACCTCAACGAGAGCATCGTCCAGAACATGGCCGAAGGAGTCGCCGTCATGGATGCGCAAGGAAACGTCACCTTTGCCAATCCAGCCCTCGGGGCCATGTGGGGTTGTCACCCTGAGGAGTTGACGGGAAAGCACTGGACGGAAATCGTCCCTTCGGACCAACACTCCGTCATTATTGCCGCGGACGAACGGCGAATGAGCGGCCAGAGCGACAGGTACGAGGTGCGGCAGGTCCGTGCAGACGGCACGCGGTTCCGGACCCTGGTCAGTGGCACGCCCCGGTTCGAGGAAGGCAAGTTCATGGGCACCATGGCGGTCTTCACCGAAATCACACAACTGGCCGAGGCTCACGAAAAGATATCCAAGCTCAGCCAATTCCAGCAGAGCATCATAGACAATGCGAACGTCTGGCTCGACGTTCTCGACGAGAACAACAACGTCGTCATCTGGAACAAAGCCGCTGAGGAGATCAGCGGGTATTCCCGTGCCGAGGTCGTGGGGCACGACAGAATATGGCGGTGGCTCTACCCCGACCAGGAATACCGCGAAAAGATCTCTGCAACGTCGACCGCCATCATCGAACAGAGTGAAGTGGTAGAGGGTCTTGAGACTACGATCAGGCGAAAGGACGGCGAGGCCCGGACCATATCCTGGCACTCCAGGAACCTCCTCGACACGGAGGGCCGCCCCATCGGTTCCATCGCCCTTGGGAGGGACGTCACCGAGCATAGACGAGCACAGGAGGCGCTACGGGAAAGCGAGGAAAAGTACCGCAATCTGGTCGAGATGGCAAGCGATGGCATCGCCATCATCCAGCGGTCGCAACTGAGGTACGTGAATCGTGCTCTCACCGACATGACCGGCTACGACGCTGAGGAACTGATCGACAGGCCCTTCGCTGATTACATCTGGTCTGACGACCTGCCTACAGCGAGGGTCCGCCACCAGGCGCGCCTGGATGGCCGGGAGCCCTCGGCCGCCTACTACGAATCGGGTCTGATCCATCAAGACGGTCACCGAATCCCTGTCGAGCTCAGCGCTGGCGTGATCACCTATCAAGGAGAGCGTGCCGATCTGGTCATTATGCGCGACATCACCGAGCGTAAGCGGGCCGAAGCCGAAATCGAGCGGCGAGCGGAGGAGCAGCGGTGCAGGCTTGCGGAGATGACCGCTCTGTACGACACCTCCCTCGAGATGGTTGGACAACTGGAGTTGCCAGTATTGCTGCAGTCACTCCTTCGGAGAGCGCTAGGTTTGTTGAACACACAGGCAGGCGCCGTCTGGCTCTATCGTTCCCAGGAGCAAGAGTTGGAGTTGGTCTCCGACTGCGGCTGGGAGGACAGCCAAGCCGGCATAAGGCTGAAGATCGGCGAGGGACTCGCCGGCACGGTACTTCAGACTGGAGAAGCCGGCGCCGTCGCCGACTACCGCAACTGGGAGGGCAGAGCACCAAGGCCTCACGGCCGCCACACGAGAGCGATCATGTCTGCTCCTCTGAAGTGGGGCGAGGAGATCATCGGCGTGATCAGTGTCTACGAAACAAAGAGTACCAGGGAATGGGACGATCACGAACTGCGCCTCCTGACCCTGCTCGCCAACCAAGCAGCGGCAGCCATTCAGAACGCACGCCTCTACGAGGAAAGCGTGAGAACAGCCGAGGAGTTGGCTGTTCTCTACGAAGTGTCATTGGAGATGGCAAGCCACCTTGACCTCCCGTCACTCCTGGACACAGTGGTGCGAAGAGCGATCGACTTGCTAGGGGGTTTCTCCGGTGGTATGTACATGTACGATGCCCGTGGACGGGATCTGGAGCTAATCGCTGGCGTGTGGCCAGGCAAGGACCTGGAAGGAGTCAGACTGGGACTGGGAGAGGGTGTCTGTGGCAAGGTGATCGAGACAGGAGAGCCCTTGGTGATCACCGACTACGCCAACTGGGAAGGAAGACCGCCACAGTTTGACGTTGGACCAACGTTCAATGTGCTGGGCGTTCCCGTCAAGCGAGGCCAAAGGCTTCTTGGCGCCCTCTATGTGAACGACCACAGTGTCGACCGCAGGTTTGACGAGGTAGACATCCGCCTCGCCACCATGTTTGCCAACCAAGCCGCTGTGGCCATTGAGAACGCCCGCCTCTTGAACGCCCTTCAGAAGCACCAGGATGACCTCCAGAGGCTCTCCGCCCAGCTCATGCACGCACAGGAGGAAGAGAGAAAGAGAATCTCCCAAGAGTTGCACGACGAACTGGGGCAGAGCCTGACCGCCATGGGTATCAATCTCGCGGCTATGCGGGCGCTCCTTCCCGAGGAGTTGAACCCTATGGCACTGGACAGGTTGGAGGAGACTACCGATCTCGTCGACGAGACCCTGGATCGTGTGAGGGACCTCTCCCTGGAGTTGCGGCCTTCGATGCTCGACGATCTTGGTCTCGTGCCCACCGTGCGTTGGTACGTGGGCAGCTACGAGAGGAGAGCGGAGGTCCACGTCGTCCTCCGCATCAACAATCTCGATGAACGTCTGACCCCGGAGATGGAAACTCTGCTCTACCGAGTGGTTCAGGAAGCCCTCACCAACGTCGCGCGCCATGCTCAGGCCAGTACTGTCGACGTACAACTTGAACGGACTGGCAATGTGATCAACGTCCTCATCGAGGATGATGGGATCGGCTTCGACGACCATGAAGTGGGAGCTCGCGCCGCGCCTGAACGAGGCGCCGGGCTCCTGGGGATAAGAGAGCGGGTCGTTTCTCGAAATGGCACACTAGACATCGATTCAAAGCCCGGTCAGGGCACGCGTCTCACCATCCACATGCCGCTGACCGACTAGGATCAGGTGGCCGTACCGGCGGGCGGCCGCTGGAACTGACGGGCGAGTCGCGTACACCCGCCGAGTGCGGAGAGGAGCACCGAGGGATCTCGGGGCGATGCCCCCATAGTGGAGAATGCGGAGGAAGACATCGTGAGCGAGATACGAGTACTCCTCGCCGAGGATCACACCATAGTCCGCAAAGGGATTCGCTCCCTTCTGGATTCCGAAGTCACCATATCCATAGTGGGAGAAGCCGAGAACGGGAGGCAAGCCATAGAGCAAGTGGAACGTCTGCTCCCCGATGTGGTCGTCATGGACATCGGCATGCCCGAACTCAATGGTCTGGAGGCGACCAGGCAGATCAAGAAGCGCTTCCCCGATGTGCGAGTGCTGATCCTGACGGTTCACACCGGCGAGGAATACGTGCTCCAAATCCTGCGCGCTGGCGCCTCAGGCTATCTGGTCAAGCAGGCAGCACCAACCGATCTGGTTTCCGCCATCCAAGCCGCCTATCGAGGCGGAATCTTCTTGAGCCCCTCCATCTCGAGGAAAGTGGTCGATGAGTACGTAGAGCAGGCCAGCGCCACCGCAGAACTAGATAGCTATGAAAAACTCACTGACCGCGAGCGAGAGGTGCTGCAACTCATCGCTGAAGGCCACTCTACTCGACAGATCGCAGAGCAGCTGCACGTCAGCGTCAAGACGGTTGAGACCCATCGAGCACACCTCACCGGCAAACTCGAACTCCACAGTACGGCCGAACTGACTCAGTATGCCATCCGCAAGGGTGTGATCAGCCTCGACTAGCCGCCCTCCGCACCCACCACCCGGTCCTTCTCAGACACCGGCCGCTCGTCGTCCTGGCGTAACCGACTCACTGACGTCCGCCGTCCGACCCTGGCGCCTCAAGGGACCACACGCTTGGTCGGCCCAGGAACGAGCACGTTGTGCAGCGCGCCACCATCGCCACCAGTCTCCAGCGAGTCCTGACACTGTGACAGTCATCGACCGCGCGCAAGACCCCACAACGCCACATGGGTGCCCGGGCAGATCCAACTCGGAATCGGGTCTTTTCCGCTGTCAAATCGGGGATTCCCCGATAGACAACCCTGCGGTCCTTCTGTATCATGAAGAAGGATTGTGAAGTGTGATAGACACCCGGCTTGGCCTCCAAAGCAAGTCCTTATGAGAACCATGAAAGTCCTGATTGCAGACGACGATGAGCGCTTTCGATGGCGTATAGGGCAGTTCCTGGCCACTGAGCCCTGCGTCGAGATCATCGGCGAGGCAGCCACTGGCCAGGAAGCCGTACGCTGCGCCCGGGAACTCAGACCTGACATCGTTCTGATGGATGTGAGAATGCCAGGAATGAACGGCGTCAGTGCCACGCGGTGCCTCAAAGAGGAGATGCCAGACCTCAAGGTGATCGTCCTCAGCGTCTACGACCTCGAGGAGTATAGAGACGCTGCTCTGGCCAGCGGTGCCAGTGCTTACGTAGTCAAGAAGTCCATGATCGAAGAGCTCATTCCTGCTATGAAATGCGCTACACAGACTCCGTCGCCATCGGTATCCCACGGGGCAGGATCTGGGGAGTCGCCCACATGAGCACGGACGTCGCGGAGCACAAACCTTCGGCGCTCGACGCAACGTCTTTGCAGAACCTCCTCAACCGCCACCCGGACCGCGTCTTCATCTGGGACAGAGAGTACAACTGTCTCTACGCCAACGAAGCGGCCATTGACCACTTGGGCACCACGGCAGACCAGGTGATTGGGAACAACATGCGTAATGGCCCCTGGCACATCCTAGCCGGCACGCGCTTCTGGAAACAGAGAGTCGACCGGGTCTTCGAGACCGGCCAACCCCTACACGTCGAAGACTCAGTCGTCGTCGGCGAAGGCCTCGTCCACAGTGAATCGGTCTTGTCGCCCATCAGCGACGACCAAGGTGAAGTCATTGCCGTGGGGGTGTTTCAGCGAGACTGCACCCAGCGCAAGCTTGCTGAGGAAGCGCTGCGAGCCAATGAAGCCCAATCCCGACTGCTATGCGATGCCGCTCTTGAGGGCATAGTCATCCACAGCGATGGCGACTTTGTCGAAGCCAACAGTGCTTTCTCCTCCATGCTGGGATACGATCGACAGGAACTGATAGAGAGACAAGGGCTCCTAGTCTTCGCGCCCGAACACCGTGATGCCATCGCCGAGTTGATCGCCTGCGACTATGCAGAGCCATACGAGTCGGTCATGATCACCAAGGATGATACGCGGCTGCCCGTGGAGATCATCGGCAAGACCATGTACTCCGGCGATCGCAAGCTGAGAGTTGTAGCCGTGAGGGACATCAGTGAGCGCAAGAAGGCCGAGGCCCGGATGAGGAAAACCATGGAGGATCTGGAACGCTCCAACAGAGAGCTGGAGCAGTTCGCCTACGTGGCCTCGCATGACTTGCAGGAACCGCTGCGGATGGTCGCCAGCTATACGCAACTGCTGGCACGGCGCTACGGTGACCAACTCGACCAGGATGCCCATGAGTTCATCAGCTACGCTGTGGACGGCGCCGAACGTATGCAGCGCCTTATCAACGACTTGCTGGCCTACTCCAGGGTGGGTACCAGAGGCAAACCCTTCCAGGAGACGGACTGCGTCCGTGTCTTGGACCGCGCCATCGACAACCTGCAACTGCTCATAGACGACACATGCGCGGAAATCGCCCATGATCGACTGCCGGCCGTGGTGGCCGACGAACTACAGATGACGGAGTTGTTCCAGAACCTACTCACCAACGCCATCAAATTCCATGGCCAAGTACCACCCCGGGTCCACGTTGGAGCCCAACGGCAGGATACCGGGTGGTTGTTCTCTGTCAGTGACAACGGGATCGGGATAGATCCAGAGTATCACGACCGCATCTTCGTCATCTTCCAGCGGCTACACGCGCGGGACGAGTACCCTGGCACGGGGATCGGTCTGGCTATCTGCAAGCGGATCGTCGAGCGCCACGGCGGCCGCATCTGGGTGGAATCACAGCTTGGAGAAGGGGCCACGTTCTACTTCACAATTCCGGACAGGGAGGCGACTCACGATGAAGAAGATGCACGGCCAACCTATTGAGATCCTCCTGGTCGAGGACAACCCGGGAGACGCCCGACTGGCCATGGAGTCTCTGAAGGATGCCAAGGTCAACAACAACCTGTACTGGGTGCAGGACGGAGTGCAAGCCATGGTCTTCCTTCGGCGTCAAGGAGAGTATTCCGAGGCACCTCGCCCGGACGTCGTTCTACTGGACCTCAACCTGCCCAAGAAAGACGGCCGCGAGGTGTTGGCCGAGATCAAGACCGACGAGGACCTGCGAAGCATACCCGTCGTCATCCTCACCGTCTCTTCCGATGAGCGTGACGTACTCGAAACCTACAACCTGCACGCCAACTGCTTCATCACCAAGCCCATAGACCTGGATCAGTTCATCGAAGTGGTCAAATCGATAGAGGACTTCTGGCTGACCATAGTGAAGTTGCCTCCTGGCGGGGCGAAGTAACCGGTGTCTCCATGAACGCTTTGCTGGTCGAAGACAACCCTATGGACGCGCGTCTCATCCGGGAGTACCTGTCCGAGACAAGGGATGCCAGCTTCTCCCTGGAGTGTGTAGATGATCTCTCCAGTGCTCTGGAGCGGCTCACCCACGCGGCCCCCGACGTCTTGCTCCTCGACCTGGGGCTGCCGGAAAGCCAGGGTCTGGACACGCTTTCGACGGTGCTCACCCGGGCGCCGCAGACCCCAGTCGTGGTGCTTACCGGGCTCGACGATCAGCAGTTGGCGTATCGCGCGGTGGGAGAGGGCGCCCAGGACTATCTGGTCAAGGGTCACGTGGACGGCGAGTTGCTGGTACGGTCCATGCGCTATGCTATCGAGCGCAGGCGTACACAGGAGGCCTTGAGGCGGTATTCCGAGGAGTTGGAACAGATGGTGCGCGAGCGCACACGCGACCTGGAGGAAGCACAGGCAGAGCTGATCCGTAACGAAAAGCTGGCGCTTCTGGGAGAGCTATCTTCCAGCCTGGCCCATGAGCTCCGGCATCCCCTGGGCGTCATCTCCAACTCTGCCTACTACCTTCGCGTTGTTCTACCGGAAGCGGGCGAACGTATCCAGAAGTACCTTGGAATCATCGGTTCGGAAGTGAGGGTCGCGGAGGGCATTATCTCCTCGCTGCTGGCCTACGCCCAACTCGCGGAACCGCATCTAGCGGAGGTCTGCCTCTGCGAGGAGGTGACGCGCGTGCTCTCAGCCCACCCGGCTCCGGAGGGCATCGAGGTCAACAGCACGGTACCAGCGGACCTGCCCGCTGTTCTCGCCGACTCCAGGCAGGTGAGGCAGGCTCTGGCCAGCCTTATCGTCAACGCCTATCAGGCCATGGCCCGTGGTGGGCGACTCACCATCGCGGCCCATCAGAGCCCGGACTGCGTCGAGGTTTCTATCACCGATACTGGACCTGGAATACCTGAAGCCAACCTGGACAAGATCTTCGAGCCCCTGTTCAGCACGAAGGCGCGAGGCGTGGGGTTGGGGTTGCCTATGTGCAGGAACCTGGTAGAGGCGAACGGTGGGACTGTTAGCGTGCAGACCAGGCTCGGCCAGGGATGCGCCTTCACCGTGACGCTACCGTTGGCGCAGAGGTCTCAAAGAGACTAGGGGCTGGAGGTGAACGACTCGGTGGATGCCGGGACTGACATCCAAAGGGAGGCCGGATTGCCATTCTCGCTGAAGCTGAGACCGTTTTCTCTGCCTTCCCCCTTGGTGCGGCGAAAGGATAGGGTGAGGGTGGGCGGGGGGACAGCCGCCGGCTTCACCTTCCCCTACCCTTTCCCGCCAGTCTGATTTGTGTGAGCACGACTAAGATATGTGCGCCCAATTGCGGATCCTGATAGTCGATGACGACCCTCTGATGGCCATGACCCTGGTCGATATTGTCAGGGTCAAGGGCTATGATGCCGAGTCCGTCCAGACGGGCTATGATGCTCTCAGGCAACTCGCGGAGAAACGTTTCGACTGTGTCCTCACTGACGTCAAGATGCCAGGCATCAGCGGCGTAGAGTTGTTCCAGGAACTCAAGCCTATCCAGCCGGGGCTGCCCGTAATCTTCATGACCGCCTACTCGGCCAGCGATCTGGTGCAGCGGGGACTGGAGGAGGGCGCCATTACCATTCTCACCAAACCGGTGGACATCGACCTACTGCTCCGACTACTTAGCGCGCTCGATCGTCGTCCCCATGTAGTTGTCGCCAGCACCGACCTCGAGTTCTACAAGAGAGTTGCCGACATCTTGGCGATGCAAGACTATGGCGTATCCGGCGCCCAGGACGCTGCACGCCTGTTCCACCAACTCACACCTCGCAATGAGATCGTCTTGTTGGACGCATCACTGAATGGGGCTGGCTCCTTTGACTTGCTGTCGGTGCTCGCTGACGAGCGCCTGGCACTGCCACCAATACTGCTGATTGGGGAGCGTCGAGACCTGGAACCCATTGAGGAGCGCGCACTGTCTCTCGGCGTTTGCGCCTGTCTGTATAGGCCCGTTGACCCGGAGAGACTTCTCCAGTTGCTCACACAGACGCGCTTGACAGAGCTGCGGAGGCTGCTCAGGGAGAATGGCGGTTGATCGACATTCAGAGCCGGGCGTGACTGTGGCGCAAGGGCGGTCCACGCTCGAACAGGGAGCGCTATGGGCCGCTTGATCGCTCTGTTCGCCGTCAGCGTGATCATGCCCTGAGCCACCAGCGGACGACAACGAGCCGGCAGGAATCGAGTAATATGCCCAACAAGGAAGGCAAGAGCGACGCGCCACCAGCCAGGGAACTGTACCGGCTGCGCCAGCGCGTGGCTGAGTTGGAGGCACTGAAGGCTCATCACGAGCAGACAGAGCAGCAACTCAGAGAGTCGGAGGAGCGCTTCCGAGGCATCTACGAGAACACGATGATTGGCCTCTATCGAACGACACCCGATGGTCGCATCGTTCTGGCCAATCCAGCCCTCCTACGTATGTTGAGCTACTCGTCGCTGGATGAGTTGCGCAAACGCAACCTGGAGGAAGAGGGCTACGAACCGGGATACCCGCGTTCCAGGTTCAAGCAACTGATGGAAACCCACGGTGAGGTGGTGGGGCTGGAGTCCGCATGGACAACCCGCGATGGTACTCCCTTGTTCGTCCGCGAGAGCGCAACCTGCATCCGCGACGATGAAGGCCACGTTGTGTACTACGAAGGCACAGTGGAGGACTTCACCGAGCGCAGGCGAGTTGAGGAAGCACTGCGGGCTAGCGAGCTCACGTACCGCACCTTGGTGGAGAACCTGCCTCAAAGGGTCTTCCTGAAGGACGCCAACTTCACCTACACGTCCTGCAACCGCAACTACGCCAGCGACCTTGGCATGTCGCCCGAGGACATCGTCGGCAAGACCGACTACGACCTGTATCCACTGGAGTTGGCCGACCACCACAGAGCAATCGACCGACACATCATCGCTGCGGGCGAGACCGTGGAACTCGACGACGCCCACACCGCGAAGGGCGAGCAGCAGATCGTGCATGTGGTGAAGACACCCGTGTACAATGAAGCAGCCCAGATCACCGGGGTCCTGGGCATCTTCTGGGATGTCACGGAGAAGAAGCTGGCTGAGAAGGCCCTGGGCGAACGAATGAAGGAACTGGACTACCTGTACCACATCGGCCGCGATCTGCATGGCGACCTCACTACCGACGAGATGTGCAAGTTGGTCGTGGAGGGACTGCCCGGAGCTACGCAATTCACCGATTTGGCGGTGGCCGCTATTGAGTTGGAGGGAACATCCTATACCACTGCAGGCCGCGATCCTGGTCTCCCGCCGGGTTTGCAGGCCGATATCACCGTGGAAGACCAGCGCCGCGGTCGTCTCAGCGTGTACTACACGGAAGAGCAGCCCTTCCTGATACCCGAAGAGCAGGACTTTCTCAACGGAGTGGCCGAAGTTCTAAGCCTGTGGCTCGAGCGCAAGAGGGCCCAGGATGCCCTGATGGAATACTCCCACAGCCTGGAGGACGCGGTTCGAGAACGGAGCAAGGAACTTCAGGATGCCCAGGAGGAGCTACAGAGAGCAGAGAGACTCTCTATGCTCGGGCAGCTGGCCGGGGGAGTAGGTCACGAGTTGCGCAATCCGCTGGCGGTGATCTCCAACGCCGTATACTATCTTCAAACGACCCTTCCCGACACTGATGAGACCACGAAGGAGTACCTTCACCTCATCGCCTCAGAGGTCCGCAATTCCGAGAAGATAGTCTCGGACCTCTTGGACTTCTCCCGCACCAGCCCAGCCCAGAGGGAGGAAGTTCAAGTCCACCAACTGGTCGATGAGTTGCTGGAGAGACTGCCGCCGCCTGAGAACGTCGCCGTGACCACTCGCCTGGCGCCGGATCTGCCGCACGGCCTCGTCGATCCGAGGCAGATATCACAGGTGCTCTCCAACATTCTCACCAACGCCTGTCAAGCCATGCCCGAGGGGGGCGAACTGGTCATTGCAGGGGAGGAGAGCGCAGGAGGCATCTGTCTATCGATCACCGATACCGGTTGCGGCATCTCGGCCGCAGACATGGAAAGACTATTCGAGCCACTCTTCACCACCAAGCCCAGGGGTATTGGCCTCGGACTACCCATCTCCAAGATGCTCATCGAGGCCAACGATGGAGGGATCGAGGTGGAGAGTGTAGTAGGCAAGGGGACTACCTTCAAGCTGACCCTTCCTACACGGGGCGCGTAGCCGGGAGTGGCAGTGTACGCATCCTCGCCGGCATCGAGATGCCAGATAAGGACACGACACTACTCTGATGCGGCGTCGTAACGGTGTATCGGCAGACTCCCACAACCTGCGTGGCGACGCTCTGCCCTGCCGGAATGATGGAGGCAGACACAGCGGCTGCCCGTCGGCACTGCTGCGAGGCGGGGTAGCCTGTCTCGGCACGGCCTCTTGACAAGGATCCTTTGGTCGTGGTATAGATGTGGTGTGCACCTGACCTCTTAGGAGCCCTAACCGGAGGCAATAGACCCGGATGGAAGACGTGCTCAGCGTCCTGGTCGTGGACGATGACGTAGCTCTCAGCAAGACTCTGGCGGATATTCTCAGGGTGAAAGGATACGTAGCCACTGCGGTGGGCACCGGCAGGGCGGCGCTCCAGCAACTCGAGCGCAGTTGGCCCCTCGTAGCAGTTATCGATCTGCGTCTTCCCGATACCGACGGTCTCGAGGTTCTCCAGCGAATCAAGGGAGTTTCGCCAGACACAGAGTGCATAGTTCTCACTGGCTACGCTTCAGAGTCGTCCGCAATCGAGGCCATCAACCTGGGGGCGTACAGCTACATACGCAAACCCTACGACGTTGAACAACTGCTCCTCACCATTCAAAGAGCTGTTGAGAAGAAAGCAGCTGAGCAAGCTCTGCGTGTTTCCGAGGAACAGTACCGAGAGCTTGTGGAGAACGCTTCAGACATCATCTTCACCAGCGATCTGGAAGGACATTTCACGTCGTCGAACCCGGCCGCATCGCGCATCTATGGCTACACCCTGGAGGAGATCCTCCGTCTCGACGTCGCCGACATCGTCGCTCCCGAATACTTGCCGCTGGCTCGACGGAGAATCCTTCCGAGGTCACAGAATGCAGGCCATGTCGAGCCCTACGAGTTGCTGACCATCAGCAAGGATGGCAGCCCCGTCTGGGTGGAAGTCAGCACCAGACTCGTGCTGAAAGACGGCCAGCCAGCAAGCGTAGAGGGTATCGCCCGCGACATCACGGCCCGCAAGCGAGCAGAGGACGAACTACAGCTCAGTGTCGAACTACTACAAAGAACTCTGGAGCAGACTGTCTATTCTCTGGCCGCGGCGGTGGAGACGAGAGATCCCTACACAGCCGGCCATCAACGGCGGGTGGCCGATCTCGCCCTTGCAGTGGCTGTGGAACTCGGACTGTCGGAGCACCAGTCTCAAGGTGTGCACATGGCTGGCCTCATCCACGATGTGGGCAAGATACACATTCCAGCGGAGATCTTGAGCAAGCCAACTCGTCTCACAGAAGTGGAGTGGAATCTCGTCAAGACCCATCCCCGGGTTGGGCACGACATCTTGAAGAGCATAGAGTTCCCCTGGCCCGTGGCTCAGATCGTGCTACAACACCACGAGCGGATTGACGGATCGGGGTACCCGTCGGGCTTCTCCGGGGACGATATTCTCCCCGAGGCCAGGATCCTGGCCGTGGCCGACGTCGTGGAGGCCATGGCCTCCCATCGCCCCTATCGACCGGCTCGCGCACTCGAAGAGGCCCTGCAAGAGATCGAAACGCACAGGGGCACCCTCTACGAAGCAAGGGTAGTAGATGCCTGTCTGAGGGTCGTTGAGAAGAATGGAGCAGAGCTGGGCCTGAAATGAGGTGATCACCTCGCGTGCAGCAGCACCGAGCACAGGGGATGCCTTCGGTCAGTAGCTGCACCACTCTCCACCGGTCGGACCAGACTCCCCCTCGACCGCAACGATTCGGCCCGCGTTGCGCTGCAACGACTATCTCTTCAGTATGGCGCCCTCGCTCGCCGACGAGACCTGAGACGCATACCGAGCCAGGTACCCACGCGTGACCCTCAGTGGGGGCGGGCTCCAGTTATGTCGTCGTCGGGAGAGCTCCGTCTCCGGCACTCTCAGTGTAAGCTGCCTGCTGCCGACGTCCAGCTCGACCTCATCCCCTTCTTCCACCAGGGCAATTGGTCCTCCACTGGCTGCCTCTGGAGAGACGTGACCGATCGCCGAACCGCGCGTGGCTCCGGAGAAGCGCCCATCCGTTAGGAGTGCAACCTTGTCATCCAGCCCCATGCCCGCCAGGACCGAGGTGGGCATCAGCATCTCTCGCATGCCTGGGCCTCCCCGCGGCCCCTCGTATCGGATCACCACCACGTCGCCGCTGTTTATGTCGCCACCTAGGATGGCGTCCAGTGCAGTCTCTTCGTTGTCGAACACACGGGCCGGGCCTCTGTGGTGCGCCATCTCTGGTGCAACCGCTGCCGCCTTGACCACCGCCCCTTCGGGGGCCAGATTGCCCCACAGAATGGCGATCCCGCCATCGGAGCGGTATGGCGCGTCAGTCGGCCTGATGACGTCCGAGAGCCGCCCGATGCCTTCGAGGTTCTCCGCTATCGTCCCGCCTGCCACTGTCAGGGCTTCACCCCGCAGTAGCCCCTGCTCAAGCAATCCAGCCATCACCGCCGCGACACCCCCTGCCTCGTCGAGATCCTGCATGTGATGAGGCCCGGATGGCCGGAGCTTGACCAGATACGGCGTCCGCTTGCTCACCTTCTCGAACAGCTCCAACGGAAGCGGCAGGCCCGCTTCGTGGGCGATGGCCGGGAGGTGCAGAACCGTGTTGGTGGACCCGCCGATAGCCATGTCCACCGCTATGGCGTTCTCGAACGCCTGCTCAGTCAGAATCTGGCGCGGGACCACCTGATCGCGCACCAGTTCCATGACCTTCATGCCGGCCTGCTTGGCCAGCCGCACCCGCGCCGCCGAGACCGCCGGGATGGTGCCATTGCCAGGCAGCCCCATACCCAGAGCCTCGGTGAGACAGTTCATGCTATTGGCGGTGAAGAGGCCAGCGCAGGAACCGCAGCCAGGACAGGCCGACAACTCCAGCTCCTTCAACACCTCCTCACTCATGTGACCAGAGGCACGTTCACCCACCGCCTCGAACATAGTGTTCACGTCTACAGGTTCTCCCCGGTAGCGGCCAGCCATCATGGGCCCTCCGCTCACGAAGATCGCTGGCAGGTCCAGGCGCGCCGCAGCCATCAGCATACCGGGCACGATCTTATCGCAATTGGGGACAAACACCAGTCCATCCAGTCCATGCGCCGAAGCCATGACCTCCACGGAATCGGCGATGAGCTCACGGCTGGGCAGAGAATGTCGCATCCCGGCGTGCCCCATGGCTATCCCATCACACACGGCGATCGTACTGAACTCCAACGGGGTGCCGTCGGCCATACGCACACCTGCCGCGACTGCCCGCCCGATCTTGTCCAGGTGCACGTGACCTGGCACCAGCTCATTGTGGGAGTTGACCACTCCCACCAGAGGCCGATCCAGTTCCTCGGGTGTCAGACCGGTGGCATACAATAGGCTCCGATGTGGAGCCCGCTCCGTGCCCACTCTCACTACGTCGCTACGCATCTGCGAGTCCCTCCTCAAGGTTGCAGCAATCACGCACGTACAGCAGGGGGTAATAAGGGCTTGAGGAACGAGGTCGACCGGAGAATCCTCAGATGATCCTCTCCGAGATGAGGTCTCCCATCTCCTGGGGTCCCACGAGGCGAGTGCCGTCCACGCGAATGTCCAAGGTGCGATAGCCCTCCACGAGCACCGTCTCCACCGCTGTCTCGATGGCGGCCGCCTCTTCTTCTAGATCCAGCGAATGTCGAAGCAGCATGGCTCCGCTCAGGACCGCAGCTATAGGGTTGGCAACACCCTGACCCGCGATGTCGGGGGCGCTCCCGTGGATCGGCTCGAACACACCTCCGTGGCCCTCCCCCAGCCAGGCTGAGGGCAGCATACCCATCGAGCCTACCAACATGGAGGCCTCGTCGGTGAGGATATCACCGAACATGTTCTCAGTGACAATCACATCGAAATCCGCCGGGTTACGCAGCAGATGCATGGCAGCCGCGTCGACCAGCATGTTCTCCATGTCGACGTCAGAGTACTCATCTGCCACCTCAGTCACCACACAGCGCCATAGGCGAGAGGTGGCGAGCACGTTGGCCTTGTCTACCGAAGTAACCTTCCGCCGGCGTTTCTGTGCCAGTTCAAAGGCTACACGAGCGACCCGGCGGACCTCCTCTGTGCTGTAGACCATCGTGTCGTAGGCAGTCCCACCGTTCTTATGCGCCTCCTGGCGGGGGCCGAAGTAGATGCCGCCAGTCAGTTCCCGCACCACCACTAGATCCACGCCGCCAAGCCGTTCGGGGCGCAACGGTGATGCATCCAGCAGGGCCTCATAGAGTCGCACCGGCCTCAGATTGGCGTAAAGACCCAGCGTCTGGCGCAAGTCCAGGAGCCCCTGCTCCGGCCGCACCTCGGCCAACGGGTCTGCCCACTCAGGACCGCCTACCGCGCCCAGAAGCACTGCATCCGCGCTTCGGCAGGCCTCCAGCGTATCCTCAGGCAGCGCGGTCCCCGTCTCGTCTATCGCGCAGCCACCGATGAGTCCTTCCTCAAACGAGAAGCTGTGCCCATATCTCCCGGCCACCGCTTCGAGGACCTTAACGCCTTCGGCAACTACCTCCGCCCCTATGCCATCTCCAGGCAATGTAGCGATCCTGGCTTCCACCAGCCTACCCCCTCATCACTCAGTACCCACAGCGGCCAGTCCGTACTCCACCGCGTCGGCCAGGGCCATCCAGCTAGCTTCGATGATATTGGCCGAGGCTCCCACGGTAGACCAGCGACGCGTCGCGTTCTGCATATCCACCAGCACCCTGGTGGTGGCCTTTGTCCCCCGCTCGCCGTTGAGGATATGAACCTTGTAGTCCGCCAGGTCGAATCCCCTCAGATGAGGGTAGACAGGCAGCAGTGCCTTGCGTAGGGCTCGGTCCAAGGCATTCACCGGTCCATTCCCATCAGCGGCGGAGTGGAAGATCTCCCCCTCCACCCGCACCTTGATCATGGCTTGCGCAAAGACACCTTGACCCTTCCGATGCTCGACCACGACCATGAAGTCGAGCATTTCGAAAGGCGGATGGTAGTCCGCCCGTGCCCGATGCAAAAGCATCTCCACGGAAGCGTCAGCGCCCTCGAAGCTGAACCCCTGGTGTTCCAGCTCCTTCACCTGCTGCACCACAGCCGGCAGATCCCCCTGCTCCAGGCTCTTGATGCCGATCTCTTCTACTTTGCTCTCCAAGTTCCCTCGGCCCGACAGTTCCGACACGACGACTCGCGAGCGGTTGCCGACAAGTGCTGGATCCAGATGCTGGTAGCTCTGGGGGTTGCGACGCATGGCAGACACGTGCATGCCCGCCTTGTGGGTGAAGGCACTCTTCCCCACGTAGGGGGCCTGGCGACTGAGCGATTGGTTGACGATGGCGGCCACGGTACGAGCCAGACGGGTCAGCCGCGCCAGTTGGCCGCGCGGTAGCGCCGCTTTTCCCATCTTCAAGTCCAGACTCGGGATCAGCGCGCAGACATCGGCGTTGCCACATCGCTCGCCGTATCCGTTCACAGTTCCCTGCACGTGATCCGCTCCGGCCCGGACCGCCGCCAGACTATTGGCCAAAGCCAGCCCTCCGTCGTTGTGGGCGTGAATACCCAGAGACACTCCGGCAGGAAGCAACTTCCGAGCCTCGTCGGTGATCGCCTCGATCTCCCAAGGCACCGAGCCACCGTTGGTGTCACAAAGAACCACCGTGTCCGCCCCGGCATCGACCGCGGCTCCAAGAGTGCGTAACGCATACTCGGAGTCGGCTTTGTACCCATCGAAGAAGTGCTCCGCGTCGAAGATTACCTCTCGCCCACGGGTCCCGAGATAGGCCAGACTATCCCGGATCATGCGCAGATTCTCTTCCAGCGTGGTTCGAAGGACGTCCACCACGTGTACTACAGAACTCTTGCCCACCACAGCGACCGCGGGTGTTTCCGCAGAGAGCAGCGCCTGGACATTGACGTCCTCCTCCGGCCGGCTGCTCACTCGACAGGTCCTCCCGAAGGCGGTGATACGAGCATTCGCCAAAGGCAGCTCTCGTACGCGCCGGAAGTAGTCAACGTCTTTGGGGTTCGAGCCTGGCCATCCACCCTCGACGTAGTGCACTCCCAGTTCGTCCAACAGACCGGTGATCTTCAGCTTGTCATCCACTGACAGCGAGATGCCCTCTCCTTGCGTTCCATCCCGGCACGTCGTGTCGTAGATGTACACCGGTGCCCGCTCCGTGCTAGTCACCTCGCTCCCTCGTCGGCCTGTCCGTCCTCGCCCAGTCTCATCCCTCCGGTTGGCCGACTGTCTCCAGGCGGCGTACGGTATAGGGTACCAGACCTCCAGCCTCAATGATGCTCAGAATGAACGGCGGAAATGGTGTCATGGGATAGGTACGCCCCGTGCGCAAGTTGGTCACCATGCCACCTTCCAGATCCACACTCAGCCGATCCCCCTGCTCCGCCTCTTCCACGGCCTTCGGGCACTCCACGATGGGCAGGCCTGTGTTGATCGCGTTGCGGTAGAAGATACGAGCGAAACTACTGGCTATGACACAGGTTACTCCCGAGGCCTTGATGGCGATGGGAGCGTGCTCCCTGGAGGATCCGCACCCGAAATTCGCCCCGGCAACGATTACGTCCCCCGGCTGCACTCGACTGGGAAACTCAGGCGTTAGCCCCTCCATGCAGTGGCACGCCAGCTCCTCTGGCGCCGAGACATTCAGATAGCGAGCCGGGATGATCACGTCAGTATCCACGTTGTCGCCGTACTTCCAGATAGAGCCTGTCATATCGTCTATAGTAACACCTCCTGCGGTCCTGTGATACGCCCCTTCACCGCAGAACATGCCGCAACAGCCGGTCCGGACAGGTACACTTCGCTCTCCTCGTGCCCCATGCGCCCACGGAAGTTGCGGTTTGTCGTGCTCACAGCGCGCTCACCAGCGGCGAGTACCCCCATGTAGCCCCCCAGACAAGGCCCACACGTGGGAGTGCTGACCACGGCTCCCGCTTCCACGAAGACCTCAACGAGACCCTCGCGCAGCGCGTCCAGATAGACCGTCTGGCTTCCTGGAATGATGATACACCGCACGTCTGGATGAACCTGACGCCCACGCAGCACCTCCGCCGCCACTCGTAAGTCCTCCAGACGGCCATTGGTGCACGAGCCGATCACTGCCTGGTCGATCGGCACGTTGCCAATGTCGCTCACGGCGCGGGCGTTCTCCGGCGAAAAAGGCAAGCTGACCTGGGGCTCGATCTCGCTGGCGTCGATCTCCAGCACCTCTGCGTATCCAGCGCCGGGATCCGGTTCGCAGTACTTCGCTGGCCGCCTGGCTCGAGAGTCCACGTAGGCGCGGGTCTCGTCGTCAGGCGTGAAGAGACCCACCTTGGCGCCGGCCTCGATGGCCATGTTGGCCATGGTCAAGCGGCCAGCCATAGGCAGACCTTCGATGGCTTCGCCCGCGAACTCGATGGCTTTGTAGAGAGCCCCACTGACGCCCATCTTGCCGATGGTGAACAGGATCAGATCCTTTCCGCCCACCCAGGGACGCAGTTCACCGCGGTAAACGATGCGTATCGTCTCCGGGACCTTCATCCACGTCTCGCCCGTGGCCATGGCTACGCCGACATCCGTAGATCCCATCCCGGTGGCGAAAGCGCCCAAGGCACCATAGGTGCACGTATGCGAATCCGCCCCCACTACCAAGTCGCCGGACACCACGAGCCCCTGTTCGGGAAGCAACACGTGTTCGATGCCCATTCGACCCACGTCGTAGTAGTTGGACAGCTCCTGGGCGCGCGCGAACTCCCGCATCGTGCGGCACTGTTCGGCGGATTTGATGTCCTTGTTCGGTACGAAATGATCGGCCACCAGCACGATCCTGTCCCGATCGAAAACCTTGTCCGCCCCCACTCTTCCGAACTCGCTGATCGCTATGGGCGCCGTGATATCGTTGGCCATGACGATGTCGACCGCGACCTCTACCAGCTCCCCAGGCCACACCTCGCGCTGGGCCCGGTCACCGTCCCCAGCGTCCGTCAGGTGGTCCGCAATGATCTTCTCGGCCAGAGTGTGGGACGTCTGCCTCCGCCCCATGGTCACTGGACGTCGAAGTCCGGACCTGAAGCAACCTCGTCCGGCGATTCCCCATCTTCCGGCAAGGAAGCTCCGTCCCACTTCAGCGACCAGCCCCTGGGCTCGGCGAAGCCTTCCCTCGTCGCACCGCTGTTGGCCAGGACGCGCTCCGCTCGTTTGCTCTCTCCCCACTCTCGATCAGACTTCTTCCCACTTCGCGTATCCATCTGTGTCCAACCCCCTTCTTCTGTCAACTGGGAATCCAAGGACATGACATGTTTCCTATCCCTATCACAATCGACGTGCCGTTACCCCCGAGCCTCACGACGGGCAGCGATGAGTCGGTTCAGTGCGTAGATGTATGCTTTGGCACTTGCGACCACGATGTCTGTGTCCGCTCCATGGCCGCTGAACACCACCCGCTCCGTACCATCGACGGGTTCCTCGGCCTGTATCCGCACTGTCACTCGCCCCACGGCGTCTATCCCCTCCGTCACACCCTGGATGGAGAACTCCACCAGTTCGTTTTGCTCGCCTATCACGCGGTTGATGGCCCGGTACGCAGCGTCCACAGGACCAGCCCCGTGGTCGGCGTCGCAGAGGACCTGTCCGTTTGGACCTCTGATGCGCACCGTCGCTGTAGGTATGCTGTGGTTGCCGCAGCTCACCTGGACGTGGTCGAGATGGTACGTCTCGTCGAAGTACACCTGGACCTCGTCAGCAACGATGGCCTCCAGGTCGCGCGTATCCACCGCCTTCTTCTTGTCGGCCACGCGGAGGAAGCGCTGATACACTTTCTCGAACTGTTCGTCATCTAGAGTGTGTCCCAGCTCCCGTAGCCGATGCCGGAGTCCGTGTCGCCCTGATCGTGCCGACAACATGATTATGGACTCGGGGGCGCCGACGTCTTGAGGATTGATGATCTCGTAGGTCGTGCGCTCCTTGAGCACGCCGTCCTGGTGTATCCCAGAGGAGTGAGCGAAGGCGTTGGCCCCGACGATGGCTTTGTTGGGCTGCACCGCGATGCCCATCAACTGGCTGACCAGCCGGCTGGTGGGATACAGTCGCCGTGCTTCGATCCTCGTGTCCAACCCGAATAGGTCGCGACGAGTCCTGAGCGCCATCACTACCTCCTCGAGGGAGGAGTTCCCAGCGCGCTCGCCAACGCCGTTTACCGTTACTTCCACCTGGCGCGCTCCGTTCCGCACTCCTTCTAGCGTATTGGCTGTGGCAATGCCCAGATCGTTGTGGCAGTGCACAGAGATCACCGCGCGATCGATGTTGGCTACGTTCTCCGTGATCCCCTTGATCAGGGTGCCGAATTCACCCGGAGTCGTGTATCCAGTCGTGTCCGGTATATTGACCACGGTCGCACCCGCATCTATGACCGCCTCCAACACCTGGTACAGATAGATCGGATCCGCCCGACCCGCGTCCTCGGCAAAGTACTGTACATCCTCCACATACCTCTTGGCGTACTTGACCGCATCCACACCGCGTTCCAGCGCTTTCTCGCGGCTCGTGCGTAGCTTGCGATTGATGTGCAGATCCGACACCCCAAGCCCGGTATGGATACGAGGGCGGACGGCCTTCTTCAAGGACTCGGCCGCTGCATCAATGTCCTCACGGTTGGCGCGAGTGAGCCCGCAGATCGTGCAGTTTCGAATCTCCTCTGAGATCCTCTCCACCGCCCGAAAGTCCCCGGGCGAGGAGATGGGAAACCCAGCCTCGATGACGTCCACACCCAACTGCTCTAGCGCACGCGCGATCTCTACTTTCTCGTCGACGTTCAGCGCTGCCCCAGGCGACTGCTCCCCATCTCGCAGCGTCGTGTCAAAGACAACGACGTTGTCGTCGCCCGCAATGTCACTCTCGTCCATGATGATTGATCTTCCCCCACACAACCGTGGCATGCCTGCTCAAGGCCTAAGGGCGCGCACCTGGGCACCCGCCTGCCACATCTCCGACTCCCGCATCTCCCGCAGCTCCTCCTCCAGTTTCTCCCTGTAGTCTGGAGAGCTATTGGCTTCCAGGACGGTTCGGGTCTCGTTGCCCGCCACGACGCTTCCATATAGTTCCTCGAATAAGGGCTCCACAGCCGCTCGGAATCTGTGCCTCCAATCCAGTGCTCCTCTCTGAGCTGTGGTGCTCGTGTTGGCGTACATCCAGTCCATGCCGTTCTGGCCGACCAGCCTGATCAGGCTCTGGGTCAACTCCTCGACCGTCTCGTTGAAGGCCTCGCTCGGGCTGTGTCCGTTCTCACGGAGCACTTCGTACTGTGCCTCCATGACCCCCGCCAGGGCACCCATCAGCACTCCCCTCTCCCCGGTCAGGTCGCTGTACACCTCTCGCTCGAAGGTGGTGGGAAAGAGATACCCCGAGCCGATGCCTATTCCGACGGCCAGAGTGCGCTCCAGTGCCTTGCCTGTGTGGTCCTGATGTACGGCATAGCTGCTATTGATGCCGGTGCCGGCCAGGAAGTTGGCCCTGACGCTGGTGCCAGATCCCTTGGGCGCAACCATGATCACGTCGACGAAGTCCGGCGGCACCACTCCCGTCTGGTCCCGATAGACCACCGCGAAACCATGGGAGAAGTAGACCGCGTCGCCCTCCTTGAGGTGAGGCACGATCTTGGGCCACAACATCACCTGAGCGGCATCGGAGACCAACATCTGCACGATGGTCCCCTTCTCAGCAGCCTCCTCGAAGGGCAAGAGGGTCTTGCCCTCCTCCCACCCATCGTTCAACGCCTTGTCCCACGAGCGTTTCCGTTCGGGAGAGCCCCCGACGATCACGTTGATCCCATTGTCCCGCAGGTCCAGGGCTTGAGCCGGCCCCTGCACCCCATAGCCGAGGACTGCCACTACCTCATCCTTCAGGACCTCGCGAGCCTTTTCCACGGGGAATTCATCCCGGGTCACTACATCTTCTAGCGTTCCACCAAAGTCAATCCTTGCCACAAACATCCTCCCTGAAACTTATTGGGGTTCGCTCCCCCGCAACATCGCGATCCGCCCACTGCGCACCATCTCCACGATACCGAAAGCTCCTAGCACCTGTACCAGACCCTCCACCTTCTCTTCGGTGCCAGTAACCTCGATCACCAACGTATCCAGACCGACATCCACCACCCGTGCCCGGAACGTATTGACGATCTGGAGTACTTCCAGTCGGGCACCACCATTCACACGCACTTTGATCAACGCCAGGTTACGTGCGACGGTGGGCTGTTCCGTGACGTCTTCGACGTTGACCACGTTGACCAGCTTGTTGAGGTTCTGTGCAACCTTCTGCGCCCCCGTGGAATCGCTTTCGACCACGATGGTCATCCGCGACAGACCCGGTTCCTCCGAGTGTCCCACTGTGAGGCTTTCGATATTGAACGCTCGCCTGCGAAGCAGTCCCGCCACCCGAGCGAGCACTCCCGGCTTGTCCTCCACCAGCGCGATCAAGGTGCGACTCATGAGTACCCCTCCTGACTCGCTTCCGTCTCGCGAACTAGCTCGGGCCTGCGGATCATCTCGTGGAGAGCGGCGCCGGGTGGAACGATCGGATACACGTTCCCATCTTCGCCCTCTCTGGCTACCTGAAACTCTATGAACGCGGGCCCCTGCTGGCTCCGCGCCTCGGCGATCGCCGCCAAGGTGTCGCCGGGCTCGGTGACCCGCCAACTCGGGATTCCGTACGCCTCCACCAGACGCACGAAATCAGGATTGATCAGGGGAGTCGCCTCGTACCGGCCGTCGTAGAACATCTCCTGCCACTGGCGAACCATACCCAGATAGCTGTTGTTGAGCAGGGCGATCCGCACTGGGAGCTTCTCTTGTATCAACGTCCCCAACTCCTGCAGGGTCATTTGGAAGCCGCCATCGCCTACGATAGCCCACACCTCTCTGTCGGGCTCAGCGATCTGCGCTCCGATGGCTGCCGGCAGGCCGAAGCCCATCGTTCCCAGACCTCCCGAAGTGATCAGGTAGTTGGGGCACTCCAACTCGTAATACAGAGCGGTCCACATCTGATGTTGACCCACGTCTGTCACCACGATCACCTCTCCCCCGGTCTGCTGCTGTATTGAATCGATCACGTAGGGAGCAACGAGACGCCCATTCGACGGCCGGTCCAGGATGTCTCGGCTGCGTGATTCCCCACGCCACCGCTCGATCTCCCCCAGCCACGGACGCTGGCTGACGGCTTCGGTCAGTGGTAGAACCGCGTCGAGGAACTGACCCACGTCTCCCAGGATGGCGACGTCGGCGTGCACAATCTTGTTCAACTCGGCGGCATCGGTGTCCACGTGGACCTTGCGAGCTGTCGGCGCGTACTGCTCGAGGCGTCCCGTGACACGATCATCGAACCTCATCCCCAGAGCCACCAGAAGATCGGCTTCCTGTATGGCATGGTTGGCGTAGGCCTCGCCATGCATGCCCATCATGCCCAACGACAGAGGGTGGTGACCCGGGAACACACCCTTGCCCAGCAAGGTCACGGCGACGGGTACTTGTGTCCTCTCGGCGAACGACTTCAACGCCTCCGCCGCGCCCGACATGAGAACCCCGTGGCCGGCCAGGACAACAGGTCGTTCGGCCTGGTTGATCAGGTCGGCGGCCTGTCGTACCTCGGCAGGATCCACAGGCACAACCGGATGATACCCTGGCATGGGAACATCCCCGTTCGGAGGTACGAAGTCCGTCTCCGCCTGCTGGACGTCTTTCGGAAGGTCGACAAGGACAGGACCAGGTCTGCCGCTGCGCGCGACGTAGAAAGCCTCGTGTATCACCTCAGCGAGATCGTCCACGTCGGTCACCATGTAGTTGTGCTTGGTGATGGGCAGAGTGATCCCCGTGACATCAGACTCCTGGAAGGCGTCGGATCCTACGAGCGCGGTAGCAACCTGGCCCGTGATGCAGACCATAGGCGACGAGTCCATCATAGCTGTGGCGATCCCGGTGACCAGATTGGTGGCCCCTGGCCCCGATGTCGCCATGGCTACCCCCACTCGTCCGGATACCCGGGCATATCCATCGGCCGCGTGGGCCGCCCCTTGCTCGTGTCGGACGAGGATGTGTCGGATACCATAATCCTGAAGGCAGTGATATGTATCCAGTATCGCGCCTCCAGGGAGGCCAAACACGACGTCCACGCCCTCCCTCTCCAGCATCTCCCAGACGATCTGTGCTCCTGTGCGTCTCATTATTCCTCCCGCGTCCTCTCGTTTTCACAGCTTTGTGTGGCCAGGAAACACCGAAGCCGCCCGGTTGGGCGGCTTCTCGTGTCTTCTCCTCGTGCTCTGCTCTAGCTTCGGCTACTTCTTGCCATCCCAACCGTCAGCGTATCCTGCTAAGCAGGACAATAATGACGACGACAATAACTAGGCCTAGCAGCCTGTGGCTGCTGGCGAGAATCCCCCATTCCACCGTAGCGACGCGTGCTCTCGTCTGTAGATTTGCGCTCATTCCCGAAAACCTGTGCTCGCGCACGGCACTGTCTCTCCGCATCTGCACATAGCATCAGAGCCGCCCCGTTGGGCGGCTCTGGTTTACTCTACTCTCCGGTGATTGCCTCTCCTGCCCAACGGCCTATGGCTCCTCCCCCAGAATCAGGACGAGGACCACGTCGGACAGGATCAGAATGCTCTGTGAGCTGTTGTCTTTCACCCAGGCAACCACTCGCCTTCTATAACCTTTCGGCCAGTATACAACATCTCGGTCTGTCTGTCAAGCACTCTCGCGCCCCGAACTCAGAACTTTAAGGTTGTGCCCACAGCACTCGCCGCAAACTCGTCCGGCATCTCTGCTGCGAACCGCCGCCTGGCCTCGAAACCAGTGCAGTGCGCTGGCATTACCAATCGAGGGGCCACGCCCTTCAGGGCTTCGATGCTTCGCTGCATCGTCTCCTCGTCTGCATCGCACAGGTGAAAACCGCCGACCACCGCATGCACCTTCTCCACTCCAGAGATCTCCTGGGCGTAGAGCACAGTATTCACGATGCCCGAATGTGCACAGCCGGTGACGACCACCAGCCCCTTGCCCTTCACGTTGGCGACGATGGCCTGATCGTCCTTGATACCATCTGGCACCAACTCTCCCCCATCGGCGTAGAAGAGGCGATCGGAGACTCGTTCGAATCTCGTCCGTCGGGGGATAGTGCCCGTAAGCAGGCACCCGTTCGCCAGTTGCCGCGGTTCCTCGACGTACACTATCTCGGCACCGGCCCGCTGCCAGGCCTCGGCGTCTTCCTGCCACGGTCCTTCCCTGGCGCCATCCGGCAGAACCCGCCATCGCTCCAGGAAGGCATCTGGATGGACCAGTAGTGGGGTCCTCCCGCCCCTTTCCCGAAGGAACTCCACGACCGAGCCCGTGTGATCGCGGTGCCCGTGGCTGATCACCACCTCGTCCACTCGCCCAGGCTCTATCCCCAGGAGCGGAAGGTTGTGCGGGACAGCTACGTTCGTGTGCCCTGCGTCCAGCAGCACCTCGTGCCCCTCAGATCCCAACCGGAGGTGGATTGACAAACCGTGCTCAGCGAGAAGGGGCTTGCGGGCCGAGCCATATCTCTCCAGACCGGGCCTCGCAGCCGCAAAGACGTCGGCGTAGTTGTCCACCACGAAGGTCACGGTCAAGTCAGTGGTCTCCCCGAGCTTCCTCATCGACTCTCTTCTCCTAACGTTACCTGCGCTTCCTCCAGCAGCTCCGGCACGTGCACGTCTTCGTACTCCACACCCCAGACCTCCACGTCGTACTCCCCGGGGCCAAGCCCAGTAACATCTGCCACTATCGTGTACTCGCATACACAGCGACAAACCTCTCCGACGTTGGTCTCCGTGACCCGCAGTGTGTTGCCGTCTTGCTCGAGGCTGAGCTCAAGCTCGGCGCAACAGACGTAGGTCAGGCTCTGTTCCAGGTGGATGCTGTCCGCCCCACCCGTGATCTGTACCTCGCTGGTCACGCCTCCGCGGCTGGCCTCAGACTCGTCTGTACACCCTCCCACGGTGTACTCCAGCTCGGGCAACGCGGTCCCAGCATCAGCACAGCCCATCAGGACCCCACAAAGGCCCGCGCACACGAGAGCTTTTCTCGGCACGCGCATACTCCCTCCAGGTCACCCCGCGGCGCGCAGCGCAGGTTTCGGCCACTCAAGCCACATGGTATCACGTGGTCGTTCGGTTCGCAAGGATCCGTATTCACTCACGATCAATGTCACCGAAGAGGTGTAGTTCACTCAAGTGATGACGCTGCCGAGGAAGCTATGCCCAACGAAGAGAAGATGACCGTGAACGAACGGAGGAAGTACCTCGGTGTGGTCAGGAAGCAGTATCTCAATACTAGCAAGCCGGAACGCGGGCGCCTGCTGGATGAGATGGAGGCCGTTACGTGGCTGCATCGCAAGATCTCCATCCGCCTGACGTCAGGTAGCCCGGAACGAAGAGTGTGCCGTACGCAGCGAGGACGCACTTACGGCCCTGCTCTTGATGACGCGTTGAGGGCCATCTCCGAGAGCCTTGACCCTCTCCGCGCGGAACGCCTCCAGCCCAATCTGGTGGGCATGGCCCTTCGTCTAGCGCGCCATGGTGAAATGCACGCCTCCCCACCCCTCCTGGACCAACCGGGCTAGATCGGCATCTCCACCGTGAAGTAAACCCTGATCGTATTCGCCAGGATGAGCCCCCTCTGTCTCGCAAAGGTCCTGCTCAAGCCAGCAAGGTAGCACGAGAGATTTCCATGAGACGCATCCCCGTGGACAACGATATCAGCACGCACGGAAGACTACGTGGATGGACCGGCAGGCACACGGGCGTCAGCCACGAACAGTTGATAGGTGGCTGTGCTATGGCAGCCAGGGTGGCCTAATCCAGAGGCGCCAGCGCTTCCACCACGGGCAGGAAGACCTGCTCGCGCAAGGCGTCACGCTCGTCCTTCGGGGAGAAGAGCAGAACGTAGTACGACGTGCCGGATTCCTCGGCCAGCGCCAGGTCGACGGGGTAGGCTCCAGCCTGTAATTCGTAGAAATCCCAGGTGAAGCTTCCCATCTCCGTCGTGGCTACACTCTCGACATCGGCTTCGACCTCCATCCAGGAGACCAACGAGTCGAGCAAGTCGCCCCTGGACGCCCAGACGTCGCCGAGGATTAGCCTGGTGGGGTCAAGCGCCGACTCGCCACGCCGGAAGTCGAGGGGATACTGTTCCTCCCAGCCCGCGGGCGCCAGGCCACGGATATCGCTCTCCTCGCTGGTGAAAGGCTCGAGGACAAGTTCTGTAGGTTCCGGCGGCAGATCGAAGACCACGCCTGGCATCTGAGCGATGCAGGAGGCGTCTGGCGGCTCGGTGGGATCCTCCAGGAAGGCGCCAGCAATGCCAAGGGCGCAGTCGTCCCCGGCCAGGACGCCGTGGCCGGCGCCTGGAAACTCGTAGTAGTAGGCGTTGCTCAGGTATCCGGCTACCAGTCGGCCGTACTCGGGTGGTGTAACGGGGTCCAACTCACCCTCTAGCACCAGCGTGGCGATGTCGCTCACCAGGGGCTCCTTGAACGACGGATCGGCCTCTTCGACCGGCCAGTTCTCGCAGAGGCCGAAGACTCCGAACTCGATGGACAGCTCGGGATCAGCGCTACCCCGTAGCTGCCTGGGCACCGACATCATGGCATCAACCTGTTCCTCTGGTGTACGTCCTATGAGATCCTCCGTGCAGACTACCGAGAACTGCATACCCCTGCTCAAGCTGCCCACGACCCACAGACTCTCGCCGGTCAAGTCGGTCATGAGTCTGTAGTCGCCCTCGTGGGCCTCGTAGATGGCCCTTGGCACGACGGGGATGATAGACGTTGAATAGAGGGCGAGGGTCACATTGCTCCGGATGGTATTTCCCGTGAGTAGTGCCTCGTACGTCTCGCCGCTATCGGGGTCAGTGGCGATGATAGGAACTGGGTCTTCGTTCAGGCGGTCTATGAGCTCGAAGAACACGTCCTGTAGATCGGGATACGCGGCGTTGCAGGCTTTGTCGTCGGCGCAGGCGTCGAGCAGTCGCTTGATGGCGGCCGGCACTGTCGTCTCATCTCCCACCGAGCCGCTCGCCTCGAGAGGAAGCACGGAGGTGATGACGGCGCTGCGTATGGCCTGAGGGAAGTCCCGCATCACCGCCTGAGCCAGCAACGAACCGTAGGATGCGCCGTAGAGGTTGATCTCATCGTAGCCCAACGCGAGGCGGATGGCGTTCACGTCGGCGGCGCTCTGAGTGCTGTTGTAGTGCGACAGATCATAGCCTTCGCCCACCAGCCGATCGCGGCAGGCCATGATGGCTTCGAACTCCTCTCGCAGGGACCTCTCGGGGTCTGGCTCGTCCAGGAGGTCGAGTATCGCTTCCTCCCATTCGGGGCATTCCAGCGCTGGCTCCGAGAGCCCGACGCCCCGCTGGTCGAAGACAATGAAATCCCGATTGGCGAGGAGAGGCTCGTACACAGCCGCTGCGGAGAGGGTGTACTCCACAACGTCGCCGCCAGGGCCGCCAGCCAGCATGACTACTGGATCGGGCTGGTGGTTGGAGCTCTGGTCTCTGACTATCGCCGTGGCCAGCCGGATCGTGGGACCATCAGGCTCGTTGTGGTCCTCGGGCACGACGACGAAGCCGCACTCGACCCGCTGGGCTCCCCACACGTCGAAGGGACAGGCCGTGCTCTCGAACCTGGGCACTCGCTGCATGGCTATCTCGAGCCAACTCGAGAGTTGTCCGCAGCAAGGGCACACCACCAGCGCGAAAACCAGGGAAGCCACTAGTAGCCTGGCTATCATGTTCTCCTCCGTGGTCTACAGTACTGACACCCTGATGTGAGGCCGCCCAGTCCGGCTCGGTCCGTGGGCGCATAGGGGTGCATCCGCGATGACTAGAGCTATCTACTCGTGGCTCAGCACTTCTGGCCTGGATGCCTGCGCCATGCCTTCTCACTTTCCGCGATTGCGACCGACGATGGAGCGAGGATATGCCGCCCTGCCTGGGCACGAGGAAGAGTAACCAGACGGGCGATGTGTGCCAGAAGTGCACACCGCGAGAGATGGCCTATGGGGTGCCGGCTCACATCACACGGGCGGCTGCGAAGCCTGGCGCCCAGGGGGCTCGTGAAGTACCGTGGAATCAAGTATGTCATGAGGTCCATGGGGGCGAGCTAGCTCCCCTTGTCCAGAGTCCGACGGATAACGCGCACCTCCTCGAGGATCGCGTTCAGCGTGTCGGACGAACTCACAGCCACTTCGGGTTCCACTTCCGTGGCCGTAGGTGCCATGGCTCCCCTGAAGCGGCGCAGCTGGGTGACCACTAGATCGTAGACTTCCTGGACATTGGTCAGGCCGACCAGCTTCTCCTCGGCGCCCGACTGTCCGCTCATCCCGGCGGTCTGGATGTGGAGGGAGCCAAGGCCGAAGAACCAGCGATCCAGAAGGTCGCGCCTGACCGTGATGTTGGTCACCGTACGGTAGGGCACGTGCTTCACGGAATGGGTGACGACACCGACGTGCACGATGACTTCATCGTCCTGGATCTCGTAGCTCAGGCTGTAGTAGTACGGCGTTGCCAGCACGAGAGCCAGGATCCAGACCACGGCTTCAGCCAGGGCCATGAGGCCGAAGATGACGGTGGCATCTCTGTCCGGGATGACCAGGGCGAGTGCGATGGTGCCCCCAATGGCTAGAACGCCCGCCACGGCGATTCCAAGGCAGACTTTTGCCAGATAACGAGGGGTCGGTTTGAAGCTCTTTGTGCTCATTCTCCACTGCCTCCTCTGGGAACTCGGCCGTCATTCCGTTGTTGGCGTGATTGGCTGTGCCCCGCGATCCCGAGGTCGGGGGCGCAAGCAGTCATGGTGCGTGGTTCAGGAGGTCGTCCAGGGATCGAGCGACGTTTGCAGCAGCGTCCGGTCGCGCTGCTCGCCTGGCCTGGTTGGACATGTGAAGCAGGCGTTGGTTGCCGTCCTGCACGAGGCCCCTGACGGCGGCGACCACGGCCTCAGTCGTTGGCGTCAGCAACGCTGCGCCCGTGCGCACTGCCCACTCGGCATTGCCCTCTTCCTGGCCGCGCAAGCCACCGCTGATCAGCATGGGCAACCCGCAGCAGAGGGCTTCGCTGATGGTGCTGGGCCCCGACTTGGTGATGAGGAGATCAGCGGTGTGCATCAGATCGGCCATATTCTCGACGAAGCCCAGGACGCGGGCGGGCACCTGCCACGGGACCGTCTCGAGGCGGTTCCTCAGCGCTGTATTCCTCCCGGTGACGATGACCATCTGAACATCGAGCTTGGCTCCGGCCACTGCGGTGGCGATGGGGAAGACGTTGCCCATTCCGTCCCCGCCGCCAGCCACGAGTATGGTCGGCCGATCTTCGGCGAGGCCCAGACGCGTCTTCAGTTCGGCCTTGTTTGGAGCCTGGTTGTGGAACTCTAGCCCGACGGGCATGCCCACGATTCTGACCTTCTCTCGCGAGAAACCCGCCTCGAGGGCCCTTCGATGGGCGGAGTCTGTTGGGACCAGGCAGAGGTCCACCTCCGGGCAGAGCCACCAGTGGTGGATATTGACTGGATCGGTGACGACGGTTACGACGGGCAGGTTGTTGCCGAGGCGTTCGCGCAGCCAGACCGGAATGTGATTAGCCCAGGGGTGGGTGGAGAGAACGAGGTCTGGCCTGATGATCTCCAAGATGCTGACGAGCCTGCCAAAGGCTAGTGGCGAGACGATCCGTAAGATCGCGGATGCGCGAGAACGTCCGTTGCTGAGATGCCACGCCAGGCCCCACGTCCGTGGAAGTTGGTTGACCACTGGACCGTAGAGGTGACCTAGCGTGTTGAGTGGGAAAGGGAAGCCATCAGCCATGATGTCGGCTAGGTGCACTTCGTAACGGCCCGGGAACTGGTGTACGAGAGCAGCGCGTATGGCATCGGCAACGCTACGGTGGCCGCCTCCGGAGTCACAGGTCAGGATGAGCACTCTCCTGGTCATCGGCTGTTATCGTGGGTGTTCAGTTTCGAGGTTGGTCTGGGGCTGACTGCGCAGGCCGTAGCCCTCCCTGGTGAAGAGGACGTATCCCCAGAGGATAGGCACCAGGCGCATGGCACGCATGAGGATGACGAAAGCAAGAGCCTGACTGCTGGACACACCAAAGACGCCCAGCGTGGTGATGGATAGGATCTCCAACATGCCCACGTTCCACGGGGGGTTGGGAATGGAGGCAGCGAGGGCGATGACGACGACTGGAAAGACGTATGCGGTCAAGCCAAGGGGGATGAGGGCGGCTTCGCCCAGGAAGTAGAAGCTCACAACCAGGAGGAGCCACATGGGGACGGTGAGGATCAGTGCCGCCAGAGAGCGGCCCCATTCGCGCATAGCCTGCACTCCCATCGTGAAGCGCTCGACCATGCCGACCATGCGCTGAGCGAGCCTGGCCGATAGCCTTGCGGCGACGAGGCCGACGGCCTTGGTGGCCCAGTCGCTTCTCGATAACAGAAGGACGAGTATCACCCCGCCGGCCAGCAAGACGAGCACGCCAGCCTGGGCCACGGTCTGGACCAGCGGCGGCAGGGGAACGCTCCACAGGATCGCCAGGAGGAAGAGGAACAGAACGAGGATGTCCCATAGCTTCTCCACGAAGATGGTTCCGAACGTGGCACTCTTGCTCCAACTCCCTTTCTGCCCCAGGACGATGGAGCGGAGCAGCTCGCCACTGCTGGCGCCTATGATCTGGTTGCCGAAGTAGCCGATCAGAGTGACAGAGAAGAGCGCGCGCAGGGGAATGTGTCTGTCAGACGGAAAGAGGTACCGCCAGCGGAGTGCCTTTACGGCGAAGAAGGCTATCTGGGCCACCAGCGCTGGAAGGAGGAAGGGGTACCTGGCGACTCTCAAGGTGTCGATCATCTGGCGAAGATCGACCCTCACGAGGACCAGAGCGAGCAAGAGCAAGCCTATGACTGTGCCAATAACCAGTCTCGTCTTGTTGCTCAAGAGGCGGTCCTCCTAGCCAACGTAACCCAAGCCACGAAGTCGTTCTTTGATCTCCTCCTCGTCTTCGATAGAGTACAGGTCTTCCCCCGTGGGGCGATCAGACTGCTCGTCGGTGTATTCGGCGCCGACGGCGGACTGGAATTCGGGAGTGAAGGCTTCGGTGAGGACACGACCATCCATATCCGAAGGAATGGGAATGCCCAGGAAGTACAGTATGGTGGGGGCGAGATCCACAATACTGGCTTCTTTGAGGGGGGCTCCTGCCTTGATGCCGTGGCCGGAAAGCATAGCGAGACCGTTGGGGCGGTGGTGGCCGGCCATGCCGATGACAGGCTCGACGACGTGGGACGCGCCGAAGTCTGCGTGACCGAAGGCCATGTACTCCCAGTTTCTAGATTGCAGGACCAGGTCAGGGGCCTTGTCCACTAGCGGGCCGGAGTAGATCTCCTCGCGGCGATAGACCCTCTCCACGACCGGTTGCCCTGTGGCAGGGTCGCGTATCTCCAGGGCGCCAGCGGCTATCTCGTCTCTCAGTCGATCGTACTCGCTGCCGGCGTGGACGATCCCTTGTGGTCGCTTGCCGACCTCGTTGACGTAGATCTGTCCGAAGCTGCCCACGGCGAAGGCCCTGGTGCGCGCCCAATCCACGTCTGCGAAGGAGAGAAAGAGGCGCTTGATGAGTCCGCCTCCCCCCTGGAATCGGAAGCGGCGACGGAGGAAGCCCAACCGCAGCGCCTTGACCAGGCGGAAGACACCCAGCGGCGTGAACCCCAGCTTGAAGAGGGCGTACTTCAACTGTGTCAACGGTCTGCGCTTGAGCTTCAGGAATCCCGTCTCCAGCAGCCAATTGTTCACCAGGAAGAAGCTGTGAACGGGTCCGAACCCGTGATCTGACATGACGACGACCAGATCCTCCGGGGCTAGCTTCTCCATTAGTTGACCGACTGCCTGGTCCAGCCTGCGGTGGAAGTCGATGATTAGATGGCGATACTTCCTGGCCCTCTCGGGATCGTGGCTTGGATGAGTCTCGTCGAGCAGGCTCCAGACCTCGTGCTGGAGCATGTCGTTGCTCCAGAACAGAAGGAAGAAGAAGTCCCATTCCTTGTTGTCCAGCAGGTACAGCGCGCCGTCTAGCCTGCGCTCCACGTCTTCGACCATGTCCGCGATGAACCGATCAGTGAACTTGGTGGAGCGGTATCTCTCATCGGGCAGCAAGGGGAAGCCACCGACGGCCTGCTTCAGCTCTTCGGCCAGTGACAGTGGATAGGTGTAGTCGTCGCTGGCGGTGGGGGTGAGGAAGTCGCTGATCATATAGCCGTCTACTTCTTCGGGTGGGTAGGTTACCGGCATCCCTACGATGCCGACCTTGCGCCCGGCAGCGTTGATCAGGTTCCAGATGGCCTGGGAGGCGCGCTGCTGTGGGCTGACGATGGAGATCTGGTAGCTGTTCTGGCGCGGATGAACGAAGTCTACCAGTCCGTGTTTGCCTGGGTTCTTACCCGTGGCAAAGGACGCCCAGGCCGAGGAACTGATCGGGGGAAGGGTAGTGGTGAGTACGCCTGAGGCACCCTCTTTGGCGATACGTTGGAGCGTGGGCATGGTGCCATCGTGGATCCAGGGACGGATAAGGTCGAAGGTCGCCCCGTCGAGGCCGATGACCATGACCTTGCGGCTCCCTGGATTGTGCTGTATTGACATTACGTGACTCTCCCTTCAGAAACGGGAAGGATTATACCATAGCAGAAGAGGCCGCAGCTACCTGTCTGTCAGGGCTCTATGAAAGAAGATGGGTGCGGCACGCTGTGGCTGCTGGGGTTGGAGTGTTGGCTGGGGAACAAGACGTCTCTTCAGTGGACAAGGGCTCGGACTCTGTGAGTAGCCGTTCAGTCTCGGGGAAGGCTGCGGAGGTGATCCAACGTCCTCTCTAAGCCTTCCTCCAGGGTCACCATGGGCTCCCAGCCCAGTTCGCTCCGGGCTTTGCCGGCATCGAGGTAGATCTTGAAGGTCTCTCCCGGCTTGGGTGGGCCATGGGTTGGCTCGTGCGAGTAGCTGGTGATGCTGCTCATGGTGGTGAACAGCTCGTTGACGGATGTGCCGAAGCCAGTGCCTAGATTGTAGGTCTGGCCCTGGAGTGTATCCTGGACCAGGAGGTTTGCCCGCACGACGTCGGACACGTAGAGGAAATCGCGTTCCTGTTCGCCGCTGCCGTTGATGACCACAGGTTCCCCTCGTACCATCTGTCGTCCAAAGATGGCGACCACCCCGCCTTCGCCGAACGGATCCTGGCGCGGTCCGTAGACGTTAGGGTAGCGGAGAATGGCATAGCGGAGACCGTAGGCGTGGCCATAGAAGGCCAGGTATCTCTCCACCGTCAGCTTGCTCACCCCGTAGGGGGAGATAGGGTTGAGGGGGTGATGCTCGTCACAGGGAAGGTGGGTGGGCTCGCCGTACACCGCACCACCCGTGGAGGCGTAGAGGAAGTCGCTGACTCCATGTTGCCTGGCGCATTCCAGCAGGTTCAGGGAGCCGAGGACGTTGACCTCGGCATCGTGGAGAGGGTCGGCTACTGAGACACGTACGTCGACGTGGGCGGCGTGGTGGCTGATCAACTCGGGTTTCTCCAGGCCGAAGACGTCGCTCAGCTCTGGGCTTCTGATGTCCAGTTCGTAGAACCTGGTCCGCGGGTTGACGTGGACCCTCTTGCCGGTGGACAGGTCGTCAACGACCGCCACACTATGGCCTTGGTCAATCAGAGCGTCCACCACCTGGGAGCCTATGAACCCGGCTCCACCTGTGACCAGAATCTTCAAGACGGCTTCCTCCTGAGGTATTATAGTCTCGCGTTGCGTGCAGGTCAATAGGCGAGGAACCGAAGGGCCGCGTGTGGAGAGGCTTGGGCCACGCGCGGCGCGCCGTACCATGCTTTCTGCTGGGCAGGTTGGTATGCCGGTGGGGGTGCGCTACAATAGGTCCGTGGGCACTCAAATGGGAGCGAGGGAAGCGAACGATGGGAGACGCAGGGTCGGGCAACGCAACTGAGCCGCAACTGAGTGAGCAACTGGTTCAGCTCATGGAGAGGCTGAAGTCGGGAACACACGGCGGCGAGCCTTTCGAGCTGGCGCTGACGGACGGGGAGTTGGAGGAAGCACTGGCATGGTACTCGCGGGAGCACTCCGGCTTTCCCCTGGTCGACGCACGGATCTCCGTCGGAGCGAATGGTGTCGAGGTCAAAGGCGAGGCACAGGTAGGCGCAGCTCGGATGCCTTTGATCGCTCGAGCCGACGTGTCGGTGAACGAGGGAGTGCCCGTGATAGCGGTAAATGAGATCCAGGTAGGAGAGATGGGACTGCCGGATTTCATCCGCTTTGAGTTGGAGGATCAGCTCAACAGGTTTCTCGCGCTGAGCGGGGATGGGCTACCCTTGCTCATCGACGAGTTGGAGCTTTCCGACGGGCAGTTGGCTGTTCGCGGCACAATACGCTAAACGCATCGCGCGCAGCAGCTATGCCGCGCGGGTCGAGGGGACACTGCTGTTGGATCACGGAGGCGGGCCGAGGTCGGTCTGGAGGTCGAACCCTTTCTCTCTGAAGAGCCTGAGGCACGTCTCCACCGCTTGCCAGTCATACAAAGTGCCGGCCTGCTCCTCGACCTCTGCGAGAGCTTCTTCCATCCCGTGGGCCGGTCGGTAAGGCCGGTCGGAGGCCATGGCCTCCACGACATCGGCCACCGCCAGGATCCTGGCCTCCAGAAGGATCTCCCCTTTGGCGAGGCCCTGGGGGTATCCCGAGCCATCCATTCTCTCGTGGTGCTGGAGTACCGCGCTGGCTACGGGCCAGTGGAACTCGACTGTGGACAGGATGTCGTATGCTGTCTGGGGATGTGTCCTGATCATTTGCCGCTCGATGTCGGTCAGTTCGGTCGGCTTGCTGAGGATCTCGGCCGGGATGTGTATCTTCCCAATGTCGTGCACCAGGCCAGCCATGTAGATGCCCTGGATCTGTGTCTCGGAAAGGCCGATTTCGCGAGCCATTGCGCAGGCGAGGTTCGCCACCCGCTTCTGGTGGCCTGCTGTGTAGGGATCCCTGGCCTCGGCCAATGCCGCCAGGGCATTGACCGTTCCCGTTAGAGTGCTTCTCAACGTCAGGTAACTTCGCTGCAACTCCTCCTGGGCGCGCTTGCGGTCTGTGATGTCGCGGATGATACCCCGGTATCCCAGGATGCTTCCGTCCGTGTCCCGCCACAACGTGGAGGAGGTCAAGGCATCTATGAGGGTGCCGTCGAGTCTGGCTAGTTTGACCTCATAGTCCCGCACCGAGCCCTTCTCTTCTATTTCCGCCTCGAGCTCGGCTCTGGCGCTGGGCTGTGCGTACAGATCGTCCATGTTGAGGTGCGCCAGGTCTTCTCTGTCGATGGAGAACAGGCTCAGGAAAGACTCGTTGACGTCCACGAGCGAACCGTCACACGAAGTGATGTAGACGGCGTCTCGCGAGTCCTTGAACAGGCTGCGGTATCTTTCCTCGCTTTCCCTGAGGGCTTCTTCGGCCCGTTCACGTTCGGCCAACTCGCGCTGCGCAGACTGGTAGAGCTGGGCATTCTGGATAGCCACGCTGACCTGGTGGACCAGAGAGGAGAGGAGGCAGAAGTGTGATTCAGTAAGTGGCGAGTCGGAGGTCGATTCCACATTGAGTACGCCGAGTACCTGATCGTCCTTCTTGATGGGCACGGTGATCTCTGAGACCACTCCTTGGGCAGCGGCGAGGAAGTCTGGGTCCTCGGTGACATCGGGGAGCAGTTCAGCCTCGCCACTGCGTGCGACGCGGCCAATGACCCCTTTGCTCAGCGGGATGAAGTCGATAACACAAGCGGGATCATATCCTATCTCCGCGCCCAGGCGCAGGCCCTCCTCCTCCATGGTGTATATGCTGACCATGTCATACCCGAAGGCTGAAGCGAGCTTCTCCACCACGGTTTGAAGGATCTGGCCCGGTTCTAGCGAGGAATTGACCAGCCGAGAGATCTCCTGCAGGGTCTGGCTCTCTTTGAGTCTGCGCTCGGTCTCTTCATACAGGCGTGCGTTCTCGACAGCGATGGCAGCCTGATCGGCCAGCAAGGTGAGCACGCGCAGCTCGTCCTGGTCGAAGGTGTGGGGTTCAAGAAACGCGACGTTGAATACGCCCACAACTTTGTCTGCTCGCTTCAGAGGGAACCCCGCGATGGCCTCCATCATTGTGTCTTGGCCAACCATGTCGGCGAACAGCGGACTTGACTTGGCCTTGTTTATGATCACTGGTTCGCCGCGTTTGGCGACATTGGCAGTGAGGCCATTATCTCGGACCTCCTTGAACAGGACTCGCTCCAGTCCGGGGGCCCACACACCAGATCCAAAGGTGAAACGGTCTGAGTCCTGGTCGCAGAGAAAGATGTGGGCATCGCTGGCCCCGACGAGTGTCACGGAGCTGCTGACGATGGTGTTCAGCACCGTGTCGAGATCGAGGGACTGCGTGAGTTGGAGGCTGATCTCCCGCAGCGCGGTGAGCTCCGTGGCCCTCCTCTCCGTCGCTGCGACGGTTCGGGCGTTCTGAATGGCGATGGCTGCCTGGTTGGCAAACAGGTTCGCGAGACGCAAGTCCCTCTCGTCAAACGCTCGATCCAGGTTATTGTCATCGACGAAGATGGCGCCCAGAAGGGTCTCTCCGCGCCGGATAGGAACGGCCAACGTGTTGCCGGTGGGCTCGTTCTCGAAATGGGGAGATCTGCCTTCCCAACTACCGTAGTCTCTCACTACCAGCGGCTCGCCGCTCTCGGCGACCCTACCGCACGCTCCTTCTCCCAAGGCCAGTCTGCTACCTATGCGCGGTCTCGTGTGCCCTTGATCGGCTATGAGCTCCAGATCCTGGCTCTGGGAGTCGTAGAGATACAAGCCGCCGGCGTTTGCATCGAGTAGGCCTATAGCTCTCTCCACGATGGTATCGAGTAGTGCGGGCAGTTCGAGCTGCGCGGCGATCTCGGTGGAAACCTGGTAAAGCGCCTCGAGTTCGTCTGCCTTTTGCCTGGTCTCCTCGAAGAGCCTGGAGTTCTCGATGGCGACCGCTGCCTGGTGAGCAAAGAGCTCCAAGAGGTTCTGATCGGTGTCTGCGAAAGGAGGACTCTCCTTGCCTCTTTCGGCGACCAGGAGACCCAGCAGGCTGTCCCCATAGAGGATGGGAACACCTATCACACGAGCAAAACCGTACCCCGAATACTTCTCCGAATGCCCGGGCCAGGATTCGTAATCATCCACGATGAGTGGCCGGCGTGTCTCAAGAATCCTGCCGGCCATTCCCTCACCTTGCACCAAAACCGCGCCGATGAGGTCGTCCGGCATGCCCTCGGAGGCAGCGCTGACCAGGTCCTGACTCTCCGGTCGATAGAGGTAGATGTCCCCTGATCGTCCCCCCACCAGAGTGACGGCCTGAGATATGATTGTCCCCAGCAGGCTCTGGAGATCCAGGCGACTGGCCACTTGCAGTGAGGTTTTGTAGAGCGCAAGCAGCTCCTGGGATCTCCTTTCTTGTTCGTGGTAGAGTCGTGCGTTCTCCAAGGCGATGGCGGCCTGGTTAGCGAAGAGGGTAGCTGATTGGATGTCTTCATCGTTGAAGGAACGAGGAGTCCTGCGGTCGATGGTGAGGACTCCCAGTAGTTTGTCCCCGCTCAGCAGGGGCACGCCTAGGGCCGCGCTTATCTCCGCCTTGTCCACTTGAGGCACTCTTCCAGTCCAGTTGGCGTAATCGTCGATGGCCAGAGGTTGCCGGGTCTCGCAGACCATGCCTGCTACGCCCTGGCCTAGCGACAGTCTGATGCCAGAGTAGTCCTTGTTGTATCCGTGGCTGTACTTCATCTCCATCAACTGGCTCTCGTGATCGAAGAGGTCGATAGCCCCCGCCTCGGCATCGAGCAACGCGCAGGCCTTTTGGACGATGGTGAGCAGTAGTAGCGAGGGATCGGTCTCAGCCAGGACTTCCAGGGACACGTCGTAGAGAGCAGCAAGTTGTCTGATCTTGTGTTCCTTGTCCGCGAATAGCCGTGCGTTCTCGATAGCCACCGCTGCGTGGTTGGCGAACCACTCCAGCAGCCAGAGATCGCGGTCGTTGAACACCTTGGTGCTGTGACGATTGGTGAGGTTGAGTACACCGATGGTCTTTCCTCCCCACTTCATGGGGACGGCTTGTATACTTCTGAGACTCACATCATCGTACTTGTGTGAACGGTGCTCCCAGTTCGAGTAGTCCTCGACGGCGAGTGGCTCTCCCGTGAGCAGCACCCGTCCCGAGAGACCCTCACCGGCTTGCAGCCGGAGGCCTGTGTAGTCCCGGCCAAGATTGTGACTGACCACCAATTCCAGCTCATTCTGATCTGGGCGGTGGAGATACAGAGCGCCTGCCTCGGTTCCCGACAGAGCTGCCGCACGTTCCACGATGAGGCGTAGCAGTTGTGACAGATCTAGCTGTCTCGTGATGTCCAGCGTTGTCTTGCGGAGAGCTTCCATCTCGAACACTCTGAGCATTGTGTCCTCGTAGAGGCTGGCTCTCTCAAGTGTCACTGCTGCCTGCTGTGCCATGACCGAAACGATCGGAATCTCCTCTTCGGTGAGGTCCTCTGACCATACTGTGAGTAGGCCCAGAATGTTCGCGCCAGCGACGAGGGGCGCGGAGATGGCTCGACGTGCGTGGAGGAGCTGGAGCAGCTCGCTAATTGAATCGGCGGAGAGGTGAGGCAGGATCTCTCTGACACGATCTGCCAGTTGCTGGTCGAAGGCGATCTTGCCATCTCCGATGACCGCTGCGATGGCGGCGGAAGCATTCGTGGCGAAACTGAATTCGGAGGTCGGACCAAGTATCGCCTCCGCGGCGCGGAGTGTGTCGAGACTCAAGTTGGTGTGTCTCAACACGACGTGCGCCTGGTCGTCGTCGAGCAGTCCGAAGAAGCAGAAGAGTCCCTGGTCCCTCAGTTCGTCGCATATCGTCTGCAATGCACGGTCAGGATCGAGGAGGGCCTGGACTTCCGCCGCTGTCCTGCTGAGGGCTAGAACTCGGTCCTGTGCACGCCACACGACTCTCGCAATGTCAGGCTTGCTGCCTGCCGCCGGCTGCGGTGGCTCGGGGCCGTGTTCTGCCGCTAGCCGCTCACGAATCAGCTCAGGGCCCTCGTTGTGTGAATGCGTCATCCTACGCCCCCTGGTGGATTGAGGACGGTTGCCCATCGAGCGATGGGACATACCGTTGATGGTTGTCGCGTCCCGCCTTCTTGGCGGCGTACATGGCAATGTCAGCGTGCCTGATCAGGGTGTCTTTGTCTTCACCGTCTTCCGGGTACACGGCAGTGCCGATGCTGGTGGTGACGACAAGAGTGCGTCCATCGACGGCAACAGGCAGGCGCACCTCCTCGATTATGGCCTCGGCCACCGTGTCCACGTCCTCGGCCCGTGCCAAGCCCTCCACCAACACCAAGAACTCGTCGCCTCCCATACGGCAGACTGTGTCACTCTCGCGCAGCAGGCTTGCGAGCCGTTCACTGACGGCCAGCAATAGCTTGTCTCCCACGCTGTGCCCCAGTGTATCGTTGATGTCCTTGAAGTGATCGAGGTCCAACAGCATAACGGCCAGGCCCAGTCGTGCTCGACGTGAGCGAGCGATGGCCAGTCCTAGACGGTCGTTGAATACCGTTCGGTTGGGCAAGCCAGTGAGGTAATCGTGGTACGCGAGTTGTCTGATGGTCTCTCCGTCTGCCTTACGTCGAGTGATATCTTGGATGCTACCCTCATTGGTGAGAATGCGTCCGTCCGAGTCCCTCACGGCGATGACGTTGTCTTCGACCCAAATGGTCGTGCCATCTCGCTTTCGGAGCTGGAGTTCGTATTGAAAGACGACTCCCTCCCGCTCCAGAGTCGCCTGCTGTACGGAGCGGGCTGCTGCGTCCACGTAGAGGTCTGCCGCGTTCATCGCCAGTAGCGAGTCACGATCCGGGTAGCCCAGCATCTCCACGAGGGCAGGGTTGGCGTCGATAATGTTGCCCTCCAAGGTGGACCTATAGAGCCCTAGAGGCACATGGTCGAACAGGCTGCGGTATCGTGCTTCGCTCTGGACCAGCGCTTCCTCGATGAGACTGCGCTCGAGCCAGTAGGAGATCGTCTCGGCGATGGCATCGGTTAGGTCCTGCTCCTCCGGCAGGAGGAACGGCAAGGGGTCAGAGTAGTGGACCGACAGGCGCCCGCGCTCCTGGCCAGAGACGAGGATCGTGGCATGGAGACCCTGGCTCAGGTCTCCTGCATTCTCGGAGGAGCAGAAACGGCGACCGTCCAGCTCCAGCACAGCTACGGCAACATCGGGGAACTGCATTCCGAGAACAAGATTCTGTACAGCTCGAGTGCAGAATTGCTCGAGGGGCAACTGGCCCTGCGTATCTCGGGTGACCGCGTAGAGACTGGTCAGCTCTTTGACGCGCTCACGAAGGGCAACCTCGGCCTTCTCGCGTTCGCAGAGTTCGCGGTGGGCGGCGTCGTAGAGACGACTGTTCTCCAAGGCGATCATTATCTGGCTGGCGAAGGCGGCGACAGCGGGCACATCGGCATCGGTCAGACCAGTGCCCGCGACGGTGAGCAGGCCATGTGGCTCGCCTGATAGGGTGAGAGGTGCGCAGATTGCCTGCCTTATCCCCAGCACCTGCGCCAGGCGATCTGCGAGGGGACGTGCGGCTAGAGGCAAGGTCTCTCCCAGACTCTCCGCGACAGGCTCAGTGAAGACCGTCTCACCTGCGCTGAGGACACTCTCGAAGAAGCCGCCGGCTACCACAGGGAAACAGTAGCCTTGGACGGAGAAGCCGAGTGTCTTCTCGGCAGCTTCCATGAGGGTCGATTCGAAGGTCAGATAGGAGAGGGAGAGGTACGCGCCGTCCTCGGTCAAGGTGAAGATGGCGGCGTGGTGGCCGATTCGCTCAACTTCGTCCAACACCGTACGGTAGACGTCCCTTGGCGTGCGGGCGCGTTGCACAGCCTGGGCGGCCTGGCTGAGCGCCAACAGTAGTTGATACGCTCGTGAGGCTTCTTTCTCAGCGGCGGTGGTCCGGTCAATCACTCCCCGTATCCTTCAGGGTCGCTGTCCATAGTCGGTGTGCTCTCCGAGTGTGCTCGATCGAGCGGTGCGTAGGTGTCGCCCACCGGTGCACTCTGCGCCGCGTTGCTGCCAGCCGGTCCGTGACGGTTGCTCCCTGCATCTGCCGGTGATCTCTACACATCCTGGAATCTGTAGCCCCGTTCGGTGAACAGTTGCAGACATGCCTCGACCACATCTGTGTCGTAGAGGATGCCTTTGTTCCACGAGATGTCTTGGAGTGCCTTGGCCACGCCCAGACCATCGCGGTAGGATCGTCCGAGGGACATAGCCTCGACGACGTCAGCTACAGCCAGAATCCTCGACTCCAGCAGAATGTCGTCGCCGGACAGGCCTTGAGGGTAGCCCGATCCGTCAAGTCTCTCGTGGTGCTGTAGTACAATCTCAGGGATCGGTGAAGGGAACGCCATTCGCACTAGGAGGTCCGAGCCGAGTTGGGCGTGGGCCCTTACCTTCTCCATTTCCTCCTCCGCCAACCTCCCGGGTTTCGTGAGGATGTCAGTGTGCACGTGAATCTTGCCCAGGTCGTGGAGCATGCCGGCCAGGCGGAGTGCCGCGATCCGCTCGCCGGACAGTTGCAGCTCCTCGGCCATGGCACAGGCCAGCCTGGTGACCCTTCGTTGGTGGCCAGCATTGAACGGATCACGTGCTTCAATGACGTGGGCGATCTCCTGGACGGCCTCCTGCATGGCAGACAGCCGATCCTCGTTCTTGCGGTGGAGTTCCAGGTTCTCCAGCATGCGGTCGACTTCTCGCTCGACGTTGAACTCGCCGAGGAATCCATCAGGGGAGATGTAGTTGTGGTTCTGATAGACATGGTGGCCCCTGGCCACGAGTGGGTGGGTTGTGAGAGCGCCCTTGATGATCTCAGGATCGAACCTGGCCTGGTGATACTGGCATAGGGCGAGACAAGGATAGCGGGGGAAGAAATCGCGGTTTAGCTTAGCTTCGTATTCGAGTACCTTCTCCGAGCCGGGACGGCCTGGGAGTGCCCACGTCATCTCGTCAGTGATACGAAGAGCCGTGTACCCCTCCGCCATGGCCTTCTCAGCCTCGGCGATGAGGACGGCTATGACACGGTTCGGCTCAAAAGATAGGCTGCTCGTGTAGCTCTCGTTCTCATAGAACACAAGCTGTCCAGAGGCTCGTAGTGCGGTCACATTCAGGCCCGACTTGCGGAGGCGACTACGCACCTCGTCGGCCCGGTGCGCCTCCAAGATGTAGAGGCACTTCTCCCCGCGACGTACCGCCAACTCGAGAAACGGGGCTATCACTTCAGCGGGCCACTCTTCGTTGGTTTGCTGGATGAGGCATGCGTGATCGTGCGGCTTCAGACCTTCAAGGTTCATGGAGAGTCTGCCTCCTGGTACCTTTGTTCCTTCCATCGTAAGGGTATCATTGAGGGGCTCAGTCGTCCCTCGGTTCGTCTGTTGTGCTCTCGAGTTTGTATCCGTTCTCTGTGACCAGCGTCACCACGGTGTCGACGACGTCAGGGTGGTAAAGCTCGCCCCTGTGGGCCACGATCTCCTCCAAGGCTCTTTCCAGGGGGTGCGCCGGCCGATAAGGGCGATGCGAGACCATGGCTTCGATGACGTCTGCTACGGCGAGGATCCTCGCCTCCGGACAGATCTCGTCTCCCGAAAGGCCGCGAGGGTATCCCGACCCGTTCCATCGCTCGTGGTGCTGAAGCACGATCTCGGCAACGGGCCACGGGAAGTCGACAGGCTTAAGCACATCGAAGCCAACCTGTGGGTGGGTCCGGATCATCGTGATCTCGATCTCGGTGAGATTGCTGGGTTTGCTGAGAATCTCGGCGGGAACGTAGATCTTCCCGACGTCGTGGACCATGCCGGCGATTTGGATGGCGCTGATTTGGTCCGGAGGGAGACCCATCTCCGTGGCGACTGCGGCTGCCAGGTTGGACACACGACGTTGATGGCCAGCCGTGTACGGATCTCTCTTCTCGACCGCCGCTGCCAAAGCGTCGACGGTTCCCACCAGGGTCTTTCGCACCACCTCGTAGCTCTCTCGTAGTTCCCTCTCGGCCTCTTTTTGCTCTGTGACGTCCATGAACACCGCCTGCACCGCGGGCTCTCCGTCATACTCGATGCGACTCGCATGTTGTTCGATCCAGCGCACCCCGCCGTCCTTGCGTACGCCGCGGAATTGATTGCGGGGAGGGGTGGGCAGTCCCTGGATGCGCCGTGCATACCGTTGGAAGAAGTGGTCCCGATCCTCAGGGTGCACCAGTCTCATGATCTCCTCGGACGAAAGAGATAGCAGTTCCTCTACGGTGTATCCTGTGATCTCGGCGAGGGCTGTGTTGGCGAAAACCAAACGAGGGGGCACGCCTTGCGACACCACCATACCCTGGAGCGACTGCTCCACGAGGATCCGGTATTTCTGTTCCGATTCCAGTAGCTCGTGCTGGGCTCGCTTACGCTCTGTGACATCTTCCAGAATCACCGAGAGGCCGACGATGCGCCCGGCTTTTCTGACCGGAGAATGGTGGGCGACGAAGGTTATCGGTTTGCCTTCCTTGTTCACCATTGTCCACTCGTGTTGGTGCAGGTCTCCTCCGGTGGCGATGGTCTTGAAAGCACCCAATACGGAAGCCGCGTCAAGCCGAAGGCCAGGAAGCAGCGTCGCGAAGTTCTTGCCGATCAGATCCTGCCTTTCGAACCCCGAGAGTTCGAGCGCTTTCGGGTTGACCTCCTGTATGGTGCCTTTCAAATCCAGCAACACGATGCCTTCGGTGGCGCCTTCCACGACCAGGCGATACTTCTCCTCAGATTCACGGAGGGCTTTCTGCGCTCCTGCTTTCTCGCAGGCTCGGCGGATGGTGAGGAGCAGCTCCTGGAGGTTATAGGGCTTCTGTACGTATCTGTAGGCTCCAACGTTGATGGCCTCTATTGCGGACTCTTGTGAGGCGTATCCGGTGAGGACGACACATTCGGTGTCAGGCGAGGCATCTCTGATCTGCCGCATCACTTCCAGCCCAGAGGCGTTCTCGAGCCTGAGGTCTATGATGGCTACGCCGGGCGTGTCCTTCTCGGCAATGTGGACAGCGGTCTGCGGTGTAGCCACCGCCGTCGTATCATAGCCGCTTTCTTCTAGCACGTCGGCTAACGTCCTCCTGAACTCGGGATCATCATCAACGATCAGTATCTTGGGGGATTCATCGGACATCTGTTACCGTTCCTTTGTGGCAATCTGTGGCTCGCCAAGCTTCAGGCTAGTTCGGCACGAGAGCCGCAGAGTTCTGCGCGCGCCAGCACTGACGCACCAAGTTGCGGCTTCTGGGTCAATCTGTCTCCTCTGTATAGTGCTGGTAGTTGTCCCGGCCCTTTTCTTTGGCGCGGTACATCGCGGAGTCTGCCTTCTTCACCAAGTCATCCCTTTCCTCACCGTCGTCGGGGTAGATGGCGTAGCCAGCGCTGGTGGTGACGCGGAGGACGTGTCTGCCAAGGACGAAGGGCTGTCTGATCACCTCCAACACTCTTTCCGCCACGTTGCTCGCATGTCCCGGCTCCGCCATCTCGGGGAGCAACAGCAGGAACTCATCGCCGCCCATCCGACATACGGTGTCGCTCTCGCGCAAGACTGAGACCAATCGATCGCCCACCGCCTTCAGAAGCTGGTCGCCCACCGAGTGGCCCAGGGTGTCGTTGACTCCCTTGAAGTGGTCGAGGTCGAGCAACATCACCGCTACTCTCTGTTTGTTGCGACGTGCGTGGGCCAGAGCAACACCGAGGCGATCGTTGAACAGTGTCCGGTTGGGTAGTCCGGTCAACGTGTCGTGGTATGCCAGGCGTCTGACGGCCTCCTCGGCATGTATGCGCTCTGCAAGCTCTCGCTGGGTCGACTCGTGTAACCGAGCGTTGTCAATGGAGACGGCCGCGAAGTCTCCAAGAGCGGAGAGCAAGTAGCGATCGTGATCGGAGAAAGGCACGGAGCCGTCTGTCCTGGAGGCGCACAGTGCACCTATGGCCTTGTCACGCACCTTCAAAGGCACTGCCAGCACCAGCCACGACTGGTCCCGGCCCTGCGAGTCAGGAACCCGGAGAATCGTGGGCCGACCAGTGGTCACGACCTGTCTCACGAGAGAGTCGTCCGTGCTCTGGCGCGGGACGCGCGCTCTGGGGTCATCAGACGTCTGAACGGCCCCCAGTATGAGCTTGCCGGTCTCTTCATCACAGAGAAACAGTGACGTCTGCGCAGCGCCGATGACGTACCTGGCCGCCTCCACGACTCGGATCAGCAGCGTGTCCAGGTCCAGCACTGAGGCTACCGCCTTGCTGATGCCGTAGAGTATGCTCAGTTCCTTCAACCTCTGCTCCAGTTGGCGGTTGACCATCTCGACGCGTTCGGCCAACAGCTTCTTCTCTTTGCGGAGGCGCGCCTCCGTAAGGGACTTGTCCACTGCCTCCATGATCTCAGCGATCTTGAAAGGCTTGGGGAAATAGTCCCTTACACCAAGGCGGAAAGCGTGTGCCGCGATGTTCTCTGACCCGTGAGCAGTGATCAGGATGGCTGGGATCTCCACACCCTCCTTCTTCAGGGTCTCGAGGACTTGAAAACCGTCCATCTTCGGCATCTGTAGGTCGAGTAGGATGAGATCTGGGTGACCCGTCAACGCCAACCGCACCGCTTCGGCGCCATCCGTGGCGCACAGTGTTGCGTAGCCGCTGGGAAGCAGGAGCGAGTCTCTGAGGAACTCGACGTTCCTCATGTCGTCATCTACGATTAGGATCGTTTCTCCCGCCATTTCCATACCCTAAGGTACTGGATGCCCTCTTGGTTCAAGCAGGCATTGATCCCGAACGCCAGGCGATCCAGGCCACGTCTTCTGTCCACACCCCGTCGGCTGCGAAGGCGTGTCTTTGCTGAGCTTCGCGTCTGTCCGTCATGGCATGATGATGTCACATACCGTCGGTGTTTCACGCCGGAGGATTCTCAGCTCCCCCGTCGCCCGGGTGGATGGCAGTTTCCAGCCCGGAGGTGATACACCATAGCTGTGACGTCCCTCCTGCTCCCATAGCCGACCAACTCTGGTGGTCTCTTTCAGTTCTTTGCCTGTGTCGTGGGGAGCACTACAGTGAACGTGGTTCCGCTTCCTACAACGCTCTGCACGCTGATACCTCCCTGGTTGGCGTCCAGTAGACTCCTGCACAGTGAGAGACCCAGCCCGATACCGTGCGGCTTAGTGGTGTACAATGGCTCGAAGACCTTCGGCATGTCTTGTGGTGCGATGCCCTCGCCCGTGTCGGAGACGGAGAGCAACACCTCGTCGTGATCGCATGTTGCGCTGATGGAGAGTACCCCGCCTTCTGGCATGGCCTCGAAGGCGTTGGTCACGAGATTGGCTAGAACCAGCCCCAGTTGCTGGGGATCGACGACAATGTCCGGCAGATCGGGAGGAATGTCCGTCTTGACCGTGATTCCGTCGGGGGGGCGCTTCCTGTGCAGGACCTCAGAGATCAGTTGCGGGACGGCTGCTTGTACTCTCTCGGCCGGCTTGGCGCGGGAGAAATCGAGCAGATCCGAGACGATCTTCGCTGCTCTTTGGACCTCTCCGGAGATCATCTCCAGGTATTCCGCGACTGTCTCGTCAGCGTCGCTGAGCAGGGTGCGTAGGAAATACACGGCGTTGGAGATCACTGCCAAGGGGTTGCGAAGCTCGTGGCTGACCCCGCCAGCGAGTTCGCCCAGGAGGGCCAGTTTTTCCATCCGCATCAGTTCCTCCTGTGCGTTCTGCAACTCCACAGTGCGCTCCTCAACCATCTCTTCGAGACGACGCGAGTGGTCCCTGAGCGCGTCTCCAGCGTGTCGGCGCTCGGTTACGTCTGTGCTGACCACGTAGTGGCGAGAAGTCCCTTCAACCGATACGCTCGAAGCGTAGCGGTTGGCTACACAGCGCCGGGTGCCGTCCTTCTGGACGATCCAGCACTCCAGTTCCTCTGGTACGGAGCCAGCGCGTCGTGACTCGGCCATCCTAGACTCCACTCGCTGCCTCTCGTCAGGGGCGACGATGTCCACAAGGTCCAGGGCAGCTAGCTCATCCTCGGGATAGCCGAAGATCTGAGAAGCGCGGCTGTTGAGGTAGACGGTCTTTCCTTCTTCAATGATCATCAAGCCGTCTGTGATGGTCTCGGCCATTCTCCGGAACTGCTCATCGCTCTCCTTGAGATCCGCCTGGGCATCCTCGACTGCTGCCAGCATCCTGTTGATCTCAAGAGCCAGGGCTGATAGCTCGTCCCCTCCTGTGACCGGTACCCTCGCGGACGGGTCACCCCGGGAGCGGATCTCATTGACGCTGGCGCCCAATTCGTCAAGGCGACGGAGCACGCGTCGATTCAACACGTAGAGTGTCAGAACCCCGAAGAGCAGGCCAACCGCAACCAGGGAAGCGAAGAGGTAGGCCATAGTGGACCGGGCTTGCTCGTAGATCGTCCTAGGCGTATCTACCCTCAGAATCAAACCGGGTACGCCGTAGATGTCAGCAACCAGGCTGTACCCAGCGATCGAGCCAGCGCTCAAGGGTTGTACGACTATGGGGGTCTCCTCTGATATCGATAGTCGCGCGTCCTCAAGATCGCTGGGCAGATGAGGATTGGCGAGGGACTGCGCCATCAGTGAGAGGTGTGTTGTGCGCTCCAAACGCTGGACCTCGGCCGCATCCAGGTATCGACCCATGACGAACCAGCCCCTCATCGGGCCTGTGTCCGCACTGGTGAGTATGGGGCGCGAGGCTACGAGCATAGGTCCGTCCGGCATGGTGAGGAGGCCGTTGACTCCGAACGGGCTCTCCTCGACGGGGCGCAGAAGGCCGGTGTCGGTCAGATGGTCAAGGATACTCGTAGGGACTGGCACCTCTTCCTCATCTTCGGTGTCGAAGGCTTTGCCATAGGTGACTTGGCCTGACGGGCTAACCAGCAGTATCAGATTCAGCCTCAGCGTCGCGAAGGTGTCGTCGAGCAGATTCGTACTAATGTACTCAGGATTGTGGTCCCACATGAACTGATATGAATCGTCCCACGAGGCCCAGTCGTAGACGGTGGTATCGAGCTCGTCCAGTTGCTGCGACAGCGCGCTCACAGCACGATGCACCTCTTGCTGTGTTGCTTCCTGTTCCAGACGGGCGAATCCTCGCAGAAGTACGAAGTGCGATGTCACGTACAGGACGATTGTCAAGCCGATAGTGGCTAGACCTATCAGTGTCAGAGTCTGTTTGCGCAGCGTCATTCAGTCTTCCTCCAGCGGTTCGGCAGGGCCACACTGCGGGCACGACGAGGGCTCCGCCACAAGTGTCTGCTGGACCAAGGAGCGTTTCCCTCTCGTAGCCTGTCTGCTCCTGCCTGGTCGGTGCAAGGGCCTGTACCGCAGCCAGATGTGTAGACATCACAGCTCTCATCCATGAGATAGGCCCGTCTGGGCGTGCTGATCTAGGAGGAGCCCCACTCGTTCCGCAAGCCTGCTAAGGTCTGCGGAGGCGATGGTTGGTGCTTCTACGTCGGTGTGTGCCATCTCTGGCGGCTGGAACGCGATCACCTTGAGATCCTCTGCGTGTCCATTGAGGCGGCGGCAGAGGCTCTCCACATCGACTCCTCTCGTTTGTGTGTTCACGAGAACGAGATCTGGCTTGAACTGGGCCAGTTGGATGCCCACTCGCAGCTCGTCTGGTGCGGTGCTGAACTCACACGAGGGGAAGGCCTGAGCCAGGACGCCCGTTAGTTCGTCGCCGTCGTCCACGACCAGCACCCTACCCTCGCCCTCTCCGAGTCTGGATCTGGTGCGCTCCAGATATTCGTTCAACATCTCCAGACTGTAGCGTCTATGGCCGCCGGGAGTGCGGAACGGAGTCAAGAGGCCCTCCTTCTCGATTCTGCCCAGCGTGAAGAGGCTCACGTGGAGGTATTCTGCTGCTTCCCTGGCCGTAAGAAGACCCATGGCCCAATCCTCCCTGAGAAACAATGTGAAACCGTGTGAAAAACGCATAATCCAGTTTACGGGCCCGCTCAGTGCTTGTCAATAGGAAAATCGTACCCCTGCTCGGGACGGTCGTGGCGGAAGGGCGGCAAGGCATCGAGGCAGAAGGAGGATAGGACGAGAGTGGAAGGAAGGCGCGATGGAGAGCCGTCAGGGGGCGCTGGACGTGAAGGTCCGCCGAGCAATCCAGGTTACGAGATAGATCCTTAGGAGGATGCCGCGGATAGCGGTTGTTTTGTCGGCCGCTATCGGTGAGGGACGGAGATCAGGCGGCGGAGCAAGGGGAGAGGGACAGAACGGTGGTTCCGCGACGACACTTACAAGCAGGAGAAGGCCCTCGGGAGGCGTCGAATCCGGAAAAGGACGTTGTCAGAGTGAGGGCATCTACTCAAGTTGTGGTGCTGCTTGGGATTGCCTTGTCTTCATAATCGTGATATAGTCAGGATGAAGAGCATTGGTTCGTGGTGTATGGATTGTGTTCCCTCGACAGTGTTTCCGTGTGTAGTCGTGACAAGGATGCTCGCGCAACGGACTCTAGGAGGAGAAACGATGGGCAGGAAGGGACGACAGCTAGGGAGTTGCTCTGTGTTGGCTGCGGCGCTGTTGATCACGGCGCTGGTGCTGGCGGCGGCGCCAGTCGGAGCCGCTGGAGGGGTCCGGTACGTAGACAAGTCCGTGGCCAGGAACTGCCAGGGCAAGACACCCTGCTACCACAATATCCAGGCTGCGGTCAACCACGCTGAACCCGGTGACACGATCTACGTGTTCCCGGGGACGTATGAGGCGGGTGTTGACCTGAACCGTATGGACCCGCAGGGAGACATCGCCCTGATCACCGTGGATGCCAATGGCGATCCCACGCCGGGCACAGTGACGGTGGACAACCCTGGCGACGCTGCGGAGATCTACACAGGTGATCCGCTGGCTCCGTTCGATGGAGACGTGACCATTGATGGATTCGTGCTCCGGTCGGAGTACGCTGCGATAGACCTGTGGGTGAGCAGTGGCTACAGCTCGCTACAGGACGCTGGCGCGGGGCTTGGACCTGCCCTGACCAGAGACGTGGAGATCCGCAACGTGGATGCCAGCCACACGGGGGGAGACGGCATCAGCGTGAGGGCGGAAGGCGACGTCACCATCAAGGACTGCACCACGAACGACAACCAGGGATTCGGCATCGGGGTGGAGATGACGTGGGGGGACGTGACCATCACCGGCTGCATGTCCAATCAGAACAAGGGCCCGCTCACGAGTGTCGAGGGAACCATTGGCTGCTGGGCTGGTGGCATTTGTGTTCTGGGCGCTGGGGGTCAGGTGACGGTCCGAAACAACACTGCCAACGGCAATGCTGGCGAGGGCATCCTGGTCACCCCCCGGTACATTGATGGCGAAGACGCTGGGCTGGCCTCCGTCACGACACCCGATAAGGTGATCATAGACAAGTGCACGGCCAACAACAACGACTCGGAGGGCATCACTGTCCGAGGTGCAGAGGGTGATGTGACGATCACCGACTGCACTACGAACGGTAATGATGACGGTGTGGCTGTGGCAGGATTGCTGTTTGGCGACGAGCTGGAGACAACGTTCCCCATCGAGGTTGGGGACGTGACCATCGAGAACTGCACGTCCATCGGCAATGACGAGGCTGGGTTCGATGTCTGGGGTATCTGGGGGGCACTCTCCATCCAATCATGCATCGCGCGCGACAACGACGATGGGGTGGATCTGAACGAAACCTGGACGGCCGAGTCCCTGCTGGTGAACGGTAGTGTCATCTGCGGCAACGAGTGTGGCGTCTATCTGGATGGACGTAAACGGGGGGATCTGGGCAACGGTGTCAGCGTGATCAACCTCGAAGGGAACTGGTGGGGCTGCGCTGGAGGTCCTGAGGCAGGGGCATGTGACCCCATCTGCGAGAGCCAGCAGGATAGCATCGCTGTGGACTTCACACCCTGGATCTCCAAGGTCAGCCACAGTGCGACGGTGGATCCGGCGATGGTCGACCAACCGACCGTAGTCAGCTTCCAATTCTCGGGCGGTCCGCCGGCAGTCTATCTGGGCCAGGGTCCTGGGGACCTGCGGGGTCCAGCTCCGTTCACGGTGCACACGGACAACGGCACCCTGAATGGCAACGGGGCGACGGTGGAGGAGTTCATCAACGCGGCCGACGGGACTCTGAAGGTGACACTGGTGCCAGCGAGAGAGGGTACGGCCACGGTGACGGTGAGCGGGCCGTGCGGGCTGAGCGATGTGCCGGGAAACACGGCTGTGTTGGGGGTGACTGCACCGGAGTTCGTACCGGAGCCGGGGAGCGTGATGCTCCTGGCTAGCGGGTTGATGGGGCTAGCTGGATACGCCGGGTTGCGGCTACGAAGGCGGTAGTGCGCGTATCCTGAGCGGGCTGAGGGGACGGGGCCACCTACTCACAGACGGTGGCCCCTTTGTCGTGTCCGAGCGCCAATGGTCAGCGTAGGATGAGCTGTTTTCGCGACGTACCGATATGCATCGCGCTGAGCTTGACTTCAAGGTACGCCTGCGCTACCATGTCGCGCGTGCGGTCAAGAAGACCTTCCGATGCTCTTGACCGCGTGAAGAGGGGATGCAGGCTTCCTCAAGGAGCCAACGATTAGCCTCGAAGCCTATACAACGGACTCAGGAGGAGACAAAGATGTTCAGGAATAGGGCTCTGCCCCGTCTGGCCCGTGCTGGTGTGAGCGTGATCCCACTTCTATCCCTGCTGGTGTGCCTGGTCGCCGTGGTGCCGGTGTACGCCCAGGGTAATCGATACGTGGACAAGAACGCGACCAGACAGTGCGGTGGCAATACTCCGTGCTACACCAGCATTCAGGCTGGGGTCGACGCCGCCGAGTCTGGGGATACGATCTACGTCTATCCGGGCACGTATGACGAGAGCGTGAACCTGAGCGCAGCCGATGCCCAGCGGGACCTGACGCTGATCACTGTCAACGCTGCCGGAGTTCCCACACCGGGCACGGTCACCGTACAGTACTCGGGAATCGAGGCGGAGTTGTTCACAACTCCAGCACTGGACGGTGACCTGACCATAGAGGGCTTCGTACTGCATTCAGCGTTTCCTGGCATAGAGGTGGAGGTGGACGGCGGGCCCGGTGCGAACAGGGACGTCGTGATCAGAGACGTCACAGCCACTGAAACGGATGACGATGGCATCGCGGTGTCCGCCGACGGGAATGTCAGTATCTCCGGGTCCACGGCGAGCGACAATGACCAGTATGGCATCTATGTCCTGTCGGAAGGCGATGTGCTCCTCAGTGATTGCACAGCCAGTGGCAACGGATTGAGTGGAATCCGGATACATACCCTCGGACACGTGGCGATCACGAACTGCACCGCCGAGGGGAATGGCGTGGTAGGGTTCGACGTGGACGACCCTGGAAGCCTGGCCATCACGGCATGTATAGCCCGAGATAATGAGGGCAGCGGGGTAGCACTCGAATCCTACCCCACGGCCCTGGAGGTGGAAGGTAGCATCATCTGCGGCAACGGTGAGGCGGGCCTGGAACTTGAGAGCGTCGTCCAGGTCGACGCTGAGGGCAACTGGTGGGGCTGCGCTGGTGGGCCAGGGGCTGCGGGGTGCGACACGATAGACCAAGGGCGGGGATCGGTGGACTTCGCACCCTGGATATCCAAGATCACGTCCAGCGGGACGCCCGATCCGGCCACGATTGGTCAACCCACGGTGGTCAGTTTCCGGTTCCATGGCGGTTCGCCAGCGCTGTACCTGGGCCAGGGCCCGGGGGACCTGAGGGGACCGGCCCCTTTCACGGTGCACACCGATAATGGCACGCTGAATGGGAGCGGGGCCACGGTGGAGGAGTTCGTCAACGCGGCCAACGGGACTTTGAAGGTGACTCTGGTGCCAGAGAGAGAAGGCACGGCCACGGTGACGGTATCGGGGCCCTGCGGTCTTTCTGACCTGGATGGAGCCACAGTTGTCCTGCAGGTGTCGGCGGTGGAGTTCGTACCGGAGCCGGGGAGCGTGATGCTGCTGGCTAGCGGGTTGATGGGTCTGGCTGGATACGCCGGGCTGCGGGCGAGGAAGAGATAGCTCTGATCGTCAGCAACTCACGAGGAGAACAAGGGCCACCATCGGCACGATGGTGGCCCTTGAGTTTGCAGACTATGGGGCCGCGAGAGTCTCCCCGTCCGGGGCGTCGCTTCTGGCGATCGCAGAGCGATGCTGGCTACTTGCCCTCGTGATAGTAGATCCTGACGCCGCGCACGTACAGGTTCGTGTCATCATCCAGTGTCAACCACAACCACGCTTGATGGGCGGTGTTTATGCGGCTGGGACTGACGTTTGGATCACTCCAGACGTGGTACCCCTCTGCCCACTGTATTCCCGTGTCAATGCGAGCCATCTCCTTTCTCGCCCACTCCTTCGAGAGGTTCGAGCGATACAGGGCCAGAATCGCCCCGGCACCGGTGTTGGAGTCGTTCGCCATGAGTTCCACCTTCTCCACCGTCACCAGCCCGTCGTGCGGGAATTGGACGGGTGCAACCAATTCAATGGTGGTGCCATCGGCGCGCGACCGTAGGTAGTCCCCATACTTCTCATGGGGCGTGGGACGGTAGCTCGAATCGTAGACAGGGCTGAACTCGGCGGTGGAGATGCTGAGTTTCTTGGTGGCCGACGCGGCAGCGGGGCGTGCTCCCAGTCCGACTCCTGTAGCGCCGATCAACACGGCCATCGGCAGCGCCCCCAGCAGCACAGCCAGCAACAACTCGTGTACGCCTTTCATCCTTCACTCCTTTCGAACAGTGGCCTTGCGTTGGGTATGGTCTAGGATAGCGGCGGTCGATCAGCCGCCTTCGTCGGCAGTCCAATCATGGAGGTAGCCCTAGGCGCCGATGCCACGTTTCGGGTGCTGCCTTCAAAGAGAAGCGCGCCGTTTTCTGTCTGTTTGAGGCGTCAGAGCCGCGTCTTTCCATGGCGATCAGTTCTTGGGACGTCTCGTCACCACAGTGTGTGAAGCGGTGTGCAGCGCTCCTGACTTTGCTATTCTCCGCAGGAGACCATTGGTCCTCGACTCATTGAGAGTATACGTGCATCGTTCGCACTGGTCAAGCAAGTGGTGTGGCGCACACGAGGAGTTCCAAGCGACGGGCGCGCGTCTTCCTTTGACCGATGTGCCAGGAAACACGATTGTGCTGGGGGTGACGGCACCGGGGTTCGTGCCGGAGCTGGCTAGCGTGATGCTGCTGGCTAGCGGGTTGATGGGTCTGGCGGGGTACGCCGGGCTGCGGCTGAGGAAGAGATAGCTCGGGCATCTCGCCTGCGAGATCAGGAGATTGGGGCCACCGTCCACAAGCCGGTGGCCTTTCTGTCTGTTACCTTAAAGATTGCCGGTCCATCTTGACAAGGGGTACGATCTGGGTTATAATTAGAACACTTGTTCTATTGGCAGGGTAGATCATGCCTGATATGCAGTTTCTAGACAAAGTACGCAAGTTGAAGGTTCACGAGAGGGCCGTGCGGGAGCCCTCTCAGGTCAGGTCAGAACTCACGCGGGTCTTCCCCTCTCTGGAACGCCTCCTGGGCTTTCTGGAGGAGGTGCCCGATAGCGCTGAACTGGAAGTGAGCCGCCAGAAGAGCAAGTACGTCTTGCGTATCAGGCAGTAGAGCACCCTTAGAGAGAGCATAGGCCTCCAGTAACCGGGGAAGGGGCTAGGGCCTCGTCGCTCCCCAAGCGAAGTCCGCAAGGGAGCCCCGGGACTCATTCTCGATCAGAGATCGAGGGTGGATCCCGGGGCTCCTTTTCGTTGGAGGGCCTGTTCGATAGGGACAGACGATGACTACAGACGTAAGACACATACTGATCCTGTCGGTCTTCGCCCTGGTAGCCATCCTGAGTGGCACGGCCTGCTACTACCTCTCACTCTTCAGGCCGCGGAGACCAGGAGCGACGGCCATGGTCCTGTTGACGGCCTTCATCTTCTGGCAGGACCTGCTGTGGGGCAGTGTGTTTGCCGTGGCCACCATGCGCAGCCGGGTGGTGAGCTTCGACGTGCTGGCGGGGAGCCTCTTCTGCCCCATCCTGGCAGTGGGGCTGCTGGGCAGTCTGGGCACCGGGCTCCTCTTTCTGCTCATCGTCAGGAGGGAGCTGAGATGACTGCAACCAGAACTGCGGCGGTACGACTGTACGGATGGCTGTTTCGTCTGTTGCTCGTCGTGGTGCCCAGCGCCCGGGAGCTAGATGGGGTTCTCGAAATGCTGGATGGTGAGGGCGATGAGTGGATTCTATAGCAGGACCTTCTCCGAGGATGAGATCCTGGACGTAGGGCGGCTGGCCGCCGCGGGAGATGTCTCACTGGAGGAAGAGATCGGCATGTTGCGCGTCTGTATGCGGCGTGTGCTGGAGGCGGACATCGATCCAGAGCAGAGTCTCCACTTGCTATCCAAAGGAGTGGGCCAGCTAGCCAAGCTGATGCGGGCCAAGAGGGCTCTCTCCGGCGACGCGGCGGACGGTCTGGCAGACGCCTTCGCCAAGGCGCTCGACGAGCTCTCTACAGAGTTGGGGATCGATCTATGAGGGTGACTGGGGGGTCCATGTCACGGTGGGCGGAGCGGAGAGTAATGCCGCGAGGGCTGAGACCCCCCAGACCGCCCACCAGGGAGTAGGGAGAGATGTCGAGAGATGGAGAGGGTGTGGAGAGGCTGAAGGAGGTTCTGCGCAGGTACCGCGGGACCAGGGCCCGAGGGGTGTCTGTGGATGAGCGGCCCGGCTGCGTGTACGGGATGTTGACCAGGGAGCAGCTCGACGACCTGGCGGAGGACATGAAGCAGTTGAAGGCGACCCTGAACAGGATCTACGTCTCGGTGGTCATGTTACTGGTCGGACTGGTGCTCAACACAGTGTTGGAGAGGTTGGGTGTGATATGAGTCTGCGGGGTCGGCTGGCGGAGGCGTTGTTCGGGGACGTGATCGACTCGCGGGTCCAGGCTGCGGTCAAGGTGGTGGACGACAAGTGGTGGCGTCAGGTGGACGGGGCGGCCGGGCCTCAAGACAAGAAGTGGTGGGAGCTGCGGGACGACTTCGAGGATGCGCTGGAGGCCTGGAGGACAAACCCGCTGGCGTTCCGCGTGGTGGGTCTCACCAGCGATTACGTGATCGGCCGAGGCGTGCAGGTATCGTCGCCGGTGGAGTACGTGGAGCGGTTCATCGGCGAGTTCTGGAGCCACGCGCAGAACCGCATGGAAGAGCGGCTGTACTCGTGGTGCGACGAGCTCACGAGGGCGGGCGAGCTCTTCGTGGTGATGTTCACCAACCCTGCTGACGGGATGAGCTACGTACGAGGGATCCCGGCGGTGAAGATCGACCGGATAGAGACCGATCCCGAGGACCTGGAGCGGGAGCTCAGCTACCACGAGTTGCGCAACGACGATCCGATCCAGGGCAAGACCTGGTCGGGTTGGGAGACGGGCAAGGATGACGCGAGCAGGCCGGTGATCCTGCACTACGCGGTGAACCGGGCTGTGGGGTGCGTGCGAGGCCAAGGGGACCTGGTTCCGATCTTGCCCTGGTTGCGGCGGTACCGGGAGTGGCTGGAGGACCGGGTGAGGGTGAACCGGTACAAGAACGCCTTCCTGTGGCACGTGAAGCTGACGGGTGCCGGTCCTGGTGACGTGGAGCAGAAGCAAGCTCAGTACAGCAAGCCGCCTTCGCCGGGAAGTGTGATCGTGACCGACGAGACGGAGGAATGGTCGCCAGTTCAGCCGAAGATCGAGGCAGAGGACGTCAAGGATGACGGGAAGGCTCTGAGGCTGATGGTGGCAGCCGGGGCTGGGCTCCCCCTGCACTTCCTGGCGGAGGGCGAGAGTGCGACGAGGGCCACGGCTCGGGAGATGGTAGGTCCTACGGTGCGGCACTACGAGCGGCGGCAACAGTTCTTCGGCGAGCTGCTGGTGGACGTGGTGGAGAAGGCGCTGTACCGGGCGAGGGTGCAAGGCAGGATGCCGCACGTTCCCCACGGTGGATACCAGGTGGGGTACAGGGTCTGCGAGCTGACGGAAGACGACAACCTGAAGGTAGCGCAGGCAGCCAGGGAGATCATCGAGTACCTGCGGCAGATGCGTGATGCGGGGTGGATCACGAAGCGGAAGGCCGTGGAGATGGCGTACAAGTTCGCAGGCGAGGTGGTGGACGTGGAGGGCCTGCTGCAAGAGTTGGACAGGGAGGCTGCGGAGGTGGCCGGGCCGGAGCAAGGGAGGTGACTGATGGCAGAGTACAGATGTGGCGAGTGCGGCAAGGTGTACAAGAGCCAGGGATGGCTGCGGCGTCACCAGAAGCAGGCGCACGGTAAGGATGGTTTGGAGTCTTTGCCCCTGGAGGATGCCGGGGGGCGAGAGGGGGCGGAGGCGTCGGAGCCGTTCGGTCCGAAAGTGCTGGAGCGGGCGCTGGTGGACCTGGGGATCGAGCCTGAGAACGTGATGGCGCACCGGGTGTACCCCGACCGCGTGGTGATCATCGAGGGGCCGGTCGGGTTCAAGCGGGTGTGGATGATGTCGGGTCTGGAGCCTGGCAGCGGCGCGGGGTGAGCGTCCTTGGACTGCGGGCCTGCATCCTGAGTAGCGGCTGCATCCTGAGTAGAGCCGAAGGCTCGTATCGAAGGAGAAGCCGCGTATCGAAGGAGAAGGCCCTACTGACGATGCGAGAGCGAGAGGGTGTTCGTTGCCAGGGAGGGTTGAAGTGGAGGAAGAGGCAAGGGTCAGTCTAGGTCTGAGCGGGGACGTGGGCAGGCGACCGGAGTACGCGGTGACGTTGATCCGGGCGGGGGACACGCTGCACGGGTGGCGGTTCCCGGTGGAGGTGCTGCGGGCGGCGGTGCCCAGGTTCCAGGGTGCGAGCTCGTTTGTGGACCACGTGGGGTTGTTCCAGAACTCGGCCAGCGTGCGCAACCTGGTGGGGGTGATGGATGACGTGGCCTGGGATGAGCGGGGGAAGGCGTTGACGGGGCGCTTGGCGCTGAGCGAGACACCGACAGCGGGGTGGGTGTCGCGGCTGCTGGACCAGATCGTGGAGGACCGGGGGAAGGGACTGATGGTGCCAGACGTGGGTCTGAGCGCAGACCTCACCGCGGGATACTACCTGGAGGGCGAGACCAGGGTAGCGACGGAGATTCGCGCGGTCTACTCGGTGGACGTGGTGTTCTATCCCGCTTCCGGCGGGTCGTTTGATCGAGTCCTGAACAGTGTCAAAGGGGGTGGCGAGATGCCAGGAGAAGGCGAGAGGGTGGAAGAGGCGGCAGCGGGCACCGGGGCGACGGCGGCTGTGCAGTCGAACCAGGGTGCCAGGAGGTCCGGGGGCGACATGGGGGACGTCGCCGGGGTGGAGAGGACAGCGCAGGCGATAGAGGCCGGCGCGCAGGAAGTGGAGAGGGCGGCCGACCAGGTGGAGGCTGCCACGGCCATGGACGCGGCGGCGTCGAAGGCGGAGGACCTGCTGCGGGCACAGTGCGCGACGGTCCTGGAAGCGCGCCTGACGTGGAGCGAGCTCCCGCAGCCGATGAAGGACGCGGTCCGTGAGACCTTCGCGGGGAAGGTGTTCGCGCCCGAGGCGCTGGACGCGGAGATCGCCCGGTACAAGTCGATGCTGGGGAACATGCTGGCGCAGGGTGTAGTGCGGGGGGTCGGCGACTCGCTGGACGGCGCTCAGACGTCGGGCATGCTGACGAGCCTGGAGCGGGTACAACTGGCCTTCGAGCGGATGATGGGGTTGCCCATCCCCGAAGAGCACAGCGACGTGCCCAGGCTGTCGGGCATCCGAGAGCTGTACCTGATGATGACGGGGGACTACGACTTCTACGGGCAGTACTACCCTGAGCGGGTGAGGCTGTCCAACGTGACCACGTCGTCCATGACGTCGGTGGTGAAGAACGTCCTCAACAAGGTTCTTCTCCAGGCGTACAACGTGCGGCCGAAGTGGTGGCAGCCCATCGCGTACGAAGAGGACTTCGGTACTCTGAATACGATCACGTGGATGAAGAGCGGTGGTATCGGCGCTCTGCCCACGGTGAGCGAGGGCGCGGCGTACACCGAGTTGGACTGGAGCGATGCGGAGGAAACCGCCAGCTTCGTGAAGAAGGGCGGGTACATCGGCATCACCCTGGAGATGATGGACCGTGACGACGTGGGTGCGGTGAAGCGGATTCCCAGGGAGCTAGGCAACGCGGCGTGGCGCACACTGTCGAGCCTGGTGTCTGCGCTGTTCACGGACAGCAGCGGGACGGGGCCGACGATGGCTGACAGCTACCACGTGTTCGACGCCAGCAACCACAGCAACCTACTGACGACGGCTTTGAGCGCGTCGGAGTGGGACACGGTGGTGCAGGCGGTGTACCAGCAGACGGAGCCGGGATCGAGCGCACCGCTGGCGATCCGCCCGGCGTTCTGCCTGGTACCGATCGAGCTCGAGCGCACGGCGCTGACGATCTTCGAGCAGCCGTGGAGTGCAGAGGCGACCTACCACTACCTGGAGCCGAGGGCCGGGAGCTCGAAGGTGATCACGGTTCCGGAGTGGACAGACGCGAACAACTGGGCCGCGGTGTGCGATCCGAACGACTGCCCGGGCATCTGCGTCGGGTACAGGTACGGGCGGGAGCCTGAGCTGTTCACGGCGGATGACCAGGTAGTGGGGTCGATGTTCACGAACGACGAGATGCGGATCAAGTGCCGCTTCTTCGTGGCGGTGGGGGTAGCGGACTACAGGCCGCTGCACAAGAGCAACGTGGCGTAACCCTCACCCGAATCCTCCTTCGACAGGCTCAGGGAGGCTGACCACAGAGGACGCGGAGGGCGCTGAGAGCTTCGAGAAAGGGGGAAGGGGGAGAGGGAGAGGGGTAGGAAAAGGGAGGTAGGGAGATGAGGGACCTGGTCAAGGGTCTGGTGCTGGGGTTGGTGGTCCTGGTCATGGCTATGACCATGGCGATGGCTCCAGCGCAGGAGGAAGGCAGCACAGGTCTGAGCACTGACCTGGTGCTGGCGGTGGTGGGCGGTGCACTGTCGGTGGGCCTGGAGGTGATACCGGGTCTGGAGAGGCGATGGGAGGCGCTGCCCGACGAGGTGAAGAGGTTCAGTTGGTTGATCGGCTGTCTGCTGGTAGGGATCGGGCCACCTCTGGCAGCGTGTGTCGGTGGTGGGCTGGGTCTGGACGTGAGCGGGCTGCCGGCATGGGCGCAGTGCTCGGCGGGGGCGATGGCGGAGGGGATACGAATCTCGTGCCTGGCGTACTTCGCCTCGCAGTCCGCCCATGGGTTGACGGTTGGCGCGATGAAGGCGCTGGGGATCTACGAGCAAACGGAGGTGTGAGACGTGGCAAACGAAGTGATGCGGGTCCTGAGCTTCACGATCGAGGGTCAGGATGACGCGGACGGGGTGATCGAGTTCGAGGCCCTGGAGGCGATGACGATAGTGGGGGTATCCCTGTGCGCCGAGGCGTTCACGGGGACGCCTTCGGGGTTCGACATCGACATCCAGGATGACGGGTCGGACGTGATCTCGACGGTGGCGGCAGCCACGGCGGGCACGCCTGGGACCTGGAAGACGCCGCACATGGGCGGGACGCAGACGCCGGTAACCATCGCTGCGGGTAGCTCCGTGGAGGTGGACGTGAACCTGACAGGGGGGAGCACGCCGACGGCGGACTTCACTCTGTTGATCTACTACCTGGCAGGTGCGCAGGGGTAGGGGTATGGGCATGGAGCGGGCGGGGCCTTCGTCTCCGGCCCTGGGAGTGGCGAATGGTGGGCGCCTCTCCGTCCCGCTTCTTACGGGCAGAGGGCGTGGCAGGCGTCCTCTGCCCTTTCTGTGATTGTTTCCTCTCGCATCCTGAGTAGCGGCGCAGCCGCGTATCGAAGGAGCGAGAGGGATGGCGGGGTGAGCAGGTGAGGATCGAGCGGGGCGTGGTGATGGCGTACGACTCCACGGACCACGAGGCGGACGTGCTGGTGGTGGGGTCGATGCAGCGGGTGCTCCAGGCGGTGCCGGTGAGCCACCAGGTGGGGGCGGAGCTGATGGCGGAGGGCACGGCGGTGTGCGTGGTGTTCTTCGGGGAGGGTGACGCCGGTGGTCTGGTGGTGGCGACGTTCGACGGTGCACCGGAGGCCTGGGTGACGGAGGACCTGTTGACGTTCTCTCCTGCTACTCCAGGGGTGGAGTTCGAGAGCACGTCGACCAACCAGGAGCTGACGACGAGCGACACGACGTACGACAGCCTGAGCATCGAGGTGACCGTGCCTTCGGGCAAGACGTACGGAGTGCTGGCGGTGGCGAGTGTGGAGTTTCGGTGCACGTCGTACACCGACTGGAACATCGACGCGGTGCAGGTGTACCACGGCAGCACGGCGAAGGGCCAGCCGCAGGGGAACCGGCACAACTCGTCTGGCGACCGGGGTACTGCGACGGTGGCGCACGCTGGGGAGATCAGCGAGACGACGACGATCTCGGCGAAGGTGAGCAAGAGCCAGGACCGGAACACGGAGGTGGCGGGGAGGGGAAACCTGGTGGTGTTGTACTGGGAGATGACGGTCTAAGGAGGTGGAGGATGGAGACGTGGAAGTGGTGGCAGGGAAGCTCGGCGGCGCTGATCAAGACGGGGCCGGGGGTGGTGCACACGGTGACGTTGAAGGGCGGGTCGGATGCAGGGACGTTGATCCTGCGTGACGAGGTGAGCGGGTCTGGTGACATCATCTGCTCGATCGGGGCGGTGGCTGGTGATACGGTGTGCGTGGTGCTGGACGTGGCGTTTGGCGTGGGGCTGTACGCTACGTTGGGGGGGACTGCGCCGCAGGTGACGGTGACGTACCGATGATCCTTCGGTACGTCCTTCGCCCTTCGATACGTCCTTCGCTACGGCCCTTCTCCTTCGATACGAGCCTTCGGCTCTACTCAGGATGCAGGGCCTACTCAGGACTGCTCAGGATGCGAAGGGCTACTCAGGATGCACGGCCTACTCAGGACAGGGCAGGTGGTGAGGCATGAGCACACTATGGGAGCTCAGGGACCTGGTGGAGCGGGACCTGGACGACACGGGCAACGCGGTGTGGTCGACGGATGACATCGACCGGGCCATCGAGCGGGCGCTGTGGGACTACAGCCAGGTGAACCCACAACAGGCGGTGGACACCATCGAGCTCTCGGCGGACGGCCGGGAGATCGACGTCTCCTCGATCACCGACCTGCAGCGGCTGGTGCGGGTGTGGTACCCGTACACCTCGACTGATCCGGAGGACCCGCCAGAGTGGAGGCAGTGGGAGTTGTGGGGCACCACGCTGACGATCCTGGACGGCGACGAGCCGGAGAGTGGGGACGTAGTACGGTTGTTCTACCACGCGGCGCAGGAGATCGAGGACCTGAACGGGGCCTCGGCCACGACGGTGCCCGCAGCGGACGAAGAGATGGTAGTGCTGGGGGCCGGTGGGTACGCGGGCCTGCAGATGGCGAGGTCGGCGGTGGGCTCGGCCGGCGTGAGCACGGAGACGCCCGAGCACTGGCTGAAGTGGGCCATGGGGCGGATGGAAGAGTTCAACGGGTGGCTGATGCGCGTGCGGAAACGAGAGCTGCGGAAGGTGGACAAGCGGGTGCCAGTGGACCGGGAGGGATGGAGCCGGGGTTCTGGCCGGGATGGCATCTGATACCCTCACCGGAGACTGACCGCAGAGGACGCGGAGGGCGCGGAGAGGTCAGAGAACGGGGGGAAGGGAGTCAGGGTGTGAGTGGTGACAGTTGCTGGCCACGTGGATCCGCGCGGTGTCACCAGGGAGCGGTACCCCTCTCGATCCTTCGATACAGCGCTTCGCGCCACTCAGGATGCGAGAGGGGCAGGTGGTGACAGGTAGAGCTGGCCAGCAGTGATCACGTTGTCACCATGCCGACGCGCCGGGGCGGTGCGTCGGCATTTTCAGTTGTGCGGGGGTGAGGCGTGACTCGACCGATAGCGTTGGTGGTGAGGCGGTTCCTGAGTGACATCCGGTGGTTCTCGCGGCTGGTGGTGGGGCGGCCGCTGAGAGAGTACCAGCTACAACCTGCCTACGCGATCCTGGACTCGGTGCTGAACGGCAAGGGGTTGAGCTTCGCGGTGGTCTTCTGCCGGCAGGCGGGCAAGAACGAAGTGAGCGCACAGCTCGAGGGGTACCTGCTGAACCTGTTCCAGCGGAAGGGCGGGCAGATCGTCAAGGCAGCTCCCACCTACCGGCCGCAGTTGGTGAACTCGAAGCTGCGGCTCGAAGAGGTGCTGGACAACGACTGGAACCGCAAGGACGTGCGGCAGCGAGAGGGGTACATGACCTTCCTGGGGAAGGCGGGGGTGATCTTCCTCAGCGCGGCGCCGGGTGCCAGCGTGGTAGGGGCGACGGCAAGCATCATGCTGGAGTGCGACGAGGCGCAGGACGTAGACGAAGAGAAGTGGGACGTGGACTTCACGCCCATGGCGGCCTCGACGAACGCGACGAGGGTGTTCTACGGGACGGTGTGGACGTCGCGCACGATGCTGGCGAAGAGGATCCGGGAGTTGCAGCGGCTGGAGGCGGCGGACGGGCAGCCACGGGTGTTCCTGGTGGACTGGCAGGAGGTAGCCAAGGAGGTTCCGGCGTACGGCGAGCACGTGCGCAAGGAGATCGCCAGGAAGGGACGGCACCACCCCATGATCAAGACTCAATACTTCCTGGAAGAGATCGACGGCGAGGGCCAGATGTTCGACGACCGGCGGCAGGCGATGATGCAGGGCGACCACCGGAGGTCGTCGGGTCCGAGCGAGGGCAAGGTCTACGCGGCGACTCTGGACGTGGCGGGCGAGGACGAAGAGATGACCGGCGACGAGCTCCGCGCGGCGAAGCCACGGAAGGACTCGACGGTGGGGATGATCTTCGAGGTGGACCTGGCGACGGTGAAAGATCCCCTGCTGGCGGCGCCCTCGTATCGCGTGGTCGACGTCCTGGTGGACGTGGGCACACGCCACACGCAGTTGTACGGGAAGCTGCGAGGCTGGCTGGAGCATTGGGGCGCGCGGTTCATCGTGGCGGATGCTTCGGGGGTCGGTGCGGGCCTGGTGAGCTTCCTCTCGGCTCGTGGGGCCTTCGGCGAGCGGGTGATCCCGTTCCAGTTCTCACCACCGAAGCGGAAGAGCGACCTGGGCTGGGACTTCCTCTCGGTGGTGGAGACGGGGCGGTTCAAGATGTTCCGTGACGACGCGTCGAGGGACTGGTCGTGGTTCTGGCAGCAGGTCGACGAGTGCCGGTACGAGGTCAGCGAGGGCGAGTCGAAGCGGATGCAGTGGGGCGTGGAGGATCCCACGGTGCACGACGACCTGGTGATCGCGGCGGCGCTGTGTGCAGAGTTCGACAAGTTGAAGTGGGTGGTGCCTGGGAAGTCGGTGGTGATCGAGGCGGGAGACGTCCTGGATGAGATCGACGGTGGCAGGTTCTGATGGTGACACGTGGATCTGAGGTCCTGGCCACGAGTGTCACCAAGGGAAGGAGAGCGTGGTCAGCGGCGGAGGAAAAAGCGAGTGCGTGCCGTTAGTGGTTCTTTCTCTCTTCTTCCTCTCTATTTCTTAATTCTTAATTCTTCTGTGGTGTCCAGGACACTACCCCTAGTGCCCAGGGCACTACCCCCTGTGCCCAGGACACTACCCCTAGTGCCCAGGGCACTACCCCCCGTCGGGGTGTGGATGAGTTGTGGATAAGTCAACGAATGGTGACAGATGGGCTCGACCTGGTCGCCGGGAGTGTCACCAAGTGAGCGAGGCGAGCGCGCGGCGCGTCCTTCGATACGCCCTTCGATACGGGCCGTTGGCCCTACTCAGGGCTACTCAGGATGCGACGCGCTGGAAGGAGGCAGAGGAGATGGCGATGTTGAGACCTGGGATTCACTTCCACAACGGCTGCAAGATCACCGCGGCGGACGTGAACCTGGTGCGGCGGTGGTCACCGCTCAGCCTGATGGAGGCCATGGACGGCGTGGTGAACGACGAGGCGTCGTTGCTGCGGGGTCTGTGGGATGAGGGAGGCCGTCCGCCGGTGGTGCTGCGGCGATACTACACACCGCGGACCGGAGGTCCTGCGGTGTGGGGCGCTCACGCGAGTGAGAGCATGGAGCTGGCGCAGAGGTGCATCGATGCGGGGATCCCGGCGGAGTACCTGATGTTGAAGCCCTTCAACGAACCCAACATGCCAGAATGGGCGCAGTGGGAAGGGTTCGGCGACGACGAGGACGCCATGAAGCGGTACAACGAGGCGCTGTTGACGTTCATCAACGCGGTGAGGGCGCAGATGCCGGCGGTGCGGGTGGGCGGTCCGCACCTGACGGTGGGGAATCACGACGTGAGGTTCCCCAACGATCCCCAGGGCGTGTACTACTACCACGGAGCGGACGGCAAGTTCTCCTCTTCGCCGTGCGCAGAGGCGCTGGGGGCTCTGGACGTCCATTTCGTGCACTGCTACGGCTTCGCTCCTGGCGAGTACGCCAAGAGGGCGTACGGTCTGCGGTTCCTGGAGTACGAGAAGTATCTCCAGGGCAAGGACATCTACGTGGTCGAAGGCGCCTACGGGATCAACTCGGGGCAGGCTGCAGATCACAACACCGTGCGGGGTGAAGAGACGGTCGCCTATCTGCGGCTCTTGGGTGAGAAGTACCCGCAGGTGAAGGGCGTGGCGGTGTGGATCGGCGGCGATCCTCACGCGGGGTGGTTCGCCTTCTGCCACGCGAACGGTCCGGGGGAGAACGATCACCGGCCGGTGGTGTACGCGGTGGAGTCCGCCGGCACAGGCGAGGACGGGGGGCCGTCCGAGCCTGACCCGGCCGAGCCAGGCGACGGCGACGATGACGGGCCGGTCGATCCCGATGCTGTGGACGTGGAGAGCCTGAGCCAGGAGATGAGGGAGACACTACAGTTCACCGGTGCGCCGAGACCTGACGAGGAACACTGGCGCGTGACGAGGGTGGAGGTCCAGCCGGGCACGGACAACATGAGCGCGTACGCCGTGGTGCCTGCCGGCAGTGGCTGCATGGCCCGGTTCTCCTGGCCCGATGGCTTTGCGGAGTTCGCGCCGAAGGCGGACCCGCTGGCACCGGAGGGAGCCAGGGAGTGGGCGGCGAGCATGCCCATGTTCGCGCCGTGGGGATCGTACGCGGTGGAGATCGTGGGCAACAGCGAGAAGGTGAGCGGTTTCGGCCTGTACGGTGCAGGCCTGGAGGTGGGGTACACCGATCACCGGCCGGTGCTGGTGTACTTCGAGCGGGTGGCGGGCGGCGAGCCGCAAGAGGAACCGGAAGAGGAACCCGACGAGGAACCGGAGGAACCGATGGAGGACAAGTACAGCCTGCTGAGGGCGTTCCCGAAGCGAGGGATCGAGGACGTGGTGGACGCGCGGCCTGAGATCGAGTCGTTCAGCGACCAGGAGGCGTTGCAGGCGTTGTGGCGGCCGTTCAGCCTGATCCGCCTGGTGGTGGTGCACCACAGCGGGAGCGACCTGGCAACGCAGACTCCTCTCACCATTGCGAGGTATAGGGTGCTGGAGAAGGGCGATCCGACGATCCCCTATCACTTCTGCGTGGGCCTGGAGGGGCGGCTGTGGTTCACGGCGCGGCTGTGCTGGGAGTTGCCGAACAGCGGGAAGTCGGCGACGAACGCGGAGAGCGTGAGTGTGTGCGTGCTGGGAGACTTCCGCGAGCACGGCCCGAGTGCAAAGCAGTTGGAGACGCTAAGGCGTCTGGTGTGGTGGGTGCTGCCTGAGTTCCTGGGCGGAGGATGGGGCCAGTATCGGGGCGTGTACGTGATACCGCACGGTCGTCTGGTGTCGACGGCGTGCCCTGGGAGCAACCTGGTGGACGCGTTGGTGTGGGAAGGGAGTTGGCCTGATGGCCTGCCCTTTCGGTGCGGTGAGGCTGGTCAGTGAGTGGATGCCGGTCTACGAGGCGGAGGCGCTGCGGGCACGGCTGCTGGATGCTGAGGGGTTCGAGACGTCGGTGGAGGTGAGCGATGGTGACGGAGATCTCGGGCCCATAGGGTGAATCTGTCGCCATCCTTCGATACGCCCTTCGTCCTTCGATATGCGGCTCCGCCGCTACTCAGGATGCGAAGGGCTGCTCAGCATGCATGGTGTCAGCGGCGCCACCCGGGCAAGTCGATCGTGTCACCATGCTTCGATACGCCCTTCGTCCTTCGATACGCGGCTCCGCCGCTACTCAGGATGCGAAGGGCTGCTCAGGATGCGAAGGGCTAGCGATTGTGCGATGGGGGGTGAGAGATGAGGAACTTGACGGCGAGTCTGCTGGCGGCACAGAAGAAGTCGAGGGGGAAGCCGTGTTTCAGCCTGTACGTGAGCGACCGGCTGGGGGCGCAGTACCGCCACCATTGGGAGCAACTGTACTCCGACGAGGTGGGCGACTATCCGCACGCGATGGTGATCGCGGGGGACGGATCGATCGTGCGGGTGCTGTCGGACAACGGGACGGCGAAGTATCAGCGGGTGACCGACCCGGAGGACAGCGAGCAATGGGAGTCCTGGACGGGCGGCGTGGGGACCTGCTCGACGGGCTACCAGATGGCGTTGTGCGCGAGCGGAGCGTACGTGTGGTGGTTCTACATCGACTCCAGCGCACAGGTGCTGTATTGCCGGGAGAGCAACGACTACGGGGCGTCGTGGGGCTCGGCGGTGACGGTGCATAGCTGCGGCAGCGGCAAGTTCCTGGAGAGCGTGGCGGGGGCTGTGATCTCGGGCACGGACCTGATCTGCTTCTACTCCAAGTCTGACAGCGCCACGGCGCCGTCGGCGCACCTGTTCCGGCGGAAGCGGATCGGCGGGTCGTGGGGAGGGGCGAGCTCGTGGGGGAAGGACGCTCACTACCAGATCAAGGGAGTGACCTGCTGGAACGGCGACGACTACAACATGCTTTACGGCGGCCGGGTGGACGGCTCGGTGTACGGGTTCGAGGCCGGCACGACGCTGTGGGGTGTGTGGTCGATCGTGTACGGGAAGGGCGGCGAGGTGACGGCGGACACATGGTCTGATCCGGTGGAGGTGGACCGGGGGGATGCGGGGACGTCGTGGGCGGCGGCGTGGCCTTCGGTGGTGGATGCGGACGTGTACCGGGCGGTGTTCACGGGGTACTTGATCGGTGAAGAGTACTCTCGGGTGATGCAGATGCGAGGGTACTACGGGGTGACGTTCCAGGACCACAAGTGGACGGACCCGGCGCCGTTCCAGGCGGAGGGCGGTCCCTACGGCATGCACCTGGCCTACGTGAGTGGTGGAGACGGGTATATCTACGCGGCCTGCTCTAACGCGGCGTACCGGGCGGCGGTGGCGGGCCTGGGGACGTGCGAGCTCGGCGCTCGCGTGAAGAAGTACCGGCTGGTGGACCGGTGGGCTGGTCACAAGGCGGCGGGCGTGGCGGTGGAATACGGGCAGTTGGTGACTCCTGAGTCGGAGGCGGAGATCTGGCTGGAGAACGACGATGCGGAGCTGGCGTCTCTACGGTCTGGCGACTACGCGATGGTGCTGCGGGGCTCCAGGGTGCAGTTAGGCCGGGGGTATCACACCAGCGAGGGGGAGAAGGTGGGATACTGGCCCGACGTGTGGATAGAGGACATAGAGCACGTGGTGGACTTCCAGGGGCGGCGGTACGTGGTGCTGCACTGCGTGAGCGCGTGGGGGGTGATGTCGGCGATGTCGGCGCAGCGGCAATACCACTGGCTGGAGGGAGAGACGTCGGTGTGGAACATCGTGGAGCGGCTGGTGGGGTTGGCGGGGTTCCGGTTGACGTCGCAGGGGGAACAATCGAGCCTGGTGTCGTCTCTGAAGCCGCCGTACATCGTGCACCCAGGGCAGGACCTGCGGGGGGCGGTGCTCGGTGCGTTGTCGAAGGTGCCAGACTTCATCTACTTCGACGCGGGGACGGCGTACGTGAAGGAACTGGCGAGCGACGAGGCCAGCGACTACAGCTATGGCGGCTCTGCCGAGCACGTGATCCTGGCGGGGAGGTACGGGCAGAGGACGGCGGCGTACAACCACATCGAGGTGTTCGCCGGAGTGACGGAGGTGGGGATCCCGGTGTTCGGCGACGAGGTAGACTACGAAGAGATCGGGCTGGTGGGTCACCGGCTGCAGAAGGTGTACGACTACGCGTACGCGGACAGCGGCGAGTGCGACGATCGGGCGGTGGGCCAGTTGAGGAAGCACAACGCGACGGGGAAGCGGGGGGAGATCGTGAGTCTGCCGAACGTGGGGCTGGAGCTATTCGACGTGGTGACGATCACGGATTCCAGGGCAGGGATGTCGGGTGAGAAGTATCGGGTGCGAGGGATCGAAGAGCTGTTCGACTCGACGAAGCATCCGATGGTGTACCAGCAGACGGTGGAGCTCGGGGCGCCGTGATGGTGACAGGTTGGTGTCGGGGGCAAGCCCCTTGGCAGCCGCCGCCGAATCTGCTATCATCTTAGCAGACCGTTTGATGTTCCGGCGGGTGGTGGTGACCCATGGCAGACGGCGATCCTTTCAGGACCTACCTCGACGAGTTGCGCAGAACCCTGGCTACCGGGGTGGCCCAGGAGCATGCCTACCGTGGGGCTCTGGAAGACCTTCTGGAGGCCGTTGGAGACGGCGTACAGGCGGTCAACGAGCCCAGCCACATCGCGTGCGGCGCCCCCGACTTTTTTGTCCTCCGAGGCCAGACTCCGCTGGGCTACGTAGAAGCGAAGGACATCGATGCCAGCCTCGACGTCGCCGAGCGTACCCCGCAACTGAAGCGGTACCGCGAGTCGTTGAACAACCTGATCCTCACCGACTATCTGGAGTTTCGCTGGTACGTGGAGGGCGAGGAGAGGAGCAGGGCGCGCCTGGGCTCGGTCACGCGGGATGGGAAGGTCAGGGCCGGCAAAGAGGGGATTGAGTCCGTCTCCCAGCTTCTCGAGAGTTTCTTCGACCAAGAGGTCCCCATGCTGGGCACGCCCAAGGAGCTGGCCCAGCGTATGGCCAACCTGGCCAGGATGATCCGGGAACTGATCCAGGAGGCCTACAAGCGTGAGGACAAAGAGGGCCGCTTCCACGGGCAACTGGCCGCCTTTCGCGAGACGTTGATCCCCGACCTGAACGTCGAGCAGTTCGCCGATATGTACGCCCAGACCATCACCTACGGTCTCTTCGCGGCACGGGTTCGGGACCCCAGCCGGAGGGAGTTCACCCGGCAGCAAGCGGCCTGGAACCTGCCCAAGACCAACCCCTTCCTGCGCAGGTTGTTCAACGAGATCGCCGGCCCGGACCTGTCCAAGGAGATCTCCTGGGCCGTGGACGATCTGGCGCACCTGCTGGCTCGGGCCGACATGTCGGAGATACTGAAGGACTTCGGGAAGGCCACCAAGCAGGAAGACCCGGTGGTGCACTTCTACGAGACCTTCCTGGCTCACTACGACCCCGGCATGCGGCAGCGCCGTGGCGTCTACTACACCCCGGAGCCGGTCGTTTCCTACATCGTGCGCTCCATCGACCACCTGCTCAAGACGCGGTTCGACCGGCCCATGGGCTTGGCGGACGAGAACGTGATGATCCTGGACCCGGCCTGCGGCACGGGGACGTTCCTCTACTTTGTGATCCAGGAGATTCACGACACGGTGGTCAGGGAGCGGGGCGCGGGAGCCTGGAACAGTTACGTGAGGGAGAAGCTGCTGGGGCGCATCTTCGGCTTCGAGCTGCTCATGGCGCCGTACGCCATAGCCCACATGAAGCTGGCACTGCAACTCCAGGAACTGGGCTACGACTTCGACGGTGGCGAGAGGTTGGGTATCTACTTGACCAACACGCTGGAACCGGCCCTCAGGAAGGAGGATGAGCGGCAGCTGGCCTTTGCGGGGTTCATCGAAGATGAGGCAGAGGCAGCGGAGAGTGTCAAGAGGGATGAGCCGATCATGGTGGTGCTGGGCAATCCTCCCTACTCGGTGAGCTCTGCCAACAAGGGTCCGCACATCGAGCGGCTGATGGAGCGGTATAAGGAGGTCGTGCGGACCGAGAGGCAGATCGCTCCTCTGTCCGACGACTACATCAAGTTCATCAGGTTCGCCCACGACCGCATCGAGCGCACAGGATATGGGATCGTTGGGATGATCACCAACCACTCCTATCTTTCCGGGCTCATCCATCGGGGCATGCGTGAGGAATTGATGGCGACATTCGGCGACATATACGCGATGGATCTTCACGGTAGTACAAAACTGCACACGCGACCGTCCGGGGAGGGTCCGGACGAGAACGTGTTTGACATCCAACAAGGGGTTGCCATTGGGCTTTTCGTTCGGACCAGTCCGATGGGTTCTGAGAACCGTGTGCTACATGCGGATCTGTGGGGTGCTCGCGCGAGCAAGGAATCGTATCTCGCTGCAAATGACGCTGCCACCACGGAGTGGGTGGCGCTGTCGCCGTCGCCACCCTACCATTTCTTCGTGCCGAAGGATTTTCGCTTGAGTGAGGAGTACATGGCGGCTCCAAGCCTCAAGGATATTGCCAGAGTGGGGGTTTCTGGGGTTCAGACCAAGCGGGACCGGTTGGTAGTGGGCTACGATGAGGAGGTTCTGCGCCAACGGATGTGCCTCTTGAGGGGCACCGAGTGGTCTGACGCAGAGTTGAGCGAGCGGTTTGGCTTGAAGGACATAGGAGAATGGACGGTTGAGGGCGCGCGGCTGAGGCTGCGAGAGGACGCACTGTGGAGGGAGCGCTTTGTCGCGTACCTCTACCGGCCCTTTGATACGCGGTATCTGTTCTACAGTGATGATCTTGTCGCAAGACGTCGGTACTCGGTCATGCGGCACATGCTGGAAGAAAACCTTGCGCTGATAAGTGTGAGGCAGCTGGCGGGGACCGAATTCCGCCATGCATTCGTCACGAGGAGCGTTGGGGACGGGAATGCCATCTCTCCCCATTCGCGTGAGTACAATAGCTACTTCCCCATGTACCTGTACTCGGATACAGGGAGCCCAGAGCCTTCTCTGATGGGTACAGGCCCCTGGAAGCGTGAAGCGAACCTCTCGCTGGGTTTCGTGGGAGCGGTCGCGGCGAGTCTGGTACTGGACTTCATCCCCGACGGCAAGGGGGACCTGGAGAACACCTTCGGTCCCGAGGATGTCTTCCACTACATGTACGCCGTCTTCCACTCCCCCACCTACCGGGAGCGCTACGCGGAGTTCCTCAAGATCGACTTCCCCCGCGTGCCCTTAACCTCGGATCTCGGTTTGTTCCGGGCCCTGGCGGGGAAGGGGGAGGAGCTGATGGCCCTGCACCTGATGGAGTCGCCGGCGCTGGACCATACCATCACCAGGTTCCCCATCACCGGCTCCAACGAAGTGGAGAAGGTGCGCTACGTGGAAGAGACCGCCGAGGGAGGCCTGGCTCCGGGGAGGGTCTACGTCAACAAGACGCAGTACTTCGAGGGTGTGGAGCGGCAAGTGTGGGAGTTCCACATCGGCGGGTACCAGGTGCTTCACAAGTGGCTCAAGGACCGCAAGGGACGTGCCCTCTCCTACGACGACGTGACCCACTACGGGAGGATCGTGGTGGCCCTCAAAGAGACCATCCGCCTCATGGAAGAGATCGACGACCTGATCCCCTCGTGGCCGATTGATTCTTGAGACCTCGGAGATCTTCAGAGATCTCCGAGGTCTGTCACCTGCGGCCCGGCAGAGGATTCGCACCGTGGAGGAGATCTAGGGCACCAGCTAGTCGTGATACTCAGGCGAAGCGGTCTAGGGGGGCCGATGAGAGAGCGTGGAACAGCGGCGCGTCGTCGTCAGCAGTTCGACCGGGAGTTCCCGGTATTCTCGCACATAGAGGCGATGGCAGCCAACTTCGATCGTCTGATCCACGATGGGAAGACGGTTCACTGCATAGCCAACCTTGGCTGCGCTACAGGAATGGAGACGCTGGGCCTGATGCGCGCATTCGGTGCCGTGGTAGGAGTTGGCGTGGATGTCGATGGCGATGGAATACTCCAGGCCGCACAGACTCTGGAAGGTCTCAAGTCCGCCGCGATCGGCGTAGCGCACCGAGCCGCCTATCGCGGTGGCGAGTATCAGCGGTGGTGGCGCGAGCTGGTTCCGGACTTCATCAAGGGACTGGTGCTCAACCGGATTCCGGAGAGTCTAGCGCGCGGAATAACGAGAACGAGTGTCAGCTTCATCCAAGCGGACATAACCAAACCGCCGTGCCTTGCACCTGATCGTCTCGACTTGGCGTACTGCGACCACGTTCTGTACCATGTGTATTGTGATCGCGGCGAGCGGGAATTGCAGTGCGCCGCCAATGGAATGGCAGAGCTGGTGGCTCCGGGTGGCTGGGTTGTTGCGGTAGAGCCGCTGTCTTGTTCACCTGAGTGTGCTGAGGTCGTCGATCTTGCTGAGTTCTTCGAGCGCGCTGGTCTGCGGCCATACCAAGCGGCGCTCGATCCTCTCCGCCCTGAAGGTCGAGCGCGGACGTACTCCTACGAGAAGCCCGCTGCATCCGCGGCGTAGAGATGGCACTGCAGACTGGTGTTCCTCCAGGGCGATGTGCGCGCTTTGTCCGCCGCATGGAAGAGATCGACCAGGTGATCCCGTCGTGGCCGATTGAGTGACCAACATTGGAGACCTCGGAGTTCTTTCTAGAACTCCGAGGTGTTGCTGCCCCGAGGATTGCCTTTGCGTGTTTACCTTACGTGTGCTATAATCGGCCTGCGCAGCCGAATAGGCAACATGAAAGGTAACGCTGCTGTGCGAAAGCCAGCTCTAGGACCAAACGGTGCAGATCTGCTCGTGCGCCTTAGCAGTGCGCACAAGAACATCTTCTCAATCGAAGATGCCCAAGCCATCACTGGATGGGGCTACGAGCGAACGGCAGATCTTCTTCGCAAGCTGTCGCGAAAGCGCTGGCTGGTACGTCTTATTCCTGGTAAGTACCTCATCATCCCGCTGGAGGCCGGGCTAGAGGGTTTCCCCACGGCCGACAGGTACGTAATCGCTCGCGAGGTGCTGGGCTCTGTGCCGTACTACATCTCCCACTACAGCGCCATGGAGCTCCACGAGATGACGACCCAACCAGTGAAGACGGTATTCGTCACCGTGCGCAGGCGCCGCAGAAGTCGGACCATTGCCGCCGTCGAGTACCGCTTCGTCTACGCCAGCCCACGATCCTTCTGGGGCTGGGAGGATATCTGGGCTACACCCGAAGAACAGGTGCGAGTCAGTGACCTGGAGAAGACCCTTCTCGACGGGGCAGTGCGGCCCGACCTCTGCGGCGGGATAGGTGAACTGGGCAGGGGGCTGTGGCTGCGCAGAGATGACCTGGATGAGCGTCGCCTCGTCGAATACGCGAAACGCCTCGACAACAAGGCAGGTTCAAGGCGGCTGGGGTTCCTGCTCGAGACTCACAGGTTGGGAAGGCCAGAAACCGTGGGCATGCTGCGCGCCTTTGGCAGGGGAGGGTACGACCTCCTGGATCCTACCTTGCCGGACGAGGGGCCACACAATCCGGAGTGGAGGCTCCGCGTCAACATAGATCCGGAGGAGTTGAGAGCTTCCGTATGGACGTGAGTCATGATCCCTCAAGTTGAGGTCTTCAGGTTGGCTCACGAGGCGGGGGTGGGTGAGCGAACCATTGAGAAGGACTACGTGCTGAGTTGGTTGTTGGTTGCGATTGCCGAGAGCGGTCTCAGAGGCCGCACGGCTTTCAAAGGAGGCACCGCACTAAAGAGGATTTACTTCCCCGAGTACCGCTTTTCTGAGGATCTGGACTTCACTCTGATCGGCACTCTGTCTCACGATGACTTGGTGGTCTCGGTCGAGGCCTTGTTGCCATCCCTCTTGGATAGAGTGAATCTTCGGGTGGAGTTGGACACTGCGGAGTTGACTGCCTCCGATAGCACAACCGTTCAGCTCAGCTACGTCGGGCCTCTTCAGGCCAGGCTGGGCAGGCGCAGCCTGAAGATGGACTTCACTCGCGGGGAGCTGCTGGTCAATCAGCCGATGATGAAGGGGTTGAAAGCACAGTACAGTGACTATCCCTCTGCGGCCATCTCGGCATACACGAAGAGGGAGATCCTGGCAGAGAAGCTGTGTGCTCTGATGGGGCGCACGGAACCGCGCGACTTGTACGACGTGTGGTGGTTGCTGGAAGTTGGCACGATCGATCCCGTGCTCCTGTCTCACGACTTCGCGGTCAAGGCCAACCACAAGGGGCATCGTGCGGCAGGGGTCGATGAGGCACTCGAAGCCAAGGCAGCACGATTCGAAAGGCAGTGGCGGACACGGCTGGCCGAACAAGTCACCGATCTTCCATACTTCGACGAGGTGATGCGAGCGGTGCGGCGTCATCTGCGACGCCTTACGCTTGAGTAGTCTATCACGGGGACTCGAGCCTCGGAGCGGTGGCCTTCATCACCTTCAGGTGATTGATCAACTACGAGGATCATGTTGAGAATGATCACCATGGCCATAGTGACCACGGTGGTGATCAAGATGATGACGATGGCAACAAAGATGGCGATGATCATCATGATGAACTCAGCGTTGGGTGCTTGGCTGCTGGCTAGGTCGTCGTCGGTGTCGCCGCCGCCGAGGTCGCCATCGTTGCTGGGCACGTTCCAGTGGTGGTACGGGCCGGGGTGGCGGAGACTACGGTGTCGGTCGTGATCGCTGTAGGAGTGGCCGACCTGGTCTTCGTAGCCCCCACGAAGCACGTCCGCCTCATTGGGGAGATCGACGAACTGATCCCCTCGTGGCCCATCGAATAGAGGCGCTAATGGCTTCAGTCCTCGGGGATCTGCCCCCGACGGGCCGCCTGCCGCACTTGAGCAGCAGGCTTTGGGCACATAGAAGGAGGGCTACACAATGAAGAAGCTCGTTCCCGTACTGACGGTCGTCTTGGTTGCGCTGCTTGGCTGCTCACCAGGGGCCGCTCCCACTCCTGAAGAGGTCGCGCCTACCAGCACATCCACCTTTGTGCAACCGACACCCAGCTACTCGGTGGAGGCCACCAAGGACATCGAGTACCTGAGATTGCTGGAACCCGACGCGCCTCTTCAGAAGCTCGACGTATACGCGCCCACCGCGCCGGGACCCTGGCCGGTTGTCGTCGTCATGCACCCATGGTTTCAGTCCAAGGACGCCACGGTGTACTCGTCCATCGCCGAGGAGCTCGCTGGGCGGGGGGTGGTGGTCTTCGTCCCTGAACGGCGTTCGCCGTGTGCGCTGCTTAGCGAGTGCGCCGACGAGAACGGCAGGGACTTGCGCGAGGTCCACGAGTCGTGGGCCTGTGCGGTCCGCTTTGCGCGGGAGCGGGCGGCGGATTTTGGAGGCGACGCAGGGTGGATGACGGTCTTCGGCCATGGCAGTGCTGGATTGGAGACGGCACTCCTCGGAGACGACGTGGGGCAGGCCTGGGAGGAGTTCGCCGCCAACCGAGGAGGTCCACCGGCGCAGTCGGAATGCCTGGCGGTCGAGAACTCTGCCCATGTGGATGCATACATCGGGTATGGCGGAGAATACGAGTACTACGAGAGGCTCGGCGAATCAGACCTCGACCTTTGGGGATTGGTCAGCTTCTTCGGCCTCATCGGCAGGGGTCCCAGCCTTCCGGTTCATCTCGTCTTTGGGGATATGGACAACCCAGCCTTCATAGAGAAGGCCGAAGAGTATCAAGAGGATCTGGTGAACGCAGGGTACGATGCTACACTGACGCTGCTGCCTGACGGGCGTTGGCAGATACCATGGTCGGGCCCCGGCCGCGAGGCGCTGATCCAACTGATACTGGACGTCGCCCGCCGCTGATTCCGAGGCCATAGCCGCCGATTCGCACCATGTTGTCCAGTTGGAGACCTCGGGGTTCTGGCTTGAACTCCGAGGTCTGGGTCGCACAGAAACAGACAGGGCCATCCAATAGGGGATGGCCCTGCAAGCGTCAAGTTCCGATCTGGCTGCTACTTCCGATTTCTCCAGCGGAGGCTGGCGTACCCCGCCAGTCCGGCCAGACCGCTGCCCAGGAGCATGATCGTCCCCGGCTCTGGCACAAACTCCGGCTCCGACTCGGGGTCCTCCATGACGACGACCACGCCGCGCACGGAGTTGCCTTGACTGACGTCGACCAGTTCCTCGGTACACCCGAAGGGCTCGTCCGCCTCGGGAGGTCCCCCGTCCTCGTCGAAGTCAAAGAACGCGCAGACGTAGTACTTGCCCCATGCCACTTCCGGTATTGTGAAAGGCCCCGGCTCGTCTATAGTGACGCACTTCTCAGGGTCTTCCTTTCCTTCCGCCACAGCGCACACCTCGATCTTCCCGGTGTGGCCTCCGCTATACTGCACCTCGCCGTAGATGTAAGGCAACGCCGTAGTGGCGAGGATTACCCCCGGCACCAATAGCAGCACCACTGCTGCCGTTGCTCCCACGACTAACTTCCTCATCATCGTTTCACCTCCTTATGTGGTCAGCCCTATCATGGCTGCACGACACTGTGAGTTCCCTTCTCACAACTCCGCTGAACTCTGCCCCAGTATAGCACAGTCCTGCTATTACGCCAAGCCATCGTTGGCTGCGTGGCCAAGCATCTCGCGGCCGACTGAGTAACCGCCATTAGAAACCTCGGAGTTCCTGCTAGAACTCCGAGGTCTGGGATGCGGAGAAACAAACAGGGCCATCCCATCGTGGATGGCCCTGTTAATACAGAGTTCCGATCTAGCTACTACTTCCTGGTCCGCCAGCGGAGGCTCGCATAGCCGGCCAGCCCGGCGAGACCACTGCCCAGGAGGACCAGACTCGCAGGCTCGGGGACGAACTCCTCCTCGCAGACCTCCGCTGCCTCGATGGTGAAGTCGCCCTTGAGGCCCGACTCATCGCCGATGAACCTGAACTTGTAAGCGCCCAGTGGGGCGAGGGCGCTGGGTTCCACCGCTGAAAGCGCCGTACCTTGCGGTGCGTTGTAGTCCTCGCCGCAGTACCACGCCCCGAACTCAGGATCGTCGAACACGCCGTCCACGGCCTGGCCGCAACTGGTACAAGTGCCAAGGAGCTCCCCCTCGTGCCAGACCTTGAAGGTAATGGTCTCGTTATCCATCCACCCGCTGCTGTAGACCGCTAGCCAGTTGGGGGTCCGGCCCGTGAAGCACTCGATGCACCATTGGGGGTCCGTCTTGATCAAGATGCCGTTGGCGAGGACCACGCCACCCGCCAGGAACAGCGCCAGTGACACACCCAGCAATATGCCCCGTAGCCAATGCTTGTTCATCTTCTCCTCCTTCATCGCATTCCTGCCGCTTTGCTCCAATCTGCTATCACCATTATAACGGGTTATCAGATGCCTGTCAACCTATCACCGCCTCGTCCTCGTAGACGGTCTGGCTGTGTGGTACAATAGCGTTGGATGGTAGTCTTGCCGTACGCCAAACTGGGCCGGGCTGCCCGCCTTCGCGGCGGTGTGAGAGAAAGGGAGGGGCGATGGGAACTCTGAGAGAGGGTGCCATACAGGCGGTGAGGAACTGCGCGCGCGTGCAGCCTGGAGAAATGGTGGTTATCATCACCGACCGCGCGACGGAGCACATCGCGGTCGCGTTGAAGGAGATCGCCGAGGAGAATAGCCCTGGCAACGTCTCCGTCTTCCTCCTGGAGGACTTTGGAGACCGGCCGGACGACGGGAGCAAGCCACTGGAGCTTCCCCAGGTCATTGCCGAGACCATGAGACGCTCGGACGTCAGCTTCTTCGCGGCGACAGGAAAGAAGGGAGAGGTGGGCAGTCTCAGGTTGCCTCTCCTGGACGTGGTCTACGACAGCGAGAAGCTGAGACATGGACACATGCCTGGCATCTCCGACGAACTGATGCAGATGGGGATGTGTGCGGACTACGATGAGGTGCAGAGGATCAGCGCTGCCGTGGGGGAGATCGCGAGGAAGGCCAGAGAGATCACGGTGACCACGCCCGCGGGCACGAAGTTCACGGCGGAGTTCTCTCCTTCCCTCGAGTGGGTGGTCTGCGACGGTCTACTCAGAGCAGGGAAGCCCACCAACCTTCCTGAGGGCGAAGTATTCACCTGTCCCTACAACGTCAAGGAGGGTCTTGTGGTCATCGACGGCATCCTTGGCGACTACTTCAGCGCCAAGTTCGGATTGCTGGAGGACACGCCGGTGACTTGGGAGATCGAGGATGGCCGGGTCAGGAAGGTGTCTTGCGTCGATGAGAGGTTGGTGAGCGAGCTAGGAGAGTACATGGCGCAGGACGAGAACGCGGACAGGCTGGGGGAGTTCGCCATCGGCACCAACACCGGGCTGGACCGACTGGTGGGGAACCTGCTCCAGGACGAGAAGTTCCCGGGCGTCCACGTGGCCGTGGGCGAGCCCATCCCGAGAGAGACCGGCGCCGACTGGACAAGCAAGGCGCACCTCGATGGCGTGATGAAGAACGTGACCATCGACGTCGAGGGACGGGTGATCATGAGACATGGCGAGTTCACTCTATGAAAGGCCGGCTGCGAATGCGACGAGGGCGTTCAGTCTCTGACCGAGGGTGATAGGACGATGAAAGACCACCGAAACGAGACCTTGGCCAACATCCTTCTCACTTACTCCGTAGAACTGCAACCTGGAGAGAAGCTGATGATCGACGTCAGGGGCCAGGATACCCTGGAACTGGCGAAGGAGACGATCAGACAGGCCACCAGGATGGGTGGCATCCCCTTCGTATACTACAACGATCCCTCGTTGATACGTGCCTGGGTCCAGGAGGCCAGCGAGGAGCAGTTCGAGGCCTTCGGACAACTCCACTTGAAGCTGATGAAGGAGATCGACGCCTGGCTCTGTCTGCACGCACCGGACAACCCCTTCGACCTGGCAGACGTCGATGGCCGGCAATTGCAGCTCTACCAGAGGCTATACACCGAACCGGTGCACCTCAAGGAGCGAGTCGTGAACACCAAGTGGTGCATCCTCAACTACCCCTCCAACTCCATGGCGCAACTGGCTGAGAAGAGCAAGGAGGCCTTCGAGGACTTCTACTACGACGTGTGCTGCCTGGACTACGCCAGCATGTCAGCGGCCATGGATCCAGTGGTGCAGATGATGGAGCAAGCCGATATGGTGCGCATCGTCTCCCCGGGCACCGATCTCACCTTCTCCATCAAGGGCATGCCTGCGATCAAGTGTGATGGAAAGGAGAACATCCCCGACGGCGAGGTCTTCACAGCTCCGCTACGGGATTCGGTCAACGGCCAGATCACCTTCAACATCCCTGCACTGCAACGAGGGCTTCTGTTCAACGATATCAGGCTGGAATTCGTGGACGGCCGCGTCGTCGATGCCTCGTGCCAGGGGAACATGGATCTGCTGAACGAGATCCTGGATACGGACCAAGGGGCTCGCTACCTTGGTGAGTTCGCCCTGGGCGTGAACCCCTTGATCACCCGCCCCATGAAGGATGCTCTGTTCGACGAGAAGCTCGCCGGGTCGCTCCATCTGGCCCTGGGCCAGCACGCGCCGGAGACGCCCAATGGGAACCGATCGGCGATTCACTGGGATATCGTATTGGTCCAGACGGCGGAGCGAGGCGGTGGCGAAGTGTACTTCGATGGAGAGTTGATCCGCAGGGACGGCAGGTTCGTCGATGAGGAGTTGGAGGAGTCTCTCTCGGCGGAGGCCCTTCGGAGCCCGTAGTGCCGCGCTTACGTATTGGCTGACTGGGTAAGTTGCCGGCCCTTGACTGGTGCAGGTCGAGCGGTGTTGGGCCGGACACTTGGCGCGGCGGTTGTTTCCTCGCAGCACGCCGGCATAGGGACTCGCTCTGCTGGGGCGGTCCGGCGTAACTCTGGACCGGGTTCCGGGTTGTACCCATCAAAAGCGCGCGCAGCAGGTGTTGTAGAAGCTGCTCTTGTGTCCTGCGCGGGCGGCGAGGAGCAATGATGGGGAACGGAGTTCGGGCGGGTCAGACCGTGGCCAGGGTGCGGAGCGCGGGGATCGCACAAAGGATGGATACCAGATTGCGTCGGGTTGACCTGCTGGCCCGCAGCGCCGTGGTCAGGAAGCTGGTGGACCTGGGCACGAGAGGCGTGAAGGTAGAACGCATTCCTTCGTGCCTGGGTGAAGGCAAGAGGGCAGTGCTGGTCAGCAACTATCCCTCGGTGCACCAGACCCTTCGCAGCCTGATCAAGGTTGGCTGCCGTTTCCCGGGAGCGGGCTATCGTCTCAAGGGCATCGGACGGCCGTCGGTCATCACTGAGGCCGGCACTCTCCTCAAGGTCCTCGGGGTGGATAGCCTCATCTACCCGGTCCACAAGGACGAGGCCGGGGCGTACAGACTACACAGGGCCATCGTCAAGGAGATCCTCTCCTATTTGGATCAGCCGGGTAGCATCCTCTGGCTTTCCATAACCGGAAGGACTGCGGGCAATGGTCTGCTGGAGGGGGACCTGAGAACCGGCGCCGCCGTCTTCTCCACAACGAAGGGTATACCGCTGGTGCCCATGGGTTTGGTCACCAAGGAAGAAAAGGGCAAGCCCCGAGTGGTGAAGGTGAGGTTCGGCGAGGCCATAGATCCGCCCCCCATGGACGCTCTCGGTGACTTCGAGAGAGCCGATATCTTGATCGATTTCACCCGGTTGGCGCTCTGCCACGTGGCGCGGCTGCTTCCCTCGGGGCAGAGAGGTGATTTCGAGGAGGCCGAGGAGAAGATGGAGGAGATCGAGGCCAGACTGGCAGCTCGGCAGGTCTAGCGTCTGCCGTGTCTCCGTTCTCTGGAGGATGTCCTTGGCGGAGAGAAGCCGGGCATAGCTCACCACGGGAAAGAAAGAGGGCCGTCACCGAAGCGACGGCCTTTTCTCTGTCCATGTCCAGGTGCCTGCGCCGGTCTTCTCTCGTTTGACTTGGGGATCTGCGGGCTCTCCGGGAGGCTCCCCTTCTTCTCGGGCGAAGCCTGTCTGGGATTCCTAACCGGGCCACCCCAGCAGAAGCACCGCAATCAGAATCCCCACGTCGATGAGCACGGCAATCAGCCCCTGATTAGCCAGTTGATGCAACTTGCCATCCCAGAACAGGATACAGAGGACGGTAGAGAACACGGCCGTGCCCACCACCGCCGGGCGCCACCAGGGCAGCCCCAGAAGGATCGCCGCGCCGCCCCCGACGAAACCGACGGCGGCAGGTACACAACAGAGAGCAGCCACCCATCTCGTCGTTTGTTCTCCCATAAGGCGTGAGAAGAGCCACGAGTCGTCTGGCCAAACCATCCCGGACTGAAGCTCGAAGAGCCTCATACTCTGCCCGAAGTATAGCAGGTGAACCAGGCCGTGCAGCATGATGAACACTCCAGCCAATAACTTCAGCATCAGATCTCCCCTCTCTCCTGGCAAAAGCTTCGATGGGCTGCTCCAGCGCGTTGAGAATCATAGCATCAGGCCATGCAGGTGTCCAGGCGTGCCCGCATCGCTGCCGCGTGTCCAAGCGAGCAGTTGCTGCGTTGGGTGCTCGTGGGGTACCTTGATGAAGTGAGTGACGGAGGGCTCTGAGGCGATTCGGGGCCACAGATCCGATGCCTGCGCAAGCGGGGTGTGGTATAATGGGTGACGTGCGTCGGTCGGGCCTCGCGCGAGGTTTCCATGCACCTCGAATAGGCATCTCTGAGTAGGCGTCCACCCGACGCGCTGGAGGGCGCAAATGCTGACAGGGATTCATCTTCTGCTCACCTACGCCTGCAACTTCGAGTGTGACCACTGCTTCCTGTACTGCGGTCCCCAGGCTGAGGGCACGTTTACCCTGGGACAGTTGAAGGCCGTCGTCGACGACGTAGAGAAGGTTGGCTCGGTGGAAATCGTCTACTTCGAGGGTGGTGAGCCGTTTCTCTACTATCCGCTGATGGTGGAAGGTATCAGAATGGCCAGCGAGCGCGGGTTCCAGGCTGGAATAGTCACCAACTGCTACTGGGCAACGACGGAAGATGATGCGCGGCTCTGGTTGGAGCCTCTCGCTTCGCTAGGGATCGCAGATCTCAGCGTCAGCGACGACGAGTTCCACCACGGTTCTGGCCCAGACAACCCTGCGGAGCGCGCTGTGCGAGCCGCGAGACGGCTGGGTGTACCCACCGATGCCATCTGCATCGATCAGCCGACCGTGGAGGCAGGCATAGAGAAGGAACAAGAGAGAGGGCGGCCTGTGATCGGCGGTGGTGCGATGTTTCGGGGCCGGGCTGTGGACAAGCTTGTGCAGGGCCTGCCCACCAGGAACTGGAGGGAGCTGACAGAGTGCCCGTACGAGGATTTGCGCGACCCGGGAAGGGTCCATCTCGATCCTTACGGGCACGTGTTTGTGTGCCAGGGGCTGAGCATGGGCAACGTATGGCAGAGTCCGCTGCCCGAGCTCCTGGAGGAGTACGATGCCGAGTCGCATCCTATCTGCGGGCCTTTGCTGGAGGGAGGGCCTGCCCTCCTGGCCGCCAGATACGGTATCGCAACCGAGAAAGAGTACGTGGATGAGTGCCACTTGTGCTATTCGACCCGCCTGGCGCTGCTGCACAGATTTCCCCAGTACCTGGCGCCCAGGCAGGTCTACGGGCTGGACTGAAGAAGCCACCGCAGATAACCATCGTCACCTCCTGTCTGTTGCAGAACCCGGTTGCCCAGTGAGGTGTGCGGTGGGCCAGGGAAGGAGAGCGATGTCTAACGAGGAGAGGGGACCTTGTTTCGTGGATCCCCGCCAGGCTCCGACGATGGTGCAGATGCCTGGGCTGGAGACAACCATTCTCACGGGTCTACACGGCGAGCAGATGATGATGGTCCTGAACGCTACGCTGCCTGGTCACGAGGTGGCAACCCATTCCCATCCGCACGAGCAGATCGGCATGGTTTACAGCGGCAAGGCCAGGCTCACCATAGGGGGTGAGGAGCGCTTGGTGGAGAAGGGTGACTTCTACTGTATCCCATCTGGTGTGCCCCACAGCGATGTCTGTGTCGGCGACGAGCCTTTCGTGATGCTCGACGTGTTCTATCCCTCCAGGGAGGATTTCCTGGCCAAGCTGGCCGAGAGCGAATGATCGTAGAGAGCCGTGCGCAGCGCCGGCAACCAGTCACGGCGAGGAGGCCTGAGCGAGCGTCTCCACGAGGGTGTCAGGGAGCATAGTCGAAGAGTGACATGAGCGAGGACGATTTGTCGAGTCAAGAACGACCAGTATATCGGGATCACAACTTGTACGTGATCTTCGGCGTCAGCCTGATGGGGGTCTTGGGCGTCTCCAGTGTGACGCCAGCGTTCCCGGCGATCATGGAAGCGCTGGGCATTTCTCCCCAGGCCGTAGGCTCCCTGGTCACTGCCTTCACCCTGCCCGGGGTGCTGCTGACACCGCTGCTAGGCGTGCTCTCGGATCGGTTCGGAAGGAAGAGAGTGCTGATTCCAGCGCTGCTGGTCTTTGCGGGCGCCGGGGCCGCGTGCGCCTTGGTCCGCGATTTTCGATCTCTTCTCGTACTACGCTTCTTCCAGGGCGCGGGTGCGGCGGGGCTGGCCGCGATCAATCTGACCATCCTGGGGGATCTCTACGTCGGCACGGAGCGTACTGAGGCTATGGGATGTAACGCCAGCGTTCTGAGCACGGGCACTGCCAGCTATCCGGCCATCGGCGGAGCGCTGGCTACGCTGGGTTGGTATTGTCCGTTTCTGCTGCCTCTCGCAGCCATCCCCGTGGCCGTGGCGGTGGTCTTCTCGTTGGACAACCCCGAGCCCACCAATTCTCAGGGGCTGAGGGAGTACCTGGCCGATGCGTGGAGCGCTATCTGTACCCGCCAGGTGTTCACACTATTCGTTTTGGGCATCATCACCTTCATGGTGTACTACGGGTCCTACCTGACGTTTCTCCCTCTGCTGATCGAGGATTCGTTTTCGCTATCTCCTTTTGCCATCGGGTTGATCATTTCCATCTCGTCTGTGGCGGCCGCTGTGACGTCGTCCCAGCTGGGTCGGCTGACTAGACTGTCTTCGGAGAGAGTGCTCCTTGGCATAGCCAGCGTTCTCTACGTCGTGTCCTTGCTGATGATGCCGGCGATCCCCACTCCTTGGCTGTTTGCTATACCGACCACTCTGTATGGCATCGCAGGAGGCATCACCATGCCGAGCCTGATTACTCTGCTGTCGGGGCTGGCGCCCATGGAGCAGCGGGGCGTGCTGATGTCGGTCAACGGCACAGTCTTTCGACTCGGTCAGACCCTGGGTCCAGTCGTGATGGGCGTGCTCTACGGCGTGGCTGGAATGGGAGGAGTGTTCTATGGCGGTGCGGTCTGCGCGCTGGCTTCGCTCGCCGTGGTGGTTGTCCTTATGAAGTGAGGTCTGGCCTTCTGTCCGCTGCGAATGCGGTACAATGGATTGGCTGAAAGAAGGAATATGCAGAACAAAGCTGATGGTGAAAAGGAGAGGGTGGCGCTGTGGTCGGTTCTGGCCGCCATCCTCCTCACAGGGACGAAGCTGCTGATTGGTATCTCGACTGGGAGTCTGGGTATTCTGGCCGAGGCAGCCCATTCTGGGCTGGATCTCGTAGCTGCGTTGATCACGTTCGCTGCGGTGCGGGTATCGGACAAGCCCGCGGATTCGAGCCATCCCTATGGTCACGGGAAAGTGGAGAATCTCTCCGCGCTGGCAGAGACGCTACTGCTGCTGATAACCTGTGCCTGGATTGTGCAGGAGGGGATCGGCCGGCTATTCTTCAAGACCGTGCACATAGATGCCAGTGTCTGGGCCTTTGCCGTGATGGTGATGTCCATTGTCGTCGACGTCAACCGTTCCCGAATATTGAAACGGGTCGCAAAGGAGCATGATAGCCAGGCCTTAGAGGCAGATGCCTTACACTTCAGCACTGACGTCTGGAGTTCCACCGTCGTCATCGGTGGACTGGCCGTGGTCAAGGTGAGTGAGTGGCTGGGTGGTCCCCCATGGTTGGCGCAAGCGGACGCCGTGGCTGCTCTCGTGGTGGCCATGATTGTGGTCTATGTAAGCGTACAGTTGGGAAAGCGGTCTGTGGACGTGTTGCTGGATGCCGCACCGAAGGGTCTCGCCGAGAAGATCCGAGTTCGGGTGCAGGAGGTCGACGGCGTGCTGGGTTGCCGGCAGGTGCGCGTTCGCCGATCCGGGGCTGAGAGCTTCGTGGATCTGGTTCTGGAGATCGATGGGGATGCCTCGTTCGACGTGGCTCATGGGACGACGGCAAGAGTCGAGGAAGTGGTGTCAGAGCTGGTGCCGAGGGCTGACGTCTTCGTGCACTATGAGCCCGGCGAGCCCCGCACGGACGTTGCTTCTCTGGTTAGGCGAGCAGCGGAGAGTATGGGAGCGCGCGCCCACGACATCTGGGTCCGGCAGACCGGTGAGGAACTACACGTAGAGCTCGACCTGGAAGTGCGTCGGGACGCCTCCCTGGAGAAGGCGCACGAACTGGCGAGCCAGCTCGAGTCGGAAGTCAAGGTGGCGACGCCTGAGGTTGCCGACGTTGTAGTCCATCTCGAGCCAGTGGGCGACGCGACAGGCACTGGAGCGCGGCTGGAGGACGAGGAGCGCGTCAGGCTGGAGGCGTACACCGTGTCTCTGGTGGACGGTTTGGTGGACCAGGGGGCATGTCACGACGTCAAGCTATGGCGAGAAGAAGACGGGTTTGCCGCGTCGCTTCACTGCTCACTGGAGACCACCCTCTCTGTCCAGGAAGCGCACGAGTTCAGTGAACGGCTGGAAGGTTATCTGCGGGAACAGATGCCGCGTCTCAGGCGAGTGGTAATCCACCTGGAACCGCTGTCCTAGCCCACTCCTCGCTACGGAGCCTCTTTGACAAGTCCCTTGTGTCTTGATGGACGTTGGGGGAGGGGCTCCAAGCGCGCTCGTCCCGCAATGCGGTTGGTGCATCATTGTGCCTTCCGTTCAATGTGCGCTAGAATGCATATGGTGCCACACCGCGTTTGCCAAACTGCGCTTTGTCCTCGTTCTGTCGTCGATGATGATCTGGGGATGCAAGTTCACGCGAGAACTCGTACAAGAGCATTAGGGGGGTGAAGCCGATGGGGGACCAGGGGAAGACCAAGGCTGAACTGCTGAGAGAACTCGAGGACTTGCGCGGACGGCTTGTCGAGTTGGAGACCGCGGAGGAGGGGCGCGCGGAGGCCGAGGGACGATTGCGTTTGGAGCGCCAGCAACTGATCTCCATCTTCGATAGCATGGATGAGCCTGTGTACGTTAGCGATCCTCAAACGTATGAGGTGGTCTATGCAAACCAGGCGCTGCGCAGTCGTTTTGGGGAAGTCGTAGGGCAGACGTGCTACGAGGTCTTCCAGGGCCTGGACTCGCCCTGCCCGTTCTGTACGAACGAACTGATCTTTGCAGGGCCGTCAGGCAGGACTCACATCTGGGAGTGGCAGAACAGGGTGGACCAACGGTGGTATCGGTGTATTGACAGGCCGATACACTGGCCAGACGGGCGGATGATGCGTTACGAGATGGCTATTGATATCACAGATCAGAAGCGAGCGGATGAGGAGTCACGCCGGCTCAATCGAGCATTGAAGATGGTCAGCGAGTGCAACCAGGCGCTGGTGCGTGCGAGGTCAGAGGAGGAACTGCTTCCAGATATCTGCCACATCATCGTGGAGGATGGGGGATACCGCCTGGCCTGGATCGGGTATGCAGAGCAGGATGAAGCCAAGACAGTCCGGCCTGTGGCCCAGATGGGGTACGACGAAGGGTACGTGGACCGTGTGGACATCACTTGGGCCGACACCGAGCGCGGCAGGGGACCCACGGGCACTGCCATTCGCAGCGGCGAACCGTCCGTCATCACCAATATCCCAGGCGATCCTGCTTTTGCACCCTGGCGCCAAGACGCAGCCAGGCGCGGGTATCAATCGTCGATCGCGTTGCCGCTGGTCTCCGAAGGCAAGACTCTAGGTGCACTCAATATCTACGCGTCAGAACCGGATGCGTTCGACGCCGATGAAGTCAAGATCCTCCTGGAACTGGCGCGTGATCTCGGCTACGGCATGCAGGCACTCCGCAACAGGGTTGAGCGTGACAGGGCGGAGGCAGCTCTGAAGGAACACTCGGAGCGGTTAGAGGAGATGGTGGAGGAGCGTACCCAGCAACTGCGGCTGGCCCAGGACGAATTGGTGCGCGCCGAGAAGCTGGCGGTTCTGGGCCAGTTGGCCGGTAGTGTGGGGCACGAACTCCGCAATCCGCTGGGGGTCATCTCCAACGCGATCTACTATCTTCAGGCTACGTTGGATGGCGCCGACGAGACCACCAGCGACTATCTCGACATCATCGCCCAGCAAGTCAAGGATGCCAGCAGAACGGTTTCCGACCTTCTGGACTTCGCCCAGACGCGCGAGCCTGATAGGGTGAGACGTTCGGTCTCCGACCTCGCGAGCGAGGCGCTGGAGGCGCAGCCTCCTCCGCCAGACATCGAGACCAAGCTGGAGATACCCCAGGCGTTGCCTCTTGTGTTCGTCGATCCTCAACAGATACGGCAGGTGCTGCGGAACCTGATCACCAATGCCTATCAAGCAATGCCGACCGGAGGGAAGCTAACCATCGGCGCCCAGAGCGGCCGGCGTGAGGTCAATGTGTGGGTGGCCGATACTGGTGTGGGAATCTCACCCGAGAACATGGACAAGCTCTTCGAGCCTCTCTTCACCACCAGGGTGCGTGGAACTGGCCTGGGTTTGTCCGCGGCCAAGATGTTCGTCGAGGCCAACGAGGGCAACATCTCGGTGGAGAGCAAGGAGGGCGATGGTAGCAGGTTCACCATCAGTCTCCCCCGTGCGGATATCTAAGCATCCGTGAACGTGTATACGCTTGGCTGTGGTCCGGAAGAAAAGAAAAGGGCCCCGGCACACTGGCCGCAGCCCTTGGTATCCTCAGGTCCGATCTATCACGTCGCGCTCTCCGGAGGTACCATCTCCTCCGACCAGTACTTCACGATATCTGCCTCGGCTTCCAGATCTTCGAGCCACATCTGGAATGCCTCTGACTTCCTTTGTGCCAGCATGTCGGCATCCAGTTCCCTGTCTTCGTCTCGTTCCTCGACTTCGATGATGTGGAATCCGTAGGAGCTTTCCACCACTCCACTGAGCTCTCCGACGGCCAGGCTGAAGGCTGCTTCTTCGAAAGCCGTGTCCATCACGCCCATGGGGAACCAACCGAGCTCGCCTCCCTCCTCAGCGCTGACGGTATCAGTGGAGACCTCCATGGCTACCGTGGCAAAGTCTTCGCCTTGTTCCAGACGTTCCAGAACGGCGTCCGCCTCTTCCTGGGTTCCCACGAGAATGTGTCGCGCCCGTACCTGAAGCTCGCTGGTGGGCACCTGCTCTCCTACGAACTCCTCCATCTTCTCGGTCAGGAGTCGAGTGCGTATTATCTCCCTGTAGTCTGACTCTGTCAGGCCGATTCTCTCCTCCAGAGCACTGAGGGTTTCGGCGTACTGCTCCTTGAACTCGGCCAGCGACATGGGTGTGGCTTGTTCGGTGGCGGTGACCTCACTGGTCGATGTGATAGTCGTAGTAGGCGAGGGCGAGGGCGAGGGAGTAGGCGCATCACGGTCATAGCCGAATTCTTCCTCGATGGCGCGATCGATCTCGTCCGCGGACACCTCAATGCCCTGCGCAGCGGCAGCCTGGCGGATCAGTTCCTCCTGTATCATGTCGTCCACCGGCTGCTCGCCGTCGACGAGATCCCTCTGGGTATAGTAGTAAGAGATTTGCTGGTCGATGAGGTCGATCATCCACGCATCTTCCTCGGAAGTGTAGAGGGAGCGTTGGGTTTGCCAATCCTGGATGGCCCCATCGATGTTCGTCCTCTGTAGGAGGACCCGCTTCTCGTACGCTTGTCTTTGGATGGCCACGCCATTGACGGTAGCTACTGGGGCGGCCGGTTTGGCGACCAGTTCCTGGTATGCCCCGTACCCAAGGACGGCGGCGATGAGGCAGCCTACGCCGATGGCCAGCCCGATCAGAATCAGCCGCTGGCGGCGTTCCTTCTCGCGGCGCGACAACTGCTTACGGGTAAGCGGAACTTCTTTCTTGACCCTTCTCTTGGCCATTAGTCCCTCCGCTGGGCGCGAAAAGAGTCCAATAAGGTATACAAATCTGGCTTGCTCACGGCGGGGGTCACAAGATTGCCCCACTCGTCGCGGATCGGTGAGAGTGCGTGGCGTCTGGTGATTCTCCCCAAGGTGGTCGACATGGAGGAGATGCGTATCGACAGATCCTGTGCCCTCTCCCGCGCCGTGCCTGGCCTAGCCTCCTCGGGCGTGCTCGCCCGTGTAGGGCAATAGTGCCACGTGCCGAGCGCGCTTGATGGCTGTCGCCAGGCGGCGTTGGTGCCTTGCACAGACGCCCGACTTGCGCCGTGGTTTGATCTTGCCCCGGTTCGTGATGTATTGGCGGAGCAGAGGCACATCTTTGTAGTCTATGTGACGCACCCTGTCCACACAGAAGGCGCAGACCTTCTTGCGGCTGAATTTGTACGGTCGTCTGCCACGCCGTCTCGGTCTCGAGTCGTTTCTACCTGCCAAGGTCAGTCTCCCAGTTCTGCGCCATCGGCGTCTGGCGCTTCTTCTTCATCTTCGTCAGCAAGTTCCGGCTCGGCAGGCTCGTCCTCCGGCGTCGGAGCTGCCTCCTCTATCGGCTCTGGTTCCGGCTCCGCTTCGATCTCCTTCGCGGGAGCGCGCTCTTCGCGGCTGGCTGCTTCTGCAACCCGAGCTGGGAGCTCGTCGGTTCTCAGCAGAAGGTAGCGGATCATCTCCTCGGTCAAGGCGAACTTGGTCCTGAGTTGCGAGACCGCACCTGGATCGAGCTGGATGTAGGCCAGAATGTAGTGGCCCTCACGGAATCTCCGGATCTGGTAGGCCAGACGCTTCCTGCCCCAGGATTCGAGGTGCAGCACCTCTCCCCCCCCGTCGGTGATGATCTGGCTGATCCTCTCCAGCACCGCTTGCAGGTCTTCCTCCTCCACTTCTGGGCTGAGGATGTACATCAACTCGTAGTTAGACAATCAACGGCTCCTTTCTTCGGGCTTGCCCCCAGTCCTAGCTGCGGGCAGAAAGTCTCCCAGAGTGTTCTCATGGACACGACTTTTCAGTATACCATCAAACCATGCAACAGTCAATCTGATGGGAGAGGGTGTGGGACAGCGGCATCTCATTCGCCGCTAGCCTCACCCGATCATCGGACCGTGGCACTCCGGCAGGGGAGTGCCGTCTGCCCCACCGAGAATGGACGTCCCTCGCAGAGGCCGGTCGGAGGCCTGCAACCGGCGGCAGGGGAATACTCCTGTCCCCCACGTCGGTGGGGAATGCGGCCGTTGGATTGACTAGGAACCGGACACCACCCTCCAGGTGCTGCCGTCCGGCCCGTCCTCCACCACGATTCCCAACTCCAACAGCCTGGCACGGATACTGTCCGCCGTCTGGTACTCTTTGGCGGCCCGCAGCTCCATCCGCACCAACACGAGGAGATCCACCAGGTCCTTGGCCTCGAGGTCAGACGGAGTCTCCTGGAGCGAGCCCAGTTCGATCTTTGCGGCGGCGAGCTCATCGCGAATGCTCGTCGCCAACTCCAGGAGGGGCTGCGGACCAATACCCAGTTCTCGCTCGCGCAGCGTCAACCCCAGCACGCTGGCCAGTTCTTGCAGCACTTCCTGGCTGGCAGCGAGGCCCGCACCTGCTGCGCCGGAGTCTCGGGCCTGGTTGATGGCGCGTCCTAGATCGAACAGGTGGCCGATGGCACGTGCGGTGTTGAAGTCATCGTCCATGGCCTCGATGAACTTCCGGCGCGAGTCCTCGGCGAAGGCCAGCAACTCATCTGCTCCGCCAGCAGCTCCTTCCGACCCGGGCTTCAGGGCAGTGCGCAGTCGCTCCAGCCCTCGGTCTGCCGCCAGAATGCCCTCTTCGCTCCACGTGACGGGGCTGCGGTAGTGCGACGATAGAATGAAGAGACGGAGGGCATCCGGGTTGTATCTACGCAGGGCTTCCTCGCAGCTAATGAAGTTGCCAAGGTGCCGCGTCATCTTCTCCTGTTCTTCGCTGGGGCGGAGCAGGCCGTTGTGTAGCCAGTACTTGACGAAGGGCACTTTGCCCGTGTAGCTCTCCGACTGGGCGATCTCGTCTTCGTGGTGGGGGAAGATCACGTCTTCACCTCCACCATGGATGTCTATCTGGTCGCCCAGGAACTGATTGGACATGGCGGAGCACTCGATGTGCCATCCAGGGCGCCCCTTGCCCCACGGGCTGTCCCAGCTAGGCTCTCCCGGCTTGGCGGCCTTCCAGAGGGCGAAGTCCAGCTCGTTTTCTTTTCTGGAATCGACCTCAACTCTCGCCCCTGCTCGCATGGCGTCAAGGGATTGGCCGGTGAGCTTCCCGTAGTCGGGGTCGCTGGAGATGCGGAAGTAGACGTCGCCATCCACCTGATAGGCGTGTCCCTTTTCGATTAGCCCTTGCACCATCTCCTGGATCTTGGGGATGACCTCGGTAGCTCTCGGGTAGTGGGTGGCTCGCTCGACATTCAGGGCGTCCATCTCGTCCAGGAAGCGCGCGCTGTACTTCTCCGCCAGTTCCTTCACGGTCACGCCCAGCGAGTTGGCGGTCTGGATGATACGGTCCTCGATGTCTGTGAAGTTCTGAACGTGCTTGACTGTGTACCCCTGGTACTCCAGGTATCTCTTGATGACGTCGAAGACCAGGTAGGACATGGCGTGACCTACGTGGCAAGGCCCGTAGACGTTGGGTCCGCACACGTACATCAGCACTTCCCTATCCTTCAGCGGCACGAACTCTTCTTTCGTTCGACTCAGGGTGTTATGTACTCTGAGGGTCATCTCAATCGCTCCCTTCGTGTGGTGATGATCCGCGTGCTAGCAGGGATGCCGCGCGAGACGGCATCCCGTAGAACAGATGCATTTGGCCATCATCACGACGAGAAGGAAGCTTGAGAATCTCTCGCCTTTTGGATACATCTCTCTCTACCCAGTAAGGCCACGATAGCAGCCAGGTTTGGACCGTGGAGGCTTCCCGTCAGGCCTGCTCTCAGAGGGAACATGACCTGTCTGGCCCCAAGGCCGGCTTGCTGCTTGAGCGCTTGCCTCAGATCAGATAGGATCCCGCTCGCCTGCTCGACGTCGAGCGCCTCCATGGACTCCACTTTCTCTACGAAGGCATTAAGCACATCGCCAGCCGCCGCGTCGCTCAGGGCCTCTCTGGCCTCTGACGTGTACGAGATCCCGTCCATGAAAGCGAAGCCGACGTGCAGCGGCAGCTCACTTAGACTATCCACTTCCTCCCGGACGTTGTCCACCAGGAGCGTCAGCCACTCCTGCGGCGAATAAGCTGTGCCCGTGCTGCGATCGGCTTCACCATAGGACGCTGCCAGGAACGTGGCTGCTTCCGGGGCGATGCGCTCGACGGGCAGATGGCGTATGTACCACTTGTTGAACCAGTTGAGACGTTCCAGATCGAAGATGGCAGGGCTGGTGGAGATGCGCTCCCAGGTGAAAGCGTCGCCGAGCTGCTCTGTAGTGAACAGCTCTTGCGTGTCGCCGGGCGACCATCCCAGCAGGGCCAGGTAGTTGACCATGGCCTCGGGAAGGTAGCCCCTCTCCCGAAAGGAGGACGCGGAGGTGTCTCCCAGTCGCTTGCTAAGCTTGCCGCCGCCACTATCCAGGATCAGGGGTAGGTGGATGAAATGAGGAGGATCCCATCCGAAGGCTTGGTAGAGAAGGATATGGCGGGGTGAGCTGGGTATCCACTCGTCGGCCCTGAGCACGTGGCTGATGGCCATCAGAGAGTCATCCACCACGTTGGCCAGATGGTACGTAGGATAGCCATCGGACTTGAGGATGATGAAATCATCCAGGGAATCGTTGGGGAAGCTGATCTCACCACGCAGTAGATCGTGGAACACCGTGCGCCCGTGGTCGGGAGTCCTGAACCGGATCACGGGCTCGGTGCCCTGGTCCCGGTAGCGGGCGGCTTCCTCAGTGCTCAACTCGCGGCAGCGCCCATCGTAGCCAGGAGGCTGTCCGCGCCGCCGCTGTTCCTGGCGCATGGCTTCCAGCCGCTCGGGGGAGCAGTAGCACCGATAGGCATGCCCTTCTTCCACGAGTCGCTCTGCGTAGGCGCGGTAGAGATCCAATCTACGCGATTGGTGATAGGGTCCGACGTCCCCGCCCTTCTCGGGACCCTCGTCCCAGTCCAGGGATAACCACCGCAGGCCGTCGAGGATGGCCTGCTCAGCGTCTTGACTGCTGCGAGCCACGTCGGTGTCTTCGATGCGCAGGACGAAATCGCCATCGTAGTGTCGGGCGAACAGCCAGTTGAAAAGGGCTGTGTGCACGTTGCCGAGGTGGAGCTCACCAGTGGGGCTGGGAGCGAAGCGGACCCTGACTCTCTCACTCATGGTCTTCAGCTACCAACCGCTGGTAGGTGTGGACAATCATCCCAGCGGCCTCGCCCGGTGGAATCCTGTGGGTGTTGATGACGAGGTCGTAGAGAGTTGGATCCAGCCAGTCGACCTGGTGGTACTGGCGCAGATAGTCTCTCCGCGCGCCGTCGCTGGCTTTGAGTCGCTTGGCTGCCTCTTTCGCCTCGATGCCCTCCCGCTCGGCCAGGACGGCTACGCGATGATCGAAAGGGGCGACGACCTGGACGTGGACAGCCCCGGGGACGTCGCCAAGGAGCACCTGACTGCCTCTTCCCGCTATGACCACGTTCCCCTCGCGAGCCAGGTCGCGGATCACCATCCCCACCATGTCGACGTAATCCTTGAGCGTAACCGAAAACGAGGGTACGGCGGGAGAGAAGATGCCTCCGTACGGCCGGCTCACAGGCCGCGCGGCCTCTCTCTTCCAGGCCTCAGCCGTGCTAGGAACGGCAGGCATGGCGTTGACAGCCCGGAGTATACGCTCAGCCAGGTTCCGGCGACCCTCGAAGACGATCTCCTCCAAAGCGATCTTGGGCACGCCGGCTTCTTCGGCTGCCCTGTAGATGATCTCCCGGTCTATGAGGCGGAAGCCGAGCATGCTGGCCACGTTGGCTGCGATCTCACAGCCGTGGCTGGCCAGTTGCCTTGACACCGTGATGACGCTCATGCTGAACGAGACCTATCTCCTGGAGTGGCGGTTCTGAGGCTGGGCGAAGATCATCCGGCCCTGTGCTGTCTGGAGCACCTTGGTGACCGTCACGTCCAGGCTGTGGTCGATGTGCCTGCGCCCATCCTCCACGACCACCATCGTGCCGTCGTCGAGGTATCCCACACCCTGGTTGGGCTCCGTGCCTTCCTGGATGATGCGTACCTTGAGGGTCTCCCCGTGCAGGACGGCGGTCTTCACCGCGTTGGCCAATTCGTTGATGTTCAGGACCCTGATGCCCTGCAACTGTGCCACACGGTTGAGGTTGTAGTCGTTGGTAATGATGGGGCACCGGAGGGTCTTGGCCAACCGTACCAGCTTGCCGTCGGCGTCTCTCATCTCCTCGATGTCCATGTCGGTGATACGAATGGGCACCTCAGAGTCCTGTTGCAGCCTGTTCAAGATGTCGAGGCCCCGACGGCCCCGCTTGCGCCGGAGGGCGTCTGACGAATCGGCTATGTATTGCAGCTCGTCCAGTATGAACTTGGGCACGAGCAGCGTCCTCTCGATGAAGCCCGTCTGGCTGATGTCAGCGATGCGACCATCGATGATGACACTCGTATCCAGCAGAACTACGCGGTCCTCGGTCCGCCGTGGCTTCCCCTTTCCGATCGTGGAACTCGAGATGGCTAGCAGGTCGTCTGCGCGCATGATCATAATAGCCATGCCCAGGAGTCCGAAGACTACGCTGGCCAGGAGTGGCATGATCGTTCGCATGTTCGAGGGCAAGAAGGAGAGGCTGAAGGCGATGGGCAAGGAGATCACCAGTCCAATCACCAGACCGACGGTTCCCATGAGGAGGTGGCGGGCTGGAATCTGCTTCAGTTTCCTGCGCGCCCAGAGGATCGGTCGTATGGTCAGCCAAGGCGTGATCAGCAGGCCAAGCCCAGCCCCCGCGATAGCCAGCGCGAGGGCAGGGCGGAGATAGGGAACACTGAAGGCATCGGCGGCCCCAGATCTGGTGGCAATGAAGTCGCCTATACCCCAGCCCACGGCCGACATGAGGACCATGCCCACAAGTCGCAATACGAGTTCTCCACGTCCCATGCGGTACCTCCACGTCACGTGCGAAATGAGTTCACCCTAACAAAATGAGTGTACCATAGAGTACACTCATGTCAGAGATCCGCCCGTGCGTGTTGACCGTCTTGCGCTTGTGGCCCCGCTTATGAAAAGAACCGATCAAGAAGATGAGTCCATACGCCGCCACTTCCTCGTTGGGGATGGCGCACTCCTCAGCGCAAGGCCGGGTCACAGTATTCGGGTGTCACTCGTACCACGCAGTGTCTCTCGGCACTTGGGTCGATCAAAACGAATCGGAACCAGAGAGACCTGGTTTAAGCTAATACTACCAGATTGCCTGCCGTATGTCAAGGACACGGCGCGGCCTGGCTGGCGTCACAGGCCTACTGTCACTCACTTCCCATCCACAGTGGCAACGAGTGCTGATGCGCAGGTATCTGAAGCGGATGTCACCCTCAGGGCCGAGTCTGTGCTTCGGCCAACGCAGACAGGTCTCCAGTACCAATCGGGTGTGGGAACTGCTATAATGTGGTTCGTCTACCACAGGGGAGGAACCATGCGCCTGGTGATCACGGGAGCCAACGGACAACTGGGGAGGAGCTTGCAGGACTCGCTCGCAGGACACGAGTTCCTTCTCGTCGATCTTCCAGAGTATGACGTGAGCGGGGAGGCGACGCTGGAGGCCATCGTCGGTTTCCAGCCGGAACTGGTTATTCACGCCGCGGCCATGACAGACGTGGACGGCTGTGAGAAGGACCCAGACACGGCCTACAAGGTCAATGCCCTCGGTACCCGCAACGTGGCTCTAGCCTGCCAGCGGTGCGATGCCGTTATGCTCTACGTGAGCACCGATTACGTCTTCGACGGCACCAGTGATGAGCCCTATCTGGAGTACGACGAGCCCCATCCTTTGTCTGTCTACGCCAAGTCCAAGCTGGCCGGCGAGCAGTCAGTTCGGGACCTCTTGAGCAGGTTCTACATCGTGCGCACGGCCTGGCTCTACGGCAGAACAGGCCACAACTTCGTGGAGAAGGTGCTGGAGCTGGCCCAGCGACAGGACGAGCTATCCGTTGTGGACAATGAGTTCGGTTCGCCCACCTACGCCCCGGACCTGGCTCAGGGTATTGCCAGCCTGGTGTCCAGCGGCCTGTACGGTATCTACCACCTCACTAACGAGGGGTCGTGCTCGCGATACGAGTTTGCGGCAACGATCCTGGAGTTTGCGGGGAAGGACCCTGCCACTGTTCACCCTACGAGCGTCTATCGCCGGGCGGCCAGGGTCCCTCGCCGAGCCCTGTTGCGGAACTTCTCAGCGGCGACACAGTTGGGGATTGTCTTGCGACCCTGGCAAGCAGCGCTGCGTGCATATTTCGAGGAGAGAAATGGTGCGTGACGTCGTCGACCAGGCCATATTCGAGCGCTTCCCTGACTACATCCGAGCGATAGTAGTCGCCAGAGGGATCGATAACCAGGGCGCCCGGCCTGGGGTGGAGGAGATGTTGCGGGAGGCCGAGGCCCGCTGCGAGACCCTCTTCGCCGAGGAAAACCTGACCACGCATCCGCGCATCGCCAATTGGAGGGAAGCGTACAAGACCCTGAACATGCGGCCCGGCAAGAACTACTCCTCCGTGGAGGCCCTGGCTCGACGGGCCAGGGGCGGCTCGCCAACGCCGTACGTCAATACGCTGGTAGCGCTGATGAACGCTTTCTCCCTCGAGCATCTGGTGCCCTGCGGTGGCGACGATCTGGATGCTGCCCATGGCGATCTCGTTCTGAGACTGGCCAAGGGGGATGAGAGCTGGGTGCCGCTGGGCCAGGAAGAAGCATTGCACCCGGAACCAGGGGAGGCGATCTACGTAGACGACCAGCAAGTGCTCTGCCGGCGCTGGAACTGGCGACAGGGGGATGGAACCAAGGTCTTGCCTTCCACCTGCAACTTGCTGATCAACGTGGACTGTCTCCCTCCGGTGGGCGCCGGTGAGGCCGAGAGGCTCGTAGTCGAGCTGAGCGAGCTGGTGAGGCGATTCTGTGGGGGCACAGTCTCTTTTCACCTGATCACGGCCAGCGACCCCTTCGTGGAGCTGGGGTGACGTGGAGGAGCGTCCCCTGATCTCCGTGGTCATCCCCAACTGGAACGGGGCACAGCATCTTCCTACTTGTTTGGGCTCTCTGCGAGCCCAGACCTATCCCCGATTCGAGGTCATCGTCGTCGACAACAACTCCCACGATGAGTCGGTGGCCTTGATGGAGAGGGAGTATCCTGAGGTACGGGTGCTGCCCCTGAAGGAGAATCTGGGCTACGCCGGGGGCGTCAACGCCGGGATCGAGGCCGCGAGAGGTGAGATCCTGGCCATGCTCAACAACGATACCGAGGTGGACCCCCGGTGGCTGGAGGAGCTCTGGTCAGCGTTGGAGAGGCATCCGGAGGCGGGCTCTGCGACGTCCAAGATCTTGCTCTTCGACCAGCGAAAGGTGCTCAATTCGGCTGGGGACTTGTTCAGCGTAGCAGGGCTTCCCGTGAATCGAGGCGTGTGGGAGGAGGATAGGGGCCAGTTTGACCGCGAAGAGGAGGTCTTCAGTCCCTGCGGAGGGGCGTGCGCCCTACGGCGTGCCTTGCTCGACGATCTGGCCTCGAAGGGGCAGCGTGGGCCTTTCGACGACGGCTTCTTCTCCTACCTGGAGGACGTGGACCTGGGCTGGCGGGCGCAACTGGCGGGATACAGGTGTCTGTACGTGCCTGGAGCGGTGGTCTACCACAGGCTCAGCGCGACCGGCGGCGGCAAGATCGCCAGCTACTACACCGGTCGTAACACCATCTACGTCCTGGCCAAGGACTATCCCACTGCGCTGTTCAAGAAGCACTGGTGGCGCATCCTCCTTGCCCAGTGGAGGATCACCTGGGAGGCGCTGAAGGCCTGGCGCGGCGAGGCGGCCAGGGCACGGATTCGGGGGCAGCTCCGCGGGGTTTGGGACTCGCCACGGATGCTGCGCCAGCGACGGGTCGTCCAGGGGAGTTCTGTGGTCAGCGACGAGCACCTGGAATCGATACTCATCAGCTAGGAGCAGTATGGATATGGAACATCCATTTCTGTCTATCGTCGTTCCCGCATACAACGAAGAGCGCAGGCTGCCGCAGACCCTGCCCCGCATCGTGGAGTTCCTGAAGGCCCAGGCCTACCCGGGCGAGGTGATCGTCGTCGACGACGGGAGCGGGGACACCACCGCCAGTGTGGTGGAGCGTATCGCGGCGGAAGCTCCCATGGTCAAGCTGATCAGGAACGAACATCGGGGTAAGGGGTACGCGGTGAAGACCGGTGTGATGGCGGCCCAGGGCGACCACGTCTTCCTCTGTGACGCCGATCTCTCCATGCCCATCGAGGAGGTAGCCAACTTCCTGCCTCCGGCCCTGGAGGAGTACGACGTAGCGATCGGCTCGCGGGAGGTGGAGGGTGCCAGGAGGTACGACGAGCCGGACCTACGCCACCTCATGGGCCGCGTGTTCAACACCCTGGTGCGACTGCTGGCGGTGAGGGGCTTCCAGGACACGCAAGCGGGTTTTAAGTGCTTCACCCGGGAGGCTGCTCGCGAGGTCTTCCCCTGCCAGACCATGGACGGCTGGGGCTTCGACGTGGAGATCCTGTTCATCGCCCAGAAGCGAGGCTATCGTATTGTCGAAGTGCCCATCAACTGGTACTACATGACCAACAGCCGGGTCAGCCCCGTCGGCGACTCCATCCGCATGTTTCGGGAGATTCTCCAGGTGCGTATGAACGACTGGCGAGGGCTGTACGACAAGAGCTAGTCTGGAGCGGATGTCATGACGGACTACGAAGAGATCCTGAGCCATCTAGCGCCGTGTGGCCTGAGCTGCCGCAAGTGTTTCGCCAACACGAGGGGTGACATCGCTTCGCTGAGCACACACTTGCTGGAGCGGTTGGGCGCTTTCGGCATCTACGCCGAGAGGTTCTCGGGCTTCCTCCCGGCCTTCAAGGAGTATCCCGCTTTCGAGGGATTATTGTCCTACTTCGCGGAAGGCCATTGCAGCGGCTGCCGGGAAGGGACCTGTCTGTACCCCAACTGCGGCGTGTCCACCTGCTACCAGGAGCGGGGAGTGGACTTCTGCTTCCAGTGCGACGAGTTTCCCTGCGAAAAGACCAACTTCGACCCGCATCTGGAGCGCAGGTGGCGCCAGATGAACGAGCGTATGAGGGAGATCGGGGTAGAAGCGTACTACGAGGAAACGAAGGATCTGCCCCGCTACGTGTGACCGTTTGCCTTCTGCTGGGTCGTTCATCCCGCCACGCTGCCTGATCGACTGCCGCGTTTCCCCACGGCGTTTGTGGATCTGAGTTGATGGAAACTGGCGACCGTCCTCCAACCGACTATCGTGGCACCCGGAAGCGCCACGAGCTGTGGCTTCTGATCGTGGCTATCGTGGTCCTCGTGGTGGTCGGCGGTGGGCTGATAGGCGTGATATTCGGCTTCAGTCAGTTGCTGACGGCGGTGCCCTGCCTGCTGGGTGGAGCTGCCCTCATCGCGGGGCTGTACTTGTTCTTCGTTGTCCTGGAGCGGTGGAGCGAAGGGTAACAAAGAACTCATTGAAGCCAGCCAGGTCGTTCCTGTCATCGATAGACGTTATCCGTTGACTGAGGTTGTGGAAGCTCTCCGGTATTGTGGAGAAGGACATCGGCAAGGAGAAGCAGTCATAGCTGCGGAACATAGTGACAAGATCTGACAAGGTGACTGTACAGGACAACTGCTATAGTAGAAAGAGAAGGAGATAGAGAATGAACTCAAACGGAAAGACTGCAGGAGCTCTGGAAGACGTCAAAGTGAACGTGAAGACAAAGCTCTCAGCATTATGGGTAGCTTTGATGTTCTTCTATCTATACAACGATGTTATGACGTTCTTTCGGCGGGACGTCATGGAGCAAGTACTGTCAGGACAAATGGGAGGTATGCAGATTACCCAAGCATTCCTGTTTGGAAGTGCAGTATTGATGGCGATTCCGAGTCTCATGATCTTCCTCTCCCTGGCATTGCCGGCTAGAGCGAACCGCTGGACGAACATCATCGTGGGCATCTTCCATGCGATTGTCTTGCTTGCTACACAGCTTGTACCAGGGGAGGCCTGGGCCAATTGGCGATTGTATGAGATTCTTGAAGCTGTGTTTATCGCACTGATTGTCTGGCATGCATGGAAGTGGCCTAGACAGGAAGCATAAGTCGATTCCATCTCTTCTGAACCGCTCAGAGGAAGAGTAGTCATTGCGATGTGAACGGATGAGACAAGCCCAATTGTCGGGCGCAGAACGCGGCTTGACAAGCGACCCAGAATCTTGTATACTATCGCCAAATCGAATAACGAAAAGACTACGATCAGGAATAGTAGGCGCCGCAGCGGGGTGCAGAGAGTCGGGGTAGGGTGCGAGCCCGATACCAGCGCCGGAGCCGAATGGACCTGGGAGTCGCAAGCCGAAATAGCCGCCAGGAGCGGCTAGAGTAGTACTTGCCGGAAGCCGCCACCGTTATCATGGCCGAGGGTATCGGACCGAGGTCTCGAAGATCGGCGGTCCCGTACCTGCTAGAGTGAGGCTGGCTCACGGATCTATCCTGCCATCACGGCAGGTTTTTTGTTATCTGGAGCTACCTAAGTAGGGTGGTACCACGCGGGTCCACACGACTCCCGTCCCTTGGGGCGGGAGTCTTTTCATTTCCGTGGAAAACAGATCCGCCGACTGGGGGGAAGAACAGAAGGAGGCGCCTATGGAGGAGAGTCGCTAGAGACGTGTCTGAGGAGACACGTCCTGCAGATGGAGAGGAGGGGGCGCATTCGTCGTCAGATGTGCGCCCGGAGAGCTGAGAATCTTGGATCATCAAGGAGGAAAAGACAATGGAACAGACGAAGTACTTCCTGGGAGAGGAGTTTCTCCCGACACATTGGTACAACATCCAGGCGGATCTCCCTGAGCCGCTGCCGCCGGTCATGCATCCAGGGCGGATGGAGCCGGTTACCCCGGACGACCTGGCCCCCATCTTTCCCATGGAGCTGATCAAGCAGGAGGTAAGCCAGGAGCGCTGGATCGAGATCCCCGAGCCGGTGCGCGAGGTTTACAGACTGTGGCGGCCCACCCCTTTGTATCGTGCGCGCCGCTGGGAACAGGCGCTGGGCACCCCGGCCCGCATCTACTACAAGTGGGAGGGCGTGAGCCCACCTGGTAGCCACAAGCCCAACACGGCGGTGGCTCAGGCCTACTACAACAAGATGGAGGGACAGACCCGTCTCACCACGGAGACGGGGGCCGGGCAGTGGGGCAGCGCGCTGTCGTTTGCCTGCAATCTGTTCGATATGGAGTGCATGGTGTACATGGTGGGCATCAGCTACGACCAGAAGCCCTACCGCAAGAGCATGATCGAGGCCTGGGGCGCAACCATCGCTCGCAGTCCCAGCGAGAAGACCTCCTTCGGGAGGAAGCTGCGGGAGGAAGATCCAACGCATACGGGGAGCCTGGGCGTGGCCATCAGCGAGGCGGTGGAGGATGCCGTCAAGCACGACGGCACCAAGTACTCCCTGGGCAGCGTGCTCAACCACGTCCTGGTGCACCAGTCGGTCATCGGGCAGGAGATGAAGAAGCAATTCGAGATGGCCGGCGACTATCCGGACGTCCTGATCGGCTGCATCGGCGGTGGGAGCAGCATGGGCGGCTTCTCTTTCCCGTTCGTGCCGGACAAGATCAAGGATGGAAAGGACCTCCAGTTCATCTGCGTGGAGCCTATGGCCTCTCCCTCGGTGACCAAGGGGCTGTATCGGTACGACTTCGGCGACACGGCGGAGACGACGCCCTTGCTGAAGATGTACACCCTGGGTCACAGCTTCATCCCTGCTCCCATCCACGCCGGGGGACTGCGGTACCACGGCATGGCGCCTCTCATCTGCCACCTTTACGAGCTGGGGATCATGGAGACGAGGGCCGAGCACCAGGTGCCGGTCTTCGAGGCCGCGGTCAGCTTCGCCCGGGCCGAGGGTATCATCCCAGCGCCCGAGCCGTCCCACGCCATCAAGGTGGCCATGGACGAGGCCCTTAAGTGCAAGGAGACCGGTGAGGACAAGACCATCGCCTTCAACCTCTGCGGTCACGGCCACTTCGACATGGCGGCGTACGACACCTTCTTCGCCGGACAACTGGTGAACTACGAGTACCCTGTGGAGAAGGTAGAGGCGGCGCTAACCGAGCTGCCTCAGGTGCCCGTGGAGTACCAGTAGGTGGGAGGGCTCGAGGTACGAGGACAGCAGAAGGCAGGCAAGGGAGGGACGGAGCCTCGGGTCTCCGTCTCTCCCGGAGCCCGCTCGGTCGGGAGGGGGAACATGAACGTCGCCGACGTCGTGCTGCGCATCGTGCACTCCAAGGATCTCATCGGTCACGAGGAGGCGGATCCGAGTCGCGTGGAAAGGCTCGTCAGACGCTTGCAGAGCGACGGTGTGCTGAAGAACCCGCCGGTGGTAGGCAGGGCGGGCTCGCAGTACGTGGTGTTGGATGGGGTCACCAGAGTGGCCGCGCTGAGGAAGCTGGGCGTACGGGACGTGCTGGTGCAGGTAGTGGACTACCGCGAGCCCGGCATAAATCTCCACTCCTGGTGCCACGTCATCGCCGGCATGCAGGAGAGGGAGTTGATGACGGCGGTCAAGAGCCACCGAGGATTGGAGGTCCAATACACGGACTTGCTGCTGGCCCGCATCGCCCTGTCGAGGAGGAGCATTCTCTGCTATCTGATGCTTCGCGACCGGGGTGTGGTCTCAGTGGCGGGCGGCTCTAGCCCTGAGGAGCGCGTTACCCTGGTGAACGAGCTGGTGGGCCTCTACGTCAGGCGAGCGCAGGTTTACCGGGTGATGGGTGACGACCTGGAGACGCTTCTGGAGGAGTACCCTGAGCTCTCGGCCGTCGTGGTCTTCCCCTGCTATACCAGTGGCGAGATTATGAGGACGGCGCTCAATGGAGCGAAGTTGCCCATGGGTGTCACCCGGCACACCATCTCCGGCAGAGCGCTGGGGCTCAACGTGGACCTGGTGATGTTGGAGTCCGACATCCCCCTCGAGCAAAAGAACCTCTGGCTGGACAATCTGATCAAGAGCAGGATCAAGGGCAAGCGCGTCCGCTTCTACCCCGAACCGGTCTTCAGGTTTGACGAGTAGCGTAGCCCGGCCTTTTCCCCACCCGCTTGCTGACCACGGCTGGCTGGCGATCCGACGCCGCACGGATCCTGGTCTTGGCGAAGGATAGACTACAGATCCCGTGGGGTAGGCATAGCTGGTTCGCAAGCCGCCGTTGCACGCATCCTGAACTACGCCCCGAGCTCGACGAAGGATAGACGCCAAGTCCTGGAATGGTCGCAACCGGCTCGCAGGCCATCGTCGCACGCATGCTGAACCACGCGCCGAGCTCGACGAAGGATGGACGGCACGTCCTAGAACGGTCGTAACCGGCTCGCAGGCCATCGTCGCGCGCATCCTGAGTAGACCGAAGGTCGTATCGAAGGAGCGTGCGACGATGCGACCCGCGCGGCACGAACTTCGATCATTCCAGAGACCACTCCTCTAGTTCTCCGCGCTCTCGGCGTCCTCTGCGGTATGACAGCCTGTCACCCCGTTGTTCCGCCGGGCGGTCTGGGCTACAATAGCACGTGACCGGAGGCTGGCTCGGCATGGACGAGTGGCGCAAACAACTGCACGTCGATCCTCTTCCAGTGCTGTTGTCGTCTGATAACGAAGCGCTTCGCTACTTCGTGCGCCGCGACCTGCTGGAAGAGGACGTGGGTCCCGTCGCTGCTCTGTGGGAGCTGCCGCAGGTGGTCAAGGTCCTGCGCAAACAACGAGATGACGGGTCCTGGAAGTACCCCGGCGGCAAGCCTGAGCTCCGCTACCGCGATAACTACGAGCAGCTTCAGACCTTCAAGGTGCTGATGGACCTGGTGGGCAAGTATGGCTTCACCAGGGACCACCCGGCATTGGAGAGGGCCGCAGAGTTCCTGTTCAGCTTCCAGACGGAGGAAGGCGACCTGCGGGGCATCTACCGCGACCAGTACACGCCTAACTACACCGCTGCCATCACTGAGCTGCTGGTCAAGGCGGGGTACGGAGAGGACCAGCGCATACACCAGGTGTTTGCGTGGCTGCTGTCCATGCGCCAGGACGACGGGGGCTGGGCGGTGCCCATGCGTACCGGCGTGCCCAAGGGTACGTCCACCGTCAAAGAGGCCTTCTGGGTAGAGGAACCTATCCAGCCGGATCGCTCCCGGCCGTTCTCCCACTGGTGTACGGGGATCGTCCTGCGAGCCTTTGCGGCCCACGAGGAGTACCGCCAGAGACCCGAAGCCGGGGCTGCGGGGGAGCTCCTCAAGTCTCGCTTCTTTAAGCCGGACCCGTATCCGGACCGTAAGGCGGCCAGCTTCTGGGAGAAGATCAGATACCCCTTCTGGTGGACGGACATCCTCTCGGCCCTCGATACGTTGTGGTGGCTGGGGTTCTCCAAGGAAGATGCGGACATCCGCGGCGGGCTGGATTGGCTGGTGGCCCACCAGGAGGCAAACGGGCTGTGGAAGGCGCGCTACCTGAGCGGCAGCGACAGGGACATCCACCACTGGACCACTATGCACGTCTGCAGCGTGCTGAGGCGTTACAGGGACTGAGCCTGGATGTCAGCGGCGCGTTGGGGCGGAGGTTGGTTGCTTTGCCAAAGGCGGATTGGACGCATAGGCGCTGGGCAACAGCAGATCTGTCTGACCTTGGTGGGGCGTTCGGGGACAATCAGGGGAATAGGGCGTGTGACGTACCGAGTGGAGGCAGAACACCGCCTGCAGTGCCGCAAGGAGGCGACAGGCGGACATCTGTCCGCACAATCAGTAGCTAGGCTGGGGTAGCGAGGGAGGTTTGTTCATGGACCGGTGGAAGTTCTTTGACATAACCCATCGGGATCACGTTGTCTGCAACCCGATAAGCATCGAAAAGCTCGAGGAGCTCGTCACGCTATTGCGTCTGAGACCGGGGGCGCGGGTGCTTGACATCGCTTGTGGCAAGGCCGAGTTCCTCGTCCGGCTGGCCGAGCGATACGAGATTGAAGGGGTGGGGGTCGATCTCTCCCCTTACTTCATCGCCGATGCCCGGCGGAAGCACCAGCAGCGGGTGCCCGAGGCGCACCTGCGTTTTCTGGAGATGGAAGGGGCGGACTATGCGCCGGAGGAGCTGGAGAGCTTCGATGTCGTGGCCTGCATCGGGGCGAGCTGGATCTATGGTGGCCACAAGGAGACGCTAAGGGCGTTGGCAAGCATGGCGGCAGGGGTGAGTTGGATCGTCGTGGGTGAGCCCTACTGGCGCCAGCAGCCGGCCGAGGAGTATCTGGCGGCAATCGGACAGCAGCGCAGCACCTACGGGACGCACAAACTGAACGCGGAGGTCGGGCAAGCGCAGGGTCTGGAGCTGGCATACACGCTGGTGAGTAGCCCGGACGACTGGGATCGGTACGAAGGGCTGCAGTGGTATGCAGCGGAGCAGTGGGCGCTTGCGAACCCGGAGGACCCGGATGTAGAGGCGGTGCTGGAGCAGGTGCGCGGAAACAAGATAGCATATCTGATGTGGGGGCGTGATACGATGGGGTGGGCGATCTACGTCTTCATGAAGGGGGCGTACGGCCCGAAGCCTGCGTGTTGAGGCCTCCCCCGCCAGCGTCTTCAGGCGATGGAGGGGCCTGAAGCTCTCTCTGGCCTGCCTCTTTCTGAGGGAAGATCCTCTACCCCTTCCCTTGGACCGACATCCTCTCGTCCCTAGATTCGCTGTGGTGGCTGGGCTTTTCCCGAGACGACGCGGACATCGAGAAGGGCCTCGATTGGCTGAGGACTCATCAAGAAGACACCGGCCTGTGGAAGGCCCGCTACCTGAGCGGGGGCGACAAGGACATCCACCTGTGGACGACGCTGCATGTCTGCCGGGTGTTGACGCGGTACTTGTGCTGAGTCGCAAGACATACTAGAGTGCTAGCGAAAGCAGGCAGTCCTTGATTGAATCACACTCATGTGGCGTGGAGCGTCAACGGTCATGGATGGTCGAGGGGGCTGGCTGTGACCGAGAAGGGCTGGTGATCTCTGGAACCAATGAGCGGCTTGCAGTCGTTGGTGGGGAATCTACTCTACTACTGCAGCAGAACTGGTGATTGGGCGCCTGAACTGACGGATCGTCCAGTCTGGAAGCTGCTGGACGCATTGTCCGACCACCCCGACTATCGGTCCTTCTTCGACGGAGAGACCGCATACGACATTCTGGCGCAAGTGCTGTCCGAGCCCGACTTACAGGCTCATGCCTCTTTCTCCAACAGCGAAATTGAACAGGTACTGTCAGCCGTTGGCGAGGGTCTGAGTCTGATGGCAGCGAATCACTGGATAGTCGTGCCGCTTCGCGGTGGCCAGCTGGCAGAGGACATCCGGCTTCGTGGTTTTCGGTTCATATCCGGCAGTAGAGCTGAGAAGACTGATGTCCTGCGTCGTCTGAGTGGGATCTCCCGATCACAAGCCGAATCTCGCGCGCAGCACATTGAGTCAGGCAGATCTCCTGGGTTCTTCGACAACCCGCTTCTGGCGATCAAAACGGTCCAGCAGACCAACTATGTCAGGCGTGTGGCTCGGTACTGGGCTTTCTATGCTATTCGCTGTCTGCAAGCGATCTACTGGGGTTACGTGTATCCCGATGATCGCTTTCCCGAGGCGCTACCCATTGTTAGAAGAGGCTGTAGGCACTTGGCAATCCACGCGCGGGACACGTGGCGGTACGGGGCCCTGCCGTTGCGCTTCAGTGCCGAATGTCGATTCAGTCTCGATTGGCTGAGAAGGCCTGCTCACAGGAGTAGATTCAAACAGTTGTTCGGATCAGTGGTGGCTGCCCGGCTTGACGATGACCTGACATACCGATTCTCGAGAGGACTGAAGATGTTTGGGAAGGCCATAGACGCTGAGGAGAACCAAGAGGCGTTTGGAGGCATGGGTATCACGCTGATGTACCTCATGATTGCCGCCGAGGCGGTACTGTTGAGTCGGCATGGCGAGAAACGTTCAAGGCTCACGGTCCTGCTTCCCCGCTTGGCCAAGGTTCCGGGTCACCAACCCGCCGAGCGCGCGATCGCTGTGGATCAAGGGTACCGCTGGCGGTCTGACTTTGTTCACACTGGCACTGACAAGTACTCTGACTTGGAGGACGACTTCTCGCCGGGACCTGCCACGCAGAGTGTCACGCTACTCAAACGCATGGTCGGCAGGCTTCTGAGCGACGCGTCCAAACACATAGACGAGATGCGCCGGCAGAGCGACGCAGATGGATCGAGCCCAGAATCGCGGTGGTTCGACTCCTTGGAGAGGATATGGGAACGGGCGTTGGGTCTTTCTTGAGGCGGTCTTGCCTCCTGCGTACTTGCTGGTCACATGTCTGCCAGTGACCCCTCCCGTCGTCATCGGGACCAACTGCAGCCGTCAGTGAGAACCACTCGGTTTGTGGACAGAGCGATTCGGGCTCAGGGCCCGCGATGGGGCCGTCTGTTGGGTTCTGCATGCCGTGGGGATTGGGTCCTCTGCAAGGCAACCGGGGAGATGGCGCTCTGTGGGCGTCCCGCTGGCTTAGCCGTAAGACGAAGAGATCCGCTTGTGGATGCTGCTACAGGTCGATCGGGTGTTGAAGAGGTACCTCGGGCTGACTACGGTGATCGCTCCGCATGCAGCATATGGTGGCGGCGGTGACGTTGCTGACAGTTCAGTCCGGCACCGGGTCCGCTGATATCGGTGGCAAGGCAACATGGGTTTCAGAGGGAGCAAGGAATGAGGATCTTCCAGTACGACTTCGAGTTTCTGCCCGAGGAGCATATCCAGGACCTGCTGGCACTCCAACGGGAAGGGGCCGTCTACACCGATCAATGGATCGACGCAATAGGCGATTTCCGACATGTGCGCATTCGCTTCAGCAGAGCCGAGATTGAAGAGTACGTTAGGAGCCTCTGGGCGTACGAGCTGTTCATTCGGGCTGGGAGGCCCCCGCGCGCGGCCGACGTGCCTGGTATTCCCGACGACATAGCGGGCAGAGCGGACACATATGTCCTCGACAGAGTCGACGGTAGCACTTGGGGGCCACCATATCACTGTCCTGCAGGCTTCATCGGTGAGGACCTTGAGAGCCTCGTTTGCTTCACGCCGGACTCGCGCCGCGAGATCCTGGAGGAGCAGGGCAAAGCTGCTCTGATCAGTACAGTGAAGCGTGCAGCAGACGCGCTGACGCCCGCCATGCGTCTTTTTGGGGATCGAGAGAAGCACTTGACGGCGTGGACGATCCAGTGTGAAGATGACGTACGCGATCTTCTCTACGCGATGCTTCGAGCCTCCATCGCTGACATCAAGCGCGAGGAGCCAGTCCCTAGTAAGGCCCTACGCTCCACAGTAGTCGACATCTTCAGCGAGACCGCCAACCTATTCATTGAGGTAAAGTGGATCGGCAAGAAGGGGCGCTGGAAGAACGTCGAAGACGAGATAGCGATCGACATCCAAGCCTACGGCAAACACCCTCATTGCGAGACGATAGTGTTCGTCGTAGTGGATGCAGTGAGGGACATTCCAGATCCAGCTCTCGTGCAGAGTCAACTCAGCGGGGGCCAGACAATAGGTGGCAAGCATATCGACATCTTCGTGTTCATACGTGATCTGTGAGCTGACCCGGTGGGCATACGGGCACCAGAGCGTAACAGGGCCCGACTATCGCGAGGGGGTTCCTGACGCTCTTTCTCCAGCACGGCGTCCGCAACGGATGGGTTCCGTGGCGAGTTGGGAGGATTGATGTATCGCGTGTTCTGCAGGGGAGCAGCAAACAAACGCTTCGATTGGGCGGTCCGGCTGAGATGGGACACCAGTTGCACAGAAGGGACCTGCTCTGGCTTCTCGCCTATCCCCTCTACCAGTTGATAGGCACCTTCCGCCACGAGGGCAGCCATGCTCTGGCCGCCGTGCTCCAGGGAGCGACGCTGGAGCGGTTCGTGTTCTGGCCCACGTGGAGCGAGTCGAGCTTCCGCTGGGGGTTCGTGAGCTGGTCTGGCTCGACGAACTGGGTGACGACGGCTGCTCCCTATCTGTGCGACCTGGCCACCTTCGTGGTCTTCTACCTGGTGTGCACGCGCCTTCGCTTCCGGCGCCACTGGGTGTGGGTCAATCTGGTGGCTATAGGGCAGATCTCCCCCTTGATCAACTCGACCTACAACTACCTTAACGGGCTGAGGGGCAGCGGCGATGTAGGCTGGCTTCTGGAGACGCTGCCGGGGCCGGCGGTGCACACCTGGTTCGCCGTGACCTTGGCGCTATACGTGGTTGGCCTGTTCCTCACCCTCAGGCGCAAGCCCTCGGCGGTCGGCGGGACGACTGAGATCTAGACCTCTCCTACAGCCAGCGTCTCCAAACGATGGAGGGGCTTCTTGCCCTCCTCGGCCTGTTCCGGTCTGGGCACGGAGGCCTCGTCGGGCTTGTCGGAGACCCCAAAGATCAGACAGCCGCGCTCCCGGAGGCCGAGGGCGGCGGCCCTGACCTCTTCGGTGATGACGATCCGCTGAGCGAGAACCTCCTCCGCCGAGGCTCCAGGCAGGTCGCCAAAACGGGCCACGGTGGTCAGGTACTCGTTGTAGCGGAAGGCCTTGAAGGGCGTGGGGTCACCAGCCTGTACGCATTTCCACACGTCGTCGTGGATGGAGGCCAGCCCCGTGGGAGCCAGCTCCTTGCTCCGGTCTTGAATCCTGGCGATGAAGTCGTGGAAGCTCTGCATGGTTCCCGCCTGGACCTCGCGGATCAGCCCCTCCAGTTCCACGAGACCTCCCCCCAGCATCAGGCAGATGAAGGCCAGGTAGTCCTGGTTGTCGGCGGTGAAAGCGTGGTAGGGTGGCTGGTTGAGTTCGTCGTAGGCGGCGCGGAAGGCCTGTTCCTGGAAGCGGTCGCCCAGCAGGTCTGCCACCGTCCTCTTCACCCCCTCCACGCGGGCTTCGTCGATGACCTTGTCGTTGCGCCCTCGAGCGCCGATGGCCGTCTTGTCCACGTCCACCACCACGGCCGTCTCCTCGTTGAGGGCAAAGCCTTCTTGTTCCAGGAACGAGAGGAAACCGGGCAACGCCGACCAGCGATTGGCCAGGTACAGAGATCCCTCCACCTCAGTGTTGGGCGGATCGGCCAGCCTGTCTGCGCCGATGAAGGCCCAGCCGGGCCAATCCCCTGCCGCACACAGGTTACGGAAGGCCGTGCCGTCGTTCAACCGTGTGTCGCCGACGTAGACGATACGCTCGATACGCCCCTCGCTGATCTCGACCTGTCGAGCCTGGCGCAGCATCTCCGCCAGGACACGACCGTATTCCGGTTCTGCCTTACGGGGCAGGGACTTCGATTCCAGGCCCAGGGAACCTCGAAGGTCGCCGAAGGAAGGCAGGCGCCGGTCCGCCGGTATCAGGTTGCGGTAGACGATGAAGTCTCCCAGGTAGTCGTGCAGCGAGGTCAAGCCGCGAATCTCGTAAGCCATTCTTGTCTCCGTTACACTGTCTTGGCGAACGTAGAACGCCGATCTCTACAAGCTGATTGCGGGATCAGGCAGGTACCCCTGGGCCACCAGCAACTCTGCATTGTGGATGGACCCTCCGGCGGCGCCCCGGAGCGTATTGTGCCCCAGGACCACGAACTTGAAGTCCAGCAGGGGGCAGGGACGCAGGCGTCCCACGGTGACACACATGCCCGCCTCTGCGTCGCGATCGCGGATGGGCTGTGGGCGGTCGCTCATGTCGCTGACCAGCACCGGGCGAGGGGGAGAGCTGGGCAGGCCGGCTACCTCCGCGCGGGCTTCGAAGCTGCGCAGGGCGGCGATCATCTCCTCTACGCTGGCCTTCTCCTCCAGCTCCACACTGACACACTCCGTGTGACCGTCGCGCACGGGGACGCGGTTGCACTGGGCGCTGATCTCGAATGGAGCATCTTCGATGCGCCCGTGGCCGGGTGCACCCAAGAGCTTGCGGGGTTCGCTCTCCAGCTTGTCCTCTTCCCCTGGGATGAAGGGCAGCACGTTGTCCAGGATGTCCAGGGCCGGGACCCCAGGGTATCCGGCGCCGGACACCGCCTGCATCGTCACCACCGAGACCTTCAGCAGGCCAAAGCGGTCGTGGAGGGGCTTGAGGGCCACTGCCAACTGGGTGGCCGAGCAGTTAGCGCTGGCCACGATGAAACCCTGACCAGGGCGCCGCTGACGCTGAGCGTCGAGGAGCACGGTGTGGTCCGGGTTGACCTCTGGGATGAGCAGCGGGACGTCGGTATCCATGCGGTGAGCCGAGGCGTTGGTGCACACCACCGTTCCTGAGTCGGCGAGATAGTCTTCCACCGGGCCCGCCACGTCCGACGGCAGAGCCGAGAAGAGCAGCGGATAGTCGAGCATCTGCTCCACCGGGCGTACGATCAGGTCGCGGACCGTCTCGGGCATAGCCGTAGGCAGCAGCCAGTGACAGGCCTCGACGTAGGGCCGCCCCGCTGAGGCATCCGATGCCGCCACGGCGGTGACTTCAAACCAGGGATGATCTGCGATGAGTTGCACGAAGCGTTGTCCTACGATACCGGTTGCGCCCAGGACTCCCACGGGTATTCTACTCATGTTGTCCCTCCAATCCCAACTCTCGGTGCAGAAAGCGCACGGTGTCGGACAACTGGTCCTCGGGGATACAGAAGGACATGCTCTGCTCCGTGGCTGCCTGGGCCACGGCGGTGACCCTTGCGCCTAGCTTGCCCAGGGCCGAGAAGGCGTGGGCTGCGATACCGGTGTCGTTCCAGCCAGGCACCCCCACGACGGAGACGGTAGCCACCTTGCCCTTGGTGCCCAGGGTGCAGGCCTCTCCGAGTCTGCGGAAGGTGCCGGCACTGGGTATCTTTCCGTTGACGGGCAGGCTCGACCACTCGCGTGCCGTCCCATCGCCGAAGTGACGGCACAGCAGGTTGAGACAATGGGCCTGATCCTGCTCCCTGACCACGAGGTTCAGGTTCTGCTCTGAGAACGATTGGGAGAACATGAACACCTCCACGCCGGCCTCGCTGAGGTGCTGCAAGGCCCGTGCTGCCATTTGCAGGACCCAACGGTCCTCCTGGCTGCCGATGGCGAGGAGACTGAACCCCGTGGCGGAGATGATAGCCGGCAGCAGTTCGCGCTTGGGGCTGGGAGTGTCCACGATCAAAGTGCCCGGGAAGGCGGGATTGAAGGTGTTGAGGATGCGCAAAGGGATGCCGTGCTCGAAAACCGGACGGATAGTCTTGGGATGCAGCACCTCGGCGCCGAAGTAGGCCAGCTCCATGGCCTCGCCGTACGAGAGCTCAGACAGCGTGCGCGCGTGGGACACGATGTTGGGGTCGGCGGTAAGGATCCCGTCGACGTCGCTCCAGATCCATACCTCGTCGGCGTCCAGCCCGGCCCCGACTATGGCCGCACTGTAGTCGCTGCCGCCGCGACCGAGGGTGGTGGTCACGCCTTGCTCGGTGGCGGCGATGAATCCGGTGATCACCGGCACTACACCCTGCTCCAGCAGGGGCTTGATACGCTCCCCCAACCGCTGACGGGTTGGACCCATGAGCGGCGTGGCGGCTCCGAAACTGTCGTCGGTGACGATCAACTCAGTCGCAGACACGGATTGGGCGCGGATTCCCCTCTCACGGAGGACGGCGGCCAGGATCTGCGAGGACAACTGTTCCCCGAAGGAGGCTACCGAGTCGGACCCGCGAGGTGTCAGCTCTCCCAGCACACCGATGCTGCGGTAGAGGCGTTCCAGCTCGTGCAGGCGATCCTCCAGCAGCCCGCCGACTTCGAGGCGCTCCCGGCTTTGGGTGAGCGTCTGGTCTACCACCCCCAGGTGCCTGCTGAGGAGTGTGGCCTTGATATCGCGGTATACGGCGTCCTTGCCTTGTGCGGCGGCCCGTGCACCCGCTACTAGCTGGTCCGTCGTTCCGCTCATGGCCGACACGACGACAGCGCTTCCGGTGAAGTGTGCGCCCTTCTGGCCCTTCTCCAGACTTCGCGAGCCGTCGTGATGGCTGGCGATGATGTCCGCAGCCTGGCCGAACAGCTCTGCGTTGCCCAGGGAGGTGCCACCGAACTTGTGTACGATCATCCTACCCTCCCCGGCCACGACTGGATACCGTCGAGCGCCTGGCTCAGGTCGGAGATCAGGTCCTCGGGGTCTTCGATGCCCACTGCGTATCGCACCAGGTTGTCCTTGAGGCCGGCTTCCTGGCGCTCGGCCTGGTCCAGCGAATACAACGTTGCCGGTTGCTCGACGATGCTCTCGACGCCGCCCAGGGTGGGACCGATGTAGGGCAGGCGCAACAGGTCCACGAGGCGCGAGGTGCGGTCCCTGTCGCCCCGGATCTCGAAGCTTACGACGCCGCCGAAACCGGCCATCTGCCTGCGCGCCAGCTCGTGCTGCGGGTGGCTGGGCAGGCCTGGATAGTAGACGCTGTGCACCGCTTCGTGCCCCTCCAGGAACGAAGCCAGCCGCTGGGCGTTGTCGTTCTGGCGCTGGACTCGCAACTCGAGCGTCTTCAGGCCTCGAAGAAGGAGGTAGGCGTCGTGAGGACTGGCTACACCTCCCAGAACTTTGCGGGCCTCCTCGATGGGAGACAGGAGACGGGTCGAACCAACCACGGTCCCCGCCAGCAGGTCGTTGTGGCCGCCGAGGAACTTGGTGGCGCTGTGAATGACCAGGTCCACGCCGTGCTCCAAAGGGCGCAGGTTGATCGGGGTAGCGAAGGTGCTGTCGATGATCGTGGTGATGCCGTGCGCGCGGGCGATCTCCACCATGGAGGACAGGTCCATCACGAACAGGTAAGGGTTGGTGGGCGTCTCCGAGAAGAGGATGCGCGTGTTGGGACGTATGGCAGCTTCCAGAGCGTGGGGATCATCGACAGGGACGAAGGTGGTCTCGATGCCCCAGCGCGCCAGGAACGTCGTGGCGAACTCGCGGCTCCTGTGGTACGCGTCGCGCACCATGACCAGGTGATCACCAGCCGATAGGAGGGCGCCAAGGGTAGTGGTGACGGCACACATGCCACTGGGGAAGAGAAGTGCCCGCTCGCCGCTTTCGAGGACGGCCATCTTCCGTTCCACGGCGCTCTGCGTGGGGTTGCCGTATCGTCCGTAGTCCACCCGAGAGGGCATCTCGCCAGCCGCCTTCTCGCGCATGAAGGCCATGATCTCTGCGGTATCCTCGAAGGTGTAGGTCGAGGTCTGTACAACGGGGGTGGTCAGCGCGCCGTAGGGCTTGCGCCTGTCCTCACCAGCGTGTACCGCCTGAGTCGAGAATCGGCTGGTCATGACAACTCTCCTCTCTGGTCCTCTGTGGATGACCAACGCCGTGGAGGCGTCCCATCGGAGAGAGGAGAGGCACAAGAAAAAAACCTCTCCAGCGGGGCTATCTTGGCTGAAGAGGCACGAAACGATACCGTGTTCTCATCTTTCAGCACCCGCCGCCGGGTCTGACGGAATTGGCACCATGGCCTGCAAGTACCGCATGCCTGGTTGCCGAGGCTTCACAGGGCCGGTCCCTCCACCTCTCTGGATGGGATTTCTCTCATCGGCTGGTATTCAATTAGCGAGGATGTTAGCATAGCTGTCAGACGATGTCAAATCACCAGGCCCGCTTCTACCTTAAAGTTTCGAGTTCGTGTCTCTCCACGTTTGGCTGCTCACCCCTGTCAAGGAGCCAACATCCGTGATCGTGGCCGGATGGCGCACTCCTGCCCAAGAGCCAACTCCTCTCATCGTAGCGGCACGGCATGGCGTGCCGCTACAGAGGTGTGGAGGCCGTGCGGCTAGGATGGTGAGGGAATGCCTCGTGCGCAGCGGGGGGCCACGAAGGCATAGGTAGAAGACGTGTGGGAGCGGTGCGGCTACAGAGGTGTGGGGGCCGTTCGGCTACGGGAGGGTGGAGGAGGGGGAACGAGGACATGAGCGAGATCCGCGTCCATGGGGCGAACCATAAGGGCATGCGGGATCGCAGCGTGCATAGGAGAGGCCAGTAGGGCATGGCCAGGGAACCGCGTCCGCGATTGGAGGCATGTTCTTCGGTACCACCCGTTGCGGTGGGTGGCGAAGTATGATAGAACAGGAAGCGCAATCAGGGCGTTTCTTGCCCCGTGGTAGCACCTTGGTTCTCGGAGGCAGTAATGGGCTACGTCCTCGTGGTGGATGATGAACCTACCATCGTCACCGTCGTGCGGGAGCGTCTGGAGCGTGATGGCTTCTCTGTGAGGGCCGCAGCCAGCGGAGAGGAGGCATTAGCGGCCATCGAAAAGGACCCTGCAGAACTCGTCGTGCTCGACCTGAGACTCCCGGGCATAGATGGCTTCGAAGTGCTGCGCCGCCTGCGCGGCCAAGGTAACACGGTTCCCGTGGTGGTGCTGACCGCCAGAGACGAAGACGTGGACAAGATCGTGGGCCTCGAGCTGGGGGCCGACGATTACCTGGTGAAGCCTTTCAACCCCCGAGAGCTGACGGCACGCATCCGCGCCGTGCTTCGCCGCCACCACGAGGTGAAGGCGCTGGAGGCGGAAGTCTCAGAGATGCGGGCAGCTCTGGCGAGTCCCGAGCGGGAGGAAGCGTTGCGATTCGACGAGGCCCGGCGCGCCGTCTGGTTTCGGGGAGAGCCCCTGGAGCTTCGTCCCCGCGAGTATAGTCTGTTGAGCTTTCTGGCGCGCCACAAGGGCCAGGTGTTCACGCGAGACGCGCTGCTATCCCGCGTGTGGGGGTACGAGAGCAACATCGACGAGCGCACGGTGGACGTCCACGTACGGCGTTTGCGGAGCAAGCTGGCAGACGTCGACCCCGATGCGGCGGTGATCCTCACGGAGTGGGGCGTGGGCTACCGGCTGGCGGAAGACGTGTGAGAGGCCGCTGTGGGGAACGGAGGACGGCGTCGGTGGCGGAGCCTGACCTGGAGATTGGCAGCGGCCTACTCGCTGACCACGTTGCTGGTGGTGGCCGCCTTGGGTTTTGGTGTGCATGGGCTGACAGCCTACTACCTCGACGAGCGGCTGGAGTCGGAGCTCGAGGCCCAGGCTGACTTCTACGCGGCGTATGCAGTCCAACTCGCTCCGGACTCGACCACGCTGGCTGCGGTGGGGCCGACCATCGTCAGCCTGTTTGCCCCGCAGTCGGATCTCAACGTCAGGTTCTTCGCCTTGGGCAGTGGGGTTCTGCTAGCCGCCACCCGTGACATCGGACCGGAGCCGAGCCAGGAAGCAGTGCTGGAGCTGCGCAGCCAGAGCCGGGCGCTGTTCGCACGGCCAGGTGCGAATCTGCCCCACAGGCGCTACGCTGCCACCACCGTGATGGCAGGAGATGAGGTCATCGGGGTGGTTGAAGTCTCCCGCTCCACGGTTGGAATCGAGAGCTTCCTCTCCACGCTGCGCCAGATTCTGCTCGCGGTGATCGTGGTCGCCGTGACGGTGTCTCTCTTGATCAGCGTCTTGTTGGCCCGACAGCTTAGCCAGCCGGTGCTGGACATGGAACGGGCCACACGTCGTATCGCTGAGGGGGATCTCGACGTTCGGCTGAGCGGCTACCGGTCCGACGAACTGGGACGCCTGGCGGAGAGCATCAACTGGATGGCCGAGCGGCTCAAGGACCTGGAGGATACGAGGTCCCAGTTCATCAGCGAGATCTCCCACGATCTGCGAACGCCGCTGGCGGCGGTCAAGGGTATGCTCGTCAACCTGATCGACGACGCGGAACCCGAAACTCGTACTTCGTTGGAGACGGTCGAGCGAGAGACGGATCGGCTGATCCGGTTGGTGAACCAGCTCTTGGACTACTCCCGCTGGCGGGGAGGCAGGCTGGCCCTCGACCTTGGCCCTGTCGACGTCGCGGCGGTATGTTCGACAGCCATGGAGCTGAGCAGGCCCGCGGCCGAACACCGTGGCATCTCGCTGGAGGCGGACGTGCAGCCGGAGCTGCCGGCGGTTAGCGCCGACGGGGATCGGCTGCAACGGGTGGTCTTCAACTTGCTGGACAACGCCATCAAGTTCACGCCCAGCGGTGGATGCATCACATTGGCTGCGAGTCAGAAACCGGGGGAGGTCCGCATTTCCGTACGGGACACCGGGCGGGGGATGACCCCAAAGCAGGTGGCTGAGGCCCTTGACTCCCACCGTAGGAGTGCGGGAGGGGGTACCGGCCTGGGGTTGATCATCGCGCAAGCCATCGTGGAGGCTCACGGGGGCCGTCTGGGCATCGAGAGCAGCCCAGGGCAAGGCTGTCTCGTATGGCTAACCCTGCCCTGTAACAATCGTTCATCCTTCGCTAACGCGGGGGTCACTCCCTGACAACACGGCTTTGGTAGAGTAGAGTCGCTTGCGGGCGAGCAGTCTGGCGGTCGGTAGATCCCGCGATCGGACCCGCAAGACGAGCGGACCGAAAGGAGTGACAAACGATGAGTAAGAGGTGGCTGGTTGGGCTGAGCGTCTTGGTGATGCTCTCCTTGCTCCTGGGGGCTTGCCAGAGCCAGCCCAGCGTGGACGAGATCGTGGCCAAGATGAAGGAGGTGGAAGCCAGCACGGACGATGTCCACGGGGTCCTGGAGATCAGCATCAATGCCCTGGGGATGGATCAGGAGATGTTGGTCGAGGTCTGGGAGAAGCGACCCAGCAAGACCAGGGCGGACATGCTGGAGTCCAGCATGCCGGAGTACCAGGGGTCGGTCGTGGTCTCCGACGGGGAGCAGGTCTTCGTGTACCTCCCGGAGGACAACAAGGTCGTGGTGGAGGAGATAGGGCCGGGTGAGCCATCGGGCCCACGCTACGCCATCGAGATGATGGAGGAGCTCATCGAGTACGTGGCGGATACGAGCGAGGGACGACTGATCGGCGAGGAAGAGGTTGCCGGTGTGCCCACGTACTTACTGGAGTTCACGCCGAAGGAGGGAGATGAATCGTTCCTCCCGACCGGCAGCACGGCGACCCTGTGGGTGGATCAGGAGCGCTGGGTCGTGTTGCAGGCCCACTTGATCGGTGACGCTGTGGGCGAAGGTTGGATGCGCGTGCGCTCCTTCGAACTGAATACGGGTCTCGGTGACGAACTGTTCGTATTCGAGATACCGGAAGGCGTGGAGGTGGAGACCGCCGAGGATAGGGAGCCGGTCTATCTCACCCTGGACGAGGCACGAGCAGAGGCCGAGTTCTTGCTGGTCCCGGACTACGTGCCGGAGGGAGCCACTCTCGTTGATGTGTTCAAGGTGCGCGATGCCTATGTGCTATACTACGATCACCAGACGGACACCTCGTTCACCATCGTGCAGGGGCCGGCCTTGTCGCTGGAAGACAGGCCCTTGGGTAAGACGAGTGAGGTGACCGTGCGCGGGCAGCCGGGCACGCTGATCAGCAACGAGGTCTCGGGTAACGTCTTCCTGACCTGGGAGGAAGGTGAGGTAACGATCACCATCGCCGGTCAGCTCTCGACGGACGAGATCGTGAGAGTGGCTGAGTCGTTGTCGTAGACCAACCTGACGCGACTGAACGCTGGAGGCCGACGCCTCCAGCGTTCGCCTGCGTCTCTGGATCTCTTGTACGGAGTGTGTATGGACACGGTAGTGCGGGCGGTGGGGCTGACCCGTCGCTACAAGATGGGCGACGCCTTCGTGGACGCTCTGCGCGGTGTGGATCTGGTCATCCGCCACGGAGAGTTCGTGGCGTTGGTGGGCCCCTCTGGCTCTGGAAAATCTACGGTGCTCAATCTGGTCGGAGGGCTGGACCGCCCGACCAGCGGCCAGGTATGGATCGATGATGTGGAGCTCAGTGCCACCGACGAGCGAACCCTGACCCGCCATCGTCGGGAGCACGTGGGATTCGTGTTCCAGACCTTCAACCTCTTGCCACGGCTCACGGCGGAGGAGAACGTGGCTCTGCCGCTGATGTTCAGCGGTGTGCCGCACAAGGAGCGCCTAGAGAGGGCGCGGGCTCTCCTGGAGCGTGTCGGTCTGGGCCACAGACTGACCCATCGTCCCACCCAACTCAGTGGTGGGGAACAACAGCGGGTAGCCATCGCCAGGGCTCTGGTGGGCCAGCCGGCCCTGCTGCTGGCCGATGAGCCTACCGGCAATCTGGACACCACTACCGGTGGGGAGATCATGGGGCTGCTCCAGGGAGTGAAGCAAGAGGGCAACCTGACTCTGTTGGTGGTGACCCACGATCCTGAGGTGGCCGCCTTCGCTGATCGGGTAGTGAAGCTTCGCGACGGGAGGGTGGAGGCGTGACGCTGAGGGATCTGCTCAGGACGTCTTTCGGCAACCTCGGTCGTCACCCGGTGAGAACCGTGCTCAGCGCTGTGGGCGTGACGGTGGGCATCCTGACCATAGTCACGATGGTCTCTCTCGGTGTGGGTGTGCAGAAGGAGATCACCGATCAGTTCAAGAACGCCGGCTTGGAGACGATCAACATCTACCCGGTCACACAGGAGCGCTCAGCGTATACGGCGTTTGCGGAGCCTCAACGCACGGTACTCATCACGCCAGATATCGTCGAGAAGATGCGGGCCAGAGACGACGTGGTGGAGGTACGCCCCATCGTGTACGTACCCTCCGGAGCGAAGGTGTACCTGGAGCTGGGCGACGAGGAGTTGAGCGTGCGGGCATACGTGGGCGACTCGACGTGGGGGATGAGCGATCCCTTCACCGAACCGCCTAGACTCCTCGCCGGGCGAGAACTGGCTACCGATAGTGAGGGAGAGTTGCTCCTCAGCGCGGAGGCGCTGAAGAGCCTGGGGTACGAGGAGCAGTCTGAGTGGGAGGACTTGGTAGGGCGGGAGGTCCACCTGGTGCTCAAGGCCCCTCGCGGCGAGACCGCGAGCTTCCCTTTCATCGTGGTGGGTGTGCAGGAGAGCATGTACTGGGGTGCTAACATTGGAGTCTCGGACGCGGTGGCGCTAAAATCCTGGTGGTACGATGACCCGGACATCCTCGAGCACGAGGGGTACGATAGGCTGAGGATCAAGGCCGCGTCACTGAACGATGCCACTCAGATTGTGGCCGAACTCGAGGAACATGGCTTTGAGGTCGAGTCGCTAAGGATGATCCTGGACAACATGAACAGGGCCCTGGTCGTCCTGCAAACCATGCTTGGCTCCATCGGCACGCTGGCCTTGCTCGTGGCCTCCATCGGCATCGCCAATACGATGGTCATGGCTGTTTACGAGCGCACGCGGGAAATAGGTATTCTGAAGGCCATCGGCGCTTCCCCAGGAGACATTCGAAGGCTGTTCGTCGCAGAGTCTTCTTTCATCGGCCTGGTGGGTGGAGTGGCAGGGACAATACTGGGCTGGCTGCTGGGACTGGGTTTGAACAGGCTCATCCTGGCTATTTTGCGGTGGCAAGAGATCGCCGTGCGCGGCACCTTCTTCGTCGTCAATGGCTGGCTGGTGGTTCTGGCGTTGGCCTTCGCCACAGTTGTAGGACTTCTGTCGGGCCTGTATCCTGCTTCACGCGCTGCGCGGCTGGACCCCATCGAAGCCCTCAGGTACGAATAGCAGACGTCTCCTTCTGCAGGCACGTCCCGGTCTCCGAGCAAACACCGTCATTCCGGTTCCCTCGCTATTCCCCGGCCCTGGCGCGGCACTTGCCCGTGTGTTAGAATCTCACCGCCCTGCTGGCAGGTAGAGAACCTCGGACAAGGAGTATCATGGACCCACAGTTGGCGGCAATCTCGACTCGCTGGTTCTCCGTTCTCGTGTCCGTCGGTGCCGGACTGGCACTTCTGGTGTACGGCATGTATATACGCCTCGGCTACACCAAGCGATACTACCTCAGAGAAAGAAAGGGCATCCTGGGTCCCTGGGTCTACCACGTGTTGCCCCTCCTGGGGATAGTGCTCTGCCTGTTGGCAGTGACTGGGCTGTACACCGATCTGGAGACCAGGCAGCGGTTGCTCATCTATCTGGTGACTCCCTCGTTCTTGATCAGCGTGGTGATCGGTCTCACCCAACCCTCGTGGATCAAGCCCAAGTGGCTGAGGAACCTTCAAGAGAACCATCCGGACATCTTTCGCTTCGTGAGGGACGTGGCGCGCGAGGAGGTTGGGGACGATCCCGACAAGGCGCGCTCCTGGGCGGAGGCCATGGGGACACAGCAGGGTCAAGACGAATGGGTGGCCAAGGTGCGCAAGCGGAGGGGGTGGCCACGCAGGGAACTCCACAGCGCCGAGCGGCCTTCGATCAAGGTGCCGCGTCAGTTCCGCCGCCAGATAGCGCAGGTCCAGGAGCTTCCGCCCAGCAGTAAGGGGCTGGAACAGCAGATAGAGATCTACGAAGAGATCCTCTCTGATCTGGACAAGGAGAAGGAGCCGGCCTTTTGGGCCGCCATTCAAAACAAGCTGGGCATCGCCTACGCCGCCCGCCGTCGGGGGAACAAGGGCGAGAATCAGGAGAGAGCCATTGCCGCCTATCAGTCGGCCGTCGAGGTCACAGAGAGGCATGGATTGAGGGTGGACTGGGCCATGGCTCAGAACAACCTGGGAGCGGCATACCGCAAGCGGGCGAGGGGCGACAACGCGGACAACGTGGAGAAGGCCATCGCGGCCTATGAATGCGCTCTGGAGGTGTTGAACCAGGAGGAGTTCCCCGCACATTGGGCGGGCACGCAGAGCAGCTTGGGCCGGGCGTACATGGCCCGGATGCGCGGCGAACGACCGGAGAATCTGGACCGGGCCATCGCGGCGTTTGGCAACGCCTTGCAGATCTACACGGATGATTATCCAGAGCAGCGAGGAAAGGTCCAGGAACAGTTGGCAGAGGCCCTTCGGGAGCGCGAGGCTGGCTAGAGGCTGCGCCAGGCCGTCCCGGGTGCTCCACCAGGAGTTGCAGTGCACGACAGACGTGTCCGGCGGACCCTGTCAACACCGCCGGATGGGATCGCCAGTGCGGAGGAGGACGTGTCCGGGGTGGGGTTTTCGGCAGGTAAAGAGTTCGCCCGGCATCTCGACCAGGAGGACGAGCTAGCCTCCTTCCGCGAGGCATTCGTCTTCCCCGAGGCGGACCTGATCTACCTGGATGGCAACTCTTTGGGGCGTCTGCCTGGCCGGACTGTAGAGCGGATGCGGACCGTCATGGAGGAGGAGTGGGGACGAGACCTCATCCGCGGCTGGAACGCAGGTTGGTGGGATTCTTCGCGACGCGCGGGCGACAAGATCGGCCACCTGCTGGGGGCTGCGCCCGGGCAGGTCGTGGTCAGCGACACCACTTCCATCAACCTCTTCAAGCTGGTCATGGCAGCTCTGGGGATGCGTCCCGGCCGAAGCCGTATCGTCAGTGACGTACTCAACTTTCCCTCGGATCTGTACGTGCTTCAGGGGTGCGTGCGGTTGCTCGGTGATGCACATCACATCCATCTCGTGCCCTCGAATGACGGTGTGGCGGTGGAGCCTGGGATTCTGTTCGATGCCATAGACGACCAGACGGCATTGGTCACACTCTCCCACGTGGTCTTCAAGAGCGGCTTTCTCTACGATGCCCAGGCGGTTACGGAACGAGCCCACGAGGTAGGAGCAATGGTGCTGTGGGACCTGGGCCACTCGGCGGGCGTGGTCCCCGTTGAGCTGGACCGGTGGAACGTGGATCTCGCTGTGGGTTGTACCTACAAGTACCTCAATGGAGGCCCCGGCGCTCCCGCCTATCTGTACGTCCGCCGGGACCTTCAAGAGCAGGCAGTGTCGCCCATTTGGGGCTGGTTCGGGCAGCGCTCACCGTTCGATTTCGAGCTGCAATACGATCCCGCCGACGGCATTTCCCGCTTTCTCGTGAGTAGCCCTCCTATCCTCTCCACTCTGGCCATGGAGGCGGGGCTCGGGATCCTGGAGGAGGCTGGGATAGAGCGTGTACACCGCAAGTCAGTGCTCTTGACGTCGTATCTCGTGCACCTGATAGAGACCTCGCTTCTGCCCCTGGGTTTCGCTTTGGGCTCGCCCAGGGAAGCATCGCAGCGAGGATCGCACATCTCCATTCGGCACCCGGAAGGGTATCGCATCAACCGCGTGCTCACTGAAGAGATGGGAGTTCTGCCGGATTTCCGGGAGCCGGACAACATCCGGCTGGGGCTGTCGCCTCTCTACACGTCGTTCACCGAGGTGTGGGAGGCCGTGGACCGGATCAAACGCGTGGTGCAGGAGAAGCAGCATCTGCGTGATTTCCCGGGTTCACGATCGACGGTGACGTGACGTGCTCTGGTGATCCGTTGCGCCGCATTGTGGCCTGAACAACGCCAGGAAGGGAAGGCATTCCGCTTCTGGAGTAAGGATGCCACAAGTGGAGTATACGCATCCGAATCACTGTGTGCAATGGGACGCATAGCAGGTCGTTGCGGACGATGTGGGCTAAGGTGCGACTCAGGGGACGTGGTCACGAAGGTCAGGGGAGCAACTCCCTGCATCCCGTCCTGCGCCGCTGCACTGCAGCGTTTGGTGCCGAGAAAGGAGGGGGAATCTGCGATGATCAACTCCACATTGCCTGACGATTGGCGGGACCTTCAAGATCAGGTCGCTCAGATCCTCGAGGAGTGTGGCTTTGAGGTCGAAATAGAGAAGAAGATCGAGACCGTCAGAGGGACAGTGGAGATTGACGTCTATGCTGAAGACCCATCCCAGAGGCCCTCTGTTGTACATCTGTGTGAATGCAAGCATTGGCAAGCAGCAGTGCCCAAGTCTGTAGTATACACTCTCAGAACTGTTGTGTCTGACTTCGGGGCAAACTGGGGCTTCGTCATCTCTTCAGCTGGATTCCAAAGCGGAGCGTATGAAGCTGCTCGGCACAGCAATATCCGTCTTCTTAGTTGGGAGGAGTTTCAGGAGTTGTATGTGGACCGATGGTTCCAGCAGTACATGGTGTCCCGGCTCTTCGACGAGGCAGGTCCCCTCGTAGAATACACTGAGCCATTCAACTCCAGGATCTTTCGAAAAGCGGATGCCCTGTCAGCGGAGCGCAAAGGCCGATTCCGAGATCTTCGTAAGGAATATGCACCGCTAGCGTTTCTTGGCCTTCGCATGTACGCAGGCGGACCGGTGCTTAGCTCACGACCACAGCTACCTCTGTGCGAGACATCAACCGCGCAGGATCTGACCGGCGGGACCATCCCAACAGGCATCCTTGAGGCTGCAGCATTGAGGGATTTCCTGGAGATCTACTTGTCGCACGCGCAGGAGGGCATCGCGGCATTCGACCGGATCTTCGGAGAGCGAGCATAGTACGGGACGGTTACGGGCTGCCGCGCAGAGCCGGTGGTGGGGAAGGATGGGCAATTCCTGCCGTACTTGCCGGGTGAGGGAATCAGAGTGATGTGAGGGTCGCCAGCCACATCGGGGATCGGCCCGTTGGCTGTTCGATTCCAGTTTGAGAAGCGGGAAGGGAGTGTGGAGAGTGTCTGAGGAAGTGTATCGTCGGTTGGCTCAACGACTGGACGCTATCCCCAACGGCTTTCCTTCGACCGAGAGCGGCGTCGAGCTGAAGCTCCTGGCCAAGATCTTCACGCCGGAGGAAGCATCTCTGGCGGCCGTGATGCGCTTGACCAAGGAGCCGGCGGCAAGCATCGCCGCGCGGGCGGGCTGGGATGCACAGGAGGCGTCTCGGGCCCTGAAAGCCATGGCGCGTAAGGGGCTGATCCTGGCCGGCAAGGGCAAGGGAGAGCTGGTGTTTGGCCTCATGCCCTTCGTCGTGGGCATCTACGAAGAGCAATTGCCGCGACTGGATCGGGAGCTGGCCACTCTGTTCGAGGAGTACTACCAGGAGACAGGCGGCGGTGGCGCGCTCATGCAAGCCGCGCCGGCTGGTCACCGGGTCATTCCAGTGGAGCAAGCCGTCGCCTTCGAGCCGGAGATCTTCCCGTACGAGCGGGCATCCGAACTGCTACGGGAGGCCAAGGCCTGGGGCGTGCGCGACTGCATCTGCCGGGTGCAGCAGCGCCTGGTAGGGAAGGGGTGTGACCATCCGGACGAGGTCTGCCTGGTCTTCGCTCCCGTGGAGAGAGCTTTCGACCACAGCGATGTGACCAGAGCCATCACCCAGGAGGAAGCGCTGCGCATCCTGCAGGAGACCGAGGAGGCGGGGCTGGTCCACTCCACGGCCAACTTTCGCGACGGGGCCTACTACATCTGCAACTGCTGTAGCTGCTGCTGCGGCTTCTTGCGCAGTATGGTGGAGTTCGGGGTGCCTACGGCCATCGCCCACTCGGACTTCAGGGTAGTGGTAGGGCAAGAGGACTGCGTAGGGTGTGGCGAGTGTGTGGAGCGTTGCCAGTTCGGAGCGCTTTCCGTTCCCGACGATCTGTGCGTGGTAGACTACGTCCGTTGTGTGGGATGTGGCCAGTGTGTTACCGTATGTCCCTCAGAAGCGCTTCGACTGGAACGCCGCCCTGAGTCTGAGGAAGCCTCCCTGCCACAGGATCGGAAGGAGTGGATGGTCCGCCGCTCCGAGGCACGCGGAATCAACCTCTCCGACGTTCTCTAGAGCCATGTTTGCCGCGTTCAAGGAGAGGGACAGAGGGTGATCGCTTTCGGACCTGTGCCGTCCAGACGGCTCGGGCGCAGCCTGGGGATCAACAACGTGCCACCGAAGGTGTGCAGCTACTCCTGTATCTACTGCCAGTTGGGGCGCACGATCAAGATGAGTTCCGAGCGGCAGGAGTTCTACCGGCCCGAGGAGATACTGGAGGCGGCCCGGGAGAAGGTCGAGAAGGCGCAGCAGCGCGGTGAGCCGGTTGATTATCTCAGCTTCGTGCCTGACGGCGAGCCGACGTTGGACAGGAACCTGGGCCAGGAGATCGACCTGCTCAGGTCGCTGGGGATCAAGGTAGCCATCATCAGCAACTCGTCTCTGGTCTGGCGTGAGGACGTACACGACGAGCTAGGCAAGGCAGACTGGGTCTCGCTGAAGGTCGATTCCACGAGAGATGATACCTGGCACGAGATCGACCGCCCTCACGGATCCCTCAGGCTCGACTCGATCCTGCAAGGCATGGAGGAGTTTGGCGTTTCCTTCGAAGGGCAACTGGTGACGGAAACGATGCTGGTCCAAGGGGTCAACGATAGCCCGGAACAGCTTACAGAGGTCGCCGCGTTCATCTCGCAGGTTGGCCCTTCTGTCGCTTACCTCTCCGTCCCCACGCGTCCCCCGGCGGAGGACTGGGTACAGGTTCCTGCGGACGAGATCCTCAACCAGGCCTACCAGGTCTTCAGAGAGAAGCTGGACCACGTGAAGTACCTCATCGCCTACGAGGGACACGAGTTCGCCTTCACCGGCCAAGTGGAGGAGGACTTGTTGAGCATCACGTCAGTGCACCCTATGCGCAGAGATGCGGTGGAGGCGTTTCTCTCCAAGGCGGAGGAGGACTGGTCTGTGGTGGAGAGGCTGTTGCAGGAAGGGCTGCTGGCGGAGACAGAGTACAGTGGCGCGACCTTCTACCTCCGCAGGTTTCGCTGAGTCGACGATTCGGGTACCGTTTGGCTCGACCTTCGCTGCATCTCGTCCGGGTCCTGTGTAACCGGGTGGCGACTCCTGGCGCGTCTGCAGCCCGCAGGAGCATTACTGTTCCATCCACAGATCCCCGTTCATGGCTCGATACCTGGTTGTACTCACTCCCGACGTGTGGTATATATAGTTCAATCCCTACGCTCACCACTGGGAAAACCCTCGAGGCAGAAAGGAGTCGACGATGTCTGGATGGCTAAAAGCGGGACTGATCGGTGCTGTGATCTTGATAATCCTCAACGTGGTGGAGTTGGTGCCGTGTGCGGTGTGCTGCACGCTGCCGCTCGAGTGGGTGGCCTTGGGTTGTATTGGAGCACTGGCTGCCTACTGGATGGTTCCTCCCCGGGCCATGGGGGCAGGAGCGGGCCAGGGCGCGCTGGCGGGTCTGATAGCCGCGGCGATTGGGGGCATAGTGGGCATCGGCGTGAGCGTGGTCGGTGCGACGCTTTTCGCTCCACTACAGCTCGCCATGTACCGAGAGCTTCCACCGGAGGTACTTCAGGGGATGGTGGAGGCAGGCGTCGATCCCAGCATGTTCACGGGCGCGGGCGCGGGAGCCGTGGAGACGATTACTAGCGGCGCCATGTGCTGCGGCGTTGGCCTGGTGATCGGGGCGGCTCTGGGCGCGCTCGGCGGGTTGGTCTTCTCCGCCATCAGATCCGAGTAGGGATCAGCGCTCCGTACTGGATGCGAATCCTGGGGGCGTTCGCTTGCTGCCGGTGGCGTGCGCAGCGAGCGACTGCCTGCGGGAGACGTGGCTATAGCCTCAACGCTCGTCTACCGAACGGTACACGTTCAGGGTATCTCGCGTTGTCTTCTCCCAGCTAAACCTGCTGGCCTGCGCCAGGCTCTTCGCCTTCAGATCTCCGCGCAGTTCTTCGTTCTTCAGCACTTCGGTTAGCGCTGTGCGCCAACTCTCCCTGTCCAGAGGATCCAGGGTCACGGCAGCGTCCCCCACGATCTCCGGCAGACTGGAGCTGTTGCCACAGACGACGGGCGTCCCACAGGCCATCGCTTCGAGGACGGGGAGCCCGAACCCTTCGTACAAGGAAGGGAATACGAACACCTGGGCCCCGTTGTAGATCTTGGGTAGGTCGTTCTCCGGCACGTCGCCCAGGAATACCACCCGGTCGTCCAACCCCAAACGCCGAGCTTCCTCGCGCGCCTGCGGGTAGCGTCGATCTTCCTTTCCAGCCAGGACCAGCTTGGTATCTGTTCGCAACTCGGCGAACACCTGCAGGAGGAAGACTAGATTCTTGTGGGGTTTGTTGATGCCCAGGTATAGCATGTACCTCTCGGGCAGACCGTAGGCGCGGATGGCGTCCTGCCATTGGTGGCGATCCAGAGGACGAGAAGCCTCATCCGGTGCCAGGTGGATAACCGTCGTCTTGTCTTCGAAGGGTCCAAAGAAGCGGCCCAGGTCCCTCCGGGTGGATTCGGAGATGGCGATGATGCGGCTCGCGCGCCGTGCGGCCAGCGAGACTGCGGCCCGGAAGACCCAAGCCTCCCAGCGATGTGGCAAGGAGTGGGGGTAGATCATGGGGATCAGATCATACATGGTGACCACAGAAGGACAGGGCAGCCAGTAGGGCATCACGTAGTATGGCGAGTGGAGAAGGTCCACAGAAAGCGCACTGACCAGGGATCTGAACTGGTGTTGCTCCTTGAGCGACCGCACAGGGATGCCTACCGGCTGTAGTCGCAGGTTGGAGAACAAGGCCAATCGCCCCAGGTCATACCTGGTGTTGAGCAGGCGCGGGTTGTGGAAGAGCACGAAGTCCGTGTCGGGGGCAAGCTCAGGGAGCTTTGTTGCCAGGTTGTAGGTATAGCGGCCAATACCTGGAAAGTGATCCGCGATGTATCGCCCGTCAATGCCGATTCGCACGGTGGTTTCCTAGGTGATACTTGATCGGGTGCATTGCGAGATGGCTGCTACTCTCACTGCACCGTCGCTGATGCCAACTGGGCCTGAATGGCTGGAAGGGCCGGCTCCCGGGGCGAGGCACCCGTTCGCACTTGCAGCCCAAAACGGTCAACGTGGGACCAGCGACGTGTAGACGGCAAGCGTCTCACGCGCTGCTCTCTGCCAACTGAATCTGGCTGCCTGTCGCGGGCCTTTGACTCTCAACTCCTCTCGGAGTTCCTTGCTGTTCAGCACCTCCCTCACGGCGCGGACGATGTCATCCACGCTCGTGGGGTCCACCAGAATGGCCGCGTCGGCAGCTACCTCGGGCAGACTGGCGGCGTTGCTGGTCACGACCGGCGTGCCGCACGCCAAGGCCTCCACCACGGGCAGTCCGAAGCCCTCGTACAGCGATGGGAAGACGAACAGGTCAGCCGCGCTGTACAGGGCCGGAAGATCCTCATCGGGCACGAAGCCGGGAAAGAGAACGTCGTGCTCGAGCCCAAGTTCACCCAATCTGTTGAAGAAATCGGAGTACAGCCACCCCTTCTTGCCCACGATCACCAGGCCCAGGGAGACCTCATCCCTGAGGGCGTGATAGGCCTCCAGCAGTGAGGTCAGGTTCTTACGCGGTTCGATGGTCGCCACGCTGAGGATGAATTCGTCCGGGAGGCCGTACTTGCGACGCACAGCCGCCATCGCCTGGGGCGAAGCTCTGCGGAAGTGGTCGGTGACGCCCTCGTAGATCACCGTGATCTTCGCCTCGTCGATGCCGTAGAGCTGGATGGCATCTCTCTTGGTGCTTTCGGACACGGCGATGACCGCATCGGCGGCGTTCAGGAAACGAGGCATCATCAGCGTAAGGAACCACCTGTTCAAGGGCTTGTGGGTGTGGGGATAGAAACGAAACACCAGATCGTGGAGCGTGAACACACTCTTGAGGCGGGTCACCCGAGGTAGGAGATGATCGGTGGCATGGAACAGATCGACGCCTGGAAACAGCCGGTTCTGGGAGATCCGGGCGAAATGGGCCACGAGCGCGGACATCCGCCAGGGTTTCGTAGCCAGGTTGGTGGTCAGACGAGGCAGCCGGTCGAGGGGTGGATCTACCTGAGCCTCGGCCGGCCGATTGTAGAAGGCGACGTATTCGTTCTCGGAGTCGACTTCCAGCAATGCCGCCATCAACTCTTGAGTATAGCGCCCGAGACCAGCGATGTGGTGCACCGCTGGAGAGGCATTCAGACAGATTCTCATGGTGCTGTATTATCGGTCGAGTCAGCTTCGGTAGCCAGGCCGCCATCTATGACCTGGTCAGGCATGGCGGTCCTGGCGCCAGGTCTGGCCATCGGTTACTGGGGCCGTCTTCCCACGCGGTCCAGATGGGCGCAACAGCAGGTGCACACGGGGTGGCGAATGCTGTGAGGGCTTCAAGGCATTGCCGATGTCCCCCTCAGGCGTCGTCTTCTGATCCACTCGAGGAACGCTTTCGTACCCAGCCCCGGTGTCCGCAGACTGTACCGGGCTGCTCGGAGGACGTGGCCCAGACCCGCGAGCAACTGGCGCTGTTGAAGGAGGGTCACGGCAATGGCGCCGTGGTGGCGAGCATAGCCTTCGGTGAGAGCAGCCCTTTGGGCTGAGGTGAGTTCGGGGTGCTTGGCCTCCAGCTTGGCCAGAACCAGCAGGGCGCGGCTCCGGAGGCTGGCCACGTCTCGGCTGATACTCTGCCTGTGACGACGGATGGCGGCGACGTCGCCGGGCACGTAGACGAACGGGAACTGCACGGCGATGCGTAGCCATAGGTCATAGTCTTCCACCGCGAAGAACTCCTGACCTTCGTCAAACACTCCCACCACGTCCAGACAATCACGCCGGACCAGGACCACCGGCGAGGTGAGGAAGTTGCCTCTGAGCATGTCAGCCAGGGCATTGCCGGTGGGAGTCGGCAAACCATCGAGCGCGTGTCCAGTCGGCGTCTGAGGATCGTCGCGGAAGAAGTATCCGTTAGAATAGACCAGTCCTGCTTCTGGGCGTTGCTCGAAGGCAGCCAGTTGGAGGGCTAGTTTGTGGGGCAAGAACAGGTCGTCGGAGTCGAGGAAGGCCACGTACTCTCCCTCGGCCGCTCGCAGCCCGGCGTTGCGTGTGGCGGCCGCCTGACCACGATGTGGCAACTGGAGATAGGTCACCCCCTGGCCAAACGCGAGGACGACGTCCGGGGTGTTGTCCGTCGAGCCATCATCGGCGACGATGATCTGGACGTCCTGGTAGGTCTGGGCCTGGACGCTGCGAATCGCCTCCGCGATGTACCGGGAGCGGTTGTAGGTCGGGATGATTACGCTGACCAATGGTGGCAAGCTATGCCCCTCCTTCGCCTGCTGCCGACGTCCGCCTCGGAACCGCGTGGTTGGCTTGGGATAGGGTGGAGACCCCGGCCTGATTGACGCGACTGCGGCGCCGTTGGAGCCGCCCATGGCTTCGAGCCCGGTGCGCCGCCCGTGAATGGATGCACCGGTGGGCGCGTCTCACTCGCAGGGGCCGTCATGATGGTCCGGGCGGCTGAGCTGTGCCCAGCCAACGTTTGACCACGCGAAGGATGCCGCCTGGCAAGGCTACGGGGGAGCGGCGGAACGATTCCAGCATCAATCGTGCGGCCTGTGCAGGTCGGCTCGGGAGGCTTCTGAGTGCCAGTCCGGCCAGCCGCTGGGCGATGAACCGGTCGTGGCGTCCCTTGTCCACTGATTCCAGAAGCGGCCAGTATCGCTGGGAGACGGTGCTCACCTCCAGAAGCATCTCGCGCGCCGCGGTGCAGGTCTTGGACGATTCGTGCAGTCTGAACCTTGCGATGGGTTCGCTTACGTACTCAACCTGACAATGCCGCAGCAGGCGACACGTAAGGTCATGGTCCATCAAGTAGTTCAGACTCCCGTCTACGCCGCCCACCAGTTCGTAGGTTGCGCGCGGAAAGAAGAAGCCGGGCTGGTGCCAACTGTGCCGAAGCTCCCAGAACCTCACCATGTTCTCGAACGTGATGCCGAATTGAGGGACGAGGGTTTCCTTGCCCGAACGCGCGTCGACGTTGATCACCGGCCCGGCGACGCAGCATCCGGGGTGCTGAGAGTAGGCGCGGCCCACGTGGAGGAGCGCGCCGGGCAGATACACGTCGTCCGAGTTGAGCCAGCCGAGGAGCTCTCCGTTGGCGCGAGCGAAACCCTTTTGCAGAGCGTGATACTGTCCTTGATCGGCCTCGCTGACCCAATAGGTGAGGTGAGCTTCGTACTTGCGGATGATGTCCACACTGCCGTCGGTGGAGCCACCGTCAATGACGATGTATTCCAGGTTTGGATATCCTTGGTCGAGAACGGACTGGATGGTCTCCTCCAGGAAAGCGCCTTGCTGGTACGATGGCGTCACGATGGAAATGAGGGGCAGGTTCTCAGTCATGGCCCTCCGCTTGCTGATGCCGGACCTCCCGGTACCAGTCGATGGTCCGCTGCAAGCCTTCCTCGAAGCTAGTCTGGGCTCGGAATCCGAACTCGCGTTGTGCCCGGGTTGTGTCGAGGCACCTTCTGGGCTGTCCCCCCGGCTTGCTGGTATCCCAGACGATACGCCCTGGGAAGCCCGTCAGTTCCACGATGAGATGGGCCAGGTCTTTGATGGAGATCTCGAACCCTGCTCCAATGTTCACCGGGTCTGGCTTGTCGTACTTCTCGGTGGCGAGCACGATGGCCTCGGCGCAGTCCTCGACGTAGAGGAACTCGCGCGTCGGTGTACCGTCGCCCCAGACGACGATCTCCTCTTCGTCGTTGTCCATGGCGTCGAAGCATTTCTTGATCAGCGCTGGGATGACGTGAGAACTGGCGGGATCGAAGTTGTCTCTGGGGCCATAGAGGTTCACCGGCAGCAGGTAGATGGCGTTGAACCCATACTGCTGCCGGTAGGATTGTGCTTGTACCAGCAGCATCTTCTTGGCCAGGCCGTAGGGAGCATTGGTTTCCTCAGGATAGCCATCCCAGAGACTCTCTTCCCGGAAGGGCACCGGCGTGAACTTGGGATAGGCACAGATGGTGCCCACGGCCACGAACTTCGTGACGCCGTGCAGGTAGGCGTGGTGCATGGTCTGAACGCCCATCATCAGGTTGTCGTAGAAGAACTGGCCGGGGTTCTCCCGGTTGGCCCCGATGCCGCCCACTATTCCTGCGATGTGGATCACGATGTCGGGACTGGAGACCTCATAGAGGCGGATCACGTCATCCTGGTTCCTTAAGTCGTATTCACGGCTGCGGGGAGCGAACACCTCGCCGCACCAATCGGTTCGTCGTAATCGGTCCACGACGTGAGAGCCAAGGAAGCCCCCGCCTCCGGTTACCACGGCCGTCTTACCAGTCACCTTGGTCCTCCTTCTGGTCTGGATTGGGCTCTACTATGCTGCGTCACCCTGTCCCGCCGCTCGGCGAGCGCCCGGAGGAACAAGAGGTCTCACCGTGGCGCAGGCAGTTGCACCGTCTAGTCATCGGGACACGCGACCCAGAAGCCGATCTAGCCTGGTCTTCCTCAGGATGCGGGCGATGATTAGTCTGTGTCTGGCTCCCTCACGCAGCGCAACCAGTTCTTCATATAGTTGAGTTGTCTTGTCGATACCAGCATCCGCAACCCGGCGACGCGATTCTGCCGCGTCGGCTTCAGAATCGGCCGTGATCCCCATGGATTGTAGGGTCGCCACAGTGTCCTCGTATCCCATTCGCCTGAATATGCCTAAGCCCAGCAGATCCACGATCTGCCGTATCTCTGCGACTTGAAGATCCCCTCGCCACTTTCCGATTGATCGGTGGTGTACCGATGAAGTAGCCAGCGCCTTGTCATCACCCACCATTGACTTGGCGTATTGGGCCAAGACGGCCTCGTTGTCGACGTAGTCTAGCATGCCCTCTTCGTACCCAACGCCGAGGAAATCGCAGACTTGGACAAGGGCTGCTGCCGGGTCCCTCACTACGGCTTCGTATTGTATCTCCATCTTGAAAGGAGATGGTTCGTCGAAGTAGTCGGCCAGGCTGAATGGGCCAATAGCGAAGTCGAATGATGCAGCCGAAACTCGCCGTCCCACTATCACGTCTATGTTGACTCCCCAGCTTTTCAGGTAAGACCGGGCAACATCAAGGGGATTCCTCTGTAGCCAGATCTTGCGGGCCTTGGGGAATAGGGCTTCGATGAGGTCGAGTATGTGGTAGTAGCGGGGCGTCTTGTCCACGAACATGGTCTTATCGGCCGCTTGCAGATACCGATTGTACGTTGTAGTCGCAAAGGCCCGCGCTGCATCGAGGAACGTATCGTCTGACAGGAACTGCCTTGTTCCGGTCGTTGCCCAGTCGTCGTCGAAAACACTCTTCACGTTGCCTGGCTCTCTAAGGGTGGAGAGTTTCAACAAGAACCACGGTTCTGGAGGGCAGAGCATCGCGGAGTGGCTGCCCATCAGCAGACTGAGGATTGTCGACCCGGACCTTGGCAGAGAAAACAGAAAGACCAGGTTGTCGCCATCGGCTGAGATCATCTCGGACTACGCTCCCTTTGGTGCGGCGTGGAGCCACATCTGCGCGTGTGGCGCGATGCGTCTTTGCCAGGACCGCGCCGGGTGTGCTTGCGCGAATGATAGGCTAGCAGAATGCTGTGAGACTCCACCGAGTGCAGGCCGCTCGAGCGGCAGGACATGTGCTATGCCACACACCATGTGCTGCCTGGCGCCAAGCAACTGCCGCTTCCCGCAGACCTGAGCGCATGAGGGCTGACTCTCACGGTCCGCCAATACCGACAGGGTACCCCATCTGTCAACTGTGCGTTGAACGTGCATAGCGTCGCACCCTGCGGGAGACTGCTCTGAGCGATTCGTACACAGCGTCGGGCAGGAGGATTCGAAGAACCGGTTTGTAGTGGACAGAGTATGCAGGCTGTGCCCTGACGATCTGGAGGTACTTGCGCAGAGCGTGTCCTCGGCCGAGTTGTTCTCGTGCGTCTTCTATAGCTTCCTCTACGCCTCGCCGCGCGATGCGGGCCATCCATGCACCCAGCTTTCGTTCGACCTCCTTGCCTGCCGCGGGGTCTACACGGTCAAGGAGAGGCTTGTTCTTCTCGTAGATGTAGTTCAGAGCAGCCAGGTGGTCGGCAGCACGCGCTCTGGAAAGCCCCTCTTCGTGCAATCGATACTCGCAAAGAGGCTCATCATGGTAGACTACGCGCAGGTGCCTTGTCAGCCGGATCAGCATATCGTAGTCCTCGTAGAGCGCCAGATTGGGATCGAAGAGACCGACGTCCTGCCAGGCCTCGCGGTTGATCAACGCGCTGCGAAACAGGGTGTGATTTGGGAAGTCGCGCGCGAAGGTCTGACAGAAGACGTCGCCCTGAGGAGGTTTCTCCCTTTCCGCCCAGCGGCCCGTGCGCGCGCCTTCAGCGTTGACGTAATAGTAGTCTGAGAAGGCGATTTGCGCATCCCGATTGTCTCGGAGGAGTCTCGCCTCGTTCTCCAGTTTTGTGGGCAGGAATCTGTCGTCACCGTCAACGTGAGTGACATGGCTCCCTGTCGACGCTCTGAGCCCGTCGTTGCGTGTCCGTGGTATGCCTTGGTTGGTGGTGTGGAACACCGGGGTGAAGAGGTCACCATACTTGGAGGCATAGCCAGCGATCACCTCCTGCGAGCCGTCTGTGGAACAGTCGTCAACTACCACAATCTGGGATGGACGCAGTGTCTGGGCGAGGACGCTGTCGATCGCCTCAATCAGGTATTTCTTCTGATTGTAGGAGGTGATGTAGACTGATATTCTCATCAGATGTCGGCGGGCTAGTCCTGGTAGAGCGACGGCAGCAGGGTGCAGGTTCCACAGGAAGCCGGTGCAGCACTCTCAGCCGCTCCATAGGCTTCGGATTCTCCCGAGGCGCAAGAAACGCCGAACGCTGTTCAGTCTTCTCGCCACGGGCTGCATCTTGTAGGGCAGGACGCGGTACCGTAGTATCTCGTACTTCGACAGGTATGGCTTCATGGCGTCGATACGTTCGCTCTCCCAATCGGAGGCGGTCCAGCTAACGCCTTCGGTGCCCATGACCGCGATGTCGCGGTCCACGTACCTGTAGTTGCGCTGGTCCCTGATGAACACCTTGAGCATCCACTCATAGTCACTGACGACCTTGTAGCGTTCGGAGAAACCATCGGTTGCCACGAACACGTGGTTCCTGGCGAACACGGTTTGGTGCAGAATGGTCGCGGAGGCGAGGGAGGCCCTCGTCATGACCGTCGGTTGCCTTCTTCTGACCGGTTTGCCAGAGATGTCCCACAGAAGGTTGCCGTAGACCACATCGAGTTCGGGCGTCTCGTCGAAGACGGAGACCACGTCTTCGACGACCCGCTCATCACAGAACCGGTCATCGGCGTTCAGGAAGTGTAGGATGTCTCCAGTGGCGGCTTTGATGCCCTTGTTCATGGCATTGTAGATGCCGCGATCTGGCTCGCTGACGAAGTATCCTATATGGTTTCGATACCTGTCGACGATCTCCAGCGTGCCGTCCGTGGAACCCCCGTCGATGATCACGTGCTCGATGTCCGCATAGGTTTGGGCAGCGACGCTCTGGATCGCCCTCTCGATGTGAGCGGCAGTGTTCAGTGATACAGTGATGACAGAGATCCTGGTCTTGGACATTCCCTTGCCGTCTTAGATCTGCCAGCAATCCGCCGACAACCCGGAAGGACTTCGCCGCCCTTCAACTTGGAGCGGCGCGAATCCTGTCGGCCTGTGGATCAAGAGTGTATTCCCAACCTGCACGCGGCATGGCCCTGGCCCTCGGCTACTGACTTGCTGCCGCTGTTCTGTGCTCTCGCCTCTTGGGGCTCTCTCGGTGAACTCAGCGTGTGTGCGGTGACAGGAGGTGTACTTGAGCCGAAGCTGCACAGTGCGTAGGCTGTCGTTTCTCCGACTCCGCATTCCGAAAGGGTGAGAGCAGTGCTCATAGGATCCTCCCCCCAATCACCAGCCACAGATCACCACGGTAGATTCTCTTGCCCAGCAAGAGCCGTTCCTGGAGGTTCTGGGCCAGCCCAGCAAGGAGACTCCCGTCATTGCCGCTGTTGTCGGTTGCTGGGCGCCCACGCCGAATCGATTTCAAGCGGATGTGAGGCTGGTCAACCAGTCCAGGCAGTGACTCAGCAGTTGCTCTAAGCGCTCGGATGTAAGGGTTGTAGACATGGCGCTTTAGCACATGGCCAGGTGGCGCCCCGTACCTTGCCAACCCCGGGTCGAGTATCCGTCGGCTGAGTTGCCTGAGGTTGTGAAAGTGGAAGAATACGAGTGGTTGTGAGTCCACCAGCACACGCCCATTTCGTTGGGCCAGAGAGTAGTTCTCCACGTTCCAGGGGGCCAAGCCAGCACCTTTGTGCTGGAGGACAACGACCTGTCCGAAGCGAACCGGCCAATCGTCGAGGTACTTCTGGTCAGCGAAGCGCCCGTCCTCCACGCGGTCGTAGCACCATTCAAGGCACCTCTCGCGCCACCAGTGGACACACTGCCTCCCATGCGAGTCGTTTCGAAAGGTCAGGTAGCCGACATTGTAGATGCCGTATTTCTCCCGGTACCGCCGTTCCTCAGGGAATCGGTGGCCCACGATGACTACCGACTGGTCTTGCATCTCGTCGTAGATGGGCTGTGGGCTCGAGTAGAAGAAGAGGTCTGCATCCAGGTAGGTGACCGAGTCAAGCGCCGGGACACGGTCGAGAAGACAGAGGAGCCAGGAGGGGGTGCATGTGAAGTAGTACTCCACCTGGCTGCGATCTTCCTTGGTTGCCAGCAATTCCTGGTCATCGCGTTCCAGGGCCAGAAGAGGAATCGGACGTAGATTCGGCAGGTCCAGTTTGCAGAGAGTATGGTATGTGAGATCATCGAAGCAGAGTACCCAGAGTACCAAGGGACTGGCATGGCGCGCGAGAGACTTGTAGAGAGTGAGTCCTCGCACCAGATAGTGGTGGTCAAAACACGTACAGAAATTGTGCATGGGACTCCTTAGAAGCCCGAGTGCTTCGCACGTGACAAAGATAGGTCCATGCTGATCGCTGGCCGTGAAGGATCACGGAAAGCCCTGGGTGCTCTCGTCTCCAGCAGGCTTCTGCCAGTGTGACGCCTGGGTCGAAGAGCTGCCCAGTCAAGGCCAGTCGGCCAATGCTCTCAGCGCCCGATGAAGCTTCAGGCAGCGTACCGTCTGTAAGGGAAAACGAAGCATCAGGTAGGTGTCGCTTGCGGACTTGCTCTCTTTGAAGGCTGCAGGCGCGTAGATGGTGTCGAACTCCCGTACTGGTAGCTCGATGTTCAGCTTTGAGAAAAGGGCCGAGACTGCTGCGGGAGCATCGTGCACAAAACGGTCCATGTCTACGAGGAAACAGCCCGCCCGGTTTTGGCGGTAGAAATCCAAGATACGTTCATTATGCAACCGCCACGACCGAAACGCTATCGCGGGGTTTCGGGTGAGGCGCGGGTCCGTGCCCCGCCGGAGTAGCGAATCGACAACAGACACGGGATGCCGAAAGAGGAAGAGGAAATTGGCGTCCGGGATCATCTCTCGCCAGAACGGCAGAAACAGGCTTGTGCGACAGTCTTTCCATCCCCAAACCGGAGAGCTGGCCTTCCGCCCTAGTATGTCTTGAGCTCTGCGCCTGAACACAGTAGGTACCTGTCCGGAGATCTGTGCGTCACTGGTTGGAAAGGTGCCGACTTTCAGGCAGGCAAGCAAGTCTTGATGAAACCTCAGCATGTCCACGTCTTCATAGTAGCCCCGAGGATTTCCCACATCGCCGGGCTGGAGATCCTCGCCTATGTCAATGCCGCACACTTGCAGATAGTGTGCCACCATCGACGTCCCGCTTCTGTGCATGCCTGTGACCACGAGGGTTGTTGTCATCACGGGTGTCCTTGTAGGCTGCAGTCTCTGGTCTCTTCCAGTGCTTCAGAGGGCCATGGAGTGATCGATCAGGTCGCTTCCGGGGTCGGGGTTGGCCTGCGTGTGCTGATGTCCTGTCAGTTTCTTGGTTAGTACTCGTCCGTCCATTCCTCGCTCAGTCGGGACTCAAAGAAAGCCTGAATCCATGGTCGCCTCCTACTTGGAGCACAGAATGAGTTTGCGCGGTGGGGGCCACGATTCGTGAATCTCAATCGACGGGAAATACCGCCCCAGGCTCGTAACGAAGTTGTCCAAGGTATACCAGTGGTGTGTTGGCCGAATCCATTCCTTCACGTAACGGTCCTCTTTGGGTGGAAACTCCACAATCGCGTTCTTCCGCGTGTATTGAGAGATGAGCCTGGCGATCGGCTCAAAATGCACACCTTGCTCGAACACAAGGTGGTGGACGAGAGCCAGCACGAGAGTGACGTCGGATCGCAGCCTCTCGAGGGCGCTCGCCTTCCCAAGCCCTATGCTGTAGGGCGGCGTGGGATACAGGAAGTCGAGAAGCAGGGGCAGTATGGGCAACCGCTGCTCCCGCACTCTCTGGTACAGGTCGCATACTGACGCGTCATCGGTGTCGAAAGACACGGCACTGTATCCCATAGAGGCGCCCAGCTCAGCATACCAACCCTTGTTGCCGGCGGCATCCAAGAGACTCCCTGGCGCCAGACGTCGCAGCAAGCCGTAGACCGCCTGTGCCTTTTGCGAGAACCCTTCTGGATCATCTACCGCTGGCATGCCTCCCTGTCCGTACTTTGTCCAGTTGCTCCTACGAGGTGCTATCGACAATCTCTCAATGAAGTCAAGAGTCTTCTCGAGGGCCGCCACCGTGCCGACATCGGAGGCTCTTCGCCGGATGAGGGTGTAGCCCGGGGGGATCCATCGGAACGGACGCCGCATGCTGAAGCGCTTCAGGTAACCTGCTCCAAGTTCTCCGTAGATTGCCCTACCCAGGCCGAACCGACCCTTTGAGAAGAGCCAGAGCGGTAGCAGCGAGTGGTATCGGAACTCATCGAACCGGAAGGTGCCGTGAGAGTTGCTGGGTACAACAGATCCAAAGTCAATCCAGATGGGCCTGCCATCAACGAATTGCACATTGCCCGGCTGGACATCCTTGGTCACCAAGCCGTGCTTGGCCATCTCGAGGTTTAACCTGCATACCATCGCGGTGGCATCCCGGATCATGCTAGAGCACCATTCGGTCCAGCAGGATAGAACTGGGATTCTCCTGTGCTCCACCACTAGTTCGAAGCCTTCGAGCGCGACATCGGCAATCCAGGTCTCTACCAGGCCAGCGGCGAAAAGGTCAGCGATGAAGTCCGCCGTTAGCAGTTCACGATACAGATCAGCGCTTGATGCCGATATTGCTCGGAAGACTCTACCATCGTGGTGAAAGACGAACCCGGCAGGATCGACTACGGAACCCGCGTCGAACTGGATATCGGATAGCTTGAGTCGCACAGTGTGCTGCTCCCACTTTGAACGAATGAAGTCTCGATCAGCCTCTAGGCTCTGAGCTAGCCACCCCTTCTCGATCCTGGAACCCACATGCATGAAGCCGCAGGGCCATTCCCATTGGTTGCCACTGAAGTCTTCCCAGAATGCCGCCATTCTATGGAGACCGGCGGGCAGGGTACTTCTTGCATCCGTTTCCGCACAATCAGCCGCACCCCGCGTCCTGGCGTTGCCTCGGCGCGCTACCGGTCCTGGCTCAGGTCAGCCACTTCCCAGCGGTGCTTCAGTAGGCAGACTCTCCTGTGCCTCTTGAGGACCCCACTGCCAAAGAAGTCTCCCTCAATGACTTGTGTCTCGGCCGCGTGTGTGATGTGGTCCGCCAGCTCGTGACCGGCCAAGATGGCGAGGTTGAGGCGGTAGCTCCCGGCCGGCAGGGGCAGGTCTTCTATGAGGCAGCGCACAACGCCCTGTGGAGGAAGTGTCTTTGGAAGCGTACCGCTCTCGGAGCTGTCCAGGAAGAAAACGCGACGAGAGAGCGAGTCGTACACCCCGACCAGAAAACACGGATCGCGGAGAGCATGCTTCGCTGTGTAGGCTATCCGGAGTTCTACGGTCTGTCCGCTCTGTAGTGCACCGAGATGGGCTCCTTGTGAGTCCACCCACGACATGCTCGTGGTCTTGGCCGCCCCGGTGCCGCCTCGGTCGTGTACAGACGTCAGGTCTCCAGCGCTCGCTTGGTCCAAGAGATCACCGTACCGCGCGACCACGCTGGAGACTGGACCGTCGATGTTCTTGCGACCGTTTTCCAGCAACAACGCGCGTTGGCAGAGCGCCGATATGGCTGCCATATTGTGGCTCACAAACAGCACCGTACGCCCCTCGCCCGCCACGTCCCCCATCTTACCCAGGCATTTCTTCTGAAATGCGGCGTCTCCGACGGCCAGCACCTCGTCCACGAGTAGTATCTCCGGCTCCAGGTGGGCGGCCACGGAGAAGGCCAGACGGACGTACATCCCGCTGGAATACCGTTTGACCGGCGTATCGAGGAACCTCTCGATCTCTGAAAAGGCCACGATCTCGTCGAACTTCCTGTCGATCTCGGTACGCTTCATGCCCAGGATGGCCCCGTTGAGGTAGATGTTCTCCCGCCCCGTGAGCTCGGGGTGGAATCCAGTGCCGACCTCCAGCAGCGAGCCCACGCGCCCTTTGATCTCCGCGTACCCTTCGGTAGGCTCGGTAATGCGGGAAAGGACCCTCAGCAGCGTGGTCTTGCCGGCGCCGTTGCGACCGATGATGCCTACCACCTCGCCATCCTTGACCTCGAAAGACACGTCTTTCAAGGCCCAGATAGTCTCCTCGGGCGGCGCGGGTTGACCCAGGCGGCGCAACCGACGCACGGGGGCCGCAGCCATTTCTACCAGGCTCTCGCGCATCGTCTTGTAGCGAGCCTGAGGGCCGCCAATGCGGTACTGCTTGCTCAGGTTCTCGACGTGAACGGCTACGTTCGTCATTCTGCTGCTCAATCCCAGGTCCTCAGGAACTCAACCCGATTCCTCATTTCATCTGCAGATTGCGTCGCGATGAGTCTGAGAATCCGGCGCATCTGCTCACCGACCGAGTAGTGTTGCTGGCGGGCCAGGATGATCCCGGGATGCTGTTTGCCCCGAGCGACATAGGTCGTGTGCAAGCGATAGAAATCCCCTACGTTGAAAGTGTACAGGACACGACTCTGTTCGATGGCGTAGTTGAGGTGTTCTTCGTCCTCTCGTTCGATCATCCCTGCATCCAGTGCGGTGACCACATCGACCCCTCTTGCCTGAAGTGCACGCACCAAGCCACGACTCATGGAGTCTTCATCAATGTAGAGGCGGATGGTCACCCCTAACCTGCCTCTCCTTGCTGATGCTCCCTTTCTAGTCTGTCCGCGGTCTCTTCCTCAGCACCGATAGCTGCCTCGATCTCATCGCGATTGGCGTGGTAGAAAGCCAGAGCCGCATAGACTTGTGCCAGACTCAGGTGGCCCAACTCATCCGCTATCTGCTCGGGGGTGAGGCCTAGCTTGTACCAGCCAACGATGCGCTGCACGGTCACACCGGTTCCGGTAACGCAAGGCCGGCCGCCACGCAGCTCAGGTGCCGTCGTAATCAGCGTTCCAATGTCCGTAGTCGCTGTGTGTGCCATTCCGCTGACCTCCTGACTTGTAGCGCTGGTGCTGCCTCCTCCTGCTGCAGTTCGACGTCATCCATACACAAATCCGAATTTCGAATTTCCGATTTCGGAATTCGAATTTCACTGTCGACGTGCCTTGGCGGTTTTGCCCGATGCGGTGAAGATAGCCAGGAGTTCGCCGCATTCTTGGAGGAGCCAGTGCCGCTGGGAAGCACCACCGATCCCTGCATCTTCGCAGAGTTCCAGCCAGTACTGAGTCTCGGCGGCCTCCTTCTCGACGATGGCAATCTTGTGAATGAAGTCGTTGCGAGACTGGGCCCGGTTCGCCTCACGGTAGTTGGCCCCGATGGAGGTTCCCGACTTGAGCAACTGATAACCCAGCACATCCGTCACCTTGTTCTTGACCAGGCTCGACACGAACTGAATGACCCTCAATGCAAACTGCTTGGTCCTCTCCTCCAATTCGACCTTATCCACGGGCAATCCCCAGTTTCGAAATCCGAATTTCGAAATGCACAATCATACTACATCCGCGAAGGTCTTCTCCATCCGGCGGAAGTAGTACAGCCCCCCGACGAGCAACAATACCACCACGACCGCCGAGACCGCCAGGAGGGACGTGGGCGGCTCCTTGCCCAGCAAGGCCCACCGGAATCCCTCGACCACACCGGCCATGGGATTCAGCCCGTACCAGGCACGCCACCGCTCGGGCACCAGGCTGCTGGAGTAGGCGATCGGGGTAGCGAAGAGCCAGAACTGAGTCAGAAAGGGAATGGTGTACCGCACGTCTCGATACTGTACGTTGAGGGCCGACAACCACAGGCCCACAGCCAGGGCAGTCGCCACAGCGAGCAACAGGAATAGCGGCAGAGTCAAGGCAGCCATGGTGGGGGCGAAGCCGTAGTAGACCATCATCCCCAGGAGAACCACAAAAGCGATACCGAAATCCACGAGCCCTGCTATAACAGCGGAGACAGGTATGGCCAGGCGGGGGAAGTACACTTTGGTGATCAGGTGGGAGCTGCCCACGAGGCTGTTGCTGGCCCGGTCCAGCGCGCCAGAGAAGTAGCTCCAGGGCAGCAACGCACAGTAGGAGAAGATCGGGTAAGGGATACCATCGGAGGGTACCTTGGCCAACTGCCCGAAGAATATGCTGAAGACGACCATGGTGAAGAAGGGTTGGAGCACGGACCAGGCTGCTCCCAGGATCGTCTGCTTGTATCGTACCTTGATGTCGCGCCACGTCAGGAAGTAGAGCAACTCCCTGTAGTTCCACAGGTCCCGCAGGTTGAGGGCCACCCAGCCGCGTGAGGGGCGGATCAGAGTGGTGGGTATCTCGTGGTTGGTGGGCGTTGCGCTCCCCATTCGTTTCTCGTCGGTAGTCGCGTTCATGGCGAGTTCCTATGTCTTCGGTTGTTTTTCGGTGGTGATGCGACTCCGACCGTGGATGTGCGATCTTGGGTCAAGCCTGGCCTCGAGAGGAAGGCCAGCCAACATCCCGATGAATCGCTTGGCCGGTCTTCTGTGGCCCGTCAATGCGGCTTCGCGCTCAGGTTGTACGACCTCGTAACCCCGGGCGATGCCAGCCCAGAATTGCGAGACGGCTCTTGCCCGTACTCGCTCGTAGTTTGCCCTCTTCCGAGATGGGCTTGTCCGCAGGCCGACTTCTCTCTGGCGCAGCCCAGCCTGGTCCAGTTATGGCCTATTTTACTACGCGGCACTACAGCAGTCAATAGTACGAGACTCTCAATTCCTCTGGCGCGCGTCCAGACGGCATAAGCACCAGCCGAACGGTCGTTGGCCCTCAGCCTTGAGCCGGCTGCGGTCTTGTCCTTGACTCTGGTCATGGTCACCAGTCTTTGTTCGAGTAGAAGAGCTGTGACACATCCTCAACCTGTCCTCTGAGGCGCTCGATTTCAGCCTTGGTCAGTCTCTGCTTCCAGTTCCAGATGTTTGACTTGCTGTCGCGCTTCAGGTATTGGTAGACAGGAGGGGCTTCGCTGGGATTCGATTCGTCGCTGTGGGACCGGACGGCCCGCATTGTATCCTCAGTCCAGTCGAGCCCTAGTTCGTTGTATAGCATTTCGAACTCGCGCACCGGGTCTCGGGATAGATCCTCGTGCCGCACAAAAGTCCAGTCCTTGTGCTCCTGCCGATAGTTGTCTACTACGTGATAGATGAGTCTCCACAGCAGGGCTGCCTGGTCTACTACGTCGTGCTCGCGCTCTGCGTACTCCTCGATCTCATCCCTGAACGGTTGCAGATGGTCTTTCATGAGGGCAGGTTGCTGGATAAAGTGGGAGAAGGGATGGATCCAGCCTAGCCTCTTCAGACTGCTGGCGAACGCCGCAGGGTGCCTGATGAGCACTACGACTTGCATGTCGAACGCCGAGGCAAGCCACTCTGCGGAAAAGACTGCTATAGGATCCTTCATCAGAGGTCTTGCCCGCGAGATGCGGCGCCTGAGACAGCGCAGATACTCGGCCCCGGCGCGACGGGCGTCTGCCAAGGACCTGATGGTCCTGGCCTCTGCCCTGAGGTCGAAGCGGAACCCGAGAGTGTTCTCTATGTGCTTGTAGACAGTGCTCTGGTTCTCCTCTGTAACGTAGGTGAACCACAAGTGGAATCTGGCGCCACACCTACCGGGCCGGCAGTTAAGGTTGAAAGGCTCTTGGATATAACCCACCGCAGGGCCTGCAGCCAACATCGAGCCCACCCAGGTTGAACCCGAACGGTGTGCTCCTGTGACCAGTATTGGCCTGTGGGATGCAGTCATCTCAGCCATTTCCTCCTGGGGCGAGACGGATGTAGCGCGCGACAGCACGCTGGGTCGGTGTACTGAGGGGGCGAGCACTGGCCTTCGATTGGGTGAAGCAGTGACAGAGCGCACGGTGGCGTTGAGCCTTCGGTGTACCGCGGTGCCCCTTCCGAGCGCGACCAGGGGCTGCAGGAGTGAACCCCATTATGCCCCATTATACTATGCTGTGGTACAGTAGTCAATAGTACCAACCTCCCAGCAGTCATTGTCGGATTGAAGCGGGAGCGGTCGGAGGCCCATCGGGGCAGCCAGGATCTGAGGGCGGAGCCGAAGGTCTTCAACCTTCATCGCTCTGCGATCATGTCCCTCAGTTTGGCCACAATCATGTCTATGGCGGTGACGTTGAAGCCGCCCTCCGGGACGATGATGTCGGCATACCGCTTGCTGGGCTCGACGAACTCCAGGTGCATGGGGCGAACCGTCTCCGTGTACTGTCGAATCACCGACTCCACCGTCCGTCCTCGCTCGCTGATGTCCCGCTGGAGCCGGCGGATGAAACGAACGTCAGCATCGGTGTCCACGAAGACCTTGATGTCCATCAACTCCCGCAGAGCTTTCTCGGCGAAGATGAGTATGCCTTCCACGAGGATGACCTTTCGCGGCTCGACGCGGACTGTCTCGTGCTTGCGCGTATGAGTGGTGAAGTCGTAGAGAGGTACATCCACGGCCTGCCCTGCCTTGAGCGCTCCAAGATGCTGGGCCAGCAGTTCGCTCTCCAGCGCGTCTGGGTGGTCGAAGTTGGCGTTGGCCCTCTCCTCGGGTGGGAGAAAGCTGCGATCTCTGTAGTAAGAATCGTGCTGGATGTAGGCGATCTCATCCCGTCCTACTCTGTCCAGGATGGCACTGGAGACCGTGGTCTTGCCGGAACCAGTGCCTCCTGCCACACCGATGATGATACGGGAAGGGAAGTCCCTCTTCTCTGCCTTAGACACGATGCCAGACCTCCGGATTATCCAAACACGAACCTGCGTATGGCCTCGAAGTACTGGGCCGTTCCTACTAGCATCAAGTCGTTGTGACCCGCACCAGGGATCAACTCCAGCCTCTTGTCGCCCGCACCCGAGCTGCGGAAGAGGTCGCGACCGTCACTTGCTGGGATCAGGACGTCGCTCTCGCCGTGAATGATCAGTGTGGGAATGGTGACTTTCTCCATCTTGCGGGTGTTGCCGAACCCATCCCTCGCTTCGGTGACACCCGAGACGTGGACGCCCAGGCGCGCCAGGAGGGCGAAGGTGTCTGAGAAACCGCTTTCCACGATCAGGCCGGCGAGCGAGTCTCCGTGGGTGCTGGCGACCTCGATGGCGGCTGCGCTTCCCAGCGAACGACCCATAGCGAACTGCCTGGAGGGCTCGAGGCCATGATCTTCGAAGATACCCTTGGCCGCCTGAAAGAGCGTGATGGCGTCGGAGAGGAGATTGCTGCACGTGGGCGAGCCAACGCTGTTCCCGTACCCACGGTAGTCAAACACGAGGAGCGTGATGCCCAGGCCAGCGTAGAGCATCGCGATGGGGTCGTAGTCCGCAGCGATCTCCCCGTTGCCGTGCCAGAAGAGGATCGCCGGGGCGTCTGGTCCCGCTTGATACAGTCGTCCTCCTACGGAGGTGTCCTGTTCGACCTCCGTGGAGATGGAGTGCACACCGGGTGGGAGAGTGGAAGGGGAGTCGTCGGGTCGCGGGTGGAAGGTCACCCGCAGGACCTCCGGTCGATCCAGGACCATGTGAGAGGGCTCTATCTTTGGCACGGTCTACTCTTCTACTCGAGGGCCGCGCACACCCTCGCTCATCGCCGCGAGCTGGTATCCCTTCCGAGAGTCACGAAGTCGCATCTCGGGCGGGGAGCCAAAGAGGCTCGACGAGACATCAGAGTGTCAACAGGGACCGGAAAGCCTCTTCCCTGGTGCTTTCGTATGGGCCGACGACGGCGAGATTGAGCTTCTCCTGGCGGAAGAGGCGCCGAGCCACCCGCTGCACGCCCTCAGTGGTCACGGCATCAATCTCCTCCAGGACCTCGTCGAGGGACAGGACCCGATCCTCGAGGATCTCCTGCCGGCCAACCCAGGAGGCGACGGAGAAGGAGTCTTCCATCTGTAGCTTCAATCGCCCTTTGGTGAACTCCTTGGCCTTGTGCAGCTCCTCCTCGGCCACAGGCTCCTGCGTCATCTTGCCCAGTTCCACCAGTATGGCCTGCAGGGCGCCCTCGATCCGGTCTGAATCCACACCGGCGTAGACGCCCACCAGACCTGTGTCCGTGAGGGGCGAGACGTACGAGTACACAGAGTAGGCCAATCCCCTCTTCTCCCGTACCTCCAGAAACAGTCGGGAACTCATACCCTGTCCCAGTACGGTATTGAGCAGGCTGAGAATGTACTTGTCTTCGTCGAAGCGGGAGACGCCGGGCAGCACGAGGGCGAGATGGGCTTGCTGCGTGGTTTTGTGGGCCAGCCTGACCCTGGGCGCGCCTTGCTGCTGATCCATAGACAAACAGGTGGCGACCGGAGCCACCTGCCAACCCTCGAGTCTGGACTTGGCCTCGCTGACCGCTCTCTCGTGCTGGATGTTGCCGGCTACGGCCAGCACAACGTTGGCCGGCTGGTAGTGCCGGCTCAGATAATCACCAATCATCCCTCTGGTGATTCCAGAGACGCTCTCCTTGGTGCCTGCCTGGTCTCGACCGAGGGGATGATCGGGCCAGATCAGCTCAGTCGCCAGGAGATGGACCCAGTCTGCGGGGTGATCCAGGGTCATGTTGATCTCTTCGATGATGACCCCACGTTCCTTCTCCAGTTCTTGTTCCTCCACCTTGGAGTGGAGCAGCATGTCTGACAGAACGTCCAGGGCGATGGAGAAGTGGTCCTCGCCCACCTTGGCCCAGTAGGTGGTAAGCTCTCGGCCCGTGCTGGCGTTGAACACGCCCCCAATGCCCTCGATGGCGATGGCGATTTCCCTGGCTGTGGGTCTCGCTTCCGTGCCTTTGAAGAGCATGTGTTCGATGAAGTGGGTGATGCCGTTCTCTCTCTCGGATTCGTACCGGGAGCCCACTCCGATGAAGAAACCGACACTCACCGAGTGGGTGTGATCCATGGTCGAGGTCAGGATACGAAGTCCCTGATCCAGTACAGTCTTCTGAAACACACGATGCTCCTTGTCTGTGTTGTGCACCACCGCTTCGAAGAACCGATGGGAACTCGTGGTCGTTGCGCTCGCCCGTTCGGGTCCAGCAGCCGTCACCTTGAGTCAAGTCCGGCGCCTGGCAAGAGTGGCGCGCCGTCTCGGGGGCGAGAGCGACACCTTCGATGACAGGTCCGAAGCGCATTATAGCATACCTCGCGGGGGTTGACATCCTGGTGGGGCGAGTCTATATTCTGCCCTGGAGGCAGAGATGGCACACGAAGTGGAGAGGCCTACCTACGAGGTCGTGGGCACCCTGGAGCGGTTCGACGAGAGGGACACCGTCTTCGCACGGGAGGCGCTGCAACCGGGCAGCAAAGAGGAGATGGCGTACCACGAGTTGCACCCTGAGTTGGTGGAGATCGACCGGCGATTGGCACGGTTCATCCAGGAGAAGATCGACAATCCACCCGAAGTTCCTGAGGACCCGCTTAACGAGGCCTTCTACGACACCACGTTCGGCGCAGTGGCGGCTCTGGCGCAGCCCGATTCGGTGGACGGACCGGTCAACTCCCACCAGGTGAAGGTCGAAGACCCGGAGTGGATGTCGCGTCGCATCAAGGCTGTAGCCAGGAGACTGGGAGCAGACCTGGTGGGCATTGCGCGGCTCAATCCGGCCTGGGTCTACAGCCATCGAGGAACGCGTCCCTTCTTCAGCGACTATACCGCGAACCCTCCCCTGTTTCCTGGCGTGCCCGATAGCTACACGGGTCTCGAGTACGGCGATCCCATAGAGATCGACCACAGGTACGTGATTAGCATGGCCTTTCCTCAAGACCCGGACCTGGTGAGGACCGGACCCTCGCTCTTGAACGATTTCGAGACGGGGCGGGTGTACGCGCTGAGCGCCCTGGTGGCAGTGGAGTTGGCTCGATACATCCGGGCTCTGGGCTACCCGGCTCGCGCGCACCACCTGAGGAACTACGGCGTGATGATGGTCCCGGCGGCTGTCGATGCGGGTCTGGGAGAGTTGGCCCGCTGCGGCTATCTGGTCACCAAAGAGCTCGGGGCCAATCTCCGTCTCGTGGCTGTGACCACCGATCTCCCGCTGGCGGTGGATAGGCCCGTCGACCTCGGCGTGCAGGACTACTGCGAGAAGTGCTTAAAATGCGCCGAGAACTGTCCTCCGCGGGCCATCCCCTTTGGAGACAAGGTGGCGGTGAGGGGCGTCAGGAAGTGGAAGATCGACGAGGTGAAGTGTCTGCTCTACTGGGGCAGTCAAGGTGCGGCCTGCGGAATCTGCCAGGTGGTCTGCCCCTGGAGCAAGCCCAGGACCCCGTTCCACCGCTTCGTGGCGGAGATCGCGACCCGTGCTCCCTGGGCGAGGCGGTTCCTCACGAGGGCAGACGACTTGGTCTATGGGGCGCGATACAAGCCCCGGCCCTATCCTGACTGGGCTCAGGTGTGGAGGTCGCCCGGCTAGCTGCTACGCGCCCCGACAAAGCGACAGCGACGTGCGGGTGCCAGACTGATCTGCGCCTCAGAGAGCCAGACTACCAGAGTGGCGCATCGAGGCTCTTGAGGTCCATCCTCGTTGGTGGTACAATGCAATTGAGCGTACTGTGGTGTTGCTGCACCTTGTAGCGTACCGGCAGCCGTGGTGCACGAAGGAAGTTGCTTTGACCGCCAGGCGCTGGCGGGGGGAGTGGGTCCGATGAGTGACGAAATCGAAGTTCTCTCCAACTACGAAGACCTGAGCACCGATCTGGGCTTTCAGTTCGAGTTCAAGTGCTCTCGCTGCGACGCAGGGTTCCGCACGCCGTTCAAGGCGTCCGCCGTGGGTGCTGCGTCCGAGGCGCTGGAGGCCGCGAGCAGCGTGCTCGGTGGCATCTTCGGCGCCGCAGCAGACGTGGGTGAGCGCGTGCGCTCGAGCTCCTGGGAGACGGCGCACGACAAGGCCTTCAAGGAGGCTGTCGAGCACGTCAAGCCCAAGTTTGTCCAGTGCCCTCGCTGCTCTGAATGGGTCTGTCGCCAGAATTGCTGGAATACCAAGCGTGGGTTGTGCAAGCAGTGCGCCCCGGATCTGGGAGTGGAGATGTCTGCCGCCCAGGCCGAACGCTCTGTGGAGGAGATCCACGCGCATGCGGCGATGGCGGAGGAGGACAAGAAGCTCGCCAAGGAGTACTGGCGGGAGACGATCCGCGCCACCTGCCCCAACTGCGAGGCCCCACTGCAAAGTAACGCCAAGTTCTGCCCTGAGTGCGGGGCGAAGCTTAAGGATGCCAAGTCCTGCGCGGCGTGCGGGGCGAAGATGAGCCCTGAGGCCAAGTTCTGCCCGGAGTGTGGGGAGAAGGTTACCTGATTCCCTGGGGGGTGGGCGCTCCTCATTTCAGGCCGGCTCAGCTACGCTCCTATCGTCCTCGCGCGTCTGGCCAGAGATGCCGAGTCCTTGCTCGACCAGTGAACGGTACATGTCACCGGCTTTCTGCTCGTCGCGAGCACCCTCGACGATCAGGATCCCACTCACCAGAAGGCTGGCTAGTCCCTCAGAACCCCAGGTGAAAGTGATTCCCAGCTGGCCCTTGGCCCTGACTTCGTGGCCGCGGTTAGTCACCAGTTCGTAGATCTGCTCTACGTCCAGTGCCAGGTCCTCCGGTGGCAAGATGGCGAAGGTCCTTCTCCCTTGTCTGGCGCACAGTTCGGTCACGAGGCGGTGCTTCGAAACCTCGGCGGAGGGCCTTGGTCTCGACCCACAGACAGGGCATTGGTCCACTCTGGAAAGCTCCACCGTCACGAAATCGAAGGACTCCAGGTCGCAGTAGAATAGCTTGCCCGCCAACTTGGGCCTCCGGTTGAGGAGCACGTGCGTTGCTTCGTACACCTCCACGCTGGCGATCAGGCCCAGGATGGAGGGATGCACGCCCAGGACGGCGCAGGATGGCGCGTCATCGTCCTCGACTGAGCCCTGGAAGCACTCCAGACACGCGGTCTCTCCGGGCAATATGGTGGATACGTTCCCGTGAGTGCTCACCGCTCCGCCGAAGACGTAGGGCACTCCCAGCTTGACACAGGCCCTGTTCAGCGCGTGTCGGGGGGCCATACGATCCAATCCGTCTACCACCAGGTCCATGTCTGCGACCAACTCCTCGGCGTTGTGGGCGCCTATAGCTATGGGCAGAGGCTCTACGCTGACATAGGGGTTGAGCTTGCCGAGGCGCCCGGCTGCGACCTCGACCTTGGGACATCCTATCTTGCTCACGTCGTAGAGGTGCTGCCTCTGTAGGTTGGAGGCTTCGACGACGTCGTAGTCCACCAGGCGCAGGTGGCCCACCCCCATGGCGGCCAGTTGTGTGGCGGCCACCGAGCCCAGCCCGCCCACCCCCGCAACCAGGACACGGGCGCTTTGTAGCTTCTGTTGTCCATCATAACCAATGGGCGGCAGCACTATCTGACGCGAGTAGAACTCGAGCTCTTCGTCGGAGAGATCCCTGTGTACGTGCGGACTCACGCTAGCTCCCCCAGCAGCATCCCCGTTTCGTTGGGCCACCTTGCTGTTGATAGTGAAGTGACAGACTTGACAATTCTCAACACCTGTAGTATACTACGGTAAGTAATGTAAGTCCAGCACGCGCTGGAAGTGGGAAGGAGAGGAGAATGAACGACAACAACGGCAAGTACGTGTGGGTGGCATTGAGGATAACGATGGGATGGCTCTTCCTCTGGCCGTTCTTCGACAAGCTTCTGGGTCTGGGCTTCTCCACTCAGCCAGACGCTGCCTGGATCAGAGGAGGCTCCCCAACGTTTGGCTTCCTCAGTTTCGGGACCTCTGGGCCCCTGGCTGCTGTCTTCCAGAGCCTGGCGGGGAATCCCATTGTGGACTTCCTGTTCATGATGGGCCTCTTGCTGATAGGGCTGTCTCTGATACTGGGCATTGGAGTTCGCATCGCCGGATTCTCTGGGGCGGTGTTGATGGCCCTGATGTGGCTGGCAACCCTGCCGCCAGAGCAGAACCCCTTGATCGATGATCACGTGGTCTACGGGCTTCTATTGATTGGGCTCGCGGTGGTTAGAGCAGGCCAATGGTACGGGCTGGCCGCCCGCTTGCCCAAGGCCTGGGCGAAGAGCGTTCCGGCGCTAGCGGCCGTCCTTCGGTAGTGGCATCGATCGGTGTAGACGCTTGTCCGGCCTCGACGCTGAGAACGTCGTAGCTGCACGAGGGTCTACATCACTATGAGAACACAACATCGGGCAGCTCGCAGAGCCGCCCGATGTACGTTTTCCACCGTGTGGTGACAGGGTCTTCGAAGCGACCTTGGGCAAGAGAACCCTGGATTGCTGCTTCGGTGGACCTTCGCTGGAGGCTGCCTACTCCCCGCCGGTCAACTGGCGAGCTTCATCGCACAGGTCCTGGATGGTCTTGGAGTCCAGGAACTCATCGGCTCTCTGTCCGAGCTGACGCCACAGACGGCGCGTGGGACATGTGGGAGCGCGCTCGCAGTCCGAGGGTGACTCCTCTCTCAGACACGGGACTGGTGCCAGTACCTCCTCCACCGCTCGTACCACCTCGCCTGCCGTGATCTCATTCGCCGACTTGGACAGGAGATAGCCTCCTCCTGGCCCCCTGACAGCTTCGATGATTCCCGCATCTCTGAGCTTGGCAAAGAGCTGTTCCATGTAGTGGGGGGAGATGCCTTGTCTCGCAGAAATCTCCTTGCGGGACACGGGGCGCTGATCGCAATTCATGGCCAGATCGACCATGGCCCGCAGCGCGTATCTGGCCCTCGTCGACAGTTTCATGGGCGACCTCCATCCAACTGGACTATAATATAGTCCAGTGAAACTGTCAACTTTCAACGTGTCATAAGCCCTTGGTCAGGCGCCAAGTTAGCCAGGGCGACCGCTGCCCGAGGCATCGGCCAACACGCCGGCTTGTGGGTGGTAGGCAGTCGCAGTCGTAGGGCGCAGTACGCGGGGTGAGATCACAGGTGTGGAGGAGGCAGGGTCTGTGGATAGCAAAGGGTACTTCGACGAAGTCGCGGCACAGTGGGACGGGATGCGAGAGGCCTTCTTCTCTGACGCGGTGAGGCAGAAGGCCATCTCTGTGGCCGGGGTGCAACCTGGCAGGGTTGCTGCCGACATTGGAGCTGGGTCCGGGTTCATCACCGAGGGCCTGGTCCGGAGCGGTGTCAAGGTCATCGCCGTCGATCAGTCCGAGGCCATGTTGGACGAGATGCAGAGGAAGTTCTCCTATTCCCCGAGCGTGGAGTACCGGTTGGGGCGTGCGGAGGCTCTGCCTATTGAGGACGAAGCCGTCGACTACGTCTTCGCCAACATGTACCTGCATCACGTGGATTCCCCTCCCCAGGCGATAGGGGAGATGGTGCGCATCTTGAAGACAGACGGCAAGCTGGTGATCAGCGACCTGGACGAGCACACCTTCGAGTTCCTGAGGACTGAGCAACACGATCGCTGGCTGGGCTTCCAGCGTGAGGACGTGGAGAGGTGGTTCGCCGAAGCAGGGCTGCAAGGTGTAGCGACCGATTGCGTTGGTGAGGATTGCTGCGCCCAGTCGGAGTGCGGGGAGGGCGTCGCGGCCGTGAGCATCTTCGTGGCGTATGGCGAGAAGACGGGGACGGCGTCCGGCCTCGAAGCTGGTGGGGATGCGCCAGTTGGGTCGTAGAGTGCCAGTGACTACCATTCGGAGCACGCCGAAGCACGATGGTTTCTACATGCCGGGCGAGTTCGAGCCCCACGCCGGATGCTGGATGTTGTGGCCGGAGCGACCGGACAACTGGCGTATGGGCGCCAGACCGGCTCAGGCCGCGTTTTCCGAGGTGGCCGAAGCCATCGCGCGCTTCGAGCCGGTGACTGTAGGGGTCTCCGAGGCCCAGTACGCCGAGGCCAAGAGGAGACTCTCTCCGGCGATCCGGGTGGTCGAGATACTCTACGACGACTCGTGGATACGCGACACCGGTCCGACCTTCGTGGTCGACGGAAGAGGTCTGGTGCGCGGCGTCGACTGGGAGTTCAAGGCGTGGAGCGGTCCTGGCCCTCCGCACTATGAATCCTGGGACCAGGATTCACTGCTGGCGGGGAAGGTTCTGGAGATCGAGGGTACTGACCGCTATAGCTCCGACCTGGTGCTGGAGGGTGGCTCCATCCACGCGGATGGGCAGGGTACAGTGCTGACCACCGAGGAGTGCCTGGTGAACCGCAACCCTGCTCTGGGTAGAGAGGGAGTCGAGGAGAAGCTGATCCAGTATCTCGGTGCGGAGAAGGTCCTCTGGCTGGGGGAGGGCGTTCACGGCGACGGGACCAGCGGCCACGTGGACAACCTCTGCTGCTTCGTGCGGCCGGGTGTGGTGGCCCTGACCTGGACCAATGACCGGTCGGATCCCCAGTGGCAGCGATCCATGGACGCGTACGAGCGTTTGAGTGCGGCCAGAGATGCCCGGGGCCGGAAGTTGGAGATACATAAGATCCATCAGCCGGGGCCGCTGTACAGGACCGAGGAAGAGGCGCAAGGGGTGGCCGAGGTGGACAGCACCAAGCGTCGCCAGGCAGGGGAGCGGTTGCCGGCCTCGTACATCAACTTCTACATCGCCAATGGCGGGATCGTGGCTCCCTCTTTTGGCGACGCGCAGGACCAGCCAGCGCTAGCCAAGCTGCGGGAGCTCTTTCCCGACCACAAGGTGGTGACAGTGCCGGCTCGGGAGATCCTGCTGGGTGGTGGATGTATCCATTGTATCGTCCAGCACCGGCCGCGGGGGTAGCTGGTGCTGGGCTCTGTGGCTCCCTGCGTTACCTGGCCATCTCCCTGATCACGTCGGTCATGGACAGCACTCCCACGGGGCGACGGGGCGCCAGCCCTCCCTGGGTGATGACCACGCGGTGTATCTGGTTGTCGAGCATCAGCTCCACCGCTGTCAGCACAGGGATGTCGGCGATGATGGTCACGACGTCCGGCGTCATCACGTCCTCGGCCACCATCTTCTCCCAGTCGTGTTCCGAGACCTTGACCAGATCGGTCTGAGAGACGACGCCGGCCAGGTCGCCGCTCTCATCCACGACCACCAGGGCGTTGATCCCCTCAGAGTCCATGCGCCTGGCCACTTCCTTGAGCGGAGTGTCCACACGACAACTAATCACCTTGCGGTGCATCACGTCCCTGACCAGCTTGTCTCTCATGGTCTCCCTCCTCTGTGCTGCCGCCACTCCATGACCCTCCGTGCTGAACAGCAGCAGGTCGTTGGGTGTGCAGTTGAAGAAGATACAGAGGGCGTCGAGGGTGCCCAGATCGAGTCGCTCGGCCGTCCCGCTCCTCAAGCGGCCCAGCGTGTTCTTGTTGACGCCGGTGAGGTCAGCCAGTCTCCTGAGGGTCAGCTTGTCGCCGGGATGGGCCTGCTCCCACTGGGCCATGATCACGTTGAGGTTGAGACCGATCGCCATCTCGCACACCTCCGCACGGTTCTCCCTCCATTATAAGTCATTCTGTACCATAAGTCAAGCCCCTAGTGCCTGTATGGGTACAGAAACATAGTCACAGGGACGCGCTGAGATACTCCGGAAAGCATGGGTGGTCCGCATGGGCGACGCAGAGACGAACTGAGATGTCTTTGATAGCGGGATTCATCTATGATATAGTATCTACAACAGCGGCAGGCCCTGCGGTGTGTGTCTGGAGCATGGATCGTGGCGAGGGTCTCATTGGCAGACGGGTGCTCGAAGCCGCTGGCACCGCGAGAGTGGCGAGGGTTGGCCATGGCTGGCAGCGTGGGCTTCATCTGGGACATTGATGGCGTGGTTCTCGACAGCCCCCACGAGGAGGCGTGGCGTCTTACGCTGAAGAGGGATCCGTGGAGGACGGAGGGGCTTACCGCAGATTTCTACTTCGCTCACCTGGCTTCCAGACCGAGATACGAAGGGGCCCACAACATCCTGGAGTTGCTGGGCGTCTACGACCGTCTCGGTGCCACCAGCGAAGAAGACAAGAGCCGTCTGATGAGAAGGTTTGCCGAAGAGAAGGATGCGCTGACCAAGGAACTGATCCAGAATGGCGAATTCCAGCTCTTCGCGGATGCCGTGAGCTTGCTGCTCAGGGCCAGGCGTGCCGGGATTCTACAGGCTGCAGCCTCGGCGTCGAAGAACGCCAGCACCATTCTGAAGAAGGTGACCAGGTCTCGGTTACTCAGGGAACTGGACGACGACTTCGGCGCTATGGGCGAGGAAGACACGCTCTACACCGTCTTCGACTTCGATGCCTGTGGAGTGGACCTCGGCGGCAAGGAGGAGATCCTGAAATACGCTGCTCAGGGGTTGGGGAGTCTGCCTGGGACGGACATCGAGACCTTCTTCGTCTTCGAGGACGCCGCCTCTGGTGTGCAGGCCGTCAGGTCGCTGGGCTTTCATGCCGTCGGTGTGTTCAGGATCGGCGACAGGCAAGCCCTGGAGGATGCGGGCGCTGATCTGGTCACGGACGACTTGGGAGAGGCGAGCATAGAGGACCTACTGGAGCTTGCGTAGACACAAGACCGCCGCGTGTCCCCCCGAGGTAGCGTTCTGCTCCCAAAGCCCCATGCCCTGTGCCCTAACACCACAACCGCGAAGCGCTGCCTGATCGGCTGGGGAAGGTGGAGCAGAATGGTGGGAGCACGAGGGCTTCTCACTCTTCTCATCTCCCTTCGAACCTTCTACCGGTGTTCCTGGTGTAGCTAAGGGGGGCGTGCGGAGTCTGCCTGGAGCCACAGATGGTTATGGCTCCCCATAGTCCGCGAAGCGCCTAGTCCGATGGGCAGACTGATGGGAGGGTAGAGATGACGTGTGTTTCGAGGAAACTGGTGCCCGTTGCTGTGCTCATGTCTCTCGTGCTGGCGGCTTGTGGGGGACAGCCGGCGGTGCCCACCGAAGAGGCGACGCGTTCTCCATCGCCGAGAGAAACCGCTGCGTCAACTCCGGTCCAGTCCCCTGAGGCGAGCTGGGGCGACCGGTCGGTGTTCAGCGCGGGGCTGATCGCGGGAGAGCAGGCGGTGCTCGATGAACTCGCAGGGGCCACAGAGTATCACATCGATCTGCTGATTCCTGAGGACCTGGACACTCTGGAAGGGCGAGAGGAAGTCCGCTACACCAATTGTGAGGACGTAGCCCTCCAGGAGGTCTACTTCCGGCTGTTTGCCAATGCCAACGGTGGTCAGAGCACAGTCTCGGGAGCAACGGTGGATGGGCAAGGAGTAGAGACGCTCTACGAGTTCGAGCGGAGTGCCCTCCGCGTTGCCCTGCCGGTGCCTCTCCAGCCGGGCGATCAGGCCACGATAGCAGTGGACTTCCAGGTGGAGGTCCCTCGCGAGATGGGTGGCAACTACGGGCTGTTTGGCTACTTCGATGACATCCTGGTGCTGGATGAGTTCTACCCCGTCGTCGCGGTGTACGACGACGAAGGCTGGAACGTAGAGGATCCTCCACCGGCGGGGGACCTTACCTACTTCGACGCCAGCTTCTATCTGGTCCAGGTGACGGCGCCCACGGACCTGGTGGTAGTGGCTTCTGGGATCGAAGTGGGGCAGGCAACGCAAGGGCAGGAGCAGGTTTTGACCTTCGCTGCCGGTCCCGCGCGGGATTTCTATCTGGCTGGCAGCGGGCGGTACGTGGTGAAGAGCGAGCAGGTGGGCGAGACCAAGGTCAATAGTTACGCCTTCCCCGAGCGAGAGGAACACGCACTACTGGCATTGCAGTACGCGGTGGACGCCCTGGGCAGCTACAACGAGCGGCTTGGAGCCTATCCCTACGTAGAGCTCGACGTGGTGAGCACGCCGATGCAGGCCCTGGGCATGGAGTACCCCGGCCTGGTGGGCCTGGGCCTTCAGCTCTACGATCCAGAGGCACAGGTATGGGGACTTTCCAGTCAGGTCATGCTTGGGGGTAGTGTCGCGCATGAGGTTGGCCACCAGTGGTTCTACAACGTCGTGGGCAACGATCAGGTGGACGAACCCTGGCTGGACGAGGCCCTGGTACAGTACATCACTGGACTGTACTACCTGGACGCGGCGGGAGGGAGGGCCTTTGAGGGATGGAGCGCTTCGTGGTACGATAGGTGGCAGCGTGCGGACATGGCCGACATACCCATAGGCCTGCCCAGCGGCGACTACAGCAGCGGAACGGAGTACGGAGCTATCGTCTATGGTCGTGGCCCCATCTTCATGGATACCCTGGCCCGGGACATGGGCCAGGAGACCTTCGATCAGTTCTTGAGAGACTACTACCAATCCCACAAGTGGGGCATCGGGACGGCGGAGAACTTCGAAGAGCTTGCCGAGGAGCACTGCCAGTGCGACCTCAGCTCCCTCTTCGAGGCCTGGGTCTACGAGAGGTAGCCCTGGATCGGCGGCGCAGGTGCAGCGGCGAGCGGAAGGAGGGTCACATGCCCGACGAGTGGAAGAAGAGGCTGATCAGCATCGTCTTCACCCTCGCTGTAGTCGCTCTGATTGGGCTGATCGTGGCACCTCTGCCGATATGGACGCCCCCGCCCACACCCACGCCCGAACCCACGGCCACCCCGGTGCCTACGCCGACGCCTATTCCGGACCTCACCGTCTGCGCTAGCGGCTGCGAGTTCATCACGATCCAGGCGGCGATAGACGCTGCGGCAAATGGTGATCAGATCGGCGTGCTCGACGCCGTCCATACGGAGCAAGGGATCACCGTGGACAAGGACGTCACCATCCTGGGGCAGGCGCCCGACGGTACGATGGTGCAGGGTCACGAGCAGTGGGGTGAGGCCACCCAAAGCGTGTTCTTCGTCGCCGAGGGAGCCACTGCTATTCTCAAAGATCTGACCATCCGTCACGGAAACCTCGAGACGGACATGGAGTCTGGTGGTGGGATCCACAACCGGGGCACGGTGACGCTGGAGCGCTGTGTGGTTACAGAGAACAAGGCCAGTGCCGGTGGGGGCATCAACAACTCTGGTAGCATGACCCTCATCGACAGCACGGTCAGCAACAACGTGGCTGACGGCTTGGGAAGAGTCTACACCAAGTGCGGCTCCGGAGGTGGTATCAAGGGGGAGCAGGGCTCGCTGGTGCTGATCAACAGCACGGTGAGCGGCAACAGCTCTCGGAGCAACGGGGGCGGCATCTTCGTGTCCTGCCAGTGTGTCCTGGAACTGACCAATAGCACCGTCAGCGGCAACGATGCCACGGGCGGGAGTGGCGGGGGCATCTACATCAAGGGCCACGCCCAGTTGACGAACGGCACCGTTGCTGGCAACAAGGCCGCCGCCGTCGGTGGTGGGGTGTACATGGAAGGCTCTCGTGAGAGCGGCGTGATCCGGGGCCGGCTCGATTTCACGAACACCATCATTGCCGACAACACCGATGGGCGCGACTACTGCTGCGACGACTGCATGCTGGGCGACGACAGCAGCATCGTCATCAACTCCAACAATCTGGTGGAGGACGGTAGTTGCGATCCCGCCTGGTCGGGCGATCCCCTGCTAAGCCCGCTGGGGGTGAATGGGGGAAGCACCAGAACCCACCCTCTGCTTCCTGGCAGTCCGGCCATCGATGCTATCTCGGCCATCAGTTGTACCATGTCCACGGACCAGCGGGGAATGCCACGCCCGGCGGTGTCCACCTCTAGCGACACTCCGTGCGACATCGGCGCCTTCGAGGTTCAAGCTGTAGAGGAGTGAAGGGCCCAGATCTACCCTCTTCTCCCAGGGTAGCCATGCACTCTGCTGCCGGGGCGCGCGGGGCCCGGCCTCGACGTGATTCCACCGTCATGGACTCCCAGCAGAGTCTGGAGTCCGTCTTGAGGGCTTCCCTGGCTGCTCTGGCAGGGATGGGGGGACGAAACCGCCTTGGACCAGATTGGCCGAAACTACCTGACCCTGGCCCTCACTCTCGACCGGCATCTCGAGGGCTTCATAGATGCCTACTACGGCCCCCCAGAGCTCAAGGCTGAGGTTCAGTCTGAGGATCCGCGGCCGTTGGACAGGCTAGCCGGCGACGTAAGAGAGCTTCAGCAGGCCATCGCCGCCAGCGATTACGATGCCCAGCGGAAGGACTACCTGACCAGGCAGGCGCGAGCTATGAGCGCTATCATCAACAACCTGTTGGGGCAGCGACTGGCCTTCGTGAAAGAGGTCGAGCTGTACTTCGACATCAGCCCGGAGATGGTGGACGAATCCCAGTTCGAGGCTGCTCACGCCGAGCTGGAACAGCTCTTGCCGGGCGATGGGTCTGTGCGCCAGCGTTTCTTGGTGTGGGAGAAGAGGCTCGAGGTGCCCCGGGATCGTGTGCTGCCGGTCTTCGAGAGGATGTGCCAGGAAGCACGGTCACGTACCCTTGACCTGTTCGAACTTCCAGCAGGCGAAAGGGTCGAGTGGAAACTGGTGCAGGACCATCCGTGGCGGGCGTACAACCGCTACCTGGGACAGTACCGCTCTGTGATAGAGTTGAACACAGACTTGCCTACCTACGTGAACCGAATCGTCACTGCAGTGGCCCACGAGGCCTATCCGGGCCACCATACCGAGGGTGCCATCAAGGAGTCTCGACTCCATCAAGGTGAAGCACGGGCCGAACACGCTGTGCATATCCTTGCGCCAGAGTGCGTCCTGGCCGAAGGCATTGCCGAGAGCGCGCTAGCGATGATCTTCACCGATACGGACGAAGTCGCCTTCCTGCGCGACGAGCTGTGTCCACTGGCGGGTCTGGAGATCGAGAACGTCGAGCAGGTCGTGGCGGTTGAGCGGGCGGCGGCTGCCCTTCGTGGAGTGATGGGCAACGCCGCACTGTTGCTGCATCGCGACGGCAAGCCTCCCCAGGAGGTAGAGGGGTACATGGAACGCTGGGGGGTGGGAGCACCCGGCCAGGTGGCCCAGGTGATGAGATTCCTCCAGACACCTCTCTGGCGCTCGTATGTCTTCAACTATACCGTGGGCAAGAAGCTGCTGGCACCACTGCTCGAGGGACCGGATCGTGTGACCAACTTCGCCCGGTTGTTGAGCGAGCCATTCACACCTACCCAGGTGCGCCAGTGGGTGGCCGAGCGAGGAGCTAACACCAGGGGATGAGGCAGGAGCCGTGAGACATACTGAACTGCATGGCGCCATCGACAAGCCGCAAGACAGTTCATGGATGGTGACGTGGTGTAGGCTATGGTACGGGTAACAGAAGGAGGAGAGAATGAGCGGTGAGAGCAGAATACCTGGTTTGGTCGCCGTAGTGGTGAGCGTGGTGGCTTGCTTGCCCAGTGCTTGCTGCCTCGGCTTCTACGCCTTCGGCAACTTTGCCACGCTCTTCGTGGATCCCGCGATGATCGAGGCCGCCGCAGGATCGCAACCATTACCTCCCTCAGGGACCTTCGTGATGCTGGGAGTCATATCCACGATTGCCGCTCTGGTGGCGCTGGGATTGACCATAGCCGGCCTGGTGTGGGGCATTAGGGCGCTCCAGCGGCAAGCCTCGTAGGAGGCGCGGCCGGCTGCGGGACGAGGGGTCTTGGTCCAGGGTACCCTTCGACAGACGTGTTCGGCCACGTCTGGTTGCTACTCAGGATGTTTTCCTGAGGCTGCAATCAAGCATGCTGAGCCGCGTCCTGAGCGTGACGAAGGATAGGCCGAAGGCCGTATCGAAGCATGGGGGTCTACGAATCGCGGTGTCGGTGCAAAGGGCCAACAAGGGTGCGCCCTGTGAACTACTCCAGCGTCGTTGACACCGCGTCTCAATCCCACTATAATCGGCACGCAACGAGTACTGTCTTCCTGGCTATTCTTTGACCTTGCGCGCGGGTGGACCGTCAACACGCTGTCTAACGGTGACTGACGATCTGACCAATGATGGGGAAACGCCAGTCGGAGTTCGTTGGGGTCCTGCGAGCACGAACCACAGCAAGAAGTACTCCACACTACGTGCCCGTTGATGAGTACCGCCAGGGCTGCCGGTGTCGCAGTCGTTGGGAGTCAGGCGGAGGCAGTAATCCCTGACGGCGCTCCAACATACTTCGCGATGGAACGGAGGTGCTGGATTGGTCATCTATACGATCGGCCACAGCAGTGTGGAGACCGACGAAATCATCGACGCATTGAAATCGTACGACATCGAAGTCGTTCTGGACGTTAGGAGCGCCCCCTACAGCAGGCACACCCCACAGTTTAATCGGGAGGCCTTCGCCGATGATCTCGCCCAGGCTGGCATAGAGTACGTCTACGGCGGTAACTACCTGGGGGGGAGACCGAAGGACCCCAGTTGCTACGACCCAGAGGACGAGGAGACGGTCTTGTATCAGGAGGTGGAGAAGAAGGATTGGTACCAGAGGGGCATCGACGGACTGATCCAGCTCGCGAGCGAGAAGCTTCCGGCGGTGATGTGCGCTGAGGAGGACCCCGGTCACTGCCATCGTCACTTGCTCATCACTCAGACCTTGCTCGATAGGGAGGTGGAGGTAGAGCACATCAGGCACAAAGGCGGCGAAACGTGGACAGAGTCGGCTCGGAGAGTGCTGAACAGGGATGCCGAGCAGTTGGGGTTTGGAGACGAGTGGACATGAAGATCTACACGCTGGGGTACACGAAGAAGTCGGCAGAGGAGTTCTTTGGCGCGCTGGAGGAACACGGCATCGAGAGAGTGGTGGACGTGCGCCTCAAGAACACCTCTCAGCTTGCGGGATTCACCAAGAAGCAGGACCTCGAGTACTTCCTGCGACGTATGCTGGGCATCGAGTACTGCCATCTGGAGTTCCTGGCCCCCACGCCCGAACTCATGACCGCCTATCGCGAGTCTGGACAGGACTGGGACCTCTACGAGCGGGAGTTCACGAAGTTGCTGGAGGAAAGGGATGTTCTGAGCATGCTGGACCGCGAGATCTTCTCGGCAAAGCGGTCCTGTCTGCTGTGCAGCGAACCGGATGCAGAGCACTGCCACCGCAGGTTGGTCGCGGAGCATCTGAAGGAGGCGTGGCCCGATGTAGAAATCGTGCACTTGTAGGAGTTGCCCGCGGTGTAGCTGGCGCCGCTCTGCGAAACGGTCGTGGTCGACGCGCCTGTTGGGGATAGCGCAGGTGCTTCCACTCGAAAGGAGGTCGTGGCAGTGACGCGGCAGATGATCGTCACCGATGTGACGAGAATGCGTGCCCCGCGTGTATGTGTGGCAGGTTTCTTCTCAGACGACGGCACACCGGTCAGGCCGGTTGTGCCCTACAGGAGCCGGAAGGACATCACGGAGGAGTTCTTGTGGAAGGATGGACGCCTCATCGTGCAGCCTTTCGCGGAAGTCAGGCTGCGTTTCAAGAAAGCGGCCTCCGACCCCCCGCATACTGAGGATTGGCAGATCGATCCACGGGTCGGCCCGGAACTGATCAGGCTCCTGACCCCGGCAGAGAGGTGCGGCTTCCTGGAAGCTAACCTCGATCCTTCGGTGGACTCGATCTTCGGAGCACCGATACAGGAGGGACGATACATCGGCAAAGGTGAAGGTCACCGGTCGCTGGGGACCATCTGCGCAGATGAGGTGATGGAGGTCGCGTACAGCAAGCGGAGCTACGACGAAGGCGAGGCCAAGCGGGAGTATCGGATCTGGTTCGCGGACCGCAGTGGTGAAGAGTTCGGGCTTGCGATCACCGACCTCACGTTCAGGGCCGCCTGCGACCACTTGAGGGATCGCAAGCGCTGGGACATGGCCAGGGTCAGCGAGTGGATGACCAAGTATCTGGGCTCGCCGAAGCGAACTGTGTATTTGCGCATCGGCCTCGCCAGGGGCTGGGAGAAACACCCCGATCGCTGCTACTTGCAGGCAACCGGTGTCTACAGCTTCCCGGACTATCTGGGGGGCAAGACGCTGTACGATTTCGTCTAACAACGGCACCCCAGTCCAATGCCACGATACTGGCCCCACCGCCTTCGATGACGCACCAGTGCAGCGTGCTGAGCCGCGTGGGCTTCCACATGCGCGCTGATATGATGCGGGGGTATCCATTAGGCTAGTGGAAGATTCGGTGTCTGCCCACGACAGCATGCTGAGTAGGCCGAAGGCCGTATCGAAGCATGCGGGTCTACGAATCGCGGTGTCGAGGTGCAGGGCAGCCAGGGTGATTGGTGCGAGCCGCATCCCCTTCGACAAGCTCAGGGCGCGGCTTCGATACGCGACCTCACTGCGTTCGGTCGCTACTCAGGATGCTTTCTTGAGGTGTAGCCAACCCCTGTATTGACGGACAACCCTCTCTGTGGTATACTAGGGGTATAGGGCGGGCTTGCCACTACGTCGCCTCTTCTAAGTCCAGGCCCGTCTCGTCTCCGTGGCTCGCGCGACTGAAAGGAGGAACCTCTTGGATCCGTTGATGCTGGTCCTCGTCGTACTCGTGGTTCTGCTCTTGGGCGCTGTCCTGCTCCTGCTGGGCCTGCAATACCTCCAGTTGCGCGAGTCTCGCAGGGATGTGCAGACCGCCGTGATCAGCGAGAAGCTCTCCCAGTTGGAGCCGGTCTCCCAGGCGGTGACCGGCCTCCGCCAGGATCTGGCCGAGCTACAGTCCTACACCAAAGCCTACAACAGGGCCCGCGAAGACATGGAGCGGCGCACGGCCGACTCGGTCCGGCGGCTGGAGATGGTCATTGCCGGCACCCAGACCAAGGGTGCGGCCGGCGAGAACATCCTGGAGACGGTGTTCGCCA
>CAYSSR010000005.1:0-288349 GCA_964433755.1 uncultured Anaerolineales bacterium
CTCAAAGGTGTAGAATAGAAGAGGAAAGGATAGGGAAAGATGAACCTCAAGAACTGGCTATCAGCCACTCTGGCCGTGGTGACTTTGTTGGCGCTGGCTGCCTGCTCTGGGACGGGCTCAACCGTAGAGGATCCGCTGGACGGGACGTCTTGGGTGTTGGTGGGGTATGGCCTGGCGGCAGTCCTGCCTGGAACGCAGATCACCGCTACCTTCGAGGATGGACAGGTCGGCGGGTCCTCCGGGTGCAACACCTATGGGGGATCGTATGAGGTGAAGGGGGAGAGCATCTCCGTGGCCAAGATCTTCATGACGGAGATGGCCTGTCTAGACCCCGAGGGGGTCATGGAACAGGAACAGACCTACCTGGAGTACCTTTCCGGCGTCACGACCTTCCGTGTCAGCGAGGGGCAGTTGCAGATGACGAGACCGGATGGCGAAACGCTTGTGTTCAGGCCCGCGGAGTAGGAGAGGGTCACGAGCGATACGTTGTTCTTCGGTGACTCAACACACACAGGGTCTGCGAGAGCGCAGGCCCTTCTTGTTTGACAAAGCCTGGTGGATGGACACGCACCGCATACCACGAAGCTTGACACCTGGTCTTAACTGTGTTATAGTATAGGTGGTGTGACTTCGATCCAGGGTCAAGGCAGAGGGTTTCCTGGAGTGGCCATTCTTCCACATCGACTTCCTCTCCCACGCCGCTCCAGTCAGTTTTTCCGTTAGATCCACTTTGGCGAAGTGTATCTGGCCGTTTCGGTCGTATTCTCCATGCGGTGCACGAATCGAGCTCATTGACCTCGGTGGTCCTTGGGACGTGCGGAGTTCGCGCTGGAATGCGAGGCGGACGTCTAGGTAACGCTGGTGGAGTTCCTCCGCATGTCCGTATGTAGCCAGGCTTGTCCCGAGGAGGATCCGTCATGGGTACAAGACTGAATCTGAGCAAGATGCTTCAGCAGCTAGCAGGTGCGATAGCGAAGTTAGAGCGGATCCATGATGAGACGGCACGGGTTCTCGACATGGACAGGGAGGTAGAAGCGCTTACTACCCACGTTCAGGCTTTCTACGAGAATGCTTCGCGATATGAGGATCTGCAGAAGAGCCGCGATCGTCTTGAGCAGCTGATGGAGATTGATAGGGTCATCAGTTCCACGTTGGACTTGAGAGAGGTAGCGCACCACATGCTGCAGGCAGCCATGGAGTCGGCAGGCGCGGAACGGGGAACGTTGCAGTTGCTCGAGGATGACAAGCTGGTGGATTATGCAGGCATCGGGTATGCAGAGGGCAGAGAAGATGTTCAACTGGATGTCGGACAGGGGATAACGGGCTGGGTGGTTCAGCATGGCAAGCCAGCTCTTGTTGCGGATGTCAAAGATGAGGACTGGGGAGCCCTGTTCGTGGGGGTAATGGCAGAGGAGACAAGGTCTGAATTGGCTGTTCCACTTCCGCTGGGTGGCGATACAATCGGAGTGATCAACGTCGAGAGCCCAAACGTTGGCGCATTCGATGAAGACGACCAGGTGTTCTTGCAGGCGCTCGCCGGACAGGCAGTGATTGCGGTTCGTAATGCTTCGCGATATGAGGATCTGCAGAAGAGCCGCGATCGTCTTGAGCAGCTGATGGAGATTGATAGGGTCATCAGTTCCACGTTGGACTTGAGAGAGGTAGCGCACCACATGCTGCAGGCAGCCATGGAGTCGGCAGGCGCGGAACGGGGAACGTTGCAGTTGCTCGAGGATGACAAGCTGGTGGATTATGCAGGCATCGGGTATGCAGAGGGCAGAGAAGATGTTCAACTGGATGTCGGACAGGGGATAACGGGCTGGGTGGTTCAGCATGGCAAGCCAGCTCTTGTTGCGGATGTCAAAGATGAGGACTGGGGAGCCCTGTTCGTGGGGGTAATGGCAGAGGAGACAAGGTCTGAATTGGCTGTTCCACTTCCGCTGGGTGGCGATACAATCGGAGTGATCAACGTCGAGAGCCCAAACGTTGGCGCATTCGATGAAGACGACCAGGTGTTCTTGCAGGCGCTCGCCGGACAGGCAGTGATTGCCGTTGTGAACGCTCGAGCGCACGAGAACCTACAGGACACGTGTCTTCAACTGGAGAGGGAAAGAAAGAAGCGTGTTGATGCCGAGACGGCGGTTGCACTTGGGGACCTCTCTCACGTTCTGGCTCACAACATAGTAAACCAGATCGGATTCATTCGGGCACGTGCCTCGGAGATCGAGCAGGAGTACGCCGGGGATTCGCGCTTGCAGACCAAGTCCCGACGTGTGGTGAGAGCGGCTGAGGAAGCGTTGAGTCTGATAGGGGATCTGAAGAGCACAGTGGGCAAGGCCACGGAAGAAGTGCATTTCAAGGATTCGAATGTGAATCTACTTCTGGACAAGGCGAGGATGAGCGTCAACATTCCTGCGACCATAGAGGTGGTTCAGGACTTGGCGGACGACTTGCCGACCGTAAGAGCAGAAGAAGCGAGGCTCATGGAGGTGTTCCGCAATCTCGTCCAGAACGCTGTCGATGCAATGCCAGATGGGGGCAGCCTAGGGCTGGCCACCGAAGACACCGAGAGCGGCTGGGTTGAGATCCGAGTCAAGGATACAGGACATGGGATCACAAAGGAGGACCGAAGCAGGGTGTTCAAGCTGTTCTTCCACAAGAAGAAGAACGATACACCTGGCTGGGGGTTTGGATTGTGGTGGAGCAAGGTTTTCTTGGAGAAGCTAGGAGGTGAGATTGCCTTTGAGACGGTGGCCGGTGTAGGGACCACTTTTGTCATCAGGTTGCCGATCGACGACTAGCCAGGCTACAGCGCTGTCGACGGGATTCTAGGTCCCTGGTCGTCCATGTCGTTCGCGTCAGCGCAGAGGTTTGACGGAGGCGCACCAGCACGCGTATTGGAGTTTGGAAGGCGCGTACACTGGTTCACACAGACGTTTGGTGAAGTGAGAAGATGGGGCAATCAGTCTGTCTGCCAAGAGCCGCGTGAGTGAAGGGTCAGGATGGAAGACAAAGGCACAGTTCTGGTTGTTGAAGACACAACGAACTGGCAAGAGCTACTCACCGAAGAGCTTGTGAGCAAGGGGTATCACGTGGAGCTTGCGGCCAGTTATGATGAGGCGATGGGCAAGCTCCGCAAGCGGCTTCCGCTCGTGGCTATCATTGACTACTGTCTGAGCAAGACGGATCCAACGAATACAGACGGAGAGAGTGTGCTTGAGGAAATCGCGAAGCTCAATGAGGGGACGACGCGAATAATCGTGAGCGGCCATGCGACACTAGAGCTAGCTCGCACGGCATACAGACAACACGGTGCCTTCAATGTCCTGCAGAAGGAATCGTTTGATACCCAGGAGTACCTACGGATTGTGGAGAGCGGGGTCGAGGCAGCCAGAAAGGAGACACGAGCATCTCGTAGCAGCGAGGCGGCTTTAAGGGATGCGTACGAGAACTCCAGGAGTGAGCTAGACGATTTCCAGAGAGTCCAGGTGCTCGACCTTATGCGGGAGCACGGATTCGTCGAGGAGGTGTTTGCAGGTCTGCCGCCTATCACGTTTGGACGGATCACCACCACTGGGACCACCAAGAGTGGCATCGGCGGACTGGTTGTAAGGGTACATGGCTGGAGCAGGGGGCTGGGGAAATCGATCGTCATTGCCATCGGCCCGCGGCAGCTAGTGGAGCGAGAGAACGAGAATCACGACAAGTACCTGGGGGAGCCTCAGTTGTCTGAGGGGAAGGTCGGTACCCAGAAGCTTCGGTTCGTTCAATCAGACCATCAGGGCGGTGTCGTCTACTGCCTTGAGGGTGCAAGCCATCGTGCCATCCCCACTCTTGCCGAGTACTTTCGGAGTGAAGAAACTGATGCAGTCCTGTTGGCCCTTGACGATCTTTTCTTGCATAGGTATCCAACCCTCTACCATGGGAACTCGGAGACACAAGCGGAGGCCGATCTCTCTGATATGTACGGAGAACCTTTTCGTGAAGAGAGGATCCGCCAAGAAAAGCAGGAGGAGTTGGAGGAGGCTGAGGAGCAACAGTATCTCGCTCAGATGGACGAAGAGGACAGGATACTGTACCTGCAGGAGAAGCAGAAGGATCTTGAGGAGCGACGCACGCCTTCTTTCAGGTTGTACGGGTTGAAGCGCACCTTTGTGGACCCGCTGTGCTCCATCAGGGACATGAGCTTCAGGTTCCGGACATTCCTCCGCGTCGCACACGGAGACCTGGGGCCTGAAAACGCTCTAGTCGGGCAAGATAGTACGACGTGGCTGATTGGGTTTGGGCGAACCGGCGAGAATCATTACCTATACGACTTCGTCCGGCTGGAAACCGGTCTGAGGTTCCAGCTGCTGCAGAGTAGGGACGCTAGAGCCTTGTACGAATTCGAGAGTGCCTTGGTGTCCCAGAAGCGTTTCGATGAAGACCCGGCGTTTGCCGACAGCTATCGCGTTCCAGAGCTGGCAAGAGCCTTCAGTGCCGTCGTGAGGGTTCGGCAGCTTGCGTGGAAGGTGGCGAGACCACCGACTTCGGACATGAAAGAGTACTACGCATCTCTTCTCCTGCAAACGGTGAACCTGCTGCAATATGCCCACTTGCGGCCCGGAATTGAGGACCATGCACGACTTTCCGCTGCAGTCATTGCAGAGCGCTTGAGTGCATGGAGCTAGACAGTTGATCACGTGGTCGAGCCTTAGTCTGCGGACAGACGCTCAATACATCACCTGAGGCACGGATCGGTCATCGGACGTATGGTGATGACTGCGTAGGGCTGATCGCCAGTTCGCGGGGGTGGGTTCAAGTCTCCGATGGAGGGAGGAGGATGGTGAAGGGGCAAGCCACAATACTGATAGTTGATGACTGCAAGGGTTGGCAGCAAATCCTCAGTACGCTCTGCGAGTCGATTGGCCACCAACCTCATGTGGTCGGAGGTTTTCACGAGGCTTTGATGGCACTGAGACAGACGGCCTTTGATTTGGCGATAATTGATCTCTGGATAGACGGTGCGCCTAAGATGGAAATCGGCAAGAATCTGGTTCTGCATGTCCGCGAGCACTACAGCGACTTGCCCGTGATTGTGATAAGCGCCGATGCCCCTTCTGGATGGGTGAGAGATGCACTGCTGGAGTGGGGAGTGCACGACTTTGTGGAGAAGGGTACGTACGATCCGGGGCGCATGATGGAGATGATCCATCGTTTGCTGTCCAAGGGAGGAGGACCTAGCCTGATGGCTGATAGCACACTACGGAGGTTGCTAGCTCTGCAAGCCGAGACGGTAGCCCTAGCGAATCGCATGGACGAGCTTGACCAACAGTTGGATTCGGGTCTGATCGATATCGGTCGATATGCGAAGTTGAAGGCACACCTAGATACCGGAAGGCTACAACTGGTTGGGGAACTCCAGCTCGTCTTGAGGGGCACGTCCGCCAGCGCGCTGAGTCAGGTGCTTGAGTACGAAAAGGGCGGCGACTTGGCCCAGGCTGGCGCGACGCTCGAACGTCTCGCGGAGGAGAAGGGCTGGTCGAACACAGTTCGGGAACAGATTGAGAAGCACAAAGGCGCGATGGTAGGTCTGATTATCACCATTGCTATCGATATCATCCGCAGGGGTCTGGGTTCGTGATTCCTAACCTGCGATTCTGTGGTTCTCTCACGACAGGCAGTGACCCAGGCGTGAAATAGACCCGCCGACGCACGACTGTACGTGTCTGCAAGCGAGAACATAAGCCACCCGTCGTGATATTGATCCCGCACATCGGCTCCATAGATCCGAACCTGACATGCGTACGCCTTCCTGCATGTTCCATAACTCGGGCTCTTGAGCAGCGGCTGCCACGACACTTGTACCCCTTGAGCCGCCCTTGCTGCGCCAACCGTCCATCTGTTCACGGGTGGTCGGTCCGCGCTAGGCTCATCAGCATTCCGTCCACGCCCAGTATGGCTACGACCCCATTGATGCCCTTCACCGGATCTCCCACGGCCGGGTCTCCTCGCATCTCCTGATTCGCGAGAGATTCAACGTCTTACAGAGTGCGTCCAGGAATCAGCTCGATGGAGTACGGCTTGTGGGTCGAACAGGCCAGGGGTTGTTGCAGTGGTTGAGCGATCTTCTTGGTTAGTACCACCTTACGTCGTGACACCGCCCAAAGTCGCCAGCACCGACACCCCTATGCCCCCTATGACTGAACGGGCGCAGGATTCAGCTTCAATTGCTCACGTACCAACCCACGCCGGCCTCGCGTATCCTTGGCCCACTTGGGAATGTGACTCCTGTGAGCTATAATCGCTCTCGTCTCATCGGCATCGTACAGCATGGCTGCGGAGGTGCTCTCCGCAGCCGATGCATGAACTGGTGACGGTTGACAGGAGGTAGGTCGTGAGAGTCTTGGTATTCGGAGGGTCCGGTGCCATGGGAAGGGCGATTGCCTGGGACCTGGCGCAGGATAGCGACGTCAAAGCTGTAGGCATTGTAGGGAGACGAAAGGAGACGCTGGAGCAGACTAAGGCGTGGATCGGCAGCGGCAAGGTCATACCACAGCCCCTGGACGTCCTCAATAGAGAAGAGACCAAGACACTGATGGGTCTGTATGATGTGGGCATCTTGGCTGTCCCCACCAGACAGACCAGCTACAGTCTCGTCCACAGTGCGGTGGAGGCGCGCCTCAACGTGGTCGATATGCTGGAGGAGTACCATCGCCGGCCCGACGCCTATGAGACCGAGGGTTTGATGCTCCCCGAGGGTATGAGCCTCAACGAGTACGGTGATTGGATCCACGAAATGGCGATCAAGAACGGCGTGACCTTCGTCGATGGCATGGGTTTTGCGCCGGGCTTGAGCAATGTCACCGTCGGCGAAGGGATCAGGAAGCTGGACCAGGTGGAGACGGCTGTGGCCAGGGTGGGTGGGATCCCCTCCAAGGAGGCAGCACAGAGGCATCCCCTGAGGTACATGATCAGCTGGGCCTTCGCGCACGTGCTGCGCGAGTACATGGTCAAGCTCAACGTGCTCAAGGGCGGCAAGGTGGTGGAGGTGCCGGCCCTCATCGATCGCGAGCGGTTCCGGTTCGACAAGTTCGGCGTGGACGAGGAGTTGGAGTGCGCGGTGACGCCTGGGATGCCCAGCTTCATCTTCACCAGGTCGGAGTTGAAGGAGTTTGCCGAGAAGACCATCCGATGGCCGGGTCACTTCGACGGCGTGGACACGCTGAAGGAGTGTGGCCTGCTGGACCTGGAGCCGGTGGATTTTGCGGGCCAGAGGATCGTTCCGCGCGAGTTCCTGCTGAGTATGATCACGCCGAGGCTCCAACGTCATGAGGGTGAGACGGACGTCTGCGTGATGTTCAACTCGGTGGAGGGGAAGAAGGACGGCAAGAAGACCCGCATCGACTACTACATGTGGGACGTGGCGGACACGGAGCTAGGCTTCTCCGCCATGCAGCGAGTGACGGGGTTCCCGTGTGCCATAGCGGCCGTGATGATCGGGAAAGGGGCGATCCAGGAGAAGGGGATCGTGCCTCCCGAGGATTGTATCAAGGGGGACCTGTACGACGAGTTCATGGACGAGCTGGCCAAGAGGAACATCAATATCCTGGAGGAGGTTAGCGAAGTGGAGGGGTAGCGTCCCCTCGCCGCCACCCTTCTCCCCGCGACTGAGGGAGGGAGCCGATCCTTCGATACGCGCCCTCGCTACTCAGGATGCTTACCTTGTGGGTTAAGAGGCCGTAGTGAGACACCTGTTGAGCCTTGCCGATCTAGGCGCGGACGAGGTGTGGGGCTTGCTGCGCCTGGCCGGTGAGCTCAAGGAAGAGTGGAAGGCGGGAGGCAACCGCCCCCTGCTGGCAGGCAAGAGCCTGGCGCTGCTCTTTCAAAGACCATCTCTGCGCACCAGAGTCTCTTTCGACCTGGCCATGAGCTCTCTTGGTGGTCGAACGGTGTACCTCTCGCCTGAGGAAGTCCAGTTGGGCTGGCGGGAGAGCGCGAAGGACGTAGGCCGTGTCCTGAGCAGGTACGTGGATGCCGTGGTGGCGCGCCTTCGCGATCACGGCGAATTGGAGGAGTTCGCTGCCAGCGCCTCGGTGCCCATCATCAACGGCCTCTCCAACCACGTTCATCCCTGCGAGATCCTGGGTGACCTGTTCACCATCCACGAGAAGAGGGGTAGGTTGCAGGGCTCGAAGCTGGCCTACGTGGGCGATGGCAACAACATCGCCCACTCGCTGATCCTGGGCGCTGGCAAGGTAGGGATGGAGATCTGTGTGGCCACGCCGGAGGGGTACGAACCACGCCCCGAGGCCGTGCGACAAGGCCAGCAGTCTGCCAGGGAGACCGGGGCCAGGATCACGGTGGTCAGGGATCCTCGGAGGGCGGTGAAGGACGCGGAGATCATCTATACAGACGTCTGGGCCAGCATGGGCCAGGAGGGAGAACGAGAGGCGCGGCTTCGTACCTTCCAGCCCTACCAGGTTAACAGGGATCTGGTGGCTCTGGCGGACCCTGGGGTTATGGTGATGCACTGTCTCCCCGCCCACCGTGGGGAGGAGATCACCGGCGAGGTGCTCGACGGTCCCTTCTCCATCGTCCAGGATCAGGCAGAGAACAAGCTGCACATGCACAAGGCTATTCTGGCCTGGGTGATGTCGGATGGAGGATCGCCTTCCGTTCCTGGAACTGAGGAGGCAGACGTGGGATGAAACCAAGGGAGCGTGTTCTCGCGGCGCTGGAGCACCGGGAGCCGGACCGGGTGCCTTTGTTCGAGGTCTGGCTCGACAACGCCGACCTGGCAACCGAGGTGGGTGGCGGGGACCTCCAGAGGACCTACGTGGAGCTGGACCTGGATTGCGTCCCCATCCACTATCAGGCCCCCCCTGGCAGCAACGCCTGGACCGAAGGCGTGGATGAGTGGGGGCGGGTGTGGAAGAAGGGCTGGTATGCGGGGGGCGTGGTGGAAACCGCAGCGGATCTGGAGCGGTACAGCCCTCCCATGGAGTACGTCCATGAACACTTCGACGCCCGCCGGACGGAAGAGGCGAAGAAGAGGTATCCGGATCACTGCTTCTTCTTCGGCACCCACGTCGGACCGTTCACGGCGGCGTACATGGCTATGGGCATGGAAAGCTTCTTCCCGGCGCTATACAGACGTCCGGAGTTCGTCCGCCAGGTGCTGGAGAACCGCACCGAGTACTGTATCGCTATACTCCGCAGGGCGACGGATTTGGGTGCGGAGGTGCTCGTCCTGGGGGAGGACGCTGCCTACAACCAGGGACCGATGGTCTCGTTGGACATGTGGCGCGAGTTCGTGTTGCCGCTGCACAGACGTATCGTGGACGAGGCCCAGGCCCCGCTGATCTGGCACAGCGATGGAGATGTGACCCCTCTGCTGCCTATGGCGGTCGAGGCGGGGTTCGTGGGGATGCACTCACTGGAGCCCGATTCCGGCGTGGACCTGGAAAAGGTCAAGCGTGACTTTGGGGAGAGGTTGGTTCTGGTGGGAAACGTGGAGGCGAGGGTGCTGTGTGACTCCGACCTCGACGCCGTGCGTGCAGAGGTGAGGCGCTGCGTGAGCCAGGGCGCGCCTGGAGGAGGCTACATGTTCTCCACGTGCAGCAGCGTCTTCGACGGAATGAATCTGGATGCAGTCAAGGAGATGTACCGGTACGCGGCGGAGATAGGAGCGTACTAGACGACCATACCGAGGAGGTTGTTGATGGATCGCAAGATCGTGGCCACGGACAAGGCGCCGGGTGCTGTAGGTCCTTATTCCCAGGGGGTGATCGCTGGGGACTTCGTCTACACGGCTGGAATGCTGGGGCTCGATCCCGGCACGGGGGAACTGGTGAGCCCGGACGTCGGCGAACAGACCCGCCAGGCTCTGATGAACCTCAAGGGGATTCTAGAAGCGGCCGGAAGCTCGCTGGACAAGGCGGTGAAGCTCAGCGTGTTCCTCACGGACATCAACGACTTCGGCGAGATGAACGCTGCCTACGCCGAGTTCTTCCCGGCCGATGCGCCGGCGCGCAGCACGGTGGAGGTTGGCCCTCTGCCCAGGGGCGCTCTGGCGGAGATCGACGCGGTAGCTCTCAAGTAGATGGTGATCGCCTTGACCTGAGGGCGAGGCCTCAGGTGCTAGGCTTCAAGAAACCGGGTTGGGTCGAATCGTAGCGATCGCTGGCCTTGGGGTCGTCTGTCAGCGGGCCCACGTACTTCTCGACGCCGTTTCGCTCCCAGTCTCCCGCCGCTCGGTGGGCGTTGACGTAGTTGGTCGGCATAGGATGGCTGCCTACGACCACGGGAAGGCCCACGTAGTTCTCGATGTACTGGATGAAGTCCTCCAGATAGGGACAGGGTGGATACCCGGCCAGGAAGCCCGACGCCAGGACGATCTCTTCCGCGCCGTACTTCTTCAGCTCGGCCGGGGCAAACTCCAGGCGTTCGCCGGGACATCCTCCGCAGGTGATGAACCCCACAACCTCGAGTGGTTCGTCTTTGGGGTACTTCCTGAAGACGCCTGATCGCTCCTCGATAGCCATGAAGCACTTGCCGCCGGTGCACGTCCTGTTCCTGTCACAGATGATGATGCCAATCTTGCTCATTGAACCTCTCTCTTTTCGGATCTCCTCGTGGTAGAGTGCCGGTCAGTTATAGTCGGGCTGGCGAATAGAAGCAAGCCTGTGGCATCTGTGCGCCCTTCGGAATCTGGGGGAGCGGAGTGCGTCGAGAGCTTTCGCCGCGGTTGCCACCAGGGCTCCGGCCAGGACGTCTCACGCCGTCTGGTCGGTCATAAGGCCTGGTGGGCGGTGCGGGCGATGATCTCGTCTTGGAGCGCCTCGCCGAGGTCGCAGAAGTAGTCGCTATACCCCGCCACGCGGACGATGAGGTCCCGGTACTGCTCTGGGTGCTCTTGAGCAGCGCGCAGGGTGGCGGCGTCCACGACGTTGAACTGCACGTGGTGGCCGTCCAGGTTGAAGTAGGTGCGGATCAACTGGACGAACTTGTCCAGGCCCGTGTCGTCGGCTAGCAACTCCGGCGTGAACTTCTGGTTGAGCAAGGTGCCGCCGGTGCGGACGTGGTCCATCTTGGCGACCGACTTCAGCACCGCGGTAGGGCCTCGACGATCTGCCCCCTGCACCGGAGAGACGCCCTCCGAGAGGGGCTGCCACGCGCGGCGCCCGTCCGGGGTGGCTCCCACCACCGAGCCGAAGTAGATGTGCACGGTGGTGGGCAGCAGGTTGATGCGGTAGGTTCCTCCTCTGGTGTTGGGTCTGCCGTCTACCGCGTCGAAGAAGGCATCGAACAGGGCCACCATCACCTGGTCGGCGTAGTCGTCGTCGTTGCCGTACTTCGGGGTCCTGTTCAGTAGCAGTTGGCGCAGCCGCTCGTGATCTGCGAAGTCTGCCCTCAGCGCCCCGAGCAACTCTTCCATGCCCAGGCCCTTCTGATCGAAGACGTGGTACTTGATCGCGGTGGCAGCGTCGGCTAGGCTGCCCAGTCCGACGCCCTGGATGTAGGTGGTGTCGTAGCGGGCACCGCCATCGTGGTAGTCCTTGCCCGTGGCGATGCAGTCGTCGATGAGCAGGGAGAGGAACGGTGCGGGCATGTAGCCAGCGTAGAGCCGCTCGATGACGTTGTTGCCCTGCACCTTGATGTCCACGAAGTGCTGGAGTTGCTGCCGGTAGGCGGCTAGCAGGTCCTCGAAGGTGGCGAAGGCCGCCGGATCGCCGGTCTCCAACCCGATCTTCCGGCCGGTGCTTGGATCTAGGCCGTTGTTCAGCGTGACCTCGAAGATCTTGACCATGTTCAGGTAGCCGGTGAGGATGTAGGCCTCCTTGCCGAAGGCGCCGACTTCCACGCACCCGCTGGCCCCACCGTCCCGCGCGTCCTCGATGGACTTGCCCTGGCGAACCAGTTCCTGGACGATGAGGTCGGTGTTGAAGACCGACGGCTGGCCGAAGCCGGTGCGGATAATCTGTGCCGCCCTCTTGACGAACCTGTCCGGTCCCTTCTTGCTGACCTGGATGCAGGTGCTGGGCTGGACGAGGCGCATCTCTTCGATCACGTCCAGGATCAGGTAGGTTAGCTCGTTGACCCCATCGGAGCCATCTCGTTTCAGTCCGCCGGTGTTGATGGTAGCGAAGTCGGTGTAGGTGCCGCTCTCCTCCGCGGTGACGCCCACCTTGGGCGGGGCGGGCTGGTTGTTGAACTTGACCCAGAAGCACTGGAGCAGCTCCTCCGCTTTCTCCCGGTCCAGAGTGCCCTCCTCCAGGCCCTTCTGGTAGAAGGGATAGAGATGCTGGTCTAGGCGCCCAGGGTTGAAGGAATCCCAGGTGTTGAGCTCGGTGGTCACGCCGAGGTGTACGAACCAGTAGTATTGCAGGGCCTCCCAGAAATCCCTCGGGGCGTGGGCCGGAACGCGCGAGCAGACCTCCGCGATGTGCTCGAGCTCCATCTTGCGATCTGGGTCTTTCTGATCCTTGGCCAACTCCAGAGCCTTCTCCGCGTGGCGCTGCGCGAAGCTGATGAGGGCGTTGGCGCACAGGCGCATCGCCAGCAACTCTTCCTTCTTGTGGTAGGCCTGGGGGTCGTGCAGGTAGTCCAGGTTCTCGAGGCTGCGCTGGATGTCACTCTTGAAGTCTTCGAGCCCTCGGTGGTAGATGTTGCCGTCGAGGACGGTGTGGCCGGGTGCCCGCTGCTCCATGAACTCCGTGAAGACCCCACACTCGTAGGCCGCTTTCCATTCCTCGGTCATCTCCCGGAAGATCAGGTCGCGCATGGACTTGCCCTGCCAGTAGGGAATGATGGTTTCCTCGTAGAGACGCCGGGCTTCGGGTGAGACGGCGAACGAAGTCTTCGGGCGAGTGTCGAGGATGTCCAGGTCCTCCAGACTGTGGCAGCACAACTCCGGGAAGGTAGGAGCTGCCTTGGGAGCGGGTCCCTTCTCCCCCACGATCAGCTCTCCATCGTTGATACAGATGGTCTTGTGCACCAGGAGGTGCTGGAAGGCCAATGCGCGGCGAACGGGAGCGGAGACCAAGCCCAGCTCCTGCTGGTAGAACTCCGTCATCAGCAGCGCACGCTCGGCCGAGAGGGTGGGGACGGCGTCCAGGCTCTGCTGCCTCAACCGGGCCACCCGCTCACTCATAGGCATAGCTTCAACCTCCGATCTGTACCTGAAGGCCGAACTCACACAGGGTTCCGGCGATGGCGGCCAGGCGATCATCCGACGGTCGTTGCGTTCCTGGCAAGGGGAACTCCCTGCCGAGTCTCCGGTACTTGTGCATGGCGGTGTTGTGGTAGGGCAGGAGATCCACCCGCATCAGGCTGGGAAGAGCGGCCGCCAGCTTTGCCGTGGCCTGAAGGTTGTCCTCGCCATCGTTCACGCCGGGGATGAGAGGCATACGGAGGATGATGTTCTCGCCGTGCCGGGACAGGGCCCGGAGATTCTCGATGCTTGACCGGTTGGAGACGCCGGTGAAAGAGCGGTGCTTCTCGTCATCTATCAGCTTGAGGTCGTATAGGAACAGGTCGACGTACTCACGGATATCGTCCAGAGATTGCCAGTCCGAGTGCCCGCAGGTGTCCACAGCGGTGTGCATCCCCCGCTCCTTGCACGCTCGTAGCAGCAGGAGCAGGAACTCCGGCTGGAGGAGAGGCTCGCCGCCGGAGAAGGTGACGCCTCCCCCCGATTGGTCGTAAAAGGGGATGTCCCGCTCCACTTCAGCCAGGATCTCGGCGACCGACACCTTCCGTCCCACCATCTCGCGCGCGTCGGGGTAGCATACCTCCACGCATGCTCCGCAGTGGGAGCAGGCCTCGGGATCTGTAATCACGATGTCTCTGTCCCGCTGGATCGCCCCTTCGGGGCAGACCTGGATACACTCCCCGCAGCCGAGGCAGCGATCCGCGCGGTGGAGGAGTTGCGGTTCGGGATCCTGGCCCTCGGGGTTGTGGCACCACGAGCACTGGAGGGGACAGCCTTTGAGGAAGACGGTGGTACGGATGCCGGGACCGTCGTGGATGGAGAACTTCTTCACGTCGAAGATGATGCCCGTGGTCAAGAGTCTGGCCCCTTGTTGCCTGGCTGAAGGAAAGAGGATGTATCGACAAACCTCGTTGGCCATTCCTGTGTGTGCATGGACGTTGGAGCATTCGACGCTAACAGGTGCCATTCTAGGTCAGTTCTGGAGAGGCGGCAAGGGCGGTGGTGCAGGGGCGGAATCACTGAATCCACTGATAGCACTGAGAGATAGTCTTCGGCCTCCGGTGGTTTGGCCTGCGGTGCGGCTGCGGGCGCAAGCAGTCTTGTAGGGGCGGGTCTCAGAGTCGCCCCTACTAGGTCGCTTCTGGAGTGGCGGCAAGGGCGGTGGTGCGGGGGTGATATCACTGAATCCACTGATAGGACTGAGAGATAGTCTTCGGCCTCCGGTGCCGGTGATGGTGCAAGTACTCTTGTAGGGGCGGGTCTCAGACCCGCCCCTACGGGATCGATTCGGTGCTGCTGTGGCTTCTATCAGTGCAATCTCCTCACACCCCACGTCGAGAGGCTGGCAACCGGCCCATAGATGGCGTACACTTGGTCGTCACGAGCGGGTCGGGGAGCCTCGACCCGTTGTACTCGTGCAGTCTTTCTACTCGGCAGTGTTGGAGTTGTCAACGGTCGGAGGCGGCATGGAGACGCAGGAATACGTGGACCTGGAGAACCGATACAACGCCCAGAACTACAAGCCTCTGGACGTGATCCTGGAGCGGGGCGAGGGGGTGTGGGTCTGGGACGTGGAGGGCAAGCGGTACCTGGATTGCCTCAGCTCGTATTCGGCCCTCAATCAGGGCCACAACCATCCACGCATCCTCAAAGCTATGGAGGAACAGGCGGCCAAGCTCACCTTGACCGGCCGGGCCTTTCGTAACGATCAGTTGCCGATGTTCGCCAAGGAGCTATGCGAGCTCACCGGCTACGAGATGATGTTGCCCATGAACACGGGCGCCGAGGCGGTGGAGACGGCCCTCAAGGCGGTGCGCAAGTGGGGCTACGAGGTCAAGGCGGTGCCCGATGGACGGGCGGAGGTCATCACCTGCGCCGGCAATTTCCACGGGCGGACCATCACCATCGTAGGTTTTTCCACGGAGGAGCAGTACAAAGAGGGCTTCGGGCCCTTCACCCCAGGTTTCGCCACTGTGCCCTATGGCGATCCCGACGCCCTGGAGGCGGCCATCACACCATACACCGTGGCCTTCCTGGTGGAGCCGATCCAGGGTGAGGGCGGCGTCATCGTGCCGCCCCCAGGCTATCTGAGCAAGGCGCGAGAGATCTGCGATCGCTACAGCATCCTCTTCGTGGCCGATGAGATCCAGACCGGTTTGGGTCGTACCGGGAAGCTCTTCGGGTGCGATTGGGAGGATGTCCGGCCCGACGTGGTGGTGATCGGCAAGGCGTTATCTGGCGGGTTCTATCCTGTCTCGGCGGTGCTGGCCGACCGTGCGGTGCTGGGGCTATTCAACCCCGGTGATCACGGGTCGACCTTCGGCGGTAATCCCCTGGGCGCAGCCATCGCCCGCGAAGCGCTCAAGGTCTTGGTCGAGGAAGGACTGATCGAGAACGCGCGAGAGCAAGGGGAGTACCTGCTGGGGCGGTTACAGCGGGTGGAGAGCGAGCATGTCTTGGAGGTGCGCGGGCGCGGCTTGCTGACGGGGGTGGAACTCAAACGCGAGGCCGGGGGTGCCCGCCGTTTCGCAGAGGCCCTCAAGGATCGAGGCGTGCTGTGCAAGGAGACCCACGAGAACGTCCTCAGGTTCGCTCCGCCTCTGGTGATCAGTCGTGAGGAGCTGGACTGGGCGCTGGAGCGGATCGAAGCGGTACTCACCGACCTGTAACAACAGCGGGCATGATTCCTCGTGACGCGTCCTGGGGCCAGAGTACCTGGCCCTAAGTGACCAACCCCGGAGGGTTCTATCTTGAGCGACAATCCGAAGCATGACCTGGCCCATCTCGCGGAGCGGCAGACTCAGGCGATGATCTCGTTCTGCCAGCGCATCGTGCAGACCCCGAGCCTTCCGGGGGAGGAAGGCCAGGTCGCCGCTCTGGTACGGAGAGAGATGGAAGCCCTTGGCTACGACGACGTGTGGACGGACGAATGGGGCAACGGGGTGGGCTTGCTCCGTGGCGAGGGCGCGGGCCGTTCGGTGATGTTCAACGGGCACATGGACCACGTAGACCCCGGTCGCGCCGACGAATGGACGCACCCGCCCTACGGCGGCCAGATCCAGAACGGCCGTCTGTGGGGCCGGGGCGTGGCCGACATGAAGGGGCCCCTGGCGGCCATGGTCCACGCCGTCGGGCTGCTAGCGCAGGAGGGCCTGCAACCGCCGGGAGACGTTTACGTGGCGGCAGTGGTCCAGGAGGAGGTGGGGGGCCTGGGGACCAGGAAGCTGGTCGAGTCAGTGCACCCCGACGTGGCTGTGGTGGGGGAAGCAACCAGGAACCAGCTCGCCCGAGGGCACAGAGGCAGGATCGAGGTCGTGGTGCGGGTGTTTGGGAAAGCGGTGCATGCCAGCGTGCCTGACCAGGGTGTGAACCCCCACTACGTGATGGCACGCTTCCTCCAGCGGCTGGAGACCCTCTCTCTGGCGGAAGACGAAACGTTTGGCCGGTCCAGCGTAGCCCCCACCCTCTATCTCACCGACCAGCAAAGCAGCAATGTCATCCCCGGCGAGGCCAGAGTGCATCTGGACTGGCGCAACGTGCCCGGCGAGGGACCGGAGGAGGTCCTCGCTCAGCTCAGGCCGGTGCTGGAGGCCTGCCTCTCCGAGGTGCAGGGCAGCGAAGGTGACTTGACCCTGCATACCCGCGATCTGCGAACGTACACGGGGCGTACGGAGACCTTCCCCGCCATATTCCCCTCTTTCGGCTTGTCTGCGCAGCACTGGCTGGTGCAAAGAGGCCAGGAGGTCCTGGCCCGTGCTTTGTCTCGCCCCGTGGAGGTGGTGATCTGGCGCTTCGCCACCGACGGCGGGCACCTGATGGAGGCCGGGGTGCCCACCATCGGCTTTGGGCCTGCTGAGGCCGAGCAACTGCACGTCGTGGGCGAGAGCGTGCCGGTAGCCATGCTCCAGGAAGGGCTGCTGGGTTACGCCGCGCTGGCCCTCAAGCTGGGCCAGGAGAGCGGTTGAGCGCATACCAAGAACTCACTGCGCCGGGCGACCGGATGGCAGGGTGTGCTCAATGCGCTTGGCCTTGGCCCATGCCATTGTGTTGGTGATGGAGAGAACACCGCAACGAGGGCACGACGTGTTGGCCGCTCTGTTGAGTCACGTGTTGTCATGGCCGAGGAAGTGAGCGGGCAGGCTAGCCCTACGCGGACGCGGTGGTTGCGGGAGAAGATGCCTACGTGAACGGGCATTGCCCACATGTTGCGTCGCACCAGGAAGGAGAGAGGAGCAGCCATGGCCATCATCAAGGGGGTCGGGGTCAGTAACTTCCGATCGCTCCGGCAAATGGAGTTGGGGAACCTGTCGGAGACGAGCGCCATCACGGGGCTCAATAACTCGGGCAAGTCGAACCTATTGCGCGCTCTCAATCTGTTCTTCAATGACGAGGTTGAGCCCGGCGAGAGGGTTGATCTGAGGCGCGATTGTCACAGTCGCTCCAGGAAAAGGAGAAAGGAAATCTCCGTTGAGATTCAGTTCGATCTGTCCGGTCCCTTCAGGTTTGGGAAACACTTCAAAGCCGCGGAGCAACTGGTTGGTCGTGCGCCCAAGGTGAGGAGGACATGGTCATACGACACACGGGGAGGTTCCACGAGGACTGTCTCCTCGTTTACCATCTATGATGAGCGGGCAGATCAGTTCAGGGAGCTGTCTGAAGAGGAAGACGCACGTTTGCGAAGCTTTCTTGGCCTGATGAAGTATCGATATCTGCCCAATCACATCCACCCATCGACGATCATAGATGATGAACAAGAGGAGATCAAGCGCACGCTCCTCGCCAGACTGCGAAAGTCACTGAGTTTGAGGAAGGGATCAGGTTCTACCGATGTGAAGGGCGCATTTGAGACACTCAATAGGGTCGCCAGCGGGGTCATCCAGCCGATCGCGCAATCCATGAGGAAGGCAAGCGAGGAGATAGAGCAAGTCGAACTGGTGACCGCTAGCGGCTTCGAGGACGTTCTCTTCGTTTTTGACTACAACGTGACGGTGACGGGCGGTGCGAAAGTACCGGGGCGACTGCAGGGCTCCGGGACGCAGGCCCACCTGATGTATGAGTTGCTCCATTTCCTCGATACTAGCTTTGGCGAGCGTTTTGGCACCAGGCAGGCTGTGGTTTGGGGTGTAGAGGAGCCGGAGTCATTCCTCCACAGCAAGTTGGAGTATTATCTTGCGAAGTTCTTCCAACAGGCAACTGGCTCGGGACGCTTCCAATTGCTGTGCACCACGCACAGCGACATCTTCACCAGGTTTGCGTCTACAGGGATACTCGTCGAGTTGAACAACGGCGAGTCGGCGTGTACAGTGGTCAGTCCTCGCGAACTCGTCCGGATGGGGCCGGTGAAGGGCATCTCGCGTTTCGTGCATGAACTCCTCTACGAGAACCGCCCTCTGGTGTTGGTGGAGGGCAAGACGGATGTGAAGTACTTGGATAGGGGAAGGCACATACAGGGCGCACCCTACTCGTGGGTGGTTAGGTGTCTGGCCGAACTGCTGGGTCGTGAACACAAAGGTGGCGTTGAGGCGCTAGTGCGTTATCTCAAGGAGAACCGCACTGCAGTCGAGTCGCGCCCGCCCGACTCGCCGATCATCTGCGTAGTGGACTGGTCAGTGGACCCTGCCAAAGTGAATATGCTCCGAGATGCGTTGGCGGTGCATCCGACATCCGTTGCGTGGCGTCCAGGTGAGTCGTTGGCCAATCCTGAACTTGATCGCACATTCGCAGGCATAGAGAGATTCCTCTCCACAAGAGCCATCAGAGAGGCGAGTGCGAGTGGGCTTCTCGACCTTAGGCGACCGGCGGTTGGCGACTTGCCGCTAAGCGTGGTAAGGACAACGCTAGGACGGAACAAGTCGAGTCTGGCGGATCTCTTGTGTGGGGACGCACCCGACGAGGACTTCGACCTAATCGTGCAGCTAGTCGGGGAGATTGACCGAGTGGTAGGCGAGGCCGTGACGCGTGGGAGAACTCTCGGATGCTGACGAGCAGGTTTGTGGTAAGGGGCAAAACCAGGCTAGCGGGCTATGGGGCCAAGCATGGCTCGCTGCTGCGCCTTCTGGGACCGATGTGACCGGCCAACAGACCTGGAGAAGCAGGCCGTGATGCTCGAGCTAGTCTGCGAGCCATGCTGGATGGGCACGGGAAGGGCACGGTGAGAGAAATCCCCACGGTGTGTGCGCGGGACTGCTATGACACCTGCTCTCTGATCGCTCGACTCGACGAGTCGGGACAGATTCAATCGATCAGAGGCGATCCCAGCAATCCGGTGACGCGGGGCTTCACCTGTCCTCGGGGCGCTAGAGACCACCACAGACTGTACGAGAACCGGGTCCCTGCCCCTTCGCTTCGCCTGGACGACCGTTTCCAGGAGACCGACTGGGAGACCGCCCTGGGCCGCGTCTCCGAGAAACTGAGGGAGACCCTGGACAAAGATGGCCCACAGTCGGTGTTGTACCTCAACTACGCCGGTAACACCGGGCTTCTGACGCAAGGGTTCCCGAACAGGTTGTGGAACGCCATCGGTGCCACGCAGACCGACCTGGCGCTGTGCAGCCTCTCCGGACACACGGGACTTGGGTTGCACTACGGCGAGAGCTACGGTGTGGAGCCTGAGGAGCTTCTGTCCACGAAGCTGATCGTGTTCTGGGGGTTCAACGCCGCCGTGAGTTCGCCTCACCTCTGGGCTCTGGCCCGGGAAGCCCGCACCGCACACGGCGCGCAGATCGTCGTCGTCGACCCGCGAGAGAGTCGCACCGCACGAGGCGCCGACCTGTGGGTGCAGCCGTGGCCTGGCAGCGACGTAGCGCTGATCTATGGCTTGATCGACTACCTGTGCCGGAGAGGGTATCTCGACCTGGACTTCCTCCAGGAGTGGACCACTGGGCTCGACCAACTGCGGCAGGAAGCGCAGCTATGGACCCCGGATCGAGTGGAGCGGGTCACGAGGCTGGAGTGGAGACGTGTCGAGGAGCTGGGAGAAGCCTACGGCAGCAAGAAGCCCAGCGCCACGATGATCGGCATCGGGTTACAAAAGTGTGACCGGGGCGCCGATCAAGTGCGCGCGGTGTCCTTCATCCCCGCCTTGCTCGGCCAACACAGGGGCTTCTTCTACAGCAATTCACACGCCTATGCCGTGGATGAGGATCTGATCACGGGGCGATCGCTGGCCAGAAACAGCCCGCGGATCGTGAAACAGGTGCACCTGGCGGATCTGATGAGACGGGGCGAGTTCAAGTTCGTCTACGTGTGCGGCATGAACCCGGCCCTGACGCTGCCCCATCAGTATGCCTTCCGAGAGGGGCTGTCCAGGGATGATGTCTTTCTGGTGGTGCACGACACTCATTGGGCGAGAACGGCACAGTATGCCGACGTGGTCCTGCCGGCGCCCACCTATCTGGAGAAGGAAGACCTGGTCCTTCCCTGGACGCACCACTACGTCCGATACTCCAGTCAGGTCGTCAGCCCGGTCACGAATAGCCGGAGCGAGGTCTGGGTGATGAGGGAGATCGCCAAGCGGCAAGGGCTTACGGAAGGCTGGCTCTTCGAAGATCCGTGGGTGGCGGTGGAAGCGGCCCTGGAGGATGCTTTCGAGGAAGGCGATTTGGACTCCCTACGATCGGGAGCGATGCTCGAGCTCAAGAGGAAGCCACGGGACCGGTATCCTACGCCATCGGGCAAGATCGAGTTCTACTCTTCTCAGGCCACCGCCAGGGGATGGAATCCCTTGCCAGTACAGGTACCCTTGGGTGGCACAACAGACGGTTTCGTGATGCTGACCAGCGCCACACCCAAGTACACCAGTACCCAGTTCCAGGAGGTGTACGGCGCCATCCCCGCTCTCGTGGTCGTGAACCCGCGGGATGCCGAGCGACTGGGCATCGAGGAGGGTGACATCGTGGCGTTGTCCAATGATCGTGGAGAGGTGAAGGTGAGAGCCATCGTCTCCGGCACTGTGCGTGAGGGGACAGTATGGTCGCCGAGGCAGTCGGAAGGGCTGGCGGGACAACCACAGAACTGTCTGATGAGCAGCGATCCGCAGGAGGTTGGTGGCGGGCCGAGGTTCAATTCGACCATCGTGACCATCTCCAGACTGTAGGGCAATGGGGTTGACAGGAACAGCGGCGCCACGGACGAGTCTACCGGCCTCGTTCGCCGGTGGGCCTCGCAAGCGAGGGGGTGTATAGAGAAATCGTGGAGAGAAAACCGAGAAGGCTGGCGCGGACCGTGATCTACGAGCATCCCTGGGTGAACCTGTACGTGGACAGGGTGTTGTTCCCTGCTGGCAGGATTGTTGAGAAACATCACGTTTTGGAGTTCGATTGGCCAGCGGTGGCCGCGCTGGTGGAGGACGCTGAGGGGCAGGTGCTGTTGGTGCATGTGTATCGGTACGCCACCGATAGCCTCGAGTGGGGCGTTCCTGCCGGCAAGATGGAGGAAGGCGAGTCCATCGTCGAAGCTGCTCGTCGTGAGGCCTGGGAAGAGACGGGCCACGAGACGTCTGGTCACGAGTTGATCTACACCTACTGTCCGATGAATGGGATCTCCAACAAGGTGTTCCACATCGTGCGTTGTCAGGCTGGGGGCAAGACGGGTGAGTTCGACCCCAACGAAGTGCAGCAGATCAGGTGGGCTTCGAGGGAAGAGATCGAAGCGATGCTGAAGGACAGAGTGGTGAGAGATGGTCTTTCGCTCACTGCTTTGTTGCTCCACCTCGCACGCTGGTGATGGTCTCTCAGGCCGGTCTGTTGGGGTCCGTGACGGAGACAACTGTGGAACCCGCCAAGGGCGAGGAGGCGTACGTATGGACACATTGAAGGGAAAGCGAGCGTTGATCACGGGTGCCGCCTCGGGCATAGGTGAAGCAACAGCCTTACTCTTCGCCCGTGAAGGGGCCGCCGTCTCTGTGGTGGATCTGGACGTCGAGGGCGGACGCTCTGTGGTCAGCAGGATCCAGAGGGACGGGGGGCGAGCCATCTTCGTGCGCGCCGACGTGACGAGGGCGGCGGACTGCAGAAGCGCGGTGGAGGACACCGTCAGTACGTTGGGAGGGCTCGATATCCTCTTCAACAACGCCGGCATCGTTCGTCGAGCCACGGTGCTGGAGCTGTCCGAGGAGGACTGGGACCAGGTCATGGCCGTCAACGTGAAATCTGCCTTCCTGCTCTGCAAGTACGCCATTCCCGTGATGGCCCAAGCTGGCGGAGGTGTGATCGTCAACACGGCTTCGGGGTGGGGCCTGGTGGGAGGCCCGAGGGCGGCCTCCTATTGCGCATCGAAGGGGGCGATAGTCCAACTGACGAAGGCCATGGCTATCGACCACGGGCCGCAGAACATCCGGGTCAACTGTGTCTGTCCTGGTGACACAGACACGCCGCTGCTGCGCAGAGAGGCGGAGCAACTCGGGGAACCGACGGACCGGTTCCTGGCCCAGGCGGCGGACAGGCCGTTGGGACGGGTCGGCACGCCGGACGACATAGCACAGGCTGTGCTGTACCTGGCTAGCGATGCGGCCTCCTACGTCACCGGAACGGCGTTGGTGGTGGATGGAGGCGGTCTGGCGGGCTGAGGAGGAGACCATGCGCGGATTGGCGGGCAAGCGGGTAGTCGTCACCGGCGGGGCGAGAGGCATTGGCAGGTCCACGGCGGCCCGGTTCCTGGAGGAGGGATCCCGCGTCGCCGTGCTCGACCGAGACGAAGAGGCTCTGCTGTCGGTGAAGCAGGAGTTGCCCGGGCTGAGTTGCTGTGTGCCTTGCGACGTATCGCGGGTGGAGGCGGTGGTCGGCGCCTTCCGGCAGCTAGACGAGATCCTGGGCGGACCCGACGTGCTGGTCAACAATGCTGGTATCAGCATCCGCCACCGCTTCCTGGACATCACCCCGATGGAGTGGCGCGAGGTGATGGGCGTCAACCTGGAGGGGGCGTTCCTGGTGGCACAGGCGGCGGCGCAGAGGATGCTGGCGGGTGAGGGTGGCGTCATTCTCAACATGGGCTCGACCAACGGCTTGATGGGGTATCCTCTGTATGCCGACTACAACGCCTCCAAGGCAGGGATCATCGAGCTGACTCGCTCCATGGCTCTGGAACTGGCCCCAAGAATCCGCGTTAACGCCGTCTGTCCCGGATTCATCCTGACGCCGATGCAGGAGGCAGAGTATACGCTGGAGCAACAGCAGGCGTATGCGCGCAGAATCCCTCTGGGCAGACTCGGTCGGCCTGAGGAGGTGGCTGCGCTCTTCGCCTTCCTGGCCTCGGACGACGCGGCCTTCATCACTGGTCGCTACTTCGTGATCGACGGGGGCGAGATCGCCGGGGGATTGGCCAGCACGGGCTGAGCCCGCGGCGGAGCGTGTGTTACTCTTTGGCCCTCGAAGTGCGCACGTAACCGTTGTCCGTTTCCTCGACCAAACCTCGCTGTTTGAGGCGTTGGAGGTGTTTGTGCAGCATGTTCTCCTCCCAGCGGAGGAGTAACCTCGGGGCGAACGGATAGCGGGCGTAGATCAGGGGCTGTTCGATCATCTCCTCCAGCGTGCGCTCTTGCGAAAGGAAGTCGAGGATACGATCCTCCCGTCGAGCGATCACACCTCCGTAGGCCTCGAACCTCTTCTCTATCTCCTCCGTGATGATGCCCATGTGGGACGTCACCACCACCCGTGGGTTGAGAGCGCGCACCCTGCGCAGGGAGGCTTCGAAGTCGGCGATCTCCGAGTCAGGATGTCCGTACCAGGGACCAAAGGGAGACAGGTCCATGTCGAAGGTGAAGACGAGATCGAGGTTGGGCTCCAGGAAGGTATGTGAGTCGCACGTGTGACCAGGGGTGTGTATAGCAACGAGTTCGACGGAGCCGAAGTCGAACCGGTGCCCGTCGTCGTAGGCCTCGGTGGGCAGGGCGTCGCGGAAACCCGTCGCTTCTCTGACGTACTCTCTCCACTCGCCGGCGAGTTCCTCGGATTCGGTGAACAGGCGGGATACCTGCTCTATCCGCCCGGAGTAGTCAAAGCTCTGGCGTGGCACCACCAGCGGCAGCCCGTCGAAGACCCAGTTCCCTGGGATGTGATCGGGATGAGCGTGGGAGTTGATCACCAGGTCGGGCCGATACTGTTCTTTGAGCTGCCTTAGCCGGTCGATACCGCAGCCGGTGTCGATCAGAACTGTGACGTCGTCTCGGATGAGGAAGGAGTGGGAGAAGGGGAACGAGCCTCGGTTCTCTCCCTGGACCAGGTAGATGCGTGGGGCGATTTCCGTTAGCACGGGGGGGAGTATAACGTGGATACTTGGCGGTGTCAACATGGTGGTGCAGTGTGCCGAGGTTGAGCGGTCATACCCACCACGGGTCGCCTTGCCGCCTCTTCGGGGCTCGACCCGTCCCGAACAGGCAATAGTGTAACCGTAGGGCCGGGTCACAGACTCGCCCAGGCGAGGGCTTTCAGTAGATCGCGTGCGTGGGGGAGACCTTGCCTTTGAGGCGGCTCAGGGAACAGTCGATGGTGCTGAACTGACGAGAGGTCAGGAAAGGCCCTCCAGGCCGAGATCCTCGCCCTCCTCCACGTCGAACTCCACGATCTCTCCGGTGACGTTGAAGATGACGCGCTCGCAGATGTTGAGCACTCTGTCCGCAGCTCTCTCCAGGTTGTGGTCCACCCAGAGCAGGTACGTGGCGGAGTCCGTGGTGTCGGGGTCGGCTGCGATCAGGGCCAGCAGTTCGCGGTAGACCTTGTTGTGGATGGCATCGACCTCGTGCTCCCGTTCTGGGATCGTTCGGGCCAGGGCCGCGTCCTGGTGTACGAAGGCCTCGAGGGCTTTGTGCAGCATGGTGCTGACCCTGGTGGCCATGCCGGGCAGATGGGTCGCGGGCGCCAACAGGGGCTCGTCGGCCATCAGCAGGTTCACCTTGGCGATGCCCTTGGCGTAGTCGGCCATACGTTCCAGTTCGGTGGCGATCTCCACCACCGCGAAGATGGTCCGCAGGTCTCCCGCCAACGGCTGCTGAGTGGCGATGAGGGTGAGGGCATCTCCCTCGATGGCCGAGCGCTTCTCGTTGACGGCCCGGTCTCCGGCGATGATGGTGCTCGAGGCCTGGCGGTTTCGGTCGCACAGGGCGGTCACGGACTGGACGATCGCTTTCTCGACCACGTCTCCGAGATGTAGTATCTCCTCCTGAAGTCGCTGGAGTTCACGGTCGAAGCTCTTGCGCGGCATACTGATTCTCCTCTGGGGTTCGGTGTGGGAGTCGTGATGCACGTGCGCCAGCGCCCAGCGGCGCAGTGACCCTATGGCCGATCACACCTGCGGAGTATAGGCCAGGTGGGCGATGAGGTCAACACAGAGGGACGAGAGAGGACCTCACCTTGACATCGGCCAAACGACTGTTATAATAACGGAGACATCTTTACTTCGACGGAGGTGATTGTTAAACATGCCCGTGCAATCGGTTGACAGAGCTGTGGCTATTCTGAATGCTCTGAAGGCCAAGCAGGACTACCTAGGTGTCACGGAGTTGAGCAATGAGCTGGGCTTGCACAAGAGTACAGTTCACCGCCTCCTCGTATCGCTTCGGCGTGGAGGGTTGGCGGAGCGCGATCCTCGGACACGCAAGTACCGCCTGGGGGTTCGGCTCGTGGAGCTGGGAAACGCAGTGTTGAACAGCAGAGGGCTTCCGCAGGTTGCGCTTCCGTACTTGCACTACCTGGCGGATACCCTGGAGGAGATCACCTATCTGGCCGTGAGGGACGACGATAGGATTCTCAACGTCCTCCAGGTGCCGGGACCTCACCTCGTGCAGTCGGTGGGCTGGATTGGCGGCGGGTCTCTACACGCTACGTCCACGGGGAAGATCTTCCTGGCCAACATGTCAGAGGCCGAGCAACAATCCTACCTGGGGAAGGGTCTGAGTCGCTTCACCGACAAGACCGTCACCGACGCCTCTCAGTTGTCCGCAGAGTTGGAGCAGGTGCGCGAGCGGGGCTATGCGACGTCCTGGGGCGAAGAAGACCAAGACGTCAATGCCGTCGCGGTGCCTGTAGCCAGAGCGGGGGAAGGCGTGGTCGCGGCCATCGGAGTCGTCGGCCCCTCCTACCGGTTCACTCGAGACAGGGCCCTGGAAGCGCCGGAGATCATGGCCGGGGTAGCCAGGGAGGTGGGCAAGAAGCTGGAGCCCCGGACCTTCGCCGTCTTCAGATAGTCCAACGTAGGCTGGTTGGGTGCGGCGGCTTTGCTCGGGGTCCAGTGGCCCTCGCTGGAGCACGTGTGTGCGGCCCACGACCGGTGCGCGCCGCTGTTCGTTGCCCAGTGGCCGGTCACGCTGCTGCCAGGGGTTCGTGATGCGAGCGCGGATTGTATCGTGACCTCGCGGCGCTGAGAACCTTGACATCGAGGGATGATTGTGCTATACTCGATGTAGATTGGTCGCGTCGCTATCAGGGTGGTGACGGCGGGGGGCATTGTTCGTCCGCCTTCATTGTAGTATGGCGTTGACGAGGCAGCGAAGCGTCGAGGAGGAGAAGCATGAAGGCGAAAGCGCTGTTCGCGACCGGGATAGTGGTGGCTGTGTGCGCATTGGCTGTGATGCCGGCCTTTGCCGACGGCCCAAGCCTCGAGGATCGCATCGAGAGCATCCTGGCCGAGGTGGGTGCAGCAAACTGGGACTACTGCGACTCGGTGCACCGGTACTGCAGCTACGGCACCGATCAGGACAACCTGAATAACGCCCTCAATCCCGTTTCCGACCAAGACATGGGATTGAACACGGCCAACATGACGTTCTACCGGACTTGCCAGGGTGACGCCAAGCACCCTATCGAGTTCGATATCTGGGCCACGTCGGTGGACTATACCACCAGTGCGGTGCTCTACCTCGTGACGTACGGACCGAACTCTCGCTGGTCGGATGTCAGTAGCGTACGGATCAACGGTGTCAACTGGGTCCCTGAGCTCGAGTCGGTGCGCAGCGAGTACGTGATGTGGGTCGGCAACATCGATCCCTCGCTGGTTCAAGTTGGCACCAACAGAGTCCAGGTGTACCTGCGTAGCGAGCGGTGTGTGCGCCTGATGCTTGGCGCCATTGACGTGATGGACTACACTGTCGAGTTCGAGGAAGAGTTCGTCCCCGAGCCCAGCAGTGTGCTGCTCCTGGGTAGCGGTCTGCTAGGCTTGGCCGGATATGCGGGCCTGCGGTTCCGGAGCCGAAAAGGCTAGCTGAGCAGAGGTAGGACCTTGGAGGCGGGAAGGAGCAACCCTTCCCGCCTTTTTGCTGCGTCAACGTCAGCGCTGAGCAAAACGCCATTGAGCGCGACAGCCCGGCCCGGCGGGGTGTGAATCGTGAGCACGTACGTGCTGATGCGCATACTGGAATCCGCACCCGGCAGGTATGACCGAGGCCTGCGGATGCTGACCCTGGGACGGCTCGATGGTGTCTACGATCGCTTGATCTCCTTCGTGGGGGACGGGCAGCGAGTCCTCGACGTGGGGTGCGGCACGGGCGCACTGACGCTCAGGGCCGCCGCCAAGGGGGCTTGGGTCAAGGGCATAGACGTCAACCCCCAGATGCTGGAGATCGCCCGGTCGAGGGCCAGGCAGGCGAAGCTCCAACACCGGGTGGAGTGGGCCGAGATGGGTGTAGCAGAGCTGGAGAACGAGGAGGCTGCCTCCTACGATGTGGTTGTGAGCGGGCTCTGCTTCTCGGAGCTTACGGCGGATGAGGTCTCTTTCGCGCTCGAACAGGCCGGCCGCGTGCTGAAGCCCCGGGGCCTGCTGCTCCTCGCGGACGAGATCGTGCCCGACGGTCTCCCTCAGCGGATACTCAACGCGGCGCTCAGGATACCTCTCAGTGTCCTCGTCTATCTCTGGACTCAGACCACCACCCACGCAGTGGTCGATCTGCCCCACAAGGTGCAGGAGGCAGGCTTCGTTGTGGAGTCCACCAGGCAACAAAACCTGGGCAGCCTCCTGGAGCTGGTGGCCAGAAGGCCAGCCGGGGCGGCAGAATGAACCTCTTGGGATACATCGTGGTGAACGTTCTGGGGATCGTGCTCAGGTTCTTTCCATGGCCCTGCCAGACCGGGCTGGTGGAGCTGGGGCGGCCGGGCAGGGACTCCCCCGTGTTCCTAACCTGCAACTACCGTCTCACAGTGGCCAGGGTTCGCTGGGCGCTGAGGGGCACGAGCGCCTATCTCCTGGTGGCCAACAGCAGAGGCGTCAACGTGTGGTGCGCGGCCACCGGTGGATTGCTTACCAACCACGACGTTCTTTCGGCGCTCAAGACCAGTGGAATAGAGGAACGCGTGGACCACCGGAGGGTCATCCTTCCCCAGCTTGCCGCCACGGGCATAGAAGCCGCCGTGGTGGCGAGTAGGGCGGGATGGAAGGTCGTCTGGGGTCCTGTCTACGCCAGGGACCTGCCTCGTTTCGTGGAGGGCGGACAAAGCAAGAGCGAAGACATGCGCCAGGTGGCTTTCCCGTGGCAACAGCGGGTGGAGATGGCCGCTGCCTGGGCCTTTCCCATCTCCGTGGTCACGGCGCTGGTCCTGGCCTTGCTCTGGCGTGAGGCGTTTCTGCCTTCCATCTTCGTGGTCTGGGGGCTGTCCCTGATCGTGTATCTATCCTTTCCGCTATACGGGCGGTGGCTGGGCTCCGGGACCAGGGGGAGTGGGACCGTCCTGGCTGGCTTCGCGGCTCTGTGGGCTGTGGTGCTGGGCGGATACGCGGGCTACCAGTACCTGCTTGGCCAGGGGGCATGGCCCGGGGTACTTCGGTGGGCGGTCTTGACGCTGGTCGTCCTGTTGGTGATGGGGGTAGACTTCCTGGGCAGCACGCCGCTCTACAAGAGCGGCTTGCAGGAAGACCGGCTGCTCGAGGTTGTGCTGGATGAGGAAAACTGCAAGGGCGTGGGCTACTGCGAGGACGTCTGTCCGCGCGGCTGCTACGAGGTGGACCGCCGTCTCCACAAGGCGACCATGCCCGGGGCGGCGCGATGCGTACGATGTGGCGCCTGTATCGTCCAGTGTCCGTGCGACGCCCTGCACTTCGAGGATCCGAAGGGCGGCGCAATATCGCCCGATACTATCAGGAGATTCAAGCTTAACCTGATGGGGAAACGCGTAGAACGATAGGAGGGCTGTATGTACAGGGCAGCGGTGATGGTCGCGCCGGGAGAGCCAATAGAGGTACGGGAGTACCCCGAGCCGGAGATGGAGCCGGGGAGCGTCCTGTTGCAGACCATCTACAGCGAGGTGTGCGGGACAGACGTTCACCTGCACCACGGACGGCTGGCCGGGGTGCCATACCCTATCATTCCGGGCCACGTGAGCGTGGGGCGTATCTCCAGCATCGCGGGCGAGGTAACCGACGTGGAGGGCGAACTCCTGCGTCAGGGAGACGTGGTTGCCTTTCTCGACGTGCACGAGACGTGCGGCAACTGCTGGTTCTGTCTGGTAGCCAAGGCCAGCACCAGGTGTCCGAGCCGCCGAGTTTATGGCATCACCTACTCGGCGGACGAGGGCTTGCTGGGCGGGTGGAGCGAGGCTATCTATCTCAAGCCTGGGGTCAAGGTGATCAAGCTGCCGCCGGGCTTGCCGGCGGAGCGATACATCGGGGCGGGATGTGGCCTGCCCACGGCCACCCATGCTCTGGAGCGTGCCGAGGTCCAGCTCGGCGACACGGTAGCCATCCAAGGGTGTGGTCACGTGGGGCTCAACTCGGCCATCCTGGCGCAGCTTTCCGGGGCGACGCAGGTGATCGTGATCGGGGCGCCCAAGCGACGGCTCGACATGGCGCGTGCGGTCGGCGCGGACCACGTCATCGACATCGAGGAGCACGGACCTGAGGAGCGGGTCGCCCTGGTGTTGGAGTTGACGCACGGGCGCGGCGCCGACGTGACCATCGAGGCCACGGGGAATCCGAAAGCTATCCCCGAGGGGATGCGCATGACGCGCGACAATGGGCGGTACGTGGTGGTTGGTCAGTACACTGACGCCGGACCCGTCGAAATCAACCCTCACTGGGACATCAATCGTAAGCACCTGGAGATCAGAGGCTGCTGGGGCAGCGACTTCAGCCACTTCTACCGTGGTATCCAGGTCCTGGCCAAACACGGAGACCGCTTTCCTTACGAGGCCTTCATCAGTCGTATCTACCGGCTCGAGGAGTTGGACGAGGCGCTGGCCGACGTGGAGGCGCTGAAGGTGGTGAAGGCGGTGGTACAGCCTTAGGCACCACTCTCTGCGCCTGGGGCGGCGAGGGTGCAGCCCAGAGCCGCGGCCTGGGCGTCATGAGTCGCAGTCAGAAGACATAGGGCGCGCCTATGGGTCCACGGTCGTTTTCTCTTGCTTCGCGTCCCTGGGCAGGGTAGAATCTGGCCGGTAGGAGAATCGTGGACCTCTTCGAATACTCCCTCAGCGATCAACTGAAGAAAGATGCACCACTGGCGGCCCGGATGCGGCCGCGCACCCTGGATGAGATGGTGGGGCAAGAGCACATCCTGGGACCGGGGAAGCTCCTGCGCCGAGCCATCGAGGCCGACCGCCTGGGCTCGATCATCCTCTGGGGACCTCCCGGCACAGGGAAGACGTCCCTGGCCTCGGTTGTGGCCAACACCACGGAGAGCGCGTTCGAGTCCATGAGCGCCGTGCTGGCCGGGGTCAAGGAGCTACGTCAACTCATCGCCGCGGCCAAGAACAGGCGCATGCTGAGCGGGAGCCGCACCATACTGCTGGTGGACGAGATCCACCACTTCACCAAGACACAGCAGGACGCGCTGCTGCCTCACGTGGAAGAGGGCCTGGTCACCCTCATCGGCATCACCACCGAGAACCCTTTCTTCGAAGTCATTGGAGCGCTGGTCTCTCGTTCGCGCATCTTCCGTCTGGAGCCTCTCGGTGACGAGGACGTGGCAGTGATCCTTCGCCGGGCCCTGACCGACGCGGAGCGGGGACTGGGGGACAGAGAGGTGGAGCTAGCGGAGGACGCCCTGGACCATCTGGTGAGGGTGGCGGGTGGAGACGCTCGCATGGCTCTCAACGCTCTGGAGCTAGCCGCGGGGACGACGGCGCCGGACGCTGACGGCGTGATCCAGGTCACTCTGGAGGTCGCCGAGGACTCGATACAGCAGCGAGCCCTGCTCTACGACAAGGACGGCGATGCCCACTACGACACCATCTCGGCCTTCATCAAGAGCCTGCGCGGCTCGGATCCGGACGCAGCCTTATACTGGCTGGCGAGGATGATCCACGCTGGGGAGGACCCCAGGTTCATCGTGCGCCGGATGATCATCTTCGCCTCTGAGGACGTGGGCAACGCGGATCCGCGGGCGCTAACCGTGGCCACTTCGGCGGCCCAGGCCCTGGAGTGGGTGGGGCTGCCTGAGGCTCAGTACAGCCTGGCCCAAGCGGCTGTGTACCTCTCCACCGCACCCAAGAGCAATGCCGCCGGCGGGTACTTCAAGGCTCTGGCCGACGTGAAGGACGAAGGTGTCACCGAGGTGCCGGGTCACTTGAAGGACCCGTCGCGTGATGGGAAGGCCCTGGGGCATGGCGAGGACTACAAGTACCCTCACCAGTATCCCGATCACTTCGTGCGGCAGCAGTACCTGCCCGACCGCCTCCAGGGGCGCCGGTACTACGACCCGTCCGACCAGGGCTATGAGAAAGAGATCAGGGAACGGCTGGACCGCTGGCTGCAAGGGTCACCGGAAGAAGGCGAGTGACGTGCGGCGAGGGCAGTGCTTCGGGAGGGTACTAAAGTAGTGCTTGACTTGCGGTCCACAATGCGGTATAATCATAGTTTGCCAGACGCGCCAGTGCGCGACTCCGGCTCGCCTCGTGCCTGGCTCGTGTGTGGTCCCCCAAGCGTCTGGCCAAACGTCCGAGACTTGCGTTGTCGGGCGGATGGGTCTTCGTGTCCAAGCAGGTTGTGCAGGTATGTAGGCACTCGATTGGCGCAGCACGCTCGTTCAGGACCGCCAAGGGTACCGAGAGGGCAGAACCGGCGACGGGCTGGATGGTGATGGAAGGATGGAGGAGGAAGGGCACGTTCCACCACCGCCCGAGAGCGAAATGATGGCTTTCAACCAGCGCCTCGAAACCTCGGGAGAGGTACACAACGAGCCCGAGCAGGCAGTGGAGAGCCCGGGTCAGGAACTGAACCTCGTCGCCAAGACCGCTTTGTTCGACCGCGTCGGCGCGCTGGTGATGATCTTCGATCGCCAGGGGCGCATTCGCTGGTTCAACCGCGTCTGCCAGGAGACCACAGGACTGTCCTTCAGGGAGGTGTGGGGCAAGTACGTATGGGAGACCCTGGTCCTTCCCGAAGAGGCTGACGTCGTCAAGCGCGTACTGGAGAACCTGAGGACCGGTCGCTTCGTGCGGGGCTACGAGAGCCACCTGTTGACCCTACAAGGGCGTCCCAGGATCATCCAGTGGTCCACGGCCCCGCTTGTGGAAGGCGAGGGCCCCGTCGAACTCATCGTGGGCGTCGGCGTGGATATCACCGATAGAAAGCGGACCGAGGAGAGGCTCCGCAAGAGCGAGGAGCACTACCGGCGCCTGGTGGAGTCGTCGCCCGATGCCATCTTCGTGCACCACCGGGGCAGGATAGTGTTTGCCAACAGGGCCGGCGCTGTCCTGCTCGGCGCTACAGACCCCGGAGCTATCATCGGTCGATCCGTGCTGGATTTCGTACATCCCGATGCGCGAGCAACGGTGGAGGCGCGCCTGGAGAAGGTCTTGGAACACGATACCGAACTGGCGCTGATGGAGGACCACCTTGTGCGCCTCGACGGGTCAGTCGTCCGTGTGGATGCCCATTCCATCTTTCCGTTCATGTACCAGGACAAGCCGGCCGTGCAGGTCGTGGCGCGCAAGGTCGACGAGAGCAGGGAGACGGAGGAGGAGTTGTACGAGCATCAAGAGATGGCAGAGCTGCTGCTCAAGATCTTGTCCGATGCGGTGCTGGTGACCGATCTGAAGGGCCGCATCACCAGCGTTTCCCATCGTGCTTCGGAGTTGTGCGGCTTCGATACGCCTGACGAGCTGATGGGCAGAAGCATGTTCGAGCTGATTCTGCCCGAGGATCACGAGGAGTTCATCAAGAACCTTCAGACGACCTTCCGAGAGGGTGTAGTAGGGGGCATCGGGCTCTCTCTGCTGAGGGGAGATGGGACCCACTTCCGCGTGCGGCTGAACATGGCGCTTCTCAGGGACAGGAGCGGCAAGCCCAAGGGCTTCGTAGCCACAGCGCGAGAGGCGACCTACCGGGAGCCGCCGGTGTCGGGATTGGGCGAGTTCCATCCCGAGAACTCGGAGACCACAGCGCTGTTGGAGGCCTCGCGAGCAGTGCTGGTGTATCGCGACTTCGAACCGGCGGCGCGAGCCGTACTGGAGGCGTGCAAGAATCTGATCGGGGCCGGCGTGGGATACGTTGGCCTGATGAACGAGGACGGCACCAGGGACAACGTACTCTTCTCCAACCCTGACGACTTCCCGTGGGACGAGCATCTGGAGCACTCGAGGGCCACGAGAGAGTTACGCGCGGAAGCATACCTCGCCGGGGACGCGATGTATCTCAACGACCTCTTCTCCGCCAGCGATGGTGACGTGGAAGAGGGAGAATCCCCGGCCGTGCAGAACGTGCTGTTCGCCCCCTTGACCATTGGCAGCAACTCTGTAGGGCTGTTGGCCTTTGGCGACAAGGCCAAGGGCTTCACCGACGAGGATGCTCGCATGGCCTCGGCCTTCGGCGAACTGGCAGCGGTCTCTCTGGAGAGCAGCCGGGCCCTACAGGCCCTGGAGTTGAGCGAGGAACGGTTCCGATCGGTGGCAGAGTCCTCAGGAGACGCCATCGTCACCTTCGACAGCGAGGAGCACATCGTCTACTGGAACCCCGGGGCCGAGGAGGTCTTCGGCTACAGCGCTGCGGAGATGATCGGCAGACGGCTGACCCTGGTAGCGCCTGGCGACTTGCGCGAGGCCTACAAGAAGGCGGTGAACGAGGTCGAGTCGGGCGGGTCGTCCAGCAGTCTCGCTCAGCCGGTGGAGATGATCGGACGTCGAAAGGACGGGAGTACGTTTCCGCTGGAGCTTTCGTTTGCAGGGTGGACCACGCGAAACGGGGTCTTCTTGACCAGTGTGATCCGGGACATCACCGAGCGCAAGCTGACCGAGCACGACTTGAAGCTTCTGGCCGATCACGACCACCTCACCGGGCTGCCCAACCGGTCTCTGTTCCGGGATCACCTCACGAAGGCCCTGGCCGCCGCCAATCGCGATCCTCAGCGGCTGGCTGTGATGATGATCGATCTGGATCACTTCAAGACCATCAACCACCAGTATGGGGCTCAGGCGGGCGATCAATTGCTCCAGGCGGTGGGCGATCGCCTGACGGGGCTGATACGTACCGCGGACACCGTGGCACGGTCGGGTGATGACGAGTTCGTGTTGCTGCTCTTGGGGATCGAGGCGCCGCAGCACACCGACAGGGTGGCCGAGAGGATCATGCAGGCGCTGCGGGAGCCTTTTGCCCTCAATGGTCGCGAGGTCCGGATCACGGTGAGTGTAGGCGTGGCCCTCTATCCCGAGGATGGTGAGGACGTGGAGACCCTCATCAGGAAGGCAGACCTGGCCATGTGTCAGGCCAAGGAGGAGGGACGCGACAGTTACCACCGCCTGACGTCGGCGGACGAGATGTTGGAGGAGTGGCCCCCTAGCATGAGATGAGTCCCTGGGAGGCCAGGTCGAGTCTGCGGGCCCTGCTACGCCTCGGTGCCACGGTTTGTGGTCAACCGGGGCGGTGTTGTATCTGGGGGGCCTACGCGCGTTTGCTGGAGGTGTGCCGGTGCGGTCCGGTGGCGAATGCGATGCCATTGTTCCACACCCTGTTCATCGAGCGTTGACATCCCTGCTCAGCGCTGGTAAAATGGGATAGGCGTGCTGGGCGAGGTGCGCGGTGCGCTCGGACCCGGAGCCGGAGAACCAGCGTCCCACGAGTTTTCCCCCAGGTCGCTGACGTAGGCTGGGCTCGGTCGACGGGCGATGACCTGCCACGGCCCAGTATGGTGATAGTACCTCGTTCTGTTCTACGTGTAGCTGTGAGGAGGAACCTCGTTGGACCCCGAGAATGCAGTACGCAGCGAAGCCCCCAGGATAGCCTCGGCTCTCAAGGAGGCGGCGGGGCGGGCGCGTAACGAGGCGGAGCTACGCACCGCGGCCACGCGCATCATCGGCGAGTTCGCGGAGCAGCTCGGTCTGGACCTGGACCTGCACGAGGAGTACACGCTGCTCTCTGGCCGAGCCGACGCAGTCTACAACCGCTTCGTGATCGAGTACGAACCTCCCGGGTCTCTGAGAGACCGCAACACCATCAGCTCGAACGCCCACGCCATCGACCAGGTGAAGCAATACCTGGCGGAGCTGAGCGAGGTGGAGAGGCGCAAGCTGAGGCGCCTGGCGGGGGTGGCAACGGACGGGCAGTACTTCATCTTCGCCCGGTTCCGCGACGGTCACTGGCACGTGGACGACCCCCTGCCGGTGACAGCTTCTTCCACCGAGAGGTTCCTGCGTTATCTTACCTCTCTGAGCACCGAGCTGGCCCTCACGCCGGACAACCTGTTAAGAGACTTTGGGGAGGGCACCTCGGTGGCCGCGGGCTGCGTGGGCACCCTCTACGCCGCCCTCTCGCGCTCCGATCATCCCAAGGTGACGAAGCTCTTCGACCAGTGGCAGCGACAGTTCAGCGAGGTCTGCGGCTGGGAGAGGCAATCCAGCCGCCTCGACACGTCCGCGCTGGCCTCCGCGTTCGGGGTGGACGAGGAAGATCCCGATCCCTTGCGTCTGTTCTTTGCCGTACACACCTACTACGCCAGCTTCATCAAGCTGCTGGCCGTGCAGATAGCCTCTTATTACGCTTTCCCCAAGCTGGGCACCGGGCTGGCTCAGGTCGCCAGCTACTCCAGCGACAAGCTGCGCTCGTATCTGGAGAAGATGGAGCGGGGCGGCGTGTTTGCCGACTTCGGCATCAGCAACTTCCTGGAAGGGGACTTCTTCGGCTGGTATCTGGACATCTGGAGCGAGGAGATCGACCAGGCCGTCAGAGAGGTGATCATCCAGCTCTCCCTCTACTCGCTGGTGACCCTCGACGTGGACCCCGAGGAGACGCGGGACCTGTTGAAGAAGCTGTACCAGAACCTGATGCCCAGGAAGCTCCGCCACGCTCTCGGGGAGTACTACACGCCGGACTGGCTGGCGGATCGGTTGCTGAACCAGTTGTGCGGCGCTCCCCGTAAGGGACAGCGGCCCAGCATCGACCCCAGCACGCGTTTGCTGGACCCCGCCTGCGGTTCGGGCACCTTCCTGGTGCTGGCTATCCGCCGCATGAGGAACTGGGGCGAAGAAAAGATGATGCCCGAGCACGAGGTGCTGGAGAAGATCCTCTCCAACGTGGTGGGCTTCGACCTCAACCCGTTGGCGGTGATCTCGGCCAGGACCAACTACCTGCTGGCTCTGGGGGACCTGGTGCAGCACCGGCGCGGAGAGATCAGCATCCCCGTCTATCTGGCCGACTCCATCCTCACCCCCTCCACGGGGGAGACTCTCTTCGATCAGGACAGCTACACCTTCAATACGGTCGTGGGCAGGTTCTCCGTGCCCCGGCTGCTGGTGGATGCCCAGGACATAGACCGGCTGGCGAAGATGCTGGAGGAGTGTGTGGAGGTCGGGCTGACGGAGGAACAGTTCCAGCGTCGTGCGGCGGAGACCTTCCCCGCCCTGGCGGAAAACGAGGGACAACTGGCTCTTGCCGGAGAGCTGTACCAACGGCTGAAGGAGCTGGACGAACAGGGCATCAACGGCATCTGGGCCAGGGTGATCAAGAACGCCTTCGCGCCGCTCTTCCAGGGGCGTTTCGACTACGTGATGGGCAATCCGCCCTGGGTGAACTGGGAGAGCCTGCCCGACGATTACCGCCAGGAGACGGCCGACTTGTGGGAGGGGTACGGCATGGCCGCCACCCGGGGCGAGAGTAGCGATCAGTTCGAATTGGGGAAGCAGAAGAGAGACATCTCGACCTTGATGACGTATGTCGCGCTCGACAAGTACGTGAAGGCCCGAGGACGTCTGGGCTTCTTGATAACCCAGACTGTGTTCAAGACGGTTGGGGCCGAGGGATTCCGTCGATTCCAGCTCCCAGACGGCACTGCCCTACGTGTGGTTCACGTGGACGATCTCTCGGAACTGAAACCCTTCCCAGGCGCTGCCAATCGTACGGCAACCATGGTCCTCGAGAAAAACAGCCAGACCTCGTATCCCGTGCCATACGCCTACTGGCGCGGGAAAGGACGTACACGCACCATAGCAGAGGGACTGACCCTGGAGGAAGCCGCGCAGATCACTCAGCGGGGAAACTTCGTGGCAGAACCGGTCGACAAGACGAGTGTGACCTCTCCGTGGCTGACGGGAAGGCGACAGGCAATCGTGGCTCTACGGCGGGTTCTGGGTCCTTCAGACTACCGGGCGAGGGCGGGGGTCTGTACGTGGCTCAATGGAGTGTACTGGCTTGACGTCATCGAAGACCGTCCCGATGGACTCATCGTGGTGACGAACCTGGTTGGCTCCGGGAGGAAGACGATTGAGAAGCAGCGCGCTCCGATGGAGCCCGAGGTGGTGTATCCTTTGCTGAGAGCTCGCGACGTGGCACGCTGGAAGGCATCACCGTCGAAGTCTATACTCCTGCCCCACACGCGGGAGACTTCCTGGCAGGCCATACCGGAGCCTGAACTGCAGTCGAAGTATCCGAACGCGTATCGCTACCTGGCAGGGTTCCGAGATGCTCTGCTCAGACGCTCTGGCTACCGATTGCTGCGTCAGGGGCACCCTTTCTACATACTGGGGGATGTTCACAGTGACACGTTCGCTGCCCACAAGGTTGTCTGGCCCAACATCGCCTCCAGACTTGAGGTCGCCGTCGTTGGCGCCCATGAAGGGAAACTCACGGTTCCGCAGCACATAGTGACCATGGTCCCTCTTGATGCGGCCGAGGAGGCTCACTTTGTCGCTGCTGTGCTGAACAGCTCCCCAGCCCACCTGGCGTTGGTGTCCTACTCGCAGAAGGGCGGCAAGAGCTTTGGTACTCCCCATGTCTTGAGGAACATACGGGTTCCTCTCTACAGGCCCAGGGACACGATACACAGGAGACTGTCGCGTCTATCTGTGGATGCACATGAAGCCACCGCGCGCGGGGACACGGCCCGCGTGAAGGAGATCGAGCAGGAGATAGACCAACAGACGGCGGAGCTGTGGGGCCTGACGCCGAAGGAGCTAGCCGACATCAAGCGGAGCCTGGAGGAGCTTTCATAGCTCTCCGGGCTCTCTTTCGTGGTGCGACCCACGGGGACCAAACGTGAACCCCGTGTTCTTATCGATGCGAAAGGAGTAGGAGCAATGCATGTCTTGCTGACCACGTTCACCCTCGGCCCAGGGACCAAGGAGGTGGCCGACAAGATAGGAGAGCAGTTCTTGGCCATGCTCAAGGGCATGAAGGGCTTCGAGAGCATGACCATGTTCGGCGACGACGAGAATGGAGAATACGGCGGCCTCAGCCTCTGGGCTACGAAGGAGGATGCCGAGGCTGCCCTGGCGGGCACTGAGGGACCGATGAAGGAGTCGGTGGGCAGTCTGCTCAAGGGACCGCCCGTCCGGAAGGTGTTCAAGCTCTGGGAGGCCCCGAAGAGCTAGGCTCGTCTTCTGGCGAAGCGAGTATCCACGGTCCCCGTGGGTCGGGCAAGTCGCTGCGTGGCGGCGATGGAGTGGACTGGGATAGCCAGGGCGACTTTGGTGCTTTTGCTGCGCTGGACGTGCAGCGCCCCAGGCGTGGTGGAAATCAGGGAGTGGTGCCCCGTGCTTAGCGTGTGGATTCGTGCGGTGACCCGGCCCCGGCTTGCGACGTACGAAGCCTTGCTGGAAGAGGCGGAAGACCCTTCGCTCGGTCGGGCGGTCAAGGCCATCTTGGTGGCAGCTCTCATCGTCGGCACCGTCTTGGTTTTCGTGGAGCTGGCAACGGGGCGCATGACACTCCACCACTTGGATTCGCCTGTGGCGGTGGCGATGGTCGCCTATATCTACGTTGTGATTGCTGTGCTATTGATCATCGCCTTTCTCATCGACATGTCGATCTTACTGGCTGTGTCGAAGGCTCTCGGGGGGCAGGAAACCCTTGCCACCCAGTCCTATCTTTTGAGCGCCTCAGCGGCGCCGATGCTTGTTCTGGCGCTGCCGGTGCTCATGATCGCCGGGTGGAGCAGTCTCTTGCGGTGGCCAGTAATACTGTACGGCAGATACCTGGAGCTCTTGGGGTTGCGTGCTGCCCACAAGTACGGATGGGGCAGGGGAGTGGTCGCACTCGTGGTACTGACGCTGTGTTGGGTTGTGGTGGGGAAGTGTCTGGAAATAGCATTTGGGCCTCTCACGTGAGCCAACTGGCTGTGACTCTCTGAGGGTGGCCCGAGCGACGAGCTTTCCACGACGTCGATTCAGCAGCAGGACGAGAGGTCGGAGATGCCTAAGGGGCGGAGCGTGTCCCAGGAGCGCCTGGCAGAGCTGGACGCCGTTCTCCAGCGCCTGAACGAGGCCTGGGCCGCCTGGGATGAGGAACTTCTAGAGGTCCAGAGGCGCCTGGAACGGGAGGGCATGGACAAGCTAGAGGCCATCGATGTGGTCTATCGGCAGGTGATGGAGGGGCTGCGGTCGGGAACTGGCCCCGTCACCTTCGAGAAGCTACACAAACCGCTCGATGAGCTCTTCGATCTCTACCTGGAGGCGAGCGAGGAGCAGCGCGTGTCCATACGGGAGTCCTTCGACAACAAGAACAGGCTGAGGAAGTACCTGCACAGCTACGTCGGAGGTAGAGCGGCCCCGCACTTGGGAGCTACGGGAGAGACCAGGTGGCTGCGGCGGGGTCTGGCGGCGGCCTCTATCGCCGATCAGAAAGTGGACTACCGGGATCTTCTGATCTGCCTGGGAGCGCTGTGGCTGGCGGCGGAGGACGTAGGCATCGCCCCGGCGCGCTTCTTCAGCAGTGTGGCCAGGCTCTCCAGCGACGAGCCGGTGTACGGCAACCGGTCCACGAGGCAGTTGCTGCGGGGGTTCAGGAGTTCGGGTCATCTGAGGTCTATCAAGAAGGACGACGGGGAGTCTCGGAAGTGAAGCTGGTGCCCTAGGGGCCAGACCAATGCGTCTGCGGGCTGGACATGGTCATGGTGCCGGCTCGATGGCGCTCGAATCAGCGTATGCGCAGCGAGGTGCGCGGGAGGCAAGCATGTGGAAAGAGTTCAAGGAGTTCGCACTGCGTGGTAACGTCGTGGACATGGCCGTGGGCATCATCATCGGCGCGGCGTTTGGCACCATCGTCAAGTCGCTGATCGATGATGTGGTCATGCCGCCCATCGGCTTGCTGCTGGGCGGGGTGGACTTCGCCAATCTCTTCGTGCTGCTGAAGCAGGGTGCACCCGAGGCGCCCTACGCGTCGCTGGCTGACGCGCAGGCTGCCGGGGCCGTAACCATCAACTACGGCGTGTTCCTCAATGCGGTGATCAGCTTCCTGGTCGTCGTTCTGGTGGTGTTCTTCCTGATCCGGATGATGAACCGGATGCGCCGGGAGGAGGAAGCTCCCGCCGAGCCTACCACCAGAGAGTGCCCGTTCTGTCTGTCCACGATTCCCCTCAAGGCCACGCGGTGTGCTTTCTGCACGTCGGAGTTGGGGGAGACCGCTTGAGAGCGGACGTGGGTTCCCGTCTGTGGCAGCACGGCATATCGTGTTTCGGCGGCGTTGTCCTGGAAACCGGGCGATGCAGGTGAAGAACGAAGGAGGAGTGTGCCATGCTAGGTAGAGTGTGTCCCCTTCTGGGTTGCTTGACGGTCGCCATGGCCGGCAGCGGCTTTGCCGTCCCTCTTGGATCCAATGGCGACCCCTTCCAGTACCTCTTTGCGGCGATCGTGCTGATCGTCGCTGCGCTGGTGGCGGCAGCAGTCTTATGGTGGGTCGTTGGGAGAAGAGCACCCAAGGAGGCACCTGCACCGCCACCCCCTCGAGTGGTTGACGATCTGACCCGTATCGAGGGTATCGGCCCCAAGATCTCCGGTCTACTTCAGCAGGCGGGCATCCCCACCTTCGCCCAGCTCGCCACGACCCCCGTGGAGCGCCTGGAGAAGATCATCGCCGATGCTGACCTGTCGGCACTGGCGGACCCCGGCACGTGGCCCGCGCAGGCCAGGCTGGCCGCGGAAGAGGAGTGGGAGCGGCTCGACGCGCTTCAAGAGGAGCTCAAGGGCGGGCGCCGTGCGTAATGGACTCCGGGGCCGTCGATCTGACGTGATGAGGTCCGGTATGCGGCCGAGGTCCCGTCTTGTGGATGGGAGGCTGAGTCAGTCCGGCCATGCGGCTACGGGATTGCCTTGGATGGAGCCGACAGCCCCTGGGCCGGGACGTCGGGAGACCTAGCATGAACCATGAGGTGGTTTGGCAGCCATGAAGTACAGACTAGCGGGATCGGGCGAGATCGTCCAGGAGCAAGACTACAGCAAGACCATCATCTTCTCGGGACAGGACTTCGAAGCGCCGGGTCACCTGCTGCAAGTGGTGACGGTGCCGTCGCGGACCAGGCAGCGCCTGCACCTGCACCGAGAACAGACCGAGGTCTTCTACGTGCTTGAGGGCCAGGCTCTGATCGAGATCAGCGGCGAGCGATACCTGGCACGGCCGGGGGATGCCCTGATCTGTAGCCCAGGAGACCGGCATAGCCTGTGGAACCAGTCGGATCACGATTTCCGGTTGGTGGTGTTCAAGATCGATATACCTGAGCACGAAGACGTGGTGTGGATCGAAGGGGAGGATTCTTGAGCGTTCTGGTCCTCTTTGGTATGATCATGGTGGAACCTGACCTACGGGCACCTGGATAGCGGCACGGACGCAGGAAGGAGAGCAGGATGGCCAAGGCTTATCCTCATGGGAAGGGCACCGTCAAGTGGGTCTCCACCGACTGGCTCCAGAGTCATCTCGAGGACGAAGCGCTGACGATCCTCGACTGCCAGCCCAACATCCACGATTACATCGCCGAACACATCCCTGGGGCGGCGTACCTGCCCGAGGGCTTGCTGCGGCTGTCTCGTGGGGGCACACCTGGGGTCTTCGTTCCTCCTGAGAGCGCGCAGCCGGTTCTTCGGCTGCTGGGCTTGCGGGCCAGCGCGCCCGCCGTGGTGTATACCGGCACGGGACCGGTCAAGGCTTGGGGCGACGGGCTGGAACAGACCATGGTGGCCTACTCGTTGGCCCGCTTCGGCCACGACCAGGTCTACGTCCTCGACGGCGGCATCGACAAGTGGAAGGAGGAGCAGAGACCTTTGACCAAGGTCTTCCCCAAGGTCGAGGAGTCGGATTTCGTGGCCCAGGTACGTCGGGAGTACTTCGTGGAATACGAGGAGTTCAAGGCCATCAAGGACCGGGAGGACGTGCTCTTGCTGGATGCCCGTCCGCCAGCCGTCTACGAGGGGCAGGGCCCCTGGATCAAGCCCGGGCACATACCCGGCGCAGTCAATCTCCCGTGGGCCAGTCTGATGGACGAGAAGAACAAGAGGCTCCTCAAACCCGACGAGGAGGTCCAGGCCATCCTCGAGACCCATGGCGCCACGCCGGACCGGACCATCGTCTGCTCCTGTGGCACGGGCCGGGAGGCCACCAACGAGTTCCTGCTCTTCAAGTGGTACCTGGGCTATCCCCAGGTCAAGATCTACGAAGGGTCCTTTACCGAGTGGACCTCTTATCCGGACAACCCCACGGTGACGGGAAGTAATCCGCGTTAGCCGCACCCGGCCTGGCGCACCACGTACGGAGGTGAAAGATGCTCTTCGAGCGGATCGAGTCGGAGGGTTTGGCCCACTATTCCTACCTCATCGGCGACCAGAGAGAGGCTCTGGTCATCGACCCCAGGCGCGACTGCGAAGTCTACGTGGAGAGGGCCTACAGGGAGGGTCTGCGCATCAAGTACGTTCTGGAGACCCACCGCAACGAGGACTACGTCATCGGTTCGCTGGAACTGGCTCAGCGCACGGACGCCGAGATCTGGCACGCCGATGGGCAGCTCGACTATCGCTACGGGCGAGCGGTGGAAGACGGGCAGACCTGGAGCGTGGGGCGGTTGGAGGTGGAAGCTATACACTCCCCCGGGCATACCCAGGGGAGTAAGAGCTATCTGCTCCGCGACCCGCAGGGCGAGCCGTGGATGGTCTGCACGGGCGATGCGCTCTTCGCGGGGGACGTGGGCAGGGTGGACCTGCTGGGCATGGACCGCTCGGAGGAGATGGCGGGCTTGCTGTACGAGTCGTTGTTCGACAGGCTCTTGCCCCTAGGCGACGAGGTCATCGCCTGCCCCGCCCACGGCGCGGGCTCAGTCTGCGGCTCTGCCATAGCCGAGCGGTTGTGGACCACCATCGGGCTGGAGCGCAGATTGAACCCCATGCTCCAGTTCACAGGGGAGACCGAGTTCGTGGCCAACGTGGCCAGGGAGCTGGAGCGGCCTCCCTACTTCAGGCGAATGGAGAAGTACAACGTGGAAGGGGCACCACTGCTGGGTGCGCTTCCGGCCCCCATGCCCATGAAGCCGGGGGAGTTCGCAAGCTGCCGGGAGCAGGCCCTGGTGGTGGATACCAGGATGGAGCTGGGCTTCGCCTCGGCCCACGTACCCCAGTCGCTGTTTGTGTGGCTGGAGGGCTTGCCGGCCTTCGCGGGGTGGTTCCTTCCCTACGGGAAGCCCATCTTGCTGGTGAGTGAAGAAGAGAACCCCGAGCACGCCACACGGTATCTGCTGCGGGTGGGATACGAGGATCTTGCGGGCTACCTGTCGGGCGGTATGCTGGCCTGGCACACCTCGGGCCTGGAGAGTCATTCCGTCGAGACCGTCACCGTGCAGCGGTTGTGTTCTCTCCTCGATCAAGGTGAGGAGACGTCGATTCTGGACGTGCGGAGCGAAGAGGAGCTGGAGAAGGAGCGACGCATCCCCCGTGCGCTCCACATCCACCTCACGCAACTGCCCGGACGCATGGGCGAGGTGCCCAGAGATCGCACCGTGTACATCTTCTGCGGTAGCGGGCTGCGCTCCATGATCGCGGCAAGTCTCCTGAAAAGGGAGGGCTGGCAGCGGGTGACCGTGGTGCTGGGCGGGCTGGCCGGGTGGAACTCCGTAACGTGCAAGCTGGAGTAGAGAAGCCAAGATGAGGCCACTCCGGGGGGAGTGACGGAGTTGGGCCGGAAGCAGAACCAGGAGGGAGAATCAATGGACAGAATCATCCATCAACGTGCACGCTTGGAGTGTGATCTTTCGCAGGCGTTTGAGATGTTCACCGTCAGCGAGCTTGCGGAATCGTGGTTGGCCCCATCGGCCGACATCGAACCGCGTCCAGGGGGCAAGTACGAGCTGTTCTGGGACCTGGACAACCGGGAGGAGAACAGCACCATCGGGTGCAAGGTGACGGCCATCGAAGAGGACAGGTTCCTCTCGTTCGAGTGGAAGGGACCGACACAGTTTCGTCACTTCATGAACGAGGCCGATCCGTTGACCCACGTCGTGGTCTTCTTCTTCCCTCGTGTGGATGAGTCGCCGGCCCAGACCGAGGTCCATCTGATACATACGGGTTGGCGGGGCTCGGGCGAATGGGAGGAAGCCCGACAGTGGTTCGACAGGGTGTGGGGTAAGGCCCTGGAGGATCTCGAGGCACAGGTGCAGGGGTAGGTTGTGAGTCGAGGACTGCGTCCACGACGACCATGGAGGGATGCAGCGGAGGCTGGGATTACACCTGAGGAAAGGATAACGGCGGACTATGGAAGAGTACGATCTGATCGTCGTCGGCTCGGGTGCCGGGATGAACGTCGCCTCGGAGGCTGTCCAGGGAGGCCTGAGGGTAGCTTTGGTGGAACACGGCCTGATGGGCGGTACCTGCCTCAACACCGGATGCATACCCTCCAAGATCCTCCTCTACCCCGCCGACGTGATCCGTGAGCTCCAGGAGGCCAGCCGCATCGGTGTGGAGGCTGCTGTCACCAGCGTGGACTTTTCCCTGATCCTGCGGCGTATGAGGTCCTTCGTGGGGTTGGATAGGGAGCAGATTGAACAGGGCGTGTCCATGGTCGAGAGTCTCACGTGGTATCGCGATAGCGGCGAGTTCGTGGGCGAGTATCAGTTGAGGGTGGGAGAGCAGACGATCACCGCTCCCAAGATCGTCATCGCCTCCGGAGCCAGGGCGCTGGTGCCGCCCATCGAGGGTCTGGAGGAAACAGGATACCTGGATCACGTCTCGGTTCTCGATCTGGAGTCGCTGCCCGAGAGCCTGATCCTCATCGGCGGAGGGTACATCGCCTGCGAGTATGGCCATTTCTTCTCTGCTCTGGGGACCAGGGTGACCGTTCTGGAGATGATGCCCCGTTTGCTGCTGGCGGAGGACCCGGAGATCTCGGAGGTGGTGAAGCGGGTGTTCTCCAGGTACGTAGAGGTGTTCACCAACCACAGAGTGGAGAAGGTGGAGAAGAAGGGCGATCTGAAGGTCGTCACCGCCGTGGATACAGAGGGCGGTGAAAGGCGGGAGTTCAGCGCCCAGGAGGTAATGCTCGCCGCTGGTGTCCGGTCCAACTCCGACCTGCTCAAACCGGAGAAGACCGGTGTGGAGACCGACGAGCGCGGGTGGATCAAGGTGAATCCCTACCTCGAGACCACCAAGCCCGGCATCTGGGCGCTGGGAGATGCTACAGGCAGGTTCATGTTCAGGCACAACGCCAACTACGAGGCCGGGATCGTGGCCGTCAACGCCCTGTCCGATCACCGGCACGAGGTAGACTACCACGCTGTCCCTCACGCCGTGTACGGCTTCCCGCAGGTGGGAGCGGTGGGACTCACGGAGGTACAGGCCAAGGAAGCGGGGTATCAGATCCTGGCAGGCAGGGCGAGCTACATGGACGTGACCAAGGGATACGCCATGGGGGAGGAAGACGGCCTGGTAAAGGTCGTGGTGGAGCAAGGCAGCGGCAAGATACTGGGTTGCCACATCGCGGGTCCCCACGCGGCGATCCTGGTCCAGCAGATCGTGTACTTGATGAACGCCGGCGAGCGAGACTACATCCCTCTGGCGGATTCGCAGGTCATCCACCCAGCCTTGAGCGAGGTAGTGATCAACGCCTTCGGCAACATGGCGCCGCCCGACCACGTCCACGCGCACTAGGGACCGCGTCGCATCCGGGGGACGCTGCCTGGGAGGCTGTGGAAGGACGGATCCTCACTGGGGACTGGGTCGGATCTGAGAACTGACGGCGGAGGGAGACGTGCGGCTCGGCAAGGGGCTTGACTTGCCGCTCCGCCCTGCCTATACTGTCCACGGAGGGTAACCCTGGTGCGCAACGGGGAGGTTGCACACTCCGCGTAGCAGAACCAGGGACCACGCCAGGAAAGAAGAGCGGGAGGTGCGGCGGTGAGGAAGGCCGGGCTGAGGAGCGTGGGGCTGGCTGTCGTGCTGCTGGCGTTGGCCTGTGGCACGGCCTTCGCCCAGGTGAGCCTGAGTATCGTGCCTGGGTGTATAGAGTGCTGCCAACTGGAGGGGCTTCGTCCCTGCCCTGACTACGCCGCCTTCATCAAGACTCGAGGGTGGGAGCCTTATGAGTGGTTGATCCTGGTCCTGACTGGCCCCGGCCCTGCCGGTCCCTTTGGCACCAGCTTCTTCAGTGCTGACGACCAGGGACGGCTCGACTTGCAGTTGATCTTTCTCTGCGAAAACCCGTGGCTGACAGAGGACGAGGTCACGTCCCACGACAAGGCCGGCTACTGGTGGATACACCCCGAGTGGAAGCCCGCCGACTACGGGCAGTGGCGTCTGGACGTCACGGGAGAGTCGGGAGGCGTGATGGGGCGGTTTGTCTTTGCAGATGACTGTAGCGGCGCGGAGTTCGTACCCGAGCCGACAAGCCTGATTTTGCTGGGCGCCGGGCTGATGGGCCTCGCCTGTTACGGGGGCTTGAGGCGGAGAGGGTGATCGGAGCATTCCGACCGGTCCCTCGTGGAGACTAGTCCGCTGGCCGCCGCTCAGCCGTTCTTTGTCTTCAGCTTGCTCAGCAGTTCGTCGCAACTCAGGGTATTGGCCACGTTGGCAGGCTCGGCCCAGCCTCGGCGGGCCGTGGCCACACCGAACCTCATCACTCCCAGACCCTGGTCGTGGTGGGCATCGCTCCCCAGAGCTAGCAGGATTCCCCGTCTGATAGCCTTACGGGCCAGGTCCCCATCCAGGTCCAACCGGTTAGGCTGTGCGTTGACCTCCAGCATTGTTCCCGTGCTGGCCGCTGTCTCCAGGATAGCCTCGAAGTCGAGGTCCACACTGTCTCGCTGGCCCAGAAGCCTCCCCGTGGGGTGAGCGATGATGTCCACGTGGGGGTTCCTCATCGCTGCCACGATACGTGCGGTCATCTTGTCCCGTTCCTGGCGCAAGCCGAGATGGACCGAGGCCACGACCACGTCGAACCGTGCTAACTCATCGTCTGGCAGGTCCAGCTCTCCGTCGGTCTTGATCTCCAACTCCACTCCAGAGAGCACCCTGAAGGGGGCCAGCCTTTCGTTGATGGAGGCGATTTCGTCCCGCTGACGGGCGAAGCCTTCGGCATTGAGCCCCCCTGCCACGCCCAATCCCTGGCTGTGGTCCGTGATCACGATGTATTCGTAGCCTCGAGCCTTGGCTGCCACTGCCATCTCCGCTACGGTGCTGGCGCCATCGCTGTAGACGGTGTGGGTGTGCATATCCCCCTTGAGCTGCTCTTCGGTGATCAGGTCAGGGAGGCGACCCTCGCGCGCGGCTTCCAGCTCGCCGCTGGCCTCTCTCAGCTCGGGGGGGATCCATTCCAGTCCCAGCGTCGAGTAGACCTGGTCTTCCGTGGCGCAGGCGGTCACCGTGCCGTCCTGGTGCAGGAAGCCGTACTCGCTCAGGCTGAGCTCCTGGCGACGGGCCAGACCTCGCACAGCGGCGTTGTGATCTTTGGAGCCGGTGAAGTGCTGGAGCAGGGAGCCATAGTGCTCTTCCTCCAGGACCATCAGGTCCACCTGGAGGCCGCTGTCGAGGTAGACGGTGGCCTTGGTATCGCCGTGAGAGCTGACTTCGTACACCTGAGGGAGGGACGTGAAGTAGTCCACGACCTCCTGAGGGCTATGTGAGGCGGCCAGGATATCGATGTCTCCCACGGTGGGTGCGCAGCGTCGGAGGCTACCCGCAGGTGTCACGCCGTGCGCGACCGGGCACTCCTCGAGAGCGGCGACTACCTCGTCGGCGACCGGTAGAGCCGTGGCTAGCAGGTAGCGGCCCGAGATGCGGTGCAGCGTCTGGATGCCTTGAAGGATACGCTCCTCGGACTTGGCCCCCAGCCCCTTCAGCTTGCGGAGCCTGTGCTGGCGGGCTGCGGTCTCTACGTCGGGGATGCTGACCAGGCCCAGCTCGTTGTAGAGCAGGCTCACAGTCCTGGGACCCACGCCTGGGATGCCCAGGATGGAGAGCACGCCGTCGGGGATCTCACTTTGTAGCCGCTCGTAGAACTCCAGACGCCCGGTGTGTAACATCTCGTCGATCTTGGCGGCGATGGCCTTGCCCACACCGGGTATCTCTTCCAGGCGGCCCTCCTCGGATAGGGTGCTCATCTCCTCGGGGTAGTGGGCGATGGCCTCGGCAGCCTGGCGGTAGGCACGGACGCGATACCATTCCTCGCCCTTGATGTCGAGCAACTCGGCGATGTTGGAGAAGACCTGCGCTATGGCCACGTTTCCCATCGTGTGCTCTGCCATGTGCTGTCTCCCACGGGGTAGGGGGGCCAGATTGCCCGGCTCTGGCGGCTGCGCTACACACGATTATAGCATAGCTGCCGGAGGGTGTGGAAGGGCAAGGCCGACATAGGTCCCGGCCGGACGGCGTCGTCAACCCTGTGAATCACTGAGGGTGCTGAGAACTTGAGGTCACTGGACGAGTTCTTCCGTCGAATCGGTTGACCCAACGGCCGAAGCGTAGCGGCTGTCCGAACAGCCCCGTGGCAGGCATGTGGTGGATGGTCCCTACACCTCCAACTGCTTTCAGGACGCAGCCCATGCTTCGATACGGGCTTCGCCCTACTCGGCATGCTTGTCTGGCCTGCTCTGAGGAGTGCCGCTTCACAGCCTCAAGAAAGCATCCTGAGTAGATACCGAACGCAGTGAGGTACCGTATCGAAGGAGGCGGCTCATGCTGCTAGCCATCTGGTTGACCCGCATGCTTCGATACGGTCTTCGCCCTACTCAGCATGCTTGTCTGACCTGTTCTGAGGAGTGCCACTTCACAGCCTCAACAAAGCACCCCGCAGACCCGGGGTTGCGCGCAGAGTTCGTGGCAAGCATCCGGTGGATGGCCCCTTGCCTGTGTGACAGCTCCTACAGAGGGGGTGGGGCCGTGTACTGTCTGGTGCTGTGTCCCGAGTGGTATGGTGGTCTACGTTTGGCGCTATCGCCAGACGGATTGCCCGTAGTTCATTTCTGTGGTATAATGGGCAGTAACAAAGGCGGAGGGCGACGGTGTACGAGTCACCTTCGCAGTTCCGTGGCGACTCAGCCGTGGAGAAGGAGGACGACGGTGGGAGAGGAGATAACCATCCAGCACTGGATGATACTTGCACTTCTGTTCTTCTTGGACGTCGTTGTCCTGGGCTGTCTATTCCTCATCGCCATGAACAAGATCTACCTCTTGCCCTAGCAGGGTGACCTATCTCACAGTGGAACCGCGTCAGTACCTCTTGGGCTCCTCGTAGCGCACAGGTGGCGCTTCTCCTCGCCGCCTTCTGGCGTACTGTACGGTGAACTCCGCGCCCAGCAGAATGATCAGACCGCTGATGTAGGACCACAACAGCAGGGCGATCACCGCTCCCAGCGACCCGTACACCAGGTTATACGCCGCGAAGCTGCCCAGATAGAAGGTGAATACATTCTTGGCTACCTCCCAGGCGAAGCTAGCCAGGAGTGCGCCAGGGAGCACCTCGGTCCGGGTCACCTTTGTGGAGGGAAGCACTGTGTAGAGGAAAGCGAACAACAGCACCGTGAAGACGTAGGGCAACCCCGCCGAGGCCAGATCGATGAGCGAGAGTCCGCCGATGGGTGTATCCGACGGAAGGAGCCGGGCCAGACGCCCTACGACCTCGAAGGCTGCCGTGGAGAACAGAGAGAGTGAAAAGAGTATGGCGACGAGCAGGACCAGCCCGGCAGCCAGGGCTCGCTCCGCCCAGGCCGGGCGCGGCCGCTCCAGGTCCCACGCCAGGTTGATGGCCCTGCTGAGGCTACCGAAGACACCTGACGCGGCCCAAACGAAACCGATGATACCGATCACGCTGGCCGTCCCCCTCAGTTCCAGCACACGCTCGATGTTTCTCTGTACGAGTTCCGTGGCGAAAGGCAGGTACGTGCCCACTGCGGTGAGAGCAGCCTCCTGGGCCTGCTGCGAGTCGAGCACGAAGCTGCCCAGCGAGATGAGGAGCAGGGTGAGGGGAAAGACGGAGAAGAGTGTGTAGTAGGCGATGGCGGCGGCGTTGGCGTTTCCCTGGTGGGCCAGGAAACCCTTGTAGGTACGTTCGCCCACCCCCAGCCAACCGTCGCTTCTGGCGTTGAGGCGAACCCAACGCCGCACCAGCTTCAGCCTGGTCTCCCAGACGACGTCGCTCCAGCGTTGCAGAGCCGAGGACAGATGAGACACGTGTGGACACTCCAATGGTGGGTGGTAGCCATTCTACGGCATAGAAGGCAGTAAGTCAAAGTGTCCTCAAGTCCTCCGTGAACCCGTTCGGCATCGGACTGGCGCGGGTTCGGATGGGGTCTGGTTGGATTCGGGAGGCGGCTCTGCTTCAGCGGAGAACGGTGTCCGGCTATCTCTCCAGGGCGTAGCTGTCTCCAACTTGGTACAGCCCGGGCAGTTCCACCGGCATGCGGCCCCGCGGCTCTTCGAGACCGAAAAGCACCATAGCCAGTGCTTGCATGGAGACCGTGGCGCGCCCGTAGGTGCAAAGGTACGTGGAAACGTTGGGGAAGCTCGAGAGGTCGTAGGGCGAATCGAGAGCCACGGCGATGACCGGATGGTTGGCGCTGAGCGCCTCCACCATTGCGGCTTGCTCAGGGTAGTCGGCGACGTCGCGGGTACCGACGATGATGACGTCCGCGGTCTCGGCCTGGGCCGCAGCTTGCACGAACTCGCGTGACGTGGGCCTCTCGCTCACTTCCAGGAGGCTGGCCTGGGGGGCGTTCTCCAGCATTGCCTGGCCCAAGCCCGCCCCGCCCCGGGGATAGACGACCAGCAAGGACGACTCAGGGGATAGGGGCAGCAGTCCGTCGTCATCCCTCAGGAGGGTGATGGAATCCAGGGCCACCCGCTGAGCAGCAGCCAGATGCTCCGGGGTGCCCACCTGCTCCAGGGCCTGAGCTGCATCCGGAGGTTGCCAGTCGAGGATACCGCGCCTGGCCTTCGTGAGCAGGATACGCCGCACCGATTCGTCCAGCCTGCTGATGGGGATGGTGCCCTCCTCCACCAGTTGGAGCACCCTGTCGTAGGCAAGTGGCTGTTCCGAGGCCGGGTGCCAGGGTGTGTAGCCGAACATGAGGAGGTCGGCCCCGGCCTCCAAGGCGAGGGCTGTGGCGGTGGGGAGGTCGTACTGGTCCATCAGCGCGTCCATGCTCAGCGAGTCTGTGGCGATGAGCCCCTGGAAGCCCAAACGCTCTCTGAGCAGCCCTTGCAGAATGGCTGAGGAAATGGTGGCTGGGCGGTCGGGCGCTGGATCGAGCGCTGGTACGCTGACGTGGGCGGTCATGATGCAGTCCACGCCTGCTGAGATCGCGGCCTGGAAAGGTGGCAGCTCGACGGCCTCCAATCGGGCCAGGTCATGCTCGATCACCGGCAGGTCGTAGTGGGAATCGAGGCTGGTGTCGCCGTGACCCGGGAAATGCTTCGCCGTGGCCAGGAGCCCGTGGGACTGGTAGATCTCGATCATCGCGGTGCCGAGGCGTGACACCAGCTCCGGCGAGGAGCCGAAGGAACGGGTGCCGATGACGGGGTTGAGGGGGTTGCTGTTGACGTCCATCACCGGGGCTAGGTTCATGTTGATGCCCACGGCTTGCATCTCCGTGGCCATGACCGAGGCCATCAACCGCGCGTCCTCCTCGGAGCCGGTGGCGCCCACCGCCATGTTGCTGGGGAACACTGTCGCCCCCTCGGGCAGGCGCAAGATGGGCCATCCCTCCTGGTCGGCGGCCACGAGAAGGGGGATGCCGGGCTCGTTGGTGGCCGCTACCTGCTGGGCGCTGGAGATGAGCGTGGTCAGGTCTTCCAGAGTAGTAAGATTGTGCGGAAAGATAAGGATCCCTCCCACGTGGTACTGGGTGATCATCTGCTCCAGGGCTGGCGAGAAGAAGGTTTCGTTGAAGTGGACTACGAAAAGTTGGCCCACCTTCTGCTCCGTGGTCATGGTGGCCAGAACTTGCTCGACTCTGGCTTCGTCGGAAAGCGTGGTGGGGGAGGGCAGAGTCTCAGGAGTAGGGCTGGCTTGACTGGTAGGGGAGGGCATAGCGGGAGATGGGGTCGGAGTGGCTATGGGTGTGGCTGGCAGACAGGCCGTAGATAGCAGCAAGAGCGCTGCACACAGGCCACCATCGATCAGTCGTCTGGTCAGCAGTGAAGGGTTCATGTAGTCGTGCCTTCCGGAGCATCGTGGAGGAATACGCGGTGTTGGTATGAGTAGCTCAGGTGGAGCCGCTTGTCAAGCGCCTGCGTCAGAGGGGGTTGACTCCCGTGTGTCCTCCGCCTATACTGGAGGAGAGGAGCCAGGAGCGGCAAGTGACGAACAACGAGAGCACCACAGCCGAGCCTCCCGACCTCGAGAACCTACCCGAGGACGTGCAGCAGGCTATGGCCCGGGCGCGCAGGGCCACCGAGGAGTTGCCTCCGCTGGAGGAGCTGGCGGCCCTCCAGGAGGCTATGCTGGGCCTGGCCGAGATGAGCGCCCTCGTGGGCAGGTTGAGAGAAGGTCCTGGCGGGGAAGAAGAGCCTGGGGAGGAACCAGCGGAGAAGACCGGTTTAACAGACGGGAACGTGCGCCTGGAGAAGCGGTCCGAGGCTGGTGATCGTCAAGACGATTAGACGGTGGCACCGGCCTGACTTGTCAACAGGGGTTCATCTGGTATACTAGGGTTAGTGATCGGTCCGTTCGGTGGGGAGAATGTACGGGAATAGGCGATCCGGGCGCTGGCCCAGAACAAGCTTCGGCCTCGTGGCGCTGTCCCTGGTTGTGGGGCTGCTTCTTGCCGCAGTCCTGCCCTCCAGTGCGGTAGCTCCTGCCCTCTCCGCGCCGATGGATCAGGAAGACCCCGGTACTTCATCGTCCAGTGAGACCTCCACTCCACCGGGCGGTCTGGGTATGGTGCCCTCCAGTGCGGACAAGCAGAGCCTGGTGGGCCTGCCCGAGATGCTGGGCGCCGCAGAGGAGCTGCCCGAGGCTGTCGATCTCACCGAATCGGGCTCGTTGCTCAAGGGCCAGCCATCGGGGGATGGCATCGCCCCCGTCGGCGATCAGGGACAGACAGCAAGCTGTACGGGATGGGCCGCCAGCTACTACTACAAGACCTACCAGGAGTGGGTGGAGCACGGATGGGACCTGGAGAATGGTGGCCCCGACTACGACCACATCTTCAGCCCTAGCTTCGTGTACAACCAGATCTCCGGGCCGGACAACTACGAATGTGACATTGGGGCGCAGATAGGCGACGCCATAGCGCTCATCGTCGAGCAGGGGGACCTGCCCTGGAGCCAGTTCTCGTGGAACCCCTACAACTGCGGCGCGCAGCCTTCCTCAGCGCAGAAGGACGCGGCAGAGGAATACGACGGGATCAGCTACGGGGCGTTCTTCATCGACGTCGGGCCTCCTTATGGGCCTGAGCTGGACCACAATCTCACCCCTTTGAAGCAATGGCTGGCCAACGACGATCCTTTCGTGCTGGGGTTCCCCATCTACTCCGAATTCGATTTCTATGACTGCTACGAAGTGGTCACACCGCCGGCCTACCCCGGCAGCTACCGGGGCTTGCACGCCGTGGCCGTGGTGGGCTATGACAACAACTGGGCCGGGGTAGGTGGCTTCAAGATCGTGAACTCCTACGGGGACGACTGGGGATGCTACGGCTACGCCTGGCTCTCCTACAGCTTCGTGCGCGAGTACGCGTGGGAGGCCTGGTGGATGACCAGCAACCGGCCGCCCTGGATCGACCCTCACGTGCCTGATCGTTACAGCCCCAGCATCGGTGGCACGATCATGGTGGACCTGACCCGCTACGAGAATGATCTCGAGGATGGGGGCACGGACCTGGATTGGTACGTGGAGGGGGCGGACCACTGCGTCGTATACGGCGAGGCCAGTGCCAACGATGTGCTTCAGTTCCAGCCCAGCCCCACTGGCTACACAGGCTACGACGAGATCACCCTCGTGCTGCGCGATTCCGATGGCGCGGAGGATCGGCAGGAGCTGATGCTGGGATGGTTCGATCTCAACATAGAGCAGTATCTTCCTCTTGTGCTGGGTTAGCGATCTAGCCCTTCCTCTTCCAGTCACTCCGATCGTGGTGGAGCCACCCGTCGTCTTCTGGTGGCCGTACGCTGATTCCACGGGGGCAGAATCCCGTCGGGTGAGATGGTAGTGAGGCACGCCTGGAGAGGGCACGTAGGGGCGGGTCTCAGATCCGCCCGTTGTTGTTGCACACCCTCCGACCTGGCATGGACAGGGCATGGGGGTTCTGCTACAATGCTGGAAAGTGCGCGGGTCCGTCCGTAGATGCGGCAGTTCCGGCGAGGTGAGACCGTGAATCGTCGTCTGGGTGACCTACTCTCCGCTCTTCCTTGGCCGATCGAGGTCGACACGGGGGATGTCTCCATCCGTGGCCTGGCCTGCGACTCCCGCCAAGTCGAAGCGGGGAATCTCTTCGTGGCCTACAAGGGCGTGGAGTCCGACGGCCACCACTACATCTCTCAGGCAATCGAGGCAGGGGCGTCGGCCCTGGTGGTCGAGGACGAGCGGTACCTGAGGCCGGGCTCCGGGGGTGAGTGGCCCATTCCCGCCGTCCTCGTTCCCGACGGAAGGGAGGCCCTGGCCCACCTGGCGGCGGCCATGCACGGGTTTCCCTCCCGAAAGCTGCGGCTCATCGGCGTCACCGGGACTGACGGCAAGACTACCACCATCAATCTGATCTGGTCGGTGCTGCGCGCCGCTGGGCACACGGCAGGGTTGATCAGCACCGTCAACGCCGTCATTGGAGGAGAGCAGTACGAGACGGGCTTGCACACCACGACGCCCGATGCGCTGGAGGTTCAAGGTTACCTGGCTCGGATGGTGGAGTCGGGAGCGGAGTTCGCGCTGCTGGAGGCGACCTCCCACGGGCTGGCCCAGCACCGGGTGACCGCGTGTGACTTCGACGTGGCGGTGGTGACGAACATCACCCACGAGCACCTCGATTTCCACGGCAGCTTCGAGGAGTATCGAGAGGCCAAGGCCCGCCTCTTTCGCAGTCTACAGGACTCCGCCCGCAAACCAGGAGTGGACAAAGTCGCGGTTCTCAACGCCGATGATTCAGCTTCGTTCGAGTACCTGCGAGAGATCCCGGCCGACTTGCGGCTGACCTATGGCATAGCCGAGGAAGCAGACGTGAGAGCCGTGGACGTGGCTGTTACGCCCTCCGGAGTGTCTTTCACCGCCCGCACGGCTGAGGGCGACTTCCAGGTGCACACGAAGCTGCCGGGACGCTTCAACGTGTATAATGCTCTCGCCACCGTCGCGGTGAGCCTTTCTCAGGGCATCTCGGAAGAGGACATACGGCAGGGTATCGAGGCGGTGGAACAGGTCATCGGCCGCATGGAGCAGGTGGATGCCGGGCAGCCTTTCCAGGCGGTGATCGACTTCGCGCACACTCCGAACTCGCTGCGCAACGCGCTGGAGGCGGCCAGGGGGATGGCTAGCGGCTCGGTCATCGTCGTCTTCGGGAGCGCTGGGCTGAGGGATCGAGAGAAGCGACCCCTGATGGGAGAGATCGCCGGAGAGCTGGCGGACCGCATCGTGATCACCGCGGAAGACCCTCGCACCGAGGATCTGGGGCAGATCATGGGACAGATCGCCCAGGGGTGCGAGAAGATGGGCCGGCGCGAGGGCGTCGACTTCTGGTGCGTGGCGGACCGTGGCGAGGCCATCCAGTTCGCGGTGGACATGGCGGACGAGGCGGACCTGGTGCTCGTCACCGGCAAGGGACATGAGAGGTCGATGTGCTTCGGCACGACGGAGTATCCGTGGAGTGACCACGAGGCGATGCGGGAGGCCCTGCAGAAGCGCTCCGCGCGCACGGGCGGCACCTAGAGACGTGTGCTATCGGGGGTGCCCCGGGCCTGCGAAGCTGCTTCGAAGGAGGTGACGCGATGTCGCTGTTGATGCTGAAGTCCTTGCTGACCACGCTTGCCTTGGTGGTGGCCGCCGGCCAGGCCGTGAGCGGGTCGCGTCTACGGGGGAGACTGAAGTGGCTCCCGGTGCCGGTCAGTGGTCTGCGTCTGTGGCATCGGCTGGGTGGTGACGCCGTCCTGCTTCTGACCTTGAGTGTGGCCTTCCTCTGTGTTACCCATCTTCCCTTCAGTGCGTATTCGGCCCGTGTCCCTCTGCACGCTGCTCTGGGCACACTCGCATCGGCCATCCTGATCATCAAGGTGGTTTTCGCGCGCCGCTTCCGCAGGTTCCTCAAGCGTGCGGGCGTCCTGGGGGCTGCGGCCGGCTTCTCCCTGCTTGGTTGTTTTGTGGCCAGTGCGCTGTGGTATTTCATATTGGTGTGGGGATAGGAGGCGACGATGAAGGTACGGACGACGATCCTCTTGTTGGCGTCGCTGGGATTGGTGATCGTGAGCCTGGTGGTGGCCTGCGGAGGATCTCAGGAGGAACCTGCCGCCGCGCCGCCGGAGGAGGAGGCATCTGGAGAGCTAAGCGGTGAAGAGCTCCTCGAGGCGCGGTGCACGAAGTGTCACACGCTGGACGTGGTGGAGGGCGCGACCAAGACCCAGGCGGAGTGGGAATCCACCGTCGAACGCATGAGAGGCAAAGGCGCCGAGTTGACCGACGCCGAGGCCCAGGTTCTGGTGGATTACCTGGCTTCGACCTACGGGCCGTAGGTCCACCACCCCGCCTGCCGGGGTCTCGGGACTGACGGCGCCGGAGTCGGGCGTGGCTCCGGCCCGGCAGACCCTGCCGGCCCTGACTGCAAACCAGGACTTACGGCCCACTGTTGCGGCGAGGAGTCCCCCTGCTTGGTAGCCACGTGCGTTTGGCGGCGGAGGTTACCCCATGAGGCTCGAAGGTAGAGTTGCCATCGCTACCGGAGCCAGTCGCGGCACTGGCCGGGCGATAGCCCTGGCCTTTGCGTGGGAGGCGGTGTTTCTGGCTTTCGACGACTCCTCCTGCCTGACCGGCACCACGATTCTCGTGGACGGCGGGGCGGCTCTGGTGTGAGCGTTCCGATGCAGGGGCAGGGGTATGGGGGGCGCTGATGACACGTCACAGTGCGGCCGACGCCCCAGGCGGGCCCACTGTGTAAAGTCTTTCGATGCGGCGGAGGCAAGAGGATGGGGGAAGAGAGACCCTGGCACGAAGAGGATTCCTTCTGGGAGACGGCGGGTCCCTTGCTCTTCACGGAGCGGCGGTGGGAGTACGCGCCGCGGGAGGTGGCGGCGATGGTGGCTCTGCTGGGACTGAGTCCCGAGGCGGCGGTGCTGGATCTCTGCTGCGGCGTAGGCAGGCACTCCCTCGAGCTGGCGCGGAGAGGCTTTCAGGTCACCGGCGTAGACAGGACGGCTTTCTACCTGGAGGAGGCACGAGGGCGCGCCGCACAGGAAGGGCTGGAGGTAGAGTTCGTGCAGGACGACATGAGGTCCTTTCGCCGGCCAGAGGCCTTCGACGCCATTCTCAACTACTTCACCTCCTTCGGTTACTTCGAGAGCGAGGATGAAGAACGACAGGTGTTGGAGAACGCTCACGCGTCGCTGAGGCCGGGCGGGCGGCTGCTGTTGGACATGATGGGTAAGGAGATTCTGGCTCGTGTCTTCCGGGAGCGGGACTGGCGCGAGGAAGAGGGGATGCTGATCCTGGAGGAAAGGACGCTGGCTCCGGATTGGAGCTCCCTGGACAATCGCTGGATCATCCTCAAGGATGGGCAGCAGCGAGAGGTGACGGTGACCACCAGGCAGTACTCCGCTGCTGAGCTGAGCAAGCTGTTGAAAGACGCTGGTTTTGCCCGGGTGGATGTCTATGGGGACCTGGGCGGCGCACCCTACGACATGGCGGCGACGAGGCTAATCGCGGTGGCGCACAAGGGTGAGGCTGGATGAGAAGAACAGAGAAAGAGATCAAGAACAAGCACACCATTGAGGCGATTCTGGAGCAGGCCACCGTGTGCAGACTGGGGTTGTGTTCCCACGGTGTCCCCTACGTGGTTCCCTTGAGCTTCGGCTACGAGGATGATCGCCTCTACTTCCACTCCGCCCGCGAGGGAAGGAAGATCGAGATCATCGAGGAGAACCCCAACGTCTGCTTCGAGGTGGACGTCGACCAGGAGTTCGTGCCGGGCAAGACTCCCTGCGGTTGGACGACGAAGTACCGCAGCGTGATCGGCTGGGGCAGGGCGCGTCTGCTGGAGGGCGCGGAAGAGAAGAAGAAGGCGCTGGACGTGATCGTCGGCCACTACGCGCATGGACCGTTCGAGTATGCCGAGGCAGCAGTGGAGAAGGTTGCTGTGATCGAAGTCGAGGTAGAGAGACTGACGGGCAAGCAGTCGGGCTATTAGACCCTGGCTATTGAACCTGTTCTGCCTGAGATGTGGTCTCGGCAGCGACGGTTACGGCAGGCCCGGTGACTCTCTCGAAGACAGACATAGTCACGTCGCCCAGGCTGGTGGGAACCACCTCGCTGAAGGCCAGATCGTAGTCCTGACCCATACGGTCCAGGAGCTCCTGATTCAGATCCGGCGTCGAGGTATCGTCGAGGATCACGTAGTCGAAGTAATCACTCTCCAGGGCGCTGAAGCGCGCCTCATCCCCCCTGGCATCGCCGAACGTGCAGGTCGTGCTGAAGGTATCCCACAGCTCCAGGTTGGACCAGCGCGGCCCGTGCAGCCGCAGGTAGTAGTTGTACACGGCCCCGTTCTCAGCCAGCAAGGTTTCGTCCCCGTCCAGATGCTGCTCCAGATAGGAGATCGTGCCGCTGGAGTCTGGCCAGAAGTTCTGGAATCCCCACAGTTGTTCTCTCGAGAGAAGCAGCAGCGCCAGCATGGCCACCGTGACGATGTAGCCCCAGTCGGCTCTCTCACTTGGCGCGGGCGATTGGCTGCCTGGTATGGAACTCAGGCCCAGTGCGGCCGCTGGAGCCAGGAGAATAAGGCCATAAGTGACGTGTTTGTAGAATGCTTCAGCGTCCTGGTTGGCGAAATGGTAGAGCAGAATGGCGGCCGCGCCACACATCAGACCGGCCGTCAAGAGCCGATGGCGAGGACTCCGTATCAGGGCCACCAGGGCGAGCAGAAGACCCGGCCCGAGATAGATGGCGCTCTCGCCCAGGAGTTTCAGGTTGACAGCTTCGTACTTGGCATACTTGCTAGCCACGGACCCCAGCAGGAAGCGCGACACCAGGTCGGAGAAGTTGTAGCCGACATAGGCCCCGATGAGGGCGATGAGGGGCAGGGCGAAGTACTTCCAGGCGAAGAACCGCTTCCTGTGCACTGAGACGGCCAGGACGAGAAGGGGCAGGTAGAAGCCGGCGGGATACTTGGCCAGCACCGCGAGGAAGGCCGCGACCGCCGCCAGAAGGAGGGATCGCCTGCTGTCTCTCTTCAGGCCACGAGCCACGAGGAACACGGTGGCTGCCAGAAGGGCGTTACTCATAGCGTCGTAGGTGCCGAAGCGGCTGATGAAGATGGCCGGTCCCGACAGGGCATAGAACAGAGCGGCGCAGCAGGCTACCTGGCGGTTGAACAGCGTTCGCGCGAAGAGGTAGACGCACAACACGGCCAGGGCGCCGAAGAGCGAGTTCAAGAAACGAACCGCCGACAGTCCACCGAAGCTATCGACGATCCTGGAGAGAACCGGGAACATCCACACGAACCCGGGGATGCGCATCAAGTACGATAGAGGTGTCCCCGATAGCGCTTCCACGCCGCGCTGGATCAGAGACGCCTCGTCCAGGAAGGCGGAGTTGTAGGAGAGGTTCCAGGCCCTGAGCAGGAAGGCTCCGCCGAGAATCGCGGTCAGAGCGACGCTCTGCGGTCCCAGGCGAACGAAAGCGCGGCGCAGTCTTCCCATCTCTGCGACCATAGCTTCAGGTCGTGGCTTCGGCAGTTGTTGAGGTAGCAGGGCGGCCATAGGTACCTGGAGCTGGATCCAGGCGGCGAAGATGCACCACAAGGAGTTCCAGAGCAGAAACGAGGTCATGCCTTGCAGTCCTGCCCAGACCACAGCGAGCAGGGACAGAGTTGCGATGGCTAGCTGCGGAGAGACGAGGAGCAGATCCCGGAGTCGGTTGTGCTGGGTGCGCCTCTTCTTCTCCGTCACGCCCCCATTGGGCTTCCATCTTCTGGCCCGGAGCGCCATGAAGGTCGCTACGATGTGGACGGGGAACAGCCCGGCCCACATCCGGAACGTCTTCAGAAAAGGCGCCGGGTACGTCAGCACGATGGAGGCGCTAAACATGAGGGCCAGGTACGGTGTCCTGGCGAGCAGGTAGTGCCAGTTGTCTGCAAGCAACGCCGGTGTCCCGGTGAAGATGGACCAGATGGGCACCAGGGCGAAGGTAGGCAGTGCGAATCCGGAAGCGAGGTAGAGCCAGCCCAACTCCACGTACTGGAACCTCTGAGCCAGGCTGAGGCCCTTCCTCAAGAAGGGATTGTCCCAGAAGAACATACGCAAGGTGTCGGTGGCCCATCTGCCTCGCTGATTGTAGAAACCTTCGACGTCGTCCGGTGCGAGGCCGGTGCTCAGAGGATGGTTGTGGTAGACAGACCTCCAGCCAGCGTCGTGTAGGCAGAGCGACGTGTGCAGGTCCTCGACGATGTTCCAGGTGCTGAATCCACCTATGCTCTCCAATGCCTCCCGCCGGTACATGGTCCCCGATCCACAGCTAATGGCCGCGTTCTGGCTGTCCTTGGCGGGCTGCATGGCGCGGTAGAAGACCTGATCGAGGTTGCCGAAGGGATCGCCGGTGGGGACGTGGTACCGTTGCGCCGTTTGCACGAAGGCGAACTTCTGGGCTGTTGGTGCGTCGAGCTGGAAGTACCCCAAGCAGAGGCGCACGATCTCTGGCTCGACCACTTGATCGGCGTCCACGAGGAGCAAGAACTCCTCATCGGTGTGGGCCAGGCCGTAGTTGAGGTTCCCGGCTTTGGCATCGTCGTGGGTCGGTCTTGCCAGATATCGGCAGCCGTACTGCTCGGCCAGGGCTCTTATGTCCTCGCAGTTGCCATCGTCGAGCACGTAGACCCTGGTCTTGGGGTAGTCGATCCTCGTGGCTGCGGCGATGGTAGGACCGACGACCCAGACTGGCTCGCCACAAACGGTGATGAAGACGGCGACTCTGACGCTAGGGTCCTTCACCGGCATACCCTGGGGCCGGTGGAAGCGGGGATACCAAGCGTCGGCGGCGAAAATGACGACCAGGATGAAGGTCAGCAGTTCTGCACCGAAGAAGGGGATGGAGACGTACCAGGCTTGCCAGTTGATGACCGAGGCGTGCCAGATGAGGTAGCCGATTCCCCACAAGAGAGTGAGAAGGGCGAGGGTCTGTCCAACAAGGCGTCGACGGCGATCTTCTCGCTCGCGATAGCGCCGGAACTTACCGCGACCGTGCACGTCCCCCAAATATGTGCCGATTCTTCCGAAGCGCCTGTCCATGGCATTGCCTCGCCCTCTCGCACGTATATCATAGGGTTCGCACATTAAACGGTCATAAAGGCGGTCTTAAAGGGGTCTTAAAGGCGAACGTGGCGCTGAGGCGGCTGGGAGTGTGGGCTGAGAGACGGCTGTGTCCAGTGCTGATGGTCTGACATGTGCCGGGGAACAAGATAGTGGGCTGGAACGCGGTCTATAGATGCGGATTCTGCCACAAGTGGAGAGTAGAGGGCGGGACAAAGTGTGGAAAAGTGCGCAACCAGCAAGAGTGATGTCTCGGTGAGTGGAGACGTGGTGAAGGCAGGGCTGATGGAGATGAGCTGGAGGCGGGCGAGCTGAAGGTTTGGCCTACGCTCTGGATGGGGACAAGCGACGGCCTGTGAACCGTTGCCCTTCGCCAGGATCGCAGAGGACAGGAAAGGACGAGAGAAGGAGGCGGAAGACCCAGCAACACAAATGCCACCCCAGCGGGGTGGCATTCATCTGTCCATTCCTGAAGAAGATCGAAGGTTACTACGGCACCATGGCCAGTATGGTTGTGACCGACTGGTTGACCAGGTCGATGAGCGGCTGCGGGTAGAGGCCAATGAGCATTACCAGTACCACGGAGATGATCACCGCAACCATGGGGAAGCGCGGCAGGGCCAGCCGGTCCTCGACGGCCGGCGGAAGGAAGAACATCTGCCGCACGATGTTGAAGTAGTAGACCACAGAGATGACGCTGTTCAGCACGCCCACGATGGCCAGGTAGTAGTATCCCGCGTCCACCGCTGAGCCGAACACGAACAGCTTGCCCACAAAACCGGCCGTCGGCGGCAGTCCCGCCAGAGACATGAAGAAGATGACCATCATTCCAGCCAGGGCGGGAGCGCGCCTCACCAGGCCCTTGTAGTCGTCTATCTCGTCGGAGTTGGTCACGTGGGAGAAAGCAATGACGGCGATGAAGACTCCCGCATTGGTGAAGAGGTAGGCCATCAGATACAACAGGACCCCGTGGACGCCACTGATGGTGACGTAGGGGCCGATGCTCACGATGCCCACCAGAATGTAGCCTGCCTGGGCGATGCTGGAGTAGGCCAGCATACGTTTGATGTTGGTCTGCCTCATGGCGGTGAGATTGCCCAGGGTCATGGTGACCAGGGAGATGCCCATGAGGATGGCTACCCAATCGAAGTGGAACAGCGGCACCCCGGTCAGGAGTACCCTGAGCAGTATGGAGAAGCCCATGGCCTTGGGACCCACCGAGAGGAAGGTGGCCACCGGAGTGGGTGCGCCCTCGTAGGCGTCGGGAGACCACTGGTGGAAAGGCACCAGCGCCATCTTGAACGAGAACCCGGCCAGCATGAGCAGGATCGCCGGCAAGATCAGAAAGCGGGTGGGGGCCGCGTTGGCCTGTGTGGCAACCAGGACGTAGGAGATCTCCGCCAGATCAGTAGTGCCCGTAGCTCCGTACATCAGCGACATGCCGTACAGCATGAGAGCGGAAGTGATTGCGCCGAACAGGAAGTACTTCAGCCCACCCTCGCTGGACTTGGTGTCGTCGCGGAAGAAGCCCACCAGCAGGTACGACGTCAGGCTCATGAATTCTATGGACAGGTAGATCATGATCAGGTTGGTGGAGCAGGCCATCAAGGTCATGGCTAGCGCCGCCAGCAGGAGCAGCCCGTAGAACTCGCCTCGATAGTGGGTGCGGGCCTTCATGTACTCCAGAGACGCCAGGATCACCAAACCCGCGGCCAGGGAGGCGATCACGGTGAAGTAGAGCGAGAAGGCATCCACCCTGACCATGCCGGAGAGCAGCGATGCGTTGGCGCCCTGCGCCAGCAGGTAGATGGCGGCCACCAGGGGCGGAGCGAAACCCGCCAGCGCGAGGTAGGCCAGGCCGTCCTTGACCTTCTTGAACACCAGGTCCAGGCCCAGTACCAGCAGGGCCCAGACGAGGAGGAGCAACTGCGGCGAGAGCAAGATCAAGCTATCAACCCAGTCCAATTTGGAACCTCCATTCGTCGAACCAACTCCCGCTGGACTACCCGCCGATCATCAGTGACAGGGCGTGCAGCATGTTGTAGACCGTGTTGTTCATGATGTTGATGATGGGGACCGGGTACAGGCCGAACAGAGCCATGAAGAAGATCAGAGGCACCATACACAGCACCTCGTACCGCTCCATGTCGGCCAGACCAGCCCACTTCTCGTTCTCCGGGCCCAGGAACATGCCCTGGATTACCTTCCACAGGAAGAAGGCGGCGGTGACCACGACGCCGAGGACCCCGAACACGGCGAGCAATGGCACGATAGCCACGGCGCCCCGGAAGACCATGAACTCGGCCACGAAGCCAGCCAGACCGGGCAAGCCCAAGGAGGCCAGACACGTGGTGATCATGATGGCGTAGTAGCGGGGCACTCTGTTGGCCAGACCGCCGAAGGCCTTGATGTCCCTGGTGTGCGCTCGCTCGTAGATCACACCGACCAGGAGGAACAGGCCTCCCGTGATGATGCCGTGGTTGAACATCTGCATGATGGCGCCGTTGACGGCGATGGTCGCGCTGTCCAGCAGGGCGGGGTTGCCCGCCATGTTCACCCCCGCGTAGGCGGCGGCGGCGACACCCAGCATCACGTATCCCATGTGGTTGACCGAAGAGTAGGCGATGAGCTTCTTCAGGTCCCACTGGGCCATGGAGACGAGGGCGCCGTAGACGATGCTGATCAGGGCCAGCACCCCCACGATGGGTGCGTAGGTCTGGAAGGCTGCCGGGAAGATCGGGAGGAGGATGCGCAGGAAACCGTAGCAGCCCAGCTTCAACAGCACGCCCGCAAGGATCACGCTACCCGCTGTAGGGGCCTCGACGTGGGCATCGGGCAACCAGGTATGGAACGGGAAGAGCGGTACCTTGATGGCGAAGGCGGCGAAGATGCCCCAGAACGCCAGCCCTTGCAGGAAGGTATTGTCAGAGAACGGTTGGCGTGACGCCATTTCTATGATATCGAAGGTACCTTCGGCGAAGTACATGGCCAGGATCGCCAGCAGCATCAGCACGCTGCCGGCCAGGGTGTAGAGGAAGAACTTGATGGCGGCGTATTCTCGACGTTCTCCCCCCCAGACGCCGATCAGGAAGTACATGGGCACCAGCCCGATCTCCCAGAAGACGTAGAACAGGAAGAAGTCCAGGGAGGTGAAGACCCCCATCATGCCCATCTCCAGGAGAAGGAAGAAGAAGAAGTACTCCTTGACCCGCACCTTGATCACGTGGGAAGAGTAGTAGAGGGAGATCACGGTCAACAGCGCAGTCAAGAAGACCATGGGCACGCTGATGCCGTCCACCCCCAGACGATACTTGATGCTCAAACTGGGTATCCACTGGTACTCTTCCGTGAACTGGAGCGTCGCGGCCTGGAAATCGTAGCCTAACCAGACCACGATGGAGAGGGCGAGAGGGATCAGGCTGAGCAGAATGGCGAAAAGCTTGATGGCCCTCTCCCTGTCCCGGGGGATAGCCAGAATCACCAACGCCCCCAACAGTGGGGTGAGGGTGATCACGGTCAGAATCGGGAAGCCTTCCATAATAAGCATCCTCCTCGAAGTCTCTTACATGTACAGGAATACGCCCATCAGCAACACCACGCTGATGACGACGATGACCATGTAGTTCTGTACGCGACCGGTCTGGATGTAACGGAGCTCCTCACCGACGGCAGAGGTCACCCGCCCCACGCCGTTGACGATACCGTCGATGACGTAGGTGTCGAAGAGGCTGCTCACGTACGCCCAGCGCTCGGTGAGCTTGCCGACCAGGTTGACGATGGTGTCGATGATACCCTGGTCGAACCTGAAGAGCACGTCGGCCAGACCGATGGTTGCGCGGATGATGGTGGCGCGATAGATCTCATCTATGTAGTACTTGTTCTTGAGCAGGGTCCAGATCACACCGAGGCGCTCCAGCGGGTCTCGCTGGCCCTCCCCGAGAGGCTTCCGCCCGTAGAGGAGATACCCCAGACCGATTCCCAATCCGGCCATGACGATGGAGATCAGCATCACCGAGGCGTTGAACCCCACGTGAGGCAGGTGCGCGTAGTGCCACTGGCTGAACTGCTCGGCCAGGAAGTGATGGAAGGGGTTGTTGCCCAGGAGAGGCCCCAGAACGGGGAACTCTGCGGGCACACCCAGCAGTCCCAGCAGGGCCGCACCTACGGCCAGGACGATCAACGGCACGTACATCACGGGTGGACTCTCGTGGGCGTGGATCTCCTTGTTACGCGGCTCACCGGCGAAGGTGAGACACACCTGCCGGGTCATGTAGAAGGCAGTGATGAAGGCCGCCAGCGTACCCATGACCCAGACCACGGGGTTCTGTACGAAGGCGACGGCCAGGATCTCATCCTTACTCCAGAATCCGGCCAACGGCGGCACGCCGGCCAGCGCCAACATGCCCACCAGGAAGGTCCAGAAGGTATAGGGCATCTTCTTGCGCAGGCCGCCCATCTCCATCATGTCGTTGGTGCCTACACCGTGGATGACCGAGCCGGAGCCCAGAAACAGGAGCGCCTTGAAGAAGGCGTGGGTGATCAGGTGGAACACCGCCGCTACGAACCCGCCGATGCCGAGGGCCATGATCATATAGCCCAATTGGCTGATGGTGGAGTAGGCCAGCACGCGCTTGATGTCGTCCTGGGCGATGGCCACAGTGGACGCGAAGAAGGCGGTGATAGCGCCGATGGCAGCCACCCAGGCCAGCGCCGGCATCCCGGACAGGACCAGGAAGATGGGCAGCATTCTAGCCACCAGGAAGACGCCAGCGGCGACCATGGTGGCGGCGTGGATGAGCGCCGAGACAGGGGTCGGGCCTTCCATTGCGTCGGGCAGCCAGACGTGGAGCGGGAACTGGGCTGACTTGCCCACGGCGCCACCGAAGACGAGCAGCGCCGTGATGTACATCAAGTTGGGGTTGGTCTCCGCCAGGTGTTCGACGCCGGCGAACACGGTTTCGAACCTCAAGGCCCCCGTCTGCGAGTAGAGGATCACCATGCCTAGCATCAGCAGCACGTCCCCGATGCGGGTGGTGATGAAGGCCTTCAGCCCAGCCCACATGGCGGATGGCTTCTCGTACCAGAAGCCAATCAGGAAGTAGGAGCAGAGCCCCATCACCTCCCAAGAGACGAAGAGCAAGAGGAGGTTGTCGGCCACCACCAGGCCCAGCATCCCTGTAGCGAAGAGGCAGATGTAGGCGAAGAAGCGCGAGTAGCGCGGGTCCCCCTCCATATACCCGATGGAGTAGATGAAGATCATCAGGCACACCGTGGGCACCATGAACAACAGGGCCACGGTGAGGGGATCGATCTGCACGCCTATGTCCAGGGTGGTGGCGCCGGTGGGAACGCGCAGCAGCGTCAGGTGAACCGCAGGCTCCTCGGCAAAGTGCGGCATGTGCATCACCGCGCTGAAGACGATGACCATGGAGAGCAGCCACGAGATTGCGATGGCGGCCACCGCCAGATAGCTACTCACCTTGTGATATCGCCTCGCGTAGACGGCGATGATCGCGAAAGTGAGGAGGGGAACCAACGGGATGAGGGGTACTATTCCTATAAGACCTTCCATTGTCACCTCTTTGTCCAGCTATCTCACTGCCAGGCGATGCCTTAGAACTTCATCATGTCCACGTCTTCGACGACGACGGTTTGCCGGTTGCGGAAGATGGAGATGATCAAGGCCAGCCCGATGGCCGCCTCGGCGGCGGCGACGGTGATCACGAAGATCGCAAACACCTGGCCGGTCAGGACGTCGGGCGTGATGTACCGCCAGAAGGCGATGAGGTTGATGTTGATGGCGTTGAGCATCAGCTCGATGCCCATCAACACGCCGATGGCGTTTCGTCTGGCCAGAGCTCCGTACAGGCCGATACAGAACAAGATGGCGGCCACGATCAGGTACCAGCTCAAAGGTATCATAGCTCTAGCTCCTTATTCCTTCTCTTCCTTCTCCTCGCGCGCGATGACGATGGACCCGATCAGGGCCATGAGCAGCAGCACCGAGGCAACCTCGAAAGGAAGGACGTAGGTGCCCATCAAGGTCTTGCCCAGCGCGGCGACGGCATCGGGCACGGTCGGCGCATCCGACACCGGCCAGTTCGCGGTCACCACGACGTAGAGCAGGACCGCCGCCAGGCAAGCGGCCACCAGAAGGGCCACCCACCACTGCTCGTTCCAGGCGCGTGCCTCTTTGCTCATCAGCTTCTCGGTGAGCATCAGGGAGAAGATGATCAGGACGGCGATGGCTCCCACGTAGATCAAGACCTGGACGGCCGCCAGGAAGGGGGCTTCCAGGAGGACGTAGAAGCCAGCCACCACGAATAGACAGAGTATCAGGAACAGCGCGCTGTAGAAGATGTTCTTGCTGGTCACCACTCCGATGGCGGAGCCTACGGCAGCGACGGCAAGGATCAGAAAGACAATCTGCACAATGGTCATGACGCCACTGCCTCCTTCTCCTCCACGGGCCACACCCCGTCGGGGGCGTACTGGCGGCCCAACTCCAGCATCCTCTCCAGGTTGAGGACGAGAGCTTCCCCTTTCTCGTAGGTGCCCATCTCCAGCACGGGAGAGTGGGCCAGGGCTCCGGTCGGGCAGATCTGCACGCAGAACCCGCAGAACATGCAGGTGTTCATGTCATACTCGTAGGACTCGGGCACCCTTTGATCCTGGACCTTCTCTTCTGCTCTGGTGACCTTGATGCTTTCGGTGGGACAGGCGCGCTCACACTGACCGCAGGCGATGCACTTGGTGATGCCTTTCTCAGGGTCGGTGAGCAGCATCAGTGGGCCACGGTAGCGGGGGAACATGGGCACTCGCTCTTCGGGGTACTGGATGGTGAAGGCACCACGCTGGGTGATACCCATGCGCTTGTACTCCGAGCCCGAGGCGTATCTCCTCGGGAAGTGCCTCAGGTCGCCCACGTAGGTGTCTACGAAGCGCCTGAGGGTGACCGACATGCCTTTGAGTAGTCCTATACCGAGCATAGTCTCAGTCCTTCTCTGTTCTTCGAGGCGGTCAACTCTTGGCCTGTGGTAAGGCGCTCCTGGGCACCAGCACTACCTCGCGTTTCTCTCTCTTCCAGCGAGGGTACTTCACGACGGCTATGCCGGCGATGATGATCACGTTGGCTGCCAGAAAGGCCAGGGCGCTGACCAGGCTGTTGGCAGGGACGAGCTTGGCCACGAGAGCGGTGACCATGAGGTTGGCCAGGGCCAGAGGCACCATGGTCTTCCAGGCGAAGTTCATCAACTGGTCAACCCGCATGCGCGGCAGCGTGGCTCGCAGCCAGATGAGGACGACGTAGAGGAAGTAGGCCTTGATGAAGAACCAAGCCCACGACGGCAGTATAGGTCCCTGCCATCCTCCCAGGAACACAGTAGTGGCGATGCCGCAGATGCTGAAGGCATTGATGTACTCGGCCAAGAGGAACATGGCGAACTTGATACCACCGTATTCGATGTGGTACCCGGCCACGATCTCGGACTCCCCCTCGGGCAGATCGAAGGGGGATCGGTTCACCTCGGCCACGGCAGCGGTGAAGTAGAGAACGAAGGCCAGCGGCTGCATCACGATGAAGGGCAGATGCCACTGGCTCTGCGCTTCCACGATGGAAACCATGGATAGCGAGCCCACCAGCAGGAGCACGCCCACCACGGACAGAACCATGGGTATCTCGTAACTGATCATCTGGGCCACGGTGCGCAGTCCCGACAGCAAGGAGTACTTGTTGCGGGAGCTCCAGCTCGCCATGAAGATGCCGATGGTGCCCAGAGAGCCGACGGCTACGATGTACAGGAACCCGATGTTGAGATCGGCGGCCACCATGCCACGTCCGAAGGGCAGCACGGCCAGGACGAGGAAGGTGGGGACGATGGGCACGATCACCGCGAGGTTGTAGACCAACCGGTCAGCCCGGGAGGGGGTGATGTCCTCCTTGGTCAGCAGCTTGACCATGTCGGCCACGCATTGTAACAGTCCCCAGGGGCCGAAACGGTTGGGCCCATACCTGTCCTGGAAACGGCCAATGACCTTGCGCTCGAAGATATTGATCCAGATGATGGATCCGAGGCCGAAGAAGACCAGCACGAGGACCGTGGCGAGCATCATGACCAGGGTGACGCCCCACTCAGGCAGGAAGTTCGCCAACTGTGTGGAGAGCCAATAGCTCATGCTGACGAAGATCTGGTCGACGGACTCCAGTATGCCTTGGATTGACTCCATAAGCCGCTCCTACTCTATCTGTCCACCTCACCCATGGTGAGGTCGATGCTGCCGATGACGACGACTACGTCGGCTATCTTTCCGCCTCTGCACATGTAGGGCAGCGCCTGCAAGTTCACGAAGCTGGGGGAACGGATCTTGTAGCGATAGGGGCTGCTGCTCTCGCCGTCACTGACCAGGTAGAAGCCCAGTTCCCCTTTGGGTGCTTCGATGCGGTGGTATATGTCGCCCGCAGGAGGCACGAACTTCTTCTTCTTGGGGGTCGCAGTCTCCCCCTCAGGGAGGTCCCTGAGGGCCTGCTCCAGGATTCGCACACTCTGCCGTATCTCGGCGATACGCACCAGGTAGCGGTCGTAGACGTCTCCAACCGTGCCCACCGGGATGTCGAAATCGAAACGGTCATAGATGGAATAGGGCTCGGCCCGGCGGATATCGTAGGGCACCCCCGAGGCTCGCAGGAGAGGACCGGTGCTACCGTAGGCGGTAGCCACGTCCGGGGGCAGAACACCTACGTTCTTGCACCGCATCTGCACGATCTCGTTGTCCGTGATCAGGCCCTCCAACTCATCGGTGAATCCTGGCACGGCGGCCACAAACTCCCTACACTGCGGCAGGAACTCTGGGGGCAGGTCCGCGGCCACGCCCCCGATCCAGAAGTAGTTGGGCATCATGCGGGAGCCGGCCGTCATCTCCCACATATCCAAGACCATCTCCCGCCACCTGAGGCAGTACATCATGGGAGTGAAGAAGCATCCCAACTCGTTCATCAAGAACGCGATAGCCACCATGTGGTTGACGACGCGGTTCATCTCCACCATGATGATGCGGATGTACTTCGCTCGCTCCGGCGGCTCGATCTCGGCCAGTTTCTCCACGGCCAGGACGTAGGCGAACTCGTTGGACATGGGGCTGATGTAGTCCAGCCGATCGGTGAAGGGGGTGTTCTGGATCCAGTTGTTCTTCTCGCCGATCTTCTCGTGATTGCGGTGCAGATAGCCCACCACCGGCTCCACGTCCACGACGGTCTCCCCATCCATGGTCAGGATGAGGCGAAACACGCCGTGCGTGCTGGGGTGCTGCGGCCCCATGTTGATGGTGACGGTCTCGGTCTTCAACTCGGTCATGCTCTCGTTCTCCGCTAGATGCTAGCTGAACGTATACTCGTCTACGGGGCCGGGGTAGTCTTTTCTCAAGGGGTGGCCCTCGAAGCCTTCCCACATCAAGACGCGCCTCAAATCCGGATGGCCGGAGAAACGAACACCCATGAGGTCCCACACCTCTCGCTCTTGCCAGTCCGCGCCTGACCACAGGGCGACCACCGAAGGAACCTCGGGGTTCTCTCTCGGGGCGTGCACCTTGATCACGACCGGCGGACCTTGCTCCTTCATCGAGCAGAGGTGGTAGACGACTTCGAAGCGATCCTCGTAGTCAACTCCAGTGATGGAAGCACAGTAGTCGTAGCCGCCCTCGTCCCGCAGATACAGGGCCAACGCCAGGAGATGCTCTGGTTTGACCAGGATGGCGGGATCCTTGCCGTCGAGGTATTGGAGATCGAACTGGGGGAGCTTCGCCGTCAGGGTGTCAAAGACCTCTCTGGTGCTCATGCGCTCTTCTCCCCTTTCGGCAGTACCAGGCCCTGGGGTCCGTACTCGGGGACGGGTAGCTCGCGCTCCACGCCTTTTCGATACCACGGGGAGGTGCGGATGGTCTCTTCTTTCATCTTCTGGTGCAACTTGAACACGCCATCCAGTAAGCTCTCCGGTCGGGGCGGGCAACCGGGCACGTATACGTCCACGGGCAGGTACTTGTCTATGCCTGGCACGACGTTGTAGCCATCCTTGAACGGACCACCGGAGATGGCACAGGCCCCCATGGCCAGAACGTACTTGGGCTCGGGCATCTGGTCGTACAAACGGACCACCTGGGGAGCCATCTTCTTGGTGACGGTGCCGGAGATGATCATCAACTCCGTCTGGCGGGGTGAGGCGCGCATGAACTCCATTCCGAAACGCGCCAGATCGTACCGCGAGGTGAGTGTCACGATCATCTCGAAAGCGCAGCAGGCCAGGCCGAACATCGTGGGCCACACAGACCCGGCCCGCCCGAGATTGTAGATCCAATCCACGGGCGCGATGAGCACGTTGCGCTGCAACTCCGGAGGCACCATGTCTTGTTGGGTCATTTCCACTCCCTTTCCTGGCCCTGGCTTCTGCTCACTAGGCCCCAGCGACTACACCCACTCCAGGGCGCCCTTGCGCCAGGCGTAGACGAGGCCACCCAGCAGAATCATGAGGAAGAGAAACATCTCCACCAGGGCGAAGAGACCGAGCTGGCCGTACGCTACAGCCCAGGGGTAAAGAAAAACGGTCTCCACATCGAAGACGAGGAAGATCAGGGCGTAGATGTAGTACTGGACCCTGAAGCGTACCCACGTCTCGCCGATGGTTTCGAGACCGCATTCGTAGATGGATTTCTTGACTGGGGCTGGCTTCCTGGGGCGGAGGAGAAAAGCGAGAAACATGGCGATGAGGGGAAAGACGGCGGCTACCACCAATAGCAGCCCGATTAATGCGAAATCTGTCACAGATACTACCTCCTTGCGAATAGCCCCTTTGCCGATGTACCTTCGTCTGCCGACCAACAGGCCTCTCTCGGGGCGTATCTATGGTTGTTCCACTGGACTACCACTATCTCAGCCAAACGCGGCTAGATTGTAGCCTCGGTTGGGTCTTTGGTCAAGAAGAGGGAGACTGCTTATAATGGGTGGCAAGGTTCACAACAACGCATTATATCCCACCGTCGGGGGAAACGCAAGTGGGCAGAGATCACGCTCAGATAGACCCAACGGATATCCAGGTGCACGGCCGGGAGCAGTGGGACGAGTTCGTCCTGGAACGGGGAGGCCACCTGCTCCAGTCGTGGGGCTGGGGCGAGTTCAAGGGTCGCTTCGGTTGGGACACGGAGCGGTTGGCGGTCAGAGACGCCGGCGGCGAGTTCGAGGGGGTGGCCCAGGTTCTGATCCGGCGCTTGCCCTTGGGGAGCATGGCCTACGTGCCCAAAGGCCCCGTAGCCAGCCCCGACGATAGAGAGACCTGGGCGCGGCTGCTGCGTCTCCTGCGCGACTTCGGCAGGGAAAGGGGCGTCACCTTCCTCAGGGTCGAGCCGGACTGGGAGGGGGAGTTCCCTCTGTCTCGGCTCCTGGCTGAGGAGGGCTTCAGGGTCTCGGGCCAGGCGATCCAGCCTCGAACCACCATCGTGGTGAGCCTGGAGAGGGACGAGGAAGAGATCCTGGCGGAGATGAAGTCCAAGACTCGCTACAACGTGCGCCTGGCTGAACGCAAAGGGGTGACGGTGCGCGAGGGAAGCGAAGAGGACGTCTCCCTGTTCTACGCGTTGATGGAGGAGACGCGCGAGAGGGACACCTTCGGCATCCACGGTGAAGAGTACTACCTCGAGGCGTGGCGTACGTTCGTCGCTCAGGGGCAGGCCAGGCTCCTTCTGGCCTTCTACGGCGACGAGCCCCTGGGCGGGTTGATGGTCTTCGCCTTCGGCAACACCGCTTACTATCTGTACGGTGCCTCCTCCGACAGGCACCGCAACCTGATGCCCAACCATCTGCTCCAGTGGCGGGCCATGTTGTGGGCCAGGGAGCGAGGCTGCGGCGGCTACGACCTGTGGGGCATCCCCGACGAGGCCGGCGAGGGCGAAGAGGACATGGAGGAGGTCCTGGGGCGTGGCGGCCTGTGGGGGGTCTACCGCTTCAAGCGAGGCTTCGGGGGCAGGGTGTTGCGGTATTGCCCGAGTTACGACTACGTCTACTCGCCTGCGTTGTACTGGTTGGGGACGAGGGTGTATCCGCGGGTAAGGAGTGTCTTGGGCGCATAGCTGAGTATGCCCAGACGACCGCCCGGTCGGTTGCCGGCAGTACTGCGTCATCACGGTCTTTCTTCATCCAACTACTGTTGACAGTCTTGCCCAATCGTGCTATGATTTAGCAGTGGTCTGACCTTCCCACTGTCGATACCCGCACAGCCACAGGGGTGCGAGATGGACCCAGAGCGATTCAGGGATAGCACGGCGGGACGCGTGATACGAGTCGGGAGAGGAAAGGAGGCTTACTGGGCCTTCGTTCCTCACGACCTGCCGCCTGCGCTGGACTGGGACACGAAGCTCGTGTCAGTCGTTGCGGAGGCCGAGCGCTCGCTGGGCGAATTGGCGGGTCTGGGTCGGAACATCCCAAACCCGCATCTGCTGGTTGCGCCGTTCGTACGCCGAGAGGCGGTCCTTTCATCGCGCATTGAGGGCACCCAGGCCGATATCGCGGACCTGTACGGCTACGAAGCTGGTCAGCTGACACTCCCTGGCTTCCCCAAACCTACCGCATCCGAATCGGACCTCCGAGAGGTACTAAACTACGTTATGGCGCTGGAGTACGGACTGCAGCGACTCGGAGAGCTTCCAGTGAGCCTCCGGCTGATTAGGGAACTCCATGAGCGGCTGCTGCGCGGCGTGCGGGGCGAACACTACGAAGTGGGTGCGTTCCGGGACAGGCAGAACTGGATTGGCCCGAATGAATGCCCACTGTCCGAAGCGGAGTTTGTGGCCCCTCCTGTGCCACAGATGCATAGGTCCCTTCAGGCGCTGGAGAGCTACCTTCACCGCGACGACTCCTATGCTCCTCTGGTGCGTCTCGCCTTCATCCACTACCAGTTCGAGGCCATCCATCCCTTCGTCGACGGTAACGGGCGTATTGGCCGGTTGCTGCTCTCACTCCTGCTGGTTCACTGGGGGCTGCTGCCGCTGCCACTGCTGTACCTCAGCGCCTTCTTCGAGCGGCACCGCGATGAGTACTACGACCTGCTCATGGCTGTCAGTGAGAGGGGCGAGTGGAAAGAGTGGGTGACGTTCTTCTTGCGCGGCGCCGCTGAGCAGGCGAGGGACGCGACAAGCAGGGCCGTCCAGATGCATGAGCTGCGAGCAGACTGGAGCAAGCGGTTGGTTGCTGCGAGGTCTGCGCTACCATCGCGCCTGGCGGACATGCTGCTTGAGACGCCGTTGGTTTCCATACCGCAGGTGCAGCACGCCCTTGAGGTTACCTATCCAACGGCGCAAAGCAACGTCCAAAAGCTCGTCGACGCAGACATCCTCCGACAGCTGGGCGAGTCCTCCTATGGCAAGACCTATGTGGCCTGGGAGATCTTCGACATAATCACGGCTCAGTAGAGCTCTCGAATTAAAGTCTTGGGCCGAAATCTATAATTCCGACCGCGACAATTATACAGAACTTAAGTTCTCGGCCTTCTTTGGCGAGCGTAGATCGGGCGGGCGACGTGTCAAGAACTCTGGCCGAATTGACTCTTGAGGAGTTAGAGGAACTGGTCGAACGTGCCATCGATAGGCGCCTCACCGTCTGGCTGACTCAGCTCATGGATGCCTTTGAGGGGCTAGGAGACGAGAACGGTGACGAGCTCTGTCCGGGGTTTGTGGCCTCTCTGCGGCGGTCACCGGAGCAAGCAAGGTCAGGAGAAGGCACCACTCTCGACCTGTTTCGCCGCGAACCGGATCGATCAGCCCGGCTGCTCGCTTCTACGGGCCCTCGAGGGCCGGAGATATGAGAGAAACGGCGGACGGAAAACGCATAGCCAGCTGGCCCGCGGAACACAGGCCTCGCGAGAAGCTCTTGAAGTCGGGGTCAGGCACCCTCTCCGACGCAGAGTTGTTGGCGATCTTTCTAAGGTCTGGGGTTGAGGGGAAGAGTGCCGTCGCGCTCGCCGAGGAGCTGCTGGAGAGATTCGGTTCCTTGCGAGGACTGCACGCGGCCTCGGCTGAGGAATTGCGCCTCGTACGAGGCATGGGCGATGCCAAGATTGCACAACTCAAGGCCGTCATGGAGCTTAGTCGGAGGTACCTGCTGGAAGGCATCGAGAATCGTCTGTACGTCGAGTGCACCGAGGACATCCTTGCTCTGCTGTCCCAGGAGATGCGCGGCCTAGACCGTGAGGTGTTCAAGATTATAATGTTGAATGGGCAGAACCAGGTGCTGTCCATCGTGGATGGGTTTGAGGGGACGCTGACGGCTAGCGCTGTCTATCCGCGGGAGGTTGTGAAACTGGCTCTGAGCCATTCTGCCGCGGCTCTGGTGTTTGCTCACAATCACCCTTCTGGCAAGGCCATACCCAGTGATCAGGACAAGACGATAACACGCGATTTGGTGTTCGCCGCCAGGGTGATGGATATGAGAGTCCACGATCATGTTGTGATCGGAGACGGTGAGGTGTTCAGCTTTGCTGAGGCCGGGCTGATCGAGGAGTACAACGCAGAGTACGATAGGAGGCACAAGGGCTGATGGTGCAGAGGCGATTCCCGAAGCTGGAGGAATCTGACAAGCGCAAGGGCGAAATCCGTGATTTCATCTCCGGCGAGTGGGTGAAGGCAACGCCAGAGGAAGTGGAGGCCGTCCAGGTTCTGTCAAGGCGCCTTGTTGAGGATCATGGCTACGACAGAGGACAGATCCAGACTAGACCCCAGTTTCGCGTTCGTCGGCGCCCGTCTGACACGCCGAGGTCGTACCCCGTAGATATTGCAGTCTTCAATAGTGAGACGAAGGTGGAGGACAATCTCTTTCTCATTGCGGAGTGCAAGAGAAAGGTCAGGAAGGAGGGCCTGGCGCAACTCAAGATCTACATGGACATGTCGCCGGCAGAGGTGGGGGTTTGGTTCAATGGTGAGGACCACGCGTATCTTCGCAAGGTGCTGCATCCAGATGGCCGTCGGACCTACGAGGATCTGCCAAGTGTCCCAAGTAAGGGACAACGCATTGAGGACATAGGACGTTTCAGGCGCTGTGATCTCAAGCCTGCCTCGGACCTGAAGTCGGTGTTCCGGGACATACGCAATCACTTGGCGGGCAACGTAACTGGCATTACCCGGGACGAGGCTCTAGCCCAGGAAATCATCAATGTCCTCTTCTGCAAGATCTACGACGAGACTAACACTCCGCCTCCGGACATTGTGGAGTTCCGCTATGGCACCGGAGAGCCGGTTGACGACGTGAAGAGACGTGTCATGAGGCTGTTCCAGCTTGTGAAGACGGAATTCGACGATGTGTTTGACGAGGCAGATGCGATTACACTCGATGCCGACAACTTGGCATACGTCGTCGGGGAGCTGCAGACCTACTGTATCACTGAGGCCGCTCGAGACGCAGTCGGCGACGCATTTGAGGTATTCATCGGACCAGCTCTGAGAGGAGCCGAAGGCCAGTTCTTCACTCCAAGAAACGTTGTCAGGATGATGGTGGAGATCCTCGATCCCGATCCTGGAGAGATGATCATTGATCCGGCGTGTGGAAGTGGAGGGTTCCTGATTGTGGCGCTGGAGCATGTGTGGCAGAAGTTGGAGCAGCAGGCAGAGACCAAGGGCTACGATGAGATCTGGCTAGACCGCAAGAAGCGAGAGGTTGCGTCCAGGTATTTCAGAGGTATTGAAAAAGACAGCTTCTTGGCCAAGGTGACCAAGGCCTATATGGCCATCATAGGCGATGGGCGCGGGGGCGTCTTCTGCGACAATAGCTTGGCGCCGCCCGGTGAGTGGCACTCCCAGACCCAGGACGCCATCGAGCTTGGGGGGTTTGACGTCGTCCTAACGAATCCGCCCTTTGGCACCAAGATTCCCATCAAGGGACGGCATGTGCTTTCACAATTCGACCTCGGCCACAGGTGGAAGAAGAACAAGAGTACGGGGATCAAGGAGAGAACCTCCACGTTGTACGGTTCCCGTCCGCCCCAATTGCTGTTCCTCGAACGGTGCATCCAGTTGCTCAAGCCGGGGGGGAGAATGGGAATCGTGCTGCCCGAGGCGATCTTCGGAATGCCGACGTACGACTATGTGGTGCTTCTTGTGAGGCAGCGAGCGAAGATACGGGGCGTTGTCTCGATGCCGGAAGCCCTTTTCAAGACATCAGGAAAGGGAGGTACTCACACGAAGACGTGTGTTCTCTTCTTAGAGAATACGGCTACGACAGATGATTATGAGATCTTCATGGCCGACGCGAGATGGTGTGGCCACGACTCTCGGGGGAACAAGACGATTCGTGTGGCTGCGGACGGGCAGGAGATTCTCCTCGACGATGTGCCTTTAGTCACTCAGAGATACAGACAACTGATGGGGCGGTCTGATGAATCGCCATGATCACCTGGGATACAAGATCCGCGCGTCTCAGATAGTAGGCTCCATTCTCGTTCCGAAGTACTACAATCCAGAGATCTCGGAGCGACTACGTGCTCTGTCCACCACCCACCGCCTAGTTCCCATGGCAAGTCTGTTTGAAGATGGGGTCCTTTCATGCACCACGGGCCATGAGATTGGCAAGATGGCTTACGGGACTGGCTCAATCCCCTTTGTGCGTACCTCGGACATCTCGAATTGGGAGATCATTACCAACCCCAAACAAGGCGTGAGCCAAGAGATCTATGATAGCTACGCCGCGAAGCAGGGCGTGCGAGCAGGCGATATCTTGATGGTTAGGGACGGAACCTACCTCATCGGCAACTGCTGCTGGGTCACCGAGGCCGACACTAGGATGGTGTACCAGTCGCATATCTTGAAGATCAGAGTCGAGAAGCCAGCACACATATCCCCTGAGCTCCTACTCGCTGTGCTGTCGTCACCGGTTGTCCAAGAGCAGGTCAAGGCCAAGCAGTTCACAGCGGACATCATAGACACCCTTGGCAATCGATACCTTGAGTTGGTGCTTCCTATCCCGAAGGGCGAAGGAGTGGCAACGAGAATCCGCCGGCAGGTATCGGAAGTCGTCAACGGCAGACTGACGTTGAGAGAGCGGATTAGGAGAATCCCTCTATGGGCGGAGGGCATCATTAGTTCGCCAGACGACGAGATACCTCCGTCATCCCAAGACGATGATCAGCGGACTGGTCCCCTTGCTTTTGTGTTGCCGACCAACCAGATCGTCAACGAGATCTTCATCCCACGATACTACAGCCCCCCCATCACGGAGCGATTGCGCCAGCTCACGGAGACCCATCAACTGGTGACTATCGCCAGCCTCTCCGAGCAAGGTATCATCGCCCTGGAGACCGGTACCGAAGTTGGCAAGATGGCGTACGGTACCGGTTCTATACCGTTCATCCGAACATCTGACATAGCGAACTGGGAACTCAAGAGTGATCCCAAGCAGACGGTGAGTGAGGAGTTGTACGAGGATCTCAAGGATAGGCAGGACGTGCGTGCAGATGACCTCCTATTGGTGCGGGATGGCACCTACTTGGTCGGGACGTCCTGCATCCTCACCGAGTACGACACGCGGATTCTCTACTGTGGTGGGCTATACAAGATCCGCATAAGGGACAAGAGCGCTCTGGACCCCTATCTTCTCTTGGCGCTACTCAATACTCCGGTGGTGAAGGGTCAGGTGCGAGCCAAGCAGTTCACACGCGACGTGATTGACACGCTGGGGAAACGCGTGTACGAGCTCGTGCTCCCCATTCCGAGGGATGCCGAGTTGCGCCAGCAGATCGCCACTTCGACCAGGGAGGCGGTTGTCGGGCGAGCTCAGTTGAGAGGCCGAGCAACGCGCCTGGCGCGGGAGGTTGAGGGCCTGGGCAATCCGGCATGCTAGGGTGTCGATCCGGTTCGAGACTACGTTGGTTGCCGCCAAGTGTCCCTAGCTGCCCAGTGGCTCCGCTAGCACTCGTGCCTTGCGATCCTGCGTCGTTCTGTTGGGCCGGTATTACCCCAGCAAACGTGTGCGTCGACCGGGGCTACGGCTCAAGCCGGTGGTTGGCGAGACCGCGGTGCTGGCGGGAGACGGGTTGGTTGGCTGCACTGTGAAGAACCAATACTTCGGTGACATCAACGACTACAGGAAGTATGGGCTACTGCGCGCCCTGACCAACCTCGGTGAGATCAAGACCGCCGTCTGCTGGATGCTCACACGCGACGATGGACGCGGCGACGGTGGGCGTGTCGGGTATCTGTTGCAGCCTGCGAAGTGGCGTGAACTGGACTCCCAACTCTTCGACTATCTAGGAGAGGTGGTCCTGCGCCGGGGCGTGCGGAACGTCGCCGAGATCGAGAACTCGGACATCCTGCCCTCGTGTGAGTTCCTCTCCGACATCGTCCCGGACGACGAGGAGGGCCGCGAAGCGTACTTCCAGCGCTTGACGGAGCTGGCTAGAGGCTGCGATCTGGCCTTCTTCGACCCGGACAACGGGATCGAGGTCGAGTCCAAGCCTTATGGTCGCCGGGACTCTTCCAAGTACCTCTACTGGCACGAGATAGAGCGCTTCTGGAACGCCGGTCACTCCTTGCTCATCTACCAGCACTTCCCCAGAGTTGAGCGCGCCTCCTTCATCGAGGGCAGGGCGCGCGAACTGATGCGGAGCACTGGGGCCCCGGAGGTGATCTCCTTCCGTACCTCCCATGTGGTGTTCTTCCTGGTTCCTCAGCGGAACCGTGTGCACTGCTTCCGCCAGCGCAGTGAAGAGGTCGCCAGCCGCTGGGGCCACCAGATCCGGGTTGCTTACCACGCTCCGTGACCCGCCAGTCGATGTCGTAGGGCCGGGTCTCAGACCCGGCCCTGGATAGTTTCGCTGGTTGCTTGACCTTTTGTTCGCTTTGTTCTATACTACGCACCAATACCCGGCCGGTCTGGGAGAATCCGGCCAGTTTTGTAGTGGACAGGTAATGAGGATGAGCCAGTATCCAGGAAGGCGACGAGGGCGCGGCGCCGCGCCTGTCAAGAGCTTGACACCATCGCCAACACAAAAACACTTCAGAGGTGAAGAAGGTGGAGAACAAGAAGCTGGTACTGGCTTACAGCGGAGGTCTCGACACCTCCGTTCTACTCAAATGGCTCCTTAACGAAGGATACGACGTCATCTGCTTCGTGGGTGACGTCGGCCAGGTCGACGACTTCGCCGCGGTCGAGAAGAAGGCCCTCGAGACCGGAGCGTCCAAGGTCTACGTCGAAGACCTGCGGAAGGAGCTCGTCACCGACTACATCTTCCCCGCGCTCGGTGGGAACGCCATCTACGAAGGTCGCTACCTGCTGGGAACCTCTCTGGCCAGACCTCTGCTGGCCAAGGCGCAGGTGGAGATAGCCGAGAAAGAGGGTGCGGCGTACGTCGCCCACGGATCCACGGGCAAGGGCAACGACCAGGTGAGGTTCGAGCTCGCCTACTATGCCCTTAACCCCGAGATCAAGGTCGTCTCTCCCTGGAAGGACCCCAAGTTCCTGGCCCAGTTCGAGGGCAGGAGCGATCTCTTGGAATACGCCAAGGAACACGGCATCCCCGTCAACGCCACTGCGGCCAAACCATACAGCGAAGACGACAATCTCATGCACATCAGCCATGAGGCGGGCGTGCTGGAGGATCCGATGTACCGTCCCGACGAGAACGTCTTCACCCGGAGCGTCTCTCCCATGGAGGCCCCGGACGAGGAGACGATCATCGAGATCCACTTCAAGGATGGCGTCCCGGTGAAGGTCGTGAACCAGGACGACGGGACGACGAAGACCGATCCGTTGGAGCTGTTCCTGTACCTCAACGAGCTGGGCAGCAAGAACGGTGTGGGTCGGGTGGACATGGTGGAGAACAGGTTCATCGGCATCAAGTCCAGGGGGGTGTACGAGACTCCCGGGGCAACGATCCTCTGGGCAGCCCACAGGGACCTGGAGGGCGTGGCCATGGACAAGGAAGTGATGCACCTCAGGGACATGCTCATTCCCAAGTTCTCGGAGTTGATCTACAACGGGTTCTGGTTCTCCCCGGAGATGGACTTCCTGATGAGCGCCTTCAACAAGAGCCAGGAGGTCATCGACGGTAGGATCGTGGTCTCCTTGTACAAGGGCAACGTGACCGTCGTCGGACGCGAGTCCCCGACCTCGCTTTACGACCAGGATCTATCCAGTATGGAGGTGGAGGGCGGGTTCGACGCCACCGATTCGCTGGGGTTCATCCACATCAACGCCATCAGGCTCAAGGCCCATAACATCGTGCTGCGAAAGAGAAGGCCGTATGACTGGAGACAAAAGCGAACCGAGCGATAGGCCCACAAAACTGTGGGAGAAAGGCTACCGCCTGGAGCGTGAGGTGGAGGAGTTCACGGTCGGGGAGGATTACCTCCTCGATCAACAACTGGTCAGGTACGACTGCCTGGCCTCCATCGCCCACGCTACGATGCTGGGTCGGATCGGCGTCCTCGAGGAACAAGAGGTCCAGAGCCTGGTCGACGAGCTGAACACGATCATTCGGCTCGACGAGGAAGGCGAGTTCGAGGTCTTGCGGGAGCACGAGGACTGCCACACCGCCATCGAGAACCACCTCACGCGGGAGTTGGGAGAATCGGGCGAGAAGATCCACACCGGCAGGTCGAGAAACGATCAGGTGTTGGCTGCGCTCAGGCTGTACTACAAGGAAGAGCTGGGGCGGTGTAAGGGCCAGATCTCTGAGCTGGTACACAGCATCCAGCAGTTCGTGGCCAGAGACGGAGAGGTAGGCCTTCCTGGTTACACGCATACCAGGAAGGCCATGCCTTCCTCGATCGGGCTATGGGCGGAATCCTTCGTCGATTCGATGCGGGACAATCTGCGGCAGATCGACGTTGCCCTGGAGTTGATCGACCAATCCCCCCTGGGCACAGGGGCTGGCTACGGCGTGCCGCTGGACCTGGATCGGGAGCATGTCTCGGAGCTGCTGGGGTTCGCCAGGGTACAGGAGAACCCCGTCTATGCCCAGCACAGCAGAGGCAAGTTCGAGGCGACCATCCTCCACGTGCTGACGCAGGTGCTGCTGGACCTCAACAGGATAGCCAGCGATCTGATCGTGTTCAGTATGCCGGAACTGGGTTACTTCGAGCTGCCAGAGGAGCTGTGCACCGGGAGCTCCATCATGCCGCAGAAGAGGAACCCCGATGTGCTGGAGTTGGTGAGAGCCTGCTACCACCTGGTTCTGTCGTACGAGTTCCAGGTCAAGGGCACCATCGGCAACCTGCTCTCTGGCTACAACCGCGACCTGCAACTGACCAAAGGTCCCACCATGCGAGGGCTCCAGACCACACAGCAGTGCCTGTCTGTGATGGCGCTGGTGTTCGAGAAGCTAGGCGTCAACGAAGAGCGATGCAGGGCTGGTCTCACCGACGAGGTCTACGCCACAGAGAGAGTGTACGAGCTGGTCAAGAAGGGCGTGCCCTTCAGAGAGGCCTACAGGCGGGTCAGTGGCAAGTCGTAGGCCACTGCTGGTGGATTGGCGGCGAGACGCGGTTCGAGGGCAGCCTGAGCTAGAGCTTCGCGGCCAGCCTCGGCGCTGTTGGAGAGAGTAGGCTGATGGGAGTGCTGGGCGTACTAACTTGCGAGGTGCTGGAGTTGGAGTTCGCGCACCTGCTGTGCGCCGACGGGGACATCGGCCGGCTCACGGTGCTGGACGACGGACGATCAGCGCGCTTGCTGTCGGCGCTGGACGGTTCCAGAGACGGAGACGTAAGGCGCATCTCCGCCCTTGAAGAGTTCGCCCCTGACGGTGGAAGCCAGCCAGAGGTCCTGATCCGCGTGCTGGAGCTGGGGCTGCACGTCTGGCCGAAGAAGCTACGTGACGCCCTGGTGGAAGCAGCGCGGGAGATGGGCGAGCACGTCGATGCGCTGTTGCTGGGCTACGGACTCTGCGGCAACGCCCTTGAGTCGCCCAGGGAGCTTCTGTCGGATGTAGGTGTTCCGGTCTTCTCGCCTATGGACCAGGATCATCCGGTGGACGACTGCGTGGGACTGCTCATCGGCGGGCGTGAGCGCTACTACGCAGAGCAGTGCAAGGTGGCAGGGACGTTCTTCATCACGCCGGGGTGGGCCCACCATTGGCGCCGCATGTTCGAGCGCGAGATGGGCGGCATGAGCGTGGACCTGGCGAGACGGTTGTTCGAGCACTACGAGCGCACCCTGTTGATCTCCAATCCGGTGACCTCGGATCAGGAGATGCGGGAGAGTATCCGCGAGTTCGTCGACACGTTCGGCTTCCGGGTCGAGACCTGCGCCGGCACCATGGATATCCTCGAGCGGACCTGGGAGGAGGCCAAAGGCTCGCTGTCAGCCCAGGTCGGCTGAGCTGTCCCTCCTGCTCGTGGCAGCCCCCGATCGTCCACGATTGGATCTGGGCCACGCCTTCATTCTCCAGTAGTATCCCTCAGCCCCGCCGGACGTGCGCCTTGTCCTTGCACTCTTCGGCTTGCAGGAACCAGGTGCCGACACCGGTGGTTCGCGTGGTGTGATCTCGACAGAAGGCTTGTCGTTTGGCGTTCCGTGTCGTACAATAGCGGCGGAGCAGTGGTGACGGCGTCTGTCTGGTGGAGGAGCATGACAAAGCGCAGAGGAGGCTGAAATGGAACGCAGACGTAGGTCGAGTCTGGCGGGTGGAATCCTGCTCATCCTGATGGGGGCCTGGTTCGCGGCCCTGCAACTGGTGCCGGAGTTGGGAGACTGGATCAACATCGAGTTCACGTGGCCCCTGATGATCGTCGCCGTAGGTGTGATCCTGCTCGTCGTTGGTCTGATCATCGCCGTGCCTGGATTGGCTGTCGCGGCGTGTGTCGTCGGCGGTGTGGGGGCCATACTGTACTGGCAGGTGGTCACCGACGGTTGGGTCACTTGGGGCTTCGCCTGGGCGCTGATCCCTAGCTTCGTGGGTCTAGGCGTCCTCGTTTCGAACATCCTGGAGGGGCGCACGGCCAAGGGCATAAGTGAAGGGGGCTGGCTGATTTTCTTCGGCATAGTGCTGTTCTTCATCCTTGGCGCAGCCTTCGGGTCGCTGGGCTGGCTGAGTCCCTACTGGCCGCTTCTCGTGGTGGCCATTGGGTTGCTGATGGTGATCCAGGGGCTGCTGCGGCTGCGCCGGTAGGCTGGAGTGCGGTGTCCGGCTGAGAGTGGAGGGAGGAATCATGAGACGGATAGCACTGGTTGCCGGCGTGATCCTCATCGTGGTGGGCGCGGTGGGCGTCCTCGATGCCCTGGGAGTGGTCCGCGTCTCCATCTGCGGCCTGTTCTGGGCCGGGCTCTGGATCGGGCTGGGTGTGTGGATCGTCTGGGGTGCGCTGGCGAAGGAGCCTGCGACTGAACTGGAGGAGGCTTCCATCCCACTGGAGGGCGCGACCAGCGCGCGCATCAGCATCAGCCACGGGGCGGGACGCTTGCAGATTGGCGGGGGTGCTGAGCCTGGCGCGCTGGTTCAGGGCACGTTCGCCGGAGGCTTGATTCATGATGTAAGCAGGCAGGGCGAGGTGCTGGACGTCAAGATGCGCGTGCGGGGCGAGGGGATGCTGATGGTTCTCCTTCCCTGGAAGTGGGCCAGGTTCCGCGGAGCGGCGTGGACCATGAAGATGACTGAGAACACCCCCCTCACGCTGAAGATCGAGGGAGGCGCGAGCGAGAACTTGCTGGATCTGGCAGATCTTCAGGTGAAGGAGCTGGAGATCGAGACGGGGGCCAGCTCCACGAAGTTGACTCTGCCTGCGAGGGCGGGTCACACCCGGGCCAGCGTCGGCTGCGGAGCGGGAGCGGTGGAGGTGCGGGTGCCCTCCGGCGTGGCGGCTCGTGTACGGGTCCAGAGTACCCTGGCGGAGGTGAAGGTCGACCGGAGACGCTTCCCCATGTCGAGCAGAGGGGTCTACGAGTCGCCGGACTACGAAACGGCAGCCAACAAGGTGGATCTGGTCGTGGATGCCAACCTTGGCTCTGCGGATGTGCACTAGGTTTGTCGATTCTCTGGGGTGTGAGGCTAGACACGGTTGTGTGGATGGACAGCAGTCGATTCGTTGGAGGAACCTAGATGAGTGTGGTTGAGCGGGCTCTGTCGACTTTCGACGAGGGATACAATTGCTCGCAGTCGGTGTTCTCGGCGTGGGCGTCGGAACTGGGACTGGATCGGGAATCAGCCTTGAGAGTGGCCACCGCCTTTGGAGGCGGCATGGGACACAGGGGAGACACTTGCGGCGCGGTCACCGGGGCTTTCATGGCTATAGGGTTGAAGCACGGGAGGCTCAGGGCAGACGACGAGGAGACCCGGGACCTGGCCTACAGCCTGGTGAACCGGTTCGTGGAGGAGTTCGAGTTGCGTCACGGTTCGGTCGTGTGCAGGGAGTTGCTGGGGTTCGACCTGAGCACCCCTGACGGGGAGCGACTGGCTGAGGAACGATGGCCAGACGGTATGCCCTGTAGGGGATTGGTAAAGGACGCCGCGGAGATCCTGGAGGAGCTACTAGCATAGGAAAGTCCACAAAGATCACCGCGCACAGGTTGGGTGATCGTGGCAGCAGGGCGGTTGAGGCGTGACAGATCGAGAGCAGAGCGTTACCACAGATTTCGGGTACCAGCAGGTCCCCGTCGAAGAGAAGGCAGGGCTGGTGAGTGCCATCTTCGACTCCGTGGCCAGCCGATACGACGTGCTGAACGACGTGATGTCCTTCGGTGTTCACCGTCTGTGGCGGCGGTTCGCGGTCAGTCTGTGCGAGATACGGCCGGGACAGCGAGTGCTCGACGTGGCGGGGGGCACGGGCGAGTTCACCGCCCGGCTGGCGCAACTGGTCGGCTCCGATGGCCTGGTGGTGCTGGCTGAGATCAACGAGACAATGCTGCAACTCGGACGGCGGCGGTTCGACGGGCAGGCAGCCGGAGGGCGTGTGCGCTGTGCCCTGGCCGACGCCGAGAGTCTGCCCTTTGTCGCCGACTACTTCGACTGTGTTACGATCGCCTTCGGCCTGCGCAACGTTACGGACCGGGAGACGGTCCTGTCTGCCATGCACAGGGTCCTGAAGCCTGGGGGGCCAGCGGTGATTCTGGAGTTCTCACATCCTACGGTATGGGGTTTCCTGCCGCTCTACGACTTCTACTCATTCCATATCATGCCCATCGTGGGCCGCATGGTGGTGGGGAACGGCGCGAGCTACCGCTACCTGGCGGAGTCGATCCGCGTCCATCCCGACCAGGAGAGGCTCAAGGCCATGATGGAGGAAGCTGGCTTCGAGCGCTGCGAGTACTTCAACCTGAGCGGCGGCATAGTGGCCGTGCACCGCGGCTTCAAGCCGGTGTAGGCGGGGAGTTGGTCTAGTCCATGGATCCCAGCTATCTCCTGCGAGGAGTGGTCTATCTCCTGCGAGGACTGGTCCTCGGATTCTGTATCGCGGCCCCGGTAGGGCCCATTGGGATACTCTGCATCCGCCGGACGCTGGCCGAGGGACGCGTGTCCGGGCTTCTGTCAGGTCTGGGGGCGGCGACGGCGGACGGTATCTATGGGTCGATCGCGGCGTTTGGCCTGACCTACGTGTCTAGCCTGCTTCAGGGCCACCAGTCGTGGATCAAGCTGGTGGGTGGGCTCTTCCTGTGCTATCTGGGGTTGAAGACCTATCTCTCCAAGGTGGCCGATAACCCGGCCTTGGCCCAGGGACAGGGGCTCCTAGGGGCCTACGCCTCTACCTTCTTCCTGACTCTCACCAACCCCATGACCATTGTGATGTTCACGGGCGTCTTCGCCGGGCTGGGGATTGGAAGCGCCACGGGGGATTATGGATCCGCGTCCCTTCTGGTCTTGGGAGTGTTCAGCGGATCAGCGACGTGGTGGCTGGTTCTAACCGTCGGCGTTAGCCTGCTGAGATCGAAGTTCACTCCGCGCGCTTTGGGTTGGGTCAACAACGTGGCCGGGATCGTGATTCTGGGTTTTGGGGTCATCATGCTCCTGAGCCTGAGGAGCTGAGAGCACAAGCGCGCCTGGGCCAGCGTGACCTCTACCGCCTTTCTGTGGACCCGCTGCGCGCCGGTCCCACTTTGGCAGGACTCCTCTACATGTGTCGTCGTGACGTCGTCAAACGAATACCGGGCTGGGCAGCGACTGCATTGGTGGTCCTGGTGACCGGTGCGTGGACGTTCTGGGGTGTGGTGGAGATGTACTACGAGGGCTGGTGGGGCCCTTGGAGCCTCAGGTTGCCGTATCTGGTGCCGGCGGTTTGTTGTCTGGCGCTCTCCCTGGTGGCCGTGATCTGGCCCCGTGTGGGGGGCTGGCTGCTGGCAGGGATCGGGACCGGCTTCACAGCCTGGTGGTGGACCATGAGCGCCCGGCGCGGACTCCTCACTGCCAGGATCGTGGCGGGCACGTTCCCGGTGAGTGGTCTTCTGGTGGTGACGGGCGTACTGTTCCTGTGGGAGGGCAGGCGCCGGCTACGGTTGAAAGCGGCGGGATGGGAGCCTTCCGGTAACTGGGCTCGGCGTTATGGAGGCCAACTGGCGGCGGTTGGGTTTCCGCTGCTGGTGGCTGTGGCCGTCTCTGGTTACTGGCTGCCCACAGTCCTCACTCGTGTGGACGACGGCGAGCGAGGCGCCAGGCTAATCGAGGGCCATGGAGTGACGCTGGTGTGGGCGCCCGCCGGTCCGGGCTGGTCGCGCGGACTCGACGTGGCGGCGGGAGACAGCCAGCCGGCACCGGGACCGTCGGTATCGTGGAATGACCTGGCCTGGTACGGTGTACCACCTGTGGGCTTTGGGGACAAACCAGGCTACGAGGATAGGTATGCCACGGCCGAGGAGATGCAAGCCACGGGCATGTGTCGCTACCTCAGTGGGGACGGGCAATCCCTGGCGGTCGAGCCTCAGGACGTGTGGCGTATGCCAACCGCCCAGGAGATCGTAGGCTCCCTGGTTCGCGTTGGTGTCCAGGCCGGCTGCACGTGGGATGGTGTGTCGGGTGGTGCTCGCTGCGAAGTCACCCCCGACAAGGAGACCCCCCTGTGGGTCCCTGGCTGGTCCCCCATCTACTACTGGTCGGCCGATGAGTACGACGAGCTAGAAGCGTACTACGTCAGCTACAATGGCTCCATTGTCAGCTACCAGGACAAGTCGTGGGGCAATCCGAGGCACGGATACCGCTGCGTGCGGGAGCCGTGAGAGCCGTCTCGCGGTGAGAATCAGGCTGTCTTTCTTCGGTGCACTCCCGTACAAGGCGCAGATGTGTGACAGGAGACGGTTTTGCCAGCACCCGTGATCATCGTGGAGTATGATCCCCGGTGGCCCGCTCTACACGAGGAAGAGAGGGATCTGATATTGTCGGCGGTCGGGGAATGGATCGTGGCCATCGAGCACGTGGGAAGTACGGCGGTGCCCGGCCTGGGGGGCAAACGGATCATCGACATCATGCCGGCCGTCCAGTCCCTGGCGGACGTGGAGCACTGCATCGCACCCCTCGAGAACATCGGCTACGAGTACGTGCCCGAGTACAACGAGACCCTGCCGGAGAGGCGCTACTTCCACAAGGGTCCGCCGGAGGCCCGTATCTTTCACCTGCACGTAGCGGAGCAAACCAGTGAGTTCTGGGAGCGCCATTTGCTGTTTCGTGACTTCCTGCGGACACACCCCGAAGAGGCGCAAGAGTACTATCTGTTGAAGAAGGAACTCGCCGAGAGATACGGCCGTGATCGGGACGGGTACACGGACGCCAAGACAGCTTTCATCGAGGGGATAGTGGCCAGAGCTAGACGGGGTCTGGAGCGAGGATCGTAGCCACGATTCGGCCTCGGAATCGGTTGCGCAGTGGTAAAGGAGAGTTGGGGTCGTATGCAGGGTCCTATGGTGCAGAAACTGACCAAGAGGGTCAAGGGCGAAATGATCGAGGTGCTGGCTCGCGCCTTCGAGCAGCACCCTATGGTTGCTGAGTTGGGAGACGGCGGTGGGGACGCCGCAACACTGGTCAAGGCGTTGGTGGGTTTCTACTGGGGCAGAGAGAGCCTGCTTCTCTCCGGTATCCGGACGGACGATGGTTTGGCGTCCGTCCTGTTCTGCGTCGATCCCCGAGAGGATCCCTCGCCGCTGGCGCTGGTACGGGTGGCGTGGGACGTGATCAGGGCAGCGGGTCGGGGGGCGGTCGGTCAACTCCTGGACGTGGAGGGACGGAAACCCACGTATCGGGAGCGTTGTCTGGAGTTGGTGATGCTGGGGACGTTGCCGGAGCACCAGCGGAAGGGGCTCGGCCGAGCTCTCCTCCACACGCTGTACGACGAAGCCGCGAGAGAGGCATACCATGGGATCTTGCTGGTGACCGACAGGGATACGCCAGCCTTCGGACTGTACCGTAACGAGGGCTTCGAAGTGGAGAATGAGTTTCGCGCGGGGGGGCAGAATCTGTGCTGGATGCGCCGCCAAGTGTGATCTCGAGCCACGCCTATGTATGAGCAGGGATAGGATCGGGCGTGAGGTGGTGAACGTTGGGGCAGGAAACCGTGGACGTGGTGGAGGTTGACGACAGGGAGCGATGGAACGAGGCCGTCGCGCGCCTGCCCAAAGCGCACGTGCTTCAGTCGTACGAATGGGGCGAGTTCAAGAGCCGCCACGGGTGGAGGCCGTTTCGCCTGCTGTTTGTGAGGCAGGGTGTGGAGGTGGCGGCGGTCTCTGTCCTCTTGCGCAGACTACCCCGAGGGCCATGGGCGGTGATGTACGCGCCCAAGGGGCCGTGTCTGGACTACCAGAGCCCTGACCTGCTGGCAATGGTGCTGGAGACGCTTGAGGATCTGTGCAGGGAGCAGAGGGCCATCTTTCTCAAGATGGACCCCGACGTGCCGGCGGATAGCAGCGACGTGACGAAGGTGCTCCAAGGACGAGGTTGGCGGGCCTCAGCGGAGCAGATCCAGTTCCGCAACACGATGCTCGTCGATCTGCGACCGCCGGAGGACGAACTGCTGGGCGCCATGAAGTCGAAGTGGAGATACAACGTGCGCCTGGCCCAAAGGCGAGGAGTGGAGGTCGTCCAGGGCGGGACGGACGATCTGCCGCTCTTCTACGAGATGTACGCCACCACCAGCGCGCGCGACGAGTTCATCATCCGACCCTTCTCCTACTACGCCGATGCCTGGGGGACCTTCATGAGCCAGGGACGCGCACAGTTGCTCCTGGCGCGATACGAGGGAGAGGTTCTTGGCGGCCTGATTCTCTTCCACTTCGGCGACCGGGCCTGGTACATGTACGGCGCATCCACGGACCGGCACCGCAACCTTATGCCCAATCACCTCTTGCAGTGGGAGGCTATGAGGTGGGCCAAGGCTCACGGCTGTACTGCCTACGACATGTGGGGTGCGCCTGACGTAATGGAGGAGAGCGACCCCATGTGGGGAGTGTACCGGTTCAAGGAGGGTTTCGGAGGAGAGTTCACGTCCTACGTCGGAGCGTACGACTACCCGGCCTCGAGACTCACCTACTGGCTGTACACTGCCGTGATGCCGAGATTCCTGGACCTGCTGCGGTGGCGGCACCAACGACGGCATGACGGTGTACTGGCAGATAGTCCCGGCTACGGCTGACGGGCCCAGGGCGGTTCGGATCTGTGTTTTACACAGCCTTTACGTGGTGGCAACGGCGGGCTTACGGTACTTGCCGATACTTGTGGTTGAGGCCGGAAGACGGCCACAAGGTACCGGGAGGTGAGAGGGGATGAAACGCGGAATCAAGCTGCTGGCGGTCCTGGTCCTGGTCGGGGTGCTGCTTACCACGGCCGGAACAGCCTGGGCGCAGGAATCGACAGAGCGTGGTGCCCTGCGCGGCCAGGTGGTCGCCGTCGAGGGGGACACCTTGCTGGTGAACACACTGTCCGGCGAAGAGCGGACAGTGATCGTGGGGGAGGGCACCCGGCTGCGCATTCCCGGCGTCCAAGAGCCCACCCTCGAAAACGTCGAAGTGGGCGATGGCGTGGGTGCCTGGGGGGAGATCAACGAGGACGGCGATTTGCTGGCGACAGCCGTGGTGATCGTGCCTGCCGAGATGGCGCAGCGCAGATTCTTGGTGTGGGGACGCGTAACGGCGATGGAGGGACAGACCCTCACCGTGGAGACGAGGCAAGGCGAGAGGATCGTGGTCACTGACGATTCCACGCACTTCAGGATCGCGGGGGTGGAAGATCCTGGGCTGGATGATGTGTCGGTGGGCGATACCATCATGGCTCTGGGAAGGCCAGACGAGGAGGGAAATCTGCTGGCGCGCGGCGTGGCTATCGTCACTCCAGGGCAGGTGCGGCGGCATACCATCAGAGGCGTGATAGCGGACATAGAAGGCAACACCATCGGTCTGCTCACTGGCCAGGGTGAGGTGAGGGTGGAAACCGACCGGGAGACCACCTTTCGTATTCCTGGTGTGGAGGAACCGGGCCTCGACGATCTGGACGCTCGCGACCTGATCCTGGTGGTGGGAGCCTGGGAGGTCGAGGGAGAGGACTTCACCGCGCGAGCGGTGAGGCTGATACCGAGGTGGCCCTCGCACCTGCGCTTCCTGCGCGGGGAGGTCACGGGTATCGAGGGTCGTACCATCGTTCTGAGCGCCTTGCAGGGAGAGGTGGCGGTGCTCACAGACGGTGACACGAGGTTCCGCATCCCCGGCGTGGAGGAGCCTGGACTGGACGATCTGAGGATCGGGGACAAGGTTGGGATCCTGGTCGCTGGAGACGAGGACGGAGGACTGCTGGCCAAGGTGGTGCTGGTCAGGAGGCCCGACGAGTCCCTAGCCGAGGCTATCGCCGCACCGGTCGAGGCGGCAGTAGCCTATCTGGACTCCTTTGTGCAGCAGGCGCGTGGCGTCCTGGGGAGTGACGAGGTGAGCGTCGCCTCATAGGCGGAGCACGATCCGTCAAAAGCCAAGGGGCATGGGATGCTTTCCCATGCCCCTCTGTGTTCATCAAGGATCTCAGTGCGCCGACTTGCTACCTGCTACTCCTTGTTGCGCCTCGGGCGCCAGCGCAGTGTCGCATAGCCGCCGAGTCCGGCCAGGCCTGTCCCCAGCAGGGCCACGCTGCCAGGCTCGGGGACGAACTCCTCGGGCGCGGCGAGGCACACCTCCGCGAGGAGGTCGGGCACGTCCAGCTCCCCGTCTTCGATCAAGAGTCCTGCGGGCCACGCCGCCCGAGCCGCTCCACTCCATTCGTCGAAGTAGAGTTCCTCGGACATGATGATGATACCGGCGTTGAAACAATCACCAGGCGCGACGTCCAGCGCGGAGGTTTGGAGATCGAACCGCACCTCGAAGTCGGTGGAACCCCATCCCAAAGCCCTCCTGTAGCCCGGAGGATCCAGCTGCCCGGGCCAACACCACGCATCCTCTGAGGCCCCCACGAAGGCGTCGTAGTCGTAGTCACGCCCCGGGTAGTACCCGCTTGCAGATACGTAGCCACCTTCGTCCGGATTCTGGCTGCAGAGGTTGGCAGCCCAGCGATTGTCACCAATGATGGGTTCGTCCTCGAAGATGAAGTAGAGCGCGGTGGCCCAGTAGTCGGGATCCCCAGCGGGGTCGCCCATGTCCAGGGAGACGGCCAGATAGAGATACCGGCTGTCGTTCATGAAACGAGCCCAGCCGCTCACTTGCTCGGCGCTGACTTGCTCATCCAACGTCAGGCCGGCAACTCCGTGCCCCAGGGGTGCAAAGTCGGAGTCGTACATGAGGGGGTGAAGCTTGACTCTCGTGGCGTCCGCCCATTCGCCGGACGCCAGCTTGCCATTGAGGTTTGGTGGGGAATTGGTCCACCCCGACTGGACAGGGCCCTGAGAGAGCACGGTGCTGGGGATGGATAGCAGCGCCAGTAGGGCAACGCACAGCAAGACCTTGCTTGCTCCTCTCATCGCTCTTCCTCCTTGACTCGATCGAGCCTGCGCCGCGTGAGTGCCGTCGTTCCGTATGCACATAGTATAGCAGAGTCGGCTGTGTTTGTCAAGGACCGCAGTGGTTGTATACAGGTATTGCGCTATGGCCTGGCCCACTCGTGCCGCAGCCGGTTCACTGCGGAGGGTCCTCGCCGGAGGGTACGTTGGGGTCCACAGGGGCATGAGATGTCCTCCCATGCCCCTCGATGGTCAGCATTACCGTTGATCAGTGGGTAGTGCGCTACTGCTTACGGCTCCTCACTCTCGCGCGCTGCCGATCCGTCGTCTCTCTGTGTATCACCACGTGTGGCCGCATCCCCATGTGTTCGCTTGCGGCGCACGGGGTAGAGTCGCTCCATCATCGCCTTGGTTAAGGCCACGAGCACTGCGTGTGGGATGGTCAGATGCCATCGTTGGTCATGGTCATCTTTCCACTCGACGCGCACCGCCCCGCTCTGATGGTCGAACTCCAGCCTCGCCTGCGTCGCTCGGCCATCCTCCGAGTGGGCGACCAGCCCTGGCTCAAGTGCTTCCGTCAGTGACTGCTGCCATTCGCTCATCCACCAACCTCTGCCGGGGACAATTCCTCTTCTCTTCTGCTTCCTTCTTCACCGTCTCGACCGTGGCTCTGAGGTGCAGATGCCATTCCGGGTCGGTGCTGACTTGCGTACCCAGGATCAGGTCGGCTAGCTACCTATCCGGGATTGCAGCGTGCCTCTCGTGGCATCAGCTCACTTGCCAGGATGCGACGAGAGTGAGAAGCATCTCGGGACAAGTCCGCTGCTGATGCCTCGGGAAGCGCCAAGAGGGCCACACAGCAACACGATATCCAGTCTTCTCGTCGGTCTTCATCAAGGACTCGTCCGAGACTGTACGGAAACTGCTGTCATTCCTCCTGTGCGAAGCATACCATGGTCACTTGTTGCTGTCGAGGTACGCGGCATGTGCACAGACACGGTGCGCAGCGGCGTCCCCCCACTGCGTCTCGGTCGCGCCGGAGCGGGTCAGACTGCAAAGCAAAGAGGCACGGGATAGTCCTCCCATGCCCCTCTGTTCTCATCAGGCGTGTCAGTGCGCAGACGCGCTATTCCTTCGGTCTCGAACGCCACCGTAGTGTTACGTAGCCGCCCAGACCGGCCAGGCCGGTGCCGAGCAGAGCCAACGTTGCCGGTTCGGGCACGAACTCTTCCTCACCGGCGAGGCATACCTCCTCCAGCACGTCCGGCAGGTCACCCTCTGTCGCTTCCAAGTCCTCTGGCCAGTAGCCAATCCCCATACCGGTGAACTCCTCAGAGATGTGCAACTCGATGTTCCGGACCGCAGCGCCGCCGGAGAAACACTCCCCAGGGGCTACGTTCAAGGGAGAAACGTTCAGGCTGAGGCGGGCCTCGAGGGTCATGGGATCGTAGCCCAGGCTGCGTGTGTATCCAGGGGGATCGAACTGCGGATCGCACTGGCCCTCTTCCGAAATGGGCACGAAGTAGTCGGAATCAACCTGGGGTGCCGCTCCCAGCCCACCGGCATGAAGATTAGTGCTCTGGGACCCCACTGCACCCTCGTCCGGGTTCTTGGCGCACACATTGGCGGCCCAGCGGCCATCCCCAATCTCTGGCTCATCCTCGAACAGGAACCCGATTACGGTATGCCAGTAGTCGGGGTCACCGGGGGGCGCCCCGACGTCGAGCGTAAGAGCGAAGTAGAGGTAACTGGCATCGTTCATCAGGTACAGCCAGCCTGTCGTTTGGTGAGGCGAGACCTCCTCCAGGGACAGGTCTTCGATGTCCAGTATGCCTTCCAGGCCTGGAAGGTTACTAGTGGGTGTCTTCCCTACAGTGAGAGCCAGCTTGGTCGCGTCCGACCATTCGTGTGGGTCCAGCTTGCCGTTGAGGGTAGGTGGGGAGTCGGTCCAGCCCGACTCAACGCTACCTTGCGAGAGGGCGGTTGCGGGGACTGCAAGAAGCGCCAGTAGGCCGACACACAACAGTACGTTGCTCAGTCTTCTCATCGCCGTTCCTCCTTGACTCGTTCGAGACTCTGCCGTGAGCGTTGTTGATCCAGTATACCCAAGTCTGGTTGGCTTGTCAAGCCACAGTGTCCTGTGCCTGGCTGTCTCGTCCAAGCGCGGGGCGCTCACTACTGCGGGTCTTGCGTGCCGTGCATCCTGATGCTGGGGATGCTTTGCCCGACCGAAGGGGCATGTTATAATACCACGGACCCGAACGGCGAACGGCTCCGTGTTCAGTGGTGGCTGCGGTGCTTCCCGGGTAGCCTTCCAGGGCAATAGATCTCCTCGGTCACGGGGAGTTGCTGCGGCTAGGAGGTCGATTGAATCAGGCTGAGACGCGGGAGACTAGGTCACGCGGGCGCCGAAGCCAACGGCAGCAACCTGCTCGGCACGGATGGCGCGAGACAGGCCACAGTGAGTGGCCACTTCGAGGGCTGCTCGTGTTGGTCCTGTTGCTCGGCTTCGGTCTGCGCCTATACGAGTTGGATGGCAAGGGCCTGTGGTACGACGAACTGGGCACCGCTCTCTTCACCTCACCTGACAAGTCGCCGCTCGAGGTGATCAGGGGGCCGCTGGAGGTTCCGGTCATCCCCGCTCCGCCGCTCTACTTTCTCAGCACCTACCTCTTGCGCCTGCTGAGCCAGAGCGATTTCGTCCTTCGTTTGCCCTCGGTGTTCTTCGGAGTGCTAGCCATCGCTGCCACGTACGTGGGGGGCAAGGGGCTGCTGGGTCGGCGGCAGGGGCTGGTGGCGGCATTCCTGCTGTGCACGTCCAGCTTCCACGTCCGGTATTCCCAGGAGGCCCGGTACTACGCGCTCCTGATGCTACTGGGGACGCTATCGTTGTATTTCTTCTACCGGGGCCTGCGTCACAATGACCTCCGTTCATGGGCCGGCTATGTCATGAGTTCGACGCTGGCGGCCTATACCCACCTCTTTGCCTTCCTGTTCCTGGCGGTGCAGGGGGTGTATGCGTTGCCTTTCTTCGTGTACGGTCGCCTCAACGCTAGAGGCGCTGCCGCGTCCCGGTCCTGGAGGAAGGAGCCTTTCCTCGCTTTCCTGGCCTCGGCTTTCTTGATGGCCTTACTCTACCTGCCCATGCTGCCCTTTACCCTCAGCGGGGTCCTTGGCCAGAAGGGTCTGGGAGGACGAGTGATCACAGCGGTGACCCCCACGAGTTTCGGCTATCTCGCCGGCATCGTGGACCTGTTCGGTGCCGGACCGGGGCTCGCTCTCCTCTGCTATCTGGCGGCTTTCTGTCTGGGTCTCTACTTCCTCGTTAGGCAGGCGCGAGAGCAATTGGTGCTGGCTGCCTTATGGATGGTGTTGCCGTTCCTGGTGGTCTTTATGGTCCCGGCCGGTCATAGCTTTCGCCTGCGATACGTGATCTTCGTGCTGCCGGTCTTCCTCCTCGTGGTTTCAACGGGGTTGGTGGGCCTCGGAGGACTGGTCTCGGGCTGGATGGCGAGGTGGCGGACCGGAGTGGGGAAACAGGCGATGGTTCTGCCTGTCGCTGTGGCGATCTTCTGCTCCATCTTGGGCGTACTCAGTGTGGGGGCGCTGGCGAGGCTCTGGAGCGAGGGGAAGCAGCCGTGGGACAAGGCGTCCTCCTTCCTTCAGGCTGTGGTCGGGCCGTCAGAGGCGATTGTAGCCACGGGAGAGGATTTCGCCGACCGTCTCCTGTACTACGGCTACGACGCCAGCGACGTGGGGTATCTGGCTTCGTGTCCTTGTCCGGCAAGGGTGGTGCTGGAGGACTGGCACAGATTCGTGGATGTGGCGTCTGGCTACGATAGGGTCTGGCTGCTGGACCCGAATCCCAACTATCGTTATCTAGGGCCGGGCGGGACGCTGGCCCAGGAAGTGGAGAGCTACGTCTTCCTGCCGCCCATAGTGTTCAAAGGGCACGGCAGCAGCAACGCGGTAGAGAGAGATATGCTGGCTCCCTTCACCACGTCGGACATGAACGTCCTCCTGGCCCTGCCCGTGGAATCCGAACTCAGCGACGAGGAGATCATCGAGCTGGGCACAAGCGTCGCTCGCCAGGCCGACGAGATGTTTCCTCAGGAGACGCGCCTTGACTTCACCCTGGGGGAGTTGTACAGGTTCTATGGCAACGAAGAGGAGGCGGTGGAACAGTACGAGGCCGCCATCGCCGATGACCCCGACTTCTACTCGGCCTACGAAGGTCTGGCCCTCATCCACCTCGCCCACGGGGAGCCTCAACAGGCTCTCGAGCTGTACGAGGCACTGATGGCCAGGGGGGTCATCAACGAGAGCGACTATCATTTCTTCGTGGGAAGCCTGCGTTACGTCGAAGGCGACGTGCAAGAGGCGGTGGACGAGTTTGCCCTGGCGGTTCGCATGGATGGCGACAACGCCGAGTTCCGGTTGCAGTTGGGCGACGGCTACCGGGCCTTGGGCCGGTACGACGACGCCATGGCGCAGTACCAGGAAGTCATTCGGCTGGAACCTTCGTATGTGGGAGCCTACTCTCGACGAGCCGCCGTCTATCGCGCTGAGGGCCTCCTGGATGAGGCGGTCAACGAGTACCTGATGGCCCTCCGATTGCGGCCTGATTATGCCCTCTACCACGCCATGCTGGCCGATACCTACCGCCGCCAGGGAGCTCTCGACAAAGCGGTCTCGTCTGCAGCGGAAGCGGTACGGCTGGAGGAGGGAGAAGCGGCCTACCACGTGCTTCTGGGCGAGCTGTTTCTGGCGCTGGAGCGAGTACCTGAGGCGATAGATGAGTTCGAGACAGGTGTGGACCTCGCTCCTGAGGTGGCACCCTACTACCTGGACCTGGGAGACGCCTACCGGCTGGCCGGGAGCGAGGAGGAGGCAGTAGCCGCCTACGAGCGCGCGCTGGAGCTGGATCCGGGCAACGAGACGGCCAGCGAGAATCTGGAAGAGCTACGCTGACCTCTCGCGAGTTGGCTATTGCCCTTCGAGATTGTCGTAGCTGACCTGCAGGGTGCGCCCGGACCGGTGCAGGATTCCCCGACTTGCCTCCGTGGCACTGCCAGAGGCTGTCCTGAGCGGCGTAAGTTGCCTCTTCCGTGGGCTGCCGTCAGCGGCGGTATAAGACTAGCCGTAGTGGCAGAGGACAGACTAGCCAGAAACGCAAAGGGCCTCGAGGAGCAGAAAGCTCCCGAAGTAGAAGGCCCCCAGCAGGCCGGATCCCAGGGGTGTCGCCGCCGAGCCGAGGGCCAGAGCGCTCGGGCAGTGGGTCGTCGGAGAAGGAGCCAGGCGTGCTCTACGGCTCCTGGAAGACTGCCGGCACGTACGAGCGGTAGGTGGCAGAGGAAATGCTCCCATCTGAGAGCAGGCATCGATCGCTGGGAATACGATTGCCGCCGGCGTCGAACGCAGCCAGACGCTGCATGTTCTCCGGCACATACATGCCCACGAGTACTTGATAGTGGCCTTTCTGCACGTCGCTGGGTAGACTGAGACAGTACTCGTCTGCCACGGTCTCGCCCTGTCGCCAGTAGGTGGTGGGGTAGAACCCAGCGCGGGGCTTACTGTCGCTCTGGGCCACCGTCTGGTCTCGATCATCGACCACGTGTACGAATACTGAGTAGTCCTCCGCGACTTCGTCGAGGGCCTGCCAGTACAGAGTCACGCAGCCGCATCCCGCCCTGAAGAGGCTGTCTTCGAGGTCGTATCCCACCAAAGCCACGCTGTCGCCAAGCCGGTAGCTGAGTTCGTGCTGCGCTGCGTAGTCTGGCGTCTGTGCGGGGTCTGCCGGCAGGGCGCCGAAGACGGCCGCCTGTCCGGCCGCTGCCCCTTCCTCGTTGAAGACAGGCAGATGCTCCCCGTTGGGATAGGTGTAGAGGGCGACGTAGACACGGGCCAACGCCGGGGCGGGAAACTTGCGGCCCAAACGGACCTGGTAAGTGTCCTCGATGATTTCCCCCGCTTTCCATACTGACGTAGGGTAGTTGCCATGACCGGGGTATGAGGCGATCTTGCCATAGGGCGTGCCATCGGGGCCGAGGAGGCTCAGGCCAACAGTGTAGTCCTGTTCCATCGCGGCCAGAGTGCGCCAGTACAAGGTGAGAGGGACGAACTGGCCCACGGTCGCTCTCGACACTCCCAGGTCATAGCCCACCAGTTCGATCTTGTCTCCAAAGCGCAGGTTCAACTGGTCCTGGATGGGCAACGGCGCCTCCGCTGCGAGGATAGGAGGGCGGGCGTAGGCGGGCACAATGTAGCGAAACGGCGCTATGAAACCCAGGAAGAAGACGGTCAGGCTGGCCAGCAGGATGGGCACACGGCCCAGTCTGCGAGGCGTGAGGTGGACCACACCAAGGGAGAGGAGTACGCTGACACCAGAGATGGCGGGGAGGACGTACCGCCCACGTAGAACTGGATCGGCGAAGGTGAGGGTACGATAGATAGCCACGGCACAGAAGAGCACGAGGCCCAGGAGCAGTATGAGAGCACCGCCTTTGACGGATCGGCTGGCCTTGCCCAGCAGGAAGAGGACCAGACCCACTAACCCTGCCACCGAAAGCACGCCCAGCACCTGGTAGACCCAAGTTGCCGCGTTCACGTTGCCCCAGCCGAAGATGCCCCAGAAGGACTGGTAGAAGTAGCTCAGTCCGTCCTGGAGCAAGGCCCAGTCCACCCAACTCAGACCTGCCGCAGGGTCGCGGAGATCCTCCAGGAACTGGGCCAGAACCCTGGTCGACCGGGTCGTCGCGCTGCCGAACAACACCACGCTGCGCACGAACCACCAACTCGAGACCAGGACCAGGCCGAGGAGGAGCAGCAATACCCCTCCCAGTGAGAAAACCAGGGACTTCCTGAGTCTGATACGCCTGGCCAGACCCACGCCAACAGAGACGATCACCAGAGGGATGAGGGCAAGGCCGTTGTACTTCGATAGCACAGCCAGGCCGGTGCAGACGCCCAGAGCCAGCAGCGTCCTCCATCCAGCGTCGCCCACGATCAGTCTGACCGAGAGTAGCAGGGTCAGACCAGTGAAGAGTGTGACCATGATATCGTTGTTGACAACCCCACTCATGAACAGGAAGCCAGGGGTGAAGGCGTTGATCGCCGTGGCGCCTAGAGCGATGTCGTGCCTGTCGGGAAACAACAGGCGTCCCAGCTTGTAGGTGACCAGCAGTGATAGGGTGCCCATGGCGACGGACACCAGCCTCGCCGCGTGGATGGCAAGGACGGTCCCGTGGTAGGGGAAGGCCTCGGCGTCGGAGTGGAGAAACCTGTTGGCTCCTCCTTCCATGATCCCTGTGGCGGCGAAGGGATTGGCGACGGGTGCCAGGTTGTCACTCGCGTCCACCCAGAACGTCAGGATGGCTGTCACGATGTAGTAAAGGGGTGGGTGGGTGAGCTCATCTAGCGCCGTCGTGGTATCTTCGGGTCCTGGGAGGGCCAGGTTCCTGACCAGGAATCGCACGTGCCGGTAGTGGCCGAGCTCGTCGGGACCCTCCCAGATGGGGGTAGCGACGCTGTAGACGGTGCTCAACACGAAGTGGGCCGCCAAGATGGAGGCCAGGAGCCACCGCCACTCGCTGCGCAGCCAGACCGCGAACCTGGAAGATCTCATGCCGCAAACCAGATGAAGCCCGCATCGACCTGGTGGTCGGTTGGCTTCAGAGCGAATACTCTTGATCGTGGACGAAGCGACCGCAGATGACCCGGTGCCACAAAGTGCGGCCACAGGGAGCACACAGAACGCATATGACGGAAGTCTTCAAAGCACTCGACCACGAACGCTGCGACCACGCCGCCGGCCGGTCCCAGCGCCTCATACAGAATCACGTTGGGCTCAATGACCATGAGTTCCGCTCATCCAGAGAGTCGGCGGCGCCAGTCTCCGGTTCTGGTCCAAGGTATGACTATACGACTTCTGCGGGCAAAAGACCACCTGGGTTCTGTGTCGGCTACGTGTGTCAGAGATCCATGTGGCATTGTTGAACTATGGTGGTCCCGTACGAGCGAAAGGGGTATAATGGACATGATCCTCCAGGGCGGATGGATGCTCGTGCGCAGGAAGCTGTTGAGCTGGGAGGCTCGGCGGCGTATGATGCTCACGAGATGGTGGAGAGGGAGCGGAAATGGACTCAACGAGCCGATGGGGCGCGATTCGGAGAGGAATCAGAAGCAGAGGACGCGAGATAGCGCTCATCGTTGTTCTCTTGCTGATCAACTATCTCATCTTCAGCCGTCTGATGCTCATGGTCTCGGGAGGCCGCCAGCCGACTCCCACACCTACGAGGACCGCCAAACCCACCTTCACCCCCTTCAACGTGGTGGTCGCTACGCCCACTGTGCCGGCTGAACCTACGCCTACGACCGAACCGACGCCGGCGATCTCTCCAACTCCGAGCACACACGTCGTACAGGAGGGGGAGACTCTGAGCGAGATCGCGCGTACGTACGGCGTTACCGTGGACGCTATCGTCCAGGCGAACGACCTGGGGGACGCAGATGCCATCATCAGAGAGGGGCAGGTGCTGGTGATCCCGGTGTCACCCGCGCCCGTTCCATCAGAGGAGGGCACAGAGGTGGCAGCGTCCACTCCATCCTCGACGGTGGGGCAGAGGGTACACGTCGTGCAGGAGGGGGAGACCTTGAGCGAGATCGCCCGGATGTATGGTGTAACGACGGACGCGCTCGCTCAGGCGAACGGGCTAGACAATCCGAACGCGATCCGGGTGGGGCAGGCGCTGGTCATACCGTAGGTGGTCCGAAGCGGGGCTGGGGAAACGGGCAAGGAGGACGGAATGAAGCTGAGATACCTGCTCATCCTGGGGATTCTGGTCTTCCTTAACGGTTTTGTCTTCACCGTGCTCCTGCTGATGGTATCGAGAGAACTCGCCGAGCCCGCGCCCACGGTGACGGCGGTGGTGACCACGGCGCCGACCCCTCAGCCGACTTTCACATCGACACCGGTGGGGCCAACTCCCACCTTCACCGCTGAGCCCACAGCGACCAACACCCCGGAGCCGACTGCCACAAACACCCTGGTCGTCGGGGCGCCCACTGCCACACATACCGTCGCTCTGGCAACTCCCACCGCCACCTCCCCACCGGCCACCGCCACGGCGACTGGTGCCACTGCTACGTCCACTACAGCGCCGGCTACAGCAACGCCCACGACTCCAGCGCCCACTGCCACCGCCACGACTGCGGCGTCATACGAGTTCATGTACACAGGGGGGATGGAGACCGAGGCCAACTGTGGGACGGTATACGTGAGGGGAAAGATCACAGGTGTGGGCGGCGAGCCGGTCGACGGCGTAACGGTGCGCCTGAGGTGGGCTGGCAATGAGCAGTGCAAGATCAGCGGCGATGGGGAGAATCCGGGGGAATGGGGGTTCGCTCCTCTGTCTCAGGAGCATTACCATTCGCAGCTCACTTTCCTCGTCGACGTCGTGGTGAGCGAGGAGAACCCGGAGCTTCGATCGAACACGGTGGAGATCTCGTTCACCGACTGTAGCGTGGCCGGGCAGTTCACCAACATCGTCTTCGCGTACAACTGGTAGCAGCAAGCTCGCGGCGCCCGCTACATCACGACGGGGATGGCTCTTCCGCAGGCGAGGCAAGCGGGGCTTTCTAGCCGGTTCTGGAGGACGGTTAGTCCCCGTCTCTCCACCAGCAGCTCACCACAGCCGGGGCAATAGGTGTTCTCCAGCCGATGCCCGACTACGTTGCCCAGGTACACGAACTCCAGCCCCTCTTGCTGGCCTATCTGCCATGCGCTTTCCAGCGTGCTCAGGGGTGTGGGCGGCACGTGGAAGCGATACGCCGGGTAGTAGCCGCTGACGTGCCAGGGAGTCTCCCGCCCCAACTCCTCGTGGATACGCCTGGCGATTCTCCGTAGGGTTTCCTCTCGATGGTTCACACCGGGGATGACCAGGGTGGTGATCTCCGAGTGTACTCCGCGCTCCTTGGCATCGCGGCAATTGCGCCATACCTTCTCCACATCGATGCCACGGCGGTGTCTTCGGACGGCCTCTGCGTCTCCCTTGATATCCACATTCATCCCTCGCGTCCAGCCCAGCGGCGGTTAGTGCGTCCAACGCCGGGGCGGTCATGTAGCCGTTGGTGACGTAGGTGTTGTACAGACCCTGCTCCCGCGCCAGGCGGAACACCTCCAGTGACCACGAATCGGCTGCGTCGTACTCGCGGCCGCTGCTGGAGAGCCCAACCTGGCTGCCAGCCTGCGTGAATCAAGGGACCTCCTGGACTGTCCGTGACGGCAAGTCTCTGCTTGCTTCGAGCCAGGTCGATCCTCGTGGTCAACTCAACATCGTCGTCATGGAAACGACGGCGGTCCACGTGCAACGGCGTGCCCGAAGGCCGCCGGAGAACGTACCGGCGTGGCATCACATCTGGTGGTGGACGAGCGCTGCATTCCGCCTCCCTGGGGCTAGCGCTGGTTGGCACAGTCGATCAGACAGGCCGCCTCGCCAAGTCCTGCCATGCACTATATACTATGTTTGCCTGACCTCTGGAGTAGCGGGCCAGAGGGAGATTGAGCATGGCCAAGATCCTGATCGTTGACGACGAGCCGACGATTGTCAACACGGTGCGGGCCTACCTGGAGCCGGAAGGCTATACTGTGTACACTGCTGCGGACGGCCCGTCGGCGCTCAAGGCTGCACGGTCTTTTCGTCCCGACCTCGTCATCCTGGACATCATGCTACCTGGTCTCGATGGGCTCGAGGTGCTCCGGCGCTTGCGTCAGGAATCTGACGTCTACGTGTTGATGCTCACCGCCAAGACAGAGGAGACAGACAAGCTCGTGGGTCTGAGCATGGGAGCGGACGATTATCTCACCAAGCCTTTCAGCCCCCGCGAACTCGTGGCTCGTGCGAAAGCCATCCTGCGGCGCGGTCGCGGCGCAGACGCCCACGAGGCAACCCTCCTGTTTCGCCGTTTGCGGATCGACCCTGACGCTCGGCGGGTTTGGAAGGACGACCAACTGGTTGAATTGACCCCCACCGAGTTCGGCTTGTTGTTTGCCCTGGCCCGGCATCGGGGACGAGTGCTGAGTCGAGAGCAGCTCATCGAAGACGTGTGGGGCTACGACTACTACGGGGACGAGCGTGTCGTGGATGTCCACATCGGACGTCTCCGCAAGAAGGTGGAGGACGATCCGGCCAACCCACTTCTGATTGCGACCGCACGGAGCGTCGGCTACCGCTTTGAGGACGATCCAGCATGAGACTGTTGACTCTGCTCCGGCAGCACTTGGGATGGAAGCTTTTTCTGTCCTACCTCCTCGTCCTGATCATTGGCGTCGTAGTGCTGGACATTACCGCCGAGCTACAGATGCCCAGGGTCCTGGCCCGGAACATCACCACGCTCCAAGCTATGGAGATCGACGACCCCGTGCTGGTAGCCGACCTGGACGCGCACGTGCAGCAGGCGGTGCACCATCAACTACTCATCGCGACGTTGGCCGGCGCCGTGGTGGCTGTCGCGGCCTGCATCTTCACCACGCGGCGCATTCTTCTGCCCATCCAGGCTATGACCCACGCCAGCCAGCGCATCTCTGCTGGGGACTACCATGAGAGAATCGAAGCGCCCAGCCAAGATGAGCTTGGGGCGTGGGCCACATCCTTCAATCAGATGGCAGAGGCCCTGGAGCGCACGGAGCGGCGGCGCCTGGAGTTGATCGGCGACGTGGCGCACGAGCTGCGCACGCCTCTTAGCGGCATCAAGAGCAGCCTGGAGGGGCTGATCGACGGCATCCTGACCTGTGAGGCGGACACCTTTTTCAGTTTGCAGCGCGAGGTGAGCCGCATGGAGCGCCTGGTTCACGACCTGGACGATCTCTCGCGTGTCGTGGCCGGACAGATTCGTCTCGAACTCCAGCCTGTCGACCTCAAGGAGCTGATCGACACGGCTGCCGCTCGCCTGCAACCGCAGTATGAAGACAAGGGTGTAGCGCTGCACCTTGAGATCCCGCCCGGCTTGCCGCAGGTGATGGTGGACGCTAATCGGATGACGCAGGTGTTGCTCAACCTGCTGGGCAATGCGGTCCAGTATACGCCTTCCGGTGGGCAGGTGGTGATCCGCGCCTGGGCTGGCCGTGGCGAACTGGCCGTCGCCGTTCAAGATAGCGGGATTGGCATCTCCCCGGAGCACCTGCCCCACATCTTCGAGCGTTTCTATCGTGTGGACAAGTCACGCTCCCGCGCCGGCGGAGGCAGCGGCATTGGACTGACCATCGCCCAACACCTGGTCGAAGCGCATGGTGGTCACCTGCGGGCGGCCAGTGCTGGGCCCGGCCAGGGCAGCACGTTCACCATTGCGCTGCCACGCTCGTAGTTCCCCGCGTCTCTCCAAACCGTCATACAATCTTCATACTACCGCCAGCAAGTTGTCACACTAGCAGGCTAGACTCCACGTGTAGGGTAGCGCGCGCCGGTGATTCGGCGCGCAGATTTCGCCTGCGGAGGGAGGTATGCCCGATCTCAGCTTGGCTGGACTCGGCGTTCCGCTGCTGCTGTTGGGCGGGGTCATTGTGATTGCGGTGGCCACCCTGCTGCTTCATCTGCTCTTTCCCCCGACCAGGCAGAGTGTCCGGAGAGCAAGGCAGCGGCTATGGCGCATACGCTGTCCCCTTTGTGACCAGAGCCTGCATCTGACGGAGATCGGCGGTGTAAGTGTGCTAATCTGCCGCTGTTGCCAGGGAGTGTGGCTGAGCCGCGACAAGCTGGAACAGATCCTCAGACTAGATCGGCAGTCCATCACTGCAGGCACATCGATGTTATGGAAGGTGCAACGGTGAATCAGGAACTTGACTTGGCTCCCAAACGGGAGCCCTTTCGTGGCTTGACCGCGGCTCAAGTCGTGGAACAGCGGCGCGAGTATGGAGAGAACGTTCTTCCGTCCACCAAAGGACAGTCCGTTTGGTCCATCCTTTTCTGCCAGTTCAAGAGCCCTCTCGTGTACATCATCCTAATAGCAGCTGCCATCTCCTTCGTGGCCGGAGAGTACAGTGACTTTGGCATCATCATGGCCGTCGTTGTCACAGATGTCGTCCTGGGCTTTGTCCAGGAATATCAGGCGCACCGAACCTATACGGCTCTAAAGGGTCTGCTGAAGCCAACGACAACTGTGATCCGTGATGGTGCCCGCGAGGAGATCGACATCCGCGAACTGGTCCCTGGCGATCTGGTTGTGCTCAGCGCCGGGGAGCACGTGCCGGGAGACGGCGAGATCGTCGAGAGCACGAAACTGGCCGCGGATGAAGCCATCCTGACGGGGGAGAGCGAGCCGGTCAACAAGGGCACAGCGTCCGATCAGAACCAGGTCTACATGGGCACAACCATAGTGACGGGACGCGGATTGGCGTGCATGACCCACACCGGGTCCGACACGTCACTGGGGCAGATTGCCTCCAGCTTGCAGGAACACCCGCAGGAAGAGACTCCTCTGCAGGTGCGGCTACGCACATTCAGCCGCACTCTGACGTACCTTGTCTCCGGCATCACCCTGGTCATCCTGGTCACCGGGCTGATCACGGGCCGCCCCTTCCTGGATATGCTGCGCGTATCCATCGTCCTGGCCATCGCTGCCGTGCCGGAGGGCTTGTTGATTGCCGTGACCGTAATCCTGGTCCTGGGGATGCGCAAAATCCTGAGGCGCAACGGACTGGTCAAGAAGCTGCTGGCCGTCGAGACCCTGGGTTCCGTGACCGTGATTTGCACCGATAAGACCGGAACGCTGACCGAAGGCCGCATGCGGGTTACGCGAAGCAACTCTCTCGACCGCGAGCGTACCCTGGAGACCATGGCCCTGTGCAACAACCTGGAAGGGCCGGTGGACATCGCCCTGTGGGAATACGCCAGGGCACAACTTGCCAGAGACCCGCAAGACCTGGCGGATGCTTCTGAACGCTTGGCGGAGGATCTCTTTACGAGTGAAACCAAGTTTATGATCACCGCGACCCGCTTCAACGGTGATGCCTACGACTACTTGAAAGGTGCGCCAGAGATAGTGCTCGGGATGTGCCAGACTGACCCATCCGAGCGCGACGACATTCTGTCGCAGGTGGATGAGTGGGCCAGCGAGGGATTACGGTTGCTTGGCCTTGCCTACCGCCCGCATGGACCGCTCGGAGATCGTGGTGGCTACACCTGGATCGGACTGATCGGCATGGAGGATCCCATCCGTGAAGGTGTCACAGAGGCCGTACGGGTCGCACAGCGAGCGGGGATCAAGGTCAAAATGATCACAGGCGATTATCGTCGCACGGCTGAGCGGATCGCCGCCAACGTCGGTCTCCTTGTAGATGAGGGTCAGATCGTGGAAGGGCACGAGCTGACCGCATTGGACGATGGGCAACTGATGGATCTGGTGGGCAAGACGGCTGTCTTCGCTCGGATTCGCCCGCAGGACAAGCTGCGTATCGTCCGTGCGTTGCAGGCACGTGGTGAGATCACAGCTATGATCGGCGATGGAGTGAACGATGCTCCTGCTCTACAGCGGGCAGACATCGGCGTTGTCGTCGGCAGCGCCACCGACGTCGCCAAGGAGACCGCCGACCTGATCCTACTCGACAACAACTTCCGAACGATAGTGGCAGCCGTGGAAGAGGGGCGAGTGATCTTTGAGAACATCCGTAAGGTGGTGGGGTACGTCCTTTCCAACTCCTTTGCCGAGGTCTTGGCGATCTTTGGGGCGATGTTGCTGGGTTGGCCCGCGCCGCTGCTGGTGGCGCAGATCCTGTGGATTCACCTGATCTGCGACGGTCCGGCCGACATCATGCTGGGCTTCGAGCCAAGAGAGTATGGCATCATGGACGAGAAACCCAAGTCGCTCCACGAACCGATCTTGACGCAACTGGGGCTGTCGCTCATCGGCGTGATCAGCGTCAGCAGCTCCATCGCGGCCCTGTTCCTGTTCGGTTACTTCCTCACGGCGCAGGGCGATCCAGCTCTGGGTAGGAGCTACGTGTTTGCCACCTTTGCGGTCAACTCCATGATCTACATCTTTGGCTACCGGAGCATGCGTCGATCCATCCTCCACAGTGGCAGCCCGATGCGGAACAAGCCTCTGGTTGTCGCGGTGGTAGCCGGCTTGCTCTTGGCCTTTGTGCCTTTCGTGGTGCCTACGCTCCGCAACTTGCTGGAGCTGGCACCTCTCACCTGGGGGCAGTGGGGAGTGGTGTTTGCCATTGCCTTCTTGCTGCTCGGCGTCGTCGAGATTGGCAAGTTCGTCACCAACCAGCGTCACCCCGCGACGAGCCCCGTGCTCGGGGAGTCATAGGAGGGCAGGTCTGTGTGAGCTCCGCAAGTATCAAGGTGCGGGTGCTGGCACGGGCACGGGCCTGGAAGGTAGGAGTGGCTGTGTCGATCACGAAACACCAGCAATCACGTGGCAGCGGACGGGCCGGGCATATTCCTTGTGGCACCGCCCATCACATCATGATGGGGATGGCTCTTCCGCAGGCCGGGCACGCGGTGTCCCTTAGCCGGTTCTGGAGGACGGTTAGTCCCCGCCTCTCCACCAGCAGCTCACCACAGCCGGGGCAATAGGTGTTCTCCAGCCGATGCCCGGCCACGTTGCCCAGGTACACGAACTCCAGGCCCTCTTCCTGGCCTATCTGCCACGCGTTTTCCAGCGCGCTCAGGGGTGTGGGCGGAGCGTGGAAGCGATACGCCGGGTAGTAGCCGCTGACGTGCCAGGGCGTCTCCCGCCCCAACTCCTCGTGGATGCGTCTGGCGATTCTCCGTAGGGTTTCCTCTCGATGGTTCACACCGGGGATGACCAAGGTGGTGATCTCCAGGTGTACTCCGCGCTCCTTGGCATAGCGGCAATTGCGCCATACCTTCTCCACATCAATGCCACGGCAATGTCTTCGCACGGCCTCTGCGTCTCCCTTGATATCCACATTCATGGCGTCCAGCCCAGCGGCGGTGAGTGCGTCCAACGCCGGGGTGGTCATGTAGCCGTTGGTGACGTAGGTGTTGTACAGACCCTGCTCCCGCGCCAGGCGGAACACCTCCAGCGACCACTCGAGCGATAGTGTGGGCTCGTTGAGGCTGATCGATGTGCCCTGACAATTGCGCGCCAGGGCTATCTGCACGAACTCGTGAGGCGAGATGTGTTTGGAAGGGCGGGGACCTGATTTGGAGATGTCCCAGTTCTGGCACCAGGGACAGCCGAAGTTGCAGCCCCAGCTCCCAGCCGTCAGGGCCACGCTGCCAGGGTAGAAATGGTGCAGGGGCTTCTTCTCGATGGGGTTGGCCGACAGGGAGGAGACCTGTCCGTAGGTGAGGGTGACCAACACACCGTCTCTATTGGTACGCGTGCGGCACCAGCCGAAAGCCCCCTCGGAGAGCAGACAGCGCCGCTCGCAGGTCAAGCAGCGGACTTTGTCACCGACCTGTTCCTGCAAGAGCGCTTCGCGGACGGATGGATCGGTCATGCGTCGCGACCCGTGTCTTTGGGCAGATGGACTGGGACCCCGTCAAGGCAGCCATCAGGCCGCGAGAGAACCGACCCAGCTTCTGCGCTGCTGCGACCACGGAGAGCAGGCCACGTCCACGAGCCTGAAGCTGTTGACGTCCGGAAACGAAGCGGCGCACCAGAATGTGGCCCATGGGGACAGTGACTGCGACGGGTCAACGGAGACCTCCTCCGGCTCAGCGGTGCCTGTCGGACTCAATGGTGTCCCGGAGGTGACGGTGAGCGTAGCCGTGAGCACAGGCGTCGGTGTAACCGTAGCTGAGATGACAGTGGTCGTGGTCAGGCCGTCCGTGCCGGTGATGACGACGGTGACGTTGACGCTCTCCGGCGTCGGAGTCAAGGTAGGTATGGGCCGCTGGGTCGGAGTGGGAGGCAGCGTGGCCGTAGGGGTGGCAGTGTCTCTGGGTGTCGCCACCGTGGTCGGGATCGAGGTTGGAGTGGACGTGGACGTGGGCGGGGTCTCCATGGCCACTTGGGGGACCAGGCGGGAGCGAAGAAGGTAGCTGCTGATGCCCAGGCAGTACAGAAGTAGCGCCAGGAGGGTGAAAACAGCGAGCAGGCTATAGAGTCGCTTCTCTGGGACGGCAAGCTGTCTGTAATGGCGGAAGAGACTTCTCATGGGCAAGACCGTCTCTGATCAGGGCTGGCAATCGGCATCATCGTCCGCAACCTCCGCGTCTAGCCGTCCCTCTCTCCGCTGGGGGTACCGGTGCTCGTCGGGGTGGCGGACTGGGTGGCCGTGGGCGTGTGCGTGGCAGTCTGCGATGGTGTGCTGCTCGGCGTCGGTGAAGGCGTGTATGTGGGAGTGTCGGTGGCCGTGGCCGTCGGCGTGGAGGTGAGAGTTGCCGTAAAGGTAGCGGTCTCGGTTGGTGTCTCCGTGGGCGTGGCAGTGGCTGTGCTCGTCGGTGTCGCGGTGGCGGTGGACGTTGGTATCTCAGTCGCGGTAGCGGTCCACGTCGGCGTGTGAGTGGCGGTCTCGGTTGGCGTGGCGGTGGACGTCTCAGTAGGAGTCGGCGTGAATCGGGGGGGTGCCATAGCCAGAGCGACGAAGCCCAGAACGTAGCAAGGCACGCTCACGCAGATGACGGCGAAGAGGAGGCCGTAGGTTACCTTCCTTCGCTGTGGGAGACTGCTGTACCACTCACTCACTCTAAGCTCAGACCTGTCTCTGGTTGTGCTGCCCGATGTGCTGATCTGGACGCCACGGGCGTTTCCAGCGTACCTACCAGCCCAGCCCCTTGTCTGCCGTGCTGGGTTGCCGGCCCGTCACGGCTAGGGCTCCCGCAATCCGTGTCAGATGGTGCTTCGGCAGCGTGGGCTGGTGTTGGCCGGACTGGTGCTAGCAGGGCCGGTGCCCGTGACGCGCGCCTCGCCAGCGCCGACGTATCGTAACACCTTTCTCACTGCCGGTCAACCGACGGAGATCAGATCTCGCACCCGGTGGTTCAGGCTGGCGAAACGCTCGTAGTAGTAGATCTCCGTGTCGCGTGGGCGCGGCAGGTCTACGTCGACAACGGCCTGAATGTGGCCGGGGCGGGGACTCATGACCAGTACCCTATCGGCCAGGAAGATGGCCTCCTGGATGGTGTGAGTCACCATGAGCACGGTCTTGGCGGTGGCATGCCAGATGCGGAGCAACTCCAGATTCATCTGATTGCGGGTAATGGCGTCGAGGGAGCCGAAGGGCTCGTCCATGAGCAGAATCGACGGTTCGTAGACCAGGGCCCTGGCGATAGCAACCCGCTGTTGCATCCCGCCCGACAACTCATGAGGATGGAGGTTCTCGAATCCGAGCAAGCCCACCAGCCCCAGCAACTCCATGGCTCGCTTGCGATGGTCATTGCCGTTCCTGCCCTGTACCTCCAAGGGTAGGGTGACGTTCTGGAGAACGGTGCGCCACGGCATCAGGGTGGGGTTCTGGAAGACGAATCCGATCTCGCGGCGTGGCTCGGACAGGGTCCGGCCATCGATCCGGACCCTGCCCTTCTCAGCTTGTAACAGGCCGCCCAGGATGCGCAGAAGCGTCGTCTTCCCGCAGCCGGAAGGTCCAACCAGGCTGACGAACTCTCCCTCGAAGATCTCCAGAGAGACGTCGTGGAGCGCCTTGACTTCCCCATCGCGACTGGGGAACGTCTTGCGTATTCCTTCGGCTGCAAGCACAGGTCGCGGCACGGTCACCTACGGCTCCACGATGAAATCGTTGGTGTACATCTTCTCGACGTCAGACTCCGTTTCCGTCAGACCTGCCTGGAACATGAAGTCCTCCGACATCTCCCAGGCCGATGGATCGCAAAGGCCTAGTGTCTCGCTGTCCCAGAACTTGATGGATTCTTCGAGGACGGCCATTTGAGTGTCCCTGTTCTCGCCGCCTGCCTCCGGCACGTACTCGAGGCAGATCTCGAAGGCTTCCTCGGGAGCATCTATCGTGTCGCGTAGTCCGCGCAGCGCCGCTCGCACGAGGCTGGCAACCAATTCCGGCCGCTCCGCAATGGTCTTCTCGTTGGTGATGATGCCGTTGGAGACCAGATTCATGTAGTCGGCCACGTAGAGGATGTTCAAATCGTATCCAGCCTGGCGTAGTTGCACCGGCTCGTTGGCTCCGTAGACGACGGCGGCATCTATACGACCCTCCGTAAGGCTGGCCACTTGAGTGTAGCCGATGAACTCGATCGGTATTTCTTCCTCGTCGATGCCTGTGGCGTACAGAAGGGCTAGCCAGCCGTTGTAGCTCGCTCCCGGCGCGGGGATGCCCACAGAGTGGCCGATGAGGTCGGCTGGCTCCTCCAAAGGCAGGTCCTCGAGGGAGACGACGGCGACGGGGAACCTGTGGAAATAGGTCATCACGTACACCACTGGGAGACCCTGACTCCGCGCGAGGATCACCTGGTCGCCGCTACCTACGGCAAACTGGAGGGCATCGGCACCGACCAGGTTGAGTAGGTCCGTCTCCATGCCGTAGTCGAACTCGATCTCCAGGTTCTCGTCGGCGAAGTAGCCCTTGTTGAGGGCCACATAGAAGGGCGTGAACTGGACGTTGGGGATGTACCCCATAGCCAGGGTGACCTTCTCGGGTGGAGATGTGGGTGTGGGAGCGGCGCCACCACTGCTACAGCCGCTCAGGGCCAAGCCGTACAGCGCAAGCATGATCAAGACAAGCTTCTTCAACTTCGAATACTCTCCTTTCTTCTTACTTGACCCGGCGCCACGACAGGAGCCGGCTCTCGAGCAGAACCACACAACCGTACAGACTCAACGCGATGACCACGAGCGCAAACAGAGCTACGAACATCATGGGGGTGTCGAAGAGGCCCCTGGAGAGGTTGACTAGGAAGCCAAGACCCTCATCCGCCGCCACGAACTCGCCGACCACCGCGCCTATGACCGACAGGGTGACGCCTATCTTGAGGCCGCCCAGCAGCACGGGGAGGGCGGCAGGGATCTCCAACATGGTGATCATCTGCCGCCGCGTAGCTCCATACGAACGCATCAGATCGACCAGGTTCTCGTCCACCGAACGGAGGCCGACGATGGTGTTGATGAGCACAGGGAAGAAGACGGTCAGCGCGCAGACGATGACCTTGGAGAGAGTGCCAAAGCCAAACCATATCACCAGCAGTGGGGCCAAAGCGACGATGGGTATAGACTGAGAGGCCACGATGTAGGGCGAGATCAGCCGCTCGATGGGCTTAGACTTGGCGAAGACGTACCCCAGCGAGGTGGCTACCGAGAGCCCGAGCGCCAGTCCGACAAGCACCTCTCTCACAGTTGCCCAGGCGTGATGGAGGAGCGTGCCGTCGGAGAGGGCTACGAGAAACTTCCGGTACACGACCATGGGTGCAGGAAGGAGGAAGGTAGGGTACGAGCCCAAGGTGACCAGGAGTTGCCACAGGCCCAGGAAGATGAGGAGGGCCGGCGGCGCCAGCAGATACGCGTGGTACCTCTCAGGGACTCTGGCCAAGGTCCTCCTCACCGCTCGAGTGCCCCTGGCGAGCACCCCGGCCGTGGCTGGCGAATCGGCCATCTCTCGCGATGGTTCTATGGTGTCGGTTCTCACGTTAAACAAAAGCCCCGAAGGTTGTGCCTTCGGGACAGTCTCTCGCAGAAACAGGGAAAACTCCACGTTTCCCGGCCTGCTAACCTTCTCCCGTCCGGACTATACCGTCGGCCCTGGCTTCTCACCAGATCTGCTTTGCAGCTCGCGGGCTCGGCACCAGCCAATGGTGCCACACCGCCGATCGGGAATTGGCCTCCAAAGGAGACCTCACCCTGCCCCGAAGGTTTTGCTTATTCGCTATTCTAAGCTACCAAATATGAGTATACGCAAGTTGGGCATTTTTGTCAAGTGCTGGCCCTACAGAGAACACCGGCCCGTCCTTGCACACCAACAGGCCGTTCCTCTCGCAAGAGCCGCACACGCCCATCCCGCATCTCATGTACGCCTCCTTGCTCAGTTGGCCCGGTATGCCATGCTGCTGGCAGAGGCGTTCCAGCCTATCCAGCATGCCCTCTGGTCCGCACCCGTAGAGTACGTCGAAGTCTTCTTGGGCCAGCAGTGTCTCTGCAACGTCGGTACAGACTCCACCATGTCCGGCGGAGCAGTCCTCCGTGACCAGGATAGTCTCACACCCGGCCTGGGCCAGACGGTCTTCGAAGAACAGATCGCCCTTGGTCCCGGCGCCGATGACAGCTACCTTGCGCCGGGCCTCTGTGGCTCTGGCAGCGAGGAAGGCCAGGGGCGCGACCCCGTAGCCCCCTCCCGCCAGAAGCATCCGGTCGCCGACGAGGTCGAAGCCGCGACCCAGAGGACCACGGAGCCACAGGTGGTCTCCGGCCTCGAGCTCGTGCAGCCGGCTGCTGAAGGGACCCACGCTGGCTACAGTCAGGGTGACGGGATCGTCGTCGACCAGACTGAAAGGCTTCTCGTCGAACCCGGGCAGCCAGACCAAGACGAACTGTCCTGGCTCGGCCGGGAGCGTTCCCTCCAAGGTTAACAGCTTGACGGTTGGGGTGAGCTTGGCTGTGTAGACGAGTTTCAGTCGCTGTGGGAGCATAGGCGGAGAACGAGACCTCCCATCGTGGTCTTTTCTCTCGCGGCAGATTATAGGCGAGGTGACTAGCGAAAGGAAGAGAAACAAGCTGGTAGCGACAGCCGGTGGATTTGCTGTCGCCGCTGGAGGCGTGCACTGCTGCGTCCAGGCCCAAGTTCCGCCGCGTTGCGTGGAGTGGCTAGCCAGACTGTGTCGTGGCTTCGACACCCGGCAAACCCTTGTTCTAGACGCTGAAAGCCCGTATAATCGACCTGAGTTCTGACCGAGTAACGACCTCGCCGTCGGCGTAGGCGATGGTGGAGGTTCGGGGCCACGGTGTCCGGAAGAGTACGTCTGGCGCCCGGATCTTGGATCAGCGTGCACGTTCGCTGGCCTCGAACACGTTGTTCTCCGTGGTTCTCCATCTTGAGCGGTTCCGGTTGGCTCCAGGCCACTGAGGATAGAGATGACTCACCGTTGGGTTGTTCCCCTCGAAGCAGGTAGCAGCGAAGACCAGTCGCTGCTCGGCGGCAAAGGCGCTGGCCTGACGGGCATGTTGCGCCTCGGCATCCCCACGCTGCCCGGCTTCGTGATCACCAGAGAGGCATGGAGGGCGCATACCCCTGGATCGAGATCGTTGGCCCCTGATCTCTGGAAGGAGGTCAGGGAGGCCCTGGCCATACTCGAGGAACGGACTGGTAGTGTCCTTGGGTCTGTGACAGACCCTCTCGTGGTGTCGGTTCGGTCCAGCCCCACTGTCTCCATGCCGGGACAACTGAAGACAGTTCTGAACGTGGGATTGACTGGCGATGTGGTAGACGATCTCGCCGAGATGTTTGGAGATCCCACCTTGGCCCGCGATGCCTTCGGCCTGCTGGTGCTGACGTACGGGGAGGCGGTTCACGACGCCACTCTTGGGGGGAGCGGGGAAGCACGACCCTCGCTCGAGGAGCTGCTGGCCGCGTTCGAGAAGCAGACGGGGGAAGAGTTCCCTCAGGACCCCTACGTGCAGTTGGAGCGGAGCATCGCGGGTGTGTTCGATTCCTGGTTTGCAGAACGCGCGAGGGAGTACCGTGCTGCTCGGGACATCGCCGACGATGAGGGCACAGCCGTCGTCGTTCAGCAGATGGCCTTTGGCAACCTGGGCCCGGGCTCGGGGAGCGGCGTGGTGTTCACGCGGAACCCGGCGACTGGAGAGAAAGAGCTGTACGGCGAGTACCTGCCGGGCAGTCAGGGCGAACGGCTGGTGGGAGGGCACGTAACACCGGGGCGTATCTCCGTTCTGGCTGCTGAACTCCCTGCCGTCTACACCGAGCTGGAGGGCGTCTGCTCCCGACTGGAGCATCAGTACCGGGACGTGCAAGACGTGGAGTTCACCATTGAGAGGGGCACGTTGTGGATACTCCAGACCCGCACGGCCGCGCGAACGCCGCTGGCCGCGGTGAGAGCAGCGGTGGAGATGGTCGACGAGGGGCTGATCTCGCGGCGCGAGGCGTTGCTGCGCGTGGATGCGCGCTCCATCGGACAGGTCTTCGTGCCTGTGTTTGCCCACCCGTCGCCTGAGGGCCTGCTGGCCAAGGGTATCCAATCGAGCCCGGGCGCGGCCACCGGACAGGTGGTCTTCACCGCCGAAGAGGCCAAACGGTTGGCGGGCATGGGTTCGCCCGTGATTCTGGTCAAGGAAGAGACGACTGCTGACGACGCGGCGGTGATGTCTGTGGTTGAGGGTATCCTGACGCAGCGAGGAGGCGCCACGTCTCACGCTGCGGTGGTGGCGCGCGGTCTGGGCAAGCCCTGCGTGGTGGGCTGCCAGCAGATGTCCATCGACGCGTCGGGTGAAGCTGTGGTTCTCGGGGAGAAGCGCATCGCGCAGGGACACGACGTGTCCATCGACGGGACGACAGGGAAGGTCTACAGCGGCCGGAGGGAGGTGGTGAGTCCCCGGTTCGGCGAGATAGGAGGACTGGATACCCTCCTGAGTTGGGCCGACGAGATGGCCCAGGTGCGCGTGCATGCGGATGTGTCCACGGCGGACGAGATCGAGACGGCCCTGGACTTGGGTATCGAGAACATCGGTCTGTGCCGGACGGAGGGGATGTACTACGACTCCGTCTACTTGCCCCACGTCAGGGTGGCCATGCTGGGCGATTCGCCGGCGGCCCGACAGGCGGCCTTGGAAGAGCTATGCAGTCTGCACCGGGAGGGGTTCCGAGCCCTTCTCCAGTCCTGCCAGGGCCGGCGTCTGTCGGTGCGCCTGCTCAGCGCACCGCTGGACCACTTCCTGCCAGACAGGGATAGGCTCCTGACCGAACTCGCGGAGCTGAGGGCGACTCAGAACTGGAGTGAGGAGATCGGTCAGAGGGAGAAGTTGCTGGCCGCGATCGATTCGATGCGGCAGTCCCATCCGCAGTTCGGACTGCGTGGTATCCGCCTTTTCGCTGCTTTCCCGGAGCTCCTGGAAGCACAGATGGAGGCTCTGCTCCACGCTGCCGCGGACGTCCGAGTTGAGGGGTCGTCCGTCGACCTGGACATCCTGATACCCTTCGTATCCCAGGCGGGTGAGGTCACTCGGGCCCTGGAGGTTCTGGAAGACGTTGGGCACCGGGCGGCGGAAACGGGGAAGGCGTCCATCCCTTACCGGGTGGGCGCGGTGGTCGAAACACCAAGGGCTGCTATCGTGGCGCATGATCTGGCTTCCCTGGTCGACTTCTTGTGTTTCGATACCGACAGTCTGACTGATGCTGTGATGTGTCTGTCTCGGGAAGACGGCGGAAGGCTGCTGTCTGAGTACGCGGCGGAGCGTCTCTTGGGCCGCGACCCTTTGACGACCCTCGACGTGGAAGGGGTTGGCTCATTGGTGCGGATGGCTGTGGAGCGAGCGCGCACCGGCCATCCCGGCATCGAGCTTGGTGCGTATGGGAGCCACTGTCTGGACCCGGCTACGATGTCGCTGTTCGACGAGTGTGGGGTGGACTTCGTGGCTTGCCATCTTTCCCAACTGCTTGGCGCACGGCTGATGGCAGGCCAGCAAGCTGCCGAGCGGCAGGATGCGCAGGGACCTGCCGTTCTGGGACGAGCGTGATGCGCAAGGGGTTGATCTTCCTGGTGGTCGCGCCATCGGGCGCAGGCAAGAGCACGATCATAGACCGTGTGATCTCCACGCTCTCCAACCTGGAGAGGATCGTCACCTACACCACTCGTGAGCGGCGTCCGGGCGAGGTGGAGGGCCTGGAGTATCACTTTGTGACCACCGAGGAGTTTGAGCGCCTGAAGGCAGATGGCGATCTAGCAGAGTGGCAGGCCTTCTACGGTCACCAGTATGGCTCTTCGCGGAAGCGGCTGGAGCACGCCATCGCGCGGGGACTGGATCTCATCGCCGCATACGACGTGCTGGGCGCGCTGCATCTGATGGAGCGGTATCCTGACAACACCGTGACCATCTTCGTGCTGCCGCCCTCCGTGGAGGAGCTGCGTCGTCGACTCGTCGAGAGGTATGGCGAGGAGACGGAGGAGGGCAAGATCCGGTTGGAGCGCTTGAGGATGGAGATGAGCCACGCCTATGCCTTCAAGTACGTGGTCAGGAACGTACGTGTGGAGGAGGCGGCAAGCGACGTCGCTGGTATCGTACGTGCGGAACGATGCCTGACGGCCCGTCTAGCTCCGATCTGAACGGTGCTCGGGCAACAGGGGAGTATGTGCGGGGTCTGGGAGACGATTGGTGTGGTCCCAGGGGGATACACGATGGGTGCACGGACCGATGATGCGGGCAGAGAGAAGAGGGGTCAGTAGTGGCTGACGGTGTGTATGAGTTCGGCGTGCACATGGCCGAGGTTGCGCGACAGGTGGGGTCGGGCCCGGCGCCGGCCAAGGTGCAGAGATACGTCCGCATGCACGAGGCCGGTCTGCCCCTGGATATCACCGTGAGATGGTACCCTGCCACCTCAGTGGAGGCTATGGAGGCCCGGGTACGAGAACTCACCGGGCAGGGCCGCCAGGTGTGGATCTCTCAGGGCCTGCCGCCGAGCGACTCTGTGGAGGATCTGTTGGCCAGTGTGGAGCGGAAGACCGAGCTGCTCCAGGGTATCAACAGTCTGGAGGACTTCCGTCGCTCCGCGCTGCCTCGCGTACGAGGGTGGACGCAGGGGTCCTGGGCCAAGTTGTATTACGACACGCCGGTACGGGCTTTGACCGGAGGCGCCATCGGCTTTGACACCAATCGACACGACGCCGTGACGCGGTCCGACTCCCGCATGGTGCGTTTCGAGGCGGCGTCGGGCATATCGAACGTCCGAGATCTCCACCGTCAGATGTCTGCGCGAACGGTGGTGGTGGCATACTGTGAGGCAGACGTGTACGAGGGCGTCGAGTCCGCGCTCGACTCCATCGATTGCTCCGTGCAAGGAGTGGTAGTAGATAGCGACGTGGCCGCCTACGTCCAGCGCATGGGCCCGGCTGAACCTCGCGTGGTGGTCATCGACTGCACGGAATCGTTGTCGGACGGATTGGCGGTGCTGGACGGCCTCAAGAGCTCCGAAAGCACGGCGATCCTGCCGGTGATACTGATCGTGGGGGATGGCGATGTGCACCGGTCCGATCTTCTCGGGCGGGTCGGTGCGATCATCAGCTACCCCCTGTCGCCGCCGGAGTTGAGGACGAGCGTGTTGAAGACCGGGTTTCGGCTGGTGGGCGACGCCTTTGCCCTTAGACTCAGCTACGAGGATGGGGCTTCGCGGCGCGAGGTGGAGCGGCTCGTGAGGACGGTGATGGGCTTCGATGGGATCTACCGCCGCATGATGGCCCGCGTGGCCAATCTGGAAGCGCGACCCACCATCGCGTTCGAATTCAAGCTGGTTCCTCTGGCTCCGTACGAGTTTTTCTTCATCGACTACGAGTGGTCGGGCCCCAAGCACGAGTTGCACCGGTTCGACTGGGTCAACTCCTTGCACGTGGGCTGAGATAGCGGCCCTGCGGGGCGCTCGTCTCCGGCCTGCTCACTGGTCGGCCTGGCCCCGCCCCCCAGCAGGTTCGAGATGCCCCCGAGGACAGCCGCAGTCAACCCGGCATTGGATCTGGGTGCAAGCGGCCCTGGGATGGTGAACACGGTACGTCAACGGAAAGAGGCCGCATCGTCTTCTCCAGGCAACGGGTTGGCGTGGTAGTGGCGGGATCCCAGGAGTTGTAGGGGCATTTGCACTCCCGTGAAGAGTCAGTGAGAATGATAGTGGAGAATGATCGTTCGCTTCACCGTCGACCGGACTGGCTGTCATGGGGCCAGGGTCTGAGATGTGAGGCGTGCGCTCCTTCCAGTGAGTAGGTGATGTCCAAGATGAGTGATGGTTCTGGCAAGACCTCCGAGACCTCCATGCTGTCCGACCCTCTGGAGGAGGGAGGAAAGACTCTGCCGCCTGACATCCTCAACACGATGAGGAGCCGCTACCCCCAGGTGGAGGTGCCGGGCAGCGTGCTCTCCTTTCTGAAAGAGCAACAAGCCAATGGGCACCGCATACGCCGGGGAGACACGGGGGAGCTGCTCCGAGATTTCCTGGTGCGCATAGGAGTGCACAAGGACATCGTATCGAGATTCCTGGATGACGACTCGAGGCTGGTGTCGAGGCTGAGCTACCCGCTGTTGCTGCGGAAGCCCCTGGAGGAGCTGCGCTCTACGCTGGAGGAGCATTTCGACGTGCTGTTCGTTCTGCAACAGGCAGTCCTCGACAGCGAGCTCCTCACCGGCTTCAACCGTCACGATCGGGAGCACTTGAAGACCGTGAGTTCCAGGATGCTGGGCTTGTTGCGAGCCAGCAAGGTGGATCTTGAGCCGGATTCCGTCAGAGAGAAGGAAGCCACCATCGCCGGGTATCTGCACGACTGCGGCAATATCGTCGCGCGCAAGTACCACGGAGCCTATGGGGTTTATCTTCTGACTCGTTTCTTCTCCGAGGTGGGCTGGGATCAGGAGACGCTCTCCAGCTTCCTACGGGTTCTGGAGGCCGTGCTCTTCCACGAAGTGGAGATAGGACTGCGCCTCCCGTCCCTCTCGTCTCTCCAGCCGGTGACCCTCAGCTTGATCATCGCCGACAAGACCGACGTGGGCGCCCGGCGGGTGAGCACGAAGTCCAACCTGCCGGAGGCTATTCGCGATGCTCATACGCTGGTCAATCTCTTGACGGTGGATTCACACACCGGCTGCCAAGACAGCGATTTCATGTGGGAGCTGCACTTCAGCCCGCGGGCAGAGACCAACGACGTGGCTCGGTTCTCTCATCTGCTCAAGGAGAGGGAGCGGGTGTGGGTGCCCCAAGCCTGGCAGCGACTGTACCGCGAATACAACGTGGAGTACCTCTTCGTCTTCCACGCGACGTTCATGCAGCTCTATCTGTCGCGCTTGCTCTACACCATCCGGGCGGTCTTCGCGCTATTCCCTGACGTGGAAGGGTTCCGCTTGGTCATAGACGACAGGGAGCGGGGGATCAGCCTGAGCAGGCTCTTCGGTCGGGAGGATTACGAAGAGAAGATCGGCTTGATCGGGAAGAACCTGTTCAAGCAGAACTGGGAAGAGACGTACCTCTATCGTGCCCTCGTCAGCACCTCGTAGACAGGCTGGACGACGATTCTCTGTCGAGGTGTGTGCGAAAAGGGACTGTGCTACTGGTCACCGGCCTTGACGATGCGCGATGCCCCGTAGCTGGTCGAGGGTAGAGTAGCCCTCCTGGACCATGAAGGCCATCATCTCGTCCAGGATGGCGCCAAATACCTCCACGCCGTGGTAGCGCACGGCCGACCCAACTCCAACGGCCGTGGCTCCAGCCATGACCATCTCCAGGGCATCTCGGCCGTCACAGACCCCACCTATCCCGATGATGGGTATCTCCACAGCCGCGTACACGTCGTAGACACAGCGTACGGCAACCGGCCGTATGGCAGGCCCGGATACTCCTCCGACCTTGTTGGCCAGGATCGGCTGCCCCGAGTGTACGTCGATGATCATGCCCGGACCAAGAGTGTTGATGGCCGCGATAGCGTCAGCACCCGCTCGCTCCACCGCCCTGGCGATGGCCTCTATGTCGGTGACGTTGGGGCTGAGCTTGACGATGAGGGGGATGGAGGTCACTTCTTTGACGGCTGCGGTCACCAGCGCCGCGTCGCCGGCATCGCAGGCAAAGGGCCGGCCCATCTCCGCGGCCACGTTGGGACAGGAGATGTTCAGCTCGATGAAGTCCGGCTTCGCCTGACTGACGATGCTCGCCACCTCGGCGAAGCCCGCGACCGTGTCTGCGAAGATGCTGGCTGCGAGGGGGACGTGTTGGGGCTCGAGCATCTCCCTGGCGCTGGCGATGATCTCCAGTTCCTGTTCGACTCCCGAGTTCGCCAGTCCGACGGCGTTGATCAGCCCGTGACCCCAGTCCAGCACCGTCGGGTTTGGGTGTCCCTCTCTGGGGGCGGGGCCGCAGGACTTGGTGGTCACCATGCCAGCCCCGCAATCGGCGACACGCTTCAGAAGCTGGGGGCCGGTGCCGAGGATGCCAGCGGCCAGGACGAGAGGGTTCCTCAGCCGTATTCCGCACAGCTCCACAGACAGGTCCGGATCAGGCATCGGCCTTGCCTCCGGCCAGGAAGCTGAGGACTTCTTCTCGCTGCGCAGGGGCTATCCGCCCGTGCTCGACGAGGATGCCTAGCATCTCCGTCAGGCGAAGGACCGAGTGGAGGGTGTATCCCATCTCGGCCAGCTCTTCCGCTCCTCCTTGCTCCCGGTCCACGAGTACGACCACGTCTTTCACCTCCAGCCCAGCCTCCTCCAGGGGAGCGATGGCCCTCAGCTTGCTGCCGCCGGTGGTGATCAGATCGTCCAGGACGACCACGCGCTCGCCTTGCTCGAAGTGGCCCTCGATGCCTTTCCCCGTGCCGTGCTCCTTGATCTCCTTGCGAGGGTAGACGAGAGGCAGCTCCATCTCCAGTGACACCGCCGTGCCGATGGGCAGGGCGGCGTAAGGAATGGCGGCCAGCCGGTCGAAGGTGAGGTCCTTTAGGATGCTGGCGTAAGCTCGTGCCACCTTGCGCAGGAGCTGGGGGTTGGAGACCAGCAGGCGCAGATCCAGGTAGACAGGAGAACGCTGGCCGGAGACGAGGGTGAACTCCCCAAAGCGTAGACAGGCGAGATCGTGGAGGGCGAGAGTCAGTTCCTTCGTGAGGGGCGGCAGACTCGCCGGGCGCGCGAGGGGAAGGTTCTTCCGCGACTGGTTGATGCGATCGCGGAGTTGTAGGGCGGCGGCGCGTGGATCGGGTGCGTAGATGATGCTGCGCGAAGCGTTGATGACCAGACCATGCCCCTCGGAGTCCAAGCCGGCCTGGAGCGCTGCCTCCAGATCGCCCCCCTGAGCCCCGACTCCGGGTACCAGGATCCAGGCCTCGGGGGCCGCGTCTCTTATCTCGCGGAGAACCTCGGGGTAGGTGGCGCCGACGACGAGGGCCATGCCCCACTCCAGGGCCCTCTCAGCCACCACCTCGTACAGAGGTCGTCCGTCGCAGATCAGGGTCTGAAAGTCCGTAGCTCCAGGGTTGGAGGTGTGACAGAGCAGGAATAGCCCCTTGTCCTCGTACTCGGTGAAGGGCAAGAGAGCGTCGTGTCCCAGGTACGGGTTCACTGTGATGGCGTCTGCGCCCCACACGTTGAAGGCGGCCCGGGCGTAGGCACGAGCAGTGGACCCGATGTCGCCTCTTTTCGCATCGAGGATGACGGGTATCCCGGCCGGGACGTACTCTATCGTTCTTCTCAAGGCCTCGAGACCCGCCACGCCCTCTGCCTCGTAGAAGGCGGTATTGGGTTTGTAGGCGCAGACCAGATCCTGGGTAGCGTCGATGATGGCGCGGTTGAAGGAGAGGATGGGACTCTCTTCGTCTTTCAGAGATGGGGAAAAGCGAGCGGGGTCGGGGTCCAGTCCCACGCAGAGAAGGCTGTCGTTTCCCTTCACCGCCGAGGTGAGCTTGTCGAAGAAGCCCATGTTCCCGTGCTGCTCCTTTCGAATCCTTTGCCCACTGAGTCGCCGCAAGGGTCTACGCCTTGCCCAGGACGGCGGCCAGCAACGCCATGCGGATGTACATGCCGTTCTCCATCTGCCGGAAGTAGGCTGCCCTCGGATCGGAGTCCACGTGGTAGCTTATCTCTCCCACACGAGGCAGGGGGTGCATAACCACCATCTCCTCCTTGGCCTGTTCCATCAACTCCGGCGTGATCGTGTAGAGATCCTTGACTTCCTCATATTGCGCCAGATCGGCGAAGCGCTCCTTTTGTACTCTCGTCACGTAGAGCACGTCTACGTCGGAGATGACGTCGGCCACGTCGTACGTCTCTGCGGCGGGCAACTCGTGATCCCTGATGTCGTTCATGACGTCCAGGGGCAGTCGCAGGATCTCGGGGGAGACGAAGTTGAACCGCACGTCGTACAGGCAGAGCAACCTGGCTAGCGAATGGACGGTGCGGCCGTTTCTCAAGTCACCGACCATCCCCACGTTGAGTCCGTCGATGTAGCCCAACTCTTCCTTGATCGTGAAGATGTCGAGCAGAGCCTGCGTGGGGTGCTCGCCGACCCCGTCTCCACCGTTGATGATAGGCTTGCGGGCGTAGTCGGCCGCGATCTTGGCGGAGCCCATCTCGGGGTGTCGGATGACGATGACGTCAGCGTAGGACTCCAGAGTCCGAATGGTGTCCGGCAGCGATTCGCCTTTGGATACGCTGGAGAACTGTACACCCTGAGTGATGGGGATGACCGTTCCGCCCAATCGAGACATGGCGGCGATGAAGGACGAACTGGTACGCGTGCTGGGCTCGAAGAACAGGCAGGCCAGCACAGACCCCTTCAGGAGGTCCGTCGACCCCCGGCTCTTGACGACGGCCCGCATCTCCTCGGCGACCGCGAAGATGTGCTCTAGATTCTCGCGGCTGAACTGGGAGACGGAGATGATATCTTGTCCGGTGAAGCCCTGTTCGAGCTTGGGGACTGCGTACGCTTTCTTCCTGGCGTTGTTCAGAGTGGTGTTCTTGTTGTTAGTGGTCATACTCGCTCCTTTCTCATGACAAACTTCTCAGTAGTCAACGTGCGGCGAAGATCACGCGAGATGGAACCATGACTGCGAAGCCTGCGCGGGGGGAGCGCTGAGCGGCGCCAACCCCGGCAACGTGGAGCGGTACACAAAAACAGGACTCCCATCGGGAGTCCTGTCGCTGAGCATCACCATGCTTCCACCATGTTGGTCTCTGTGCCGGGCCATTTCTCGTATTCCTAACCTTCTATTATACTACACATATCACAGGCCTGGCAAATGCTCACGGCGGCCGCGCCAGGATATCGTCAGCGCACAGTCACGAGTAGTGATCATCCCGCAATCAGGTGGTCACCCATCAGGAGAAGCCCTGTGCCGGCTAGAGCGTGTAGAACTCTATGAGACGCTTCTCCGCCTCTCCTTCTATGTGGGCCACGACCTCCACGAACGGCGCGATGCTGGAGTTTCGCAACTTGCGTCCCAGGAGCTCGTCCACCTGGAAGATGCCCGCGGAGTTGCTCATGGTGATCTCCACCCGCACCGGTTTCTCAGCTCCAGGCAAGAGGCGAACCCTGTCGACAGCCGCAGCCGACACCGAGTGTATGTTGGTGACGCCAGCCTCGAAGGGGATCCGCGATCGGCCCCTCGTCATGTCCAGCGAGTCGGCCACCTTGACGATGCCGGCTTCGATGGTGAGACAGCTCCGGTCCCAGTGGTGGGCGCTGACCGCGTGGAGGATCTCCGAGACCATGATCGTGCGCTGCGGGACACCGTACAGACCATCCAGCAGTTCCTTGGCCTTACCGTTGGCCAGACTGACCGAGTAGAGTTCGTGATCGTCACGGTGGACGGTGATGCCCAGGTCGTGAAGGCAAGATGCCAACACCACGACGATCTCTGCGTCGTCGTTGGTGAGACCATAGTGCGTCACCACGCTCATCTCGATGCCGGCTTTGGCCAGCATTCTGAGCAGCTTCAGAGCCATGTTGGCCACGATCTTGATGTGCACCGGCCCGTGATCGGGGTAGCCCAGGCGGTCTACGGAGTTGATGTTGACGCAGCGCCATAACTGAAGCAGTTCCTCGTCCGCGTTGATTCGGTCCACGACCTGGTGTAGAAGCTGGTTCTTGCCTGTAGGTATCTGGAAGGCCACGGCGCACCTCCTCCTTGCTGAGTGTGTCGAAAGCGGTCGGTAGCAGAGCGGCGCATCCCCTCAGAGGGGGGTCCTCGGCCAGAGGTCCTGTGTGGTAACGGCGGCCTTGCACCGCGGTGGCGATATCGGTATGCTTGGCATTATACCAGCTGCCGAAGCATACGGCCAAGGAACGGTGACGTGAGCGGAAAGGCGCACTCCGAGGGTTCACGGATCTCGGCCTCGCTGCGTATCCTGAGTTCAAGCGTGGACCAGTCTGGGTCGTGCTGGGGTTTCCAGCGCTTTCACCGGTGTGAGCGACTGCCTGCTTGCACGGTATCGCTCCAGGCAATCCGCGTGCCCGTCAGTGGTGTGCGCGATGGGGCATGGCAGGAATCGATAACGTGATCCTAGGGGTGAGCGCATCACTGTGCAGACTTGACATCTGGAGCCAGCGTGGTATAATAGCGGTTGTTTATCTCTGGACAACTCTCCGGCCCGCCCAGGGTACGGAAGTGAAAGGGAGACACTATGGAGAAATGGCATCTCGAATCGCCTGTCTTTTCCGCCCTCACGGATGAAGAGAGGCGCAGCATAGCCACCGAGATGCAGCCCCAGAGCTTTCAGGAAGGACAGAGCATTTTCCTGGAGGGCACACCCAGCGAGGCGATGTACGTCGTCGATCGTGGCTGGGTCCGCATACTGTCCGAGCAGGGCGGTAGGAAGGTCGTTCTCGCCAACCTGGGCCCAGGCAGTGTGCTGGGAGACGCGGACTTCTTCGTGGACGGACCCTATTCCTCCAGCGCCGAGGCCGCCTCTGAGGTCAAGCTGTGGGCCCTTAGCAAGGCCGACCTGAAACAACTGATTACCAGGGAGCCAGCGATCGGCGTCAAGCTGAGCCTGGCTCTTGGTGCCAAGGTGGTCCAGGTAACGGAGTACCTGGCCGAGAGTCGTCTGCCTGGTATCCCGTTCTTCACCCAGTTGTCGAGGGAGAGCCTCCTGGGGTTGGCGAACAAGCTAGAGATCAAGAGATGCCAGCGAGGCGATACTGTCTGCTGGCTGGGTGCACCAGGTGAGACGATGTACATCGTCGAGTCTGGCGAGGTGGAGGTGATCCTCGGACCGGAGAGCGACGAGGTCCCCAGGCCGCTTGCGGAGGGTGACTTGTTGGGGGAGATGGCCCTTCTGGCGAGAAAGCCGTACGCCGCGACCTACAGGGTGTCCAGCGATACTGTGCTCTGGTCTCTCTCTCGTGCAGACTTCGACGATCTGGTGAGTGAGTTTCCCCCCATCCGCCAAGCGTTGTCCCGTGCGCTGAGCCAGCATCTGAGCCCAGAGGACCGGGCGATGGCGGAACAGCGGTTGGAGACTATCCCTCTCTTTGCCGACTTGCCTCCCGACGTGCTGTCGAAGGTTGGTCAGCGGTTGGTGCTTCAACACTATCCACAGGGTGAACTGGTCTTCTCCGCAGGGGATCCAGGGGACAGCCTGTACGTGATCGAGTCTGGCGAGGTGAAGCTGGCCTCTGAGACGACGACTGGTGACTCCACCGTGGCTTGGCTGGAGGCGAGCGAGTGGTTCGGTGAGATGGCCTTGCTGACCGGCAAGACGCGCTCGGTGAAGGCGCAGGCTATGACCGACACCAATCTCTGGGTGCTCTACAAGAACGACTACGACGACTTGATGGTGGAGCATCCAGCGATCAGCGTAGCTTTGGGTAAGGTGCTGAGCGAACGTCTGTCAGAGGGCTTCAGGGAGACTCGTCCCAGGGCCACGCCCACCAGGATGCGCGAGATGCCGTTCCTGGCGGAGCTGACCGATGTGGAGTTGGAGGACGTCAGCCGGCGTTTGCAGTCAGTAGAGAGGGTATCTGGAGAGGTCCTGTTCTCCATGGGAGATCCCGGGGACAGGATGTACTTGATCGAGTCCGGTCGGGTGGAGGTACGTACCACATCCGCGGAGGGGCAGACGACTCTGGCCGAGCTCGGGGCCGGCGAACTGGTGGGTGAGATGGCGCTGCTGAGCGGAAAACCGCGCACAGCGACGGCCCGCGCGGCCAGCGATCTCCAGTTGTGGGCCCTGGACAAGGACGATTTCGACGAGCTCACCCACAAGTACCCTCGCTTCGTACTGGCTATCAGCCGGGCCCTCAGTGACCGGTTGGAGAGCACCTCGGTGGCGCAGGCGGCCCCTGCCAAGACCGAGAAGGTCGTGCGGCCCAAGCCCGTCGTCAAACCCAGGAAGAAGGAGCAGCCCAGACCGCGCCGGGAGCTGGGCTTGGTAAACAATGTGCGGGGTTCCGTGGTGTGGCTGATCAGCCGTAGCACGGGAGTCAAGCTGCGTCTGGCCGTCGTGGGGTTCCTGGCCTTGTGGCTCTGTGGGATCACCCTCCCGGCAACGGTGTTATCGTCGGTGCCATTGGAGAAGGATGACTTGCTGGCAGTGTTCGAGTCTCCAACTCCGACACAAGAGCTGATGATGGAGGAATCTCCACAGCGTGCGCTGGAGAGCCCCGTGCCCACCGATACTCCCACGCCCACGGAGGTTCCTGTGGATGCACCTCCAGAGCCGGGAGGCGCTGAAGCGGCGGTGATTCTGGCGGTTGTGCCTACTGAAACGCCCACACCTGAGCCTCCTACTCCGACGCCGACCACGGTGCCGCCGACACCACGGCCAGCAGCGCCGACGGCGACACCTACTCCAGAGACTGCGGCCAACGTGATGGGAAGCGGGAGAGTGACCACTCCGACGGTGAAGGTCTACGACATGGACGGTATCCCGCGAGACCTGGACTGGGCCAATAGCAAGTACGGAGGCTGGATAGACTACGGCCAGCCGAGTGGAGGAGCGTGTTTCCGCATCGTCGAACTGAGGGAGAGGTCAGGCCCATCCAACATTGACGTCTGGGTTCTGGACGAGAACGGGAACCCCTTGCCCAACATGATGCTGCGTTTCGACTGGCCCGGTGACGAGGTTCGCCAGGCCACCGATATCGAGGGCAAGGTCGGATTCGCTCTTGGCATGGGTTCCTACATCTACGATCCGCACGTCGGTGGTCCACATACCATACGTCTGGAGTGCCAGTACCCGTCAGACGTGGCCATGAACTGGGGACATCTGGCGGGAACGCCGCATGATCACCTGGATATCGTTTTCCAACTGGTACGCAGCGGACGCTAGTACCAGCAGATGGCAAGCGTGCAAACAAGGGAGGGCTATAGCCCTCCCTTGTAGTTGTTTACAGAATCAGCACTAAGATAGTGGAGTTGAGAAAGGAGCAGTAATGGCTGAGAAGGTGACCCTTAGTGTCATCAAGGCTGACGTTGGCGGGTACGTAGGTCACTCTAGCATGCACCCCGCTCTGATAGAGGAGGCGGAGGAGAAGCTAGAGGGGGCCAAGCGCGACGGGACGCTGATCGACTTCCGCGTCTCCCGTGTCGGCGACGACCTGGAGTTGATCATGACCCACCGCAAGGGCGTAGACGACTCGGGGATCCACAAGCTGGCTTGGAACACCCTGGAGGCGGCAACCAACGTGGCCAAGAGCCTGAAGCTGTACGGAGCAGGGCAGGACCTGCTCAGCGATGCCTTCTCGGGCAACGTCAAAGGAATGGGACCAGGCGTGGCGGAGATGGAGTTCCTGGAGAGGGAGTCGGAGCCGGTCTTGATCTTCATGGCCGACAAGACCTCCGCCGGCGCTTGGAACATGCCCCTGGTCAAGATGTTCGCCGATCCTTTCACTACCATCGGCTTGGTGATCTCTCCGGCGATGCACGATGGGTTCAGGTTCGAGGTCCATGACGTGCTGGAGAGCAAGAGGATCTATTTCGACTGCCCCGATGAACTGTATGACATGCTGGTCTTCGTCGGAGCGCCAGCGCGCTTCATGATCAAGGCCGTGTATCACCAGGGCACGGGTGACGTTGGCGCCGTGTCGTCGACGCAGCGTTTGAGCTTGCTTGCCGGGCGGTACGTGGGTAAGGACGACCCGGTTCTCATAGTACGGTCTCAGGGAACCTTCCCGGCCATCGGCGAGATCCTGGATCCCTTCGCGTTCCCGCATCTGGTGGAAGGGTGGATGCGTGGCTCTCACCATGGGCCGTTGATGCCGGTTTCCGAACCAGAGAGCAACCCCAGTCGCTTCGATGGTCCCCCACGGGTGGTCTGCCTGGGTTTCCAGCTCTGCAACGGATCCCTCGTCGGTCCACGCGACATGTTCGACGATCCCAGCTTCGACGAAGCACGCCGCATGGCTAATACCGCCGGCGAATACCTGCGGCGCCACGGTCCCTTCGAGCCGCACCGTCTACCTCTCGACGAGATGGAATACACCACCATGCCTCAGGTGGTGAAGAGGCTCGAAGGTCGTTTCGAGGCCCTGCCGAGCTAGGGCTGACAGCGCTCACCAGCTAGCCTGGCCGGTGTGTCGTCTCTCCGTCGATTGGGTAGAGGAGGGCATCGGCCAGGATCGGTCTCCAACAGACTGTACTGGCAGGCTAAGTGACGAAGGCTGGCTCGCGCAAGCTGGCAGGCGAGGTCGAGACCTGAACAGCTCGTGTCCCCGGCCAGTTGTCGAGCATCCGAACCCAGGCAAAGCGGCTTCCTCAGCACTGCTGCATGGTCCGCCCCGGGCGCCCGTGTGGGCTAGAGAGCAGAGTGGATCTCGTCGAGCCGGGTTTTGGCCTCTGGGACCAACGCCAAGAACCGCTCTAGTTTCTCGCAGGCATACTCTTGGCAGAAGGCACAGTTATCTACACCGCGAACTACTCCGCAAGCCCGGATGTCGCATTCGAAGCAGTGCTGGAAATGCCTGGAGACCCCCGGTAGACAACCGTCGCAGTGGATGTCCTCTGACTTGATGTCTGCGTCGAACTGCTTGGACCAGCTTTCGGCTACCTTCTGGCGTTCCTCTTCGCTATCGTGCTGCGTAGCCAGATAGGCAGGGCATTCGCTGCATGTGAGACCGCAAAAGGCGATGATCCTTTCCATGCTTGACAGCTCCTTCGTTGGTGTGGCGGCCGCTGCTGGCTGGCCTTGTGCTCCGAGCGGAATAGGGCTGGCGCCAGTATATCCTATCAGGGTTGATGTGTCAAGTGTTGTGGCTGGAGAGCGTGGAAAGCAAAGAGGCACAAGATGTGCCTGCTAGGCGGTTTCCGGTGGGTTCGCCGCTGGCCCGGCCCTTCGATACGACCTTCGGTCTACTCAGGGTGCGGCCACCGGCGAATGGGATGCCATGATTCCACACCCTGATGGCGAGTGGCCTGTGTGGTCGTCGCGAGAGGCCAGCCTTCACCCGAGGCAGAGAAGCGTGCCCTGGCAGCATGCCGGAGCCGCTGGCCCGGCACCTCCGTCTCGGTCAAGAAGCCGTCCGGCCCAGCCACGCTTTTGCGTGCTGAGAACGAATTCAGTATAATAGTTGTGTGGGGTGCCGAGGAACTCTACGACACCGGATGGATAGGAGGGCCTGATGGCCGACAACCTACGGAGATTCAGCAAGAGGGCTCGACGCTCTCTGGCTTACGCCCAGGAGGAGGCCCGACGCTTGAAGCGCCCGTACATCGGAACGGAGCACCTGCTGCTCGGCCTGGTGCGAGAGGAGAACAGCGTCGCGTGCAGGGTTCTGCGGAGTCTCGGGGTCGATGGCGATCAGGTACGGAGTTCGGTCGAGGAGATCAGCGGTCAGGGAGATCGCAGGGTTGTCGGAAGACCGGATCTTACCCAACCCACCAAGAGGATCATCGAGCGGGCGGTGGGCGAAGCGCGGAAGATGGGGAACAACTACGTCGGCACCGAGCACCTGCTGCTGAGCTTGGTGGAGGAGGGAGAAGGCATAGCCGTAGACATCCTCAGGAATCTGGGCATCACCCCGGAGAGGGTCCGCGATCAGACGGACCAGTTGGTCATGCAGGGACGGCCTTCGGCACGGGACGGAGTGAAGAAGGAAACGCAAACGCCTCTCATCGACCAGTTGGGCATCGACCTCACAGACAAGGCCGGCGAGGGCAAGCTGGACCCGGTGATCGGTCGGCAGAACGAGATACAGCGTGTAGTGCAAGTCCTCTCGCGGCGCACGAAGAACAACCCTGCCCTCATCGGCGAGTCGGGCGTTGGCAAGACCGCCATAGTGGAAGGTCTTGCCCAGTTGGTGGCATCCGGCAGAGTTCCTGAGAACCTGCTGGGCAAGCGTATGGTGATGCTGGACGTCGGCTCACTGGTGGCTGGGACGATCTATCGGGGCCAGTTCGAGGAGCGCCTGAAGAAGGTCATCGACGAGATCAGGGACAGCGGAGCCATTCTGTTCATCGACGAGGTCCACATGCTGGTGGGGGCCGGATCCGCTGGGAGTTCTGTGGACGCGGCGAACATCCTCAAGCCTGCCCTGGCCAGGGGCGAACTCCAGTGCATAGGTGCCACCACTCTCGACGAGTATCGGAAGTACATCGAGGGCGACGCCTCGCTGGAAAGGCGCTTCCAGCCTATCTTCGTGGACGAGCCATCGGTGGAGGAGACGGTAGAAATCCTGCGGGGCATCAAGGACCGGTACGAAGCGCATCACAGGCTCCACATCAAGGATGACGCCCTACGCTCGGCGGCCTATCTTGCCTCCCGCTACGTCCCCGACCGTCATCTGCCCGACAAGGCCATAGATCTGATGGACGAGGCAGCTTCTCGCGTTCGTATGTACAGAATCCCCCACACCATCGGCCTCAAAGACTCTCTGAAGGACTTGAAGTCGGTGCGGGAGGAGAAGGAACAGGCCCTCGCCGAGCAGCGTCTGGATGCCGCGCTCAGCTTGAGAGAACGGCAGATGGAGCTGGAAGCGGACATCGATCAGATGCGTTTGGGCTTCGAGGGCTCGTTGGAGAGCGTCCAGCTGGAGGTCTCCGAGGAGGACATTGCGGAGGTGGTCTCCATGTGGACGGGGATCCCTGTGACCAGGATCGCCAGCACGGAGCAGGAACGCTTGCTGCACATGGAGGAGGAGCTGCACCGTCGCATCGTGGGGCAGGACGAAGCGATCACCACCATCGCCAAGGCTGTACGCAGGGCGCGAGCGGGCTTGAAGGACCCGCAGCGTCCGATCGGCTCCTTCATCTTCCTGGGCCCCACGGGCGTAGGCAAGACGGAGTCGGCCAAGGCGCTGGCGGAGTTCATGTTTGGTAGTGAAGACGCGCTGATCAAGCTGGACATGTCGGAGTTCATGGAGAGGCACACGGTAGCGCGCCTGGTGGGAGCGCCGCCGGGGTACGTGGGCTACGACGACGGTGGTCAGTTGACGGAAGCGGTTCGTCGCCGTCCCTACTCGGTCATTCTCTTCGACGAGATCGAGAAGGCCCACCCCGAGGCCTTCAACATGCTGCTACAGATCCTGGAGGATGGATGCCTCTCGGACGCCAAGGGGCGGCGGGTGGATTTCCGGAACGCCATCATCCTCATGACCTCCAACGTGGCGGCGGACCACTTGATGAGGCAGATGTCGGTGGGCTTCCGTCTGGCTCAGGACGAGGCCAAGAACGCCGAGGAAGAATACCAGAAGATGAAGGACAAGGTCTTGGATCAGTTGAAGAAGACCTTCCGTCCCGAGTTCCTGAACCGTATCGACGCCGTGGTGGTCTTCCGCGCCCTGACCAAGGAACAGATCAGACAGATCGTAGAGTTGATGCTGAGTCAGGTGCAGGAGCGTTTGGACGAGCACGAGATGACGCTGGAGGTCACCGACGAGGCCAAGGAGCTGCTCGCCAGCCAGGGCTACGATCCCCATTTCGGAGCCCGACCTCTGCGTCGTGTCATTCAGACGGTCATCGAGGATCCGTTGTCGGAGGCCATCCTGGCCGGGCGGTACAAAGCGGGAGGCACGGTTCTCCTGGAGGCTGAGGACGACGAGATCAAGCTGGGCACCAAGGAGCTGGTGGAAGCAGCACAGTAGCGAGCCTTCGTAGACGTCCCCAGAAAGGGTGGTTTCCACTTCATGGCCAAGGGCCGCGCCAAGGCGATCTACGTCTGTCAGCAATGCGGGGCCCAGTCGTTGAAGTGGGTGGGTCGCTGCCCAGACTGTGGCGAATGGAATAGCATGGTAGAGACGGTGGAGAGTAGGGATACTTCTCCACCGTCGTCTGTTAGGCCCCGAGGGAAACCCCAGCGTCTCGCCGACGTGCCGTCAGAGGGCTTCCAGAGGATCCCGGTACCCATGCCTGAGTTCAGCCGGGTGCTGGGCGGCGGCATCGTGCCCGGCTCCGTGGTGCTCATCGCAGGGGACCCGGGCATTGGGAAGTCCACGTTGCTGCTCCAGGTGGCAGCCTCGGTGAGCGGCAGCGTGGGGAAGGTCCTCTACGTCTCTGGTGAGGAGTCGGCTCCCCAGATCAAGAACCGCTCGCAACGGCTGGGCGTCTCGGCGGAGCAGGTGTACCTGCTGACGGAAACGGACGTGGATCTGATCGTAGATCACATCCACGAGCTCCAGCCGGAACTGGTAGTCGTCGATTCGATCCAGACTATCTCTGCCCCGGAATTGAGCTCGGCGGCGGGGAATATCAGCCAGGTGCGGGAGTCGGCCGCGCGTCTCACCGAGGTGGCCAAGGGGGAGGGCGTGCCGGTGTTCTTGGTGGGGCACGTGACCAAGGAAGGCTCCATCGCGGGACCGAGGGTCCTAGAGCACATGGTGGATGCCGTTCTGTACCTGGAGGGCGAACGTTTTCACGCCTATCGCTTGCTGCGCAGCGTGAAGAACCGCTTTGGCTCGACGGACGAGATCGGCGTATTCGAGATGAGCGGCGAGGGGATGCTGGAGGTGAGCAACCCCTCAGAGGCCTTTCTGTCGGAACGGTCGGACGGGACGGGCTCGGCCATCGCTGTAACCCTCGAGGGCACCCGCCCTCTGCTGGTGGAGATCCAGGCGCTCACCAGCACCACCAGTTTCGGCCTACCCCGTCGCACGGCCAATGGCGTAGACTTCAACCGGTTGTTGCTGCTGGCGGCGGTGCTCAGCAAGCGTGTGGGGCTGCGGCTGCACGACCAGGATATCTTCGTCAACGTGGTAGGTGGATTGAGGATCAACGAGCCGGCGGCGGACCTCAGCGTTGCGCTAGCCATCGCCTCCAGCTATCGCGACGTGCCGGTGGCTCAAGATCTCGCCGTGATGGGAGAGATAGGCTTGTCGGGCGAGCTGCGCTCCATCAGCCAGCCCATCAAGAGGCTCAACGAGGCGGCCAGGCTGGGCTTCACACGCTGCCTTCTGCCCCGGTCAGTCCGGCTGTCGAAGGACCGGCCGCCGGGGTTGGAGGTGGTACGAGCCGGCTCTCTCAGGGAGGCGCTGGACGTGGGCCTGGGCAAGTGATCACGACGCGTGTTTGAGGACCTTCAGAGCCCTCAGCGTGACCCACTTGCTGGGTTCTCTTTTCTCCTCGATGTCCACCCAGGTCTTGCCGTTGTAGGTGTACTCCATCTTCCAGCGACCCTGCTGGTCCTGTTTGTTCGATACCAGATCCATGGCTGCTGCGAGCCTGGGATCGGACCCGTATCCGAAGCTGGTGAGGACCTCCAGGTTCTGGAGGACGTCGGTGACGTAGAAGAGAGGGAAGCCGAACTGGAACCAGCTACGGGAGGGCTTGGTGGCGTAGCCCATGGGATAGTCGGCCACGGCAGGGTCCTTGCTGAGGAGGAACTCCAGGCCAGTGTCGATGGCTCTTTGGATCAAGGGCGTGCGCGCGTTCTGGGGCAGCTTGGAGAAACCCAGCATGACCTTGACCGCGCCCCAGGCGCAGGGCTTGCTGTCGTTGCCGCTACAGCAGAAGCCCGGGGCGCAGGTGGCGGACTTGATGTAGTGCACCGGCGCGTCCTTCGCCTCCTGGGGAGCGATACCCTCGCCGGTGACAGCGCGAGCCATCCACTCCATGGCTCCATCCAGCCGTTCGTCTCCCAGCCAGCCCAGGTCCAGCAGGGCGGCGCTGAGGTTCCCCATCAGGCAGAGGATCGCCCCTCCCTGGGTGGCAGATGCGGAGAAGGACCCGTTCTTGTCGATGGCGTGCTCCAGCAGGTACTCGCAGGCTCTCTGTATGCGCTCATCGCTGCGGTCCGCACCTGACTGCGCCAGCATGGATAGCGACCAGACGATGCTGCGGTACTTGGGGCGATAGCCTGGGCCAGGCTCTTCCCAGTAGCCCTCTGGCCTCTGCGCCTCTAGGATGGCCGGGACCGGACCGGTGGACATGACGGCCTGGCGGGCCTCAGCGAGCTCTGCTTGGTCGGGCTGGGTGCCCAGCAGTTCCTTCAGAGCAAAGTACCGGACGCCAGGGTTCGCGGCGTCCTCTTCGAGGAGCCAGGTCCTGGGGTCTTCGTTGAGCCTTGCGAGCCACTCTTCTGTCACGCTGCACCTCCACACGTGGTGATCGTGCGATGCCTCGAATGCCGAAGGAGTCTACGGCAACTACAGGTGGATGTCAAGCCATTGCGGCGATACGACTGATTGATCTAGCCCTGAGGTGATCTCGCGTCAAGGGCTACGCGCACCGCTGGAGCACCCGCAGGGCGCGTAGGGTGACCCACTTGCTGGGTTTGCCCTTTTCCTCAATGTCGACCAGGGTCTTTCCGTTGTAGGAGTACACCATCTTCCAGCGGCCTCTCTCGTCCTGCTTGTCTAGCACCAGGTCCAGGGCTGCCGAGAGCCTCGGGTCGGACCCGTAGCCGAAGCTGGTCAGAACCTCCAGGTTGTGCAGGACGTCTGTGACCCAGAAGAGGGGGAAGCCGAACCTGAACCAGTTGCCGCTGGGCTTGGCGCCAGAACCCATGGGGTAGTCGGCCACAGCAGGGTCCTTGCTGAACAGGAACTCCAGCCCGGCCTCGATGGCTCTATCGATGAGAGGTGTGTGGACCTCCTCCGCCAGCTTGGCGAAGGCGTGCATCACGTTGACGGCGCCCCAGGCGCAGGGCTTCTTGGCGTTGTAGCCGCAGCAGAAGCGCGGGCCGCAGGTTCCGGACTTGAGGTAGCGCAACGGAGCGCTCTTCTCCTCGGTGGGGGCCACGCCCTCTCCTGTGACCATTCTGGCCACCCATTCCAGTGCTTTCTCCACGCGATCGTCGCCCGACCATCCCAGGTCCAGCAGGGCGGCCAGCAGGTGGCCGTTGAGACAAAGGATAGCCTGCGATGGGATGGCGGACATGGAGAAGGCGCCGTTCTTGTCGACGTTGTGCTCCAGGACGTACTCACATCCCCTGTGCACCCTCTCGTCGGCGCCGTCCGCGCCCAACTGGCCGAGCATGGTCACCGCCCACACGGAAGTCCGGTACTGGGGGAAGTAGCCGGGCCCTGGCTTCTCCCAGTAGCCCTCGGGGTGCTGGGCGTCCAGGATGATCGGGACCGGCCCGGTGGACATGACCGCGCGTCGGGCCTCCGTGACCTGGGGGGCGTCGCGCGGTCTGTGGAGAAGGTCCGTCAGGGCGAAGTAGCGCACTCCAGGGTTGGCCGGGTCGTTCTCCAGGAGCCAGGGCAGAGGGTTGTCGTTCAGCGAGTTGAGCCAATCCTGTGTCATAGGCTGTGCTCCTGTGCCAGTAGTCATGCCCTGCATAGGTCGCCAATGATTGTATCAGCATCGGTCTGGAACGTCGACCGGCTGTGGGGTGGTGCAGACGTGTGCAAGGCTTCTGCGCTATCACTCCCACCCAAGTCCTCCCCGCTCAAGGAGGAGGAATCTTGGTCGGCCGGGCCGGTCTCCCCTCCCTGGATGGGAGGGGTTTGGGGGAGGGGGGAGAGGTACCACCCCCACCTCATTCCTCCCCCATCAAGGGGGAGGGATTTCCGCTGGTCGGTTCAGGGTCCACCGTCTCGGTGGGATGGGTTGTACAATGGGTGTAAGTGCAGTACAATAGTTGTGGCATCACCTTGGTCAGTCACACGCTGATGCGCAGCGGATCTGTGCTCCAAGGAGGCGCTTGCTCGGAGGAGGCAGATGAACCTCTTGCACATCGTGGATCTGGGCGACGGCCAGATCGAGGTTGGCTGGCGGCGGGGCAATGAGATCCCGCGCCATCACTCGCCGCTGCCTTTCGATGACCCTCTGAGCCCGGACGACCGGAGGGAGCTGCGCTGGTACCTCGAAGAGTACCTTCAGTTCCCCTATGGCGCCGAGGAGTCTCACGCCCGCCGGGTCGAGGACAAGATGGCTGAGTGGGGAGAGGCCCTGTTCTCGCAAGTCTTCCCCAAGGTGGAGAAGGATCCTGACCCGCGGAGCTTCTACCAGGAGGCGGTGCGGGAAGGGCAGGAGCAGTGCGAGCTATGCGTCAGCTCAGAGGACACGGAGTTCCTGAACATCCCCTGGGAGCTGGTTCGAGATCCGACCCCGGGCCGAGGTTATCTCGCTCCTTCGCTGGCGGGACTGTACCGGCAGCGTAGCGGGCAGGCCGTTCAGGCCCCCTTGGAGATCCGGCAGGATGAGCCCTTTCGCATCTTGCTGATCATCGCCCGACCCATGGGGGAGAAGGACATCCCTCTGGGCACCGTGTCTCGCCCCATGCTGGAGGCGTTGCGCCCTCTGAGGCCCAGGGTCTCGCTCGAGGTGCTGCGGCCGCCCACCTTCCAGGCCCTGGTCAAGCGACTGGAGGACAACCCTGGGTTCTACCATCTCGTGCACTTCGATGGGCACGGGGTATTCGCACCATCTGGCGGCGGCACCATCATGGCCTATGGGGCCAAGCCTGGCCGGGGACACCTCGTCTTCGAGAAGGACGATGGCAGGGAAGACATTGTGAATAGTGAGGATCTGGGACAAGCCCTGGCTACCTGCAAGGTGCCTCTCTTCGTGCTGAACGCCTGTCAGTCGGCCGAGGAGGGAATGGCCGACGCCTACTCTTCGGTGGCCTCGCAGTTGGTGGCCATCGGAGCCAAGGGTGTGGTGGCGATGTCCTACTCCGTGTATGCCGATGCAGCAGCTTCATTCATGGAGCGGTTCTACGAGAAGCTGGTGGGCGGGGCGTCGCTATCGGCAGCGGTCGCTGCCGGCCGCAAGCAGCTCTTCGCCGAGCCTGACCGTGTCTCGGTGGTGGGCAACCTGGAGCTTCGTGACTGGATGGTGCCCACCCTCTACCAGCAGGAGCAGGGGTACGTTCCCATCCCCCAGGTGGAGATGGTCACGGTAGCCGCGGAGGGGACGGAGGAAGCGGTCCAGCGACAGAAGGCGGAGGAGGTTTGTCCCGAGGGGCGCTTCGGATTCATCGGCAGGGATTACGACATGCTGCGCATAGAGCGGGCGCTGCGGGACGATCAAAGCCCTTGGGTGCTCCTCTCGGGGATGGGCGGCATCGGCAAGACGGAGCTGGCCTTTGGCTTCGCCCGATGGCACGCGGAGACCGGCGGCTGCCCGGGTGGCGTATTCGCAGCCTCTTTCAAGGAGAAGGCCGACTTCGGCCAGGTCATCGGGAGCATCGTGGGGTACGGGACTGATTTCTCGCGTCTCTCCGACGAGGAGCAGTGGAACTATCTCGTGGGATACCTGCGTGAGAAGCCTTGTCTGCTGGTGTGGGACAACTTCGAGACGGTGGCAGGATACCCTGAGGGCGCCGAGCCTCTGGCCACGGAGAAGGAGCGAAAGACCCTCTCGAGGTTTGTCAGGGCGCTCAGGGGCGGCAAGAGCCTGATGCTGATCACCACCCGGAAGCTCAAGGAAGACTCACTGGACATCGCCCCTGAACTGGTCGAACTGGGCGGTCTCACCCAACGCGACGCGGGCCTGCTAGCCAGGAAGATTCTGAGCAGCGTGGGCCGCAAGCCCGAGGAGTTCCGCCAGGATCCGCAGTATTCGGAGCTGATCAAGCTACTCAGAGGGCACCCTCGCTCGCTGGAGGTGGTGCTGCCGCATCTGCGGAACAGATCCCCCCAGGAGCTGATAGACGCCATTCAGCACCGCGTGGACGACCTCGGTGAGAGCCTGGAGGATGCCTCTTTGAGCTACGCCTTTCACCAACTCTCGGAGAAGGCGCGGGAGCACCTGCCCGTTCTTGGGCTGTTCGTGTCGCGGGTCCACACTAGCGGTCTTGCCGGATTGATGGCGTTGGGACTGCTGGCCGAGGACGCAAGAGAGCCGAGCGGGGAGACCGCGGACCAGATGTTGGACTCCGGAGCGTGGGCACAGCTCCTAGACGAAGCCGGAGCGTGTGGGCTCCTCCGATCCTCGGGACTTGGTGCGTACGAACTGCATCCTACGATCTCCCCGTTTCTGCGCCGGCAACTTGTGTCAGTCGTGGGTGAGGAAGGCAGGAAACGCCTCGATACCCTGTTCGTGCGCTTCTATGCCGCCGCTGCGAGAATGTGCGCAGAGAGGCTGGAAAGCGGCGACCGTGACGCACTCCTCAGGGCGCGCGATGAAGAGGCCAACTTCCTACGGGCGCTACGACTAGCTGAGATGAATGAGGGCTGGAGTGATGTGGAGCAGTTGATGCGAATGCTTGGCCCGTACCACGACATGCTTGGACGCATCGATGAGTGGATACGGCTCCGCACACGCGTACTAGCGGCCCTGGGGTCGGAAGTGCCTGACAAGTCTGACCTCAGGCGAGCTTACCTGTGGATGTTCCTCATGGGGGATGTAGCCTTCTTTGCTCTGGAGAAGAACGATTTCTCCGCTGCCGAATCCGCCCAACGTCCCGTTCTGCAATTTGCCTCTTCATTGGATCACGTCGACGACCCGGAACTCCAAGAGAATGTTGCAGAAGCCTATCATCGTTGGGGAAACGTGCTCCACGCGCGTGGCGAACTCGACGAGGCGGCCGAGTGGTATCGAAAGGCGGCGGAGATCCAAGAACGCCTCGGTTTCGAGGGCAGCGCAGCGCATGAGTACCACTACCTGGGCATGGTGGCGCTAGGACGTGACCCGCCGAGTTTGGAAGAGGCGGAGAGATGGCACGAGAAGGCGCGGGAGGTCTTCGAGCGCCAGGGGCTGTGTCTCAAGCTTGCTGCGGAGTATCATCACCTCGGTATCGTTGCGGGTATACGCGGGCAGCTTGACCAGGCGGAACGGTGGTACGCCAAGGCGCTCGAAGTGTACGAGGGGTTGGGTCACGAAACGGAAATGGCACACGAGTACTACCAACTCAGCAGCATTGCGGAGAGCCGTGGGGACTCGGTCAAGGCGGAGGAACTCTCCAGAAAGGCGCTTGAGATAGTCGAGCGTCATGGTCTGGACCGGGAGGTGGGTACCATCTATCGACACCTAGCCAGGATGATTCAGAAGCGCGGCGGGTGGGATGAGGCGGAGGCGTGGTGCTGGAGAGCTCTGGATAGATTCGGCCGCAGCCATGACCCCGCGCTAGCCGCGGTGACCATGGCCGACGTAGGTCGCATTCGCTACGAGCAGAACAAGCTCCTTGAGGCGTTGCAGTGGCTAGGCGGCGCGCTGATGATTGCCATGAAGTGCGGTCCAGATCCGTCAGTCCATGTGCTGCCGGACCTGGCCCGCGTTTTGCAGACGATGGGTGAGGACGAGTTCACACTTGCCTGGAAGGAGACCTTCGAGGGACAGGAGCCGCCGCTGGAACTCCTTCAGGAGGTTGTGAATCGGATGGACGACGAGCAGCATCCAGCCAACTGAACACACCTGCGGTCCCAGCGGCTGCGACCTGCGCCGCGCTGGTTCACTCGCGCTGACCATCGCCGTTCGAACCCACCCCCACCCAGAAGTGATTGGGCAAGACGCCCGGACTGGGCAACACCTTGATGCCGTTGGCCGGTACTCCCTCGCGCGGGAGGCACTCGGGATGGACGTAGCAGCGGTTGGGCGGGATGCCGAACTTCTCCTCGTACCGCTCCGCAGCCTCTAACACCTTCGCGGCGAAGTCGGTCGGGGAATCGTCGTGCCACAGGAGACCTACCTCCAAGGCTCACTCCTTCCCCATACCGGCCAGGGCGAGCTCCGGCAATTGGCCAACGTTCTCAGGGGAAGCGGAGGCCGGGCGACCGTCGTCGACAGCCACGGCAGTGTCGACGACGGTGCACAGCTCTCTATCGTCCACGGGCGGCAGTTGGGGTAAGCCCAGAGCCAAGGCCATGGTGGAGAGGGCGGCACGGAAGCCTTGGTGGTAGGTCCTCTGCCGTTGAGGATCGCTGCCGATCAGTCCTGCGGCCAACGCGTCCTCGTTGGCTTGCACGGCGGCGAGGATGATCTGGCCGATGTCCTGAGTGAACCAGACGTCGACGGACACGGGAAACCTCCTTTCAGGGCGAGGTGCGGGGCAGGCTTGGCTCATGGTGGAGCGGCCTGACGAACGGGATCACGTTGCTTCCAAGAGCGACGGGTGAGGGCGACAGGGTGGCCTGGTCTGTGGTTGCGGGCACGACGCTGTGTCTCAAAGGGCAGTCCAGACAATCGGCAGGAGAGAGGATGGGGGTGGTGTTCAAGGCGCAGGCGGCGCGCACAAAGGAGACTCGGGGAGGCTGGTCGTCCCAGACCTCCATGCGGCCGCTGGCCCAACGCACGGTGATGGGGGTGAGGGCGATCTTTTCCAGAGAGAAGCGAAGGTGCTGGCAGTTGCAGATGCTGGCGGGACACTCATTACAGACCTGTGACGAGACCTCGTGGTCGCCCGTCACGATCTTGTCGCAGGTGACTCGACCGTCCTCCGAGACCGAGCGGTGCTGGCAGGGGTGCTGTGGCACTGAAGACCTCCTCTGGGTGGCGTCGCCCGACGTTGCTGGGCGCAGGCTTGGTCCGAAAGCTGGTGGTAGAACACCCGTTCTAGTCTCTAGTATACCAGAACGGATGTTCTGTGTCAAGCCACAGAGGGGGCTTCAGAGGGCAAGAGGGAGAGATTTAAGGTTCAGGCGGCCTCGAGCTGGCGGATGACCATGACCACCTTGCCCTGAACCTCGACGTCGGCCGGGTCGGCGTAGATGGGCTGCATCGTGGGGTTGGCGGGCTGGAGGCGGACCCTTCTGCCTTCGCGGTAGAACTTCTTGAGGGTGGTCTCTTCTCTGTCGCGCAGCCAGACGGCAACCATGTCGCCGTTCTCAGCGGTCTCCTGGTGCTTCATGACGACGACGTCGCCGTCGTTGACCAGGGCGTCGATCATGGACTCACCCTGCACCTGGAGCGCATAGAGTCCCTCTTCGTCCTTGACGATGCCCCGGGCTAGCTCCAGGTGATCCTCGGGGACGGCATCGCCGGGCACGGGGATGGGGTCGCCGGCAGCGATCCTGCCCAGCAAGGGCAGCAGGATCACGTCGTCGCGGTCCAGAACCTGGCCCACCAGCCTCAGACCACGGGAGACGTCGGGGTCCCTGGCGATGTGGCCTTCCCGCTCCAGGACGTTGAGGTTGTAGTTCACCACCGAGGTGGAGGAGATACCCACGGCCGCACCGATGTCGCGGATGGTGGGTGGGTATCCGTTCTCCTGGAGGAACTCACTGATGAAGCCCAGAATGGCTTCCTGGCGCGCTGACATGCTCATGGTGGCCCCCTTTCGTCTCCTTGGACGGGATCCACCCCTATTATATACGAACTTTTGTTCTATGTCAAGGAGCTTCGGGGATAATGGAGAGGAATCGCGACGTAATAGGCCTGGAAAGGCACGGAAGCTAGCCTGCAGGGGCGGGTCTCAGACCCGCCCCTGCAGGGGTGGTTGCTCAATCGAGGGCACTAGGGGGCGAATCCTGATCGCCGGTCTGGAGCATCGCTTCCACCTCCGGGATCAGCTCCTCCAGACGTTCCGCGGCCTCCTCTTGGCCCTGGGAGCGGAGGTCTTCGAGGATGAGCCGGAGCAACTCGAGGAAGTCTGCACTGACCAGATCCTTCTGGTCCTGGAGCAGCTTTCGGCGTTCCTCCAGGTCGGGTGCAGACAGCAACTGGTTGAGAAGGCGCATCTCCGGCGGCAGACGTTCTTCCAGCAGGGACACCACGTGCTCCTTGAGGCTGTTGAGTTTCTGTGACACCTTCTCCTGCCCCGACTGGTCCGCCGCGATGATGTTGGCTTCCAGTGTGGTGAGGAACGCGGCGTCGATCTCCTCCACGTGCTCCCGGCTGGCTGCCTCCATGTCCTCGCTGTCCACGATCTCCTTCAGCAGACGTGCGGCGCGATCCAGCGCCTCTCGGGCCTCCTCGTCCAGCTCGTCCACCAGGTCCAGTATCCTGGTCCGAAGGCCGGTCAACTCCTGTGCCTTCTCCTTCTCACCCTGAGCCTCAGCGGCCTCTATCTGGCCGGTCAGGGTCTGGAAGAACTGGTAGTCCAGCACAGGTCGTGCCGCGGCGACGAGGGTCTTGAAATCCTCGTCGTCCTTATGAGAGAACAGGGCCTCGACGAGCTCCTCCCTGGTCAAGACGCCCTCTTTGCCTTCCAGAGGAGGTACCCTGGCCGGCGAGACCAACTCCTGGAGCCTGGTGCGGAGCGACGACAACTGTGCGGCGAGTGAATCTTCTCCGTCCTCCCTGGCTTGGTCGATGGAGGCGGTGAGGAACAGGAAGAACTCGTAGTCGAGGTCGTCCCTTCTTTCCTGGACGAGCTTCTCGAGAGCCTCCTCGTCTTCTGTCTGCGCCAGCAGATCGCGCATCAACTGGGCCCTCTGCTGCTGTTCTTGCACCATCTCGTCGGTGATGCCATCGGCCCGCAGTATCTCCGAGACCAGGCTCTCCATAGTGAAGAAGGTCTTGGGCTGGAACAGGTATCCCTTGCGCTGTTCCGCGGGGAGGGAGTTCATGAGCAGGTTGGTCAACTCACCGATGGCCTTGTCCTGCTCCTCACCGGAGAGACCTAGTTGGCTGGGCACCAGAATCAAGAACAGCGACCGGTCCGGGTCGTGATAGGCCAGCGGGGTAGCCACTGCTGTCCGATTGGAGCAGTGGGGGCAGGTGACCACGTTGAGTTGCCCGCGTAGGAGGCGCCTCTTCAGGTCCGGGTCCTGTCCCACGTCCACGACCTGCCACACGTCGGCGGTGATGGGGCTGGAACAGGCGGGGCAGTTGAGGGAGATACTATCAGGCTCGACTTTCATCGTCTCGCTCCTTCATCGGTCAGTGGTCGGAGGTGTATCCGCTACAGTTCAACTGGCTCCACGTGCAAAGTCTCGCCGGACCGTCGGAGGTAGCCCGCCCCGATCCTCGGATCGTGCTCGAACAGGAGGAGAGCCTTCTCCTCCAGCGCCCACCGCCGGATAGAGCGCTTGGTTTCCATGTTCTCCATGGGCAGTTCGTCCACAGCCGGGGTCCACGCCAGTTTCTCGATGTTCTCCTTCCAGGGGGCCAGGTCACCGAGATAGATGGCGGTTTGGCCCTGGGAGTGGACAACGACCGACTGGTGGGCTCGGGTATGTCCTCGGGTGACCACGCAGCGCACCTCGTCAGTGACCGAAGTATCTCCCCGCAGAAGCTTCAACTGGCCGTCCTCCAGGGGGAGCAGGTTCTCTGGGAGATAGGTCCTGACGGTGCGCTCGTTGGGATACCGGGCGTCTGCCCATTCGAGGCGCTGAATCCAGTACTCGGCGCGAGGGAAGGTGGGCCGTGGCGTGCCGTCGTTATCGAGGATGGTATTCCCGCCGCAGTGGTCGGAGTGAAGGTGGGTGTTGATCACGATGTCTACTTGCTCGGGGGCCACCCCTGCGTCGCGCAGACCACCCACCAGCCCCTGCGACCTCTCCAGACCGAATCTGTCTCTTTCCTTGTCTGAGAGCTTGGTTCCCAACCCTGTGTCCACCAGGATCGTCTTCCCGCTGGAGCGGATGAGGAGGCAGTTCAGGGCCATGGGCACCCGGTGCCGATCGTCGAGAGGAATGATGGGCTCCCAGAGGACACGCGGCACGATGCCGAAGTGGGCGCCGGCGTCCTGCCACCAGCGTCCATCGCTGATGATGGTCAGCTCCACATCACCGAGAAACACTCGCTATCCCTTCGAGGCTTCCTCTGCCAGGTTCCACCCCTTTTGCAGGGCCACTCTGTTGGGCTCCAGGAGGTGGTGTCGTCTCTTGGGCAGGTTCTTCTGGAGGGCCCTCATCACCGAGTCCAGGGTCACAACGCCGGTCATTCTTACCAGCGCTCCCAGCAGGATCATGTTGGCCATACGCTCGTTCTCGAACTCGTCTCTGGCCAGGTCGGTGGCCGGGATCCTCAGAGACTTGATGTCGTCTCTCTTGATCTCCTCCCTCGCGATAGAGCTGTTGACGATGAGTAATCCTCCCGGCACTACTTTGGATTCGAACATCTCCAGGGAGGCAGGGTTGAGGGCGATGACCGCGCTAGGTGTGTCTGTCAAGGGAGAACCGATAGGTTCGTCTGACACAGTCACCGTGCAACGAGCTGTCCCTCCCCGCATCTCAGGGCCGTAGGATGGGAGCCAGGCCACGTTCCGCCCTTCCTCTAGACCCGCGTATGTCAGCAACTGCCCTGCGAAGAGGGCACCCTGCCCTCCGAAGCCGGAGATGATGATCTGCTCGAACATGGGCACGCTCCTTCACTCCTTCACGAAGACACCACTTCATCCGGGGAAACGGCACCCGCTATCCCGCGCCGAGGGCCTTGACCTCGTCTATCACCTTGTAGTCGCCCAGCGGATAGTAGGGGATCATGTTCTCTTCCAGCCATTTCAGGGCTTCGATAGGGCTCATGCCCCAGTTGGTAGAGCACGTGGAGAGCACCTCCACCAGGGAGAAGCCCAGCCCCGCCAACTGGGTCTCGAAAGCGGTCTTGATCGCTTTCTTGCAGCTCCGGATGTACTTGGGCTGGGTGACCGTCCTTCGCACCACGTAGGCGGCCCCGGTGGTCTGGGCCAGGAGTTCGGCCACCTTCACCGGGTAGCCCGCCAGCTTCACGTCGCGGCCCGTAGGCGTGGAGGTGGTCACTTGACCGGGCAAGGTGGTGGGAGCCATCTGCCCGCCCGTCATGCCGAACACGGCGTTGTTGACGAAGACCACGGTGATGTTCTCGCCCCTGTTGGCGGCGTGCACGATCTCAGCGGTGCCGATGGCTGCCAGGTCGCCGTCGCCCTGGTAGGTGAAGATGACGTTCTCGGGCCGGACCCTCTTCATGCCGGTAGCCACCGCGGGCGCCCTGCCGTGGGCGGCCTCCGCCATGTCGAAGTTGAAGTAATGATAGGCCAGCACCGAACAGCCGACGGGGGCGATGCCCACGGTCTCCTCGCGGATGCCCAGTTCGTCTATTACTTCCGCGATGAGCCGGTGGATGATGCCGTGGGTGCAGCCAGGACAGTAGTGAGTCTGTGTCTGCTCTAACGCCTCCGGTCTAGCGAAGACGACTTCTCCCTCAGGCATGTAGCTCCCCTTTCTCCCTTCTCCGCAAGAGGCCCGCGCCTACTTGACGTACTTCTCGGCCATCTCCCTGATCTTCTGCACCGTCTCGGTGGGTGTGGGGACCCTTCCGCCGAGCCAGCCCTGAAACTCCACCGGAACGCGGCCCTCGACCACCAGTTTCACGTCTTCCACCATCTGACCGGCGCTCATCTCCAGCACCAGGAACACCTTGGCCTGATCGATCACCGACGATAGGGCGTCCTTGGGGTAGGGGTAGAGCGTGACGGGACGGAACATCCCGACCGGTATGCCTTCCTCTCTCAGCTTGGCGATGGCCGTTTGCGCCACCCTTCCCACGGTACCGTAGGCCACAACCACGACCTGGGCCCCCTCGAGCATAAACTCGGCGTGACGCTGTTCGTGGGCCTCGATCTCACGGTACTTCTTCTGTAGGATGATGTTCCGTGCCTCCAGTGGCCCAGCCAGCAGGTAGAGGGAGCGTACGATGTTCTTCTCTCTTCCCTTACATCCGGTCAAGGCCCACGGTTTGGCGGGCGGCTTGGGCTCCACCTCGGGAAGCTCCACCGGCTCCATGATCTGCCCAATGCTGCCGTCCCCCAGGATCATGGCGGGATTGCGGTACTTGTCGGCCAGCTCGAACGCCAGGATGGTGAAGTCTATCGCCTCCTGCACGGTCGAGGGAGCGAGGACGATGGGAAAGTAGTCGCCGTGCCCACCTCCCTTCGCGGCCTGGAAGTAGTCGGACTGGCTGGGCTGGACGTTTCCCAGACCAGGGCCGCCGCGCATGATGTTGACGACGACTGCGGGCAGCTCGTTCCCGGCCAGGTAGGAGATGCCCTCCTGCTTGAGGCTGATCCCGGGGCTGGACGAAGAGGTCATCGCTCTCTTGCCCACGGCCGCCGCGCCCAGCACCATGTTCACGGACGCGACCTCGCTTTCACCTTGGACGAAGGTGCGCCCCAGTTCTGGCATTCGTTTGGACATGTATTCCAACAATTCCGTCTGGGGCGTGATGGGGTATCCGAAGTACGCATCGCAGCCGGCGCGAATCGCGGCCTCGGCGATAGCTTCGTTACCTTTCATGAGGACTTTGGCCATGATCACTCTCCTGTTTCTGCTCGTCGGCCCAAGACCGGCTAAGAGGTCGGGCGGAAGAGGCTTCAGGGTCTACCGGTAGACCGTGATCGCCACGTCCGGACACATCAGCGCGCATAGAGTACAACCGGTGCATTCCCCCTCGGGGTCCACCAGTTTGGAGGGATGGTAGCCCTTGGCGTTGAAATGGTCGGCCATCTTTACCAGGTCTCTAGGACAGACGGTGGTGCAGAGCTGACATCCCTTGCATCGGTCCTCGTTGATGACTATGGTGGGCATGTATCGTTACCTCCGCTGCACTCCTCACTACTCTTCCCAGGGGGGGCGAAAGTGCCTGGTCAGAGGCAAGATGGGTCGAGCATAGGTGTGCTCAACCCCGTCTGCCAGGAGTCGCTCCTCCATACACAGAAACGCGACAGGTAGCCCGAGTTCATCGCTGGCGCGCTCCACCAGCAGGTGCCCCTGCTCCACGATCTCGTGCGTCGTCTCCGCGATGAGGTTCGGATTGCTCACCAGCGCCCCGACCTGGAGCCTGGTGTTGGCCTCGATGTCCTCTCTGGTCTCGGCGATCCGCTCGACCGTAGCGTTGAAGGGGCGGTAGGGGTTGACCACCAGGTACAAAACGTAGCCAGTGCGTTCCACAGGCGCCTTGAACTGGCCGATGGCTCGTGCGCCCTGGGAGTCGCCTCCCACGTCCATTACTGTGTGCCCGTCTGTACTCTGCAGAGTGCCCCAGATAGACGCGCTGACAGCCGGTAGATGGATGTCTCTGGTGAGCTCCGAAGGGGACACCACCTCCACTCCCTTGTGACTCAACCTCTCGGTCATCTCGCGGGAGCGGTAGTAGGGTGTGACCACGTCCATGTCGGTGAGCCTAACGGAGTCAGCGATGCCGGTCAGGGCCAGGGCGTAGTTGATGGCAACCTCCGTCTTGCCGGTGCCGAAGCGCCCGGTGAAGATGCTGATGGGAGGCGCGTCCTCTAGCAGCTCGGCCAGTTTCAAGGCCCAGATCTCCCTTGCTGTCGGTTGGCGAATCCGCCCTGGCCGGAGTCGCCCCAGACCCTAGCCACGCTCACCGCCCTGAGCTAATCTCAAGGGCTGAGGAGGGTAGCGGAAGACGTTACTCGCCACCATGCGGTTGATGTTGTCATTCAACTCGCCGAACATGCCAAAGGCGCGCCGCTTGTACTCGACCAGCGGATCCATCTGCCCGTAGGCCTGAAGTCCGATGCCCTGTCGCAGGTCTTCGATGGCTGTCAAGTAGTCCACCCAGAGCCGGCTGGTGAAGCCGAGCATCAACCGCTTCTCGATGTCGTGCATCAGCCTCTTGCCCACGTAGCGCTGCAACTCCATGCTGGTCGACTCGTCGAGGTCTGCTATCTTCTGGTCGCCCAGTTCCCTCAAACGCTGGCGACCCAGATAGGCGGCCAGATCATCGTCCGACTCGTGGTTCAGATCTGCCAGCCTGCGCCCTTTCAAGCCAGCCAAACGCTGGTCGTCCACGCCAATCTGCTGCTCTAGCAGAAGGAGCTCGACCTGGCGACGGGTTTCCTGATCCAGATCGGTGAGCTGCTTCTCCTCGATCTCCGAGGCACGCTTCTCCGATAGATGTCTCAGCACGTCACCCTGCGTCTGTTCGTCCAGCGCGGTGAACCCCTGCTCGCGGAACCGCTCCAGCTTGTCCTTGTCCAGGAAGTAGCCTGAGGCACTCAGATCTGCCAACACCTTCTCCTGTACTTCCTGGCCAAGTTCCTCGAATCTACGATCGCCGTCCCTGTCTGTCCAACGTTGGCCTAGCCAGGAGGCCAGCCCATCGTAGTCTCTACCGTCAAGCTTGAGCTCCGCCAGCGTCCCCTGTTCGAAGCGGGCCAGAGCATCCTGGTCCAGGAAGTAGCCGACGGTATCCAGGTAGTCCCGGAGATACTCGCGGTCGGTCTGATCCAACTCTGCCACGGGACTGCTCGCGCTCTCCTGAGCCAGCTCGTCACCCAGAGAGCGAACCAGGCCCTCGTAGATGCCTCCGTCCAAATCGGTCAGCCTGCGCTGAAGAAACCTCTCCTTCTTCGCCTCGTCGACGAAGTAATCGCTTCCTTCCAGATAGGCTTCGATATCCTCGCGCATACTCTCAGGCAGTTCCGGAAGGCGCTGGTCCTTCAATTCGGCGAAGATGCGCTGGCCGAGGTGCTGACAGACCACGGAGCAGGTATCTGGGTCCAATTCGGAGGCCTGTGCAGCCTCGAACTCGCGCAGACGATCGTGGTCGACGAAGTACTCCTGTGTCTCCAGATACTCGCGCACGGCGGCCTGAAGCTTCTGTGGAAGCCTGTCGATAGTACGGTTGCTGAGCAGTGCGTCGAGACCGCGCTTCAGGGCTTCACGAACCCCCTGACGCAGCGCTGGCTCGAGGTTCTTCAGTTCCTCGATCTCCAGGTACTCCTCCTTCTCGGCATTGAGGAAGTACCCGCCATCCTGGAGATGCTGTCTCACGTGGTCCCGAATGTCCTCCGGCAGGCTGGAGAATGTGACCTCTCTGACCTCTGCCAGGCGTTCCCGGCCCAGGTGGTAGGCGATGCCGTCCCGGGTGCCCTTGTCCAGCTCGGCCAGACTGCGCTTGACGAACTGCTCCCGTTTCTTCTTCTTGGTGAACAGCCCTTCCATATCCAGGTAGCGAAGGATGGCCTCTCGCACCTCCTGGTCGAGATTCACGAACTTGCGCTGTTCGAGGTCGGCCACAATAGTGTCCCCAAGCTGCTGCTCCAGCTCGTGGACGATGGTTGAGTCCAGCGCGGACAGCGTGAGGCTCTCGAACTGGGCGACCTTGTCCTCGTCCAGGAGGTAGTCGGTTCCGCGAAGATAGTCGAGGATGATGTCTCGCACGTAGGGAGGGAGCTCGCCGAAGAGCTTCTCGTTCAGGTCCTGATCCAGACCTGCCAGTATGTGATCCCGCCCGGCAGCGTAGGTCTCTCCCTCCAAGTCTGAGAACTTCGTCTGGGGGAGGGAGTCCAGTGCAGCTTGATCTACGAAGAACCCGGATTCTCGTAGTTGAGTCTGGAGATACTCGAGAGCGTCCCGAGGAAGTGCCGAGGCGGTCCCGGCGGCCCCCAATTGCTCTCGCCCCAGGTACTCGATCAGACCAGCGGCGGCAGCTTCATCGAGTTCGGACAAGGGGTGGTCGTTGGCGCGGGCTTGCTTGGCCTCGTCCACCATCAGCCCCTGCTGCTGGAAGTGCCCGAGGAGGCTTTCCCTACGATCGCCCTTGAGGGAGCTGAGGGTGCGATCCTCGAACTTGGCGAGCCGTCTTCTGGTGATGTAGGCGCAGGCCTCACGGGCGGCGTCGGCGCCCAGGTCTGCCAGGGTGCCGTGGACGAAGAACCGCTGGACCTTCTGCTCGTCGACGAAATGGCCTCGCCCTCGCAGATAGTCCAGGACTCCGAGACGGAGGTCTTCCTTCCATTCCCCCACTGGCGCGTCCCTTAGTTCGGCCAGTTCCTGCTGGCCCATCAGAGCAGCGATGCTTTCACGCGCGGTGTTGCTGAGCTGAGCGATGGGCTTTCGCAGCAGATTGTCCCGGGTCTTGCTCTCCTCGAAGTAGCCTTCGGCGCGGAGGAATTCCTCGATCTCCTTGGCCAGACGACCTTCAGGGACCCCCTCAGGATCGGTGAGTTGGGTCTCGAGTCGACGCTCCAGGTGCTGGACCAACTGGTCGTGGATTCCCACCTCGGCGAGGGACAGATCCGAGATTTCGGTGAGCGCTAGATAGGCTCGAACCTGGTCTAGCAAGCGGTCCTCGAGTTGGGACACCGTCTTGTCTTCGGCGTGCTCGATGATCGACGAACCAAGTTGCTCAGCGAGCCCGTCGGAGAAGTCGCTATCGAGTTCGCTGAGACGGTATTGGCCGAGACGCCCGAGCTCTTGTTGGCCCCAGGTCTCCTCGCGGGAGACCAGGGCGGTCTCTAGAGTCTCCAGCAGCGTGTCTCGAGCGGCATCCGGGCGCAGCTTCCTGAACGAAGGCAAGGCCAGATACTGGAGCGGCAGACGGGGCGCGAAGGAGAGACGCTTGAGGTGCCCCTTGTCGAACTCTGCTCTCTCGCCGTAGACCACCCGCAGCATGTGCAGGGTCAGCTCTTGACCAGACGCCGACTGCAGCTTGGATTCGTTCTGCGAGAGGACGTCGCCAATCTCGTCGAGTTGTGCTCGCGCCCAGCCGTCGTAGATCGTGGTCACCGCCTGGGCCAGGATCCTCCTCAGCACGTCCAGGTCCAGCATGGCCGCAGCATTCATCTGGGAGAGAGTGTCGATAAGGATCCCCTTGCCCTGAGCCAGAGCGGCCAGTCGCTTGCGGGAAGACTCATCGAGGTCGGACGACGAGCTTTGCAGGAGAGCCTGCATGTCCTCGGCACTGACGTTGGAAGCTCTGATCTGGTCCGGTTTCATCGCCGGAGGCACGCGCGACTGCACGGTGCGGAGCAGCCTGTCCCCAAGTTCCCGATGGTACGCGCTCTGCAACCGCTCCAGAAGTTCGTCTGTGGCCTCTGCTACTGACAGGCCTCTCAAGTCGCTGGCCTTCACGTCCAGGGTGAGAGGGAAGACGCTCTGCACGTACTGGAGCAGATCCTGGCTGCTGACGGTCTTCCCTTGCTCTTCCATCAGGTCGACGTAGTCGTCGACCTTGTTCTCCAGAGAATCGGAGTATGTCGCCAGGGTGTCCTTGTACTGGTCCAGAGCGGTGTCGAACGGCTCCTGCACCGCCGTCTCCAGCAGATGCTGGCGATACTCGTCACTGGCCTGCTGGGCGATCTCCAGGAGCGCCCCAGGCAGCTGCTCTCCGGGCAGCTCCGCCAGTTGGCCGGACAGGAAGAGCACGGTAAACGGTGGAAAACAGGTCAGCTTGCCCAGGAACGGGAACTGATAGGGAAAGGGGCTGTCGGGAGGGGCAAGGGAGAGGGGCAGGATATCGTTGAGATAGGCCAGGAGTCCGACCTGATCACCGTCCCTGCCCGCTGCGGCCTGCAATCTCGCGCCCAGCTCGCTCTCTATCATGTCCCAGAGTTCCGGTTCCAGGTCCAGGCTGGTGAGGAACCTGTACCTGCGGCCGTAGATCAACTCTCGCTGGCGGTTGAGGACGTCGTCGTACTCGAGAAGGTGCTTTCGGATGTCGAAGTTGTAGCCTTCGACCTTGGTTTGAGCCCCCTCAATGGTCTTGCTCACCATGCCGTGCTCGATGGGTATGTCCTCTTCCACGCCCAGCCTGTCCATCAAACTGGCCACGGAAGGACCACCGAAGCGGCGCATGAGGTCATCTTCGAGAGAGAGGAAGAAGCGGGAAGATCCTGGCTCGCCCTGGCGCCCGGCCCGTCCTCTTAGCTGGTTGTCTATACGTCGCGCCTCGTGACGCTCGGTGCCCAGAACGTGCAGCCCGCCTAGTTGCAGTGCCTGCTCTCGACGCCGGACGTAGTCAGGCTCGACCTCAGCGATGGCTGTGTAGAGTTGCGCCGGGGTGGCGCGGTAAGGGTCCACGCCCCGGCCGCGCAGCAGCCTGTGGGCGGCCTTGATGGTCTCTTCCGTCAGTTCGCCGCCCAGCTTGATATCCACGCCTCGCCCGGCCATGTTGGTGGCGATGGTGACGGCGCCTGGTTCTCCGGCTCGAGCGATGATGGCCGCCTCACGGGTGTGGTTCTTGGCGTTGAGGACTTCGTGGGGCACATTCTTCTCTTTGAGCAGGGCGCTGAGGCGCTCGGATTTCTCTACGGAGGTCGTTCCCACGAGCACGGGTTGTCCTAGACGGTGGAGTTCCTGGATCTCTCCAGTGATGGCCTCCCACTTGGCCTTCTCGGACTTGTAGACCATATCCTGGTAGTCGGCGCGCCGGTAGAAGAGGAGTTCGTCAGGATCGTCGCGGTCGTAGTACTCCACGATCTCGACGCCGTCTTCCTTGTGTCGCTTCTCCACCAACGAGGATTCTGGGCCGCGAGCCATGTACTCCACGTTGGTGGGAAGAACGACGACGTCCAGTTCGTAGATCTTGTCCAGCTCCTCCGCCTCGGTGGCCGCCGTGCCTGTCATACCCGCCAACTTCTCGTACATGCGGAAGTAGTTCTGGAGGGTGATCGTGGCCTGGGTCATCATACGATGCCTGATGGGCACGCCTTCCTTGGCCTCGATGGCTTGATGTAGCCCTTCGCTGAGTCGCCGATCAGGCATCAGCCGCCCGGTGAATTCGTCCACGAGGACGATGCGCTGGCCCTGTCTGATGTAGTCGCGGTCCTTGTGGAACAGGACCTGCGCCCTCAGCGCTTGCTCCATGTAGTGCACGTACTGGTAGTTGGCTTCGTCGTAGATGTTCTCGATGCCCGTCTCTGCTTCCACCTTGGCCAGGCCTGACTCTGTGAGGACGACGTTGCGCTCCTTCTCGTCCAGTTCGTAGTCCATGTCGGCACGCAGCTTGCGGGCGATGCGAGCGAAACGCCTGTACTCCTCCAGAGGCTCGTCAGACGGACCGGAGATGATGAGAGGGGTGCGGGCCTCATCGATGAGGATGTTGTCGACCTCGTCCACGATGGCGTAGTGCAGTTCGCGCTGTACGCGGTTCTCGAGGGAGTAGGCCAGGTTGTCGCGGAGGTAGTCGAACCCGTACTCGTGATTGGTCCCGTAGGTGATGTGGGCCTGGTAGGCTTCCTTCCGCGGCACCGGGCGCAGATACTTGAACTCGCCCCGGGTATGATCCGGATCGTAGACGAAGGCCTTGCCTTCCCCCTGCTGAAGAAGCCCGGTCGTCAGGCCCAGAAGATGGTAGATGGGACCCATCCACTGGACATCGCGGCGCGCCAGGTAGTCGTTCACCGTCACCAGGTGGGCACCACGTCCGGTCAGGCCGTTGAGGTACAAGGGCAAGGTAGCCACCAAGGTCTTGCCCTCGCCGGTCTTCATCTCCACCACCTTGCCCTGGTGCAGCAGGATGCCGCCCAGGATCTGCACGTCGAAGTGACGCATGGAGGTGGTTCGCTTGGAGGCCTCCCGGGTAGCCGCAAAGGCCTCTGGCAGCACGTCCTCCAGTGACTCACCGGCGTGCAGTCTGTCGAGGAACTCAGCGGTCCCATCTCGCAACTGCCGGTCCGTGAGGTCCTTGAAGCGAGATTCGAGCTCGCCGACCTCATCCACCAGCGGTTGCAGGCGGTCTAATTCCTTGGCGTTGGGATCACCTGCAAACCTGGACACCAGTTTGAACACGGCTACAGACTCTCCATACTACCGCTGTCGTACAGCCTTTCGCTCGCCAGAGGGCGGATCGACTATCCCCGCACGGCGCCTGAACGCTTCATGCGCGCTGTCGGGATCCCCGAAAAGAAAACGCCCGAAAGGTTCCTTTCAGGCATTGCATTTCCGTCCGGGGTATGCCGACTAGCAACCCCAGGCTCTCTAGGGCGACTAGGAGTAGGGGGTTGGCGACGATACCTGCGATGTGAAGATCATCAACCGCGGCGGATCTCACGGCTGAAAGAAGCACAAACAGACCCTCTCCGTGTTTCGTAGTCCAACAACCTATTATAGCACAGAGCGGGCCAAGAGAGCAACAAATGCCTGCGAATGAGCGTGCACATCGTGATCCTGCCTCCTGACACGTCTCTCTGTGTGGTGACCAGAGAGAGGTTGACAACACTCTCGCTATCCGATAGACTGGTCCCCAAAGAAGGGGGGTACCCGGCGCTCATGGGAAGAAGGTGGAAGATCGTCGTGGCGGTGCTGGCCGCGGCGTTCGTGGTGGGCGGCGCGGGGGGTGTCGCTTTCTGGCGCTACCACGAGGAACCGCAGTTCTGCGCTACCTGCCACATCATGCAGCCCTACCTGGACTCCTGGCAGGCGTCGGATCTGGGCGCCGACTACCACAGGTTGTTCGACCTCGAGTGCCTGGACTGTCACGTGCCCACCCTGGAGCAGCAGGCGCACGAGTTGGTGGTCTACTTGCAGAGCGACTACGAGGTGCCATTGCAGGAACTGAAATACCCCAAGGAGGAGTGCCTCCAGTGCCACGAGCATGGCAGCTACGAGGAGCTCGCTGAGAGAACGGCTCACTTTGAGTCGCTCATCGGGGCCAACCCCCACGATTCGCACAACGGAGAGCTGGAGTGCGGTCTCTGCCACAAGATGCACAGGGAGTCTGAGGACTACTGCGCCCAGTGCCACGCGTGGGGGTGGACCGTTCCGTGAAGGACTTGGTGGCATCTGGACAGTCAAGGACTTGCAGATCGAGGGGCGGGCCTAGTGAAACCGGACCATTCTCCCAATTGTTTCTCCAAAGGGAACCGCAGCCTTGCGACTTGGACTCGCGTGTACCATTCTGGTACAATGTGAGGGTGGAGAGTATGGATGGGCGAGTCAAGCACGAGGCGAGCAAGGGAGAACAGCAAGGAGCACCAACAGGCGTGCTCCGAGCTGGCTGTTCTGCTTGAGCAACACCAGGAGGAGATCGCCACGGCCTGGGCGGACAAGATCCGGGGCTTGCCAGGCCCCTCTTGCGCTGGTCTCTCCCCAGAAGAGGTGTGTTCGCTGACAGAACGGGGAGTGGCGGCGATCGCGGAGAGCCTGGAGACAGGTTCCGTTGACGTTCTGGATGAGTACCTTGCGGGTCTGTGCGCCGTGGGCAGTGAGACGGCACCCGACGCCTCAACGCTAAGCGAGGCCCTGCTGCTGTGCAAGGAAGCGGCCCTGAGGACCATTCGGGACGCTTGTGGGTCCGAGGCCAGCGCCACCTGGTCCCTCGTAACTCGCTTGGACGAGTGCCTACGATATGCGGTTGGTCGTGTCAGCCGCATGTGCTCGACCGAGATGGCCGAGCAGTTGAGCCATGAGAAAGGACAGGTCGCCACGCTGTTGGACGTGGCGCAGACTGTCACCTCCACCTTGGAGCTGGCCGAGGTGGTGAGTCGCGTGTCCGAGGCCGTAGTTACCGTACTGGGAGTGGATCGTTGTACGTTCTATTTGGTGGACGAGGAGCAGCGTTCCGCGCTCCACGTTCGTCGGCCTTCCGATTGGTCGTCGCGCACTCTTCGACCCTTCCAGGAGCTCAGCAGCCTGTTCCACGAGGTATTAAGGAGGCGGGAGCCAGTGACGGTCTACGACGGGATGAGTGATCCTCGCATTCCGTCGGACTACGTGTACCGTGATCCAGAGACCAAGTCTGGGGTGGTTGTGCCTCTTCTGGTGAAGGGCAAGGTAGTAGCGATGGCTGGGGCGTACACGGTGCACGACTACCGTGGCTTCAGCGATGAAGAGATCGCCTTGGCCCAGGCTATGGGGAACGTGCTGGGCCTGGTCATCCGGAACTCTCGACTGTACGAAGCTCTGCGAAAGGAACAGTGGGCCCGCGGTGAACTGCTGGCCAAGACCATCAGGGCGCAGGAGGATGAGCGAAAGCGGATTGCGCGGGAGCTACACGACCAGACGACCCAGGATCTGGCCGCGCTCATGCTTAGCCTCGATACCTGCGTTTTGGACGTGGCTGCGGGGACGTCTGGATCGCAGCAACACCTCGATAGAGCCAAATCTATCGCCGGGACCATGCTCGAGGACACGCGTCGCCTGATCAATGATCTCCGCCCTTCGCTTTTGGACGATCTGGGCTTGGCTTCGGCCATCGCCTGGTATGGGGAACAGAGGCTTCAGCCGATGGGCGTAGCGCTGGACTTGGAATACGACCAGATGCCGGCCCGACTTCCGGCGTTGCTGGAGACTGCCCTCTTCCGTATCACGCAAGAAGCGCTGACCAACGTGGCGAGACACGCTGATGCCTCGAGGGTGAAAGTGACCCTCAGAGTGGACGACCATGCGGCGTTCCTGACCGTGCGGGACAATGGCAGGGGTTTTGAGTACCCGGTCAAGACATCGGGACCTGCAGAGGCGCAGCGCCTGGGTCTGCGTGGGATGAGGGAACGGGTGAGCACTCTCGGGGGCGAGATGCGCGTAGAGTCTGAACCTGGGCGGGGTACCGCCATCACGGTCAGCGTACCTCTGCCACCGCAGGAGAAACACGGTGTCTGAGATCCGCCTGCTCTTGGCCGATGACCATGCCATCCTCAGTGCGGGGTTGCGAGCTCTGCTAGATGGCCGCGAGGACATGGAGATCGTGGGCGAAGCCCGAGATGGCACCGAGGCGGTGCAGCTTGCCGGCGAGGTTCACCCCGATGTCGTCCTGATGGACATAGCCATGCCCGGGCTGAACGGCATTGAGGCTACCCGACTCATCCGCGAACAGTGTCCCCAGACGCGGGTCTTGGTTCTGAGCCAGCACAGAGAGCGACAGTACGTGTCGGCAGTGCTGAAGGCGGGAGCCTCTGGGTATATCCTGAAGAGGGCCTTGGGGTCCGACTTGCTGCAGGCCCTCCGAGCTGTGGCCAGAGGGGAAACGTACCTCCACCCCGAGGTCTCCACGGTTCTGCTGGAAGAGGTGCTGTGCCCCGAGGAACCCCTTACGCCGAGGGAGAAGGAGATTCTGGCACACATCGTCGAGGGCGAGACCAATTCGGAGATCGCAACCGGCCTGTCGCTGAGCGTCAAGACCGTGGAATGGCATCGGGGCAACTTGATGGGCAAGCTGAACGTTCACAACGCGGCCGAGTTGGTGCGTGTTGCGTTGGAGCGTGGCTTGGTAGTGGACCAAGGCTGAGAGACGGCTACACACAGGCGCCTAGGCCCTGCTCTGAGGAGCAGGGCCTTTTTTGATTCCAGGTGCCGCACCCAGGGTATCGCCTGGGTACCACCCCGAGTGAACACCTGGGTTTGAGACCAGGCGTTCACCCGTTCCCGGCCAGCACTCCAGATGATATAGTAGTGCTGGGATGCTGTTGGCACCGGCTTCCCCTAACAGTGATGGTGCCTGGGGGCATTGATGCGTGTGCTGCTTGTTGCTGTGCCGTCCATGTTCGGCGAGGGCATTGAGGCGATTCTACGCGAGGAACCTGGGCTGGAGATCGTGGGCCGGGAGGGAGATGCGCAGGAGGCCCTCAGGCTGATCAAGGAGACCTCTCCTGACGCCATCCTTGTACTCGACGGGGAAGCGGCGACAGGTTTGGCACCGCAGCTCATGCGGATGGTCAGGCAAGGCTCTTGCATAGGGATGGTCGAGGTTCACCTGACGACCAACACCCTCTGTCTATACCGTGGGGAGCACCACCGGATACGAGAAGCCGCGGAACTGGTGGAGACCGTCCGGCACATTGGCGAAGGATTGACCGGAGACGCGCAAGGTCGACTGGAGCCGGTGGTTGGGGCGGCTACGTGACGAGATGCGACCACCCACTCGAGGCAGCGCAGACGATACGCCTGTGATAGCACTGGCGTAGGGGGTGCAAGGATGGGCCATTCCAGGGTAGGGAGAGGGTGCTGAAAGCTGTCCAGGCGTCGCATTGTCATCATCGGGGTCTTGCTGGGAGCGGTGATTGTGGGAGGCGTGGCCTAGTGGGAGTATCGCGACCGGCCGGCAGAGTACGTGATAGATGACCAGAACATCAACCCCCACGCGGGGTCTGATGAAGTGAAGCAAATCGGATGCTCTCTCTGTCACCAGGTGCACGGCACAGCACATCGCCTCTCATCGATGGCTGCTATAGTTGCCACCATTCGGGCACTTTGAAGAGCTGCAGTGAGTGTCACGGGTAGTGAACGTGGGCGGACATTGACGAGTTAGAAGCCGGATGGCGGAAGGAAGGTGATTCAGCGGGTGTCATTGGGCTAGGCGCGAAAAGGGCGTTCGTTGTTTGTGGCGGACTGCCGGGGGAGGAACGATGAGCAAGGGGAAGCGAAACGCCAATGAGGAGTTGGAGAACAGAACGCTGAAGGAGAAAGGAATGACAGAGGAAAAGGAACTGCCGAAGAGACTGTCGAGGAAAGACTTTGTGAAGGGAGCAGCCGTTGGGGCAGGGGCTCTTGCCGGTGCCAGTGCATTGGCTAGTTGCGGTCAATCGACGACGCCTGCGGAGACTGCAGAGCCGTGTCCGACCTGTCCGCCAGCCGAAGAGTGTCCGGCGTGCACGTCGGCCTGGATGCCCGAGTCGTGGGACGAAGAGGCGGACGTGGTGATAGTGGGTTATGGCGGAGCAGGTGTCAGTGCGGCCATAGCAGCCCATGACGCTGGGGCAGAGGTTCTCGTGCTGGAAAAGGCGCCAACCCCCGAGGGGGGAAATAGCGGGTGCGCCGGAGGGGCAACTCAGCTCCCTCAGCCGCTGGAGGAGGCGATCGACTACTTACGAGCGACGTGTTGGGGCACGGTAACCGACGAGGAATTGCTCCGTGCTCACACGGTGGCCTCCAACGAACTTCCAGATTGGTTGGAGGATCTGGGCGCCGAACTTGTGTGGTTGAAAATGCGGATGTTTGAGCCTATGGATTCGGCCGTACCTGCCAGTATTACAGGATCCGAGACGCTGGAATTAGGTAACATCTTCGTAGTGGCGCTTCCCGACGGAAATCCGGCATGGGGCAAGGGCACCTTCGCATTCCTTCATGGCTGCGCGCAGGACAGAGGAATAGAGGTTATGCTGAGCACGGCGGGGAAGGAACTGATTCAAGATCCTCAGACAAAGGAGATATTGGGCGTCAAGGCGATCGCGGCGGGAGAGGCGATGCACATCAAGGCGAGGAAAGGCGTCATCTTGGCCTGCGGAGGCTTCGAGGCGGATCAAGACATGGTCCATCAGACGCTCCAAATAGGGTCCCATTCTCTGGTTATTCCTACCATGGGTACTCCCTACAACACAGGTGATGGCCTATACATGGCTGCGAGAGCGGGCGCGAAACTCTGGCACATGAATAGTGCGGAGGTCTATCACAGATGTGCCAAACTGGCGAGCGAGGAGCTTGGCGTCGGGTTTGGGGTAAGTGACACTGCCGACCATATCTGGGTAAACAGGTACGGCAAGAGATTCATGAATGAACGAATGGTCTGGATGCATACCCACGAAACCTTACCTATGTTCCACTTTTCGCACAAGCATGCAAGCGTGGACGGGGAAGATCTCGTGGATTATCCGAATGTACCATTCTATATGATATTCGACGAAACCACACGGAAGAAGGGTGCAGTGGCGCCACCCGGTTTCTACACGTATGCGAGTGCACACAATCTCTATGAGTGGAGTGAGGACAACACCGCGGAGATCGAGAAGGGATGGATAATCCAGGGTGATACACTCGAGGAACTGGGCCAAAGCATTGAGTGCAAGGATTTCTTTGGACGAGTGGTGGGTATGGATGCCGCGGGATTGGTGGAAACTGTCACCAAATACAACCAATACTGTGCAGCCGGCAACGACCCGGATTTCGGCAGGCCCGCGGAGGAACTGGTGCCGATACAGACGCCGCCATTCTATGCAATGGAATTGTGCATCGGCAACATAAACACGAACGGCGGTCCGGTGCACAACCAGTATTGGCAGACACTAGATACTGACGACACACCTATTCCGAGGCTGTACTCTACAGGGGAACTTGGTTCAATCTACGGCTTCCTGTATCTCGCCGGCGGCAACTTTGCAGAGGCTCTTTCGTCGGGCCGCTTCGCCGGAGAGCACGCTGCCGCGTTAGAGCCCTGGGATACGTAGGAAAGCGTTTGTAGAATCTTGTAGAGAGGGGATCGGGTGAACCCGATCCCCTCTCTAGTGCGGCTTTCTCTGGTTTGCGTGGGGGGACTACAGCATGGAGGAATGGCTCGTGGCAGGACAAGGTCAGTCGCACCAGACGAACACGGAGATGGTTGGGTCGTCTCCTCCAGAAGTGGATGCCGGCACAGACATACCGTTGAGGGTGAGAGTCTCGTGCGCTTCTGCCTGCGACCTCCGGGGCAGCAGGGTCAGAATCATTGCTGAGGATGGGACGGTCACCGGGGAAGCGGCGCTGGCTAGCCTCGAAGAGGCGATGAATGAGACTGATGATTTCGCGGTGAAGGCTCCGATCGGGCTCGGGGAGTGTACATGGAGCATTCTGTTCCCAGGGCAGGAGGTTGGAGGGGTTCCTCACGAGGAAAGCTCCACATCCTTCCCGTTTGTCGTCAGGCCCCACTCAGTCAGCATGGTGGTTTGGGATGTACCTTCTCCGGTTGCAGTCAATGACAAGTTCAAGATCAAGGTCGGGGTCAAGTGCTCCACTGGCTGCAAGATGACGGGCAACGAGATCCGAATCTACGGGGAAAAGGGCAAGGAGGTGGCAACTGAGACCTTGGGTGACGTTCCTTGGCCGGGCACAAGTGCGCTTTACTGGGCGGAGGTCGAACTTGACTCCCCAAAGGTTAGCGGACTCTACAAGTGGAGGGGCAGATTCCTGAAGCCGGACTTGCGCCTTCCCCACGAGGGAGCCTCCTGTCAGTTCACCTTTGCAGTTGCCAGGCCGCCCGAGCATGTGGTGACAGTGGAGGTCGTCGCAGAGGACACAAAGGACCCTCTCAAGGGGGTTCACGTGCTCTTGCGCGAACCAGATCGCTACGCCTACAGGGGTTACACCGACGAAGATGGAGTGGCGAAGGTGGGGGTGCCCAAAGGCGAGTACGCGCTCTACGCCTCAAAGGACGGTGCGTACGAGACGTTTGAGACGGTACTCGACGTACGCGAAGATGCGACCATTGGAGTAGAGCTCTCCTTCGTTCCCTTCAGCCGCCTCTTTCGGCGCCGTTGAGCCGTTGGGCTGTCCTCTAGGCAGATCGTTTGGCCTTGCTGGCATTTGGCCGGGAAACGCTGTTGGCGAACAGCCCTGGGAGTAGTGTGCTCACCGGCACCACTGATGCCGCTGTTCTTCAGACAGGGAGAGCCCGACGAGTCGGGCTCTCCCTGTTTTCGTGCTTGACGCGGCGAGGTTGTGGGAGGTCTCCAGCGCTTCTTTCCACGAGAGGTCACGCCTGTCGGAGGGGCGGCTCGATGAGCGACACCAAGCGCGACTGGTCGGCGTATTGCAGCACATGGTCGACAGTGGATTGCGCCGGACCAGCAGAACGACCGGCGAGATGGTAAGGCGGTTCTGCCCAAAGGGTGTCGGCGCCGCAGCGATGGAGGCGGCGGACTGTGCCTGCGCTGCTGGCCCGAAGAGCGCCACGGAGGAACCCACTACGCCCAGGGAGAAGGAGATCCTGGCACACATCGTCCAGGGCGAGACCAATTCGGAGATCGCAACCGGCCTATCGCTGAGCGTCAAGACCGTGGAATGGCATCGCGGCACGCGGCCGAGTTGGTGCGTGTTGCGTTGGAGCGTGGCTTGGTAGTGGACCAGGCCTGAGAGACGGCTGCAAGCAGAGGCCCAGGCCGTGCTCATAGGAGCGAGGCCTTTCTTGGTGCCAGGTGCCGTGCCCAGGGTATCGCCCGGCTACTACCCTGGGTGAACACCTGGGCTGGGGACCAGGCGTTCACCTGTTCCCCGGCGATGCCCCAGATGATATAGTAGTGCTGGGATGCCGTCGGCACCGGCTTCTCACTACAGTGATCGCGCCCGGGGGCATTGATGCGTGTGCTGCTTGTCGCTGAGCCGTCCATGGTTGGCGAGGGCATTGAGGGTCTGCTGCGCCAGGAACCGGGATTGGAGATCGTGGGTCGGGTAACCGATCCGGACCAGGTCGTCAGGTACATGCAGGACGACCCCCCAGACGTGGTCATCCTCACCGATGGAGAGGTGGCGACGGATATTGGGGCGGAGTTGCTGCGTATGGTGAGGGAAGGCTTCCACATGAGGATCGTGGAGATCCATGTGGCTACCAACACCCTTGGTATCTACTGCGGTGAACAGGAATCCATGCGCGAGGTGGGCGACCTGGTGGATGCCCTCAAACGCATTTGTCACAGCTTGAACGGGGAGGCAGGGGCTCCGCTGTCACCGGCGACGGGCGAGCCGGCTGCCTGATGGGAGACGACACTGGATGCGACACAGCACATTCCAGATGCCCGCTGATGGGGCCGGAGTACTCGGTCCGGTGAGAGGGCATCGTGGCGTACGGGGAGATATCTGAATCATGTCAAGGAAGAAGATCATCACCATCGCATTGGCGGCCGTGGTTGTCATAGGCGGGGTAGGTGGTGTGGGCTTGTGGAAGTATCACGAGCGGCCAGAGTTCTGCGCCACGTGTCACATCATGGAGCCGTATCTGGAGTCGTGGGAGGAGTCGGAGTACGGCGCGCACGCCCATGGGGTGGAGGGTGTGGCGTGCCTGGATTGTCATGAGCCCACCATCGAGCAGCAAGTGAACGAGTTGGTGGTGTACATGCAGGGCGACTACGAGATCCCGCTGGAGGAGTTGGAGTACTCGGAGGAAGAGTGCTTCGAGTGCCATGAGCTGGAAGGTTACGAGGAGTTGATCGAGCTGACAGCGGACCTGGAGCTGAACCCACACGATTCGCACCTTGGGGAGCTGGATTGTCAGCTCTGCCACAGCATGCACGAGGTATCGGTGGACTACTGTGCGCGGTGCCACGAGGCCATAGCGACCGGGGTAGGGTGGACGACGGAGGTGACGGGGACAGCGGAGGTGGAGGTGTGGTCTCCGGACATGGACTGTACCGCGTGCCACGTGATGGAGCCATATTTGGAGTCGTTGGATGATACGAACCTGTTAGCGTACGCGCATGCCGAAGAGGGGCTGGAGTGCCTTGATTGCCACGAGGAGGAGGCAGTAGAGCAGGTGCATGAGGAGGCGGTGCCGGGCAAGACTATCAAAGCGCGGACGGTGGAGATGGAGTTTTGCTTCGATTGCCACGTGGAGAACGAGCACACGAGCTACGAAGAGGTGATCGAGAGGACGGCAGAGTACGTGATAGATGACCAGAACATCAACCCCCACGATCCGCACGCGGGTGTGGAAGACATGGATCCGGTCGAGTGCGCTAGCTGCCACCAGATGCACGACGAGTCTTCCCTGATCGATGGCTGCTATAGTTGCCACCATTCGGGCACGTTGCAGAATTGCAGTGAGTGTCATGGGTAGTGACGGTGGGCAGACGCTCTCGAATCAGAGGCCGGATGGCGGAAGGAGGGTGATTCACCGGGTGTCATTGGGCTAGGCATGAAACGGGGGTCCGTTGTTTGTGGCGGACTGCCAAGTGCGGAACAAAGATGAGCAATGGGAAGCGAAACGCCAATCAGCAATTGGAGAGGAGACTGCAGAAGAAGAGGGAGATGACAAAGGAAAAGGAACTGCCGAAGAGACTGTCGAGAAAGGACTTTGTAAAGGGCGCAGCCCTGGGAGCGGGGGCATTGGCTGGCGCCAGCGCGCTGGCCAGTTGCTCATCCTCAACGGAGCCTGCGGACACCACAACTCCGTGCCCTACCTGTGCGCCGGCGGAAGAGTGTCCGGTGTGCGAGGGTGCGACCCCCTGGCTTCCCGAGAAGTGGGATTATGAGGCCGATGTGGTGATTGTCGGGTATGGAGGAGCAGGCATAACTGCGGCCATAGCGGCACATGACGCTGGAGCAGAAGTTCTCGTGCTGGAGAAGGCACCAACCGCTGACGGGGGGAACACGGGGTGCGCCTTGGGATCGTCCAATATCCCAGCTCCGGGGCAGGATGCTATCGACCACATCAAAGCGCTGGGCTGGGGCACTGTGACAGATGATGAACTGATAGGAGGGTTTGTTTCGGCCATCAATGATCTTCCAGATTGGCTGGAGAGCTTGGGTGCTGAACTCCTGCTCGGACCATCGGCGGTCATCTATGCTACTCTTCCAGGCGGTGATGCTTTCCGTGAAGGAATGGGCATGCAGATTGCCGCAGATGGAGGGGCGGGTCAGGGACAGCACATGTTCAGATTCCTCTCCGGATGCGCAGACGATAGGGGAATCAACGTGATGTGCGCATCTCCGGCGAAGGAGCTGATTCAAGATCCTGTCACCAAGGAGATACTAGGCGTCAAGGCGCTAACAGGGGGAACGCCCCTAGGTACCACCCAGTGGTCGCGAGAGGTGCCCTCTCACTATGCGGGTGGAGAAGAGATATACGTCAAAGCGAGAAAAGGTGTGGTCATGGCTTGCGGAGGCTTCGAGGCCAACCAGGACATGATGCATCAGTCTGGGATGTCTCACTCCCACTCGCTGGTAGTCCCGGCCATGGGTACTCCCTACAACACTGGGGACGGCATAAAGATGGTCTCCCAGATCGGAGCGCCCCTATGGCACATGAATAGCTCCGAGGTCTACACCAGATGTGCCAAGGTGCCAAGCGAGGTCTATGGGGTCTGCGTGGTCTTGACTGATAGTGACAAATGCATCTGGGTCAACAGATACGGCAAGAGGTTCATGAATGAACGAATCATGATGCAGTATCACCTCAAGGAAACCTTGCCGATGTTTCACTTCACGGGCAAAGTCGCGCCACCCTACGGCCCAGATGCTACGAACTACGCAGACTATCAGAATATCCCGTTCTATATGGTCTTCGACGAGACTCTAAGGACGGAAGGTCCTGTGTCTGTAGCGGCATACGGATACAACCAAGTACACCAGGTATACGAGTGGAGTGAGGACAACCTCGCAGAGATCGACGAGGGATGGATAATCAAGGCGGACACGATCGAGGAATTGGGCAGCAAGATCGAGTGCAAGAACTTCTTCGGAGAAGTGGTGGGAATGGATGCCGCGGGATTGGCAGAGACCGTGGACAAGTACAACCAGTACTGTGCGGTCGGTGAGGATTCTGATTTCGCCAGAAATCCAGCAAACCTCGTTCCCTTGGACAACCCGCCGTTCTATGCGGTGGAAATGGCCATCGGGAACATCAATACGAACGGCGGTCCGGTGCACAACAAGGATGCTCAAACGCTGGATGTTGATGGCAAGCCTATTCCAAGGCTGTACAGTCCGGGGGAATTCGGTTCGATCTTCGGTCACCTATACTTCTGGGGCGGCAACTTCCCGGAGGCGCTCGCCTTTGGCCGCATCGCCGGCGAGAACGCCGCGGCGGAAGAGCCTTGGACGTAGTGCAGTGACGGCACCATCGGTGCCGCTTTTCTTCTGACAGGGAGAGCCCGAGCAATCGGGCTCTCCCTCTTTTTTGCACTCCAGTCGGCCACCTTCCGGCCCATCTCCAAAGCCGCCATCCAGGACGAATCGCTCCTGGGGTCGACGGTGAAGCGTGATTCGTAGCTCGTCACGACAGGCCACATCAGATGCTGACGCCTTTTGGACCGGATTCGGACCTGATTTTGACTCTGGCGTTGTAGAATTGTGAAGGTGGCGAAGTGTCCGGCGGGTGTCTATGCGAAACGGTTGTGTGGGGTTGGTGCGATAGCCTCAAGGCAACCACGGTTCTGTGGTACCCGCTGCCTCGGGGGCGCTGTCTGGAATCGCGGCAGGACCGGGAATGCAGTGAGCGTGCGCGTACACACCGGTTCTGCCGCTCTGGATTTCCACGGGCACGAGATATACCGCGAGACCATAGAGAAGACAGCATGTCTGGAGAAGGGGCGCAACTTCGACGACGCCCACTACGGCAAGATGGGGAACCGTCACCGCCACACAATGCACAAGGACTCGGAGGACTACTGTGCGCAGTGCCACGGCTGGGGGGTGGACGGTTCCGTAGGGGACCTCATGTCGTCAGGCGATGAATAGCTTGCGGATCGAGGGAGGGTCTGGCGAAACCAGTCCCTAGCCTGTTGTTTCTCTGGAAGGAACAATAGGCTTGGCTGCTGGACTCGCGTATACCACTCTGGTACAATGTGAAGGTGGAGAACACGATGGGTGAATCAGAGGCGGGGCAAGCAAGGCAGGACAGGATGGAGCACGGACAGGCGCGCTCAGACCTGGGCATTCTGCTGAAGCAGCACCGGGAGGAGATCGCTACAGCCTGGGCGGAGATGGTACAGGATCTGTCAGGATCTTTCTGCGGTGATCTTCCTACACAAGAGGTTCGTTCGCTGACGTGGGAGGGAGTGGAGGCGATAGCGGAGAGCCTGGAGACAGGTTCCATTGGTGTTCTAGATGAGTACCTTGTGGGTCTGTGCTGCATGGACAGTGAGATGGTCTCCGATCCCGCTGCCCTGACCGAGGCGCTGCTGCTCTGCAAGGATGCGACTCTGCCCGTCATTCGAGACGCCTGTGGTCCTGATGCCAGCGCAACATGGGCCGCGGCACGCGAATTGGACGCCTGCCTACGGTACGTGGTCGGTAGTCTCACCCGCATGTGCGCGGCCGAGATGGCCCAGCAGTTGCAGGACGAGGGAGCACGAGTACGCACGCTCCTGGACATGGCACAGACGGTGGGCTCCACCCTGGAGCTGAGCGAAGTAGTGAGCCGCGCGGCTGACCAGATAGTCGCCTCGCTGGGGGTGGATCGTTGTGTGTTCCATCTGGTGGACGAGACGCAGAGTTACGTCGTTCGGCTTCCAGAGCCTTCCGACTGGTCCTCGCGTGCTTTGGCATCCTTTGACAGTTTTACCGGCGCCTTCCATGAGGCACTGGCCACGGGGGAGCCGCTGGTCAGCCACGACGTGCTGTCTGACCCGCGCTTCCCTCGGGATCGGATGACCGAACTAGGCGTCAAGTCCTCGCTCGGAGTTCCACTGGAGGTGAGGGGCAAGGTGATCGCTCTGGCCTGGGCCTACACCGTGCACGACCATTGTCATTTCGGGAGTGACGAGATCAAGCTGGCCCAGGGTATTGGTAACATGCTGGGGCTGATCATCCAGAACGCCCAACTGTATGAACAGTCGAAGCTGCTGGCGCTGACGGAGGAGCGGGCCCGGCTTTCGCGGGAGATCCACGATGGTCTTGCCCAGACGCTGGGCGCGCTGCAGCTCAAGGGCTCCCAACTCGAGGATTCGCTTCGCACCCAGCGGGTCAGCGAGGCGCAGGGTCATCTATCTGAGTTGCAGGAGATGATGAGTCGAGCCTACCGCGATCTGAGGGAGGCCATGCTGGGCCTGCGTGCCGTAGTGGAGCCAGGGATGGGGTTGGTGGCCGCGCTACGGGAGTATCTGGCTCGTTACCAGGACCAGTATGACCTGGAGGTGGTCTTGGAGAGCGACGAGGTCGAGCCAGCCGTATTTGATGGACAAACACAGGCGCAGGTGATGCGCATTGTCCAGGAGGCATTGCGGAATGTGCGCAGGCATGCGGGGACGGGCAAAGCGACTGTGCGCATCGAACGGGAGGAGAACCTCCTTCGGATCTGTGTGATTGACGAAGGCCCAGGGTTTGATCCGAGTCTTTTCGAAGGAGCGGACGACGGCAGGCATCTGGGCCTGCGCACGATGCGCGAGCGAGCGGAGAGTGTGGGCGGGGCCCTCACAGTGGAGTCTCAGCCCGGGGAGAGGACCAGGGTTGTGTTACAGCTGGCCTTGTTGGGGGACGGGCGAGCCAGATGAGCGAGCCTTTGCGTGTTCTGCTGGTGGACGATCACATTCTCTTTCGCACGGGGGTGAAAGCCGTGCTGACCTCCCGTGCGGGCGTAGAGGTGGTGGCTGAGGCAGGTGACGGCCTCGAGGCAGTGGCCCTGGCCCGGGAGAAGATGCCCGATGTGATCCTCATGGACATCACCATGCCTCGATGCGATGGGCTGGAGGCCACCCGGCGCATCAAGCGAGAGATGCCCTACGTCAAGGTGTTCATGCTCACCGTCTCCGAAGAAGACGGACACCTCTTTGAGGCCATCAAGAGCGGCGCCCAAGGATATCTGATCAAGGACCTCAAAGCACACCAGTTGCTCGACGCGCTGGAGGGCGTGGCCAGGGGGGAGGCAGCCTTCTCCGGGGTCATCGCGGCCAAGATCTTGAAGGAGTTCGAGAGGAGCGACCAAGTCACGGGCGAAAAGGTGGAAACCGTGGAGCCGCTCACGCAGCGAGAGACAGAGGTCCTCAGGTTGGTGGTGGAGGGGAAGTCCAACCAGGAGATCGCCGAGAGCCTGGTCATCTCGGAGAGCACCGTCAAGAACCACTTGAGGAACATCCTGGGCAAGCTGCATCTCCGCAACCGTATTCAGGCGGCGGTGTACGCGGTGCGTCAGGGCTTGGTGGAGGATCCTCCCGAGATGTAGTCGTTCGTCCAGACACAACAGTGCTTTGCCGTACCACTGAGCAGTGCGTGCGTTTGCCCAAAAGAACTATCGAAAGATAGTTCTTTTCTTTTGCCAGAATGAACCGCTGGACTCTTACCGCCACCAGCATGCGACAGTATACTGTGGTCATGGCGGAGGACCAGAGAGCCAGGTCGAAGACGCGAGTGCTCGTCGTCTCCGAGCTATCGTTGTTCGGAGAGGGCGTGGAGGAACTGCTGCGCCTGGAACCGGGATTGGAGATTGTAGGTCGGGAGACAGACCGGGGGCAGGCGGCAACTCGAGTGAGGGAGACTGCTCCAGACGTAGTCGTCCTCACCGATGGGGAAGCTGCGAGAGGGCTTGGTTTGGAGTTGCTGAGTTTGGTGCGAGAAGGCTTCCACGTGAGGGTGGTGGAGATCTACCTCGAGACCAACACTCTCTGTGTGTACTGTGGTGAACAGCAGTTCATACAGCAGGTGCAAGACCTGGTGGACAGCCTGGGACACCTTTGCCATAGCTTGACGCAGGAGTCCGTGGTTCCGCTGCCTCCAGGGACGGGCGAGCCGATGAGGTGATGGGATCCGATAGCTGAGATCACATGGTGGATAGATATCAGATAGCCTGTGATGGAATCGGGGTTCTCTGTCCATTCAGAGCCCACTTTTGGGTTGGCGGAGTGAGATGCTGAGCAATGTCTAGGAAGAAGATCATCGCTATCATATTGCTGGCCGTGGTGGCCGTGGGTGGAGTGGGTGCAGTAGGTTTCTGGCAGTACCACGAGCGGCCGGAGTTCTGTGCCACCTGCCACATCATGCAGCCCTATCTGGAGTCGTGGCAGGAGTCGGATTATGGCGCCTACGCCCACGCTACACACGATGTGACTTGCCTGGAGTGCCACGAGCCCACCATCGACCAGCAGGTGAACGAACTGGTGGTGTACGTGCAGGGGGACTACGAGATACCGCTCCAGGAGCGTGAGTATCCCATGGAGTTCTGCTTCGACTGCCACGAGCCCAACGAACACACCAGCTATGAGGAGGTCGTTGAGCTAACGGCAGATCTGGATCTGAACCCACACGATTCACACGTTGGCCAGCCAGATTGTGGGATCTGCCACAAGATGCACGAGCTTTCCGAGGACTACTGTGCTGAATGCCACGACCCTGTGGCCACAGGGGCCGGATGGACGGTGCCGGTGTCATTGGAGGCGGAGATCGATGTATGGGATCCCGAGACGGATTGTGCTGTCTGTCACGTCATGGACCCATACGTTGAGTCCTTGGACAACCCGGACCTGCTGGGTTATGCCCACGCCCAGGAGGGGGCGGACTGTCTGGATTGCCACGATGACCTGGAGGAGTTGCAGCGAGTACATGAGGAGGCGGTTCCGGGCGAACCTGTGACGGCGCTTAGCGTTGAGAATGAGTTCTGCTTGGACTGCCATCTAGCCAATGAGCACACGAGCGTGGAACAGGTCATCGAACGTACGGAGACGCTGAACCCCAATCCTCACGATGCCGTCCTTGGTGACGTGGATTGTGCCACCTGCCACAAGATACATGAGCCGTCGATGATCGCATGGAGTCCGGATACAGACTGCGCTCTCTGTCACCTGGACCCTCAGGTGGAGTCGTTAGAGGACAGCAACCTGCTGGCCTATACCCATGCGCAGGAGGGTTTGGAGTGTCTAGATTGCCATACTGACATAGAGGCGCTAGAGGAGACACACGCGGGGGCTGTCGCAGGCGCGCGCGTGCCAGACCTGAGGGTCGAGATGCAGTTCTGCTTCGACTGCCACGTGGCCAACGAGCATACCAGTTACGAGCAGGTCATCGGGCTGACTGCAGAATACGTCATAGATGACGAGAACATCAACCCCCACGAGCCGCACCCGGGCTCCGAGGAAGTCGGGCAGATAGAGTGTTACTACTGCCACACGAACCACGAGGAATCGCCACTCCTAAACGGCTGCTACGGGTGTCATCATCAAGGAGGGTTGGTCAGTTGCCTGACGTGTCATACAAGCGCGGCAGGAGGGGACTAGTGGCTGGAGACCAAGAGACCATTGTTGTCCACCCGCTGTAGCTGGTTGACCGTCGGTCTTGAGATCGGCACACTCTGCTGGTTGGCCGTTCACCGGCAAGGGAGAGGGCAGATCGGTTCGGCGCTGGCTTGACGAGGGTACGAAATGGGTTCATGACGGGGGAGAGACCGTAATAGGACAGGATTGCAGGAAGGAGGTTCAAACTTGACTGAAGAGCGCAGAAACGAAAGTGTAGTATCACCTATTGAGTCCCTGAAGGAGGACAAAATGACAGAGGAAGCGAAACCAACCAAGAGGCTGTCGCGAAAGGACTTCGTGAAGGGAGCAGCCGCCGTGGCTGGGATTGGCGCTTTGGCCGGCTGTTCGCCAGCCGCCACGCCAGCGCCTGCTGGAACCCCAGAGCCATGCCCTACTTGTCCACCCGCCGAGGGATGCCCGCCGTGCGGGGCGGCCTGGACGGCCCCCGAGTGGGACGAAGAGGCGGACATCGTGGTGGTGGGATTCGGAGGGGCTGGTGCCGCAACCGCGATAAGTGCCCATGATGCGGGGGCACAAGTGTTGCTTCTCGAGAAGGCTCCTTACGAGTACGCGGGAGGCAACACGGGAGTGTCTGGCGGCGATGTGTATGCTCGCGAAGATGTAGATAATGCGATCGCCTACCTCACCGCATTGTGTGGGGCGTATGAAGTCCCCGCAGAGATGATCGATGTATGGGCGAACAAGATCGCAGAGAATTACGATTTCATGACGTCTGTCATGGGTGCTGAGGAACCATGGTGGAAGCCGTGGGAGGAGTTCCCTGAGCTACCAGGAGTGGTCGGTTCAGGATCCTGGTTTGTTGGCGAGCTCGAGCGTGGCTGCAGACTCTTTGACCTATACAGGGCCAATGTGGAGGAGAGGGGCATCGACGTCTGGTACGAATCACCGGGCAAGGAACTGGTTCAGCACCCTGAAACGAAGGAGATTCTGGGGGTAGTCGCCGAGAAGGAAGGCAGTGAAGTATACATCAAGGCCAACAAAGGCGTGGTGCTGACCTTGGGCGGCTACGAAAACAACCCGGAGATGCAGAGAGATTACATCCATGTGGATTACATCTACCCACGTGGAACGCCCTACAACACAGGGGATGGGATCAAGATGGCCCTCAAGATAAACGCAGACCTGTGGCACATGGCGAACCAGGCAGGTCTGGGTTTGGCCCTCAAGGCTCCTCAACCTGAATACATAGGCACCGGGTCGCCCCCTAGTTCCTTGAATTGCATCTACATAGGCAAAGACAATAGTAGATTCATAGATGAGACTGAGCGGTCCAGGCACGGTAAGGTACTGCGTGGCGGTAACTGGGTGAACTATCCCACTCCGTTGCCTATCCACGCCATCTGGGACGAAAACGCCATGATAGCGGCCGGCGCTCTTGGCCTCAGTCTGGCGCAAAGGGAAGCTGCTCTAGAGACAGGGAATGCTATGGGCTGGACTGCGGTTCGTGAGATTTACGACTGGAGTCCGGACAACTCGATAGAGATAGAGAAACGCTGGATACTCCAGGCGGATACCCTGGATAACCTAGCCACACACATGGAGAGGGAGCCCGCAGAGGTACAGGCGACCATAGACAGATGGAATGCGATGTGCGCAGCGGCTGAGGACATCGACTTCGGCAGACAGCCAACGACGTTGCTGCCGATAAACCAGCCGCCATTCTACTGCATGGAGCTGCAGCCTACTATGCTCAATACTCAGGGTGGTCCTAGACGCAACAAGGACGCCCAAGTGTTGGACGTAGATCTCAACCCTATCCCAAGGTTGTACAGCGCTGGTGAATTCGGCTCGATCTACGGCAACTGGTACAACGGTGGGATGAATCTCGGGGAGGCCATGGCCTTCGGCCGCATCGCTGGCGAGAACGCCGCGGCACTGGAGCCCTGGGCCTGACGAGAATACGGTAGGGAGGACACGTAAGCAAAGGACAGAGGGGGGCGGGTGATCCCGACCCCCTCTGCTGTGGGTTGCTGTTTTCGTATGCGAACGGCGCGACGATTATCAACAAGGAGCAGCTCGTGACTGAAGAAGCTCGGACGCATCAGACGAACGTGGAAGTGACTCAGTCATCTCCTATGGAAGTCGACGCTGGCGCCGACATAGCACTGAAGGTCAAGGTCTCCTGCAGCTCTGGCTGTGACCTACGGGGCAAAACGATCAGAGTCGTTGATGGGGATGGTGCCGCGGCGAAATTGGTCGCGCTAACCGGTTTCGAGGAAGGGATCAACGAGACCGACGAGTTCACCGTCGAGGCCCCGGTTGAGGTTGGGGAGTACGACTGGAGTGTTGTCTTCCCAGCGCAAGAGGTTGGAGGGGTTCTTCACGGGGAAAGTGGCACGTCGGTAACGTTCAACGTGAAGCCCCATTCAACCAGCATGGCAGTCTGGGATGTGCCTTCTCCCATCGCATTCGGAGACAAGTTCACAATCAAGGTGGGAGTCAAGTGCTCGGCTGAGTGCAATCTATCGGGGCAGGAGATTAGAGTCTACGGCCCAAGGGGCAAGAAGGTCGCGGTGGTGGCGTTGGGGGCCAATCCTTGGCCAGGCACGCGCGCGCTCTACTGGGTAGAAGTGGGGCTCGAGGCGCCGGCTGTTAGGGGACGCTATAGTTGGAGGAGCAGATTCCCGAAGCCGGACCTGGAGCTTCCGCACGAGGGAGCCTCCTGCCGGTTCACGTTCACAGCTGCAACGCCGCCCGAGCATGTCGTGACGGTGCACGTTATCTCCCAAGAGACGAAGAGGCCACTCAAGAATGCCAACGTTCTCTTGCGTGCGCAACGGGGATACCCATACAGGGGGTGCACCGACGGTGGTGGAGTGGCAACGGTAGGCGTTCCTAAGGGCCAGTACACGGTCTGCGCCTCCAAGGGCGATGAGTATGAGACGTTCCAGACGAGAGTCGACGTAGTCGATGACTTGACCGTCAAAGCGGAGTTGTCGGTCAGAGTGAAGGAATGGTGGGAGTTGTGAGCTTGCAGCGCGGCAACAAGGAGCCTACGCCTGAAGTTGCGCGAGGGGTCGGAGACATCAGACCGGAGCGGTGCTCTGCGAGCGTAGAAGGTCGCAAACATGAGCCTGAATCCCGGTGCTCTCCTTTCTCGGAACGGGGGTGATAATCATGCCGCAGTTGGGCGTGCCAGAGCTTCTGATCATCTTGGTAGTCATTATCCTGGTGTTTGGAGTGGGGAAGCTGCCCCAGATAGGCAAGGCTGTCGGCCAGGGTATTAGGGAGTTCAGAGAGGGCACTCAGGGCTTGGGAGAGGAAGATGCTTCTCTGACCACCAGTGATAAGAACGCCAAAGCCTAGCCGTGCAGCAGCCTGGCGAACAGTGGTGTGAAGGCACCACTGGTGCCGCTTTTCTTCTGACAGGGAGGGCCCGATTCGTCGGGCTCTCCGTCTTTGTGTGCGCGAGACGCGGCCTGCCGAGAGGTTTCTTGTAGATACCCGACCGGAGGGTTGGCGCTGCCAGGCGGCAGTTTGCGGTCGATCGGGATATGTGCTATGTATCATACCCATTTTGGACCGGAATAGGACGCAATTCGGACTTTGATGCTGTAGAATCGTGAAGGTGTGGAGGCGCGTGGAGTATTCCAGGTATGACCATGGTCAATTCGGGAGAAAGCCGGTTCGGGTTGTCGAGTTGCGGGGAAGGGCGCAGCGCGGGAACTCCTGCCGACGTGGGGGTTACACAGCGGACCTGCAGCGTCATAAGACGTCACCTACCCGATCGGAGGACCAGCGTGGTGCCACATGATGAGGGCTTGACAGGTGGTGGATTGTGCACTATACTGGAAGACGGTTTCGCGTTTTGTGGAGTATGCGAGCACCACCGGCGGAGTGGCGCGAGGAGACCTCCCGAGGGTCAAGTCCCAACTGGTGCCAGGCCGGGAGCTGATGGAACGCGACAGCCAATACTATACAGCGCAGACCAGATGCCCTCCGGCAGGCCCAGATCCTCGGTCGCCTCAGAGGGTATCTTGGCCTAGGGGGATTGCCGAACGATGTCGAGAAAGCGGATCGTAACGATCATAGTTCTGGCTGTGGTGGTCCTGGGCGGCGTAGGCGCGGTGGGGTTCTGGCAGTACCATGAGACGCCGCAGTTTTGCGGGACCTGCCACATCATGGACCCGTACGTGGCGTCCTGGCTGGAGTCGGACTACGGCGCGTATGCGCACGCGATGGAGGACGTCACCTGCCTGGAGTGCCACGTGCCAACCCTTGACCAACAGGTGAACGAGCTGGTGGTATACATGCAGGGAGACTTCGAGGTTCCTCTCGAGGAGCGTGAGTACCCGATGGAGTTCTGCTTCGACTGCCATGAGCCCAACGAGCATAGCAGCTATGAAGAGGTGGTTGAGCTTACGGCAGATCTGGAGTTGAACCCGCACGGTTCGCACCTCGGCGAGATAGAGTGTGACATCTGCCACAAGATGCATGGACTCTCAGTGGACTACTGTGCACAGTGTCATGATGCGGTGGCGACGGAGGCAGGGTGGACGACGGAGGTGACCAGGACGGTGGAAGTCGATCTGTGGTACCCCGACATGGACTGTACTGTCTGTCACGTCATGGACCCATACGTTGCGTCCTTGGACAACCCCGACCTGCTAGCCTATGTCCACGCCCAGGAGGGGTTGGAGTGTTTGGATTGCCACAACGACCTGGAGGAAGTGGAGCAGGTACATGAGGAAGCTGTGCCTGGCAAGCGCATCGTGGGCAAGACGGTCGACAATGAGTTCTGCTTCGACTGCCACCTGGACAACGAGCACACCAGCTACGAACAGGTGATGGAGCTGACTGAGGGATATGTCATAGACGGCCAGGAAATCAACCCCCACGACCCGCACCCGGACCCGGAAACGGTGCAGCCGATCGACTGCTCTACTTGCCACCAGATGCATGAGGAATCACCGCTGATCAACGCGTGCTACTCTTGTCACCATTCGGGCACGCTGGAGAATTGCAGCGTGTGTCACGAGTGAGATTAAGCCAGGTATAGGTACTGACCCGGGCAGAGAATCTCTAGGATCACCCCGCCGATTGGGGTTGCGTAGGGCAATGTGATGGTTAAGTCCACGGAGGTGGAAAGTGAGCTGAGTCCAAGTCTTCGGAGGCTTCAGAAGAGCAGGCTTTGGCCGCATTGCTCGAGTTAGGTGCAAGAGTGGACCAAGGAGGCTGAATGATGCCCGAGGAGAAAGCGATCAGAAATCTGATGTCGAACAGTGAATCCATAAAGGAGGATCCAATGTCAGAAGAAAAGGAACTACCAAGGAGACTGTCGAGAAAAGAGTTCGTGAGGGGGGCGGCCGTCGGGGCAGGGGCGCTTGCGGGTGCCAGTGCGTTGGCCAGTTGTGGGCAATCGACGACGCCTGCGGAGACCGCAGAGCCGTGTCCTACGTGCGCGCCTGCCGAAGAGTGTCCGACGTGCGAGGCCGCCTGGATGCCTACGTCGTGGGACAAGGAGGCGGACGTCGTAGTTGTGGGCGCGGGTTTTGCCGCTCAGGCGGCGGCCATTACCGCCTTCGACGCCGGAGTTTCCGTACTGATGCTGGAGAAGGCGCCCGAGGAGTTCCAGGGCGGCAACAGTAGAGTGTGCGGCCAGGGTTTCCTTTCCCCGTCGTCTGCCATCTGGGAAGACTACTACAAGTACCTGCACGCGGCGACCACTGGTCTGGGATTCCCGGTCAACCCTGACGAAGAATTCAGCGACGAAACTCTCAGATTCTACACGGAGGAGAGCTCCAAGAACGTAGCGTGGTTCGAGAGTCTGGGTGCCACGGTCATCGACGATACTGTCGCCTTCGGTGGGATGATAGGGAATGCTCTGTGGATTCCCTTCTATCCGCAGTTTCCAGGGGCAGATGCCATTGCCTCGGAGCCAGGTTGGTACAGGGTAGGAGGCGACTACGACGGGGCAGGTGGAAACTGGTACTTCCTTGAAGACCAGATTCTTGAGAGGGGAATCGAGAAGCTATTCGAGAGCCCGGCCAAGAGACTGGTGCAGGACCCAGTGACCAGGGAAGTCCTGGGCGTGGTAGCCGAGAGCGGCGGCCAAGAGATATACGTAAAGGCCAAGCGGGCCGTGTGCGTCTGCGCTGGCGGCTGGGAGTTTAACCAGCAGATGGTGAGAGACTTCCAGGGCATTCCCGTCCTCTATGGGATCGGCAGCCCGTACAACACGGGCGAGACCATCAAGATGTGCTGGGCAGCGGGGGCAGACATTCGGAACATGAGTGCCATCGCTGCTCCTTCCGGCTGGTCGGCCGGCATCTTGCCTGGATACGAATCTGCCCAGTTGGTTTCGCTGTCCCCCGCGGCCGGCGGTAGCATCGTGATAGGTGCAAACAACAAGCGGTTCCACAACGAGTACAGAGAGGAGCTTTACGGTGGCCTCTCCGGCAAGTCGTATGAGGAAAGGAAAGCCATTGCCGGACAAGAGGGCACGGTGAGTACTACAGGCCAGGAGATCAGGAATGGTGTATTCGTGAGGTGGGATCGTCCGCTGCCTGCCCACATGATATTCGACGAAGCGGCCAGACTGAGCGGGGCTCTGTTTGGCATGATGGGCATGGGCTGGGCCGCAGGCGTGGAAGGCTATGAGCCCAGTGCTGACAACAGCGTCGAGTTGGAGGCCGGTTGGTTTACCGTGGCCGACACCGTCGAGGAGTTGGCGACGAAGATGGGTCGAGACCCCGGCGCGGTGCAAGACGCCATTGACAGATGGAATCAGTCCTGCGCGGCTGGTGTAGACGAGGAGTACGGGAGAACGGCCAACTTGACGCCGATCGAGGGTCCCCCGTACTACGCCATAGAGATCTTCCCCGAGTGTCTCAATACGCAGGGGGGCATGCTGCGCAACATCAAGTCGCAAGTGCTGGATATCGAGGGGGACGTCATTCCGAGGCTATACTCTGCCGGGGAGAATGGCGATATCTGGACCATCGTATACCAGTGTATGTCCAACGTGGGTGGTGGGTGCTACGCCTACGGCCGCGTCGCTGGCGCGAACGCTGCCGCGGAAGAACCCTGGGAGTAGCCCCAGAGTACAACCAACGAGTACGTGTGAGTGAAGTGACAGAGGGGTCCGGCGAAGGCTGGGCCCCTCTGTAAGTTAGACTATCATCGAGGGGTGTCTGGTGACAGAAGAAGTCAACCCGCATGAGACGACCACGTCTATGATCAAAGCGCCTCTGGCTGAGGTCGATGGCAGCGCCGACATGGCGTTGAAGGTGAGGGTCTCGTGTTCTTCAGCCTGTGATCTGTGGGGGAGAACGGTCAGAATCGTCGCTCACGACGATGCCCTGGCAGCGGAAAGCGTGCTGGTCTCATTCGATGGGACCGCAAGTGAGACAGATGAGTTCGTCGCAAGCGCACCGTTTGAGCCTGGTGAGTATACGTGGACGGCCGTGTTCCCGGCGCAAGAGAAACGCGGCATCCTGCATGAAGAGAGTTCAGCCTCATTCTCGTTTTCTGTCGAACCACACGCCACAAGCGTCGAGGTTTGGGATGTGCCATCTCCGATTCCCCTCGGCGACGAGTTCAAGATCAAGGTCGGTGCCCAGTGCTCCGGTGAATGCAACCTGGCTGGCGAGGAGATCGAGATCTACGACCACGGCGGGGCCGAAGTGGCGGCAGTAGTGCTGGGTGAATCACCTCGCTCCGGCACCGCCGCCCTCTATTGGGCTGAAGTGGAGCTCAAGGCCCCAGGCTTAGAGGGAAGGCACAAATGGACAGTCAGGTTCGCGAAGCCAGACCCGGAATCCCTGCACGGGGATGCCTCCAGTAGCTTCACACTCGCCGTTGCGAGACACCCTGAGTGTGTGGTGACAATAGAGGCAGTTGACAAGGATGGTGAGACCCCGAAGGCGGATGCCCATGTTCGTCTCCGGCCACTCGTGTATAGGGGATCCACGTATATGACCCAGACCGACGAAGCTGGAGTGGCGAGGCTGAGAGTACCCAACGGCAAATACCAACTCTATGTGTGGGACGACGAGTACGAGAAGATCGTGCCGAGTGTCGAGGTGGGCAGTGACCTGACCATCGAAGCAGAGTTGTCAGCCCCGGTGGGTTCCTGGAGGCAGTTCCCTCGCTAGTTCTCAGCCTGGGTCGGGACTCGTCCCCCCTATCGGCGGGCGACGATCCCGCCGCGGAGAAGTCTTGGGAGTAGCTGCTCAGGCAGGTCGCCTGACGCGGCGCACCACTAGATCAGGGAGAGCCCAATAGCTCGAGCTCTCCCTTTTGTATCCTCGGTACTCGCGGCTTCGGCATCGCGAAAGAGAGTTGCTGGGTGTGTCTCAGGTGTGGCCGAACACTGTCACCCTGCTCGGTCCAGAGCTGCCTTGACCTTCTCCGGCACTGCCGGCAGATCGGTGATCCAGACCCCGCAGGCGTCCTTGATCGCGTTGATAACCGCCGGCGCGGTGGGAAGCATGGCCACCTCGCCGATCCCGGTGGCTCCCAGTGGGCCATTGACTCTCGGGGTCTCGTTGGTGACCACCTCCATGTCGAAGGCCGTACGCATAGTCGGGAACTTGAAGGTGACCCAGTCCTTGGTCTCGCCAGCGATGTACTCCTCGCGCAGGGCAAACCCCACACCCTGATCCATACCACCCTCGAGCTGGGCTTCCACATTCTGGGGGTTAATCAACGACCCGGCGTCCACGGCAGCGGTCATCCTGATGACCCTGACCTCGCCGGTCTCCGTGTTGACCTCAACCTCGGCCAATTGCAGGAGATGGACCTGGGACTCGAAGGATGGTCCCTGCCCGGTCTTCGGATCCAGAGGCCCGCCACCCGGTATGGTCTTGGCTCCCTCGTAGCGGGTCGGTCGTCCGGCCTTCTTCAGATCCTCGTAGCCGGTGGCGCCGACCTCGGCCATGGCGCTCTTCAACTGTTCGAGAGCATCTAGGAGTGCCCCGCCCGCCATGTAGGTCATCCGGCTCCCGGCCGCCGGACCGGTGCCCGCGGTGCGATCGGTGTCTCGGGTCACCAGTCGAACTCTGTCCAGGGGCAAGTCCATCGCTTGGGCGACTAATTGAGTAAGCATGGAGTCGTTGCCTTCGCCTGGATCGGCTACGGCCGTGTACACAGTGACACCGTCATCGGGATCGAGCTCCACGACGGCCTTCGCCCGTTCGCCCAGTTGGCCGATACCGAAAGCGGCGGCGCCCAGGCCCACACCGCGTCGAAGGATTCGGGTCTCGTGTGCAGCGGCCTCTTGACGAGCTCGTTCGTAGTGAGGCCGCATCATCTCGCACAGTTCGGGGAACGGCCATTGCTCGACGACGCAACCCGTCGACTTGGTCTGACCAGGGTGGAGCGAGTTGCGCATGCGAAACTCTAGCGGATCGATGCCCGCCTCGTCGGCCAGCATGTCTATCGCGCATTCCAGGCCAAAGTTTGATTGTGGTGGCCCCGCGCCGCGGGCCGCGCCGCCGAAGGGGTTATTGGTGTAGGCGACTCTACCTCTGGCATCCACATTGGGAATGTTGTACGAGCCGGATAGCATCCACAGCGGGCGCCTCACGACCCTCGGCCCCATGGACTGGTAAGCTCCCTTGTCGACGACGAAATCCATCGCCAGGGCCGTCAGCATTCCAGATGCATCGGCTCCGAGCTTGACCTTCATATCGAAGGCGTGACGCTTGGAGGTCATCAGCATGGACTCGGCCACGCTAGGGACGTAACGCACCGGCCTCCGGAAATGCAAGGCAGCCGCTGCGGTGATGCACTCAGAGGTGACATCGAGCTTGATGCCGAACTGCCCTCCCGCAAAGGCTTCCTCGTAACGTACGTTATCCCAACCCACTCCTTGCTGGATCTCCGCGCGGTCGCCGTGGATGCTGATGCTGCGGCCAACGACGACCAATTGGGCATCCTCCCCCTCGCCTTCCAGGTAAGCTACGCAGACTTCTGGTTCCAGGGGTGCCTGGTGGTTGATCTGTGTCTTGAAGTGAGCCTCGATCACTGCCGCCGATTCGGCGAAGGCTTTCTGGGCATCGCCCTTGATCTGCGGCTGGTCATAGATGAGATTGGGCCATTCATCGTGCAACTGTATGGCTCCCTCGGCCATGGACTCGGCTGGTGAGCGCAACACAGGCAGATCCTTGTAGTCTACGGCGACTGACTCCGCCGCCGCGAGCGCCTGTTCGCGGGTCTCGGCCGCCACCACTGCCACAGGATCGCCAATGCGGCGCACCCGATCCTCACAAAGAATGGGGCGGTCGGGGACCAGCCTCTTGTAGCGGTTTGTACCCTTGATGTCCTTGGCTGTCATCACGCCGACGACGCCAGGCATCTCCAAGGCTGCCGAGCTGTCAATGCCGCGCACCTCGGCGTGAAGACGAGGACTGCGGACTACCGCCAATTCGAGGGCACCAGGGATAATGATGTCGGCACTATACTGGGCCACTCCACAGGCTTTGAGCATTGCGGTAGGGCGCGGATGAGAAGTCCCTATTTTGGGACCGTCAGGATCCGGTCGCACCTGCGCCGGGGTGACCTCCCCGCGGAGAAAGCGACCCGCCAGTTTGACAGCATCAATGATCTTCACATAGCCGGTGCAACGGCACAGGTTGTGTCGCAGCGCGTGTTTGATCTCGTCGGTCGAAGGATCGGGGTTCTTGTCCAACAAGACTTTGCTGGCCATGATCATGCCCGGTGTACAGAAGCCGCATTGGACCGCTCCCGCGAGCACGAACGCCTCCTGGATCAAATGCGGGTTGGCCGGTGTGCCGAGGCCCTCAACGGTGATGACGTCAGCTCCTTCCAAGTCTGCTACCTTGGCCAGGCAGGACCTGACGGCCTTGCCGTCGACCACCACCGTGCAGGCTCCACACTGACCCTTGCGGTCACAAGCCTGCTTGGCTCCTGTCAGGCGAAGAGTATCTCGCAGGAAATCGAGCAACAGCAAGTTCTCGTCAGCTACCACCTGTTTGAGATGGCCATTGACCGTTAATGATACTTTTTTCATGTCTCTCCCTTATCCTGTCGTGCGTTTGCAGTGGATGTGTTGTGAATCGCAAGCACCATCCATGCATGCCAATGAATGATCGCCCCTTACCTCTCTGTAGTGATCGTGGGTTCTCAAATGGCCCCTCCTGTGCCCACTCCAGCACTGCCGATCGTGCCACGTTGCTCAATCGTGATGGCACAGCCAGGAACAGACAACCTGCGATTCGTCCGCAGATCGCCCGGCAACCACAAAAAAACGGCACCCTCGCATGGAAACGAGATGCCGTCAGGATCACGGCAGAAAAACTTGAGACCCGCACATGTCCTTTGAGAGGCGATGCGAACCTAGTCTGTGATCTCCTTTCCAAACACGGGAGGCATGGCAGTTTCCCACCATACCCAACGCTCGACGTCCATAGGCCTACGGCATGCCCACAGGCACGTCGAGTCGGAGAGGTATGAGACTAACGGTGATGTTACTTGTTCATAGGCTACCCTCCTCGTAGACAATTCCGATCCTGAACAAGAAACGGCGCCCCTGGGAAAGGGACGCCGAGAAATCGCCTGGCAGTCTGTCCCCTTTCCAAACACGGGAGGCGTGGCCGTTTCCCGTCACACCCAATGCCCGGCGGACCATACGCCTCGTGCGCGCACAGGTCCGTTGGGTCGGAGACTCTATTTCAACAAGTCGCACAAAGTATACAACGACTCGGTCAGGAAGTCAATCCGTCACGGGTGGCTGGGCGAACGGAGCGGGTGGAGTAACTCTTCAAGTGTCCAGGAGTGTGAATCCTCCTGCACCGTTCTTGCGAACTCCTCACCTTTGGTGTGGTTGCTGCTGGAGATGGACACGGCGAGGCGAGGAAGAACGATGGCTTGTGAGGGGTGTGGGCGACGACTGAGTGAGCGAGCTCGGCTTCCCGCTGGTTCTGCAATGCAAGGTGATTCTGTCGGCATTGTATGACATCGAGGGTCCTGGTCCGGGATTGTAGACGCCGCTACTCGAGGAGGTCAGATTGAACGAGCACACGACGATTGATGAGCGGCAGACTGTGCCGTACACTTGAGCAAGTGGCCAGGCTTCCCTCCCTGGGGTTTTGGGGCACTCTCGTGCTCGGTGATTGACACGGTTTTTGAGCGATGCTATACTTAAAGGTCGCTGTCTAGACGTCGCGCGGAGAACCCAGAGACTGCCGCGCGGGTCCATGTAGGAAGGAAACCGGATGACGACTTGCACTGTGACTTTCGAGCCACATGGCACAGAGGTTGAGGTTCCACAAGGCACTATGATCAGCGACGCGGCCTCGAAGGCTGGCCTTGAGCTGAACATGCCGTGTGGCGGCCAGGGACGCTGTGGCCGGTGCGCTGTGATCGTGGAGTCGGGAGACTTCGACCGCAGGTCCTCTGCCCGCTTGTCCCCGGAAGCCATGGAAGAAGGCTACGTCCTGGCTTGTCAGACGGTGGTCGAGAGTGACCTGATCGTTACCGTTCCTCCCCAGGAGAAGATCGAACGACGGCTGCCCACGGCACAACGGACGAAGAAGATCGAGGCTCCTGCGGACTACGATTCGTTGCGGGACCAGACCATTCAGAAGTACTTCGTCGAGATAGAGCCCCCCAGCCTGAGCGACAACACCGATGATCTGGCGCGCCTGAGGCGTGCACTCCAGGCGCAGCACGGAATAGACGCCCGATCACTGGACGTGGGTGTACACGTCTTGCGCAAGATGGCCGCCGCCTTGCGCGAGGGGAGTTGGAAGGCGACCGTGGTCTTGGAGACCGATACCTGGTTGGACCCGGATGGACCGCCTCGCACGGTCGACGTGGTCCCTGGTGACTCAACGGCGTCTTCCTGGGGCGTCGCCGTGGACATCGGCACCACGAGCAACGTAGTCTATCTCGTGGATCTCTTGAGCGGCAGCGTGGTGGACACAGCGTCAGACTACAATGGCCAGATTGCACGGGGCGAGGATGTGATATCGCGCATCGTCTACGCCAGCAAGGGAGATGGCTTGTCTGAGTTACAGGGCCTGGTGGTGGAGACCATCAACGGCTTGCTGGGCCAGCTAGCGGAACGCAATGGTCTCTCAGCCAACGACATCTACAAGATGGCGGTTTCCGGCAACAGTACGATGATTCACTTGTTCCTGGGTCTTCCGCCAGAGTCGATCCGGCTCGAGCCATACGTCACCACGACCAATCAGCCTCCGCCGGTCCTCGCTCGAGATCTGAACCTCGACATCAACCCGCTGGCCACGGTCGATTGCCTGCCCGGCGTCGGCAGCTACGTCGGAGCCGACATCTCGGCAGGGGTCATGAGTTCGGGTATGTGCAGTCTGAAAGAACTGAGTCTGTTCCTGGACATCGGTACAAACGGAGAGATCGTGCTTGGTGACTGCGACTGGCTGATCTCCTGCGCGTGTTCAGCGGGCCCGGCCTTCGAGGGCGCCGGGGTGCGAGATGGCATGCGAGCCACTGCCGGGGCCATAGAGGAGGTGTGGATCGATGAGCAGACGTTGGAGGCGAGCTACAGAGTCATAGGCGACGAGGCACCGAAAGGTATCTGCGGTTCGGGTCTGATCTCGCTCCTGGCTGAGATGTTCATCACAGGGGTCATGGACAAGGGCGGCAACCTGAGCGTGGGCCTGGGCACACCCCGCCTGAGGGAGGGTGATCATGGGCCCGAGTATGTGGTAGCCTGGGCAGAGGAGACATCGACGCAGAACGACATCATCATCAACAAGGTCGATGTCGACAATCTGTTGAGGGCGAAAGCCGCCGTGTACGCGGGATTCTCGGTGTTGGCGAGAAGTGTGGGAACGGATCTGGACACCGTGGACCACATCCTCATCGCCGGCGCATTCGGGCAGTACCTGGACGTGGAGAACGCGGTCCGGATAGGGCTATTGCCCGACATGCCGCGTGGGAAGTTCAAGTTCCTGGGCAATACGTCCATTCTAGGAGCATACATGGCCCTCATCAGCCGAGACAGCCGCAATAGCATCGCAGAGCTTGCCCAGCGGATGACCTACCTGGAACTCAGCGCCGACAACACCTTTCACGACGAGTGGATGTCTGCCATGTTTCTGCCCCATACGCAGATCGAGGATTTCCCCTCGGTCATGGAGTTGCTGAAAGAGAAGTCGGGTTGCTGAATAGCGGTCGGCAGGATTCACTGCGACCGTTTGGAGGCCTGGTATGCTGACGAAGGAAGAGCTGCTAGCCAAGGCGCAGAAGCCGTCAGAGGACGCGATGAGGCTCCATCCCTTCTACAAGGGCAAGATAGAGATCGTATCCAAGTGCGTGATACGCGATTTCACCGATTTTGGAATTTGGTATACCCCCGGTGTAGCAGCTCCTTGCCGCGCCATCGCCGAGGACAAGGAGCTGGCCTATGAGTACACCAACAAGGCCAATACCATCGCCGTGGTCACCGACGGCACGAGGGTGCTCGGGCTCGGGGACATCGGACCCGAGGCCGCCATGCCTGTGATGGAGGGTAAGGCGCTGCTCTTCAAGTATCTGGGAGGTGTGGATGCGATACCCATCTGCCTGGATACCAAGGATCCTGATGAGTTCATCGGGGCCGTGAAGTTGCTTCAGCCTTCTTTCGGTGGGATCAACCTGGAGGACATCTCACAGCCCAAGTGCTTCCGCATCCTGGATACGCTGCGGAGTGAGATGCAGATCCCTGTGTGGCACGACGACCAGCAAGGCACAGCAGCGGTCACGCTGGCCGGTCTGATCAACGCCTTGGAGATCGTGGGGAAGTCGCTGTCCGAGGCCAGGATAGCCATGGTGGGCGCGGGGGCCTCCAATCAGTGTATCGCGCGGCTGCTCATCTCTGCAGGGGTCACGCCGGGGAACATCGTTATGTGCGACTCCAAAGGCACGCTCCATCGTGGGAGGACGGAGCTGAAGGGGAAGTATGCGGAGAAGTGGGAGATGTGCCTCAAGACCAACAAGGATGACGTGCGGGGTAGTGCCGCCGAGGCGATGAAGGGGGCAGATGTCCTGATCGCCCTCTCGACTCCGGGGCCGGACACGATCAAGGGGGAGTGGATCGCGGACATGGCTCGGGATGCCATTGTCTTTGTCTGCGCCAATCCCATACCGGAGATCTGGCCCTGGGATGCCAAGGAGGCAGGAGCGAGGATCGTAGCCACCGGCCGTTCCGACTTTCCCAACCAGGTGAACAACTCCCTTGGTTTCCCGGGCATCTTTCGTGGTACGCTGGATGTCAGAGCCACCACGATCACCGACGAGATGTGCATCGCGGCCTCGTATGAACTGGCCAAGACGGCCCAGGATCGTGGTCTGCACGATGACTACCTCATCCCCACTATGGACGAGTGGGAGGTCTTCCCGAGGGAGGCGGTGGCCGTGGGTTTGAAGGCCATCGAGCAGGGTGTGGCCCGTGTGGTGCTCAGCGGTGACGAGTTGTACGAGCGGGCCAGCCGGGTCATCCAACGAGCGCGGGGAGAGATCCAGCTATTGATGGATGAAGGTGTCATCGCTCCCGCGCCTGCTGAGTAGGCTTCCGGGCATGGCTTTGCGCCGGTTGTGGTTTCGAGGATCGAATACTGGGTGTCTGTTACGTTTCTGCCCCACATGCACTTCGAGGATGTCCCCTCGGTGGCGGGGTTCTTGAAGGACGAGCCGCGCCCGTGAGGGGACATCTCTGAGAGAGTCTGCATACAGACTTGGCAGCCCGCAAAGGCTACGCGAGCAGAGTTGCTAGCGAAGGCATAGACAGTCCTCAGAGGATGCTATGAGGCCGCATGCCTTCTGCAAGGGGAAGATAGAGGTCGAGCCCAAGTGTGCGATACGCGCTCTTGAAGATGTCGCCACTTGGTCCACCAGTGACGTGCTCAGTCTCGGACTGGCCGTCTTGGAGCAGGACATTGGTCCCGCATCCATCGAGGTGATGCCTAGGATCAGGAAGCCTTGGGCTCCAAGGACATCCGGAATGCCGGTAAGGTGGTTCCGGGCCGGCTGTGAGGGGCACAGGAACTCCTTTGGTGGCAGATTCCTCGGCCCAAGAGGCACGCAGGCATATAGTCGTACACCAAGACCAGCGGGGATTGACGTGGAGGCAGAAGGCATCATACGAGTAGTCGACGAGCATCCCGGAGTCCTGGATAACGTCTCCAGAGAGGTGATGATCAAGGAGGCTTTGTACAACCGTGAGGCTGTTCTCAGTCGTAACGGCGCGTTGAGCACCTGGACTCCCCGTGAATCCTCAGGGCGCAGCCCCCAAGATACCTACATCGTGTGTCACGAGGCGAGCGAGGCTGACATCGACTGGGATTCGCCCAACAATATACCCCTGGAGCCTGATACTTTCGACATGCTTCTGGAGGATGCGCTTCAGATCCTGTCGACCAGGAAGCGGATCTATGTAACCGATCGGGCACTGGCGGCCGACCCCTCGTATGCCTTGCCGGTAAAGGTGATCACAGACTGGGCGCTCACGGCGCTGTTCACCGACAACATGTTTCGGCCGGTCCTCCCTGGCATCGAGGATAGCATCTTCGCCGACCGACGTTTCTGTCTTGTTGTCGTGCCCTACGGCAAGCTGGAGCGGAGCAGATACGAAGGGCGTCTGCGCAGGCTGCACGATGGGCGTACCTCCAATATGGCGGTGGCCATGGATTTCGACCGGCAGTTAGGTGTGGTCATTGGCTCAGCCTACGGCGGTAGCGTCAAGAAGCTCATGTTCAGTGTGATGAACTACATGCTACCAGCAGAGGGCATCCTGCCGCTGCACTGCTCGGCCAACGAGAGCCCCGGTGGCGACGTCACCCTCCTTCTGGGCCTTTCGGGGACCGGCAAGACAAGCCTGTCTGCCGACCCACGCTGGGCACTGCTGGGCGACGATGAGCATGGTTGGAGCGATCGCGGCATCGCGAACTTCGAGAATGGCTGCTATGCCAAACTGATCAACCTCAGGGAGGAAAAGGAGCCCGAGATCTGGAACGCGGCATTCCACGAGGCGGCTCCAACCGAACATGGCGTCATTGTGGAGAACTGCATGATGTACCCCTGGGGAGTCTTCGATGTTGACGACGATCGGTATACTCCCAACTCGAGGGCATCCTACCCCCTGCGCTTTCTGACAAACATCAAGAGTCCACCTGTCGGCGATCATCCCCGGAACATCCTCTTTCTGACCGCTGATGCAAACGGTGTGTTGCCTCCGGTGTCCAAGTTGACCTCGGAACAGGCCATGCTCTGGTTCCTGATGGGTTATACCAGCAAGCTTGCCGGTACTGAAACCGGTATTGTGAACCCAGTCAGCGTCTTCTCGCGCTTCTTCGGCGAGCCCTTTATGCCACGAAATCCCGATGTCTACGCTTCCATGCTTGGTGAGCGGCTTCAGAAGCACGGCTCCCAGGTCTATCTGGTGAACACTGGCTGGATTGGCGGCCCCTTTGGCGCTGGCACACGGATGGACATCGATATGACACGAGCCATCGTCCAAGCGGTGCTTGGAGGAGATCTGGAAGACGTCGAGTGCGACGAGGATGCCGTGTTCCACATCATGGTGCCGCGGGCTTGTCCCGGCGTTCCCAGAGAGATGCTCAACCCGCGCGACACGTGGGAGCATCAGGACGCCTTTGATCGGCGGGCGCGGAGACTAGCGGCCGATTTTCGCCGCCACTTCGATGAGGCCTATGGCAGCAAGGGCATCGATCCAGATGTGATCGCCCAGTGCCCTGGTAAGTAGGGGAACTCACCGTCGGAACCAGAGGGCGGGCTCAGTCGATGGCTGTGTCCACACCGGTTCCAGACAGCGTCGAACAAGAGTGGGTAATGAAGATGAACGACGATTGCATCGTCTTCGTCCAGGCGAATCAGGGCCCGGAAATATGGCCGTGGGAGGCCAAGGAGGCGAGCGCATGGATCGTCGTCGCAGGATAGCCACCCGAGTATGGATGAGTAAGAGGTCTTCCCCAGGAAGGCGATAGCTGTGCGTGCGAGGACCATCGAAGAGGGGGGCGCGTGGAGCTCGGTGGTGACGAGTTGGAGGAGCAGGCCAGCGTGATCGTCGAACGAACACGGGGGAGATCCAGCTACTGATGGATGGAGGTGTTGTCGCTCCTGCGCCTGCGGCCTAGGCCTTCGGGCCTGGCTCCCGGTGGGAGCGGTTCGAGAATTGGCGAATAATCAGGTATACTTGGTCTAGAAACCTACAAGCTCGCCGAGAACTGGCGGCCGAGCGAGTGGGATCGCGGAATACCCTCCCACAGTTGGTCAGGGTCAGGAACGCCGAAGTCGAGAGGAGGTGGAGTGTGACGGTTGTGAGCAGAGGTGCGGACTATGCCATCAGGGCCGTGCTGGATCTGGCCAGTCAGCCGGAGGATCAGAGAACGGTCACGGAGCAGATCGCTGGACGTCAGGAGATTCCTGTGGCCTTTCTGAGCAAGGTAGTGGCTCAGCTCACGCAGTCGGGCCTGTTACGCACGCATCGCGGCGCTGCGGGTGGGGTCTTCCTGGCGAGACCGGCGGATGACATCAACCTGCGGCAGGTACTTGAGGCAGTCCAGGGCCCCATTGTACTGAATCAGTGTACGGCACCCTACGATGGGTGCCCCAAGGCGGCGACTTGCCCTGCCTGCCGGGTGTTCCTGGAGGCGCAGAGGAGCCTGCAAGAGACGCTGGAACGGACAAGCTTGGCCGAACTGGCAAACGGGGGAGACCTGTTCCTCTGAGCGTTCGGTCTCGACACGGGTCGTGGACCTGGCCTGCCAGCAGAGGGGGCCACGATTCGTCGGCGGCACGGTTGAACCGGAGACCATAGTCCTTGCGTCCGCTACAGAGGCTGCGGTAGAATCGCCCGGCATGCCTGGTCCGCCGGTGAAGACCGAACTAGTCGGTATCTCACAACTTAGGGGACGGAAGCCCTATGGAGATCGACTCAAGTGATCTGGTAGCTACTCTAGATCTCGGCTTTCAGGCCGAGGTGGAGGAGAGAAGCGGGGAGGATCTGAGCCGCTGCTACTATTGCCTGAAGTGCACCGCGGGCTGCCCCTCTGCTCCCGCTATGCCCTACGGGCCAGCGCAGATGGTGCGTATGGTCCAGCTAGGCTTGAAGGACGCGCTGCTGGAGAGTCCTAGCATCTGGTACTGCCTCCATTGTGAGACCTGTGGTGCCCGCTGCGCCAACGACATCAGCATAGCTGGCTTGACCCAGGCCCTCCGACAGATGGCTATGGAGGAGAAGGGCGACGCCCTCAAGGCAGATGCTGGCATCCAGGCCCTGAGGACACTCGGTGGGAACATCATCAGCTCTCACAACATCTCCGCCGACGACAACGATCGACGTCTGATGTGGAGCGAGAACCTGGAACGGGTGCCCGAGGGCCTGGAGGGCAAGAAAGGTGCCCGTACGCTCTACTTCGTGGGCTGTGTATCCTCGTTCTTCCCCATGACCTACGTCATCCCTCAGGCCTTCGTGCAGATACTGGAGGCGGCTGGCGAGGATTTCACCGCGCTGGGCGGAGAGGAGTGGTGTTGCGGGTATCCTCTGGTCATGGCTGGCATGGGGTCACAAGCCGGGGAGACCGCCCGGCACAACGTAGACCAGGTGCGCAGCCTCGGCGTGCAGAGGGTCGTGACCACTTGTCCCGCGTGCTATCATGCATGGAAGCACTTCTATCCCCAGATTCTGGATGAAGAACTGGGTGTCGAAGTGCAACACTCCACGCAGGTGCTGGCAGAACTGCTCGACGAAGGACGAATCAAGCTGAAGGCCACGCCCAGGGTAGCGACGTACCACGATCCGTGCGACCTGGGCCGGAAGAACGACCTGTACGATGCCCCTCGACGAGTGCTGGAGGGTTTCCCCGAGCTCTCCTTCAACGAGATGTCCGACAATCGCCGGGACGCCCTTTGCTGTGGGGGTGGCGGCAACGTGGAGACGTTCAATCCTGACCTGGTCGGAGAGCTGTCGCAGCGTCGCTTCCAGCAGGCGCTCGGCACGGAGGCGCAGGTCATCGTCTCTGCGTGCCCGCAATGTGAACGCACTCTGACGACGGAGGCCAGGCGCGAGAAGGCCCGGGTCAGGGTCATGGACCTAGTGGAGTTGGTCTGGAGATCGCTGGATACGGGTGAGTAGCGGCTTGGAATCAGGATCGGTGTCATGAGCGCGAAGAACGAGAAAGAGAGAGGGGGAGAGGTGCTGGTGGTCGGCGCGGGTATCGCCGGCATGCAGGCTTCGCTCCTGCTGGCAGAGATGGGCTTTCAGGTCCATCTCCTCGACCGTGCGCCCGCCATCGGTGGCTTCATGCCCTTGTTGGACCGAACCTTTCCCACTAATAGCTGCGGCCTCTGTTTCCTGTCCCCGACACCGCCGGCCCTGTGCCCGTTCATCGAGTGCAGCCGCCATCCCCTCATCGAGTTGGTCCCATATGCGGAGGTGGAGAGTCTGGAGGGAGGACCGGGCAGTTTCCAGGTCTCGATCCTCCACAAGGCCAGGTACGTGGACCCTGCTCTGTGCAACGGCTGCGGAGAGTGCGCGGAGGTCTGTCCCGTGGAGGTGCCCCGAGAGCTGGGCGGGGGACTGGAGACGCGGCGGGCCATCTACAGGCCATATCCTCAGGCCTTTCCCCCAACCTTCGTGGTGGACAAGGAGGTCTGTACGGAGTGCGGCGAGTGCTTGAAGGTCTGCGCGCCTGGCGCTATCGACCTCAAGATGGAGGAACACCGTTCCACCGTCGACGTAGGTGCCGTTGTGGTCACGCCAGGATTCGAGCCTTTCGATGCTGGCGTGAAGACCGAGTTCGGATACGGCGTAGATCAGAACGTGCTGACGAGCATCCAGTTCGAGCGTATGCTCAGCCTGACCGCCCCCTCCGGAGGCCTGCCTGTCCGACCGTCTGACGGCGAGGCTCCAGAGCGCATCGCGTTCCTGCAATGCGTCGGCTCACGCGACATCTCGTGTGATCGAGGCTACTGCTCCTCCATTTGCTGTATGTACGCCACCAAGCAGGCCATGCTGGCCAGGGAGCGCCTGCCCGAGACGGAGGTCACGATCTTCCACATGGACGTCAGGACCTTCGGCAAGGGCTTCGAGCGCTACTACGAGAGGGCCAAGCAGGAGTACAGCATCAAGTACCGGCGGAGCATGGTTTCCAGGGTCAGGGAACTGGCCGATAGCAGGAACCTCACCCTCTCGTGCGTCGACGACGAAGGCCGACCTCAGGAGGAGGAGTTCGATCTGGTGGTCCTTTCCCTCGGCTTTGGCCCTCCGCTCGGTTCGGAGGCCCTGGCGGAGAGTCTGGGTTTGTCTCTCAACGCCTACGGCTTCTCGGCGACAGAGCCGTTTTCTCCCCAAAAGACCAGCCGGCCCGGCGTCTTCGTGGCGGGCGGCTTCAGAGAACCTCAGGATATCCCCCAGGTCGTGGTGGAGGCCAGCGGTGCGGCGGCTGCGGCGGCGGAGGTGGTGGCGGGACAGCGCGCAGCTCAGATGCCCGCAGAGTACCCCCCTGAGCGGGACGTCAGCGATGAGGACCCCCGGGTGGGCGTGTTTCTCTGCCAATGCGACGGCAACGTCGCGGACGTGGTGGATCTAGCCTCGCTGGAGGAGTACTCCACTGGACTGCTGGACGTGGCCCACGTGGAGCAGGTGGCCACTGCCTGCACACCTGAGGGCAGTGAGACTATCAAAGCGGCCATCGCCGAGAACGAGTTGAACCGGGTGGTGGTGGCCGGATGTACGAGCCGCCTCTTCGACGACGTGTTGAAGGATACCGTGCGGCAGGCGGGTCTCAACGACTGCCTGCTGGAGCGTGCCGATCTGCGCGAGGGTTGCGCCTGGGTGCACCGGGAAGACCCGGACCAGGCGACGATCAAAGCCAGGCAGCTTCTGGCCATGGCCGTGGCCAAGGCGCGCCTGTTGACGCCCAGTCAGGGCGCGGGAGCAGAGGTCTCTCCGGGTGCCCTGGTCATCGGGGGCGGCGTGGCGGGCATGGAGGCTGCCCTGTCTCTGTCGCGCCAGGGCTTCTTTGTGCACCTGCTGGAGCGAGAGAAGGAGCTGGGGGGCCAGCTTTGCCACATCCACTACACCCTCGGTGGCGGTGATCCCCAACGATACCTCGACGGGCTGATCGAGGACGTAGAGGGCAGCGCGAGGATCTCCGTTCATCTGGGGGCCGAGCTGACAGGGATCGTGGGGGAGCCGGGAGCGTACAGATCTACCATCTCTTCCGGCGATCACACTGAGGAGTTGGTGCACGGCGTGGTCGTGGTGGCCGCCGGGGGCGACGAGGTCAAAGCTACAGAATACCTGTACGGTGAGCATCCGCAGGTGGTGACGCAGCGAGGGCTGGAGGAGAGGATCGCCGGCGACGAGGCGAGTCTCGGGGACGTGAAGAGCGTGGTCATGATCCAGTGCGTAGGCTCGCGGGAGCCGGATCGTCCCTATTGCAGTCGCATCTGCTGCTCGGTGGCCATCAAGAACGCCCTCCGTCTCAAGGAGTTGAATCCCGAGATCAGCGTCTTCGTGCTCTTCCGGGACATGAGGACCTATGGCTTCCAGGAGGACTTCTATCGCCAGGCGCGGGAGGCGGGCGTGATCTTCGTGCGCTACGGGGTGGAGGCCAAGCCCAAGGTCGAGGCTGCGGATGAGGGGTTGCGGGTCCTGGTCAGGGACCCCATCCTGGGCGCAGACCTGAGGCTGGAGGCGGACCTGGTGGTGCTGAGCGTTGGCGTGGAGGCGCACCACGAGGGCCTGGCCGAGCTCCTCGACGTGCCGCTGGACGAGGATGGCTTCTTCGAGGAGGCCAACTCCAAGGTGCGGCCCATGGACTTCGAGGCGGTGGGGATGTACCTCTGCGGCCTGTGCCAGAGTCCGAAGAACATCGAGGAGTCCATCTCTCAGGGCAAGGGGGCTGCGGCGCGGGCGGCGGTGATGCTGGCCAAGCAGCGGTTGGAGGGCCAGCCGGCGGTGCCCTTCGTGAACCCTCGGCTGTGTATCGCGTGTGGACGATGTATCGAGACCTGCCCCTACGGCGCTTTGATCGCCGATGAGGAGACCGGTATCACCGAAGTCATCCCGTTGTTGTGCCAGGGCTGCGGCGCTTGCACGGTGGCCTGTCCCAGCGGGGCCATCCAGCAGCGAGTCTTCGAGAAGACGCAGTTGATGGCGATGCTGGATGCGGCCCTGGACTAGCCGGCGCTGTCCAGTCGTTGTAGAGTAGCATGGAGCTAGGATCATGGAGAGTTACGAGCCCAGAATAGTGGCCTTCCTGTGCAACTGGTGCGCCTACACAGGCGCCGACCTGGCGGGGACCTCCAGGCTTCAGTACCCACCAAACGTGAGGGCTATTCGCGTGATGTGCACGGGGGGCGTGGACCCTATCTACGTGATCAAGGCCCTTCTGGAGGGTGCTGACGGGGTGCTGATCGGAGGTTGCCATCCGGGGGACTGCCACTACCAGAGCGGCAATCTCAAGGCCCGGCGCAGGGTGGCCATTCTGAACAGTATCCTGGAGCAGTTGGGGCTCGATCCCGACCGTGTCTGGCTGCGCTGGATCAGCGCCAGCGAGGGGAAGCGCTTCGCCGACACTATCGAGGAGATGGTTCAGGCGCTCAAGGAGAAAGGGCCCAACCCCACGCGCGAGGTTTGGGCGGTCTAGCGAGATGGTGCGGAGGCGCGACGTATGAGCGTGAAGGCGGTGGTGGAGGTCAAGGAAGGAGACGTGCTGGCCGCGTCGAGGCAGTTCCTGCGAGGGCTGCTGGAGGCGCAGGTTGTCGACGCACTCTTGGTTCCGCTGGAGCTACCTTCCGGCGACGCTGTTGTACAGACGCTGGTCAAGGACCCTGAGAGGTTGGAGAGGGCGAACCCCCTGGCACCGGTGATGCCTGTCAATTCCGCCACCCTGGTGTCCAGGTTGACCCGTCGTGGCAATCGCGAGAAGGTGGGCGTGGTGCTCAGGTCTTGCGAGATGAGAGCGTTGATCGAGCTGGTGAAGCTCCAGCAGGCCAGTCTCGACAACCTGGTGACTCTGGGCATAGACTGCCTGGGCACCTACGAGGTGACTGAGTACGCGCGACTGAGGAGCGAGGGCGGTGATGGGGCCGGGCCTTCGAGCGAGCAGTTGAAGGCAGCGAGTCAAGGGGAGATCGTGCCGGTGGAGGGGTACGAGTTCCGCGCCGCCTGCCAGATCTGCGAGTACCCGGTACCCGCCGGCGTGGACATCTCCATTGGGGTCATCGGCGTGGACACGGAGACTAAGATCTTGCTGGACATGGGGCCGGAGATAGGTAAGGAGGTGCTGGAGAAGCTAGGCCTGGAGGAGGGCGAGGCTCCCGCCAGAGAAGAGACGGTCGCCAAGCTGGTGGCAGAGAGGGAGAAGGCGCGAGACGAGGCCTTCGGCGACCTTCGGGAGCGCGTCAACGACATACCCAGCCTGGTGGCCCAGTTCTCCACGTGTATCTCGTGTCACAACTGCGCCCAGGCCTGCCCTATCTGCTACTGCAAGGAGTGTATCTTCGAGACCGACACCTTCCGCCATCCCTCGGATCGATACCTGATGTGGGCCGGCCGGAAGGGCGCGGCCAGGATGCCCAGCGATACGCTGCTGTTCCAGTTGACCAGGATGAACCACATGGTCAGCTCGTGCGTGGGGTGTGGTATGTGCGAGAGTGCCTGCCCCAGCGACCTGCCTCTGGCTCTGATCTTTCGCGCCGTGGGTGAGAAGGTGCAGGCGTTGTTCGAGTATCTGCCCGGGCGCAGCCTGGCGGAAGAGCTGCCCGTGGCCACCTTCAAAGAGGACGAGTTCCCCGAGTACAAGTAGACTACCGGCGCAGCCGCCTGCGCGCTACTCCGTCAGAACACGCAACTGACCGACAAGGTCCCTCGCTGTCGCCTCCCGTATGGCTACCAAGTACTTTCCTCAGTACGGAACTGAGTCACTGCGCCTGTTGCCGATGCCCACCTGGGGTTCGAGCTCGTGGCCCTTCTCCTTGACCCTGAGGGAATCAGGTCCAATGGCGGGGCAGCCCGCGAAGCACCCCGCAATCCCAGTGCCCGCGGTGAGCCATCCTCAGAGTGTCGTGCCACTCTTACGTGGCTTTCTGACGGCCAGGGTGACTCCATCACCGACGGGCAGAATGGTGCTTTCCAGCTCCTCGTGGTCCGCAACGAGGCGGTTGAACTCCTCGATCGATGGAATCAAGTCGTGCCACTGGGGGTCAAGCTCGATCACCGGGAACAAGGTATCCTCCGCCACCAGAAGGCCCCCGTCCCTGAGCACACGCACACAGTGAGGAAGCAGGGGCGGATAGAGCCTCTTGTCCACGTCCAGGAAGACGAAGTCGAAGCTCGCATCTTCGAGCCTAGGAATCAGGACGCGGGCGTCCCCAACTAGCAACTGTATACACGCCGACACACCGGCACGCTCGAAGTTTACCTTGGCCTGTTCTGCCACCCTTTCGTCGTACTCGATGGTCACGATCTTGCCGTGTAGCTCCTTGACCACGCTGGCCATGGAAACGGTCGAGTAGCCAACGCTGGTGCCCACCTCGAGGACGGACTGGGCTCCTGTGAGGCGCAGGAGTAGCTGTAGTAGCCGGGCCACGTCCTCGTCCACGACCGGGAAGAACTCCTGCAACTCGGTTTCGTCCAGGTACTCGGTGCGCGCCGCCCGATGTGAGTACAGTGCGGAGATGTAGTCCATAGCTTCCTGGGTCATTCTGTCTTTTGATCCTTTCGAGCGGTGGAAGGTGTTGCCCGCGCTTCCAGGTACGCTGGGTGTGGTCGCTTCGAGGCTGACCACGTGGCCCCGCCAGCGCCAATCGTCATCTCGGTGTTGCGTCCCTCATCTCTAGCTGGAAGGCGTGGATCTGATCGTAGTTCTTGTCCATAACCACCTGGATCTCCCCGGTACTCATATCGTAGACGGCCGACCAGATGGTGTTGGTGCCAGATACGCTCTCCAGAATAGCCATGGCCTCCTCCGGGGAGATGTTCCCACTCGCTTCGCTGAGCGCCCGATAGGCACCGTTGTAGCGCTGGCAGGGAGAGTCCGCGCCGAGGGGCAGAACCTCGGAGACGATGAAGTTGGTCGCCACATGCCAGGGTTCTTCGTTGATCATGACTTTCATCTCACCATCGACGTGCTCCACAATGGCGGAAGTCCCTGATGCGTCGGAGATCAGGTAGTGTATGGGCGGGTCGTAGAAGGCGACGTTGTACTGTCGCAGCAGGTTGATCGCTTCGTCGGTGCTGGCTGCACCGTCGAGCAGCACACGGATGGCTCGCAAGGAGTCGATGGTAGGTCTGCCCGGATCGTCGGCGTCTCGAGCGCAGGGCACCGCCATCATGCCTACGGCCAGTCCGGCCTCGTTCAAGCCGTCGAACGGGATGAATGGTGCCAGCAGCAGGGTGACGCGGTTCGTGACCGGGATTGCTCCGTCGTCGTATCCTAGATAGTGAATGTCCACCATGGACACCGATGCGTAGCCTTGCGGAGGGTCGGTGAAGAGCAGCAGTGCGGGATGGTCATACCAGTCGAAGTTGCGGCCGAAGACGGACTCGCCGTCCGGGTTCAAACCGGCGAAGCAGGTGCACGCGTCCGGCATGGTCGATTGCTGGAGGACTTCGTAGGAAGTCTGCTCCAGGCCCATGCGCAGCAGTAGCTCAGACGAGTAGGGGCCGTAGTAGCGCATTACGTAGAGAGGGTGTTCGTCTACCTGGCTCAGAGAGGTGAGGGTCCTCAGCGGTCCGCAGGAGAGCGCGGCGACCACCACCAGCGCTGAGAGAAGCAGGGCCGCCGCCAGTACCCTTCCCCTGCCGAGTGCTCGTCTCTCGCTAGCTTGCCTCATCACCCACTCTGTCTTCTATTGAGGTGTCTTCTCGGCGAAGTCCAGGGGCGCCGAACTCTGTTATCGCCGTCACTTGCTGATGGGGAAGGCGTCTGCCACGTCCAGTTTCTGTAGCGCGATCTCGTCCGACCGACTGTCGGGTGGGAGCTCGATGCTGAGGGTGATCCTCAGCGACGCAGCACTCGAGCAGTCAGGACACGTGAAGGGCACCTGGTTGCTCCTGATCTCTGACGGTACAGTGCTCGGGCCTGGCCCGCAGGCTCCAGGGCTATGGTGCCGTCTTCTTCTTGCGCGCGAAGCGCAGGCCCGACCAGGTCTCGTCGACCGAGCAGACCTTGAAATCCACCAGACCTGCAGCCATGGCTACCTCACGGACGACGGTCTGCGAGAGATCGCTCGTCACTCCAGAGGACTTCTTGGGCCACAGTATCCAGAGCCCGCCTTTCTCGCCCAGAGGTACCATGCTGTCCATACCGCTTTCCAGTTCGTCGTGGAACCTCGCGAACCATAGGGTCAGGCCAGCGTTGTCATGCACGCCTGTGTGCAACTCCGCCCCGTCGGGCAGGTCGCCGAGGAGGTCCACAAACACCTCCGGCGCGTTGACCAGATAGACCAGCGATCCTGGCTTGATGCCCAGTTTCCTCGGCAGTGGGGTGCCGGAGTAGGCGTCCATCACCGATTGGGGCACCACTGGCTCTTCTGGAGGGTGGGCGATGGCGTCCTCCAGGGAGCCGGCGATCTCTTCCCACGTTGTATAGACGGCATCGGGCAGAAGCGTCTGGAGGCGCTCTACCTTCTCTGGCGCGCCCTCGACAAAGACCACGGGCACGTGCCTGGTGGACTTGTACTTACGGAGACTGAGGGCGATGTCTCGGCCGTGGGAAGGCAGACGAGACAGATCGATCACCACCGCGTCGGGCGGGTGCTCCCTCAGGGCACGAAGGGCCTCGCCATCGAAAGGATCCGACAGGACCTCGTATCCGGCCGAGCGGAGTTGCCCGGCTCGCTGATCGGCCTCCTCAGCGTTCCAGTGTATCAGACGAACCTGGCTCACGTAGCGAACCTCTCCGCGGAAGAGCGGTGTCTGCGATACGGCTTCACGATGGGACCGCGAAGACCTTGGAGACGATCCTCCAGCCCTCTTCGAAGCGGTAGAGCAGCATGTAGTCGGTGGAGAAGTGCGTATCGCCCTTGTAGACGTCGAGCTTGGCCACCCCAGCATAACCTGTGACATCTATGAGGCGGAACTCGTGTCTGGTCTCGGCATTCCACAGGTCGGGGTTGTCTGCCTTCATCACCTTCAGTCGAGACAACCACTCATCGACGTCGACCTTGTCGATCTCGTTGTCGTGGAGCACCAACATGGCGAAGTCGGGGTGGAAGCCGCTCCTCACCGTCTGCTCGTTCTGTGTGCCGTGGATGCCCTTGATGTAGGCCTCCTCGATGACTTCCTTGATGGCTTCCTCTTCCTTGTTGGGCACGTACGAAACCTCCTTTGAAGAGTCAGGAGCGGTCTTGCCGCCTGACCTTGCCGCGAAACAGTGTCTCTGTGAAGAATCCATAGTAGTCTGCATCATCCAGGATGAAGCCCGACGAGTCGGGCGAGCATAGTCGCTGATGCTCCGCCCACAACGTAGCGCCTACCTCTGGCCCCGCTCCCTCCCAGCGCATCTCGATCAGCGCGGCCAGCGCGGCGCGAAGCTCTTCGCTCAATGGGGCCTGGACCTCTCTCAGGAAGGTCTGGGCTTTGACCTCTGTGAGACCCGCGTCACGGAACCATCCCACCGCGCGCATCCAGTGGCACCCGGAGTCCATGTCTTTGGTGAAGGGGGCGATGCCTGCCCTGCTGGCGTTGAGGCGGGCCTCCAGGATGGGGTATCCGGGAAGGAACGCCTGAGACGTGTAGATCAAGATGGCCACGATCCCGCCGGGTCTGACTACCCTGGCCAGCTCGTGGAGCAGTCGAACTGGTTGGTGAGCAGGGTATCCTGCCGCCGAGGCGCTCCACAGCCAGTCGAAGGTGTCGTCCTCGAAGGGCAAGTTGTGGAGGTCGCCCTCTCGAAAGGAGACGCGGCCGGTCAATCCAGCCTCTTCCGCCAGGCGCTCCCCATACGCCACGAACTCCGGCCTCACGTCCACGCCTATCACGTGGCCGGAGGGTCCAACGGCATCTGCCAGCAGGGGGGTCTGGAGGCCAATCCCACAACCCACGTCGAGGCCGCTGCTGCCCTGGGGCAGCTCCAGCGCGGCGATGGCTGCCTCGAGCACTGGTCTTCTCAGGGAGTCGGTGACCTGTAGCTTGGCCACGTAGTCGCCTACGTCAGTCATCCTCGATCCTCTCGATGAAGAAGAAGACCGGCCTGGACCAGTCGGTGCACGCGGCGATGGCGGTGCCGCGCTGCTTGAGTCCCGGTATCTCGCCCCCACTGGCGATCCTCAGGATGTCGTGCCGGATGTCCGCCCAGGCCCAAGCGCAGAAGCCCTCGGGAACCGTGGCCATCTCCGCGGGGCCTTCGAGGACGAACTGCTGGCCATCGGAGAATACCTCGCAGGGACCGATCTTCTGATACTCCTCAGACAGATACTCTTTTATCAATTCGCGGTTGAGGGTCCGCTGAAGCACGGTGATCCTGCATCTGGGCGTCGTGGACATGTGTGATCTCCTTTCCTTGGCGCCTGGTAGGGCGCTTCGACATCGAGGACTTCGCTTACAACCTGACGGTAAAGGCGCACCGATCCGCGCCCCGCTTCACCGACTCCAGTAGCTCTACGTCCACTGGCGTTCCCGTCACCGTCTCAAACATCTCCTTGAGCCAGCCGGGGGAGCAGAGGCAGTAGGTCTCCGGGAGTTGTGCGGGGCCTCTGGCCACCAGGTGGCAGAAGCATTTGGGGTAGACGACGTGGACGACGTCCCCATCCTTCTGTGCATTGCCTTTGCCGACCCATTCCTCCAGAGTGGACAGCAGTTTGTCCACGTCACCGTCAGACGCCTTGGCCGAGGCGACGGCGGCCGCGCGTGCGCAGGCCCGGCCGCACGACTCCATGAGTTCCGTTCTGGTCGCGCTATCGAGTTGGGCCTCCATGGCCTCCATGAGGTTGGCAACCCATCTCTCGGTGAACTCCCGCTGTGCCGTGGTGCTCCTCTCCTCGGTGGAGTTGCCAGGGGAAAACGCGCTAGTCGCCAGCTAGATATGACCACTCCCAGAACCAGTAGACGAGCCCTTTCCAGCTTCCCCAGCGTTCGAAGGCGGCCTCGACCTCCACGCTGCGCACCGGCTCGCCACCGTGCCATTCATGGGAGACCACCTTGCGCGCCCAGCTATCCACAGGGATGAAGTCGTAGCGTCCCAGCATCATCAGCAGGTTGGCGGCCGAGTAGGCTCCCACTCCGTCGATCTCCAGGAGGCGAGCGCGGAGCTCCTCGGTTGGCTCATCCGCGGTCCGAAAACCTTCCAGGTCCAGATCACCAGAAGCTACGCTGCGTGCCAGCTCCAGCACGTAGGGCGCACGATAGCCCAGCCGGCCCGCCGAGCGTAGCGTGTAGGCGTCGAGGGCCGCGAGTTGGCTGGCAGTGGGAAACGCTCGGCGCGAGCGGTGACCGGGCAGCGGATCGCCGAACTGGGAGACCAGCGCCTCGACCATCCGGATGGTGCCCGCCCAACTGGTGTTGGTAGTGAGGATGGTCTTGACCACGTCCTCGAACAGGGTGGGAGACCGGAGTATGCGGCCCTGGGCTTGTGCTTCTACCTGGGCCAGCTTCGGCTCTTGGCGAGCCAACGCGTGGAAGTCGGAGAGGTCCTGGTCGAGCCCCAGCATCCAGTTGACCTTGCGGCGTACCTCTTCCTCGCTCCAGCCTGGATCGCCGGAGACGTCGACCGTCACCCCATCGCTCGCTTCGTGGATGGCTAACTCCACTACCCGTCCGGAAGATAGACGCTCGATGCGGGACAGCCGGCTTCCTTCCTCGTCCCAGGAGAAGGGAGCGAGCCGCACCCAGCCGTGGGATCTGACCACGGCGGACAGGGAGAATGGAGGTAGGGCAGGAAGTGTCAGGGTCATCGCGACGAATCCAGGTGGTCGACAGCAGATCGCCTTAGCTCGGCACCACCTCGGTCAGCGGTGTCCCTGACCCGGCGGGAACTAACCGGCACGGTCCTGATCCGCGACCATGGCCTGCAAGCGAGCAGAGTGGATATGGCAGATAGCCACCGCTATGGCATCGGCGGCATCGTCAGGCTCAGGCAAAAAGTCCAGGCCCAGGAGGATCTGCACAAGCTTCTGGACCTGCTCCTTGCTGGCTCTGCCGTATCCCGACACCGATTGCTTCACCTCCAGAGGGGTGTACTCGTGGAGGGGCAGCCCAGCATCGGCAAGCGCCAGCAGGGCGACCCCTCGCGCCTGGCCCACCACCAGAGCGGTGCGCACGTTCTTGCTGAAGAAGAGCTTCTCCACGGCAGCAGCGTCGGGCCTATGTCGCTCTATGATCTGGCCCAACTCCTGGTAGATGACCTGAAGTCGCTCCGGCAGAGGCGCGCCTTGGGAGGTGGTCACCGTTCCGTAATCCAGGAGGGTGAGGGAGTCGCCGTCGCGCTCCACGATGCCCCATCCGGTTATCGCCGTGCCGGGATCAATGCCCAGGACCAACATAGGATCTCGTCAGTGTGTTACGCCTGCATCTCTTCGTACTTGATGACCAACTCCGGGGTAAGGAACAGGTTGGTGTAGACCTGCTGCACGTCGTCCAGCTCTTCCAGCGCCTCGATGATACGCATAACCTTGAAGCTGTCTGCCTCGTCCAGTTCCGTCATGGCCTTGGGGATCATGGTCAGTTCGGCCGCCTCGAGCTCCATGCCTATGGCCTCCAGCGCTTCCTTGACGCGCTGAAGGTCCTGGACCTCCGTGTAGACCTCCAGGGTGCTCTCGTCGATGTTGACGTCCACAGCCCCCTGGTCGATCGCTGTCAGAGCCACTTCCTCAGGGTCCAGATCACCTGCCTCGGCGCTGATGAACCCTTGCTGGTCGAAGAGATAGCTCACGGCGCCCGTCTCGGCCATCTTTCCGCCATACCGCGTGAGGATGCGTCGGATATCGGCCACCGCACGATTACGATTGTCGGTCAACGTGGCCAGCAGGACCGCGATGCCGTTGGGGGCGTACCCTTCGTAGAGCACCTCGTCGAGGGACTCACCTTTCAGCTCCCCCGTGCCCCGCTTGATAGCTCGCTCGATGTTGTCCTTGGGCATGTTGGCCTGCTTGGCCTTGTCCATCACGAGGCGCAAGCGGAAGTTGGAGTCGGGATCGCCACCACCCTCCCGGGCCGCGATGCTGATCTCGCGGGCGATTCTGGTGAAGACCTGACCCCTCTTCGCGTCGGTGGCCGCTTTCTTACGCTTGATGGTTGACCATTTGGAGTGTCCGGACATGTACCTACCCCCTTGACTCAGAGTCGGAAAAGAGTAGACGTAGCTGGCGGGCGGTCTGGACGGCCTGGCCCTGCCAGTGGTTGTTGGCGAAGACGAACGTATTCTCGGAGTTCTCCTCCAGCTTCCGAAGTTTGGGCACCCATTCCTCCAATTCCTCGTCGCTGTACGTGTAGTCGTACCGTTCCCAGGCTTCGTCGTGCTGCCACCACTTCTTGGCGTTTCGTCCGTGAAAGCGAACGTATGCCGTCGAGCTCGTGGCCTCGGCTATGGGAGGGACGAGGGTCTTGAAACGGGGTTGATCGACACAACAGAAGCCCAAGTCGTTCTCCCGCAAGAAATCGAAGGTCTCTTCGCGAATCCATTCGCGGTTGCGGAACTCGATCACCAAGGGCAGAGTTTCGAACTGGCGCCGCAGATAACGGAGGTAGTCGAGGCTGTCGTCGTCGCGGCGGAAGGACCACGGGAACTGGGCCAGCAAGCATCCGAACTTGCCGCTTTCGATGAGCGGCTCCAGGGCCTCTGTGAACTGGACGAACGAGTCTTCATCCCGCGTCCTCTTGTGAGTCATGTCCTGGTAGGCCTTGAGAGTGAACAGGAAGCCTTCCGGTGTCTTCTCGGCGAGCCGCTCCAGCGTGGACCTGCTTGGGATGCGGTAGTAGGAGAAGTTGAGCTCGGTCACATTGAACTCCCGAGCATAGAAGGTCAACCATTCCCCGCGTGGCATACCCTCGGGATAGTAGGGCCCTACCCAGTCCTTGTAGCTGAAGCCGCTCGTCCCGAAGTGGATCATGTCTCACCCAAGCCGGTGGGGAACTCTGTCCCCCCAACTATAGCCGCACGCTTCTCCGCGACAGACGTCCAAGCCAGGGCCGCGTCCCTACTTCTTGTAACGATACAGGATGCGACCTCTCGTCGGGTCGTACGGTGACAACTCGACGAGCACACGGTCCCCGAGGAGAATGCGGATGTAGTACTTCCGCATCTTCCCGGAGATGTGGGCCAGCACTTCCGGCCCACTGTCCAACTGGACCCGAAACATGGCGTTGGGCAACGCCTTGACCACCACGCCCTCGGCTTGGATTCCCTTGGTCTTCTTGGTTCTCTCCTCCGTCTCTCTTCTCGCCATATAGTCTCCTTCTATTCTGATTCGAAATCCCAGTCTTCGTCGTCCATCTGTTCATCCTCCTCCAGGATGAGGACCTCTCGCCAGCGCCCCCCTGCCTCGGGTGGGCCGACGATTCCTTCCTCCTCCAGTTGATCCATGAGTCTTGCCGCCCGCGGATAGCCGATGCGCAGTCTCCTTTGTAGCAGAGAGGTCGAGGCATGCTCCTGCTCCCGCAGCAGCTCGATGGCATCCTCCAGCAGCTCATCGCGCTCTTCTTCCATGTCGATGACCTCGATGCTCCCCCACGGGGCCTTCGTCTCCTGCTCGAAGGGCAGAGTCTGTTTCCAGAACTGGACCACCCTCTCTATCTCCTGATCGGACACGAAGCACCCTTGAAGCCGCACCAGCTTGGACGAATCGGAGGCCATGTACAGCATGTCCCCTTGTCCCAGCAAGGTCTCAGCACCCGCCGCGTCCAGCACGACCCTGGAATCGACCTGGGAGGTGACTGCAAAGGAGATGCGGGCCGGGAAGTTGGCCTTGATGAGCCCGGTGACCACGTCCACCGAAGGCCGCTGAGTGGCGATGACCAGGTGTATCCCCGTGGCCCGTGACATCTGAGCGAGGCGGCAGATGACACGTTCTACCTCGTCGGGGGCCATCATCATCAGATCGGCCAGCTCGTCGATGGCGACGATGATGTACGGCAGCGGCTTCTCGCCCAGGGGCAGCTTGTCGTTGTTGTAGTCCTCGATGTTTCGGGCTGCCGCCCCCGATAGTATGGAGTAGCGCCTGTCCATCTCGGCCATGACCCACCTGAGAGCCGGCAGCACCCTTTTCATATCAGTGACCACCGGCGCCACCAGGTGCGGGAGATCGTTGTAGTGGATCAGCTCCACCGTCTTGGGATCGATCATCAGCAGCTTCAACCGCTGAGACGAGTTATTGAAGAGGAGGCAGGTAATGATGGCGTTGATACACACGCTCTTGCCCGAGCCGGTAGCCCCAGCGATCAACAGATGGGGCATCGTTTCCAGCGAGGCCACCACCGGCTGCCCCGACACGTCCTGGCCGAGGGCCAGCTTGAGGGGGGATCGTATGCGCTGGAACAGCTCGGACTCCATCACTGCGCGAAGGGCGACGAGTGAGATACGATCGTTGGGTACCTCAATGCCCACCACGGACCGGCCCGGCACCGGTGCCTCGATACGAATGGGAGCAGCAGCCAGGGCGAGAGCAAGGTCCTTGGAAAGGGAGCTGATCTTTCTGACCCTCACCTTCCTGGAGACCATCTCGCCATCAGTGCCTTTCCGCTCCACGTATCCAGGCTCGACGCCGAACTGAGTGACGGTGGGGCCCTGGTTGACCTCTACCACCTTGGCGGGGACGCCGAAGCTGTCCAGTGTCTCCTCGATGATCTTCAGCTTCCGCCGTGCCTCTGCCTCGCTCAGGGCCTCGAGATAAACCTCCTCCAGGAGATCGAGGGACGGCAGTGGGTCTTCCTCGACCATCCATCGTGCGGGAGGCGCCTTCAGCACGGCTGCCGGTTCGGAGGCCACGGCGCGCTGAGCGTTGCGCAACTCAGGAGTCAAAGAGGCCGGGGCCTCTTGCGGCGGATACTCCTCCAAGGGCTCGAACTCATCTTCCGCTGTCTCCAGATAGGGCGTGACGTGATCCTGGTACACCGACGCTGCCGTATCCCTCAGGGCCGCGGATGCGGACCGGAGTTGCGACGGGGTTAGACGGGCGCACAGGGCCAGTCCTGCCAGGCACAAGAGCAGTAGCACCAGGAAGGCACCGATGTCTCCCAATGTCTGGTAGAGGGCGGTGCTGAGGGCCCATCCGATGTAACCTCCACCCCTGCCCGCCTGGGCCACCTCCAGGGGGTTCGGGTAGAAGAAGTGCAGCAGGCCCAGCAAGCCCAAGGCAAGCAAGAAACCCCCTGCGACTCTGACACGTGGGACGGTCAGCAGAAACTCCAGGTTGCGCAGCAGCAGGATCACGCCCAACGCGATCATGCCCAGGGCAGCCAGAGACGCGCCCCAGCCGAAGGCCAAACGCAGCAGCATGGACCAGCCGTCGACGAGCACCCCCTTGGCTTGATCGACGGACAGCAGGTTCAGCAGCGTGATCCCGCCGACAGCCATCAACAGGAGCCCAAGTATCTCCTCTCGCAAGCGAGGCTCGAGGCTGATAGGGAACCGTTTCCAGAACGGTGTCTTCTTGGCTTTGGAAGCCTTACGTGTCATCGATACCTATCCCAGGAACGCTGCCTGGTGGATACACAAGTGTCGCTCAAGAGCCCCTCTGCCGCACCAGCGCTGGAAAAGGGGCGTCCAAACTGTGAGGGGGAGCTGTCTCTGTGGTGGCGAGACAGCCACGGACACGTTATTATATGCCAGCTAGAAGCGTTTGTCAAGAGTAGTAGCTGAGGCAGAGAACTCCGTCGCCTTCGACGGCTATCCATTCGGTGCCTTTGGCGCAACAGAGAGCGGTGACAGGCAGTCCCCGGCCAATCTCGGTGCTGGTGACTGCCACGTCGGGGCCTGCACCCTCTTCGAGGCCAACGGCTGCCAGGCCCTGGTCCGTGCCTAGCAACATGCTTTGTACCCCCACGGCCATATCCGTGAGCAACATGGCCGATACTGCTATCTCCTCCGCGTCGTGCGTCTTCCTGTCCACCACAGTGATACCATCTTTCCGGGCTACCCATAGTTTCTGTGCGCCGCCCCGTGGGTACAATTGCATCCTCTGCACCCAGGCACCCACGGCCAGGCTTTCGAAAGTCTCGGCTTGCTTGTCGAAGACGGAAACCACTGCGTCCCCATGGTTGGATCCACACCACACCAGGTCGCCATCGCCCAAGAGGCGGTCTATCCGCCGGGGTTCTGGCCCGCCCCGGCAGACGACGGACATGCCTGTCGCCGTGTCCAGCACCACCAGGCCGACGTCGGTTCCCAGCCATACCAGTTGCTGGTCGGGAACGACGTCGTAGACTGCCCGAGCCCTCAAGCCGTTCTCCTCGGTGTAGTGTGTCCACTCCTCCGTCTCTCTGTCGAAGCGGCTCAGGCCTCGATCGGTGCCCAGCCAGGCAGCATCGTCCGTGAGTACGATGCACTCGACCCCATCGCTGATGAGTCCTTCCTCCCGTGTGTAGGTCTGGAAGCGTCGAACTCTGAGGATCACTCGCGTGACCCCCAGATCTGACCCGTAAGCGAACCAGGCCTCCCTCTCATCTGCCGCCAGGGACCGAATGGTGTCGCTGGCCAGTCCGTTGGCCACGCCGTAGATACGGGCGATAGGCTCCTGCAGGATCATCGGTACAGCCACGTCGCCACTGGCGATCCGGTTCGCTTCCCGTTCGCATTCGGCCGCTTCGTCTTCCCTTCCCAGTTTGGTGAGGCACGATGCCTTGTCTGTCCAGGCCTGGACGTGGAGAGGGTCGATGGCCAGCGCTGCGTCCAGACACCTAACCGCCTCCTCGTAGCTCTCCAGTCCCGAGAGGGACGTAGCCTTGAGGATCCAGGCCTCGACGTTGCCCGGCTCCGCTTGCAGCACCCTATCGAAGCATTCGACGGCGCTGTCGAAGAAGCCGGAGTCTATCATAGCCAGGCCATCTTCGTACCATTGGGCGATCGTTCTTGGTGGCATCGCGCCCTCTGCAAAAAAGGGCCAACCTCTCAAGCGGTTAGCCCATCAACCTTACTCTGGAGCCACCCATCGGACTTGAACCGATGACCTAGCGCTTACGAGGCGCTTGCTCTACCGACTGAGCTAGGGTGGCTCACATGGGCCGTGCTGGACTCGAACCAGCGACACCCTGCTTAAAAGGCAGGTGCTCTAACCAGACTGAGCTAACGGCCCATCAGGGGCCAAACCCCCTTAGCGCAAGTATAGCACAAGGCACAGGGGATTTCAACTTCGTGCGCGACTCATTGGTGGTGACGTCTACATCTCGACGTGCGCCGTGGCATGGTGTAGCCGCACGGCATGCCGTGCGGCTACGGTGTGGTCAAGCAGGGTGTGGTCAAGCACGTGTTGGCCGACCAGGGTGTTGACGATCACAATGTGGCCTGTTGCAGCCGCACCTCACCAACGAGCCACCACGTGTGGTACAATAGGCGCGAAGACGAACTGAGGCCTGGGAGGTGTCATGGTGTTGGGTTTGGACGTTCGTCGGGTTCCGATCGCCTTTCTCCCCACGCCCATCGGGGAGATGAGGCGGCTCTCCGAGGAACTGGAAGGCCCCCGCATCCTCGTCAAGCGCGACGATCAGACGGGGCTGGCCACGGGGGGCAACAAGGCGCGGAAGCTGGAGTTCCTCATCGCCGATGCGCTGGATCAAGGTGCGGATACCGTGCTCACGGTGGGTGGGCCGCAGTCCAATCACGCCCGCCAGACAGCCGCGGCGGCCACCATGTACGGGCTTCGCTCGGTGCTCGTTCTGAGCGGGTCCGATCCCGGGGAGTGGAACGGCAACCTGCTCCTGGACGAGCTGCTGGGGGCCAAGGTCCGCTGGGCGGGTGACGTACCCCTGGACGAGGCCTTGGCGGCTGCGGCCAAAGAAGAAGAGAGAGCAGGCCACCATCCCTATGTGATACCTCTAGGTGGATCGACTCCCATCGGTGCTACCGGCTACGTGGTAGCCATGGCGGAGCTCCAATCACAACTCGACGAACTGGAGCTGGAGCTCGATGCCATGATCCTGCCCACCGGCTCGGGCGGGACACAGGCAGGGATGCTGGTAGGGGCCAAAGCGCTGGGTATTCCAGGTCAGATCGTGGGCATCAGCGTGTTCGCTGATCGGAGCACTATGGTGCCGATCCTGAAAGAGCTGGCTCCCGGCACAGCGGAGTTCCTGGGCCTGGATGTGGCCTTCGATGACGGCGATTTCATGCTCTACGACGACTACCTGGGCCAGGGGTATGGGGTCCTCGGCGCTCCCGAGCGAGAGGCGATCCGACGGGTGGCACGGTCGGAGGCCGTACTGCTGGACCCCGTGTACACGGGCCGCGCCATGGCTGGCTTGCTCGATCTGATCGGAAGAGGGGTCTTCCACGCCGGCCAGACAGTGCTCTTCTGGCACACCGGCGGCACTTCGGCCCTCTTCGAGTACGCAGAAGGGCTGACATAGGTCACTCTCCGAGGCTTTGAGGATCAGTACCTGCCTCGGGCTGCCAGCATGGACGGCTGTCGAGATGTTATGGTGCACCCGGCATGAAATCTCCCGCCCCGGGAAGGCCCTCTATCGTTGACTTTTGAGGGTGGAGTTCGTACAATCACCCCAACTCCTGCGGAGGCGATACCGGAATGGCGAAGAAACTGATGTTGATAGACGGCCACGCGCTGGCCTATCGTGCGTTCTTCGCGCTGCCGGTAGATGGCTTCTCCACGTCCAAAGGCGAACTAACCAACGCTGTGTACGGCTTCTCCATGATGCTGCTACAGGCCCTCCAGGCAGAGAAGCCCGATTACATCGCGGTGACCTTCGATGCCCCTGCTGCCACCTTTCGCCACGAGGAGTTCGAGGAGTACAAGGCCCACCGTCCACCGATGCAGGAGGAGATGCGGAGCCAGATGGACCGCATCCGTCAGGTGGTGCAATCCTTGAACATGCCTGCGTTCGAGCTTCCCGGCTACGAGGCCGACGACCTGATCGGATCGCTGGCCAAGCAGGCCGCTGACCAGAAGGTGGAGACGGTCATCGTTACCGGCGACAATGACACGCTGCAACTGGTGTCGCCGTTGGTGAAGGTGATGACGCCGGGGGGCTATAGCCAGAGGTTCTCGCAAGCCAAGCTCTTCGACGAGGAGGCCGTCAGGGAGAAGTATGGCATCGATCCCGCCTTGGTGGTGGACTACAAGGGGCTGGTGGGGGACAAGTCGGACAACATCCCTGGCGTCTCCGGAGTAGGAGACAAGACGGCCAGGCAGCTCATCCAGCAGTATGGCACCATAGAGCAGATCTACGAGCATCTCGACGAGATAGCGTCTACCCGCGCCAGGAAGGCCCTGACCGGACAGGAGGAGCAGGCGCTGCTGAGCAAGCACCTGGCCACCATCGTCACGGAGGTGCCCATCGCTCTCGACCTGGAGCTGTGCAGGACCGGCGACTACGATCGCGAGAAGGTGGCGGACCTCTTCCGGGAGTTGGAGTTCAGGAGCCTCATGCAGCGGCTCCCTGCCAGCGATCGGGGGCGGGCGGCCACCCAGATGACGTTCTTCGGTGAGGAGTCGCGGCCGGGCGAGGTCTCGGTGGCCGTGAACACCGACGAGCAGTTGGCTTCACTGGTCTCTGAGCTCTCCCAAGCAGCACGGTTCGCCCTCGACGTGGAGACAACGAGTACAGACGCCATGAAGGCCGATCTGGTGGGGCTGTCCTTCGCAGCGGAGCCGGGCCGAGGCTTCTACGTGCCCGTGGGGCATCTGCTCACGCGGGGTAAGGCAGGCCAGTTGGACCTCGAACTGGTCGCGGAACGCCTGGGCCCAGTGCTGGAGGATACGAAGGTCAGAAAAGTCGCTCACAACGGCAAATACGACCTCACCATGCTGGAGCGTCACGGGATGGCGGTGCGCGGCCTGGACTTCGACACCATGATTGCAGCCTATCTCTTGGAGCCGTCCCGCCGGGGCTTTGGATTGAAGGAACTGGCCTGGAACAAGCTGGGTCTGGAGATGACTCCCATCACCGAATTGATCGGTAAGGGGCGCAACCAGATCACCATGGCTCAGGTCTCTATCGCCGACGCCGCCGCGTACGCGGCCGCCGATGCCGACGCCACTTTACGTCTCCTCGCGATCCTGGAGCGGGAGCTGCGTGAGCGGGAGCAGTGGGACCTGTTCCGCGACGTGGAGATGCCGCTGGTGCGGGTCCTGATGGACATGGAGACCACGGGCGTGGCGCTGGACACGGAGCAACTGAAACAGATCTCCACGGTCATGTACCAGCGAGTGGTGGAGCTGGAGCAGCAGATCCATCAGCTTGCAGGCCACCCCTTCAACGTGAACTCCACACAGCAACTGGGAGAGGTCCTGTTCGACGAATTGGCGCTCCCGGTCACGTCCAGGACCAAGACGGGATACTCGACCAGAGCGAGTGTTCTGGAGGGATTGAAGGATCAGCATCCCATCATCGGCCTGATCCTGGAGCACCGGCAACTGACCAAGCTCAAGTCTACGTACGTGGACGCGCTTCCGCTCCTGGTGAATCGAGAGACGGGGAGGGTCCACACGTCGTACAACCAGACCGGCACTGTTACGGGGCGCATCTCTTCCAGCGATCCCAATCTCCAGAACATTCCTGTGCGCACCGAGCTAGGTCGCCACGTGCGCGGTGCATTCGTCGCCGAGGAGGGCTGGCAGCTTCTGGGAGCCGACTACTCTCAGGTGGAGTTGCGCATTCTGGCGCACATCTCACAGGACGACAACTTGCTCGCAGCCTTCGCTCGAGGCGAGGACATCCATGCTAGCACGGCGGCTACGGTCTTCGAGGTGCCGTTGTCTGAGGTTACGTCTTCGATGCGTCGTATCGCCAAGACCATCAATTTCGGCATCATCTACGGCATGGGTGAGTACGGTCTGGCACAGAGGACCGATCTCTCCGTCGAGGACGCTCGGAAGTTCATCGCCAACTACTTCACCCGCTACGAGAAGGTGGGCGAGTACATAGAGAACACCAAGCGAGAGGCGCGTGAGAATGGGTGCGTCTCCACCATCCTGGGGCGGCGTCGCTACTTCCCGGAGTTGCAGACCACGAGCCGCGCTCATACGGGGGTGAAGCGAGCCGCCGAGCGCGAGGCCATCAACATGCCCATCCAGGGCTCCGCCGCAGACATCCTCAAGATCGCCATGGTGCGATTGCATCGTACTCTGCACGAAGAAGATCTGTCGGCCCGGATGATCCTCCAGGTACACGACGAACTGGTCCTCGAGGTGCCGCACGGGGAATTGGAGCGCGTAGCGCGGTTGGTGCGCTCGTTGATGGAGGGCGCGTGGGAGCTGGACGCGCCTTTGAAGGTGGACGTCAAAGTGGGCAGAAACTGGGAACAGATGGAGGCTTACCAGGTCTAGATATGCTGATATGGCCATCAAGGGAGATAGAGACGCTGGTTCGGGATGCCATCGTGGCAGCGCAGGAGGCCGGTGATTTCCCGGCCTTCGACGTGCCGTCTGTGGTGGTGGAACGACCTCAGCGAGAGGAACACGGGGACTACGCGGCTGCGGCCGGCCTACAGTTGGCTAGCGTGGCGAGGATGCCACCCATACGTATAGCGGAAGCTATCGCTTCTCGTATCCCCGAGACAGAATTCCTGTCCAAGGTGGAGGTGGCGCCGCCCGGATTCGTCAACTTCGCTCTCGATGACGGCTGGCTGGCTCGACAGGTGGATGAAATACTCGCAGCCGGGGAGAGCTTCGGTGACGTGCCTCTGGCAGATGGCGAGCGCGTGCAGGTCGAATACGTGAGCGCCAACCCCACCGGCCCGCTCCACGTCGGGTCGGGCAGGAATGCGGTGATTGGAGATAGCCTGGCGAACGTCTTGGAGGCCACTGGTTACGAAGTCCAGCGCGAGTTCTACGTCAACGATGCGGGCACCCAGATCAGGGTCTTCGCGGCCACACTGTACGCCCGGTATGCTCAGGCACTGGGTCGCGACGAGCCCATACCAGAAGGCGGCTACCCGGGTTCCTATCTGGTGGAGCTTGGGGCCGAGATCGCCCGTCAGCGAGGCAACAGGTTCCTGGACATGCCTCGAGAAGAGGCGCTCGATGCCCTCTGCGACGCAGGCCTGGAGAAGATGGAGGCCAGCATCAAGGACGACCTGGCTTTGATGGGCGTCTCTCACGACCGGTGGTTCTCCGAGCGAAGCCTGTACCAGGAGGGGCTCTTCGCAAAGATCAAGGCTTTGCTGGAGGAGAAAGGGTTTGTAGCTGAGCGAGACGGGGCGGTGTGGTTTACTTCGAGCGACCTGGGCGACGACAAGGATAACGTCCTCATCCGTTCCGATGGCGAGCCTGGCTACTTCGCCTCCGATATCGCTTACCACTACGACAAGTTCGTCTTGCGCGGCTTTCAGAAGGTCATCGACGTGTGGGGTGCCGATCATCAGGGCCACGTGCCCCGGATGAAGACGGCGATGAGGGCGATCGACGTAGATCCCGACAGGCTGGTGATCATCATCTATCAGTTGGTGACTCTGAGGCGGGGTGGGGAGATCGTCAGGTTGTCCAAGCGAACGGGAGACATCATCACTCTGCGCGAGGTGCTGGAGGAGATCGGGCCCGACGCCGTGCGCTACTTCCTTCTGGCCCGCGCCGCCGACAGCCAGATGGATCTGGACCTGGACCTCGCCGTGGAGGAATCGAGCGAGAACCCGGTGTACTACGTGCAGTACGGCCACGCCCGCATCGCCAGCATCCTGCGGTACGCTGAGCGCATAGACTACAGCGATGGTGACGTCTCGCTGTTGAATCATCCGTCGGAACTGGCTCTGATCAGACAGATGCTCCGCCTGCCGGAGATCGTGGAGAAGTCTGCAACCAGCCTGAGCGCCCACTATTTGCCCTTCTACGCCCAGGAACTGGCGGGCGCGTTTCACCCCTTCTACAAACAGTGTCGCGTGGTCTCGTCGCTGCCCGAGGACATGCCCCTCAACAAAGCGCGTCTGAAGCTGGTGGCGGCGGCGAAGATCGCCCTGTCTCGGGTGCTTGCGCTGATGGGCGTCGGTGCGCCCGAGGTCATGTAGCAACCGGCTGCTCGGACAGCTCATGACGTGAGAGGGTGTGGAATGCCGGCATCGTGGTTGCCGCTGGACCGACCCTTCGATACGACCTTCGGTCTACTCAGGGTGCGTCCAGCGGCAAAGCCAGCACAAGCGATGTCGTGGCGACATCCGGCACCCGCTTTGTCTGCAGTCAGCGTGGCACGGTTGACTTTGTCCCCTCTCCGTCATATAATCTGAAAAGGTGGGCGGGTAGCTCAGCTGGGAGAGCGCTTCCCTTACAAGGAAGAAGTCGCAGGTTCGAGTCCTGTCCCGCCCATCTGTGGTTTGTGAGGCGGAATGGCAGTAGCAGAGGCACAAGATCTCGTTCTATTGTTGGGTAAGGACGGCAAACGGTTCCTGGTCCGGTTGAGCCCCGGCGAGCAATTGCACACGCATCGGGGCTTCTTCAACCACGATGATGTCCTGGGCCAAGCCTTCGGCTCACAGTTGTCCTCTCATCTGGGATACCCCTTCTACCTTCTGCGACCCTCTATCCACGACTTGATCATGAACGTCAAGCGCGAGAGCCAGATCATCTATCCCAAGGAGAGCGGCTACGCCCTGCTGAAGATGAACGTTCTGCCGGGTTCCAGAGTAGTGGAGGCGGGCACCGGCAGCGGAGCGATGACCATAGCCCTGGTGAGGGGGGTAATGCCGTCGGGCAGAGTCTACTCCTACGACAGGCGACAGGACATGATCGACTTGGCCAGCCGAAATCTGTCCAGACTGGGGTTCCAGGACTACGTGGAGTTCAAGTGCCGCGGGCTGGCCGAGGGTTTCGACGAAACAGACGTCGACGCTCTGTTCATGGACGTACGGGAGCCTCATCACTACGTTTCGCAGGTGAGGGAGGCCCTGTCACCGGGCGCCTTCTTCGGGGCGCTGGTGCCCACCACCAACCAGGTCTCTGCCCTCCTGGAGCGGCTGGAGGATGGGGGGTTCGTAGACCTGGAGGTGAGCGAGATCCTCGTCCGCCACTACAAGACCGTGCCTGCGCGATTACGTCCTGAGGACCGTATGGTTGCCCACACCGGGTATCTGGTGTTTGGCCGGCCCTCGATTGAGGAGCCATGCAGCACCGCAGAGTCAGAGTAGTCACCGATAGCACGTGCGATCTGTCGCGGGCCGAGATCGAGAAGCTGGGCGCCGTCATGGTCCCCTTGTCCGTCAGTTTCGGGCCTGAGGCGTTCTACGACGGGCAGTTGTCGAGCGACGAGTACTGGGAGCGGGCTGGAGGCGCCTACTGGCCCAAGACCTCTCAACCTTCGGCAGGGGCTTTCGAGCGAGCCTTTGGCGCTCAATTGGACGCGGGATACGAGGTCGTGTGTCTGACTCTGACCGGACACCACAGCGGCACGCACGGAACGGCTCTTGCCGCGGCCCAGAGGTTGGGCGACGAGATCACCGTGGTGGACTCGCGCAGTGTGTCGATCGGGATGGCGTGGCAGGTCTTGGCCGCGGCCGAGGCTGCGTCGGAGGGGGCGGAGCGCGAGGAGATCGTGGCTTTGGTCGAGGATATGGCGAGGAGGACTCGCCTGTACGCTGTTCTGGATACCATCGAGAACGTGAGGAGGGGCGGAAGGGTATCCAAGGTCATGCCCCTGCTCAACCGCATGATGGGCATGTTCGATCTGAAGGCCGTGCTAGCCATGGTGGACGGCGAGCTGGGCTTGGCGGCCGCACTCCGCTCCTACGAGGGCGCGCTGGGGAAGGTGCGCGGGGAGGCCATGGCGTTCGCCCCGCTGGAGAAGATCGGAGTGATCCATACGCGTGTGCCAGAGATGGCCTCCGCCTTTGGTGATACACTGGCCGACATGGCTGGACTGGACAGGGAAGAGGTCCGCGTGGTGGAGGTGGGCCCAGTCCTGGCCTGCCACGCGGGCCCGAGGGTGTTGGGTGCGTTTTTGCTGAGCGAGTCACTCCCCGACTGAACCACGGGCGTGAGGATGGGCTTGCCTGTGATCGCGCTCGCTGGGTATTGCGGTTTCCGCATCTCAGCCAACGACGACGGAGGGTTATCATGTTCCGAAGGCGACGTTTTCGACCATTGAGACCTCGTCGGCCACGACGGCCTATGCCTGGGAGAGGACCGGTTCCCGAGCCTTTGCGGCGAGCGATGAACCTGTTCGAGGAGGGCAAGTTCGAGGAGGCAGGCCAGGCCTTCGAGAAGCTGGCCCAGGGTGCCGAGGAGAGCGGCATGCTCTTTCGGGCGGGGCACCTCATGGCTCAGGCCGCGCGCTGCTACCTGAAGCTCGACGACGTGGATACCACCTACGACAGGGGCAAAGAGGCGCTGGATCTGTTCAAGCGAGCCGAGCGGCCCGCAGCGGCCAGACGGTTGGTGGAAAGGATGGTCAAGGCGCTCAAGGAGAAGGGTCGTCAGGCGGAGGCGGCAGCCCTGGAGCGGGAACTGGAGCAGATGCCTGTGCCAGCCCGTGCGGTTGGACGTCGCGGGGAGCTTCCGGCTAAGTGCTCTCAGTGCGGCGGACCGGTCAGGGAGACGGATGTCACCTGGGTGGGTGCGTCGTCTGCGGAGTGCCCGTATTGTGGGTCGGTGATCAAGGCTGAGTGATGCTTAGCCTTCGCGCCGGCGGATAATGGTCGAACTGGGGCAACTCGGCACGGCGGCCACAGCGTGGAATCACTGCTCTCCCAGCGCAAGGGAGTAGGTGCTCTTAAGCCTTTCCCGGAAGACTGTCGGTGAGTAGAGCCTGACCGCCCGAGCGCGAAGTGCATCTCCGCGCTCGGTGGCCAGTTCGCCGTCATCGAGCAGAGAGGCGATGGCCTTCGCCAGAGAGCGCTCGTCCACTGCCTCAGCATACGTTCCCCATTCCCCCAGGTATTCTCGGCTCACCGGCGTGTCGAAGGCTACGGTGGGCAGGGCCATAGCCATGTAGTTGGAAAGCTTGCCGCTGCCCTCGGTGGCCGACACCTTGGGGCCCACCGCAACGTCGCCTAGACGCAAGTAGTGGTGCGCCTCCAGGTAGTGAATCCTCCCCGTGAAGGTCACACGCTCCGCGATGCCCAGCTTCTCTGCCAGCGCCCGGTAGTGCTCCACGTTGGGGTGCCCCATGATCAGGAAGTGAACGTCGGGAAAAGCGGCCGCTAGCTGCCGCGCTGCCTTCAGCAGCAAGGTGGTGCCCTGGTACTCGGCCAGCAGACCGAGGTAGACCACGAGCCGGCGATGCGGCGGAAGGTCCAGGCTCCGCTCGAGGGCCAGCCTCTCTTCCTCGGAGCCTTCCGGGCAGAAAAGGTCAGTGTCGACGGCGTCGGGCAGGACGTGGATTCTCTTCTGTGCGCACGAGAACTCCTGCCGCAGCAGGCGTGCCGCGTGCTCGGAGCTGACGATGATGTCTCCCGGCAGATGGTCTATGAACTCCTCGAGCCTCCCCAGCGGACGACGGAAGCGGCTGGTGGGCGAAAGGAAGCGATGGTCGATCATCTCGCCGGTCAGACTACCCTGGAAGTCGAAGATCAGTGGGATGCGCCAGAGGCGGCTGAGGGGATAGCCTATCAAGGCACCCTCGTGCAAATGAGCATGAATGACGTCCGGCCTGTTGCGCAAGGCGGAGCCAAGCGCAGTGAAGGATAGAAGGGCGTCGAGGGCGATCTTGTGCAGAGATGATCCCACCTCGTACTGCCGCCGCCAGGGGATGCGGGGTGTGCGCACGATACGCAGCCCGGCGATGTCTTCACCGTTGTGATAGGTGCAGACCGTGACCTGGTGGCCCAGTTCCTGTAACGCGAGGACTTCCACGAGGATGCGGACGTGACAGCCGTAGTCGGCAAAGAAGGATGTAGGGGCCAGGATCAGGACGTGGAGCGCCCGATCAGTTGCAGCTTTCTCTTGCGTGATAGTCGCCGTATCGAAGCCTCCTGCCGCCTGGCCTCCGTAGCTGTAGCGTGCTCCTGCTGGTAGACCAGAGTCACCGGCAGGCGGGCCCGGGTATACCTGCTGGCCTTTCCCGCTTGATGAATGCGAAGCCTGCGCTCGAGGTCTGTGGTCCAACCTGTATACAGTGTGCCGTCCGCGCACAGCAGGACATACGTGTATGGCATGTCACTCGGTGCGGCGCCCCTCCTGACCCATCCTCTTCTTGAGGTCGCGGAACTGGTTCAGGCCGAGCATGGAGCCAAGAGACGTCATGCTACGTAGTTCCTCCATGGTCCTTCCTCGAGCTTCCTCGTCGGCGGTTCCCACGCCTGCTAGCCAACGTCTGCGCGTGTCCATCAACTCGCGGAACAGGCCTTCCCATTCCTCGGCGTCGCCCTCGGAGAGGTTCCGCTGGAGGAGCCTGAGGTTGTCGACGAAGACGTCGATCCACTGGGAGAGGTTTTCCTTGTTAGCCAGGCAGATACCCTGGTTGACAACCGGGTCCGTGGAGAGGAACTCCGTCGCTCGCCGGAAGGTCTCTCCGGGCAATCTGCGCAAGTCTCTCCAGGAGGGCGCCTGTGTCGTGCTCATCAGCAGGGCGGCCGACAGCATCATGGGCAGGTGCTCCACAGCAGCCACCTGACCGTCGTGCTCGTAGAGGTCCAGGAAAAAAGGCTCCGCGCCGAAGGTGCGGACCATGCTGGTGACCAGTTCGATGGCTGCGGGGTGCGCCTTGGCCGAGGGCACGATGCAGTACGTGGTGTCCTTGAACAAGTCCGCGGTGGCGTCATCGGCATCCCCGTCAGCCCGACTGACCATGGGGTGGCCGCCCACGAAGTGTACCGTGTCCGGCAGTAGCTCGTCAGCCCAGGCCACGATCTTGCCCTTGACCGTCGAAGTATCGGTGACCACACAGTCGGGCTTCAGGTAGGGGCCTGTGGCCTCGAAGATGTCGCGGATTTCCGCCACGGGCGCGGTGATGATGACCATCTCCGCGTCCTCGATAGCAGAGATGAGGTTCCTCTCCCATTTCTCGACGGCGCCTGTCTGCTGCGCCTTTCTGGAGAGAGAGCTGTCCTTGTCGTGGCCCACGATCCTGAAATCCGGCTGGGCCTGCCGCAGGGCCAGGCCCATGGATGACCCGATCAGGCCGAGCCCAACTATGCTGATTTTCGCTTCAGACATTCGGACCTCCCAACAACGAATAGCGATCTAGTTGACTCTGTCAGCATCCTGCAAGGCGACCAGCAGACTTCTCATTCTGTCTCCGACCTGGCTTGGAGGCTCGGGGTCCTCGTGGTGCGCGATCAGCCAGGCGGTTTCTTCCCCGCACCCCGCCTCAGCGGCCAATTCGGACCCCATGGTAGCGTGTCGCCGGTATGCGTACAGAGGATGCAGCCAGGTTCCAGGCTTCGCCTCTATGGACTCCCACACGCGTGGAACGAGGGTCTTGGCCAGCACGGCCAGGACACGATGCCAGATGCGCACCGGACCCACCGACTTGCCCACGTCGTGCAGCAGAGCAGCGCTCAACAGGGACGGATCGGTCTGGCCGGTCTCCTGGAGTGTACGGAAGACTGCCCTGCAGTGGTGCTGGTCCATGGAAGACATTCCCTCGAACAGATCCAACTGGGCACGCTCGAGATACGGGGCCAGGTCGTCGGTTCCCTCACGATAGACGTGTGCCCCCAAGGCCAAGGTGAACTGGCGCACACGGTAGAGGACCCCCACGGTCATCACATCCCCAGTATGAGGCTTCTGAGCAGGTAGTACGGCGGAGAGATGATGGTACTGAACACAGGGATGTATCGATCGAGTATGATCACGAGGAGCAGGATCATGGGCCCATACCGTTCGTAGCGAGCCAGGTTGTACAACCAGCGATAGGCCCACGGACGGCGGACGCTGCCCAGGATGCCCATCAGCACCCCGTACCCATCCAGGGGAGGGATAGGTATAAGGTTGAAGATCGCCAGTCCGATGTTGACCATGCCCACGTAGAATAGGAGCATTGAGGCTATGCCGGGAATCGTCGTGCCCCCCAGTCTGAAAGGGATAGCCACGACCGTGGCCGTCATCAGGTTGGCGGCAGGTCCAGCCAGGGAGACGATGCCCATTCCGGTCAGCGGACCGTGTCGGAGCCGGTTCGGGTCAACGGGCACCGGCTTGCCCCATCCGATCCCGAACCCAGTGATCGCTGTCAGGAAGATCATCAGGGTTCCCAGAGGGTCGAGGTGCACCAGGGGGTTGAGAGACACGCGCCCCAGGTTTCTGGCGGTGGGGTCTCCCAGGCTGTCCGCCACCCAGGCATGAAAGCACTCGTGCACGTCGATAGCCACCAGGACAGCTACGACAATCAGCGCGAAGCTGATAAGCTCGAATCCAAACATGGGTCTCGTAGACTCCTTGACTTGTGTAGGCTCCTAGAGCTATTATAGCGGAAATGGCCGCTCAGGTAAAGTGCTGGCTGGACTACCCCGCGCCATGGTATAATAGGTTCATTGCGAGGAGAGAGCACCAGCATGGTGATGGAGATACACCTGAACGACGTGGTTCGTCTGCGTAAGAAGCACGCGTGTGGCAACTTCGAATGGCAGATCGTCCGAGTGGGAGCCGATGTGGGCATTCAGTGTTTGAAGTGCAGCCGCAGGGTGCTGATGCCTAGACGCACCTTTGAGAGACGAGTCAAGGCGTTTGTGTCCCAAGGAAGGGTGCCTCCTTCGCTGGGGCACGAATGATGATCCAAGATAGGACTTTCGCCTCCGTCGTCAAGAACAGGAATTTCTTCGTCCTGTGGATGGCGCAGATCTTCTCCCAGACGGCGCAGAACGGCATCCATTTTGTGCAGATAATCCTCATCGAGACCCTCACTGGCTCTACGGCACACATGGCGGTTATGATACTCTCTTTCAGCCTGCCTGCCGTGATGCTCAGTTCCGTGGCCGGGATCGTGGTGGACCGCTTTTCGAACAAGGTGGTCATGCTGGCGAGCAACGGCATTCGCGTACTGACGGTCTTCACCTACGTTCTCGTTCTAGACCGTCTCGGGGGATGGTCCTTGCTGTTGGTCATCTACGCAGTGACCTTCATCTCGTCTGCAATCGGGCAGTTCTTCTCCCCCGCAGAGGCGACGACTATCCCTATGCTCGTGGGAGAAGAGCGGCTGCTGACCGCCAACGCACTGTTCAACCTCACGCTGATCGCCACTCAAGTCGTGGGACTGGTGATCGTCGCTCCGCTGACCGTGAAAGTCCTGGGTATCAAGGGTGCCTTTGGGACGGTAGGACTGATGTACCTCGTGGCCTCCTTGCTGTTGTCCCGTATTCCGCGAGACAAGCCCAGGCTCGTGGTGCAGCGGGGCGCCTCCATGCTCAAGACGGCGTGGAGCCAATTGCGAGAGGGATGGCGCTACGTCGCCAGCAGGCGGGCCATCCTGGTGGCCCTGAGTCAACTGACCATGACTACGACCTTGCTGCTGATGATGGCGATGCTAGCTACGGGGTATTCGACTCGAGTGCTGGGCATGCTTCCTGAGGATGCCATCTTCGTCTTTGCGCCCGCGGGGGTTGGCATGTTCGCCACCGTCTTCCTGGTCGGTCGCTTTGGATACAAGTTCCGTCGAGAGGTGATGTCCAGCATAGGGTTCTCGGCCATGGTCGCAACCCTGTTTGGCTTTGGTCTGGCTGGCTTCGATTTGTCCATCTGGGCCGTGATTCCCAAAGTGCCATTCATCATGGCCTTGTCGCTGACCCTGGGTGCTGAGATCTGCCTGGTGGCCGTCCCGTCTGAGACACTGCTACAGGAGAAATCGCCTCCAGAGCTCAGGGGGCGAGTGATGGCGGTATACTTCCTGCTCGCCAATCTGGTCGCCATACCGGTCATGCTTGGCGTAGGCACCGTGGCTGACCAGATAGGGATTGCACAGGTGATCATGGGAGTAGTGTTCTGCCTCGTAGTTGTGGCTGCGGTGACCAGCTATTATGCTTTCAGGTACCGCGGATCGGGAGGGGGACTCTACGCGGACGATACGGCGGTGGAATACCACTCGGGTCCGATTGACGACTAGATAGTGAGATTGTCATGTCTTCACGAACCAAAGTACTTGTTATAGGTCTGGATGGTGTGCCTCTCGGCCTGATCAGGACCTGGGCCGGCGAGGGCAAACTGCCCACCTTCCAGAGGCTCATGGGGCAAGGGGTGGTGGGAGAACTGAAGTCGACCATACCCCCTACGTCCGGACCATCGTGGTCCACCTTCATGACGGGCAAGAATCCCGGAAAGACCGGCATCTACGATTTCCTGTACCGCCAAGACGGCACCTACATCTTCCCGCCGGTCAATGCCAGTCAGCGGGATGGCCAGGCGCTCTGGCGGCTCTTGAGCGACCAGGGCAGGAGCGTGGGCGTGGTCAACGTGCCCATGTCATACCCAGTGGAGGAAGTCAATGGCTACATGATCAGTGGCTGGATGACTCCCTACTCGGCACAGGACTTCTCCTATCCACCCGATCTGTGGCGGACGTTGAGCGACGAGATCGGATACTACACCATCTACCCCACGGAGACCTTCGCGGAATCGCGGAGAGAGAGTTTCTTCAAAGCCTCCGATGACCTGCTGGACCTTCGATCTGGTACGATCACCCACCTCATGGACGAGTATCCCACCGATTTCTTCATGGCTGTGATGTTCGACACCGACCGCATCCTCCACCAGTTGTGGCACTATCTGGATCCTGGGCATCCTTGGCGCGAGCATGGTGATAGCGAGGACAAGAGTGGCCCCGTGGTCAGGTACTTCCAGAGGGTGGACCAGAAGCTGGGCGAGATAGTCGGCAGAGCCGACGAGGACACGCTGGTGATCATCCTCTCCGATCACGGCATGGGGCCGGCCCACAACTTCATCGTGCTCAACAACTGGCTCCTCGATGTGGGCCTGCTTCAGGTGAAGCGCGATCCTTTCAGGCAAATCAAGCGGCAGTTGTTCAGGATGGGGTTCACCCTACGGAACGTCCATCGCATCGCCGACACGTTGGGCCTGGCGAAGCACGCCGAGTACAAGGGCCTCTACTCCATGGACTATCTGATGAAGCTGGTCTTCCTGTCTTTCCTCGACGTGGACTGGTCACGGTCGAAGGCGTACTCCTTTGGGCGCCATCTGGGCTCGATCTACCTCAACGTCAAGGGAAGGGAGCCCGAAGGCATCATCGAGCCTGGGCGGGAGTACGAGGAGGTCAGGGAGCAGATCATCGAGCTCGCGAGACAGTTCGTCGATCCCCGTACCGGCGAACCCCTGATCGGGGAGATCCTGAAGAGAGAGGACGTATACGAGGGCCCCTATGTGGAGCGCGCTCCCGACCTGATCCTGCGCCCCCGGGATGAGAGGAACATCTTCTTTGGGCTGGCGGACTTCGGCTCGAACATCACAGTGGACACCGTCTACAGGTACTCTGGCATGCACCGCGACTATGGACTGCTGGTCGTGAGCGGCAAGGGTGTCCGGAAGGGCGGCTCTGTGGAGGGAGCAGCCATTCAGGATCTGGCTCCGACGATTCTCTACGCCATGGGGTGCCCCGTTCCTCGTGATATGGACGGCAGGGTGCTGACCGAGGTCTTCACCGAGGATTTCCGTGCTCAGGTCCCGCTAGTGAGCAGGGAGGAAGGCTCGTCCAGAGAGATCCGGGAATCGGTCTACACCAAGGAGGCTGAGGAGGAGATCAAGGAGCGCTTGAGGGGCCTGGGGTACCTGGGGTAGGTCACGATTCCTTCCCACGGCGTTCGAGTGTCACACTGCGGCCGGTCTGCGCGGCCTGCGCCAGCGCGTCCAGCACTTCCATGTTCCGGACACTATCCTGGGGTCGAAAGGCCAGACTCGTCCTTCCCAGTATTGCCTCGGAGAAGTGCTCGACCATCAACTGATACTCGTCGCTCCCCTCGATGGTCTGTTCCTGTCCCGTCTCTTCATCCCGTCCCCGCAAGGTGAAGAGCGCATCTCTGTCCCAGGGGATGAAGGCGTCGTGGGGAAGCTCGATAGCCCCGTCGCTCCCGAAGACGGCGTAGGTCTGCCGGAGAGCGGAGACGAAGCTGGCCTCCAGGGTAGCCAGACACCCGCCGGGAAAACGCAGCGTCCCCACGAGGTGAACATCCACCCCCTGAGGGTGGTAGACCGCCTGGGCTTGAACACGCGTGGGCTCTGCGCCCACCATGCAGCGGGCCACGCTTACACAGTAGCATCCTATGTCCAGAAGGGCGCCTCCCCCCATCTCCGGTCGCAGTCGGATGTTGCCTTCGTCCGCCAGGGACTCCTCCTCCATCTGGTAGCAGAAGGCAGCTTGCACTGACACCGGAGTCCCGATGGCTCCCCCATCCACCATCTCCTTGATGCGTCTGCTCCTGGGATGGAAGCGGTACATCAAAGCCTCCATCAGCAGCAGGCCGTTGTCCTCCGCCGCTTCGACCATCTCCTGGGCCTGCTCCGCATCGCAGGCCAGCGGCTTCTCGCAGAGGACGTGCTTGCCAGCATTCAACGCCTTCAAGGTCCAGGGGTGGTGGAGGTGGTTGGGCAGCGGTACGTAGATGGCCTCGACGTCGGGGTCCTCGAGCAGGGCATCATAGCCATCATAGATGTGCTCGATGCCGTGCTCAGCAGCCACGGGCCATGCCCTCTCGGGGAAACGCGTGGCCAGGGCGCGCACCGTGCCGTTGCTCGATCTCTGGATTGCCGGGATGACACACTTGCGGGCGATGTTGGCGTTGCCCAACACACCCCACTTGACTGGCTCACTCATCCAAGACCTCCACTGTGCCGCCCCTCTCGGCCGAGCGGACCGCCGCCTCCAGGATAGCCACCACTTGCACAGAGTCCTCGAGGGGGGCGGCAATAGGCTCTCCGGTGAGCAAGTGGTCGGCAAGGTTATGATAGAAGGCGTGGTGCCGTCGTTGCGGGAGGGCCAGGCTCTGGGTCACGATCTGGCCGGAACGGTGCCGGGAATAGAGGGTCAGCTCAGAGACCATCTCGGTGGCGGGAATCTCGTGCTCCTGGAAGTAGAGCACGGGATCGATCTCGTAGGTGGTCACGTCTCGCCAGTGACCAACGATGGCGCCTTCGGTCCCCAACAGATACCATTTCGGCTTCCGAGCGGCGGCCACGTCGGAATGGAGGAACTCTGCTTCCTGGCCACCTAGGAAGCGCATCTGGATCCTCTCCTGGTCGGCGTTGGTGACGTCGTGCCAGACTCGCTTGTGGCGAGTCCCGACGACATAGCTGACGCGCTCCGGCATCAGGCTCACGATCCAGTCCAGGTAGTGGGCGCCCCAATCGTAGGCCGTGCCGCCGGAGATCGCGTCGTGGGAGTGCCAGAGACCACAGGGGTGTTGGAATCCCCCCACGAAGGTCTCCACGTAGAACAGGTCACCCACGAGACCTTCACTCACCGCTTGCTTGATGGCCAGATAGTCGACGTCCCAGCGCCGGTTCTGATAGCAACTCAGATGGACTTTCTGTCTCTCCGCCGTCTCGGCCATGGTTAGCGCTTCACTCTGGCTCAACGCCAGTGGTTTCTCGCAGACGACGTGCTTGCCGGCGCTCATGAGTTGAAGGGCCAGGCTGGCATGGGTGTTCGGTGGCGTGGCCACGATGATCAGGTCGATGGTATCGTCGTCGGCCAGTTCGTCGGCCGATTGATACACAGCGACGTGCGGGAACTCTCGCTGGGCTTCCTCCAGGCGCTGCGGGTCGAGGTCGCAGATACAGCGAAGCTGCAAGCCGGGCGTGGCCTCCACTCCCAGCGCGTGAGCCAGGCCCACGGCAGGCGAGTAGCCCACGATGCCCAAGCCCAACGTTCTGTCGCTGGGCCCGCGCCCGGCGAGCTGGCAAAGCAGGCGGTACAGTACTCGCTGGAACGCAGGATGGTCATAGGCTTGCAGGGTCGTAGAGGCGACCCTGCCTTTGCCTACCGGGAGCGACGCCAGGACTGGGCTTCGCCGGTGTCTCCAGTCGGTGCATAGAACGACTTCGTTGTCGTCGTCCGTGATCTGGAGCCCGCTGTACGGCCCGCGTAGGAAGAATGGCTGCGGAAGGCGGGCAGCGAGGGGGTCTCCGCTGTTCTGGAAGTAGACGCGCAGTTCGGCGCACGGTTCCAGGGGGCCAGGTTGAGCTCCGAACAACTCTGGCAGGGGCTGCGAGGGATCGGCGAGGGCCAACCACCCGCCGCCCGCTGACACGAAGTCCTGGAGGGCGGCATATCCTTCGGGACCGGCTTCGTGAGCGACGGTGAAAACGACGTCGTACCGCCCCAGATCGCTGGGAAGACGTGACATGACCTCCAACCGGACGTGGTTGATGGAGTGAAGGAAGTCCAGGAAGGGCTGGAGAGACGGGACACCATCCTGGGTCACGCAGAGGATGGATAGCGAGGGATGGACGATCATCTTCCTCATCTCCTCTTTCTCGATCTCACCACGTTTCCTGCGCGGTTCGCATCATCGGCGAGTGGTTCGCCCTGACACGTCGACGTGGCAGGCTAGGTTCGAGCATCTCGCTGCGCGATCTCGACGATCTCCCCATCGATGGTCACGGTGTCTCCCGATCGTATCTGGGAAATGTCGACGTGGTCCACCATGGGGATGCCAGCAATGATGGCTCCCACGGCAACGATGGCCTCGCTCTGTGTGTTGACGATGGCCGAGGGCGCCAGGCCCCTCCTGGAGAGGCGGTAGAGGGTGTAGGAGCCGACGGTGCTGCCCTTTCCGTGGGGGAAGATCAGGATGCTGCCGGCGATGGCCTGTCCCTCCAGTTCGTGGCCTGGCTCTACCACCACGCCGGTCTCCGGGTCCACTCCCCCGAAGAAGCCGATGGGCTGCGTGGAGACGAGGGCCTCACCTCGCGCGTGGCCATCCCTGATCACTCTGCCCCTGACCTTCACGGTTGCCAACTCCCCGTGACGGCCGCCTCGATACACTGGGTCAGGGACCCGAAGCGCACTTGCAGGCGTTGAAGGCTGCGCACGTAGAAGGCGCCCTTGGCAGAGTTGGTGGCTACACTGCCGTAACCCATCTCGCGCAGGGGTGCCCCCAGAAGGCAGGCATCAGCCACCAGCCTGCCTCCAGCGGCCTGGAGCTTCGCGGCCAGCCTGCTGGTGCTGACTGCCTCGAGCACGGGTCGAGCCACGGTGATCCACAGGTCTGCGACCAGGGTGCGGCCGTGGAGTAGATCTACCACTCGTTCGATCTCGGCCAGGGAGGCGTGGGGACAACCGATCCATACCAGATCGATGTCTCGCCCTGAGCCATCGAGCGCCTCATACCCGTCTTCCAGGGTCTCGATGGTGATGGCGGGCAGGTCTCGGCCCAACCCACCGGCCAGGTCTGCTTCCGGTGTTACACCTTCTACGTGATACAGGGCCACGGCACCGCTGGCAGCCATGGCTGCGCCGAGCGTCTTCAGTTCGTCTGGACCAGGCTTCTGGCCTCCAGACATGCGGAAGTAGGGCACGGAGTCGCCAGCTCTCTGGCCTACCAGGTAGCCCAAGGCGCCATAGTCGGCCACAGAGAGAACCGGGCACTTCACGTCTACGAGCAGTCGGGCCTTCCGGTTGTGGTCGAGGTGAAGGCCATAGTTGGAGGTGCGGCCCGTGATCGCGGAGGCGAGCGCGCTGGGACCACCCTCGCGGTTGGTGCGCGCCCCCAACACCGAGTTGGCGTAGCTCACCGCAGAGGACTCACTCCAGGCGATGTGCTCCCCAAATTGAGGACGGATGCCTAGCAGGTAGGGGGTGCAGGAACAACTGATGGTGATACCCATGGCTCGGAAGGCCTCGATAAGCTCCAGTTGAGGTTGGGCGTACTCCTTGGGCACTCCCATCTCAGCCCAGGCTTCCAGGTCCATGCCGGCCGGATTGAGAGTGGTGGGCACCTTGACGCGTGCTCCTTCCTCGGCCCATTCGCGAATGAACTCCAGCCCTGCCTGACCTACGTTGCCGTAGCTGACGCCGGCCACCTGGACGCTGGACACAGGGACCAGGTTCTCCGCTTCGTAGACGGTCCCCAGAGCGACCAGGATTTCCATGGCCTTACTGGCTGCCGGCCCCTGCTCTCCCGCCAGTATGGCCTGTTCCTCTGCTGTTAGCTCCATGACAAAGCCCTAGCTTCGGTAGCTGATCCTCTTGAAGGCCTCCCTCTCCTCCGGCGACCGTGACTCTGCCGAAGGCTTGTGCCACGGGATGGTGGCGTCGAGGCCCATCTTCGTGGTTCGTGTCTTCTCTCCGGGGACGTGTGTCGCCGATGGGTCGAGGGAGCTGCCCGGCTGGTTCTCGAGGAGAACCAGGTCACGGTGGGCCTGAAACCTGGTAGCGATGGCCCATTCCACGTCGTGGGGATCGTAGACGTCGATGTCGTCGTCCACGATCACCACGTGCTTCAGCGAGGGATGGCCTCGAAGGGCAGCCTCTATGGCCCGCTTACCGTCGTCGCTGTCTCGTTTTTCTATCTGGACCACGGCGTGCAGCCAGGTACCGCCCCCGGGCGTGAGGACGACGTTGATACAGCGACAGACTTTGCTCACCTCGGTGTAGATGGTAGGCTCGCGGGGCAGGCCCATGAGGAGCTTGTGCTCCAGGCCTCCCGGTAGCAGGGCCTGGTAGATGGCGTCGCGGCGGTGCGTGATGCAGGTCACTTCGATGATGTGTCCCGGGCGTACGATGTCCAGAGTTCCCGTCAGGTCCAGGAAGGGACCCTCCGGGGCTGTGCCTTCCGTGATACGGCCTTCCAGAACGATCTCGGTGTCCGCCGGGACCTCCAGGTCTACTGTGAGACACTTGGCCAGGGTGGTGGGCGAGAGTGCGTTGGCGATGCTGAGCTCATCCACGTCCGGCGGGGGAGAGGTGGCCGCGGCCACCAGCACCGGCAGCGAGTTGCCGATGCAGATGGCGACCTCGACGTTGGACCTGCTCTTGCTGACCAGCAGGTCGGTGCCGCGCCCCTCCACCAGACGTGCCGCCAGGCGTCTACGGTCGAGCAGGAGCAGGCGGTGGAACGACACGTTGCGCCCGTGTTCAGGATCCCTGGTGACCACCACCCCCGCAGTGATGTACGGTCCACCGTCCTGAGGCAGATGGCGGAGGATGGGTAAACGGCCCAGATCGACCTGCTCCTCGACTACCTCCTGGCAGGGTCCGCTGGGTAAGACCTTGGGAACGACGGGATGGGCCAGGGCCTCGGCCAGCGTATGGAGCAACGAGGCGGTGTCCACGCCCAGGTCGAGGGCCAGGTTCTCTCGCGCCCCGCATAGGCTGGCTACGACCGGGTGGTCATAACCCTTCACGTCCTCGAACAGGAGCGGCGGACCCTCCAGCCTCTCGATGATCTTAGCCATCTCCAGGTGGGGGTCGACCTGGTCGCTGACCACGGTAAGCTGGCTGCGTTCTCTGGCCTTCTCCAGAAACGATCTCAGGCTCATACGTCACCGCCGGAGATTATACACCGGTTGCCTGTGTAGGAGAAACGACAGATGTTGAACCCCGGCGGCGAGTCCAAACAGGTTGACTACGAGGGAAGCGAACGTGGATTGGGCTCGAGGGCTATGCGGCTGCCTCGTCCGTGGGGAGAGCGGTGATCGATCTCACGGTCTCTCTGCTTCTCCAGTATAGCCAGACTGCCTCCACCAGGGCGCCCGAAGTCATAGCCACCGCGCCCAGCACGGAGCCCTGCAAGCCACCGTGTCTCAGGCCCAGGAATAGGGCCAGGCCGACGACTCCCAGGTCCAGGATCTTGGCCGTGCGCACGGTAGAGGTACGGGCCTGCTTGACGAGAAGGTCAGCGAAGAGGCGGAACCGCCGAACACACTGATGGCACTGAGCACTCTGGAAGTGACCTCGAGGCAGCGCCCCATGCACGGCTTGTGCCGGCAGCCTGATTGTCCAACCCGACACGCTTCGGCGACTCTCTCTCCATTGCTATCCGATCATCTTTTGACTGTCCGCCGTCGCGAGCGTACAATGGTTGCCAGCGACACGTCATCGATGTCAGACTCACCGCCGATCGAGAAAGGCTTGGCTGATGCCCATCGGGAAAGACAACCTTGGCGTCCTTCTTAACCCTCGCAGCGTAGCCGTCATCGGCGCTTCGAGGAACCCAGGCAAGCTGGGCTACCACGTGATGAAGAGCCTCACCGAGGGTGGCTTTCGAGGTCCTGTCTTCCCCATCAATCCCAAGGAGACGGAGCTCTTTGGCCTTCAGGCTTACGCCTCCCTCCAGGACGTTCCTCAGGACATCGACCTGGTCGTGGTGGTTTTGCCCGCGCAGGCTGTGCCTGGCATCATCGAGGAGTGCGCGGCCAAGGGCGTCAAGGGGATCGTCCTCATCACCGCTGGGTTCAAGGAGATCGAGGACGAGGAAGGGGCACAGCTCCAGGAGCAGATCGCGGAGCTGGCCAACCAAGCCGGCATTCCCATCATTGGGCCCAACACCTTCGGTCTGGTCAACCTCCACGAGGACCTGAACGCTTCCTTCACTCCAGAGTTCTCCCAGGTGAGGAAGGGCGGCATTGGCCTGGTCAGCCAGAGTGGTGGCATGGCTCACGTCCTGGCCTTCCTGGCGCAGGAGCAGAACGTGGGCTTCAGCAAGATCATCGGGGTGGGCAACCGGTGCAACGTGGGGTTCGCCGAGCTGCTGGAGTATCTGGCGGAGGACGAGACCACCAGGGTGATCGCCATGTACATGGAAGGTGTGGACCGCCCCAGGCTCGCGATGGCGGCCGCGAGGGGTCTCAGGGGCCGGAAGCCTGTCGTCGTCTACAAGGTGGGCAAGTCCGAGGTCAGCGACAGGGCCTCCAGCTCCCACACCGGCTCGATGGCGGGGTCCTACGAGATCTATCAGGGGGCGTTCAAGCGAGCCGGGATGCTTGCCGTGCACAGCCTGGAGGAGCTCCTGGATACGTCCAAGGCCCTGGACGCCTGCCCTCCTCCGTTGGGCAACAGGGTTGCAGTGCTGTCGGGTCAGGCAGGGCCGGGCATGGCTGCCTGCGACGTATGCGAAGAGAAGGGCCTGGTCTTGACCACCTTCTCCGAAGAGACGCAGAGGAGAATCGAGAAGGCCCTTCCTCCTTTAGCTCTGAGAAGCAACCCTGTGGACATGGGACCGGCGTGGTACAGTCCGGAGGCCATCACCGAGGTTGCCGACGCGGCGCTGGGAGATGTGAAGGTAGACGGCGTGGTGCTGTGTATCGCCTACGCCTCGGCCAACGTCGGGGCGGTGGAGAGCCTGTCGCCGGTGCTCACGAACTGGGCGGGAAAGAAGCCTATCGTGTCTTGTTTGTCCGCCCCTGATGAGATCTGGCGTGAAGGCATCGGGATGCTGGAAGCGGTGGGCGTCGCTAACTACCCGACTCCGGAGAGGGCAGCCGCAGCGCTGGGCAACCTGTTGAGCTACAGCAAACTCGCCGAGCAAAGCCCTGACAGGCAGTAGGGCACAGGGGCACCGTTCGAGGTCGTGGCCAGGAAGGTGACCGACTCAGCCGCTTCTGCGCCTGAGCCAGGATGAGACGAGGGTGGCTGCTCCGAGCAGAAGCAGGACGGCCAACGCGATCACTTCGGCCAGCCGGAGTATGGAAAAGGACGGGACCTCTTCCTGGTGTGGGACGGTGCCAGAGTCCTCGACTTCCGCTTCCCTTTGCGGGAGCTCCGCCATAGTCAGCACCTCCGGTGTGGGTGAGGGCGAGGGCATAGCCTCAGACTCTTCCGTTGCTTCCACCGGTGGGGTCTCCGGCGCGGGCTGTGGGGTGGACTCGCTGGTCTCGCCGAAGGTTGGAGCCGCGGCTGGCGTGGCCAGGGCGGCGGTGGGCGTCTCGGCGGCACCGGCTCCTGTGCCTTCCTCCTCCAGCAGCGGTTCCTCGCCGGATGGAACCGGGGCCACCGGTGTCCCAGCCGGCCCAGTTTCTTCGGCCCTGGCTTCGGCGGTAGGCGTCTCCTCCAGGGTCTCGTAGTCTTCCGCCTCTTCTGCAGGCGCTACCGCCGCCTCCTGGTTGGCAGGAGGCTCAGCCGTCGGCGCCTCGGTCTTGTCCTGACCAAGAATCGCTTGCTCTTCTTCAGGCGCGAGAGACATGCTAGGCTCCATCGCAGGCGCCATCGCTATCTCTTCTGCTGGAGCCCCCGCTCCCCAGGACGCCAGTGGAAAGCCCACGAAGTGTATGGCCAGGTCGCCGCCGACCAGCAATACGAGAAGGAGTGCTGCCAGAGCGGTGGCTCCCTTGAGCAGGCCGTAGCCCCAGGCCGGTGGTGCCGCGGCACGTTTGGCTTTGACCGTCGCGGGCCTGACGGCGAAAGAGCGCGGCGCTCGTTTCTCCGGCAGTTCCTTCAAGAGCGATACGGTCTGCCGCAGCGTGGCCAGGTTCTGGGCGCAGGCCTGACACTCCTGGAGGTGCTGCTCTACCCGGCTCTTCTCTGCGGGTGTTAGCTCGCCGTCCAGGTAGGCGGACAACGACTCTTCCACCCACTCGTGTTCGGGTTTCCTCCACTTGCCCAGCAAAGACATCTCAGCCCTCACTCCTAAGACGATAGTGAGCGGGCAAAAGTTCCGCCTGATCCAGCAGATAGTTGCGTAGCCTGGCCCGGGCGCGGCTGAGGCGTGATTTCACCGTGCCCACCGAGGCGCCCGTAGCCTGGGCTATCTCCGCGTAACTCAGACCCTGAACGTCTGAGAGCACGAGGGTCACGCGCTGCTCAGGGGGTAGGGTGGCTATGCCTCCTTGTATGGTCTGACCCAGTTCATGGCGCAGGGCAGACTCTTCGGGAGACTCGCGTCCGTTGACGAAGTGCGACGAAGCGTCACTGTCTGTGTAGACCGCTTCCAGGGAACTGGTGGGACGTCGCTTCTGGAGCCGCAACTGATCGTAGCAAGCGTTGGTGGTGATGCGCAACAGCCAGGCCTTGAAGGAGCCCCCTTTGAACTTGCCGACGGCCTGGTAGGCGGAGAGGAAGGTGTCCTGGCTCGCGTCTGCCGCCGCGTGGGAATCCCCCAGGATGCGGTAGGCCACGTTGTAGACCATGTCCTGATAGTGCGATACCAACTGATTGAAGGATTGGGTATCGCCCCGCCTGGCAGCGGCGATCAATGCCTTCTCGTCCACTTGACTTACTACGTGTCCTACTCTATACTAGCGGCAAAAGAAAGCCGAAGTGGCGGAACAGGCAGACGCGACGGTCTCAAAAACCGTTGAGGGGTGACCCTCATGTGGGTTCGAGTCCCACCTTCGGCATGAGGCATTATAGCAGCTTTGGGATCGTGAAGCCAGGGTTCCCAGAAAAGAGCTGCGTATGTTGCGACATCGGAACGCCGTATCCTTGTGCAGAACCGACGAGAGCATGGGCCGCCAGAGGCTTGAGCGTCGGTTCGCTTCTTAAGGGGGCAACGTTGCGGAGATGACGATGAGCGTGTGGAAGGCAGTGCTGGCGCTGCTGCTGGTGGGGGTGGCGGTTGGTCTCGGTTTGGGTTTCCTGGTCGGTTGGGGGATCTGGCCTGTCGAGTACTACGACACAGATCCGGTCGATCTGAGGGCGGAGCACAAGGAGGAGTACATCGTCTTGGTCGCCGCCGCCTACAGTGTCAACGGGGATCTGGACCATGCCAAGGACAGGCTGGCCAAGCTGGAGGAAGAAGACATCGCTCAGGTGGTGGGTGACCTCGCGGAGAGGTATCTGGAGCGGGGTGAGGACACCACGACGACCACGAATCTGGTGATGCTGGCCGACGCGCTGGGGTCGAGCACGGAGGCCATGCTGGCCTACGTGGCCACGCCTACGCTAGCTCCCACGTTCACACCCACCGCCACGGAAGTGCCGACCTCGACGCCCACAGATACGCCGCTGCCCACGGAGACCCCGACAGTGGTGCCTCCCACGGCCACGTCTACGCCTGTGCCTCCTACGCCGACGCGTACGTCTGTGCCGCCGACGAACACGCCGCAGCTGGCTACCAGCACCTCTGCGCCGGCGACGGCGACTTCTACCTCGGAACCGCCGACGGAGACGCCGGTGCCGGCCCAGGCCACCAGCACTGCGACCGCCACCTCTCAGGCAGTGGGAAGCTGCCCCAGCCGCCCGGGTATCACCGTCCGGGACATCTATGCCAACGTGAGAGATTGGGGCTGGTTGCAGGAGGTGTTCGGCGGTGTCGGCACAGTAGAGGCCGCCAATTGCCCGGAGCGCACGGTGTATGCTGTGGACACGCTGTGGGAGTCGCACGACGTGGCACTGCGCGTGACAGTCCTCGATGGAAACGGCAACCGGATGCCCAACGTGCCGGTTGCTTTCTTCGGGTTTGAAGATGCAGTTGACACTCCTGGGGCGTGTCGACCCAATGCCCATGTCGTCTACACCAACCAGGATGGGGAAGCTAACATGGTCATGGGCTGGGGCAGTGCCTACATACCTCCGAACGCTGGCTATCACGCGGTGTGGGTGATGGACTCCTTGCCCAGCGATTGTGTGACAGGGCTAGGAATGGTCGACTACACTGAGCATTGGCACTTGAATGTCACGTTCAGACAGGTGACACATTGAGAGAATCATGAGAGATGGCCTCGTTTCGAGGAGGTACAGAGGATGGCTCCCATGGTTGTTGATCGTCGCGGTCCTTATCATAGCGGTGGCTGTAGGTGTGTCGGTATTGTGGCGTGTATGGCCCGCCGAGGCAGAAGTGCCCGGCAACCAGGCACTTATGGAGTATCTGCGGGATTCGTACATCGTGAGCGTGAGTGAGTCCTATGCTGCCAATGGCGATCTGGGAGGGGCCAGGGAGCGGGTGATGGCTCTCGGGGACGGCGCCTCCGCAGAGGTCGTCGCGGAATTGGCTGTTCGCTACATGGACCGGGCGGAGGACGTGGAGACGACCAGACGTCTGATCGATCTGGCCCAGGCTCTGGGGGCCGAGGATCCGGCCATGGAGGAGTACGAGATCGCCACTGCTCCTAGCCCCACACCAACCCATACCGTGGCGCCTACTGCTACGCAGACGCCGAGTGCTACACCTACGGAGACCAGTAGCCCGGCGCCCACGGCTACGAGCACGCAGGCGCCCGCTGCTCCGCCTACTGCTACCCCCACCGCACCGCCGGCCGCGCTGGCGCGCGAATGGGACCGGCGCCTCGACTACTTCTGGCCCACCGTCAGCTTGGAGGAGGCTCAGGTCGGTGCGGGGCAGTGGTACTGGCGATTGGTGCGGACAGAGTGGTTGGAGGAATCGGGCAACCATCATATCTACGTCGAGGTTCTAGACGAGAACGGGAATCGATCCTTCGGCCAGACCATAGTGATAGAATACGGCGGCTCTCCCCACTTCGAGACCTACCCCATGGCGGACAAGTTGGGGGAGGCATATGCGTACAACTTCGTGATGGGCGACCTGCTAGGATCGTACAACGTCTACATCGGCGGGGACGATCCTAGCGACAAGGTCTATGGTCTGGGCTTGGGGACGCGGCAGGAGCCCTATCGCACCCATCACACCTGTTTCTTTCTCACTTTCCAGCGCACTTATCAGCCTTAGGAAGCAGCAGCTATGTTGGCCGGTCTGAAAGCTCGACATCTGGTGTTCGTCGTTGTGGGCATCGCCATCGGCCTGGGCCTGGGCCTGTTGATCACCTGGCAGCTATGGCCGGTGGAGTACTACGACACTGACCCGGTGGATCTGCGGAACGAGCACAAGGACGACTACGTGGTCATGATTGCCGCTGCCTACGCCCAGGACCGCGACCTGGGTATGGCCTCGCTCCGGCTGGGGGAACTGGGGCTGGAGGACGCGAAGCAGAGCGTGCTCGGCTTGTTCCAGCGATACCAGGAGGCCGGGTATGCCGAGGAGACGCGCAGCCTGGCAATGCTGGCCTACGACCTGGGTGTGACCGATGTGTCGTTGCTGCCGTACATCGAACAGCCCACCGCCACGCCCGAGCCAACCGCCACACTGGAGCCCACACCCACGGAGCAGGTAGAGGCTCCGCCCACAGTCACACCTACGGCAACTCCTCCGGAACCATCGCCTACGCCCACCGAGACGCCGGCCGAGCCAACGGCGACAGCCACCACACCTCCTCCCACCGCGACGCCTTCGCCTACAGCTACACCGGAGGCCACGGCGACGCCACTACCCGCGGGCGACTTCGACTACCAGTTGGTAGAGCGCACCGACCTCGGGTGCAGTAGCGAGAGGGACGGAAACTACATCCTGATCTACGTTCAAGACGAGAACGAGCGGGGTGTGAGCGGCGTGGAGCTACTGGTCACTGGTCCGGACGTGGAGGACTCTTTCTTCACGGGCCTGAAGCCAGAGGTCGACTCCGGGTTCGCCGACTTCCTGGTCACCGCCTCTGGGAGCTACTCTGTCGAGATCGTGGCCGGCAGCAGCCACGTGGCCGAGGCTTTGGCCTTCGGCGACGATTGCCCCGAGGAATCCCCGCACCGTGCGTGGCGCGTCGTCTTCCGGCGTGTGAGCGAGTAGTCGAGGTCTACTCCTCCCGGTCCGGATCGCGGCAGGCGATCCCGAACTCCCCAGGCGGCGGCCAGCACAGATTGCAGGAGATGCAGGTAGATCGCTGCTGCCCTTCGCGAAGTCGTGTGGGCAGGTCGGGCTCGCGGATCAGTGGGCGCGACATGGAGATGAAATCGGACGTCCCTTCCTCCAGGATGCCCTCCATGATCTGCTTGCTGCGCATTCCCCCTACAAGGATGATGGGCAGGTCGGTGGCTCCCCTGGCCTGCCGGGCTGCGTCAAGGAAGTAGGCTTCATCCTCAGGGCGGTGGATATCCTTGCGCACACTCGTCCTTCCGATGCCTCCGCTGACCTCCAGGGCATCGATCCCCCAGTCGGCCAGGTGGCGAACGATCTCCGCGCCATCCTTCAGCGTGAGCCCGTCACGGGCGAAGTCTTGCATGCCTAGCTTGATCAGCACAGCGTACTCGTGGCCAGCCCGGTCACGGATCGAAGCTGCCACCTGCTCGAGGAAGCGCATCCTGCCCGCTGCCGTTCTTCCCCAGCGGTCTACACGCCAGTTAGCGGCCGGGGAGTTGAACTGGTTGATCAGATAGCCGTGTGCTGCATGGATCTGGACTCCGTCGAAGCCCGCTGCCTTGGCCCGTCCCGCTGCGTCACCGAAGGCGGAGATGATCTCCCGAATCCCCTCCTCGCTGAGTTCCACTGGGCGTTCCTGGCCCTTCGCGGCGGGCACTGGCGACGGAGCCACAGGCGACCCGGGGACGGCATCCGCGGCGCACTGCCTTCCTCCGTGGCTGATCTGCATCACCACCAGCCCGTTCTCGTCGTGGACGGCGCCAGCCAGCTTCTCCAGGTTTGGTATGAAGTCGTCTGTGTGGGCCCCCGTCATGTGCAGGTGGCAGCGGCCTCCCTCGTGGACGAAGCAGTGACCGGTGATGATCAGGCTCACGCCCCCGCGTACGAGCTCGCCGTAGAGATCGGACAGGGGTTGCTGCGGCCTCCCATCCAGGTCGCTCATGTACTCCGCGGTGGCCGAGCGGATCAGCCGGTTGGGCAACTCCAGAGAGCCGATGGTGGCTGGCTCGAACAGCATGGACATGGTGGTCTCCTCCGCGATCTAGGCTGTGGACAGAAGTCGTGGCCAGAGGCGTGCGCCATTATATCACAACCTGCCGGACTGGACAAGACCAGGAAACGGGGCTTGTGGAGCTACCTGAGCGAGATGGGCCTGTCACCGGGGTGAAGCGGCCACGACCGAGAGGGGCTCAGACCTGCCCGAACGACGTTGTTTCTCCGACCAAGGTGCCCTGTTTCACCGCTGGACCGGCCCTTCGATACGTCCTTCGGTACGCTGCTTCGCAGCTACTCAGGACTACTCAGGGTGCGGCCGGCGGCGAGACCAGTGGGAAGCGGCTCGCGGGCATATCGTGTGTCTCCTTCCTCCACACTCTCCGCTGAGGCTTTGACAAGGACCCCGCGAGTTGGTATACTAGGAAGGGTGGAGGGGGTCGCTTCCGCTGTACAGTGCGGAGTCATCCCCTCACATTCTCTTGTATGGGAGGAGAGCCCAGGCTAGAAGGGGGCTGAAGACTCGTGATACCGATATTCCCGTTCACTGCGATTGTCGGCCAGGGGCCGATGAAGCGCGGCTTGATCCTCAACGCCATCAACCCCTTGATCGGAGGGGTGCTCATCCGGGGCGAGAGGGGCACGGCGAAATCCACGGCCGCGCGGGCGCTGGCCGCTTTGTTGCCAGACATCGAGGTGGTGGCTGATTGCCCCTTCAACTGTGATCCGTACCGGCCCGAAGCGATGTGCGATTCGTGCGCTGAACGGTACCACCAGCGAGAGAAGCTGCCCGTGGCGAGCCGTCCCATCAGAATCATCGACCTGCCCGTGAGTGCGACAGAGGACCGGGTGGTGGGCACGCTCGACATCGAGACGGCCATCAGGTCGGGGGAGAAACGGTTCGAGGCAGGCGTGCTGGCGTCCGCCAATCGCGGCATGCTCTACGTGGATGAGGTGAACCTGCTGGATGACCACGTGGTGGACGTCCTGTTGGACTCCGCGGCGATGGGTGTGAACGTCGTGGAGCGGGAGGGAATCTCCTTCAGCCATCCCGCGCAGTTCATCCTCGTGGGCACCATGAACCCCGAGGAGGGAGAGCTACGCCCTCAGCTTCTGGACCGCTTCGGGCTCTGCGTGATGATCAGCAGCATTTCGGAACCAGGGGCGCGCAAGGAGATCCTGGTCCGGCGTATCCAGTACGAGAGAGATCCCGTTGCCTTCTGTGACGTCTGGCGAGAGGAAGAGCGGCGGTTGGCGCGTCAAATCACCCGAGCCCGAGACCTTCTTCACGAGGTGTCGTACACGGAAGACGACCTCTCGGACATCGCTCAACTGACGGCGGACCTGGGCGTGGATGGCCATCGAGGGGACATCGTGATCCTCAAGGCAAGTCTCGCGCACGCTGCCTTCGAAGGCAGGAATAGGATCACCCAGCGGGACATCCTACTGGCGGCCGAACTGGCCTTGCCGCACCGCCTCAAGAAGCAGCCTCTTCAGCGCAGCGAGGCTCGCATGGAGCAACTCAGAGAGCAACTTCGCGGTGTGGAGGCTGGTGCTGCCGATCAGGATGCGTCCATGCTGCAGGAGATCCCCTCTGCGAGTAAAAAAAAAGACCTGACCGGCGATGAGGGGGAGGAAGAGGACGGCTCACCGCTGAAGTCCGCCCCCAAGAGCCAGCACGAGGGCGAAGATGGCGCTGCCTCCTCGACTAGCCGGGGCGTACCGATCCCCGTGGGTGGCCCTCTAAGGGTGCCCCGCTTGAGCACTCCGCTGGATCGTCTCTCCAGGCGCACCTCGGGTCGCCGCAGCCTCACTCGCACCAGCCGCAAGCGCGGCCGATACGTGTTTAGCAGGCCCATGGACGGCCGGATCGAAGACATTGCCTTCGATGCTACGGTCCGCCAGGCGGCCCCGCAGCAGATCCACCGCCAGGGTTCCGGACTCGCCCTCGCTATAGACAGGGAGGACCTGCGCCGGAAGGTCCGAGTCACCCGGGCAGCGAACCTCGTGCTCTTCGTGGTGGACGCCAGTTGGTCCATGGCGGCGGCTGAGCGGATGATAGCCACCAAAGGAGCCATACTATCTCTGCTTCAGGATGCCTACCAACGCCGCGACAGAGTGGGTCTCATCGTTTTCCGGCAGAATGGGGCAGAGTTGCTGTTGCCCCCAACGTCCAGCGTCAAGCTGGCAGAGAGGACGCTGGGGGACATCACCGTGGGTGGCAAGACGCCTCTATCGAGTGGTCTGCACCTGGGATACCAGGTCTTCATGCGAGAGGTCAACAGGAACCCGGAGGTGATGCCGTTGATGATTCTCCTTACGGACGGCGCGGGGAACGTCTCCATGACCGACATGACGCCCCACGAGGAAAGCTGCAAGCTTGCGGAGTTGCTACACCACAGCGACGTCCGGTCAGTGGTCATCAACACCGAACACAAGTCCTTCGATCGCGGCTTGGCGCAGGAATTGGCCTTCCATCTGGGGGGAGAATGCTACACCCTGGAGGAACTGGGGGCCGAAGAGCTGTACAAGACGGTGCGTAGCGAACTGCCATGCTGAAGTGGGCTGGCAGAGAATGGAGCCTGAACGGGCTCTCGTGGTGCGGCACTTGCCGTCGGCGTGCCTGTCGATGGCGCGTCTAGGGTAGCGGCGGAGAGCGGGGTGGAATCCCCCGCTCTATTCTTTTGTGGGCTTCGTGGCGAGGGCGATGGCTATGGTGGAGACGGCAAGGGCTGTGGAAGTGAATTCGGATCTGGACAGAGATGCCGCACATGAGTTCTGGGCGGGGTGTGGCTACGCCCGCCTCGCCTTTCAGTTCCGGAAGGTGATCCCCTAACGGCGGCCCGGGCAGAGTCCAGGGCCAAGGGCATGGAGCCGGGGATGCTGCGTCACGTCGCGACCCAGCGGTGTGAGATGTCGTGGAGGTCCGTTTTCACGCCCCGCGGGTCATTCTCGAGCCTGGGCATGGCGACGTTCGTCGTCAAGCTCCGTCCGCATTGGCCGTCGGGCGCGCAGCGTGGCAAGAGGGTGGATCTCATCCACTGTGCTTGGTGTGGAGCAGGTGAGGAGGAGAAGAGGTGAAGGAGTATCGGTTTGTACAGGTGGACGTGTTCACCAACGAGGTCTTCGGAGGCAACCCCCTCGCGGTCTTCCCGGAGGCCGAGGGCTTGACTTCGGGCGAGATGCAGCAACTCGCGCGGGAGATGAATCTGTCGGAGACGACCTTCGTATTGCCCCCCGAGGACCCCAGCGCCGACTTCAGGGTTCGTATCTTTGCTGCCAGCATGGAGATGCCCTTCGCGGGGCACCCTGTGGTGGGCACACACTGGGTGTTGGCGCATCTCGGCCGGGTGGAACTGAAGGAGTCGGTAACCGTGGTCCGTTTCGAGTTGGGCGTAGGCGTGTTGCCTGCTGAGCTCGAGGTGACGGGAGGCCAGGTAGAGCGGGTGGTGATGACCAGCGACCAGCCCACGTTTCTGGACGTACTGCAAGACGTGACGGAGTTGGCCTCGGGCCTGGGCGCCCCCGAGGAGGCGATCACCGAGACACACTTGCCGGTCCAGGTGGTGTCCACAGGGATACCATCGCTGATGGTGCCTCTACGTTCGCTGGCAGAGGTGCAGGCGCTCGATGCGAGCAAGCTGAACGTCGCCGCCCTGTCCCGGGTGTGCGAGCCCCTGGGGACGGACACGGTGCTGGTGTTCGCGCTGGACACGGTGGACCCGAAGGCGACGGCGCACGTCCGCTTCTTTGCGCCGATGCTCGGAGTGCCGGAGGACCCCGCTACCGGATCCGCCAACGGCACTCTGGGCGCATACCTGGTGTTCCACCGAGCTGTGCCCGTTAAGGAGGGCGCCAACCAGTTCGTCATCGAACAGGGATCGGAGATGGGCAGACCCAGCATCTTGCATGTCCTGGTGGACACGTCCGGAGGCGAAATCAGCAGGGTGCGGGTGGCAGGCACTGTGGTGGCGGTCCTCGAAGGTACGGTACGGTTCTGAGAGTGCGCCTGCCGTTCTCGCGGACGGCGGCCAGAGAGAGATGAAGCAGCACGAATCGCTGGGCTTCCTCGGCCAGCCGGACGTTCGAAACGCGATCTTGCTGAGTGAGATAGGCGTGCTCGTACACGACCTCGGCAAGGTGAGCGCGGAGTTCGTGGCGGGCGAGCGCGCCTTTCACAGTCACCTGGTGCTTCGGCGCCTGACGAGGGGCAAGGACGTCTACCTCGGCTGCGATCCAGGCCCGTGGTCGGCGGTTGCCCACGTGCTGAGAACGGCCAGCTTCGTTCTCGAGGAGAGGGTTGTAGCCGACGTGGTCTCCGGCGAGATGGTAGAGCGTCGGTTCAGAGGTCTCGCTGGTCCGGACTATGGCGTGGAGTCCCTGGAGGCCGTCCTGGACTGCGCCAGGGCCCGGCTACCGGCGGATCGTAAGGCGGCCTTCGAGCGAGTTGCTGGGTTGGCGCGCCGGACGTGGCTGGACTTCGTATGGCAGGTGGAGCAGGAGGAGGCCATCGGTGCCATGGAGCCACCCTTCGTTGGTGTGGATGGGTTCTACGAACAACTGGACCAGTTGCCTTCCGTGGCCGATTTGCTGGAGATGGGGGGCCGGACGTGGCATTCTGACGAGATGCAGCCGCCAGAGGCAAGGCTCCTACGAGCGATCCGTGGAGGCGAACGCGCTGCCGGCTCGCCATCGTCGAGGTGTGAACCACGCTGGCTGGCCGACGTTCGGCACCTGTGGTGTGAGGTGCTGACCAATCAGTTCCTGGAGATCAACAACATCAGAAAGGACGGCCCCGGAGATCTGGGCTCGTGGTTCTGGAAGAGCCGGCTCGACGCGGGTCACGATGCGGCCACCGCTCTCCTGGGCGAACACGGACCACTGCCGACCCTCGACGACGAGCAGAGGGAAGCACTGAAGTGGCTGGGAGTGCGGGTCATCAGCCGGTGGGCGTGCAGCAAGATCGTGCTGGGCGCCCGGGCGAACGGTACCCCTGTAAGCCTCTGGGATCACTGCTCGACTCTCGCCGCACTCCACAAGTCGAGCACCTCGCAGGCGCTCCTCTCCGGGAGCTGGCCTGATGGGCATCAGCTCTCCTGGCGCAGCCTGCGAGTGGGGATTCGACGCGCCAGAGCGGCTGAGGTGACGACGATCAAGGAGTTGATCGAAGTGGAGTATCCCCTGGGCAACGAACTGATGCGCACGGACGCAGAGGTCCACTTCAGCTTTCCAGGTTTGGATGGTCGCCCGGCGGCCAACCTGCTGGGAGAGCTCGCAGTCGAACTCCGTAGCCTGTTGGGGAAAAGCGAGTCTCCAAAGATGCAGCTCTCGCCGCTATCCAAACGGGAAGCTGGTTTGCTCGCGGGAAGGAGTGTCTGCTAGACTCGGGTGAGGTATTCTCCCGTTCTGGTGTCCACGCGTACTGTGTCGCCCTCCTCGACGAAGAGGGGCACCTGGACTACGAGACCGGTCTCCATTGTAGCGCGCTTCGTCGCTCCAGTCGCCGTGTCCCCCTTGACGCCGGGGTCGGTATGGGCGACCTCGAGGTCGACGGTGACCGGCAGCTCTATCTCCACGGGCTGGCCTTCGTGCATGGAGACGGATAGCATCAGTCCCTCTTTCAGGTAGTCCACGTTCTCCTGCAGGGTCTCGGCCGATAGCGCTGGCTGCTCGTAGGTCTCCGTATCCATGAAGTAGTAGAGATCCCCGTCCCGGTAGAGGTACTGCACTTGTCGTAGCTCCAAGCGCACGTCCAGGAACTTGTCGCTGGCGCCGAAAGTGCGCTCGATGGTGCGCCCAGTGCGGAGGTTTCGCAGCTTGACTCGCACGTTGGCGCTTCCTCGTCCTATGTATGAATGCTGGTACTCGAGCACGCGATGCAGGTCGCCATCCAGCTCGAACGTGACTCCTTTTCTCAAGTCGGTTGACGTAATCATGTACTAGTGTCCTTTCGCGTTTTCTGGCTGGGGATCAAGATGGCGCGAGATGGTGAAGGAGAAAGTGCTTCCCTTTCCTACCTCGCTCTCCACCCACACCTGTCCCTCGTGGAGTTCGACCAGTTCCTTGACGATGGAGAGGCCCAAGCCGACGCCTGGATGCTCCCTTCTGAGAGAGTCGCCAACTTGATAGAACCGGTCGAATAGCCTTCTGAACTCTTCCGTGGCGATGCCTACGCCGGTATCCTTGACAAACATGCCAAGCTGGTCCTCGGTTACGCTAGCGCCGATGTCGATACTGCCCCCCGGTGGCGTGAACTTGATGGCGTTGGACAGCAGATTGGAGAGAATGAGGTGCAGCTTGCCTTGGTCAAGCCAGATGGCAGGCATGTCCTCGGGAATGCTCACGGTGAATGCCTGCTCCTTCTCGTCCATCTGGAAGCCCAGATCCTGAACCACTGCTTGCACGGTGCCGGCTATCTGCACTGGCTGCAACTCGAGCTCCATCTCGCCCGCCTCCAGATAGCGGAGGTTCACCATGTCGGTCACCAGGTTCTTGAGCTGGGTCGCGCTCTGGATGATCGCCTCGGTGTATTTCTTGTTGGCGTCGGCCGCTTGCTCGTCCAGGAGGTGAGCGTACCCGAGCAGTATGGCCAGGGGCGTGCGCAACTCGTGGGAGGCCACGTTGATGAACTCGCTCTTCAGTTCGTCCAGCTTCTTCAAGTCTTCGTAAGCCTGCTGGGTCTCCTCGAACAGGCGTGCGTTCTTGATGGCGATGGCCGCTTGGCCGGCGAGCACCGACGACAGTTCCAGCGATCCTGCGGTGAAGGGGGAGTCGTTGCTTCCCAACTTGCTCAGGTTCAGAACGCCGATCAACTCTTGCCTCACCACGAGGGGAACACAGACTGCTGAGGAGATCTGATCCTGCTTCATTAGCTTGCGCAGCTCGCCCCCTGGCGGCGAGGCGCTGTCGAGCACCAGAGCTTCACGTTGCTCCGCCACCCTGCCGGCGATCCCCTGTCCTAGTTTGATCCTCGTGGTCGCGACCACATCCTCTGGGAGACCGATGGCGGCCTGAATAGTCAAGCTTTGGGTGCCTTCGTCAAACAACATCAGCGAGGCTCGATCAGCGGCAGTCTCGCGACAGCTTACCTCAACGATCTCTACGAGCAACTGCTGAAGGTTGGTCACGCCCATGAAAGCCTTGCTCAACTCGTAGAGAGGAATCAGAGCCCGGAGACGGATATTCTCCCGTCGAGCGCGCCCCCTGGTGAGAGCAGAAGAGACGACCTCTCGCAACTCTCGCGCCGAGAAGGGTCTTGGTACCAGGTCATCCACTCCCTGACGCAGGACGTCGAGCCCCGCTGCCGTCGCGCTCTGGCCGATCATGACCACACCCACGATCCCAGGGTCGATGGCTTTGACGGCTTGCACTGTATCCAACCCATCCTGAGGATGCGCCGTGAGGTCGGCGAGCACCAAGTCGAACTGCTGGCAGCGAGCCATGTCGATAGCCTGCTGGCCTCTGGTTGCAGCAGTGACCTCGTATCCGGCACGTTTGAGCACGCTTGCGCAGGATTCTAGCGCCTGTGCGTCATTGTCTACGACCAGGATTCGCTCGCCGGGCATCTCACATCAGCTCTTTCCGCTCAACGCTGCCGCTATTTTAGCACAGGGCAACGTCGCAGACAATGGAGTAACCCCTAATGTGGCACCCCGCGCTAGGGCCGATCGAGAGCGACCGGATGCTTGCCCAGGTGTGGGTCGTGTGTCAGAGACGGCGTGTGTGGAGCAGCTGGAGAGATCATCGGCGTCCGAAACGGCCACGGTAGCCTGGTTGCGAGAAGACGAGAAGTTCGGTATAATGTAGCTTGTCCCCCTAACGTCGTTGTGTGCGTCAAAACTGGGAGAGAGTCAAATGACACCCCCGCCCCCGAATGCCGAGGGACCTATTAGCGCACATCCCGGAGAGGAAGCAAACGCCGAGGAGGCGGTCACCAGAGAGGGGGACAAGCTCTTCTCTAGGGTTCTCGTCGTTGACGACGAAGAGGTGGTGTGCAGGTTCCTGGAGCGAGTACTGGATGGGCACGGTCACCAGGTTGAAGTGTGTCACGGGGGGCGAGAAGCCATCGCCCGACTGGAGGATGATTCCTTCGACCTGGTCATCACCGACCTCAAGATGCCTGGCGTCGATGGAATAGATGTTCTGAGGAAGGCAAAGGAGCTCGATCCTCTGTGCGAAGTAGTGGTGATCACCGCGTACGCCTCCGTGGAGTCCGCGGTGGAGGTCATGAAACTCGGTGCCTACGATTACATCAGCAAGCCGTTCAACGTCGATCGGATCAGGATCGTCGTAGACAAAGCGCTGGAGAAGCGCAGGCTGCTTCGGGCAGCGGGGGAGCGGGACTTCTACAAGAGACTGTCTCAGTTGGACGGCCTGACCGAGGTGTACAACAGGCGCACGTTCGAGGAACTCCTTGCGGCGGAGGTCTCTCGAGCGGACAGGTTCAGACGACCTTTGTCATTGCTGATGGTCGACCTGGACCATCTGAAGGTGGTGAACGATCGGTTTGGGCATCAGGTCGGTGATGAGGTCCTGAAGGGCACGGCGCGGCGACTGAAAAGGTCTGTGCGCAACTGCGATGCCGTCGCCAGATACGGCGGGGATGAGTTCGTCATCATCCTGGTGGAGACGGGGAAGTCAGATGCCATGACCACTGCGCAGCGCTTGACTCGTCTCATGAGGGCGTCCCCGACGGAGGCGGGCGCCGACGATGGCGGGGAAGATCGAGCGATGACGGTCAGCATAGGTGTGGCGAGCTATCCCACGGACGCCAGGGTGCGGGATGAGCTGGTCAGGAGGGCCGACCAGGCCCTCTACGAGGCCAAGGCGCAGGGGGGCGACTGCGCCAGACCCGCCAGCCCCTAGGGAGCAACCCGAGATGAACGAAGTCCAGGCTACCGGGCAGAAGATCATAGACAACGTGGAGAAGGTGATCATCGGAAAGCACGAGGAGGTGCAGCTTGGTCTCATCGCCCTGCTCTGCCAGGGACACATGCTGATCGACGATGTGCCGGGCGTAGGGAAGACCATGCTGGCCAAGGCCATGGCCAGATCTCTCGGCTGCACTTTCAAGCGCATCCAGTTCACCCCGGACATGCTGCCCAGCGACGTGACCGGAGTCTCCGTCTACGATCAGAGTACAGGCCGATTCGAGTTCCGCCCCGGGCCGGTCATGGCCAACATCGTGCTCACGGATGAGATCAACCGTGCAACCCCCAAGACACAGTCCGCGTTGCTGGAGGCCATGGAGGAACACCAGGTGACGGTCGACGGAGTGACGCACCTGTTGGACAAGCCTTTCCTCGTCTTGGCCACGCAGAACCCTATCGAGTACGAAGGGACGTTTCCCTTGCCCGAAGCTCAGTTGGACCGCTTCCTGATGCGGTTGACTCTGGGCTATCCCAGCCCCACGGATGAAATACGCATCCTGGAGGCTCAGCAATACGTTCACCCCATAGAGACCATAGAGCAGGTGGTGAGCACCGCCGAACTGCTGGAGATGCAGGAGCGGATCAAGGATGTCTTCGTCCACGATGGCATCAAAGAGTACATTGTATCCCTGGTAGGGGCTACGCGCAGCCATCCCGACGTGTACCTTGGCAGTAGCCCCCGTGGAGCTCTCGCCCTCTACAGGACGTGTCAGGCCCGGGCCGCGGTACAGGGACGCGACTACGTGATCCCTGATGACACGAAGGCTCTGGCCGAGGCTACGCTGGCCCACCGCCTGATAGTCAACCCCGCTGCCCGGATAAGGGAGGTCGATCCCCGCACCGTAGTCAGGGAGGTGTTGCAGGGGGTGGAAGCTCCCGGGTCTCCGGTGAGGGTGGAAGTGTAACGAGATCGCGATTCCCATGAAGGGCACAGACGTTGGGGATTAGTGTCAATCGTGCGGTCTTTGTGCTCCTCGCGCTTCTCGTCGTGCCCACCTTAGTCACCGGGCATGAGCTATTCGTTCGTACTCTGTACGTCGTTGTGAGCCTCGTCGTCCTCTGTTTTGTCTGGGCCTGGCTGAACATCCGTTGGCTGTCCGCGTCTCGTAGTCTGCGCTCCAACCGTGCCCAGGTGGGGGGCATGATCCAGGAGAGGGTGCTGGTTCGAAACGAGGGCCCGTTGCCCAAGCTCTATGTGGGGTTCCAGGATCTCTCTGGGCTGCAAGGCTACCAGGTTGATCGTGTGTTGAGCGCCCTTCCTGGCCACGCGGAGCGGAGTTGGATGTCGCTGGCGCGATGCAAGCGGAGGGGAAAGTTCAACTTCGGCCCAGTCGTGATGACCAGCGGCGACCCTTTTGGCATCTTCCGGATGAGGCGTGAGGTGCCGTTGTATTCCACACTCGTTGTCTATCCGGCGACCGTCGATCTGCCTCATTTTCGGCCACCGGTAGGGAGACTCTCGGGGGGCGACGCTATTCAACGTCAGACTCAACACGTAACCACCAACGTGTCCGGGGTCAGAGATTACAGGCCCGAAGACAGTTTCAACCGCATACACTGGCTGTCCACGGCGCGGAGGGGGCGCCTGATTTCGAAAGAGTTCGAACTCGACCCGTTGGCGGACCTCTGGCTCTTCGTGGACATGGAGGAGTCCGTTCAGGCAGGCTCCTATGCCGATGAACTGGTTTTCGATTCGCTCAACGCCCCGCCTCTGCGCTCGACAGCGCCAGTGCTCCATCCCAGCACAGAGGAGTATGTCGCGACGATCGCTGCCTCTCTGGCGAAGCACCTGCTGGGCCAGAGGAGAGCGCTGGGCATGATCACCTATGGTCAGCGTCGCGAGTTCGTACAGGTAGACAGGGGGGAGCGGCAACTGGTCAGACTCCTCGAGTCTCTGGCCGTGATCAGGGCCGAGGGACGGGTCCCTCTGGCGGAGGTCATCGCTGCCGAGAGCAGTCAACTGGGGGGAGGTGCGACAGCTATCGTCGTCACGCCATCCACCGAGGGCAGCTGGGTAGGTTCGGCGAGGGACTTGAAGCGGAAGGGTATAGATACAGTGGCCGTACACGTGGAACCGAGCGGGTTCGGGGATGCCCCCGATTCCTTGGAGGTGGTGGCCAGTTTGGCGGCCAGTGGTATACCGACCTACCTTGTTAAGAACGACGAGCCGCTTGGCGATACATTCGCGCAGAGTGTCGAGCTGGTCAGATGACGATACGGCAGGCTGATCTGAAGGACCTTAACGCGTGCGTGCTCATCGATACGTCGTATTCGACCAGGCGCGTCTGGCAGATTCGCACCGACGAAAGGCCGTACGAGGAGATTGGCATCACATTCCAGACGATCAAGCTGCCGCGATCGGTGCGTGCAAGCTCTCCGAGAGATAGCGACCACCTGATCGAGGATTGGCAGCGTGGCGAGTGTTTTCTGGTAGCAGAGGAGAGCGAGGAGATCCAAGGGTATGTGAACATGGTCGTGCAGCCGCGCGACGCTTCAGGATGGATCAGGGACTTGACGGTAGCCGGGAGATTCCGCAGGCACGGGATAGGGAGCGAGCTGCTCCGAGCGGCGTTCCGCTGGGCTAGAGAACAGGGACTGCGAACTATCCTGCTGGAGACACAGACGAAGAACTACCCGGCCATCTGCTTCTGCCGCAAACATGGCTTCGTGTTCTGCGGCTTCAACGATCACTATTATCGTAACCAGGACATTGCCATCTTCTTCTCCCGAAGCCTATGAGTCGCAGTCGACTCTGTGTTGGCGTGGACAGCAAGCGGACGACGATCTGTACGCGCTAGGCGCGGCACAGGGTTTGGTGCATCGGCCTGCGTGCTATGGCATCAGCGAGAGGGCAAGCACGCAGGCTGTCAGCGCTGATGGAGACAGACACTACAGGGGACGGTTAACCGCCTCTCTGAGCGAGCTTGGCACTTCAGGCGTGACCACATCTGGCGTATCACAGGTGGCTGCCGCGTACCACAGCATGGTGGGGCTCGCCATTTGAAGGCTGGGGCCAGCGTTCCAGAGCTGTTGCGTCGGGCAGGAGACATGCGCATTCGGCGTCGTGGACGGCGCCCGATCGTGGAGCGGACGTTGACTTGACGGAGCGGGGAAAACCTGGTATAATAGGAACGGTTTTGCCACTACTAGATCGATCCGTCTTCCCCTTATTCACCATGAATGAATCCTCTTGGGTTGCATCCCTTGCCGAGAAGGTGTTCGTGAAAGCACGACGCCTTTGCAGCGGCTAGGGGCGCACGTATTACCAAGACTTCCCTGTGGATCAGCATAGTCTGAGACTCGTTCCTGTCCATGCTTTCTAGCCAACGAAAGAGGCAAGCACATGAGTTCCGTTGACCAAGCCAGCAAGAACGGCGACGAATCGCCATCGAGGCCGCCCGAGAAGCTCAACATCGCCGAGCTGGAGATGATGACCCTTGACGCGCTGAGGGAGATGGCTGCCGAACAGGGGCTATCCGGAATCAGTCGTCTGAAGAAGCAGGATCTCGTCTTTCGGCTCTTGAGGGCGAAGGCCGAGGAGCAGGGTCATATCTTCGGAGGCGGGGTGCTCGAGATTGTGCAGGAGGGGATAGGTTTCCTGCGATCTGACCATTTGTTGCCCGGCCCAGACGACGTCTACGTGTCTCAGTCGCAGATCCGGCGCTTCGGGTTGCGCACCGGCGACACGGTGATAGGACAGGTGCGTCCTCCCAAGAACTCGGAGAAGTACTTTGGTCTACTGAGAGTGGAGGCGGTTAACGGCCTCGATCCGGAGGCTGCCAAGCGGCGGCCGACGTTCGAGAGCTTGACGCCGATCTTTCCCACCGAGCTCATGGACCTGGAGACGACGCCTGACGTCCTGACTACCCGGCTGATGAACCTCGTGGCCCCCATAGGGCGTGGTCAGCGTGGTCTCATCGTCTCACCGCCGAAAGCAGGCAAGACCACGGTGCTCAAGCAGATCGCCAATGGCGTCAGCGCCAACTACAACGACATTCACCTGATGGTCTGTCTGGTTGGGGAGAGGCCAGAAGAGGTCACCGACATGGATCGCTCGGTGGAGGCTGAGGTCTACAGCTCCACGTTCGACGACCCGGTCCAGAGCCACACCAAGGTAGCGGAGATGTGCCTGGCCCGAGCCAAACGGCTGGTGGAGGGCGGCCGGGACGTGGTCGTTCTCTTGGACAGCATCACTCGCCTTTCCAGGGCTTACAACCTGACTGTGCCGCCCAGCGGGCGCACGCTGTCAGGAGGTCTGGACCCTGCGGCTCTCTATCCTCCGAAGGGCTTCTTCGGAGCTGCTCGCAATATCGAGGAAGGGGGCAGTCTGACCATCATGGCCACCTGCCTGATAGACACAGGTAGCCGCATGGACGACATGATCTACGAAGAGTTCAAGGGCACCGGGAACATGGAGTTACACCTGAACAGGAGGTTGGCTGAGCGACGTATCTTCCCCGCTTTCGACATCGAAAGGTCCGGCACGCGCAGAGAGGAGTTGCTTCTGGATGACGCTGTGCTCAGCAAGGTGTGGACCATCCGAAGCATGATAGACCGGATGGGGGGAGGGACAGACGCGCTGGGGCCTCTGCTGGACTACATACGCAAGACGAAGAGCAACAAGGAGTTCCTGGAGAAGCTTACCAAGGAGCTCGTGTGACGACAGACTGGACCGCGATATCCCCTTCATGACAGAATCGTCCGCCACAGATACCATCCTCCACACCGCAGGAGCCGTGCTCCAGTGGCTCAAGAGTGATAGCCTGGTCGTACCTCGCTACGCTTCCCACTTCGCCATCGTCCTGTCAGTCGCTTTTGTGCTCTCCACCGGCGGGTTGGGCATCGATAGGCTGCGGCAGGCCGAGGCCTTTCATCTCGATCTGGACGCGCGTGAGCCGGCGACCCTGGTATCCTGGGGCAATTCACAACAGGAGGACCCGGATTTCCTCACCAGGGGCGCGGCGCCGATAACCATCATTCCCGAGAGGGGACGTCAAGGGGTGATGATCTACGTTGTCCAGTCTGGGGACAATGTCTCCAAGATCGCCCAGCGCTTCGGACTTCGACCGGAGACTATCCTGTGGTCCAATCCAGAATTGGAGACCTGGCCGGACTACATAATCGTCGGTCAACAGCTCTTCATCCTCCCGGAGGATGGTGCCTATCACGAGGTCCAAGCCGGGGACACTCTGGACAGCATTGCCAAGAAGTACAGCGTGGACCCCATGGTTGTCGTGGAGTGCCAATACAACGACCTGACGGAGCCGTACGAACTGCTAGCCGGACAATACCTGGTCGTGCCCGGCGGCACCAAGCCGCTGGTTTCCAGATACGTACAGGCCACTGCCCCGCCTCCAAGTGACGCGCCAACGGGCACGGGCAGCTTCATGTGGCCCGCGAGCGGGTATCTGACGCAGGGGTACTACCTGGGTCACGAGGCCATAGACATCGGAGCACCTACCGGGACACCCATCTACGCCGCGGACACGGGCTACGTTTCTGCAACGGGCTGGATGGGAGGGTACGGCAACTACATCATTGTCAACCACGGCAATGGTTTCGAGACGCTCTACGCTCACCTGAGTGAGATTCGCGTCATCGCTGGGCAAGGCGTGCAGCGTGGACATCTGATAGGACTGATGGGCAGCACAGGTCGGTCCACGGGGCCCCATCTGCACTTCGAGATTCGACAGGGCGGTGTGAAGCGTAATCCGGTGGGTTTTCTGCCGAGGGGCTGATTCGGAATAGAGGCCTGAGGCTCGTCAGTCTCACGGCCACGGGGCCAGGGAGTGGAGAGAGCCGGGTTCTTCGTCGGCACATCGGGCTGGAGTTACAAGCACTGGCACGGCCTCTTCTACCCTGCGGACCTACCTCAGCGTGAATGGTTTGCCCATTACGCCAAGTACTTCTCCAGCGTCGAGATCAACTACACCTTCTATCGACTGCCCTCAGAGAAGACCTTCGTCCGCTGGAGGAGGCAGTGCCCGCCCGAGTTCGTGTACGCGTTGAAGGCCCCTCGCACCATCACCCACCTCAGGAAGCTGCGCCTCTGCGAGGAGCCGATGGACACCTTTCTGGGACGGGCCAGGTTGCTGGGGGAGAAACTCGGGCCCATTCTGTACCAGTTGCCACCGAAGTGGCACTGCAATCTGGAGCGGTTGGCTGATTTCCTGGAGCTCCTACCAGGAGATCTACGGCACGCTATCGAGTTCCGAGACCAGAGCTGGCACGTCGAACCAGTCTTGGACCTGCTAAGGGACAAGGGCGTAGGCTTTTGCTACGTTAGCCTGCCAGGGTTCACCTGCTCGTCGGTGGTCACGGGGTGCATCTACTATGCGCGCATGCATGGCGTCAGGGTGAAGTACGGCGGGTTGTACGACGAACAGCAGTTGCGCGAACTGGCGGGGCAGGTGTGCCGCCTCCGAGATGCGGGCTGTGAGACGTTCGTCTACTTCAACAACGACGCCGAGGCCTGTGCCGTGGAGAACGCGTGGAGGTTGAAGCTGCTGGTAGGTGAGCTCACGAGGAGAGACGATGCGTAAAGAAGCTATGCTGTATCAGAAGCTCGAGAATAGTCTTGTCCGTTGTTCCTTGTGTGCCCATCGCTGCACGATCAAGCCAGGTCGACGAGGGATATGTGGTGTCCGGGAGAACGAAAGTGGCACACTCTACACTCTGGTCTATGCGGACGCCATCGCGGCTCACGTAGATCCTATAGAGAAGAAGCCCATCTACAACTTCTTGCCCGGGACGCGCAGCTTCTCCATCGCCACAGTGGGCTGCAACTTCCGCTGTCGCTTCTGTCAGAACGCTGACATCTCCCAGGCGCCTCGGGAGGGCCTGCCTTTGAAGGGGGAGGAGTTGCTCCCTGAACAGGTGGTGCGCGCTGCCACAAGCTACGCTTGTGAGTCCATCGCCTACACCTACACAGAGCCCACCGTCTTTTTCGAATACGCGTACGACACGGCCAAGCTCGCCCAGGGACAGGGCATCAAGAACATCTTTGTCACCAATGGGTATATGACACTGGAGGCCCTGGAGGAGATCGAGCGCTACCTGGACGCGGCCAACGTGGACCTGAAGAGCTTCGACGATAAGTTCTACCGCCGCACGTGCGGGGCGAAGCTGGGGCCGGTGCTGGAGACCATCGAGGCCATGCACAAGCGCGGCGTGTGGGTGGAGGTGACGACCCTGCTCATCCCGGGACTCAACGATAGCGACGAGGAGCTGGAACAGATCGCCCGCTTTCTGGCTGGCATAAGCCCCGACATCCCGTGGCACGTATCGCGCTTCACGCCACGATACAGGATGCTGGACCGGCCACCGACACCTGGGGACAGGGTGAACAGGGCAGCGGAGATCGGTGGACGAGCCGGACTGAGATACGTCTATGTGGGCAACATGCCGGGCAACAAGTACGAGAATACGTTCTGCCCCTCGTGTGGGGCGGTAGCCATTGGCAGAATCGGCTATCAAACGACCCTCAACCTTGACGACAACAGATGTGCTTCCTGTGGGCAGGAACTCGCGGTCGTCCGCAGATAAGGTGGAGGTGCAGTCATGTTCGACAAGCGCGAACTGAGGGAGCTGTCCGGCTATCGGGACGAAGAGAATCTCATCTGTAGCTTCTACTTTCCGTTAGAGAAGGGCGAACCGGCAGGAGAGGGGAGCCAAATCAGGCTGAAGAACATGATCGCCGAGGCTCAAGCCGACCGCGAGCACTGGACAAGCGCCCAACTCAGGTCCGTGTCGGATGATCTTGCGCGCATCGAGAGGCTGGCGACGGAGGAGATGGTCGTCGGTGGTGGAGGGCTCGCCGTCTACGCGTGTTCTGCCACTGATCTGTGGGAGGTGTTTCGCCTGCCAGACGGAATAGGTCCTCTCCTGGCCATAGATCACGTCATCCGCATGAGGCCGATGATCGAATTCATGAATCGTTATCGGCGCCATTGTATGGTGCTGGTGGGGAAAGCAAGGGCGCGCATCTTCCTGGTGGACTCTGCTGGTGTGGAGGAGCGGCCAGAGGTGATCGGCGAGGTGCCAGGCAGGCACGACCAGGGAGGGTGGGCGCAAGCGCGCTATCAACGCCATCACGATGACCGGGTCATGCGGCACCTGAAGGAGACCGCCGATCAGGCTTTTTCGCTCTTCCAGTCCGAGGGGTTCGACCAGTTGTTCGTTGCCGGCACCGACGACGTGGTCAGTGAGTTCATCGAGTATCTGCACCAGTATCTGAGGGAGAGGTTGGCGGGCACGTTTCCGATGGAGATGGTGTGCTCAGCCGGGGAGGTGGGAGAGCAAACCATGAGTGCGGTGCAGGAACTCACAGAGGAGCGGCACGGGAGTCTTCTCGCCAGCCTCAGAGCCGAAGTACATGCCGGGAACCTCGGCGCCGCCGGTTTGGAGGATACCCTCCACGTGTTGCAGAAAGGGCAAGTGCTCAGGCTGCTGGTGAATGACGACTTCGTTGCCTCTGGGGAGCGCTGCAAGGCCTGCGGACTTCTGTCCACGACCAGCCCTTGTCCGTTCTGTGGCGGGGAGACCGAGCATCTGGAGGACATCGTAGAGCACGTGGTGACGGAAGCCTTCCTGCGGAACTGCGAGATCGTCATGGTGGAGGGGGAGAGCCGCGAGCACCTCGCCGAACTGGGTGGCATCGGCGCCCTTCTGAGGTTCGCGGACTAGGAGACTCTGTGATCTATTCCTGGTCTTGAACCGGGGGGAGCCCCATCGTCCTCCGAAGACGATTCAACTCCTGCCGAGTGAAGCGGTTGAACTGACTGCCAGGGAGCTTGACGGACCGCAGGATGTCCGTTCTCACCCATTTGCGGATGGTATTCGGGTGGACTCCGAACATGCTGGCCACCTGGCCCACGCGATAGAGACGTACGGAGCTGTCGCCTTGGAGTCCCATCCGCTCCCGGAGCCGGTCTATCTCTTCTGCGGTGAAACGGTTGTAGCTGCTTCCTGGTAGCTTGACAGGCTGTAGGACACCTGCCTTCACCCACTTGCGCACCGTGTTCGGGTGAACGTCCAGCATTTCGGCGACTTGGCCGACTCGATAGAGTTGCATGACCTGCCCCCTCACGTAAGCAGCCTACACGCTAGCGCCCTGCGGCACCACGGTGCGCGTCGCGGACGTCGCCGGGTGAGTGCGCTCTCCCTGGGGCCTTTCGAGGATTCAGGACCCCGTGACAGTCTGCTCGCGCGGCTCTCCTCCTGTCTGGCTCCTGGCCCCAATACGCAGACGTGGCGCCCGCGGACTGGAATGCCGCACTAGGTCGCGCGAAGAAACTGGGATTATGAGGCTCTGAGACGAACGCCGCCGCCTCTATCTATGCAATCAACAGTATAGCGAACTGTACCCTATCTGTCAACTGCCAGGCACGGCCTGGTGCGGAAGTGTGTACGGAGCCGCGCAGTCCATGGATGCAGCGCGGGTCCGAGAGCAATGGACTGGCGCCTGCGTTCGGGGAAGCTCTCATACACGCGGTGCCTTGGGGAATCGCGATTCTTGTGGAAGGCATCACCGGGACGATAGGACCCCGCACTGCTCAGGGAGATGAGTCAGGCTCCGGCGTCGAAACCGCGGGTTCCGTGGTCGGCGTAGCGGATGCGGTGGGGGTCAGGGTCTCGGTGGCGGTTGGGCTGGGTGCGTTCGTAGGCGTCGGGGTCGCGGTGTGGGTGGGTGTTGCTGTGGCCATGGTGGTTGGTGTACTGGTCGGCGGCGAAGTCGTGGGGGTGGCAGTGCTCGTGGCAGTGGGCGTGTAGGACGGAGCCGCGGTCGGCAAGGTAGTGGAAGTCGGCGCCGCTGTCGAGGTGGGGCTGGGCGCCCGATTGCTCACGAACACCTGGATCCTTGCCTCAGCGCTGTGGCCTTGTTGGTCGAAGACGACGACCCGCAGGGAATGAAGGCCGTCTTCCAGGTCCTGCGTTCGCCAGCGCGCCAGAAGTGCGTCGTGGACAGGCTCGTACTGAGGTCCGGCGACTACTCCCCAGCCGATGGGATCGGGACCGATTCCGTACTCCACGACGAAGTGCGAGAAGTTGGAGATATCCGCTGTGCCCTGGACCGCCACCCTGCCCTCCACCTCCTGCCCCATCTCGGGAGATGTCAGCTCCACCATGGCGGCATAGGAATGAACTTCGCACTCCTCGGTGGGCGGCTGTGGAATCCCTGCTCGTTCGGCCCACGCCCGGTACTCGTCTGGGTAGACCTCGAAGAGCTTCTCCTGAACCAGCTCTGGAGGACAGAACTCGGTGGCGCGATGCCCGGAGACTGTACAGATACCGATCTTCTGGTAGATGTTGTCTGGCTCGGTAGGGGCCGTCCCGTCCACGAAGATCTCCATCCTGGTCTCAGGGCAGAGGTCGGTCGGCGCAAGGCCCGATCGCGAGCAGATCCTGGCCGTGACGAGACCCGAGGGCACGGGGAAGTCTTTCGCCGGCGTGTCGGCGAGTACTTGCTCCATGAAGTCGTGCCAGATGTGACCAGCTCCAGTCGAACCAGCCACGTGATCCATGGCCGTGTTGTCGCTGTTCCCCACCCACACTCCGGTGACCAGATCAGGGGTGTAGCCCACGGTCCAGCTATCCTTCCAGTCGTCGGTGGTGCCCGTCTTGGCTGCTGCGGGCCTGGACAGATGCAGCGGGTTGTCGAGGCCAAAGGCCGGGGCGCGCGCCTCGTTGTCCGAAAGGATGCTGGTCATCAGATAAGCGTGTTGAGGCGAGATGACCTGTTCCCCCTCGGGCGGTGTATACTCCTCGATCACCTGGCTCTCGCTGTCCTCGATCTTCAGGATAGCCACTGGTGGGATGCGGACTCCCCCATTGGCGATGACTGCGTACGCTCCCGTGTGTTCCAGGAGCATGACCTCTCCGCCGCCCAGGGTGAGGGACAGCCCATACCGGTCAGGGTCCGTGAAGGTCGTGATACCCAGACGTTGAGCCATAGCGATCATGTCAGGCACGCCCACGAACTGAAGCGTCTTCACCGCAGGGATGTTGTATGAGCAAGCCAGCGCCTGGCGCACCAGGACCGGCCCGTGCTCTTTGCCGTCGTAGTTCTTGGGCACGTAGGGGGGTCCGGTCAGATTGGGGAACTCCGTCTGAACGTCCATGATCAGAGTTGCCGCCGTCCAGCCCTTCTCGAACGCGGCCAGGTAGTTGACGGGTTTGATGGAGGATCCCGGCTGGCGCGGAGCCAGCGCGACGTTAACCTGGCCATCTATCTCTTCATTCCAGAAGTCGACGCTGCCCAACATGACGAGGATCTCGCCGGTCTGGGGCACCATGGAAACCACGGCTGCATTGCTTACCTGCCTGTCTGCCAGTTCCGCGATGCGTTCACGGGCCACTTCTTGCGCTATCGCCTGTGTCTCCAGGTCCAACGTCGTGTGGACTCGCAGGCCGCCCCTGTACACCATCTCCGTGCCGTACTTCTCCTCCAGAAGCTTCTGCACGTAGACCACGAAGTGGGGGGCCCTCATGTCCACGCGCAAGGGGGCGAAGTTCAGTTCCTCCGACCAGGCGTCGCTTGCCTCCGACCAGGTGATGTAGCCTTCTTTAGCCATCAGGTTGAGCACCACCTCTTGGCGACGCTTGGTCCCCTCCAGATTGGTGTATGGATCGTAGATGGAGGGCGATTGAGGAAGGCCGGCCAGGAGCGAAGCCTCCGCCAACGTCAGGTCGCGTGCTCGCTTGCCGAAGTAGGTCTCGGCGGCAGCCTCTATGCCATAGGACATGTTCCCGTAGTAGATCTCGTTGAGATAGATCTCCAGTATCTGATCCTTGGTGTATCTCCGAGTGATCTCTTGGGCCAGTACGGCTTCTTGTATCTTTCGTGTGTAGGTCTGCTCGGGGGACAGGAAGATGGTTTTCACCAGTTGCTGGGTGATAGTGCTGGCCCCTGACACGATCTCGCCTTCGGAGAAGTTGAGCCACAATGACCTGGCGATAGCCAAGGGATCGAATCCAGGATTGCTGTAGAAGGTCTTGTCCTCGGTGGCTACCGTGGCGTGTATCAGATGCTCAGGCATGTCTTCCAGGGGCACGACCGTGCGCCTGCCTGCGCTGGAGTCGAAGACCTCGTAGAGTAGCACACCGTTGCGGTCGTAGATCTTGGTGCTCATGAAGAGACTACGCGCGCCTAACTCCTCGGCAGGAGGCAAGGTGAGGGCATAGTAGGCGTACACCGTGGTGGCTCCGATCAGACCTACAAAGAACAGGAACAGGGCGATCAGGATGACCACGAACAGGCCTTGGACGAACAGGCTAGCCAGTCTGCGGTGGCGTTGAGGTTGGCGCATGGGTGGGGAGTACGTCATGTGTGATCTTGGGGTGCCGTTGTGTCCCGGCCTAGCTTTGCACGGCCTGCGTCACCGCCGACAGCAGGTCCTGCTCTTCGTTGGCCAGCACGGTACGCGGATCCAGCAGAAGCTCTCCTGACTCAATCCTGCCAATGACGGGGGGCTCGCTGCTCCGCAGGCGCGCAGCCAACTCGTCGGGCGAGGTGACGTGCAGGGCCACCAGCTTGGTGGGCAGAGTCTCACCGGGGAGGGATCCTCCTCCCACCGTCGACAGCCCGGGGATGACATCGACGTGAACCCCTGTCGCTGCGAGTTGCTCGGCCCAGGCGTTGGCCCGTTCATCTATCTGGTCCAGGCCGAGGCTGATCATCTGCCAGACGGGTATCTTCTCCGTAGCCTCTTCTCTCACATAGTTCAGCAGGGTGGCCTGCATTCCTGCCACGGTGGTCTTGTCCACCCTCAGGGCACGAGCGAGGGGATGTCTCTTCAGCGAGGAGACCAGGTCCGCCCGCCCCACGATGGTTCCTGCTTGCGGCCCGCCGAGCAGCTTGTCGCCACTGAAGCAGACGAGGTCCGCTCCCTGTTGCACGGCTTCCTGTACGGTGGGCTCGTGGGCCAGCCCATAGACAGACGTGTCGAGAAGACATCCACTACCGAGATCCTCGACGACCAGCAGGCCGTGGTGGCTAGCCAGGGCGGATAGCTCGCCCAGGGTGGTCTCGTGGGTGAAGCCAAGGACTCTGAAGTTGCTGTGGTGGACGTGCATGAGGAGAGCCGTCTCGTCCCCGATAGCCCTCTCGAAGTCACTGAGGTTGGTCCGATTGCTCGTCCCCACCTCGACGAGCTGGACTCCGCTCTGGGCCATGACCTCGGGAATGCGAAAGCCACCACCGATCTCGACCAACTGGCCTCGGGAGATGATCACTTCCTTCCCTTGGGCCAGCGCATTGAGCACGAGCAGCAGCGCCCCTGCGTTGTTATTGACCAGCATCGCGCTGCCGGCGCCGGTGAGCTTGGTCAAGAGTTGCTCGGCGTGCACGTGACGGGACCCGCGAACGCCGGCTTCGAGGTCGTATTCCAGATTGCTGTAGCCCTGCGCCACGAGGTCCATGGCCGCTCTCGCCGCATCGCTCAAGGGAGCACGGCCCAGGTTGGTGTGGACGATGACTCCGGTGGCATTGATGACTTTGCGCAGGATGAGCCTCTCGCGGTCTTTGAGGTGGATAAGCGTCCGGTCGACGAGGGAGTCCAGACTTGGGCAAGGCCGACCGCCGGTTATCTCCTGGCGTGCTTCGCGCATGACTTGCCTAATGCTCTCCAGGACGAACGGACGGGCGCTGTCCTCGACCGATTGTTGTACCTCCGGTCTCTGGAGGACTGTCTCGACGCTTGGTAGCTTCCGCAGTTCCTCTTGCATCTCGCTTCTGACGTGGTTCTGGACGTGTGCCTACATTTTACTGGATTGGCATAGGCAAGTCAACGGGTATACGTGGGTCTGGACTCGCCTGCCCGCGCAGCCGTGCGACGGCGACCGGCTGGGCTATTGTCGATCCACAGCCGGAACTGCCCATGTCCTCAGTCTAGAACACGCAACTCTCCGTTCGGTGACGTGTTATCTTGGATGAGCTGTGTTGCTGCTCACGTTACGGTAGTAGCACCGGCAGACGTTTCCTGGTACGGCGAGGGAACCGGCGCGCGTTAGTCTTCGGACGGTGGTGTGAGGACTTGACATTTTTGCGAATATATGCTATCATATTGAGTTGAGAGGACCGACACGCCGCGAACAGGTTTCTCTGGTCAGGATCGTACATTCATATTAGGTTGCACGAGGAGGTGATGCCAATAGAGAATGGTGACGAGCTGTTTGAAACCATGGTACTAGTACGCCCACAGGAGGGAAGATAGGAGGTTTCAAAGATGGCAGAGAAAACTTTGTTTGCCCGAAAGGCCACCGGGTTGGTGCGGGAGGTCGGGTTCCTTACGGCGGTGATCCTGGCTATCGCCAACGTGGTCGGCCTGGGCTGGCAGAAGCGAGTCTTCCAGTCCATCGCCGCGGAGTCGGTGCTTCCGTCGCAGATGTTCCTCGGCATCCACCCCATGATCATGGCTTTCTTCATTGTGGGGATCTTGATGCTGCTCTCGATCTACACCTTCATGGTGCTGTCGGCGGCGATGCCCCGCTCGGGTGGTGGCTACGTGTTTATGTCGAGGATCCTGAGCCCCGGCTTCGCCTTCGTGGCCACGTGCTTGGAGTTCCTCTCTGTGGCCGTCTCCTACGGCTTGATCGCCGTGGCCACTTTCGAGGCGACGCTGATCTTCGGCGGCTTGGCGGGGATTGACACCAGCGCCTTGGCGAACCCCTGGTTTATGACCATCTTCGGGGTCGTGATCATCGCCATCTTCAGCGCTATCGCGTGCATGGGCACCAGACAGACTGGCTACCTGCTGCACATCATCTTCTGGGTCCCGGCGGCGGTCCTGGTGTTGGTGTATCTGGTCTTCCTGATGGCTAGCCCCGCCAACATGGAGGCCGGTGTGCAGCTGTACACCGGACACGCGGCCTCGGAATACACCCAGGCGGCGCTGGCCCAAGGCTTGACTGCCGGCAGCTACTGGAGCGCCGTGTTCACGGCCTCTTTCTACGCCTACTGGGCCTACATCGGCTACGCGGCCGCCTCGTTCGTGGCTGGTGAGGTGAAAGAGGCGAGCCGCAGCCTCCCGCGGGCGATCCTGACTTCGGGGATCATCATCATGTTGATATACATGACGATATCCTTCTTGCTGGCCCGGGCTGGCAGCATGGCCGGCGTGGACGCGTCAGGCTTCTCCTTGCTAGATGCTGTGGGCTATATGGGTTATGGAGGCGGAAGCTATGCGGATGCGGGCTTGCCCAGCATCGGAGCGTGGATGCCGACCTTCGCCGGCTTCGTGGCTTTTGGGCAGTTCGGCATGGCAGGCGGGCGTCTCTTCGGATGGCTGTTGCTGGCCTTTGGCGCTCTGTGGGTAGCCAACGATATCCCGCCGTTCATCCTCACGTGCTCGCGGATGATGTTTGCCATGGGCTTCGACCGCATCCTTCCGGAGTGGGTGGCCGACATCAACGAGAAATGGCACTCCCCAGTGAATGCCATCATCGTAACCTCAGTGGCAGCTCTGTTGGGCGTGGTCGCAGAGGCGGAGTTGTTCGGTGCTGGCGGCCTCAACATCGCCCTCATCCACCATCCGTTCGGGCAAGAGTGGATCAGTTCAGGAGGCGCCGTGGTGGCCACCGACCTGTGGGATGCCCTGTTCTTCAGCGGGGTGGCTTTGTCCTGCGCTCTGTTCCCGAGTAGGATGCCGGAGGTCTTCGACCGGGCGCCGTGGCGCCAGAGCAAGACTACTGTACAGGTGCTGGGATGGCTGGCCTTTGCCGCCAATACCATGCTGTCTCTGCTGCTGGTGTTCCACACCAACGCCTATGGATGGGGTCCTTTCGCGGTGTCCACGCCTCTCGGGACCCTGGGCGGCAACTTTGCCAGCATCAACTTCTGGTTCACTATCGTGCTGATCCTCATCTCGTTGGGCGTGTACTACTGGGGTCGCAGTAGGGCTCGCCGCGTTGGAGCGGACTTGACGACCATCTTTGCCGAGATTCCACCGGAGTAGAGTCTCGGGCGTTCGTGGCGTAGCGTCAGGCTCTCCGTGGGCTGGGCTCACGGAGAGCCTTCTTTCTCAGACTTCTTCTTAGTGACGGCGGAGCACAAAGGCACTGGTGTGCGGGAAGAGAATCGCCTGTGTGACCCGTTTCTGGTGCCTCCAGTGGAGGGAGCGGAACGCCCCTTGCGTTCCAAAGGTGTGGAATCGTTGGGAGGGTGGGTTTGCTGTCGAGGGGATGTTGTGCCATAATTAGTGGTGCGGGCGGCAACGACGGCAAAGCCGGTAGCGAATCGCGGTGACGATGAAGGTCAAAGACTATCTACTCAAGTTGGAAGACAACCTGATGGTCGGAGCCGGGCGGTGGGTAGCTGACTTCACCGAATCCTTCTGGGACTACCCGATGGGGGATCTGACCTTTGACATGTTCATCACTGCCACGGTGAGGCCCAGGGGGTTCTTCCTGTCGAGGGTGGCGGCGTGGCTGACCACTCCCAACTACTACGTTGCCTGCTTCGCCTACTCGAAGGACCCTGCCCTGGCCGACCTACACGACGTTCTGAGAACGATTTCGACGTTCCTGAGGCAGGAGGAGTTCGCCTGGGCCTGGTTGGTCATCCCTCACGAAGGCGCTTTCTCCAGGAAGGCAAAGTCCATGGTGCAGAGCACTTCGGTACATGAGATCGGAATCGCCCTGGTCGACCTCAGCTCTCAGGAGATCGTGACTTCGGAATCCCATTGGGGCCGCAGGATGCCCAGGTTCATAGGATGCTTCAAGTGAAGACCGTGGCGCCTTGGCAGTTGCTGAACCTTGCGAGATCCATCGGTGTCTTTTTCATTTTCGTCTCGCTGGTCTGGATTGCCGCGAACTACATTATGTTCAGGGATTTCCTGATCGGCTGGCCCATCATCGTGGGAAACGTGGTGGTGTCCGTGGCCGCAGGTGTGTGGTGGTACAGGACGCGCCACCACGCGAAGTTCTCCTGGGACAGGGAGGGCTTTGAACTGCGAAAGGGCACGTCGAAACGGATAGCGAAGAGTTGGGGGGAGATCTCTGGCGTGTCACTCGTGCACGACGGGTACGGCAGATTCAGCGTGAGGCTTCGTCAGCCGGAGGGGGATCGTATAGACATTCCAGCTTCCGATTTGAGATTGGAGCCATCGGACCTACGCTTCGAGGTGATGGACTTGGTCGGCGTGACATCGCAGGGGAACGACAACGTGGGCTTTGCCAACCGGTGAGACTGTGCTGAGGAGAAGGAGGAAATCCCAATGGCGACCATGGAAGATGAAGTGCGACGCGTGGTGGATACAGGGCGCGAGAGAGATCTCCACATCAGGGTGATTGGAGGTGTGGCGGTGAAGCTGCACTGTCCTAGCGCCCAGCACCGCTCCATGGCTCGCACCTATGGAGATGTAGACTTCATCGGGTACCAGTCCGAGCGCAAAGGAGTGGCACGCTTGATGGAGGACTTGGGATACCAACCTAATCGGCGGTTCAATGCCTTGCAGGGACACCGGCGACTGCTCTTCGACAATTCAGAACTGGGGTACGACGCCGACATCTTCCTGGACGTGTTCACCATGTGCCACGAGTTGAACCTCGTGGGGCGACTGGAGCGAGATGTCTACACAGTGCCTATCGAAGAGTTGCTGCTATCGAAGCTCCAGGTCATCGAGCTGAACGAGAAGGACATCAAGGACGCGTGCGCCGTACTCTGCGACCATGAGATTGAAGAGGTTGACTCCACGGAAGCCATCGATCCAAGATTCGTCGCCGGTCTCTGCGCGGATGACTGGGGGTGGTACAAGACACTGACCACGAACATGCAGAAGGTCAGTGACCTCTGTGGGGACTACCTAGAGCCGCAACACGAGGAGATCGTGGTGGAGCGCCTGGCTCGCCTGATGCGTGCCATAGAGGATGCGCCGAAGTCGATGAAGTGGAAGATGCGGGCCAGGATCGGCGAGAAGAAGCGCTGGTACGATCTCCCCGAGGATGTCGTTCCTCACCAGCAATAACACGGCGCGCCAATGCTCGGCGGCGAAGCTCAACAACAGCGCCCCACTGCTGGTAGACGCAGAGTGCTGTGCAAGGGGTTGGCTATCGGGATGGGCGGGATTCTAGGCGTCGACCCTGCGCAGTTGGACGAGTTTCGGTCCGTCGATCTCGACCAGGAATCCCTTGAGAATGCCCTCCGCGTACTCGCTGCCTGGATTGAGACACTCGGTCCGGCCCAGTTTTACGCGTCCCGGACTCTCGTGGATGTGCCCGTGCAACCCCAACAGAGGCTGGTACTTCTCGATGATCTTGCGAACTGCAGTGGAGCCGACGGGCTCCATGTGCGTGTGGCCGCCTCGAACGGCGACTGACAGATCGTTCTCGAGCATCGGTGCTTGGTCGATGAAGGTGTCGTACGGCGGGACGTGGATGCAGAACACGGCTGTCTCCATGTTCTTCACGTTCTTCACCACCCGTTCAAGTCTCTCTTCCAATTCCTCCTCGCTGCACTCTCGAGGTGAGTCGAAGGGAGTGGGATTCGACCAGCCAAAGCAAAGGACCTCATGCTCATCGTCTAACTCTATGACCTCTTCTTCCCCGAAGACGACCTGGGGGTTGGGGTCCGCTCGGATGACGTCGTCGATAGAGTGCTTGTCGTCGTTGCCTGGGCTGATGATGACCTTGCAGTCTGGAGGAACTCGATCAGGGATGAGGGTCAACCAGAACTTGACGGTCTCGCACTCCATTCTCTCGAAGAGATCTTCCTTGTACTCGTCGTCAGAAGCGATACGATCCACTTCCTCAGGGGTGGTCCGGTAGGGGATGTAGGTGATCATGCGGCACTTCTTCTCGAATTCCGGGACCTCGTCTTCGGACAGTACGTACGGTTCGCCGTACAAGCTGGCGTCGTACTTGCCGTCGGGGCGTTTCACTATGGGCACCAGGAGCTTGCCAGTCATATCGCCGCTGAGGATGAGCGCGTCGAGATCGAAGTACTTGGCAGCATTCAGAAACTTGCGCCACACTGTCTCTGAGCCGTGAAGATCCGTGGAGAAAAGGAACTTGGTCTTGGCCATGGACATACCGTCCTTTCAGGTTTTTCTACTGTGGCTCGGACGACGCGTAGGGACGTGGGCCCTGCTTGCGCCCTCGTTCGAAAAAGCGACGCCGATTATACCATTATCGTCGCAGCTTGCCAAACACTACAGTGTGAAGGTGTCGGACAGTGGGGATAGGTATCGTGAGCGGACCACCCGGTCTTTCTCGTTTGGGCGTCCTGCGGGCCGCGTGCAGCAAATGCGCCGACGGCTTCGATATCGCTTCTCCTTTGCATAGAGACGTTGGGGCGTGTAGCAGGCACGAGAGAGCCGCAGATCGGGTGCTTAACAGCTTTCTCCGCATGAGTCGAAGGGTGTGATGTGCAACAAGGGACGGGAGGTGGTTCTATGTACGATCGCATACTGGTACCTTTGGATGGTTCTGATCTGGCCAAGCAGATAGTCCCTCGGGTGTTGTCCCTGGGGGCCGCTCACGGGTCCGAGGTGATTCTGCTCCAGGTGCTGCCGGGGTCAGGGGTTCTTCCCAAGACTGCGGCCAAGGAGCGACAAGAGGCCGAGGAGCACCTGGCGGCGGTGGAACAGGAGTTGCTGGATGCCGGGGTGAACGCTCGCCATACGATCAGGCATGGGGCAGATGTCGCCGCGGAGATCGTCGACTATGCGGAGGTCAACGACGTCGATCTGATCGCCATGTCCACCCACGGTCGTACGGGCGTGGGCCGTTGGGTGTTTGGCAGCGTGGCGGAAAGGGTCTTGAGAGGCACGACCAAGCCGATACTGTTGGTCAGGCCGTCTGGCGTGCAGCCCTTGCCCACGCGGAATCCGTAGGCCGTGGCCCTTCTGGGGCGGCGAGTACGCTGCGGCGGCTGACTCTTCTGTCGTTTGCCTCCGACTTGGGGCCACGCGCCTTGATCCGTATGGCCCGCGACGATGGCGAAAGGGACACGAACTACGTGGCCCCAGCCGGCGGACTAGGGAACGCTGAAAACGGATGGAGATGTGGTTGGATCACTCCTTTGGTTTCAGCCCCAGGAATCTGGCCATAAACTCGAACCAGAGGTAGAACCCCATGGCGGCCAGGATCAGTCCGCAGATCAGTCCTGCCTCGGAGATGAAGGTGGCGAAGAGGTCGGGCATGTAGGCAGCGCTGTAGTCGATGAATCCGTCGCTGAAGTCTACCACTGAGGCGATGAGCATCATGACAAAGCCGACGACGATCCATTGCCAGGAAGTGGTGGCAATCTCTGGGTACCTGCGCCCAGCACGTACCAGTACCGCCAGCAGAGCGATCATCGCTATGACCTGGACTCCCTCCAGCAAGATCTTGAACCAATCGGGCGACTGCACCAACATCAGTGAAACACTCCTTTCCTTTCTCTAGTCCTTCGGGGCCTCATTGCCTGTTCCCCGTTCTCCACTGACGCCAAGCGGTCAGTGTGATGCCATCGATTCAGCTCCGCTACGCTCGACGAGCTTCGAAGCTACACGTGTCCTCACCCACGGCCCGGCAGAGAGACTCGGTGACCACGACGTCTTCCAGACCGGCAATCGAGCTGAGCAGACCTTGGACGAACCCGGCCAGGAAGTGACAACGCACCATGGGTGAGGGAAGATTCCTGCAGAAGGGGCAGGCCAGGACGTCGAGCCGGCTACCCTGCGAACTGACTATGGCAAACGGGCTCACTGCCGGACCCGCAACCAGCTCTATGCCCTGAGGTATGGAGGCCGGAACACTCATGCTCGCATATCGTCGTTGGTAGATCATCTGGCCCGCCTGCCTGCCCAGGGCGTTTAGAGCCTCCGGCCGGTCGTTCTGGGACAGAGTCTGCTCGAATTCCATAACCGGGCTGACCACGTCGGGATAGGCCTCGACGACGGTGTGGAGTATCTCATCCAAGGGCACAGCTTGCGTCTCAGGGGCTGGTGGTGGTTCCTTCTCCTCCTTGAGCGTCTGGGCCAGTTTCCTTGCCGCCACGTCCACTGTGAGGTTTAAGAGTGGGACGTTCATGTTGCGAGTGCACAGCACGCAAAGGCAGCCCTCGCGCAGCGGCTTGACTACCATGCGTCCTTCTGAGTATAGAAGATCGATTTCCTGGACTTTGCGCCGTCGAGAAGTGACCAGCCCGGCTGTAGTCTGGCTGATGGTCCGGCCGACCGTCGAGAGATCGCGTTCGGCGAGGAGATCTGACAGGGTGGAGGCCAGAATCTGCCCATCCGCGTCACACACGAAGCAGCCGGTCACCCCCAACACGGCCCCGATGTCCGTGAGTATGTCTTCCATGTTCCCCCTCTCTCTGTATGTCTCAGGCCAGGGTGCCAAGTCTGCCTTGCACCTCAGTGGCCAGGAGTGCTGGCGAGGCCTTCGAACTCAGAAGCAGGCCTATGAAGTACTGGGGTTGTTCGACGATCAGCATTCTGTACTTGGTCATCGATACCACGCCCCAATCGAAATCTCCAAGGTCCAGTGTGTTGCCTATTTGCCCGGCGGCAGTGCCCACGAAGACGGCCACTGCGCCCTCTTTCTCAGCATCGGCTTCCAGGGTGTCGGCCACTACTGTGCCGTCAGCCGCGACGATAACCGACGCTTCAACTGAGGTTATCCTCGCCAGGTCTTCAGCCAGGGTGCGCAGTCTGTTTTCCATCTGCTTTCCTCCTTCGCTGAGTACATGACGATGACGATGTGGAGGTCAATATCACTTGCCCTCCCGAGCCAGTATAGCTGGTTTGGCACGTGGTGTCAATAGGTAGATAGTACTGCCTTCACTCGAGCGAGAGTCCACAACGCGCGGAAACGAGGGTGGCCTGCCTCTGCCGACCCCGAGACGTGGTGCGGAGTGATACGCGGAGTCTTCCTCTGGCTCCTGACCTCGTCGGCAGGTACCCGATCAAGTGCACCCTCTGCGACGGGCGGGTTACACTTGGCTCGCTGTCGCCATAGTAACAGCAAGGAGTGGGAGCGTCGACCGTGGGGTCAAAGTAGTGCTTCCTCGGGCACTGCGCCGTATGGGGCGATGGCGCGGCCTGGTCTGTTACAGGCTCTCTCCCTCCTTTTCTTCCGTCATCATACGCCAGATGCCAAAGTCGCCAACGGTGGCTTCGGTCTCGACTGGCTCGTACCACCTCTTCTTGGTGCCGACCTTCGAGCGCATCTTCCAACCCATAGTCTTGGGCTCTGCTTCGATCCGTGACAGGAGGTCGCCGATTCTCTCACTGATGAGTTGGGACTGGTCCTCCGACAGTGCCTCGACCCTTGGCAGCAGGTCTCTCATTCCCTCGAGATTGGTAGTGAGCGTGTACCAGAACCCCCAGTCACTGGAGAGAAGGCCGGCTATGTAGGCCCTGTTGATTGTGTTCTCTTTGTCATCCTCGGCAAGTTCGTGGGCGAAGAGGAGCATCAGGCTGTCTTTGAAGTCCTTCTCACTCATGTTCACGATCTGTAGCTTCTCCAGAAGGAGGTCCGTGGGACTCAGGGTCAGAGGATCCAACTCCAGCCTACCTCGGAAATCCAGACGGTGGTTCGCCACCAGCAGCTTGTCGAAGAAGACATCCACGAAGAACCAACCGTGCTCGTGGAAATAGATCTGCCGCTCAGACGCTGCCGAGGACAGGGTGGCTCTCCTCTTGCTGTAGCCCAGACTCTCGAAGAAGCCCTGCATGTGCTTGCGCAGCTTCTTGTAGGTTATGAAGTCCAGATCTGTGAACTCCTGCTCGCCTTCCCCCAATCGAGCCAGGCTCCGGCCTAGTTCCTGGTGTGGGAGCGTGCGCAGCCGTATTCCTGCGCCTCCCATCACGCGCAGAATCAGTTCCTGGCGCTCTCCCTCCGCGACGATTCTGCGCGCCTCCTCGAGGAACACCTCGGATGGGACAACGCCTCCCCATTCCTCTGGCATGCGGGTCTCTCTGGCATCCTCATCCATGTGCTGTAGCCATACCATGTGCGATCCACCTCCTCCTTCCAGCCGATGCCACGATGCTCACATCAGGTACAGCAATCCCAGTCCCACGATGGACACCGCAACGAACTCCGCGATCACCGGTCGCGAGAGCTGAGCGGTGAGATGTTGCTTGGCCAACCCGCACACGACGTAGAAGACCAGGAGAAGGAAGATGCCGGCTCCGACGGCGCTGAAGCTCAAATGGTTCAGAGCCCAGGCCACCTCCCCGAGTGCCAGGCCCACGACGAGCGCATAGATCCAGGGACGCCTGGTGGAGAGTGTGGGGGCCTGGGGCCGGAGGAGCTCGAGGGCCAGGCTCGTAGCAAGGAGAGAGATGGCCGTGGCCGAAAGGAGACTGCGCGCACGCGCGCCGTAAATGAGAGTGCAGAACACGAATACGGCTGCATACACGGCCAGGCTCAATCCCCAGCGTGCCACCCCGGCGTGGCGCCCGCGGTTTCCGATGGTGACGGATTGCCCGAGGACCAATAGAGAGAGCGCCAGTCCGGTCACTGCCAGTGCAGCGAGCCAGGAGGCTATACTGGGAGAGAGCGGTAGGACGACCGACGAGAGCAGAACGAAGGAGCAGGGCAATCCCCAGAATGTAAGGCCGTATCCCCAGCCGGCTCTTCTGGCCAGGGGCTGGGACCGGACGATGGAATCCACGCCAGCACCCGTGAGTGTCACGAGGAGTCCAGCGACAAGCCAGCGGCTCGAAAGATAGAGAGTAGTGGGCACCCCGAGAGCCACGAAGGATATGGTTCTCGTCGGCAGCTCGACGAGGTGGGAGACGACGAGTCCGAATAGAACGAGACTAACCAGGATGCTCAGTCTATCGTAGCGAGGCATGTGGCAAGCACCTTGAATGCGTTTCCAGGGGCCTGGTCCTTGGACCACTCCCGCGGTCTCCCAGGGGTCTGGGTGATTGTACAGTGGCCCGTTGTCTTTGTCAAACCTGTGCGGTATAATGGGCGTCAGCATCCGTCAGAGGGTATGGTGTGGTTGCGCTATTCAGTGCACTGGGCTTGTTCGTCGGAGCCTTTCTGAACCTTGCTGCTGATAACCTTCCTCGGCGCGCTGGAGTACTGAGTAGGCCTCGTTGTTTGCATTGCCAGAGGGAGCGGTCCTGGCTGGAGCTGGCCGCGTTCACCAGCCTGCTGCTCCACGGCGACAGGTGCTCCGGTTGTGGTGCCCGCCGGAGTTGGCGCTGGCCCGTGCTGGAGCTCACTACCGCACTGTCGTTTGGCTTTCTTTGGCTCCGATATGGTCCCTCCGTGAAACTGTGCCTCATCACGTTGTACACGTGTGCACTGTTTCTCATCTTTGTCATAGATCTGGAACACAGGCTGATACTGCGGATCGTCATCTTGCCTGCGATCGGACTGGCGATCGTAGGCAGCTTCTTCTATCCCATGATGGGATTGCGTCGCGCAGCGTTGGGGGGTGCTGTCGCTTTCCTGTTCTTCTTCCTGGTGATCGTCGTCGGCAGGTTGGCCTTTGGCAGAGGGGCCATGGGTCAGGGTGACGCGAATCTGGCGGCCTTCGTGGGCCTCATCACGGGGTTTCCTGAGGTCATCCTGGCGCTGATCATCACTGTCTGCCTGGGCGGGCTGGTGTCCCTCCTCTTGGTGGTGATTGGGACCAAGCGCCTTCGCAGCTACATACCCTATGGGGTGTTTCTGGTCGCGGGTGGGCTCGCCACCCTACTGTTCTTCGGCGAGATACTCTCTCTATATTTCGGTCTCTTCTAGCTCGAGCGGGCAGTCAGTTCCCATCAATGGCAAGGCGTCCTCTTGAGGGGACAGGGCAAGGATCCAGCACGTTGAAGAGAAGTGGACGAGGAGTGGGAGGATGAGGACAATCACCAACGAAAACCTGGTGGCCAGACAAGGCCGGGTCGGTCAACTGGCAACGTTCATTGGACTGCTGATGGTCTTCGGTGGTCTCATCGTCTCGTTCACTCAGTACAGGATGATGACCGTCGTCCTCGTCGCCCTTGGTGTGGTGATGTACACTCTGGGCAACCGTGGTCAGGAACAGACGGCGCGCGAGCCGCGGCTCATCGAGGGGCTGACGGACGCTCTCAGGGACTTCGACGATCGGTACCAACTGTACAACCACGTGCTGCCTGCTGGCCACGTTCTGCTCACACCTCACGGGGTGTTCGTCCTGGTTGTGAGGGGCATGGGTGGGCGGATCCGATGCTTCAAGGACAAGTGGGTGAGGGACATCACCCTTGGACGAATGCTGCGGTTCTTCACTGAGGAATCCCTGGGCCATCCTTCGAAGGAGGCGCTGCAGGATGTCGAGAAGCTGGAGAAGTACCTCGAGGAGAACGCTCCGGGCGTGAAGCCGGAGATGCAGGGTCTGGTGATCTTCACCGACCCCTCGGCGCGCCTGGAAATCACGTCCGCCTCGGTGCCGGTTCTTCCTCTACGACGGCTGAAGAGCCACATTCGCAAGGCGTCGACCCGGATGGAGATGCCGCCCGAGACCCTGGCCACTTTGACCAAGCTCTTCAACGAGGCGCCTCGCGTCTGAGCTCTGCGCCCAGCCGGACCTGGAGCTCAGGCCTGCTCTGTCGCCCCTCGGCGGAACTCCAGCGTATCCCTTCGGTACACACTTGCATGTTGGCGTATGGTGTGCTATACTAGAACATACGTTCGCTGAGGGATACTTCGGTGGGCATGCGTTACGAGCCATACTCAGCCAAGTCCATGATCAACAAGCTGCGTCACGTGGATGACTGGTTCTGGGCTTCATACACGGTCAACCCATACCGAGGCTGTGCTCACGGATGCATCTATTGCGATGCCCGAGCCAACCAGTATGGGCTGGCCGAGAGCTTCGAGGAGACGGTGTACGTCAAGGAGAACGCCGCTGAGGTTCTGGATAGGCAACTGGCGAGGATAAAGCCGGCTGTCGCGGCGATGGGCGGGGTCTGTGATAGCTACCAGCCCATCGAGAGGGAGAAGGGTGTCACCAGGAGCGTGGTGGAGGTGCTCTCTCGCCACTCTTTTCCCGTGCAGGTGCTGACGAAGTCGGACCTGGTGTTGCGTGATCTGGAACTCTACCAGGAGGCGGCCAGACGATCGTGGGCTTGCGTGTTCTTCACCATCACGACCTTCGACCAGGAGATCGCGGGCCGATTCGAGCCAGGAGCCTCTCCGCCACAGCGGCGGCTGGAGGCCATGAAGGCGGTGGCCGACGCTGGACTGACCACCGGAGTATCCATGATGCCCTTGCTGCCCGGGATTTCGGACGACGATGGGAACATGGAGGACGTGGTCAGGAGGGTCAGAGATGCGGGCGGGCAGTTCGTGCTGGCCGCGGGATTGACTCTCAAAGACGGGGTCCAGCGGGAGCGGTACATGAGCTTCCTGGCGCAGCATTACCCCCAGACCCTCTCGCTCTACGATCGGCTCTACGGCCGGGGCTACGAAACGCGAGGTGACTACGCGCCGGTGTTGGTGCGGCGCGCGAGGGAGATCTGTGCGAGAAACGGCATCGCGGACCGCATGAGTCGCCCGGTGCTGCCCGGCGAGCAACTGCCGGTGAACAAGCGCATAGCGGAGAAGCTGTTCCTGAGGGCCTACGATCTGTTTCTGGAACAGGCTGCCAGCTATCGGCAGTGGGCGTATCGGAAGGCAGCCTGGTCCATAGACGAGCTGGAAGACGACGTGGAGGACCTCTATCGGCAGGGAGGCAGGAAGGGCTTGCAGAGCATCAAGGGGATCGGCAAGAGTCTCGCCCTGGAGATAGAGGAGTGGCTGCGATGCCTACCAGATGAGGTGCAAACATGAGAACGGGAACGGCCAACCTACCTTTGCACTACGGCAGGGCGCCTCGCTGGCTGTTCGGTCGCATGCGGAAGCTGGCCGGAGAGATCGCCGGCGTGATCGTGGAGGAGCACGGCACCGAGGACCTGCTGCGCCGTTTGTCGGACCCGTTCTGGTTCCAGTCCTTTGGATGCGTACTGGGATTCGACTGGCATTCCAGTGGCCTTACGACCACCGCTTGCGGGGCGCTGAAGGAGGGTCTGCGGGAGCGCCAGGAGGAACTGGGACTGTTCGTGGCCGGAGGGAAGGGGGCGACCTCGCGCCGCACTCCTCAGGAGATAGAAGAGGTTGGTCCTTCGCTGAGCCGTGATCCGGCAGAGTTGGTGTATGCCAGCCGGATGGCGGCCAAGGTGGACAGCGCGGCTTTGCAGGACGGCTACCAGATCTACCATCACACCTTCGTGTTCAACCGGCAGGGGACGTGGTGTGTGATACAGCAGGGCATGAACGCCACGACACGCTTCGCACGCAGGTATCACTGGTTGAGCGATGGCATGCAGGACTTCACTTGTGAGCCTCACGCCGCCATCTGCTGCGATCAGGGGGGAGACGTGCTGAACCTCGTGGCCAAGGAGAGCGAGGCGGCCCGCCAAGCCAGCACCACCCTGAGCCAGGAGTCTCCCGATCGGCTGCTGGCTGAGCTGAAGCGGTTGCAGCATCTGGAGTTGCCTGCCCGTCACGAGGTACGGCTGAGCGAAGTGCACCCGGACAGGCTTCGCACCATCTTTCTCAAGACCTACGAGACGCAGCCACGGGACTTCGAGACGCTGTTGAGTCTGCAAGGTGTGGGGGCCAAGACGATCCGGGCGCTGAGTTTGATCGCCGAGTTGGTATATGGCGCCACACCGAGCTTTCGCGACCCCGTGAGGTACAGCTTTGCCCACGGTGGGAAGGATGGCCATCCCTATCCTGTAGACCGTGCCAACTACGACCGTTCCATCTACACACTGGAGCAGGCCCTGCGCAGGGCTCGACTGGGAGACAGGGAGAAGCTGGCTGCCCTGCGGAGGCTCGCCGCCTGGGGTGAGCAGACCAAGCCGGCAACGTGAGCTTGGCCAGAGCGACGAGGGGAGTCTGCAAACGATGCCCGAACTGCCTGAGTTGGAGATTCTCAAGCACGAGCTGAGGGACCACGTGTTGGGTCGCCGGGTGCGGAAGCTCGTCTTCCCCGAGGGCGAGGAAAGTGGTTGCCCCGTGGACCAGTGGAAGGCGGCGGTCGAGGGTGCTGCCATCGCGAACGTCCGGCGGCGAGGGAAGATGCTCGTTCTCGATCTGGACAGTGGGTACTCGCTGGTGGTTCATCTGATGATGGTGGGACAGTTGATGCTCTCCAGCCTCCACGACGGAGAACCCAGCGATGTCCGCTTGACCCTGGTCTTCGATGCAGACCAACTCACACTGGGCCAGGTACACCTCAAGTTCGTTCGCCTGACGCCCACGGAGGAGCTCGAGTTGCTCCCGGAAGTGAGGAAGCTGGGCCTCGATCCCACGTCTGCCGAGTTCACTGCAGAGGCGCTAGGGGAGATGCTCGATCAGCGTAGGGGCAAGATCAAGTCCTTCTTGCTGGACCAGAGGCACATCGCGGGGGTGGGCAACACCTACGCCGATGAGATACTCTTCGAGGCTCGCATCGCTCCCTCCAGAGTGGCCTCGTCTTTGGATGCGAGAGAGGTGCAGCGGCTGCACGAGGAGATCGTGACCACCCTGGAGCGAGGACTGGAGCTGGGCGGGTCCTCAGAGATGGCCTTCGTGCACCTGGACGGCAGCAAGGGGGGATTCCAGGAACGGTTCCAGGTGAAGGGCCGCAAGAGAGAACCTTGCTTCGTCTGTGGAACCCCGATAGAGAAGACCTCCATCGGAGGCAGAGGCACCTACTTCTGCCCTTATTGCCAGAAATGACAGACCGTCGGCGGACGTTCGTGCCCGCAGGCATCTCGACGCTACAACCCCAGCGGTGTCATCAACGGAGCGGTGCGTGGGGGGCAGGCAGACCAGGGGGATGGCTGTGATTGGCTGGAAGGAATCTTGTGCCCCTGTCGTGGGCACCGCCTAGAGTCTCTCGAACTCCTCGCAGCCCTCTCTGCACGTCCTGGGGTCGCCGATCTCCTCGGTCTTCGCTGTACAGACAGCGAAGATAGCGACCCTGCGCAGAAAGCCAAGGCGGGACTTCACCTCGGCCTCCAGGGCCAGGTTGGCGCAGGGGTTACGCTCAAGGATCTCTGGCACCGCACAAGAACGGCACAGCTTCTCGTCCCACGGAGCCGAGGCTGGATTGCGCTGAAGGAGACGGCACTCTCTCCTCGGTGACTTACGATGGCTATCCTCGTAGAAGAATCTGCACGCGCGGGTCATGAGCTACCTCGCCCGGTCATCTGGGATCAGGCCGCACTTCCTCATTTCTCTGTGGAACAGATCGATGTGCTCCTGGATCATCTCCCGGATGGGCAGGCCATAGGGACACTTCTCCTCACACTCGCCGCACTCGATGCATTCCTCTGCGGTCTCAACGTCTGCCGCCAGGCCGGAGAAGATACCCGCTGCCGGCATACGCTTGATCACACTGTCGAGGATCATCAGGCTTTGGATGGAGACGCCCTGAGGGCAGGGCTGGCAGTATCCACAGCGACGGCAGAAGCGGTTGCCTAGCTCGGAGCGCATACGCTCTATCGCCGTCTGTTCCTGGGCAGTCAGCCCTTCCGGTCCCTCCACAATGGCGACGATCTCTTCCATCTCGGCCGCCCGCTCGATGCCCGGGATGGGAAGAACCTGGGGAAACTGCCGGAGGTACTTGAAGGCCAGGGTGGCATCGTCCAGTGCTCCTCCCGCCAGGGGTTTCATGGCGATGAACCCCACCTCCCTTTCCAGGGCCAGGGGGATGAGCTCGTCCGCTGCTTCCCGGGTGATGAAGTTGAAGGGGAACATGATGGTCTCGAAGAACCCGGATTGCACTGCTTCCAGAGCCACGGTCATGGAGTGGGAGCTCAGGCCGATGTGCCGCACGATGCCTGAGGTCTGCGCCTGCCGGACCACGTCTAGGGGACCGCCTGAGGCCAGGACCTTCTGGTAGTCCTCCTCGGTGCTAACGCAGTGGAACTGGTACAGGTCGATGGTTTCCACCCCCAGCCGCTCCAGACTCAAGGCGAGGTGCTTCGCCACCCCTTCACCGTCTCTGGCCTGGGTCTTGGTCGCCAACACCAGGTCCTCGCGCCGGTCACCTATCGCATCTCCGATGCGTTCCTCGCTGGTAGAATAGGCATTGGCCGTGTCCAGGAAGGTGACTCCCAGGTTGAGGCAGCGCCTGACGACCGACACCGCTTGATCGTGGGAAAGGCGCTGGATGGGGATGCCGCCGAATCCGATCTCGGAGACCACCATACCGGTAGCGCCCAGGTTGATCTTGCGCATGCTTGCTACTCCGGCTCCGTAGGCTAAATCTGATTCAGGGTAGGTGCCGCGCCTGTTTGAACGTGAGATCCGTATTGCCCATCGTAATGACGGAATGGTCTCTGATCGGACTCGCCGCCGAGGGGTCCGCCCTTGTCCCATCAACGTAGGTCTCTGATGTGCTGTGCAGGTCAAACAGGAGAAAGCGGTCTCCGTCAACCACCAAGCGGGCGTGCCGGCGGGAGACGGTGGAATCGTCCAATCTGATGTCGCAGGAGCTGCCTCTGCCGATGAGGTTCTCGCCTTGTACGACCATGTGATGCTTGCCGGCATCGGGTCCGTCACTGACCACGAGCCAGCCGGCCGCCATCTCGTGGGCCAGTGAGGGCCAGGATTCCGGCGACGCCGAGCTGAGGTCATGCGTTGCCTCCGGCGCCTCGAAACGTGCTCTGGTCTGTGAGCGTTGCCCGGTGACCGTCAACTTACGCAAGAGGAACCAATAGATGAGGAAGACGGCAAGCCCCAGGAGAATGACCGCTCCAAGGATAAACGTGATGGCCCCATCCACTCGTACGTCTCCTTCCGCCTGGGGAGTATACCACGGCGGCTAGTTCGACACAAAAGGACACGCGGGTTTGGCGCCGGGCGTGGCCGCTACATGCTGCGGTGAGGTTTGGGCGATGCAGGGCACGCAAAGATCGCGTTCAGAGCCAGGAGCAGGCTCGCAAACCCTGGGCGCCCGCAGACTCGTCTCGGCATCGGAAGTCGAAGGGGCGCTCCGATACCTGGCAGACTACACGTTGGAGGCTGCCAGAACCATCATCACGTAGATGGCCCAATGGATGACCACTGAGGGCAGGACCGATTCGCTCTTCAGATCGATGTAGCCAAACGCAGCCCCGCCGAAGATGGTGCTCAGGGTCTCCAATTCGGGCTTGCCCAGGTGCATGATGGCAAAGGGGATGGCCTGGATCCAGATGGCCAGGGGTCCCAAGCGATCCTTCAAGCCGAAGAGCATGAAGCCCCGGAAGATGAACTCCCAACTGAACATGTAGATCGCCTGGCGCAGGGCGAACTCCATTACTTCGCGCGACAGGGGCTCCTGAAACGATAGTGAACCGTAGTAGGAGCGGAATTCCGGTAGCTGTGAAAGGCCGACGATGATCACGGCCATGAGAAGGATGCCCAGCACCGCCCACAGAGCGCCCTGTCTCCAGTTGCCCAGCCTCAGTCCGAAGCGACGAGGGTCTTCCCTGAATACGAGCAGGATGATACCTAGAGGGATCAGGAAGTAGAAGACGAACGAGGAGAGAGTATCGTCTCCCAGGATCCTGTGGTAGTGGCTGGCGACCAGCAACAGAGTCGAAGAAACGAGGATGGTGGCAGCCTTGAGGTCCGATCTGTTCACCGTCACTGTATTCTCTCCCCGGTCAATGTGCTCGCGCTCCGCTCAATAGGTGAATCTGGCCGTGTTTCCGCCGGAGGAGAACAGCAGCCGAAGCTTCTCCGCATCGACGTTCAGCTCGTATGCCCAATTCAGCAGCAAGAGTGCGACCAGGGCTGCGGTCAACAGCAGCCCCCACCGCGCGTGCTGGCGGGCCGCACTCTCGGAGGAATGTAGATTGTCGCTAGCGCTGCGGAGCGCCCTGATCCCCTGCGTAGCAAAGATAGCCAGGAAAGGGACCATGGCCAGGTGGAACCGTGGCTCGGCCATGATCAGGACGTGTACACCAACTAGGTAGATCAGCAGAAGGTAGACCAGCGTGTTGTACCTCGTGAGGCGACTCATCACCATCGCTGGCACGCTCAACAGAAGTACCGCCACCCAGGGTGTGCAGATCGCGAGGAAGATCAGCAGCAGGACCGGCGGCGGCAACTCGCCCAGGAAGTTGTTCGAATAGAAGTAGAGAAGCACTCTCTTGTCGAGGCGAAGGAAGTGCGATAGCTTGCTCAGCAACAGCCACGCTGCCCGAACTGGATCGTCTCTGATGAATCCGAGGCCGCGCTCCATGCCCAGGTTGTGGGAGGCCTTCTCGGTCTCGAGGGTGGGTTCGTCGAAGGCGCCGATCTCCTCCAGAAACTCGACGGCGATGTCAGAGTCGAAGGTGCCGGTGCCCTCAGGGTGGTAACCCAGGTAGAAGTTGAAACCCATGCTGGATTCCACGAACACAAACTCGTGGTAGAGCAGAGTATTCCTGATGCTCCAGGGTACAGTGAGGAGCGCCACTGGCGCGAGGACCAGGATCCAGTTCTTCAGCGCTTCCCTCCTGTCAGAGGAATACCACCACAGCCAGGGCAGCAGCAGTACCAGGAATCCGCTGATCACCGAGCGTGTGAGGATAGTCAGGCCGAGCAAGACGCCTGCCAGCAGGAAGAGCCCCCGATGCGAGGTCTCGGCTGCTTGGTACAGGCAAAGGATGGTGGCTGGCACAAGGAGAAAGAAGAGGTTCTCTGTCGCCAGGCCCAGGGGATAGAGGAGAAACATGGGATACAAGGCCACGATGGATGCAGCCACCATGCCGGCTCGGGCGTCGAACAACCTCCGCCCGAGGTTGTGTACCACCACAGGCACGAATGCGCCCAGAACCGCCTGGGCGATTCTGGCCACGGCGAAATGGTGCCCAAACAGAGTATACAAGACCGCTAGAAAGAGGGGATAGAGAGGCGCCCTGGCCGCGGTCGGAATGCCTCCGTACCAGGTGAAGCCCTGCCCCAGTCTGATGCTGTCGGCAAGGCCGTCGTACTGGTACATGTCGTCGAGGGCGATGCCCAGGTCGAGGCTGAGCAAGACCGGGACCAGCCGTACGACGAGAGCAAGTAGGAACAGTACACCCTCGGATCTCCACCTGTGCCCCTGTCGTTTCATCGCGGCTATTATAGCACCCGCGTCGTGATGTGCCAATGGCTTGCCGGTGCGGCCTTTCCGGACGCGGCCTTGTTCTTGACACGCCTGTGTGTTTGGAGTAGGATTAGAAGTTGACCATCGCGAGGACAACCGGTTAAGGAGACACATCGTCGGGCTTGGCGATGGGACCCGCGGAGATTGCAGGGGGGTTAGTCGAATTGGACGAAGAAAAAGATCAGAAAGAAAAAGCCAAGAAGACACCCAAGGAAGACAAGAAGGTCAGGGTGGCCATCATCGGCGTGGGTAACTGCGCCTCCGCTTTCGTACAGGGCGTGCACTACTACAGGGATGCCAAGGTCAAAGACAACGTCCCTGGCATCATGCACGTAAACCTGGGCGGTTATCACATCCACGACATCGAATTCACCGCCGCCTTCGACATCGACGGCAACAAGGTGGGTAAGGACCTCTCTGAGGCGATCTTCACCTATCCCAACAACACGTACCGTTTCTGCGAGGTTCCCAGCCTTGGGGTGCCGGTGCACCGCGGAATGACCCACGATGGCCTTGGCAAGTACCTCAAGCAGATCATCACCAAGGCCCCCGGCAAGACAGCGGATATCGTGCGCATCCTCCAGGAGACCAAGACCGACGTCGTGGTCAACTATCTGCCGGTGGGCAGCGAGATGGCCACCAAGTGGTACGTGGAGCAGGTGCTGGCCGCCGGCTGCGGTTTCGTCAACTGCATTCCGGTGTTCATCGGACGCGAGGACTATTGGCAGACGCGCTTCCGAGAGCATAATCTGCCCATGATCGGTGATGACATCAAGTCCCAGGTGGGTGCTACCATCGTTCACCGCGTCTTGACCCGACTCTTCCGAGACCGCGGCGTGATCCTGGAGCGGACCAGCCAGTTGAACGTGGGCGGCAACATGGACTTCTGGAACATGCTGGAGCGGGCTCGTCTGGTTTCGAAGAAGATCTCCAAGACCGGGGCGGTGACCTCGCAACTGGACTACGACATCGGAGCGGACAACATCTACATCGGACCGAGCGACTATGTTGCCTGGTTGACGGATCGTAAGTGGGCCCACATCCGACTCGAGGGACGCAGTTTTGGTGACGTGCCTCTGAACATCGAGCTCAAGTTGGAGGTCTGGGACTCGCCGAACTCGGCCGGCGTGGTAATCGACGCTGTGCGGTGCTGCAAGCTAGGCCTGGACCGCGGTCTTGCCGGCACTCTCCCGGGACCCGCGGCCTACTTCATGAAGACGCCCCCCGTGCAGTACACGGACGACGAAGCTCGCAACATGGTAGAGGAGTTCATTCGGGGCAAGTAGCTCCCACGGGGAACCGAGGCTCCCTTCCGCCCTTCGTCTAAGGAAGATGCATGTTTCTCTACTGGCCGGTGTTGTGCCTTGTCTTCATCACCAGGCATCTCCCGCTGAGGTTGTGCTACTGGATCGCAGGCGTCATTGGTGACCTGGTATACGTGTTCTGGCCCAAGGGTCGTCGGAACGTCGTCGACAACATGCGACACGTTCTCGGTCCCGAGGCCTCGGAGCAAGAGGTAGAGGACACCGCCAGGCGTTCCTTCCAGAACTACCTGAGGCTGCTGGTAGATTTCGCTCGTGCCGCTGCTACGGACCCCGCAGAGATCGAAGCGCGATTGCATGGCACGGGGTGGGAGCACCTGGACGAGGCTTTCCGTCACGGCAAAGGCGTCCTCCTGGTGGGTACTCACCTCGGAAGCTGGGAGGCTGCTGGTGTCGCACTGTCGGGTCGCGGCTATCGTGTCCATGCCATATCGGAGACCCTCGGAAACAAGGGCATCAATCGGCTCGCCATAGAGTCGCGCGCAGCACGCGGGATAGAGCTCATCCCGATGGAGTACGCACTCAAGCGAGCGTACAGGGCGTTGCGCCGAAACGAAGCAGTGGGCCTGGTGACCGACCGGCCTCTGCCACCCGATGAAGGAACCCCCGTGATGTTCTTCGGGCAGCAGATCACCTGGCCAACAGGGCCGGCAGTGCTCGCTCTCAAGACCGGAGCCAGGATAGTCACCGGGTACCTGGTGGCCAACGCCAACAACGACTACGTGGGGGAGATCTTGCCGCCGCTGGATACTCGAGCGAGCGGTAACCATGAGGCGGATGTGCAGCGCATCACACAGGAGATCGTGCGTATCCACGAAGATCTGATCAGACGCTACCCCGATCAATGGTACATGTTCAGGCGCATGTGGCCTAAAGCACCTGGACCATCATGAGTCATTCGCTCCTCTCGTACTGTGCGTTCCGACTGATGGGCGGACTAGCCCCTTTTCTCCCACGACGTTTCGGCTACTGGCTGGCTGAACAAGCAGGGACTGTTGCCTACCATCTGGGATACCCGAGTCCGGCAGCCCTCAGGGGGAATCTGTACCACGTGCTGGGCACCGACGGCGACGGCAACAACGTGGAGCATGTAGCAGTGGAGGTCTTCCGCAATCTGGCCAAGAACTACTACGATCTCTTCCACAAGCATGCTCTCAGTACGGAGGAAGCAACAGCCTCGATCGAAGTCCGGGGATTGCATCATATAGAGGAGGGTCTGAAGGCCGGAAAGGGCCTGATCGTCGCGTCGGCGCATTTCGGCCCCTTCGATGCCGTCTGGCTCATCGGCCGTCGGCTGAACCTGAAGATAACGGCCCCCGCCGAGCACATCAAGCCGGAGCGACTGTATCGCTACGTTTGCAGGCTCCGGGATAAGGAATGGATCGTCCTCCTGCCCGTGGACAGACCTCTCATGGGGGTGGTCAGAGCCTTGCGGCGGGGAGAAATCGTGGCGATAGGCGCTGACCGCGACATCACCGGAAGCGGTATCGTGGTGGACTTCTTCGGTGCTCCGGCGAGGCTGCCGGATGGAGCGGTGCAGCTTGCACTACGGACTGGTGCCAGCTTGCTGACTTGCTGGGCCGTCAGGCAACCGGACAACACGGCTGTGCTGGAGGTGGAACCTCTCCTTCGACTGGACAGGACCGGAGACTTCGAAAAGGACGTGTTGGTGAATGTGCGCAAGGTGGCAGCCAGGATGGAGGATTGGATCAGAAGGTACCCGGGCCAGTGGCTGGTACTGTACCCCATCTGGGAAGACGGAAGCCATGGGGAGTGATGTTGTTCTCGGCAAGGCCGATCTACACATACACAGTGGCGCTGGAGATGGCGTGGCCAGCGTCGCTGAGATACTGGAGTATGCAGAACACGAGACGGACCTGGATCTCGTGGCCATCACCGATCACGACCTGATCCACGGCGCTCTCGAGGCCAGGGAGATCGCAGCGAGGAAGGCGTACCGGTTCGAGGTCATGGTGGGAATGGAGATCACGACTCTGGAAGGGCATCTTCTGGCGTACGATCTGAACGATCCAGTCCGTATGTTGATGCCCTTGACCCAGACCGTCCGGCTGGTGCGCGAGCAAGGGGGCTTCTGTGTCGTTCCCCACCCCATGAGCTGGCTCACCTTCAGCATAGGCTACCGTGGGCTGTGTAGGGTCATGGAAGATGAGAGAGAGGACGTAGCCGTCGAAGGGCTCGAGGTCCTCAACTCCACGCTGGCGGGCCGCGTGATCCACCGGAAGGCGCTGGCGATGAATCGCGAGCGGTGGCGGCTAGCGGAGACGGGAGGAAGCGATGCCCACTCCCTGGATTTCATCGGGTCGGGATACACCCTCTTCCCGGGGCGGTCCGCTGCCGATTTCCGCCGCGCCCTCGAAGACAGGAGTACGCAGGCGGCAGGGCGCTTTCTGGACCTGGAGGATCATCGCCGCTTGATGTCCATCGCCGGGGAGCAGATGCTCAAGAGCCTGGTGATTATGCCAGGGCAACACGTCAAGCGAGCCATCGACTCCGCGCGGAAAGGCCAGCAAGGATGAGGATCGCCCTGGTCTCGCCTTACGACTTTCCCTACCCTGGCGGGGTCACCCAGCACATACACTACCTGGACAAACACTTCAGGGAGCTGGGGCACCAGGTCAAGATCATCGCGCCATGCGCGGGGAACGAGCCGGAACATCTGGCGGACAACGTTGTGGTGACCACCAACAGGGTCATCGGCATCCCCTTCAGTGGCTCCACGGCTCGCATCCCCTATTCGCCGGCTGTGAACTGGAGGGTCAAGAGAGCACTACACGGGGAAGACTTCGACATCGTCCACGCCCACGAGCCGATGACGCTACCGGTGCCCATCATGGCCTTGACCCACTCTCGCGCAGTGAACGTGGGTACCTTTCACGCCTATCGCGACCGGCACCTCATCTATCAGTATGGCCGGAGGATCTTTCAACCCTTCTTCGACAAGCTCGACGGCAAGATAGCCGTCTCCGAGGCAGCCAGAGAGACCGTGGCCCGCTACTTCGGCGGGGAGTTCGTGATCATCCCCAACGGCATAGACTTCGAGCGTTTCGCCGGTGACCACGTGCGCCCCATCGAACAGTACGAGGACGGAAGGCCCACCATCCTCTTCGTGGGCCGGCTCGAGCCTCGCAAGGGCTTCCGTTACCTGTTGCGTGCGTTCCCGTACGTGAAGGAGGAGTTTCCTCACGCGCGGCTGGTGGTCGTGGGTGCCTACGAGAGGGATGAGATGGCCGATCATCTTCTCTACGTTCGTGAGCACCACCTCACGGGGGTGAAGTTCGTCGGCCGTGTGTCCGACGAGGACTTGCCTCGCTACTACCGCAGTTGCGACGTGTTCTGCGCCCCATCCACCGGCTTCGAGAGTTTCGGCATCGTTCTCCTGGAAGCCATGGCCGCTGGGAAGCCCACGGTGGCCACCAACATCCCTGGCTACCGGGACCTTCTCGAGGATGGGAGGGAAGGCTTTCTCGCAGAGCGCAAGAGCGACAGAGCACTGGCGGCGGCCCTCATTCGCCTCTTGAGAGACCCGGAGACGCGCCGGGAAATGGGGGCCCGCGGACGGGTGAAGGCCCAGAAGTACTCGTGGAGACAAGTGGCTGTCCGGGTCCTCGAGTTCTACGAAGAGCTCCTGCGGCGTGGAAGGGACGATGCCTGAGGCGACCCCGGAGGCGGGGAGCGAGGGGGCCAGGGATCCCAGGGAGGCCCTCAGGGAGCGCACGAGGGGCTTGCTGGCGTTTGTGGTTCGCCCACTAGCTCGGGCTGGTGTCTCCCCGAACGTGCTGACCCTGGTCGGGTTCCTGGCCATGGTCGGCGTGGGGGGTGTGTTGGCCCTGGGCTACGAGAGACTGGGGGCAGTGCTGATCGTCGCTGTAGGGCTTTTCGACGCGCTGGATGGCGCACTGGCCAGGTCGACGGGCAAGGTGACGGACTTCGGTGCCTTCTTCGACTCCACACTGGATCGCTTCGCTGAGATAGCCATCTATCTGGGGCTCCTCTACCTGTACCGTGGCCAGACGACGGCGATGATTCTGGTGTATCTGGCCATCACCGGTTCGTTGATGGTGAGCTACGCCAGGGCCCGTGCGGAAGGTTTGGGGCTGGAGTGCAAGGTGGGGTTGTTCACCCGGCTAGAGCGCCTGGCGACGCTGGTGGTTGGTCTCGCGCTCAAGCAGACGGTGCTGGCCCTGCTCGTGCTGGCCGCGCTTAGCAACCTGACAGCCGTGCAGCGTATCTGGCACGTGTGGAGGGTCACAGGCGCATCAGGCACCGATAGCGGCGCATAGGCGGCTATTCCTCCGTGTGCCTGCGCGATAGTATCCACTGCCCTTTGCTGTCACGTCCCTTGGGGGCACGGTCGTAGTAGATATCGAAGACCTCGCCGCTGGCGGTGCGGACACGATAGTGGTCCCGCCCCACACCCCAGGAACCACGCCTCTCACTCTTCTTGACCCAGTAGCTTCCCCGCTCCCTCTCATACAAGGTCTTGCTCTTTCCTCTCTTGCGGTAGTCGTGCCACTCCTTGAGCATCTCGACCACGACGTATTCCTGGCCCCGCCAGGTGAAGGCAGAGGGCGGGCCCGGTCTCTTCTCGAAGACCGGCTCCTGGTCGAACTTGACCTCGATCTCGTCGGCGTAGAACTCCATGACGTGCTTTGCCCGGCCGTTATACCGAACGCAGAATCTCAATGGCGCTGACCACGCTCCGCTGGGACTTGGCATCAACCGAGCTTTGCCAGTTCTCATAGATGGGCAAGAGGTCCTTGAAGTGGGGCAGGAGGCTCTTGGTCATGCTGCGGATGGCATCGCAGAGGACCCAGATGGAAGCGGGATCGGTGCGGTGGGCTTGCTTGGCGATGAAAACGGCTACCACCGCCGGCTCTCCACGCCCTCCCATGCGAATGGCGAAGCTCACCGCTCGCCGTACGTCCAGGTCCTCGTCGTCTAATGCCGGCTCGACCATGTTCAGGCAGGTTGCCGTGTGCTCCGGGTGTTTCATGGGCAGCCGGGCGATAACGGTGATGCCGGCCCTGCGCACCCACTTGCTGGGGTCAGCGACCCAGGGGGCCATCGTCGCCAGATACCCGTCCGGGTCCTTGCGCACGATAGGCTCGAGCGCCCTCATGGCCAGTTGATCGCAGTCCTCCCACGTGGTGCAGCTCCGAGCTAATTCCTCGATCACGGGCATCACCCGCTCGGGCACGGCCAGTTCCATGGGGCCCAGGAGGGTGCTGGCTACGAGACGTCCCTCGCGGCCGTACCGGTCCCACAGTAGCGTGGCCAGAGGGAGGAAGTCTTCTACACGTTTCCGCGCGACCTTGCCGATCTCCTTTCCTATCTCGCCCAGGGCCGGGACGGGCACACCGAGGG
>CAYSSR010000006.1:0-165959 GCA_964433755.1 uncultured Anaerolineales bacterium
CTTCGATACGCGCCCTCACTGCGTTCGGTCGCTACTCAGGATGCTTTCTTGAGGGGCAAACGTAGTGTGAGGAAGAGCGGACAAGCGCAGGCGAATGAGTCGCACCCCCTGGACAAACTCAGAATGGCCCAAAGCTTCCTCCCCCTCGACGGGGGAGGACGGGAGGTGGGGGTGCGATGATCACTTGACCCTCCCCTCCGCGTCCTCCCATCAAGGGAGGAGAAGAACCTCCAGACGGATCAGGATCTGGCCTGCTGGCATCGCAGTCGCCAGATCACGACTTGACCTTGCCCACCAACTGCCGACCCAGATCGGCGATCTGCTGGTAGTCGTCCGGCGCCGGAGGACCGTTCACTTCCACCGCGCCCACCACCTCGATCTTCGTGGGCTCCAGGATCTCGGCCGCTTGCTTGACGGCGCCCCCGCCCCAACCATAGGAACTCAGCACGGCGCCATACTCCAACGGCGGGCGCAACGCCTTGACCAGGGAGGCGGCGTAGATAGCCAGGGGATGCATCCCACCCAGCACGGTCGGGGTCCCCAGCACGATGGCCCGTGCGTCCACCAGGTCCCGGGCCACGTCTCCCAGGTCGGCGTTGACGAGATTGTGCAAGCCGACCTCCAGCCCCTCGGCGGTCAGGGTCTCCACCAGGGCCTTGATCATCCTCTCGGTGGAGTTCCACATGGATACGTAGACCACGATCACCTTCTCCCTCGTCTCCCCGGCGGTCCAGGTCCGGTACAGCTCGAGGATCCTCTCTGGATTCCTGTGAATGGGACCGTGGCTGGGAGCGATGAGCTCGATCCCCAAACCTCCTATCTTCTCGAGCGCCTTCTGCCCCATCTTGCGGAAGGGCATCATGATCTCGCCGAAGTACCGCTGGGCGAAGGGGACGAACTCCTCCACCTCGTCGTCGTAGAACCCGTAGGCGGTGTGAAACCCCAGAAAGTCGCAAGGGAACAGAACCTTGTTCTCCACGAGGTAGGTGAACATCGTCTCCGGCCAATGGAGCCACGGGGCCTCGATGAACTTGAGAGTCTTGCCGCCGAGATCGATGGTCTCCCCATCCTTGACCGTAGTGATCCTTTCCTGCGGCGCCCCGTACTGCACCTGCGCCATCTTTGCGCCCTTCTCCGTGGTCACCAACCGCGCCTTCTTGCTCCGCTGCAACACGTAGGGGATGGCGCCGGCGTGATCCGGCTCGGCGTGGTTCATGATCAGGTAGTCCAGGTCCGCCAGGCTCGTCACCTGGCCGATCCTGCCCTCCAGCTCCTCCTCGAAGCCTGGATTCACGGTGTCGATGAGCGCGGTCTTCTTCTGCCCCTGCACGAGATAGGCGTTGTAGGTCGTCCCTTGCGGCAGCGGGATCAAGGCATCGAAGACCCTGCGGTTCCAGTCTCTCGCACCAACCCAGTATACGTCACTCGATATCTCACGGGCCTCATACTTCAACACTGCTATCACCTCCTGACTTCCACAAAGGCTTGATTCCACGTTTCCCCTGCTGGCCAAGTGCGCCGCAGGCAGTGATTCCTGCGGGTGAAGCGGGACTACTCTTCTCGGCGACTGCGGGTTGTGCCTGTCGACGTCGATTCACCGTTCTCTTCCACAACACCGTGCTTACCAACGCGAGATAGCCGGTGTAACCCAGTACTTCAAGCAAGGACGGATTTCCGTTGTAGCCGAACAAGCCCTTCAGGACGCTCCCCACGTATCCATTCTCGTGTAGAAGCGGGTAGCTGCCGTCCGCGTTCAACGGCGGGTTAATGTCCCAGACGTGCTCCACCACTACCGGAATCATGCCGGCCTCCTGGAGTTCGTGCAGCCCGTGCGCCACCAACCCAGCCGCAAAGAGGATGAGCAGGACGCTGGTCACAGTGAAGAACTTGCTGAGGTCCAGCCTCATCGAGCCCGCGAATATCCCGTACCCAAGAAGAATCGCCGCGATCAGCCCTGCCAACGCGCCCGCCAGGTTGTACTCGCCTGACACCAGGCTCGCGGCACCCAGGAAGAGAACCGTCTCTATCCCTTCCCTCAACACCGACACGAAGACCAGCGAGAACAGGCCCAGCGCGTGTGCTCGAGCTGTTTCGGCCGCCACTCTCTCGCGGAGTTCCGTCGCAATGTGCCTCTGTTCCATCATCCACAGGATCATCGTGGTCAGTAGCAACGCACCCGCGAGCATGGCGATCCCCTCGAATACCGCCTCCGCCGTCCCGGTGAAGCCACCTGCGATGCTATTGAATACTGCAGCGCCCACGACGCTGGCGCCTACAGCGGAAGCGACCCCCACGTAGACCACTCGGTAGAACTGCTTCTGCCCGGTCTTGGAAAGGAAACCGAGGACTACGCCCACGATGAGCGCCGCCTCGAGGACTTCTCTGAATGCGATAATGAAGCTCGCTATCATTCTCTTCTCCTTGATATGAAGCGGAGGCCCGCTCCTCAGCCCTCGACCGCCACACCTCAGGTCGCGGCAGACTGCGCGAAGCCCTCGCCGAGTCATGCATGCAAGGCTATCCGAAAGCCTTGTCCACGGCCTTGCTCTGTTCGGAAACCCCGTTCACGGGCCCTCTCCGAGCCACTACTATCAGATCACCACTTGAATCACGTTCGTAGGGAACAAGTGCATAGTCTCCATACCATCCGGTATGGACGAAACCCGCGCGGCTCAGCAGCCTCCGAAGGTCGTCCTCGAAGATGGGCCTGAGTTCGGTGCTGTCCGCAGTGTAACTCCAGCCATGCCCCTGCTTGTTCAACACCACCATGTTGAAGGTCAGAGTCCGCTCGTGGAAATCCACGAAGCGCAGGAAGAGCCATTCCTCCTCGCCATCGCGATAACTCTCCAGCGGCAAGAACCGCTCCCTCTTTGGCCAAACACGGTCGTAGTTCAAGTTCTGGACGAAGAGTAGCCCACCGGGCACCAGCGCATCGCCCATGTCCCTGAGTGCTGAGAGGAGCGCTTCCTCGCTCAACAGACTGGGCAGCGAATTGCCCAGGCAAAGCACGGCATCGAACGGCTGACTCACCACCGTGCCCAGAGTGCCGAAACCGGCTTGCACAAACGTGGCGATCACTCCAGCGGCCTCCGCGTTCCCTCGTGCCCGCTCGATCATCCCCGCGCTGGCGTCGACTCCCAGCACCTCGTACCCCCGTTGGGCCAGGGCGATGGCGTGCTGGCCGGTTCCGCAGGCTACGTCCAGCACCCGCCGCGCCTGACATCCCTGGAGCACGCCCTCCAGCGTGGGCAGCTCCCTCTCCAAACGTGCGGGCCAGTCCACGAAGCGGTCGTAGCCGGCGCTGAGACTCTCCCACAGGCCGCCCTCACTCACGACGTCTCCTCCTGCTTGGGCCCTGCCTTCCTCAAACGCTGGTACTTCTCGCTACCGACGCACTGCTCCGCGAAGGAGCACCAGTCGATGCAGGAAACCCCTTGTTCCCTGGTCACTTGTGCCCCGCAGCCGGGGCACCGAGCAGAGAACTCGTCGGACCAGATCTCCACTTCCTTTCCGCACTCAGGGCACTCGACGTCCTCCGGCTTGACTTCCCTGATATCCCTCGCTCCGGGACAGCCGCTGAACAAGGACATAGTCTCCCCCCTTTCTACCCGTGAATGAGGGCGGGTAGGCACCTGGTGCACACCCACAGGCTCTGCCCCTGCCGGCGGCAGGGCAGCAGAGTTGATTCCTCTTCCGAGCCTCCGCACTGGAAGCATCTCTGGATCATGTACCGGGATTCCCGCTCGCGCTGCCTTTCCTCGACCGCAGTCTCGTCGAAGGCCACTGTCTCCCGCTCTTCGATGGTCAGCGCACCGGTGGGGCAGACGCCCAGGCAGAACCCCGCCCCGTCGCACAGCTCCTCCCTCAGCACCCGAGCCTTTCCGTCCACCAGTTCGATAGCGCCCTCGGCGCACGGGATCACGCACAGCCCACAGCCGTTGCACAACTCCTCGTCTATCCGCACGATCTGCCTCGTTATCATGCCAGCCTCCCTGGACTAAGCATTCTCGGCAAAGGAGACCTCGAAGGGACGCGATATGGCCCCTACCGGACACAGCTCCTCGCACTCACCGCAGTACCGGCAGTCCTCTGGATGTAAAAAAGTCGCGCGAAGCTCCCTCACCGCCAGCGCTCCCACGGGGCAAGCAGCCACGCAGTCGCCGCACCCGGTGCACGAAGCGTCATCGATCTCTGGTGTTCGCTTTTCCTCTTCGTCCATCCTGGTCTCCAAAACAAAACGGCCAGCTTTCTACTAACATCATACAAAAAAGCCGGCCGCGTGTCTGTGACAAAAGTCTCATCGAGTTGCTCGAGCTAGACCTTGGCCTCCTCCTCCAATCCCTCCCGATTCACAACGATGAGCCTGTGGCGCTCGAAATGGATCAGCTCCTCCTCCTCGAATCCCCGTAGCACACGGCTGACCATCTCTCGAACCGTCCCCACCTGGGCTGCCATCTCCTGTTGAGTCAAACGTCGAGGCGCCTCGCTGCTCCCTTCCGCCTGGGCCAGAAGCAGCTTGGCCAGGCGCGCCCGGACCGTGCGCAGAGACAGGTCCTCCACCAGCGCGAGGAGATGGCGAGCACGTGAAGCCAGGTTTTCGATCACCCCAGCCGCCAGCGCCGGGTACCTCTCCAGGAGGTCCAGCATCGTGTCTCGTTCGATGACCCACAGAATGGACTCCATGGCGGCCACGGCACTCACCGGATTGGGACCACCGTCCAAGACAGCCACCTCGTTGAAGAACTCGCCGGGGCCCAGGAGCTTCACCACCTGCTCTCTCCCCTCCGTCGAGAGCCTGAGCAGTCTGACCCGTCCCTTCTCCACGACCCACAGTCCGGCGCAAGGCTCGCCCTCCAGGAAGATCATCTGATCACTGGCACAGGTACGCCTGTAAGCACCGCTGGCTACCGCCTCCAGGGTGGCCGCGTCGAGATGGGCGAAGTAGGGAACGGAGCCGAGGAGCCGCGTGAGGTTGTCCAGACCCTCGCTTGTCACCTGGTCTCCTCCGTGGTGGTGTGGGGCAGGCTCAGGAGATCTGCGCCAGTCTCTCCTTGAGATAGGCGATCGTACTTACCGGGCTGGGGTCCGCGCCCCTCAGCGCAGCCACGTAGTAGCTCACGTAGTCGCCGAGATGGATGGACCACAGAACCTGCGCCAGGGGGCTTCGCCCGTGCACATCTATGATCTCGTGGGGGATACCCTTGTCGCTCAGGATCTCCCCCGTCACCTCCATGCGCACGCAAACGCGAGGCGAAAGCAGGTCCGACCGCAGCATCAGCACGTGGGCCATTGACGCCATGGAAGACGGGAAGTCGTAGCCCACCACCGCGTTGTGGTTCAACTCGGGCATCGTTTCCCACACACCCCAGCCCTTGCTGTTCTCGTTGAACTGGCACTTCCACCGGCGAGCCACCTCTGTGAGGTGCGCGGCGGCGTAGATGACGGGCAGCCTCCCTTCCAGTCTGCGAGCCAACTGCTTGGCCGCATTGTGCTCCTCGGGGACCTCGACGCCGATCTCTGCCTGCAACGCTTCCATACCCTCCACGGCCTCCTGCAGATCCTCCGACAGATCGTGGACGTAGTCTAGCCGGCAGAGCACTTCCAGCAGGGTCACCAGAGAGTAGCCCAGGGCCGCGCGGGGCTGGGCCTCGTAGTCGAAGGTGAAGAGGGGGACATTGCGGTCCCTGCACATCGTCGCCAGTTTTCCGCCCGTGGTGATAGCCAGCACCTTGGCGCGCCTCTCCACTGCCTGCCCAAAGGCAGATAGGGTTTCCTCCGTATTGCCGGAGTAGCTGGAGGCGATGACCAGAGTCCTCTCATCGACGAAGGCCGGTAGGTCATACTGGCGATTGACGAACATGGGAACCCTGCACTCACTCTCGACCAGACTCCTCACCAGATCGCCACCGATGGCCGAGCCACCCAGGCCCAACACCACGATGGCGTCGCACGCCCCGTACTCCTCGGGCAGAGTCTGTTGCCCGCCGACGGCCGTCGCCATTCTGCACTGTTTCGGAAGCTCGGCGATGCGCTGTGCCATATCTGCGGGGTCGATGCTGCGCAGATAGGCCATGTCGTCCAGATCGACTGTACTCATTCGTCCTCCATGGATACCCAAATACGGTACACCTCGGCTCTGGGCCAGTGACCCACCCGGGCTACCTGTCTGACCGCCTCGCTGGGCGATAATCCCTCGCGCTTCAGCTTCTGGAGGGCCCGCTCCACCTCGCCGACGTCCCAACTCGTCTCCTCTGCACCCTCGATGACCAGGGTCACCTCACCCCGGGGAGGGTGGCTGCTGAAGTGAGCAAGCACCTCACTGGTGGTTCCTCGAACCACTTCCTCGTGCACTTTTGTCAGCTCCCTGGTCACAGCCAGTTGGCGTTCGCCCAGGCTTTCGCCCACGTCCTCCAGGGTCGCCAGTAGCCGGTGCGGAGCCTCGAAGGCCACCAGCGTGCGCCTCTCGCCGGCCACGGACGCCAGCAGGCTGACGCGCCTACCCCTCTTGCGGGGAAGGAACCCCAGATATAGGAAGCCATCGGTGGGCAGACCAGAGACGACCAGAGAAGTGACTATGGCTGAAGCTCCAGGCACGGGCACAACCGTGATCCCGCCCTCGATGGCGGCCCGGATCAGCTCGTACCCTGGATCCGAGATCCCCGGCATACCTGCATTGCAGACCAGCGCCACGTCCTGTTCGTTCAAGACACCGAGGATGTAGTCCAGCTTGGACAGCTTGTTGTGCTCCCAGTAGCTGGTGATGGGGGTCTTGATCTCGTAGTGGTTGAGCAGATTCCGCGTCTTGCGCGTATCCTCGGCGGCGACGAGGCCCACCTGGCCCAGGATGCGCAAGGCTCGCAGGGTGACGTCCTCCAGGTTCCCTATGGGCGTGCCAACGACGTAGAGCGTGCCCAACTCTCCTCGCCTCCGGGGACAAGCATATGCTCGTGCTCGTCTTTTGTCAAGAGGTTGAGGAAAACGTGGGCCAGCCCCGCCTCAATAGAGTGGGTTCAACCCAGTGAGTCAAGACTAGTTGTAGGGCTGGGTCTGAGACCCGCCCCTACGCACCCTCCTTGCTCTCGCGCCTGAAGTATCTCCGTGGGCTCCCTCCATGTCACTGCCAGGCTGTGCTTGAAAACCGGCAAACCATGGTGTATAGTATCTATCTGGGAGGAGCTTCGCTTTCGGAGGCAAGAGTATGGAGTTGGTGGATAGGAGAGCCCCGGACGAGGGTGATGACGTAGTCGAATACCCTCTTCTGGCCGTTCGCGATGCCGTCGTCTTCCCCCACATGATGATTCCTCTCTTCGTGGGGCGTGATCGGTCCCTGCGGGCCGTGGATGAGGCCCTGGAAGACGATCATTGCCTCATCATCGTCACCCAAAAGGAGCCCGATATCCGAGATCCGGCTCCCGAGGACCTGTACAGTGTCGGTACCATCGCCTCAATCGCCCGTACACTCCGCATGCCCGACGGCACCACCAGCATCCTGGTGGAGGGGTTGCAGCGCGCCGAGGTACTCGAATACACGCAGACGCACGGCTTTTATCGGGTCAAGGTATCTCCCATCTTCGAGGAAGTCCAAGAACAGCCTCTCACCGAAGCGCTCATGCGCGCGGCGCTGGCGCTCTTCGAGAAATGCGTTCAACTGAGCCGTTCCCTTCCCGACGACGCCTTCGTCACCGCCATGAACGCCGAGGACTCTGGCTGGCTGGCCGACGTCATCGCCTCCCACCTCAACCTGGACGTCGATGAGCGGCAGGAGATACTCGAAACCCTCGACCCCATCGTGCGTTTGCAGAAACTTAGCGTCCTGCTGGCCAAGGAGTTGGACGTTCTGGAACTGGAGGACCAGATCCAATCCCAGGTCCAGGAGGAGGTCGACAAGAGCCAACGGGAGTTCGTTTTGCGCGAACAGATGAGGGTCATCCAGAACGAGCTGGGTGAGATGGATCCCCTGATGGCGGAGAAGAACGAGCTCCGCGACAAGATCGCTGAGGCGAAGATGCCCGCCGAAGTGCGTGAGAAGGCGGAGAAGGAGTTGAGCCGTCTGGACGCCATGGCGCCCATGTCGCCGGAGACGGGCGTGATTCGCACCTACCTGGACTGGCTCATCGACCTGCCGTGGACACAGGAGACCAAGGACAACCCCGACGTCTCCAAGGTAGCCCGACTGCTGGATAAGGAGCACTACGGCCTTCCCAAAGCCAAGGAACGCATCGTAGAATACATGGCGGTGCGCAAGCTGGCCGGAGACAGAATGCGCAGCCCCATCCTGTGCTTCGTCGGCCCTCCGGGCACTGGAAAGACCTCGCTGGGCAGGTCCATCGCCAAGGCCATGGGCAGGAACTTCGTCCGCGTCAGCCTGGGCGGGATACGTGACGAGGCCGAGATCAGAGGGCACCGGCGTACGTACATTGGTGCGCTGCCAGGGCGTATCATACAAACCATGCGCCGTGCCAAGAGCATCAACCCCGTCTTCATGCTCGACGAGATCGACAAGGTAGGCGCGGACTTCCGGGGCGATCCATCGGCTGCACTGCTGGAGGTCCTGGACCCAGAACAGAACCACGCCTTCTCTGACCATTACCTGGATGTGGACTACGATCTCACCAAGGTCATGTTCATCACCACCGCCAACGTTCTGGACCCCATCCCCGCTGCGCTGGAGGATCGGATGGAGGTCATCGAGTTCCCCGGCTACGCGGAGTTGGAGAAAGTCGAGATCGCCAAGCGATTCTTGATACCCCGCCAGAGAGACGAACACGGCCTGAGAGGTCTGAGGTTCTCGGACCAGGCTCTGCGCAAGATCATCCGCGAGTACTCCTACGAAGCGGGCGTCAGGAACCTGGAGCGCGAGATCGCCACTATCTGCCGCAAGGTGGCCAGGGCCGTCGCCGAGGGCAAGAGGGCCCCACGTCTTATCACCCCACGGTCACTGTACAAGTACCTGGGGCCGCCTCAGTATTCTTACGGACTGATGGAGGACAACGACGAGGTCGGCCTGGCCACGGGGATCGCGTGGACCGCTGCCGGCGGGGATACCATGTCCGTCGAGGTCACGCTCATGGACGGCAAGGGGAATCTCATTCTAACCGGCCAACTGGGCGATGTAATGCAGGAATCGGCCCAGGCTGCGCTAAGCTATACGCGATCTCATGCCACCGATCTCGGTATCAGCAAGAAGCAGTTCGACAAGCTTGACATCCACATCCACGTGCCCGAGGGCGCCATTCCCAAGGATGGGCCATCGGCGGGTGTGACCATAGCCACGGCACTGGTCTCGGCGCTATCCAGGCGGCCTGTCCATCGCGAGATCGGCATGACGGGGGAGATTACGCTGCGAGGACGGATCCTGGGCATCGGTGGCCTCAAGGAGAAAGTGCTGGCGGCCCACCGTGCAGGTCTCAAGAAGGTCCTCATTCCGAAGAAGAACGAGAAAGACCTGCACGACATCCCAAGAAGGGTACGAAAGGACCTCGAGTTCGTCTTCGTGGAGCGAATGGACGAGGTACTTCCGGTGGCCCTCATGCCGTCACCGTCAGCCAGTCGCAGGAAACGTCCATCCAGTGGTGCGACGACCTCCTAGCCTTGTTGTGCACCTACCAGGGTCGGGCGCCACGGGGGATCGCAGTAGGGCCCGAAGATTCCAAAGAGGGGAGCCCTGGGACACTGAGTCGACTCCCCCTCGCAAACTGATCACCCCGCGTCGTCACCGTGTGAGAGACATGGTACGGCCCTAGATACACCGTCCTCCAGGGGAGCGATCGCTGAGCGCCGTGACCGATATGAGCTTCCGCGTGCTACCAGGTCCCAAGGCGCGGTGCACCTCTATGGGAACCACGGTGGTACAATAAGGAGGAGACCACCTATATGCAAGGACTCCCGCGTGTCCACAGTAGCAGGCGGACGCCCTGTGCTCTCTCCGTTTCTATGGAGAGCCTGCTGCCAGCACTTCCAGTGATTCCGCACACCCGTTACAGCCACTCGATAAGGAGGTGAGATGAAGGAACTGCAAGACCGGATCCTTGCAGACGGGAAGAACATGGGACGGGGCATCCTCAACGTCAACTGTTTCTTGAACCATCAGGTGGACTGCCGGCTGATGGTGCGTATCGGTCAAGAGTTGGCGTCCAGGTTTGCCTCGGACGAGGTGGATAAGATCCTCACCGCTGAGATCTCGGGGATCGCCCCAGCCCTGGAAGTGGGCGTCGCTCTAGGTATACCAGTCGTGTTCGCACGCAAGATCTGGTCTCTTACCATGCCGCCAGATTCCTTTGAACGGATGGTGCCCTCACGGACGAAAGGCACCATGGTCCAGTTGATTGTTGCGCGCAACTTCCTGACCCCAAAGGACAGGGTGCTCGTCATCGACGACTTCCTGGCCACGGGCAAGACCATCGAAGCACTGGCTAGCATAGTCAAGGAGAGCGGGGCACAACTGGTGGGCTTCGGGACGGTGATAGAGAAAGCATTTGAGGGAGGGCGTCAGCGGTTGGCGCCCTTTGATGTGCCCATCGAATCTGCGGTGATCATCGAAAGCATGGAAGACGACAAGATAGTCTTCAGATAGGCAGGGTAGATGCGCAGTGCCAAGGAAGATACCATAGTCGTCTTGGACTTCGGGTCCCAGTACAGCCAGCTCATCGTGCGTCGCGTACGCGAAGCTCAGGTATACTGTGAGTTGCTGCCCCACGATGCCACCGAGGAGCAAGTGTTCGCTCTCCAGCCAAAGGGACTCATCCTCTCGGGCGGGCCAGCGAGCGTCTACGACAGCGATGCGCCTTCTCTCCCGCCTTACGTGATGAAGAGCGGCCTACCCATCCTGGGCATCTGCTATGGGATGCAGTTGCTGGCAGACGGGTTGGGAGGTGCGGTGGCGGGAGCACGCAAGCGAGAATACGGGCTGGCCGAACTGCAAACCAGCGATCTGAACTCTCCCCTCTTCGCCGGCCTTCCCTTCTCGCAGCCTGTATGGATGAGTCACGGAGACCGCATCGAGGAGATCCCTCCTGGCTTCAGCCCCCTCGCCTACACTGCAAACTCGCCTCTCGCGGCCATGGGAGACGAAGAACGGAAGCTCTACGGTCTCCAGTTCCATCCCGAGGTTTCTCACACTCGATACGGCCCGCAGATCATCGCCAACTTCGTGCACCGCACCTGCAACTGCCAGGAAACGTGGACGCCTCGCTCCATCGTCGAGAAGAGTGTCGCCGAGATCCGCGATCTCGTCGGTTCCGACAAGGTGGTCTGCGCACTGTCGGGTGGCGTTGACTCCACCGTCGCCGCCACGCTCGTCCACAGAGCCATAGGCGAGCAACTCGTGAGCATCTTCGTGGACCATGGCCTCCTGCGCGAGGGCGAAGCGGACCGAAATAGTCGTCTGTTCGAGAGCCAGTTGCACCTGAACGTTGTCCACGTCGATGCCAGCGACAGGTTTCTGGAGCGGTTGAAGGGCGTGGTGGACCCGGAAGAGAAACGGCGGATCATCGGCGAGGAGTTCATCCGCGTGTTCGAGGAAGAAGCCGCCAAGCTCGGTCCCATCAAGTACCTGGCCCAGGGGACGCTCTATCCCGACGTCATCGAGAGCGCGGGTATTGGGCGCGGCGGAGCGAGACGCATCAAGAGCCACCACAATGTGGGGGGGCTTCCCTCGGAGATGGCCTTTTCTCTCATCGAGCCCTTGCGCTACCTGTTCAAGGACGAGGTACGCCAGGTAGGCCTGGAGCTAGACTTGCCGGAGGAAGTGGTCTATCGTCACCCCTTCCCCGGGCCGGGCCTGGCGGTGCGCATCGTGGGGGAGATCACGCGAGAACGGCTGGCTGCGGCGCGAGCGGCCGACAGAATAGTCATGGAAGAGATAGAGGCGGCGTGGTTGTACCGAGACATCTGGCAAAGTTTCGCCGTCCTCACACCCATCAAGACCGTGGGAGTGATGGGAGACAAGCGCACGTACAACTACGTCGTGGCCGTACGGGCGGTGGCCAGTGAGGACGGCATGACGGCCGACTGGTTCCCCTTGCCGCCAGAGGTGCTGGGTCGCATCTCCACTCGCATCGTCAACGAGGTGCCCGGCGTGAATAGGGTGGTATACGACGTCACCAGCAAACCGCCCTCGACCATTGAGTGGGAGTAGCCAACAGACGTCACTGCTAGCCAGGGTGCCCCACCGGGATCAGGTAGAGCGGTCGATGGTCGGCTGGAAGATCCATGGCGGTCTGCACCTGGTCGTCGTAGAACGCACCGATGGGCACCGCGCCCAGGTCCGAGGTCACCGCCTGCAATAGCAGGTTCTGCGCCGCGTGGCCTGCTTCCATCTCCACGTAGCGCTCGGCACGCTCCCCGTACTTGCCTTCGGTGCGCTCGTACACCCCGGCGATCACGAATACCGCTGCGGCTCCTCGGAGGGCATCCTGACGCAGGCCCGCCTCCCACAGGTTTTCTCGTCGGTCCCCATCCAGCACGGCGTTGATCGCATGTGCTTGCGGCAGGTAATGGTACACGCCTTCGGGCAACACCACGTACACCTCCAGTGGGTAGAGCGCCCCTGCGGACGGGGCTGCTCGCAGACCTCTCGGATCTGTGACGCCTTGAGCCGCCCACAGCAGTTGCGAGACCTCCTGCCAGGTCAGCGGCTCTTCCGTGAACTCGCGGACCGAGCGCCTGGCGGCTATCGCTTCCTCCAGCGACACGTCGCCAGCCAGACTCGGCTCGGGCAGAGGTATCTGGCCATCCTGAGTAGCATGGGGGACCACGGTCGCTGCTGGAGCAGTGCCACAGCCTGCTGTCTGAACGAGGCTGGAGGCCAACACGACAAACAGAACGAGGCCACGCAAGCTCATTGCGACCCCTCACATCCTCCGTCCAGCGAACGCCGTGCCGCTGGGCCGTCGGCCCAGTCGAGCACTACAGTCTCTTCAATTGCTCCAGGTAGGTGCGGCGAACCTCGTTGAAGAACTGCACGTAGTGCTCGGTGCGATAGTCGGGGTAGGTCCACTCCCAGGGCCGGAAGCTCCCGCGAGTGAACCGCAAGGTGACTTCCGCGTAGATGCCCTGGCCCAGGTAGATGCGATGCTGGTGGTTCTTCGTCGTCGCCAGTACCAGTTTGGAGAGATCGATATATCCTGGATCGAGGTTTGCCTGGCGCTTCCCCTGCGAGGCCAACTGCCACTCCACGGTGTTGGTGAGAAGCTTGATCTCCGGCAGCCTGGCAGGATCTATCAATCCGGCGAAGGTGAAGAACTGCCTGAGGAGGTCCTCCCCAAACTCCTCGGCGTAGTAGCTGGTGAAATCGAAAGGCCAGATGGGGCTAACGTGATCTACTTCGCCGTACGATTCGCACAGGTCGGCACGTATGGCTCCCAACAGCTCTTCGCGGGCCGTGAACACGCCGACTATCAGTTTGACCGGACGGTGTTCTTTGGCTTGCCCCATCCCTTGCCCCTCTCCTGGAAAACCGGTTTCCTGCCTTCTGATACTAGCATAGGGCAGGACTGGTGCCAAGAGGCCAAGAATGGAAGTGTGCAGAAAGGGTGCCTCACACCTCTGCGAGCGAATTCCCGAGTGCTTCGCCACCGACGCAGCCCGGCGCAAGATCGCCAAGCTAGGCCTACGGTCGCAGCGACCACAGCGGGCGACTCGCCGGTGTCGCCCAGTCCAGCGATCCGTCACACGGAGTCCACCAGGACACGGTCTTCGCCAAGGGTGGCCCGCTGGAGGTCACCAATCTGGTCCTGGAGTACGAGCACTGGCGCGTGGAGGAAATAGTCGCCAAAGCCGAGTATACTATACCCTAGAACATCAAGTGTGCAGACCGGCAAGATGGCCCGTGGGTGGAGGCGCGCGGCGACCGCTGTGCACACTTCGTGATCGGAATCGAGGGCTCGCTATGAGCCAAGGAGGACAGAATGCCTGGTTTGCCTTCTCTAGGCGCACCCGAACTGATAGTCATCCTGGTGATTGTGCTCTTCGTCTTCGGGGCTGGCAAGGTGCCCGACATCGCCAAGGGTCTGGGGCAGATCGTCGGCGAGTTCCGGCGCGCCAGCCGGGAACTGGACCTGGACAAGGAGCTGGCGGCGGAGGAAGAAGAGAAGAAGAGTTAGACCATTCGGCCTGACCGTCGAACACCACACGTGGGCATCATGCCTTCCGAGGAGAACGGTGCTCAACGCTGTGGTGACCCGTGTCCCACGATCTCCTTCCATGGGAGGCGCGGATATGGCAGCCTGCTGTAATTCAGACCGGAGTCCGCCAGGGTCTCAGCCACCTTCAGAGCGGCGCCGGCCGGGCCCGTGTGTCGCGTCCGTAAGCTCAACCCGGCTGCTGAACCATCTTGGTTGCCCGCAGCTTCAGGCTACGCATCGATCATCCCGAGAAGCCGCCCGGGGCCGGTCACGCCAGCTCTTGCCCCGGACCGCGCTCGGGCCCGCACCTCCACGATACGCCCCGACCTGCTGACGTATCATTCCTCCAGACTCGAGATCAGAGCCTCCAAGGCCAGAAGATATCCCCTCCAGCCCAAGCCGCAGATCTGACCTCTGCACGCCGGTGCAGTCACAGACTTGTGGCGAAATGACTCTCGGGCATGGATGTTGGAGAGATGAACCTCGATGGTCGGGAGACCGATAGCCGCCAGTGTATCCCGAATGGCGTAGCTATAGTGGGTATAGGCTCCCGGATTAATCACCAGACCGTCTGCCCACGTGTCTGCCTCACCGATAGCGTCGATGATCGCTCCTTCGTGGTTCGACTGGAGAGTGCGAACCTCGACCGCCCTCTCGCTAGCCCAGACCCCCACCTTCTGGTTGATCTCTCCCAAGGTCAGACTGCCGTAGTGCTCCGGATCCCTCCGGCCCAGCAGGTCCAGGTTTGGGCCATGGATCACCAGGAATCGAGCCTTTGGTTTCTCGCTCATATGATTACCCTCACGCTAGACGTTTCTCCTCCAGTACCCGCAGGATACCCTCCTTGGGCACCTCGTCGGTCACCAACACCCTGCCGAGCCTGCAAGGCAGTACAAGACGTAGTACGTGGCCATTTCTCTTCTTGTCATCCATCATGGCCTCCCAGACAGCTAACGGCTCGTACGTGTCATAGCTGGTGGGCAGACCAAACTTCCCCAGGCAAGCCAGAATACGTCGCTCGAGCTCACCGCCACACAGGCCCACGTTGCAGGCCAGTCGGGCGGACATAGCCAGCCCAATACTCACCGCCCGACCGTGAGCCAGGCTGAAACCACTCACCTTCTCTAGAGCGTGGCCAAAGGTGTGCCCCAGATTGAGCTTGGCCCGCGCGTCACTCTCATAGGGGTCTTCCTCCACCAGGGCTATCTTCACCTCCATCGCCTCCTTGATACACGAGCCAATCTCTGATCCACCACCCCTCTCCATTCGCTCGAACAACCTTGGTGAGCCGATGACGGCGGCTTTGATCATCTCCGCGTAGCCGTTGTGTAATTCCTCTTGGCGCAAGGTGGTCAGAGCGTCAAGATCGATGATGACGCACGCGGGTTGCTTGAACACACCGACGAGGTTCTTCCCCTCGGGGAGGTCCACACCCACCTTACCACCCAGACTCGCATCTACGGTGGCCAGCAGCGTCGTGGGCAACATGACCAGAGGGAGACCTCGCATGTAGGTGGCCGCCACGAAGCCAGCCAGGTCGGTGATCACTCCGCCGCCCAAGGCCAGCACCGTAGAACTGCGATCTATCCCCGCTTCCAGGAAGCGACGGTACAACGACCGAGCAGTCTCCAGGTTCTTGTGCCTCTCACCATCGGGGATGGTGAAGAGGCAGGTGCGGAAACCGGCGCGCTTTAGACTGGCCATCACCGCGGGACTGTGGAGCGGTCCCACCGTCTCGCTGGTCACGACAGCAATAGAATCCCCGACCTCTCTCTGGGCGAGGAAGCCACCCACATGGGACAGCAAGCCACCGCCCAGGAGGATCGGATACGTACCCGTAGGCGTCCGCACCAGGAGTCGGTCAGTCATTGGAGTATCTCTCCGGTCGGGCTGCGCCTCGACGAGAGCCACTATCAGCTCCGCGATCTGGGCGACGGTGAGTCCTGCCGTCTGGATCTGGATCGCGATCGAGCAGTAGGCCTGGCGCCGCTCAGCCAGAAGCCGCGTTATCTGTGTTCGATGATCGCCCTCGAGAAGAGGCCGGCTCCCGTCGTCTGGTAGACGCTCCGCCAGCTCCTCGACGTCCGCCAGGAGACAGATGACCCAATCTCTCTCCTCCGCCATATTCCGGTTCTCGACCGGCACCAGGGTGCCTCCCCCCGTGGCGATCACCAGACCTCTGGTGGCGGCCAGCTCTCGCCACAGCTCCTGCTCCACCTTGCGGAAGTAGGCTTCCCCTCGCCGGGCGAATATCTCGGCTACGGTCGTCCCCTCCCGCTCCTCTATCACATCGTCCATGTCCACGAAGGGACGTCCCAGGCGCCGGGCCACCTCTCGACCCACACTCGACTTTCCACTACCCATGAAGCCGGTCAGAATCACACTGCTGGTTTCGTCACTGTGGGCCATCTAACGCTCCGCCATCCCATCTGCCCACAATGAGTCCGCCCGAGCCACCATCTCCGCCAGAGTATCTCCACCCAGCTTCTCCACAATGGCCCGAGCCAGGACCCAAGCCACCATCGCCTCACCGACCGTGGCCGCAGCCGGCACAGCACAGACATCGGAACGCTGGTACTTGGACGGCACAGGCTCCCCCGAAGCGAGATCGACCGACGGAAGAGGCTTGCGAGTGGTGGCGATGGGCTTCATGGCAGCTCGCACCACGACCGGTTCCCCGTTGGTGACACCGCCCTCCAATCCACCCGCCCTGTTGGAGGGCCTGTAGAGCCTGGCCTGGAGACGACCAGGGGCCGGCCCTCGCACCAGGATAGGATCGTGCACTTCAGTTCCGCGTCGCCTGGCGCTCTCCAGGGCCTCACCGATCTCCACACCCTTCACGCCGGGGATGCTCATCATACCCTGGGCCAAACGGCCATCCAGCCTGCAATCCCAGTGCGCGTAGCTCCCCAAGCCTGCCGGCACCCCCATGGCCACGACTTCGAAGACTCCGCCCACCGTATCACCCGTTTCTCGGGCCTCGTCGATCCGCGCGCACATCTCCTGCGAGACCCGAGGATCCGGACAGCGAACCGCAGATTCCTCGGCTTGGGCCAAGCGTTCGGGCCAAGGGATGTCGGCGAGCACAGCCTTGACGCCACCGATCTCCACCACGTAGCTGCCCAGTCGTAAACCGAAGTGGGACACGAGAGCCTTGGCGATGGCTCCAACGGCCACCCTGGCCGCTGTCTCCCGAGCGCTGGCCCGCTCCCCTACCCAATTCAGGTCGGCAAGCCGGTACTTCAGATATCCGGCCAGATCGGCGTGACCCGGACGCGGTACCATCGTCGGTGCTTCTGCGCCGTCCCTGTCCCCAACCCGGCCTCGGTTCGCGATACGTAGGGCCACCGGCGCGCCAATGGTTTGGCCGTCCACCACGCCCGCGAGTATCTCCACTCTGTCGTCTTCGATCTTCATCCTCTCGCCACGACCGTACCCCTGCTGACGGCGCTGGAGATCCTCGTCGATCAGCTTGGTAGAGAGGGGTAGTCCGGCAGGCAGGCCCTCCACGATAGCCACCAGACCTGGCCCGTGGGATTCCCCTGCGGTCAGGAAGCGCAGCATCTTTCCTCCCCACACCGATCTCTACGGAGCGCAGCCACTACTGCGTCACACATCACTTCCCTGGACGGTGATATGCCGGTCCACAGTCGGAAGGATTCGACTCCCTGATAGATCAGCATCTGGAGCCCATCGATGGACTGAGCCCCTGCGGCCCTGGCTTGCTGAAGCAGCCGCGTCTCCACCGGAGCGTACACGAGGTCGAAGACCACTATTCCGGGCGGTATGGGCACGTTCTCCGGCCAGGGTGAGAGCCGATCATATGGTGTCATACCTACGCAAGTCGCGTTGACCAGTAGCTGGCACCTCCCGATCTCCTTCTCCAGAACGGAGTCTCTCAGTGGGCGAACGACAGGACGAGACGGCACTCCGTCTCTGCACAAGGACACCGCCAAGGCTTCCGCGCGCTCAAGCGTACGGTTGCAGATCACCACCTCCGAGCCCGCGTGGTCCAGAGCGTACACCACAGAACGGGCCGCTCCGCCAGCTCCCAGGACCAGGACCCGCTTGTCGCGAGCCTGGAACCCCTGGTCTCCAAGGGCACGCATGAAGCCCGTCGCATCTGTGTTGTGACCCGTACACTGGCCGTCCCGGACGACGATGGTGTTGACCGCACCGATCACGCCAGCTTCGGGGCTAAGCCGATCGAGGTGGCAGATGACCGACTCTTTGTAGGGGATGGTCACGTTGGCGCCGCCCCACGCGCTTGCCCTCAGTCCTCGCACGGTGTAACCTAGCCTCGATGGGGCAGTAGGCAAGAGTCGATACTCCCAGGGCAGGCCCGCTGCGCCGAAGGCAGCGTTGTGCATGGCCGGAGAGAGGCTGTGCTCGACCGGCCAGCCGATGAGGCCCACACGTCTTGAAGTCGATTGTGGACGGATCACTGTTGCCATCTTCCGAGCTACCGCGTCGATGACGCTGGCACGAGGAGGGTCTTCAGAGTCTCCTCGAACCAGGGGAAGGAATCTCTTGTGCAATCGCCGCCAGCGATGAAGCTCTCTCCTTCGGCCAGGAGAGCGGCCACGGCCAGACTCATCGCCACCCGGTGGTCGTCGTGACTATCGAGCCGGGCCCCGTGCAACCTGGTGGGCCCCTCGACGATAAAGCCATCCGGTCTCTCCTCGATCTGGGCACCCATCTTGCTCAGCTCCCGTACCACCGTGGCGATGCGGTCGCTCTCTTTGACCCTGAGCTCGGCGGCATCCTTCACGATGGTCACCCCTTCTGCTTGCGTGGCAGCCACGGCCAGTATCGGCAGTTCGTCGATGATGCGTGGGATCATACTACCTCCAACTTCGACGGCTCTGAGCGCAGCGCTCCTGACCACGAGATCACCAACCGGCTCGCCCCCTTCTTGCCCCAGACCCTCCGCCACGATCTCCGCACCCATCCACTTCAGCGTCTCCAGAAGACCGGTGCGTGTGGGGTTCACCCCCACGCGCGACAAGCGAACCTCGGAGCCGCGGACCAGGCAGGCGGCCACCAAGAAGAAGGCAGCCGACGACATGTCGCCTGGGATGGAATACTCGATGGCTGTCAAGGGTGCGGGGCTGATCCGTACCGCATCCCCAGAGGTCTCGACGTGGGCACCCATGAGGTTGAGGAGCCTCTCTGTGTGATCTCGAGTGGGGACGACTTCTCGCAACACAGTTCTTCCTTCCGCGTACAGACCGGCCAGGAGGATGGCCGACTTGACCTGAGCGCTGGCTACCGGCGGTTGGTAGTCGATAGCTTGCAGCCTTCCTCCTCGGATCGTGAAAGGAGGCCACCCTCCGTTCTCAGAGACGACCGAGCAGCCCATTCTCCGCAGGGGCTCGATGATCCGCCCCACCGGCCGCCTCCGAAGGTCGGCGCTCCCATCGAGGGTGGAGGCGAAAGGTTGGCCAGCCAATACTCCGGCCAGGAGCCTCATGGTGGTGGCTGACCGGCGACACTCCAGTCCAGCCTTCGGCTTCCTCAACCCCCGGGGGCCGACCCCTTGGATGAGCAGAGAATCGCCCGAGTGCTGGATATCGACCCCTAATGCTCTGAGGCATTCCAGGGTGGCCACACAGTCGTTGCCGGGAAGGAAGTTCCTCACCTGAGAGACTCCTTGGGCGATTGCTCCTAGAATGAGGGCCCGGTGGGCGATGGACTTGTCGCCTGGCAGCCGGATTTGGCCCAGCAGAACCCCGTTCTCGACTCCCTCGATCCTCATAGGGGGACCCTCTCCCATCCACGCCTCCCACCTTGACGCGGCACCGCGAAACTGCTGCTCAACTGCATCGTCATGGCTCTCTTCTCGAAGTGCGATTCGACACGCTTTGGGGGATCGCGAGTTGTCCGCTGCACCATGGCCGCTCGATCATAGCGTCCGTCCCACCGCCTCCACCACGGGCCGGAGCTCTTGCATGAGACACCAGAACCTCTCTGGTGTCAGGGATTGAGCCCCGTCGGATAGGGCCTCCTCCGGATGCGGATGCACCTCTATCATGAGGCCATCCGCCCCTGCCGCGATGGCCGCCCGCGCTACAGCGGCCACCAGCTCCCAACGCCCCGTGGCGTGACTGGGATCGGCGATCACAGGCAGGTGGGTCAGGGACTTCAGGGCGGGGATGGCGCTGACGTCGAAGGTATTCCGCGTGTAACTCTCGAAGGTGCGGATGCCCCTCTCGCAGAGAATGACCCGCTGGTTGCCACGGGAGAGGATGTATTCCGCGGCCATCAGCAACTCCTCTATCGTGGAGGACATCCCTCGCTTGAGGAGCACAGCGTGCCGGGTTTCACCTACAGCATGAAGGAGAGCGGAGTTCTGCATGTTGCGCGCCCCGATCTGGAGGATATCGGCGTACCGCGCCACCAGGTCCACGTCCTCAGGGGAGAGCACCTCGGTAACTACCAGACAGCCGTGCTTCTCTCTGACCTGGCTCAGCAGCCTCAGGCCAGCCTCGCCCAGGCCCTGGAAGGCGTAGGGTGAGGTTCGCGGCTTGAAGGCCCCCCCGCGCAGAACCTTGGCGCCGTTACTCTTGACCACCTGCGCCACCTCCAGAATCTGTTCCGCGCTCTCGACGGCGCAGGGGCCGGCCATGATCACGATCTCCCGACCGCCGACTTTGACGCCTTCGATGTCCACTTCAGTACCCTCAGGATGGAGATCACGACTGGCTAGCTTGAAAGGTTTCAAGGCGGGAACAGCCCGCTCCACACCAGGCCAGAGGGCGACACTGTCTCTGGAAAGGGAACGCCCCTCGCCCCTGGTGCCGATGAGAGTCCGTTCCATACTGTGAGAGAGGTGAGCCTTGTGATCCGTCTCCTCCACCCGTTGAATCACCTCTTCGATCTCCTGGCTACTAGCTTCCTTCTTCATCACTATGATCATGGCTCCTCCCCCCATAGGCTGAGCTGCCCATGCCCCGTTGTTTCGGGGCATCCTCTCCCCCGGGGACCAGCTTAGGCGCTACCTCCCTCCACCACACGATCAGGCCTCAGTGCCTGGGCCCCACCGAGGTAAAGGTGGACTATCTCGTGGGGCCTCTTATCAGTGTTCCAGTGGATGAGGACTCGGATGCAGCAAGGCAATGCTCCCTTCACTGGCATCTCCTGTGCGCAGAGAAGGGCTACGTCGTGCTGGCCCATATTTCGCGCGGCCTTTGCCGGAAAAGCGGCATCCAGGTCCGGGGTAGTGGTGAAGAAGACGCTAGCCACATCTTCGAAGGCAATGCCGTTGGCCTCCACCAAGCCCCTCAGAAGTGTCTCAGAGGCCGTGAGGATGGCCTGAGACGTGTTCTCCTTCACCGTGATAGCTCCTCGAACCCCTCGACAAACCATTAGCCGCTCCTCCACAACAAAAAGAGCGTGGAGGTTTGCTCCACGCTCTTGAGTAATCCTGACCTTTGTCTAAGCTCTCACCCAGGGATCCACGGCCCTCCAGCGCGAAGCAACACCTCTAGAGGTATGCTAAAAAAGTAGTAGTAGGCGCCCACGCCAACAGACCTGGTGCCCCGGTCAGACCTTAGGTTGTGTGTACCAGCCGTCTCGATCACTCTGTCGTCTCCGTATTGCGCCCAGTATAGCACAAGTTTCGCCGCCTGTCAAGCACCTTCGCGACTATGATTCCCCTCACCACCTCCTACCAGGCACGGAGTGCGCCCCATGCTGGACCCGTCTGTTGCCTCCCAGAGACTCCCTTGCTATAATCTCTGTGACACGGAGGTTATAGGTTGGAGAGCAATCGCATCGAGCCCCTGTTGGGGTCGAGGGGTGACGCAGTTCTGGTGGCCTCTCTTCTGTCGGCAAATAAGCGGACACGGCGGAGGTGCTGGCCGTTGCCCTTCTTGTTTGCTGATAGCGTGACGAGTCGCCCCACGCTGGAGAGATCGATGTAAGCCTCTCGAGAACACAGCAGTCTATCCTGAGAAGCGTGGGTTCACTCCACGCTTCTCTTGTTGTATGGGCAGGATTTCCAGCCTGCCTGCTCAGAGAGTGACCACGATTCCCGAGATTGGCACACTGGCTATCGCGTCTGGGGTCGGCCAACCACCAGAGCAGACCGCGGCCGTCGATGACCGGCAACCGGCGCCGTCCTCACCGTAGTTCCGCCGGCCTCGGCCCGTGGCGAGACAGTCTGGCCTTCCAGCGCTTGACAAGCAGACAGGAGCACAACCATGAACTACAGAGTCGCATTCCAGGGAGAAACGGGCGCTTATTCGGAAGAGGCCATCCTACAGCATTTCGGCCCCGAGGTAGGTACGCTACCCTGCCGGACCTTTCGAGAGATGTTCGACACGGTGCAAAGCGGGCAAGCCTCGCACGGTACCCTGCCTGTTGAGAACTCGACGGCAGGCTCGATCAACGAAGCCTACGATCTGCTGCTGGAGTACGATCTCAAGATCTGGCACGAGGTGGTGTTGCGGGTGCGTCTTTGCCTCTTGGGCAATCCAGAAACTGAACTACAGGATGTACGGGAGGTGCTTTCTCACCCTTACGCCTTGCCCCAGTGTAACCGCTACCTGGCCAAGCACGGCATGGAGCCCATCCCTGCCAGTGATACCGCTGGCAGCGCCAGGGAGTTGGCCGCCATCCCTCGAGACGGCGTGGCCGTGATCGCGAGTCGTCTGGCGGCGGAGACCTACGGATTGAAACTGCTGGACACGGACATTCAGGATCTGCCGTTCAACTACACCCGCTTCTTCTTCCTGTCCCATCAAGACCCTCCCCAGGCAGAGAGATACAAGACGTCCGTGGTCTTCGCCACTCAGCACGTGCCGGGAGCACTATACCACTGTTTGGGGGAATTGGCGGAGCGAGGCATCAATCTGACAAAACTGGAATCGCGACCCAGCCGCACTAAGCCCTGGCACTACGTCTTCTACCTGGACCTTGAAGGCCACAGGCAAGACTCCCCATGCAAGGAAGCGCTGCTGGGCCTTGCACGAAGAGCCTCTTTCGTCAAAATCTTGGGCTCCTACCCGGCTGCTCCCGTGCCTCCGGGGCCAGTATCACACAGGAGCCCTGCCCACAAATCAGGTGGAAAGTGGGCCCGCTGAGTCAGACAACGCCTCACGCCACAGCCAATAGCGCCGGGAAAGACCTCCACGCATGCCAGCCAATGGGAGAACAAGAGACAGGGCCGAGCGGACGGTCGCCTCTCGACCCTGTGGTCTCCACGTGTTGATGGGCCCTCGGGCGCGAGCAGTCCAGTGATGGTGCACTCTCACCCAATCCGGACTCTCATCGCCACCGGCCACGGGCAGAGAGCCTGTTTCGCGAACAGCCGGTGCAGAGTACCTGGACTAGATCAAGACTAGGTCCAGATTCCTCTTACTGTCAGGCCCATCCTCTCTACCACCGGCCCTAGCGTCCGCATCAGGACGGGGCAGATCACGACCGTGATGATCAAGTCTCCGACGAACCAACCGAGCCACGCGATCGGCACCACATCGGCTGGCGTAAGCCCGAAGAGATACAGCACTCCGACCCCATAGGTAGCGCTGATGATCCGGGTAAACACGGACACCACCAGGAAGAAGAACGCAAACCCCCTCGCAGTGTAGACATCCCTCCCCAGCGGGTCTAGTCCGAACTTGGGAGCCAGCCACCGGTAGCACAGCAGAATGGGGAACTCCGAGATGAAGTCCACGCACCCAAACACGAGCGCGATGCTCACCGGCATGCCCGAGAGTATGCCGGATCCGATGATTCCCGACAGCAAGCCGATCACCAGGCCCCATCCGGAGAACCACAGCACAAAGGGCACGAGGAAGCCCATCGCCACGTACAGCGCGGACACGCCGACGGCCCCGCCAGGGACGCTGATCACTCCCAGCCAGGCCAGCACGATCCCGACCCCCGCTGCTACGGCGAACGTCACCAGTTGAGCCAGGGACAGCGGCGGGTCTGCACTCCATTTCAAACTGTAGAATTGCTCATCCTTCATTGGTAGCCCCTCTCTCATAGTCCTCTATGCACGTTGGCAACTACGCATCATCCCAAGTCCATTTCAGTCCTGCTTCATCACCCTGTGCCACCTCCCCTTCTAGCTTAGTCCAACCACGACGTCCTCCAGCCCCTGCATGTGGACAGCAATCGGAGACGTCCACCAAGCCGGAATACCATCCGCGATCACTCGGTCCCACCCATTGCCGGCCACGCATCGGCCGCCTTCTGGATCGCTCTTACGATGGGTTGATATCCAGTACACCGGCACAGGTTGCCGGAGATGGCTTCCCTGATCTCGTCGACGGTGGGTCGTGGATTACTCTCCAGTAACGCCACGGCTGACATCAGAAAGCCTGGCGTGCAATAGCCACACTGGAACGCCCACTCTTCTGCGAAAGCTTCCTGTAGCGGGTGTAGTCCCTCCTCCCCTTGTAGCCCCTCTACAGTTCTGATCTCGTGGCCGCAAGCCTGGACCGCTAGCACTAGACAAGAGTTGACGGCTTTGCCGTCCAACAACACGACGCACGAACCACAGTCTCCCTGCTCGCAGCCTGGCTTGGCACCCGTCAGCCCCAACCGCTCTCTCAGAAGTTCCAGAAGTGTCAAGTGAGGCGGCGCGGACACAGACACTGTGACCCCGTTGAGGGTCAGTTCGATGTCGATTTCCTGCACAGCGATCCTCCTACGACTCCGCGGCTAGCTTCAGGGCGCCTGACAGGGCCCTCTCCACGAGCACAGACGACAGCAGACGCCGGTAGCTGGCTGAGGCTCGAACGTCCGATATCGGTCGCGTAGCACCCACTGCTACCTCCGCCGCATCCTTGATCTGGGAGTCCTCGCCCGCGGTCCCCCGCAACAAGTCCTCGGCTTCTCGAGGCCTGAACGGGACAGGTGCCACAGAGCCCAATGCTATGCGCACGTCTATGATCTCATCCTTGCCTTCGGCAAGAGCGACGTAGGCCGCCGCTGACACCACAGCGATCGCCATCTCGCTTCTCTTGCCGAACTTTACGAATGTTGCCGCCGAGCGGGCCCGAGGAAGGTCGAAGGTGATCCCGGTGATGAGCTCCCCGGCCCGGAGCTTGGTCTCGCCGGGGGCGACGAAAAACTCGTCGAGAGGAACCTCTCTCACGCCGTCTCGGGTCGCTAGTTGAAGAACCGCGTCCAAGACCAACAACGGCGGAGCTGAGTCTGCTGCGGGCGAGGCGTTGGCTAGATTGCCCCCAACCGTGCCCCGATTCCTCACTGGCGCCCCTCCAACCGCTCTACAGGCGGACGCCAGGACCGGAACAGCCTCCCGAGTCAGGGGCGAGGAACCCAGCTCTGCGTGAGTCGCCAGGGCGCCCACACACATCCGACGTTCCGTTACTTCGACGTCACGGAGTCCTTCCAAGCGGCCAATGTCCACCAGAACTTCGGGGCCAACTCCATCTCGGCGCATCTGTGGAATCAGATCCGTGCCACCTGCCAGAATCGAGGCCGATCCCCCCAGTTCGTGCAAGGCATGAAGCGTCTCGTCCAGTGTGTTCGGGCAAAGGTACTCAAAGCGCGGCAGTGTCATCGTGGCTCGCCTCCCACCTCGACACCCTCCGCGCGGAGAGCTTCGAGCACCCGTTCGGGGGTCATGGGAATCGTGCTCATCCGGACTCCGATAGCGTCGGCTATGGCGTTGGCGATGGCCGCTGCTGTCGGTGTCATGGTCTGTTCCCCCGCAGCCTTTGCTCCGTAGGGCCCTTCAGGGTCCGGAACCTCGACGATGATAGGAACGATGCGAGGGATATCGCCTGCCGTGGGGATCAGATAGTCAGCCAGGCTGGAGTTGAGGCATTGATCCTGCGAGTACAGCAACTCCTCGGTCAAGGCCCAACCACAGCCCATAACACATCCCCCTTCAATCTGGCCGGTCACCCCGAGCGGGTTGATGGCCGTTCCCACGTCGTGGGCGGCAACGATGCGCTCCACGTTTACTCTCCCCGTCCGCACATCCACCAGAACCTGTGCAACCTGTGCCCCGCAGGAGAAGTAGGAGTGAGCAAAGGGGAACCTCAGGTCGTCAGAGTCCGCCGTGGGCATTCTGGCGTACCCGTTCGCGAGAAGCTCCATGTTGTGCTCATGCGCGAAGCGGACGACGTCCGCCAATGCATGGGAGGACTCGCCGCGGTAGAAGATGACCTGCCCCGATGACAGACTCAGTTCCTCTGGGGAGCTGTCCAGCATCTCTGCCGCAATCGCCAGGAGCCTGTCCCGAAGCTCACGCGCCGCCCGTGCGACGGCGGTGCCGACGACGTAGGTCTGTCTCGACGCCTCCGCCGCCACGCAGTCGGAGGTGACATGAGTATCCGGGCCCACCAGCGTTATTCCTTCGGTGGGCATCTGCAGTTCCTCAGCCAGGATCTGGACCACGACGTTGGACAGCCCTTGCCCCATGTCGGGCGCTCCACACCTGGCGATGACCCCGCCATCGGAAACCATCTCTACCTGAACCGAGGCGTGGTCTGGCAGATTGGCGCCGAAGCCCGTGCCCTGCCAGCAACATGCCAGGCCCACGCCCCTGCGCAGGTGCTCTCCTGGATGTCTCTCCAGGTTCTGGCGCTCGTGCCAGCCTCCCTGCTCCGTCGCCTCATCCAAGACCTCTCGAAGACCGGGTGGCTGATACACGGTCGCTCCGGTGCCCAGGACCGAACCCCTCTCCACTGCGTTCTTGAGCCGGATCTGCAAGGGATCCATTCCCAGGTGCTCTGCCAGAAGGTCCATCTGCTGTTCGTACGCGAAGGTCACCTGCGGGATACCAAAACCCCTCATCGCGCCACAGACGGGGTTGTTGGTCAAGACAGTGTATCCCTCGAGCCGGCCCGCAGGCACTTTGTACGGCCCGGTCGACATCTCCGCAGCGAAGCCGACCACCTCGAAGCCAGCGTTGGCGTAGGGACCGGTGTCACCGACGACTGTCACCTCGACAGCCTTGAGCGAGCCATCGGCTGCTGCGGCCGACTTGTAGCGGATAGTCATCGGATGTCGCTTGACGTGAGTCCGAATCGACTCCTCACGAGTGCGAGTCACGATCACCGGCCTCTTCGTCTGCCAAGAGAGAAGCGCCGCGTGGGGCTGGACGGAGAGTTCGGCCTTGCCGCCGAAGCCACCTCCGACCGGTGGCACCTTAACCCGAACCCTGGCCTCAGGGAGCCCCAGTACAGCCGCAATCTGCCTTCGGTCCCGATGAGGTGACTGGGTGGACGAGTACACCGTCACGTTGTCTTCCTCGTCACACAGAGCGACAGAGGCCTCAGTTTCTAGGAAGGCGTGCTCTATCAAGGGAGTGTGATACTCCCGCTCCACGACAACAGCGGCATCGCGGAATCCAGCCTCGAGGTCTCCCCATTCGATGACCACATGGTCCAGCACATTCTCCTTGTCGTCTTGAACCCTGGTAGCGCCCTCTCTCATGGCCTCGAGGGGATCGAAGACACCCTCTATTGGCTCGTACTCCACAACGATTCTGTCAAGGGCCCGTTGAGCTAGCTCGACGGACTCGGCCGCTACCATGGCGACGGCCTCGCCGGCGTAGCGAACCCTGTCCGTTGCCAGTATGGGCATGTCCGGAAGGGCGTAGTGATAGTAGGGGAAACCTGGTATGTCCGCGGCCGTCATCACAGCGACCACCCCATCGGACTCGAGAGCGCCGGAGACATCTATGTTCTTGATCAAGGCAGGCGCACGACTAGCGTAGAGCAGTTTGCCCCACAACATCCCTGGGAAGCTCAGGTCGGCCGCATACTTCGCGCGGCCCGTGAGCACGGCCCGATGGAGCCATGCTCTCGCCGGCGCACCAATTCCGTGCACGCTTGAGGTTCCGATGTTTGCATCAGCCATGGTTCGACTGGTTCCTCATCGTCCGCGCACCGCATAGGCCGGTGCCCGGGCTATCGCCAGGCGTTGTACATGTATCCAGATGGTTCAGCTTCGCCGTCCTCGTACTGTTGGAAGAACTGGGTCACATACGGATCCGTATCCGCGAGTAGTGTGAAAATGGACTCCTCCCTCTCGCCACGCGCTGACCAGATCTCGGCATACCAATCGTGGAGCGCTCCTCGTACGTGATTGATGTCGACAGTGGTCAGCTCGCCGTCACGCAGCACCACCCTGCCATTCACAAGGACATCGCGCACATCCTCTCGCCGGGCACGACGCCAGACGATCTCGTGCGGGTCGTGCAAGGGGTTCATGAACGGCGCCAGTATGCGCTCGGCGGATAGCGTGATCAGATCAGCCCGCTTGCCAGGCTTGAGAGAACCTACCAGGTCATCGAGGCCGAGGCACCTGGCGCTACCCAGTGTAGCCATCTCAAGTGCCTGCTGGCCGGAGAGACCTCTACCCTCGATACCTGGCACCCGTTGTAGCAACGTGGCTAGCCTCATTTCATCGAGAAAATCGTTGTCGTCGCTGAAACCCATGTTGTCGGTGCCCAGACCGACGTTCACACCTTGGGCCAGTAACTCGCGGATCGGTGCGATCCCATCGAACAGCCGCAGGTTGGAGCTCGGATTGTGCACGACGGAGGCCCCTGACTCGGCTATCAGATCCACATCCTGCCGCGAGAGCCAGACGCCGTGGGCAAGGCTCACCCGGGGCGACAGGAATCCGAGGCCGTGGAGGTACTCGACCAAGGACCCTCCTTTCTCGCGTCGCCCGTGGAGCATCTGATACTTGGTCTCCAGCAGATGCATCTGGATGCGGCTGTCGAGGTCCTCCGCCTTGCTGGTCATGGCAGCCAGGAACTCCGGTGTACAGCGGACCGGTCCGTCAGGCCCCAGAAGTACGCTGATCATCCCTTCCACGTCGTGGAAGTCGCGGTACGCACGCTCCCACGAGGCCAGGTATTCCTCCTGAGAGACCTGGTACTGCATAGGACCCAAGGCCCGTGCGCGAGCCGCCAAGTCTTCTGGCAGCAGGTGCAGGAACACCTCGAGGTCTCCGTTGTCCACCGCCGGCTGGTTCACAGCAGCCAGAACCAGCGCGACTCGCATACCCGACTCCTGATACCCCTTCAGTCCGTGCTCCGCACCGAGGTACGGCACACTGCCGTCCCCATAGTAGAAGTCCGCCGTACACGTGACTCCACTGCCGAACAACTGTGCGTTCTGATACAGCGTGTTCAGGAAGGCGACCTCCATCTGCCCCTCTAGCAGACGACCATTGTACAAGCGCATCAGCCAGCGCTCCAGTGGCAGATCGATGATTCCCTGACGAAACGAGCCGCTTACCATGGCCCCGTGGCAGTGGGAGTTCACTAAGCCCGGCAGAATCCAGTGTTGGTCCGAGCCCAGCATCTTGGCCCCCGGATACCGCTCAGCCATGTCCACATAGGGCCCCACCGCCACGATACTCGAGCCCCGCACCACCACCGCCCCGTCTTCAATGATGGGCTGCCCGCGTTCCATCGTGAGAACACGCCCACCGTGTACGACTGTGGTTTGGTCCATGTCTGGGCTACTCACATCTTCGGAACGTCCCACTAATCCTCCTTGCTCAAGCCGCTTGATCGCCCGGGACTAGCGCTAGGCGCTCTTCCACTCCCGCAGGCTGTGGGCAAACTTGCGACAGATCTCCACGCCGAGACCCCGCAAGGCATCCGCCCAGCGCGCCATCTCTATCTCCGTGAAACGAAAAGACGGACCCACGACACCAACCGCAGCTACCGCCGTCTCGTCCGACGCTGCAGCCAGGGCCACAGCCATTGCGTTGGTGCCCATCTCATACTCAGAGAAGTCGGTGGCATACCCACGCTCCGCCACCTCCTCCAGCTCTCCCCGAAGCTCCTGCACGTCCGTCATGCTCTTGGGTGTGAACGCTTTCAGATCAGCGGTCGCCAGATAGGCCTCTAGATCCTCTGGGGGCATGGAGGCGAGAATCGCCTTGCCCGAAGAAGTGCAGTACATCGGCAGGCGACGGCCGGTCCAACCGGAATGCTGGATCATCAGCGCACTGGGGATCTCCACTATTTCCAGCACGCTCCCACGATCGACGACACCGAGGTAGGTCGACTCGCCTACCAGGTCGGTCAAGTAGCGGAGATAGGGCTTGACCAGTTCCGGAAGCGCCCGTGACTTCAGCATCGTTCCTGAGAGTTCCAGCAGGGCCAGACCCAAACGGTATTTGCTGGAGACCGGGTCCTGATCCAGCAGGCCAGCATCTCCCAGAGACGACACCAGGCGCTGTACCGTGCTCCTCTCGTAGCCGAGCCTGTCGCTCAGCTCTGCCACTCCCAGAAGGGGCGTCTCGACAGTGAACTCTCGAAGCAGCGCAGCGGCTCGAGCTATGGACTGGATCCTCATTGTTCAACCTCCGTGGTAGAGATACCCCTTTGCGATTCACGGATTCTGGCAAGCGACGAACAAGCACAGCAGTATATGTACCGTGAGTGCACTATGTGATCTTATGCTGCACATAGTATACTGCACCTTCATCACCGTGTCAAGCTGTTGACACGGGCCTGAGACTCGAACCCTATCCACGTACCTCCACGTGCACTGTATTGCCCCGCACCAAGAAGCGCCAGAAGGAACGGGGCCGATTGCCGCAGTCGTACATTTGTGGTAGAATAGGCCAAACTCAGGCAGGAGGAACGGTGCCATGGTGGGGAGAATAGTAGGCTACGTGGTGGCAGGTATCCTTATTCTGTTCGGCGCACTCTATCTGTGGTCCATTCCAGCAGCAGGGTCCGACCAGCTTGTCTCCAGACTGATCGTGGGAGTGATCTCCGTCGCGGTCGGAGTGGGTATCATCTGGGTGGTGAGGACCAGAGGGCCAGCCACCATACAGCAAATCACGCAACAGGTGGAACTGGACCTGGAGGCCGGGGGCGAGCTGAATGTGGAAAAGCTCAAGTGCCAGAGCTGCGGCGGGGAGCTGAGCAAGGACAACGTATCCCTGGTCCAAGGTGCCGTGATGATCAATTGCCCCTACTGTGGGTCCACGTACCAGCTTACGGAGGAGCCAAAATGGTAGGTCAACGTCGTTCGCGGTTCGCCCGCATGGCGGCCGGGTTGTTCCTGGCCGCACTGATCCTCCTGCTTCCCGTGCAGACGGCCCTGGCTCAGGATTACAGCTTCACCATGGACAGCAACTTCTCCTCGGTGTACGTGAAGGAGGACGGGTCTGTAGACATCGTCTACGACATCACTTACACCTGTGATCCCGGCGCCCACGTCATCGACATCGTGGACATCGGCCTGCCCAACAACTACTACGACCTCTCCAGCGCCACGGCTACTATCGATGGCAAGCCGGTGACCGGAATCTACAAATCCGAGTGGCTGGACACCGGCGTGGAGATCCACCTGGGGAGCAATCAGATCAGGCCCGGCGACACGGGGACTGTGCACCTGGAGATCAACAACCCCCACATGGTCTACCAGGACGACGATGACGAAGAGTATGCCAGCGTGCGCTTCTACCCCCACTACTACGAGGGGACTGGTCATGGCACCACCTACCTGCGGGTGAGCTTCTACTTCCCGCCCGGCGTTCAGCCAGAAGAGTCTCGTTACCACGACCAGGAGTTCACTGAGGCCGCCGTCGAAGGCGACCGTATCGTGATGACCTGGGTGAACACAGAGGCGCGAGCCGACCGGCAGTACCAGTTCGGCATCTCCTTTCCCAAGAAGTACGTGAACCAGGTATACGCTAAACCCACCTTCGATTTCGTGGCGGCGATATTCGGTGTGGTCAGCGCCCTGTTCGGCAGCCTTCTACCCTTCACCATCTGCGGCGGTTTTGCCCTGTGGATCATCCTGGGCGCGGTGATAGGCTCCGTGAGACGGCGCAAGAGACTGATGGATTACATGCCGCCCATGGTATCGGTGGAAGGGCTGGGGATCAAGCGCGGTCTTACGGCCGTGGAGGCGGCGACCCTGCTGGAGGCCCCGCTCAACAAGGTGCTGACCATGATCCTCTTCGGACTGGTCAAGAAGGGCGCCGTGCGCGTGGTCAAGGAGAAACCCCTCAAGCTGGAAAAGGCAGATCCGCTGCCCAAGGGATTACATTCTTACGAGACCGACTTCCTCGAGGCCGTCACGAAGAAGGGAACCCTCAGCCAGAGAGAACTGACCAAGGTCACGACCAAGCTGATCAAAGATGTCAATCAGAAGATGAAGGGCTTCCACGCCAAGGACACCATCGCCTTCTACAAGGACATCGTGGCCCGGGCCTGGACGCAGGTGCAAGAGGGCGACACTCCTGAGGTCGTGGAAGAGAACCTGGAGTGGATGATGATGGATGAGGACTTCGACAAGAAGATGCCCGATACCTTCGGCTCGAGACCTCTACCCATGCCTGCGTGGTGGTGGATGCGCTCCACTCCGACCACTACCTCGACACCATCAACCAGCGTCGGCAAGGCTGCCCCGTCTACGAGTGGCCCGCGCACCGTGCCCGGCGCCCAGTTCGCCGACAGCGTGGTGACCAGCATAGGGGGCATATCCAATACCATCGTCACCAACCTCTCCGACTTCACGGCCCGAGTCACCCGGGTTACCCATCCAGCCCCGGTGACCAAGTCCTCGAGAAGTTGGAGCGGCAGCAGCAGTAGTGGTGGTGGCAGTAGCTGCGCCTGCGCGTGTGCGTGCGCTGGGTGCGCCTGCGCCTGTGCGGGAGGAGGCCGCTAGCAGATTCGGGGAAGCATCTCGCCGGCCAGCATGTCCACGATGCGGGTCCCGCCGATCCGGGTTGTCAGTAGCACCTTGCCTGCTGCCTGATCCGTGACCTCGCCGATCACGGTGGCCTCGTGCCCCAGAGGATCTGCGCGCATCGCTTCCAGGAGCTTCTCGGCATCATCAGGGCCGACCATCGCCACCAGCTTGCCTTCGTTGGCCACGTACAGAGGATCGTAACCCAGCATCTCGCAGGCCGCATGCACGCCGTCGTGCACCGGAATATCAGCCTCGTTGATCCTCATCGTGACCCCGGATTGGAGGGCTATCTCGTTCAGCGAGGTGGCCAGTCCGCCCCTCGTGGGGTCCCGAAGGACGTGTATCTGCCGAGACACCTTCAGCATCACAGAGACGAGGCCATTGAGGGGCGCCACGTCGCTCGCCACCCGTGTCCGGAAAGCCAATCCCTCTCGCTCGCTGAGTACGGCGATGCCGTGATCCCCTATCGACCCCGAGAGCAGGATCACGTCACCCGGCCGTGCATTGGAGGCCGAGATGTCCACTCCCTCTGGCACTACCCCCACGCCAGCCGTGGTCACGAAAAGCTGGTCCGCCTCACCCTTCTCCACCACCTTCGTGTCTCCAGCGACGATCTGCACCAGGGCTTTGTCTGCCGAGGCCCGCATGGAAGCAGCCACCTTCCGCAGAATCTCCAGGTCCAGCCCCTCTTCGAGGACGAACCCTGCCGATAGATAGAGAGGCGTAGCTCCTACCATGGCCAGGTCGTTCACGGTGCCGCAGACCGCCAGCCGCCCAATGTCACCCCCCTTGAAGAACAGAGGCTTGACCACGTGGCAGTCCGTCGTCAGAGCAAGGCGACCCGCACCAGCCCCTGGCTCCACTACGGCGGAATCATCGAGCCTGGCCAGGGCCGGCGCAGGGAAGTGAGGCAGGAACAAATCGTGCACCAGATCGTGAGACAGTCGTCCTCCCGCACCATGGCCCAACAGAACCTTGTCCAATGTCTCCATCCTCGCGTCAGGGGTGCAGCCTCACTCCCCCGAATATCGATAGTACGCGGCGCAGGTACCCTCACTGGAGACCATGCACGGCCCCACAGGTCGCGCAGGGGTGCAAGCGGTCCCGAACAATGGGCACTCAGTGGGTCTGGCCGCGCCTCTGATCACGTCGCCACAGATACACCCTACAGCCTCCTCCGGAGGTCCAGGGTCCACGTCGAAACGCTCCCGCGCTGCGAAGCGACGGAACTCGCTCCTGAATGCGAGGCCACTGTCGGGAATCCTCCCTATTCCGCGCCAGTCTGCGGCGCCGACCTCGAAGACCTTGTACATGAGGTCCAGGGCCATCTGGTTGCCCTCTGCCCGCACGCTGCGCGTGTAGGCGTTGTCCACGCCAGGGTCCTCCGCTTCGATCCGCTTCACCAGCGCGTAGATGCCCTGCAACACGTCAAGCGGTTCGAACCCGGTCACCACGCAGGAGAGACCGTAGTCTCGGGGCACGAGCTCCCAGGCCCTGGAACCAATGACCGTGGACACGTGACCGGGCCCGATGATTCCATCGAGGCGCGATTCTCCCAGATCGAGGATGGCCTTCATCGCCGGAGGCGTTAGCTTGTGCAGCGATAGCACGAAGAAGTTGTCGATCCCCTCTTCCTCTGCCTGGAGGACCGTAGCGGCGATCGTGGGAGCGGTGGTCTCGAAGCCAATGCCCACGAAGACCACCGCGAGGTCTGGGTTGTCCCGGGCGATCTTCAAGGCATCCAGAGGGGAATAGACCAGACGGACGTCCCCGCCGCCGGCCTTGGCCTGCTCCAGACTGCTCCTGCTCCCCGGGACACGCACCATGTCACCAAAGGTGGTCACGATCACATCCGGCTCCCTCGCCAGGGCTATGGCCCAGTCCAGATCGGAGTTGGCCGTGACACAAACGGGACAACCAGGACCGGAGAGCAACTCTATGTTCGAGGGCAGAAGTTGCCGGATGCCGTGTTTGAAGATGGCGACCGTGTGGGTGCCGCAGAACTCCATGATCCGCATGGGACGGGTGGAACGACGTCGAATCCCCTCCACCAGGGTCGCTGCCAGATCCGGGTCTCCGAACTCATCTACATACTTCATCGTCTGCTCTGCCACTCCGTCGCTAGATCCATATCGCCTGCCGTGCTGCCTTCAGTCTCCACTGTGAGCCTTGTGATGGGCTACCACCGCCTGGCCAAGGGAGACACCCCCATCGTTACACGGCACCTGTGTATGGGTCAAGACCTCGAGACCCACATCCTCCAGACCACTCGTCGCCTTGGCCAGTAACAGGCGGTTCTGGAAACAGCCTCCGCTCAGGGCCACGCGCTGAAGCCCGCTCTCTCCCTCCACTCGACGGCACATCTCCACGATCATCTGGGCCACGCTGTTGTGGAACCTCATGGCCACGGTGGGCGCTGGAATCTGGCCGCGAACATCGTCCAGGATCCTCCGCCACATCTCCTCGAGCTCGATGACCCCGACCCCTTCTACCTCGCTGATGGAGAAGGGATAGCTCGCCCCCTCCTCTCCATCGTACGCCATCATCTCCAACTGCACGGCCGCCTGTCCCTCGTAGGAGGCCTCTCCCTGGAAGCCTACCACTGCCGACACCGCATCGAACAACCGCCCGCAGCTCGAGGTCAACGGTGCGTTGATGCCCTTATCGATCTGCTGCTTGACGATGCTCAGCTCCTCGGGATCCACGGGCCCCAGGAAGGGAAGGATCTCCTCCAGACCCTCGTCACCCAGCAAGGAGTAGAGCTGGCCGACTGTGATCCGATAGGGCCTGCGAATAGCCGCGTCGCCACCTGGCAAGGGCACGTACCGAAGGTGCCCTACTCTGCGGAACCCCTCGTAGCCAGCCACGAGAAACTCGCCACCCCAGATGCGGCCGTCGGTGCCGTAGCCGGTGCCATCCAGGGCCACGCCGATCACCTCTCCCTGCACCCCGTTGTCCACCATACAACTCACGACGTGGGCGTGATGGTGCTGCACGGGGACCAACCGCTCTGAGGAGGCGAGCCCCAGGGCATACTTCGTGGCCAGGTACTCCGGGTGCAGGTCGTAAGCCACAATCTCCGGCTCCAACCGGAAGAGCCGCTTGTAGAGCTCGATAGAGGTCTCGAAATGCTCCAGTGTCTCCAGATTCTCCATGTCGCCGATGTGCTGGCTGAGGAAGGCGTATTCGTCCTTGGTGGCACAGAAGGTGTTCTTGAGCTCCGTGCCGCAAGCCAGGACCTGTCGAGCCTTGAAGGGAAGGCGCACGGGAAAAGGAGCATACCCCCTGGAGCGTCGCAGCGGTTGCTCCCTCTCGGCGGGGACCATCCACACGCTGTCGTCGTATCGGGCGTAGATCTCGCGGTTGTGGAGGAGAAAGTAGTCCGCGATCCCCCTCAGCCGGGCCAGTGCCTCGTCATTGTCGATGGCGATAGGCTCCTCGCTGAGATTGCCGCTGGTCATGACCAGGGGCCTTCCCACCTCCCTCAGGAGGACGTGATGAAGCGGAGTGTAGGGTAACATCACCCCCAGGTACTTGTTGCCCGGGGCCACGAGGGAGGAGACGCTCGAATCGTCCCTCCAGCGCAGCAGCACGATGGGACACTGCGAGGAGGTGAGCAGCTCCTCCTCCTGTGGGGACACCAGACAATGCGCTCTCACGTCGCTCATGGTGGCCATCATCACCGCCATGGGCTTGGCCGGCCTCCGCTTTCTCTCGCGCAACCGCTGCACTGCCCCATCGCTGGTGGCATCACAGGCCAGATGGAACCCGCCCAGCCCCTTGATAGCCAGCACTCTGCCCTCTTCCAGCAGCCGTGTCGTCGCCTGGATCTCATCTGCGACGATCACTTGCTGGCCCTGGGCATCCGTGAGGCGGAGTTGCGGCCCGCAGGCCGGGCAGGCGTTGGGCTGGGCGTGGAAGCGACGATCCAGAGGATCCTCGTACTCCGCCTGGCACTCGGGGCACATCACGAAGTCCCGCATGGTGGTCAGTGGGCGATCGTAGGGGATATCCTCGATGATCGTAAAGCGAGGGCCGCAGTTGGTGCAGTTGGTGAAAGGGTACCGGTAGCGGCGGTCCTGCGGGTCCAACAGCTCTCCCAAACAGTCGTCGCAGGTAGCGACGTCGGGGGAGATGAGCTGATAGGTCCCCTCCAACGAGACGCTGCGCCGTATCTCGAACCGCTGGTAACCGTTGGGCGGGCCGTCGCTCGAGGTGATACTCTCGATACGGGCCATGGCCGGCGCCTCGGACTCCAGCTCCGCCAGAAACTGTGCCAACTCCGGTCCCAGTCCCTCCGCCTCGATGTCCACCCCAGCGGAGGTGTTACACACCCAGCCGGTCAGGCCGTGTCGGTGGGCCAGTTGATAGACAAAGGGGCGGAACCCCACCCCCTGCACCACCCCAGAAACGTGGATTCTCTTCAGAGAGACCAACTCTTGTGCCTTCAATCGTTCGTCCGCTTGCCGTCTACAGACGTTGACCTCTGATCCCGCGCGCTCTGGTATCCGGCGACGTTACTTGCGGAAAGACGTCCCGACTGGCGCGGACCGATAGAACCTCAGTGTTCGCCGTCCAGCGTCTTGAGAAACTGGATCAGATCATCCAGATCCTGATCCGACATGTTCCAGCGCGGCATGGTCGAGTCGAGAGGTTCACCCGCGGGATTCAGTCCCAGTGTGATCGCCTTCTTGATCAGCTCTTCGGTGTACGGCGGATGTTCTTCGCCTTCCTCATGCTCCTCTTCGACCAAGTGGCTATAGCGGATGTCGCCAGGTATCTCCGTGCCCATCATCACCGGTGCGCCTCCACGGCCGTCGGCCCCATGGCAGGTCGCGCAACTGCCGCCGTGCATGTAGAGCCACGTCGGACCACCGTCGAAAGGGATCCGCTCCGCGCGCTCATTACTGCCCGTGAAGTAGATGGTCTCGCCATTGGACACGTACGCCTGCGGCTCTGTTTCCCTCGTGATCGGTGTCACCAGCAAGTATCCCCCCAACCCCACAGCGACGCAGCACACCAGAGCCACTCCGACAAGGACCGCAACAACGATCACTACGAGCCAGCCAGTTCGTGAGTCCACCATGCACCTCCCTGGAACCGTCTAGCCGAGCTGCTCCAAGTCCTCCGCGCAGAATGGGCACGCACGCCAATCGACCTCGAGAGGCTTCCCGCACTTGGGGCACATCCGGCTTGGGGGTGAAGTCTGACTGCTGGATCGGCTCCCGGCGCGCACCAACCAGACGATGCCCAGAACCAACAGCACCAGCAGCCCCAGGGGAAAGAGCATCGTCCCCAGCATGAAGATCCAGCCGAATAGCCCCCCGACGCCCCAGGTTGTGTACCTCCCCGTGCCCCCGCAGAAGGGGCACCAGTCTTCCTGCGTCCCACCCCCCATCATTCCGGGCCCCATAGCCCTCGAGCCTCCGTACCATCCGAAGACGAGCGGCAAGAGCATGATGCCGATGATGAAGGTCACCAACACCACGCTGGCGAAGACGCCTACCTGTGTCCAGTTGACTCTGCTCATGGCACCCCTCCCCGCTCACAGCAACAACTCGAGGCTTCTGACTGTCACACCCAACACGCAGCTACTGCTCCAGGAAGCGCTAGCCTTCGTACATGGGCATCTCCAGCTCCTGGAAGTACCACTCACCCTTGTTGGCGAGGTAGTCGTAGCTGTTGTCCAGGAGCCGGTAGTGTGTGCCCTCCCACTCTGCCAACTCGCGGAAGAAGTCCTGAGCCACGGCATCGTCGGTATCGTCGGCGGCCTGTTCGTACATGGCCACGGCGCGCTTCTCGAAACCCATGGCGATCTTCAGAGCTTCCAGGTCGCTGGTGCCCGCCGGGACGAGTTCCTTGACCTCTTGTTCTTCCCGTGGGAAGAGAACCAGACTTGGATCCCGGGGTTCCTTCTGAGCGGCCTCCAGGTCGATCCACCCACCGGACTCGTTCACCTTGGCGTACTGCGCCTGGAGGATGTGTACGTGTTGCTCCTCCTCCTTGGCGAAGGACTGAAACATGCTCTTGCCCAACTCATCCTGCGTGCCTTCAGCGGCCTGCAGGTACATGGCCTGGCCATCTAGTTCGTTGCGCACGGCCTCTCTTAGCACCGAGAGCGCCGCAGTGGTGTCTTCTGTCATAACGTTTCCTCCATTCGCCCTTGGCTATCAGAATCTCAGAAAGGCTCGAAGCCCATGCTGCTCCAGAACTCCTTAGCCAGGGCGTTGTACTCCTCCTCCAGGATCTGTTGATGCTCCTTCTCCATCTCCACCAGCCGTTCGTACATGGCCCTCCCGTCAGGGTCCTCCATCTCCGACGCCGCCCTGGTGTAGAAGGTAACCGCATCTTTCTCTATCAGATAGGCCATACGCAAGGCAGACAGTTCGGAGGTATAGACGTCCACGTTCTCGACCAGGGCCTCCCGTCCGAAGATCGGAGCGCCTCCGATCTCCCTCACTCGGTGCTCCTCACTCTCCACGGAGGGCAGCCACCGCCCGTCCTCGGTCAATGCCTCCCGCTGCGACTGGAGCAGCCGCAGGTGCTCCAGCTCGTCGTCGGCCAGCGAGGCGAACAGCACCTTGCCCCCCGGATCGCTGGTTCTCTCGGCTGCCCGCGCGTAGAAGTCGCGGCCGTCCTTCTCCGTCTGTATGGCCACTTCCAGGGCCACCAAGGCGCTCTGCGCGTCCAGGCCACCCATCTCTGACCTCCTATCACTCTCGGAGAACGTGCTACGGCGTCACCCTGGCAGTTACCCTCTCGCCATCGCGCAGGTAGACCAGGGAGACGGACTCGCCAGGAACGAGCGTAGCCAACGTCGACTCCAGGTCGTCAGCGTTTCGGATGGCTCGCCCCGCCAAGGCCACGATCACGTCGCCTATAGCCAGGCCAGCCCTGTCTCCCGGCGACAGATGGGTCACCTTGCCCACGTAAGCCCCCTCGTTGGGCCCATGGCCGCGCTTCTCCGACATCCTGCTGGCGTCGGCGACCGACACACCCAGCTGGGGACGCCTGGCCGACCGGGCAGCCAGCAACTCATCTATACGAGGCCGGTTGAAGCCCACCACGACCTGGCCGTCGATCACGACCACTGGCACGCCCCGCTGTCCCGACAAACGCACCATCTCGGAGGCCGCCTGAGGGTCCGCTGCCACGTCTACCTCTTTGTGGGGGACGCCTCGCTCAGACAGATACTGCTTGACCTGCTGGCAGTACCCGCACGTTGGCGTGGTGTAGACTACGACCTCGCTCACGATTCGAGATTCCTCCAGTTTCCATAGTGGATTCGACTCTTGTCGTACCGCTCGTCCTTGGTGTGCGGCACCGACACCTTCGCCGGGTGACCCAGGCACACCAGCGAGAGCGCCCGGAATCCGCTCGGGACCTTCAGTGCTTCACGCATCAGTTCTTCAGTCTCACCCCAAGCCACGTTGCCCGGGCTTCCCGCCCACGCGCTGCCCACACCTAGGGCGGTGGCGGCAATGAGCATGTTCTCGATAGCCGCGCAGCCGTCGAGCTCCCAGGTGTTGGAAACCTCGGGATCTCCATAGACGGCGATGACGGCCGACGCCTGTTGTATGTAGGGCCTCACACCCAAGGTCTCCCCCAGCTTCCCCTGCAGCTCCTTGTCTCTGATGACCACGAAATGCCACGGCTTCCGGTTCATGTAGGTAGGAGCATACATCCCCATCTCCAGGATGGCCTCGACCTGCTCGTCAGTGACTTCCTCTTCGCTGAAGGCTCGAACCGTCCTACGTTTCTTGATTACCTCTAGTACCGCCTTATCCATCATGCCTCCTTGTGCACACTGTCTCTGTTCATCCGTCCTGTCCCCACGGACAACGGTAGCCTCCAACCTCCTACAGCTTATCCGCCAAGAACTTCTCGACCTGGTAGTCCCACTCCCGGGTTTCCACATCGACAGAGGTCTTGTCCCCCTCTGTCACCGTAACCGTTACGTGACCTCCCCCTCCTTCCAGAGAGATACAGCATGCGTCGCGCGAGGTCTCCGTCAGCCCCAGTCCACCTTCGCCGAAGTACTCCGACGCCCTGTCCAGCACCGCGGATGTGCTCAACTTGGTCTCAGTTCCATATCGCACTTTCGGTCTCCTTCCCAAACGATACTACCGCGCTTCAACGAGTCGTTCCGAGCGCCACCTCGCTATACGAACTGTGCCCTGAGCTTCTCGTAATCGTCATCCGTCCACTCCCGTAGGCCCTGGTCCACCAGTGGCCCTCCGCGCAACACGGCAACCTGTTCCTCGTAGGTGGGTACTCCCTCCACCTGGTACAGGATCCCGATGGGGATACGGTCGCCCCATTCCTGAGCGCGCTGCCAGGCAACCTCACGATCAGTGGTATCGTAGCCTGGTTCCTCGTCCACCTTGTATACTCTCGGCTGATAGTACTCATAGGCGTAGCCTCTGTTGAAGCTTACACAAGGCTGCAACACATCCACCAGGGCGTAGCCGCGATGCTGGATCGCCTTCTTCAGAACCTCCACCAGATGTCTCAGGTCGGCGGGAAAGCCGCGGCCGATGAAGGTGGCACCGGCGGCCAGCGCCAGGGCCCATGGGTTCACGGGATGATCGAGGGCGCCCTGCGGCGAGGTCTTGCTCACGAAACCCTCAGGGCTGGTGGGAGAGTACTGCCCCTTGGTCAGTCCGTAGACGCGGTTGTTCTGCACCACGTCGGTGATGTCCATGTTCCGGCGCGCGGCGTGCATCATGTGGCCCAGACCCATACCGTACCCATCGCCGTCCCCATGCACGCAGAGAACCTTCATCCCGTGGTTCGCCAGCCTCGCTCCCGTGGCAGCGGGAAGCGAACGGCCGTGGAGGGTGTGCAGGCCGTTGACGTGGGTGTAGTCTGGCGTCTTGCTGCCACACCCGATGCCGCTCACCATCAGCACCTGGTGGGAAGCCAGATCGAGTTCTGACAGGGCAAACTTGAGGGCGTTCCAGATGCCGTAGTCTCCACACCCCTTACACCACGTGGGTCGTACTGGACTCTGGTAGTCCTGAAACTCAACCATGGTCCACCACCTCCAGTCGTTCCAGGATGTACTGAGGCGAGAGAGGACGCCCGTCGTATCTGCGGATGTGGTGGTCGAGCTTGACCCCTGCGTGAGCCTCCAGCAACTGGGCCATTTGCCCTGTGGCGTTTCCCTCTACCATCACCTTGCGCCGTGCCTTGGCCAGGGCCTCCCGTGCCGCCTCCGACGGGAAAGGCCACACTTCCTTGATGTGCAGCATGTTGGCACTGCCGCCCTCCGCATTGAGCACATCCACCGCCTCCCGCAGCGGTCCATAGGTGGATCCCCAGCCGATCAGCGTCATTTCGGCCGTTTCCGCCCCGTAGAGAACCGGGCCCTGTATCTCCTCGCGGGCGGTGTCTAGCTTCTTGAGCCGCTTCTCCACCTGAAGCCGCCGAGGTTCGATCTCTTCGGTCAGGTGTCCATCCGGAGTGTGCTCGTTGCCGGTGGCCTGGAAGACCGCGTGTGGATGGCCCGGCAGCGCTCGCGGCGACACGCCCGATTCCGTATATGCGTAGCGCAGGTACTCGCCCTTCAATTCGTCGAGCTCCTTCCTGGTCAGCAGTTGCCCTCGGTCGATCTGTACGCCGGCGAAGTCCAGTGCGTCCATCTCGATGCTGCGGACCGAATTGGCCAGGAAGTTGTCGCTGAGCACGATCACCGGACACTGGTACTTCTCCGCCAGGTTGAAGGCCCGCCACCCGGCCTCGAAGCACTCCTCGATGCTGCCCGGTGATAGCACGATCCGAGGGAACTCGCCTTGAGACGCATGCAGGACGAACAGCAAATCACCCTGTTCCGTTCGCGTGGCCAGGCCGGTGGCAGGACCAGGGCGCTGGGCCTCGACGATGACGATGGGCGTCTCGGTGATGCCCGCGAGTCCCAGCCCCTCGTTCATCAGCGAGAACCCGCCGCCCGAGGTTGGCGCCATGGCTCGCGCCCCCATGTGGGCGGCACCGACGATCATCAGAATGGCCGCTATCTCGTCCTCGGTGTGCTTGACCACCACGCCGTACCGCTCGCCATGGGTAGCCATCCACTGGAGGATGCTGGTGGCTGGCGTCATGGGATAGCCGGCCACGAACTTGCACCCAGCCAGGAGCGCCCCCAGCGACAGGGCCTGGTTGCCGTCCAGAATCATCCTGGACGGAGCCCCCTCCACGCGGCCAAGCTGGTAGGGGAACTTGCCCGCGAACTGCTCCCCAGCGTACCGGTACGCGGCCTCAGCAACGCGGAGATTGACCTGCACCGCCTCCGCGCCCTTCTTCGCGAAGTTGTCCTCTATCACGCCGGACATAACCTCGAAGGGGAAGTCCACCAGCCCGGCAGCAGAGCCCAAGGCAGCGGTGTTGCGCATCACCTCGGCCCCACCCTGCTCCTGGGCGATGTCGGTCAGAGGTACCGGGAAGTAGCTGACATCTCGCTGTTCCAGGCTCGCACAGTCTACTTCCAGGCACTCTTCACAGATCACGCCTCCACCTTCCACGATCTCACCACAATGGCGATCGACCGCCTCCTGGGTGAGAGCCAACAGTAGATCCACAGACTCCACGTGGGAGTAGAGGGGCCGGTCACTCACCCGAATCTGATAGAAGTTGTGCCCTCCGCGGATACGGGAATAGTAGTCCTGCATGCCAAACACGTGCCAGCCCGCCCGCACCAGGGCCGTGGCGAACCCGGCCCCGCTGGACTCGACGCCCTGTCCCGCCTCTCCTCCTATCTTGAAGGTCATTTCCATGTTGGGCATGATCATCCCTCGCCTATCTTTCCCGCCACGACGCCCCAGGACCACCGCCTACACAATCAGGCGATTCTGGCAAAAGCGTCGCTCTTCGCCCCACAGACGGGGCACTCATCGGGCAAGACCCCGTCCGAGGTGTAGCCACACACGCCGCACACATAGTAGTCGCTGTCCTCGTCCTGAAGCAGATGCTCCATGGCCTTCTTGTAGAGATTGGCGTGCCCTTCCTCTACGTCCCTGGCGTAACTGAATGAGATAGCGGCCGCTTGCTCCCCCTCTTCCTCGGCCTCCCCGATCAACTGAGGGTAGGTCACCTCGTTGATCGTAGTCTCTCGCTCGAAGGAGAAAGCCAGATTCTCCTCGGTAGTTCCCATGATGGCCTCGCCCGCCGCCCTGAGATGATTGGCGGCGTGCACCTCCTCTGCCGCCGCGACGGCCCGAAAGAGCTTGGCGACCTGAGCGTACCCGTCCTCCTCGGCTCTCCTGGCAAAGGCCAGCAGCCTGACGTGCGCCTTTGCTTCTCCCACGAAGGCATCGTAGAGGTTCTGGCGAGTCTTCGTTCCCAACCGCTTGCCGCCTGGCGTCACTACGAGTACCGCTCCTCCTTCCAGGGATCGGCGTTGTTGTGATAGCCTCTCACCTCCCAGAAGCCCAGGCGATCCTCGGCCATGAACTCCAGCCCCCGCACCCACTTGGCGCTCTTCCAGAAGTATCGCTTGGGTACCACGAGCCTCAGAGGGTAACCATGCTCAGCGGTCAGAGGCGCATCGTCGTACCGGTACGACAGCAGCACGTCGTCGTCCAGAAGGACTTTCAGGGGCACGTTGGTGGTGAACCCCTGCTCGCAGTGCACCATCACGAATCTGGCTTCCGGTTTCCCCTCGACTCTACCCCACAGCTCACGGAAGAGCACGCCTTCCCACACAGTGTCCAGCTTGCTCCAACCGGTGACGCAGTGGATGTCAGCTACGATCCGTGTGGTCGGCAGCTCCAGCAACTGATCGTAGGTCAGCGCCGCAGGCTCTTCGACGAGACCGAAGGCCCGCAGGTCCCACGTTTGGCGGTCGAACCTCGGGATACCGCCGTAGTGCAGCACGGGGAACTTCTCCGTGACACGCTGGCCAGGCGGAACCCGGTCCCGGTCCGCGTTCTCCTCTCCAGTCGACCCGCGCAACCACATCCTCTGACCTCGCCTCGCGCCTATCCGCCACGCACCAGAGCAGGACTAAGACCCCGCTGTATGCGCTCCTCGATCTCAGCGTCCACCGCCTGCGCCATGTGCTGCCTGGTCCCCATCCGCGCCACGCTGCTGACGGTTGGGCCAACTGACCTCAGTCTGCTCTGGAAACCGCCATGGCCTTGCCCAAAGCCACGGCCTCCTCCAGAGCAGTGGGGTGGTTCAAGATCGCGCCCTTTTCGTCCACTCCTGGGAATGTCAAGTCGCCACCGTACTCCGCGTCGAGCACGCCCAGAAAGGCCTTCGTCGTCTTGATGGCACACTGGAAACCGGTCTCCGCGCCACCCGCTGTCGAGATCAGGTAACCCAAGCGCTTCACCCCCGAATCGGTCGGCGGCAAGGGATCCTGGATCACATACTTCCGTACCCAGAAGCACTGGCAGCGATCGATGAAGGCCTTCGCTTGCGCCGCTAGCCCCAGGAAGCATATCGGGGCCGCCAACACGATGCGCTCCGCCTTGATCAGCTTGGGATAGAGCAACTGGAAGTCGTCCTGCAACACACACCTTCCCGTGCCCAGGCACCCATAGCACGCATCACAAGGCGCCACCTTCATCCGGCCAAGAAGGACCTTCTCCGTGATAGCTCCCTTGCTTGCTGCCGCACCCAGAACCTGGTCCAGGAGCAGTTCCGTGTTGCCCTGGCGGCGCGGACTACCCCCTATGCCAAGCACTCTTAGACGCATCGTCGTCCCCTAGTCGCTGACTTCGTCCAGCAGGTCGCTGAACACTTCGTCGTGGTAGATCTCGTTATCGCGGATGCGGGTGATCAACCTCTTCAGGTCGGGATCCTCCACTACGCCTATCTGCCGCGTGTACTCCTTGGTCACCTCCCGCTCCACGGCGATGTCGGCGCGAAGCATGTCTGCTGTGTCCTGGGAGCGATCGACGCCGGTCTCCTCGATGTCGGGCACCTCGCCGGCCCCGGTCAATTCCTCGGCCAACCAGCCCAGGTGTTGCATCTCGTTGATGGCCTGGTCCTCCAATTGCTCTCCGACCTCCTCGTCGGGGGTCATGAACGAGTGATACAGGTACTGCAAGACGACCGTATACTCGTGCCGGACACCCCAGTTGAGCATGTCCGCCAGCCCCGAGGGCTTGCCGCCTCCAGCCTCCAGGGCCGCGACAGGCTCCGCAGGCTTCCTCTTCGACTTGTCTACGAAGTGCTCGAAGTCGTGCTGGTGTGACATTTCGTCGGAGACGATGCGGCGCAGAAGTCTCTTGATCTTGGGATCCTCGATGGCCTGGATGTGCTCCTCGTACAATTGAATGGCGTCCTGCTCCAGACCTACGTCCCGCTGCATCCATTCCGCGATGCTGTCGCCACCTATGGTCATCGCCCCTCTATCCAGTGTGGGCTCGCCGCCCAGTTCCACCACGGTCTCGGCCAGCCAATCCAGGTGGCGCATTTCGTCCCTGGCGATGGCCTCGATCTCGCAAGCCATCTCTCCCTCGCCCATGGCATACGCATGGCGGAGGTATTGAACGATGGCTGCATGCTCGCCCTTGATGTCCTCATTCAGCATACCGATGATTTCTTTGGGATCTTGTCCGCTCATGTTGCCTCCTTGGCTTTCTCTGCCAATCTCCCATACAAGTTCTCAGTGCGACGAACGTCAGCTCTCACAGAAGAGAATAGCCAACTCGCCATCTCCCTTCGCTTCTGATAACCGTCAGTCGCCGCCCCCATTCCTTATCCACCCCACCCCAAGGATGCTTAGCTTGGCTTCGCGGGCCACGCCCCTCCTCGGCTCACGCTGTCCTGCCTGCGCAGGACCCGTCCCAGGGCTACGTTGGCGAATTCTACTACACGTTGACGCGCTTGGTGGACTGCCACGAACCGTGCAGATTGCAGTATGCAACCGCACGTAGGGTTGCCGAATCCTCCAGGATCACGTGGAAGGTAGCCTGCGGCTGCGAGACGGCAGGCGCGAATTCGGCACGGCCCAGTGGACGGTCGCCAGCGTAGAGGGCCACCCAATTGATCCAGTGTCCGAGGATGTTGGGATGCTCCACACCATCGAGGCCTCCCACCTTGATCTTGACGGCGAAGGGCTCGCCAGCTTTCGCCTTGTCTGGAGCGTCTATCACTGGTGTGTGCTTGCGCATCATGTCCGTCATGTTAGCCCGGTCTGCCCGGTTCATCTCGGTGAGCGAGAACTCTTCTGCCATGGTGTACTCCTCTCTCTTCTCTTATGTTCCCGCACTGGCCTCTGCTCCTAGCCAGCTTCCAGGGTTATCCTTTCTCCCCCAACGCCAACTGCCACTCCCGCAGGGTTCTCTCGTGACCCATCTCCTCCTCCACCAATCGGAGGAACATCTCCTTCGCGGACGGATCGGATGCCAGACTTGCTCCAAAGGCGTATCTCTTCTGTGCGAGCCGTTCCTGCTCAATGGCGTCGTCGAGGATCTCGAGCAGCTTCTGGCTGACTCCGGACGCCCCCTCTGGCACCACGTCCCTCACTCCTGGCCCTCGAGGCCCGCTATGATCTCCTTTAGGAAAGCGGGCAAGTCGTCAGGTTCACGAGAGGTGATCAGATTGCCGTCTCGCACCACCTCTTGGTCGACGTAGTGCGCACCAGCGTTGATGACGTCGTCCTTGATGCCGCTGAAACAGGTAGCCGTGCGTCCGCGCAATACGCCCGCCGACACTAGCACCCAGGCTCCGTGACAGATGGCGGCGACGATCTTGTCTTGATCGAATACCTCTCGCGCCAACGCGTTGATCGCTGGATAGCGGCGCAACCGATCAGGAGCGTAGCCCCCGGGGATAACGAGCGCATCGAAGTCTTCGGCCTCCACGTCCCCGGCCGACTTGTCCACGGTCACAGGGTAGCCGTGCTTGCCTGCGTAGGCATCGGAGCTTCCTGTACCTACAATCACCACCTCGGCTCCCGCCTCTCTGAGGCGGAGCACAGGGTACCACAGTTCCAGTTCCTGGTAGAGGTCCTCAGCGAGGACAGCTACCCGTTTTCCCCCGAGGCTCATGACAACGTCCCTCCCTGCCGTCAGACCCTGCTGACGCCTGCCTCACACGTAGATCGGCGCCTAGAACGTGCGGATCTTCTCGGCTTTCGCCCCGCAGATGGGGCACTTGTCCGGCTTCTCGCCGGTCCCTGTCCACCCGCAAAGCTCACAGATCTGGATCTCGCCAACGTCCAGATCCTGGCCACCCTCTGCCGCGCTCTTGGCCTGGCCGTACAGGTCAGCGTGGATCTTCTCCGCCTCCAGCGCCCAGGTCGTCGAGCGCACAGCGCCCGCCTCTCCCTGTAGCTCCGCCACGGCTCTGAAGGCCGGGTACATCTCCTCCACCTCGTAGGTCTCGCCGTCGATGGCCGCCTGTAAGTTGTCAGCCGTCGTGCCGATGCCACCTAGGTTCTTGAAGTGATTGGTAGCGTGGACCTGTTCGGCAAAGGCGACGGCTCTGTACAGCCTGGCCACGTTGGCGTGTCCTTCCTTCTCTGCTTTGTCGGCGAAGATCAGATACCTCATGTGGGCCTTGCTTTCGCCGCCAAAAGCCGCCTCCAGATTGCTTTCCGTCATCTTTCTCATCTCGCGACAGTTACCTCCCTACTGATTGATCACCGCAGATAGGTCGAATTCGTCATCGAGGAGGCTCTCCCTGTGGCTGGACACGTCGGTGCCCTCCTTGATCAGCCTGGATACCACCGGTACTCGCTTCCTTGTTCCCAACATGATAGCTCCCACGATGCGCCCATCTTGAAGAACCAACTTCTCGTACACTCCCCGCTCGTGGTCCGACCTCTTCACTTCTTCGAGATCCTCAGCCTCCGTACCCTGGATCATGCCCACGGACATCAGGTCCACCCCAACCACCTTCAGCGTGGTCGAAGGTACCGTGCCACGGTACGTCCTGGAGCCCGGCTCCACAATATTGGCCGCGGCTACCCTGGCCTGCTCCAACGCGGCCGGGATGATGCACCACAGCTCTCCGTCGTACTCGGCCACGTCGCCGGCGGCATACACGTCCTCTGCACTGGTTCGCATCTGACCGTCGACGAGGACCCCCTTGTTCGCCTCCAGCCCGGAGGCTGTGGCTACCTCGAGGTTGGACCTCACACCCGCCGCGCACAACACCAGATGAGCGCTGATGCGGCGTCCATCCTCGAGCAGCACTCCCGCCACGTCCCCGTTCGACAGGACCTCGATCGGCGTCACGTCGGAGAGGCACCTGATGCCCAACCCCTCCAGCCGTCCCTCGAGGATCTGGGCTGCTTCGGGATCGATCTGCTTGTGCAGCAGCCAGGGCCCGCCCTGAAGCACCATCACCTGCATCCCCAGGCTGGTCAGGGCGTGGGCGCACTCCAGACCGAGGAGGCCACCACCTATGACCGCGGCCTCGCTCCGTCCCGCGGAAAGGCACTCCTCAGCGCGGCTCTTGATGGCAAGCGCATCGTCGATGGTGCGGAGAGTGAACACGCCTTCCTGATCCACCCCTTCCAGCGGCGGCACGAAGGGATGACTGCCCACCGCCAGAAGAAACCGATCGTAGGGCATAGCCTCCCCGCTCTCCAGAAGGACTTTGTGCTCCCCGATGTCCAGGTTCACGACCGGCGTCGTCAGGTGAACCGCGATGCCCCTGCTAGCATACCACTGCGGCGAATAGGCGAAGAGGTTCTCCAGTCCTGTGCGCCCAGCCAGGAATGGAATGAGCTTCGGACGCAGATAGAACGGGCGAGAAGCATCCGTGTAGATCTCTATCTCACTGTCCGGACTGGCCGCACGAATAGCACGCGCTGCCGTGATCGCCGCGATCCCGTTGCCGCCGATGACGAATCTCACCAGCTACAGGCTTTCCGCGATCCGCGCACCGAACTCCCGGCACGCCTCCAGCTCCTCAGTGGTGGGCACCAGTGCAAACCTCACACCGGGCTCAGGGATCTTGAACTTCAGTCCCTTGAGTCGATCCTCCACCATACCCACCGCCTCTCCGCTCCACCCGTACGACCCGAAGGCGCCTCCCACCTTGCCGCGCAGCCTGATGGTGGCCAGACTGGAGAGGAGATCCCAGACGGGCTTCACGGCATCGCCATTGATGGTAGGCGAGCCGATGATCAGCGCCTGTGCCGCCTCGATTCGTTCTAGAACCTCACCCGGATCCGTCTCTGTGAGATCGAATACCTCTACCTCGACCCCATCGATAGCAGCGCCCTTGGCTACCTCCTCAGCCATCATCTTGGTGTTGCCGTGAGCACTGGCATAGAAGACCAGCACCTTCTTGGCTGTGGTAGGCGCGGGCGTGCTCCACTCGACGCACTGCTCCACATACTTCCACGGGTCGCCGCGCAAGATGGGGCCGTGTGACGGAGCGATCACCTCGATGTCCAGCCCCCTGATCTTGGCTATGGCCTCCAGCATCTTGTCCTTGAAGGGGCGCATGATGCCCTGGTAGTAATACTCGAACTGCTCGGAGAAATCGCCCACCAGGTCATCGAACATCCTCTCGTCACAGAAGTGGCTGCCGAAGACGTCGCAAGGGAACAGTACTTTGTCTTCCACCGCGTAGGTGAACATCGTATCTGGCCAGTGGAGGAAGGGAGCAGAGACAAAACGTAAGGTCTTGCCTCCCAGATCGAGCACATCGCCGTCGCCCATCTTCAGAGGGCTCACGTCGGCGTTGAGGATGTTCCTCACGTAGTGCTCGCCCGTTCTGGAGACCACTACCTGCGCTTTCTTCGCCTCCTCCAGGAAGGCAGCCAGCGAGCCAGAATGATCGGGCTCCATGTGGTTGCACACCACGTAGTCAACGTCCTCCGGTGCTACGAGCGCCGTCAGATGTGACAGGAACTGATCGTAGCAGCGCCCCTTCGCCGTGTCCACCACGGCAACCTTCTCGCCTCTGACCAGGTAGGCGTTGTACGTGGTGCCCGCCTCTGTAGGGAAGAGAATATCGAAGAGCCGGAGACCAGGATCCAGGGCCCCAATCCAATAGATGTCCTGCTTGACCTCGATAGGTTTCATCCCTACTCGTCCAGCTTCTGGAACATGTCCTTCTCAGCCCCACACTCTGGACACACCCAATCGTCTGGCAGATCCTCGAAAGCTGTGCCTGCGGCTATGCCATTGTCGGGGTCTCCCACGGCGGGGTCGTAGATGTATCCACACGCCAAACATTCCCACTTGTCCATTTCCATCTCCTCTGTCTAGCAGATAACCAGGCTCCACATCAACCGCGGCCGGCGCGCTGGCACTCGGGACAACGGCCGTAGAACACCACGTCGCACCGCTCGATCTCGTAACCCCTCGCCTCTTCTGGAGACAGCTCGGCGCAGGGCGGACTCTGCCAGATGTCCACCACCTCGCGGCAGCCGAGACATACCAGATGGCAATGGCTTCCGGTGTGGGTGTCGTAGCGACTCTTACCCTCTCCGACATCGAGACTCACCAACTCACCCATGCCTACCAGTTCGTTGAGGGTATGGTAAACCGTAGCCAGCGACATGTCTGGCATGACCTCTGTCACCGTGTGGTAGACCTCCTCGGCTGACGGGTGGTCACGGCTGTCGCGCAGCGCCTCGAAGATCAAACGCCGCTGAGGCGTGACCTTCAACCCCCTCTGCCGCAGGGCCTCACAGAGCTCCTCGACCGTTCTCACAGCACTTCCCGAGCGGTTGATAACTCCTCGTAATTTGTACTAATTATACAGTAGGTCTTGTCTGATGTCAAGTGGGAAGGTCGACTGCTAGAGCGAACGCTACGACAAGCACGGCTGGATCAGCCGTTGGTCACTCTGTCGGGCCGGGAATAGACGTTCATCTTGTCGCCGCGCACGTAGCCGACGACGGTCATCTCCCATTCGCTAGCCAGCCTGTAGGCCAGATCCGTGGGGGTGCTTCGTGAGGCAACGATGGGCACCTCCATCCTGGCAGCCTTGACCACCATCTCTGAGGAAACGCGACCGGTAGTCAAGAGCAGCCGATCTCGTGTGGGGATACCTCGAAACAGGCACTCTCCCCAGATCTTGTCCAGGGTATTGTGCCTGCCAACGTCCTCGGCCACGACCAGGAGTGCGCTGCCATCCGAGAGAGCCGAGGCGTGAGTGCCCCCAACCGACTGATGAATCGCTGCTTCATGTCGCAGATCGCGCATCAGCTTCGATATCTGCCCCGGGGGCACCTCGAGAGAGGAATCGATCTTGGGGTGCATGGATGAGAGATCTTCGAAGGTGATGCCGCGGCCGCACCCTGAGAGGAGTATGGGACGGCCCGGCGTAGGGAGCGGGCGCCCATCCAGCGAGACGTCGATGACCCCCTCCTGATCCTCGCACACCTGGAGCAAGAGCACGTCCTCCAGGCTCTCGATCAGCCCTTCAGCCGCGAGGAAGCCCAGCACGAGGAAGTTCAGCTTGTCGGGAGTGCAATAGAGAGTCACGAGTTCCTGGCCGTTGACGTGAATCGTCCAGGCAGCTTCCCGCACCAGAGGCCGCTCCACCTGCTTGCTTTCGCCCCCGGAATACCGGACGTAGGCCACCTTGTCGCCAATCTTGTCGGTCATAGACTGTGCGATCTATGAATACCCCTGCTGACGCGCCGAGATATCCATTCCTATGGTCAGGATACGCTGTATGGGCAACAACGACTTGGCCGACGTGTGCCTGCCATCGAGGACTTTCAGGTATCGATGGCAATGATCACACACGTAGAGCCGATAGGCTTCGTCCTCGCTGAGGTAGTAGGCGAAGGTCTTCCTCTCGTTGTTGCCACAGAACGTACACTCGCCGCGCTTGTACGTCCATAGTACGTCGCAGCGGGAGCAGAGCAGGCGAAGTCCCCCCACCTGCCCCTCGAGGAAGCCAAAGTCAGGTGCTCCGCCGCAGACCGGGCACAGCCGCTGATACCACTGCTCGTCCTCGATCAACGGGGCGAGCGCAGTCGCGAAGGCATGTAGGTACGGATGCAGCGCGTGGATGAGCACGAAGGGGAGAATCTCCTCGATTTCCGCTCGCTGCCCGTCGAGTTGCGGGCTCCCTTCCGTGAGATAGACATCCACTACGTCCGCGGCTTGGTCGCCATCACCAGTCAGAAGCGCGCTCGCATCGTCGAACGCGCCTGCCAATTCCTGTCGCCGACGGGCTCCGATCTCGCAGATCTGCTGACTGAGCGCCGCAAAACTGGGCCTGTCCCACTGTATCCCCCACCGCTCGATCAGGGACACGCGGTTCTCCACGAGCGCAGCCACCTCCACCCGATCTGGAGTCAGTTCTGGCAAGTCAACCTCCACCTCGGCGCGAGCAGCTATGACTTCCTCGTGGAGGTCAATGGTCTCCAGCAGCTCAGGATGATTGTTCCGTTCCTCTCGTAGTGCTACGAGCAACCGCTTATCAGTGGGTGGGGTCTTCATCTGCAATCGGTTTCCTCCTTGGAAAAGCGTCCCGCGTTTCAAGTATACAACATCCGGGCGCTCGGAGCTAGAATGGCTGGGGTACGAGAAGGCTCCTGCCAGCGTCCGGGGTGGCAAGGGCGGATTTCCGTCTGCGTCAGGATTGTCGAGAGGAGGCTTCTCAGTGCCAATCCAAGCTGGTTTGATTTGGCCTGGCGAAACGGCTATAATCATAGCAGTACAGGCCTCTCTTGGCCCATGCAACTGGCGGGTCACACGATGGCAGCCTTCTTCCGTCCACGAAGCCCTCTCTTGCAGATTGGCGAAGGAGAAGCGGCGTATGGAGAACATCACCATCCTTCTGGCCGATGACCACGTACTCGTCCGCCAAGGCACTCGTGAACTGCTGGAGCGCGAGGACGACATGAAGGTGGTTGGTGAAGCCGGAGATGGGGAGGAAGCCGTCGCCCTCACTGCCCAGCTTCACCCTCACGTCGTGATCATGGACATCGCCATGCCCAAACTGAACGGCATAGAAGCCACGAGGAGGGTCAAAGAGATCCAGCCCGACACTGCCGTTCTCATCCTGAGCGCGTACGATGACGACCAGTACGTGTTCGCCATCTTGGAGGCAGGCGCCGCAGGATACCTGTTGAAGGACGTGCCCGCCCACGAACTGGTGGATGCGATAAGGGCAGTACACGCCGGTGAGTCTATCCTGCACCCCACCATAGCGCGCAAGGTCCTGAACCGCTTCGCGTCCTCTCGCCAACAGAGTGCCATCGCCACCGAGTCGGACCAGCTCAGCGAGAGAGAAATGGAGGTGCTCAAGCTCGCAGCCGGCGGCAAGACGAACATGGAAATCGCCAACGAACTCACCTTGAGCGTCCGCACGGTTCAGGGCCACCTCAGCAACATCTTCAGCAAGATGCACGTGGGCTCCCGTACCGAAGCAGTGATCCTGGCTCTCCGCATGGGCTGGTTCACGCTCGAGGACATCCAGTGAGGCGCCACCCCATCGGTCGCGCGCAAATGAGCAGCCTGGTGCGTAAGAGAATTGCACAAGCCTGAAAGTCCAGAGATGCCTTCAGTCTCAGGTCTGTCACCGAGCAGACTCCAGAGGATTGTCTTCAGCCCCAGCCTCTGGCTCGTTATCGCCATGCTCCTCAGCGGCGTTCTACTGCACTACAGCGCTCAACTGCGCACTCTGCCCATCCCTGGCCAAGGCCAGAGCCAGCTCACTCGGCACTCCACCGAACGAGTCTTGCTCATTCTGCCCATAGGCTACGCGGCCTTCGCATTGGGCCCTAGTGTTGGGCTCGTTGTCCTGATCGTAGCTTCCTTCATCATGCTACCACGCGTCCTGTTCCTCAGTACAAGCCCGGCCGACGCCTTCATGGAGACCATCGCCGTCACCCTCGTCGGAGGTCTCACTATCTGGCTCGCCTGGATAAGGAGAGCCCAGGAGGTCCTCCGCGAGAAAGCCACGGTTCGTCTCGAGGCCATCAATGCGGTCTCCGCTGTCTTGACGGGATCTCTGGAGCTGCGACGGATGCTTGGTGAGGCGCTGAACGCCGTTCTGGAGGTTACCGGACTCGAGGCCGGCATGATATTCGTCCTCGACGAGAAAGACGCCGATCTGACTCTCGCAGCCCATCGAGGCCTACCGCCGGGGCTCGTCACTGCCCAAAGAGGGCTCAGGCAAGCCAGAACGCTGGTCACAGACCAGGCGCTGGCTAGCCAGATCGCCATCCCGCTCAAGTCCAAGGGTAGATTGCAGGGTGCCATCGTCGTTGGCACCAACCGTGCCCAACGCTCCCTGGAGGAGGAGACCGACCTCCTCACCGCCATAGCGTCTGAGATCGGAGTGGCCACAGAGAACGCCAGGCTCCACCGCAATGTGACCAGGCAACTGGAAAGGGTGCGGCGTCTCAGCGAGCTGTCAGAGGGGATCACCTCTGAGCTTGAATTGGACAGAGTCTTGCCCAAGGTTGTCCAGATTGCCGAAGGTCTGGTCGATGCCGACGCAGGAGTCATCGCCTTGTTGGACGCGGGCAGGGACGTCATCCGCTATCCCTATTTGCACAGGCTGCCGGAGAACCTGTTACAGGTGACTGTGGCGAGAGGGGAAGGGCTCGCTGGACAGGTGATATCCTGCGGCGAAGCAATCGTCATCGAGGACTATGCTGCCTACCCTCACAGGGTACAGGATTTCGTTGACGGAGGCGTCAAGAGCGTGCTCGCCGTCCCCATTGTGACCGGTGATAGAGTGTTCGGGACCTTGGGCGTGATCGCTTTGAAGGACAAGCGTTCCTTCTCCGATAGAGATGTGACCGTGGTCTCCGGCGTGGCCCGGCAAGCTGCTGTGGCCATCGAGAATGCGCGTCTCTACGAGAGCATGCGCTCCTACGCGAAGCAGATCCTTACAGCCCAGGAAGAGGAACGTAAGCGCATGGCTCGTGAGCTTCACGATGATACAGCGCAAGCGCTGGTCGCGCTCTCGCGGCAACTCGATGCGCTGCTCAGTGACCAGGACCACACACCGGGGAGTCTCAGACCACGGATGGAGGAGGTCCGCCAGCTCACAGCCCAGATCTCGCGCGACGTGCGCCGTTTCAGCCAGGATCTCAGACCATCCACCCTGGATGACCTTGGCTTGCTGCCAACGCTGGAAGGGCTGAGCAATAGGCTCTCGGAAGAGGATGACGTACAAGCTCTCCTCGAAGTCGTCGGAGACGAACGTCGCTTGACACCGGAGATGGAGTTGGTTCTCTTCCGTATCGCTCAGGAAGCACTCAACAACGTACGAAAGCACGCGGGCGCCACGGAAGTCCTTACCAGAGTAGAGTTCACCGACGGATTGGTGAGGATAACCGTCAGCGACAATGGACGAGGGTTCACGGTCCCGGATCGACCTACGGAGCTGGTGGAGACAGGCAAACTAGGGCTCACCGGGATGCTCGAGCGAGCCCATCTTGCTGGCGGTACCTTGACGGTGCGCTCCAAACCCGGTGAGGGGACCACTGTGATCGCTGAGATACCGGTTGAAGGCTGGCAGGAGAGGCTGTGATGGACGTCGAGACTGCAATCGAAACCGAGATAGAGCCACTCTTGATCGACACGCTTGGCCTCAGTCTAGGCAGATGTCTGGTCACTTTGGCTACCCTCAGCTACATCACCGCCGCGGGAGGCGAGACCCAGAGGTATCGTGCCTTTGTGGACTCCATTTGCAGCGACGAGCGGGTAGTGCGCAAGTGGGGAGCGAACGGCGCAGCACAACAGGCCAAGGAGTGGAAAGACCTCGTTCCTCTGGAGCCTGCAACTGTTGTGCTTGTAGGTCAACACTACTCTTGACGAGGAGCTTGGCCCCCATGAAGACACAGGCCAGGGAGATGGTCCCTGGCCTGTAGTGCGTTCGAGTCTGTCCCGAGCAAAGAGTACTCGGTGCATGGTCACGTCACGTTAAACCATCTGGCCGCCCAGCAGCACCGCTGCTCTCAGGAAGAGCCCGCCTAGCAGCACCAACGACGTGGAGGCCAGTACGGAGCCCACCAGCATCTCCCGGCCCCTCAACGAAGCAAACTCCAGCACGAGCGGAATGACTAGCCCCACCAACACTACCCCGCCCCAGAACATGAGGCTCATGGGTCCGGCGAGCAATACGCTGATGGCTTGGGCACCAGCGGCGGTTGAGAAGAACGCCAGCCAAGCTATGTAGCCCACAAGCACCACGAGCTCAACGATCCCCAGGATAAGACTAGCGGTGCCCATGGAGTGCAGAGTGTCAGCGGGTACGCTCTCGCCCTCCCCACCAAAGAGAAGGTCCAACATCCTGCCAAACCCCGTTCTGAGAACGAGCACGAGTAGTGCCATGCCCGTGGAGATGGCCGAGGCCACGAACAGCGCTGGCAGCAGCAAGACCCCCGCCCACAACGGCTGATTGGTGGCACTGAGGAGGACACCCGTGTAGGCGATGAGAAGTACCGAGAGCCCGAAGGCTATCCAGGAGAGGCCCCCTATCGCGGACGCAGCGGGCCTAATCACGCTGGCGAGGCCGGACAGCACACTGAGTCGCACTTCGCCTGGCTCGAAGCTCTTGGACCACCACAGTGCGATCATCACCACGCCGACCAAGGCGTACAGCAGCAGTATCCAGCTCCCCACTGACATGGGCGAGCTCAACCTGACCCGCGTGAAGAGGTGCCAGGCACGAAGCTGCTCACCCAGATCCAGTACTAGCAGCAACGAACCCAGCAGCACAAGCGGTACGCCCAGGAACAGCGCTATCTTGGGCATCTGCTCGTGCTTGCCGCGCGTGATGCGATCCATAAGGAATGCTGCGAAGAACGCTCCCCCCGCGACCCCGGCAATCCAGAGATAAACCACCAACTCCCACTTCCACGTCAAGATCATCGTCCTGCCTCCCTTCGTTGGGTCTCCTCCGACCTCTGACGTTTGAACAGCAGCCAGAACGGCACCGCTGCCACAATGCCAGCGGTCAGGATTCCACTCAGCCACTGACCGGCCACGTTCGACGTAGCGAGCCTTGGCGCCCCAGGTAGGCCGTAGGCAGAAGGCTCATCAGTAAGAACATACAGGCGGTGCAAGCCACCGAGCTGGTCCTCACCATAGAGGTTGGCGCCAGTGGACCCGCCAGCTTGCAGGGCAGCGACCCTGTCCTTGCCCTTGGCTATCATCTCGTTCCGGTCACCCCAGGACAGAGCGCCAGCCGGGCAGGTCTTGACGCAGGCCGGCGGCAACCCGTTGGTTGTCCGGTCAACACAGAACGTGCACTTCTTGGCGGTGGCCTTCTGCTCGGCACCGGCGGCCGTCTCGAAGACCGAATGGATCGCATCGAAGGGACAGGCAGCCACGCAGTACCCACAGCCGATACACCATTCTTGATCCACGAGCACGTACTGACCGTCATGGCGCACAGCCCCGGTGGGACACACCGCCTCACAGCTCGCGTGAGTACAGTGCATGCAGCCCTGCGTGAGGAACAACCACTTGACGTGGTTGCCCTCCATTTTCTCCGTGAACTTGACCTTGGTCCAGGTGATGCCCGACAACTCGGGCGGGTTCTCGTACGTGCCCCAATTCTCCGTCAACTCTGCGGGATTGTCATTCCACTGTTTGCACGCCACCTGGCACCCGCGGCATCCCATGCACCTTGATTCGTCTATGAGCATCGCACTCGCCATCGTCACACCGCCTTTCTGACGTCCACGAGGAAGGCCTTGTACTCCGGGATCGCAGTGTTCCCGTCGCCCACATGCGGGGTGAGGAAGTTGGCTGTTGCACCTTTCGCCAACCCCTGCCAGCTGAAGTGCCAGGGCATACCCACCTGGTGCACCGTCTTGCCATCCACGGTGAAGGGCTTGAACCGCGGGGTGACAATCGCTACCAGCTCGACATCGCCGCGAGCCGAACTCACGACGACCCGTTCACCGTTGGAGACACCCCTTTCCTGAGCCAGCTCCACACTCATCTCCAGGAAGGGCTCCGGCTGCGCCTCTGCGAGCCAGGGCAACCAGACGGACATGCCACCCGCCTGCCAGTGCTCGACCAGCCGGTAGGTACTGCACACAATGGGGAACTGGTCTGAGGTGCCGACGTTGTCTCCCACGTCCTGACCACTGTCCACGTCCCACCGCTTGACCACCGGGTTGAACTGCACAGACGACAGCGGGTTGGTCACCGGAGACTCCAGCGGTTCGTAGTGCTCGGGGAAAGGACCTTCGTTCCTGGCAGCGAAGAGACGGCCCTTGCCCTCAGGCTGCATGATGTAGGGATCGTTGAAGCCCGCGTCCCCAGGTCCCTTGGTGCCCGAGAAGTCCGGCACGTCGTATCCGGTCCACTTGCCCTCCTCCTCGTCCCACCAGATGAGCGCCTTGTCCTCTGACCACGGGTTCCCTTTGCTGTCAGCGGAGCATCGGTTGTAGATGATGCGGCGGTTGACCGGCCACGAGAAGCCCCAGTAGGGGTTCATGCCCAGGCCGCCCGGGTCCTTCTGGCCACGCCTCTTGCAGGCCGTGACCGTGTTGCCGTCGCCGTCACTCGCCGGAACCCAGTATCCTGAATAGATCCAGTTCCCACAGGCCGTCGCTCCGTCGTCCGTGAGCTTGGTGAAATTCGCCACCATCTCGCCCTTGACGCCCACGGCGTTGCCCTCATCGTCGGCGACGTCCTTCGTCCAGTAGCCGTTGATCTCTTGACAGATGCTCTCGAAGTCAGATCCATGTGACCAGTTCAACTCCAGCAGCGCCTCGGGCAAGGCACCACCCTCGGCCTCGTACAGCCGCCGCAGTTCCTGGTAGACCATATCCATGATCTCGATATCGCCCCGCGCCTCTCCCGGCGCCTCGGCTACTTTCGGCCGGTACTGGATCAGGCGGCCGCTGGTGACGATTGTCCCTTCCTTCTCCATCGCGTCCGCCGCTGGCAGCAGGAAGACCTCGGTCTGGATCGACGCGGGGTCCACATCGGGCGCCCGCCAGAAGTCGGTGGTCGCCGTCGGTGCTATCTCCTGCACCACCATCCAATCCAGCTTCTCCAGCGCCTTCCTCTCGAACCGCGCGTTGGGGCCACCCACCGCCGGGTTCTGTCCCAAGATCCACAAACCCTGGACTGTGCCGTCGTTGATCGCGTGGAACATCCCGATCCAGGCATAGGCGTCGATCCCCCCACCGATCTTGGGCAGGAAGTCATAGCGGAAGTCGTTCGACTTGGTGGCGTTGTCCCCCCACCAGGCCTTCAAGAGGCTGACGAGGAACTTGGGCTTGTTCACCCAATAGCCCCCCGACGGTGTCTCCTTCTCGAGGTATTCGGCGAGATCGCTGTGCTTGGCCGCATTGGGTGTGCCCATGTACGCCGGAATGATGTGGAACAACAGCGCCATGTCGGTCGAGCCCTGCACGTTGGACTCGCCGCGCAGAGCGTTGACACCACCTCCGGGCCGGCCAGTGTTGCCTAGCAGAAGCTGGACCATGGCCATACAGCGTACGTTCTGAGTACCCACGGTGTGCTGCGTCTGTCCCATGGCGTACAGAATGGTTCCGGTCTTCTCCGGCGCGCCAGTGGCCGCAAAGGTCTGAGCTACCTCGAGGAAGTTGTCCTTCGGCATCCCACAGACCTTCTCCACCATGTCCACCGTGTATCGTGCGTAGTGCTTCTTCAGCAACTGGAACACACAGTGGGGGTCCTGGAGTGTCTCATCCCGCAGGATGTTGCCGTCGCCGTCCGTCTGGTACGCCCAGGTGGATTGGCTGTAGCTCCGCGTCTCCGCGTCGAAGCCCGAGAAGTAGCCATCCAACTCGGCCGGGCCCTGGAACCCCTCATCGATCAGGAAAGAACCATTGGTGTAGTTCGCCACGTACTCTTCATGGTAGAGGTTGTTCTCCAGGATGTAGTTCATCAGGCCGCCCCAGAAGGCGATGTCGCTGCCGCTTCTCAAGGGGGCGTAGACGTCGGCGGTCGATGCACTACGTGTGAAACGGGGGTCCACCACGATCAACTTCGCGCCGCGAGTGTCGCGCGCCTTGTTGACATGGGACATCGAGGCTGGGTGGTTCTCTGCGGGATTGGCTCCGCACACCAGAAACGCGTCAGCGTTCTTGAGGTCTCTCCATTGATTGGTCATTGCGCCGCGACCGTACGTGGGGCCGAGACCGGCCACCGTCGCGGAGTGTCATATACGCGCCTGGTGTTCGATGTACACCAGGCCCAGGGCGCGAGCTAGCTTGACCGCGATGTAGCAGTCCTCATCGTTGTTCGCGGCACCCCCGATGAACGCCATGCCATTGGTGCGGTTGACAGTAACACCATTCTCATCGGTGGTCTGGAAAGTGGCATCGCGCGTGTCTTTGATCTTGCGAGCGACCAGGGGAATGGCCTCGCCCCAGGTCATCTCCTGCCACTCCGAAGCGCCAGGAGCCCGGTGTAGCACTTTTCCCTGGCGGTGAGGGCTGGTCGACAACTGACGCACTGAAATCGACTTGGGGTCGAGTGCCCCTCGGTTGTTAGGATGGTCTGGATCGCCCTCAGAGTTGATGATGTGTCCCGTGCTGTCGGTCGCGACCAGCAGACCGCATCCGCACGAGCAGTAGGGACAGATAGTCCGCGATTCGCCGACCTTTTTGTGCAACGGGAAGGTCGGTACCTCTTGCCGCCCAGGCACTAGCGGGGGCAGCAGAAGAGCACCCGTGCTCGCCACTGAACCCTTTAGGAACCGTCTCCTGCTGATTGCCTCCATGCTCTCCATTGACCTCCTTTTCCACTAGCGAACCGACAACCACGACAATACATGCTGACAGCAACCACCTCCATTCGCGCTCCGCAACGTGCATTGGCGCCATCCTGTCACGCCGGCCATAGATATTACTCCGGCTGAGACCACATGTCAAGTCCGCGTATTCACTCACATACAACGCTACCGAAGGGCTGTAGTTCACTCAAATGACAGTGTCACCGATGGAACTATGCCCAACGAAGAGAAGATGACCTTGGAGGGACGGAGGAAGTATCTGCGAGTGGTCAGGAAGCGGTATCTCAAGGCGAGCAAGCCGGAACGCGGGCGGCTTGTTGGATGAGATGGAGAACGTCACCTGCTTGCATCGCTAGAGCCTGATCCGCCTCATGTCAGGTAGCCTACAACGAAAAGTCCGCCGCAGGCAGCGGGGGCGCAGTTGCGGTCCTGATGTTGACGACGCGTTGCGGGCCATCTGCGAGACCCATGACCACATCGGCGCAGAACGCCTCAAGCCCAATCTAGTGGAGATGGCCACTGATCTGACCCGCCGCGGTGAACTCGAGGCCTCACCGGGCCTCCTGGATCAATTGAGCCGCATCAGCGTCTCCACGGTGAGACGGATCTTGAGTCGCCTCGGACAAGATGAGCCCCGTCTGCCTCGCAAAGGTCCCGCTCAAGCCGACAGGGCGGCCCGAGAGACCCCCGTCAAGCGCATCTCCTACCCCGGCCCACCCACTAGCCTGGCACACGCAAGGAGGTTCGGGCCCATCCGCGGCTCGAACCTCCGGTGCCGACCGATGTTCGACCGGCATCGACCCCGTCGTCACGCCGGAAGACTTGTCGTGGCCAAGACCTCCAATCTTGGCTATGTCATACGATGCGGATGCGTGTGATCTCCCTCTTGCTCGGATCCACCACGTGCACAGCGCACGCCATGCAGGGATCGAAGGAGTGGATGGTACGCAGGATCTCCACCGGTTGTTCTGGATCTTGCACGGGAGTCCCGATCAGGGAGGCCTCGTACGGCCCCATCTGGCCATTCGCATCCCGTGGAGAGGCGTTCCAGGTGGAGGGCACCACGCACTGGTAGTTCTCTATCTTGGCGTCCTTGATGTGCACCCAGTGACCCAGCGCTCCACGGGGAGCCTCCGTGCATCCCCAGCCCTTCGCCTCCGAAGGCCAGGTAGACGGGTCCCAATGGTCGAGTTCGTGTATACGCAGGTCACCGCTGCCCACGTTGGCCGCCAGTTCGTCCGTCCAGGGGATCAACTGCTCCGCCATAACCACCGTCTCGATACAGCGTGCGGCGAGGCGGCCCAGCGTCGAAAACAGCACCTCCGGCCCGACGCCTAAGGTGGATAGCGCAGCATCGACCCAGTAGCTCACGCGCTCGTGGCCCGAAGCATAGGCCACCAGCATCCGCGCCAATGGTCCCACCTCCATGGCCTTGCCTTCGTACCTCGGCGCCTTGATCCAACTGTACTTGCCGTCCGTGTTCAGGAAGTCGAAGGGCGGTTCCGGACCCGTGTAGTTCGCCACCGTCTCCCCTTCCGACGGATGCTTGGGTGCGTCACCGTCTTCGTACGAGTACCAGGACCGCGTGACGTACTCGGCGATACTGGCATCGTCGAAGGTGCGCACCGAGGCCAGGTCCCGGTCGAAGATCACACCCCTGGGGAGGAAAAGATCGCCCGGCTCTACACTATTGTAACCATCGGAGAGCGGGAAGTCCCCGTAGGACAGGAAGTTGCCCAGCCCTTCGCCCAATCCAGCCCACTCCAGGTAGAAAGGAGCCACGGCGAGCACGTCAGGCAGATAGACCTTATCTACGAACTCCTTGGCCTTGGTGAAGAGCTGCTTCAGGTAGGCGATGCTGTCGGCGTTGATGGCCGCCTGGCTGTTGGGGTCCACCGGGCAGGCGACACCACCGACGAGGTAGGTCTGGAGGTGAGGGTTCTTGCCACCGAGTACGGCGTGCGCCTTGATGACCTCCCGTTGCCAGTCCAGGGCCTCGAGGTAGTGAGCCACGGCCATCAGGTTCGCCTCCGCCGGCAGCTTGTATGCCGGATGCCCCCAGTAGCCGTTGCCGAAGGGGCCCAGTTGTCCGGCGTCGACGAAGGACTTGAGCCTGGCTTTGATCCCTGCGAAGTACGACTCACTGGACTTGGGCCAATCCGAGATGGACTGGGCCAACTGAGCCGTTGCAGCAGGGTCAGCATCCAGGGCGCTGACGATGTCCACCCAGTCCAGAGCGTGAAGGTGGTAGAAGTGGATCACGTGATCCTGGACGTACTGAATACCCTCAATGATGTTACGGATAAGTCGAGCGTTGGTAGGAATCTCGATCCCGAGAGCGTTTTCGACTGCTCGCACGGAGCAGATGGCATGCACCGTTGTTCAAACGCCTCATATACGCTGCACGAACGCCCAAGCGTCCCGTGGGTCACGCCCTCGAAGGATGATCTCGATACCGCGGAACATCGTGCTGCTGCTCCAGGCGTTGGTCACCTGCTGATCCTCCACCTCCGCCTCGATGCGTAGATGCCCCTCGATACGAGTGACTGGGTCTATCGCTATCTTCGTTGCCATTTGATCCTCCTTACCCCCTTCTCACCCTTGAACCTGGCCGCCAAGAAGCATGACCAGGCGTAGCAAGAACCCACCTAGTAGAACCAGCGAAGGGAGCATGAACGCCGCGCCGAGCGCATACTCCCTGTCGGTGGAGACGTGGGCAAGCTCGAAAGCCAACGGTATCAGGAGCCCAATCAGAACTACGCCACCCCAGAACAGCAGGCTCATGGGTCCGGTCAGCAACACGCCAACAGCGGCGGCCGCGGCAGGGGTGGAGAAGGCGGCCAACCAGATCACGAACCCTACCAACACGACCAGTTCCACGATTCCCACCCCAAGGCTCGCTCTGGTCATGTGACGAACGACATGCTTGGGGATGGGCTCACCGTCGCCACCGAACAGCAGGTCGAGCACCCTGCCAAACCCTGTGACCACGACGAGCAGCAGCAGAGCCATACCCGTCGAGATAGCCGAGGCGACGAACAAGGCGGGCAGCAGCAGGCCAGCCCACAGCGCCTGATTGGTGGCGCTCAAGAGCACCCCGGTATACGTGATCAACAGGGCCGCGAGCACGAGGGCGATCCAGGACAGCGCTCCGGTCGCAGGGGCCAGAGGACGGATCACCAGCGCCAGACCCGAGAGCACCGAGAGTCTCAGCTCGGCGGGGTCGAAGCTCTGGACCCACCACAGAGCGATCATCACGATGCCTAGCAGGGCATACGCCAGCAGGATCCAGCCTCCTACCGACATCGGAGACGAGAACAGCAGAATCAGGCGTGGTGGCTGCGCCCTGAAGAACAGATGCCACGCACGTAGCTGCTGGCCCAGGTCCAGCACCAGCAGCAGCGAACCCAGCAAGACCAGGGGAATCCCCAGGAACATCGCTATCCTCGGCAGAACCTGGTACCTGCCCTTGCCGAAGTGGCTCATCAAGAACCCCGCGAAATATGCTCCCCCCGCGATACCTGCTATCCAAAGGTAGACCGCAAGTGGCCATTCCCACGTCATCATTGTTCGTGTCCTCCGCTGCTGCCTGGGCGGCGCTGAGCCACTTCCTCTCGCCGGTGAAGGAGCCAGAACGGTACTACAGCCACAACTGCTGCGGTCACCAGACCGCTCAACCACTGAAGCGCCAAGCTGGCCGTCGCATATCTGGGCGACTGGGGTAGTCCGTACGCCTCCAGTGGCAGGGTTAACACCGAGAGACGTCCCAATCCGCCCAGCTCGCTTTCTCCGTAAAGACTAGCGTCGGCGAAGCCGCCGACCCTCAGAGCGTCCACTCTGTCTTTGGCCTTGACCAACAGTTCATCACGCTGGCCCCAGGTCAGCGCCCCAGTTGGGCAGGCACTTGCGCAGGCGGGCTGGTCACCGTTGGCGGCTCGATCGTTGCAGAAGGTGCACTTGCGCGCCGTCCCCGTCTTCTCACTGCGGTGAGGGACATTGAAAGGACAAGCCTGCACACAGTATCCGCAACCAACGCACCACTCTTGGTCGATGACCACGAACTCTCCGTTGTGTGTTGCCGCCCCCGTGGGGCAGACACTGACGCAACTCGCCTCCGCGCAATGCATGCACTGGTAATTGGAGAACGACCACGCATCGCCGTGCTCAGCCAGCTTGATCAATGTCCAGGTGTCTGCGGAGAGGTCCAGAGGGCTCTCATAGATGCCCTCGCGGTCGTTGGACTCACTGTCCAGCTGGTTCCAGTTCTTGCAGGCCATCTGGCACGCCCGACAGCCAACGCACTTCGAGCTATCGTAGAGCATGCCCATACGGGTCTTCTGCGGGCTAGACGGCTTATGCCAAAGCAGTCCCCCCAGACCAACGCCTGAGAGGTGTAGGAAGTCTCTACGACTCAGATGCATCTGAACCCTCCTTACCTCTCTTGGCCTTGGCCACAGCCGCAGTCGCTGCGGCTCCGACGCCGATGCCAACAGCAGCGCCCAGCGCACCGGCGGCCAGCGGCTCCAGCGGCTCGCGAGTCACTTCCGCGACTGGCGGGTAGGTGTCCGGAGGGGCAAACTCGTGGATGGCAACCGGTTCGTAGAGTGCTCTCTCCCAGAACGCAGGTTCGGAGCAGCCGATGCAGCCGTGTCCCGCACCTACGGGCCAGGATACACCTTCATTCCACCTTTGCTCGGGGCAATTGTGAAACGTCACGGGACCCTTGCATCCCATCTGGTACAGGCACCAACCCAGACGATGTCCTTCGTCTCCCCACTCCTGCACGAACTCACCGGCGTCGAAGTGACCACGGCGCTCGCAGTTATCGTGGATGCGCTGTCCAAACGCGAACAGGGGCCGCGCTAACTGGTCAGTGGCTGGTAGCTCTCCGAAGGTGAGATAGTAGACCACCGTGCCGGTCAGGTTGTCGACGTTCAAGGGGCACCCCGGGATGTTGAGCACCGGGACGTCCGATACCAGATCTCGCACGCCCCGGGCATTGGTGGGGTTGGGAACAGCGGCCGGGATGCCGCCGAAGCACGCGCAGTTCCCGACGGCGATCACTGCTGCGGCCCTCTCTGTCGCCTCTTGGAGCAGATCGAGCGCACCCTTGCCGCCGATGGTGCAGTAGATACCACCGTCCGCTACAGGGATGGAACCTTCCACCGCCACGAGGTGACCACCAGCGGCGATGGCTTCCTCGAGGGACTTCTCGGCATGACCACCTGAGGGGGCCATGATCGTCTCGTGATAGTCAACCGAGAGCACGTCGAGGACAATCTCTGCGACGGTCGGCCGAGCGGCACGCAGCAAGGATTCGCTACAACCCGCACAGTCCTGATACTCCAGCCAGATCAGGGTCGGCTTCTTGGCCTCCTCCACCGCCTTGGCGATTCTGGGCACAAAGCTGGGCGGCAAAGCCAAGGTGCCAGCCACGATAGTGCAGAACTTGAGGAACTCTCGTCTCGACACACCTCGCGGGACGAGTGCGTCTGCCACATCACCACGAGCATCATGCCTCATATCTCCCTCCTTGAGTGGTCTATACACGAGGTCCTACACTTGAGGAACGGTAGACTGGCTTCTTACTGGCTTGGATATCGAAGTGTGAAGGAACTGTCCAACGGGCGGTGGGGGGAGATCAGGTATCCGGCTTTGCCAGGGTGACCGGCTTGAGGAACAGGTAATGCCCCTGCATAGCATCGCAGCCCGTCAACTCACGGACAGAAGACCCTCCCTCAGGTCCTGGGAGCGCAGCCCCCATTGTCCTCAATTATAGCAGAGCCCCGCACGCTTGTCAAGTCGGTGCAGACTCCGGATCGGTTGCCTCCGGGACCAGAGTCCTCGACGCCACGACGCTATGATGGTGCCCATCCGCGAGGGTGTGGACCATTGTAGGTCTCCCTTACTTGGAGCAGATTGCCCTGGCGGACGATCCTCTGGAGACAGGTCAGGAACCCGTGTATGTGGAATCGGACGCAGGTGTGATTCACGTCGCCTCCCGGCCAGAGCTTGACTCCCCGCCGTCACCAGCCTTGGCGCCAGTCACCTTCACGTGAAAAGACCTCGTCGCGCCCTTCCCTGAGTAGTCCGGACTGACGAAGTCAGATCTGCGCTGCTTTCACATCTCCCACGTGGCGTCGCCGAAGAAGCTTCCGTGGTCTTTGGAGAGAAAGGCTTCGATAGCAGCGCGCTTGTCGCCAAGACGGAAGGGCAACCCATGGCCGGGGTAGCAGACTGTCTCATCCGGCCAGGCGAGAATCACTTCGCGAAGCGTCCGCAGAGTGGTCTGGAAGGCCTCGGGGGAGGAGGTGTGCCCCGGGCCTCCTTCGAAGATGGCGTCTCCCACGATTACTCGATTGTCGTGTTCGATCCCGTAGCACGACATATCATCGGTGTGCCCTGGAGTGTGGCGAACCCAGAGCCGGTGGTTCCCCACCATCACCACGTCAGCGTCGCTGAGCCAGCGATCCGCCTTGAGACTTCGGGCGCTCTGATGAGCCATCACGGGGACCCCTAGTTCTTCACGTACGTCGGCCAGAGCCCCGATGTGATCCGGGTGGGCATGGGTGATCAGTATGCCCACAGGCTCGCTGTCGCGGAGCATAGCCAGAAGTGCCTCCGGCTCGGCAGCCGGATCGAGAAGGACGCTCTTCCCGGTGTCAGGACACACCAGCACGTAGGTGTTCGTCTGCCAGGGCCCCACAGCCCTGGTCCTCAACTCCAGTCTCGTCTCTCCAGAGGACATCATGCCAACCCCCTCATAGTCTCCGCACTCCCCGAAGGATACGTCCTGATCTGCTCACAACTGTATAGGATCTCCCTGCACCCGCCTGGCCTGGTGGTCACCGTCTAGCTAGTGATCGGGGACCTCTTCGGCTGGCTCTCCGTGGTCGGCTTCGTAGCCTTCGTCGTCTGGGGCGTGGTACGGTGGCTCAGGTCCAGGCGCGCCCGACACGTACAATCCCCAGCTCAACGAGAGTCCTGAGTTCCATACTGTCTTGAGCGAGAGACGATAACCCATGCAGAGAGTTGAGGTCAGGATCAAGGGCCAGATCGACGAACACTGGTCAGACTGGTTCGAAGGGCTGAATATCGTGCACACTGATCAAGGCGAAACGATCTTGAGTGGACTGGTGGTCGACCAGGCCGCGCTCCACGGCCTGCTGGCGAAGCTCCGAGATCTGGGGCTGTCCATCGTCTCGGTCAACGCCTTGGACACAGAAGAGTAGTCGGCAGGTTACCGACCACTTCGAAGAACTGGAGAGCTGAGGAAGCGTCGAAGCCCCGAGGGGCACAACCGAACCAACGCCAGTAGACCAAGGTCTGCGATCCGGTGATGATCATTGGTAAAGGGGCTGTAGCTGATACACCTCAAGCCACAGCCCTTCTCAGCCTTTGCCGACTATCTGCTCAGCCTCGAAGAGTGCTAGCTTGCGCTCGAGTTCCTTCCTGGCCTCCTCGAGATCATGCTCTAGCCGTGCCACGTTGGACAGCAAGCTGACTATCTCTTGGCTGGATCCTCGCGGCAGATCGGCCAGCAGAGGGGCCAGTTCCGAGAGCATCTCTGCGAAGTACTCTCCTTCGTTCAGCGGGTGCCCTCCCGTCACTCTCCTGCCTCTTCCGTGTTCGTAGCCGGGGTTTCCTCGTCTTCCTCCGCGACCGCCTCCGGCTCACTGATCACGGCGTCGGCGTCGGGTTCTGCCTCGGCCTCTGCGACTTTGGCAGCGACCATCTCTCGGATGGCCTCCTGCTGCTCTGGGGCAACCTCCACCCCGCGCTTCTCGGCCTCATCTACGATCCACGCTGCGACCAGGTCGTCAATGGGCCCACCAAGCAATGCGGAGACGCCCTGCAAGAACTTGAACAGGGTGTTGGGCAGCGTGTCCAGGAACCGCTCTACGGTACCCTCAACCCCCTCACCCCGGGCACCAGCGCCGCCGATCTCGATGAGCCTGATCTGTTCGATATTGGCGAAGGCTTCACCGAAGGACTCGGCCACCTCGGGGACCCGCTCGAGGAGCGCCTGTCCCAGCACCAGCCGTAGGGCACCCGCCTTGTAGGCATTGAGCGCCTCGGCCAGCTTCCGTCTACCTTCCGCCTCAGCCAACAACTGCGCCTTGGTCACGTCAGCGCCCGCCAGACCCCTGGCTTTGTTGGCCGCAGCCTCCGCCTCACCCGTCTTCCTGTCCACGTCAGCCTCGGCGAAACCCTTGGCCCTGGTTGCCGATGCCTCCTGCTCAGCGCGATAGAGAGAGGCATCAGCCGGACGGCGCTCCTCGGCGTCGAGTTCTTTGTCTCGGCGTTCGGCCGCCGCCTGAGCCGCCTCGGCTTTTCTCTGCTCCAGCGTCTTGTCCTGCTCTGCCAGAGAGATCGCCTGGGCCCTTTCCGCCACGGCTCGTTCCCGGGATACCTCAGCGTCATACTTGGCCTTGGCCACGTTCGCCTCTTTGGTGTATCCCGCCTTCTCCTTCTCCGCCTCCTGCTCCTTCTCGGTGGCCTCCTGATCAGCCTGGGCCTCCGCCCTCCTGGCATCGCGCAACTTGGCCGCTATCTCGGGCCTACCCAGAGCCTCCAGGTATCCCTTCTCGTCGCTGATCTCCTTGATGGCAAAGGAGACGATCTGAAGACCCATGCCAGCCAGATCGTCCACCGCGACTTCCAGGACCCTTTGGGCGAAGGCCTCCCGGTCCTTGTACACCTCCTCCACCGTCATCAAGCCGATGATGGCACGTAGATGGCCCTGGAGAGTCTGGATGGCTACGTATTGGATCTCTTCCGGAGTCTTGTCCAGGAGCTGCTCGGCTGCCGTGGCGATGGAGGTATCGTCGCTGCCGATCTTGATCTGCGCGATACCGTCCACGGTGATGGGAACGGCGTTGCTGCTCAGTACATTGTGAACCGCCACGTCGAGCGTGATCAGGCTCAGATCGAGTTCCTTGACCTCGTGCACGAAGGGCAAGACGATGGTCATGCCGCCTTTGACCATCTTGTAGTTGACCGTGATCTGCTCCGTCTCCGTCTGCACTTCCCACTCCTGTTCGCCGATCTCCGCGTGATCCAAGGGTGGGGCGAGTTCGTCCAGTCCGCTCTTGAGCTTCTTCACGCGGCGGACCACGGTGACCTTGGTGCGCGTGCGTACACCGTACACCAGGAGCGCCCGGTTGGGTGGGACCTTCCTGATGAACCGCAAGACCCTGGCCATGGCCATCAAGAAGACCACCACCAGGAAGATGAGTGCCACGGCGACGAGCAGGGTGCCGCCTCCCAGCACACCCAACAAACCCTCGACGATGCCCACGTCAGCTACCTCCTTCTGCCGGTTCCGACCGGGACCTACACTCTCTTGACCACAACCATCCCGCCCTCCATGCTGAGAACCTCGATCTCAGTATGGGTGCGGATGGGCAAGCCGTCCTCTGACCGCGCTGGTACGTTCATCCTCTGGCCTTTGACCACGAGAGCCACCTGACCCGGCTTCCCCTCTGGGATGGCAATGATCACCCGTCCTACCAGACCCAGATAATCGGTGGCCTGAATGGACGTCGAACCCTGCTCCCCGTACAGGAAGCGGAGGAAGAACCACATCACACTGGCCGTCAGCAGGGCCACCCCGCTGGCCGGCGCCAGACTGACCGCATCGGATAATCCCAGGCCCTTGCCGATCAGTCCCCCGGCCCCAAAACCGACGGCGAACATGGCTACGGTGCGAAGAGACAACGGACTGGGGCCCTCGACCTCGTGCTCCAGTCCGATCTCGCCGATCTCGGGCAGCTCGATTCCGCCCACGTCGACGTCCGCGGCGTCTGCGCCCCCGAGGGCGCCGTCCAAGACATCCCCCAGGCTGCCAAGCGCCTCGGCCACACTATCGCTCACGCCCTCCAGAGCGTGGCCGGCGTCCTCGCCGAAGTCCACCAGTTCACCAACGAGGAAGCTGATGGCGATGTAGCCGCCGCCGACAATCAGCAGAGACAGGTAGAAGCAAGTCAACATTTCGTCTGTTCCTGGGGAGAGAAACAGAGACGCCCCAAAGGTTGCACCGCCCAGCAGGCGAAGAGTGAAGAGATTATAGCACGTGACGGCAACGATGTCGAAGTTGGCCTGCTGGATCAGGCATCACGCCGCCGTTCCTCTCCCAGGGCACCTGTGGTCTTATGGACACGGTGCAGTAACCCCCCGGCAGTGCTAGTACCCCTTCAGCGTCATGGGTACGTATCCCAGATTCGAATTGCCCAACAGAGCGAAGTAGGTCATGTGGTCAACGGTGGCGCTAACGGTCTTGGTGGCCATGTCGAGCCCACTGGAGGACTCCGCCAGCCACGCACTGGTGTTCGTGTCCCACCAGTAGAGCGCCAGGGTGCTCTCGATGGCGCCGCCCCTCAGCCTATCTGTGTAGTGCACGGTGAGGGTGTAAGGCGGGTCGAAGCTGACCACCGGGTCGCTCGTGTCGCTGATGACCGCTGACATGTCGAAGATGTAGGCAGGATACTTGTGGCCTGTGGGTGGAGAGCCAGCCGGGGTGACGGTTACTTCCGTGTCCTCGTCGACCGAGCCCGCTGGGAAATCGGCCTTGGCCAGGCGGTCGGGCGAATGTATTGTCCCCCCTGAGCTAGCCAGTACGTAGCCGCTCGACGAGCCCGGTACGACGTACTGGGACGTGCTACTTCCAGCGAACCACCCGTTCCCGAATACGTCGAAGTCTATCGTCTCTACGTCGCTCGTGGTGAGCCAGGGGTCGTCCGTCTGGGTGAAGATCGTCCAGTCGTCGTGCCCATCGAGGCGGCCCACACCCCTGTTGTGTCTGGTGCCGAACCATTTGTTGTTGTACTCATCGATGGCCACACTACGCATGCCTGCATCCTGGGAACCTGTAATCTCCGACAATGGGCAACTTGGATCGTTTACGTCGCACACGGTCCAGTGGGAGCCATCCCACTCCGCCGCCCCGCAACTACCATCGGCCACCCAAACGTGACCATCCTGGTCCGAGGCGAGATCCCAGACCCACCCTGGCCACGTGGGGCAACACCATGTACAACCACCCCCCAACCAAGTCTCCTCCTGCCACGTGCCACCAGTCATCCGCGCCAGCCCGATATCTGTCCCGGCCCAGACTTCGTTGCCCTGGAAGAGAATCGAATTGACCGGCCCCGCCGCGCCTCCGAAATCACTATCGTTGTAGCTGAGCCACTGATCGTCGGCCTTGTCGAAGGGCGTGCCCTTGTAGTCCAAGACGGCGATGCGGTACTGGGTCGTCCCGAGGCCGAACCATACGCGTCCATCAGGGGCGATCTCGACCGTGTGCACCCGATCGCTCTTGAGACCGTCGCTGGGCGTGAAGGTGAGCCACGTGTCATCGCTCTTCTTGCGGAGGGTGCCGTTGTAGTCCAACACGCTGACCCCCACGAAGTGATGGCCCACCCACACCAAACCAGAGTCATCGACTGCGACATCCCAGCAGTAAGAGTGGGCGAGTCCATCCGCGGTGGAGAAGTCCGTCCAATTCCCACTGGCCGATCGGACGGAGAGACCGTTCCAGTGAGCAAACCAGCAGTTGCCAGCGTCGTCGCAGGTCACGTCGTACACCAGCGCGCTGGGAGCGCCAATGGGCAGATTTGCCCCTGCTGGCGAGAGATCATCTTGCGGCCTCAGCGTGAGGTCTCTTGACCCGCCGAGCGACCAACCACTCAAGTCTGAAGCTCCGCCGAATACCAGTCCTTGGGCCGCCACGGCGAATGCGAGAACCGAGGAGCACACCATCGCGGCAACGCACGCCGATAGAATCCGCGCTTTCATGGTCTTATCCTCCTTCGCAAGGGGTGGCGGAGGGGTATTCCGCCTCATCGTCACGCATCATTTCGCCCTGGGACGCCAGCCATTGATTCGGCTCCCAGCAAGACCTCCAACGCGCGACCAAGTCTGCTCAGCGATTCCGTTACGCTGTCAATGATGCCTGCTGTGGAGCTGCAGCCGCCCCGCGTGAGAATCGACCAACCCACCGACGAGGAAGCTGATGGCGAGGAAGCCGCCCTCGAGAAATGGAAAGAGACAGGTGGACCCGAGTCAGCATTTCACCTGTTCCTGGCGAATCAAGCCGCGACTTGACACCGCCGCGCACGGATGGTGGAACGTGCTCGTATTGTAACACGAGCCGCAGCCTGTGTCGAGGTTGGCTGGTGGAGAGACAAGAGGCCCGCTCGTTGAAGCGGGCCTCTATTGGCATAAGTGCACTGAGCCCAGAGTAGGGGCCGGTCACCAAGAGACGCGTCTGCCGTCGACGCCGCTACTGCACGTGCATGGACTCGCCCACGCGAAGCAACGCTGTGAGAGAGTAGTCATACGAATGGACCGAAATGACCAGCCCATCGGCCTGCCATTCCACCAACCCTGGCACCAGCCCCGGTCCATCCTGGCACTCCTGCTCCTCCGAGGGAGCGTAGCTGACACAGTTCCTGGCCAGTCTCGGCTCGACCCCCAGTCCGGGGTGCCCGGCGACCTCCACCGGCTTGAAGATGTCGGGAAATTCTGCGAACGCCCATCCCCAACCCAGGCTGGCTTCATCGTAGTACAGGATGATGTAGATCCCGTTCTCGTAGACCAGGGCCGCCTGACAGAACTCGGCGGCAGTATCGGCCGAAGACGCATAGACCTCCATCAGCGTGCCGTCTCCGGGAAGGTAGGCCGGCAGAGGAATCGGAAATGGCGTTCGGCGGCGTGCCTCCTCCAGGCTGACCTTCTCGCCAGGTATAGGTCCGTCGAACGGCAACGCCAGATTGTACCCCTCACCCAGGCCCTGGTGGGGAAGCCAGATCTCGGATCGGAAGAAGCTCTGATCTGCTGGAGCCGCCCTGGTCCTGAGCAACACCGGCCCGACCACTGCTACGACAGCGACTGCAATCAAAGTGACGCGTTTGATGCCCATGTCGATCTCCTGCCTGACGGCCGCTAGTCAGGGTACACCCAGAACTGAGTGTCATCACATGCGTACTCGAAGTGCCGGCAGTCGCCGTCGCAATCCTGCCCGTTGAGGTATGACCAGTCGGCGAACTCACCGTTTACGCTGGCCTCTTTCTGCGCCCCAATGTGGCCTTCTCCGTGCGGTGCCTCGCTGACGTGACCATCGGCATGACTCCACCACTCCTGCCGGGACATACCTTTCGCCACAGCGCAGGCGCATCAGCAGTTCCTGTCGGGCGGAGGCCGGGCCAAATAGCAGCAGCCGTCGTTTACCCGGGACGCACTCCCTAACGGCGCTCCCTTGTGCTCCGATACCCCAGCCAGACGAACAGTACAAGTACGAGCACAGCCACTACGACCGACAAGGGGGCCAATCCCAGCACTCTCGGCAACTCACCCACGATTGAGGCAACGCCGATGGAGCCGGCCAACACGACGAGAGCCACCACTCCCACGATGGTCCATTCTCTCCGTGTTCTGGCCATCAACTCCCAGCCTGTTCTCAGCCTTATCGCGGTGAAAGTCAGGAAGATGCCAAGCGTGGCAAGCCCTGACACTGTCATGACCTGATTGCCGCTCAAGCCAAGGCTGTTGCGGACAACGGCCATCATGACGAACACGACGTACCCCAATGCCATGGCCCTAATCGCCTCTTGCACCAATATCTGTCTCAATCCCACAGGTCCCTCCCCCACTTACCACTGCGGTGGACTCTGGCTTCGAACCTGGTCCTGTGCACTCGCGAGAGACCATCATGGCCTATGCGGGTCGGTCGCCCAATCGTTGGGGGCGCGTCGAGCTCACGGGGCTACGAAGAGGCGGCATCGTCTCTCTTGAAGCAAGAGCCGACAGAGGCCTAAGAACACTGTGATATAATCATGCCATATTGGTGCCTAGACTGTCAAGTCCGATGCAATATACGACACAACTCCACGTCAGATGGGCGTCTTGGCTGTCGGTCGCTCGGAACAATGTCCCTGTGAGTTCTCGACTGCAGCGGACGGAGGAAGAGACGGTATCGACCGGGTCGAGTGGAACAGCGTCTGGCCCCGGCTGCGCCAGACGCAGGCGCAATCTGGTGCCGAGCGCTCCACAGCGGCCTCCGCGAGGGCATTGTGGTGGGGTATGATTGGTGGCTGCTCAGCCGCGCAGTTCTCGTGCGGCTATTCGAAGACCTCCAGCTCCGGATGCATCGCCGCCTCGTCGACGATGGGTCCCTTGACAGCGAACCCAAGGGCCAGACCACTGCCTCTCACGGTGAGCAGCCGGTCCCCTGGAAGGATCTGGTACTCCCTCAGCGTATCCAAGGGCAGGGTGAGGTAGCCCCCTTCCTCGATCGTGGTCCAGCAGTAGGCCCTGCCCCCTGCCTTGACTACCGTTGCCTGGCGCATCTGAAACGTGCGCAGCCTGGAGAAACCATCCAGAACGGCAGAGAGTGGAGAGCCTGCCAGCAGGGCCGGGGTAGACATGGCAAAGCCGCCAGACCGGCGGCTTCCACTCATCAGGATGACCCTATCGTACTCCTTGAAACCATACTCTTCCATCGCCTCTTGGGGTACGGCGATCCTCCCGGCTTCGCTCACTATCGACCAACCATAGGTGTGCTTTCCACCTTTGACGAGCTGCGGCATCTTCTGGCTCTCCCCACGAAATCGACACGGCCCGACCACCCGATTGGGCCGCTGAACCCCTTCGCGCCCCGCTAGTCATCGAGACCAGACTCGCGGAGCCTTGATCCAGCACACAAGACGGAACGCCTCTTGCAGACAGATTGTAGCACGTGGAGAAATCGTTTTCAACGGGGATGCCGCTGGAGGCCGCAGCTAGGCCAGTGGAAACCGGTGCGAATATTCGCACACAGACCACGGTGCGCCAGCCCTTCGGGGCTCGGAGGCGCCGCCACAGGGGTCATGGGAACCCACACACGATCCATCTTAACATCAGAGGTGGGCTAGTGCACCCTGGTGATCCGCCACCACATCTCCATGCCGAAGTAGTCCCACGAGATAGGCGCCGCTTCTTCGCAGCCCTGATTGTCGGATTGACCGCGGTATACCTCGTCCCTGTGCCCATAGTTCACCTCGGGGCCGTACTCTGCAATGATACGGCCCAAGAAGTCATCGTCCCAGAAGTCATCCTCGTACCCTGTGCCCATGATGTAGAGGTTCTCGTCTGGAGGCATCTCGAACTCGATGATGAACCGGGCCGGCTCCTCCTCGCTGGGGTACCAGTGCGCCCACCAGTCGGGGTCCTCGCCACCAGTATCCAAGTAGAGGTCCAGCCAGGCGGTGCCGCTATAGGGATACCTTCGCGAGCCACGAATCCACTCGACCTCCCGCAGGGACGGACCATGGCCGGCCCAGAGCAAGAACCACTGCTCGGAATCGACGCCGGTGGTCTCGCAGGGGTAGGCCGCCAACTCGGTGAACTCGACGCGCATCAACACCGGCGTCTCGTAGACGTTGTTGAGCTCGCCCTCCTCTGTCTCTTCGATGGTATTCTCTGGATCCAGGATCAATCGCAGGTCATAGACGGGCAAGGAGTCGAAGACCAGGGCAGTGGGAAGGAGTTGACTCTCTCCGGGAGCGATGCTCACGCCGGTCCAGGTGATGGTGTCGAGAAACTCCCCGTCGAGTCGCTCCACCCGGAAGGTGACGGTCTCGTTCTCCAGAAACGCTGCACGGTTGAACACCTCGACCTGGAGTTGGTTGGTGCCAGGATCCAAAGTGAGGTCGCTGATCACGAGGTCGGGGTTGTCGCCAGCCTCGGGACCGACCAACACGTCCACCAGCACCGTCAGCTCGATCCCACGGTCCACGACGCTGTAGGGGCCGGGAACGATCTGGCCTGGCAGGATGCTGTCCCAGCCATCGAAGATCATCCCGTCGTCGCCGAAGATGCGACCGCCGTAGGTCAGACTGTCGTGAGGACCCAACTCGACCTCTACGTGGGTCAGTAGGGGAGCGTAGTTGTCGGTGCAGCTATACGCAACGCAAGACGCCGCCTCCGTCTCGATAGCAGAGAATAGATCGGCCAGATCGTAGGTGTAGCCGGGGTCCAGGTATCTCTCTGTATCGTCCGTCGAGTCGAAGGTCGGAGGGTCCGATCTCCAATCGGGCAGGAGCGTCTCGTCGTTGGCCCTGAATGTGCCATTGATAGGCCCTGCCCTGCGGCTCATGCCAGAGGTCTCCAGCGACTGAAAGGTGACGCGCACGCTCCTCTGGCATCCCCTGCCCTCCCAGTACTGACTGTTGCTGGGTGGTGATTCCCGGTCCGGCACCCCTGTGGACCCACTGTAGGCCGTGACCTCAAAATCCAGCCTCTCGCTGCAAGCGGGAGCAAGCTCGCTGATATCCAGAGAGTTCCTGTCCGGACCCACGGCTCTCCAGAAGCTGCCATTAACGTAGATCTTGAACCCCGAGATCCGATCCTCGTCCCCATCCCATCTCCACGTCAAGGTGAAAGGACCGTGGCCGCCATAGCCAAGGAGAATAGGGGCCAGCGACGGCGCCGCGAAGAGCGCCTCCTCGCACGACTCATCGCAGATGCGATACTGTACGCGGAAGTAGTCGCCCTCCGGTCCCGGATCTGCGAACTCCTCGATGACGTGGCCATCCCAATCCTCCTGTTGGTGGAAGATCTCGAAGGATCCCAGGTCTACCAGGGCGGGTTCTCCTAGGACGCCCCCGTGAGCGTAGCAGTGCGCATAGACCCTGAGGTCCTCGTCCTCCGCCAGGGCCACGAACCGGCGGCCCAGGTGCTCGTCGATATTGAAGTGCCGTTCGTCTCCAGGGCTGAAGTACTCCTGGTCGTCTTCTGGAAACCTCTCCTCGCCTCCGCGCCCCAGCGCCGCGTAGCAGTAGACCCGGCTGTAGTCCTCGAAGATCTCGAACTCCAGGGCCTGGAACTCCACCTGCACGATGGGTCCGACCTCGAAAGGCTCGTCAGGCGGCCAGATGGGCTGGAAGTGCCACTCCCAAATGCCATCGTCTGACGAATCATCAGTATCGTCGGTGCCGTCACCGTCAGCGTCGTCCAGGTCCGCCGGTGGGCAGCCACCGTCCTCGATCAGACCTTCCTCTTCGGGGCACTCGTCGAACTCATCGGGGGTGCCGTCGCCGTCGCTGTCTGGAACGTCGTCGCCGATGCCTCCAAAATCGCCACCTACCCCCGGATCATCGGGACGGACGTCGTCCTGGTCGGCGGTACCGTCGAGGTCCGTGTCCGGGCAGCCATCGAGCCCGGGCAAGCCCCACTGATTGGGACAGGCGTCGTCGCCATCGGGCACAGCATCCCTGTCAGCGTCGGGACAACCATCCAGTTCGTGCAAGCCCGGCTCCTCCGGGCAGGTGTCCGCGGTATCTGTCACGCCATCGCCGTCCGAGTCCCCAGGCACGGTGCAGCCATCGTGCTCAGGTAGCCCTGCTTGAGCAGGGCAGGCATCCTGAGCGTCGGGAACGCCGTCTCCGTCGCGGTCGGGGCATCCAGCAGTCGCATACGGCCCTGCCTCATCGGGGCACACGTCGCCCCCGTCGAGAATCCCATCGCCGTCTGCGTCACTCTCGCTGGGGGACGGACATCCATCGCCGACAGGCAAGCCCGCTTCGTCGGGACAAGCGTCCGTCGCGTCCGGGATGCCATCGCCGTCCCGGTCAGGGCAGCCGTCGGCGGAATCGGCACCTGCCTCATCCGGGCACAGATCAGCTTCATCAGCCACTCCATCGCCGTCCAGATCCGCCGGCTCCGCCGCCTCCACGTTCACCGAGGCCTGACCACGCGCGCCCTCAGCATTGAAGGCCCTCACGATAAGGGTGTGAATGCCAGGAGAGGCGGGCTGCCAGTTGGCTAGCATGGGGAAGGGAGTGATACCTCGGGGAATCGTGCTCGTCTGGGACTCTGCCAAGCCGCCATCCACCCACAGCTCGATACGTGTGACTCCTGCTCGTTCATCGCGGGCGACGGCTTGTACAATGACGTCCTCTCCTACCTCGGCCAGCCCCCCATGGTCGGGCGAACTGATGAAGACCACGGGCCTGGCCTCCACGGCCGGCACGCGGTAGAAGTAGGCCACCCCGCCAACCACGGCCGCGATGCAGCACACGCTCAGAAGGAGAGCTATCACGATGGTCGCTGTTCTTCTCATGCTCCCATGCACCTTCCCTAGTGGCCTCTCGGGCACAGTCGAATTCAAAGGAATCTCGGGGAGGACTCGTGCGACTCCCCATCGCCGCGCCATGCCCCTGGTGCCATTGGACATGGCGCAGTCAGCGCCTCGGCTTGCTAGTTAGGGCAGTCCAGGATCGTCATAGTGTAACTATCCGATTCACTACAGTTCATCGGATTCACCATGTCACAGGCTCTGATCCGCCAGCGAAAACTGCCCCCGTCGCCTTGAAGATTGGGGAGCGAGTAGTCCATGCGATAGGTGGTGCCGGAGACCAGTTGCATGCCCCCCGACTGCTCAGGTCCTTGATCGATGGAGTAGACCAGCTTCACCCACAACACTCCAGAGGGATCGCTCACTTTCGCGTAGAATTGATATGGCTCTTCCCCCCTACATGCACTTCCATCGGGCGCCCACATCAGCTGCGGGCTTGTCTCGTTCTGGATCAGTGGACCCTCTGTATCCCCGGGCGTTGGGCTGGGCTCCACAACCACTACAGTCAGTCGCTCCGTGTCCGCGCCACTTGCACCCTCCGCCCGCAGTTCGTAGTCGCGCGTCGTCGTCGGACACCTCTGCCTGGAATCGGGAGACGTGACCCCCTCTCCATCGAAGTAGATGGCGCTAGGCTGACCCTCGACACGCCAACTGAACTGCACGCACTCCCCAACAGTGATCTGGCTACGATCAGTCTCGAACGAGACTATTCTGGGTGGCTGCGGTGTCGCAGTGGGGGGAGGTGGCGTCGCAGTGGGAGGCGAAGAGGTCCCCGTTGGTGGGGGCGAAGTAGCCGTAGGCGGAGGTGACGTCTCGCTTGGCCCAGGCGTGGTCATCGTTTCCTCCGGCGTTGCGGTGGCCGGAGGCAGCGTTTCCCCAGGTTCTGGTGTGACCGTGGACTCGGGACCCTCGCCGGTGACGGACACCGTCACACTCGCCGGGCTGCTGGCCTGGCCGTTGACGTCGAAGGTAGTTACCGAGAGCAGGTAGGTCCCTGGCTCTTCGGCGAACCACTCGACCGACACCTCGACGAACTGCTCTCCGACCTGGTCAGGCGAAACCACTCTGTACGGCTGTCGATCCACCGACAGTTGGACCTCGGACACGCCTTGCTCCGCGCAAGCGTGCGCGATCACCGTTAGCGTCGTGCCCATTTCGGTCTCGAACCCCTCTGCGGGCCAATCGATCCACGCCCGGGGTCCTCTTTCCACCGGGGCACACGAGAGGACTACCGCCATCACACCTATCAGGATCAAGGGAAGAATCGCCATCCAAGACCTGTACCGCACTGTCATTCTCCACCTCCTCATCCAGGGGCTCCGAAGTAGCGCAGAGAGCGTGGGTTTACGGAATCCGCCTTCGGGCGAGCGCATCAGGGCAATCTGACCGCGGTGCAGACCACGCTCTCTAAGGGTTGACCACTAGTATAGCATCTGGGGTGGACGTGTGCCATGTGACAGTCTCGCAGACGATCGGCGGGGATGGGTGCCGCGCCGATAGAAGGGAACTCTTCGAAACGACAAATGACTCCCCCCTGCACGGCGACGGCCCGCAGGTAACGTGACGCAGCCCTTGCGCAGACACACCCTCGACCGGCACCTATCCTCCGATCCAGTCCCAGACATGCATGCTCACTTCTAGACGACAGGGCACGACCAAGTCGTAACTCGGAAACACGTAGTAATCCGTGTCACGCAGATCATCGTACTCGATGGTAGACTCAGCAGTGTAGATCAGGACGTCTTCGCCCTCGTGATGATATTCCCAGACATCGAATCCAATGGTCAGGTCGTCCCCTTCCGGCAGAGGCACCGAAACGGCGGTATAGGACGGGGCCTCGTAGCTACAGCTTTCGCACGCGGAACGAAGTCCCAGTATGTCGTGGAAGAGGTCCCCCACCGCTACCGACGTCGAGTAGCCCCCGCGGATGTAGTAGCCGCACTCCTCATCGTAGAACCCACAGTAGGCCTCGCCGGCACCATCGAAGGAAAGAACGTGCTCATTGGCCCAGAACTGGCCATAGATAGGTCCCCTTCCTACCACCGCTGGGATCGGCCTGAACGTCTCGAACCCGACAGTCACGGTGCGTCCCCGCGCACATTCCCCCCCATCCCAGACCACCGTATTGCTGCGAGGCGTGAGCGGCAAGCCACCCATTTGATACCCGGCGACGTAGAACTCACACGTCTCGTTGCACCTGGGGTCGACCCAGTGTACAGAGATCCGGCGTTCGTCAGGCGAGGCCACAAGTCGTGCGCCGCGAGCGCCGTTGCAGAGATAGTTTATGCCGAAGCTGTCTATGGCCTCTTCATCCCCTTCCCAACGCCAGTCGATCGCGGTATCCACCAGTTCTTCGTTTACCCACGTCGACACCAGCCATGCGGACGGCGCGGGCAAAGGCGACTCCTCGCACGAACCCTCACAAATGTGGTACTGAACCACGAAGGTCGCGCCGAAAGGCTCCTCCTCACGCACCGACCGACCGCTCAGCGGGCGTCCATCCCACACCGCTCGGTCATGCTCCTCTCGATAGGTCCCCAGATTCAAGGGAGGCTCTTCCCCTACGTACGCCTCGCACTCCATGAACACCTCGAGAGGCTCGTCTTCCGGCGTCTCCACGACCACGCTGTTCTCGCCGCCCAGGTCCGTGGCGATGTCCCAGCGCGTCCCTCCCTCGAGCTCGTAGGGACCGTACCGCTCGTAGTAGTCACCCACGCCGATGTAACAGGCGACCTCGTCATACTGCTGACCTAGCTGGAACTCCAGTCCCTCCACCTCCACGACTGTTGGCCCGGTCCCCACCGGGAAGCCTGGGATCGGACCCAGCGAACCTTCTGGCGCCTCATCTTCGTCCGCAAGGCCATCGCCATCGAGGTCCTCCCCGTCCCCAGGTGGCGGGCAACCATCGTGCTCGGCGAGACCTTCCTCATCATCGCAGAGGTCGATGTCGTCTGAGACGCCGTCGCCATCGCTATCCTCTGCGCCGGTGTCCGGAGCGCCGTGGTCCTCCGCCGTACCGGGCTCGTCTGGTCGAAGATCGTCAGGATCAGCTACCCCGTCACCATCCGTGTCGGGGCATCCGTCAAGCTCCTCCGACCCCGCCTGATGTGGACAGTCGTCATCTCCATCCGCAACGCCGTCCCCGTCGAGGTCCGGACACCCATCGAGCTCGCTCGTGCCCGGCATCCCTGGACACTCGTCGAGTTCGTCGCTGACCCCGTCGCCGTCCAAGTCACCCGGCACAGGACAGCCATCATGCTGGGGCAGGCCCACTTCGTCAGGGCACGCATCGTCAGCATCGGCTATGCCGTCCCCGTCGGCATCGGGGCAACCATCGGCCATCCCTGGGCCAGGTTCGTCCGGGCAGGCGTCGCTCTCGTCCGGAGTTCCGTCTCCGTCCTGGTCGCCCTCGCTCTCAGCAGGACAGCCCTGAGCCCCGGCCACACCTACTTCATCGGGGCAGGCATCCTCCGCGTCTGAGACGCCGTCCCCGTCCCTATCAGGGCAACCTCCCGAGGTCCCAAACCCAGCCTGATCCGGACACCGGTCGATCTCATCGGAGATGCCGTCTCCATCGCCATCCACCACCTCTACCGCGTACAGACTGATCGAGGCGTACGCCCGCGCGTCCTCAGCGTTGAACGCCCTCACGTTGATGGTATGATCCCCTGGGGTCGACGGACGCCAGACGGCGAACAGTGGGAAAGGCGAGATCCCGTCACGCAGAGTGCTGTTCTGGGCCTCCTGTAGTTCGCCATCGGCCCACAGCTCAACCCGCACCACCTTCGCACTGTCACGCGCGATGGCGTGGATAGAAACAGCCTCACCCACCTGCACTTCCTCTCCCTGGCCAGGTGAGCTGATCAACACCACCGGCTTGGTCACAGGTGCGGGCTGCCACAGATACCACAAGCCGCCAACGGCGAGCGCAACACAGCACAGCAACAAGAAAAGGGCTACCACGATGGTCGCTGCTCTCCTCATGAGCCAATCCTCCTTTGTGGCACCACCGCCCGTGTACCGGCGTGCAAGACGTCCACGACCAGTTCAAGTGGTGCGCACCCCACGACGAGTCAATACGTCGCCCTACATGCTACAGCAGGGCTACGGAGAAGCTGGTGAAGCGCCCGCGCTGATGGTCCGGGCCCTCATCCTCGTCGACATCCCCTGCCTCCGGAGCTGCCATCCACTCGTAATCGAGGAGCCTGTCGTCGGCACCATCGGCATCGAAGCTGCCACCAATGGGTCCCCAATGGCCCGATTTCCCGCGCCGTCGCCGTTCCGTTTCTCATCTTCCTATGCTCGCAGCGCCGGTACTATGCTCGTGCTGCACCCTGAGTCCGCAGACCCGGGCTACTCAAGCGGATCGAGCCACTGTCTGCACCCTGGTGACGCCACATCCCATGGCAAAGCAGGAGAGCGACCGGGGTCCAGATGCCTGTGGTGAGGCACGGTGACGCCTGAAATGACAACTCTTGCGAGTACACTCCGTGGAATCCAAGTAACCGGCCGGGAAGCGTGGCCATCAGAGAGGCACCAAGGCAGCCTCTGTCGGTGCGGTGTCAACCATAGTCAGATGAGGCAGTCTGCTGGCTCATGGGCTCTCCAGCACCTCTATCATAACCGTAAGATCCATGTGATGGCCACTCAGAGTAACGGGGCCCGAGACGACCTGCTCGGGCCGCAACTCAAGTTCCTCGTCGAACAGGGTGTCTTCGCCGGTCCAGTAATCGTCGTCCTTGATACGCCCACGGATCGTTAGGTTATCCTCGGCGCCCAGGTCAACGATGACGTAGTTGTGGTCAGGACCATCGAAGTACGGCGCTAACGACTCCCCTCCGTCTTCAAGCCGTTCGTAGTAGGTGCGAATCGTATCGAACATGTCCTCGATGCTAATCTCGCTGCTCGGTTCGAGATCTATGCCCCGGCACTGTGTCACCACATAGTAGTAGCAGTACGCCGCATCAAAACTGATCACTTCGTGGTCGCTGCTGGAAGAAGCCCAGAAATTGCCTGAGATGGGACCCTGTGTATTGGGGCCTCCGCTCAGGGCATATATTGGGCCCGTATACTCGTCCTCACCGATGTAACCGTGGGTTGTCAGACGCTCGAAGGTGACGCGCACAGTGCGCGGGCATTCTTCCCCCTCCCAATAGACCGTGTTGCTGCGAGGCGATTCCCTGTCCGCGGGGTAAGTGCGGCCACTGTAGGCCGTCATCTCGAACTCCATCCTCTCACCGCAGGGTGGCTCCAAGTACCCGATGGACTGAGAGCGCCTATCAGCAGCCAGGTCGAAGAGGTAGGTGTCGTTGAGGTACACGGTGAACCCGTCGATGCTCTCTCTGTCGCCCGACCATGTCCACAGCAACCGATAGTCAAGGCCACTATGGAGAAGCGAGAGAACTGGTGGCGGGAAGGCCGCTTCCTCGCAGGAGGGAGAACAGATGCGATAGGAAACCCGGAAGGCCTGCCCCTCGTCTCCTCCTCGAGAGTCGACGGTGATCACATGCCCGTCCCAGTCCGAGGCCGAGTGTAGACCCGAAATCTCACCCAGATGATACGGTTCGTCCTCACCGGATACTGAGGCCAAGCACTCGGCCGTCACCTGTAGCGGCTCACCACTGGGCACCCGGACGAGTCTGCTACTTGCCCCACCCAGGTATGATGCAATATCCCAGCGCCTCTCACCCAGAGGGTCAAAGGGCCCGTAGTGCTCCATAGCCCCATCCGCGAGACTGGCGTAGCACCACACGTGGTCATAGTCGCTGTCCACCTCTAGCTCCAGGGCCTGGAATTCGACAGGTAGCTCCATTCTGGTGTACGACTCCATGAAGCGGGAGAAGTCGACTCCGCTCAGGAAGTCCACCGGGCCCTCCAGGTCATCAGGGATGCCATCGTCGTCCGCGTCTTCTCCTTCTCCCGGAGGTGGACAGCCTTCATGCTCAGGGAGGCCGGGTTCGTCGGGGCAGAAGCGGTCCACATCGTCGGGTACGGTATCGCCGTCCCTATCTCCTGCCCCGGTGTCCGGACAGCCGTGGTTCTCAAGTGGTCCGGCCTCGTCGGGGCATAGATCGTCGGCGTCAGGGATGTCATCACCGTCCCGGTCAGGGCAGCCGGCGAGCTCGAGCGACCCCGGCTCATCCGGGCAGAGATCCTCAGCGTCAGGTATGCCGTCCCCGTCGGCGTCCTCTCCACCTCCTGGAGGTGGGCAACCTGCGTCCTCAGGGAGGCCGGGCATCTCAGGGCAGGCATCCTCGTCGTCCAATATGCCGTCGGAATCCAAGTCTCCTGGTGCCGGACAGCCATCACGCTCGGCCAGACCCGCTTCGTCGGGACACGCGTCCTCGGCGTCAGGGATGCCGTCCCTGTCACGATCAGGACAGCCTTCAGCAGTCCTCGACCCCGGCTCATCCGGACAGGCATCGTCATCATCCCCCACCCCATCGCCGTCCCGGTCCGCTTCCTCAATGGCCTCTACGATAATCGAGGCCTGGCCGCGACTCCCTTGGACGTTGAAACCCCTCACGGTCAGGGTGTGGGCGCCCGGCGACAGGGGCTCCCAAGAGGCCGCCAAGGGAAAGGGGGATATGCCATCAGGCATGGCGGTAGTCTGCGCATGCTGCAACTCTCCATCCACCCATAGCTCGAGGCGCGCTACCTTCGCCTGATCCCGAGCGACGGCATAGACAGCCACCGCCTCGCCCACCCGCACTTCCTCTCCCTGGCCGGGTGCGCTGATCAACACCATCGGCCTGGTCACAGATGCGGGCCGCCACAGATACCACAAGCCGCCAACGGCGAGTGCAACACAGCACAGCAACAGGAAAAGGGTTACCACGATGGTCGCTGCTCTGCTCATGTGCCAATCCTCCTCTGCGGCACCACCGCCGTCGCACTGGCGTGCTAGACATCCACGACCAGTCCAAGGGGTGCGTACCCCTCGACGAGTCAGTACGTCGCCCTACATGCTACAGCAGGGCTACGGAGCAGTTGGTGAATCGCCCACGCTGATGGTCCGGGACCTCATCCTCGTCGACATCCCCTGCCTCCGGAGCTGCCATCCACTCGCAAGCGAGGGCCTGTCGTCGGCACCATCGGCATCCAAGCTGCCACCAATGGGCCCCCAATGGCGCGGTTCCCCAGGTCGTCGCCCTACCAGCCGATAGTGGATAGAAGCACCGTGAGCGTGATATTACGGTCTTCGATAATGCAATACCCCGGGACCAGGCACTCACCCGATGTGTCCTCGGAGATGTCTTCGGCATGGATGGTGTACTCCGCACTGAAGAGCGTGTCGCTTGGGTTGCCATCATCGTGGTCATGGATGTCCCCCCCGAAGGTTAGATCGTCATCGGGGCCAAGGTCTACCACGACATAGTTGTCGCCAGCAACGTAGTAGTTTGGGCATCCTCCTCCCATACAATTCATGCGACTCCAAATCCACTGGAAGATGTCGTGGATCAGGTACTCCCGACCATGGTCCAGCCGATAGCCTCTCGTCGCCTCCCAGGCCCAGCTCCCAGGGTCAACAGCGTCGAACTCGAGCCTGTGCGTCTGGCCTCCAGCGGTGACCCAGAAGACACCGGCAATGGGCCCTACGTCGTCATGATTCCATTCGTCATCACCCAGGTAGCCAGTCTCCAGACTGTAGAACTGCACCTGTACGGTGCGTGGGCACGGCTCGCCTTCCCAAACGTAGTGATTGCCGAGAGGCGATTCCCCAGCGCGGCCCCGCGCCGTCGCCTGAAACTCCCGGGTCTCTCCACAAGCTGGCTCATACCAGGCGACCGAGACACTCTCCCTATCCAGCGCCACGGGAAAGGCATAGTTGCCATCGATGTAGACGTTCCAACCCCAGATATCCTCCGGGATGCCATCTTCCCACTGTTCGAAGATGAACAGACGTGTGTCCGCTCCAACTTCCACCAACTCCACAAGAGGTGGCACGTAGAGCACCTCTTCGCACGAAGGAGTACAGATGCGGAACTTCACCTGGAACCAGTCGTCTGGATCACCCCTCCCGGACCTGCCCGTGATCACATGTCCATCCCACTCCTCCACCGGGTACCCCACGGATTCTGGATCGTCGGGATCGTGATCGCCCCCGATGAACACGCCCAGGTTGTCGTGAATCGTCTCGGGGATGCAGTCACCATCGCGACAGACCTCCCCTTCGTGGTAGCCCTCGCACTCTACATACACAGGGAAGTAGTCTTCGTCATCGAAGCTAGTGTTCAGAGTGCCCAAGCTTGCGGGGATGCTCCACTCTCTCTCATCCATGGGGTCGAAGGGTCCCTCATGCAAGGGGTCGTGGCGTCCGGCACGCACGTAGCAGGAGATACTCTCGTAGTCCCGGCCTGTCTTGAACTCCACCGCCTGGAACTCCACCGGTACTATTGCCTTTGGCACCAGCACTTCATACAGCGCCCCCCCATAGAGGAATAGCCCATCCATAGGGCTCACGGGCGCCTGCCCGTCATCAGCGATGCCATCCCCATCAGCATCGTCCGCTTCGCCAGGAGGAGGACAGCCAAAGTGCTCGGGCAACCCCTCCTCCCGGTCGCACTCGTCCACGTCATCGGGCAGCCCATCCCCATCGCTGTCCGGGGCTCCCGTGTCAGGCGCGCCGTGATCCTCAGGTAACCCTGGCTCCTCGGGCCGCAGATCCTCTCCATCAGCGACGCCGTCCCTATCCCTATCGGGGCAACCATCACTTTCAGGCAGCCCTGCCTCATCCGGGCACGCGTCGTACCTATCTGCGATACCGTCCCCATCGTCATCGGCGCAGCCAGAGTGCTCAGGCATACCCCATTCCCCGGGGCACTCGTCCTGCTCATCGGCTATGCCATCGAAGTCAGCGTCACCTTCCACGGGGCAGCCATCGTTCTCCTGCCACCCTGGCTCAGCAGGGCACGCATCATCCGCATCTCCCACCCCATCTCCATCCTGGTCGGGACAACCCTCTGCTACAGGTGCCCCCGCTTCTTCCGGACAGGCATCCACCTCATCGACCACACCATCCCCATCCCCGTCGTGCTCGCTAGGCGCAGGGCACCCATCTCCATCCGGCAAACCCGCCACCTCCGGGCAGGCGTCCTCAGAGTCCCGGATGCCGTCGTAGTCCCTGTCAGGGCACCCAGCAGATGCCCTCCATCCCAACTCGTTCGGACAGGCATCCGCCTCGTCAGTCACCCCGTCCCCGTCTGCATCTGCCTCTGCAAAGACCTCCACGTCGACCGACGCGTGTGCGCGCAGACCGTTGGAGTTGAAGGCCCTGGCCGTCAGCCTGTGAGTCCCCGGCGAGTCCGGCTGCCACTGCGTTGTGAGCGGAAAGGGCGAGATCCCCCCAGGCGGCGTGCTGGCCCGCGATTCGTGTAGCTGCCCATCCACCCACAACTCCACGCGGGTCACCTCGGCGTCGTCCCGGGCCACGGCTTGGACGGTCACCATGTCTCCCATCGCCACCGACTCTCCGTAGCCGGGTGAATCGATCAGCACCACAGGCCGCGCCACCCCCCTCGGCCAGAGAAGATAGGCCGACCCGCCAATCGCGGATATCAGACACAGCGCCAGAAGCAAACCAAGCGCTATGGTCGCCGCTCTCCTCATCCTCGTGGCCTCCTTTGCCCCACCATCACTGGCCGCACAGAGGTGCCAACATGGTTGAGACCCCTCTGGTCTGCAGTCTCCGTAAGGGCACTACCTTTGAGAGTGCAGTCGGGAACCTGCTGCCCACACCCGCCGGCGCGGGCCGGCGATGCAGTGCTAGCCAATGGTTACACTGAACTCGGCCCAGGCTGACCAGGGCCCCACGTTGCCTACACCGTCCTCCGCCCACACCGCCCAGCGATACTGATACCCACACTCCAGCCAGGTGGCCGGGATGGTGAGTTCGGTGTCGGTCGTGTCCCAACCGCCAGACTTCGAGGTCCCTGAGACCTTCTCCACCTTGACGTAGTACGTCTTGATTCCACTGGGGTCACTGACCGGATTCCACCGCAGCGTCACAGCTCCGCAGCCTTGCACTTCACCACCTCTTGGATTCAGCCCGCCTGGCGCAGCCGGACCTTGCGTGTCAGGGGTGGGGCTGGGCGGTGCCGTCACGTTCACTTGCACCGTGGCCGTGTCCTCGCCCCCCGGTCCCTGCGCCCGGAGCGTATAGGTCGTGGTCTCGTCCGGACACCTTTGCCTGGAATCGTGATCTCCAACACCGTCTCCATCGAGCCACACCGCGCTGATCACACCTTCCACCGCCCAACTCAGAGTCGTGCACTCCCCCGTACCGACTGAGGGCGGACTCGCCACGAAAGAGACGATCGTGGGTGGAGGGGGTGGAGGCGTCGCCGTGGGAGGCCGCGGGGTCGCTGTAGGAGGCAGGGGAGTCCCGGTAGGTGGCGCAGTCGAAGTTGGGGCCACAGACGTCCCGGTGGTCGGAGGCAAGGTCTCCACGGGCGGCAGAGGCGTCCCTGTGGGTGGCACGTTCGTCCCCATCGCCGTGGGACTGAGCATCAGACGCGGTGCCTCTCCGACCACCGTCACGATCACGCGCGCCGGGTTGGTCGCCGCGCCGGTCACGTCAAACGCAGTGACCGAGAGGACATGGCTTCCGGGCTCGGTAGCCAGCCATTCCATGGAGACTTCGACAAACTGTTCTCCAGCCTGGGCAGGCGTGCCGAGTCGATACGGCTCCCCGTCCACCGCGAGTTGGATCTCGGCCACGCCTGCTTCAGCGAAGGCATGGCAGGTCACCGTAACGGTGGTCTCTGGAAAGAACTGGGCGCCCTCCAACGGGAGGTCTATCCAGACTCGCGGTCCGCTCTCCACCGGGGCACAGGAGAGAAGGCCGGCGGTGAGGGCAAGCAAGACCAGGGGAAGAATCACCATCGAGGACCTCTGCCATCGTCTCACCGTGCACCTCCTCCAGCGGCTCTGACACAGCGCAGAGAGCACGGACGTGGCATCCTCCCATCGAGGTGGCTCTCACTGCACAATCACCACGCCACAGGCGGTGCTCTCCAGGGGTTGACCGCAAGTATAGCTGTGGGGAAGACGCGTGTCAAGCAGCGCTGCCCAAACGATCGGCGTCGTTCAGGCCTCACACCCACAGAAGCGCAGGGCTGCCAAGGCCAGGGTACGCACCGCCACCTCGAGGTCCTCGATCGGGACATGTTCGTCAGGGCGGTGGGATACCCTCACGTCCCCCGGGCCGAACAACACCGTGGGCGTATGACCGACGTTGACCAACAATCCCATGTCCGCCCCGTAGGTCATGCCCTCTACCCGGGCAGCTTCTCCCACGATCTCCTGAAAGGCCCCGGTTACAGTCTGGACCAGTGGATGGTCCACGCTGGTACGCGCCGGGAAGAACTGACCACCCCACCACTCTACCACCGGGGGAAACTCCCGCAGCCACTCGTCGGCCTGCGCAGCCCGGGCCACCGCTTGTTCGAAGGCCTGCCGGGCCGCGGATTGATCCTCCCCCACAGCGATGCCGTACCGCCCTTCGAAGACCAGGCGCTCGGCGACGGAGGAGGCCCAGGTTCCAGCCCTGACGTTGCCGATGCACAGCGCGTTCGGCAACCTGTAGCGTGCATAGAGGGGATCCTGATGTCTCTCGTTCCTCTCGCGCTCCAGCGCCATCAGCGCCTCGTGGACTGGAATAAACTTCTCGATGGGACTGACCCCTTCCTCCCTCACGCAGCCGTGGGCCGCCTTCCCCGGGATCGTGACGCGGAAGTTGAACGCCCCGGCCTGGGCCGGCGCCACGATCAGTCCCGTCGGCTCGGCGACGATGGCACCATCGGCTCGATAGCCACGCAGCACCGTGGCGAGGGTGCCCACCCCACCGTCCTCCTCCCCGATCACGCTTTCCACCATCAGCCTGCCCTCGAGACACACCCCTGCGTCTCGTAGGGCCTTCGCCGCGAACAGAGCGCAACACAGGCCGCCCTTCATGTCCACAGCACCACGCCCGTACACCCGTCCCTCTGCGATAGTCGCCTTCCAAGGCGGGTAGTGCCACAGGCTCTCGTCGCCCACCGGGACCACGTCCACGTGACCGTTGAGGATCAGGCTGCGGCCACCGGCATCCTCCCCCATCACACCCACCACGCCCAGCCCACGCTCCCGCTGCTCCTCGACGCTGAAGGCAGGGTGCTCGCTGAGCTCGTCGAAGTCGAGTTCCCAGAGATCCACGTCCAGACCGATACGCGCCATCTGCTCGGCCACCAACTGCTGGCCGGCGGTTTCCTGGCCCACCAGGCTGGGCACCGCGACGAGATCGGTGAGGAACTCCAAGAGACCCTCCACGTCTATGGCTTCGAGAACCTGCTCTTCGACCTCGTTCATGGACCTAGCACCTTTCATGGAGTCCTGAGCACAGGTCTGGTCAGACACGTAGGGCCTCCTTCTGCCTTGAGGGAAACCTCGTTTCCCTTGTAGGTAAAGACTTCACAGCCCGCGCCCTCCAACCTGCGCTGCGTGACGGGATTGCCATCCAGCATCACACAGCTCCTGGGGCGGATAGCCAGCACATTGGTGCCCATCGTCTGGAACTCATCATCGGGCACCTCTACCAGATCTACTCCCCGCTCCTGGAGGTATTCCCAGAAGGGCACCGGAAGCAGGCTGAGACAGACCACCGCAAGATCGTGGTCCACCAGACTGATCAGGGACATCAGGTGCAGACAAGCGTCCGGACCGCCATAGTAGGGGAGAGGCACCGGAAGAACGGTCACCCCCAGTGGCTCGAGGGCCTCGCGCAACTGGCTCAGCCCTTCCTCGTTGGTGCGGAACCCCAGACCTACAGCGAGAGTGTCGTGGTCGATCCACAGCAGATCGCCACCTTCTGCACAAGCGTCTCCATGCAGTTCGTAGTACACCGGCACACCCGACTCCTCCAGACAGCGGGCGATGGCAGCTTCCTCACCACGCCGCAACGCCTTGCCCATCTGCAGGACGATAGTGCCCCGGTCGGTCACGATGGCCGGATCGTGGACGAAGATGGCATCGGCACGGTCGGGCTGGAGCTCGTCGTGGTAGATCACCTCGGCTCCGGCCCGGCGTAGAATGCCCACCAGGGCATCGTGCTCCTGCTGGGCGATCTCCAGGTCAGGCCGAGCCACATAGTGCCACCGGGCTGGGTCGTCCACGGCGAAGGCCTGGTCAGGTCTCTTCACCAGCACCCTCCGCAGCGGATCGACCATACTCTGGCTACCATGGCCAACACCCATCATCCACCTCCGAGCACGGATCTTACCATCGCCTGTTGCGCCAGCGCAACACCGGTCTCATCACCATCCGGACCACGTCGCGTCTGTCACCTTGTGACGCCAGCCCGAGCGGAATATAATCCCTCCCAAATGCAGCCGAAAAGCTTCGCCTCGATCCTCACTCTCACGATCCTCGTCGGGGTCGCCCTGACCGGCTGTGCCCTGGCCACCAAGGCTCCCCCCAGAGCTGATGCTGGCCCGGACGTCATCGCGCACGTTGGTGAGACACTGTCCTACGACGGCTCGCTGTCTGTGGACCTGGATGGTGGGAAGATCGTCTACTACCACTGGAGAGTGGCTTCAGCGCCAGAGGCGCGTGAGGAAGAGATCGGCCGCGTACTGCGAGAGGGGGAGGACGCGGCAGTCTGGTCCACCGATGCCCCCCTAACAGAGCAAGATGTGGGGGAGTGGGTCATCGAGCTCAAAGTGACCGACGACGAGGGTCAGTCGGCCACCGATGACCTGGCTCTGACCGTCGTGGGCTGAGGACCGGCTGGCTCCCAGGAGAAGCCAGCGAATGAGAAGATAGGAGGATCCCGAAGGTGTCTGGGCAGAGAAGCCTGCTCATCGTGAACCCTGTGGCTGCCGGAGGGAAGACCGGCAAGGTGTGGCCCGACGTCGAGAACGAACTCCATTCCCTGGGGCTGGCTTTCGATCACCGCTTCACGGAGGAGCCCAATCACGCCACCGCTCTGGCGCGGGAAGGCGTCGATCAAGGATACGAGACCGTGGTAGCGGTGGGTGGAGACGGCACCATCAACGAAGTCGTCAACGGGTTGATGCCTCGCGGAGGCGACAAGGCCGGAGCGGTGCTGGGGATCGTGATCACTGGGCGGGGCAGCGACCTCGCCCGCACCATAGGCATACCCTCGGACTACCGGGAGGCCTGCGCCCGCCTGGGTGGCGACCGCACCATGACGGTGGATCTCGGCCTGGTCACCTTCCATCAGGAGGGAGAAGAGCGGCAGAGGTACTTTGTCAACGTGGGGGGCGGCGGCTTCGATGGCGAAGTTGCTCACAGGGCCAATCGCGCCCCCAACTTCATGGGTGGCACGATACCCTACCTGACCAGCCTGGTCAGCACCCTATTCTCCTACCGCAACAAGGCCGTCGAGCTGACTCTCGACGACCAGGAGCCGATACGAAAGGTGATCAACTCCGTAGTCGTGGCCAACTGCCAGTTCTTCGGCGGGGGCATGCGCGTGGCTCCCGATGCCGACCCGAACGATGGGCTCTTCGACGTCATCGTCATCGGCGACATAGACAAGATCGAGTACCTGATGACCGTCCCCAAGGTCTACGACGGCACCCACATCACCCATCCCCAGGTGGACACGTATCGGGCCCGGCGGGTCGAGATTCACTCGGAATTACCTGTACTTCTTCAGGTGGAGGGCGAGGTCTGCGGGCAGAGCCCCATCACCTTCGAGATCATCCCCTCGGCACTACAGATCAGGGTGTAGAGAAGCGGACATGTCACGCTTTGGAGTCCGCATCTATGCCGACGATGACCGGGAGTCCATCGGTGAGTTAAGGCAGGCGGTGGCCGCCGTCGATCGTACAGATGACGGCATCGTAGTCACGGAGCCACCCAGCGACCCGGTTTGCACCACCACCGAGCCTCACAAGGACGTCTATGTGACCCACGACGACCGGGGCCACATCCTCGGCACAGCGCAACTCCAAGTCATGGCGGGACCAGAGCGAGGCTTCGTGTGGGCCTTTCCCGTGGTGCACCCTGACTGGCGTGGTACCGCTGCTGAGAGGTCACTACTGGAACGACTGTGGGAGCGTGGCCGTGAGCTCCGCCGTACCTTGGACAGCGCAGTGGTCTACTTCTACGTCCACTGCGCTCCCTGGGACGAGGAGAGGGTCGCCCTCTACCAGTACTTCGGCCTGCGGGCACTGCGCGACCGGCCCCACATGATCTACGAGCCGTTGGCGGACCTCGCCCGGCCCGACGCGCCTCCTGGTATCGAGGTACGCCCCTATGCGAGAGGAACGGATGACGCCTCGGCGCTGCGCACGCTCAACGAGGCCTTCGCCGACGACTGGGAGTACACTCCCGTCACCAACGAGGAGTGGTCAACCTGGCTGGACGCTCCCCAGTGGCGTCAAGACGTGAACCTGGTAGCTGCGGAAGGGAAGGAAGTGATCGGCCTCTGCCTCTGTGTGATCAACGAGGAGCGTTGGCAGCGGCTGGGCCGCAAAGACGGCTATGTCGACACTCTGTGCGTGCGGCCGTCCCACCAGCGACGAGGGCTGGGAGCAGTTCTTCTGCTCACGGGCTTGCATGCTCTCCGCAGAGCGGGCATGATCTCCGCCACGCTGGACACAGACGAAGACAACCCCACCCAGGCTCCCCAATTCTACGGGCGTCTCGGCTTCCGTGAGATCTGGCGTTGGGTGGCTTACGGCACGGAGTTGACGTAGGAACGCACCGCCCGCGGCTGCCTGGCGCTCTCTCGGGCCAGACAGATACACAACACAGGGATGCTGATCCAATGAACGTAGTCGTGCGCAAGTACCGTGACAGCGACTTGCAGGCCATCGTCGACCTGATCAACAAGGCCGATGCGCTGGACCGTCTAGATGAAGCCACAGACGCCGCCACGCTCCGCGAGCTTCTCTACCGGCCCGGTTTTGATCCCTACAACGACACCCTCGTAGTGCTCGACGAAGATGGGAGCTTGGTGGGTCATGCTCGCTTGGATCTGAAGGACGCTCCCCAACAGAGCCGCTTCTACGTCCACACGGTGGTGGATCCCGACTGGCGTGACGAGGCTGTAGAGGAACTACTGCTCCATCAACTCTGGAGCAGAGCAGAGGAGCATCGCCCCACCCTGGGCAGCAAGCCTGTGCAGTTTCGCACCTACTGCGCCGCCCATCAAGATAAGAGGATCTCCCTCTTTGAGCGCCTGGGCCTCCGCCCGGTGCGGTACGATCTCCACATGGTCTGCGATTCTCTCGAGAACCTGCCTGATCCAGCATACCCTCCCGGTATTGAGGTGCGCCCTTTTGATGGACGCGAGGATGCGGAGTCGGCTCTGGAGCTCGTTAATGCTGCCTTCTCTGATGTCATGGACTTCGCGACAGTGACTCCGGAGGATTTCGAACACTGGATTGGCTCTCCCTCTTTTCGGGCCGATCTGAGCTTTGTGGCGCTCGACGTGCAGTCAACGGTCGGATTGTGTTTGTGCACGGTGGGTGAGGAACGGGCAAACCTCATCGGACGGAAAGATGGAATCATAGACTCGTTTTGCGTTCACCGAGAGTACCGGCGGCGGGGACTGGGATCTGCTTTGCTCCTGACGAGCTTGCACGCCTTCAAGCGAGCCGGCCTGGAGTCAGCCACGTTGGATGCCGACACAGCGAACCCCACGCAAGCAGTACGCCTCTACGAGCAGGTTGGCTTCCACGAAGCATTGTGCTGGGTCACGTACGGCAAGGAAATGGGAGCGGAGGCCACTCTGGCTCCGCCTCCACTGTGAACGAGTAACCTCGCAACTCCGAGCGCAGGACCTCTTGCCCGTCGCTGCGGGCCGCATCGAGCCTCAGGGCAGAGACCGTGATTGAGCAGCGAAAGGCGGCCCTCTCCGACAGACGAAGGCCGCCTCAGCCGATCATAGGCACTTCAAACGCCGGGCTCATCCAGGCGCGGTCGCCAGGCGAGCCCAGCGGATGCTCCCGCTAGGGTTGCCCCACCAGTTCCACGGCGTCGATCTCGTTCCAGTCACCGCCCTCCCTCTGGTCCAGGTTGATGCGCACGACGTTGACACGAACGTTCACCCCGCTCACCGGGATAGTCAGGACGCGCGGGCACTGCTCTACCATCCCGGGCGTCCCTTCCCAGACGGTATGATACATGCCCCTCTCGTCCTTCACCTCCACGCGGGCGATGAAGCCGGGCGAGTGTGTCTCCCGGATACTGATCTCCGTGGGCGATACCGCCGTGGCGAAGCTCACTTCCAGCCAGTCAACCCCGTCCGAAGCCTCAGAAGCCCAAGCTGTCTGGATGTCTCCACACTCCATGGTATCGGGTGCACCGGTGGCCTGCTGTGCAGACCAACTCTCGCTCTCATACTCCGTGCTGGCGGTGGCACCTATGGCCCACTGCCGCAGCAACCCGGCCGCGGGGGGTACCGCAGGCGTCGCCGTCGGCTCGACTGCCACAGGCGTGTACGCTGGGGCAGCCGGCACCGTCGGGCTCGGCGCCTCCTCCGAGGGCGCCGTGGACGCGCCCATTCCTGGGACAGTGCAGGCCGATGCGACCAGCAGCAGAGTCGCAGCGGCAAACAGCAGCGCTCGATTCTTGTCTGTGATCCTCATTCTCTTACCCTCACTCACTCCACTGATCTCGGTGTTCTCTGCTCTGTGCCGCACTGACTGCACACAAGAAAGAACGTCCACGTTTGAGTTCAATCCGCCTGGCCCGCCGGCGGTGCCACGTACGCCGGCGTAGAGGTCACGCGGCCAACTCCAGGATCTTCTCCACCATCTGAGGATAGGGGTGGCCACCGGCCAGGGCAGCCCTGGGGAAGCCGGCATCGGGGGAGATATCCGGATTGGGATTGATCTCCAGGACGTAGGGCTGCCTATCCCGCACACGCATGTCCACCCTGGCGTAGCCCCGGCATTCTGCGGCCTCGTATGCCGCGATGGCGATGTCCCGTATTCTGTCAGCCAGACTCGCCTCTACCTCCGCCGGACACACCACAGGGGTGAGATAGTACTCGTCCCGCTGGGGATCCCACTTCGCCCCATAGGAACATATCCGCCGCAGTGGATCCCCTATGCCCGAGTAGTCTATCTCTGCGAGCGGCAGACACTCCGCCGCCCCGTTGCCCCACAGAGCGACGTTGAACTCTCTGCCTTCGACAAACTCCTCCACCAGAGCAGGCTCGCGATAGGTGCGTACGACGTACTCCACCCGGCGACGCAGATCCTCCACGGTGTTCACCACAGCCCCGTCGTCGATGCCTAGACTGGCGTCCTCTGCCACAGGCTTGACGATGGCTGGCAGCGGAACGGAGAACTCCACGTCGGCATCGTCGCACAACTGGAAGGCCGGTGTCGGAATGTCAAGGGAGGCCAGCAAATCCTTGGTCCGAGCCTTGTTCAGACATAGGGACATCGTCTCCGGCGGCGAACCGGTGTGTCTATACCCCAGCCTCTCCAGTATGGCAACAGCCTCGGGCTCCAGATCCGCCCGGCTGCCCAGACCCTCTAGTAGATTGAAGGTGACCCATTCCCTGGCGTCGTACTCAGCCAAGATCTCTGTCGGATCGAAGGGTACGGGCGCACAGACGACCTCGTGATTCGGTCGCAGCGCCTCTTCCACGGCCCTCGCCGCCACCGCCACGCCCTGGGCGGAGACCAGGTCCCTGGCCTCGCCTTTATCCACCGAGTGGACTTCGTTGTAGAGAATCAACACCTTCATGCTCGCCCTCGTCTCAGCGCCGCTTCGTGTCTACCCGACGCGCAGGGGCGCCAACCTCTCCGCAGGACAAGCCATCGTCCCGCCCAGCCATTCTTCTACTGCACCGCCGCCAACGCTGGCACCGGCTGGGTCTGTGCTGCCAGTTCTGGGTATCTCTCCAGAGCGGCAGCGAGGACGGCGTTGATCAGATCAGCGTGACTCATAGCCGCTGCCTCTGCTTCGAACACCAGGTCGCTGATCCCCGGTGAGAGCCCTGGCAAGGGATTCAACTCCAGGATGTAGGGCCTCTCGCCATCGTGAGCATCCAGCTTGAAGTCCACTCGTGCCACGTCCAGACAACCCAGCGCTCGGAACGCAGCGACCGCCAGGCGGCTGAGTTCGTCCACCTGGGCTTCGCTGAGAGCAGCAGGGCACAAGTACCTGGGCATGGTGGGCAGATCCGCTTTGATACGCGATGTGTAGATGCCGTGCTCCTCCGGGGGGCAGGTGCTCAGGTCGATCTCCAACGGAGGCAGCACCTTCAACTCCGCGTTGCCCAGCACTCCTACCGTGATCTCACGTCCCTCCACGTACTCCTCCACCAGGGACGGCTGCCCATAGGTCTCGAAGAGCCACCGCAACTGCCGGCGTAGTTCGCTCTCGTCGCGGACCACAGAATCCCCGTTGATACCCATCCCCGTCCCTTCCCCGGCCGGCTTCACGAACAACGGGTACCTGAGGCTGGAATCCAGGCTTTCGAAAGGATCGTCGAACACCTGGAACCGGGGCGTGGGCAGACCGTGAAGAGCTAGAACGCGCTTGGTCATGGGCTTGTCGAGGGTCAGCGCCAGACACAGGACCTTGGACCCGGTGTATGGCATCCCCAGCATCTCCAGGAGGGCCGGCACGTGGGATTCCCGGGAATCGCCTCGGTGCCCTTCGCAGATGTTGAAGGCGATGTCGAAGTCGCCCTTGCGCAGCCGACCACACAGCGACTCGTCGCCCTCCAGGAAGGTCACTTCGTGCCCTCCTTGTCGCAGGCTGGCAGCGATGGCTTCCACGGTCCGCTCTGAGTCCAACTCAGCCCATCTGTCCTGTGGTTCTCCGGCTCCGTGCGGAGCGTTACTCTTCAGATTGGCGAGTAGTGCGATCCTCAGACCGCTCATCTTCGCCTCCGATCTGGGCCCGAATTCTCGTCAGGCCCTGTCGTGGCCAGGACGGCCCATGGCTGACTCAAGACTTCGGTGTCCAGCCCGGTTCCCTCGCCCGGCGTGAGCGTGGCAGCCACTCCCACCTTGGGCTGTTCCAGTAGATCGGCGCAGAACCGGCATCTAGCCGGGTCGTGTCTTTCGTAGTGCTGTGGCTCAGGATACGAGAACATCTCCCCCTCGTAGTTCCTGACCACCACCCGAGAGTCTGACTGAGACATCAGGTACTGGGGCATGAGAGGCACCTTTCCGCCGCCTCCCGGTGCGTCGATCACGAAGTTGGGCACAGCCAGGCCGCTGGTGTGGCCACGCAGGTGCTCTATGATCTCGATCCCCTTGCTCACCGGCGTGCGGAAGTGTCCGAGGCCTTGAGACAGGTCACACTGGTACATGTAGTACGGTCTGACGCGTATCTTGAGCAGGCTCTGGACCAGACGCTTCATCACGCTGGGGCAATCGTTGATCCCCGCCAGCAGCACTGTCTGACTCCCCAGAGGTATGCCGGCATCGGCCAGCATACCACAGGCGCGCGCCATTTCCGGTGTGATCTCCTGGGGATGGTTGACGTGGATGTTGATCCACAAGGGGTGATATCGACGCAACATCTCTACCAGTCGCGGCGTGATCCGCTGGGGCAGATAGACCGGAACTCTGGTGCCGATGCGGATGATCTCCAGGTGAGGGATGCTGCGCAGACCGTGCAGCAGATACTCCAGCGCCTGCTCCGACAGGAACAGCCCATCCCCACCCGAGATGAGGGCGTCCCGCACCTCGTGGTGCTGGCGCACGTACTCGATCATCCCCTTCATCTTGTGCAGGCTGACCGTCTCACGCCCCCGGCTCACCAGACGACGACGCGTACAGAACCGGCAGTACGCGGGACACTGATCCGTCACCACCATCAGCACGCGGTCCGGATAACGATGTACCAAACCCGGCACCGGCGAGTCGGCCTCCTCACTCAGCGGGTCCTCCAGATCGCTCCGGTCGAACTTCAGTTCGTGCACCGTGGGTACCACCTGCCTGCGGATAGGACAGTTGGGATCCTGCGGGTCCACCAGAGACAAGAAATAAGGGGTGATCGCCATTCGAAATGCTCGGCTGGCGCCAATCACCCCTTCCTCCTCTTCGGGAGTCAGGACCAGAACCCGCTTCAACTCATCCAGCTTGGTGACGCGGTTTCGTACCTGCCAATGCCAATCTTGCCACTCCTCCTCGCTAACCCCGGCCCACAACTGCGTCCGAGGGCTGGCGTGTGGAGGCTTCGTACCCGGAGGCTCCTCCCAATCCTCGTAGCTTCTCTCTTCCATGACTCTCCCCGTTTCCGTATTCTGCGAATGCGCCCGTGTACCCAGACTGCCCATGCTCAACTCCGGGAGCCCTGACCATGCGAGAACCGCTTGGCATACGTAAGGCGCGAATCACCCTCGCGATAGTAATCCTTCACCTTGGCTACCATCCGATATCCATGATCCTTGTAGAAGCGACGCGCTGCCAGATAGGGTCGCGTCGAGGAAGTGTCCACCAGCAGCATCCGTCCCTTGGCCCCGTGCACTGCTTCCTCTACCTGGGCGAGAAGCGCACTTCCGATGGCCTGCCCTTGGTAGCTGGGATGCACAAAGATCCAGTACAGATCGTAGGTGGCATCCGTCATGGGCACTGGTCCGTAGCACACGTACCCCACGATACGGCCGTCCACCTCAGCCACCAGGGAATGGTAGTCCCTCTGTTTGGGGTCGTTCAGTTCCGCCTCCACCAGTTCCCTGACGACGCCGATCTCCCGGCTGGTGAACACGCCCGTTCTCCGACCCAGGGCCAATATCCCCTGCAGGTCCCCATGCTGAAGCCCCCTCATCTGAAAAGCGCCAGTGGCCAAGCCCTGTGTCGGACGCATGCGGCCACGCGAGCGTGGGGTCGACGCGACGCGGGTCCTCGGTGAGACGCCACGCCGTCGTGCTCCCTCGCTTGACTCCGCGCAGCACACACCTGACGACTGTTCCTTAGACAAGTCTCTCAAGTCCCCGGACCCCCACGACTTGCTCGTCGCCGTGGAGGGGATTTGCCCAGATAGCTACTCTGAAACTCTAAGGCATAAGTATACGCCCCACGCGCACCACCAAGGTCACAAAACGGCAACACATTGGTGACAAGAAAGGCCCCGGGGCATCAGTTTGGTATCAAACCCTGGGGCCTGGTAGAACGCATTGGCAAGTACGGTGTCGTCAAGTAGTGTCTGCCTCCTCTGAGGACGAGAAGACGTAGCCTATGCCAGGGATGGTCGTCACGTACCGTGGATGTGCGTGGTCTGGCTCCACTTTGCGACGGACCCGGCTCACCAGGTTCTTGACCAGTGTCACTTCGCCCTTGCCACCGTAGCCCCAGACTCGCTCCACTATGGTCTCTGTGGGGATCACCCGGTCCGGATTCTTCATCAGCAGATAGAGCAGCCGGAACTCCATGTTGGTCAAGCGCACAGAGGCGCCTTCAGGAGTGAGGAGCACATGTGCTTCGGGATCCAGGGTCAAGCCTTCGACGGTGACCGGCCCCATCGCCGAGAAAGGCATCGACTGCGACCGTCTTAGCAGGGTCCTGGCGCGAGCCGCCAGCATCCTGGGATTGAAGGGCTTGGCCAGGAAATCGTCCACGCCCTGGTCCAGTGCTCTGAGGACGTACTCCTCATCACTTTGCGGAGAAGCCAACAGAATGGGAACCGCCGAATCGGAGCGCACCCCGGCCACCAACGCCAGGAAATCGATCTCCTTGGAGGTGGCATCTAGCACTACGAGATCCGGCGCCTCCTCGGTGCACATCCCCAGGAACTTCTCCTCGCTGCTGGTGACCAGCGGCTGCAATCCAGCCTGGCGCAGCACGAACGCATCAAACTCCAACTGATCGCGGTCATCACCGAAGATGAGCGTTTTCATCCTACCACCCTCCTCAAAGGGCCAGGTCTACCACTGTCCTCCGCAACCGCAGCTATGCCGACAGCGATGCCACCATACCCAGACACGCCGATTGAGGAACCCAGTCGTAGCACTACCGCCTGCCTCTGATGCCGAGACCTGACCCGAGTCTCCTCCTCAGCCCCTTCAGTCGCCCATATAGCTCCCGCATCTGGGCTGCGGACAGCCGTTTTCTGCTCTCGAAATAGGCCACCGCCACTCGGCCCATGGCCCAGGTGCCCGCGGCCGCGATGCCACCCGAGATCACCCATCCCGGGCCTGGCAGGAACTTCAGCGCCTCCTGGGTGGCGTACCGTAGCAGAACGCCGCCGCCGATGGTGCTGATCAGTTCCTTGGCCCGTCCAGGACCCATGGTCTCCCCATAGATCGTAGCGATGCGCAGCGTCAGGCGCACCTGGCTGGCCAGAAGAAGCGGTATATCCAGAAACGGAATCGGCTCCATGCCGATGATCAGGTTGAGGATGCTCGTGTTCCGGATCACACTGCGGGCTATCCTCCGGCGATAGAACGGTAGCTCCCTGCCCAGTGCCACCGCCAGTGCCGGGCGTTTCTCGATGATCCGGGGCAGCAACAACTCCGCTACGTTCGTGCCCTTACGGGCGGAGATGGGGATCACCGACACGCCCAGCTTGCTCTCCGCATCGTCGAGGACCGGCCTCAAGTCGCTCTCTATGAGATCGATCTTGTTCAGGGCCACGACCAGGGGCCGCTTCTCGGCTCTCAGGCGCTGGTACAGTTCGTAGTCTCCCTGGCGGAGCCCAGCGGCTGCATCGAAAAGCAGCAGGGCCACGTCGGCCTCCCGTACCGCCTCCAATGCGGTGTTCCCTCGATCCACACCTCCCACTTCGCCGAAACCGGGCGTATCAACAAGCGTAAAGGGACCTAGCCGCTGGGTGACCACCTCTCTGGTCGTTCCTGGCACCGCAGCGACCGCCGATACCCGTCTTCCTGACAGAAGGTTGACTAGAGTGGACTTGCCAGAGTTCACCGGTCCCACGACAGCAAGCCTGGAGAGAGCCTCCTCGTCGATATCCAGTGAAAGGCTTTCTCTGTCGAAGGCCCTTAGGAGATTCCTCAGTTCATTGAGCACCACCGGCAGCCTGAGCATGTCTTTCGATCCTGGATTCAGATACCTCAGATCATAGCCGATGGTTGTTGAGAGCACCAACGCTCCGCGCGACCACCGAGTGGTGCGATCGCAAAGCAATTCGTGTATAATGGACAAACTCTCGGCGGTCCCCGTAGCATACGCGCGGGATGGTGAAGGAATGATCAGACAAGCGGATCTGCGTTTCCTTACGCTGGCTGGCACGTTGGCTACGCTCGCCCTGCTGTTGCTCGCTGCAGTGGCGGGATGCGGCCCAGCGGCCTCTCCTACTCCCAGCGGTACTGTGGAGAGCTCAACACCCACGGCGTCCTCGTCGGTCAGCGCTCCGATCACCCCGTCCCCAGCCCCCACCCCTATGGCGTCTAGCCCCTCATCGATGACGCTGACCATCTGGGGACCGGCCCAGTTCGCGCCCGGCGACGCTGACCCAGGCCAGTCTATCTTGCAGGCGCAGTATGAATCCTTTGCCGCGGACCAGCAGGGCCTCCAAGTGCAGTACGTGACCAAAGCCCCATCCGGAGAGAGCGGCATCGTTGAGTTCCTGCTGCTGGCTAGCGACGCAGCTCCCAGCATCATGCCAGACATCGCCATAGTAGATCCCGTCGACCTGGAACCTCTGGTCAGCGCCAGTCTGGCACAGCCGATTCAGGGACTGCTGGCAGAGGAGCTTACGGACGACCTGTGCCCCTTCGCCCGTGAATCCTGCACTTTCGACGGCCAACTCATGGGGGTGCAGTTCGAAGCCGACGTAGAGCACCTGATCTACTACACCGGTGCCCTGGAGGAGGCCCCCGTTACCTGGGCGGATCTGTTCGCTCAGCCCATCAGCTACACCTTCCCGGCCGGTGGTGAGGGGGGGTTGGTCAACGACAGCTTCCTCATCCAGTACCTGGATCAGGGTGGCCTTCTCGTCGACCAGGAAGGCCAGCCAGCGCTCGACTCCTCATCGGTGCAGCGGGTCCTGCGCATGTACGATGCTCTGCGAATCTGGGAGGTTAGCCCCTTGAGGGTGCTCGAACTCTCGGATCTCGAGGATTGCTGGGCGGCCTACGTCGAAGGCAACATCGCGGCGACGCACGTCAGTTCCTGGCGATACCTGACCAGCCGCTCGGTGATGCTCGACACCACCTTCGCCCCCGTGCCCACGGAGACCGGGACCACGGCCACTATGAGTCGAGGCTGGGCGTTCGTGATCGTGACCGACTCTCCCGAGCGACAGGAAGCGGCTGCTTCTCTGATAGAGTGGCTGATGGCTCCTCAGAACCTGGCAGAGTGGAGCGAGGCCACGAGCCACTTGCCCACGAGACGCGTAGCACTGCGACTCACCCACTGGCCCCGCGAGTACGTCGATTTCCTGGAGGGTCAACTAGAGAGCGCTTTCTATCGCCCCTCCAGTCCCGAATTCGAGGAGATAGCGCGGGCTCTGCAAGTGGCGGTGGAAGACGTGATATCGGGCGAGCGCACACCCCGGCAGGCCGCGACTCAGGCTGTGGACAGCCTACAGTAGCCGCCCCCTCCTTTCGGCCTTCGCCCGTAGTGTGGGAGAGGACTCCTCGCCGGCGTCGCCCGACGATGGGTACCTCGGAGCGTCATTCTTCGCTGAACTGGTCGACGACCTTGTCCTCGAACCGGCCCAGCGTCGCCTCCAGGCGCTGCTGGCGTACGGCCATGGTCAGGTCTCCCCTGGTCCTCTCCAGGACCCCGCGCACCATGTCTGTGGTGCGCCGAAGACCCCGTGTGATCGCGTCCGGGTAGTCCACCGTCACCAGGATTCCATACACGTCGTCCATGATCCTCAGCAACTGCTCTGCTCTCTCCAGCTCGCCGCTGCGGATCAGGTCCAGTATGGAGCGCCTGAGCTCCCCCATAGCCTCCGCCAACCCGTTCAGATAGGCCGGGTAGTCGACCTCTAGATCGCCAGGCCCCGGAAGAGGTTCTTGCGCCATCAACGCGAAGGTGATGGAAGCTTCGGCGTACTCTTTCAGAGCATCCTGGACGTATCCAGCCCCATAGATGCTCTGCTCGTCAACCAGATCGGCGTTGAACTGCTGGACCACTTCTCGTCCCTCGTCCAGCATCTCTCTCGCCTGCTCGAACTCGCCTCTGTGCACGGCCCGGATGGTGTTGGCCGAGTGTCTTATCAAACGGCGCGACAGTTCCAGGGCTCCCTCGCGAATCCGGTGGCGAGCCTCCAGGGCCTCCAGCGCCTCCTGAGCGATGTCTTTCAGCTTGTCCATTTCCATGTTGTCTCCTGTCGTCACGCGGCCTCACGCGCTGTGGTATTCATCTTCGCATCCATACTCATCCCGCATTGGCGGTCGGAACCAGACTACGTCCTGCAGTTGCGCAGTATCGAACACGTTCACATTCTAGCACACTACGTGCCACGACAACAAAACGGACTGGTCAGTCGACGTGAGCCGTGATATAGTACGGCCACGCGCAGAGGGCGGGCACCTGACGCCCGTCGTCTAGTAGTCGTGAGGGCCCCGACAGAACGCGGCCACTGCGCCAGTCCACTGAATCGCTTGGCCACGGAGGTGCAATGACAGCTCGCCACCTCGTTTCCACCCTCTTTCTCTGGGCATCTCTGGCGTTGGCAGCTCTCGTGCTTGGCTGCCAGGCACCGCCCACCTCAGGCCCGGAGGTGGAGACCGCAGTCGCACAAAGAGCCTTCGCCACACTCACCGCAGCGGTTCCCAGCCCCACCCCCGTGGCGTTACCAACGCCCACCTCAACACCCGTCCCCTACAACGTCTACTTCGGCGACCTCCACGTTCATACCTCGAGGATCCACACCACGGAGGCCTTCCACGAAGAGTTCGGCCGTGGAGTCATACGCCTCGCCAATCTCCATGCCAGTGAAGTGATGGGACACGACTTCATCGCCGTCACTAACCACGCCCGCCTCCTCGAGGACTGGATGTGGGAGGTCACCAAGGAAGTCGCCGACGAGTTCACTCAGGATGGCGTGTTCGTGTCCTTCCCCGCTTTCGAATGGACCGCCAGTCACGGCTGCGGCGTGCATTGCAGCCCCGAGCGGCCAGACTATCCCGATTGGGGCCACCGTATCATCTACTTCCGGAATACGGAGGTCGCCACCGATCTGCTACGCTGTAGCGACCCCGACTACGATACGCCAGAAGAGCTATTCGCCGCGCTGCCTGGATCTGACCTCGCCATCACCATCCCCCACCACACCGCTGCCCCCAGACACCCCTTTGACTGGTCCACCGTGAATCCGGAGTACGACCGCCTGGTAGAGATCGTCCAACGCAGGGGGGATTACGAAGCAGACATAGTCGAGAACGGCTGGGGCAACGGCTTCGTGCTGGGGGTTGTGGCAGGAACGGACAACCACGTCGCGGCCCCAGGATGGCCCCAGGGAGTCGCCGCCATACTGGCCCCCGAGCTGACCCGCGATGCCTTGTTCGACGCTCTCCTCAGTCGTCATACCTATGCTACCACGCACGGCGACATCATTCTCCACTTCTTCGGCGACGGTGAGATGCAGGGAGGTGTACTCTCCGCCAGGGAGTCGGTCACCCTCAACGGGGAGATCAGGAGCACCAACGGCAACATCGCACTGGTGGAGCTCACTGACAACGGTGAGGTCATAGCCAACTGGGAGCCAGAGGAGGCTTCGTCGCTTCGCTTCGAGAGCACCGAGCAAGTAGGAGAGGATCCACACTACTTCTACGTCAGGGTCACCCTTGACAAAGGGCACCGGGCCTGGTCGAGTCCCATCTGGGTGAACTACACCGTGGAGACCCCTTGACCGTTGGACTCGGCCTGCCCAGGGCTCGGTATAGCTCCCCGTCGGGCGGGGCTTCGCCTACCTCGCGGTGATCAGCTCTCTGATGTCGTCGAAGACGCCCTGGCCGATGCCCTGCACGTCCATGATCTCCTCGATGCTGGCAAAGGGGCCGTGGCTCTCTCGGTGGCCGATGATAGACTGCGACAACGCAGGGCCGATACCCGGCAACTGCTCCAGTTCGTCTGCGCTCGCAGTGTTGATGTCGATCAGACCATCCGTCGAACCGCCCGTGCTGCTAGCGGGGACGCTCTCCTCACCCACCTCTGGGAAGTAGATCTGATCCTCGTCGTGTACCCGTTGAGCAAGGTTGACGCGGTCCAGGTCGGCGTCCGCAGTCGGGCCGCCCGCAGCCTCCAGCGCATCCTGCACCCTGCTCTCTCCATGCAGGTAGTACACGCCGGGGTTTTGCACTGCCCCTGTGACGTAGACAGCCACTTGTACAGGGGTGGGCACAGGACTTGGCGAGGGCTCTACTATCTCGATAGGCTGATTCACGGGGCGGCGCACGTAGATCACCGCGCTTGCGGACAGAAGCAGGCAGCACAGAACACCAACGATGGGGAGCCGAAAGCGCTCCAAGGCTTCACCCATCACCAATTCTCTATCATCTCTTCGATGGGGAAGAAAGGCTCGATGTCCACAGGAAGACCAGTCATCGCTGAGATCGCGGCCTCCAACGGTGGAGTCAGGATGCCGTAGGTGTCCAGCAGGAGCTTCACTCCTTCGTAGTCACCACGTGCTTGGAGACCCAACACCTGTCTGGTCAGGTCCTGGATCGCCTCCAACATCCTGTAGTAGTCAACCTGAAACCTGCCGCTTCGGGCTTCATGTGTCAGACCACCACGCTCCAGAAGGAAGTTGAGCTCCAGAAGGGCCGCCCTGCCGTGAGCCTCGTCGATGCCGAAGCGAATGGACGCGAACTCGGAGACGACGTAACTGACACAGGTCTTCTCCAGGTCTGGGAGGACCCCGTCGTCTATCAGAGATAGCAGGCAACACATCCCGGCCAGGTCCGCCTTCGCCTCCTCGATAGGCAACATCAGTTCCTTCAGCGCCAGGCTCACCGTGGTCTGTGTGCCGTTAGACAGGGTGATCGAAGATGGACCCATGCCATGGGCCAGTTCGTGCATCAGGACGACGTTGTAGAGAGGATCGAAAGCCAGCAGGGACACCTGCCCCTCGGTCATGGCGCTCGCGCCGACAGGGGCCACGCAGCTACGAAACTTCGCCTCCCCGACGTTCCTCAGCATCACTTTTCTGCTGCCCTTGGCGTGCCACACCCTTTCATCGTTGGGAAGCAGAAAAGCCACAGCTTGCACTCCAGCCCTGGCATCGCCGGCCGTGAACACTTCGTCGATCACACTGATGGGGGAGCTTGCACCCCGCGTGCCAACCTCGTACTGATCGGATCCTGGGAGATTGCGCTCCAGCTCTGGTAGGTACCGGATCAAGGTTTCCAGTTGTTCACTCGCTTCAGGGTCTCTGATGCCGATAAAGGCCTCGAAGGCCGCCTTGTAGCCCAGCAGCCGGTCCTCGTAGACCTCGTATGGGCCGATGGTCACGTCGATCAGACTGTCCTCCACGTCCAGCCAGTCCACCTCGCTCTGGAAGTAGTCGTTGGACCTGAAGGCTTCGGCTCTGCTGGCGAGAAACCTGGCAAGAGAAGGGTTGTCGCTCAGCCCGGCCGCTTCTTCCAGCAATCTGGCCGCCGGTTGAAGGAACTCAGCATAGGCTTTGGAATAGGGAACGGCAGCCAAACCCTCGCCTTCGCGTATGATCACGGTGTAGAAGCCTCGAAACGCCTCTTCGTCCTCCGGGGAAGCTGCAAGCCAATCCTCGAACTCCTCTTTGGTCAGGTCCGGTGGATAGAAACCCGCCCCGAGGGGCTTCGCCTCCTCACCCATGAAGGGTCTGTGCTCTTCCAGCCGGCCCCAGGGGCCGCACATGATGCGGAAGTAGTGTAGCAGGTCTCTGTCCTCAGCGGCCTGCGAAGATTCCAGCCGCGCCAGCCACTCTGGATTGCGGGGAGAGACCTGTCTGAGGAAGATCTCATCCATGAGGCGCGCAGCTTCGACGACTTTCCCCAGCACCTGCCTGTCCCTTTCGCCCAACAGGCTCTCGTCGAAGGTCAACGTGGTGGGAACGAACTGGGCTATCCTCTCCCCAATCGTCTTGCGCATGGCCGTTCCTGACCTCCTATCTCGCCTCCAGAGACGCTCCAGCATCAATGATTGTATCACTTCCCCGCGGCAGCTTCAAGCCGCGTCCCATCACCCCGAGCCATCGATCACGCTTGACAAGGCCGTGGAGACAGCGTACACTGGCGCTCGAGGAGCTTCGCTGTCCTCTCTGAGGTTCCTCACCTCAGGCGTTCCAGAGGATCAGGCGCGGCCCGTAGACCAGACCTTCGAACGCAGGTGGCCGACGTAAGGTCCTTCACGTGCCAGCATCGAGGACGGCGGACTCCTCGTCTTCGTCTGGCACTCTGCCTGTCAACAGGCCGAGAACAGACCCGTCATGTTGAGTCTGTGAAAGATCGATGCAGCAAGCCAGCCGATAGCGGCACCTCTTCGCCTGGACAGGGGTGTGCATGGATCTCATCGTACAGGTAGCTGACCCAAACCACCTGGCGCAGGTGTTCAGCCACTATCAGCAGAGACATGGGAGCAGGTCCCACAGGCCCCGGCTGCGTCCCGGCAGCGACGGCCAAACCATGCGCCAGTTCTCCGAGCACTTGGACAGGAACCTGCGGCTCCTGAGTCAGAGTCTGCTCAGCGGTTCGTACTCCTTCGCACCATTCCTGGAGAGGACGATCACCATGCCCGGAGGCGCCACGAGGATTCTCTCCGCAGCCACGGTGCAGGACACGATCGTCCAGAAGGCGCTGGCCCTGGTCGCCGGGCCGGAGCTCGACTCGCACCTCGCCGACAACTGCTACTCTTTCCGCATCGGCAAGGATGGCCCCAGCATACACGATGCCCTATCCAGCGTGGTCGCTCACCACAGAGATGGACGATATTGGGTGGTCAAGGAGGACATCAAGTCCTATTTCGAGAACCTGAACCACGAGCTGATCCTGGCTCGCCTGTACGAGGTCTTTCCTCACGACTCTCCCATCGTCGACTTGTATTCGAGCTACATCAGTGCCCCTCGTTTGACGCGTGGAGAACTGTCACCACGCGCGAAAGGGGTGCCTGTCGGGACCATTCTCGCCAACGGCCTCTCCAACCTCTATCTGACGCCGCTGGACCTGCGGATGAAGCAGGAAGAACACCTCTACCTCAGATACTGCGATGACATCATCGCCTTCTGCGACAATGAAGCAGCCGCCATTCGGATCAGAGACGAGATCGCCGGCGTGGTCGGCGGGCTGGGGCTTGACCTCAATGACCGCAAGAGTCTGCTGGTCGCAGCGGGAGAGCGCTTCACCTACCTGGGATACGAGTTCCGCGGACGAGAGATCAGAATAGGTCCGCGCGCCTTGCACAAGTTCAAGATGAGGATCAGAAGGGCCACGTCGAGAAATGGGGGCGAGAGACTGACCCGCCGGTCCCTGCGCACCGATGAGGGGAGAGCGGCTCTGCGGCACGTCATCGCCGAGGTCAACAACGAGATCGGTGGCGACACTCCACGCAACTGGGCTCGCTACTTCGCCAGGTGCGACTTCGACACGCAGTTCCGCGATCTCGACCACTGGGTCAGGAACCGCATCCGTGGAGCTGTCACGAAACGCTGGAACAGGAGCAACCATCGTACGCTTCCCACGCCCTTGCTGCAAGAACTCGGCCTCAAATCCTTGGTGGGCGAGTACTACAGGTGGAAGAAACGGTGGCGTCTGCGCGGGCAAGGACTCATCCATACCATAGCCAGGCTCGACCGCCTTCACGACATACTCGAGTCGTATCGCTTTCGCTACTACGACCCTCGCGGCGGGCCTTCGCGTTTCCGCCCAGGTGCCGATGGGGTGACCATGGAAGCGTTTGTGTCCAGGGAAACCAGCAATCTCCGAGCCATCCAGGACGCCTTGCTCACAGGCACCTACCGCTTCACGCCATTCGTCGAGTACACCAAGGCCAAGAGAGGACGCACCGACGACAGAGTAGTCTGCCGGGCCAGCCTGGCAGACACCGTCGTACAGAAGGCTGTGGGCAGTGCGGTCGACACCCGGCTCGACCACGTCCTCAGCGAGCACTGCTTCTCCTACCGCCATGGCAGGAGTCAGTTCAGCGCCATGGGCCGGGTCATGGCCCACATCAACGCGCGCCAGGAATGGTGGGTGGTGAGATCGGACTTCCGCTCCTTCCTCGACACCGTGAACCTCGGTGTCCTCAGGGGCCAAATCGAGGACCTGTTGCGTGACGAGCCGCTGGTGCTGGACCTCTACCTGAAGTACCTCTACAATGCGCGGCTGAGAGACGGCGAGTTCCTCCCCCGCATGGTAGGGCTCCCGCGAGGCGGTATCCTGACCCCGTTCCTGGCCAATCTCTATCTCACACCTCTGGATGAGGCCATGGCCCAGGACGGACTAGGGTACATCAGGTATGCGGACGACATCGTCGTCTTCGCCGAGACGGAGGACTCCGCCCATCAGGCCGTCGCGCGGCTCCAGTCGATGACCGACACGCTTGGACTGACCCACAGCCCCGAGAAGACCAGGGTCGTGGCCCCCGGCGAGGCGTTCGAGTTCCTCGGCTACGAGATCAGAGGATCCGAGGTCACGGTCAGGCCCTACGCCGTCAACTCCTTGAAGCGGCGCATCAAGAGAGCGACGCTCAAGCGAAAGTGGCGACAGGTGGATCGAAGCAATCTGGACACAGCAGAGGGGAAGAGCGTGCTCCAGTCCATCATCGCCAGAGTGAACCACACCTACATCTACACGGGCGGCAACGACTGGACCAGGCACTTCTGCCGCTGCACCAGCGATGCCCAGATGCGGGAGTTGGACGGGTGGATCGCGGACCGTATCAGGATGGCGGTGACGAAAAGATGGTCGAGCAAGAACCGTCGCCTCATCCCCTACAGTCTATTGCGGGATCTGGGCTGGAGACCCCTGGTGCCGCTCTTCTACCGGTGGAAAAGGGAGGTCTGGAGACAAGGAAGCGGTAGTTCGTAGCCCCTGCTGCCAGCTATGGGCTTGGACCCATGTACCTCGTCAGTTCCGGGCCAGGATGCGTATTCACCCTCGGGTACGGGTGCGTCCTGGTGGGGGAGCTGCGGCAATTCCATTGCCAAAGGACACCCTGGTGTCTGCTGGTGGCAGGGGCTATACTCCACAAGACCAGGGGCTGGCACACCCCACGCGGCTAGGAGCGTCGCTCCTCTCCCTGACTTAGCGACGCCCGCTGACAGTGCGGGCAGATGTACGTGCCCCGGCCGCCGACCACCAGGCGCTCGATCTCCGCTCCACAACAGGGGCATGGCTCCCCTGCTTTGCCGGACACCAGCAGTCTGTCCTGATGCGTACCATTCGTGCCATCCGGGCGCACGTAGTCGGAGCGGCTCGTCCCCTGATCGGCAATCGCCTCGCGCAGTACCTCTCGGATGGCCTCGTAGAGTCCACCCACCTCCTCAGCCGTCAGACTGCCTGCGATCCGGTGGGGATGGATGCGCGCCCGAAATAGGGCCTCGTCAACGTAGATGTTGCCCAGACCGGCGATGAAGCGCTGATCCAGGAGCAGAGGCTTGATCCTCCCCCGACGGTTCTCGAGGAGGGCACTAAAAGCGGCCACGGTGAAGCCGTCTCCCAGCGGCTCAGGCCCCAGATCGCCCGCCACCTCCGCTGGGTCCCTCACCAGGTATAGGCGGCCAAACTTGCGAACGTTCTTGAAACGTACCTCTTCACCATCGTCCAGACGCAAGGCCAGGCGCTCGTGGGTCTCCCACGGATCCGTGGGGTCCTTGATCAGCAGGCTGCCCGTCATCCTCAGGTGCACCATCAGCGTCCAGCCGCCCGACAGCGACACCAGCAGGAACTTCCCTCGCCGTCCCACGTCCTCGATACGACGTCCGGTCACCTGTTCGCAGAAGATGGGCACCGAGGGGCGGTCCACGCAGCCCTCCCAATCCACGGTGACCCCGGTGATGGTGCGTCCTGCCAGCCGTGGCCGGAGGTCGCGTTTGATAGTCTCTACCTCGGGGAGCTCGGGCATCTCAATCCATGACCTCCCTGGCGAAGAGCAGATTCCAGGAACCTGCAGCCATGCCCAGCCCAAGGGCCAGGGCGCGTACCAAGAGCAAGAAGGGCGAGACTAGCGCCACTGGAGGATCCTTCCGTAGAGCCTTCAGACTGAAGGGCATCACACTGGCCAACCAGAGCAGGAAAGACAGACCGGCAGCGAACCAGCACGAAGCTCGCCACATCCCCAGGAGCGCCAGCGCCGCCGTCGTCACGACCAAGGCCATCTGCGCCTTCAAGGTTTGGGGAGTGTGGGAATCGCTCACCGCCTTGCTGGGATAGGTTTTCAAGACTCTCATTTTCCAGCATCCGATGTTGAACTTACGTTTGAAGTAACGGGGCAGGGTCTTCGGATGTTGGTGGTAGACGATAGCCCGCGGATTGAACACCATCTTGTAGCCTTGCGCTGCCAGCCGGAAGGACAGTTCCTGATCCTCCACGGAAATGTCCGGATACTGTGTGTCGAACCCTCCCTGGGCCAGGAATACCTCTCGCCGGTAGCCCGCGGAGTAGGTGTCGATAAAATCGATCCACCTCCGCCTCGCCATCAGTCCGTACCGCTCCTCGTATTCACACTGGACGAAGCGGGCCACGATCTCCTTCTGCCGCGTGTGATAGATGCCCTTCGCGCCAACTACCTCTGGATCAGCAAACGAGTGGACCATCTCCGATATCCAGTTCTCGTCCGGGACACAGTCGGCGTCGGTGAAGAGCACGATCTCGCCTGTTGATGCGGCGACCCCCTTGTTCCTGGCGGCTGCAGCACCGGAGGGCGGTTGGCGCACCAGGGTGACGTCGTATTCCTCCGCTCTGCCTGCCGTCTCGTCGGTGGAGCCGTCGTCCACGACGATCACCTCGTAGCGCCCTCTTGGAACACTCTGTGTCTGGAGACCCGACAGGCATTCGTCTATCGTGTATGCTGCATTCCGAGCAGGTACGACCACGGAGACGTCCATCATTCGTCGCCCGCCTCTCTGAGCAGCCGATACACGTTGAGATTCTCTCTCCACAAGCAGAGCAAGCCCACGATGATGACCGGAAGCACGACGACGGAATGCAGCACGAAACCAAAGGCCAAACCCAGGTTGGCGTCCACGCCAAGGAGCGCAAGTGACAGAAGACACAGGTAGTGGAAGACGCCGATGCGCGCCGGTGAGGAGGGCACCACCATGCCCAGATGCACCACCACCAGCACCACCAGCGCGCCGAGAAGGAGAGGCACCTCGATGTCCAGTGCCAGGAGGACGACGTAGTTGGTCAGCCCAGCCAACAGCCAGATGCCGAAGGTCCAGACCAGCAATCGCAGGTTGACCTGGCGCGACTGGAGGGAACTCAAACCGTCAGCCAGGGTCGCGGTTCGACGTGAGAGGCCGAGCCGTCCCAGCACAGGCACGGCCTGGTCCACCCGTGCCATCGCGCCCAATAGCCTATCCCTTTGCTCTGTGAGGAGCAGCACCGCCATCAAGAGTACTGCGAGTGCCAGTCCCGATGCCGCCCCGGACAAGCGAAGCCAGCCCGGAACCGGCAGGAGAAGACAAAGGCAGGCCAACAGCAAACAAAGCATCAAGCCGTCGAGCACCTTCTCCACCACGATGGTGCCCAGCGCCAGCAACTTGCGCTGTCCTCCTCTCTCGCCCACCACGTAGGCTCGGACCAACTCGCCCAGCCGGGCCGGAAGCAAGAAGTTGACGGTCTGACCCATCAGGAGGGCGGAGAGGAGAGTCCCCCTGGACTGCATCCCGTGCCGGGGATAGAAGAGCAACCGCCAGCGCAAGGCCTTGGCTACCACCGTGGCACCCACGGTCAGCAGGGCCAGGCACAGCAGGAAGGGGTCAGTGCTGGCCAAAGCTGCCATCAATCCCGCCGGGTCCACGCTACGAAGGGCCAGCACCAGCAAGACGACGCCCAACGCCAGGCCGATCACCAGGTACGCCCAGCGCCCCACGGTTCCACCGTTCACCGTATGAACCCCGCGCACTCTGGCACCTCTCACCCCCCTGCCAAGAGTCGAGCCTGCGGCGAACGGTGCATCAGCAAACAACGGCTCGGTGAAGCCTGGCACGACTTGCTGGCCCCGCAGACCACGTCTGGCATTGATGGGTGCGGAAAGGGCGGCGTGCACGCGACACTAGTGGGACGACGTATAGTTGCCATACGCCAGCCCCAAGGTGGTGATCTGGCCTGTCGCGGGATCGAAGAGGTTGCCGGTGGGATAGACCGTGTCGCTCAGGCTGTACCACGCCCAGCGCTGAACCAGACGATTGCCGTCGGAGGCATAGCCTAGAGTCGGATCGGTAGCTGTGGTGAAGAAGTCGAAGGTGGCTAGCATAAAGCTCCTGACCTCCTCCTCGCTGAACCCGTACTCGGATGGCATCAGGATGCCGTACTCAGACACGATGAGCGGCTTGTCTCCCTCGCCCCGCTCCTCCATCCAGCGCCTGAAGGCCACGATCTGCTCGCGGAAGATCTCCATGTTGTCGTGATCTTCGAGCTCGAACAGACGTCCTTGGTCCACCGAGATACCGAGAGGGATATCCACCCCCCAGGAACCGCGCTCCTCGCGCAGGATGAAGCCATGCACGTTCCAAACGTCCACCGGCATCATCTCGCCGTACATTGCCACATAGGCGTCCAGGATCATGTCCAGGTATTGGAGGCGAAGAGCTGAGGCCTGCGACACGCCAGCTATCGCCACCTGGCAGGTCGGATCCACCCTCTTGAGCATAGTGTATGCTTCGTGATAGATCGCCGCGTACTCCGTGGGTGACACGTTGTCCTGCCAGGGCACATCGGGCTCATTACCAACCAACCACAGCGAACCTGGGTTCTGCCGCGCTATCAGCTCCAGGCTCTCGCCGTTGGGCGACAGGTTGGCGTCCCGGACCCGGATCATCTGGACATACTCCATCCCGTTGGGGCGTGGAGCATCGGCCTGTGCGGTCCAGTTCACGTACCACCCAGCCCCAAGCCTCTCCACTGCAGACTGATTCAGCGACGAGGTCGCGGCACCGAAGCCGAACCTGTCCCTCATAGAAAACAGCGAAGGCAGGGGTGTGGCAACCACAGCCGGTGGCGGCGAGGTAGTCTCCGGCGAGGCCTGTTCAGCGGCCGGGGGAGCCGGCGTGGTATCCCCTTGCGGCGTGGGCAGGGGCTCATTGGGCGACGAGGTGGGATTTGTCTCCGCCGTCGGTTCCAGAGTCGCGGTCGCCGTAGGCACCAGTGGTTCAGGGGTTGGCGACTCCCTGGTAAGCACTTCGGCCCCCCCACCGCCGAAGCCCCGGCTCAGGTCAGCGAGGTAGAAGACGAAGAGCGCCGCCAGCAGAAGCCCCAGAAGGACGATCACACCCGCGACTACCGCCAGTCTTCCTTTCCTGGCAGCATACAGAGCGACGAGGAGCGCGACGCCAACCACCACCACCGCTGACCCCAGGCAGAGCAAGAACCTCCATCCGGAGAGACCGGCCCCTTCCTCTAGAGGGGGAGTGGGGCTAGGAACGGGTGACGCCACCGCTAGCGGCGTCGGCGATGCCACCTCTGGGGTCGGGGACGGCGGAACAGAGATCGTGACCAGGTAGTCCTCCGTCTCTCCGAAGGTGAAAGCGCCTCTACCATCCCAATCCTCTCCCGAGATGACCTCTCCGTAGCTCAAGGTGAAACGGGCCCACACCTGGCCTGTTCGAGGCCCTGCGGTAAGCTCAACGGGCACCACAGCAGACGACGTTTCATCCGGCCAGGAGGAGACGTCTATCGGCAGGTTCCGGACCGCCCACTCCGACGCGAACACCCCCTCAGCGCACCAGACCCGTCCAGACCACGAGCCGCTGCCATCCCAGTCCACCAGCACATTCAGATAGAGAAGGTGCTGTGCGTCGTACGGATGCTCCGTTTCTTCCCTGCTCTGAACCGTTACCCTCAGCTCCAGTGTGTTCTCTGCACAGGCCAGGAGTTCGCCGAGCACCAGGCCATCGTCGTAGCGGTCACCTTCCACCTGCTGTGCATCCGGCTCGGCATCTACCGCAGCGCCCAGCCATTCGAAGGCCACTATCGAGTGCCTGGCGCCATCGCTGGCCTCGCTCGAGGGGAACCCGGGGTCAGGCGCATCGCCGAAGTCCCACGCCGGCGCGGCAGCTGTCGCTTCCACCGTCGGCGAAGGCGATGTGCCTGGCGGCGAAGTTGGCGTATGAGAGGGCTCGGCCGAAGGAGCGACAGTGGGCGTCGGCTCCATGGTAGCGGTGTACGTCGGCGGGATGGAAGTCGGCGTATCCTCGACCACCGGCTCCTCCGTAGGAGTGGCAGGCTTCGGCGTGCCCGGAGCGGACGTGGGGGTTCTCGTCGGCACCGTCTGGCGCTCAGCATCCGTGGATGGAGCAGCCCACGTACCATACCCCGAGGGCAGCAACCAGAGCGACAGGGCTCCCACCAGAGCAAGCACCAACGCCAGTCGTCTCACCAATTCACCTCCCACTCGGTCTTGTGCCCACCAAGCCACGCGACCGGCTAGCGGAACACCACCTCGAACTGCCGATCAACACGTAGATCGGTCTCAAAGATCACCCGTTCGCCAGCCACCGCAGCTCCCTCCGGTGATGTGGAAACCACCACCGAGCTTGAGGGGAGCTCCACCTCTATGCGCACAGGGTTTGCCAGCGTACCCGGTTGCTTCTGCACCAGCAGCCTGTAGGCTCGCGTGGAACCCTCCTGCTCCACCATCGATCCGGGTAGCTGGTATTCATACACCAACTCGCGCACCTCCGTGGGACCCACCACGAAGAAAGACGCGAAGACACTCTTCCCTTCTTCCAGTCCGACCTCAGCGGCGAGCGGGGTGCCCCCCAGCCCGCTCTCCCTTGCCCACAGGCTGCCTTCGGGCAACGTCAGATCTGGCCCACGAACCAGCTGAGCCTCCTCGGGAACGTACACCCTCAGGTAGTCCCAGTAGCAGCCCTCCATCATCTCTTCGTACGTTGGAGGATACACCGACTCCTGGACACATTCGTCCACGCTGAAATCGCTTGCATTGTGATAGGTGATGGATAGCCGGCTGCTGACGCTTCCATCGGCCTCCAACCTCACCAGGTATTGCAGGTCGTTCTCGATGTTGGGATTCACCTTGTTGAACCCCATGTTGGTGTCGACGACCATCAGATAGTCACCCGCATCGGACGCTATGGCGCCATCCCACCCGTTCTCCGCCAAGACCTGCATGACCGTGGCGTCGTTCACGTAGACCAGGACGTGCTTCTCCTCCAGCCCTCGGCGCAGCACCTCCATCAAACCAGACAGGTCCAGCGAACCGGTGTCGGTCTCCAACTTGGTCATCATTGCCCCTAGCAGTTCGCCCATGAAGTCCTTGCGGTGGCTCCACCAGTCCCCTGTCTGGCCCTCCCCCGATGGAGACGCCCAGAACTCTCGCATCAGATCCACCACATTCGCCCCGCTGACCTCCTGGCCGTACTCCTGGAGATGAATCGGCCCCAGTACCTCCACCAGCAACTCCACAGCCATCAAGTCGGCGGCGATGACGCCGTCCACCGACACCCCTTGGTCGAGCTCGTACAGCTCCATGGCTGCTTGCGCAGTGGTAGGAAAATCGGGATACCAGTTGGCATCCCGCAGCAGCCATAGTTGAGCCAGCATATATCGCTCCAGAGCCTCGGGAGGGGAAGGGTGAGGTATGGATAGGTCATCCACGGCATAGCTGTCCTGGAAATCCAGATCCTCGATCTTGCCGTTACGTACACGCAGCAGCGCCACACTGCTGATGAATCCTCCGGTGGCCCGAAGTTCGTTCTCATTCTGCGCGAGCAGAAGGCACGTGCGAGGTGACTCCGCGCCCAGCAGTGAAGGTGCCGCCAGCAAGCCCTGCACTCCCGTGTCGAAAAGCACCAAGTACTTGTCCAGCCGAAGCACCCACGTCCTCAGCTTGGGCGACAGGCTCGCCTCGTCGATGCGCTCTCGGCGCACCTTGACCTGCTCCAGTTCCACCAGCGCCGTCTCGAAGCCAGGTCGACCCTCCCACAGCACCTGCGCCAACACCTCGCCCGCGCTGAGATCCGATGCCGCACTCTCCGAATCGTCGAACAGCACAGTTAGTGGGCTCAGCCCGGCCAGGACAGTATCGCCCGCTGACGACATGCCGATGGCTATCTCCAGCAGATCGGGCGCCGCAGCCACGTCGTTGCCTACGACGGGGAGCCACCCCAGGTACGGCGCCACAGCCAATGCGGGGCCTAGCTCGGCCCTCAGCGCCTTCGACTCGTCGCCCATCGAGATTAACTCGCCGCGCAGTGGCTCCAGTCCCCCGCTCTGTACGGCCGACAACATCTCCGCCTGCCCCATAGCCTCCAGGCCATACAGGTGCTGTCGCAGCGCCGCCACGTGGCCCATCACTCGTACGTACTTGCCGTAGCCGCAGACCAGCAGGCACCCTACTAGTGCCAACGCGGATACGCCGATGATCAGGGTTCTTCTTCGTCGAGACATGTGGCGTGGACTACCGACGCCCCGGTAGTGCTTGCCTCCAAGACAAATGCAGAGTGTACATCACCCTTGCGCTGAGTATATCACACGCAGCTACGCGGTACAACGGTTTGGGTGTGGCGCGACGGAGACGAACACACGGCAGACTCTGGGGGCCAACGGAGCTGCGTAGGGTAGAGAGCAGCTCACCCTGGCGGTCCGGCGGATAGTGGCCTACCGAGAAGAACTACATCGAACGGGTGCGCGTCTCCCCGGCGGACCTTCACCAGGTCAGGGGCGACGGTGCCAGGCTCGAGATCACACCACAGAGGACCACCGAGCAGAAGCTGATCGCCGGCTTCGCAAAGAAGCGAAGCCTCTTAGGGGAGCCTGCCCACTCTTCCCTCTGTAGAGCGATACGAGGCAGGAACGCCAAGGGCGCCAGGTAGAGGAATCCGCTGAGCACGAGAGCCAGGCCGACGATACGCTCGAGAGCACCCAGCCACCGGTCACGCGCTGCGATCTGCGTCCGCCTCTCTCCGCCCTCCAGAGTATTGGCGGTCTCTAGCTCCAGCACAGGCACGGTCCAGATCAGGAAGACCAGGACGATGGCATACAATGCCAGTGCATCACCCTGGGCATTCGCGGTCAGCACAGGAAGCTCCGGATTCCGGATCTGTGCGACGGAAGTGAGACCAGCAACGGCGGAGAGCACAGCCACGTGGAGGGCCTGGTCCATAGCCAGATACAAGAGGCCGTGCTCCTGGGATTTGGACCAGTGGAGAGATCTGCTGGCGTCGAAGGCGAGGTGCGAGATCGCCACGAAGAGCAGCCACAGCCAGTACCACCAATGGAAGAGCACCGGCCACAGCAGAAGCGCGGTCACCGCGACCACAATGGCAGCGTGAAGAAGTACCCCAGTCCACCCTCTTCGTTTGACCAGCACGAGTTGGTAGGGCTGGAGGACGTAGTCACCAATCATGTGGCCCAGGAGCAGGCGAAGTAGTAGACTCATAGACGTGTCTCGCAGCGAGAGCGCGCGAGGGTGGGCGGTCCGACTTCAAGGAGACCAGCGGTCGACCCCCCCGAGGGTCAACCCATGGTCACGCCCGGCCCGGTCGCGCTCCCCACAGGCATACCTGGCCACGCACACCGCTTATTATCCCACATCTGTCGCCCCTCATCAATGGGCCTTTGGTACCACCAGTAGCGGACAATCGGGCCCCCACCCAGCCGCCCTCTTTTGTGCACTGCGCGTCAGGGGTGATAGAATACCACGAAGAGACCCAAGAGACACGAACGATGGCACGCAAAGCACGTCGGGCCTTGAGCCTATCGCTGTTCTTCCTCATCGCCCTGGTCACCCTCAAGAGAGACTCCCTCCACCCCGCAGACTCCTTCCAGTATCGGACGGACCCGTTCACCGGGCCCTACAAGTTCGACTGGACGGCCTACGAGGCGCGCACCCTGGTGGAGAAGCTCGTCAGCCGCGTGGCGGTGATCGATCAACCTTACGATATGGAGGATGACCAGCAAGTCCGCACAGTGCGGGAGTACTTCTCCCTGGTGGACGAGATAGGCAGGCTGGAGAGCGAGATCGTCATCAGGAGAGCCAGAGAGGGAGACGCGACAGATACCGCCGACCTCCAGGCCCAGTTGGCGGATCTGCGAACAGAACGCCTACGCCGGGAGAATCTGGTGGAGAACATCATCCGCGGCCAGGTGGAACGGGTCCTCACCTCCCATGGGATCACCGTTCGACTGCCCTTGCTGACGGGTTGGGTGATTCCACCTGTCGAGTTCGAATTCCAGTCCTCGCCGGACTTCCTCATCATCTCACGGCGCGACAAGATAGACCGTATCGGCTCCGTCTCCCTACAGCCCGGCCTGAGCCTGGCGCAGACGGAGGAGATCGAACGCCTGACCGATGAGATGGATGTCTCCTCCCTGCTGGTACCCACTGGGGGCGTCGGTGCTTACCCAACCGTGATCGTCGAGCAGACCTCGCTGGACTTCGCCACTCGAGTGGTGATCCACGAATGGACCCACAACTACCTCTTCTTCTTCCCGCTTGGACAGCACTATGCTGACACCCAGGAACTGATCAGCATGAATGAAACGGTCGCCAGCATGGTGGAGAACGAAATGTCGCTGGAGTTGGCCAAGCTCCATTATCCTGAGATCTACGAGCGGAGGCTGGCAGAGAAGACCGTGCAGCCCTCCACATCCGCCCGGCCCTTTCACGAGGACGAGTTCAGTTTCAACGCCAACATGCGCAAGACCCGGATAGGAGTCGACGCACTGCTGGCCGCAGGACAGGTAGAAGAAGCAGAAGCCTACATGGAGCAAAGAAGGCAGAAACTGGTGGAGATGGGATACTACGTCCGCAAGCTGAACCAGGCCTATTTCGCCTTCTACGGCTCCTACGCTGCGGGCACGGGCTGGGTCGCTCAGACGAACCCGATCGGCGAACAGATGCAGACACTGAGGGAGAGAAGCCCCTCCCTTCGGGCGTTCCTGGAGACCGTCTCTCGTTTCAGCAGCTACCAGGACCTGTTGGACGAACTGGCGACTCCATAGGAGCTACAGGAGGCTGGCCGATACTGCTGGTGAGCCCTACTCCACGTACCAGCCCACCCCCACGGTGCCCTGCCCCACGTGAGTCCCAATGGCGGGGGTCAACTCGGCCAGGTACAACTCGGCCGGCTCGAAACGGGATTGCACCTGTTCCTTCACCTCCAGAGCCTCGTCGAGTCTGTCCGCGTGAACTACGGCCGCGCGGAGCACTCCACCATCTCGTTCCTCGGCGAGCCTCTGCGCCATGATCTCTAGCATCCTCTCCGTCGCCCGGCACTTCGACCGAACCCTCTCCAGAGGATTCACCTCGCCCTCGTACAAGTACAACAGGGGCTTGATCTTGAGCGCCGTGCCCAGCATAGCCGAGGCGCCTCCAATCCGCCCTCCCATGTGCAGGTACTTCAGCGTATCGACGACGAACATCACGTTCAGTTTCGGTATCACCTCACGCGCAACAGATACCACCTCGGCCATACTCTTGCCTTGCTGCGCAGCTCTGGCAGCAGCCATGACGACGAAGCCCACCCCCAAGGACGCGGACCGGGTGTCAATGACCTCGATGGGCACGTGGTTCACTTGTTGCTGGGCAGCGAGGGCCGACTTGAACGTCCCACTCAGCAGTTCCGAGAGATGGATGGAGACGATGCCGTCCGCCTCTTCACTCAGCTTGGAGTAGACCTCCACGAAGTCCCCGGCCGAAGGCTGTGAGGTGGTGGGCAACTTCGGGGCCGCCCGGAGTTTCTCGTAGAACTGCGCCGGCGTGATGTCCACCCCATCCAGGTAGGTGTGACCATCGAAGATAACCTTGAGAGGAACCAAATGGACCCCGTACTCCTCCCCCAATCCTGCCGGCATGTTCACGCCGCTGTCGGTGACGATGGCCGTTCTACTCATAGTACCCTCCTCCTCATCCTCCTCCGGAATGACTGGATCATGTGTCGTGGCAAATAAAACAAAAGAATGATACAAAAAAAGAGCTAGCTTGGCAAGAGAGGGCCTCAGGCCTTCTCACCCTCCACCGTCTTGACCAACTCCAGGAAGTACTCCGAGAGAGCTCTCTTGCTCTCCGCGCTCAGCCTGCTGAGGTCCGCTTGATACCCTTCCACGAACGAAAGAAGCTTGCTGGCGAACCCCTCGTCCGCCCCGTCGGCGAACATCAAACCCAGCGGTAGCCCCGCCAGAGCGCTGAGGCCGGCCTCTCCAGCCGCCAGCAGCCCGCCTACCTCCTTCAGCAGACGGACTCTCGCCTCTCCTCCCAGTTGGCACATCTGCAGCACCATGGCGGTCACCATCTCGGTCGCACGAAGCATGGGGGATTTGCGGTCCGGGATTCGCGAAAGCAGCTCCTCCATCATCCCGTCGTAGTCGTCCTTCCTCCTCCGCAAGGAGCGCAGAGTTCTCTCCTTAAGATCCTCCCACTCCCCAGGCTCGCCGTCCTCGCCGAAAGGAAGGCTCAAGAGAGCTCTGGCCTTCTGGGTGGGGTAGAAAACCACTGTCGAACGCCCCGGTCCGCCACGCTTCTTGGGCAGAAGATACTCTGACGCAACCATGCCCTTGCGTTTCAGGAGCCGCAGCATGTCATAGGCGGAGATATTGCTGACCTTGAGCTTCTCGGCCACCGCCGAGTAGTGCACGGGCGCCCTGACCTCCCGGTACAGCTCCCAGAATTGCTCCAAGAACGCTCTTTGCCGCTCTGTCATGCCCATGAGGCTCCTCCCCATCCACTCCTCATCATATAGCAACTTGCGCTCCGTGTCAAGCGGGCAGGTCCGGGACTACTCGCAGAATCGCTTTCTGCATCTTCACCTCCACCTGTCGTTTCGGCGCTCCAATCCCACGAGACGTGCGGGCCCTTCTCCCTACCCTCTCCTCAACGGTCCTCAGGGATACAGCCCCGCGCTGTGAGTCGTGGTCCCATCCCTCCCAGGTCCATCCGTTTCCACCGCGATCCACAGCGGTCTCGACATGGTCCTCTCGAGACCGTCTTGCAGATCCGCCCAGAGCCGACTGCTGGGATCATCCTCTCTGGTTGACTCGTCTGCGAAAGTGTGCTAATATGAGCGCCGGAGGTTACTGAAATGACAGATAATAAAGAAGATACGATTACCTCACTATTAGACGAGAAGAGGCTCTTTCCTCCTTCCGAGGAGTTCAGATCCCAAGCCCGTATCAAGAGCCTGGAAGAATACCAGGCTCTAGCTGCGCAGGCCGAGGAAGATCTCGAAGCCTTCTGGGCCAAGCAGGCGGAAGAGCACCTCGACTGGTACAAGAAGTGGGACCAGGTCCTCTCGGGAGAACCGCCCTTCTGGAGATGGTTCGTTGGAGGACAGCTCAACGCCTCCTACAACTGCCTGGACCGTCATCTGGGCACCGAGCGCAAGACCAAGACCGCTCTCATCTGGGAGGGCGAACCGGAAGGAGACAGCAAGACCTACACCTACGAACAACTACATAGTGAGGTCTGCAAGTTCGCCAACGTGTTGAAGGGCCTCGGCGTTTCCAAGGGCGACAGGGTCTGTATGTATCTCCCTATGATCCCTGAACTCCCCATCGCCATGCTAGCCTGCGCGAGAATCGGTGCCATACATAGCATCGTCTTCGGTGGCTTCAGCTCCGAATCCCTCAAAGATCGCATTCTCGACGCCGAAGCCAAGCTACTCATCACCAGCGACGGCAGCTACCGTCGAGGCAAGGTCACCCCTCTCAAAGCCAACGCCGACAGCATCCTCGACGATTGCCCCTCCATAGAGAAAGCGATCATCGTCAATCGGACCGGCGTCGACATCGACTGGAAAGAGGGACGAGACCTGTGGTGGGACGACCTGATGAAAGATGCCTCACCCACGTGTGAGCCTGAGGTCATGAACGGCGACGACATCCTCTACATCCTCTATACCAGCGGCACCACCGGCAAACCAAAGGGCGTCGTTCATAACACCGCGGGCTATCTCCTCTATACCTCTCTGACCATGAAGTGGGTCTTCGACATCAAGGACGACGATGTCTACTGGTGCACCGCCGACATCGGCTGGGTCACCGGCCACAGCTACATCGTCTACGGCCCGCTCGCCGTCGGTGCCACCAGCTTGATGTTCGAGGGCGTCCCCAACTACCCCGAACCCGATCGGTTCTGGGAGATCGTCGAGAAGTACAAGGTCTCCATCTTCTACACCGCCCCCACCGCCATCAGGGCTATCGCCCGCGATGGCGATGACTGGCCCAAGAAGAGAGACCTCTCTTCCCTCCGCCTCCTGGGCTCGGTCGGCGAGCCCATCAACCCCGAGGCCTGGATGTGGTACTACACGAACATCGGTCACAGCAACTGCCCCATCGTCGATACCTACTGGCAAACCGAGACCGGTGGCGTGATCATCACCCCCCTCCCCGGCGCTATCGACCTCAAACCCGGCTCCGCTACCAGGCCGTTCCCGGGCATCTTCCCGGAGGTGGTCCGCGATGACGGCTCGCCCTGCAACCCCAACGAGGGCGGCTATCTCATCGTCAAGAAGCCCTGGCCCGGTATGCTCATGACTGTCTACAAAGACCCCGACCGCTTTGTGAGCACCTACTTCTCCCGCTTCTCCAACCTCGGCACCGTCTACTTCACTGGAGACGGAGCTAGACAAGACGATGATGGCTACTTCTGGCTCATGGGCCGAGTGGACGACGTCATCAACGTTTCCGGGCACCGTATCGGCACCATGGAAGTGGAAAGCGCCCTGGTCAGCCACCCCGCTGTCACCGAGGCCGCCGTCGTCCCCTTCCCCCACGAGATCAAGGGCCAGGCCCTCTATGGCTTCGTGACCCTCGTAAGTGGGCAGCAGCCCAGCGAAGAACTCAGAAAGGAACTGGCTAAACACGTCGGCAAGGAGATCGGACCCATAGCCAGACCCGACAAGATCCAATTCGCCGACGCCCTGCCCAAGACGAGATCTGGCAAGATCATGAGACGTATCCTCAAGGCTATCGCTGAGGGCAGGGAAGAGTTGGGTGATACCACCACCCTCGCCGATCCCTCAGTCGTCGATGAACTGGTGAGGGATAGACAGTAGTCCAGATCGGACTGAGGGCCGCTCGATTGAGCGAAGCCCGGAGGTCAGGTCTCTGGCAGTCAAACAAGAAGGGCACGACGTAACGTGCCCTTCTCTCTGTCTAGCCGGCCTACCTACTGGGTTCGTGCAAGGCGGGACAGAGCACCTTTGACGTATAGTCCTGTCATCCTGTGGCCATCAACCCCCTCTGATCAGCGGGAACACTGTCTTCTCGATGTACTCCGCGATCCCCTCCACCTCTTTACGAAGCTCGGCCTTCAGTGGACCCGTAGTATAGGCATGCCGGTCGCGGAGACCGCCGCCCTCCACAAACTCGGTCCCCACCATCATGCCCCCAATGGTACCTGCATACTCGTCGGGTGGCTCGACGCCGTTCATCACCGCCCACGCCAGACACCAGGCCCGGCTGACGCTGTTCAGGTGATACCCACCACCACCCAGGACAATACACCTCGGCGAGATGGCCTCGATGACCTTCACTGCCTCGGCGTAGGAGTTGTTGGTCAGGCTCAGGTGAGACATAAGATCGACCAGAAGGCCGTCGGCTCCGATCAGCGCGAATACGATGTCCGGCTCGAAAGCGGACAGCGATGGCGGCACGATCCGGTTGAAGGCCAGGAGAAAGATCTCGTCGTCCGTCTGCGGAGGCAGAGGCACGTTGATGTTGTAGCCTCTGCCCTTTCCCTCGCCGATCTCGGTCTCGAAACCCGTCCACGGAAAGAGCGTCTTTCCGCTCTCGTGCAGCGAGATGGTAAGGACACGACTGTCTTCGTAGAAGGCGGCTTGCACACCGTCGCCGTGGTGCGCATCCATATCCACGTAGGCTATCCGGTATCCCTTCTGCACGAGCCACTTCATGGCGATAACGATGTCGTTGAGGTAGCAGAACCCCTCCGCGTTACGCCTTTGCGCGTGGTGGAACCCCCCTGCCAGATTGAAGGCCAGGTCATACCCGCCCCTGTCCACCAGTTCTGCCGCCAGCAGAGTGCCACCGGCGACCAGCGCCGAGTAGTCATACACGCCGCGAAAGACGGGGCAGTCAGCGGTTCCGAGACCGAACTCGATCAGCCGGTCTTCGAAAGAGCCATGGTTCGCCTCTTCCAGAGCTGTCAAGTACTCCCGATCGTGGAACAGGGCCAGCTCGTCCCGGCTCGCCGGCTGTGGCTCCACCATAGTCATCCACGGCTTGTCCAGGAGACCGTACTTCTGGCAGAGTTCAACGGCCAACTGGGATCTACCAGGCTCCATGGGATGATCCTGACCGTAGTCATACTCCGCGAACCGAGGCGAGTGCACAAAGGCGGTCTTCATCACGTGCCTGGCCACGATCTCGCGCAGCATGTCAGGCTCCGTAGTGGCGGACATCCACGGGATCACATCCGCGCCCGCCTCGTCGCCCGGCTCGGCGGACCCCTCGTCCACCATGACCACGGGGATGCCCAACCGGGAGCTCGTCCGAGCCACCCAACCCCGCAGGTCGGGCTCCTCGTCCCGTTTGACCACGCCGTCTACGAGCACCAAGTCCGGCCTCGCCGTACGCACCAGTCGTCGCACCCCACTTCTTTCCGACGCTGAAAGAACGTGATACCCCTGGTCACGCAGGATGCGCTTGGCCCTGCCCACGAACCCAGAATCGCCGTCGACGATCAGGACCCTAGCCATCTTGCCCCAGCCTCATAGTAGCTACGTAAACCCCTTCCTCGTACAGACATTCGACGGGCCGTTTGGCCTTGTTCAGAATCGCAAGCATCGGGCCGTTGTTCTCCAGAATCTCTGCGGTGAATGACTTCACGCCCCTCTCTTTGGCAATCCCCGCCAGATAGTCGAGCAGGTAGGTGCCAATGCCGATGTTCTGCCAGTCGTCTCGGACGGTGAAGGCCATCTCCGCCACGTCAGAATAGCCTCCGAGCAGTCCATACCTGCCCACCGCGATGATCCGTTCTCGGCCCTCTCTACGCACCAGCCCCACGATGCCCATGTCCCGCTCGTAGTCTATGGTAGTCATAGCTTGCGCGGTCTGATGCGGCATGGCGCGTAGAGGGGAGAAGTACCTCTGGTAGATCGTGCGGTCCGAGAGGCTGTAGAAGAAATCCTGCATCATCGATTCGTCGGTCGCCTTGACAGGTCGAAAGAAGACCTTCTCTTCTCTGAAAGTTGCCGTGGTCTCGAGTTCCGAGGGATAGATGCCCACAGGCATCAACTGATCGCCGTAGATGTACAGATTGTCCTTGGCCTCCTCCAGCAATTGGGCGCGGAACTTGGGATGGGCAATGCTGATAAGGGCCAGGACGCGTTCGCGGACATTCTTGCCATGCAGGTATGCTACGCCATACTCCGTCACGACGTAGTAGACGTCACCTCTGGTAATCATCACCCCAGCGCCTCGCGAGAGGGCAGGCACGATGCGCGACACCACTCCCCCCGCAGCGGTCGATGGTAGAGCGATGATCGGTTTGCCTCCCTTGGAGCGCGCTGCTCCCCGGATGAAGTCCACCTGACCACCCAATCCGCTATAAAAGACCTGCCCCAGAGAGTCGGAACAGACCTGGCCGGTCAGGTCTATCTCCAGCGCGGAGTTGATGGCTACCATGTTCTCCTGTTGACTGATCACAGACGGATCGTTAGTGTAATCGCACGGCCGGAACGCGAAGGCCTGGTTCTCGTGGACGAAATCGTAGAGCTGCCGGGTGCCCAGACAAAAGCTGGTCACCACCTTGCCTCGGTCAAACGTCTTGCAGGAGTTGGTCACAACTCCTTGCTGCATCAGGTCCACAACCCAGTCCGATACCAGTTCCGTGTGCACCCCCAGGTCCCTCTTGTCCTCAAGGAACGGGACGACAGAGCGCGCTATCTTGCTTATCCCTATCTGGATGGTGTCGCCATCCTCCACCAGGCTGGCCACGTTGCGTCCGATCTTGAGAGATACTTCATCTGGCGGTGGAAAATGTAATTCCGGGAGCGGCGCGTCGTTCTTCACCATGGCAGCGATGTCATCAACGTGGATCAAGCTGTCGCCGAGAGTCTTGGGCATCCGCGGGTTCACCTCGGCCACAACGTGGCGCGCGTTCTCCGCCGCGGCCTTGACTACGTCCACGGACACGCCGTAGCTACAGAAGCCATCCTTGTCTGGAGGAGTGACCTGGATCAGGGCCACGTCCAGGTACATGCTCCCATTGGCGAAGAGGCCGGGCACCTCAGACAGGAACACCGGAGTGTAGTCGGCCCGTCCCTGACAGACGGCGTCTCTCATATCGGCTCCGATGAAAAGCGCGTCGTGGCGGAATAGCTCTCCATAGTCGGACTCAGTATACGGGGTCAGCGCCAGAGTCAGGCCATGGATGAGCCTGACATTCGCCAGTTCCGCCGACATCCTGGAAAGCTCGCTGACCAGACGCTGAGGAACCGCTGCGCCGGAACCGACGAAGACCGTGCAGCCTCTCCTGACCAGCCTCAGAGCATCCTGCGGTGTGGTAAGCTTCTGCTCATACCGGTTCCTCCAGCCGCGCGATCCCATCGAGCACCCTCCTCCTCAAGGACACAACGGTTGAGCGTCGGCGCCCAGAATGACTCTGATGGACACTCCGCTCAACCAGTCTGGCTGGTAGTGCACGTTGTCTGCGTTGACACCGAAGTACTCTTGTAGGCGCTCCAGAGTCGAGTTGGTGCCCACGTAGCTGATGATACTAGTCTCCGCGCGATCAAGTCTGTCGTCTTTTCCCACTTCCACCACGTGATAGCCACTGGCGACAAGCCTATCGGCGATCTGAGAGGCAAAGCCCTCTATCGCGGTCCCGTTGTCGACGGCAATCCTGGTCCCCTCAGCCGCCAGAGTCTCTTCCTCCCACGTAGAAGGCACCAACCTTTCCGCCATCGATCCCTTGATGAGTTGTCTGTCGGGCAGCATCACCCAGGCCCCTTCCGACGTAGTCCACTCCGGCGCTAGAGACAGGTCGATCATGCTCTGGCTGAAGTTGTGCTGGGGAATCTGGGTCAGGAGCTGTGCCAAGGCCACTATCTCGCCAGCTTCCAGATCCGTCTGCACGTGGAGATCCATCCGCTCCAGCAACTCGAACAGCCTGGGGAGTAGCCCCGGAACGCCCAGTTCCAGCACCCGGTTGCGAATGGCAAGGAGCACCTCCCGTTGTCTGCGGTCGCGGTCGAACACCGGCGTATGTACGCGGCAACGACAGTAGATGAGGGCGAGATCGCCGTCCATGTGCAGCATTCCAGCAGGTATGGTGCGATACAGCAAGTATTCTCCCGGGTCCTTCATGTTGGGAACCCAAAGCTCGGTGGGACAGCGCACGTCGACGTCGATGCCGCCCAGGATGTCTACGATCTCGGCGAATCCCTGGAAATCGATCCGCACGTACCGATCGAATGTCAGGCCGAGGTTCTCTTCCAGGGTGGCCTTCAACAGGCCTGGGCCTCCTCCTGGGTAGTGCTCGGCTTCCCCTATGTTGTCGGCCAGATTGAGGCGCGTCTTGCCGTACCCTGGGATGGCCACGTAGAGGTCGCGCGGAATGGAGACCATACTCACCAGCTTCTCGTCCGGATCGACGGAGACCAAGATCATCGTATCCGTCCGCCAGCCCTCCGCCGGTGGACGGCGGTCTGTCCCCAAGAGAATGATGTGTGTGACCCCATCTGGCAGAGAGGCAGGCATCGGCATCGTGCTTCCGACCCGAGGGTACGACGCCGAAGGGGAACCGGCGGCGAGGCTGGCGTCCACGGGTGCGAGCCTGCTGTGGGCGACCAGGGACAGCGAGCCAACGAGCAGCAGCACCCACCAGGTCTTTCTGACGATTGCCTCGACCGCTTTCGGGGAGCCGTATCGTGTAGACAGGGTCCCAAGCCTCCTATGTTCGTCCCCTGCCTGCTCCATAGTCGTTGTGATGTGGCGTGTCACCGCATGTCCGCCACATAGGGGCCCGCTCACTAAGGACAGGCGTCATGGAAGTCATCGCCCAGGATGACCACGACATCCACCTCGCTGGATCCGCCAAGTTCGCGTTGTACATTCTCATCCTTGACGTCCAGATAGGTTTGGAGGTTCTGCACGGTGTAGGGCTTGTCGGCGTAGATGAAGATCAACGTCTCCGCGTAGTCGCTCCTGTCGGCAGGGCTGAACTCGATGATGTCGAAGCCCCGCTGTTGAAGGCGCTCCGCTATCTGTCTTCCCCAGCCCGCCGCCGGGGTGCCATTTCGCACCACGATCCTCGCAGCCTCTTCCCGGAGCACGTTTACCTTCTCCGACGGAGGATCCAGCATGCCCATGACCACGGCAGCGATCTTCTCCCGATCGGGGAGCATGACCCAGGCACCTTCGGGAGTGGTCCACTGTGGAGCCATGCTGGTGGTTATGTTGGCCTTGTTTACGCTGGAAAGCGGGACCTCCGGCACCAGTCCTGCCAGGCTCGTGATCCCGGTAGGACCCAAATCAGTCTGAACCATCTCCCGCATGGTGACCAGCAGCTCCAGCGCGCGAGGAATAAGCCCAGCGACGCCCAACTCCATGACCCGGTTGCGTACCGCGAAGAGCACCCTCTGCTGCCGGAGATCACGATCGAACGCAGGGGTGTTGTACCGACACTGGGCGTAGCGTAGTGCCGTTAGCCCGTCCATGTGCTGCATGCCCGAAGGCACGTAGCCGATCTGTATCCACTCGCCAGGGTTCTCAGGGTCTGCACCCCAGAGTTCCACCGCACACTCCACATCGACGTCGATGCCACCCAGGATGTTGATGACCTGCTTGAACCCGTCGAAGTTGATCCTGATGTAGTGGTCGAAGCTGATGCCCAGGTTGTAGAGCAGTGTCTCGTTGAGCAGCGCCGGCCCACCGCCTGGGTAGCCCTCGCTCTCTCCGAGGTAGTCCGCGGTATTGAGGCGGTTGTAGCCGTGGTCGGGTATGTAGACCCACAGGTCGCGCGGGATGGACAACATGCCCACGATCTTGTTGGCCGGGTCTATACGCACGTAGATCATGGTGTCGGTTCGCCAGTCCACCTGCCCCGGCAATCTGTCACAGCCGAGGAGCATGACGCTGATCACCCCCTCAGGGACCGGCAACGGTGTGGGCACCGGGGTGGGACTGAGTGTGGCGGTAGCCGTCGCGGTGGGCGAAGAGGAAGGCGTCGCCGACGAGGGTACCGTCGTTCCAGCCAGTTCTATCGTCGCTGCAATGGTGGTCGCTGGCGCTGGCGTATCTGTAGGCGAATCCACCGGCTGGGAGCTTCCGCCGCACGCCGATAGCAGACTGCCGATCAGCACGACGGCGCACATACAAATCAAGATTCGTTTCATATCTCTTCATAGACCTGCAAAGGCTGTTTCAGTAGTACCAGTTCTCGCGAGCATTATACCACTCCCATTCTGGCAACACAATGACTCACGCCAGGGTGCAGGCCAGCCGAGTCGCTCGTGAAGAGCTCCTCTCGCCAGGCTCGCCATCGCTGCGGCAACATTGGTCTCCCCGACGACCCTCAATCTGCAACCCTTCTCCACACCGGCCTCTGCCTCCGACGGCCCGAGCCCGAGGAACAGAAAAAGCCCTGAACTCGTAGTCCAGGGCTTCAGGAGAGACGGGGTCAGTGCGGTGACCTCTGCCCGCCAACCACTACATCTCTCGGTCGGTCACCACCACCGGACAGACTTGTGCGCCACTTGCCAGGGCCGGCTTGCGCCCGAAACTCAGGAACCTCTTCACCATACACAGGATCCACTTCCAGTGCAGAGCCAGGTGTATGACGATCCCTGCTATCATGCCCAGGCTGCTCCAGATATGCAGATCGCTCCACTCACCTCGGGCTAGAGAGAACACGGTGGCGTTGTAGTCCAGATTCCTTCCCCCCTGATAGCCGCCATGGGGCATAGTCATGAGCAGCACCCCCGAGAGCGCAGAGACGAGGAATGCGATCAGAATCACCGCATCCACTACGAAGTTCAGCTTGGCCTTACTCACCATCAGTACCTCCGATTGTTTTCTGCCCTGATTGTACCAGCCCGGTGTGAATCAACTGTTAAGGATTCATGAAGAAACTGTGAAGCACAGGGTGAATGCAGGTCTTTCCACCTACCGCCCCCGTGTGGCCGCCACATTCGCTGAGCCAGGAGGGCACAGGTATGGTATAATGGCCTCTCGGAGGCTGCCCATGACCGAACCAGGCAAACACATCCGCGACTCGCGAGCGATCATCAGCCAGGTCATGCTACCCACCGACGCCAACGTCACCGGCAACGTCCACGGCGGCATGATCATGAAAATGGCCGACGATGCGGGGGCGATCGTGGCTGTCAGACATAGCCGAAGTAACGTCGTCACGGTCGCTGTGGACTCCATAACGTTCCTGTCACCGATCTACGTGGGGAACCTGGTCACGTTCACGGCCACCCTGAGTTACGTCGGTCGGACGTCGATGGAGGTGGAGGTGCTGGTGGAGGCTGAGGATCTCCTGACTGGAGAGAAGACCCACACCAACACCGCCTACTTGGTCTACGTCGCTCTCGACGAGAATGGTCAGCCGAGAGAAGTGCCAGCCTTGATCCCGGAGAACGAGGAGGAGAGGGAGCGCATAGCCAAAGGTCAGAAGCGCCAAGAGGCTCGTCTAGCCAGGCGGCGCGAAGGCATTTGAGGCGAGGTCACCCCTACCAGGCACAGAGACGAATGGGCGACGTGTGACATTCGCAGAGGCTCGACTCTATCGCCCCTGCGCTAGATCAGCTTGTCCCCTGCAACTTCCTCTTTTCCCAATCGTCGCAGGAACCGGCGACGCAGTTCACGTACCAGGTCTCGCGGCGAGCTTTCGCCCAAGGGTACCCGCCCACCTGCCAACAGGCTGTGGCCCCCGCCCGTGCCTAGTCCTTCCACCACATCCTGCACTACGCGCCCGGCACTGGCGTCGAGGTCGTTGGTCCGCACCGAGATCACGACGTCGTCGTCGAACACCCCCATGCAGACTATCCAGCGGGCACCCTCCCATCGCAGGAGGAAGTCGGCCATCTCGGCGGCCAGGTCCGGCCAGTCCATGGCACCCAGGTTGCAGATCACCACGTCATCGTAGATGAAGGTGCGCTCGAGAGCGCGTTCGAAGGCCTGGAAGTAGTCCAACGGAACCTGGGCTTGCTCGATCCGCGCCAGGATCTTCGGGTCAGCGAGCGGGAGTAAGTCGAGATAGGCCTGGACATCGGCCTCACTCGCCCTCCTCGCCAGCCCCATCGTATCGGCCTTGATGCCGTAGAAGAGGGCCGTGGCGGTCCGCCCGTCCGGCACGAGTCCGGCAGCCTTGAGGTAGCCAAAGAGGATGGTGGAAGTGGCACCACACGCGGAACGAATGTCTACGAAGGGCACTCCCGCTAGCTCGGAGCGTACGTTAGCATGGTGATCGACGACGATAGTAGGAATCAAGTCCAAAGGCAGACTGACGTTCCCCGCCCCAGGCTGACCGTCTGCCAGCGCGATGGCGTCGTATTGCCTGGCATCCAGCTCATGGAGAGGTCTCAAAGGGATGGACAGGAGCCTCACCATGGCCTTGTTCTCAGCTCGTCCGATGATGCCGCCGTGAGCCAGCGTCACTGCAAGACTCGACTGCCTCTCCAGCAGAAAGGCCAGGGCCACGGCGCTGGCGATGGAGTCGGGGTCGGGATCGTCGTGGGTGACGATCAGGCAGGTACTGGCACTTTGCAGCGCTTGAGAAAGCGCTTCGATGGCCTCAGTGCTATTCGCAAAAGCATTCCCGCTGTCGGGTTCACACTCGCCGAATCGTCTCTCCACTCCCACGCTCCCAGGCTGCTCTGGTCCTGGCGTCATTCGCACATCGCTCTGTACTCCGCCTTCGGCAGACTGTTGTTGGACACACGCCTGTCAGAGCCTGCCACACCTGACGACCAAGCTCAGCCCGGTGCTCCTCCGGGGGGCACGCATCGTGCAAAGGGCGGCCTTCGGCCCGTGAGCCTCTGGCCCTGGAAGGAGGCTCCTCGAAGGCATTCTCCCACGAGGCAGTCAAAGAAGAGCCCGTGTCCCGCCCATGCCAGCAGATCCCTTCTCGCAAGACCAGAGATCGCCCCCACCGAGAGTAAGATCAGCCCTGTCTCACGCGACCGGCTCCTTGCACCAGTACGGCGGCGCCTCGGAGGAATCAGACGCCCAGCTCTCCCTTCAGTTTGATGAAGGAGACGATATTGTCACGGCGCAGCATGCCCAGCAACTGGCCATCGTCCATCACGGGCACCTGATTGACGCCCTCCTCGGTCATGTGACGCATGGCGGTCCACAGCCCCTCGTCGGGGCTGACCCTCTTGAGCCCATCGAGAGGGGTCATCACCTGTCCCACCGTGGTCATCGGCCAGCGGTCCTGGGACACACCCTTGACGTTGTGCAGAGTCAGCAGGCCCTTCACCAGACCGCCCTCGACCACCGGGAAGCAGCGGGTGCCACTCCGCAGCATGTGCTCGGTGACCAGTCTATCCAGGGTCACGTCCGAGCTCACCTCGGGACAGTCCAGGCTCATCACCTCTCTCACCGTATGGCCGGCCAGAAGGTTTCGAACCGTGAGTTGGCGGTAGCTGTTGCTCGCGGCATTGTCCAGGAACCAGCCGATGAACGCTATCCACAGGCCCCCTACCCAGTCGCCGGTGAAGATCCGCCATATACCCGCCAGGATGAAGAGATAGGCCACGGCTTGTCCGACCAGTGAAGCCCAGCGGGTCGCCCGTTGCAGGTTGCCGGTGGCCTGCCAGAGGATGGAACGTAAGACCCTGCCGCCATCCAGAGGGAATCCAGGGATGAGGTTGAAGACGCCGAGCCACACATTGATGCCCGCGAGATAGTACCCCAGAGCAGCCAAAGGCTCGTTCACTCCACTCGCCGCCAGCCGTACACCGCCGAAACAGGCACCGAGGATGATGCTGGTCAGCGGCCCCACCAGCGCCATCACGAACTCCGTGCCAGCAGTCTCCGGCTCATCCTCCAACTGTGAGACGCCCCCAAAGATGAACAGGGTGATGTCGTGTACGGGGAGGCCCCGTGCCCTGGCCACGAAGGAGTGCGCCAGTTCGTGCAACAGAACGGACACAAAGAAGAGGATGCTGGTGATCACACCCACCGCCCAGGACAGCGGCAGCGACCAGTTGGGGTAGGTCTGGGGGAAATAGCCAGCCGCCAGGGTCCACGTGACCAGGACGAAGATCAATACCCAGCTCACGTGGATGTTGATGGAGATGCCGCCGATACTGGCGATGCGAATCGAGTTCTTGAGCATGTTTCCTCCTTATCGTCAGGAGCCGGGTTCGCCAACGCCGGGACAGCTAGCCCTCCGGTCGGTCTGGCCCACCAGCAATCGACGGGATCACCGTGTCCCGCTAGCAGAGAGGCTTCCCTACACCACCGCAGGTATGGCGTCCACGCCAGCCATGTAGGGACGCAGCACCTCGGGAACAACGATGCTGCCATCGCTTTGCTGGTAGTTCTCCAAGACGGCGATCATCACACGTGGCAAGCCCAGTCCAGACCCATTCAACGTATGGACGAAGCGGGGTTTGTCCCCCTGCTCGGGCCGGTAGCGGATGTTGGCGCGCCGAGCCTGGAAATCGCCGAAGTTGCTGCAACTGGAGACCTCCAGCCACTCCTGCACCCCCGGCGCCCACATCTCCACGTCGTACTTCTTCATGGCCGAGAAAGCCAGGTCGCCGGTGCACATCTCCACCACGCGGTATGGTATCTCCAGCAGCTCAGCCAGCTGCTCGGCGTTCCGAACCAGTTCCTCCAGATGATCGTGGGAGGTCTCCGGCTCCACGAAGCGCACCATTTCCACCTTGTCGAACTGGTGGCCTCGCTTGATGCCTCTGGTATCCCGCCCCGCCGACATCTGCTCGCGACGGAAGCACGCGGTGTAGGAGACGTACTTGATGGGCAAGGAGCCAGGAGGAAGGATCTCCTCACGGTGCAGGTTGGTGACCGGCACCTCCGCCGTGGGGATCATCCACAGATCGTCTGGCTCGTACCGGTAGAGGTTGTCGGCGAACTTGGGCAGGTTGCCCGTGCCCACCAGACACTTGCTCTGCACTAGGAAGGGGGGATAAACCTCTCTGTAGCCGTGCTCCGCGGTGTGTACGTCGATCATCCATGTAATGAGCGCCCTCTGAAGTCTCGCCCCCAGACCCTTGAGCACGTAGAACCGCGTGCCCGAGATCTTGACTCCACGCTCGAAGTCGATGATGTCCAACGTGGGCCCCAGGTCCCAGTGGGGCAGAGGCTCGAAATCGAACTGGCGCGGCTCTCCCGACGTGCGCACCAGCACGTTCTCGCTTTCGTCCTTGCCCACGGGTGCCGAAGGGTCGGGCATGTTGGGCACGAGCAGAAGCAGATCCTGAAGCTCCGACTCGACCACGCTCAGCTCTCCATCCAGGTCCTTGATCCGGGCGCCCACGTCCCGCATCTCCTCGATGAGGCCCTGATCCTTCTCCTTCATGCGCCCGATCTTCTTGGAGACGACGTTCCGCTCATGTTTCAGAGCGTCCGCTGTGGACAGCAGATCGCGCCGCCTCGCGTCCAGCGCCAGGATCTCGTCGATGGGCGCAGTGGCGTTCAGCTTCACCAGAGCATCACGCACCTCGTCCGGCTTCTCGCGAATGAACCTCAGATCGAGCATGTTCTACGTCAAACCTTCTCAGTCCACCTTACTCGGGTACTCCACGCCCCCAGGTTGGGACGACTCGACGACAACACTTGTGTTGCATTATACGGCAGCGAGGCTCGAACTTCAAAGCCTGGCCGGTCCTGGTGGCAGTTCTCTGTCCCCACGTCAACTGTGCAGGACAGGTGCGAGACGCGTCCCACGGTCCAGGACAGGCTGAACGTATCCCTGGCAACCACGAGGTGCGACGGACAACGGAGATAAAGGTCAGGAAGTGGTATCTTTGGTCCGGAGGTGGGGAAAGAGAATCACCTCGCGGATGGAGGACTGGTCGGTGAGGAGCATCACCATGCGGTCTATGCCCCAGCCCATGCCGCCCGTGGGGGGCATGCCGTATTCGAGAGCACGGACGTAATCCTCGTCCATGGGATGCGCCTCCTCGTCGCCTGCCTCCCGCTGCCTCATCTGCTCGAGAAAGCGCTCCCTCTGATCGACGGGATCGTTGAGCTCGCTGAAGGCGTTGCCCATCTCCAGGCCGCCGATGAAGAACTCGAACCGCTCCACGAGATTCGGGTTGTCGGGCTTCTTCTTCGCGAAGGGCGAGATCTCCAACGGGAAATCGGTGATGAAGGTAGGCTGGATCAGCTTGGGCTCGACGTATTCGCTGAAGATCTCATCGACGAGCATCCCACGCGTTGGCTGCGGGTCCACCTCCAGCCCCTTCTCCTCGACCTGCTGTCGAAGGGCTTCCACCGTCGGGGCCTCGTAGATATCCAGCCCCGTTTGCTCCAGGATAGCATCGCGCATGGGCAAGCGACGCCAGGGCGGGCTCAGATCGATCTCCTGCCCCTGGTATGTGATCTCCGCCGTCCCCAACACCTCTCGAGAAACACTGGAGAAGGCGTCCTCGGCCAAGGCCATCATGTCGGTATAGTCCGCGTAGGCCTGGTAGACCTCCAACTGCGTGAACTCTGGATTGTGCTGGGAGGAGACACCCTCATTGCGGAAGTCCTTGCAGATCTCGTACACGCGATCGAGGCCGCCCACGATGAGCCTCTTGAGGTACAGTTCGTCGGCGATACGCAGGAAGACTTCCTGATCCAGAGCATTGTAGTAGGTGGTGAAGGGACGAGCCAGCGCACCGCCATAGATAGGTTGGAGAACGGGTGTCTCCACCTCGATGAAGCCCCGGGCATCCATGAAGCGCCGTAACGCGGCCACGATGTGGCTACGCGCGACGAAGACGCGACGCGCCTCCTCGTTGACGATGAGGTCGAGGTATCTCTGGCGGTAGCGGATCTCCACGTCCTTCAGGCCATGCCACTTCTCAGGAAGCGGTCTCAGGGACTTGGCGAGCAGCGTCAACTTGGTCACTTTCAGGCTAGGCTCGCCGGTTTTCGTGAAGAAGAGCGTGCCCTCGGCCTGGACGATGTCGCCGATGTCCAGATCTCGCCTGAACAGCTCGTACGTTTCCTCGTCTACGCCGTCGTCGGCCAGTCGCAGATACACCTGGATAGAGCCGCTGCTGTCAGCGATGTGGGCGAAGGAAGCCTTGCCCATCACCCGCACACTCATGATGCGCCCGCAGAGGGTCACGATATCAGGGGGCCCTCCCTGGCCCCCCTTCTCCTTCCACTCCTGAAGCGTCTGAAGCGCTTGAGCCGTCGAATGGGAGCACTCTGCGCGAAGTGGATAGGGGTCCACACCGCCTTCTCTCAACCTGGCGGCCTTCTGTCTTCGCTGCGCGAACAGGTCGCTAGCCTCTGGTGTTTGTTCCTCGCTCATTCGATGTCCAGTATCTTGAATTGCAGGTCCCCATCTGGCGCTTCCACGGTCACCTCGTCCCCCACCCTGTGGTTCAGGAGCGCTCGTCCGAGAGGGGACTCGTTAGAGATACGCCCCTCGCGGGCATCGGCCTCGGCCGAGCCAACGATCCGGTACCTCTCCTCTGCGCCATCCCGCTCCTTGACCGTCACCAGAGAGCCGAAGATAACTGACTCCGATGCCTGCGCATCCTCTACCACCACAGCTCGCTTGAGGAGCGTCTCCAGGGTCAAGATGCGCCCCTCCACGAAGGCCTGCTCATGCTTGGCATCCTCGTAGCCGACGTTCTCGGTGAGATCGCCTCCGTCTATGGACTGTCGCAGTTGCTCGGCCACCTGGGGTCGTCTCACCGTCAGCAGGTGATCCAACTCCGCCTTTAGCTTTGCCCTGCCCTCCGGCGTCAGCAGGATGTCTTCCTCGGCAGCGTCCTGATCCATGCCGAAGATTCTAGCACAGCGTAGGGTGTGGTTCAAGCCAGAAGCGCTAGCGTCTCGGAAGACGAGAGTAGGGACTCTGCTGCACCCTTACGCTGGCAGAGCGGGGCGTGCCCCGGCTGGAGCTTGTGGGCCACCGTATCAGTGCAGACTACAGTGTCTCATTGGCACCCGGCGGTCGTGCGAGTATAATGCTCGTGCCCGAGGTGGAGTTCTGCCCCCTTGCGGAGATTGGTGCCCCCCAGTCAAGGAGGCACCAGAGGAGCGAGCATCTCTGGACCCGGTCCTTCCAGGAAAGGAGGACGACGTGGACTGGATCGATGTTCTTCCAGACGACGAGCTTCCGGACGCCCAGCGTCGAGTCGTACACGTAGAAGGGCACCCCATTCTTCTCCTTCGCCACCAAGGCCAGATCTACGCCGTGGACAACGTCTGCCCCCACATGGGTGCTGCCCTCGAGAACGGCGAGGTCACTGAAGACGCGACCATCGTCTGTCCTCGCCACCATAGCGCCTTCGACCTCCGAACCGGCGAGGTCAAGGTCTGGACCCCGTGGCCGCCCGGAGTGGGCCGGCTACTGGGATCTGTGGCCAGGGAGAAACCGCTTCGCGTCTACCCTACCCGGGTCCAAGACGGCAGCATCTGGGTACGCGTCGAGGAGCGCAGTTAGACAGCACCCGGCTATGCGGCGCGAGGTCATCTTGCCCGGAGGACGGGGGCTTGCGCCCTGACAGAGCCTTACCTGCGCAGAGCCTCCCGGCGGCTGGTCTATCGCGTGTGGTAGCCGAACCGTTCTCTCGCACACAAGCGGCGGCAACTATGGAAGGCACCCTGGAACGGGTTCTGGGCCACTACCGCCTGGGCAGGCTGATCCAGGCCCAACGGGTCGAGCAGGGCTTCGTCAACGAGAACTGGGCCGTCACCACAACGCGCGGCCGCTTCTTCGTCAAGCTTCACCCTCCCCACCAGCAGCCGGCACCTCTCATCCTCGCCCAACATCAACTCATCGAGTTTCTGCGGCACCGTGGGTTCCCCGCCCCCACTCTGATCAGAAGCCTGGACGGTCAAACCCTCCTCATCCTCGACGATCTCTGCTACGAGATTCAGGAGTACATAGCCGGAGAACCGTACGATCACGAGCGACCGGCGCACCTGGAACAGGCTGCCCTGACCTTGGCCGCGTACCACTCTTGTGTGGAGGGCTTCGCACCCAGCATCCTGTGCCGCCTGGGTCACCTCTACACGCCGGGTACCGTCCGCGAGACGCTGCAACTCCTGGCCCAGGCGTGGCAGGCCAACCTGGACCCAACCCTGGCAGGCTTGATCAGCAACCTGGAGGCGAGAGTCAAAAAGCTGGCCTCCGCCTTTGCCCGCCACGGGGACCTGACCCAGCTTGCCATTCACGGCGACTACTACGCCGACAACCTGATCTTCAGCGGGGATACTGTTGTGGGGGTGGTGGACTACGATAGGGTCCGCTGGGAGCCGCGCGTCGTTGAGTTGGCGGAGGCCCTCATCTACTTCTCAGCACCGCGGCCGGCCCACACGCGGCACATCGTCTACCCTGGGTTCCTCCAATGGGCGCCATTCCTCCGCTTCCTGGAGACCTACAACCACAGCCGCACACTACAGAAGGAAGAAGCCCAGGCTCTGCCGGACTACGTGGCCGCTGTCTGGCTGTTCTGGTCGCTACGACGGCTGCTGGAGGCAGGTCCTCGTCCGGACTTCGCCCCTGAGGCCCTCGAGGAAGCTATGGCCCTTTTCGACTGGGCCGACAGCAATGCTGGTCAGATGGCCGAGGCTGCGCTCTCGGTGATCCTGAGATAGGGAAGCGTGACGCCCATCGGGCAAGCTGCCTTGCGAGGGCTCCGTTGTCCCCTCACCGAGTGACAGATACCCCGCTTGGTGCTATAATCTCTCCATCAAGGGTAGGCCCGCTTTGCGCCTCGTTGCCCACCTGCCTGGCCCAGGCGGAACCTAGGATCATGGAGAAGACAAGAGGGTCGTCATGCCACAGACCGCGAAGTTCAAGCAACAAGCCGCACTGCACGCTGTACAGCTCGTGGAGTCAGGCATGGTCGTGGGGATCGGCCACGGCAGCACCGCTGCCTTCGCCCTACAACGGGTCGCTGAGTTGCTCCGCGAAGGACAGTTGAGGGACGTGTTGGCCGTGCCCTGTTCGCTGAGGGTCCAGCAGGAAGCACAAAGGCTGGGCGTCCCCCTCACCAGCCTGGAGGAGCACCCCACGGTGGACCTGACCATCGACGGGGCCGACGAGGTCGATCCGGATCTGAACCTCATCAAAGGTGGTGGCGGAGCACACCTGAGGGAAAAGATCGTGGCTCAGACCAGCAACCGCGAGGTCATCGTCATCGATCAGTCGAAGCTCTCGCCGGTCCTGGGTACGTACTGGGGGGTCCCGGTCGAGGTAACCCCCTTCGGCTGGCGCTCGCAGTTCCTGTTCCTGGAAGGGCTGGGCGCCCAGCCTTTGCTTCGCAACACTGCCGAGGGGACTCCCATCAAGACCGACCAGGGCAATTTCATCCTGGACTGTAACTTCGGTCCCATCACAGAGCCGGAGAAGCTAGCGGCTGAGTTGGACGGGCGAGCCGGCGTAGTCGCCCACGGGCTGTTCCTGGGCCTGGCCACTGACGTCATCGTCGCCGGCGACGAGGGCATAGACCATCTCACGAGAGGAGATGTGGATGATCGCCATTGAAGCTTCCGTGCTATCGGCGGACCTGACCCGGCTTGGCGAGCAAGCCTGCGAGGCCGAAGCCGCAGGGATCGAGGGCATACAGGTGGACGTCATGGACGGCCGCTTCGTGCCCAACATCACCTTCGGCCCGCTGGTAGTGGAGGCGTTGCGGTCAGCGGTGAGCGTGCCGCTGGACGTGCATCTGATGATCGTGGAGCCGGAGCGGTACCTGGCCGACTTCGCTCAGGCAGGGGCAGAGCGTGTGATGGTGCACCAGGAGGCCTGTTTGCACCTGCACCGCGTCCTCCAGGCCATCCACGACCTGGGCGTCGAGGCCGCAGTAGCCATCAACCCCGGCACGCCCCTATCGCTCCTGGAAGAGGTGCTGGATCTGACAGACCTGATCCAGGTCATGACCGTCAACCCTGGCTTTGGGGGGCAGTCCTTCATCCATAGCCAGTTGGACAAGATCCGCCGCCTGCGGCAGATGCTGGGGGCCAGGGGGTTGCAGACCCCCATCTCCGTGGATGGAGGCATCGACCCCACTACGGCGCCCCTGGTGGTGGAGGCGGGGGCCACCGTGCTGGTGGCTGGATCGGCCATCTACAACAGCGAAGCCTCGGTCGCCGAGAACATCGCCGCCCTGCGGGCCAGCGTCGCGCCAGGGTAGGAGGATCACCCGTGGAACTGGGGATGATCGGCCTCGGCAAGATGGGCAGCAACATGACCAGGCGCCTGCTGCAAGGCGGGCACCGTCTGGTGGCGTACGATCGAGACGCCGGGCCGGTCAAGGCTGTCGTCGCCCTTGGAGCTGTCGCAGCCGATTCTCTGGAAGACCTGGTCAGCAAGCTAGCCACTCCCCGAGCGGTGTGGGTCATGGTCCCGGCGGGAGAGCCTACCGAGAGCGTTGTGACTGCCTTGAGCGAGATGCTCAGTCCGGACGACACGGTGATCGACGGCGGCAACAGCAACTACAAAGACTCCCAACGCCGAGCCACCTTGCTTGCAGAAGAGGGCGTGCACTTCGTCGACGTGGGCACCAGCGGGGGGATATGGGGCCTCACCGGGGGTTACAGTCTGATGGTCGGCGGCGAGCGCACAGTCGTGAACCGGCTCCAGCCAATCTTCGAGACCCTGGCTCCCGCAAAGGACAAGGGCTGGGGACACGTAGGCCCCTGTGGCACCGGCCACTTCGTGAAGATGGTCCACAACGGCATCGAATACGGCCTGATGCAGGCCTACGCCGAGGGTTTCGAGATCCTCCAGGCCAAGGAAGGCTTCGACCTCGACCTGCACCAGATCGCAGAGATCTGGCGGCATGGCAGCGTGGTACGCTCCTGGCTCCTCGACCTCACCGCCGGTGCGCTGAGCGAAGACCAGAATCTCAGCGAGATCAAGGGTTGGGTGGCGGACTCCGACGAGGGCCGGTGGACGGTGGCCGAGGCCATCGACGAGAATGTGCCTGCTCCCGTCATCACCCTCTCGCTCCTGATGCGCCTGGCCAGCCGGCAGGATCAGAGCTACGCAGCCAAGCTGCTGGCCGCCATGCGGTATCAGTTCGGCGGCCACACCGTGCTCAGGGAGTCAGACGAAGAAGCCTGATTCGACTGCCGGGTCATCTCTGGCCCATCGGGTGACCTGACACGACGCAAGACGACCCCTCCTCGTCTCAACCCACATCTGTGGGAGCAGGCGTCGGACCCGTCGTACACGGCTGCCATGCGGCTACGGTTGGGTCCTCGGTCCGCCGTTTCCACGGAGGAACGTGTCCAGTGACCTCACCTCCTAAGTGCTCTCCGTGATTCAGACGACTCCGTAGGGTCGGGTCTGAGACCCGCCCCTACGAGGCTACTCTGTTCAACCCCCTCACTCCATGCCTGCGCGCATGAATGTTTTCGTGCACTCTCCTTTATAGTATAATCCTCTCCATGGCTCGCACTTACGTCTCTCTGGATCTGGAAACCACCGGCCTGGACCCCGACCACGACGCCATCATCGAGATCGGCGCGGTCAAGTTCCGGGACCAGAAGGTCCTGGACACCTTCTCCACCTTGGTCAGACCGGACCGCACCATCCCCTACCGCATCGAGCGGCTGACCGGCATCCGCCAGGAGGACACAGACGGGGCCCCGACCGTATCCAGCTCGGTGGAGCACCTGGCCAGATTCATCCGGGACTATCCCATCATCGGCCACAACGTCAGCTTCGACCTGGGGTTCCTGCGCCGGCGCGGCCTGCTTCTGGCCAACGAATCGATCGATACCTTCGAGCTGGCCGTCATTCTGGTGCCCCACGCTGCCCGGTACAGCCTGAGCAGGCTGGCCGAGGAGCTCGGGATCCCGTCGGACGGAGCACATCGCGCGCTGTCCGATGCCCACACTGCACGCAAGCTCTTCCTGGCTCTCCTGGAACGGGCCGCCAGGCTGGACATCGACACCATCGAGGAGATCAACGGCCTGGCTCAGGGGAGCCAGTGGCCACTGGCTCGCGTGTTCCTCGACCTCGCGCGCCAGAAGGTACGTACCGCCTTCACGGGCTCCATCCGCGAGCAACTGGCCGCCAAGGGCGCCCTCGGCGAAGACGTATCGGGACCCATCTTCGCCAGTCTGGCCGAAAGGGTGCCTCTCGAGCCTACCCTCGAGCTACAGCCCTTGGACATCGGCTCCCTGGCGGCCACGTTCGAGGAAGGCGGTCTCATCGCCCAGGAGTTCCCAGGCTACGAGCACCGGCCGCAGCAGGTAGAGATGATGCTGCGGGTGAGCGAGGCCTTCAACGAAGGTCAGTACCTGCTGGTCGAAGCGGGCACGGGCACCGGCAAGTCCCTGGCCTATCTGCTTCCCGCAGCCCACTTCGCAGCCACCAACGCTCGGCACGTGGTCATCTCCACCAACACCATCAACCTTCAGGACCAGCTCTTCCTCAAGGACATCCCTGATCTCCAGCGTCTTCTGCCCTTCGAGGTCAAGGCGGCGCTGCTCAAGGGACGCGCCAACTACCTGTGTCCCCGCCGGCTGACAGCGCTCCGTCGCAGGACCGATCTCACCGTGGATGAGATCCGCGTGCTGGCCAAGATCCTGGTCTGGCTCCCGGGCACCACCACGGGAGACAGAGCCGAGCTCAACCTGCTGGGCGACGAGAATCTCATCTGGTCCAGACTCTCAGCGGAAGATGAATCCTGCAACCCCGAGCTCTGCTCTCACATCGGCAACTGCTTCTTCTATCGCGCTCGACAGCGAGCAGAGGAGGCCCATCTCATCGTCGTCAACCACTCGCTCTTGATCTCGAATGTGCTCACCGACAATCGCATCCTGCCCAGGTATGAGCATCTGATCATCGACGAAGCTCATCATCTGGAGGATGTGACGACCAGGCAACTGAGCTTCGAGGTCAGCCAGGCGAGGATGTTGAGCCTTCTGAGCACGCTCTCTCACAAGGCCGGGAACAGGACCTCTGGCCTCCTTCACGAGCTGCCCGGCCGTCTACGAGGCAGCGGTGTGCCCAAGCGCATCCAAGGAGAGCTAAGGGAGTACCTGGGGCAGGCAGATCAAGAGGCGGACCAGGCACGCAGGCGCGTGTACAACTTCTTCACAGCCCTGTCCCTGTTTCTGGACGAGTACCTACGGGCCGGTAGCCACTACGACCAGCGTATCCGTCTCACCGGCGGCCTCAGGGTGCAGCCGTCGTGGTCCGACGTGGAGATCGCCTGGGACAGTCTCGCAGAGTCACTCCGTAGCCTGGAGGAGCGCCTCGACTACCTCTACAAGAACCTGACCGGTCTGGAGGACGCCCGAATCGAGGAGTATGACGACCTGCTGCACGAACTCCACGGCAAACTGCAACAGGTCAGAGAGGTGGTCGATCAAACGGAAGCCATCATCGCACAGCCGGTCGCGGAGGGCATTTACTGGGCTTCCATAGGGGCCCAGGATCGGAGTATCACCCTTCGTGCGGCGCCGCTCGACGTGGGCGGTGAACTGGAGAGCCGGCTCTACTCCGACAAGGAGTGTCTCATCCTCACCTCCGCTACGTTGAGCACAGGATCGGACTGCCGCTACATTAGAGAAAGGCTCAACCTCTGGGCCGCCGACGAACTGGTCATTGGCTCTCCGTTCGACTTCGAGAGCTCCACGTTGCTCTACATACCGACCGACATACCCGAACCGGGACAGTCGTACTACCAGAGATCTGTGGAGCAGGTCCTCTCCGAGCTAGGGCAGGCTACCAGAGGCCGGACTATGGTTCTGTTCACTTCTTACAGTCAGTTGCGGTCCACCTACAAGGCCATCAGCCATCCGCTCGGAGACGAGGGCATCGCAGTGTTGGGCCAGGGCATCGATGGCTCTCGCCACAACCTGCTCAGCAACCTCAAGGCCAATCCCGAGACCGTGATCCTGGGCACACGGAGCTACTGGGAGGGCGTGGATGTCGTCGGCGAGGCCCTCAGTTGTCTGGCTATCGCCCGGCTGCCTTTTCCGGTTCCCGACGATCCCATCTTCGCTGCGCGCAGCGAGACCTTCGACGACCCCTTCAGCCAGTTCGCCGTACCCCAGGCCATCCTCCGCTTCCGCCAGGGCTTCGGCCGCCTGATCAGGAGCAAGACCGACCGCGGAGTCGTGGTGCTCCTGGACAAGCGCGTGCTGACCAGGTCCTATGGCAGGGCGTTCTTGGAAGCCATACCCACCTGCACGGTCCGACAGGGCTCCATACAGGACCTGCCGCTGGCCGCTGCCCGGTGGATCGCGGGGGAGATGGTCAGCCAACCGGGGTTGGAGCTGTAGCCAGCCGTCGAGCTAGAATGGTGTCATCGTTGGAGGACTCACGCTCATGACACAACATGGCGAATTCTCGAACGAGTTCTCCTGGTCCAAATCACGGGATTCCCTGTTCAACTTCTGTCTGCGCAGCTACTACCACCACTACTACGGCTCCTGGAACGGTTGGCGACACGACGCGCCCGCAGATGTCAGGGAGCTGTACGTGATGAAGAACCTCCAGAACCTGGGCACGTGGCGCGGGACCGCAGTACACGACGTGGCACGGCAGGTAGTGGAAGGCTTGGCCCGCGGACGACCACTGCCTGTGGAGCAGGCCCTCTCCGTGCTCAGGGAGAGGATGCATCGTGACTTAGAGGATTCACGCACCGGGCGGTATCGTCGCCGCCCCAACCGCATGTGTGGCTTGCAGGAGCACTACTACGAGGTCCCTATCGAGGGCGGACTGCTGGAAGAGATTAGCGTGGACGCGGAAGGCGCTGTGAAGAGAGTGTACGGCACCCGCACCTACCAGGCGCTGCTCCAGTTGGGTCCCTCCAGCATCGTGGAATGCGAGAAGCTCCAGAGTACCACCCTGGCAGGGTCCAAAGTATGGGTCAGCCCGGACCTGATACTTCGCGGCTCCGACGACGGCTTGACTATCGTGGACTGGAAGACCGGCACCTCCTCATCAAGCGAGGAGGTCCGTCTCCAGTTGGCGATCTATGGCGTGTACGCTGTACGCACATACGGGGCCAGGACGCAACAGTTGCTCGGTGTGGAGGAGAATCTGCGCGCAGGCGAGGATCACGTCTACCCGCTGAACGAGCGGGTCTTGGACGAGGCGCGCACGTACGTGGAAGGCAGCATACGAAGAATGCAGGCGCTCCTCCGCGACCGGGAGAGGAACGTGGCCCTGGTCCGGGACTTTCCCATGACCGGTGAACTGGCTCGATGTACAGGGTGTAGATTCCGCCGAGCGTGTGACCGAGGTTGATAGGAAAGCAAACCGGGCTCCAAGCGCCTCGCAGCAGCAGGGACCCACTGGACAGAGGGTAGCTTCATGGGACAGAAACTCAGGTTGCTCAAGCTGTTCATACTGGCGTGCGGATTGACCCTCATCGCGCTCGGTGCGGTATGCCTGGTGCTCTACGTCCTCGTGCCCCTGACGTATCAGGGGCCGGACCTTCTGGCTACCAATCTGACTATCGCTTCCCTGGGTGTCATCACTCTGACCTCGGGCATCGCGCTCGCCTACCACGCGCGAGCCTCGCTGAGAGGACGGCCCTCGCGCGAGTTCCGTCCGCCGTCGGCCCGGCTACTGGCGCTGGTATTCGTACTCTGCCTGATAGTGGGCCAAGGCCTGATCTTCCTCGGCGGAGGGTCCACTGGCGCCGCGATTCTCTTTCCCCCCTTCCACATCCTGGCCGCCGCTTGCCCGGCCCTGGCTATCCTCGCCTACGTGGCCAGGTCCACCAGGACTGTGTCCTGGCGTTCCGCCAGCCTGGAGGTATCCCACGGAGCGCTGCTGGCCCCGATGACAGCTCTCGCCGCGGAGTTGATGGTCATCCTGGGCCTTGTCGTGGCCGTGTCCTTCATCGTCGTCTTCACACCAGGGGGTGCTGAGCGGTTGATGCAGTTGTCCGCAGACTTGCAGGATCCTGCCTGGGTGGAGACCCCGGAGAACCTGGCCCAACTCGTCCTCTCCCCCGCTGCCCTGGCGGTGATCGTTCTGGTGTTCGTTGTCCTTGCCCCACTGATAGAGGAGTTCCTGAAAGCGCTGGGGGTGCTGCTGCTGGGCTGCCGCCTACGCGGACGGGCGGAGGCCTGGGTCTGGGGAGTGGCCTGCGGTGCTGGCTTCGCTCTCGCTGAGAGTCTCTTCAACGGCTCCATCGCCCTGGAGGGTTGGGGGATAGTCGTGGTCACGCGTTGGGGAGCCAGCCTGATGCACTGCGTCGCCAGCGGCATCATGGGCCTGGGCTGGCACGATGCCCTCGTGTCCAGGCGTCCGTGGCGTCTCCTTACGGCCTACGCACGCAGCATCGGCATCCATGCCCTCTGGAACGCAGCGGCGGTGGGCGTGGCGGTACCATCCTTGCTGGCCCTCACTACACCGGACAACGTGGTAGCGCAGGGCATCGCGGGGCTCATTCTCCTGGGCTCGCTGGCCGTACTCATTCTACTCAGCTTGTCTATCGCGGTGCTCCTGGTCCGCTCGACCAGGGCAGTCCGCACCACGGAAGCCGAGTCCACTGCCCCTGCTCAGCAGCAGCCCTGGGACAGCGATGTCGACGGTCCGGGCCCCTGGCGAGACGACGCGACACGCTCAGAAGAGGACAATTGAGCTGTCTGATCCCCTGGGGATCTGAAGCGCCTTTCGGAGGTGTAGATGAAGCTCTTGGAGATGAAGGATCCTGACTGCCGCGGGTACGTTGACTTCCTCCTCAGGCAGTATCGTCTCGTGGACGCCTACTGGTTTCTGGCCGTTGAAGACACTTTTGGCACCGAGGCAGCCGTCAGTCTCAACCAGGACATCTGGACCAAAATGGGCTCGGTGGCAGCCAGGGAGATCAAGGAGAGGTTCCCTCTGGAAGAGGAAGGCGTGGCTGGCGTGCTGGAGGCGCTCTCGTATTTCCCCTGGGCCACCATCGTGGGATGGGAGATGGAGGAGCACGACGGCGTGGCCCGGATACGTGTGCCCTACTGTCCGCCTCAGGCGGCACGGGTCAAGAGCGGGCGAGCAGCGTTTGCCTGCAAGTCCATGCACCTGGGCGAGTTCACCAACTTCGCCAGCGAGATAGACCAGCGCGTCGAGGTGCGCTGTCTGATGGCCCCTCCCGATCCCCACCCCGACGACCTGTGGTGTGAGTGGGAGCTGAGGATGCGAGAGTAAGCAGCACAGCCTCTGATGAAAGCTCCCAGCGCAGGTCAGGGTCTCCGTCTCTATGTCGCGGCTCTCGTCAGTCGGTCACCTCCTCGGACGCATCTTCAGAATCCACCTGGGCTTTCAGGTCCCACAGCATCTCTCGCAAGGACATGATCTCTTCAACCAACCTGGATCTCTCGCGACAATAGTCCTGGATGATCACCTCCAGATCAGCCAGCAAGAGGGACTTGTCCCGCAGGTCCCTCTCCAGTTGGCCAAGCTGCGCAAGGTCGTCTCTCCTCCCGCTCATCAATCCCTGCTCTCCTCCCCCACCTCCCATTTAACCACGGCAAGGTCCAAAGGGGGTCTAAGTCAGGTCTAAGTTGGGTCGTAATCGTCTTGCGGTCTGGCCCGCGAGAGTCTATTATAATGGCAGCGATTCACGGTTCGAAGACTGACATGAAGCATTGGCATCAAGGCCAACTGTCTTTGCAGGTCGAGCGTCTGAAATGGGTCGCCGCAGGAGCGATCTTCGCTATTGCGTCGAGCTACGGCCTGTTACTACACCCTCTCGTGGCACGTCACTGGCCCGAGTCGGGATGGACTGTGGATGTGTTCTTCTGTGCTCTGTTGGGGTCGGTTGTGATCTGGTTGTGCCTCTCCTGGGTACGCCATCGACTACGACAGGAAGCGGGTGAGAACGAGCAACTGGCATCCCTGGTCAGAAGTTCGTGGGACCCCATTCTGAGCCTCGACGAAGGGTGGCAGATCCGCACCTGGAACCGTGGTGCCGAACTCATGTTCGGGTACCACCGGAACGAGGTCGTGGGGCAGCCATTCGACATGCTCCTCTCCCCCGGCTCCACGAATACCCTTCGGATGGAGGCAACGAGGAAGCTGGTCCAGGAGCAGGGACACGCGCAGGGCCGCGAGATGGAGTTGGTGACCAAGGATGGGAAGCCCGTATATGTACAATTGACGGCCAACCTCATGCTGGCGAGCAGCGGAGAGGTGAGCGCTGTCTCCGTCGCAGTGACCGACGTCAGCGCGGCCAAAGAGGCGGAGGAGAGGATGCGCGCCCTGTATCGAGAGGTAGAGGAGAAGATGCGGGAGCGCACCAGGAAGCTGGAACTGGCCCGCCACGAACTTGAGATGAGCAACGCTCGGCTCCATCGCGCTTACGAAGAACTCAAGGACCTGGACCAGCTCAAGTCCGACTTCGTGTCCATGGTCTCCCACGAACTGCGCTCGCCGTTGACCAACATCAGCGGAGCTATCGAGTTGATGCTACAACAGGAGAAACTCAGCGACGAGTACGTGCGCATCATGCTGGGTGTGGCGGGTGAACAGACCCAACGCCTGATCAGACTCGTGAAAGGCGTCCTCAATGTCTCTCGCATACAGGCCGGCCAGCTCCATCTGGATCGATCTGCACTGGACCTCATGCCCGTGCTGGAACGAGTGATGACCACTCTTCAGGCCAATACTGTATTCCACTGGTTTGAGTTGCCCACGAAGGACAACTGGCCACCGGTCTGGGGAGACGAAGACAGAATAGAGGAGATTCTCTTCAACCTCTTGGAGAACGCCATCAAGTTCTCCCCCTCGGGTGGGTCCATCGTCATCGCCACGGAGGTGACCGAAAGCGAGATCATAGTTTCCATCACGGACCCAGGCATAGGCATCCCCTCAGACAAGCTGGATGGCATCTTTCGAAAGTTCTATCGGTTGGACAGTGAAGACTCCCGGCAGACCTACGGCTATGGCCTGGGCCTCTACATCACCAAGGCGCTGGTGGAAGCCCACGGAGGCAGGATCTGGGTGGATAGTCTTGAGGGGGAAGGCTCTACATTCAGCTTCACCCTGCCTCTGGCCTCGCACACGCCCTCCCCCACAGACGCCGATCTCGCTGAATCGGCGGCGTCGCAGGTGCATCACGAATGAACGAGACCATACTGATCATTGATGACGACAGGACGCTAATCGACCTCCTCGGACAATCGCTGGGAAAAGCCGGTTACGAGATCATGAGCGCCACCAACGGCATAGATGGCCTACAGGTCTTGTACAAGCACAGCGTTGACCTGGTGATCCTGGATGTGATGATGCCTCGCATGGATGGTTGGGAGACTTGCTCCCGGATCAGAGACCTCTCTGACGTACCGGTGATCATGCTCACAGCCAAGGATGAGGAGGCAGACGCACTCAAGGGATTCCAGTGTGGTGTGGACGACTACGTCACGAAGCCTTTCAGCTTCGCGGAGTTGACCGCACGAGTCAAAGCCGTCCTACAGAGGGCGCAGAAGACCCCTGCCGACGCGCTGAGGAAGGTATACGTCTTCGACGAGTTGGTGGTGGATGTGGAGAACTCCCGAGTAACGGTGCGGGGCAAACCTGTCAGCCTCACGCCTACTGAATTCCAGTTGCTGCTCACACTGGCGGAGAACGCCGGGCGTATCCTCTCCCACGAGCAGTTGCTGAGTCAGGTCTGGGGACCGGAGTACGTTGGGGAGCCCGGGTACGTCAAGCGCTATATATGGTACCTGCGGCAGAAGATTGAGGCGGACCCCAGCGCCCCCGAATACATCATCACCGAGCGGGGTTTCGGCTACAAGCTAGGGGGCTAGGGCGCGCATCGTCCACCATGTCCTGCCGCGGCATCACCTTCTGAGCGGGCATCCCACACTACTGTGCGCCGGAAGACGACCCGGGCGTCCTTTCTTTCTCACGCTGCGCCGTCGCCCTTCCTCTTGCCCTCTTGACTGCATAGTACTTTGGATCTATTGACGAGGCGGGTTCGCCTTCGCTATAATGGAATGCGAGAACGTTGTCCACGATCTTGGCTCACGGCTGGAACGGCTTCCTCCGTTCCAAGAGTCCCGCCAGGGAGGCCCCGAATGTACACCGAAAAAGGGAAGAAGAATCGTGTTTGGGCCCTCGCCACTGCTGTGGCCTGTGTCCTGGCCTTCATCACTCTCGCTCAGGCCACGTGGGCGCAGGAACTGGGAGACCCCGACTACTGCGGGTGGATCAAGTACGTCTGGATCAACGACGATGGTCCGACGTTGATAACCTCACCGCGCTACTTTGGCGTAGTGGTCAGCGATACGGTGCACATCCAGGATAAGCTGTTCTGCGACTTCGACTACGATTGGACCTTGCGGGAGTTCTGGGATCGGGACCTGCTCTCCCTAACAGACCCATACCCCGGATGGGTGGTGGACTTGGGTGACGTCGACCAGTTCCCGGAGGGATCGCTTACCTGGTGGGGCAGCCAGTCAGGGCTTCACACGGTCCAACTGGACAAGTACTTGCACGTGGATGATGTGGGCTGGGTGACCACTGAGATCTCAGAGACGGTGGATTTCAGCGAGCACGAAGGCCCCCTCTATCAATCCTTGGAGAAGCCTTTCTACTTGCAGGAGTTGGTCGAGGGTGGCGACGCCCCGTCCAGCTACAACCACACAAACTCGCCGATGACTACGACCACCTTCATCACCGGCACACTGGCCAACTTTCCCGTGGTGTGGGACTGGGACGGCACAATGGACCCAGCGCCGCCTAGCTACGGACTCTGCCACTACGCCTACTCGAGTATACATCCCTCCTTCCTGGGCATAACCTTCACGCACGAACTCGACGCCGACCTGCTGCCCGACAACGACGGAGTGACCAACATAGACCCCTCCAGCGACACCCCCGACCGGGATGGCGCCGACGATGGAGTGAGCTTCCCCTCGATGCTCCCCCACTGCGACACGGCCACAGCCAACATCACCGGCCAGAACAACCTGGGCTCCAACCTCTACATCAACGCCTGGGCCGACTGGAACCGAGACGGCGACTGGGACGACACCTCCGTATGTGAGTGCGAGATCAGCGAATGGATCATCCAGAACTATGCGGTCGGCCTTGGCCCCTTCGACTTGGATATCGACATCTCCTCCTGCCACCCGGTGCCGGACCCCACGGAACCACTCTGGGTCAGAGTGACCCTCAGCGAGGCATCTCTTTCTGGGGAACCCTGGAGCTACGGCGGGCAGCCGTATCCGGCCGCTACCGACTGCTTCTGGGAGGGTGAGACCGAGGACTACTACGTCGAACCGGAATTGATACCCGAATGTGAATGGGAGAAGCAGGTCTACGTTAACGATGAGCTGGCAGGGGAATGGGACGAAGGCCCCTTCGCAGTGGCGGTCAGCGACACCATCACCATCACCGACATGCTCTCCTGCAATTTCCAATACGATTGGGATCTGCACGAGGAGTGGGAGGCCCCTCATCTATCACTGGTGAGTTGGGAATCAAGTCACTGCGATGTCATTACCGATACAGGCCAATTCGAGTGGTCGGGAGGCCCCGTAGCGCCGGGGACTCAGGTGGTGCTGACCAAGACGCTCCACGTAGATGAGCCTGGTTTCGTCTCCACGCCTATCACAGAGACGGTGGCCTTCAGCCCCGAGGGCATGGTGGAGACCATGGAGAAGCTCGTAGATCTGGTAGAACTGCTGGAGGGAGGGGATGCACCTTCCAGCCACTATCACACTGGACCACCGCACATGGAGACCTATCCCGGTTCTGGTGTGTCGGCCCAGTACCCCGTGGTGTGGGATTGGGACGGCACGCTGGGGCCCGGAGCGGTGAGCGGTTCCTACGGCTTCTGTCACCACTCGGGCAGCACCACTCACCTGGGCAGTGCGCCTACGTACGAACTGGACGCCGACCTCTTGCCCGATCGAGACCTGGTCACCAACATCGATCCCGCCACCAACACTCCTGACCGCGACCTCTCGGACGACGGCGTAACCATGCCCGCAGGTCTGCACACGTGTGCGCCAACAACTCTGACCTTCACCGGTCACAACGGCTCAGGCAGCACTCTCTATCTCAACGTCTGGGCCGACTGGAACCGGGATGGTGATTGGGAAGACGGCAGCGTGTGTGGCTGTGGTGACGACGAATGGGCAATCCAGGATCATGTAGTCAGTCCGTGCCCCATCGACGAAAGTGTGGAGATCACTCCCTGCCACACGTGCAATCCAACCGTGCCCCTCTGGATACGCGTGACGCTCAGCGAGGTTCCACTAGGACCCCTGGGTGAGCCCTGGATCTACGGAGGCCAGCCCTACGCCGCTCCCAGTGGCTGCTTCGAGCTAGGGGAAACGCAGGACTTCCTCTTCCAGCAAGACGCCGCCTACATTCCCATCGGCACAAAGAGTTACTGAGATCAAGCGCGGCGCAGGATACCCATCCGGCTAACGTTGAGGAGCCATCCCCATGGGGGTGGCTCCTCTATTCTCCGAAGCGAAGGCATAGCGGCCGCACGCATCTCCGCTCGAGGCCTACCTCCATCCGTAGATGGTCACTTCCCCTTGATGGAAGACCACGTCCATCAGGCTCTCCAGCTTGGCCAGCACCGGCTGGCTGACCTGGTAGGTGCTCCGCTCCAGCTCTCCCAGGTAGACGTACTCCACACCGTACTTGTCCAGCAGGGCGGCTGTCTCATCCACGTCCGGCGAGGTGTAGATGGCCTCGATGTCCGGCTCACGCTTGCCCGGCTCCTCGTAGTTGCCCCTCCACTGGAGCTCGTGGCCTCCCCAACCGAGCAATGTGGGCAGGCCGGTGTGCACCGAGACGCGGCCGTAGTAACTGTAGGAGCCACCGGTGGCCTCCACGATGATCGGTGCCCCCTGGGCGTGGTCTCGCAGCCAGCGGATGCCCGCCACGTCGTCGCCGTAAGCCTGCGCCAGTTGGGCCATGCCATCCAGCGTAGGTGTGTCGACGAAGCCTCCCGTCTTGTTGTACGTGGAGAGAACAGGATAGACCAGTCCAGCCAGGAGAATGGGCACGAACCCCAGCACCAGCAACGCTGACAGCGCGCGCCTCCGGGCTCCAATCCACGGCCCCAGATAGTAGAGTCCAAAGGCTGCTGAGATACCGAAGAGCACCCAGGCCTGGTAGTAGAACTTGAACACGGAGTTCATGCGGGTGGAGAAGACATCCTTGAGGAAGAAGAACTCCACCGTGAACGTGAGCAACAGGCCCACGACAGTGAGCACGAGCACAAAGGTCACACTAGACGTCACGTCCGACAGTCGCAAGGGAAAGAGCCCGCAGACCAGAGCCAATACTGCCGCGCCAATGAGCAGGAGCAGCAGCGCGATCAGATAGAGCTGGAAGACCGCCAGTACGCAACAGACGAGGATCACCACCATAGCAGCGATGGTGGAGGCTAGCCCCACCCGTCGCCTGAGTGGGTCCTCTGCCCTTCCCCGAGCCAGTGCGGTCAGACCGCGCCACGAACTGCACAACAACAAGGGTGCGAGCACGTAGACGAAGGCCCCAAACATGATCAGGTACTGATGCAGCCTGGTCTTGACCAGCAACACCGGCCGGATCCCGCCGGCCTGGGAGCGCAGCCCTATCCAGAAGGGCAGGTACAGCACCAGGCACAGGGCCACCAACGCCACACCGAAGAAGAACACCTCGCCCAGCCAGCGGCGTCCAAAAGCTCCCTGGCGGCGGAAGCTAGCCAGTCCGTAGACTACCAGACAGATGACCAGGTAGATGGGCAGGTCCCAGCTATTGAGAAAGCCCAGGCCTCCAAAACAGAGGCCAAGCACGATCATCTCCCACCACTCTGCCTCCCGGGTGGACCAGAGCAGGTTCAGGCACAAGCCCAGGACCAGAAGCACGAAGGGCAGTCCCAATACGTGGGGATGCATGTCCCCCAGGAGGAAGCTGAAGAAGGGAAACTCGTCGATGACCTCTTGCTCGACTCCGAAGACGACGTCGTGGATGACTCGCGAGGCCCTCCACCACCACCAGTTGTCCATGGGGATCCACGACCCAGTCACGGGCGCCGAGGCCAGGTTCTTCACGTCGATCCACTCCCAGAAGGCAGCCGAGCCCAGCCCCCGGGTGTGGAGGGCCTCCAAAGCCCCCTCCAGGTTGCCCATCACGGCCACGAAGACAGCCCCCAGCCCACCGAAGGCCACGGCCAGCGCCGAGCCTTTGCCCTCCCGCTCTCGGTGGCGGGCCACCAGATTGTAGGTCAGGCTGAAGGCACCACTGGCCGTCAGCGCGAAGAGCAGCGCAATGGCCAGGTTGAAGGCTACCTCGGAAGGGACCGTCGTAAGCCTGGTCAACATGGCCATGATCATGTATCCGAAGTAGTAGTAGCTGATGGCGAAGCCGGACAGCCAGGGGTCCAGCGGTGGAAAGTACTCGCTGCGCAAGATGGCGTTGAGGAACGCGAAGTCCATGGGCTTCTCGGTGCCAGAGATCGTCGGGTTGTAGGCCCTCACCACCGCCCAGAGGGCGAAGGCCACTGCGAACAGCACCTCGTTGGCCACGACCACATGCAGGTTATCTCGGAGGAACTGCGCCAGACCGCCGGGCCCTGGTGAACCATCCTGGTCTCCGCCCTCGGACCGAGGCCGCCTCGTCCAGGATAACCACAGCGAGGCACCCGCGACGACCAGGGCACAGAACAGAATCGCAACCCTGGTGTTAGCCAGCAGGCCCAGGCTGCCAGACATCCAGAACAGGTAGCAGGTCAGAAGCAGGCCTAAGGGCTTGGCCAGGGCGTACCCTCGATCCGGCAGGTGGCGAAACAGGCGCCAGGCCAGGGGCAAGGCAGCCAGCCCGAGGATCTCCACCGCCACCCACCAACTCAGCACATCCATGTTCCTCGCCTCCACATCCTACGGCCGGGAGCAGGTGATCCGCACATGGCCGATGCACCTCGTGTTCTCATTCGTCCAGCACCTGGTAGACCTTCACCCCCGGGTTCTCGTAGACCACGGCCAACTCGCCCAGGTTGCGGAGCTCCTCGAACTTCTCCAGCCCCTCGGAGGGGTAGACCCAACGCTCCAACTGTCCCACGTAGATGTAGCTCACGTCCATCGTAGCGATCAACCGCCGGGTCTCATCGAGATTGGTGGTCTGGTAGAGCGCATTGGCGTCATCCGACCTCGGCCCCACCTGCCAGCTATAGCGCTGTTCGTTCTGGTGAGCGCCCAGCAGGGTGGGCAGGCCCGTGTAGCTGGCCACTCTCACGCCGAACTCGCGATAGTAGGCCAGCGGAGCCTCGGCCACCACCGGGGTGCCCTTCACGTTCTCCAGAAACCAGTTGATGGCCTCGTAATCGTACACGAGTTGGATGCGGTTGCTGTCGTCGGGCCAGGTGTAGGACCCCACACTCATGAACGCGGAGCCATCGAGAGTGCCCAGGGCCGGTCTGGGCCCCGGAAAGCGATCGTTTACCCTCTGCCAGGTGCCCAGGAACAGGAAGATGAGGCTGGATGCAAAGAGGAACAGAGAGGCTCCTCTCCAGGCACGGCCCAGCCACCGCCGCCGTATGGAGGAGAAGCAGTTCCACAACGCCGGCACGCTCACGCCCGCCACCACACCAAGCAGCACCCAGGCCTGGGTGTAGAACTTGAAAATGGTGTTCATGCGGTAGTAGTCGCCACCCTGGAGGAAGTCCTTCAAGAAGACTAGCTCACTTCCTAGCAAGATGCCCACGGCCAGGAAGCCCATCAGCGCGACGAAGCTCTCTTCCAGCCTGGCCTCGCGTCGCACCACGAGCAAGGCAAAAAGCACCAGCAGGGGCAGCAGCAGGGCCAGAATCCACAGCCGAAGCGCGAGGAGGGCGGTGACAGCAAACCCGATCGCCGCCAACACCAGCAACCCCGCCACGTACCCAGATCCTGACCTTCGCACCAGGCGCTGGTGGAGATCGAGCAGGCGGGGCAACCTCAAACCACGGCACACGACCAGTCCCAGACACCGCAGAGGCGCGTCCCGCGGTCGCTCCGAGACTATCTTCATCCACAGCAGGCTGGCTATCACGAAGAGAAAGAGACCCCAGATGGTGAGGAAAGGCTCGAGCTGAGTGCCGCTGCGCACCATTCCCAGGCCCACGTACAGAGCCTGGAAGTGGGTGAAGAAGGGCAGATAGAGCAGTAGGCCAAGCAAGCCCACCGCGCCGAATAGCGCCAGTGCCACCAGCGCTCCCTGCCACCGCCAGAAGCCCCTCAACCCGAGCAGCAATGCCCCCAGCACCACGATCAGATAACCAGGCACGTCCCAGGTATTGATCACCGCCACAGCGCCCACGGTCACGGCCAGCAGCAGCAACCCGGCCAGGTTATAGTGGCCCACCAGCCGTGAGACCTGGATGGCGCGTAGCCCGGACAGGCCGCGTCTGAGAGAACCCTTCCATCCTGCCTCCACATCCTCCTGGTTCTCCGCAGCCGAGCCGGTCACTATCTCTCCCACTGTACCCCTCACAGCGAGAGACACGTTCAGGGCCAGCGCCAGCAGGAAGAGGGTCACCGGGATGCCGATCATGTGTGGGTGCAGGTCCGCAAAGAGGTAGCTCCAGAAGGGGAACTCGTTGATCGTCTGAGGAATGACCCGGGAACTACGCCAGTAGTCGAAGGATGCCACTTGCGCACGGCCCACCAAGACACGTACCAGTCCAGGCACGGCCCTCACCAGCCCCTGCACTCCCGGAATGCGGCTCTCGAAACTCAACCCCCCGGCTTGTCCAAGGCTCTCCATCAACTGGACCAGACCGTCCAGATTGCCCAGCAGGGCCACGAAGGTCGTGGACATCAACCCCGCCAACCGTCGGCGGGTCAGGTTGAAGCCCAGGGAGAAGGCATTGGCCACCGTGAGCGCGAAGAGCGACGGCACGGCCAGATTGAAGGCCACTGTGGGCACGATGCCCGTGAGCTTGATCAGGATGGCTACCAGGTGCAGCCCGTAGTAGTAGTAGTTGACGTACCCGCCAGCGTAGTAGGGGTCGTACGGCGGGAAGTAGGCGCTCCTGGTGATGGCGTTGAGGAAGGCGAACTCCATGCTCTTCTCACCGCCGTTCCAGGGGTGCCACAGGTCCGGGTTGAGCATCCTGATGCCCACGAAGAGCAGGAAGGCGACCCCGAACAGTACTTCGCTCAGCAGGATCAACCCCTTGCGCTCCCGCCACTGGGCCAGCAACTCCTCTCTCTTGCGCCAGAACAGAGACCAGGAGGCGACACCGAGGAGCAGGCAGGCGCCCAGCGTGGTCGGTAGGCTGTTGGTCAGCAGCCGATAGCTGGCCGCCAGCCAGACCAGGAGGGCCACCACGAGCAAGCCCAGCGTCTTGCACAGCACGTAGCCGCGATCGGCCAGGCGATGGAAGACCACCGTGGTCAGCGGCAGCGCCAAGAGGCCCAGCACCTCGATAACCAGCCACCAGACCAGGACCGACAACAACGGGTGGGCGTTAGCCAGCGGATTCCACCCGCGCTCGTTGATGACCGGCAGCTCGTCGACAGGCCCGTCCAGGAGCAGGCTCTTGCCCGACTCTTCGGTGGCGGTGGTGTCTGCTTCCGCCGGCGTCACGCTGGCCTCGACTTGGAGGGCCTCCTGGAAGAGGTCTCTGAACTCCTCCTCGCTCAGTTGCTTGGTCTTGCCGAAGATCAGGACCTTGGGATGGTCGTAGACGGTGAAGCTTTCGTCGGAGGCGTCGTCGTTGAAGGAGAAGCCCAAGAGGCTGGGGTAGGAGGTGAAGGTACCGATGAGATGAAAGCCCAATCGCTCCTCGAAAAGGAGTTCGTAGTAGCGCGTGGTGATAGGGTACCGCCAGGGCAAGCGAGGGATGGAGCCGTAGAGCCGACTGCTGGAGAGTATGACGTAGTCGCTCGCTTGCAGGTTGCTGACGATGTGGTGGAACTTCTCCTCATCGTCCCACTCGTAGAGGTTCATCTTCAGCGTCTGATACTCCCCGATGCCTCGCGACTCTCCATCTACCGTGCGGCTCAGGGGAAGGTCGTCGTCCCAGTGCTCCAGCGCCAAAGTCGACCCCGGAGGCACGTTACGGTAGATCCACTCCGAGGCCTGGACGCGGCTGTGGGGGCGGGAGTAGATGCTCTCGAAGGCCAGCGTATACAGCACCGAGGAGGCTAGCACCAAGCCGGTAAGGCCATACCAGAGGGCCGAGGTCGCAGCTTTCCGCGCGGGGAATCTCCCCTGAAGCCAATCGCGGAAGGCGTAGAGCATAGCGGCCCCCATGATCAAGAACAGGGGCAGTAGAGGCAGCATGTAGCGCATGAACTTGACCATGAAGCTGCCGGTGAGGAGGAAGTAGGGCCCCACCCAGGCCAGGAGCAGCAACTCCTCTCCGCTTCTAAGACGCACTACGCGGTAGAGGAAGAACCCCAGCCCACAATAGGCCACCAGTCCCAGTGGCAGGCCCATGCCCCACAGAGTCGTGTGCTCGATCTGGTAGATGAAGGCCGGCGTGTCGATGTACTGCCGCGTGTAGGGATAATCCGCGATGCCCCGCACCATCCTGCTCTGCTCCGCGACGCCAGCCGTGAAGGCATCGAAATCAAGGATGGCATACGGCTCGGCCAGGAAGAAGGCCACAGCGCAGGAGGCCAGCGTGAGGAGCAAGAGGCAAGCCTCGCGTCGGCGGTCTTCCTGGCCCTGGCCTCTGAAGTGGAGGGCGTAGGCACCCAGCACCACCATAAGGAGGGGCGCGGCACTGACCTTGGTAGCCAGCGCCAGGCCTAGGGTGACGCCCATGAGCAGCGCGTTCCACGTCCCTCCCCGCCGCGCGAAGTCCAGCGCGAAGACGAAGAAGAGGAGCACGATCAAGGTCAACAGAGCGTCCACAGCGTAGAAGTGGGCTACCTGGATGTGGAACACGGTGAAGGTGACGAAGGCGGCGGCCAGCAGTCCCACGCGACGGTCGTAGACCCTCTTTCCAATCAGATAGGTGAGGTAGATGACCCCTGTGTCTATAAGAGCGGATAGGGCCCGACCCACGAGGGTAATGTGGTCGTAGTCCGACATACGGCTCAGTCCCTCCAGGAACTGGGCTACGGAGGGCCAAGCCGCGAAATGGCTAGCCAGACCAGCCGGCACCGTCAGCAGGTAGGTCACAAAGCGCAGCAGGTAGAAGGGTAGTGAGCCGTAGGCGAAGAAGTCCGGGTTGAGAGGACTGGTCTCCGCGTCGAAGAAGTTGGGGCTCTCTTCAGATGCGCTGGAGAAGGGCGGGGGCGTGAAAAAGCGTGCCCACTCCTCGAGAGGCGGCATACCCAGCCGGGACACGACCATGGTGATCTGGCGCTCGTCAGGGTGCAGGTGATGGTTGTCGTCCCAGTTGTTCCCGTAGAGGCGCAGAGCTGCGCCTACCACCAGGAGCAGGATCAGCAGAAGTCGATGGAGCTTTGCTGAAGACAGGAGGGTATGGGGCAAAGACACTCTCCGATCAGTACGCGCCCTCTGCGGGCTAGCCGGCAGGGTGGACTCTCCGGCCCCTTCTTTGCGCCAGAATTCTATCACCGCCAGCACCCCGACGCAAAGGGTGAGGCTAACAGGTTCAGGCAAGAGCCTCGCGCCACAAGGCAGACCTGTTGTTCCCTAGTAGAATGATCAGTGGTAAACAAGTTGCATAGTTAGACGATGTATGATACACTCGTTCACAATCACGCTTTGGACAACTACTCCGCCTGGATGTCCACAGCGGGCGAGACCACCACCTACCCGCGAGAGAGGCATCCGCCCGTACATCAAGACAGCCCGCCTATCGCAAACACGCGGGCTTCACGCCCCACAGAGCCGATAGCCCTCAACGGCGAAAGGAGATGTGTATGAATCGTCTCCTCTGAAGTCGCTCCTTCGGTCAACCAGCAAACCAAGCAGATTCTGCGCTGCAGGAGTAAGTGTCCAAGAAGGGGAAGAAGATGAATGCAAGGGGAATCGTCACACTCACGGCGCTCGCCACTGTGCTCCTTTTGCTCGCCGGAGGCGTGGGTCTGGTGCTCGCCCAAGAGCACAACCTCGGGACCACTGTGGGCACCGCCTTCACCTATCAGGGACAACTGACCGACGATGGCGACCCCGCCGAAGGCGACTACGACTTCGAGTTCAAGCTCCACGACCACCCTATCAACGACAGCCAGGTGGGCAGCACCATCTACGTGGGCGACAATGAGGTCACGGACGGGCTGTTCACCGTGTTACTCGATTTCGGCTCGGGCGTCTTCAACGGCGAGGCCCGTTACCTGGAGATCGGCGTGCGGCCTGGTGACGGTACGGGAGCCTACACCACCCTCGCTCCCCGGCAGGAGCTTACCGCGGCTCCCTATGCGCACTACGCACTCGACTCCGGCTCCACTCACTCCTTGCAAGGGCACCCCGTCAGCGACACGGCGCCCACCACCGGCCAACTGCTCCAGTGGGCCGGTAGCGCCTGGGTACCGGCCACGGCGGCCTCTGCAAACCAGCCCCCAGTGGCTGTTCTCCAGGCGGACCCCACGGTCCTTATGCCGTGGGAGACCACGACTTTTAGCCTGAGCCTGAGTTACGATCCCGAGGGCGGACCCCTGACCTACGCCTTCGACCCCACGGGACAGACGCTGGGGCCGCCCTCCTCCTACGGCAGCACGGGCACGACGACTGTGACACCGGCAGACTACGAGACCGCGGGCGATTACCTGGCAGCGGGTTGGGTTAAGGATGGCAGCGGCGCTTTCGACGTGGCCCGGACGCTGGTATCTGTCTACAAGTTCTGGAATACTGCCGTGGACAGCAACCTGGACGTAGGGGCGTGGAGCTCTATGGCAGTGGTCGATGGACGTCCTGCCATCGCCTATCAAGACACGTCCAACGGCGAATTGAAATACGTGAGGGCCCTGTATTCCACCGGCTCCTGCTGGGGCGCACCCCACACTCTGGACGCCGCTGGCGGGCCCGTGGGCTGGGAACCCTCGCTCGCGACGGTCGATGAACACCCCGCCGTAGCCTACCACGACAACACCAACGACAACCTGAGGTACGTGCGAGCCAACGATGCCACCGGCTCCTCCTGGGGCACGCCTCTCACCGTGGACAGCGACGGGGATGTGGGACAATGGGCCTCGCTGACGGTGGTGGAAAACCGACCCGCCATCGCTTACTACGACAATACCAACCATGAACTGAAGTACGTGCGGGCCAACGACGCCACCGGCTCCTCCTGGGGCACGCCCCTCACCGTGGACAGCGCCGCAGACGTGGGAGAGAGTGCCTGTTTGGCCGTAGTGGATGGTTGCCCTGCCATCGCCTACTTCGACCAAACCTACGACGACCTGAAGTACGTGCGGGCCAACGATGCCACCGGGTCTTCTTGGGGCACGCCCCTCACCGTTGACACTTCCGGCGCTGTGGGATGGCAACCCTCGCTCGTGGTGGTGGACGGCCGCCCCGCCATCTCCTATGCCGCCTCATATCCAAACTGGCACCTGAAGTACGTGCGGGCGAGCGACACCACCGGTTCCTCCTGGCCCACTCCCATCACCGTGGACAGCGCCGGCGATGTCGGTTTGTGGGACTCTTTGGCAGTCGTGGCTGGCCGCCCCGCCATCTCCTACTATGACGAATCCAACGATGAGCTGAAGTACGTGCGAGCTGACGATATCACCGGCTCCTCCTGGGGAACGCCCCTCATCGTCGACAGCACCCTCCCCGGTGGATGGCCTACCGCGCTCGCGGTGCTGGATGACCGTCCCGCTATCTGCTACTACGACGGCGCCAAGCACGATCTGCGTTTCGCTATCCCTCGGCACGAGTAGAGACCCGCCAGGAGGTCAGTGATGAGAGAGCGCAGACTAGTAGGAAGCGTGATGGCACTGGGCATGCTGTTGGCCATGCTGCTGGTCACCTCTGTGGCCCTGGCCCAGACCGGCGATGGCTACGACCTCTCCTGGGGCACGGTGGACGGCGGAGGATACACCTCCGCCGTTGGTGGTGACTACGAGCTGGGCGGCACCGCAGGACAACCCGACGCCGGCTGCATGGAAGAGGACACCTATCGCCTCTGTGGCGGCTTCTGGCCCGGCTCCGGAGTAGAGCCCGGGCACCCTGCCTACCTGCCTCTCGTTCTGAAGAGGTACCCCCGCTGAGTCACAGTTTGGGGCGGGGCGACATCTGCGGCAGCCTCGCCCCGACTGCCCCTTCTGCCAGTTCCCCGCCCTTGGGGGAACGTGCCCCACCGAGAACGCCTCAGAGGACCCCGAACGCTGGACAACGATAGAGCCCCATGATACAATCGCCTCCATGAAAGTCCTCCTCATCGAGCCCCCCAAGAAGCCCTGGGAGATGATGGGCGACTTCATCGCCCCGCCTATCGGCCTGGCACAGTTGGCCG
>CAYSSR010000007.1:0-108799 GCA_964433755.1 uncultured Anaerolineales bacterium
TAACTGCGGCACTGATGGGGTCAATAACCACCAACACCTAGTATCCATCGTTTACAGCGTGGACTACCGGGGTATCTAATCCCGTTCGCTACCCACGCTTTCGCGCTTCAGCGTCAGGTACAGGCCAGAAAGCCGCCTTCGCCACTGGTGTTCCTCCCGATATCTAAGTATTCCACCACTACACCGGGAATTCCGCTTTCCTCTCCTGCCCTCAAGTGTCTCAGTATTGAACGGCCCCTCCCAGTTAAGCCGGAAGATTTCACGCCCAACTTGAGTCACCGCCTAGACGCCCTTTACGCCCAGTAAATCCGGATAACGCTTGCCTCCTACGTTTTACCGCGGCTGCTGGCACGTAGTTAGCCGAGACTTATTCCTGGGGTACCGTCCTTTCTCGTCCCCCAGAAAAGGGCTTTACGATCCGAAGACCTTCATCGCCCACGCGGCGTTGCTGCGTCAGGGTTTCCCCCATTGCGCAATATTCCTTACTGCTGCCTCCCGTAGGAGTCTGGCCCGTATCTCAGTGCCAGTGTGGCTGACCATCCTCTCAGACCAGCTACCGATCATCGCCTTGGTAAGCCATTACCCTACCAACTAGCTAATCGGCCGCAGGCCCATCCCGAAGCGCCGGAGCTTTAATCCGCCAACCGAATGACGGACCACATGCGGTATTAGCTACCGTTTCCAGTAGTTATCCCCCACTTCGGGGCAGGTCACCTACGTGTTACGCACCCGTTCGCCACTAACCAACACAGCTTTTGGCCGCAAGCTATAAGCCGTTGGCCAATCGCGGCGTGTTGGTCCGTTCGACTTGCATGTATCAAGCACGCCGCCAGCGTTCATCCTGAGCCAGGATCAAACTCTCCGTAAAGCTTTACTCTGAATTCGGAGCCCCTAGCCCTACAAGCTTCCTACCACTCTTCGGTTGTTAAGGTTCATGATGCTAAGGTTAGTATAGCATAATCGAGACACACTGTCAAGCAGACTGAGGACCGAAGTCCTCAGTTGCGCCGATAGTATAGCAGATATACTCCTGCTTGTCAAGTACCAGTATTGAGCGAGCGCAGCATATCCAACCGCAAGTGGGCCGGCGTTCCACCGGAGCACCTGGGGCTGGCCGGCACGTGCGACTGGAGCCTCGACAGACCCGGAGGATACTTCCCTCAGATTCTCAATACAGGGGCTTGATTTCGGGCGGATTTTGTGGTATAATGAGTTTTGATTCGAGCTAGACGTAGCCTACATAATCTGCCAGCTTGAGAGATATGGATCTGTGCTGTCTTGGCTAGTATCTGTTCCTCGTAGCTTGTAGCGCTCGTGCCGCCCATTGGAGAGTGGCGGCATTTTCTTTGCTCACTTCGTCCCACGTACGCTGTACAGAGGATTGATGAACACCAAGAAGAAGCCAACGACCACCGCGCGAGAGAGACTGCTAGAGAAGGGTGAAGAGCAGGGCTTCATCACGCTGGAAGATATGCTACAGGAGTTCCCTCAAGCCGAGCTCCACGTAGAGGAGATCAGCGAGATCTACTCAGCGCTCCAGGAGGAGGGCATCTCTATCGTGGACGAGGAAGGCGATCCGATCTCGGAGATCCTGGGGAAGAAACAGGAATCCGACAGTCAGGCCGATCAAGCAGTGGATCTGGACGACGTGGACGCCGAGAGCGCCATCTCTCTCTATTTTCGAGAGGCCGCTCGACACTCCATCCTCAGTGCCCAAGAGGAAGTGGATCTCGTCAAGAGAATGAACAGCGGAAAGAGAGCCACCGACCGACTGGCTCGCAGCGACTATGACTCGGAGGAGAGCAAGAGAACGCTGGAGTTGAAGGCGCTGGATGGTGAACTGGGGCGACAGTACCTGATTCGGTCCAACTTGCGCCTGGTGATCAGCATCGCCAAGAACTACCGTGGCCAAGGGTTGTCCTTCCTGGATCTCATCCAGGAGGGAAACGTAGGCCTGATGCGCGCTGTCGACAAGTTCGACTATCGTCAGGGCAACCGGTTCAGTACGTATGCCACGTGGTGGGTCCGTCAGGCCATCACACGAGCCCTCTCGTACCAGAGCCGCACCATACGCCTCCCCGTGCACATGGGTGAAAGGCTGCGCAGGGTGAAGCAGGTAGCCGGCCAGTTGGAGAAGGAGTTGGGTAGGAAAGCCGGCAAGGAGGAGATAGCCAAGGCGCTCAATCTCAGCCCTGAGCAGATGGAGCGGGTCTTCAGAGCACCCACGCACACTCTGTCACTGGAGAAGCCCGTGGGTGAGGAGGGGGAGAGCCAACTGAGCGAGTTCATTCAGGACGAGGACATCCCGCCTCCTGTGGATGTGGTCCTGGACGGGCAGTTGAGAGAGCAATTGTACGACGCACTACAGAAGCTGCCCGACAGAGAGCGTCGCATCATAGACTTGCGCTTCGGGCTCTCTGACGGCGATCCCCGGACCCTGCAAGAGATCGCAGAGGAGTTCAAGCTGAGCAGGGAGCGGATTCGCCAGATCGAAGGCGAGGTGCTGCGCAAGCTCCGGCATCCCCACTTCAGCCGCAAGCTTAGGACCTACCTCAGGTGAGGTAGAGCATCTGTGCCTCTCCTCGTGAACGCGGAGAGTCTGCCGAGCCAACAGTATCCGAAATGTGATTCAGGCCCCGGTGTAGCATCCCCGGGGCCTTGTCATTCTTCTGGGCGGCGCGCCCTGCGCCCCTCCCGTCCGTTGGCCCGCTCACGATGGGGCCTCGACCCCGGCGACTCGAAGGAAGACTTCGCTCGCGGCAGCGCAGTTCACGAGTCCGTAGGTTCGAGCCTCCTCCGTCTTCCCCAGAGGTAGGCCGCGACGGCCAGGACGACTGACTCCGCGACCACCAGCAGCAGCCACGCCTGAAGCGCGTTGAACCAGAACTGCTCCGGGAAGAGCTGGATCAAGGTGTCGGATCGAGGGAACAACCAGGTCTCTCCCTCGAAGAAGACGTGGTGGAACTCCACGAAGAACCATTGGAACTGGAGAGGCACCACCACGAGGGCGGTGATGGCTAACGCCGGAGCCACGAGCGAGCCAGTGAGTAGATAGCCGGGCATCCGAGCTTTGGTCTCTTTGTTCACGGCGAGGATAGCAGCGGAGCCAACCAGAAGCAAGGCCAGCACTGCGTCCAGAGCGATCGCCTTGCCCAGCAAGACCTTGACGTCCACCATGTGGGTCAGTTCGCGCTCGTTGAAGAGGGCCGATCCGTCTGGTCCCGTCAGATTCGCCAGGTAGTCGATCCCCTCTGTAGATACCAGGTAGTAGGCCGCAGCCTCGGCGGCCTCTTGCCTCTCTTGAGGCGAGAACTTGGTGGACGGAGGGACGTCGGACCTCGCATACTGGAAGCGCAGGAAGGCCGGAGACAGGAGTGGCAAGAGCGAGGTCAAGGCCAGGAACCAGGGAAGGCAGACGATCAGCAGGATGGCACATGCTCTGAGAAGCAGCCTCTTGGCAGTCACGGTCATTCTCCCTCCAAGACGTATCGGAGGATGATCAGGTGGGTCAGGTACTCCACAGGAGCCCGATCATCCGTAAGGACCAAACCTCCGCCATCATAGGACCTGATCCTGCCTCTCGACTCCTCGACGACCTCGGATAGCCACTCGTTCGAGACGGTATCCAGTCTAGCGTAGACGTCACTCAGGCTGGTCGGCTGTTGAGTTCCAACCACCAGACTATTGCTGTCGCCAGGGACATCGAGGATGAACACAGTCTCGAAGACCTGGCTCATAGTAGCCGCAAGGACGTCCACCAACCGGAAGTCGCTGGCGGTACGTCCTGCGTTGAGGACGAGCACGCCGCCGTGATTCAAGCGCTCGAGGGCCACGCCGAAGAACTCTCGGGTGGTCAGGTGAAAAGGTATGTAGGGTTGCCGGTATGCATCGGCGACGATGACGTCGTACGTCCCGTCGGTGTGGGTCAAGAAGTAGCGTCCATCTTGGAGGCTCACGTTGAGATTTGGCTCATCCAGGTCGAAGAAGCGGCGTCCCACCTCCACGATCTCAGGATCGAGCTCCACGCCGTCCATGCTGATGGGACCGTAGACGGCGGTGTACTCCTTGGCCGCTGTTCCAGCAGCGAGACCCACGAAGCATACGCTCTCGACCGCCTCGGGCGGATATCCGGTGCCGAAGAAGGGTCCCAGCAGAAAGTAGTCCCATACGCCGCCGCTCAAGACGGATCCGGGCCGGTATGCCGAGTGCACAGCCTGCCCCTCGTTGAGCATCAACACTCTCCGTCCGCCCTGGTCCACCACCTGGATGTAGTTGTAGGAGGACTCGTGTTCGTACACCAGGCCCTCATCCGCCTTGATCAGCCCTCCAGGGAAAACGAGCCTCAGGAGGACAATCGCGAGAGGAAGCAAGAGATACCATCCAGCCCGGCGGCCCATTCTGGAGAGGAGGCCCGCGATAGAGACCACGAGCAGGGTGAGCGAACTTAGGAGGAACGTCGTCGCCGTGCCCAGGAAGGGAATGAGCACCAGAGTTGGCAGGAAAGTACCCACTATGCTCCCCAGAGTTGATAGGGCGTAGATGGTGCCCGCAGTGTGGCCCGTGGAAACCACCGCATGGGACTGTAATCGAATAGCGAAGGGCGACACGCATCCCAAGAGGACGACCGGTACGGTGAAGAGCAGCAGTATGCCCAGGAAGGACCCCACGACGATACCCGCGGAGAAAGTCTCGAAACCTGCGACGGAGTATCTCAGCACAGGCTTGGCGAGGTATGGAATCAGACCGATGGCGAATCCAGCCCAGATGGCAAGCTGATAGAGCAGTTCCGCGCGTGGGTACCTGTCCGCGAGCCGGCCCCCGAGATAGTAGCCCGCGGTCAGATAAACCATGATCAGACCGATCAGGTTGGCCCACACCAACTGAGAGTCGCCGAAATAGGGAGACAGCAGTCGCGAAGCCGCCATTTCCACGGCCATCACCGTCATACCGCAAACGAACACGGTCGACAGCAGGAAATGGTCTCTGGATGACCATCGTTGCTCGACAGACATACCATGCGATTATACGCCAGCAAGCGGGTCGCGGCAATGCCGTCCTCGGCCAGGATAGTGGCTATGCCTGGTGTCGTCACACAGGTTCCCGCTGAGACCCGGCTGGTGTCCGGGTCTCAGGACCGCGCCGCCTTGTTGCGCGACCATGGTATGGGACACCCCACCCTGGTGATACCACATCGCCCCGACTATTGTCTGTCGTTGACAGGAACAACGAATCATGGTATAGTACCGTCAAATATCCGTCCATCCTTGCTGCATTGCGTGGTGACCCTTCCGGGCGGAATCAGGGAGAGTTGCGACAATGGCAGAGAAGGCGTTCAGGGAGATGATCGACAGGGACCACCCCACACCAGAAGCCTTCGAGGAAGCCGCCCAGGCCGTGGTAGCGTTGGAGGAGATCCTGAGCTGCTTCGTGGAACTCATCGTCCTGTCGACGGATGCCAGCGAAGGCTCGCTCATGCTTCTGCACGAGGGACGTGAGCTACTGACCATCACCTCCGCCAGCGGGCTGGGCAGAGAGATCGTGCAGGGTGCGCGAAGACATCTCGGCGAGGGCATCTCGGGCTGGGTGGCCAAGCACAAGGAACCCCTGCTGCTCGTGGGACCTATCAAGGATAAGCGCTTCTCCGGTGTAGGGAGAGGGATCAAGGATGCTCTGTGCGTGCCGCTGATGATGACCGACGAGGTCATCGGAGTGCTGTCAGTAAGCAACAAGAAGGGCAAAGGCAACTTCACCGAGGCCGATCTCGATCGCCTGATGGAGGTCTCCACACCAGCGGCCAGAGTGATCGTCCTAACCCTCGCACAACGGGAGGCGGATGCCGAGAGCCGCGCCTGGGAGCGCAAGCAGTTGGCGCAAGAGATCCACGATGGCCCGATGCAGGAGCTGTCCTCTGTGATCCTGCTCATGGAGCTGTACAAGAGGATCCGGAAGGACGACACCGAGCGCGCTGAGACCGAGCTGGCCAGGGCCAAGGAGCAGGCGCTGGACTGCCTCCAGGAACTCCGCCATTTCGCCTATGACCTGCGGCTTACAGACCTGGAGAAGTTGAGCTTGCTCGATGAGCTGAGGCGCTACACAGTGGAGTTCCAGAAGAGGACCGGCATCACTGTCACTCTGGTCGTGGACGGCATGAGCAAAGACATCCCCGTAGGGGTCAAGAAGAACCTCTACCGCATTGCACAGGAGGCCCTGACCAACGTCCGGCGACACGCCAAGGCCAGTGAGGTGGAGATAAGGTTACATACCACTGAGGACCAACTGGAACTGAGCGTGAAGGACAACGGTCGAGGGTTCAAACTCCAGGAGGCACTGGAGCGAGCCCAGTCTGAAAAACGGTTTGGCCTCCTGGGCATGCAAGAGCGAGCCTATCTCATGGGAGGGGCCCTGGAGACGGAGACCAAGCCCGGGGAAGGCACCGCCCTAAGGATCATTCTTCCTCTCTGAGGTTGACTTCTGCTCGACTCTGAGGTATGATAGGTACGGTACGCAAGCGGGTGTAACTCAGTTGGCAGAGTGTCTGCTTCCCAAGCAGAATGTCGTGGGTTCGAATCCCATCACCCGCTCACCAAATGCTGCACAGGTCCCAGAGGCATATCTGGGACCTGTTGTTTTCTAGCGGGGGCCGCGAGAACGGCTGGTTGGTGGCGGCACTGCTCGACCATGGGGACTCTACGGTCGGCCCTCCAAAGGATCGCGGGGAGGAGAGGATGAGAGAGATCGAGCACGTTGCTCGCTTTGTGCACGACTGCTCGTGGGCCGCGCTGCCGTCGTCGGTTCAGGAGCGAATCAAGATGGCGCTGCTCGACGACCTCGGAGCTACGCTGGCGGGCACTCTCACGCGGGTCAGTCGAATCACGGCGGCGTACGCGGTCGAGGCCTGGCCGGGCGAAGCGGCCACGATCCTGCTCCACGGCAAGCGGGCATCGGCCCTTGGCGCGGCCTTTGCCAACGGATACGCGGCAAACGGCCTCGACATCGATGGCTGTGCCCTGTACACCAAGGGGCATCCCGGCGCCCAGGTCTTCCCTACAGCGCTGGCTCTGGGGGAGACTCTCGGGATCGACGGCAAGGCGATGCTGGCGGCTATGGTGGTGGGCTACGAGATCGCCCACCGTACTGCGCGCTGCTGGCACGATCACCATGAGGTCTACCAGGCATGTGCGTCGTGGGGCTCCGTCGCGTGTGCGGCAGTGGCGGCCAACCTGCTAGGGTTATCCAAGCCACAGATCGAGCAAGCCCTTGGTATCGCCGAGTACCATGCTCCCAACGTCCCCATGATGCGCGCCATCGACAATCCTGCCATGGTCAAGCACGGCATCGGGTGGGGCACAGTCGTCGGCATCACCGCAGGTCAACTGGCCCAGCGCGGCTTCACCGGGATCCCCTCCTTGCTCAGTTTCGAGCAGTACGCAGAGTGGGTCTCGGACATCGGCCATGAGTACGTCATCTTGGATGGTCTGGCCTGGAAGAAGTACGCATGTTGCGCCTGGGTACACGCGGCGTTGGACGCCACACTGGAAGTGATAGGCGAATACAGCATATCAGTGGCGCAGATAGCTCACATCAAGGTCGAGGGACACCGTGGGACGTATCGATTGGGCACCAGACCGCCCAGCACCACCGAGGAGGCCCAGTTCAACGTAGCCTGGCCACTGGCGGCGCTCCTGATCGATGGTGAGATGGGGCCCCGTCAAGTCCTCGAGGAACGGCTGGTGGACCCGGAGGTTCGCGAGTTGGCCAGGAAGGTCGAAGTGCTGGAATCAGACGAGCTCAACGAACTGTATCGCCTGGCCACACTGGGGGACCCCAGGGGCAAATATGCCTGCTCGGTGACCATCACCTTGACCGATGGTCGCGAGTTCGCATCGGGGTTGGTGGAGGCCGGGATCAAGTTCCCTCAGCGGTGGACGAAGGAGCAGGTGGAGAAGAAGTTCCGCTGGCTGGCTGGCTTCGTCTTGGATGAAGCTCGCACGGATAGGCTAGTGGAGATGATCTGGGATCTCGAGGGGCTGGTGGACGTTCGGGAGCTGACCTCTCTCGTGGCTCAGCGGTGACCGGGCACTGACGCCCCTATCGAGTGCCGGGCTCGTGCGTGGAAGATGCAGCGGAGAACACACGCTGCCCGGCAAGTGCCTCGCCGCTCCTACGATGGATTGGAGGAAGGATGGCTTATGGGAAACTCCGTGCGGAGTGCGGCGTCCACCTCTGGTGGCAGCCCCGGTGCCTGGTGCTCGCTTAGCAAGTGCTGGACTCGTGCTGAGGCTCGAGCTCGCGTGTCGTTCTTGCCCTCCTTCTCCCAGATCTGACGGTCCTTTCGGTCACCGAGCGGCGGCGAGAATAGCTCAGACCGCATGAACTCCACCGTGTGGTCGTCTATCAGGAAGCTGCCACGAGGGCCAACGCGGTCTATCGCCTCCACCGCCAGCGTGTCGTCAGTGACCTGGATCCCTCGCAGCACCCGCTTCGCCATACCCACGATCTCATCGTCGACCACCGCCTGCTCCAACGAAGCAGCGTTCATGTTCGTGATCATGCTGACGGCGTGATGGATGTAGTTACACCCACCCATTGCGGCCAGGAGCAGGGTGACCATCTTCTCGTAACCTGCCTGCTGATCCGGCACTTTGCTGTCTGTCATACCGCCTGAGCCGTAGATGGGCACACCATAGAAATGGGCGAGCTGAGCCGCTGCTGCCTGCATCATTCCGAACTCGACAGCGCCCCCCAGGTAGGCGCCACTTCGCAGGTTGGCGACGCCAGGTATGTAGCCCGCGATGACGGGGGATCCCTCTCGTGCCAGTTGTGTGAGGACAATTCCGCTCAACTGCTCGGCGTTGAGCTGTACGAGAGTTCCCGCCAGGGTGACGGGAGCGCTGGAACCTGCCGTCGGTGCCGACGAAAGCACCACTGGAAGCCCCTGCCTCAACCAGTACAGTAGTATGTCGGTCACGCCCACGTCTAGCGCCAGAGGGCTTACCATCCAGCAGGCGATGCAGGAGATGAAGGGGCGGCCTCTCAGAGCTTCCATGGAACCAGCGATCTTCTCCCCCATCCCCAGCACCTGCCGTGCGCCTTCGACAGAATCCACGCCGCCCATGACGTGCTTGGTCGTGTTGGTCACGCTGACGTAGAAGCGATTCACCGGAACGTCGGCCGTCGGTAGGTCAGTGGGGTAGACAGGGACAACCAGGAAGTCCACGTGTTCCAGAGCGTCGGCCAACTGAACGAAGTCAGCAAGATCGCTCAGAGTCCCGGGCCTGACTGCGGTCGCACCGGGATCGAGCACCTGGGTCGGTGAACCGCCCGTACCCGCATATACCCGCTTGCCTTCCAGAAGAAGGTCGTGACCCTTGTCCCGCCCTGCCAGCAGAACCTCGGAGGGAGCCCGGGCCACTGCATCCTCCACCATGCCCCGTGGAATGTGTACACGGTCTCCGTCCACCGAGGCGCCGGCGGCGTGAAACAGGTCCAAGGCTTCCTGGTGTTGCACGTGGATGCCCGTCTTCTCCAGAACGGTTAACGACGCTTCGTGGATGCTACGGATCTGCTCTTCGGTCAGTGGCTCGTACTGCCCGCCGACGAAACCGCTTCTTGGCATGATCCCTCCTAGCTGCCGGCCTCCTGCCGTTGCGAGAGTATCCGTGCAATCTCTTCCTCAGCGGCTTCTGGCAGTGGGGGGACCTCCTGGTCTTCCAGGATCCGTTTGGCCCGCTCGTTGGCGTGCGCCGTCAGGTCCTTCCTTCCACGCTCGACCCACTCTTCGTACCGCCGCCGATCGAGCACTCGAGGCTGCCACTGCGCCCATCTCCAGTTCTCCAGCGTATGATCGTCGGTGAGGAAGCCTCCCCCAGGCCGGGCTCTGTCGATGGCATCCCGGGCGAGCGTCACTTCGTTGACCGGCACGCCGTCCAGGAGAAAGCGCACCTCGTCGATGATATCGTCGGCGATGACCAGCATCTCCATCGAAGATGTGTTCCCGTACTCGATGTATCCCACGTCGTGCACCAGGTTACACCGAACCAGCAGCGCGATCATGATCGAATACGTGGCATCGATGCCCGCCTGGGCATCCACCGTCTTGCTGTCCGTTGCTCCCGCATAGCCCCACGAAGGCAGACCGTAATGCTCTGCGATGTCCGTCGAGGCTGCCATGCTCAACGACCACTCCGGGCTACCATAGCTCACGATCGTGGACTTCATGTCCATGGTGGACGCGTTCATGCCATATACGTAGGGTGAACCTCTTCGGACCAACTGCGTGAGCACCAGACCGACGAGACACTCTGCATTCCCCAGCGCCAGCGCCCCTGCCATGGTGATCGGGCCACCTCCTCCGGTGTTGGTCGACGGAGGATAGCAGGCTGGGATTCCCTTCTCGGCACAGAACAACAGCTTGTCTATCGATTCGTCAGGGAACAGCAGAGGAGAGATCGGCTGAGCATAGAGTAGGAGGAACGGTCTCTCGCGGAGCCGTTCCTCGCTCCCTGCGACGGCGCATGCAATAGAATAGATGTCCTCCATGTCCCTACGATCTTTGGCCGTATAGACGTTGGGCTTCACCGAGCCGCGGATCATGCCCACGAACCCGTGCACGTGTGTATCACTCGCCGGCACATCCGACGGCGTCGTCATGGACATCACGAAGTCGATCTGATCCAGACCATCACACAGACGAGCGATCCGCTCAGTATCATCGGTCATGGTGGCCCTCCGTTCACCTGTCTCCATGTCCACGGTGAACACGCAGTCCGAGCCAGCACCGAAGAAGACCTTGCCCGTCTCGAGAGGCATGACCATCTCACCCAGGCGGTTGCACATGGGAATACGCGAGGGAGCGCTGGCTATAGCCTCTGTGACCAGATGCGGCGGAACCTTGAGTCGGCCCCCATCTTCCCACGCCCCTGCCTCTAGCAGAATACTTCTCGCCTTCTCGCTCTGCATCACAATTCCCGTTTGGGACAGAATGTCGAGGCTTGCATTGTGGATCTCCAGGATCTGCTCGTCGGATATGGTGCGCAGCCTCGGCCGCAGCGTTGCCACCTGTGTCCGTCCAGTCATGTTTTCCCTCCTTGGCTATCAGTTGGTTCGCGCGAGATCTTCCGAACTGAGTGCGTGATGCTCGTCGTGCACACCGGGATCCCCGCGTCAAGGCCCGCATACGAGCAGGACGCTGTTGTCTCGTCTTCGTGAACGTCGTATGCGCCGCTCCTGAAATCGAACGCAGTCATTGTGGATTGGGAGCTCTCCCTCAGGATCCCTGCTCTGCCCTCATTCTCTGACGGTAGGCCCCTATGTACCTGGTCGCGAACTCGTCCCGTCCCAACAGGAGGTCTGCTGCGACCACAGCGGAGCGTGTCTTGGCTGCGTCCACGATGGGGCAGTTGACACCGGCTTGGATAGCGAGAACCAGGAAGGCCTGGTCGACTGTCCTACGATCGGGCAGCCCGAAGGAGGTGTTGCTGGCCCCCAGTGTGATATTGACGCCTAGACCCTCCTTAACTCGTCGAACAGTCTCCAGAGTGACGTGCGCCACGCCCTCATCGGCGGCGACCGCCATCGCCAGACAGTCTATGACCACGTTGGCGCGCGGGATGCCCAGCCTCTCAGCTTCCTCAACGATCTTGCTCGCGATCTCGAAACGCCGCTCCGCCGAAGGTGGAATACCCTCATCATCCATACAAAGGCCGATCACGGCTGTGTCGTATTCCTTGACCAGAGGCAGCACCTCGGCGAGGCGCGCCGTCTCCCCATTGACGGAGTTGACCAACGGTACGCCGTCGGGGACCTCTCGTCGGTACAGACTCAACGTCTCCGAGAGGGCCTTTGCACTGGAGGTGTCGAAGGCCAGCGGTACTTCCACCGCCTCCAAGGCGGTGCGCACAGCTTGTGGGAGGAGCTCCGCCTCGTTCACACCTTCCGCCCCCACATTGATGTCCAGAATGTCCGCTCCGGCCTGCACCTGGGCAATGGCCTCTCGCCTGACCACGCTCAGATCTCCGTTCCGAAGTGTTTCGGCCAGTCGCTTCCGTCCCGTCGGATTGATCCGCTCGCCGATGAGCACCGTCGGTCGGTCGGGACCAACAGTCACCGTCTGCTGTGCGCTCTTCAGTACTGTCTCCACGTTTCCTCCTATGGTGTGTTCGCGCATCGCGGAGGATCCCCACGCGGGCCACGCATGCTATGCCCCTGGCTCTCCCAGGATGTGCTCGATCTCGGCAACAACAGCGTCAGTCAGAGGCTTCGCGCGGTGGGTCTCCATCAGTTCGACAGTGCGCTCCCGCAACCGGTCGCCCAGACTCCTACTCCCGTCACGAGCCCATTCCTTGGCGCTTCGCCGTTCCCAAAGGCCAGGCTGCCAGAACTCACGGAAGTGATCGCGGGTATGCGGGCGTGTCAGGAAGTTGCCGCCGGGCCCCACCTCGTGAATCTCCTCCAAGGCCAGCGTCTCCGGATTTACTTCGATGCCCTCCATGAAGCGCCTCATCATCGAGATGAGCTCGGCGGTCAGAACGATCATCTCAGGCGAGGTAGTGAGCCCCGATTCCAGATAGCCAACGTCGTGGACCAGATTCGGCGCGGCCAGCAGGGCGACCAGCACCGAGTAGGCTGCATCTGCCGCCGCCTGCTGATCCATGATGCAGCTGTCGGAGTGACCCGCATAGCCCCACGTCGGGAGCCCGTAGAAGCGTCCCATGTCGCACACCGACACGCGGGCCAACTGTATTTCGGGCGCGCCATAGACGGGAATGGCAGTCCTCATATCCATGTGGTGTAATCCGCTTCCATACACGAACGGAGACTGCGGTCGCCTCAACTGGTGTACGACCAATCCACTCAGGATCTCGGCGTTCCCCAGAGCCAGGCCACCAGCGAAGGTGATCGGGCCTGTAGCTCCCATCATCGGCGCTGGCGAATGCACAACAGGAAGCCCCTGCTCCGCCATGTAGAGCAGTTTCTCGATGGCCGTGTCGCTATGCTGCAGAGGTGACGTCGGTTCCGAATAGAGGAGTATCGTGGGATTCATGCGCAGGGCCTCCAGCCCATCCGCGCAGGCCGAAGCCGCCGCCACTATGGCCTCACAATCGGCACGATCATCGCAAACGAACACTATGGGCTTCGTCGTGTGCTGTATCATCAGGGCAAACTGCCGCCGGTAGGGGCTATCTGTACCCAGATCGGACGGGAGTCCCATCGACATCACGAAGTCCAATTCCGGCAGGGCGTCCACCACGCGGACACAGTCCACGATATCCCGCACGGTGAAAGGTCGCCGTCGACCGTCACGAGGATCGAGGTAGTTGGGACAATCAGAGCCGGGTCCGAAGTTGACAGAGCGGCCCGACAGATGCACCACCGCGCGAGCACCGTCCCGCTCACTGAGGGTGATCTGGGACGGCGCCTGTCCCACCGCCCACTCCACCAGACCCGCTGGGAAGCGAACGAGGTTGTCGTCAGTGATCAGTGCGTCGGTCTCCCTCAGCAGTGAGAGAGCCTCGTCGTGGAAGACGCGCACTCCGGTGCGCCGGAGTATCTCCAGCGAGGCATGGTGGATGGTCTCGCATTCCTCACGGTTGAGAACAGACAGGTGCATCGAAGGAACCTCTTTCACGTCCTGCTAGCGTTCCCTGGTTTGTGCGAACGGGCCCGCGATGGTCCGGGGGTAAAGCCCTCGTGTTCCAGACCGTTGTGGGTGCCCAAACCCTGCTCATGGCAGAATCACTGTACGGATCGGTGCCCGGCCCACCTCGAGTCGGTCGAGAACCTCGTTGATGGGGTCGGCCTCCAAAGGCACTGTCCCTCCTATCACTTTCGACAGGCTAAGGTCTCCGCGACGCGCCAACTCGATGAGCAATGGGATCTCCTGGGCGAGGTGATCTGCGGATCCTACGATCTGCGCTTCCTTGAGCAAGAGATCTTTGTACGGCGAGAGCGCCACGCGTTGGTCACCGATACCCACCATCACCGCCCGCCCGAACACGGCCAGCGATTGCACTGCTTGCTGGACTGTGACTGGCAGTCCCACCAGCTCCAGGGCCACGTCCACACCCTTGCCGCCGGTCAAGGAGAGGAGCTCTGCCACCGGGTCCCCAGATGCGGCGTCCACAGGGAGAGCTCCAAGCTCTTCGGCAACCTCCAGCTTGTCCCCATCTACGTCAACGGCGTAGACGTCGAGTGCTCCCATAGCTACCGCCAACTGCACGGCGGACATCCCCAAACCGCCGACACCGAAGACCGCCAGCGACTCCCCCGGTCTCAGCGCCGCTTTCCGCAAGGCATGGAACGACGTCGCGGAAGAACACATCAGCACGGCTCCTTCTTCGAAACTCAGTTCCTCGGGCAAAGGGAAGACGTTGCGGCCTGGCACGCTGATGAACTCGGCGTATCCTCCATCCCGGTGCTTGCCGATCATGGCTCCGGAGCTACAGAACTGCTCGTTTCCACTACTGCAATAGTAGCATGCCCCACAGGTCACCAGATAGTGGATACATACGCGATCACCTTCTTCCACGTTGGTCACCTGCGAGCCCGTCCCCTCGACCAGGCCAGCCACCTCGTGGCCCAGCGTCAAGGGCAGAGAAGCGATGGGCGAGACGCCGGCTCGGTAGTGCGCGTCAGAATGGCAGATGCCGCAAGCCTTGACGCGAACGAGTACGTCCCGCTCACCGATATCGGGTTTGGGAAGCTCCTGTGCCTGAAGTGGCTTCTCGGTTTCGACCAAGCGAACCGCTTTCATCGTCCCCCTACCATCTGGGATCTACCGTTGCTCGCCGTGACGCTACGAGGTGTCATTCCTCGCCCCTCGCTTTTTTTCACGACTCTCGGCCACCTCCAAGATGGAGTCGATGTCCTCTTGCACCCCATCGGGCAGCGCTGGAGGTCGGTGCTCCGTGACGATCTTCCTCAGTCGCTTCTGGATGCGACTATGCATGGTGGGAGATCCTGCCAGTTGCCAGCCATCCCAAGCGTCCCGATCCATGAGTGTGGGAGCCCAGATCTCGTCCCGACATCGACTGGCCGTCTCTTCCTCAGCCAAGAAATGCCCAGCCGGACCTACCCTGTCGATGAGGTCGAGCATCAGAGAATCGTCGTCTACCACAATTCCCCGCATGATACGTCTGACCATGCCAACGATCTCGTCGGTCATCACCAGCATCTCCAGAGATCCGATATCGGCGCAATCGAGGAAACCCACGTCGTGGACCAGTGTGGCCCCGCTCAGAGCAGAGAGCACCACTTGCATGGTACTCTCTATCGCTGCCTGTAGATCCAGGGTTTTGGCTTCAGAGGCACCCGCAGTGCCCATGAAAGGAAGACCGAGATATCGACACACGTCTGACAGAGCGGCGCTGAAGAGACTCATCTCGGGAGCGCCGTAGCATGGCCGTCCCGTCCGTAGATCCATCGGTTGAGGCACGGCGCCGATGCACACCGGTGAGCCATGCTTTCTGAGCTGGATCATCGCCAGGCCGCTCAACATCCCGGCCAAGCTGATGACCAGCGTCCCCGCTGCGGTGACCGGGGCTGTAGCGCCGGCGCTGCCGCCACCCAGGTAGACTATGGGCACACCGTGGTCGGCAGCCCAGAACACATTCGCTACATCCTCCTCTGTGTGCACAAGGGGCGGCTGGAAGGTGGAGAAGAACGCGAAGAAGGGTCTCGAGCGGAGCTCATCTTCCCCGCCCGCAACCGTCTTGGCGATCTCGTAGATGTCCAAGACATTGTCGAGGGAGAAACCCCAGGGCAGCACTGGCTTACCCGTATTCGCAATCATCTCGGCGAATTCGTAGACCGGCGCCAATGTTGGGGTGACGTCGCCGATCAAACCCAAGGACATCACGTAGTCGATGTTGTCCAGCGCATCGCACACTCGCGCCGTGAGCGCCGCATCGCCCCGCCGTGTCTTGCGCCGGTCGCCCGTGTCTGGGTCTACGAAGTAGGTGCAGGTAGGGCCGGGGCCAAAGTGCACCCGATCGGGGACCACCTGGAGGGAGTGCTCCCCCGTACGACCCCACAAGGTGAAGGAGCGAGGATTCGCTGCGATGGCGTCCTGAATCACGGAGGGCGGAATACGAACCCGTGAGCCGTCCACATGGGCGCCCGCATCGGCCAGCAGATCTCGAGCCTCGCCGTTGTGAACGTGGACGCCGGTACGGTTCAGACACTCGAGAGTCGCTCGGAAGAGTCTCTCGATCTGCCCATCCGACAGTACGCGGAACTGTGGTGTTTGATGGGCATGGTAATTGGCGTCCATAGTCCCCCTCCCACTAGTCCACACTATCGAGGCGCGCTGGCCAGCACCTCTTGAATCCCGTCCTTCTGCGCTGGCTGGAGAGGCTTCGGTTGATGCCCCTCTATGATCTCCATGACTCTGGCGTTGAGTCGCTGGCTGAGAGTGGTGCCACCAGCTTTCTCCCACTTGCCGCGCCTGTTGCGATCCATGAGGCTCGGCAGCCAGTACTGGCGATACCGATTCAGAGTCTCTTTGGTGTTCAGGAAATGACCCCCGGGGCCAACTCGGTGCAGTTCGTCGATGAGCAGGGTGTCGTCGCTGACCTCGATCCCCTTCATCACGTGATCGGTCATGGCTACCAACTCGTCGTTCAAGACGATCATCTCGAAACAGGTGGTGAGACCGCTCTCCAAGTAGCCTACATCGTGCGCGAGGTTGTTGCCGCTCAGCCTGGCCATGAGTACGTGCAGAGTAGCTTCGACGGCGGCCTGTTCGTCCATGACCTTCGAATCGGAGCACGCTCCGTGTCCCCACGTGGGCAAACCATACCAGCGGCCCAACCGACCGACGGCGGTCTTGGTAAGCTGGAACTCCGGGGACCCGTAGGAAATCTGTCCCACGGCCATATCCATGTGGTGCAAGCCAGCGCCGAAGACAAAAGGCGCACCTGGTTGCGTGAGTTGATGGACCACCAGCCCGCTGAGGATCTCAGCCAGCGACATGACCAGGCCCCCGGCCATGGTGATCGGTGCGGTGCCGCCCATCAGAGTTCCTGGTGAGTAGACTACGGGCAATCCGTATTCGGCCACCAACAGCAGCTTGTCGATGGATGACTCCGGTTGCTGGAGTGGAGAGCTAGGCTCGGCGTAGAGTAGGATATGCTGTTGCTCCACCAGAGCATCGTGGCTGCCAGCGACCGCTGCCGCCATGTCGATCGCTCGCTGGCAACTGGCTAGGTCGTCGGTGACGAAGACGATGGGCTTGGTGGTGTGCTCGAGCATCAGAGCCATCTGGGTGTCGTAGGCCACAGCGGTGTCGACGTCAGAGGGGATACCCATGGACATCACGAAGCTGATGTTGGGCAAGGCATCGCAGAGATGATACCCCTCGATGAGATCCTGCTGCGTGAATCTACGGTGTTCTTCCGTGCGAGGGTCGATGAGGAAGTGACAATCGGAGCCCGTTCCGAAGTACACGTTCGAGTCTTGCAGGTACATGGCCGGCTCGCCATCGCGGTCGCACATTACGATGCGCTCTGGTGCAGAAGCGATAGCATCCTCGACCATCGAGGCGGGCAGCTTGACCAGGTTGCCGTCGGAGATGAACGCGCCAGCGTCCGCGAACAACTCGAGAGCGCCCTGGTGGAAGAACCGGACGCCTGTCCTGCGGAGCACCTCGAGAGCAGCGAAGTGAAGACTCTGGAGTTGCGTATCAGATAGAAGGGTGGCTTGCAGCCCATTACTGATGACGGAATTGAATGCCTTCACGGCCGAGTTTCTCCTTTCGATCCTATGTCTGGCGCTCCCCCATACGTGAGGCCAACCTGTCGCACTAGCGTCGTTGACTAGAACACGGCGTTTCTTGATAGCCGGTAGCGCCGATTCACCGACCGGGCTGTATCGTGAGAACGGCATGCATCAGGCATAGAGCCATTCGTTGAGCAGCTCCTTGGCCAACGCGACCGCCTCCACAGCATCCTCCGCGTATCCGTCAGCCCCGATCTGCTCCGCATACTGCTCGCTGACCGGCGCCCCACCGACCACCACCCTGACCTTGTCCCTCAACCCTGCCTTGTCCAAAGCCTGAATGGTCTTCTGCATCTCTATCATGGTCGTCGTCAACAAGGCGGACATCATCACCACCTGGGGCTGATGCTCTCTCGTCGCGTCGACGAACTTCTGTGGAGGAGTATCCCTCCCCAAGTCTATGACCTCTATCCCCGCTCCCTCCAGCATGATGCACAGCAGGTTCTTTCCTATGTCGTGGATGTCCCCTTGTACGGTGCCTACCACGAAGGTCCCCAGTTTGGTACCCTCGCTCTCAGCGAGCAGAGGCCTCAGTATCTCCATTCCTGCCTGCATCGCTTCGGCGGCGATAAGAACCTCCGGTACGAATATGACCTGAGCCTCGAAGTCTCTGGCAACTCTATCCATGCCCATGAGTAGCCCTTCGTTTAGGACTTCGTGAGCGCTGTGTCCTTCCTCCAGCGCCTCCTTCGTGAGGGCTGCTACGTCCTCGTCCCTACCGTCGTAGAGAGCATCGGCGATCCTGCTCCAGTCCATCAGTACTCTCCCCCTCATTACCCCGTAGCGTTCGGGGCCCTGTCAGGCAACGAGGAATCCAACGCTTGGACAACTAACATCCTCGTCGCCTCCTACGTTGCAGATTGTTCGTCCTTCTTCTCAACTACGCCGACGGTCCTCGCGAACCGCACTCTGCACAATCGTGACGATCACCATGGCTACTGTTCCAGTCTCTCGCTGCGTGCTCCGCTGTCATAGCCCGCAGATGCGGAAGAAGTTGCTCAGTAGCCGCCTTCCGTCAGGGTGCTCTTCCGAGTAGCTCTCTGGATGAAACTGAGTCCCGTAGACCAGCCTTCGTTCGTTTCGAATAGCCTGGATCCGACAAAGGTCGCTCTCTGCCAGGCGGACGAAACCGCGCGGCACACCCTTCAGCTCCCAGTAGTGCCATTGGCTGAACACGGGCTGCTCATTCAATCCATCGAACAGAGGGTCAGAATCCAGAACCCTGATGGGATAGTATCCCTTCTCCTTGAGCATACCTGGATGGTAGTCCGGATTGGGGTCAGGCACATCTTCGGGGAGCGCCCCCATGGGGCCACATGGTGCGCCGTAGAGCAAAGCCACCAATTGCAGCCCGCCACAGAGTGCGAGGATCGGCCACTCCCCCTCCCTGATGATCCGATCCAACTCTGCAAATGTGGCCATGTCGTAGTGCTCCCAGTCCGTGACATTGCCGCTGAGCAGCAAGCCCTGCGCGTCCCATGCAGCCAGCCTCTCGGCCGTCACCCGCGTGTAGTGCTGAATCAAGCACGGCAACCCCGAGATCTCCTCGAATCGTAGTTTGTGGCGCAGCATCTCAGCGAGGCGAGATTCACCCTCGGCCGGATCATCCAAATAGTCAGCGTGTTCCAGAACAACGTAGCAGAGCATCCGCCCCATCCGATCCCTCACGACCTTCGCAGCGCCCGGGCCTCAATCTCCATCAGGCTCCGGGTCATCTCGTTCTGCATCAGCTCCAGCCCCCTCTCTGCGCCCATCGCCGACCTGGCCAAGACGACGTCCGGCCTCGCGGCCAGCGCGACGTGGGTCATCGCTCGAGCTGAGACATCGGTCTCCACGCAGGTTCCTCCGAGAAGCACGCCCACACCCCTACCCTTGCACGCCAACACAGCATCGACTACGTTGTGAAGCCCACCAAGCTCCGCCACCTTGATGTGGATCACGTCCGCCGCCTCTGCGTCGATGAAGGCTACGATGTCATCGAGAACATCTGCCCACTCACCCGCCACGAGTTCCACGTTCATGCCGCGGAATCGGACATACTCCCGAAGTCTGCCCATTGACTCCAACTGTTCGCTGCGGGTCTCCATCACCACAGGGTTCTCGACCTGCAGAGGGTAGGGCTTCGCCGCCAGCTCCAGCGCGTAGAGCCGTCCGAGAACCCGGCCCAGGTTGTTGTCGGACAGGTGGCCCAGCGCCCCGTGAACGTCCAGGTGAATAGTGGGGCAGTAGCCGGAGTCTCCCAGTCGCTCGATGCGCCCTTTGAGCCAGCGAGCATAGCGTGTCAGGCTGACCCCATCGCCTTCGAGACCTTCCCGTGTGCCTTCGAGCAGGGTGTGCATCAATGGCGTGACTCGACGCGCGATTTTCGTCTCCATGCCTGAGTCACGATCGATCCCGCACTGAGAGCGAATGGGGACAGGACTGTCTGGCACCGGAAGACCCCATTCCTCGGCCACGATCTCAGCCATCGTGACGCCCCTGGCCATGGCCACCGCCTTGAGCAAGCTCTGGCTCACACCATAGCGGACAGCCGAATCCAGCGACCGCTCCACAGCGACGTCCTCGGCTGTGCGGGGTTGTTCTTCCCCGCGTGCTCGCGCCCGCGCGAGCCCGGCAGTCAAGAAGTCACGACGCGATATCCTGTGCTCAGTGGCCTCCTCCTGTCCTCCCCATTCATCACTCTCTTGCACTGATTCCAGCAAACCGTCCATCTCCACCGCGAGATCGCAGAAGCCCGTCATCTTGCGTCCGTGAAGAAAAGAGTGAAGGACACTGCGCACCGTGTCCAGTCGTTGCATGCTGTGTAGAACGGGATCCCGGCCTTCTCTCCTCGCGTGAGGCTCGGCCACACAGTCACCCCAGGTCACGGCTCCATGACTGAGGACAAGACCCACCGAAAACGCCCGGTTACCAGGGTCTGCTTGGTTAGCTTGGGGATGTGAAGTTGGGTGGTTTCTCAACGCAGACACATCATGGTAACGTGTGCTCAATAGGGGCACCGAGAGGACATCTACGACGTAGGGTGTCTCGCGTTCACTCACCGGGGATTTCTCCGGCCAGCAGGGCCGTGGCTCGCCCCGTCTGACCATGCTGTCCGTTCCGGAGGCGCAGTCTTGATGGGACGCCGGAGACTGTGGAAGAGCGCCTGGACCCGGCCTAGGCTTGTAGCCACTCCTTCGCCAGGTCCACCGCGGCCACTGCGTCGTGTCCATACCCATCGGCCCCGATCTCATCCGCGAACTCTTGGGTGATGGGCGCGCCGCCAATCATCACCTTCACCTTGTCCCTCACGCCGGCTTTGTCCAGCGCTTCGAGAACGGCCTTCATCTCCGACTTGGTAGTGGTCAGAAGCGCGGACAGGCCCAGAATCTGCGCCTGGTGTTCGCCTACGGCCCCAACGAACGTCTCTGGTGGCGTGTCGATACCGAGATCTATGACTTCTATCCCTGCCCCTTGCAGCATCATGGCCACAAGGTTCTTCCCGATGTCGTGGAGATCACCCTTGACCGTACCGATCAGGAACGTTCCCATCGACGCGCTGTCGCTCTCACTCAGCAGAGGCCTGAGAACGTCCATGCCCGCGTGCATGGCCTTGGCAGATCTCAAGACCTCGGGCAGGAACAGGATGTCCGCTCTGAAGTCCTTTCCGACCCTATCCATCCCAGCGAGCAGCCCCTCGTTCAGAACCTCCTGAGGGCTGATGCCCTCGTCCAGGGCCTTCTTGGTCAGTTCAGCCACTTCCTCCACCCTGCCATCGTACAGGGCATCACCCATCCTGCTCCACTCCATGTTGTTCTCCTTTCCGAGCATTCCTCCCGCCCCTTCGTGGGCAAGAGTGAGAGCAACCGCATCGACAGAGATGCGGTGCGTGTTTGAGGTCAGCGCATAAGCCGGCCTGTGAAGACAGAGTCAGTCACTCGCAGACGCTCCCATACACGTGGCGTAAGGGCGTGGAGTAGCACAGAGGCGGCGCTCCTGCACTTCATTGCGCGATGGTCACCACCGGCTCTATCTCGCGTAGCTCCTCCAATGGCGTGTGGCAATAGATGACGTGGCCATCGCCAGCTACTTGCGGGGACGGCTCCTCTGTCTCGCAAATCTCTCCCCGCCTGCGCGGGCACCGGGTGTGAAAAGTGCACCCGCTCGGAGGGTTCAGAGCACTGGGCACCGTTCCGCTGAGCCGAATGCGCTTCTGCTTCGCGCGAGGATCAGGTATGGGGACTGCGGACAAGAGAGCCTCTGTATAGGGGTGGTATGGAGGTGCGTAGATCGCGTCAGCAGTTCCGAATTCGCAGAGCTTCCCCAGGTACATGACCGCCACATAGTCAGAGAAGAAACGAACCACACTGAGATCGTGCGCAATGAACAACATCGTAGTGCCAGACTCCTGCTGGATCTCCAGCAGCAGATTGAGCACCGCTGCCTGCACCGACACGTCCAGTGCTGACACAGGCTCATCACACAACACCAAGTCTGGATTGGCCGCGAAGGCCCTTGCGATGCCTATTCGCTGCTTCTCTCCGCCGCTCAGTTGGCGTGGCAACCGATTGTAGTAACTCTCGTTCAGCTTGACAGCCCTCAGCAGCCGAATGGCTTCCTGCCTCACCCGCTTGCCTGGCACCGTCTTGAAGCGACTCAGTGGGCGGGCGATCTGATGTCCCACGCTGAAGGCGGGGTTCAGCGTAGAATCGGGGTTCTGAAAAACCATCTGGAGCTCTTTGATCAGATCGAGATCACGCTCCGACACGGGAACAGAGATGTCGACACCCAAGAAATCGACCTCGCCGTCCGTAACCGGTTCCAGGCCAATCACGGCCTTCGCCAGTGTGCTCTTTCCACATCCCGATTCTCCAACCAGCCCCAGTGTGCAGCCCTTGGGAATGTCCAGGCTAACGTCGTCCACTGCCTTCACGTACTGTTTCCTGCCCAAGCCCACCAGACTGGCGAGAGACTTTCGCTCCTGCTCGTAGTACTTCTTCAGATTCTCGATTCTCAAGATCGGCTCTGCGTCGTGGGGACGAGCCGCGACTACCGTGGCGGCCAGATCCTCCGGCGGCTCCCACTTCCTGGCCATGATCTCCTCGGCGTAGTGACAGCGAGCGAAATGGCCATCAGCCAGCGCCCGGAACTCCGGCCGCTCGCGCCGGCACTCTTCACGGACGAAATCACACCGAGGACCGAAGACACAACCCACAGGCAAGTTCTTGGGTGAAGGAACCCGTCCCCGGATCGGGTACAGATAGCTCGATTCCTTGCTCAGCCCGAGCTTCGGCACAGCACGCATCAGTCCCTGAGTGTAGGGATGCATCGGATTCAGGAATATGTCCTGGACAGTGCCCCGCTCCACGAGTTCTCCGGCGTACATCACACCCACTCGATCAGAGACACGAGCGACGACCCCCAGGTTATGGGTGATGTACAGTGTGGCGGAATCAGACTCCCGCCGCAGCTCATCGATGAGGTCTAGCACCGCTGCTTCCACCGTCACATCCAGGGCCGTGGTCGGCTCGTCCATGATCAGCAGCGCCGGATCGTTCAGCAGCGCCATAGCGATCACTACTCGCTGCTGCTGCCCCCCAGAAAGCTGATGAGGGTAGCGCATCATCACCGATTCCGGGTCAGGCATGTACACCCGTCTCAGCATCTTGATACACTTCGCATGGGCCTCGTCCTTCCCCAGCTTGCGGTGAACGATGAGTACCTCGCTCAGTTGCTCGCCGATGCGCAGGGTTGGGTTGAGGGCCGCCATGGGATCCTGATAGACCATGGAAATGCGATTTCCCCGCAATTGCCGCAGCTCTTCCTCGCTGCGACCCCGCAGTTCCCCTCCTTGAAAGAGGATGCTCCCGTCGACGATCCTGCCGTTGCGCCCCAGAAAGTTGACGATTCCGTAGGCCACCGTGCTCTTGCCGCAGCCCGATTCTCCAACCAGTCCGAAAGTCTCTCCTCGGTTGACCTCAAAGGAGACGTTGCGGACAGCCCGCACCTCTCCCTTACGGATGGCGTATGATATGGCAAGGTCTTCGATCTTCAGAACCTGTGTGTCCGTTGGGGCCTCTTCCATGGACTCACCTTTCTCACTCTACGAAGCGTACATCGAACTCACAGCAATCGTCGCCGAACCCTATGGCCCTGACCACCTCCACACTCACTGGCCCCCGGCACACCTCAGAGAAGATGCTCTCCATCAGGCCACGCGAGCACTCACAATGGACCGGATTGGGACTGGCAAGCCCAGCCTTCACGATGGTGCAAGCACATTCATCTATCCGCAGATGCGCCTTATCGCCCACCCTTTCCCAGACGTTCGCGAGGTTATGCCTCTCCAGTCGCCGGCGGTTCGTGGCTCCTAGCATTTCATCCACTGTCTCTGGGGTCTTGCCGAGTATCTCCGCGCAGTCCTCAAGTATCTGTCGGGCGCACCTCCGTCCGGCGGCCTTCATCACTTTTCTGATCAGGCCCTCGTCCCCGTGGGTCGCCAGACTCTCCTCCACCGCCTCGATCCAGTCAAGATTTCGTTCGACAGCTCTTTCCGTGATCTCCATCCGCTCTGCTCCCGATCACCTGGTTCGGTGGCCACCATCAGGGTCGGCCTCCGACAGGCTCCTACTGATAGCGCGTGACCTCTTCGCGCAGTCCGTCTGCAAACAGGTTGAGTCCGACGACCAGAGACGAGATGGCTAGCGAAGGCCACAGCACAGACCATGGGTTGATCCAGATGAACTTGCGCCCTCGAGCGACCATACTCCCCCAATCCGGTGCAGGCGGCGGCAAACCCAGCCCCAAGAATCCCAAGGTACCGATGGCGAAGACTGCATAGCCAACCCGCAGCATGGCGTCCACGATGATCGGACCCCAGGCGTTGGGCAGGATCTCCACAAACATGATGTAGAAGCGATTCTCACCTCGCAACTCGGCCGCGGCGACGTACTCTCGGGTGCGGATATCTAAGGTCAGTCCGCGCACCAAACGTGCGATCCCAGGCGCGCCAGCGATGGTGATCGCAATGACCACATTGATGGCAGATGCCCCAACCGCGAAGAGGATGATGAGGTATAGCAGAATGGCAGGAAAGGCCATCATGCCGTCCAGTATGCGCATCACGACTTCGTCCACCGTTCCACCGGAATAGCCAGCGACCAAGCCCAGCGTGGTCCCTACGGCCAGGGCACACAGCACGGACACGGGAGCCAAGACGAGGATGAGACGTGCACCGTGGATCACGCGGGATAAGAGATCACGTCCTAGATCATCCGTCCCCAGCAAGTGCTTCGCCGAAGGTCCCGAGTTGACGGCGAGGGGATCCTGCTCTAGCGGATCGTATGGGGATATGACAGGGGCAAAGACGGCAACGAAGACCCAGAAGAGCACGATGACCATCGCTACCACCGCCACCTTGGAAGCGGTGATGAGAGATAGGGCTCCACGAACACGTTGCCATCTAGATGGCCCCGCTGCGATCTGGAGATCTGCCGTCTGTTCACCAACTGCTGCCATCACACAGCGCCTTTCTTTGCACAGCTCCCGCGTTTCACACCGATGTCAGGCGTATCGAATGCGGGGGTTGAGGAAGGTATAGATGATATCCGCCGCCAACTGCGTCCCTACAGCCAGAAAGACCATGATCATCGCCCCCGCCTCAATGGCGAACAGATCTTTGTAGAGTGCCGAATCGTAGAGGTACTTGCCGAGACCAGGGAAGCCAAAGATCGCCTCCACGACTACGATGCCTCCCATCAACCAGTTGACGTGGAGCATGATGACGGTGATGGGCGCCAGCAAGGCGTTGCGGATAGCGTGCCTGAAGACGATACGCCGATAAGGCAGCCCCTTGATGAAGGCCGTACGGATATACGGCTCCTTCATCACCTCCACCATGCTGGCTCGGGTGATTCGCAGAACATAGCCCAGCTCGATCAGCGTCAGTGTCAACACCGGTAGGACCAACATCTTGGGGTTCTCGAAGATCGCTGTCTCGCTCTCGAATACCGTGGCGCCGGGCACCAGACCCAGCCAAGTGGAGAGGATCAGGATCAAGAAGATGCCGGTGGCGAACTCTGGCGTTGACGTCGTCATCAGCCCACCGATGGAGAGGATACGGTCTATGGCCTTGCCCTCGTTGAGGCCCGCGATCAATCCCAACAGCAGCGCCACAGGCATCACAATCGCGAACGCGATGCCGGCCAGGATAGCCGAGTTCTGCAGCCGCCTCAGCAGGGTGTCAGCGACAGGACGGGCGGTCTGGACAGAATCACCCGGATCACCGCGCAGCATACCCTTTTGTAGGGGGATGTACGTCTTGGCGCCACCTGTTTGCTCCACCCACCAGCCCGCCGCCTTGGCCCGCATCCAGTACGTCTCGCCGGAGCCCTTCTCCCACATCACAGCGTGGTTCAGTGTATCGACTCCCCAGAAGGTGCTCACGCCTTCTTCGTCCGTAGTCCACCGATCGTTGTCCAGGGATTCCTCGACGGTACCGTCCTCTTGCAGCCGCATGGCGATCAGATCCTCGCCCTCCATCCGCCATCGCACCAGGGTGCCGTCTTCGTCCACGGCCCACCACTGGTAGTACTCCGTCCCAGCCTTCTTGATCCGCGTCAGCGGCATGCCGATGTACCGCGATGCCCGCCAGTCGCTGCCCACCAGCCAGTTCACGTATCGGATGTGTAGCGGCTGGTTCAAACCCAACTGCTCTCGAAATGATGCCTCTTGCTCTGGCGTGGCAAAGGCTCCGAGGATGTTCCGCACTACGTTGCCAGGCGCGATCTCTGCGAGGACGAAGATGAAGATGGAGACGATGAGCATGGTCAGGAGCATGGTGAACAAGCGTCGAACAATGAACTTCAACATCGTGGATGCCTTTCCACACACTGGGGTAGGATAGACCACAGCCTCGCTTGAAGGCTGTGCCTCGAAGGCTCAGCACTCGACCAAGCCGTGGCCTACCCTATCTTCCGACAGTGACCCTAGCATACCGGGCCGGTGTGCCCGGTCTCGCCGAGCCTGGCTAGAGGACCTAAGCCTCCTTGATCCAGAGCTCGTTGAAGAGGTCATACTGGGTCGGATGGCCCTTCCAGTTTTGGACCTTGCTCTGGGCGATCATCCAGACGTTGCGCCAGTAGGGAATGCCCACAGAGCCGCGCTCGTACTGGATCTGCTCGAGTTGGCACATGATCTGACGACGCTCGTCGACATCGAGCGTCCCCTCGGCCTGCTTGAGCAGCGTCGTGAATTCATCGTCGCACCAGCGGGTCTCGTTCCAAGGCACGGGCGTGCCCTCGTCATCACAGATGTAGGCCAGGCTCAGGACCATCGTGCCCAGCGGCCGGTGCGTCCACGGCGTGATGCCCAGGTCGACGTCCGTCCAGAGATCCCAGTAGGACGAGACCGGCATGGTGTTGATCTGAATGTCGAAGCCAGCCGGTGCGGCGTCCTCCTTGAGTATCTCCGCGTAGGAGACGACGTCCGTCCAGTCAGAGGCCACGGCAATCTCCACCGTGAGCCCGTCTGAGTAGCCTGCCGCCTCCAGAAGGCTTCGCGCCTGGTCGGGATCGTATGCCGGGATTTCCCTCTCGCAGTACTCCGGATGGACCGGCGCCACGTGGAAATCCCCTCCCGGCAGCCCCTCGCCAAAGTGGGCCATGCTCAGTATCTTCTCGTGGTCCTGACACAACTTCAGCGCCATACGGACGTTGTTGTCGGTCCAGGGTTCCTTGTCCACGCGCATGCGCAAGACCCGGGTCATCCCTGTGGGCGTGCCCACGATGTTGGCGTTGGGGTCGTCCTGGAGGGCCAAGAACACGGTGGTTTCCGGCTCGCTGATCGCGTCTATCTCTCCGCTTTGGAAAGCCGCGATCCAGGCAGACGACTCCTCGCCCAGGTCGATGTAGACGATCTCGTCCATGTACGGCAGAGGATCCCCATCCTCGCCCATCTGCCAGTAGTCGCTGCGGGCCTTCAGCACCACGCGCTCGCCCTCGGAGTACTCGTCCAGAGTGTAGGGGCCGGTGCCGATGGGCGACTGGATGAAGTCACCCTCGAAGGTACGGTGGTTCATGATCTGGTTCGGGTAGTGGAACAGGTGCTCCGGCACGGCTATCTGGGGTGAGTCCAAATGGAGCACGACGGTGTAGTCGTCCACCTTCTCGATGTTGCTGGCGGTCAGGTAGGACATCAACCCCAGAGTCGAGGATCCCACCTCTTCATCCAGCCAGTCGTTCATGGTGAAGACGACGTCGTCGGCCACAAACCCGTCGCCGTTGCTGAAGGTGACATCCTGGCGCAGATTGAGAGTCCAGGTCATCAGGTCGTCACTGGCCTCCCAACTCTCCAAGAGGTAGGGCTTGGTGATGTTGTTCTCGTCGGTCAGCGTCAGGTATTCGGCCACATGGCGCGTCGTATTGGAGTTGGCTACCCAGGAGAAACGAGCGGGGTGGTCGATGCGCCCGATGTCACCGCGTACCCGAAGGGTGCCGCCACGCATCGGCCCTGTTACCGGCGCTACCGTTGGCGCTTCCGTCGGCGCTGTCGTCGCGGCCGGAGCGGCCGTCGTGGCTGTCGGGGCCACCTCAGGTTCCTCGGGTGTAGTGGGGCCGCAGCCGGAAATGAGCGCCTGGGCCGCGGTCAGGGAAGTACCCAGTAGCGTCGCATAGCGCAGGAACTCCCGCCGGGTCATCTTCCCTTTCTCGTACTGGTCCTTGAGGTACGGAATGCCCTCGTGCACTTCTCTTGCCTCCTTCCGTGTCTACTGCTATCCCTCCTAGTTCAAGTTTGTTCTATAGGCCAGCACCTCCTCTCAGTGTATGCTCTCTCATCTTTGAAGGTCGAGCACTTTCGCCTACGCGGGTCCGTGTAACACAGCGGCGATGACAGCGTTGGTGAAGGGGCAAGAGCTGCCCCACATGGCAGTAGGCATGGCGACCGGCGGGACACATCAGAGCGAAGGCGTTATCTACCTCCCCAGTTAGTACCGTGTCCACAGCCTTGACTGCACCCAGAATCGGTGTCTTAATCCCCAACGAACCTGAGTTCGCATACCCGTGCTATGGCAGCTCGGCAGGGATCCTCCAGTCAGCACTCCGCGTGAGGATCTCCGTAATGAGAGACGTCTTGGCTCTCTGAACACCGGGGATCTGCTGCAACTGCTCGTGGATGAATGTCTGCAGGTCACGAGGGGTAGTCGCATATACCGCAACGGACAGATCGCTCTCGCCGGCGACGATGGCGACATAGTTCACCCTGCCCAACTTGAGCAGACCCTCGGCCACCTCCCTCGCTTTCCCAGGTACCACTTCGATAGAGACATCGGCGGCGATGTCGTACCCCACTGCCTCTGGGAATGCCACAGCTCTCACTTTGACAATGCCCTTCTCGGTGAGGCGGCGAATCCTATTGTTGACGGTCCTGACCGAGACATTACCCACCCGCCGCGCAATCTGGGAGCAGGACATTCTACCATCCTCGTACAGACAACTCAGAATGGCTCGATCTATGTCGTCCACCGTCGACTTCATACACGCCTCCCCCCGCTGAGGCACAACACGACCAGTGACAGTGTGCTTGCAGAGAAGACCACCACGTTCCAGGCACCGAACTCACTGAATGGAGTCCAGAGGGATGCTCCAGTGTAGGATTCTTCCATATTATAGCAGCAATGTAGCAATTTGTCAAGCCTGTCGGCAGAGGGCTTCCATTTAGGAAGCCCAGTGCGGTTCTTGTTGCCGATTTGGCTGAACAAGTTGCGCCAATCTGATACCTCACCGCCCCAGCAATGCTGCACGGCACTCAAGAAGCGGGCAGCCCAGCATTGACACGTGGACTACCTTTCAAATGAGCGGGGTCAAGACACCTTGTCTCAAGAGGCAACGAACCCACCTATGCCGAGGACAGAACCACTCGAACTTGCGGGATCCTGCGTAGCGGCTCTGCACCACCTCCCTGCAAAGCCCCCTTCGCTTGGAGTGCCCGCTGCCTGCAACAGGGTGCTCGTCGCCGCGTCGCCGATCACGAGCACACCAGTTGTTTGACTACTTCGACTGCCTCCATGGCACCCTCGGCGTAGCCGTCAGCTCCGATCTCCTCGGCCCACTCCAGGCTGACTGGCGCGCCCCCAACGATCACCTTCACCTGGTCCCGCAGGCCAGCTTCTCTGAGAGTGAGGATCACGGCTTTCTGGCTGACCATCGTTGTCGTGAGCAGCGCCGACAGGCCAAACACGTCGGTCCATGTGGGGTCCAGCAGCCAAAGACACGACAGAAGATGCCTTTCGCCTCACAGCGAGGCTCCGTCAGGCTTTCATATGCAAAGACTGGGCCAGTACTCTGAAGACCTCCACCGCCTCGGTGGCGTTGTCCGCGTGTCCGTCGGCCTCTATCTCTTCGGCCCACTCGGGACTGGTGGGCACGCCTCCTATGACTACCTTGACTTGGTCGCGCAAGTTGGCTTCTTTGAGAGCCGCGATCACGGCCCCCTGATCGGGCATCGTTGTGGTCAGTAGTGCGGACAGTCCCACCAAGCTCGCATCGAACTCGCGGACCGCATCCACGAAACGCTGGGCAGACACATCTACCCCTAGATCGTGCACTTCGAAGTCATTCGCGGTCAACATCGTGGCCACCAGAGTCTTCCCTATCTCGTGGATGTCACCCTCCACGGTGCCAATGACCACTGTACCCAGAACCTTTCGCTTCTGCTTGTCCTTCGTTAGCTGCTCCTCCAAGACTGCAATGGCTGCCTTCATGGCCTCGCCGCTCATCACCAGATCTGGTATGAACAACTCTGCGTTGGCGAATCCCTCACCCACGACGTCCATGCCGGGCTTGAGGCCCTGGTCGATTGCCTTCAGCGGATCGATCCCTTCACGCAACGCCTCCCTGGCCAACCGGTGCGCTTCCTCCGGCAGACCAGCGACGACCGCATTGGTCAACTCCTCGAAGAGTCTTTCTTCTGTCATCCGGTATCCTCCTTGGCTACTGGTTGATCGTGCCCACGCACAGGCTGCAGCGGCGATTTCCACCTCACTTCCGCCGCCAGCAGCGCTCACTACGGCCAAGCCCCTTGAACCAGTGCTTGCAGTCTGCCTTATGCCACCATAGCGATCTGGTAGAGCTCCATGCTGAACGCAGACCCACTGGTGGTTCGTACAACCCCAGGGCTCCCTGTCGCATCTGCGCTACGGTGTCCACACCTACGAGGCAGACGAGGACATCAAAGAACCGTCCCATGGCGCATCCCGACACCGTCGCTCTCGCCAAGCTCTGCCCCAGAGACTGGATCGCCTCTCAATCTGAGCATGGAGACCAACCGCGCCCAATCTCTCGCTGCCCCCATGGACTGCCGCCAACCCCGTTCCCCCCATTGGCCCAGCAACAATCATATCGATTCCGGTTCCGTAAGGCAAGCCCCATTAGGAGCGCTGGCGGACCTGCATGCCACGCAGGCTAAGGGAGGCGGAACCAGTCACTCACATTGCCCCAGGGGAATGCGCCAGGCTGCTAGCCCGGGACCTGTGCCTTTGTGGCATCTAGCGCTGAGCACGTGGGACCAAGACTCCCAGCCCGGACACGGCGAGCCAGCCGGCACCTGTTCCCCCCTGGACTGGACTGCAACTCATTGGTCGTGACCTGGCCGTTGGCGCCACCCTCACTGATCGGACATGCAAGCCGGGGCACTAGCATCACACCAAACGTGCAACCGTCCGAAGAAGCTCGACCACTCGTATGAGCTGTGGTAGAATGGATTCAGCCCCTGGACCAAGCCAGCCTGATAACACGCGTTGAGGAGAGAGAAACATGGCGGCATTGCAGGCGAAAGAGCAGGTAAGGATGGCGGGAGCGTGTGGCGAGCGCGACTTCGAAGCCCTTGTTGGGATGCTCAAGGTTATCGGCGAAGGGGTATCAGCTACACTGGGCGAATGGTGTGAGGTGGTCATCCACGATCTGAGGACCCTGGACAACTCCATAGTGCACATCAGTGGCAACGTCACCGGCAGAAAGGTCGGTGGTCACATGACGGATCTCGGCCTGGCTAGCATCCGCTCGGGCCGCACTGAGCCGCAGATGAATTACACCTCCTACACCGATGATGGCAAGACTCTCAGATCCAGTTCGATCTTCATTCACGACGAGGATGGCAGACCCGTAGCCGCCTTCTGCATCAACCTGGACGTCACGCCCCTACTTCTCTTCAGCCGCTTTCTCCGGACGCTTCCCGCAGGGGAAGACAAACCCGAGCTCAACGAGTCCTTCTTTCCGGACCTGGGGCAGATGGTAGAGACCATGGTGGCTGAGTGCGCCTACCAGGTGGGCAAGCCGGTCTCATTGATGAGCAAGAGCGACCGCGTGCAGCTCGTAGGGCTGCTGGATCAGAAGGGCGTCTTCCAGTTGAGGAAGTCGGTGCCCTTGGTCGCCAGGCGCTTGGGAGTCACAACGAAGACCATCTACAACTACCTCACCGAGTTGGAGAAGGAGAGCGAGCAGAGCTGAGCTGGGACCCTTCGTCGTGGTTCGCAAGATCCGAACCGACTCCCCGGAGAGCCGACTCCTCCTTCAGCTTGACACAGCGCACTGAGGCCACCATTCCCCGTCTGCATCGCACCCAGAGAAGAACTGTCTCCATGCGCGCACTCAATGCGCTCCCAGGAACGTGAACGACCAGCCCGCGGCGATGGACCGACTGCGGGGCAACCCAGCGCCAATCCTTCCCGCAGAGAACCCCTGCCCAACCCCCTCTCCACCTTGTGATCGTACTCACCCCACGTCAACAGTGGGCTCGGTCATCGATTGCCTTCTTCCATGTGGCTCTTCCCATGCCCACGTGAGAGTCCCAGATCGCTCTCACCTCAAGCCCCGAATCCACACCGCATCATGAGATCCTTTCTCTCTTTGTGCTCTCGGCCACTCACGCGGGCTAGCCGCCCCTTACTCCAATCAAGCGCTCTCTCTCGGGTGACGCAGCGATCAGTCACCCGATGCGGAGATGTTCGGGTCCGCTGAGGATCGAGCTGGCGCCCCTCATCGCGACAGCCCAGACAGATGCCCGTCCGTGACAGTGAAGATTGGTTGCGGATATGGAAGCGAACGCGAACGTCATCTTCGCTTTCTTTGAAAGACCCTGACAAACTGTGAGGTCTCCGCTATAATACCCATGTCTATGTGTGTGATGCAGCAGGTCCGTAACCAGGCATCCGCGCCAAGCTGGCCCCGCTGCGAGGTATGGGAGGAATCGTCAATGTCACAGGCAGGGAGGTCGGCGGCTCGATGACCGACCTGGGGCTGATCCAGATTCGGTCTGGGCACACTGAACCGCTATTCAACTACACTTACGAACACACAGGGAGGCTAGTATGACATTACTGTTGAGTCGTTCCGACGTACAGCGTGCACTGAACATGGAGAAGGCCATCAGCTTGCTCGAGCGGGGGTTTGTCGAGTTCGGAGAGGGTTCCGTGGACATGCCACAGAGGCCAGTGATCTCCGTTCCGGAGCGCAACGGGCTCGTCGCGTTCATGCCTGCGTTTCTCCGCGAAATGAGCGCCCTCGGGATCAAGACGGTCACAGCGTTCAAGGACAATGTCGACAAGGGTCTACCGACGATACTTGGCACGGTCATACTGCTGGATCCGGATACAGGAGCTCCTCTTTCAGTCATGGACGCGGGATACCTGACCGCAGTACGTACGGGAGCTGCCTCCGGTGTGGCCACCAAGTATCTATCCAAGAGCGATGCACGTGTGGCCACCATCTTCGGCGCCGGGGTGCAGGGCCGGACTCAGCTTGAGGCGATCTGCGCAGTCCGTGACATCGAAGCAGTGAGGGTGGTCGACACCGACAAGGAGGCAGCGGAGAAGTTCGTCGAAGAGATGGCCGGCCACGGCGCTATACCCGCCAAGGTCGAAGTCGTTGCCTCCGCAAGGGATGCACTAGCGGACTCTGACATCATCGCCACGGCCACCACCTCGCCCACCCCCATATTCAATGGGGACGATCTAAGCCCCGGTGCCCACATCAACGGGGTCGGTAGCCACGCCCCGAAGGTCCGCGAACTGGATACCAGAACGATTGCCAGATCCAAGATCGTGTGTGACTCCGTCGAGGCCTGTCTGGTGGAGGCGGGAGACCTCCTGATCCCCATCGCGGAAGGAGCCATGGAAGCTTCGGGTATCTACGGAGGCCTGGCTGAGGTGATCCTTGGGAAACTGTCAGGAAGGGAAAGCGACGCAGAGATCACGCTCTTCAAGAGTGTAGGCCTTGCCTTCCAAGACGCGGCCACGGCACTGGAGGCCTACCAGACGGCCAAGGCGATGGGCCTGGGAATGGAGTTTCAATTCTAGAGCGGGACGCAGCGTAGGCAGCATCAAGACCATCACCAACCTGTGAGCGGTCAATCTCGGGCATTTCCACTCGGCGAGCTATCGATCACCTTCGGCCGGGAACGACTCCCACCTTGGACGATACCTGGGCCTAGCCTCGCGCATCACCGTACGAGAGCCTGTGTCCAAGCTCGCCTATCTGGGTGGGCCAGCGTCGATGACGGCAAACCTGGCCCGGGGTGTGACCCGCCCAACATCCGCCGGCACTCGGGGCACGCCTCCTCGCCCTCTCCACCTGGACCACGCTATCCAGCCTGGTCCGGCGCCTCTGCCCGACACGGCGGTCGCTACCGGGACCTCACGCCCTCGCCATCACCGTTGGTCCGCTGTCTTGACGGCTTCCGCAAGGCGACTCGCTCGCCCACGCCCCCCTCACTTGCATCAAGATAGCGGCTCCGGGCGACGCGCAGCTACTTCCTGCGTTCGCTAACGGTCATCTTCTCTTCGTTGGGCGTGGTCCCAGCGGCAACATTGCTATTTGACTGAACTATGGCTCTTCGGAAACACTATGGATGAGTGAATACGGGGTCCTTGACAGACTTCAGACGTAGTGGTATACTATCGAGGAGGTGGTATACCACTAATATACCACCCCTCGTACCACAGATATCCCGCTACCCCTGGCGGAGAAGGCGGATCTGAAATGCTGGACCTGCTGTTGCGAGGCGGAACCGTCATTGACGGTAGTGGTAACCCAGGGTACAACGCCAGCGTGGGCGTTGACGGTGGCAAGATCGTCTTGCTGCGCGCAGGATCGGCCGATGCGCGCCGGGTCATTGATGTCAACGGCCTCCTGGTAGTTCCAGGGTTCCTCGACGCGCATTCCCATTCCGACTTCGTCTTCTTCCGCAATCCACGTCCTGACATGAAGCTGCGTCAGGGAGTGACTACCGAGATCGTCGGGAACTGTGGATCGTCCTCAGCCCCGCTCGCGGAAGGAAACCGCGTCTTCATGGAACCTCACGTTGAGGAGGGGATCACAGCGCTGGGTGAATACCGGACCGTCGGGGAGTACATCGACAGGGTACGGGAGCACGGCCTGATCAACAACCAGGCCTTCCTTGTAGGCCACAAGGCCATTCGCACCGCCATCCTGGGCATGGAGAACCGCGCCCCATCACCTCACGAATTGGAGGAGATGAAGAACCTCCTGGCGGAGGCCATGGAACAAGGCGCGTTCGGTCTGTCCACCGGTTTGCTGTACCCACCCATGTGCTTTGCCCACCTGGACGAACTCGTAGCGCTATCCCAAGTGGTTGCTGATCGTGGCGGTGTGTTCACGTGTCACATGCGCAACTACAGTTCGGGAGTAGTAGACTCCGTGCAGGAGATGCTACAGATCGTGAGAGGCTCCGGCGTGGCTGCCCAGATATCGCACTTCATGCTGGCGGGGCGAAACAACTGGGGCAAAGCGTCCGAAGTCCTGGCCCTCATCGATGAAGCGCGCCGAGACGGTGTGGACATCACTTTCGACCAGTACCCGTATCCCGCGGCGAACCCCGATGTGGTGTCGCTGCTGCCTCCATGGATGCATGAGGGCGGACTAGACAAGACTCTGGAGAGGCTGAAGGATGCCCAATTGCGCGAGAAGGCGGCTCGCGAGATGGAAGAAGGCACAGGAGGATGGGAGAGCATCTCCGCGGAGGCTGGCTGGGAGCGGTTGGTGCTGTTGTCCGAGGTTCTGGATGCCATCAGCGGCAAGACGCTCCAAGAAATCGCCGAGCTCCGCGGACAGAGACCGGCGCACGTGGCATTCGACCTCCTGCTGGAGGACCCTCATGCCAGGCTCATCGCCCATTGGGTGAGCGAATACGACCTCAGAGAGGTGATGCAACATCACTGCCAGATGGTCTCCTCCGACAGCTCCGTCCCCGGCCCCCTCGCGCACCCTCGAAGCTATGGCACGTTCCCCAGGGTTCTCGGAGAGTACGTTCGCAAAGCTAGCGTACTGACGTGGGAAGAGGCCATCCGCAAGATGACCTGGGCCACGGCCAGGCGCTTTGGGCTCCAAGACAGGGGTTTGATCCTCAATGGGTGGCAAGCGGACCTGGTTGTGTTGAACCCGCAGACAGTGGCCGCGAGGGCCACGTTCGAAGAGCCGGACAGGTATCCCGTGGGTATCGACTACGTGATCGTGGCCGGGCAGATCGTCGTGGATAAAGGCGAGCACACCGGTCACCTGTGCGGCCAGGCCCTGAAGCGGGCCAACTAGAAGAATAGGACTGTAATTGAACCAATCATGTAGGGAAGTTGACCGGTAGGACTCGGGGTTCACCCCGGGAAAGGAGGTGCAGAACAGGATACTGTGAGAGAATGCTGCCCGCCTACTGGGCACAAGACAGTTGTGTAGAAAGAAAGTAGAATCACCTTTGTGCAAGCCACTAAGGAGGAACACGAAATGAGAAAGATTTGGACGGCCCTGGCACTGCTGGTGGTCGTGGCGATCCTGGCGAGCTGTGCTCCCGCGGCGACGGTTGCCCCGGAGGAGACAGAGGCTCCGCCGACTGCGGCGCCGACCACGGCGGCCGAACCAACAACGGCGCCAGAGCCACCGGCACCCGAGGTGCCTCAGATCCTCAACATCAACATGAGACTGGCCCCGACGCTGCTCGATCCCCAGCAAGAGAGCGCAGCTTCGGGCAAGATGGTGTTGGGCAACATCTTCGAGAAATTGGTCGCTCTGGACACCAACATGGAAATAGTCCCCGAGCTGGCTAAAGATTGGGACATCTCCGACGATGGCCTGACGTATACCTTCTACCTCGAGGATGGGGTGGAATTCCACGACGGAACGCCCCTCACCGCTGACGCCGTGAAGTTCACCTTCGAACGGCTCTTGGATCCCGACACCGGATCAGTGTTCGTTGGTGACTACTCCATGATCGAGTCCGTCGAGGTTGTGGATGACCTGACCGTCGAGCTCATTCTCGAGTACGCGCACGCTCCGTTCTTGCGCCGGCTCGCCATGATCGAGGCCTCGATCCTCAACCCGGTAGCTTTGGAGGAATGGGGCGAGGATTCTTCATCCCACCCGGTGGGAACCGGCCCCTTCGTGCTGGACGACTATGTGCCAGACGAACGCCTGGTTCTGGTGCGCAACGAGAACTACTGGCGAACACCTGCGAAGTTGGAAGCGGTCAACTTCACTTTCGTTGCTGAGGAGCAGGCCAGAGTCTCTGCGCTGCTGGCTGGCGACACCGATTTCGAAACCATCATCCCGTCCAGCTTGCTCTCCATGGTGGAGGCCGATCCCAACATCGTGATCGAGCGAGGCCCCACCCTGTTCCCGGAATGGGTCGGTTTCAACACACAGAAGGCCCCGTTTGATGACCCACTGGTCAGGAAAGCGGTGAGCTACGCGCTCGATATGGACACCATCCTCGAGGGGATCTTCCTCGGCGTGGGCGTGAGATCCACCCAGCCTGTCGCCCCCGGCGTCTACGGCTACGATGACACCATCGAGCCCATCCCCTACGACCCCAACGTGGCGCGAGACGCCTTGGCGGAGGCCGGATGGGAAGACACGGACGGCGATGGCATCGTGGACAAGGATGGCCAACCGTTCAGCGTGGAGTTCAAAGTCATGCCGCTGACCGAGATCGAGAGAATGGCCGAGGCTATACAGGCCTACATGGCCGACGCGGGTATGGAAGCCAACATCGTGGTAGAGGACTGGGGCGCCTTCCTGGCTGATTGTGCGGCGGGCAACATGCAGATGTTCGTCCTCGGCCAGGAGAACCCCATGGGTGATGCCGGCGCCACGCTGGGCACCGTCTTCCACTCCGATGGGATAGACGTCAGCAACTACACGCGCTACGACAACCCCGATCTCGACGCGCTCATCGACGCAGAGAGACGGGAAACGGATCCTGACGTGCGCCTGGGACTCCTGAGGGATGCCATCAACATGATTGTGGACGACTATGTCCAGATCCCGACCTTCGTCAGGGAGAGCGTGATGGCCCACAACCAGAAGGTAAAGGGCTTCGCACTCCACCCAAGCGACACTTACCTCAAGCTCGACACCGTGTACATCGAAGAATAGTGAGTGTGAACATCGCGTAGAACAACACAGGCCGACATGCGGGTGCGTATCAAGGGCGGGTTCGCCGGCGCCCCCATCCAAGGGCGTCGAGTGTGTAGCGGCTGTTACGTTTTGAGAGCCGCATGCCAGGCGAAAGGGAGTCATGTCGGCCGCCAACGACCACCGTGCAGCAGAGAAGTGACAGAAGACAATTCACCCGGGGCTTGAGTCTCCACAGTGGGCAGAGATCCACGGATTGACCGGTAGGACGCTATATGCTGAGCTATGTGATAAGGAAACTCCTCACTCTGATCCCTGTGATGTTGGGGGTCTACACCTTGGTCTTTGTGGTCATGCAGGTGTTGCCCGGCGACGCTGCACAAATACGGGCGGGGCCGGGAGCCAGCGCTGAGGCCATAGAGAACATCCGACATCAGATGGGGTTGGACAAGCCCATCCCGGTTCAGTATCTCCTCTATCTACAGAAGGCGGTACGGCTGGACTTCGGGAGGTCTGTCCGCAGCAACCAGCCAGTGGTTAGCGAACTCGGGAGCAGGTACATCACCACACTGAAACTGACCACTATAGCCACCATCATCTTTCTGGCCGCAGGTCTGCCATTGGGAGTCATAGCCGCGGTCAAACGCAACACCATATGGGATGGTCTGACCATTGCCGTCAGCCTCCTGGGCATCTCTATGCCGGGGTTCTGGTTGGGATTGCTGCTCATCTGGTACTTCGCCGTGAAGCTCGGTTGGCTGCCCACATTCGGTTTCAGCAGTCCCAAGCACGTCATACTACCGGCTCTGACTCTGGCCAGCTACGGTATCGCCTATACTGCGCGCTACACGCGATCGAGCATGCTGGAGGAATTGATGCAAGACTACGTGACCACGGCCAGGGCCAAGGGTTTGCAGGAGAAGGTGGTCCTGTACGGCCACGCCTTGCGAAACGCCTTGATACCGGTGGTGACTCAGGCCGCACTGGGATTTGGCTTCATGCTCGGCGGGGCCGTGGTGGTCGAGGTCGTCTTCACGGTGAATGGGGTCGGTAGGTTCATTGTGGACGGCATCCTGTACAGAGACTACCCGGTCGTTCAGGCCGGCGTGTTGCTGCTAGCCCTCAACTTCGTCCTGGTGAACCTGCTTGCCGACATCGCGTACGGCTTCATCGACCCTCGAGTGAGACTCCAGTGAGGCAAAGCGTGGGAACAGTCACACCCAGACCAGGGATGGACTCGGAAGGGCCGCGATCGGGTAACTCACTCACTCCTCTCCGGCCGAGCAGATCGTTCTACTCTGTAGCCCTCAGACAGCTATTGAAGAACAAGATAGCGGTCATGGGAGGACTACTGGTTCTCGTGGAGATAGTGGTGGCTATCCTGGCACCACATCTGGCTCCCTTCGATCCCCTGGACCAGGACCTGAGAAACACTCTGCTGTCACCATTAACCGACGGACACCTGATGGGAACCGATGACCTGGGTCGCGATATTCTGAGTCGCATCATCTACGGGTCGAGGATCTCGCTTCTGGTCGGGGTGGCAGTGGTTGGCATAGCTACGGTGATCGGTGTGCCCATCGGAGCGGTAGCAGGCTACTCACACCGGTTGGATCGCTGGATCAGCATGGGTGTGGACACCCTCTTGGCCTTCCCTGGGATACTGTTGGCCCTCGCCATCGTGGCGGCTCTCGGACCAGGCCTGGTTAACGTCATGATCGCCGTCGGCATTCGCTCCATGCCTATGTACGTACGCGTGGTGAGAGCACAGGTGCTGGCTTTGAAGGAGAGGGAGTTCGTGACGGCCGCTCGTGCTCTCGGCACCGGCGAAGCACGTATTCTGTTCCGCCACATACTGCCCAACTGCTTTGGCCCTATCATCGTGCAAGCAACAATCAACATCGGAACGGCGATTCTGAACGCCGCAGCGTTGAGCTTCCTCGGCGTAGGCGTCCAGCCGCCCACACCCGAATGGGGCGCGATGTTGAGTCAATCCCGTCTTTACATAGTGACGGCGCCACACACAGTGACCTTCCCTGGGTTGGCCATTATGTCGGTGGTACTGGGGTTCAACCTATTGGGTGACGGTCTGAGAGATGCCCTCGATCCACGCTTCCGGCGGTGAAGAGGTAGAGAAGTGTGGGCCGTTTGCCAGCACGGCTACGTACAAGAAGGAGATAGTGGATGGTCGGTGCGTACGGAGAGACAAAGGTATCATACGATTGGGAACACAGGAGCAAGTACCTGGAGCTGCCTTTCCCTGTGGAGGAGTACGAGCGCCGGGCCGATGGACTTCGCGCCGCCATGACCGACGGCAGGTTGGACTACCTGCTCGTGTATGGCAGCCCAAGTTGCCTGGGTCCGGTGCGCTATCTATCGAACTTTGACGGCCACTTTGGCCATACTTTCGTCGTCGTACCGCGCGAAGGCGAGCTGAGCCTAGTCACTGATAGCGTGATGCACAGCGAACCGATGCATTCAGGCATCTGGATGACCTGGATCAAGGACGTGCGGGCGGGCCATCATCCGGCAACCGTGCGAGCGGCGGAGAACATCGTCGATTTCGTGGTGGATGTGCTGGAGGAGAGGGATCTACGGACGGCCAGTGGCGGCCTGGTGAGCGCGCGCTGGGTCCCCTACGATTTCATGGGCAGGCTCACCGAGCTACTTCCTCAAGGGAACATCGTGCCCGCCGATGCGGTTTTCGAGAGCGTGCGAGCCATCAAGAGCGATCTGGAACTGGAGCTATTAAGAAAGTCGGCCAGGTACGCCTCCATCGGCCATGACACTGCCTTCGCGAAGGCAAGGCCTGGGATGACGGAGAAGGAGCTGCGGGCAGAGGTGATCTACGACATCCTCAAGGCGGGCGGAGACCTCACGATCGCCGCTCTCACCAGTGGCCCCCGTTCGGGTCTCAAGCACGCCGAGCCCAGCGACCGAAGAATCGAGGACGGGGACATGCTCTTCGTGGACATCTGTGCTCCCCACCAGGGCTACATGAGCGACGTCGCACGGACCGGCGTGGTGGGCAAGGCGAACGCCCAGCAGAGCAAGATGCTCGAGACCGCCCTGGAGATGCGGGATCAGGTCGTAGAGGCGGTCAAGCCTGGAGCTCGTATCTCCGATCTTCAGCGGATCGCAGAAGGAATAGCGGAGCGTCGGGGGCTGGCCGAGTACTACTATCCCACAGGATTCGGCCACGGCATCGGTACCTCGGTTGTTGAGTCGCCAATCCTGTACCCCGACAACGATGCTCTCTTGGCGGAGAACATGGTCTTCAGCATAGAACCCATGATTGTCATCGAGGATGTGGGCACCGCTGTTTTCGAGGACATGATCCTGGTCACCTCCCACGGCAGCGAGTCTCTCTCCGACGCGACGAGGTCCACCTGGTAGGGCCGCCGAGACCTCAACAGAGAAAGACGACGGGGCAAGAAGCGGGAAGGAAGGGGGAGATGAACGGCAGCAGGCAAGAGTTCATGGACCTGGGAGTGGTGCAGTACGTGTCGTTCCCGCAGGTGATAGCAGGCACGGGTCCAGTGGTGGAGACGATCGAAAGGGTGCTGGCAGACGAGTTCTTCAGCGCTATCGAGATCACCTACATCGAGGACGCGCAGGCCAAGCGACAAGTGGCGGATCTGCTGAGCTACTCGGGCATGAGAGTGGTTTTCGCTGGCGGACCGCCGTACGCCATACATGGCATACACCTGTCGGCACTGGACGAGGCAGTACGCCGCAAGTCCCTGGACTGGGCCAAGCGACTGGTGGACGACGCATATCTCCTGGGGGCCGAGTTACATCTGATCACGGCCGGACCCGACACCGCACCGGCGGACCGCGAGAGCGCCCTCGGCTACCTGGTGGAGTCCATGGTGACCCTCTCGGAGTACGCCAGCTCTCAGACCACGGATCGGCCGCTGGTCCTTTCTCTCGAACCCACCGATCGTAGTGTGCACAGGTACGGGTTGATCGGCCCCACAGTCGAGGCTGTGGAACTCGTGAGAGAGGTGCGCAGGCAGGGTGGCGCAGTCTGGTTGACTCTCGATCAGTCTCACCTGGCCCAATTGGGCGAAGTCGTCGAGGACTCCATCGCTGTGGCCAAGGGTTACCACGTACACATGCATCTGGCCAACTGCCTGCTGTCCGACCCGGACAGCCCCATCTATGGCGATGAACACCCTCGCTTTGGAGTGGAGGGCGGGGAACATGATCTCCCAGACGTCACGGCGCTCTTCGAGGCCTTGTGGAGGCACGGTTTCTTCCAAAAGCCGATACCCTACGGGGAGAGGCCCATCGTAAGCGTGGAGGTGAAGCCGCAGGGCCACGAGGACGCAGGGATCGTCCTGGCTAACACCAAGCGCGTGGTGGAGAGTGCCTGGGCCAGAGCACGTCGAGGGACGTCGCGATGACGTTGACTGTAGAGCGCGGGGGGTAGTGGTAATGAATCGGCAGTTGCAGGAGTTCGTTAGCAAGGAAGTCGCCTCCTTCAAGGATCAGGGGACCTTCAGGAAGAAGCGTGTGCTCCAGAGCGAGCAGGGAGCAAGAGTACTCCTGGACGGGAAGCGAGTGGTCATGCTGGGATCCAGCAACTATCTCGGCCTAGCGTCAGACCCACGAGTCAAGGAAGCGGCGAAGAATGCGATAGACAAGTACGGAAACGGAGCCGCGTCGGTATCCGAGGTTTGCGGACTGACAGACTTGCACCATCAGTTGAGGGCGCGGCTGGCGCACTTCCTGGCGACCGAGGATGCACTCATCTACCCGTCTTGCTCGACAGCGAATGCTGGTGTCATCGACGGCCTCATGCGTGAGGGCGATCTCATCTTCAGCGATCAGTTCAACCACGCCAGCATCGTCGATGGCTGCCGCATCTCCACCGCCGCCAAGAGGGTCTATCCCCACAAGGACCTGTCCACGCTGGAGGACCTGCTTCGCGACGCGGGGGAAACGCGACTGCGAATGATTGTCACCGACGGCGTCTTCAGCATGGAGGGAGACACAGCCCCACTTGACAAGATCGTCAAACTGGGGGATCAATATGAAGCCATCATTGTTGTTGACGAATCCCATGCTCTGGGCGTGCTGGGCCAGAGAGGCAAAGGCACCATAGAGCAGTACGGTGTCCAGGGACAGATCGACATCCAAACTGGTACCTTCGGGAAGGCGCTGGGTGGCGCCGGCGGTGGCTACGTGTGTGGAAGCCAGGATCTCGTAGACTATCTCTATCACAGATCCAGGTCCTTCATCTTCACCAACGCGCTACCTCCTGCGACTGTGGCCGCCGCGCTCGCAGCGCTCTCCATACTGGAAGCTGAACCGGAGCTGGTGCAGCGGCTGTGGAACAACACGGCGCATTTCCGCGCGGGAATAGATAGCATCGGTCTGCCACTCCTGGGCGGCGAGTCCCCCATCACTCCTGTGGTCATTGGCGAAACCCCGAAGGCGTATGCGGTGGCCGATCGTCTGTTAGACGACGGCGTCTTTCTCGCGGCTGTTGGTTACCCGGTCGTGCCTGCGGGTGAGGCCAGGTTGCGGATACAGATCTCGGCGGCACTTACCACGGACGATCTCGATTTTGCTTTGCAGTGCATCGAAACGGCAGCAAGAACGTTGGGGGTGGTGTAGATCTACGGGAGAAGGGCACCGAGATAACCATCCAGTGCCGTCGACCGGGCCGGCAAAGACCTGCGCCACAGCGACACCCACAAATGCTTGTGGGAGTCCTCGGGGGAAGAAAACGGCGGTGCGGGAGCAGAAAGCGACGGGTCACACCATCGTCCCCCTGACATCAAGGTGGCACACAGGAGATCTGAATAGGGATCACCGCCCCACATATGTGGAGGACTAGCTGGGCACATGCTACTCCGCCACATCACCTGGAGTGAGAGACCACTGTGAGAAAAGAATCGCAGCCGTCTAACCCAAACTCAGAGCGCCCGGGCTCCCGTACCCGCCAGCCCTCGCTGAGGCAGAAGGTCTATGAAGCCCTGAGACGGGAGATCACCGAGGGTTCTCTTCGTTCCGGCGATCTTCTCAGGGAAAGAGAGCTGGCCGACATCTACGGAGTAAGCAAGACCCCGGTTCGAGAGGCTCTATCACTCCTCGAGCAGGAGAACCTCGTGAAGGCCATCCCTCGCGCGGGATACATGGTGACGCAGTTGTCCTTCCGCGATCTTCAGGAGATACACCAGCTTCGGATCACTCTGGAATCGATGGCCGCCCGACTGGCCGCGGAGAACATAACCGATGAAGAACTGGACCAACTCGAGGGACTGACAGCCACCTCCGAACCTGAAGAGGCGCTCGTCTTCAACCACCGATTCCACTCGGTGATTGCGCGGGCATCTGGCAACTCCAGGCTCGCCAAGATGATCGAGTCGCTCTTGGATGACACTGACAGGTGGGCTGCGCTCGAGGTTGCCAGGCGTACTCCGTCCGTGCTTCTGATAGGTCACCAGGCGGAGCTGGAAGCCCTCAGAACGAGGGATCCCGACGTGGCGGCGGAGGTCATGAGGGAGCACGTTCAACGTGTCTACAATCACCTCTCCGAGCTGTACCCCTAGGAGCATGCGGGCATGTCCGTCGCCACCTGTGCAGAGCCCACATGCGGGACCGAAGCCGACACGCACCGACGAGGTGGGTGCCAGATGCCTTGGCGCCTTGACTCCTCGCTCCAGGCGGTTCGACACAAGAAGCAGTCCAGGACGCCAGTCGTGCTGAGACACAAGCTCACAGACACGAGCAAGACCGAGCCGGGAAGCGGTGGAGCCTCGATCACCGTCAAGAATCGACCACAACACGCGGGCGGGCACGCGTGCGTAGCCTGCGTTCGGAATCAGGAACGCCTTGGTGCGTCGGCGCAGGCTTGGGCACTTTTATCTTGATCCTTAGAGGGAGCAACAAGTGAAAACAGTGCTAACGGAAGAAATGACCTGGCCTCAGATCCGGGCCGCGATTGACGAAGGATACAGGACGGTCATCGTCGCTGCCGGTTCCATTGAGCAGCACGGCAGACACCTACCCACCGGTATGGACACCATGGGTGGATACTCGATTGCGGTCGGCATCGCCGAGAGACTTGGCCATACCCTCGTAGCCCCTGTCATCCGGCCCGGCTGCTCTGACCACCACATGCCCTTCCCAGGCACGATCTCCATCTCCGCAGAACTGCTGAAGGAGATGTGTCGCGCCTACTGTCGCTGCCTGTGCGCATATGGTTTCGAGCGCATCGCCTTGATCGCCTCTCATGGTGGGAATATCCTACCTTTGCAGGAAGTGGCTCCAGAGCTCAATGCGCAGCTACCGTGTAGAGTGGTCTCGCCCAACATCCTTCAGGATCCTAGAGTGGAAGAGGCGATGGACCCCGTCTTGGACCGCTATGGCGTGACTCGGGAAGAAGGTGGGATACACTCTGGTTTCGTGGAGACTTCCGATCTGCTGGCTAGTTCATACGGCCACCTCGTGGACATGCCATCTGCACAGCGTGGCTTCGTAGGCGATGTTTGGGCCAAGATCGACGAGGTGACGCATGATGGACACTACAGCATGGCCGACATCAGCCCCATCGGAGTACTGGGCGACCCGACGAAGGCCAGTGCTGAAGCCGGACGAGAACTGCTAGCCGCCACGCTCCCCACTTACACGGAGATAGTCAGGGAAGCATTTGGCTGAAACGGAGGAAAAGCACAAGGTCTGGCATAGGCTCATGACACTGGAGTTGCTGGTCCAGCACGGCCTACTTCGTCCTATCTCTACCTCGTCGCTGCCCCACTGCCTTGTCGAGCGAGGAAGTGGCACAGCGCGCTAGCACCGCTCCACTACTACCAGCCACTCCGACTCAGGTGGCCCGAGGAAGTGGCCCCGTGCACGCTGCCAGGACACATCCGGGCCCCTCAACTCCACCTTGCGTGACGATGAGTCCAGCACACGTACGAGTCCAGAGTGCTGCTCTGGACGTGGCAGACGCAATCGCGCCTGCGCTGACCCAGGCCGGGTTTCATAAAAGGAACCACTTGTTCCGCAGTACTTGACATGCGTTCTGAAATGTGGTAAAATGGGAGTAAATGGCAATCGTCTGACAATTGCTATGCCAAGGTCGGCCATGGCGACAATCGAACGCGGTGAACTCCTCTCCAAGCAGGTCGAAGATGCCTTGAGGGAACGAATCCGTCAAGGACGATTCGCCCCAGGTGAGCAACTCCCCCCAGAGAATGAATTGGCCGCCGGATTCGGGGTCAGTCGTGCAACTGTTCGTGCTGCCCTGTCGAACCTCCAGCGGGAGGGCATCGTGGTGCGCCGCCAGGGCGCCGGCACCTACGTTACTCACGCTGCGGCCTACCTCGATTCTCGCCTGGAGGGCATGTGGAACTGTGAGGACATGATCCGGGCACGAGGAGCTGAGCCCGGCGTAGGCTGGTTAGAGTACGAAGAGACACTGCCAGACGTGCACGTCAGAGAGAAACTGCAACTGGGAAGCAAAGAGCTTGTCCTGGCCGTACGAAAGGTGTTCCTCGCAGACGGCAAGCCGGTCATTCACTGTGAAGACTGGATCCCCAAACGCCTCCTCCGAAAACCCTTCTCCCGACAGGATCTCGTAGATCACGTCTTTACATTTCTCGAGCTGTTTGCGGGAGAAACTGCTGCATACTACGTGGCCGACCTGATACCCACAGTCGCCAAAGGGGTTGTGGGGGAGAGGCTTGAATGTGCAGAGGGTACTCCGCTGCTATTGTTCGACGAGGTGGCCTACAACGTCCGTGACCAGGCCATCTCTTGTTCTCTAGTACATCACCGTACAGAGGGTATGCTCCTCAGACTCGTGCAGAGCAGGCCATAGCGATGATAGTCCACGCGTATCGTGGCGACGATACTGGAAACCCGGGAGGAGAGCGCACGAAGCATGGTTGAGTCATTCACATTGGCACCGGGAACAGCAAGAGCTTTCCCACTGGACAAGCAGGATGAGGTCAAGGTGATCGCACCGCACGGGGGGCAAGGAGGCGACTTCACCTTCCCAGGCTTCGATCAGGCGTTGAGCAGAAACATCAACGGCTGGGAGAAGTTTCGGAGCGTCAAGCTCAGTTTCTATGCAGACCCGGGTATGAAGCTGTACGATGGCGATGGGGTCGCGTATGTCGAGGTCGCGGAAGTGAACTCGGAGGGTCGAGTGGACATCATGTACCCCGGCTGCTGGCGAGAGATCTACGAAGACGGTCGTGCTGGCTGCCGAGATCTCCTGTCTGAAGCACTCGGCATGAAACGGAAGGATCTCACTGGCATGGCCAGTTTCTGGGTGACCTGCGAAGTCGACGAGGATGGCTACATGTTTCGTCCGCTCGACATCAAACCTGGCGAGTACCTGGTGCTGAGGGCCTTACGGCCCGTGACCCTGGCGGTGAGCGCATGCCCGGATGACACATTGCCAGGCGTGAGGCCTGAGGATCTACTGGTAGAAATCACGAGGCGATAGCCTCGCCAAAGAACTGTGAAGTTAGGATAGAGAGGACAAGATGAGCGAAGCTACGTTGACAGATTCAGCAAGCCCGGGCAGAGGGCAGAAATGGGTGCGGACATTCCTGTTCTCGATGCCTATAGACTCTCCTCTTGCCGGGCTGCATGCCATTACCAAGTTCGTGCTCGTGCTGTGCGTATCCCTGGTGCTGATGGGCATGATCTCGACTGCGCATCCTGATCCGTTGGGCTGTGTACTGCTGGTGACCTTGGCCTTCCTCTTGCTGTGGCTGAGTGGAGTGATCAGATGGCTCTTCCGTTCATACCTGGTCGTCATCTTCCCGATGCTCCTCAGCCTCTTCCTGAGCTGGATTGTCTTCAATCCGAACCCCGGCAGTCGTATCTTGTTCTCGCGCCAGACCTACTCTGGCATGCTAGACATCGGTGTTTCGGTGGCGATGGTTGTGTTCGTAGCTATCATCGTCGGCTACTACCTCTTCACGAAACAACTCTACTGGGGCATACTCGGCGCGGCGGTGGTCGCTCTGATCATCAGTCAGACACCGCTCAACCTATCGTGGACGTTCGTTTCCTTTCCCTTCCACCAGCCGCTGACTTTGATCATCTCTGACCAGACGGTCTACGTGGCTGCTACGAAGGTCCTAGGGTATGCCGCCATGATCTTGTTGACTTTCCTCCTGGTGCTGACCACCAGGGATGTGGAGGTCGTCGGCGCCGTGCGCAAGCTGCCGGGAATGCCATACGTGATCTGCTTGTTCGCTTCTTTGATGCTTCGTTCGCTCAACATCGCGATGATCGACTTCACCACGGTCCGCCAGGCACAGGTTGCCCGTGGCGTGAATGTGCAAAAGAAGAACATCGTGGCCAAGATCAGAGACATGGCATACCTGACTGTCCCTCTGATCGCCAATATGATGCGCCGCTCCACTGAGATCTCGGATGCCCTATCCGCTCGGGGCTATGTGATGGGATCCAAACCCACGGTTTATCGGGAGGTCAAGCCATTCCACATCGTGGATTACGTGCTCATCCTAGGAAGCGGCGCGTTGGTCGTGGCCGTGCTGACGGGCGGGCTCAACATCACAGACCTGGTGTTGGGGCTGGTATCTGGGTTGCGGGCATAGTTAGGAAGCTGAGGACAAAACAATGAGCTTGGTGAAGATCGAGAATCTGTACTGGAGATACCCTGCCTTTGTGGGAAAACTGAACCCCTGGGCGCTCCAGGGTGTTAACCTAGAGATAGAGAAGGGGGAGTTCTTCGGCATCACCGGCCCCAGCGGCGCCGGGAAGACGACCATTTGCAAGAGCATCATGGGCCTGCTTCCGCACTCCATGAGAGTCCCTGCCAACATGGTCAATGAACACTTCGCTGGCACGGTCCACGTCTTGGACAAGATGGTGGGAGGCGTGGACGCCGAGGCCAACGTGGTCGATGGCACTCCCCGTGGAGCGTTGCTGGGCGAGCCTGTGCGGCCCCCGTTGGCGGGCATGGTGTTCCAGGATCCTGAGAATCAGTTCCTGAGCATGAGCCTCCTGTACGAGGTTGCCTTCGGGCTTCAGCTCCTGGGGCTCGAGTCGGACGAGATCGACGAACGCGTCCGCGAGGCGCTGTACATGGTGGGTTTGGGCCACCTGTGGGATAATGCAGAAAGCATACACCCGGCCGACCTCTCGGGAGGCCAGAAGCAGCGTGTGGCCATAGCATCGTTTCTGGCTATGCGACCGGACCTGCTGATTCTAGACGAGCCCACTTCGGACCTGGACCCTATCGGAAAGAGCGAAGTGATCGCCACTGTTCGCCGTTTGAAGGAGGAGCATGACCTGACGGTGGTACTGGTGGAGCAAGATCCGGAGATTCTCTTCGACTTCTGCGACCGCATCGCGCTGGTGTGCAATGGAAAGGTCGACTTGCTGGCAGAGCCGGAGGAGTTCTATTCACAGTTTGAGTTCCTGGACGAGAAGGGTGCATACACATTCGAGGTCTCACGGATAGCGTACCGTGGCGGGGTATGTGGCGAGAAGGCAGTACCCAAGTCCATCGTAGAGGCGCGGTCGATCCTGACCCAGGTGACGGGCGAGCCGAAGGATGAGTTGGTCGGTCCAGACAGTGAGAAGGTAATCGAGGTAAACGACCTGTGGTACCGGTACGAGGATGGCACCGTGGCCCTGTTTGGAGCCGACCTGCTGCTTCGTCGTGGCGAGACCAGAGGTCTACTGGGGAACAACGGCTCGGGCAAGACTACGCTGGCTAAGATACTCACGGGCATCTACTCGCCATGGAAAGGCGAGTGCAGAGTTCTCGGTGAGGACGTCTTTCAGCGCAGGGTTCGTAGAGAGCTACCCATGAGGATAGGGTATGTCTTCCAGAACCCGGATCATCAGATCTTCACGCGGCGGGTGTATGACGAGGTAGCGTACGGACTGGGCTGCGTCGGCGCACCAGAGGACGAGGTCGAGCCCAGGGTGCGCGAAGCGTTGGAGCGCGTGGATCTGGGCAACCTGGCCGATGAGGACCCCCTGTTCCTGGGCAAGGGTCAGAAACAGAGACTGGCCGTGGCAGCGGTGCTCGCCATGCGGCCCGAGGTGATCATCGTCGATGAACCCACCACAGGGCAGGATTACCGGATGGTGTCCAGCATCATGGCACTTCTGGAGGAACTCCACAAGGCTGGCGGCACGGTGCTCATCATCACTCATGACATGACCCTCGTGGCCAACTACTGCCAGACGGTGACTGTGTTGCGTGATGGTCGCACCGTCTTCGAGGGTACATCCCGTCAGTTGTTCTCTTCGCCTGACCTGCTGGAGAAGGCGCAGTTGCGGGCCCCTCAGGCAATAACTCTTAGTTGCGAGCTCCGAAAAGACCGTGCCGAGTTTCCTCTTCTTCTCAACGAGAAAGAGTGGTTGCAGGCCCTGAAGAGAGAGACATAGCTAGGCTAGGAGGGAGGTGATAGACGCTGCAGAGGGTGACCCGTAGGCTGTGATGTTCACGACAATGACGAGTGATAAGGAGAACAGAGATGGAAGAGCAAACCTATAGTCTCAAGTGGAATCCAAACCCTCCGTTGGGCGTGGCCCGCTTGGTGACCTACGCTGTGGCCGCGGCGGTCTACACCATCATCGCATGGTTGGGTGTGATTGCTCTGCCGATGGGCTTCCTCAGCGTCTCTGCACTATACATCGGCATGGGCTTTCTCATCCCCTTCGTGTTGTGGTTCTCGGGCTGGGGCTGGGTCATTGGAGTGATCGGCGCCATCGTCGGGGCTGGGATCCTTGCTGGGATGCCTGTTCCGCTAGCCATTCCCTTCGGCATGGTGGAGTTGGTGGTCCAGGTCCCTCTCCTGATCGTGTACAGATGGCTGGGACCCAAGGTGGGAGTGAGCCCTATTGGCAAGGATGTGTTCAAGCCTAAGGGGTTCATCTTCTTCCTGATCGTGGGTGTGATCCTGGCTCAGCTATGGAGTGCGATCACTGGGAACTTCATGCTCTATCTCTTCGGGTTCGTTCCCGCCGACGCGCTGCCTGTTAGCATTACCGCCTGGTGGATCGGCAACATGATCGCCGTAGTGGTGATCGGCACCATCCTCCTCGGCGTTCTCACACCTGTGGTGGAGCGCCTGGGGCTGACGGTCCGGGGTATCATCACCTAGCGCGCCGCGTATCATCAGGGATAGGCAAGAAGCCGGTGGCGAATGCCACCGGCTTCTTCCGTTGAAGGGAGGATCGGATCGATTCACCCTAGCCCGGTAGGTACCGACCGAGGTCGGCGGGGTGCTCATAGGCGACTCTGTCGAGAGACGCCCGCCCCGGTAACTCGGTGGCGTCGATGATCGACTTCGTGACCAGGCCCTGCACCGCGGCAGGGTCCAGGGGGTGCCCGAGGAATCGCGGTAGCACGGCCAGGTCCTGCTGAAGATCAGCTCGGGTGACTACCGCCCACACTATCTCCTCGGGGTTGCTAATGTCGATGTCACTGTTGACCACGATGACGCTCTTGATCGTCGTGTAAGCAGAGAGAGCAGCCATCCCCACATTCTTGGCCTGCCCCTCGTAGCTTGGGTCGAAGACCACCACCGCCAGCAATCCGTTGCCATAGGGAGGGATATACACATCCTTCACTTCAGGCGAGACCCCGAGGGCCGCCTGGAGGAGGACAGGCTCACGAGGTAGCGTGGCCCCGAAGACCTTATGCTCCTTCCCCCCAGGCAGTATGGTCTGATACACAGGCTGCGGCCGCCAGCTAATCCTGGAGACCTCCAGCAAGCACTCCTGGGACTTGGCCCCGTAGATGCCCGTGAACTCGCCCATGGGGCCCTCTTCGACGCGCTGGGTCAGGTCCAGGGTCCCTTCCAGCATGTACTCGCAATACACGGGAACGGGCAGCTCTTCCCGACCATAGCATACTGTGTCAACAGGTTGGTCCAGGAGTCCTCCCGCTATCTCCAGTTCGTCGCCCGGACAGCGCATGGCTGCCGCAAGCATGATGGCTGGATGGACGCCGATGAAGACCACGACGCGCATACTGCGATCTGCCTTCTGAGCGGCCAACCTGTAGTCGTCGAGATGGCGCCCCGGATTGATCATCAACGTGAGGTGGTTACGATCCATCCTTAGCATACGATGATATGAGTAGTTCATACGCCCACTTTGCGGATCGCGCGCAGCGACGATGCCCGCCGTTACGTATGCGCCGGCGTCCTTGGGCGCGTGGGTGGGAATGGGCACGCTGAACAGGTCCACGTCCTCTCCAGCGCACGCGCTCCTCTCCAAAGGATCCTTCTGGTGCAAGGACGTTGCGAGCGGCTGCGCCAGGGCATCCAGCATCTTTCTCTTCAGATGAGGGAGTTCGACCCCTAGTGCGTCCGCGACCCTTTCGTAGGTCGCGGCTATGCCGCTGAGCACAGAGGTTTCCGGATATCCCGGCAGGTTGCGAAAGAGTGTCGCCAGGTTCAGATCCTCTTCTGCGGCGTGGGCCACGGAGGCCAGTTCGTGATCCACATCCACCGGCTGCGAGACCTCGACCAGATAGCCTCTCTCTAGCTGTCGCCGCATCAACTCTCTGAGATCCTGCTTCACCATTGTCCTGTTCTCCCTCAATCCCCGGGCGGCAAACCCAGCGCCCTTAGGGCCTTCGCGTCAGGTATGCCTTCCTCGTCCCACTTTCGCAGTTCGTAGTACAGCCTCCTGCTTTCCCAGTACTTCTCGGGTCTCTCCATACCGCTCACGATTCTCTCGGGAAGCACATCCTGAGCGGATGAGACACCCAGCCGGGTGTTCATGAGTCTCTCCAACTGGAAGATGCGCTCTCCGACCTCCTTGAGCGATGGCACAGTGTAGTCAAGGCCGGTGACGTACTCCAGTGCGGGGGCATAGACCTTGTAGCCCAGCGTGGCATGCACGAACACACAGACGATGAGGGAATCACGCACGCTGCCCGAGTCCTGGCGGTCCTTCACCATGTCGGCCAGTTGCTGGGCCGTGTACTCGTTGCCGAAGATCTCCGGTCGCACAGTCCACGCCCGGCAGTGGCACCCTCCCCGGTTGTTGGTAGTATATGAGAGGGCCATTCCCAGGAACGCTCTGGGATCGTATGCCGAGAGTTCGAGACCCTTGGTATGCATCCCATAGTCCACCCCCAGTCTGTCCTGAGCCTCCCGGACTCCAGTGGCGAGAAGCTCCCCCTCGTCCTCCCGGTTGCTGATCTTCTCAATCAACGGCAACATCATCTCAGTCGAATCAAAGGCATCCTGGTACTCGCGGTAAAAGCTGATGGCGCTGCCCGCGGAGATCGTGTCCAGACCCAACTCGTTGCACAGCTCGTTGGCTCTCACGATGCTAGCATAGTCGCGCACCACATTCTGCGGGCCAAAGGCCCACAGCGATTCATACTCCGGCGCATCCAGCTCGACACCATCTATGGTCACGTGCTTCCGACACCGAACCGGACAACCCGGACAGGTGGTGCTCCTCGTGACGAAGTCCCGGAGGATACGTTCCCCATCCAAGTCGCCAGCGTCCTCGAAGGAACGCCGCTGATGGTTGGCGGTGGGCCAGCCCTCGAACTCGTTCACCGGAGTGACCAGTTCCACTGTGCCCAGTCTAGACTGACGCTCCATCAACTCTTCGTTGGCCTCGATCGCCTCCACCGCGTCCCTGATGAGGCCTGCTAAACGATCGCGCTGAGCGACAGGGGGACGCTTTGTGCCCCTCACTACCAGGGCCTTCAGGTTCTTGCTCCCCATCACCGCGCCGAGGCCGCAGCGGCCGGCTGAGTGCCCCTCATCACCGCGAATGCAGGCCATAGGCACAACGTTCTCGCCGGCGGGTCCTATCAATGCCACCTGATGCCCCGGATACTCCGACTCTAGCACCTCCCTGGCCTGAGACGTAGTGAGACCCCACACGTCGGGGCGGGGCAAGATCTGCACCTGATCGTCTTCTACCAGGAGGATAGAGGGCTCTGCTGCCCGGCCCCGCAGCACGTAGGCCATGGTGCCCGTCCTTGCCAGGGCGTTGCCGAACCGCCCGCCCATCCAGGCCCCGGCCATGAGCCCAGTCAGAGGCGAATGCCCATAGAAGACCACCCTGTTCGCACCAGGGACACCTGTCGCGTTCAACGGCCCTGCGGCAACGATGAGAGGGCTCTGCTCGTGCAAGGGAGCCCACCCCTCCCGGTAGAAGTCATACATCAACCTGGCCGCCAATCCCAGGCCGCCTATGTAGTGCCGCTGGATCTCCTCTGATACAGGAAGCAGCTCGGTTAGTCTCCCTGAGAGATCAACTACCTTGGTGTTCATCGCGCTATCCCTTGCGAGCCACGATGACCACCATGGGGCTAGGATCAGGCAGTCTGTGGGCAACGGGATCCACGAAACCAGCGTCCAGCAGCCACTGCTCGATCTCACTCGCAGGATACTCCGCAGCACCTTGGTTCTCCAGCATCATCAGCAGTGCAAAGGTGCCACTGACAGGAGGATTGATCCCGTCGTCCTCCAGGTAGAACTCGTTGACGACTACCAAGCCTCCCTCGACCAACGCGTCGTGGCTCCTACGGAGAAGCGCCCTGCAATTCTCCTCGGCATTGTCGTGGAGGATGTTGGCCAAGAGCACCACATCGTAGCCTTCTCCAAGGCTGGGGGCATTGAAGTCCCCTCCCTGGAAGGAAATACGATCGCTCAGCCCATAGCCAGCGATGGTCTCCTCTGCCAACTCGCGCACCGGTGGCAAGTCGAGGATCACCACCTGCAAACCCGGATTCTTCTGGGCCAGTAGAATGGAGTAGGTCCCTACCCCACCGCCTACGTCCAGCAGCGTGCTCCGACCGCCCAGGCTCACTACGTCCGGCAGGGCGCTGCCATTCATCAACCCCAGATCGTGGAGGGCAAGCAGGAAGTTCCGAGCGGTGACAGGGTCTCTTCGCAGGCGCTCCGCCATCGGATGCATCGGAGCCTGGTCTTCTCGTACCGCCTGAGCCAACTGGCCCCACGGTCGATAGAACTCCTGCTCTTTGGTCACCACGCGACCGATGTAGCCGGGTTTTCCCTTCACCAGGAACTCGTCGGCTACGGACGAGTTGGAGTATCTCTCCCCAGTCTTCTCCAGCAAACCCTGAGCGACACAGGCGTTGAGCAGCAGTTCAGTGGATCTGGCAGCGGCGCCCACGCGTGACCCCACTTCTGGCGCCGTTAGAGGGCCCTCCGCCAGAACATCGTAGATGCCCAGTTCGTTGCTGCCCAACAGGATCGCCGACGGCTGATACGCGTAGAGCATCCCCATCAGCGACCCGAGATCGAGATCCGTCATCCATACTCCTTATCTAATGCCGCGAGATATAGAACTCCCTCGCCGACTGCTCGGCCTGGAAGCGCTCCATGGCACGAAAGACCTTCAGATCGTTGCCAGTGAGCGGAGTGATCGAGCCCCTGTTGCGCTCCCAGGCTTCCTTGAACTCGGACAAGACCGAGTCCTGGTTCAGAGTGACGAGCCTGCCCTGCTCGATCACGACGCGTCCATCCACGATCACGGTCTCCACAGAACTACCATTCTCGCAGTACACTAGTTGACGGAAAGCATCGTTGAGAGGGGCAAAGAAAGACGTGTCCAGCCTGAGCAGGGCGATGTCAGCCAGCATCCCGGGTTTCAACTCGCCCAGCTCGCCCGCCAGACCCAGCGCTTTCGCCCCACCGACCGTGCCCATGGCCACGACGTCTCTGGCCGACAGCCAGCGCCGGTGGTCCACCTCCCGCGCACAGTGAACCAGACTCGTCAGCTTCAAGATGTCGAATAGGACCTGGTTGTCGCTGCTGGCGGAGCCGTCGGCACCCACGGCGATGGAGACACTCCTCTCCTTCATCTCCAGGATAGGAGCGAATCCACTGCCCAGCTTCAGGTTGCTGGCCGGGTTGTGCACCACCGTGGCCCCGGTCTCCGCCAGAATCTCCACGTCGCGATCATCGACCCATACGCAGTGAGCCAGCGAAACGTGAGGCCCCAGCAACCCCTGCCGGTGCATGTGCGAAATGGCCGAGTTGCCGTAGATCTCACGGCAGAGCAGGGCTTGCAGTTTGGTCTCGTCCGAGTGCATGTGCACCCCGCCCTGAAACCTCGTGGCGATCTCCACGGAGCCGTTCAGCACTTTCTCCGAGCACCATTGGGGGCCCGATGGCCCCGCCAGACATCGCAGCCTCCCGTTTTCGGATCGATGCCACTTCTCGAAGAAAGCTTCCAGCATCTCCAGGTAGTCAGGGACGTCGAGAGCCGAGTCGTAGTCATCGGGGCCGGACGACAGACCCTCGTCGTTCTCAATGGCGGCCTTCAGTTCGGGCCGGAGGTCCTCTACCAGAGGAGCCACACCCGCTCTGATGCCGACGTCTCGATACGCCTCCATCACCGCATCCAGATCCTCGATGGTCATACCACCGTTGACCCAGAAGTGGTCCAGCACCGATGTCGTGCCCGTCCTCAGCATCTCTGCCGCCCCAAAAGCGGCTGCGGCGTAGCTCTCACGCGGCGAGAAGCGCACGCCGGAGGAGAAGAAGTCGAAGAGCCACAACTCGAGAGGCACATCCTCCGTCATGCCCCGCAGGTAGTTCTCCGGCGAGTGGGCGTGTGCGTTGACGAGACCTGGCATGGCCAATAGTCCCTTGCCAGGCAACGTTGTGACCGTATCCGTGATTCCTATGGGTGAAGAACTCACCTGAGCTATACGATTACCCTCGACGAGGATGCTCACGCCGTCTCTCAAACCGTGAGGCGACTCCTCGTCGAGGATGGCGCAATCCTCGATCAAGATGCCCATCAGAGGTACTTCCTTAGCTTCATGAAGGCTCCTAGCAGATCTCTCACCTTGCCGATTCTGTAACCGAGCCCCCTGCTCGATGCAGCCCTCACGTGGCCCAGATCCGCCAGCACGACCTGGGCAGTGTTGTATCCCGGTATGCCGTTGAGGCCTCCTCCTGGGTGTACGCCGCTTCCAGAGAGGTACAGATTCCCGATAGGGGTTCGGTAGTTGCAGAGGGCAGGTGTCGGTCGATACCCGAACAACTGGTCCAGGGTCATGTCCATGTGATTGGGGTTGCCAGCGATGGCGCCCGTGCGACGGTACCAGTCCAGAGGAGTGTGGATGACGCGACCTATCATCGCATCCTTGATATTGGGAGCGTACTGAGCCACGACATCGATCAGATGATCGGCCGCTTGCTCCCTGATGTCATCCCAGCTTCGCCCGCCACTCAACTCGTAGGGTGCAAAGCAAGAAAGCCACAACGTGTGCTTGCCTGGGGGCGCCAAACTGGGATCCTCCGCAGAGTGCACGGCGAACAGGAAGGCAGGCTCCTCAGGGAACTCGCCTCGTCTGATGTCGACGAACTCGCGTTCCAGATAGTCCACGCTGGGGCACGGCTGAACCATGCTCACGATGAACTCGGGTCCTCTCTCCCACCGCTCGAGGCTAGGCAGCTCGTTGAGAGCGCAGTCGAGCTTGAACTCGGACACGTTCGTCCCTGCCACCGTGATATTCTGGATCTGGCGGATCAAGTGTGGCGGCAGCAGGTCTGGAGCCATGAGGTCCAGGAACACCCGCTTGACATCGATGGACGAGACCACGCCACGCCTGGCCTCTATCCTCTCCCCATCGCGCAGCTCTACTGCTGTGGCCTTGCCGTTCTCGACGATGATCTTGCCTACTTCCCCGTTGGCCCGGACCGTTCCTCCGTGATGCTCGATGGCCCGAACCAGCGCCTCGATGAGCATCCCGCCTCCTCCCCTGGGTCGCCACTGACCAGAGGAGTGACAGCCTCCCATGAGACACGGAGCGTAGCCCGAGCCTAGCATCGACGGAGATGTCTGGCTGACGGACCCGTAGTACGCCAGCGCTGCCCTCACGTACTCGCTCTCGAACCATTCGCTAACCACGGCCCTCGGGCTGCTGAGCACAGTCCGGATCAGCCGATCTGCGTCCATACCGACAGCCCCGGCTCCGTCCATGGCTCCAGCCAGCTCCCCGAACGACGGAGGCGGCCCGTAGCTCACTGCTCCAAACAGAGAGAGAAGAGCGTTGGAGAATTCCACGAAATCCTTATACACCTTTGCGTCTTGCGCCGAGATCTCTGCAATGGCCTCACACGTTTTGTCCACACTCTTGTAGATGGGAACGGCCACACCATCCAGGAAGGGAAAGAAGTACATGTTCTCCCTGACCATGTACTCCAGACCGAACTTGTCCAATTCCAGGTCGGAGACTATGGGCGTCTCCACTACACCGCCGTGCTCGCTGGCACCGATGTTGAACTTGAAGCCGGGTGCCTCCGGCAGAGCCTCCTCCGTGGTGACGAAACCTCCCAGAACGTCATGTTTCTCCAGGACGAGGACATTCTCTCCAGCTTTGGCCAGGTAGGCCCCACATATCAGGCCGTTATGGCCTCCACCTATGACGATGACATCGTATTCTGGCATTCTGCCTCCCTAGATCAGGACTTTCCTTTGTCCCAGACTGTCTTGCCGTCGAACTCGACCGTGACATCCTTGAAGATAGCGTCGATGTGACACGGCGCGAGGACGTTGCCGCCGATGGCGTAGTTGCTGCCTATACCCAGATGCCCGTGTCCCAGCCTCCCCAAATCCTCGAGGTTCGTGCTGTACTGACGGGCCTCCGGATTGAGGCCGATCCCAAACTCAGCAGCGTTGTATGCAGTCTGGTCCTGAAAGCTCTCCAGCGATTCCTTGAACGTGTCGGCCATCACGCCGCCCTCCAAGCTGGCCACGCGCCCGCCCTCCACGACGATCTTGACGGGTTCGCGTCGGGTGACGCCGATACTCATGATCCGAACGTCGGCCACCACTACACCTTCCGCTGTGCCCTCGATAGGCGAGATGTTGAGCTCGCTGTTCGGCAACGCCGCAAAGGTGCCTGGTTCGCGAAACAGACCGGTCTCGTACTGCACAGGTCGACCGGTGACCTCTCCTCTGATGTCAGTGCCCGCTGGCGTCGTCAGCCGCATGGTCTTGGCCTTGCCCAACGCGGCCCCCAGCTTCCGGCCTACGCGGTCGCACTCTTCGAAATCGGCCATGATACCACCCACGCACAGGCAGTCCTCGGTCACCTCGCACATGGTCGCTCCTCGGGCGCCATTCTTGATGGCCTCGATCCTGGCGTCGGTGTGAGTCTGCGACCAGGTGGTGGGCAGGAAGAACACGTCCGCCTTGGCACAAGCGCCCACCACGGGGCTCGGTGGCTGCGCCCCGTGCGCTCCCGGCGGTGTGATCATAACGATAGTAGGCACCGCACCGACCGAGTACGCTGCCGCCGCCAAGGCCTCGGCGATGCGCAGCTTGTTGGTATCCGTGGATATGACGACGTTCTCCCCTGGCTTGACCCCGGCGCAATCCATGGCTCTCATCGCGCCGCGCATCATCTCGATGATTCGCGACTCACCTGGCATATAGTGTAGATACGCAATAGGCCATTCCATAATACCTGCTCCTTGATATGGTCACCGCTAGTGCTCGAGCACGCACCCCTCGTGACTGGGCCCCACGCGTTCAGAGTAGAGCCGAAGGTAGCCGCGCAACCGCCGCTGAGGCGGCTGCCACCGCTCACGTCTGTTAGCGATCTCCTCTGCCGGCACGAGCAGCTCGATACGTCGTTGAGGGATGTCGATGTCGATGGTATCCCCATCCTCGACGAGGGCGATGGGTCCGCCCGTCGCCGCTTCAGGCGATACGTGTCCTACACACGCGCCCTTGGTCGCACCGGAGAACCTTCCATCGGTGACCAACGACACTGAGCCACCGAGACCCAAACCCACCAGTGTCGCCGTGGGCATCAACATCTCGGGCATCCCCGGCCCTCCCCGTGGCCCCTCATACCGTATCACAACCACGTCCCCCGGCTTGATCTGGCCGCCACGCAGCGCCCGCATGGTCGCCTTCTCGCCGTCGAATACCCGCGCCGGACCCTGATGTACCATCATGTCGCTAGCTACTGCGGACTGTTTCACTACGCATCCCTCGGGCGACAGGTTCCCCCTCAACACAGCAACGCCCCCTTCGGGGCGCAGCGGCTCCGAGAGCGGTCGTATCACACGGGGGTTGCGATTACTGGCGGATGAGATGTTCCCCCCCACCGTATCGCCGCTGACCGTCAGGCACTCCAGATTCAGTCTTTCCCGAAGCTCGCGCATCACAGCGGGCACGCCGCCCGCCTCCTCCAGAGCCAGGAGGCTGTGGGTGCCACTGGGCTTGACGTCGCAGATGAAGGGAGTCCTCCGGCTTATGGCGTCGAATTCGTCAAGCTTCAATTCCTGATCGAGCTCCTTGGCCAGCGCCAGCACATGGAGTATCACGTTGGTAGAACACCCCATGGCCATGGCCACAGTGATGGCGTTCCGCATCGCCTCGACGGTCATGATCCGCGAAGGGCACACATCCTGCTCCAGGAGCCGCAGGATCTGGACGCCGCTCTGCCTGGCCAGGGATTCCTTCTTGCTGCTTACTGCGTGTGCTGTCGCACAGCCGGGCAACGACATCCCCAGCGCCTCCGTGAATGCGCTCATGCTGTTGGCCGTTCCCATCATGGAACAGGAGCCCGGTCCGGGACACACGCTGGCTTCGATCTCTTGGAGTTCGGCTACCGAGATCTCGCCCTTGACATGCTGGCCCAAGGCCTCCCGCGCTTCGTAGACCGCAAGCTCCCTACCCTTGTACCTTCCTGGCATCATCGGCCCTCCGGTGACCAGGATGGCAGGGATATCCAGCCTGGCAGCCGCCATCAGGGCAGCAGGGACGATCTTGTCACACGAGGCCAGCAGGACCAGCGCGTCGAAGCCATTGGCGAGGGTCCCGAGCTCGATGGAGTCGGCGATCAGGTCGCGGCTGGGCAGGATGACCCGCATCCCAGCGTGCCCCTGGGCGATCCCATCGCAGAGGCCGATAGTGTTGATCTCGAAGGGCGTGCCGCCCGCTGAGACGACCCCCAGCTTGACGGCGCTGGCGAGTCGCCGCAGGTGCACGTGACCCGGATTAATCTCGCTCCAGGTGTTGACGATCCCGATGAACGGTCTGGAGAGGTCCTCGTCCGTCAAGCCCAGAGCGCGGAGCAATCCTCTCTGACCAGCCCGTTCGAGCCCGCCGACGATCTCGTTGCTTCGCGGCTTGAGCATACTGTCCTTCCGGACGCTACAGACCGAACTCCTTCTCAGCCTGCGTGATAGCGCGGTCAGTGATCTCCAGCATCTCGTCGATCTCTGACTTGGTGATGATCAGCGGAGGGCAGAACTCGATGATGTCCTCCACCTGCCGCAGGATGAGACCCTCCTCCAGGGCCAGGTCCATGACTCGAGAGCAGAAGCCTTCTTCCTCGGGGAAGCGCGCCTTCGTGGCCTTGTCCTTGACGAACTCCACGGCCGTCAGCAATCCGAGGCCCCTCACGTCCCCCACACTTGGATGGGGACTCAGGCTCTCCAGACCAGTCAAGAGGTACTTGCCCATCTCAGCAGAGTTCTTCACCAGGTTCTCTTCTTCGATGATGCGGATGTTCTCCAGTGACGCTGTGCAACTGACCGGATGGTTGTTGTAGGTGTGGACGTGCCAGAAGGCCGGCATGTCCTCAATGATCTGCCGCTTCGTCATCGCAGCACCGAGCGGAGAGTAGCCACTGGTGATGCTCTTGGCCATAGTCATGATATCCGGCTCGATGCCATAGTGCTCAGCACCGAAGAACTTGCCGGTGCGCCCAAAGCCGCACACGACCTCGTCGTCGATGAGGAGCACACCATACTGGTCGCAGATCTCCCTGATCCTGAGCCAGTACTCGGGCGGAGGCGCGATGCACCCTCCGGCTGCCATGACCATCTCTCCGATGAACGCGGCCACGTTGTCCGGGCCCTCGTGCTGGATGATCTGCTCCACGGACGCGGCACACTGCAGGTTGCAGTCGGGATAGCTTAGTCCGAAGTCACAGCGGTAGCAATACGGAGCCGAGGCAAAGAAATACCCGGGAGGCAGCGGTTCCATGATCTGGCGCAAAGGAGACATAGTGCCGGTGGCCGCCAGCGCGCCCATCGTCGATCCGTGGTATGCCCTGCGGCGAGAGATGATCTTGTACTTGCGCCGATACCCTTTGTGGTAGGCCCACTGCTTCGCGATCTTGAACGCCGACTCCACAGCCTCGGAGCCATCACATACGAAGAAGGTGATCGACAAGTCGCCGGGCGCAAGCTCGGCCAGCTTCTCGCCCAGCTTGATCACCGGCTCGCTGACGTAGCCGTAGGGGCAGAAGTAGTGGAGCTGCGAAGCCTGCTCCGCCATCGCCGCGCCGATGTCCTTGCGGCCGTAGCCCACGTGCACGGCGTACACGCCGCTGGACATGGAATCCATGTACCGTTTGCCATCCACGTCCCAGACGTAGATACCCTCGCCCCTGGTGAAGACCAGCGGTCCCATCTTGGAGACTTCCTGCGGTGAGACCACCGGGAATACCACACGTTCCTTGGCCTTGGACCTGAGTTCTGCTCCCGCTTTCGCCATGTTGTATCCCTCCTATTCGGACTAGCCGAGATCCGGATTAGAGTTCCAATGCCACTCTAGCTGCCGAGTGGATCGAGTGTCTGATGGAGTGGGGCTCGAGGCAATCGCCTACTTTGGCCACCTCAGGCACTACGCCGGCGAGCTCCATAGCCAGTTCGTCGCTGGGAACTCTGCCCAAAGCCAGAAGCAGGGTATCGAACTCGATCTCCCCTCGCTTTCCATCCCGCTTGTATGACACGCTCTTGTCGCCTATCGTCTCTACCGAAACGCCGGTGACGATCTCGACGCCGTCCTCCTTCAGGTAGCCCTCCAGCAGCATCTGCCTGCCCACGTACTTGAGGAAGGTGGCATCGGCGATAGTGTCCGATTCCTCCAGCAAGGTAACCTTCTTTCCCTGCCTGGCTAGGGAGACCGCAGCCTCCGCGCCCTCGTGGCCACCCCACACGACGACGGTGTCTCCAATCTCGGCCTCACCGCGCAGGTACTGCAAGAGCGTCACCACGTTCGGACCGTCGGCCCCGGGCACGTCGGGCACACGCTCCTCCGAGCCGGTGGCTACAATGACCACGTCCGGCCGAGCCTTGGCCAGCAGATCGGAGTTCACCTCTGTCTTCAGCTTCACGTCCACACTCAGCCTATCGAGCTGCCCGCTCAGGTATTCCACGACGTTGTTCAGCTCGTGCATGTAGAGCCGTGGCATGTCGGCCACCAGAGGGATCAGTCCCCCCAATCGGTCGGACTTCTCGTACAGGGTAACCTGGTGCCCACGGAGGCTGGCTAGCCTCGCTGCCTCCATGCCGGCCACCCCGCCGCCAACCACGGCCACCCTCTTCGGGTCCACCGGTCTGTCCATAGCCCAGCGATAGCGTGCCTCTCGAGTCACCTCGTAGTTGACAGCGCAGTCCGCCATCCACTGCACGATGTGCCGGTACGAACATCCCAGGTCGCAGGCGATGCACCTGCGCACATCCTCCGGGCGGTCTTCCAGCATCTTCTTCGGCAGCTCCGGGTCGGCCAAGCTCTGACGAGCCAGGGAGATCATGTCCACCCTTCCCGTCTCGATGACCTGCTTGACCAGTTTCGGATCGTTGATGCGCCCCACGCCAATCACCGGGACGTCAACCACCTTCTTGACCTCCTCGGCCAGGTAGAGGATGTTGGCTCTGGGCGTGTACAGCGGCTGGATGTTGTAGTATACCCTCTCCTGTATCCCGGCCGACACGTCGATGCAGTCGATGCCCAGTTCCTGGAGGAGAGGCGCGTACACCTTCTTAGTCTCCTCGATGGTCAGGCCTTCGTCTCCCAGGAACTCATCGGCACTGATTCGGACGTAGAGGGGGTAGTCAGGACCAACCGCCTCACGACAGGCCTGTACGATCTGCTTGACGAAGAGGTATCTGTCCTTACCGTACTTGTCCTTACGCTTGTTGCAGTGAGGCGAGACGAACTGCGCGATCAGGAAGCCGTGGGCGCCGTGGATCATCGCTCCGTCGAATCCGGCTGCCTTTGCTCGCGCGGCCGCCCGGCCATAGCAGGCGACAATCTCTTCGATCTCGTCCACCGCCAGGCCGCGAGGCTTGGCCGCCAGTGGCGGCGTGTTGTCGGACGGAGCCACTGGCTGTTGGCCGATGATCTGCGGGCTGGATACCCTTCCACCATGGACGAGCTGGATCGTGCACTTGGCGTCGTACGCGTGGATGGCTTCCGCGATCTCGTTCAACCCCGGTAGTTGCCTGTCGCTGTAAACGCCCAGCATGCGTGAGAACATGTTGCCGTCGGGCCGGATGTAAGACGCCTCCACGTGTACCAGACCAAACCCTCCCCTGGCCTTGGCAGCGTAGTAGTCTACCATACGGGGGGTGACGTGACCGTCCTCGGTGGCATGGTTCATGACCATAGGACCGGCCACGATACGGTTCTTGATCTCCGTCTTGCCGACGGCGATAGGCTCGAATACCTTGCTGCTACTGTACTCGCCTGCCATTTGTTGCCGTTCCTTTCTCTCGCTAAGGTGTGGGTACTCGCGCGACTCTAGAACGTGGTTCGAGTCGGCTAACTCACCGCCGCGAGGCTCTCTTCGATGATGGAAAGGCCCTTGTCGATCTCTTCGGCTGTGATGATCAGTGGGGGAGCGAGCCGGATCGTGGCCTCAGCATACATACTCCAACCCAAGAGGACACGCCGGTCCTCGGCCTCGTTGGAGAAGCGCTCCGCCCTCGCTGCATCGTCCAGTTCCAGGCCGACCAGCAGACCCTTGCCGCGCACGTCTTTCACTATGTCGAAACGCTTCTGGAGCGCCCTGAGACCGTCCATCAACTGCGCCCCGCGCGCCGCAGCGTTGCCCGGCAGATCCTCCCGCATCATGAACTCGATAGCGGCCTTCGACGCCGCACAGACCACGGCATTACCGCCGAACGTGGTGATATGCGACTTGGACGGCTTGTAGAAGGTGGACATGATCTCTCGGCTGCTCATGAAAGCACCCATCGGCAGTCCACCACCTATGGCCTTTCCCATGCACAGCACGTCTGGCGACACGTCCCAGTGCTCTCCACAGAACCACTTTCCGGTACGGGCGAAGCCTGTCTGGACCTCATCGAAGATCAGCAGCGCTCCTCTATCCGTGCAGAGCTGCTTGAGTTGAGGCACGTACTCGTCGTCGGGGACGCGCACACCGCCCTCCGATTGGATGGGCTCCATGATCACGCCAGCCGTCTCGTCGTCGATGGCCTTCTCGGCGGCGTCGATGTCGCTGAAGGGTATGAACTCCACCATAGGCACCAGAGGCTCGAAAGGCTTGCGGTAGACCTCCCTCCAGGTCACGGAGAGGGAGCCATAGGTGCGCCCATGGAAAGCTCTCTCCATGGTGATCCACTTCTTCCGTCCAGTGTACTTACGTGCCAGCTTCAACGCCCCTTCGATGGCCTCGGTCCCGCTGTTGGTGAAGAAGGTCTGCTGTAGATTGGGCCCCGTGATCTGCGCCAGGAGCCTGGCCACATCGACCTGCACCGGCACCACGTAGACCCCGAAGACCATCGCGTGAGCCAGCTTGTCCACCTGCTTCTTGACCGCGGCAGCCACCTCGGGGTTGGTCGCTCCTACGCTGTTCACGGAGATTCCAGCAATCAGGTCCAGATACTCTGTGCCATCGGCCATAGTGACTGTGCAGCCGTGAGCTTCTTCCACCACCATCTGCTTCGGCGGCGGCGCCGTCTGGCACACGTATTCCGCATCTTCCTCTATGTATGAGCTAATCGTTTCGAGATCCATGAGTTTTGGTCTCCTTCTCTGACTGTTTTGCTGCAAGCGCTCGTGTTCCTTGAATCCGAAAGACGTCCCAACCTGCGCCAGACCCCTGGCCTCGACACCACGAAGCCATCTGGCAGCAGCCCTCTAAGAATCGCGGAAGCCACGCAGCCCATTCCGGACCCAGGCTTTCCACGCCTATTCTGAGGCAGGCAAGCCCAACTCCTCCAGTTTCTCCCGGGTAGGGATGCCGTCTTCAGACCACCCGCGCGCCCTGTAGTACTCACCCAACATCATGCCCAGGCGCGGCAGGTTCCCCTTTGCGTTCCCCGAAGGTCGTGGCTGGGTGAGCATGCGGGGCGGTAACGTATCCTCTTCCCCACCAATACCCCATTGGCGGTTGATCAGTCTCTTGAGATTGAACAGCCTCTCACCGACGAGAAGCACGTCCTGTACACTCCAGTCCCAACCCAGCGCCAGGTTCACCCATTCAGCCAGCACCTCCGGTCCCACGCCCCCCTTGGCGATGAACTTGCAGAGGCCCAGGCCGTTGAAGACACCCATGAGGTTCTGGAAGTCGAAAACCATTCGGGCCTTGCCCTCGCTGACCAGCATATCGGGCGGGTCCACGTAGCCCATGTCCGGCCACTGAATGCCATACTCGTGCCAATAGGTCATGGTTTCCAGATGGTCACCGCCTCGATTCGCGGTAGCATAGCCCAGAGCCATACTGGTGAAGGCCCTGGGGTCGTGGTAGGGCAGTTCGAGTCCCTTCACCTGCACGGCGAACTCGATCGCGTTGTGCCCCAGTCTCCCGGCTGCGGCCCTGGTGCCATCAGCCAACAGATCTCCCACCCCTTCTCGTCTGGCCATCATCCCGATGAGGCGGATCATGCTGTCCACGTTGCCCCAGGAAAGGTCCAGTCCCCCGGTTTCCTCAGGAGTCAGCAGGCCCTTCTCCCAGGCCTCCATGGCGAAGGCGATGGTGCCCGAGGTTGAGATGGTATCCAGGCCATGGCGATTGCAGAGATCGTTCATGGCCGCAATGCTCTCCAGGTCGTCGTTCAAACAAAGAGGCCCGAACCCGATCACGGTCTCGTACTCGGGACCGGACCCAGCCAATCCGGCGTAAGGCCCCTCACGAATCTCGATCTCGCGCCCACAGGCGATGGGACAGGCGTGACAGCGGTAGGTGCCGGTGAGGATGGTCTCGGTCATCCTCTCTCCGGTGATCTTCGGCGCGCCCTCCACCCAGCTACCCAGGCGCCAGTTCTCGATCGCCATGTCACCCACCTTCTCGGTGGTGACGATGCCGCCCGACGTCCCGAACCGAGTCATGCCCAGCGACTTCTCTCTGACGGTGGTGTTCACCCGGCGCACGCTCTCCAGCAGCCCTGCGCGATTGAGGTATTCTGGCTTGCCCTTGCCCCGGACGACGATGGCCTTCAGGTTCTTGGAGCCCATCAGTGCTCCCATCCCACCGCGCCCCGCGGCGCGTGAGTCCCTCCCACCGACCATCACCGCGGCTATCCGACACAGGTTCTCGCCGGCCGGCCCGATGCAGGCCACCTGCGCCTTGGGATCTGTCTCATCCCGGAGCTTCTCCGCGGTCTGGTAGGTATCCAGCCCCAAAAGGTGGGATGCCGGCCTGATCTCCACACCATCTTCACAGATCCAGAGGTAGGATGGTTCTCGGGCTCGGCCGGTGATCACCAGACCGGCGCATCCGGCGGCGCGAAGCTGCGCGCCCCAGTACCCTCCAGCAGTGGCCTCATTCCAGATCCCCGTCAGGGGCGAGCGACCACACAGGCAGACGCGAGCCGACGTCGGCACCACCGTCCCGGAGAGTACACCGATCATCAGGATCAGGCTGCTCTCCGGGTCCAGCACGTCGCAAGCCGGGTCCATCTCCTCGTAGTAGATCTTCGCCGCCAGGCCTCCTCCCAGCAGGAAAGTCTCGACCGCCTCGTCTTCGATGTTCTCGAAGTGGGTCTCTCCTGCCATCAAGTCGATCCGCACGAGCTTGCCGGCGTATGTGTAGGACATGATGATCACCTGGTGTTCGTCTACTTCACCGCTTTGTCAGCCAGGCTCAGCACCTCGTCTATGGCTCCCAGGCCTTCCCTCAGTTCCTTCTCCGTGACGATCAGCGGTGGGGCCATGAACAGCCAATTGCGCGTCAGGAAGGTATAGACACCCCTCTTCATCAACTCCTGGTACATCTGGTCCATCAGAGCCGTCTCGCCGGCCATCCAATCCACGATGGGCTCCCTGGTCCCCCTGTCCTTGACCAACTCGATGACGCCGAAGAGCCCGATGGAGCGGAACTCGCCGATGGAAGGATGCTTCTCCTGCATCTTCTTCAGCTCGGCCTGCATGATCTGCCCCATCTTCCGGCAGTTCTCGATCAGGCCTTCCTCCTGGTACACCTTCACGGCCGCCAGACCAGCGGCACAGGACATGGGGTGGCCGTTGTAGGTTAGACCCATCCACAACATGCGGTCCCAGAAGTACTCCGCGATGTCACTGGACACGGCCACCGCGCCAAGTGGCAGGGCTGATCCGGTCAAGCCTTTGGCCATGGTGATGATATCCGGCTTGACATCCCAGTTATCCACAGCGAACCATTCGCCTGTTCTTCCGAAACCGCTCATCACCTCGTCGGACACGAGCAGAATGTTGTACTTGTCGCACAGGGCCCTCACCGCGGGCCAGTAGTCATCCCTGGGGACGAAGATGCCATTGCTCCCGGTGACGCCCTCCATGAAGATGGCTGCGATCCTGTCCGGGTCTTCGTAGTGTATCACCTCTTCGATGTAGCTGACGCACTCCAGGTTGCAGGTCTCCCTCTCTTGGTGGAAGGAGCAACGATAGCAGTAGGGGTCGGGCACGTGCACGACGCCCGGCATGCCAGGCTCCACCTTCGTTCGTCGAATGTCACCCGACACCGACATCGCGCCGCAGGTGGCACCGTGATAGCCCCGAAAACGGGCAATGATCTTGAGCTTCCCTGTGTAGTGCCGCACGAACTTGATGGCGTTCTCGTTCGATTCCGCGCCACCCAGCGTAAAGAGAACCTTCGTGAGGTTATCCGGCGTTATCTCAGCCAGCAATTCCGCCAGTTCCGCTCTGACGCGTGTGGTGAACTTCGGTGCAGCGAAGTACAACTGATCAGCCTGCTCCTTGATGGCCGAAACGATCTTGGGGTGTTGGTGACCGGCGTTGGTGCACATCAACTGGGAGATGAAGTCGAGGTAGCGATTGCCCTCCACGTCCCAGAAGTAGCAGCCCTCGCCGCCCGCTAGTGCGATGGGCCTGGCCTTGGATTGCACGGCCCAGGACGAGAAGTTGTACTTGGTACTTCGATCCACGATTTCTTGTGCCGATTCCTTCTTGCTCACAATCAGCCTCCTTAGCAGTAACACCTGGCTCTTCGAGCCATTATGTCATCCCTGTCTTGCAGTGAGGCTCCAGCCTCCGTCACTGTTGTCGGCCATCTCTCACGGCTTGCGCAGCTCCGCATCGATACCCTTACTCCTTGACGTAGGGAGTCCCCACGGCCGCTGGCGGTGTCGTCTTGCCCACCAGGCCGACGAAGGTCAGCAGTGTCAGCAGATAGGGAAACATGGACAGCAGTTGCGGCGACACGCTGTAGTTGAGTGCTGGGATTCTGACGATCGCTGCCTGTGCACTGCCAAAGAGAAGACAAGCAACCATGGTCCTTCCTGGCATCCACTTGCCGAAGATCAGCGCTGCCAGGGCGATGAATCCACGCCCGGCACTCATATTCTCAAGAAAAGTCTGGAGCTGGCCGATCGACAGGAACGCCCCTCCCAAGCCAGCCAGCGCGCCGCTGATGAGGACACACATATACCTCGTCCTCAACACCGAGATGCCAAGCGTGTCCGCAGCCCTGGGGTGCTCTCCCACCGACCTCAGACTGAGGCCCCAGGATGTGCGGAAGAGCACGAAGTGGGCCACCGGCACCAGCAGAAACGCCAGATAGACCAGCGGAATGTGCTGAAAAAGGACCTCACCTATGAAGGGTAGGTCGCCTAGCACTGGGATCTTCCAAACTGCGAACCCAGCGACACGGGGTTTGTCCTGGAGACCCCAGATGATACGCAGAGAGTAGGTGGTCAATCCCAGGCCAAGGATGTTGATCGCGGCACCCGACACGATTTGGTCTCCCCTGATAGTCACGCTCAGAAACGCGTGAATGAGTGCCATGAGTGCGCCCGCGGCCATGGCGATCAGCACACCCAGCCAAGCGTTCCCTGTGTAGAAGGCCCCGACCACTCCAGCGAAGGCACCGGTGAGCATCATGCCCTCCAGGCCTATGTTGACGACGCCGGAACGCTCCGAGAAGACACCACCGATAGCGGTGAAGATCAGCGGTGTAGCCAGGCGCACACCAGCCGCGAAGAATGCGGCTGTGAAGAACTCAATCAGACCCTGAAGCACTGGCTGCCTCCTTTCGTCTCAGCAGCTGGGCACGCAAACGTGGCAGGAAGACGCTAGCCACCACCAGGATCAGCGTCAGTCCTTGTACTACCTGCGCCAAGGCAAGAGGGAGGCCCTCAGTGCGCTGGACAGCGTTGAAACCTGCGCGCAGACCGCCGAAGAACACTGCCGCCAACGTTACTCCCACTGGGTGTGTGTATCCCAGCAGAGCCACCGCAATGCCGTCGAAACCGTATCCGGGCGAGAAGAAATCGCTGAGACGGTGCTGGACCCCAAGGATCTCGGCTGCTCCTGCCAGGCCCATCAGGCCACCACTAACGAACATGGCTAGCACCATGCTGCGGACCACGGGTATTCCGGCGTACTCGGCTGCCTGGGCGTTGGATCCCACAGCTCTGATCTGATATCCAATCGTGGTCCTCCACATCACCACGTAGACAGCCGCAGCCGCCAACAAAGCCAGGACGACCCCTAGACTAAGGCGGGCCGGCGACCAGACGATGGGCAGCCATGCGGACTGCGGTAGGATCTCTGACTGAGGATAGTAGCCACGCGACTCCTGGAGAGGACCGTGCAGCAGGAAGCTGACAAACCAGAACCCGACGTAGTTCATCAGGATCGTGGTTATGATCTCACTCATCTTCCACCTGGCTCGCAGCAGGCCTGGTATGGCACCCCAGATTCCTCCTCCAATGAAAGAGGCCACGAGCACTGCAGGCAGAAGGATGGGTGCCGGCAGGTCGGGGAAGGAGAGCGCAAGCCATCCGCCGAAAAGTGCTCCCATATAGAGTTGGCCTTCCCCACCAATATTGAAGAGCCCGCACCGGAAAGCGAACGCCACCCCCAGGCCCGCGAAGAGTAGGGGTACCGCTTTCTGAATGGTGAGCCCGACACCGTTGAGGCTACCAGCGGCTCCTTGCAGGAGTGATGCGTAAGCATCCAGAGGGCCTATGCCCGCAGCGGCGATGAAGACTGCCCCAATCAGCAGCGCTCCGAGCACTGCCCACACGGGCGCAAGGCTGAACAGGGCTGAGACGATTGTTTCGGACCACTTTGGCCTCATGGGCTCTTCTCACCTTCCCCTTGTCGCTCGGGGCGCACGCCAGCCATGAGCAGGCCTATCTCCTCGATCGTGGCTTCCCCGGCCTTTCTTGTGTCCAAGATCTCGCCTCCGAATATCACAGCGATTCTGTCACTGAGTGTGAGGATCTCCTCCAACTCCGTGGAGATCAGCAGGACAGCTGCCCCGCGCTCTCTATGCTTCAGTAGCTCCCTGTAGATGTACTCAGTTGCACCCACGTCGAGTCCTCGGGTGGGCTGGACAGCCACGATAAGATCCGGGTCCCTGTAGAGTTCGCGAGCCAGGATGAGCTTCTGCTGATTGCCTCCCGACATCTGCCTGGCCAGGAGAGCCGGTCGCGGAGGTCTGATATCGTATTCCTCAACCAGCCGCTTGGCCAACTCGCCTATGACAGGAAAGTTGAGGAAGGTTCGTCTGGACAGGGGTGGCTCGAAGAAATGAGTGGAAATCAAGTTCTCCGTGATCGTGAAATCGGGTACCAGGCCCTCGGCTTGCCGATCCTCTGGTATCCTTCCGACATTCAGCTTGACTACGCCCCTGGTGCGCCGCTCAGCGATGTCCTGTCCGAGAATGGATATTCGACCTCCCGCTGGCTTGAACAACCCCACCACCGCTCCGGCCAGTTCGCTCTGTCCATTGCCACCCACGCCAGCGATGCCCAGGATTTCGTGGCGCCTCACAGAGAGGGAAATGGCCTTCAAATCCACGGAGCAGCGCTCATCCTCCGAGTCAACTTCGAGTTCGCTGACCTCCAGCACGGTGTCGCCTGCGGTCATTGGCTCCTTGTCTACTCTGAAGACGATCTCCCGGCCAACCATCATACGGGCCAGTTCTTCCTTGGTGGTGTCAGACGTATTCACTGTGGCCACGACTTTGCCGTCGCGCAGGACGCTGACTCGATCACTGATCTTCATCACCTCGTCCAGCTTATGGGTGATGAAGATCACGGAGTGGCCCTCGTCGACGAGGCGTCGCAATACGTCGAAGAGGTCGACAACCTCTTGTGGAGTGAGGACCGAGGTTGGCTCGTCGAGAATGAGCAGATCTGCTCCTCGATACAACGCCTTAACGATCTCGACGCGTTGCTGAGCACCCACGGAGAGGTTACACACTTGTGCGCTGGGATCCACATCGAGCCCGTAGTCGCGGGAAAGCTGCCGGATCTTCTCTTCGGCCGAATCCAGATTGAGGAGAGGGCGACTCAGTGAACCAAGACCCAGTACGATGTTCTCGGCAACCGTGAAGGCGGGGATGAGCATGAAGTGCTGGTGCACCATGCCTATGCCATTCCTGATGGCATCTTTGGGAGACGAGAGCCGCACCACCTCACCACGCAGGCGGATGTCGCCGCTGTCCGGGTGGTAGAGGCCATAAAGGACGTTCATCAGGGTCGTCTTGCCCGCCCCATTCTCTCCCAACAGGGCATGTATCTCTGCCCTGCCGATCTCAAGGGAGATTCGATCATTGGCTGCAAGCCCGTCGAAGGACTTTGTGATGTTCTCCAGTTCCAGAAGCTTGTCCAACGTAACACTCCCCAGGTGCAAAGACCTGCTGCTCTCGAGCTACCCCAGGTGAACGCTCTACCGGGCTCGTCCCGGTAGAGCGTCTTGAGACAATAGGACCAGCCGCTACTGGGTCGGCTCGTTGATCAACGGGACCTCAATCTCGCCGTCGATGATCTTCTGCGTAACGTCCTCAGCCCCGGCAGCGATGTCATCCGGCACGAGACCGTGGTAGTCGGCAACCCTAATCACGCCTGTATCCAGCCCGTACAGGTGAACGGTGCCGTACTCGAACGTGCCCTCCTGGATCTCTACGACGGCCTCGGTCAGCATCTCCGGGTAGTCGATGATGGTGCTGGTGATGACTGTGTCGGGGGCCAGCTCGTTCTGATCGTAGGCGAAGCCAATGGCCCTCACACCCTCCTCCTCACAAGCCTGGATGACCCCTATGCCGGCCGCATCCGCCACGTGGAAAATGCAGTCCGCCCCGGCGCTGATCTGGGCCAACGCGGCCTCCTTGCCCAGGGCGATGTCGTCCCAGGTGTCGAGATAGGCGATGGTGACCTCAATATTGGCGTCCACCGACTCGGCGCCCAACCTGTAGGCCTCCAACTGCTGCACTATCACCGGGTAAGCGAATCCTCCGATGGCAGCCAGCTTGCCAGTCTCGGACATTCTGGCGGCGATGTAGCCGCACACGTAGGCTGTCTCCTGGTTCTGGTGCAGCAAAGAGGCATAGTTCTCGCCCGCCACCACGCCGTTCACCACCAGGAACTTGGTATCTGGAAACTCAGGAGCCACAACCTCGATGGGATCACCGAACTCAAAGCCGTGTCCGATGACGACGTCGTAGCCCTCGGCAGCGTAGTTGCGGAAGGTCTCCTCATACTCGGCGATGGGTACCATCTCCGTGTACGCCACCTCTGCCCCCAGATTCTCCTCGATGGCCATGAGGCCGGCGTACGCCGCAGCGTTGTAGCCCTGGTCGGCGATGGAACCTGGCATCACCAAGGCCACCTTGATCGGCGCTGCCTCTTCCGGCGGTGCCTCAGGTGCTGGTGTGCCGCAAGCCGTAACGACCAAGGCGGCCACGAGCAACAATGTGGCAAGTCCCAGCAGAGTAGATCTACTCATCGTTTTTCCTCCATGTTCGTGCGTCGTCGGTTGCCCTTTCCTGGCCACCGAACGCCATAGCGACCCAGGCCACCAACAGTCTCGTGGGTGCCAGCCACCATAGCCCGGGTTCACAGCGCCAAGATGTGCTTTGAACCACCTCCCCTCCCCATTTCTTTTCGCCAACTCCAACCATTGCATCCTGCCAGCACATTCGTCCCAAGCATGCGGAGGCCTTCCCGCAAAGCCGGTGGCGTGGCCTCACGATCCCACGTAATGATCAAGTGCAAGATGGGTATCGGATCTCCGGTGGGACGGGTTCACCCGCCAGCCGCGTGACACCATCTGCGAAAAGCTCCTGCGTTCTGGTCGTCTCGCCCTCAATAGTGGCCTTCTCCGACCTACGGGCGCAAGACCGCTTTGATGACTCGCCCCTCCCCGAGGTCTTCCACCGCCTCGCCTATCTTGTCTAGTGGATAGAATCTGATCATGCGATCATAGGGGAAACGCCCCTGCCTATACAACTCGATCAGGCTGGGAATGAACAGATCAGGAACAGAGTCGCCTTGGAGAATCCCCCTGATCGTCCGTCCGTTCATCAGAAGGTCCATGTCCAAGCCTACTTCTGTTCCCGGCGCTACAGCTCCAATGAGCCCGCACACCCCGCAGCGCGGCAGCACCTCCACTGCCTGCCGGAGCACCTCGGGCTTGCCAACACACTCCAGGCTGAAGTCTACGCCCCCGCCAGTGATCTCGCGGACAGCCTCAACCGGATCCCCCTCGAGTGAGTTTACGACGTGCGTGGCGCCGAGTTCCCTGGCCATCTCCAGGCGACCTTGATGGACGTCGACCCCGATAACGGTCGTGCACCCCACTACTACAGTCGCCAGTAGAGCACTCATCCCCACGGTTCCGACACCGAAGACCGCGATGGAGGACCCGGGCCTGGGATGCAGCGAATTCATGACTGCACCGGCACCAGTCATCACTCCGCAGCCCATAGGCCCCAGAATCTCCAGGGGAATGTCATCCGGCACCTTGACCACAGACCGTTCCTTGGCCAGGGCAAAATCGGCAAAAGAAGACTGACAGAAGAAGGACCCGTGGATGACCTGATCGCCCTTGCGCAGGGTAGCACTGCCGTCTGGACGAGCCCCGTGGAAGTTGTGCAGGAAGAAGTTGAGGCAGTAGGAATCCTTGCCTGACTTGCACGCACTGCAACTTCCACAGCAGTCCCAGCTCAGCACAACGTGGTCCCCTGGCTTGACTTTGGTCACTCGCGCCCCCACCTTCTCGACGACACCGGCGCCCTCGTGCCCGAAGACACTCGGCGGAGGCGGCCCCGGCAGATGCCCGTCTCGGGCGACCAGGTCGGTGTGGCAAATGCCGACGCCGACTACGCGCACCAGCAGTTCGTCATCCCTGGGGTCGGTCAGGTCCAGTTGTTCAATGCTGAACTCACCCCCTGTCTCCCAAACGACCGCTGCCTTGATCTGCATTCCCACCTTCCCTGCCCTGAAGTAGATTCGATCGGCCAGATCCCGCCGTGCGACCAGTCGTCTCTCTCACAGCAACCCAACCTTGTGAACTGGCTCGCCAGACCTCAGAACACCAGGCTGCTCGCGTTCGAGCACAGCCCGCGATTCCGACAACCACGCGCAACGCACCCTGGGCGACCGGCCCATCCAAGACCTTGGCGATGACTTCCGGAAGCGCAACCGCTGAAGAAGACCATGTTCCCCAGCCAAGACTCCTTGCTGCAGCCGGACCGACCGTTAGGAGCGCTCCGTCGGGAATGCCCCGACAGAGCGCCCCTGTCAGTGACGCGGAGAGCTACTGCGTCGGCTCAGTGATCACAGGAACTTCCAACTCCCCCGACATGATCTGTTGCTCCACACCCTCGGCCTCTGTGACGATATCCTCGGGCACCAGGCCGTGAAAGTCGGCCACGGAGATGGCACCGCTAGCGAGACCAGGTTTGTGCACAACGCCGAACTCGAAGCTACCGTCCAGGATCTGTCCGACGGCATCCTCGATCATCAGTCCGTAGTCGACGATAGCACTCGTGACCACAGTGTCCGGAGCCAGCTCGTTCTGATCGAAAGCGAAACCGACTGCTCTTACCCCTTCCTGCTCTGCCGCCTGGATCACCCCGATCCCTGCGGCATCAGCGACGTGGCAGACACAATCGGCGCCGGCGCTGATCTGGGCCAGGGCTGCCTCCTTGCCCAGGGCGATGTCATCGAAACTATCTATGTAGGCAATGGTCGTTTCGATGTCTGTGTCCACAGCCTCCGCTCCGAGCCTGAATCCTTCCAGCCAAGAGACAATCGTGGGATAGGCAAAACCACCGATCGCACCGACCTTACCCGTCTCCGACATCCTGGCGCAGACGTATCCGGCCACATAGGTCGCCTCCTGGAGCTGTGGCTGCAGTGAAGCGTAGTTGGGACCAGCCACGACGCCATTCACGATGATGAAGCTCGCGTCCGGATACTCCGGAGAAAGCGCCTCTATCGCGTCACCGAACTCCAGGCCGTGGGCGATGATGATGTTGTAGCCTTCGTTGATGTAGCCGCGGAAGATCTCATCATGATCGGCGAATTGGACCATCTCCGAGAAGGCAATGTCCGCTCCGTAGGTCTCCTCAATAGCCAGCAGACCCGCGTATGCTGCGGCGTTGTAGCCTTGGTCAGCGATGGAACCTGGCAACACCATGGCCACCTTGACCGTCGTCTCAGGCGGCGCGGACGGCTCAGACACTGGTGTGCCGCATGATGTGACCAGTAGGCCCGTGAGCACCAGCAGCGACAAGCTGAGCAAGCCTATTCTCTTGAACATGTTCCCTCCTTGATTGAAGTAGTAGTCTAACCTAGCCTTGGCGGATGACTGGAAGAGACCGCCACAAGATGGACGTGCGTGGGGGCCAGCCACGACTATCAAGTCCCCAAGTGACTGAGCGCGGCCTGCTTCACCTCCCGTCTATTCCTTTGCCGATCGTCAGACCCAAGATGGGCCATCCGTCAATCCAGATACCGGTCCAGCACTTGAAGGGCCTCTGGCAGTGCCAACGGGGTCGCACCACCGCCGCCACGCGCAAAATGACCCCTCACAAAGCTAGGTGTCACAGTTCCTCGCTCGGCCTCCAAACGCTGCGTCAACGCCGCGCATACCCGTTCCAGCTCCTCCTTGGTGGGGATGACGGTGACCAATCCACGGTAGATGTCGTTCACCCCCTCCAGTGGATACGTCTTAGAGGCAATCCGACGCGCGGCCCGCAGTCCACCTTCCTTCTTCTCACCTGCACTTGTGAGAAAGCTGCGATGAGTGAGCCTGGGAGAAACGTAGGCCACGATCCTCTCATAGCCAGGCTGCAAACGATGCAGGACCCCTGCGATGAGGTGCACCAGTCTGTTGTGTACACGAACGTAAGCCAGCTTCTCGTTGTCGCCCCATCTCAGTTGATTGCCCTTCCTCACTCCGCTGCTGTCATCTCTCCATGGACAGACTGTGTTCGGCCGGTGTTCGAACAGGCCGGGATCGTCGTAGCGAGACACCGGCGACATTTTTCCGCGGTAGTAGTAGATCAGCTCGTATGGTACGAGGCCCATGGGCTCGGAGATCACGAACCGGTGAAGGATCAGGCCGTTCCGGGTCAGCAACCCGCTGTTCAGCACTGTGGCGTCGTACTGGGCAGGGAGCCTCTCCTCGAGCCCTCCTGGGACATCCGCCGCAGAGACAGGCTCGAAGCCCGCCTTCAAAAGGTGTTCGTTGATCGCCAGGTGCTCCCTGCTCATGATGTAGGGCTTGTCTTTCGTACAGGGCAGGATGAGCATCACTCGCCGGCCCCGTGCCGTGGGCGGTTCGTAGCTCTCGCTGATGAAGGAATGCCAATCCGCGATGACGGGATTGTCGAAGGACTCCAGATTCTCCTGGGGGCAGTAGAAGGTCAGGTCCTCATCCAAAGTGAACGGAGGGATCGCCTTTCCTTTCGACAATTCCACCATGGACCTTCTGTCCATCGAGTCCTCTCAGTACCTATCCAGGTAGAATTCCCTGGAGACCATCTCTTGTTGATACAACTCGAACTCCCTCACCATCGGCTCGGCCTGCTGCCTCGCCCGAGGCAACTCGTCACGCCTGCGTGCCCATGCCTCCCTGCCCTCACGCAGGATACTCTCTTCATCCACGCTCAAGACCTTGCCATCCCCCACCACGATCCTTCCATCCACGATCACGGTGCGCACCGAACTCCCGTTTTCGGCGTAGACCAGGTGTAGATAGGCGTCGTTGAAAGGTGTGAAGAACACAGTCGAGGTATCCAGTAGCGTGAGGTCTGCGATTTGGCCCGGCCGTATCTCACCCAACTCCTCTTCCAGGCCCAGGACCGCCGCACCGCTCGAGGTCGCCATCCGAACGATATCTCGTCCAGAGGGCCACCGATTGTGATCTCTGGTCCGCAGAGTGTGCATCAACCCTGTGACCTTCATAGCATCGAACATGACCTGGTTGTCGTTGCTCGCAGAACCGTCGGTCCCGATGGCGACTCTGATCCCCTTCTCCAGCATCTCGATCACAGGTGCAACTCCGCTGCCGATCCTCAGGTTGCAGACAGGGTTGTGACAGACACGGGTATCGGTTTCCGCCAGAATGTCGAGATCGGCCTCGTCCAACCACACACAGTGGGCCAGCGACACATCGGGTCCCAGCAGATCCCTTTCCTTCATCGCCGCAATGACTGACTTGCCATAGATCTCAAAACAGACCATGGCCTGCACCTTGCTCTCCACGGCGTGTGCGTGCCAGCCACCCCCGTGCCGCCTGACCACTTCCAGAGATCCCTGAAGCAACTCGTCGGTCGCTCGCTGAGGACCGGAAGGCCCTGCGAAACAGCGCAGGCGCCCGCCTTCCGCCAGATGCCATTTGTCGAAGAACCACTCCAGCAACTCCACGTAGGCCTGTGCCTCCATAGGCTCGCTCATTCGCTTGGTCACTGCCTCGAGCTTGGGCCTAACGGCAATGGCGGCTCTCAAGACCCTGTCGCTGTTCTCGACCAGCGGAGCCAGGCCAGCGCGCATGCCCGAGTCGGCGTAGGCCTGCATCGCCGCATCCAGACCTTCGGGGGTCAGCCCTCCGCCCATCCAGAAATGATCCAGCGTCGCCGTGGTCCCGGTCTTGAGCATCTCCAAGGCACCCAGCATTGTGGACACGTAGATCTCTCGTGGCGAGAAATCGCCCACCAGGAACAGATCCTGGAGCCACGTCTCCAAGGGCACCTTCTCCTTGGTGGCCTTCGGCAAGTTCTCCGGCGAGTGTGTATGGGCGTTCACCAGCCCAGGGATGACCAACCTGTCCGCACCGTCTATCACGATCTCGACGCCCGCCTCCGGAACCGCTGCCGTCGTGACCTTGGAGATCCTGTTGCCCTCGATCAGGATGTTCTGGCTGCTCGAGTACCCCTCGGGTCTCGTTTCGTCGATGATGGCACATCCCTTGATAAGAATGCTCAACTGTACTCTCCCTTCCGCACAAAGGTCAGCTCACCATCACGCTACGATAGGGTGTGCTCTGCGTCTCCCCCACGAAAACGAACGCGGATCAACAGTTGGCTGCCTCTGCACAGCCATCCCTTATTCGTCTATGTGTCAGAACCTGTCGAGATAGAAGTCCTTGCCTATCATCTCTTGCTGATACTGCTCGAACTCGCGCACGAGCCACTCATTCTCGTTGCGCAGAGCTGGCAGTTCCCTGTACAACCGGTCCCAGGCCTCCCTCGCCTCTTCAGCGATGCTTTCTTCGTCCGCGGTAAGGACACGGCCGTCTTCCACCACTACCCGGCCGTCGACGATGACGGTGTGCACCGAACTGCCGTTCTCGACGTAGGACAGGTGCCGGAACGCGTCGTTGAAGGGGGTGAAAAGCAAGGTCTGGGTATCCAAGAGGACGATGTCCGCCAGCTTGCCCGCCTTCAGTTCACCAAGGTCGTTCTCCATGCCCAACGCGGCCGCACCGTTGACGGTAGCCATGTGCACGATATCTCGAGACGACGGCCACCTGTGGTGATCCGTGCTTCTCAAGTTGTGGATCAGGCCGGCCAGCTTCATAGCATCGAACATGATCTGATTGTCGCTGCTGGCCGAGCCGTCGGTCCCCAGAGCGACCTTGATACCCCTCTCCAGCATCTCGATGATGGGTGCAAAACCACTACCTATGCGCAGATTGCTGGCCGGATTGTGCACGACCCGGCTATCAGTCTCTGCCAGCATGTCGAGATCGGCGTCATCCAGCCACACGCAATGGGCTAGAGAGACCTCAGGCCCCAGGAGGCCTCGTTCCTTCATGGCCGCCGTCGCCGACTTGCCATAGAGGTCGAAGCAAAGCATAGCCTGCAGCTTGGTCTCCACGAGATGCATGTGCCAGCCACCTCCGTGGCGCTTGGCCACGTCCAGTGAGCCCTGGAGCAATTCCTCGCTGCACCACTGGAAACCGGACGGCCCAGCAAAGCAGAGCAACCTTCCATCTTCGGCTCGGTGCCACTTGCGGAAGAGCCAGTCCAGCAACTCGATGTACTCGCTGGCGGTCAGCTTCTCCTGGCTGTCTTCCAGCAGCGGGGCCAGCGAGGGTCTGGCCGCTACGGCAGATCTCATCACCTGGTCATTGTCTTCGATCAAAGGAGCCACCCCGCCACGGATTCCTACCTCAGCGTAGGCTTGCATGGCGGCGTCCAGACCCTCTGAGGTCAGACCATTGCCCATCCACAGGTGGTCCAGAACGGCCGTAGTACCAGTCTTGAGCATCTCCATGGCACCAAGCATGGCCGCGAGGTAGACCTCTCTGGCGGAGAAGCCCCCAATGAGGAACAGGTCCAGTAGCCAGAGCTCCAGTGGAAGCTTCTCCTTGGTGGCCTTGGGGAAGTTCTCAGGGGAATGCGTATGGGCATTGACGAAACCCGGGATGGCCAGTCTGCCCGCCCCCTCGATGACTTGACCAACGCCGTTCGCTGAGATCCGCTCGGCGCTGATCTTGGCGATCCTGTTGCCTTCGACGAGGATGTCCTGCCCGGAAGCGTATCCGTCGGGCTGGCTTTCGTCCAGTACCGCACAGCCCCTGATCAGAATGCTCAATCTAGGCCCCCCTCTCCTTGAGGTAGTCCCTCGTCGCCTGATAGTAGAGCGTCGCCACTTGGTCGTTGAGGACGCGCAGAGTCCCTGGAATGGTACGGAACGCCTTGGGCACAGTGAACTCCTCGTCCTCCGAGCGCATACGGTGCAGGCGATCCAGGTCAACCTCAGCGTAGTTGATGCCCTCCGTGGTCAGACCCGAGACCTCGCCTTCCGGGCTGAAGACGTAGCTCATGCCCGCTTCCACTCCCCAAAGGTTCACGGTGGAAGCCGTGTAGACGGTGTTCTCCGCCGCCCTGGCCTGGAGAATGGCCCTCCATACGTCGTGTAATTCGTAGATCAAGCCACCGGTGGGGAAGAACACGATGTCAGCTCCCCGCATAGCGAGGTTCCTGGCCATCTCCGGGAACCAGGCCTCCCAGCAGATGAGTAGCCCGATCTTCATGATATCGGTCTCGACGAGGAGAGGTCCTTCTCCCCGGAACATGGTATCCTCGTTCATCGCGGGGACGGTCTTCTGATATACGGAAAGACTGTCCCTGTACGGGTCTGCCAGGTGATAGAGGTTGTAGAAACCCTTGGCCTCCTGCTTCGCTCCTCCAAAGAGGATGTAGACCATCTTCTCCTTGGCCTTCTGCCGTAGGCTGGCTACGACGTCGTCGTAGTCCAGCGCATCCGACGTTGGCGACGGCCCAGGGTAGAGCTCCGGGAAGGCAACCAGTTGCGCGCCCTGGCCTGCCGCTTCGTCTACGTAGTCGAAGGCCAGAGACAAGTTCTTATCCTCAGGAGCAGTGGGGTCGTCGATAACACGACCTGCCGCGTACCTGAGATACGACCTGGGCTGTACAACAGCTATCTTGACCTTGCTCACGATCTGGCCTCCCCGCTAGCCTAGAGTTCTTTCACCGCGATACATCCTACAGGACAGTAGTGCACACAGAAACCGCACCTCACACAGACGTCCGGATCGATCCAGTAGGCGTCCTCTTTCTCCTGCGGCGCCTGTACCTGGCAGACCGTTGAGCACGTCCCGCACATCGTGCACTCGTCGGCGTCTATCTCCACCAACAGGTCGGCCAACCCGCGCTTGTTCACTCTCTCCATGCCCTGCAGGCCGGTCCCCCGCAACTCATCCAGAGTGACCTTCTGATCCTGGAGATATGCTCCCAGACCCTTCTTGAGCTGTGTGAAGATCTCCGGACCGTGCGTCATGGCAGCCGTGCACACCCCGATCCCGGTGGCCCCAGCAATCACCATCTCTGCCGCGTCTTGCCACCTGGCCACGCCACCCAGCCCGATGATTGGCAACTTGGTCCTGCGGAAGATCTCCACCACGTAGCCCAGCGCCACTTCCTTGATGGACCGCCCCGACAACTCGGGCATCCAGGTGCCGATGTTGCGAGCCAGCGCCGGCTCCCTCGTGTAGATGTCGAAACTGATGGCAGGGAAGATAGTATCCCTGGAGGCGATGGCATCCGCTCCAGCATCCTCAGCCGCTTTGACCAGATCCTCCAGGTTGGAGGGCTCGGGAAGCATCTTCACGATAACCGGGATGCTCACCGATTCTTTGGCCGCCTTGGCCACCTCGTAGGTGCGCTTCGCGTCCTGCACCGCACCGATCCCGCTGCCGGTGACGACATTGGGAGCCGAGCCAAAGGCCGAGAGCTCGATGGCTGCCACACCAGCCTCCTCAGCACGGCCCGCCAGCCGCTTGATGTCATCGCCGGGCGTGTCGGTCACGGCCTGAAGGCTGATAATCACGGGGACTCCGCCTTCCTGAGCAACCCCGATCTCTTTCTCCAGCCACTGGTCGAAGGTCTTGAACGACCAGGGGTCGGTCAGGACCAATGAGTCCTCACTGAGCGCACTGTGCGACAGGCTCAACTTCTGCCCGGGTGACGGCTTGACTCCGATGGACTTGGTGACAACCGCACCTGGCTTCGCGGTGGCGAAGCGCTTGAGGGAAGCTCCGGTGATGCCAGGAGGGCCAGCGCCCAAGATGAAAGGATTATCCAGCTCCAGGTTCCCGATACGAACCTTCATATCTGCGTCTGCCATGGTCTGCTCTCCTTTGTCTTAGCTTTGGCTCACGAGCGGATCAATCGCTCCTGCTGTTTATCTGCCACAATCCTTGGCCACTTCGAGGGCCTCGAGAACCCGGGATTTCGTCCCCGGCAGATCACGGACGCGCGCTCCCGTCGCATCGTGAATGGCGTTGATGATGGCGGGAGCGGTGGGCAGCGAAGCTATCTCGCCCAGCCCCTTGGCCCCGAAGGGACCATTGGGGTCGCTCGTCTCGATATAGCTGGCGATGATGTTGGGCGTCTGCTTGGCCCTGGGCACGCCACACTTGCCCAGAGAATCGGTGACGTTCCAGCCCTCCTCCATCTTGAACTCCTCAGAGAGCGCATATCCCAGCCCCATCATCACGCTGCCCTCGATCTGAGTCCGGACGTTCTGTGGATTGATGGCCCTGCCAACGTCGTGACAGGCTACCACGTCGAGGACCTCGACGACCCCCGTCTTCTCGTCGACCGCGACGCGCGCCGCCTGAGTGCCGAAGCCCAAGGAGATGTAGTTCATGTAGTCGTCAGGCTTCTTCTCCCCCAGAGCGGCGGCGGTGGTGTAGGTCTTGGGCACCACGTATTCGCCGCGCCCACTGAAGGTCTGACCCGACTCCCGCGAGCGCGCTGCGAGTTCGGTCAAGGTGATCACCCGATTCCCTGATCTCTCGTCCTCGAAGACTCCCTCGGCGAACCGCAGCTTGTCGAAAGGTATCTCGAACTCTTCAGCAACGTAGTCCGTGAGGAGGTCCCTCAGCCTCTGGCTAGCTCTCACGACGGCGTTTCCGGAAACGAGCGTGCTGCGAGAAGCACAGGTAGGGCCTGTGTCCAACGGACCCACGGTGTCGCCGTGATGGACTTCGATCATGTCGTAAGGCAGATCCAAGACCTGAGCAGCCATCTGTGCAGCAACGGTCATGGCGCCCTGGCCTATCTCGCACGCGGCGACCTTGACCAGCACCTTTCCATCAGGCAGCAGGTCAGCGATCGCCCGACCGACGTCTTCGGCGCCCAAACCAAGACCCACATTCTTGAAGCAAGAAGCCACGCCTACCCCTATCTTGCGCCCATTGCTTTCGACAGGGGGTAACGCGGCAAGGTCCTGCTCCACCTTGTCCAGCGTCTCCACCAGGCCCACACTGGGACCGAGCACCTGGCCGGTGCTGGTCGTGGAACCCGGCCTCATGGCGTTCTTGCGCCTCAGTTCGATGGAGTCCATGCCCAGCCTGCTGGCCAGTTCGTCCATCTGGGCTTCCGCGGCGAAGGTTGCCTGGTTGATCCCAAAGCCGCGCATGGCACCACACGTCACATTGTTGGTGTACACAGCGGTAGAGTCGACGTGCACATTGGGGATGTCGTAGGGCCCGGTGGAGAAGACCGTAGCCTGCTCCGTGACCTCGATGCCCCACGACCCATAGGCGCCCGTATCCACCAGAAGCTCTGCTTGCATAGCCACCAGTTTGCCGTCCTTGGTGGCGCCCGTCTTGTAGTGCATGGTCATGGCATGCTTCTTGACGTGCACGCGGAGCGACTCCCCACGAGTGAGCACCATCTTCACTCGCTTCCCGGTCGCCCTGGCGCCCATAGCGAGCATGATCTGCAGGGTGATGTCATTCTTGGCCCCGAAAGCCCCACCCCCGGGTATCTGCACCACCTGGACCTTGTCGGCCCCGATCCCCAGGGCGTCAGCGATCTGGCGCTGGTCGCCGAATGGATACTGGGTGTTCATCATCACCTTCACACCACCATCGGTCGGCTCTGCTAGACCCACTTCGGGCTCGAGGTACGCATGCTCGATGAAGGGAACGGAGTAGGTGGACTCCACCACAACCTCAGCCTCTGCGAAGCCCTTGTCTACGTCGCCCTTCCGTATCTCGGCCTTGTGGTGTGTGTTCCCTTCGGGGTGTAGCTTCGGTGCACCGGGTGTCAGGGCCTGCTCTGGGGTGAAGACGCCGGGAAGAGGTCGATACTCCACCTCGCAGGCATCTCGAGCGGCTTCGGCCAACTCCTCCGTCTCGGCAAAGACGACCACTACCGGCTCACCGACGAAGCGAACCTTGTCCAGCGCCATCACCTGGGCGTCGCGGACCATGGGACCGTATACGTTGTCTCCGGGGACGTCCCTGGCGGTCAGAACCGCGTGGACCCCAGCCATGTCCTCCGCCGCGCTGGTATCGATGCGCAGTATCTCGGCATGGGGATGGGCACTCCAGAGGACCTTCCCATGGAGCACCTCTCCTAGTGCTATGTCGTCTCCATACTTGAGCGCCCCGAGGGCTTTGTCGAGGGCGTCCTTCTTCTCGACGGCTGCGCCAACCACCCCCCTCACCGGTTCCGGTGCCGGCGCTTCCTCTCCAGCCATCATCCTGGCGGTCTCTTCTATGGCCCGGAAGACGGCCGGGTACGATCCACACCGGCACATGATCGGGTTCAGCGCCTTCTTCATCTCCTCACGGGTGGGGTTGGGGTTCTCATCGAGCAGGGCTTTCGCCGTTAGTATCATGGCTGGCGTGCAGAAGCCACACTGAGGCGCCCCCTGACGCGCAAAGGCCTCCTGAAGGGGATGTGGCTTCCCATCTTTCGACAGCCCCTCGATGGTGGTCACGGAACTTCCGTCCATGCCTTCCAGCTTCTTCCGGCATGATCGCACCGGCCGCCCGTCGACGAGCACGGTACAGGCACCGCAGGTTCCCTCGGAGCAACCGTTCTTGGCACCCGTGAGCCCCAGATTCTTCCGGAGGAAGTCCAGGAGCGTAGTGTCGGGCGCCACCTGCACGACCATGGTCTCCCCGTTCACGGTGAGGGCTGTCTCAATCTCGCGCATAGTCTCGCTCCCTCAGTTCGTGTAGTACGCTCGCGATCAGGGCCTCGGTACCAGAGAGATGCACTCCACAGGGCAGATCTCCACGCAAAGCCCACACCCGTAGCACTTCTCCGGGTCTGGTTTGGGCATGCCATCCTCCGCCAACTCATAGGCCTGATGTCCGCCGTCACGACAGGCGTAGTAGCACATCCCGCATTTGGTGCATGCGGTCTCGTCTACGCTGGCTACCACGTCCTTTTTCACGAACAGCTCGCTGTGGGGGACGAGGTTGGGCAGAGCCTTGCCGACCAAGTCAGCAGAACTGCTGAGACCCTTGTCCTCCAGGAAGTAGGCCATCCCTTCCTTTAGATCCTCGACGATATCGTAGCCGTAGTGCATCACGGCACTACAGAACTGTACGGTGGACGCACCAACGAGCATGTACTCGACAACGTCACGCCAGGTGGTCGCGCCTCCACTGGCGGCCAACGGAATGCCTGATCTCTTGGCGATCATAGCCAGGGTGCGAAGGGTGACAGGTTTCACTACGGGGCCACTGACGCCGCAGAAGGTGGACTTGCCGTTGATGTTGGGATACGGGACAAAGGTGTCCAGATCTATGCCCAGTAGTCCATGGACGGTATCGCTGGCACATACGCCATCGCCGCCGGCTTCCTCAACGGCCTCCACGATCTCCGTGATATCGGTGACCTGGGAGGTCAGCTTGGCCACGACCGGCATGCTTCCAGAGTGCTCCTTGACCCAGCCAAGTACCCTCTTCACGTCATCCGGCACCTGGCCCACCATCAACGAGGCCCTGGCGAAGGGCGAGTCGGTGGGGCAGGACATGCTGACCTCCACCAGATCGGCTCCCACATCTATGGACCGCTTCGTGAGCTCCTCCCAGTGCTTCTCATTGGTGGTACCCCAAAGGCTGAGTCCCACGATCTTGCTGGGGAATTCGTCCTTCAGTCTGCGGACGGCATCTTCCATCACGTCCATGTGGAATTCAGAGATGTTGTCGATGTTGCCGAGACCTACCCCCTTCTTGTCTTCGTAGTCCATGCTGGTCATGATGGGGTAGGCGATATCTACCTGGTAGTCCTCAACGGACGTGGTCTTCATGATGGCTCCGGCCCATCCGGCCTCGAAAGCCCTCTTGACCATCTCGTAGCTGTCTGTCGGTGGCGCCGAGGAGAGAACGAAGGGGTTCTCGAACCTGAGGCCACAGTACTCCACTGACAGATCTACTTTGGGTTCCTGATACATCATCCTGCTCCCTCTACTGTTTGGCTCGACTCAGGTAGTCGTGGATCGAGCGGGCCGCCTGTTTCCCATAGGCCACAGCCTGAACCACGGTCCGCGATGGTGGATTGTGCAGAATGTCGCCCCCGGCGAAGACGCCAGGTCGAGAGGTCATCAAGGTCTCGTCGTCCACCAGCAGGTAGCCCCTCTCGTTGGTCTTCAACCCGTGGAACTGCTTCACGGCATTGTCATCGGGTCCCTGTCCGATGGCTACGATGACTGTGTCACATGGGAGGGTGAAAGCCGAGCCTTTGACGTCTACGGCGTTCTCCGGGACGTACTTGCCAGGCTCTTTCCACTCGATGTTCACACCCTCGACTCCCGCCACTTTGCCCTTTCCATCATTCAGGAATCTCACAACCCTGGCGCGGGTGATGAACTCGACTCCTTCTTCCCACGCCATCTCCACATCCTCACCGAAGGCAGGCATCTCGTTGGGCGCTTCCAGACAGACGACGGTGATCTTCTCGCCACCCATCCTCACCACCGAGCAGGCCGCGGTCATGGCGACGCTCCCGCCCCCGATCACGACGACTCTCTTTCCCACCTTGACTGGCTCAGCCACCGCCAGATCGTTGGCTTGCACGAGGAGGTCCAGAGCGGAGCGAACACCTTTCAGATCCTGGCCTTCTATGCCCAGCATGAAGGGTTTCTGGAGGCCGACGGCGACAAAGACGGCATCGTAACCTTGCTCGAAAAGGCCGTCGACCGTGAGGCCATCGCCCAGGGCGGAGTTCAACTTGAATTCCACTCCCAACTGCTTGATGGCATCTATCTCAGCTTCGATGACGTCGTTGGGCAACTTGAAGGCTGGAATGGCACTGGTCATGGCGCCGCCCAGCCAGGCTGATGCCTCGAACACGGTGACGGGATACCCCAGCAGGGCCAGCCCGTGAGCGGCAGCCAATCCCGCTGGCCCGCCACCGATGACGGCTACCCGCTGAGAACGCTTAGGTGCCGGCGCTGGTTCTCTCGCTCCGTGCTCTCTCTCGTAGTCGGCCAAGAACCTCTGGAGAGCCGCGATGTTGATGGGCTCAGTCAGCACCTGGCTCCGGCACTGCTCTTCACAGAGGGCATCCGTCGGGCACACCCTACCGCACACACCAGAGAAGACGTTCGCTTCCCTCAGGACACGGATCCCGCCACGCAGGTTGTTGAACCTGATCTTACGGATGAAACTGCGGATGTCTATCCCGGCAGGGCATCCCTTGCTGCATGGAGGATCCTCGCACATCAGGCAGCGTGAGGCCTCGATGAGTGCTTGTACGGGGGTGAGGGTCTTCTCGATCTCCTCGAAGCTCTTGACCCTCTCCTCGGGCGAGAGCTGTGTCGCCTCTGTCCTTCCACTCATGTTTCAGATCTCCTTAGCAAAGACTCTGCTTCTACCCTTTCCAGAGCCTACGGATAGTATCCATGGCTCGGTTCTTCAACTCCTGCTCGTCGACGAGCTGTACTGTGCCTCTGTCCACGACGATCTGTCCATCCACGATGACCGCGGCCACGTCCCCAGCAGCAGCCCCCAGGACGGTGTGGTACACCACGTTTTCGGGGATGAGGGGGGCAGGAGAGTTGTCGTCGATCAGGACGAGGTCAGCCAACTTCCCTTCCTCAATGGCACCCGCCTCCAAGCGCAGGGCACGGGCAGCATTGGTCGTCAGGAAGGAGAGAACGTCCTGGGCGCCGACGCCGGCTCCGCCCGTGGAGAGAGCATGGAGCAGGAAGGTGGTGCTCATGTTGACAAACGGGTCGAACGCCCTCACGAAGCCGTCGTCCCCCAGCGTGACGTTCACTCCACGCTGCACCATCTGAGTGACCGGTGCGGCGCCAGTACCGATCTCCATGTTGGAGATCGGGTTATGAGAGACAGAGACCTTCCTGGCGGCCAGGATCTCTATCTCCTCCTCCGTGAGATGGACACTCTGAGAAGCGATGGTCATCTCGTCCAGCACACCAAGATCATCCAGATAGGGGACCGGTCTCTTCCCAAAACGTTCCAGAGCATCTTCGACGTGATAGGTTCCTTCCGACAAGTGAAGTTGAAAAAGCGCGCCATTGTCGCGCGCTATACTCTTGGCTCTTCTGATGTAGTCTCCGCTGCAGGAGAAGGTGGTATGAACGCTCATCATACCCTTTACGCGGCCAGGCAGATTCAGGATGGAGGCGTTCTCGTCGAGCAGCTTTTGCGCAACCTCTTCACCAGCCCTCTCCGTAGCCTCGTTGGACACAATGGCTCGCGCTCCGGTGGCGGCGATAGCCTGCGCCTCTTGCTTCATGAAGCCAACCTCTGCGTATGGTGCCTCCATGACGTCGCAGAATGCTGTGTATCCATACTTGAGGTGCAGGAGAGCTGCGTAGGCTGCCAGGCTCTCCACGTCGCCTGCCGTCAATACGTCTTCCACCAAAGGCCACCACCACTCCTTCAGAAAAGGCCAGAAACCGGCCGGTGGGGGGATGGGGTGGCCGTACGCCACCAAACCGTGCAGATGAGTGTGAGTACTGATCAGGCCCGGGAGGATGATGCCATCCACCCTGATGTCGGCCTTTGCGCCAGGCTCACTCTCGATGCTCTTGATTCGATTGCCCTCGATCTCGATGATGGGATCCGCTACGACGCCACGGGGTCCCATCGTGATCGCGAATGCTCCTGCTACCCGCAAGGCGATTGCTCCTTTCCCCGACTTCCAGGCCAAGGACGAAACGGACGGACCTCTGTCCGCCGATCACCCGTCGTCGCTACCGAGAGCTGACTACGGCTTAAGGAGGGAGTTCCCCAGTCTGTGGGACACTTCCCTGGCCACGCTCCTTATTACGTCAAGATGGCTCATGGCCCTTTCCGGAGTGAAGCGATAGGAAGGCCCGACCACCCCAATGGCGGCGATGACCTCATCGTTGGGGCTAGAGATAGGCACGGCGAGGGCGTTGGTGCCTTCTTCCAGCTCCTCGAATGATGTGGCGTAGCCTTGCTCGCGCACTCGCTCCAGTTCGTACCGCAGGTCGGCAGGATCGGTGATGGTCTTCGCCGTCAGACGCTGTAGACCCGCCTCGAACACGCGCTCCAGTTGCTTCTCCGACATGTGGGCCATGAAGATCTTCCCGGCCGACGTGCAGTGCAGGGGAGTACGCCTCCCTTGCCAACCCACGGACTGCACCAGGTGAGGGCCCGGGACCTGTTCCACGTTGAGCACCTCGCCCCTGACCAGGTACGCAAGATAGGTCAGCTCTTCAACCGCATCAGCCACGTAGTGAAGATAGGGGCGCACCACCTGTGGTACATTGCGACTGTTGAGCATCGTCCCCGCAAGCTCAATCAGGCGTATGCCAAGGCTGTATTTGCGGTTCCGAGGGTCCCGCTCCACCAGGCCACCCTTTTCCAGGGAGGCGAGGAGCCGGTGCACGGTGCTCTTGTGGAGGCCCAACCTGTGACTCAGCTCCGTGACTCCCAGTTGCGCCTCGTTGATACTGAACGCGTTGAGGATCGATATCGCTCTGTCTACTGATTGGATCGGCATGTTCTGAACCCCCCTTTTTCGAGTCTGGCTTCTCCTGGTGCTCCGCTCCTAGCGTCCGTTGTCGTTTCTCACAAGTCAAGAGACCTGGATCGCAGCGCCTGCCTCGTGCAGGGCAATCATCGCTCTTCGCCGCCTCCTTGACCTCAACCTAGCGCATAGTGAGGGCCATGATCGCCTTCTGCGCGTGCATCCGGTTCTCAGCCTGATCGAACACAGCCGACTGAGGACCGTCCATGACCGCACTGGTGACCTCGAAATTGCGGTCGGCTGGCAGGCAGTGCATATAGAATGCGTTGCGGTTGGCTAACTTCATGGTGTCGTCGTCGCAGAGCCAATGGCGGTTCTGCTCGAAGAGCTTCTGGACCCCCTCGGGCTGAGGCGTCTCGGTCTCTGGTGGGAAGTAGTGACGAGAGGTCCAGTTCTTGGCGTAGACCACGTCGGCGCCGCGAACCGCTTCCTTCATGTCGTGGACGATCTCCACGGAACGGCCGTACTTCGCCGCGTTGGCCTGTACCTGCTCCATAACCTTGGGGTCCAGATCGAACTTCTCTGGGTAGGCGACGGTCACATCCATCCCCATCAGACTGGTCAACAGCAGCGCGCTGTGCGCTACGCTGAGCGGCTTCTGCGAACGAGGAGAGTAGGCCCAGCTCATCACGAACTTCTTGCCTTCCAGTTGGCCTAGCTTCTCCTTCATCGTCAGTATGTCAGCCATTCCCTGGCACGGGTGGTACATGTCGGATTCCATGTTGATCACAGGGACGCCTGACCACTTGGCGAACCCTTCCAGGACCTCCTGCCCCGCGCCGTAGACCCAGTTGACGGCCTGACCGAAGCACCGAATGGCGATGCCGTGGCCCATGCGGCTGAGCACACGCGCCACGTCGGCCACACTCTCCGTCCTGTACTCTCGGACTTCGTCGTCGAGCGCCGGGGTGTAGATCTCGCCCGGGGACAGGTAGTGGGCGTGTCCTCCGAGCTGAGTCATTCCGGCCTCGAAGCTGTTCCTGGTACGCAGGGACATGCCGTAGAAGATCATGAACAACGTCATGTCGGGCAACAACCGGTGAGGTTCGCGGACAGCGAATCGTCTCTTCAGGTCCAACGCCACATCCATGATGGTCTCGATCTCTTCTCGGCTGAAACCCTTCGTGGTCAGGAAGTCTCTCCCCTTCAAAGAGTCTGTCTTCATCAGCCAGCATCCCTCCCTTGACGACAATTGGCATCTTCGAGGTCCAGCGGAAACGTGTGGATGACAGAGAGTGTGCAACCCGTGCGACGCGACCAGCGTATAATGAGGAAGGTTGAGAGCGTCAGCAGGGTAAGAGGACGCCCGGCAAACGGCGTTCCCCAGTTGACAAGCTCGTCTGTATGGGTCCATCCCCCGTACGGAAGGCTGAACACCGCTCTACCCCGAATCCTGCTAGATTATACAACAACGTCTCAACAATGTCAAGCAACCATTGTCCATTGTACAACTCTGTCTCCATACCATGAACAAGCTTACTTCATCGCCGATATCTTCTCGGTAACTGTAATCGCGTCTCGCCTATGACAACAAGCTCTTGACAACAACTGGGAAAGTAGTATAATTGATAGTTGGGCCGCAACGCTGTCCATTGCGCGGCCGGGACACAGTAGCCTCGTATCCAGGAGAAGTGAGATAGGTACTCCTCCATGGCCCAGACCATAACGGAGAAGATCCTGGCCCGGGCGGCAGGCCTGGACACCGTCGAACCTGGTGACATCGTCCAGGCAAAGGTCGACCTGGTCATGGGCACCGACGCGACTTTGCCGCTCAGTATCCTGGAGCTGGCCCGAATGGGCGCCGCGCGGGTGTTCGATCCCGAGAAGGTAGTCGCCGTCATCGACCACTTCGCTCCCGCGCCCAACGTCGAGGCCGCCACGCGGTCCAAGATGATTCGGGACTTCGCGCTCCACCAGGGACTGGTCCACTGCTTCGAGCCCGGGTGCGGCCGCTCAGGCGTTTGCCATGCCCTGCTCCCTGAACTAGGGTTGGTCCTTCCTGGATCTGTGGTGCTGGGAGGGGACTCACACACCACGACCTACGGAGCGCTGGGCGCCTTTGCTACAGGTATGGGCAGCACGGACATCGCCGCAGCCATGGCTCTCGGCGAGACCTGGCTCAGGGTTCCTGAGTCGATCAGGTTTCACTACCAAGGCGCTCTCCCCAAGTGGGTAGGCGGCAAAGACCTCATACTGCACACCTTGGGCGAGATTGGCGTGGCGGGCGCCATCTACAAAGCCATGGAGTTCTGCGGACCGACCATCGAGGCGCTGCCGATGAGCGATCGCTTCACCATGTGCAACATGGCCGTGGAGGCTGGCGCCAAGAACGGCATCATTGCCCCGGACGCAGAGACAGAACGCTACCTGAGCGGTAGGACCACCAGGCCCTACCAGCTCTTGCGCAGCGACGACGACGCTTCCTATGTAGCCACACACGAATTCGCGTGCCAAGAGCTACAGCCCCAAGTGGCCTATCCCTTCTCACCGGACCAGGCCAGGCCCGTCCAGCAGGCAGCAGACGTCGAGATCGACGCAGTCATTATCGGCTCCTGCACCAACGGACGGCTGGAGGACCTGCGAATCGCCGCCCAGATCCTGCGGGGCAAGCACATTGCCCGAGGCGTGCGCTTGATCGTTCTGCCCGCTACGCAGGACACCTACGTGGAAGCCTTGAGAGAGGGCCTCCTGGAGGTCTTCGCACAGGCCGGCGGCGCGATCAGCACCCCGACCTGCGGGCCTTGCTTCGGAGGCCACATGGGCCTCCTGGCTGCGGGGGAGAGAGCCGTGTCGACCACTAACCGCAACTTCGTTGGGCGGATGGGTCATCCGGAGAGCGAGGTCTACCTCGCATCGCCAGCGGTAGCTGCTGCTTCCGCGGTAGCTGGCAGGATAGCACATCCCGAGGAGGTTGTGGCGTGAGAGGGCAACGGGGGAAAGCCTGGAAGGTCGGCGACAACGTGGACACCGATCAGATCATCGCCGGACGCTACCTTAGCCTCACCGACCCCCAGGAGCTGGCGAGCCACTGCTTCGAAGAGAGCTACCCTGAGCTGAGCACAGGCTTTGCCAGCGGCGACCTCCTCGTCGCGGGTGAGAACTTCGGCTGCGGGAGCTCCAGGGAACACGCCGTCATCGCGCTGAAGGCGCTGGGCGCGTCTTGCATCATCGCGAGCTCTTTTGCCCGCATCTTCTTCAGGAACTGCCTCAATCTGGGCCTGCTGCCGCTGGAGTGTCCCGACGCAGCGGCCGGTATCGAACCAGGCGACGAGGTCCACGTGGAACCAGAGGCGGGTAGGATCGAGAACGTCTCCCAGTGCCTGGTGTTCGAGTTCAAGCCCTTGCCCCCGTTTCTCCAGGAGATACTCGCCGCTGGAGACATGACGGCCTATGTGCGCCACCGGCTCTCGCAGGCCCACAGCCAGGAAGCAAGGAGGTAGCTGCCATGCCACAACAGCGGAGACTACGCTGCGTGCTGATGAGGGGTGGTACCAGCAGAGGCTTGTACGTGATGAGGAACGAGCTGCCGAAGGACCCCGTGCTTAGGGACCGCGTCATCCTGGCTATGTACGGAAGCCCGGACGTCAGGCAGATAGACGGTATCGGTGGCGCAGATGCCCTCACCAGCAAGCTGGCTATCATCGGGCCACCCACACGCGAGGACGCGGACGTGGACTACACCTTCGGACAGGTGAGTATCACCGCGGCTTTCGTCGACTACGCTGGCAACTGCGGCAACATCTCGTCGGGAGTTGGACCCTTCGCCATAGACGAGGGCCTCGTAGACGCTGTAGAGCCGGTCGCCAAGGTAAGGATCCACCAGACCAACACCAGCAGCATGATCGTGGCCGAGGTACCCGTCATCGACGGCAAGGCCGCTGTGGATGGAGACTACCGCATCGCAGGCGTGCCGGGCAGTGGGGCCAAAATCGCCATGGACTTCTCCGACACAGCGGGTGCGGTCACCGGACGGATTCTACCTACCGGCAACCCACGCGACACCCTGGATGTAGAGGGGCTGGGGCCGATCGAGGTGTCCATCGTCGATGCTGGAAACCCGGTGGTCTTTCTGAGGGCATCGAGTCTCGGCTTGAAGGGTACCGAATCCCCCACAGAGATAGACGCCGATGCCGAGCTCCTCGATTCCATCGAGAGGGTCCGTGGTCACGCGGCTCAGTTGGTGGGGATGGTGGCAGACTGGCAAGAGGCTGCTGACTCGAGTCCCTACGTGCCATTCATCGCGCTGGTGGAGCCGCCGCAGGACTACGTCAGCTTTGCCACCAGCGAGAAGGTAGGTCAAGGGGACGTGGACTTCGTTTCACGGCTGTTGTTCATGCTCAAGATGCACAAGGCTTATCCCATCACCGGTACCATCTCCACGGGGGCTGCGGCGAGGATTCCGGGGACCATCGTGAACGAGGTGGCAGGCCGTTCGCCCGGCGAGGACCTGGTCCGCATTGGACATCCCTCGGGCGTCGTTGAAGTGGAAACAGAGGTTGAGGACGGCGACTCCGGCCCCATCCTGCGACGTGCCTCTGTCGGCAGGACCGCACGCAGGATCATGGAAGGGTACATCTTCGTCCCGGAGCGTCTGTTCTCAGAATGACGTAGGAGGTTAGTGCATGGCCAGACTACTGGAACATCAAGGCAAAGCCTTGTTCCGGCGCAAAGGAATACCGGTGCCCGAGGGCGGTGTGGTTGGTAGCCCGGAGGAGGCCGTGAGCCTGAGCGAATCTCTGGGCTTTCCTGTCGCCGTGAAGGCCCAGGTTCATTCAGGTGGGAGGGGCAAAGCAGGGGCTATTCTCTTCGCCGAAGACCAAGACTCTCTCGTCCAAGCAGTGGAGAAGTTGCTCGAGACCAGGGTGCACGGTGCTCCTGTGGAGGGAGTGCTGATCGAGAAGAAGGCAGAGGTCAAGAACGAGTTCTACGCGGCAGTGACGGCCGATCCGTCCAGCCGCCAGCCGGTGGCTATCTTCTCAGCCAGGGGTGGCGTCGACGTCGAGCAAACAGCCCAAGAGGAAAGCTCGGCTGTCTTCAGCGTCCCCATAGACATGCTGCGCGGCTTCTACTACTATGACGCTCTGAATCTGCTCAGGCAGGGGTGGCAGTTGGACAGCCGTAGCATGTTTGCGGTGGCAAACGTCTACACGAGCCTGTACAACGTGTACAGAGAGTTCGACTGCAAGCTGGCAGAGATAAACCCACTGGCACTCACTGCGGATGGTGTCCTGGCTCTCGATTCCAGAGTAGACGTCGACGATGACGCCCTGGCCAGACAGACCTCTCTGGACATCGAAGTAGCCGAAGAGGCCGGGGAAAGGGCCGCCACCGCTCTGGAGATCGCGGCCGGCACGATCGACGACAATGACCACCGAGGTTCAGTCCATTTCGTCCAGATCGACCCCGACGCGTCTTACACCAGAGCGGAGGGCAAAGTGCCCGTCGGCTTCGACTGCGTCGGCGCGGGAACGAGCTTGACTACCATGGACGAGCTCGTGCCCCTCGGTTACTACCCCATCAACTTCTGCGATAGCTCCGGCAACCCGGTCGGCTCCAAGCTGTATCGCATCACCAAAGTGATCATGTCCCAGCCGCAAATCGAAGGCTACGTCTTCGTGTCATGCGTATCCAGCCAACAGCTCGATAACACAGCGAGAGGCATTATCAAAGCCTTCCAGGAACTGTACCCCTCCACCGGTGGCCAGCCCAACATCCCCTGCGTGCTCGTCTTCCGAGGCGCGTGGGATGACGTGGCTATAGACCTGTTCCAGCAGCATGGGATCAGCGATGGACGGTGGATCAAAGTGCTGGGCAGAGACACGGCGGAGATCGAGGCCGCGAACATCTTCGACGCATTGTACAAGGAGTGGAAGAGCGAGACGGGAGGCTTCGCATGAGCGTGCTCGAGTTTGAGGTTCGGTCCGGAGGGACCATCAGTATAGACCTGGAGAAGTGCAGGTCATGCGAGACGAAGGCCTGCGTGAAGATATGCAACACCACCGGGATGGGCCAGATTCTGGAACTGAAGGACGGCCTGCCGGCTCTGAAACCCACTCTCGAAGAGGTAAAGCGGGGGGCCTGCACAGAGGATCTCGCTTGCGAGTTGGATTGCCAGTTGTACGGCAACAAGGCCATCGTCATCACGCTGCCCCTTCCCCAGTTGGATGACTACCTGGCGGGTCTATCGGAAAGACCTACCTACATGAGGGGGGCGTAATGGCTATTCTGATCGACGAGAACACCCAGGTCTTGGTGCAGGGTATAACCGGCAGGGAGGCGCAGATACGTGTGCGCCTGATGAAGGAATACGGCACGAACGTAGTAGCGGGCGTGACCCCAGGCCGCGGCGGTCAAACGGTGGAGGGAGTACCCGTCTACAACACCGTGCAAGAGGCCAAAGAGCATCACCCCGGCATCACGGTGACTTCAGTCTTTGTGCCCGCTCGCGCTGCCAAGACGGCGGCCTTCGAGTCTATCGACGCCGGCATCAACGTGATCACCCTTCACCCGGAGAGGGTACCCCAGCAAGACATGCTGGAGGTGATCGCCTATGCCCGCCGCAGCGATGCGAGGGTCATTGGCCCCAACACGATTGGGCTGGTCAGCCCCGGCAAGAGCCTTGTGGGCATGATCGGGGGACGGGCAGACCTGGCGAGGGAGTTCTTTCAGCCAGGTCCCGTAGGTGTGATCTCCAGGAGCGGAGGCAACACCACTACTCTGGCCTACTACATGAACGTCGCGGGACTGGGCCAGACGACGGCCATCGGCATGGGCGGTGACGCCTTCGTGGGCACGACTCTCATCGAGCTCCTGGCCGAGTTCGAGAAGGACGACGAGACGGAGATGGTGGCCTTCTTCGGTGAGATCGGCACCAGCGTGGAAGAGGACGCCGCCGAGTTCATCAAGGCTGGCGGTTTCACCAAGCCCTTCGTGGGCTACGTCTCCGGACGCTATGCTCGATCGGACGTGCGTTTTGGTCACGCGGGAGCCATAGTATCGCGTGGCAAGGGTACCGCCCAGGGCAAGGTGGAAGCGCTACGGTCAGCGGGAGCCCACATGGTGGACCACTTCGGCGAGATCGGCCAGGTCGCGGCGCGCGTCCTCGCTGACTACCGGAAGACCCGAGGGAAGTAGAAAGGCGGCGTTTTCGGGAATGACCAAGGACAGTTGGACCTCACGCTTGCCCTCCACGATAGAGATGGTGGAGGTTGGCCCACGCGATGGCCTCCAGATTATCCAGGACTTCGTGCCCACCGAAAAGAAGATCGAGCTGGTGAATTCCCTCTTTGCGGCCGGCATACACCGCATGGAGGTTACCTCCTTCGTACATCCCAAGTTCGTTCCCCAGTTGAAGGATGCGGCAGAGGTGCTGGCAGGCATCGACCGGGACGACCGGGTGTGCATGGCCATGGTGCCCAACATGAAGGGTGCGGAGCGGGCGGTCGAGTCGCAGGTGGACATGCTCGATGTCGTCGTGTCCGCCAGCGAGAGCCACAACAGGAGCAACGTGCGCCGGTCCATCGATGAATCGCTGGAGGGCTTCGTCCCCATCTTCGAACTGGCCAGGGGCGCGCACGTCTCGGTGCGGGCGAGCCTCGCCACCTCGTTTGGCTGCCCGTTCGAAGGAGACGTACCCGTAGCCCAGGTGCTGAGGGTATGCGAGCGCCTGTCTGAGCTGGGCGTGATGGAGGTGGCCCTGTGTGACACCACCGGGATGGCCAACCCGGTTCAGGTAAGCGAGGTCATCCGTGCCTGTCTCGATGAGATTCCGGAGATCCAGTGGGCTGCCCATTTCCACAACACCAGAGGAGCAGGTTCCGCGAACCTCCTGGCCGCGATGATGGAGGGCGTCACCATCTTCGATGCTTCCATCGCCGGACTGGGCGGCTGCCCCTTCGCTCCCGGAGCCACAGGCAACGTTCCCACCGAGGACATGGTGCACATGCTGCACGAGATGGGAGTGGAGACGGGGATTGACTTGCCCGCTCTCATCGGGACCGCTCAGCTCGCCGAGGAGATCATCGGGGAGGTCTTGCCGGGTCAGGTGATGAAGGCAGGAAGGACCTGCGACCTGCACGCGCTCCCGGCGCTCGACGACTAGTATCGACTGAACTGTTTTCGTTCCAGGAAACGGCCGCCGCCGCGCTGGCCGAGGAACTCGTCGTGCCGAACGATGATCCTGCCCCGGGCGAGGACCAGTTCTGGATAGCCACTGACCGTGATGCCCTCGTAAGGGCTGTAGTCCACATTCATGTGCAGATTCTCCACGGTCAGTGGCTTCTTCTTGTCCGGATCCCAGACGACGAGGTCAGCGTCCGAGCCGACGGCGACGGTGCCCTTCTGAGGGTAGAGCCCGAAGATCCTGGCCGGATTGGTGGCCACGAGTTGCACGAACCGATTCAGAGAGAAACGCCCCTTGTTCACGCCCTCGTGATATAGAAGCGGTGCCCTGGTCTCGATGCCAGGCATACCGTTAGGGATCTTGGTGAAATCGTCTCTACCCAGGTCCTTCTGCCCCACGAGATTGAAGGGGCAGTGGTCCGTCCCTATGGAGTCCACGTCCCCTGCCGCGATCCCTCTCCACAGTGCCTCCAGGTTCTCGGCCTCTCGCAAGGGGGGTGAGATCACGTACTTGGCGCCGTCGAAGCCCGGTTCGTCGTACCTATCCATGTCCAGCAGCAAGTACTGTGGGCACGTCTCCACCAGCACCATTTGACCGGCATCGCGCGCCCTTCTAGCCGCGTCGAGCGCCCCCACACAGGTCAGATGCACAATGTGTAGCGGTGCGCCGGCGATGGACGCCAGGGTGATCGCACGCTGGGTCGCCTCCGCTTCGAAAGCGGCGGGCCGGCTCCGTGGATGCCAGCGGGGTTCGGTCTTGCCCTCCTCCAGCAGCTTGGCCGTCATGTAGTCCACCAGCCAGCCGTTCTCGCAGTGTACGTTGACCAAGCCTCCGACTTCCTTGGCCCTCAAGAACACGCGAAGGAGCTCATCGTCCCTGAGCCGCTCCGGATATGCCAGATAACACTTGAAGCTGGAAATGCCCGCGCTGACCATCTCCTCCATCTCGGCCAACACGTCCTCTCTGGCATCGGTGATGGAGACGTGCAAGCCGTAGTCCACAGCCACCTTGCTGTCCGCTCGAGCGCGCCAGGTCTCGACAGCCTGGCGCAGCGTGCCACCTTCACTCTGCTCGGCATAGTCTATGATGGTAGTCGTTCCGCCGAAGGCTGCGGCCACGGTCCCCGTGTAGAAGTCATCGCTCGAGACGGTGCCCATGAACTCCAACTCGAGGTGGGTGTGAGGATCCACCGCCCCGGGCAACACGTACTTGCCGCTCGCGTCCAGGATCTCGCGAGCCTGGAGATCCTGGCCAATCTCGACCACCCGGCCATCCTGTATGCCCACGTCGGCCTGGTAGGAGTCCCTGGCGGTCACGACGGTGCCGCCCTTCACAACGATGTCCATAGCCTTCTGTTCCCCCTCCGCTTTGATCTTCGCCTGGTGAACGCAGGCCCGGTGGTGGGGATCCGTCCATGAGTATAGCACATCACCCCTCTAGCGGCACGCCCAACGTTCCTCTCGCCCCGGTGAGTACGAGCGTGGAGGGGATCACCACGTCCGCTCGTTTCGAGGCGGGTCTGGCCTGGCTTTCCTGGCGTCGGCGACTCGCGTCCGAAACAAGATTGTGCTAGTCTATCGGGAAACGTGGCCTGGACGATGGGACTCAGCGCCAAGGAGGTGGCCTACCGTCCGCCCGGTCACACCACAGAGGATGTGGCCCTGCAGGGAGGCCTTGTTCTACCGCGAGGTGATCATGGAAAGAGTGAGAAAGAGCGCTGGTCAGGCCGTGGTCGATGCTCTGCTGGCCGAGAAGGTGGACCTGGTTTTCGGTCTCGCCGGGTCCCACATCCACGCCATCTGCGATGCGCTGATAGACGCCGAAGACATCAGATTCGTCGTCTGCAAGCACGAGAACAATGCCGCTTTGATGGCGGATATGTACGGCAGGCTGACCCAACGGCCGGGCGTCTGTCTCGTGACCGCTGGACCAGGAGCCACGAACTCCATGACTGGGGTGGCGCAGGCGTTTGCGGCAGCGTCTCCCATGCTTCACCTCTCAGGAACAGTGCCCAGGCAGGCCAGGAAAGGCTCGTTCCACGGGCTTGACCGCCCAGGCTTTCTGCACCAGGCATTCGAGCCGGTGACCAAGTGGTCAGCGCGTGTGGACGAGGTGGAAGACACTCCCAGGATCCTGGCCGAGGCTTTCTCCGTCGCCAACTCTGGACGGCGGGGACCGGTGCACGTCGAGCTGCCCGAGGATCTGCTGCTTGAACCGCCGACTGAGATCTGGCCGTACCAGAGCCGGCCGCTGGAACCCGCTGCGCTCGACGAGGTACTGGTGGAGCGACTGGTGGAGATGCTGGTCTCCGCGCAGAGGCCCATGATCTGCGCTGGTGCAGGCGTGCGAGCCTCTGGCGCCAGGGCAGACCTGCTGAGACTTGCGGAGTCGCTGGGAGCAGCTGTCGTCTTCCCGCGGAATGCTTTCGACGTGTTCCCCCATACCCATCGACTGTGCGTCGGACCTCTCGACTCCTACCCTCCCAACCCTTTTCCGACGCAGCTCATCGAGGAATCAGACCTGTTGGTGGCCATCGGGATGCGTGCTGGGACGGCGTCCGCCGGGGTGCTGGATGATCACGCACCGGCCAGGTACGTCTATCTGACCCCCGAGGGCGAGTTGGACCAATCGGAGCGGGCTGAGATCAATGCCGCTGTGGACTGTGGGAGAATGGTGAGCGCGCTGGCCGACCGCCTAGCCCAGGGCCACGAAGCGTCCACCACCTGGGCAGAGAGGCGAATCGGCGAGCTCAAGGGGCTCCTGAGGGCCGGCATGGACGAGATGCTGGAGAGCTATCGCGGCCACAGGCCCATCCATTTCGGGCTCGCCATTCAGGAGTTGGGCTCCGTGCTGGACGAGGATGCCCTGGTGGTGAGCGACATCGGCAACCATGGAGTGTGGTCCTCTTGGGTGTTCGACTTGCATGGCAAACAGACCCTGTTGGAGCCGGGACCCTGGGGGGCCATGGGCTTCGCTCTGCCGGGCACCATCGCCGCCAAGCTTGCCTACCCCGAGCGGCAGGTCGTGGGAATCACGGGAGACGGGGCTTTCCTGATGTCGTGTAGCGATTTCGGCACGGCGCTGGAGGAAGGTGCCAACGTGGTCATCGTGGTGCTCGATGACCGCCAGTATGGCATGATCTACGCTCTCCAGACCAAAGACTACGGGCGCACCATCGCCACGGAGTTGAGGACCCCGGATCTCGTGAAGTTCGCCGAGAGCTACGGCGCCCTCGGGATCAGGGTGGAGGACGATTCTGAACTACGGCCGGCCCTGAGCCGGGCGCTGGAAGCCGACGTACCTGTGATCGTGGACGTGATCTGCGGGCACGACTTTCCCCACCCCGCTCCGGTGCAGTGGCTCGCGGCAGGAGGCTCGTGACCCGGACCTCGTATTTCGCCCCGGCGGCACGGAACGTCTGCCCGCTCCGGTCGGATGAGCTGGCCCCAGACCAGAGACTAGCTCTCTGCGAGGATCCCTTCCAGCCTCTCCAGGGCCTGGTCTATGTCCCAGGTGGTGTTGTACAGATGAGGCGCAAAGCGAACGGCCCCGATCCGCGGTGAGACCACCACGCCTTCCTCGTTGAGACGCCTGGCTACCCGGGCCTGGTCCTGGCCGGGGAACCGCGCGGTCACGATGGACGACTGAAGATTCTCCGGCGCCGGGGTCACGAACTCCGCACCGACAGTGGACAACCCCTCCACGAGTCGAGCGGCCAGCCCAAGGTTGTAGCGATAGATGTTATCTATCCCCACCTCCAGCAAGTGCTCGGTCGCGCTGACCAGGCCGATAGCGCACCCATAGGCCAGGGTACCGAATTCGAAGCGACTGGCACTCGGTGCCCACTCCAGGCGGTCCGCCTGAAAATCGAAGACCTGCGACGTGCTTCGCCAGCCCACCAGACCCGGCTCTATGCTGTCGTGGAGGGAGCGTCGCACGAACATCAGCGCCGCCCCAAACGGCCCGCAGAGCCACTTGTACCCTGACGTGACCAGGATATCGATGTCGTCGGCTACCACGTCTATCGCCACTGCGCCGGCCGACTGGGTCGCATCGACCACCAGCAGCGCCCCGTGGTCGTGGGCCACGCGGGACAGCGCCTTCAGATCCCATCGCTGCCCGGTAGAGTACTGCACGTGGCTGACACAGATCGCTGACGTCTGGTCATCCACCAGACCGACCAACTCATCGAAGTCGACGACGTGGTTCTGGTCACTCGCAAGCCGCACCTGGCAGCCGGTGGTCCGTGCCACCCGCACCCAGGGGTAGACCACACTGGGAAACTCGATACGCGAGCTCACCACGTTCTTTCCCGATCCGGGACTGAGCGCCCAGGCTATCGAGCATAGCGACTCGGAGGCGTTAGAGGCTCCAGCGATCTCGTCAGGAGAAGCCCCCAGGAGAACTGCGCCCACCTCCCGCAAAGAGTCGAAGACCCTGGTCTCAGCCTCCTCGTCGAAGTGCACCGTGCCACGAAGGGCCAGATCCTCCTGCCAGTCGAGGGTGGCCCGGGCGGCCATCTTCGACATCGGGGCGACGGACGCCGCGTTGAGATAGGTATACTGCTGCGTCGCCGGAAATACGTCTTCGTCGACCAGTCTATCCATCTTATGTCCTCCGTAGGTCGTGTAGTGGGAACCGGGGTACTCGGCGCCACGGGCAAAGAAGGAGACACATCCCGCAAGCTCCCCCGCCGCTGCAGGAGGGAAGGAAGCAGCGAGCCTCCGGCACGCCAATTGGTTCCGTTCGAAGTATCTCCTGGCCACCGGCCGATGTCAAGCCACTGCGCACCGGGAACCCGATCCGGCTTGCGACGCGCACTACAAGGTGCTATAATGGGTAGAGCCTGGGCGGTTAGCTCAGTTGGCTAGAGCGCTACGTTGACATCGTAGAGGTCGTAGGTTCAAGTCCTATACCGCCCACTGTGAGCAGCCGGCCCTGAGTGCCGGCCTTCATAAGTGAAAGGCGACGAACGGGACGAGTACCTGAGAAACGGCCGACAGGGAGGTGGGGCCAGCGACTGGAAGCCCCCCGGCAAAGGTCTCAGGGAAAACCACCCGGGAGCCTGGCCGCGGAAAGGGGCATCAGATCGCCCTCAGTATGAGGCCACGGAGGCGTCCGTTAGCAGCCGGAACGAGGGCAATGGACAACCGTTGCCGGAAGTGGGTGGAACCGCGGGAAACCTCTCGCCCCAGATGGCGAGAGGTCGTTGTTTATGAGGCAAGGGATTGGTGATGGGAACTCGCTTTGGTCGCACGGATCTGCTTGTTCTATGTGTGATGGTAACGTGGGGAGCCAGTTTCAGCATCGTCAAGCACGGGCTGACAGAGATGGGACCTCTGTCATACGCCACCGTGCGCTTCGTCACCGCCACGATCCTGCTGCTGGGGTGGGTCTGCGTCGCCGAGGGCAGGCCGGTGATAGCGAGAAAGGACTGGTGGAGGGTGGCCGTGGTAGGTTTGACGACCATAGGCGCCTACCAGACACTCTTCACCGTCGGATTGCAGTACACCACGGCCTCCAACTCATCTTTGATGCTGGCCAGCATCCCTGCATGGACCGCGGTTCTCGTAGTGGCTTCCAGACAGGAGAGCATCTCCGCCACGCAGATCGTGGGGATACTGATGTCCTTCACGGGCGTGGGGCTGGCCATCCGAGGCGGGGGCGCGGACTTTGCCTTGAACTGGGAGAGTGTACAAGGGGACGTAATGACCCTCGTCGCAGCGGCGCTGTACGCCTGGGGCATGGTCGTGGCCAGGCCGCTGCTGGCCAGGTACTCATCGCTACGGACGATGAGTTGGGCCACCTTGTGCGGGACTCTGTCCTTGCTCCTGATTTCGGGGCCACAACTGGCAGCACAGGATTGGTCTCGCATCTCTTTGGCCACGTGGCTGGGCCTGGCCTTCATCGCCGTCTTTGGCTCCGCCTTCGCCTTCGTGATCTGGTTCAAGAGCGTGGCGGAGATTGGAGCCAGCAGGACGGCTATCTACAACAACCTCATACCACCCATGGCCATACTGATAGCCTTCGCCACGTTGGGCGAGAGCCTCACGCTTCTTCAGGCCCTGGGGGCAGCCGTCGTGATCTTCGGCGTGACCCTGACGCGTTTCGGCCACGCCAAGGCTGCCACTACGGCACAGGGATAGAGGCCACGCGGGACGCTTGCGGAGAATGGATAGGACCTACAGGACCGGTGCGCTGGTCCTGAACCACGATTAGAGGCAGGCTGGGTAAGGAGAGGCAATCATGTCCGAAGAAGAGCTAGACAAGCTGCGCCACTCGACCTCTCACGTAATGGCGGAAGCAGTCTTACATCTGTTTCCAGACGCCAAGTTCGCCATCGGGCCATCCATCGAGGATGGATTCTACTACGACTTCGATCTTCCACGGCCCTTGACGCCGGAGGACCTGGAGACTATCGAAGCGCGCATGAGGGAGATAGTCAAGGCGGGCTATCCCTTCGAGCGAAGGGAGATCTCACGCCAGGAGGCGGAAGAGATGTTCGCCGATCAACCTTACAAGCTGGAGTTAATCGCAGACATGCCCGAGGACGAGATCATCTCCATCTATACGCAGGGCGAGTTCACCGACCTGTGCCGGGGCCCGCACGTGGAGAACACCAGGCAGGTTCCTCTGAAGGGTTTCAAGCTGCTGAAGACAGCGGGCGCTTACTGGCGGGGTGACGAGAACAGACCGATGCTGCAACGTATCTACGGCACCGCCTGGCCGTCTCCGGCCGAGCTGAAGGCCTATCTCGACAGGCTGGAGGAGCTGGAGAAGCGCGACCACCGTCGCCTGGGCAAGGAGCTGGACCTGTACAGCGTGCACGAGGAGGCGGGAGCGGGGTTGGTGCACTGGCATCCCAAGGGCGGGCAGATCCGCACCGTGATAGAGGATTTCTGGAGGCAGGAGCACTACAAGGCCGGGTACGACGTAGTCTACACCCCACACATCGGCCGCGCGCAGTTGTGGGAGGTCAGCGGTCACCTCGACCATTATCGCGAGTTGATGTATGCGCCCATGGATATCGAGGGCCAGGACTACTACATCAAGCCTATGAACTGCCCCTTCCACATCATGATGTACAAGAACAAGCTGCGGAGCTACCGCGAGCTGCCCCTACGCTGGGCAGAGCTGGGGACGGTATACCGCTTCGAGCGCAGCGGGGTGCTTCATGGGCTGATGCGGGTGCGAGGTTTCACCCAGGACGATGCCCACGTGTTCTGCGCTCCGGACCAGATCGACCAGGAGATCAGCCGGGTCCTGACCTTCAGCCTCTTCATCTGGCGCAGCTTCGGGTTCGACGATTACGAGATCTACCTCTCCACCCGCCCAGAGAGCTACGTGGGGGAGCCGGAGCGATGGGTGCAGGCGGAGGACGCGCTGCGCCAGGCCTTGGAGAAGGAAGGTCTGCCCTACGAGGTCGACGAGGGTGCAGGAGCGTTCTACGGGCCCAAGATAGACATCAGCATCAGGGACGCTCTAGGCCGTTCGTGGCAGTGTACGACCATCCAATTCGACTTCAACCTGGCTGAGCGTTTCGACCTGACCTTCATCGGGGAGGATGGCAAAGAGGCTCGCCCGTACATGGTGCACCGGGCGCTACTCGGATCGCTGGAACGGTTCCTGGGCATCCTTATAGAGCACTACGCGGGTGCGTTTCCGGTGTGGCTGGCACCGGTCCAGGTCATGCTCATCCCCATCACCGACCGGCACGTCGAGTATGCCAGGAAGGTGGAGGCTCAACTACGGGCCGCCGGGCTGCGCACGGAGGTCGACGCCCGGAGCGAGAGGATGCAGGCGAAGATCCGCGACGCGCAGATGCAGAAGGTGCCCTATATGCTGGTCCTGGGCGACAGGGAGGCGGAGGCGGGCACCGTGGCGGTGCGCCTGAGGACCGAGGAGGATCTCGGTGCCCGGCCCGTGGAGGAGTTTATAGCTCTGGCCCAGGAGGCTATCGCCGAGAAGAAGGTCAACTGAGGGTCACGGATCCCGTTCGGGGTTCTAGCCGAGTCTCTGGTACTGGCATCGGCCGGGTGCACTCGCTGCGCCCGGCCGTTTCCTTCTGGATAGCGTGTACCCAAAGCCGCGATCGTCTTGGACCCCGAAGCACGTAGGGGCGGGTCTGAGACCCGCCCCTACGTGACGATTCGACGGTGCTGCCAGTGAGCCCAGTGATTGGGTGCTTCTGACTAAGGTGGGCACGGTCTCCACGCGGGTGAGAGCCCCTCTTGCTTGCCTCCATCCGGCGCTTGACAACACCCTGGAATCCCGATATAATGGGCGTAGAACAAACGTTCTCCGCACCGTCGTCGACCGGTCCGGCAATTGTCACCGCTTGGGAGCCGCCGTGGATACTCAGGACAGGATTCAATGTCTGACACAGGACGCCTGCTTCGAGGTGAGCGCTCCAGGCACCACCCCCCGGTTCGACTACGATCCCAGACAGTGGATCTACCACGCCGTGCTCCCCAACGGCCGAACGGAGCCTCATCTCAAGATCCTGTTGTCCAACGCCTGCGAGAGGGACTGCGGATACTGTGCCAACCGGGCCGGCCGTGACGTCCGGCGGGTCAGCTTCCGCCCCGAGGAGCTGGCGGAACTGTTCGATCAAATGCAGCAAGCCCGGCTGGTTACAGGGCTGTTTCTCTCTTCGGGCGTGTGTGGCAGCCCGGCTTGGACCATGGAGCGGGAGATCGCCACCGTCGAGCTCCTGCGAGGGAAGTACGACTTCCGGGGCTACATACACCTCAAGCTCATGCCGGGCGTGGATAGGGCCACCACGGAGAGAGCCATGGAGTTGGCCGACCGGGTCTCCCTCAACCTGGAAGCCCCCAACCCGAAGCGTCTCGCGCGACTGGCAGGCAAGAAAGACTTCTATCACGAGCTGCTCACGCCCCTCCGCTGGGTGCACGAGATCAAACGGCGCAGAGGACCAGGCATACTACCCTCCGGTCACAGCACACAGTTCGTCGTTGGCGCCTCCGACGAGAGCGACAGAGAGATCCTCTCCACAGTGGAGGAGATGTACGGCGAGTTCCACCTGGCACGCGCCTACTACAGCGCCTTCAAGCCGGTCTCAGACACCCCACTCCAGGATCAGCCTGCCACGCCCCCCGTCCGGGAGCACCGTCTCTACCAGAGCGACTTCCTCTTGCGCCAGTACGGCTTCAGGCTGGAGGATCTGGTGTTCGACGAGCAGGGTCATCTGCCCCTGGACACCGATCCCAAGGCGTTGGCGGCGCTTCACAAGCCGGAACTCTTCCCGGTGGAGGTAAACACTGCATCGCGCCGGGAGCTGCTGCGGGTGCCTGGGATCGGCCCCCAGTCAGCCGACCGGATCGTGCGGATGCGCAGGCAGGGGAGCCTACGTTCATTGAAAGACCTCGGCAAGTCAGGTGCAGTAGCCGGGCGAGCAGCGCCGTTCATTCTCTTGAATGGCAGCCGTCCCGCCTTCCAGCCAGCGTTGTTCTGAGGGTGGCACGACGAGGAACGGCCGGTAACACTACCACAGGTGACCAGGAAAGCAGCCTGTGGGCCGGCATGTTGAGAAAGGAGCACCATCGTGGTCGATTTGAAGGAGGAGACGCGGCGTATCCTGAAGACCTACGATCCCCAGCGTGCCGACGAGACGGCCAAGGCTCTGGAGGCCCTCTGGTCGCAGGTGCCCATCAAGGAGGGGGGCGCTGCGCTGGTCAAGGCTGAGATTCGCGAGAAGTACCAGGCCCTCGGTGTGCCCGTCCCGGCCCTGGGCGAGATAGGAAAGGAGATCGGCAAGGT
>CAYSSR010000008.1:0-2908 GCA_964433755.1 uncultured Anaerolineales bacterium
TACAAGAGCAGGTCTATCTGCTTCTGGGTAAGCTCGCGCACGGGGACCTCGGTGGAGAAACCGTACTCCTTGGCTACGGCGTTGACCAACTGCCAGAAATAGGACTCCGAGGTGGTGCGACGGCTCCAGGGGTCGAGGGCTCCGTCCTGAAGCGACAGGCTCTTGTTGGGCATGACCAGGTCTGGGTCTATCTCCATCTGTGTGCCTATGCCCTGGCACGTGGGGCAGGCTCCGTGGGGGCTATTGAAGGAGAAGGTGCGCGGCTCGATCTCGCCCAGGCTGATGCCGCAGTGGGCACATGAGAACTGTTCGGAGAAGAGCAGGTCTTGCGGCGGATCGCTGGAGACGTCGGTGACGATGACCAGACCATCCCCGAGGGGTAGGGCGGTCTCCACAGAGTCGGTGACGCGAGAACGGAAGGTCTCCACCTCTTCAGTTCCGGTTGGCGTAATCAGCCTGTCCACCACCACCTCGATGGTGTGCTTCTTGTACCGTTCCAGGTCCATCTCTTCGTCCACGTCCCGCAGCTCGCCGTCGACACGCAGCCGCACGTAGCCGGCCTTCCGCACGTCCTCGAAGATCCTCTGGTGGTGTCCCTTGCGGTCCTTGACCAGCGGGGCGAGGATCAGAATGCGAGTGCCCGGCGGGAACTCCAGTATGGAATCCACGATCTGCTCCGCCGACTGCTGAGAGATGACCCGGCCGCACTCTGGACAGTGCGGTACACCGATGCGAGCATACAGCAGCCGCAGGTAGTCGTAGATCTCCGTCGCCGTCCCCACCGTGCTGCGCGGGTTATGGCTGACGCCCCTCTGGTCGATGCTCACGGCGGGAGAAAGCCCCTCTATCTGGTCTACGCTTGGTTTCTCCATCTGGCCCAGGAACTGCCGTGCGTAGGCTGAGAGGGACTCTACGTAGCGGCGCTGGCCCTCGGCGTAGATCGTATCGAAGGCCAGGCTGGACTTGCCGGATCCGGAGATGCCCGTGATGACCACGAACTTGTCTCGCGGGATCTCGAGGTCTATGTTCTTGAGGTTATGCTCCCTCGCTCCGTGAATGACGATCTTGTCCTGTGGCATGTATACCTCGTGAGACGTGTGCCGCGAAGGCCCTACTGGGGCTGTCTGACGCGCCTCTGCCTTTCTTCCTGTCGCAAGCGCTCCCACTCCGGCACATCGCTGTCCTGGAGAGTCTGGCGTAATTCGTAGATCTGATCTCGCAGCATGGCCGCCTTCTCGAACTCCAGTTCGGCAGCGGCTGCCTTCATCTGCTTCTCCAACTGCTCGATGAGGTGAGTAACCTCCTCCTGGGGCAGATCGTGAGCGATGACGTACTCCGCTCGCTCTTCGGCCACGGCGCGGACCTGGTCGGTGAGGTCCTTGATCTGCTTAACGATGCTCCGGGGCTCGATCCCATGCTCTTCGTTGTACTGGACCTGTGTCTCACGACGCCGGTTGGTCTCGTCTATGGCCCTCTGCATGGAGTCTGTGACGGTGTCGGCGTACATGATGGCCTCGCCGTTGATGTGCCGGGCGGCGCGCCCGATGGTCTGGATCAACGCCTGCTCAGAGCGGAGGAAGCCTTCCTTGTCCGCGTCCAGGATCGCTACCAGAGACACCTCGGGGAGGTCCAGTCCTTCGCGCAGCAGGTTGATGCCCACGACGACGTCGTACTTTCCGCCGCGCAGCGCCCGCAGGATCTCCACGCGTTCGATGGTCTGGATCTCGGAGTGGAGGTAGTGGACCTTGACGCCCATGTCTGCCAGGTAGTCGGAGAGGTCCTCCGCCATCCGTTTGGTCAGCGTGGTGACCAGCACTCGCTCGCCTCGGGCCACGCGCTCCTGAATCTGCTGGTAGAGGTCGTCTATCTGACCTCTGGTGGGCTTGATGACGATCTCGGGGTCAACGAGCCCGGTGGGACGGATGATCTGGTCCACCACTTGGTCGCTGTGCTCGAACTCATAGGGCCCGGGCGTGGCGGTGGTGTAGATGACCTGGTAGATGTAGTTCTCGAACTCCTCGAATCGGAGCGGGCGGTTGTCCAGCGCCGAAGGCAGCCGGAAGCCGAAGTCCACCAAGGTCTCCTTCCTGGACCGGTCTCCGTTGTACATGCCTCGAAGCTGGGGAATGGTCATGTGGGACTCATCGATGATAAGCAGGAAGTCATCGGGAAAGTAGTCCAGCAGCGTCCAGGGCGAGCTTCCAGGTTGGCGCTGAGCCAGAGGTCGTGAGTAGTTCTCTATCCCGGCACAATAGCCTATCTCCTGGAGCATCTCCAGATCGTAGTTGGTGCGGTGCTCCAGCCGCTGGGCCTCCAGAAGCTTGCCCGCGCTCCGCAGTTCGTCCAGGCGCTGGTCTAGCTCCTTTCTGATGTCCTGCATGGCTACGACCAGCTTTTCCTCGGGGGTGATGAAGTGCTTGGCGGGATAGATGTCGACGCTGTCCTTCTCGGCCATGATCTCCCCGGTGAGCGTGTCCATCTCTACGATACGTTCGATCTCGTCTCCCCAGAACTCGATACGGTAGGCGAATTCCTCGTAGGCAGGTTGGACCTCCAGGGTATCACCTCGCACGCGGAACTTGCCTCTGGAAAGGACGAAGTCGTTTCGCTCGTAGTGGACGTCGACCAGATGCCGGAGGACCTTGTCCCGGTTGCGCACCTCGCCCTCGTGCAGGGTGAGGACCACCCTGCCGTAATCCTCTGGTGAGCCCAGTCCGAAGATGCAGGATACGCTGGCCACGATGACCACGTCCCGGCGGCTGAGGAGTGACGACGTGGCCGACAGGCGCAGCCGGTCTATCTCGTCGTTGATGTCGGCGTCCTTTTCGATATAGGTGTCGGAGGAGGGGATGTACGCCTCGGGCTGGTAGTAGTCGTAGTAGCTGACGAAGTACTCCACGGCGTTCTG
>CAYSSR010000008.1:3008-84216 GCA_964433755.1 uncultured Anaerolineales bacterium
ACGCCTCGGGCTGGTAGTAGTCGTAGTAGCTGACGAAGTACTCCACGGCGTTCTGCGGAAAGAAGTCTGTGAACTCTGCGTAGAGCTGGGCCGCCAGGGTCTTGTTGTGGGCGATGATCAGCGTGGGCCGCTGCACGGCCTGGATGACGTTGGCCATACAGAAGGTCTTACCTGTGCCGGTAGCTCCCAGCAGGGTTTGATGCTTGTATCCTTTCTCCAGGCCCTCGATGAGTTTGGCGATGGCCTGTGGCTGATCGCCAGTGGGCTGGAAGTCTGTCACCAGAGCGAAGTCGGGCATGAGGGCGGCCTCCACCGAATCCCGAGCTAGCTCTACTCCCTCTCGCGAATCTGGGAAGTAGAACTAAAGTTCGAATCTACATTATACAGCATCTTCGACCCTTTGTCCAGTCCTTTGACAGCGTCCTACCCTTCAAGTAAAATCGACCCTGCTTGGAGCGGAGAAGCCATACGCCACTCCATACACCGGGGGAGGTAGGATGACGCTGTCTCTGATCGTGCATGGCGGAGCTTGGGATATCCCCGACGATCTCGTCGAGGCTCACAAAGTGGGGTGCAGAGCGGCCTTGATGGCCGGGTGGAGGACTCTTACCGCGGGAGGTCACGCCCTCGATGCGGTGGAGGCGGCTATCCGGGTCATGGAAGACGATCCCAACCTCAACGCCGGGACGGGTGCGGTCCTGAACTCCGAGGGGAAGGTACAGCTCGATGCCAGCCTCATGGACGGAGCGAGTCTGGCTGCCGGGGCGGTGGCTGTCGTAACGGGCATCAGGAACCCCGTCTCGCTGGCCAGGAAGGTCCTGGAGAGCGAAAACGTTCTCATTGCGGCGGAGGGAGCTGTGCTCTTCGCCAGGGAAGAAGGGGCGGAGTTCTGCGCCGAAGAGGAACTCGTCGTCGAGCGAGAGTTGCGGCGCTGGGAGGCCTGGCGCGAGGAAAAGGTGGGGCAAACACGGAACGACGATCGGCTCCCGGTGGGCGACACCGTGGGCGCAGTGGCCATGGATGGACGCGGCAACGTCGCGGCGGGTAACTCGACCGGTGGGCGCTCCTTCAAACATCCAGGTCGCGTGGGGGATTCGCCCCTCGTGGGGTGCGGCGTCTACGCCGACAACAGGGTGGGAGGAGTTGCGTGCACCGGCTGGGGAGAAGACATCATCAGGATGGTGCTCGCCAAGACCGCTCTGGATCTGGTGAAGGGCGGACGCTCGGCGCAGGAGGCGGCAGCCACGGCCGTGAGACTGCTGAAGGAAGATGTGGACGGCCATGCCGGCGTGATCATTATCGATCGCACCGGCAAGGTCGGGTACGCTTTCAACACGGGTGCGATGGCCCACGCCTATCTGACCGAAGGTATGGAGGACCCGGTCGTAGGTGTATGACGGGCCTCAGGTCGCCAAGCCTGCGTCACTTTGTGTAGGCCGGGGGCGTACGCTTGACCTACGTAGACGAAACAGCGGCAGCGAGCGTGGGCTGCCCTCCCGCGGGTGATAGGCGCGGCGCTGCCCGCGCCCGGAGGCGGAGAGGCAACTGGAGGTGTGTATGAAGGTTCTGGATCTACGGAGTGACACGGTGACATTGCCGACTCCCGCCATGCGACAGGCGATGTACGAGGCGGAGGTGGGCGATGACGTGATGGGAGAGGATCCCACCATCAACAGGCTGGAGAGCCTCGCTGCCGAGATGATGGGCAAGGAGGCGGCGCTCTTCGTGGCCAGCGGCACCATGGGCAATCTGGTGTCCATTCTCACCCATTGCCAGCGAGGCGATGAGGTGATCATGGGCGACCGTGCCCATACGTTCTTCTTCGAAGTCGGCGCCGCGTCGGTCTTCGGCGGCCTCCAGGTCCACACTGTGCCCAACGAACTCGACGGGATGCTCGACCCGCAGAACGTGCTGGACGCCATTCGCGGCGGAGACATCCACTTTCCGCCCACGGGATTGGTGTGTCTGGAGAACACCCAGAACCTGTGTGGCGGGTGCGCCCTGTCACCAGAGCAGATGGAGTCGGTGTGTCTGCCGGTCAAGGAGCGAGGCATCCCCGTACACCTGGACGGGGCGCGCATCTTCAACGCCGCAGTCGCTCTGGGCGTGGACGTGAAGGAGTTGACCAGGAACGTAGATTCTGTGATGTTCTGCCTGTCCAAAGGGCTGTGTGCGCCCGTCGGATCGATGGTCGCGGGTAGTGTGGAGTTCGTCCACCGCGCCCGGCGGCAGCGTAAGATGGTGGGCGGCGGGATGAGGCAGGGCGGAATCCTGGCGGCGGCTGGAATCGTGGCCCTCACGGAGATGGTCGATCGGCTGGCCGAGGATCACGAGAACGCCCGCGTGCTGGCGGACGGACTGGGGGAGGTGAAGGGCATCAGCCCCAGGCTGCACGGGGTTCAGACCAACATGGTGTTCTTCGAGCTCGTGGCGAAAGGTCTGAGACCCCTCGAACTGTTGGTGGCCCTGCAAGGCGAGGGGATCAAGATGGGCCACCACGCCGGGAGCCTCTTCCGGGCGGTGATGCACCACGGGATCGAGGAGGAGGACGTTCAGCGCGTGCTGGAGACCTTCCGGCGTATTCTGAAGGGAAAGGCCTAGCCGTGCCGCGTAAGGGACGGCCGCGAAGAACGTCTCGCACGACCGATCCCTTCTTCGGATTCGCGGTGTTTGCCGCTGCCGGCGTGGCGACCTGGAGCGTGAACCAACCCTTGCGACTCACCCTGTTGTGGGTGGTGCTCTTCGTCTTCGCGCTGGTTCACGGTTCAGGCCGCCGGATGGTGCTCTCTTACAGCTACTCGGATCTGGCCCGTGGCGCCGTGGCGGGTCTGTTGATGTCTGGTCCGATACTCCTCACGGCGAGCGGTCTCCTGTTGGGCACGTCCCAGCGGCTCTTCCCTGTGCAAGACGCGCTGGCCCTATTCTGGAGTGTGGTGCTTCTCATGCCGGCTGCGGAGGCGCTGTACTTCCGAGGCTGCCTCCAGGAGGAGAGGGGCTTGTGGGCCTCGGTCCTGCTGTATGCGGGGGCGGGGATGGTCTACTTCCTTCCTGTGACGTGGGACGGGCATCTGCCAGTGCTGGCGATGCTCGTGGGAGGGATGGGCCTGCTGGGCTTCGTGTACGGCTACCTGCGGGCCATGTACGGGTTGGCAGCCAGCGCGGTCTGCCAGGCGGTGGTGCACTGCGTGCTGTTCCTGGTTCCGCACCTGGTCCAGGGTTTGGCGGGCCCATGATGGCGATCCGTGGTATCCACGGAGGACGAGTGCCTGGAGGGCCGGGTGCATGCCCGGCTCTCTCTGTGCAGGGCGCGACACGGAGCGTGTCTCTGCGGGGTTGAGAGGACGCTAGCGGCGGATCGCACCGGTTAACGGCACATGGTGGTGAGGTAACGTTTCAGAGTGCCACCCGACGCACGACCCAGGCTCACCTCGTCCAGGTGAGCCACGAAGTCCTGCGCGCCTTCCTGCTCGTAGGTAAAGGAGATCCACGCCGAACCCGTGTACGCTGACACGTCGACCCAGGCGTGTCTCCATTCGTCTGTAGGGTCCAGAGTGGACAGAGCGGAGTAAGTCCAGGGCTCGCCGTGGTAGATGCCCACCTCGAAGGAGTCGTCGGCTCCTGTGCCTGGGGCAGAGGTGCGATACCAGAAGGAGAGGGTGGGCATGTACGTGCTGGGTGCCACGGATACCGTCTGGGTGACGGCGCAGGTGCCGCTGGAGGTCGAGTCTTGACCCAGGGCCAAGGAGTAGCCTCCGCTCCTGACCCCGGCGTCCACCACTGCCGGGTCGACCACGCCGCCCGTTACGGTCTCCCAGTTCGAAAGGCTTTCCTCGAAGTCGCCGTTCTGGACCACGTCGTCTAATGGCCGCAGGGTGAAGTCCAGACTGACTTCCTGATCTTCCACTTCGACGTCGCGTATCTCGGGGGGTGCGGTGTAACCGAGGCCGCTGGCCGCCACGTCGTAGGTCCCGGGAGACGAGGGCTCCAGGCTGTAGTGGCCTCCATCCAAGGTGTCGCTGGAGATTCCCGCGCCCACGAGGTCCGCGGCGCCGCTCAGCAGGCGAGTATCCCTGTTGTCCCTGACGTAGCCCTCCACGCTTCCCACTGACGTGACTTTCGTGGTGGTGTCACCGTCGCTCCAGGCGCCCACCAGACGGATCTCGTACCAGGCGGTATACCTCTCGTACGCCCGAGCGCGGAAGGTGTAGGTTCTCCCCAACACGCCAGTGAACTGGGCCGAGGTGTCCCTGGTCTTGTCCTGCCACAGGATCCAGGTATCGTTCACGTCGTCTTTGTACTGCACGTCGTATTTGACGATGTATCCACCGGGAGCTGGCTGCCCGTCGTCCCAGGTGACGGTGAAGGTGGGGGAATAGCTGACCGCCGGGGAGGACGCGCTGACGGTGGGAGCCTGAGCCAGCATCACCGCGTCGATGAAGACCTGGTTGTCCAGAGAGGGGTGGCTGACCGGCTGGAGGCAGTTGACGCGGACGAAGAGGGTGATGGTGGAGGACTGGGCCACGGCTGCTACGCGCACGTCCACCCAGGGCCCCTCGTCGTGGTCGTCGACGGGGCTCCAGATGATGTTCGCGGAGTTGGGGTTGGTCCCGCCGTAGGGGTCGATGCCCACCAGCTTCTGCATCGTGCCGTCGTGCGTGGGAGGGGCCGAGCTCTCGAAAAAGGTGAGCATGGCGGCCTTCGCTGCGTAGGGTAGTCCAGGCGTGACGCCGGTGATCTGCTGGTAGATGCCGGCGCGGAAGGCGGTCTTGGAGATCATCAACTGGGAGGTCTCACCCTCGGTGTGTTCGGCGCCGGGCCAGAAGTACTCGATGGTGTTGGCGTAGGTGACGGCGCCGTTGAGGACGAAGCGTTTCCAGCCGAGGCCCACGCCGCCGGCCTTGAAGCCGTCCTCGAAGCCCCAGTTCTCGGTGAGGTTGACGCCATTGCCCGCCGCCGAGCGGGTGATCAACAAGAGGAAGGCAGCAACCAGGAACATGGCAGCCAGGAAATCGAGCGCCCTGCGCAGTGAGGAGTTCCTCTTCATGTGGTGCCTCAATGCCTCAATGAGGAAGGCCTCTTCCATTTTAGCGGCGTAGGAGGCTAGGGTCAATAGTACTTTCGGCTTTGTGACCACTCGGGCGTTTGGCGCGCCCAAGGTGCTGACGGGGTTCGTAGGAGGGGCTTCAGCCCTCTTGATGCGCAGAAGCGCACACTACAGGCGGCGGACAGTCGGGCTAGTCCCAACTGAAGCGGCGAGTGAAGGGCGGAATGCTCTTCACGCCTTCGATGGTCAACGTGCGGTCCCCGGCGAAGCTGTCGTACCAGGCGCTGTCGTCCATCTTGGAGGACAGTAGCCAGGGACAGAAGGCGAAGAGGTAGTCCGGGAGAGGCTCCCCGTTGGAGAGGGTCCCCGTGCGGAACCAGTTGAAGACCTCCACGTGGTAGTCTCGATGGAGTGCGTCGTCGATCTTGGGGAAGCGGTTGTCGTCGGTGGCGCCGTACTTCCAGCCGCCCTCGCCGGCGATCATGGGTGGCACAGAACCGATCTCCTCCCGGAAGACCTGGGCGAAGGTCAGGAAGCCCAGCACGGCGTTCAGGTCCTCCTGGTAGGAAGGGGGGTGGTTCAGCCCGTAGGGATGGGGCACGAAGAACATCCGGCCGAACATGGCCTCTCCGCCGTGCAACCTCATTTCGTACAGCGCGTCTCTCAGCCACTGCGGATCGATGAACTGGAGGCCCACGTAGCCGCCTGCGTTGTAGACGTCACGGGCCGCTCTGAGCAGGTCTTGCATAAACTGCTCCTTGGGCACGGGTGGGTCCTCCCATCCCGCTTCCAGGCTGGGCTCGTTGTAGATCTGGATGTAGGGGGGCATGCCCAGGCTTTGAAGGACCTGGACGTCGCGGCCCCAGTCGTAGTACTTATCGCCGGGGTACAGCATCTTCCGCCAGACGACGGTGATGCCCGCGTCTCTGAACTTCGGGGCGGCCATTTGGAGCTGTATCTCGTCGGCGTAGATGACCAGGGCCCACTTCATCTTCATGTCCACGAGGCGCGAGATGTGGTGATCCAGATGCTCCACCGTGTGGTACTCCTCGGGGATGAAATGGATACACAGCCCGTTGTCGCCGGCGGGCCGGGGCCAGTCCTGGAGGGACATGGCGGGCAGGTCCTCCAGCTCCATCTGCCAGATCTCGGTGGGCGTGGGGGAGGGAGGGACGGTGGTGGGCGTTCTCCTCCGCCGGGCCCTGGTCGTCTCGGTGGGCTCGGGGGTGGCGACCATGGTGGACGTGGCGGTACCGGTGGGCGTGGAGAGCGCAGCGGCCGAGGCATCCGGCGTGGGGCTGCCGGAGGGTTCCTCCGACACCACTGAGGGCAGGGTGCAGCCGATTAAGACGAGCAGCAGCACCACGGCGACGAGCACGAGAACTCGTGAGTTTGACATAATCACTCCCACAGTGCGAGTCGGGGATGGCAAGGGAAGTGGGGCGATTGTATCACCGGGTCGTGGCCGGGGCAAGCCTGGGTGCGGCTGCCTTCGTTCTTGTCACCCCCAAGGCAGCATGCTGAGTAGCCACGAAGTGGCGTATCGAAGCGTGCGGTGGAGTGCAGCAGCATGTGGCTGCGGTGAGTCGCACCCTGAGTAGCTGGGAAGCGCAGCGCAGCAGCGTATCGAAGGGTGCTTGGTTGCTGCGCCTACCCCAACTCCACGTCGAACAGTCGACCGGACTTGAAGAACCTAGCGGTGACCTCGCCGTCGACGGTGATATCAAGTGAACCGTCGTGGAGCACAGCGGTCGGATACCGAACGGAGAGACGGTCGTACAGATCCTTGAACTTGGGAACCACGAGTCTGGCCGTGGACTCTGAGCAGAACTCCAAGGGGGATGTATCTGGATACCAGAAGCCGAGCCGCACCTCGCCGTACTCCTTGATCGCCCGCTCGGCTGTCCATACCGTCGCCCTCATGGCCCAGTAGACTAGCTGGATGCGCGTACCACGCCGTATGAGCGATCGAATGGGCAGGTGCGGGCGCTCATAGTAGACCAGGCCTCCCTCAGGATCCTGGTAGAGATCGACGCAGATGGTGAGCTTGTCTTGCAGGTCGAAGTGCTGTCGGAGGATAGCCGCCGCTTCTCGCGTTAGCAACTGGAGACCCGGCTCGGTGATCATGCGCTTGTCGAAAGCCCACGATCTGATGTTCTCCAGGCTGGGCAGGACATCTCTTGGCAGAAACTGGGTTCCCCAGAAGCTTAGGCCGACAAAGATCGATGCATCGTGCGCTGCTGCCACCTCGTCGAAACCTCCTTTCGGAGTGAGGTAAGATGTACGCAAAGCGTGGAGGACGGCAATGGAGGGCCCGGTCTCGGCAGCGCTGAGTACGTGGGCTGATGGGTACTAGCCTTGCTCGGGGGCCCACATCTTGGTCACCGTCACACGCGGGTTCTTGTATAGCGTGAACTCCCGTCCCCAGAGTCGAAAGCCGACCTTGCCTGCTCGGTACATGGGAAGGACCTCTACCGGCCCTTCAGTAGGCCTCTCGTTGATCCACGTCATAACGTTGTTGCCTCTTGCCTCGAAGCGAACTATGTACCACTCATGCAGCTGCACGGGCGCGTGCAGGTTGACCTCAATCAATGGCCCGGCGAAGTAGTCGCCATGTTGCAGCTGGTGCACACGCAGCATCGTCGGTGTCAGCTGCATCAGTATCCCAGTGGTTCCCCAAGCATCTGCCCGCATCAGGAACCCGGCCGCCCCGTTGAGCAGCTGAAACTCACACTCGAAGTCGTAGTCGATCCAGTCGCTGGAGCCGCCCAGCGCGATTCCCTCAGGAAGAATGAAAGGGTCGGCTTGCTCATACACGTAGGGAGCATCGACCGCCCACTTGCCGAGCACCTGCACGACACTCACTTCGTGGGTCGAGGGTTCCTGGGTCAGAACACGCTTGCGTCGTTCCGCTGATTCGATTTGGTGCGCGCGGCTTTGCAGCCAATTGCCAGCCCTGTCCGCTGCTACGCGGTGCGCCGCCACTGCGGCCTCGACGCGTTCCATTGCGTAGTGGCGATCTCCAAGGCCATGCAGACATGACGCGATGGCCAAGTGCATCCGCGCGAGGTCACTATCGGGCAGGTGCGACATTTGGGACGCGAAGTCTACGATGCGAAGGTTTTGGAGGGCCTGAGCGTAGTCAGCCTTCTGTGCGAGGGTTATGCCGAGGATGAGATGGCCGAGGATGCTTCCGGGCCCAGAAGCCACGGCTTTCTGCGCGACGGTGAGTGCTTCGTCCCAGAGTTCCTCCTGAACGAGCTGATCCGCCAGGAAGGCCTGAAGAGGTGCGGACCCTGGGTAGAGGGATGTGCCGCGGCGGAGCAGTGAAATAGCCTCATGCTTTTCGCCTTTTCCCACGAGTTCGACAGCTTGATGCAGTAGGGTCTCAGGGACCTCACCAATAGCGATCTCGACCCTCCCCTTCGCGAACCCCGAAATGGGCTCAAGCGACTGGGTCGCTCGTTGGGCTGTCAGGGAGGCCAACTCGTGTCTCAGGACGGGGACTACGCTTTCAGGCACGCGCCGCTTCCCGTGACCCCGTTTGACGGCCTTGGGGACTGTGTCTACCGTGAGTCGGACGAAACTGCGGAGCACATCAAGGACTCTGTCAGCCCTCAACTTCTGCTCGAGTCCGTTGACAACCAGGACTGGGATGATGTTCACAACTTCCTGGGTCTCGTCGTTGGCAAACCGAAACGAGAACTGGATCCGGCCGTCTGCGTCTATGGCCACGCCATCCACGCAGTGGCACTTCCACCAATGAGCCTGTGACTTGACGGGTATGGTTGACTGCTCAAGCTCACCCAGGTCTACTCGCCTGAAGTCACAGTCCAATTCGTCTGCAAGGCGCAGCAGACCGGCCAGCACCCTGACTCTCACCGTCGAGGGCCCCTTGGTCTCATCCTGGCAAGAGTCTAGGCTCTCTCTTGTGTGGGCGCGCACAACCTGGGCGACTTGGTCAATGAACTCTGCCTCCAGGACATTGTCTCCCAGCTCGACTACTATGCGTTCCTCGCTGATTAGGTGGTGGCAGTCCCGCATGATCTGCTCGCGTATCTCAGGATCGGATTTCGCGAGCCGTATCTGGTCCGGAGTATATCGATCGCTGACGAGATCCCTCTCAAGGAATCTCTGGTCCTGCATGCCGATGTCGTGGAGGAGAGCTGCAGACACGAGGACATAGCATTCGTCCTCTGTTAGCTCACGTTGAGAGTGCGAGAGGAGCTTCTCCAGCATCTCGATGACTCTGTCGGAGTGACCGAGGTTGTGGAAAGTGTAGTGGCGGAGCCAAGGCTGCCTCCATATCTGTTCGGCCTTCTGTCTAACACGGTAGGTTCGCTTCTGCGAGTCTGGGCCTGACAACACTTGGATGTCCATAGCTCCGCGGTCTCCCGTTCAATAGGGCAAGAAGGACTCACGAAGAGCATCAGCTTGGCAGGCTGAGAGACGATGGCTCTGGCCACTTGAGTTGCGAAGGCTCGACGACCCGAGGGCTGATTGCTGTGCATCGCAGCGTGCTGCGCAATGCTACTCAAGAACTGTATCATAAGCCGGCGTCAATCGCCAGCCTGTTCTTCAGCTGGCACGGCGCAGTGCCGGTGTCCGTCGACGGATGCTGCGACTCGCATGCGCAGGTGAGAGAGGACGTTGCCCGAAGTGGGTCATTGTCTGGAATCATGGTGCTACGGTGAAGCTGCGTTTGTGGTCCCAACGTTTTCCGCCTATAATCCCCTCGTATCCACCGCCAGGGCGGCGCGTCGAAGAAGAGCTTCGCGCCGCCGCTGACGTTGGGGGCGGTAACTTCACGGCGACGTCGGGGTTGTCTTAGGAGGAGGTCACTGACATTGGCTGTCTTGCAGTACGCGGCTGTGATCCTGATCGGTTATCTCCTGGGGTCGATCCCCTTCGGCTACATCGTGGGACGTCTCAGGGGCGTGGACGTGACCCAGTACGGGAGCGGCCGCATCGGAGGGACCAACGTCCTGCGGACCGCCGGGAAGAAGGCCGCTGCGGTGAGCATCGGCCTGGACCTGGCCAAGGGGGCGGCTGCGGCGCTGCTGGCGCGGTGGCTGCTGGGCACGGAACTGGCGGTGGCCCTGGCCGGATTCGCCGCGGTGATGGGGCACAACTACTCCATCTTCATCGGCTTCCGAGGAGGGGCCGGGACGGGCACCTCCATGGGCGCCTACTTCTTCATGGCTCCCTGGCCCACTCTGATCGTGGGTCTTTCCAGCGCCTTCATCGGATTCGTGGTGCTGCGCTACGCATCGGTGACCTCGCTCCTCATCGTCTTCCTCATGTCACCAGCGCTGCTCGTCGGTGTGCTCTTCTTCCATCAGCCGCTGGAGCATCTGGCCTTCGCTGTGGCGGTGGGCCTGGTCGTTCTCTGGTCCCACCGGCCCAACATCAAACGACTCCTCCAGGGCACGGAGCGGCGCGTAGGGGAGCCAGCGAAGAAGATAGGGGAAGAAAGGGTCTAGTGGGCGAAGAGAAGAGCATCGCCGTCGTCGGCACCGGCGCCTGGGGCACCACTCTGGCCGTGATGCTGGCACGCACCGGGCGCGACGTCGTTCTCTGCGCGCGCACCGAGGAAGAGGCGGCCACCCTGCGAGCGTCGCGAGAGAACTGGCGCTTCCTCCCAGGGATCCCATTCCCCGACGATATGGCCATCACCTCCTCTCTGGAACAAGCTTTGGACTCGTGCGCCATGCTCATGATGGTGGTCCCGGCCCAGACGATGAGGGAGAACGTGAGGCTGGTGCGGCCCCACGTCCACGAGGACACGGTGGTCCTGAGCGCGGCCAAAGGGCTGGAGACGGAGACCGGACTGCGTATGTCCCAGGTCATCGCCGAGGAGCTGGACCGCGAGGTGAACGAAGCGATCTGCGTCCTCTCCGGGCCGAATCTGTCCCGAGAGATAGCCTCTGGCAAGCCATCGGGCACTGTCATCGCCTCGGCCCGAGAAGAGGTGGCCGAGTTCGCCCGGGACCTGGTCATGACCAGCCGTTTCCGCGTGTACACCCACAGTGACCTGACGGGTGTGGAGCTGGCGGGGGCATTGAAGAATATCATCGCTCTGGGCGCGGGAGCCGCCGAGGAGCTGGGCTATGGAGAGAACGCCAAGGCCATCTTCATGACCCGCGGTCTGGCGGAGATCACGAGGCTGGGAGTGGCTGCCGGCGCCAACCCGTTGACCTTCTCCGGTCTGGCAGGCGTGGGCGATCTGATCTGCACCTGTGCCAGCCCGCACAGCAGGAACCACTACGTGGGTCAGGAGATAGCCAAGGGACGGAGCCTGCAAGAGGTGGAGCAATCCATGACCATGGTCGCCGAGGGAGTGAATACCACCAAGGCAGCGATGAAGCTGGCTAGCAGATTCGACGTAGAGATGCCTATCACCGAGCAGATCTCCAAGGTCCTGTTCGAGGGCAAGGATATCCACCGGGCCATCGCCGAGTTGCTGGTCCGCGACCCGAAGCGCGAGCTGGAGGGGCTCGAGGACTGGGTGAAGCGTTTGCAGGTTTGAGCGGAATCCAGTAGCATTAGACCACCAGATAAACGCAGGAGGACCCCATGGCCGAACCGATCCACGTGACCGACGAGACCTTCGAGGAGGAGGTGCTTCAGTGTGACCTGCCCGTGATCACCGACTTCTGGGCGGACTGGTGCGGACCGTGCCACGCCCTCGCTCCTATCGTCGATGAGATCTCCGCAGAGTTCGACGGGCAGCTCAAGGTCACCAAGTTGGATGTGGATACCAACCCTCAGACCGCCACGCAGTATGGGGTCCGTGGTATTCCCACGTTGATCGTGTTCAAGGAGGGGAAGCCGGTAGAGACGCTGGTGGGCTGGATGCCCAAAGAGCAGTTGATGAAGAAGCTCAGCCCCCACGTGGAGACAGAGTAGCCCCTCCGCCGTAGAGGCAACAACGGCCGCCAGATTCCGAGTATGGGATCTGGCGGCTTTTTCGTTGGCGGACGTCCCTCGTAGGGGTGGGTCTCAGACCCGCTCTTACATTCGGGGCCTGGCTTCGTGGTGCCACTGAACCCTGTTCCCAATGTACTTGACAACCGGACAGAAATATGTTATTATGTACGTGAAAGCGGAGATATGTACATCCGTATCGAAAGGAAGGGTGGACCCCCATGACTGCCCGCGAGGAGGTGGGATAGGTGGACAAGGCTCTTCAAGAGGAGATAGACCAGCTTCACGCAGAACTGTGCCAGTGCCTGGCTGACCCCAGGAGGATCACCATTCTCTACGCCCTGAGCGAGGGGCCGAAGAACGTGAGTGAGCTCATGGAGGCACTGGACATGAATCGCGCCACCGCTTCCCGTCACCTGAAGGTGCTGAGGGACGGGTCCATGGTCAATACCGAGCGCGACGGGGTAAGCGTGTACTACTCCCTGGCTGATGACAGGGTCATCAAAGCGCTCGACTTGCTGCGGGAGGTGTTGGCTCAGGTCCTGGCCCAGCGTAAGGCGCTGGCCGAGGCGCTGGAATAGGGTGCAGTCGTTGTCAGGGACGGGTGCCTGACACTCAAGTGTGACGTCAACAGGAGGGGTAGGAAATGAGCGCAGAGTATTCGGTAGAGAAGACGGTGGACTACAAGGGTCTGTTCTGCCCCATGCCCATCGTCAAGGTCGCCAGGGCCATCAAGGAGATAGAGATGGGCCAGGTGCTGGAGATGCTGGCCGACGATCCAGGCTCCAAGGCCGACATGCAGGCGTGGGCGCGCCAGACCCGTCACGAGCTGCTGGAGATGAAGGAAGAAGGCGGCCTATTCAAGTTCTACGTGCGTCGCACGAGCTAGCGGAGATAGAGAAATGGCTGAGAAGCAGAAGAGACTGGCCGTTGTGGCCTCCAAGGGCTCGCTGGATCAGGCCTATTCCCCATTGATCCTGGCGACCACGGCGGCTGCTATGGGTTGGGAGGTGGCGATATACTTCACCTTCTTCGGGTTCGACATCATCAACAAGAAGAGGATGCACGCCCTCAAGGTGTCGCCCATAGGCAACCCGGCTATGCCAGAGCCTATTCCGGCGGTCCCGATGAAGGTTCCCAATCTCATCGGCACCATCCCGGGAATGACTCACGTGGCCACGGCGTTCATGAAGAACTGGATGGGGAGGGCCAACTTGCCCAGCATTCCGGAATTCGTGGACATGGCCAAGGAGATGGGCGTGCGTCTCATCGCCTGCGCCATGACCATGGGGGTGATGGGTGTAGACGAGAAGGACCTGGTAGAGGGCGTGGAACTGGCCGGCGCGACAGCGTTCCTGGACTTCGCGGGCGACGCCGACGTGACTCTCTACATCTAGGACCTGAGCCGCGGAAACGCCGCCGCGGTCGGGCTAGATGCATGCACCCCGGCGACCGGCTGGACACGGCGAGAGGAGTTAGGGCATGAGCGAGGAAGAAACAAAGAGCATCATGTACGTCCAGACGCATGGGGTGGACGAGCCGGGCAAGAGCGCCACTCCGTTCTTTCTGGCGGCGGCCGCCGCAGCGATGGATATCGAGGCGGCCATCTACTTCACCATGAACGGGGCGACCCTGCTGAAGAAAGGTGTCGCCGAGGATCTCAACATCAAGCGCGGTGCAGGTGGTCAGAGCCTCAGGTTCTTCATGGACCAGGCTCTGGAGCTGGGCGTGAAGTTCTACGTTTGCCAACCCAGCCTGGACCTGCACGACCTGAGCATGGACGATCTGATCAACGGAGTGGAGATGATCGGCGGCGCTGCCTTCAACAGCATGGCCCTGGATGCCGACACGGTGATCTCGTTCTAGGTGGCTTGCCGCTGGCAGGTCCTTGGTGGATGTGAGAGAGGCATGACGGACATGGGTTACTGGCTGGCTTGGTTCGTATCCAACGTGCTTCCCTTCGTGACGGCGGCCGTCTTCTTCGGCGGTGTAGCCTACCGGATCTTCCAGTTCTGGCGCAGACCCCGGGCCGCAGTGCCTTTGACGGTTCCGCCCCGCCAACGAAGCGTCATGCGAACCCTGCGCGAGATCGGAACGGAGATCGTTTCCTTCCGCCGTGTGTTCAGGGGATCCAAGGCCTTGTGGATCGTGAGCTGGCTCTTCCATCTCTCCATCCTGGTCTTCGTCCTCGGCCACATGCGCCTGTTTCTAGACCTGAACTGGCTCTGGAATCTGCTGCGCCTCACGCCGGAGCAGGTAGACCTGCTGGCCTTGATCGGTGGGGGGACCTCTGGTACTCTGTTCATGTTGGGGCTGGTGGCGCTGTTCGTACGGCGGCTCAGGATGCCCGTGCGGAGCCTTTCCGTGCCCAGCGACTATCTGCTGCTGCTCCTGCTGCTGGGCATAGCCGTGAGCGGCAACTACATGCGGTTCCTGATGCACGTCGAGCTGGAGCCGTACCAAGCCTTCTTCTCCAATCTGTTCAGCCTCCGCTTGGGCGTGCCGGTGTTGAATCCGGTGTTCTTGCTGCACTTCCTGCTGGTGCAGGTCTTCCTGATCTACTTCCCTTTCAGCAAGCTGGTGCACGTGATCGGGGGCGTGTTGACTCTGAAGTGGACGCTTAGGTAGGCCAGCGTTTCTCTGGCCTTGATGAGGGTTATCGAGCGTGGCTACTAGCGACGTAGACGTACAAACGAAAGACGTGGTGGAGTTGCTCGCTGACAAGGTCAAGGGACCGGTGGAGACGTCGCTCGACATCTGCGCCCATTGCGGTATCTGTGCCGATTCCTGTCACCTGTACGCCGGCACGGGCAACGTGGAGCAGATCCCTTCCGCCCGAGCCCAGCAGTTGGAGAGGGTCTACAAACGGTACTACACCAGACTGGGACAGATCGCGCCGCGCCTGGTGGGAGCTGAGGATCTGGACGAGGAAGTGCTGGATCGGCTACAAAGGATGGCTTACCAGTGCACCCTGTGCCGGCGCTGCGCATTGTACTGCCCCTTCGGCATCGACAACGCGACCATGGTGGCGTCCATCAGGGCTTTGCTGGCGGAGGCGGGAAGAATCCCTCCAGCCTTGGAGGAGCACACCAACAACGCCTACGAGAAGGGCAATACTCTGGCCATCAGCGACGAGCAGTTCATGGACAGGATCGAGTGGTTCGAGGAGGAGCTGCAGGACGCGGTGGACGACGACGAGGCTACCATCCCTCTGGACAAGCAAGGGGCCAGGATACTCTTCGTCCCCACACCGATCCAGATCATGAGATTCCCCAGCGTGATCATCTCCGCGGCGAGGATCTTCCACGCCGTGGGCGAAGACTGGACGCTGAGCAGCCGGCGCTTCGATGGCACCAACTTCGCTCTCTTCTCAGGGGAGGAGGAGAAGCGTAACGAGATGGCGCAGCGGCTGGTGGACGAGGTGGAGAGGCTGGGGGCCGAGGCGCTGCTGCTCAGCGAGTGTGGGCATTCGTACTGGGCGATGAAGTACGCTGCCGAGCACTGGCTGCACAAGCCGCTGCCTTTCAAGGTCATGAACATCGTGGAGTTGCTCGCTCAGTACATCTCCGAGGGCCGCATCAAGCTGGACCCCTCGGTGAACCCCAAGACCATCACCTATCACGACCCCTGCAATCTGTCGCGCAAGGGCGGTCTCCTCGATGAGCCGAGGGTGTGCCTGGAGGCGGCGACCGAGGACTTCGTGGAGCTGAGCCCTTGCCGCGAGCGGGCCTGGTGCTGCGGTGGCGGAGGTGGGGTGATCACCATCCCCGAGTACGACGAGGTCCGCCTGGCGGCCGGCAAACCCAAGGCCGAGCAGATTCGCGAGAGCGGGGCCGAGGTGGTGGCCACGGCCTGCGACAACTGCAAGCTGCAGCTCATCGAGCTGGCGGAGCGGTACGGGTTGGACGTGTCCGTGGTGGGAGTCGTCGATCTGGTGGCCGATGCGATGATCCTGGACGAGAAGAAGGAATAGGAGGAAGAGCGATGGCGGAGATCAACGGCTGCAACATCCCTGAGGAGCTGTACTACCTGGCTGGCGACAAGCTGGTCTGGGCACGGTTCGAAGACGACGGCACGGTGACGGCAGGTGTGCCGGATCCCGGTCAGGCTGTGGCGGGTAAGGTCGTGGCGGTCACTCCCAAGAAGCTGGGCCGTTCCATCGACCGCGGCAAGAGTATGGGCACCCTGGAGAGCGGAAAGTGGGTGGGACCCATCCCAGCGCCGGTCTCTGGAGAGCTCCTGGCTATCAACGAGGCGGTCACGGCCAACCCCTCGCTGGTCAACGACGATCCGTACGGCGAAGGATGGATCGTCAAGCTGCGGCCTTCCAACGCCGACGAGGACAAGGCTGAGTTGGTCACCGGCCAGGCGGCGGTGGAAGCCTTCCAGCAACTGATGGCGGAGAGAGACATCTCCTGCCAGTAGATGCCCTTCGACGTCTAACGCACCTCTGGGGGCGGAGCCGTAGGCTTGCCCTCTACTTCGTGATTCATCTCGTCTTCGTGATGGGCCACCTTTTGCCGTATCCTCACGCCCATCCCGACAGGTCTCGATCCACGGATGGTTGCTGCCACGGCGCGACTGATGCCTGCCGGTCCACAGGATTGCTCTGCCCCATCGGAGGGTGTATAACACAAGACGTATGGTGAGCACAGAGAGGCGCCCCGCGTTGACCGGGCCGCCGAGGGATTGCTGGCAGCAACGAGTGGTGCACAAACGGCCGACTTGATTCTCCCATGAGCATCGTAGGGCAGGCAGCGAGTGGTATCCAGGGAAGAGTTCTGGAGCATCATGGAAGCCTACGGCGATGGGATCGCACCGGCCCAGATCGTCTTCTACGTCGCTGCGATCGCGGTCGTGGGATGGGCCCTCATCAAACCCGGCAGGTTGCAGAGCCTCTTCGTGAAGCCGTATCTCTCCGTGGCCTTTCTCTGGATTGGCGTGATGTTCTACCTAGTCCTGGCGAGGCGGCTGGCGGGTGATAGCTACGGGAACTACTTCGTCGGTCTGGCGTTTCTCGTCGTGTCGGTGCTGTTTGCGGTGGACTGTGTCAGGCAGAGGATGCAGTTCTCTCTCCCTGCGGTGCGCTGGGAGAGGTATGCCACGTTGGTCCTACTGCTCTTGGTGTTCTGCTACCCGCTGTTCGGTATCGCGCTTGGACACAACCTGGCGAGCCTGATCGTGCCTGGCACCTTTCCGTGCGCCACAGTGGCCCTGGGCTTGCTCCTGCTGACCACGGCTCTGCCGCGCGTGGACAAGGTGATCTACGTCGTGCTGCTTCTCTTGGCGATTCCGTCCACACCCTTCGTTCAGATCGCCAGATATGGTGTGTACGAGGATACGATTCTGCTGGCCGCGGGCTTCTACAGCCTGTTCTTGTTGTGGAGATACTGGAGGGTTGAGAGGCTGCCGGCTTAGTCTGTTGAAGGGGTGTCTGGCGCGTGGACAAGCTGAAGCTTGTCCTACGGAAGTGGGGCTGGAGGTATGCCAGGCGGCGGGCGTTGCCCCCGGTCAATGGGCATGCTATACTGGTAGCCTGAGTAGGGCATAAAGGGACCCTTGCCCCGAGGGGTGGTGTCAGAGTGCAACAGCGGACGCGATCGACCCTGGTCTTGTGTGCAGGAGCTGCATGGCTCATCGTCTCGCTTCTGGCTTGCCCTGCGACTACGGAAGCTCAGGAGGGGAACAGGTGCCCAGAGGTCGAGCAGTATCCCAACAACCTGATCTACAACTGCAGCTTCGAGAGAGGGTGGGTCCAGATACCTCTGGGGGAGATCGGTGAGGGTTGGGAGTACTCGATCGAAGCTGGTCAGCCTGCGCTGGACCATTCCACTTTCGAACGTTTGCACGGCGACACTGCCCAGCGTATGTGGACCGATGGCGTCCCGTTCACCGGGAGCATCTACCAGCGGGTGGAGAATGTAACACCTGGCGTGGCGTACTCCGCCGCCGTCGACTGGGCAGCCATCAGTCCGAGCATGGAGGCCAACGTAGGGCGCAAGGTGGGCATTGACCCACTCGGCGGCAGTGATCCTACCTCCGCGACGGTTGTCTGGAGTTCTTCCCTCTGGACGTGGGGACACGATTTCTCGGCCTTGAGGGTGTCGGCTGTCGCTCAGGCCACGGCCATTACCGTGTTCGTCAGAGTGGACGTACCATCGTCCGCGGGCAAGGATGAGGCATTCATCGACTTGGTGCGCCTGGAGGTGGATTACACGCAGCCTACGGCCACGGCAACGCCTGTTCCGCCGAGCCCGACGCCCACCTCTCCACCGCCCACGGCTACGTTGACCGCTCTGCCTCCCACGGAGACGCCCATGCCCACAGATACGCCCCTCCCCACTGCCACGGCCACTCAGGAGCCGTCAGCTACGCCAGCACCTACGGAGACTCCAGTGCCCACGGAGACCCCGACGGCTAGCCCCGTCCCCACGAGCACGGTCGGCTCTGCGAACGTGGTCGAGCCCAACGTGGCCCCGGCACCCACTGACACGGCGCCGGCGACCGTTGCGTCGTCCAGCGCGCGAGGGGCGGATTCCTCCTCGTGGGTCCCGACGGTCCTGCTGGGAGTGGCCCTGGTCTCGTTTGGGGGAGCGGCGGTGCTGGGTGTACTACTGGTCGTGCTCCGGCGCTCTCAGGGGCGGACGTAGATGGGGTTGGTGAAGACCCAGCCACGTCTCTGGAAGAGGCGGCGGCGATAGGCCTCGACACGATAGACCCCAGTGTCGGCGACTTGGCACTCGAGCTCCTTGCCGTTTGCCGTGGCTACGAGGTGGCCGTTCCTGAGGAGACGTAGCTCGGCCTTCAGAGGTGACGTGACCTCCAGCGTGAGGTCGTGGGCAAAGGGAATCTCGGCACCCATCGTGGCTGTGGAAGAGCCGCTGCGGGCCGTGAAGCGGAAACCTCTCGCATCGCCGATGGCGTCGTAGGCCACGAAGCAGCTTCCCCTCTTCAGCGCGTCGTAGACCAGCGTCCTGTCGTGTTCGAGGTCGTGATCGAACTGTTCCGGGGCCAGGATGTGCGTCCTCAGCGCCCTGAAGCAGTGCTCGTACGGCAGAACCGCTCGGCGCAGGGGACCGACGCTGTAGGTGTTGCCATGGGCGTCGGTGCCGGCGATGGCGACTGTGGGGCGGTGACGGAGCAGCTCGTCCCACTGGCCCAGGGTCTCCGGGAAGGGGCCCGTGATCGCAGCCTGGGGAAACAGGATGTAGAAGAGCGCCCTTAGTCTGTCCTCGAGGTAGCTCTTGAACTCGGACATGTAGTTCCAGATCTCCAGGCCGGCGAAACCTGTGACTTGCCAGTCCACCCACAACAGCTCCGGCTCCCGGGTGAAGGCTGGGCTGTGCTCGAAGGGATGGGCCAGGAAGCCGAAGCCGCCCTGGGAGTCGACCTGGTCGATGAGCGTCTGGGGTGGTGTGTGGTCCCCTGGCACGTGGTCCTTGATGTCGAAAGCGAGATAATGGTTGGCCTCAGGCTTCCTCTTGGTGTCATGGATCTCCTCTCCGACGAGCAGAAGCGTGTTCTCATACCAGCGCTCGACGCGCGCCGTGAGCACGTTGTGGTCGGTGACGATGAGGAAGTCGAGGCCGGTCCTCGAAGCGACGGAGGCCACGTCCGCGTGGGTCATAGCGCCATCGGAGGCGGTGGTGTGCAGGTGGATGCTGCCCACGTATTCGTGACAGGGGTGGCTCATGCAGTGTCTCCGATGGCCGGCGTGCCAGGCGAAGCTATTCCGCAGGAGCGGGCTCGTCATCCCAAGGCAAGTCGTCTCGAGATTCGGTGCGGGCGATGATCTCCCGGGCTCTGTCGGCCAGGTGCTCCGGGACCATGATGCGCACCTCCCCCAGGCCATCTACGGTGACGGCAAAGACCTGGCTCTCGTACTGGAGCAGGACGGGGATGCCCTCGCTCTCCAGCTTGCCCTTGATCACGTGCGCCTGAAGCTGGCCGTGGGCGGTATGAACCTTCTCGAGCTTCGTCTCATCCTGATCGGGCATGCGCTTTGTGCCTTGTCAGCGGACTGCTGGTGCCTACCGACAGTTGTCCGTCTACGTGCTGGATGATCTGCCAAGGTGTGTCAGCCGCAACCTTCCAGATCGCTAGCCCAGACTCAGTCGCTCCACCTCTTTCATCTCCGTCAGTTTCCTGGTCACGCCGAGGGCGGTGAGCACGGGGAAGATGATGCTCAGCAAGACCACCGGAATCCAGGAAAGTAACGTGTTCACGAGCACCAGGAACTGGAACAGCATGAAGGCCGCGGCGAGGGGCACCAAGCCCTCGACGGACTGCAACTGCTCTTCGACGGGCTCCAGCCACTGTTCCTCGAAGCCCTGCACCATCTGAGCGAGCAACGCCTCCCTCTCCTCGGAGTTCAGGTCCGTGCGCGATTCGATCTGCGAGGTCATGGGAGCCATGACCATCTGCCGGATGGAGTCCTTCAGCGCTGCTGGGATGGTGAAGCCCTGCTCTTCGATCTGTGCTGCGTAGCCGAAGTATAGACTCAACGAAGCGGCGATGGCCAGTCCCGTGAGCAGCACGGACTGGCTTCCCGATATCGGCTCCACAGAGAACTCCAGCCGGCCAGCCAATCCCGTGGCTACTCCTCTGCAATAGGCCAGAGAAGCAAGGAGATACACTGCCGCCGCCACGGCGCTGGGCAGGCTCAGCTCCCAGCCCAGAAACGCCGCGCACGCCGACAGGGCGAAGATCAGCGCAGACAACCATAGAGGCCGGACCAGAGCCGCGGTGAGGCCCGCGACGACAGCAACGGAGGCCATGCTCCCCAACAGGAACAACAGAACGGGCAGGAAGCTCGTATCGAGGAGCAGTATGAGCTCGTATTGCTGATCGACTCGCGCGCACGCTCGACCGAAGAGGAACCCCGCCAAGATCAGCAGCAGGGCGAGGACCGAGATCTTTGCCGTTCTTGCCGCCGACACCTCACACCTCCTTGACACTGTGCGGAAGCTGCGCCAGCCGGTGCAACTATAGGTCACCTTCGACCCGGGGTCAAACCGTCATGATTCTTGTCCGGCCAGTGCCCGCAGCGGGCGAAGGACGGGCGGACTACTCGACCACGATCGTAGCGTCAGCGGGCATCCCGGGCTTCAGATCGTGGTCTGGATTCGGGATAAGAATCTTGACGGCGAACACCGTGTTGACCCGCTCTTCCTCGGTCTGGACGTTGCGTGGTGTGAACTCTGCCTCCGACGAAATGTAGACCACTTCTCCCTCGTAGACCTGGCCTGGAAACGAGTCGACTGCCACATCTACCTCCTGGCCGAGCTGGATGCGGCCATATCGGTTCTCGGGGATGTACACGGTCAGCTTGACCTCCTCGAGATTGGCGACGGTCATCAGAGTGGCGCCGGCAGAAGCCGTCTCCCCGACGTGGATCGACCGGCTGCTGACCAGGCCACTGAGCGGCGAGCGTAGGCTCATCTTGTCAAGCTGGATCTGGAGGATGCCCAGGGCCGCCTCGGCCTGGCTGACCAGGGCCTGCGCTACTGAGACTTCCTCGGCAGTCGGTTTGGCCAGCAACGAGTCGAGGCTGGCTTGTGCGACCTCCACGGCCGCTATCGCATCGTCGTACATAGACCGGGCCTGGTTCGCCGCCGCGTTCAAGGCTACGGGGTTGTTGCGCATCTCCAACAGGTTGTCCAGTTGGGTCTGCGCCCCGGCCAGTTGCTCCTCGGCGATGGCGACGCTGGCCTCTGCCGCTTGCACCTGCTGGTCCAGGGCCGCGTAGCTGGTCTTGCTCTGGTCATCGCCCGCGCCAGCGAAGGCGTCTCTCTGTATGATCACGGTTTGGAGTTGTGCTTGAGCTTGAGTCACTCCCCGCTGGGCCAGCTCCACCTGCGTGCGGGCTTCGTCTATCTGGGCGTCCAGTTCCTGCGGATTGTCTCGCAGAGCCACAGCATCGCGCCAGGCTAGTTCTGCCCCATCTCTGGCGGAGGTAGCCTGTCCCAGAAGGGCCTCTGCCGTCTGTATCTCTCCGGGTCGCGCCCCGGCTTGCACCAGATCGAGGTTGGCTTGCGCTGCGCCGACGGCGGACTCGGCCTGGCCGATCTGAGCCTCGAGGAGGGCGGAGTCCAGGAGTACCAGGAGCTGACCTTCCTCGACCTCGTCGCCTTCATCGACCAGCACGTCCTCGATGCGGCCTCCGAATTCCGAAGCGATGACCACTTCCTCGGCTTCGATGGTTCCAGACGCTTCTATGGCCCCCGCCGTCTCAGTACCCTGACAGCCGGAAATCAATGCGGTCAGGAGCGCTGCGACTACCAGCAAGAGGGCAACGGCTTTGGTGCTATCCGTGATTCTCATTGGTTCGCCTCCCCCTATCCCTCAACCAGAATCTGGGCATCGGCAGGCATGCCGGGCTTCAGTGCGTGATCCGGGTTCGGTATCTCTATCTTTACAGCGAACACGGTGCTGACGCGTTCCTCTTTCGTTTGCACGTTCTTGGGGGTGAACTCGGCGCCCGAAGCGATGTGCACGACCTTTCCTTCGAAGGTCCTCTCAGGATAGGAGTCCACAGTGATCCTCACCGCCTGCCCTACTCTTACCAATCCTATCTCGTTCTCAGGGACGTAAACAGTAAGCGTCACCTGGTCGAGGTCGGCCAACGTGAGCAGGGCGAAGTTTGGTGGGGCGATCTCTCCCACGCCGACCATACGTGCCAGCACGACACCGGTCCTGGGTGCGTGGAGCGTCATCTTGTCGAGTTGTACCTGTAGGGTGCCCAGTGCTGCCTCGGCCTGCTCCACCAGAGACTGGGCCACACCCACCTCCTGATCCGTGGCTCCTGCACGAAGGGCCTCGAGCTGTGCCTGGGCTACTTCCACATTGGCCTCGGCGACCAGGTACTGCGCCTCGGCGGCACTGACCAGAGCATTGGCCTCCAACGGGTTCTCGCGCATGTCCAGCAGGTTGCGCAGGTTCTGGCGGGCGCCATCGCGGGCCTCCTCGGCTGCAAGAAGTCCCTCCCAGGCCATCCAGGCCTCCTGGTTTGCCAGATTGCCCTGCCTACGAACCTCGCTCAACACCGCCTCCCCCACGTTGAAGTGCCTCTTGAGTTCTATGGGGAGGCCGGGCACGGGTATCTCAACGTCGAAGCCCTCCACCAATTGTGGGTAGGTGCGTTCGAAGTACGCCGTTTGGATGTCGCTGGCGTGCGCGTTGGCGGTGGCTTGCGTCACGTTGAGTTCAGCGATGGCCAACTGGGTTCTGGCACCGTCGATCTGTGCCTCCAGTTGCTGAGGCTCGGCGCGAGCGGTCTTGGCATCATCGAGGGCCTGAAGCGCTCCATCTCGGGCCACTTCTGCCTGATGCAGGAGCGCCTCCGCCTGGGCGATGTCGGCCTCTGATGCGCCAGTCTCTACCTGAGCGAGGGCTGCTTGTGCGCCCTCGAGCGCGGCCTCCGCCTGGGTCATCTGGGCCCGGAGAAGGGCATCATCCAGGCGGAAGAGTGGAACGCCTTCCTCCACCAGGTCACCTTCGTCGGCCAGTACCTCCGCCACTCGCCCGCCGAGCTCCGTCGTTACCGATACCTCCTCGGCTTCGATGATCCCGGACGCGGCGAGAACGCCAGCGGGGGTGGCTTCGGTTTGGAGGCCGAGGTCGGCCAGCAGCTGACCCCAGATGCCGGGCTGCGAGCTCAAGTACCACAGCCCGGCGCCGGCGCAAACGAGCACTAGCGCCACTACCAGGAACCTCAAGTATCTCTTTCTCATTGCCTTCTTCTCCTCTAGCCGTTCTGACTCCATGAGCGCACTAGTCCCCGTTCTCCTTGCCTACTCTCCGGTCTTCTTCCTTGATGCTGGAGATGAAGACGTCCTCCAGGGACGGCGCGATGATGTCCATGCCGGTGATTTCCACTTTCATGTCTCGCAGCAGGCGCTCTATCGTGGACTTGTGCGTCTCCAGGTCTGCTCCCACGACGTGGATGAGAGCGCCATAGAGGGCCACCTCGTCGAAGAGAGAGGAGTCCCGCAGCGTGCTCAGCGCCAGATCTGGGTCTGAGCAGTCGATCTCCATGACCTGTCCCTTCATGATCGTCTCTTTGATCTCCTGAGGCGTTCCCCGGGCCACGATCCGCCCCAGGTGGATGAAGGCCAGGCTCTGGCAGTGCTCTGCCTCGTCCATGTAGTGGGTGGTGACGAAGATGGTGGTCCCCTGGTCCGATAGCTCGTAAAGCAAGTCCCAGAAGGCGCGCCGGGAGATTGGATCTACGCCCGCCGTGGGCTCGTCGAGGAACAGCATCTCTGGCTCGTGGATGATGGCCGTGCCCAGGGCGAGCCGCTGCTTCCAGCCCCCGGAGAGGTTCTTGGTCATCTCGCGCTCCCTGCCTTTGAGATTAGCCATCTCCAGGATGTAGTCCTTGCGGTCGCGCAGACGCTTGCCCGTCACACCGTAGGTCCCGCCGTAGAAGTTCAGATTCTCAGAGACCGTAAGGTCGTTGTAGAGACTGAACTGTTGAGACATATAGCCTATTCTCTTACGAATCTCCTCAGGATCCTTCTCAATGTCGTAACCCAACACCGTGGCCGTGCCGTTGGTGGGACGTAGCAGTCCCAACAACATGCGAATGGTAGTGGTCTTTCCGGATCCGTTAGGACCCAGGAAGCCGAAGATCTCTCCGGTGGGGATGCGGAAGCTGATGTGATCCACCGCCGTGAAATCGCCGAACTCCTTGGTCAGCTCTTCGGCCACGACAGAGTGCTCGTTCTTCATACCGCTAGCTCCTTTGTCTTCAGGCTGGTCTCCGCCAGGGGATCTGACAGGTTGCTGGCTAGTCACTCTCCGAAGACATGGGGTTGTTCGCTCGTCCCTCTGCTATCCTCTTGCGAATCAGGGAGATGAAAGCCTCTTCCATGCGGGGCCTCGTTTGCCGCAGTCCTGAGACGGCGATCCCTTCGTTCTTGAGTTGGTCCTCCAGGGCTGACTTGCGTTTCTCCGCGCTATCCACGAAAACGTGGAGCAGGTCGCCGTAGGTCTGAATCTCCAAAACACCGTCCATCCCCGCCACCAGGTCCCGTGCACGCCTGAGGTCGTCCGGCCGCAGCTCGATCAGTTCTCCCGATATCAGGTCCTTCACCGCTTCCGGAGTGTCACAGACGATCATGTCTCCCTCGAACATCAACCCCACTCGCGAACACCTTTCGGCCTCGTCCATGTATGGTGTGCTGACGAAGAGCGTGACGCCCCGGAGGTGCAGGTCGGAGAGGATGTCCCAGAACTCGCGGCGTGAAACGGGATCCACTCCAGTGGTAGGCTCGTCCAGGAACAGGACCTCCGGCTCGTGGATGAGGGTGCAGGCCAGCGCCAGCTTCTTCTGCATCCCGCCCGAGAGCTGTGCCGCGCGCCGGTCCTTGAACTCAGTGAGGCGGGCGAAGGCCAGGAGTTGTGCGATTCTCTCCCGCCGTACTTCGCCGCTCACAGCGAAGATGTCCGCGAAGAAGTTGAGGTTCTCGATGACGGACAGATCACCGTACAGGTTGAAACGCTGGGCCATGTAGCCGATACGCTTCTTGATCTCCTCCGCGTCCTTTTCGACGTCGAATCCCGCCACGGTGGCAGAGCCATCGCTGGGGCTCATGATGGCGCACAGCAGACGGATGGTGGTGGTCTTGCCAGCGCCGTCGGGCCCCACCAGGCCGAAGATCTCGCCGCGCCTGATGGCGAGGTCCAGACTGTCCACAGCCACCACCTTCTTGAATCGGCGGGTCAGGCTGTGCGTCTCTATCGCCAGATCGTTTTCGTTGGACATCACGTAGACCTCAGTTCTATGCCGCTTGTCAGTCCAGTCGCTTCTGGAAGCTACGCACGCTTACGACCATGCTGGCCGCGCCCAGGAGGACGAGGGCTGATAGTTGGGATCGGATATGGACAAAGGAGGCTCCCTTGAGCGTGATAGCTCGGAGCATGCTCAGGTAGTGGCGGATGGGAAAGAAGACGGATGCCCACTGCATGACCACGGGCATGTTCTCCACCGCAACCAGGTAGCCCGAGAAGGCCACACTCAGGATCCCCGTCATGAAGATCATCATGACTGCTTGCTGCTGTGTCGACGACACGGCAGAGATGACCAATCCCCAGGTCAGTTGAGCCACGATGAACACCAAAGTCACAAACAGAAGCAGACCCAGCGATCCCCTGACGGGAAGCCCAAAGGCCCACACGGTGATGCCTAGCATCGCCAGGAAATCGACGAGAGCCACCAGTGTGGGCAGCGTCGCTTTGGCTACGATGAGTTCGGTTCTCCTCAGAGGAGTCACCATGAGCTGTTCCAGGGTGCCGGTCTCCCGTTCCCTCACGATCCCCACCGACGACACCAGCAAGGTCACGATGAGGACGATGAGGCTCAACTGCGAAGGCAAGAGATAATAGGAATGATTCATCTCCGGATTGAAACGTGCCGTGGACACAAGGTCGAGCGTTGCCGCTCCGGCGCTGCCCACGGCAGCCGACTGTGCTCGCTCCACCGCTATCTCCGCCCCCATGCTGGCGATGGCTCCCTCCGCGGCCCCCAGCGCCGCATAGCCCACGAGGACGCTGGACCCGTCCACCAGGACTTGCACCGTTGCTCTGTCCCGCGGGGAAGCCAGCGTTTCTGCGAAGCCCGACGGAATGACCACGGCGACGCTCACCTCGCCTCGGTCCAACAGGGTATCGATGTGCTCCGCGCTGTCAAGGTAATGTGTCACGTCCAGCGTCTTCAGGTTGTCCAGTGCCACGATCAGTGCCCTGCTGTCGCTGCTGCGATCCTGATCTACTATGGCCGTCGCCAGGTGCTGCGTTTCCGACCCTGTAGCTTGGCCCATCATCAAGAGCTGCGCGGTGGGGCCCACCAGGATGAAGGCGATGAGCACCTTGTCCCGCAGGAACTGCTGGAAGTCCTTCACGATCATATTGGCGATGCGCCGCCACATGGTTCCTATCCCAACCTCTTCTTGAACAGCTTGATGGTCAGCGCCAGGTAAGCTGTGCCCATGACAGCCAGGATCAGCGCCGAGGGCCACACCGAGAGAAGGCCCACACCCTTGAGGAAGATCGCTCGAGAGATGGTGACGAAGTGGGTGGTGGGCAGGAAGTTGGCCTGGATCTGGGCGATCAAAGAAGTCCTATCCACCGGGTCGATCAATCCCGACAGGAACATGGACGGGACGAAGATCACCAGGAACAGCACGACTGTGGCCGCCTGCTGTGAGGACACAAGACTGGCCAACAAGAGACTGAGACCCAGCACTCCCAGGAGGAAATCGGCCGTAAGCAAGGCATAGAGCACCAGGTTGCCCTCGAAGGGCACTTCAAACCACATGGTCGCCACGGCCACCACCGGCAGAACGCTGACCAGGCCGCACGACAAGTAGGCGACCAGCTTCCCCACCAGGAGCTCCGTTGCACCAACCGGCGTGGCATACAGACCCTCCAGAGTGCCGAGCTCCTTCTCACGGGTCAGGGAAGTGGCGATCGAGAACGCCGGCATACACATCACCACCGCGATCAGGCCGGGCACCATGCTGTGCAGCGCTGAGAGGTTGGCGTTGTATCGCACGCGGGCCCTGATCTCTACGGGCGATAGTGTCGCCTGCGCATACTCCGGAAGAGCGGACAGCGTGGACACGAACTGCTGGGTGCGGCCCTGGAGTTCGGCCAGCATCTGGCTGGCGGTGCCGGGAGCCGTTCCATCCAGGATCAACTGAATCGCTCCATTGTCGCCCCGATCCACGGCCTCCATGAAACCAGGCGGAATCACCAGTACGCCCTGAACGCGATCGGTGATCAGAAGCTGGTCCGCTGTCTCGGCGTCGGCGATGTCCGCCAACAGGCTGACGGTTCCGCCCTCGGTGAGGGCAGCCACGTAGCGCCGGGACAGCGACGACTTGTCCTGATCCAGAACGGCCAGGTCGAAGTGCTGCACGTCCCAGGTGAACAGGTACGACAGCATGAGCAGGGTGAAGGCGGGCGAGATGAAGACCATGAACAGGGTCCTACCATCCCGCACGATGTGCCGCAGCTCCTTGGCTACGATGGATCTGGTGCGGCACAGCCGATCACTTGTCGGCGCTGCCCGCCGGAGCAGACTTGCCCTCTTGTCGACTCTTGAGCCGTGTCTCATCTTGTATGTTAAGGTGCTAGTCCAGTCGCCGCCGTAGGATGGTCAACGTCACAGAGTTGATGATGACTCCCAGGACGGCAAGGGCAACCAGTTCTCTCCAGAACATGCCGATCCCGGCGCCCTTGAGCATGATGTCGCGCATAACCAGCAGCCAGTGTTTGATGGGCACCAGATTGGCGACGAGTTGCATCAGCGGCGGCATGGTATCCACAGGGAAGGCGTACCCGGAGAAGACCATGCCCACCATGGCGATGACCATCACCAGGAGCAGCGCCTGCAACTGGGTGCGAGAGAATCCGGAGATGAGCAGGCCCCATCCCAGTTCGACGAAGATGTAGAACAGGGCCAGCACCAGCAGCAAGGGCAGCGAGCCCTTCATGGGCACGCCAAAGATGAAGACAGTGATGCCCAGCATGAGCAGGAAGTCGAAGTATGAGAGGACCACTGCGGGGATGGCCTTTCCTACGATCAGCTCCCAGCTCCGGATGGGGGTGACCATCAGTTGCTCGAAGGTACCTAGCTCACGCTCTCTGGCGATGCTGATGGCGGCGATCATCAGAGCCACCATCTCCAGCATGAAGCCCATCTCCGAGGGCACGGTATAGTTGGCCTCCGATAGCTCCTCGTTGAACCACACCCGGACGTCAGTCCTGATGACCTCGCCGAGCCTTCCCGCCAGGTGCCCCCAACTCTGGGCCAGCGTCTGGTACGCGTAACTGTCTATCACCCCTTGAGCGCTCGTCTCTGCGACCCGGGCCGCAGAAGGGTCGGAGCCGTCCAGGATGACCTGGACCTGGGTCGCAGTGGACCCCAGTGACGTCAGGCCCTCGCCGAAGCCAGGAGGGATAACCACGCCCGCTGTGATGGAGCCGTCGTCCAGCAGTCTGGTCAGTTCCGCTTCACTATCCGGGTAGTAGCTGGCGTCGAAGGTCTCGGAGTTCTCCAGGGCGACGACCAATCCCCGGCTGACCTCGGAGTGATCTCGATCCACGATGGCTGTGGGCAGTTGCTCGATGGGCGACGACGTGGACCAGGCGACGAACATCAGTTCCGAGACGGGGCCGAGCACCAGGAAGGAAACCAGGAGAACGTCCCGGCGGAGATGGATCAGTTCCTTGGCTACTATCTGCCGGATGCGGTTCAGCATGTCGCTTACCCCAGTCTCTTCTTGAAGGTGAGGATAGACACCGCCGTCACGCCTACGCCCATGGCGAACAACGCGGCCGCGAAGGGCCACAGCGAGGCCAGACCTAATCCTTTGAGGAACAGGCCCCGGGTGATAGTGAGATAGTGGGTGGTAGGCATCATGTAGGCTTCCATCTTCATCTCCGCGGGCATGCTGGTGATGGGATAGAAAAGCCCGGACATGAAGAAGCCTGGAAAGAGAAAGATGAGCATGGCGCAAGCCATAGCTGCCTGCTGGCTGGGCACGAAGACAGAGATGACGAGAGAGATGCTGAGCGCCGCCAGGAAGAAATCAGCGGAGAGCAGGACGTACAGGAGCGGACTGCCACGGAACGGAGTCCCGAGCCAGTAGACACCCACCAGAGCACAAAGAACGGCGCTGAACAGCCCGCTAAGAACGTAGGGGATGAGCTTACCGATGAGGAGTTCCGAGCGTCGCACGGGTGTGGTGATCAGCGCCTCGAGCGTGCCCTTCTCCTTTTCCGCCGTCAGGGCCAGGGTCGCGGCCACGGCGGGCATCCCCAGAACGATGGCGATGAGGCCTGGCACCCAGCCGATGATCGCCTTCAGCGTCGGATTGTACCAGGTACGCATACGTAGCTGAATGGGAGACAACTGACCTGTGTCGATACCTTCGCGCTCCAGAGCCGCACTCATTACGTCCAGCGCTACCTGCTGGGTGTAGCCGCCGATGTACGTGATGGTGTGGTTGGCGGTATTGGGGTCAGTGCCGTCGATGATAAGCTGAAGGCTCGCCTCACGCCCGGCGAGCAGGTCATCCTCGAAACCAGCGGGGATGACGACCGCTGCCTTGGCCTGGCGGCGTTCCAGCCGGCTCTGCATCTCTGCGTAGTCGCGAGGCCAGTAGGCCAGGACGATGTCGCCGGTGCTCGCCAGCCCGTCGCGGTATTCACGTGACAACATGCTCTGGTCGTAGTCCAGGACGGCGATTGCCACGTTCCTGATCTCCACTGACATGGAGTAGGCGAAGACGACGAGCAAGAAGACCGGCGACACGGTCACCAGCACGAAGGTTCTCCGGTCGCGGAGGATGTGCCACATCTCCTTGCGCATGATGGAGACAGTTCTTCTCAGATTCATGCTCCGCTCGCTCTGCTAAGAGTCCTCAGCTCAAGGCACTATTTCTTGGCTCTGCGCATCAGCCATAGGAGAATCAGCGCCAAACCCCAGGGGTCGCCGATGGCCGCAACTATCGCCAGCCACCCCGTGAAGCCAAAGGCCGGCAGGATGAAGATCCACTCCACCAGACCGAGGATCACCAGGGTCGACGCACTGACCAGGACGTCACCCAGCAGGCCATAGGGCCGCGAGCTCTTTGCCGCCAGCGGTATCCCCCAGCCGGTCAACACTCCTATGAGAAGTAGGACGATCCCTATGAATAGGTTACCCAGCATGCTGCTTTCCTCCTATCGCAACTCACGGGTCCGTCGGCACGTGGTAGCAAGGTTGCTCGCGCTCCCACCTTGTTGCCGAATCGAGCCCCAGATCACTCGGTATGCTCGGCAGCTCCTTCACCAGTTCCCAGCAAGCTCCGCGCCCCCAGTTCCAGCGATTCCCATATCCTGTCGTCGGCCGCCAACTCTGGCTGAATGAGGACCTGCATTCCGAGTCCGTCGCCCATGGCCAGCAGCAAGGCCGACAGATGCTCCGCGGGAATCGCTGGCTTGATGATACCTCTGCTTTCAGCTTCCCTCAGTCCTTTGGTCACGGAGTCTCTGAGCTGGTGATACAGATCCTGCATCTCGCGGGCCACCATAGCGCTCTCTCGTGCCAGGGTCCAGCATTCCAAACCTAGGCTAACAAAGGCGGGGTCGTTCAGCAGGATGGTTTGGGTGGCCGTGACCAATACCTTGGCCAGGTCGTCGGCGCTCTCGCTTTGAGCAAACATGGACTCCATCAGCGCGAGATAGGCATCGGTACCAGACCGTACGGCCTGAGCGAGCAACTCCTCCTTGCTCTTGAAGTAGTAGTGCAGTAGACCCCGGCTCACGCCGGCTTCCGCGGCGATCTCGGCGATGGTCGCGGCTGCGTAGCCTCTCTCGCTGATACACCGGCGGGCAGCTTGGAGAATGGCCTGAGCCTTGTCATCCGAACGTGGTCGAGCAGTCATCGTCAATTGTCTCTTGGTTGGACGTCCAACCAGATTATACTCCGATGCCACCACGTTGTCAAGGATCGCCTCGTCTTCTCAAGTTGCATATCCATACACTATGTCGTAGAGCGCTGCTACTCCAGACGCTTATGGAACCTCCTCGAGGCCGCGCCGAAGATGATGACGCCAATGACCGTGATCGCCATCACGTCTCCTGCCAGGATACGGAGGCCGACGCCCTTCAAGATGATGCCGGTGGATACGGTCAGCATGTATCGGAGCGGTATGACGTAGCTGGCCAACTGGAGCGCTCTGGGCATGCCCTCCAAAGGAAAGAGGAACCCTGAAAGAAAGATCGATGGCAGCAAGGTGAAGAAGCTGAGATACATTGCTTCCTGCTGGGTGCGGGCCATGGTGGATATCAAGATGCCCAAACCGAGAGTGGTGAGAAGAAACAAGGTGGAGATACCCAGGAGCAAGGAGACGCTACCTCGAATGGGTACACCGAACCAGAAGACCCCGAGAGTGAGTACCTCCATCAGGTCGAAGAACGCGATGGCCACGTAGGGCACGATCTTGCCCAGGATCAGTTCGGGGGGGCGGATGGGGGTGACCATCAACTGCTCGATGGTGCCCTGCTCACGCTCTCGGACGATGGCCATGGAGGTGAAGAGAGTGGTCATGAACTGTAGGATCAACGGCAGCAAACCGGGTAGCATGAAGTTGACGCTCTTCATCTCGGGGTTGTACCAGACGCGGGTGTGGACATCCACGCCGGGAAGCGTCTCCAGGGTGAGCCCTATGCGCTGTCCCGCCAGTTCCAGGGCCTGAGCCTGGGCTACGGTCTGGGCAGCGGCGAAGGCCGTCGATGCCACTGTCGGGTCGGACCCATCGATCACGAAGCAGATCGAAGCGCTCAGTTGCTTCTCCAGGTCGTGACCGTAGCCAGAAGGGATGATCAAGCCGGCCCAGTGACTTCCCTTGTCGATGAGCCGGCGGAGTTCCTCCTCACTGGAAGCGTAGTAGGTGATGTCGAAGTAGTTAGAAGCCTGGTAGGCCTCGATGAGATCGCGGCTCTGCGACGTGAGATCCTGGTCCAGCACCACGGTGGGGATGTGATCCACGTCGGTGGTCATGGCGTAGCCCAGCAGCATAAGCTGCACGATAGGCATCAGGAGCATCACGGCCAGGGTGCGTGGGTCGCGCACGATGTGGATGAACTCTTTGTAGATCACGCGGAGCAATCGACCAGTCATAGCTGTTTCCTAAATCGCGAGGCCGCCAGCCCTAGCATAGCCACGGCAAAGAGGGCGAGGGCCGCGGCCTCCTCCCAGAGAATGGTGATCCCTGCGCCCTTGAGAATGATGCCGCGCGTGATGATGAGAAGATAGCGGAGCGGGATGAAGTAACTGACCCACTGTAGCACCTTGGGCATGGCTTCCAGCGGGAAGAAGAACCCTGACAAGAAGACAAAAGGCAGCACCAGGAAGAACATCAAGAACATGGCCTCCTGCTGTGTCCTGGCTATCGTGGAGCCCAGCACGCCGATCCCCAGTGAGCTCAGCATGGCCAATAGCCCCAGGGCCAGGAGGAGGAGCACGTTGCCGTGGATGGGGACCCCGAACCACACCACCGCTATGATCAGCACTTCCATGAGGTTGAAGAGGCTGATGCCGACGTAGGGGGTGACCTTGCCCACGATCATCTCCAGGGAGCGCAGAGGGGTCACGATGAGCTGCTCGATGGTTCCTTCCTCCTTCTCTCGGGCGATGGAGAGCGCGGTAAACAGTGTGGACTGCATTTGCAGGATCATGGCGATGAGGCCGGGGATCATGAAGTTGGCGCTCTTCATGTCGGGGTTGTACCAGACGCGGGTTCGCACATCGATCCCCATCTGCTCATCCAGGTCGATGCCGTAGAGCCGCTCGATGAGGATGGCAGATTGGGCCTGGGCCACGGTCTGCGCGGCGCTGAAGGCAGTGGCGGCCACGCTGGGTAGGGACCCGTCGATGACCACCGTGATGGCTGCTTCGTGATCGGTGGTCAAGGCCTTCCCATAGCCGGTGGGGATGATCATGCCCGCCTTGGCTTGCCCTTCGTCGATCGCGAGCCCCAACTCCTCCTCAGTAGACACGTAGGAGACGATGTCGAAGTAATTCGAAGTGCGGTAGGCTTCCACCAGCTCCCGGCTCTGGGACGTACGGTCCTGGTCCAGCACGACGGTCGGGAGGTGCTCTACGTTCATAATGGCCGTGTAGCCCAGCAGGATCAGCAGGGTCACGGGCATCAAGAACATGATGCCCAATGACCTGCGGTCCCGCAGGAGGTGGATGATCTCTTTGCGCGTGATGGCTAGGGTGCGTCCTATCATCTACGTTCAGGCCCTCTCTTCGGCGGGGCGGACTCTCAGGCCATCCAGGAACAGGTCGACCACCTCCGAGACTACTTCTTGTTGCGATAGTCTGTCTAGCGAAGAAGGGTCCCGCAGCCAGAGATAGCCGAACGACATCACGGCCCCGATCATGGCGCGACCTACGATCTGGACATCCACCTTACGAAAGACCCCGGCCTTGGTCCTGCTCTCGATCAGTGCACCCAGGTAGGAGAGGGCCGGCGAGAGGACTTGTTCTGAGTAGACTCTTCTCAGGTCGTCGTCCACCATGACCTCGGGCATCAGTGCTCGAATCAGGTCCATGTGCTCCATCAGCAACTGGAAGCGATCGGTGACCATGGCGGTGACGTAGCCCCGTACGCTCGTCTCTACTGGCAGGGCTTCGAGCTGGTACAGGGATTCCAGGGCCAACCGCTTGGACATGGCGACGAGTAGATCATACTTGCTGTCGAAGTAGTTGTAGATGGTGCCTTCGGAGACACCTGCTTCAGCGGCGATCTCCTTGGTGGTCGCGGCCCGGAAGCCCTTGTTGGCGAAAACCCTGGTCGCCGCATCCAGGATCTGGGCTTCCCGTTCCTCTCTCGGGAGCCGCCGTCTGGGTAGTCTTCCTTCCTGCTCAGTCATCGCTCGCCACCTCCTGGGTGATTGTGCTGAGTGAGCGCTCACTCATTATACGCCGATTATGGAGGTTTGTCAAGCACCAACAGAAGCGATGCCGCTGTTGATGATTGCCCTTTGGAGTGGGATGCTGTGGTTTCTGTAGGGTCTGACAGTGCGCAAGGTATCACGGGGGCATGGGCGGCTGGGGCGAGGTGCGGTATACTGCAAGCGAGCCCTCAACTCTTGGTACAGATCGGGTCTACCATGAACGAGAGCGCAAACACCGCCGTCCTAGGGACACTGAAGACTGAATACGGAACGCGTGTGATCAGGCCCAGTTCGTGGGCTGAGGACGAACTGCGCCAACTCCTCGGTGCCACCGAGGATCTGGCCAGGTTCATGGGAGGGCCCGCCGGGTTTCGTCGCAAGTTGGGAAGGGTGTTCTTGTGGAGAACATCCCGCCGGACATCCATGGCCGCGATGGCCATGCCGCTGATCGACGTCGTGTACTTCCAAGGAGCCAGTTGGGGAGACCCGCCTGAGTTCAGGTGGCAGACGGTGCACGAACTGGCCCACGTGTGGGACATCCGCTCATTCTTCGGGTTGTCCAGGGGACTGATGCGTGCGACAGGCAGCAGCTACGGCAGGTTCAGACGACAGCTTCCGATCCCCTTCGAATACAAAGCCGGAGGGCAGTGGCTCGAGGGCCGGAAGACTCCCCTCAACGGTTTGGAGGACTGGGCGGACTCCGTGGCCACCTACGTCTACCCGGACCACGCCGAGTCGCGACGCCCAGTCCCCAGAGTCATCTCGCCGGTGCGGTGGGACTACGTGCGCGGGCAGATGCAGGCTCGGGAGGCTTATCCTCCTGGCTGGCTTGACCACTTCCTCAGGCCAGAAGGCGGTGGCCCGGCTCTGACCTGAGTGGCCAGGTAGAGGGCGATCTTGCCTGGCGGCCGACAACTATGACTGTGGCTGACTCACCAATACCGGTGGCTGGCCGAGGTCGAACAGGCCTTCTGTGATCAGCTTCAGACACGCGTCGACAGCCGCGGGGTCAAACAGAACGCCCCTGTTGAGGGAGATCTCTTCGAGGGCCTTGTCGATTCCCAGCGCTGGCCGGTAGGGGCGGTGTCTGGCCATCGCTTCGACCACGTCCGCGACCGCCAGGATCCGTGCCTCTAGCAGAATATCGTCGCCAGCGAGGCCTTGCGGATATCCAGATCCGTCCATCCTCTCGTGGTGCTGTAGGACGATTTCTGCCACAGGCCATGGAAAGTCGATGGTCTTCAGAATTTCGTAGCCTGCTTCCACGTGCGTCATGATCAAGAGCATCTCGGTCTCGGTCAGCTTGGATGGCTTGGTGAGGACCTCAGCGGGAAGAGCGATCTTACCCAGATCATGAAGCTGCCCGGCCACGCGGAGGCCATCTATCCGATCCTCTGGCAGGCTCATCTCTTTGGCCATGGCGCACGCCAGCTCGGTGACAAGTTGCTGATGGCCAGCGGTGTAGGGGTCCCGGTACTTGGTTGTGGCAGCGAGGGCGGAGACCGCTCCGTCCAAGGTCCGCTCCAGGGTCTCGACGCTCTCGGAGAGCCTCTCCTGCGCCAGCGTGCGCTCGGCCAGTTCGCGCTGGGCTGCCTCGTACAACGTGGCGTTCTCGATGGCCAGGCCGGCCTGGTTCGCCAGTCCGGTGAGCATCGCCAGTTCGTCGTCTGAGAATGCAGGCCGGTGCGAGATCAGCGTCAGCACCCCGACGGTCTTCTCCGCGGCCTGGAGCGGCACACATGCAGCAGATTGTGCTCTCATCGCGCGTGCCATGGCCGAAGCAACCGCGGGACTAACGGAGGGCTGCACACCCTTGACGATGCGTGGGGGATCCCCGCCCCAGGCTTGAAGCTCCCCTGTGAGGAACGCGTGAGCCATGGGGTTTTCTGCGTCTTCGAGAGGGAGCGAGAATGACTCCAGCTTGAACCCTGTCAGCTTCAGTGCCGCTTCCATGAGCAGACCCCCCGATGCCGCGGCGAAGACGAGACGCTGCCTGCCCTCGTCAGGCGTTATGATCAGAGACCCCGCGTAGTCGAACGCGGCGGCGGCACCCTGTACGATGGTGTCTAGCACCGTGGGCAGAGGCTGTGTGCTGCGCAGAGTGCTGTTGATACGCTGTAGGGTCTCCAGATACGTACTGCGCGCTTTCACCTCCTCGTACAGCCTCGCGTTGTCGATCGCCATCCCGATCTCATGGGCGATGGTCGAAAGCAGCTCGCCGTCGTGAGGGGTGAAGCTCCTGAGGTCTCGGCCAGCCACTACCAGGAGGCCAGTGGGTACGCCCTTGGACTGGATCAGCGCCAGGAGGTACGAGCTCAGTCCCTCCCGCGCCAGGGTGGCTTCCGCACCCTCCATGAAGCCGCTGTCTCTCACCAGCAAGTCAGTGACCCGGACTGGCTCCCCTGCCTTGCCCAGCGAAGTGACTCGCTGCATAGTCTCATGCTCCACGTCGAGGGCACTGACCTGGGCGACGAACTCCTTGGAAACACCACGATGAGCAGCGAGGGTCAGGTGTCCGGTGGCCTGATCGGCCATGTATATCCCTCCGCACTCGGTTTCCATGATCTCCAGGGCCTTCTCAAGTCCGCCATTCACGACGTCGTTCGTGTCCAGGGACCGGCTCAGGGTCTCCGCCAGCGCGTACAGCGCTGAGAGTTCCTCGTTGTGGCGGAGGGTTTCCAGCTCCATGCGCTTGCGCTCGGTGATGTCAATGTCGGAGACGACCACGCAGTCCAGAGTCTGCTCACAGCCGGGGCTGACCGTCCATCGACGTGCGATGACTCTCTCCTCTCCCGTCAACGTTCGGGCTCTCGTCTCGGCCTCGAACACGGTGTCGCCCTTAGCGATGGCGAGGACTTCGGCCTGGAGCACCTCCAGCGGTTGCTCCGCGAAGAGCTGGTGAAGAGAGCGCCGCAGATCCGCTTTGTCCCTTGCCTCGTACAAGCTAATCGCCGCCTGGTTCACATCCACGGCTGTCAGCCGGTCTGCCCACCCACCGACGGCCTCGGGGTGGCTCGCCAGGTATGTGCCGAGATCGCTTACTCCTGACGTGTGCAAGCCCTCGATGTACGTCTTCACTTCGGAATAGTCTAGCTCCCAGAGGGCAACTGGAGAGTTCTCGAAGAGGCCTCGGTACCGGCGCTCTCTCTGAGCCAGTGCCTCCTCCATGCGTTTTCTTTGCAGACAGCCGGCGAAGTGCCGCGCAATACCTTCCAGACGCTGGACGTCTGAGGGCGCGAAAGGCTCTGGTCGCGAGATCTCGAACAAACCGACGGGCTCGCCGTGCAGGATAAGGGGCACGCTGATCAGGCATATTCTGCCCAGTATCCTATGGATCTGGGGGGCAAGTCTCTTCAGCAGCCTGTTCTCGGTGCACTCGGCAATCATGGCTTGAATGGTATCGGGGTCAGTGATGATCTGGGCTTCCCCGGACTCCAGGATTCCATGATACACCCCGCCTGGACTCAGGCGAATCTGTCGTTCACGGATCGCGGTGCCGATCAACTCCTCGATACGCGTCTGGATGGCGGCCGGGAGGCTGAGGTTCTGGATGAGCAGGTATTCCTTGTCTTCGCTGAGGATGTAGACAGTTGCTCCGTCACATTCATAGGCCGTCTTGACTCTGCCGGACAGCAGCTCCGTGAGGGCCTGGAAGCTGTCACCCCGATTGACGGCTTCATTGAGCTCGCTGACCAGCATGACGTCTTCCGTACGGTCTTGGAGGGCTTTCTCTGAGCGCTTTCGCTCGGTGATGTCGAAGATGAGCCCATCGACGTACCTCAGCTCGCTAGGTTCACCGTACACAACCTGAATGATCTCACGGACCCATCGCACCTGATCGTCCTTGCGGACAATGCGGTACTCTCTCTCGGTCGTGAAGTTGGGTTGTCCAAGGAGTTGCGATAGATAGCCGGGGAGGTCGTCAGGGTGTATGATCTGATCCCACCTGGGGACACCGGCCAGGAATTCCTCCTGCGTATAGCCGGTGATCGCCTCTACCGCCCCATGGAAGAAGTAGGGCACGAACTCCATGTCGCCTCGAAAGGCGATGCCCTGGAAGTTCTCGACGAAAGAGCGGTAGCGTGCCTCGCTTTCTCTCAGGGCCTCCGCAGTCCGCTTGCTTTCGGCTTCCGCCTCCAGGACTCCATCCAGGCGTCGGCGCAGCTCTCCGAGTTCGTCGAGAAGCCGCTCTTTCGTCCTCTGTTCGTCAGCCATCGCCTTTGCCTCCGGCCACAACGGGCAGGCTCGCATCTTGGCGTGGATGCGACCCTCTATGATAATGGTACTCGCGAGACGGAGACGCAACAAGTGGCGACATAGGCAACGATATTGGCGTGTGACACGGACTGTTGAGGCTTCTCGGAGGAGGAGAGGGAGGCAGGGATCTTGCGGGAGGAGTGACACACGGAGAGGACTGGTTTCTTGTCCAGATGCCGTCGGATGGGGGAAGGCTTGCGCGAGGAGCCAGGTGGCTGGCGGGAGCAGTGGCCGACCAGGCGAGGGGCGATCGTGCTTGGCAGCCGCCGACTATGGGTGCGGGCCGGCAGCCTCACCTCTTGGATTGCCAAGGTCGGTCTGCCCTCCTGCGAACAGCTTGAGACACGCATCGACAGCGGCAGAGTCAAACAGAACGCCCTTGTTGAGGGAGATTTCTTCGAGGGCCTTCTCGATCCCTAGCGCCTGTCGGGAGGGCTGGTGCGAAGCCATGACCTCGACCACGTCCGCGACCGCCAGTATCCGTGCTTCCAGCAGGATGTCATCGCCACAGAGGCCCTGCGGGTATCCCGAGCTGTCCATCCTTTCGTGATGCTGTAGTACGATCTCGGCCACGGGCCAAGGGAAGTCGATGGTCTTCAGGATATCGTACCCTGTTTGCACGTGTGTCCTGGTCAGGAGCGTCTCGGTCTCGGTCAGCTTGGATGGCTTGGTGAGGATCTCAGCAGGAACGGCGATGGTGCCGAGGTCATGAAGGCGCGCAGCAGCCCGGAGGCCGTCTATTCGGGCGTCTGGCAGGGACATCTCCCTAGCTATGGCGCACGCCAGAGTGGTGACGCGGGCGTGGTGACCAGCAAGATTGGGGTTTCGGCACTCGGCCATGGCAGCGAGGGCGGAAACGGCTCCGTGCAGGGTGCGCTCCATGGTCTCGACTTTCGCGAAGAGGGTCTCCTGCGCCAGCGTGTGTTTAGCTTCGGCTTCCAGGAGTCCATCCAGGCGTCGGCGCAACTCTGCGAGTTCCTCGAGAAGCTCCTCTTTCGTCTTTCGCTCGTCAGCCATCAACCCCACCACCGGCAACAACGGGCAGGCACACATCTTGACACGAGCCTGCGCTCTGAGATCATTGTACTCCTCAAGCTGCGATGCAACAAGCTGCGGCGTAGGGAAGGGTACTTCGCTGGAACATGAGGTCAGCCTGTTTTGCACATCGAGAGGAAGGGGGTAGTCTGGCGGCGTGCGTGACAGATGGAGAGGGTTGGTTCCTTGTCCAGATGCCGTCGGATGCGGAAAGGCTTGCGCGAGGAGCCGGGTGACCAGGGGCGCCACAGACCTGGGGAGACCGGTGTGCTGCCGGCCAGGGGACGGCACAACGGGCGTGAGCGCAACTAGTCTGTGCCAGCCCCGGTCTTGAATCACCTTTCGTGCCAAACAGGCAGCGCGCCGGCGCGAGTGGCGAGTCCTCCAAAGGGACTTGCACTGAGCCCTGATGTATGGTGTAATAGCCGGGAGGACCGCCAACACCACACGGCTCTTGTACCACAGTCCGAGAAGGGTCAGACCCGTGCTCAGAGAGTTGCTGTCGCGCGTCTGGAGCGACCAAACACTGGTCGTTGCTGCTTGCTTTCCTCTCTCGCTGGTGTGCTCCGTCGCACTGCCAGTGGCGCTATGGGCATTGTCGGCGGCGATACCCTTGCGTCATTCGGCCGGTGCCGCCTCTGACTATGGAGCTGTCGACGTAATCCTGTCCTATCTCTTTCTGCTGTCGATGTCTCCCGCTGTGGCCACATACCTGGCAGAGTGCGGAATGGCAGGAGTACAGTGCAGTCTCAAGTGGACCACTCTCGACCTGGCTTGGGGTTTCTCTCTCGGAATCCAAGTGCTGCTGTGGTACATCGTGACCTGCGCGTTGGTGCTCTTCATCCGTAACGTCTTGCGCTTGCCACGACAGGTGGCAGAGGCACAGTCGTCTACACGGGGGCCTAGGATCGTCGAAGTGCCGTTGTCGGAAGTCTGTGTCGCTAGCCTCCCGTTGTCGCTGATGCATTCGGTGGTGGCACCTATCGGCCTAGGAGTGACGCTTCTGGCTAGTTCGGCTGTGCATGGACAGGCTGGCAGTGAGTTCGTGTTTCCTGTGGAACCTGACCAACTCACCCTGCTATGCCTGTTGCTTGTCTTCATGTGGCCTGGGTGCTTGGCTTTTGCGCTGTCGACATCGCTTGTTGGCCTGGAACCGTCCACTGGAACAGATGTATTGGAAGCGGCTTTCTGCCTGTCGGCCGCTATCCAGGTCGTCGTTTGGTATCTGCTCACGTGTGTTGCCATGCGGTGCCTTGCGGGGTGGCTTCGCCACATTGGTGGGAGCCGGCACTCCGGGGCAGGTTCGGCCGTTGGTGATTGAGGGACTCATAACCGCCGTTCGGCTGGTCATCGGGGCTGGCTGGGTAGATGACAGATTGCCGACCGGGGGACTCGCACAATGTCGAGATTGTCGGTTGCGCTCGTATTGAAGGTAGCTGTCCTGGCAGTGGTCCGCTTTGCCTCTCTGTGGCTGGTCCTTTTGGTGGGCGGACTGCAAGCGTGGCGGCACCTGTCTAGCGTATGGCTCGGTCTGGCAGTCGTGGCTCTTCTGGAGACAGGTGTTGTCAGCTACGTGGTCCTTCGCTCCCGGTGGGCTGGGCGGTCACTGTGCCTGGTCGTGTTCTTGATGCTGTTGCCGGAAGCATTCATCGCCAACCTGTTCCAACCGGGCGTGGTCGTAGCCGGGGTCTTCTCGCCCATCGTGGTACTGGCGCTGGGAAAGATGCGGGAGGAGACCGCTGACCAGATGCCCAACCCTCGTCTCTCCATGGGGGCGAGACAGTGGATCTGGAAGGTAGCTGCGCTCGTGGGAGCCTACGTAGTGGTGCATTGCGTCTTCGGGTGTTGGGTTGGCCTGGTGAATCCTGCCCTGCGTACGTATCACGCTGGCTGTGCTGAAGGGTCCTTCTTGTCCCAGGTGCTGACCTCGGCACAGGTTGGATTGGGCTCAGCACCTTTCGAGGCCACTTACTGGATGAGCTGGGTATGGTTGGTCTTCTGTCAGGTAGTCTGCGCTGGCTTGTACGTTCTTTGGGCACTACCCGTGATTCGTATGATAAAAGGTCGCTCCTGGGAAGTACCGTTGGCCGTGGGGCTGTTGTATGCCGTCCCCGGCAACATGAGTTTGCTGCTGCCGAATCCGTTCGTGCTGAATACGATGAGGATCCCACTGCTGTGGCAAGAGGTGGTGGCTGGCCTTGTCTGGGGCGGGCTGGTGGGCTGGCTGGTCCAACGCCAGCACCTGTCTGTGCATGACCTGTTCCAGTGGCGTGAGGCAGGCGAGCCCCAACGATACGTGCACTTTCTGGATGTGCGGGGAAGCCTGAGGCGGGGGTGGGCCAGGTTGAGGTTCGAGGGCTGTCACGTGGTTCTGGGCACGTTCGGATGTGCGCTCGTGGTGCTCGTGATGCCCTGTTGCCTGTTCGTTGGGGTGTTCTTTGGCACTCTGGTCTGCTTCCCATCGACTGAGACCCGGGTCAGGCAGTATCTTCATGCCGTAGCCAATGGCAATCCGGAGGCTGCGGCCTCCCTGGCGACCGAGTCTACCTGGTGCTCCGAGACTATCGTAGAGGATGCTCGTCGAGATGTTGAACGGCTCGGGGGCGCCGAGCTGCGCAGCGTGGCAATCGAGGTGCGTTACGGAACCGGCAGCGACGAAACCACACAATTTGGAACCGTGGAATTCGAGTATCGACGAGCCGGTGAGGAGACGTGGCGAAGAGGCAAGATCCGTCTCATGACCGATCATCCCACCTTGGGCTTCTGCTACATCTGTACCAGGCTGTCCGACTGATTCCACCCTGCGCGGAGAACAGGGCATGCTTGTTGGGTTCGGAACGGGCCGCTAGCTGGAGAGCAAGGAGTCCAGCTTGCCCTCGATCTCCGCAAGACGCTGGTTCAGGGCCTCGACATCCTGTCGGGCGGGCACTCCCAGTCGCTCCAGAGAGTCCTCGATCTCCTGGAGGATCCTTTCCTCACGGTCAGCCTGCCTCTCGCGGGCCCTGGCTACCATTTCCTCGCGCAACTCCTGGGCCTCCGCCAGGCTGATCTCGCCTCTGTCGGCCAGGGTGTCGATCCTCTGGTCCAGGTCGTCTTCGAGGGTCTTGAGGGCCTCTAGTGAACTATCAAGCGACCCCCGCAGGTGTTCCAGTCCCCCGGCGCCCCTGCGGACCAGCGCCGTGAGGAGTGTGCGGGGAAGCAGGCTGCCCTTTCGCTCCTGCTCACGCAGGATCTGGGAGAGGACCAGGCCGGTGATGTCGTCTCCGCTCTGGTTGTCCAGAACGTGTACGTCCTCCCCGGCCCTCACCAGAGAGGCGATACTAGAGAGCGAAACGTACCGCTTCTTCTCGGTGTCGTAGAACTTGCGGTTGGCGTATTTCTTGATTTGGCGCACAGCAGTCCCTTCTGCCGGGCGTGGGCGCGACGAGATCGAGCAGAGCCCTTGCGCTCTAGCCTCCTAGCTCTTGACCAGCTTGTCCAGCTTCTGGTTGAGCTGATCCAGCTTCTTCTCCACGGCCTTGAGGTCTTCCTTGGTGGGAACGTTCATCTTCTCCAAGGCGGACTCGACGCGAGAATCGAACTGGGCTTGCACTCGCTCTCTACGCTTGATCGTCATGTCGTCGAGGAGCTTGCGGCCCTCCTCACGAGCGATCTCGCCCCTCTCCACCAGCTTGTTGATCAGGTCCTCCGCCTCATCCTGAGCGATGGCGACGGCCCCGATGCTGGCCAGAACCACCTTGCGCAGGGAATCGAGCAGGGGACTGACCTTCTTCTCTCCACTCTCTACGGTCTCTTCTGCTTTCCTTGCCATCTCTGTAACCTCCTGGCGACGCTAGATGGTGTTGTGACGCACTGCGTCACAGTCTAGTATACACCAGTTTGGGAACCGCGTCAAGTGTGCAGTTGGCGGGCTGCGAGGGGCTGGGGCACGGCCCTATGGCGGTCGCCGCCCGTCCAGGAACGGCTGTGGTAGGCCAGACAAGGCATGTCCAAGCGCAACAGACCCGGCTTGACAAGCAGGCGGATTTGGGGGATAATGAGGCCGTGTCTGAAAGCCGGGGCTTCCAGGTGGAGTTCGGTGGAGCGGCGAAGCACGTTTTCGATCATTGATTTGCCATTTTACGGACAAGGAGGTGGTGCCAATGGACGATAGTAGAAGTAGTAGCACCCTGGCTCACCTCCGTGGTCTGAGCTAGGGTGCCAAGCAAGGGGCCCCTTTCGAGGGGCTCTTTGCTTTCTGGTGGTTTCTCAGGTGGCCCGGTCCTGTGCCTCGCCGTTGGATCCCGTTGGTGTCCTCCCCAGCGGCAAGCCCCGCCGTAGCCCAGGATGAGCAGGGACCCTTGCCCCGACCGGTTTGTGTACGTTCCTTCCCACTCATGTTTGACAGGCAGCTAGCCCATCATTATACTACTGAGCAGAAGCGGTAGCTTAAGAGAGGCAAGATCGATGCGCTACTACGGAACCGTGGTGCGGCCGCCCAGCGAGGCGGGAAGCTACATCCTTCAGGTCACCTACGGCTGTTCCCACAACAAGTGTATCTTCTGCTGCACCTTCCTGGACAAGCCCTTCCAGGTCCGGCCCGCCGCCGAGGTGATGGAGGATATCAAGATGGCCGGAGTGTACATGCCCAACACCCGGCGTGTGTTCCTGGCCGATGGCAATGCGCTGGTCCTCAGCAACAGGCGGCTGATCCCCATCCTCGATGCGCTCTCAGAGACGTTTCCTCATCTGGAGCGAGTAGGCATCTACGGCAACGCCCGCGATATCCTACGCAAGTCCGATGAGGAGTTGAAGGAGCTGCTGGAGAGGAAGCTCTCCATCATCTACCTGGGTATGGAGAGCGGCAACGAGGAGGTGCTCAGACGAGCCAGGAAGGGGGTCACGGCCCAGGAGAACATCGAAGCCGTGCGCAAAGCCCAGGCGGCGGGGCTGAGTGTCTCCGTCATCGCCATCCTGGGGCTGGGCGGAGTGGAGATGTGGAAGGAGCACGCGGTGGACACAGGGCGGGGCGTGAGCGCCATGGACCCTGCCTACTTCTCTTTGCTCACACTGATGGTGGTGCCGGGCACGGAGCTGCACCGTCTGGTCTCCGCTGGAGAGTTCGTCGTGCCCGAACCCATGGAGATGCTGAGAGAGGTGCGAGTCACCATCGAGCACATCGAGGGTGTGTCCCATTGTGTGTTCAGGACCAACCACGCCTCCAACTACCTGCCGTTAGCGGGGACTCTGCCAGGCGACAAAGAGAGACTCTTGCAGACTATCGATCTCGCCCTGGCTGAGGGGGAGTCGATACTGAGGCCGGAGTACTTGCGCGCGTTGTGAGGACTGGTTTCCACGGGAATAGCAGGCGGCCCCTGGCGTGGTGCGAGGGGCTGCTTTTCGTTGCATACGTGTCGCGCATTGCTTGCCAGGCGATGGCGCGGCATCTTGTACGCGTCGGTCCCGAATCCGCGCTCGGTAGCCGCACCACCTGTAGTGCGGCGCGCCCACCCCTACGGGCTCGATCAGGTCTGCCGCAAGGCCTAACACGGTGTGATTGCTCCACAGGGTAGCTGGGTAACGATTGGGGGATGCCGCGAAGCCCTTCGTACAACTGAAGCTAGAAGTTCAGCTTCCCACAGCGAGAGCCGTTGCTGGCGATGGGCTCCCCGCTCTGCACGATCTGCGTGATCTCGCAGTGGTTCTCGCAGTCCTGGCAGACGAAGGAACTGATCTGATAGTCGAAGTCAGCAAGCTGGAACCCTTTGAACTGGGTCTGCTCGGGAGGGTTCTCCAGGGCCAGGATGGCGGCACCGATGGCGCCCAGGCACTCGGCATAGGGAGGCACGATCACCTCGGCGCCCAGTTGTTGCTCCAGGGCGTACTTGAGGGCCACGTTCTTGCTGGTGGCTCCTTGAAAGGTGTAGGGGGGTGGGCTGACCCTGCGGTAGAGCATGGCCAGGTAGTTGCGTATCAGCCCGTTGCACACGCCCATGAGTACGTCTTCCAGCTTGTAGCCGGTGTTCAGCTTGTGAACGGCATCGGTGGTGGCGAAGACCGTACAGCGTGAGGCGATGTTGACTTCGTTCTCGCGCTGGAGAGCGAGCTTGCCCACGTCGCTGATAGGAATGTCCAGTCTACCGGCCAGCGAGTCCAGGAACGCCCCTGCCCCACCAGAGCAGATCCTGTTCATCTCGAAGCCGGTGATGATGCCGTCTCTGAGGAAGATGACCTTGGAGTCCTCGCCACCGATCTCGAAGATGACGCTAACGTCTGGCACGAAGTGGAGGGTGCCGATGGCATGAGCCAGGATCTCAGTCTTGTGCACGTCGGCGCCGATGAGCACTTTGGAGAAGCCGGCGCCGCTTCCCGTTACGCCGACGCCGCCGATCTGGGCGCCGTTGGAGAGTTGCGCCTCGAAGTCCGCAAGGCCCTTCTTCACGGTCGGAATGACGCCGTGGTTTCGCATGTACAGCGTATCTACGACGTCCCTATCTTCGTCGATGAGGGCGAACTTGACCGATACACTCCCGACGTCAACTCCCAGGTAATGCATGGCCTCGCCTCCTTCGCTCTTTTCTCAGACGGATCACGTCCACGAAGGTTTCGATTCTAGTGCGTATAGCACCCTCGCTGATCAGCTCGTCGAAGCTCAGGGTGAGCAGCGGGAAGTTGTAGTCCTCGCTGACCTTACGCAGGATGGGTCTGACCGTGACCTCCGGCATGCAGCCCATGGGTAGCAGATGCAGGACCCCATCGAAGCCGGCATCGTGGAACCTGATGGTGTCGGCCACCGACTCTCTGCCGTGGCCAGCCACCGAGCAACTGAGGTAGGGCCTGGCGATCTCGGCGATCTCGGAGCGAGGCGGGATACTCATGTTCAGCCACCAGGCCATGAGCTTGCCGAGCACGAACCCAGGCGGATAGCGTAGTATGGCCTCGCCCAGAGACAGATGCCTGTGCACCTCCGCGCCCAGTTCCCCCAGCATTTCGTAGACATGGCAGTTGCTGGCAGGCTCCACCAACAAGTAGAACTCCCCAACGACACCGATGCGCAAAGGCTCCGTGTCAACAGTCTCTACATGCTCGAAGAAGGACTCAGGATCCACTCTATCGAGCGTGCCGAAATCCTGCACTTGCTCCAGGCAGTCGAGCGCCCGGTTGAGCGCCTTCGTGGTGTCGCCTTGGTTCTTCTCTATCGCACGGATACGCCAGGACAGCTCCTCCACCATCTCGATGATACGGAGCTTCTTGATGGCTACCCTCAAGGCACGGACGGTCTCCCAGGTGCTCCTGCCGGTGATCTCCTTGATCTGTTGGACCAACCCGCCCCCCTCGCCCAGAATGAAGAACTCGATGTCGGCGCCAGTCCGTTTCATCACCAACTGCTGGAGGTGGCCGTAGTGCCGGAAACGGCACATGCCTCCTCCCCCGCCTCCGTGTTTCTTGTCTCCAGCTCGGCTGTTGATGTAGAAGATGACACAGTTGGCGCCCTTTTCCAGGGCTTGCAGGTAGTTGCCGATGATGACCTTGAAGGGCAAACAGATGCCTTCGGGACTATACCGCGCCCCGAGAGCGATGGTCTCGTTGGTGATGGGAGGTGGCACGACGACCTCGACGCCCAGTTGCTCAGCCGCGCCCTTGAAGGGGATCCAGGCGTTGCCGCACAGAGGCAAGGTGAAGATCCGTTCCTTCACGCTCGGTTCCTCATCTTCACTGTGTCCACGAAGGTGTCCACCCTGGTGACGAGACCCGCCTCTCCCGTATGCTCATCCAGTACCAGATGCATACAGGGGATGTCACGACGCTCCAACTCGTCCTCGACGAAGGGCACTGTAATGGCGTCCACACCGCAGTTGAAGTTGCTGAGGACCACCGTGCCCGCGACGTCATGGGCGAGAACCTCGTGTAGCTGCCCCATGGTCTCGTAGGCGAAGTCCCATTTCAAGAACGAATCCCGGGGCGTGAAAGGGATGCTGTCGATGGTGATCACTTCCATGCCCCGGTCCCGCAGCTTGGCGAGCAGGTTCAGATTGGCGTAGGAGTCATGGATCACGTAGTGATGGCCAACGACCACGATCTTCGGTCGGTCCGACTCGAGTTGCTGCTCGTACTTGTCGTGGAGGTCCTGTTTGTGCCGTCCGTGGGCCTCGATCGCCCGGGACATGGCCTGCCTGACGCTTGCTTGATCCCAGGTCAGCGCTCGCCCCAGCTCCAGCATCCCGGGCTCGAACTCGCCGTCTTCCACCTCGCAACGAAGGAACTGCACCTGGGACCCGAAGATGCTCTTGCTGATGTCTGGCACGCCCAGAAACTTGGGACAGCTATACCGATCGGGTTGTAGCCCGTAGTACGCAGGCGCGAAGATGCGGTCGCACTTCCCCATCAGGTACGAAATGTGGCCGAAGACCAGCTTCACCGCCAGACAACTCTCGTCCTCCCCGTATCTGACCGCGGCTTCCAGCAGGCGCCGGTTCGTCGGAGGAGAGAGGACGACTTCCTGACCCAGTTCACTCAGGAAGGTGACCCAGAGTTGGGGGTGTTTGAAGTAGAACAAGCTCCTAGGTATGCCGATCCTCATGTGGACGTGACCCTTCGCTCGATCAGTCCTCTTCCCTATTGGGGCATTATACGTTGGCCGTGAAGCCGTGACAAGTTCTTGGGGTTTTGGGGCAACGCGGAGTTGTCGACCGGGGTTGACGCCGGGGCGCTAGTTGCAGGGGAACGCTTGCTGATACGCTTGTTCTTGGGCTATAATGAGGGTGGAGATCATTTAGCGGTCTTTTGGAGGTTGTGATGGGCGTGAACAAGGAAACAGGGACGGATGCGGTCAAGAGAGGCCTGGCCCAAATGCTCAAGGGCGGGGTGATCATGGACGTGGTCACGCACGAACATGCGAAGGTAGCCGAAGATGCGGGTGCCTGCGCTGTGATGGCCCTGGAGCGTGTGCCGGCTGATATTCGTGCCCATGGCGGCGTGGCGCGCATGAGCGATCCGGAACTGATACTGCAGATCATGGATACCGTGACCATTCCTGTCATGGCCAAGTGCCGGATCGGCCATTTCGTCGAGGCTCAGATCCTCGAGGCTCTCGGGGTGGACTACATCGACGAGAGTGAGGTCCTCACGCCAGCCGACGAGGAGCACCACGTCGAGAAGCATGGCTTCAAGGTGCCCTTCGTATGCGGTTGCCGCAATCTGGGCGAGGCTCTGCGGCGGATCGGCGAGGGCGCTGCTATGATTCGTACGAAGGGTGAGGCTGGCACGGGCAACGTCGTGGAGGCTGTGCGCCACGCCAGAGCGGTGATGGGTGAGATACGCCGGTTGCAGCACATGGCTTCAGAGGAGCTGATGGCCGCGGCCAAGGAGATGGGCGCTCCCTACGAACTGGTGGTGGAGACGGCGAAGCTGGGGCGGCTGCCGGTGGTCAACTTTGCAGCGGGAGGCATCGCCACTCCGGCCGACGCGGCCCTGATGATGCAGTTGGGCGTCGACGGCGTCTTCGTGGGCAGTGGCATCTTCAAGTCGGCAGATCCTCCTCGGAGAGCCAAGGCCATCGTGGAGGCGGTAACCCACTACAACGACCCCGGTATCCTGGCCGAGATCAGCAGGGGGTTGGGCGAGGCCATGCCTGGCCTGGAGATAGCGGCCATTCCCGAGGCCGAGTTGCTGGCTCAGCGAGGGTGGTAAGCCACTCTGGCCGGGGCGCGAAGGGGCGGATGGAGAAGGTCGGGGTCCTGGCGCTGCAAGGCGCGTTTCTTGAGCATATCAAGATGCTGCGTGCTCTGGGGGCAGAGGCCGTGGAGGTGCGTCTACCCCAGGAGCTGAACGGCCTCGATGGGCTGATCATCCCTGGCGGTGAGAGCACTACAGTCGGCAAGCTGGCCGTCACCTATGGGCTGGTGGAGCCGATCAAGGCCATGGCCGGTGAGGGCAAACCTGTCTGGGGTACGTGTGCCGGTCTGATCTTGCTGGCTCGAGCCGTCGAAGGTTTGACGCAGCCGCTGCTGGGGTTGATGGACCTGACCGTGTCCCGCAACGCCTTCGGGCGACAGGTGGATAGCTTCGAAGCCGAGATCAGTGTCCCCGCTCTCGATTCCGTTGAACAGCCAGAGGAAAGGGGTCGCCCCTTCCCTGCCATCTTCATTCGAGCTCCGCTGATTACGGCCGTCGGAGACGGTGTGGAAGTGCTGTCTCGTCTGGATGGCGGGGGAATCGTTGCCGCTCGCCAGGGCGGCTTGCTGGTCACGGCGTTCCATCCAGAACTGACCGCCGACACAAGATTCCATCGCTACTTCCTGAACATGATCGAGGCATCTCCCGTGTGATGGTGGACCGGAGTCGTTCTGGCTTCGGCGTCCTTGCTTGTTTGTGGTGGGCGTGTCAGTTTCGAGGTCTGGAGTGGCCCCCGTTTGGATGGCGGGGCATTTGTTTGGAGACCGAGGAGGAGGTGACCTGTGCTCGAGGACATCAGCTGGCTGGGGCATGATGCGTTCAAGATAGCGGCCACGAAGATCATCTACCTCGATCCTTTTGAATTGGCCGGGGACCTCGAACCGGCCGACATCATCTGCATCTCACATGACCACTACGATCACTGTAGTCCTGAAGACGTGGCCAAGATACGGGGCGAGAACACGGTGATTGTGGCTGCCGAGAACTGCAGGGGCAAGCTGGAGGGAGACGTCCGCCTGGTCAAGGCGGGCGACACACTCAACCTCGGTGAGGTGAGCATCGAGGTCGTGCCGGCGTACAACGTCAACAAGAAGTTCCACCCACGGGAGGCGGGTGGCGTAGGCTATCTGCTCACGGTGGGGGACACGAGGATCTACCACGCTGGCGATAGCGATCCCATCCCCGAGATGGAAGGGTTGGAGGTAGACATCGCCCTGCTTCCGGTGAGCGGTGTGTACGTGGCCACGGCGGAGGAAGCCGTCAAGGCGGCCGAGATGTTGAAGCCGAAGGTGGTCATCCCCATGCACTATGGGAGCATCGTGGGATCCCGCGCCGATGCCGAGCGGTTCAAGGAGTTGTGGCCCGGAGAGGTGGTCATTCTGGAGCCTCAGGCGTCCTAGCTGAGGCGCGTCCTGGGCCTGGGGGCGTGCGCAAACCAGCCCAAGGGAGGTGCTGGAGTTCGGCGCGGGGCAGTGTGGTGATGCTCAGTCTCCACTCTGATCCTGGGATCGTGCACAGAGGGTCCCCTCTTGCTCTCGTCCCACTACACCGATACCGGCCGGCCAAGTCCATGCGACCTACCCACGCTGTCTGCACGCGCCTCTCCTCTATGTGCGAGGGTGTGTTCGCACTGGTGACGGACTGGATGGCCGGACGAGTGTCTGCACGCCGGCCAAGGGAAACGGTTAACTACACCTGACTCTGTGCCCAGGCCAGTGTCGAGATGGACCTTCGGCTGTCCAGGTCCGAGGCGGCGCGGCTGGCGTGAAGCGATGGGGACGTGAGCTATGGGCAAGTCGTTTCTTGGACTGAGCCGTGACAATGTGCTGATCCTGGTCTCCATGCTCCTCTGGGGGAGTGGAGAGGGGCTGTGGTTCTACGTACAGCCACTATACATCAAGAGCCTGGGAGCGGATCCTCTGGAGATCGGCTTGGTGATGTCCCTCGGCCCGGTGTTGATGGTGCTCGGTTTGCTGCCCGTGGGCAGCCTCGCCGATCGATACGGTCGCAAGAGAGTGATGTTGAGTGGCTCATCGATGGGGGTTCTATCGGTGTTGCTCCTGGCTGCGGCTCGAGACTGGCGCCAGTCGATCCCCGGCTTTCTACTCTACTTCGGGTCTGGGTGCTGTCTACCTGCCATCCAGTCGTACGTAGCCCGTGCTTCGGAGGGGAGAGACCTCAATCGCACGTTCAGTCTGGTGTACGCAGCGTTCGCGCTGGGTCTGATAGTCTTCCCTACTATCGGTGGCTGGCTCGCGGAGGCAGCCGGGTTCGCTCTGCCGCTGATGCTGGCTGCTCTCTTCTACGCGGCCTCGACGAGCATGATGGCCTTCGTGCGCGAGCAGCCGATCACAAGGTCTGGACGTGGTGCAGACTTGGAGACTATCTGGTCCAACAAGCGCTTGGTAACGATCTGCGCGCTCAGCGTCGTGGTCTTCCTGGCGTTGTATCTGGGACAGCCTTTCGCGCCCAACTATCTGCAAGAGGTGGTGGGGATCGACCTATCCTGGATAGGCTTCATGGGATCGGCCCATGCTTTGGGGGCGATGGTGCTGGGTGTCGCGCTGGGTCGGCTGTCAGAAGGTATCGCCGGCTTCATCCTCGGTCAGGCGCTGGTCGGCGTCTCTCTGATTCTGATGCTCAACACGGGAGCTGTGCCACTTCTCTCCTTTGCTTTCTTCTTGAGAGGAGGGTACAGCGCCTGCAAGGCGCTGGTATTGGGGCTGGCGGGCAAGGTTGTGGACGAGGCCAACTCCGGCCTCGCTTACGGGGTCCTGAATTCAGCCATTGCCACGTCCACGGTGCTGGCACCCTACGTGGCGGCCTGGCTCTACACCGCTCGGACCGACCTACCCTTCCTTGTTGCCGCAGGGATGATCGCGGTGACCATGCCTCTATCAGTGCTCTTCCTGAGAACCGGGAAGAACGATGGGCCGGCGTGACTAGATCACGCCCATGTCCTGTCCCACTTTCTTGAAGATCCCCAGCGCCTGATCCAGGTCGTCCTTACCGTGCATGGCTGAGAGCATCACTCTGATGCGGGCCTTGCCCCTGGGAACGGTGGGGAAGCCCAGCGCCATCGCGAAGAGACCTTCCTCGAAGAGCTTCTTGGAGAACTCGAACGCGAGGGATGCCTCGCCCAGCATGATCGGTGTGATGGGGGTCTCGCTCCTACCCGTATCGAAGCCCAGCGTCTTCATCTCCGCCTTGAAGTAGCGTGTGTTGTCCCACAGTCTGTCCACCAGTTCTGTGGATTCCTCGAGTAAGTCCACGGCGGCGATGCAGGCCGCCACGTCGGCGGGCGTCGATGCGCTGGAGAAGAGAAAGGGGCGCCCTTGCTGGCGCAGCCAGTGTACTACTTCCTTCTTGCCCGCGACGTATCCACCCATCACACCGAAGGCCTTGGAGAGCGTGCCGACTTCGATATCGACCCGCCCGTGAACGTTGAAGTGATCCACGATGCCGCGACCACCGCGTCCCAGAACACCCTCTCCGTGGGCATCGTCGGTCATCAAGGGGATGCCGTACTCGTCGGAGACGTCGGCCAGCCCATCCATGGGGGCGACGTCTCCGTCCATAGAGAACACGCCGTCGGTGATGATAAGCCGTCTTCTGTACTCGGTCTCTTGCTCGATCTGCTCGCGGAGTGAGTCGGGGTTGCAGTGTTCGTAGCGGACGATCCTGGCTCGAGAGAGTCGACAGCCATCTATGATGCTGGCGTGGTTCAACTCGTCGGAGAAGATGACGTCGTCACGTCCCATGAGCGCCGGGATGACTGCCAGGTTGGCGGTGAAGCCCGACTGGAAGGAGATGGCGTCTTCCACCTGCTTGAACTCGGCCAGACGCTTCTCCAGCTCCAGATGGATGCTCATGGTTCCTGCGATGGAACGGACGGCCCCAGGACCAACACCAAGCTCGTCGATGGCCTTCTTTGCCGCCTCTCGCATTCTGGGATGGTTGGCCAGACCCAGGTAGTTGTTGGAGCAGAAGTTGAGGGCGCGCTTCCCATCGACCGTCACCCAGGCGTTCTGTGGTGAGCCGATGGTACGGATGGTGATGTACAGTCCCTGATCCTTGAGAGCGTCTATGTCCTCTCTGATGAACGCCAGCTTGTCCTGTGCCATCTTGCCTATTCCTTTCTGCGCTTGCTCGTCTACAGGGAGAGCACAACCTTCCCGCATTCACCCTTGGCCATCAGTTCCATGCCCTGTACGAACTCCTCCAGGGGGAAACCGTGGGTGATGATAGGTCTCACATCCACTGCCCCGGAACTGAGGAGTGCTCTAGTCTGGTACCACGTCTGCCAGACCTTGCGGCCGGTGACGCCATAGACTGTGGCTCCCTTGAAGATGATCTCGTTGGCCAGATCGAACTCCATAGGGCGAGATGGAAGTCCCAACAAGGCGGCGTAGCCGCCACGCTTGAGAACGGAAAACCCCTCGTGTATCGCTGAGGGGTTCCCTGACATCTCCAGTAGCACGTCCACTCCTATCCCATTGGTGGACGTCAAGATCTCCGTCGTCGTGTCTGTCGTTGTGGGGTCGATGACGAGATGTGCCCCAATCTGACGCGCTAGCTCCAGGCGATAGGGAACCACCTCGGTGGCGATGACCAGGGATGCTCCCGCTGCCCTCGCGATGGCGACAGCCATCAGGCCGATAGGTCCGCAGCCGGTGATCAGCACTGTCCTGGCTACGAGCTCTGTAGATAGAGCGGTGTGTACGGCGTTGCCGAAAGGCTCCTGCACCGAGGCGATGTCCGGAGGCAGGTCGGGTGGATTCCGCCATGCGTTGCGCTCCGGGATGGTGGCATACTCGGCGAAAACGCCGGGGCGGTCAACGCCGATGATGGACACGTCCTTGCAGATGTGAGAGTTGCCGGAACGGCACTGGTGGCATACTCCGCACACGATGTGGGTCTCGGCCGAAACGTAATCTCCCACCTCGAGGATAGTCGTGCCTTCACCCAGCTCCACTACCTCCCCAGCGAACTCGTGACCGAAGATCATGGGGGGCTTGATGCGGCTCGCTGCCCAGTCATCCCATTCGTAGATGTGGAGGTCGGTGCCACAAATGGACGTGGCCTTGACCTTGACCAGGACCTCTCCCGGGCCAGCCTTCGGTACGTCTACCAGCGTGAGCTCGGCTCCTGGAGCAGCATCCGGCTTGACCACCGCTTTCATCTTCTCAGGCATGATGATCTTCTGGGGCCTCCATTCCCGCGCAAAGCCAAGCACATTGTAGCACCCGTGCTGTGACTCGTCAAGGACATACGCTCTTGATGTGGCTGCTCGAAGATGCTAGAATGAGGCTAGCGGTGCCGGCGGACCAATCGGAGAGGCGGGGATGATCAAGGGTAGGGGATGGATTCTGGTCGCTGGACTAGCATGTGCCATCGTCCTGGTCCTTATCATGGTTGTTCCGCGCTCCCAGATGCCGGCAGCGCCGGAGGAACAGACTCCCAGCGTAACGTGGACCGCTCTGGCTCCTACGCCGACTTCGCCAGCGGCGGGAGAGGACTACTCGGCAGCGAGGAGTACGATGGTGGAGCGCCAGATTCGGCAGCGCGGTGTCCACGACCCGAGGGTGTTGAGTGCCATGGAGGCTGTCCCTCGGGACCAGTTTGTGCCAGAGGAATACATTGAGGTGGCGTACAATGATGGGCCCCTGCCTATCGGCTACGGTCAGACCATCTCGCAGCCGTACATCGTGGCGGTGATGACGGAGCTATTGGAGCTAGAGCCGGGCGACAAAGTGCTGGAGATAGGAACCGGGTCCGGGTATCAGGCGGCCATTCTGGCGGAGATTGCTGACGAAGTGTACACCATTGAGATCATTCCCGAACTTGCCGAATCGGCGCGGGAGCGCTTGACCAGTCTGGGGTACGACAAGATAACGGCATCCAGCGCCGATGGATACTATGGCTGGGCGGAGTATGCGCCCTACGACGCCATCATCGTCACCGCTGCGCCGGACCACATCCCTCAGCCCCTGGTCGAGCAACTCAAAGATGGTGGACGTATGGTGATACCGGTGGGCCCAGTGGGGTGGTATCAGACGCTGTGGTTGATCACGAAGGAGGGCGGCGAGACTGAGTACCACAACAAGGGGGGCGTGCAGTTCGTCCCCTTGACAGGGGAGCATTGACCATTGTGGGCCTGAGTGGATGCCGTAAGTGAATGAGTAGACAGATGGGTGACCGTTTCAAGTGTTCGTACCCAATCAAGGTCAGATACGCGGAGACCGATGCGCAGGGGCACGTCTTCTTCGGGAACTACTATACGTATTTCGACGAGGCGCTCTTGGAGTACATGCGAACGATTGGCTACAGCTATCCTGAGCTCCTCGACGACGGCATGGATTTTCTCTACGTAGAATCGCTGTGCCGGCACTTTGCCCCCGCCCACTTCGACGAGACGTTGAACGTGTTCGTACGTATCGGGAGTATCGGAAACAGCAGCCTCACCTTCGAGTTCTCCATCCACAGGGACGGGTCTGACCAACTGGTGGCCACAGGTCACATCAAGGCTGTGAACGTGGACAAGGTATGTCGCCGTCCGGAGCGTGTCCCCGAGGAGTTGCGGCGCAAGGTTCAGCAGTACGAATCCTAGCCAGGTGCTGGCTGGACTTTCCCTCTTGCCTCCGCCCATTGGCGCTGCTATAATGGGCGAGACCTAGGACTGGGTGTGCGGGTAGACCATGTCTGTCATGCGTGTGGGGGTGATTCTGGGAGGGATCTCCGCAGAGCGGGAGGCCTCGCTGGCCAGCGGCCGGCAGGTATGCGTGCATCTGAACCCCCAGAAGTACTCAGCGGTTCCTCTCTTCATGGACCTGGACGGACGGCTATGGCACATCCCCCACAAGCTTCTGATCCAGAATACCACGGCGGACATCCTCGGTCGCCTGGAGGGGGAATCGACGAGGGTGGGCTACGAGGAACTGCCCTCGTTGATAGACTTCGCGTTCATCGCACTGCACGGCAAGTATGGAGACGATGGGTGCGTGCAAGGGGTGTTGGAACTACTGAGCATACCGTACACCGGTTCGGGAGTGCAAGCCTCAGCGGTGTGCATGGACAAGTACATGGCACACAGGCTCCTGAGGCAGGCTGGGGTCGAGGTGGCCCGCGAGTTGCTGGTGGAGGATCTGGACTGGGATGAGGATCCCGAAGGTGTTCGCCACCAGATAATGGAGACCGTGGGCCTGCCGTGCGTGATCAAGCCGGATAGGGAGGGCTCCAGTATCGGCGTCTCGGTGGTGAGCGAGGAGAGCGAGATCGATGAGGCGCTGCGTGAAGCCTTCTCCTGGGACAACCTGGCATTGGTGGAGGAGCGCCTGGAAGGTATGGAGTTCTCGTGCATCGTGCTGGGCAACGACGATCTCCAGGCCATGGTACCCACCGAGACGGCTACCACCAATGAGTACCTGACCTACGAGGACAAGTACATGCCGGGGCAGTCGCAGAAGATCACGCCGGCCCGCGTCAGCAAAGAAGTGCTGGAGAAGATACAGCGAGAGGTGGTGAAGGCCTACCGGGCACTGGGTATGGCCAACTATGGCCGGATCGACGGGTTCCTGGTGGACGGCAGCCGCGTGTTGATCACGGATCCGAACACGTCTTCTGGCATGAATCCTTCCTCGTTCCTGTTCCACCAGGCGGCAGATATTGGGCTGAACCCAATGATGCTCTTCGATCGTATGATTGAGCTGGCCGTTGAGGCGCACGCGGCGAAGAAAGGACCACTCTAGACGAGAGCGATGGGAATACCTGAATGAGCGAGCAGGGCAGCGTGGGGAAGCTGCGCGTAGGCGTGGTTTTGGGGGGCATGTCCTCCGAGAGAGAGATCTCTCTGGAGAGCGGCCGCAACATCTACTTCAGCTTGAATCCGGCCAGATATGAACCGGTCGCCATCTTCCTGGATTCGGACGGGGCTTTCTGGGAGATTCCTCTCCAGCTTCTGGTCCAGAACACGACCGTTGACATAACCAACCGTCTGGACCGAGAGGGCACCAGGATTCCCTACGAGGAACTCGGTGCCAGAGTGGACTTCGTCTACATCGGCTTGCACGGCAAGTATGGTGAGGACGGCTGTTTGCAGGGCCTTCTGGAGTTGGTGAGCATTCCATACACTGGGTCAGGTGTGATGGCGTCGGCGATCGGGATGGACAAGCACGTACAGCGCAAGCTCCTGACTGAGGCGGGCATCAGAGTGCCAGAGTACCTGGCCGTGCCCGAACTCGAGTGGACGAACCGGCCAGAGCAGATTCTCGAGGCGGTGGAGGATGCTATTGGCTATCCTTGCGTGGTGAAACCGACTCGTGAGGGCTGTAGTACCGGCATCTCGGTGGTCCACGAGCCCGAGGGGATGGGTGCGGCTATGGAGAGTGCCTTCGTTTGGGACACCACAGCGCTAGTGGAGGAGGCGCTCGTCGGGATAGAGATCACGTGCGCCGTGATTGGCAACAGAGAGTTGACGGCGCTTCCGCCCACGGAGACGGTTCGCAAGGGCGACTTCCTGACCGTGGAGGAGAAGTTCCTGCCTGGGGAGGGTGAGAACATCACTCCAGCCAGGGTGCCTGAGGAGACGATTCGCCAGGTTCAAGCCGTCATGACACAGGCCTACCGGGCCCTGGGGCTGAAGGTGTACGCGCGGATGGATGGGTTTGTTGTCGACGGCGAGGTGATCGTCACCGAGCCCAACACCTTGCCCGGCATGACGCCGTCGACCTGCATCTTCCACGAGGCTGCTGAGGCGGGGATGAGCCCCATGGAGTTCCTGGACAGAATCATCGATCTGTCTTTGGAGGCCCACGCCCACAAGAAAGGGCCGTTGGCTTAGCCCGGGAGCGCTACCGGCTGTAGGCGTCGCGTTGGAGTTTGACCAGGTCCGCGATCCCCTTCTCCGCTAACTCGAGCAGCTGATCCATCACTTCTCTGGAGAACGCGCCCTCTTCGGCTGTCCCCTGCACCTCGACGTACTTGCCGCCGGCCGTCATCACCACGTTGAAGTCCACCTGAGCTTGGGAATCCTCATCGTAGTTCAGGTCCAGCAGGACCTGGTCCTGGACCACTCCTACGCTCACAGCGGCGATGGGTGAGCCGAGCACCCTGGGTGACAAGAGTCCCCCCTTGATCAGCTTGCGTAGCGCAATGGCCAGCGCCACGTAGCCGCCGGTGATCGACGCCGTGCGTGTGCCGCCGTCCGCCTGGATCACGTCGCAATCTACAGTCACCGTCCGCTCGCCCAGCAGCGTCAAGTCCACTCCGGCTCGAAGGGACCGCCCGATGAGGCGACGGATCTCCTGGGTGCGATCTCTGGGACCCCGCGTCTCCCTTGCCATACGCTGATGAGTGGAGCGGGGCAGCATCCCGTACTCGGCCGTGACCCAGCCCTGGCTCTGCTCGCGGAGCCAAGGGGGCACTCGTTCCTCCACACTGGCGGTGCAAATGACCCGTGTGCGCCCCACCTCTATGAGCGCGGAACCTTCTGGGTGGTCGAGGTACCCTGGGGTGATGGTCACGGGGCGCATCTCGTCGTTGGCCCGGCCGTCGAATCTCATGAGTGACCTCTCTGAATACTCGTCACCAGGATTATACCTCCGGCGAACCCTTGGGACAATCCTGCGTCGTTGGCGCAGGATAGAGGCGACGAGGTTCTCTTAGCCGTAGTGTGGCAACCAGGCTGGCAACCAGTCCCATGGCTGTGACGACAAAGAGGATGGGGTACGAGGTGCCTTCAAGCACCCATCCTCCCAGCAGGGGTGCCACAAAGGTGAGGGTGCCGCCAAGGGTATTGTACAGCCCCACATAGGCTGGTCTCTCCTCTGGGGGAGCGATGTCGAGCACGAAGTTCATGAAACCCTGCATATACCCGCTGTAGTTGGCACCGATGGACAGGAAGACCAGCGCGTACCCGTAGGCGGCGAAAGCGGTTGGTGGGCGGAAGTAGTGGAAGAGCAACGCCAGCAGGGGAGCACCGAGTCCCAGCACCGCTGTGAGCTGAGACACCGTCCTGCTGCCGGACCTCTCATTCAGGTAGCCCATGGCTACGCTGGCCACCAAGCCGCCGGCAACCTGAGCGGAGACGAACAGTCCGATGCTCTGATCGCTCAGGCCGAGGACGTCCGTGGCGTGGACTACGTAAAAGGGTGTAGCCAGTGCGCCCAGCGCGGCCAGTAGACGAACGCCGTTGATGAGACGAAGTTGCTCGTCGCTGCGAAAAAGGCCCGCCAGTCTGGGCAGATAAGTGCGCCATGCCTCTCTCTTGTGCTGAACATCAAGAATCGGCTCCTTCACGAACACGAAGCAACCTAGCGAAGCCAAGAGCAGAGTGGAGGCTATGGCGAACAAGAGGCCGTAGTTCTGTGGGAAGGGGGGGCCGTCGGGTCCAAGCACTCTTGCTACGATGATGCCTGCGACCAGGGACCCCAGGCCGGTCAGTACCTGTGCGGTACTGTACAAGCGGCCTCGTTTCTCGGCAGGGATGACTTTACTTAGGATGTCGAACCAGCCGACGCTTGACAGACCGTCGAGCGTTGAGAAAGCTGTCTCTGCGAGGAAGAACACCGACAGCAAGAGCCACGGATACCTGCTCCCGGCGACGAACATGGCCAGTGCGACCAGCAAGTACATGGGTCGCCCCAGCAGCGACGTGGCAACAACCCAAGGCTTCTTTCTTTGCCTTCCGCCAATGTAGTTGGCAGCGATGAGTTGTGGAAGGAGCCAGGCTCCATTGGGGATTGTGGTCGCCAGCCCGATCAGCGGTGCGAAATCCGTGATCTGATTGACGAACGAGGGGATAACCGTGGTGTAGCTGGCGAACGCCTGGCCGGTGGCGAAGCCCACCCAGTCGCCCGCGAGGGAGGCGAAGTTGCGTCTATAGTGCTCTTGTGACTCGGTCATCACGGAATCTGCCAGCCGTATTCCTTCAGATCGATGCGCCCGCCTCTGCCGAAAACGATCCCCTCAGCTTCCAGCAGCGCTCTCTGCTCCCTGGCCCTGTACCCATCTGGCGGGCCGCCGATGCGACCCTGCGCGTTGATGACCCTGTGCCAGGGCAAGTCCATCCCTGCTGGCGTAGAGTGTAGCGCCCAGCCCACGGTGCGCGCCCCGCGTGGGTTTCCCAGGTAGGCGGCAATCTGTCCGTAGGTAGCCACGCGGCCAGGAGGGATCATAGCTACCACCCGATAGACCTCCTCGAAGAAGCTCGTGCTCATTCTGTCACCTTCCTGAGTATAGCTTGGCTCCCATGCAGGCGCTGGCCCCTCTCGATGGGCTCGGCCTGGTGACTGCTGCGCCAGACGTCCTTTCTGTCAAGGTGGCGACCCGTGGCATTGGGGCTCGGCTGGGTGAAGGCACCCGTGGAGACAGGCACAGGTCGCGGGGCCGCTGGGTGGACAGGCGGCCGCACCCTCGATGTCAGATCCCAGGCGGTCTATCTCGACGCCTTCCAGCTATCACACTCTCAGGCCATACTCCGTATGGATAACACCATCGCTCACTCGAAGAGTCTTGTGTATCGACAACCGCTTCAACAAAGGCAGATCGTGCGAGACCACGAGCATCGTCCCGGCATAGTCGGCCAGCGCCTCGGTCAGCCGTTCTCTGGACTGCGGGTCGAGGTTGTTCGTCGGCTCGTCGAGCAGTAGCAGGTTCGCCTGACTCAGCGCGAACTGGACCAGGAACACCCGTGCTCTCTCTCCGGCCGACAGCGTACGCATGCCGGCCAGGACACTGGCCTCCGTGAACTGGTAATGGCTCAGCTCGCGGCGCAGGCTGGTGACGTCCATGACCACACTGTGCCTAAAGTGCTCCAGCACCGAGATGTCCGGCAGGCCCTCCAACTCTTGGGGGAAGTAACCCACGACGACCCCCTGGCCAAGCCGGATCTCTCCCTCGTCGGGTTCGGCCAGACCGGACAGTATTCTCAGCAGGGTCGTCTTTCCCGAGCCGTTCGGACCGACGATGGCAAGGTGCTGGCCCCTGGTAACACGCAGAGAGAAGCCCTCGAAGAGCGTTCTGTGATAGGCTTTCTTCAGCTGGGAGGCCCTGATCACGGCATGACCGCAGTCCGCCGGTTGCAGGCGGATCTTCAGTGGCGAAGACTGCCGTTTCTGGGCGGCCGGCAGGTTGGCTAGTCGTTTCTTGAGCCGGGTGACTTGTTCCTGGTGCTTCTGAGCCGCTCGGGCGCTCTTGTGTTTGGTCGCTATCTTGTCTTTGTCTCTGGGTTGCCGGGCGCCACGCTGACTTCTTCGCGCCAGCCTGACCTGCTTCTGGATAGCTGCCTTGAGCCGCTTTCTTTCCTTGTCAGTGAGGAGCTTCTCTCGCTCCTCCATCTGCTCTCTGGCCGCCTTATGTTCCAGGTATTCGAGGTAGCTGCCGGTGTAGGTGTGGACCTTGTGGTCGCGATGCGACAGTTCGAGGATTCTTTGGCCAACCTGGCTGATGAAGCTCTCGCGGTGTCCCACGATGAGCACCGCACCACTGTGTGCTCTGATGGCGTCGATGAGCCACTGCCTCCCAGGCTGGTCCAGGTTGTTATCAGGCTCGTCCAGCAAGAGTAGGTCCGGCTCGCCACCCAATGCGTGGAGCAAGAGCAGCCTGGTCTTTTGACCACCGCTCAACGAACTGACGGGCCGGTTCTCGTCCCCGGGTGGCAGGCCCACGAAGGAGGTCAAGCCCTTCTTGGCTCTGGCCCTGGCGCGATAGGCCTCTCTGGTGTGCATAGGGTGAGCGAGACCGTCGGCCCGGCCCAAAGGAGCTTCCCCCGTAGTCCGGTCGAGGGGCGGCTCCGAGTCGTCCACGCTGACGGCCTCTGGCCAAGACTGGAGCAAGAAGTCCAGGGCCCCCATTTGATCCGTCCAGGCCGTGGTAGCCTGCGGCACGTAGGCCACGGTGTAGTCGGGACGCGAGGCCACGATGTCCCCGCTGTGAGGCTCCAACTGCCGGGCCAGAATCCTCAACAGCGTCGTCTTTCCCACACCGTTCTCACCCACCAGACAGCTCGTCCTGGTACTGTCCAGGGTAAAGCAGACGTCATCGAGTATGGTCTCCGCTCCGTAGGAGAACGCCAGGTTCTCCACACGGATGGAAGTGGCTTGCGCTAGCCGCGCTGGCTGGTGATGGTCCATGTCCGAGTGTCTCCTGCATGAGGGCTGGCCTTCTCGTGTCCCCCACCCACCCGATTGGGCAGGCGCGCGGCACAGTACCCTGAGTCGCGCGCTTGTGCTGAACCACTCGTGCCACGCACCCGGGAGCCAATTGTACCACCGCCAGGCGTGTTGTGCGACCGGGTCTCATTGGCCTCGAACCGGGCGTTGGCTATAATGTGCCTGTTTGTAGTTGTGGGAGGTACAGAGCGGGCAAGCCAAGCCAAGGTTCGTGCACCCAGATCAGGCGGGTCCCGAACCTGCTGATGCTCCCAGTCTGCCCGAGCGGGAAGAAGGATCCGGACGTCCAACGCAGAGGCCCCGCTTGCCCTTATGCCGTGGAGGATGTGACTTGCTTCAGGATCGCTTTCCTCGCCTGCTGGCTATTCTTCAGGCACTCCTTGTGACCTTCCTGTGGTCTACGTCCTGGGTGCTGATCAAGATTGGGCTACAAGACATACCTCCACTGACCTTCGCTGGCCTCCGGTACATTCTGGCATTCTTCTGCCTCCTCCCCCTTCTTGCGCGGTCCTCGATCCTCGCGTCGCTTCGAAAGCTCACGCGCCGTAGATGGCTCGAACTGGTGGCCCTTGGTCTTCTCTTCTACGCCGTGACCCAGGGCACGTCGTTCTTGAGTCTGGCCTACCTGCCGGCGATGAGCGTCAGCCTGCTCTGGAATCTCACCACGGTGACAGTGGCGTTCATGGGCATCTGGCTCCTGGCGGAACCTCTGAGCTCTCTGCAATGGGGAGGCGTACTTCTGAATCTTGGGGGTATCGTGATCTACTTCCACCCTCCTTCATTCCCGGGCGCTCAGTTGCTGGGTCTGATCGCTGCATTGGTCGGTGTCCTGGCGAACGCCGGTTCGTCCATTCTCGGGCGGGCCGTCAATCGCCGAGCCGACATCGAGCCGCTCGCAGTAACCGGGGTCAGCATGGGGGTAGGGGCTTTGGTGCTGCTGACGACGGGGGTAGCTACCCAGGGACTCCCGCCGCTGAGTGTCCAGCACTGGCTGATCATCGGCTGGCTAGCGGTCGTGAACACGGCGTTCGCCTTCACCTTGTGGAATCGCACGTTGCGGACGCTCACGGCTGTGGAGTCCAGCATCATCAATAGCACGATGCTGGCACAGATCGCGGTTCTCGCGTGGCTGTTCCTGGGCGAGAGCCTCACCTGGCAGAGAGCCCTGGGGCTGGTGCTGGCAGGACTGGGGACGGTGCTAGTGCAGCTCAGGCGCAACTCGACGGCGTGAGGCGCCAGTGGCGAACTGCTGGTGGCAGCCGGGAGGTGGGCACGCAAGAGATGCAGACCCAATGTCAACTCGGATGACCAACGATTGGCAAACGAAGTCGATTCCTGGTATGATTACTAGTAAGGGGATAGCATCTCCTGAAACCCGGAGAGAGAGGTACCAATCCCATGCGCGAGGATGTCGAGAAGGCTCTGGAGCAAGTTCGAGCGTATATCAGGCAGGACGGCGGGGACATCGAGTTGGTGGATGTGACCGAGGATGGCGTGGTGAAGGTCAAGTTGACCGGAGCTTGCGTCGGTTGTCCATTCTCAGCGATGACCCTCACACAGGGCGTTCAGAAGAGCCTGATGGAACAGGTGCCAGGAGTGAAGAAGGTCGAGAACGTCGCCTCAGTGATGCCCTGATCATCGAGACAGTCTGTGCGTACTAGTGAGAGAGAATGCTCTTGCCTGCGGGCACGCCGCCCGCAGGCTTTTGTTGGGTTCGAAAGACGAATGGTCCTGGAGCGAGCTGAGACCCTCGAGAAGGTAGCCGACGTCCCCACACCGGCGGCCCTGTCTTCGGTGGTTTCTTCTCCACGCTCACGGTGATCGCTGGGAGGAAGGGATTGCGTTCTCTAGGGGTATCTCGATGCATCCGCGCCATCTCCTTTGTGCTGGCGCTGTCCATGTGCCTGGCGGCTTGTGGCCCAGTCTGGCAGGTTGCGGTGTCGGAGCCTGATGGCGGTACACTCGTGGTGGACTCCGGAGTGCTACACGAGCTGGACGTCTACGCGGAGGAAGTGGACGGCAGCGAAGCTGTGCCTGTGGAGCGGGTACTGGTGCGCGCTGGGCACAGATCCGTCGAAGAGCTCATCGTCATAGGGTCTGATGGTGCTGAGCGGAGGATAGGCTGGCTCGGCGTGGCCGACAGCGCCTGGTGGTGGGGTGACGGGAGTCTGAGTATCGGAGGGGAGAGGATCGAGGCCTCGGGACTGGATGTGGAACCCTCCTCGTTGCTCAGCCAGGTCGAGGCATCGATAACGGACATCGCGCCTACGGTGTGCTCGGCTCTCGGTCTACGCGAGCCCGAGCAGTCCACAGGACGCGTGCTGGAGACGCCCTCAGTGGATCGAGTGGTGCTTTTCTTCATGGATGGCTTCGGCTACGTGAGATATACAGAGGCCCTCGCGGACGGTCTGATTCCCAACATCAGCTCTCTGGGGGAACCGTTGATGGGGATGACCACCTATCCGCCCAGCACCTCCGTGTCCAGCGCTTCGCTGTTGACGGGTGCGCCGCCCGAGGTGCATGGGGTTGACCAATCGGGTATCAGGAAGACGGACACCGAGACTCTCTTCGATGTGGCGACCTCGGCCGGACTGACGTCGGTGGCGGTAGAGGGAGAAAGCCTGGCTTTCGCTCTTCGCAACGCCGAACCACAGTTGTCTGCTGATTTCGATGGCAACGGCAGCACCGACGACAATGTCTTGACCAACGTTCTCGGTGTCCTCAGTGAGGGGACGCCGGACATCCTGTTCGTTCATTTCCACGGCATCGACGACGCGGGGCACACCTATGGGCCGGGCTCGCCAGAGGAGTGCGCGGTCGTGGCGGAGGCGGACGAGGCCGTGGGGCTTGTTCTGGACCTGTTGCCACCGGGGACGCTCGTAGTCATCTTCGCGGATCATGGAATGCACGACGTGGACGAGGAGGGCCGTCTGGGGAATCACGGCAATCTCGTGGAGCGCGACATGTTCATCCCCATACTTCTCGCGACCAGGTAGCGCTTCGAAAGATGACCCACTGTCGCTAGCTGGCCGGACACGCGTCACGTCGAGGCTGCGCGACCAGGCTCCGGCTCTGATCGTACCAGGGCTCATTGTATCTTCTGGTGGGACTATCCACGCTGAAGAGGAAGCTAGCCAAAGGCACCGGTGAGATTGGGAGGCGATGGACATGGGCAGAGACGGTAGAGTGAGAGTGGTGGTCACGGGTATGAGCGCCATCACGCCCCTGGGGCTGACGGTCGAGGAGACGTGGCGGGGGTTGGTTGAAGGGCGCTCCGGGATCGGGCGCGTCACGCAGTTCGATCCCTCGGCCTACCCGGTGCAGATCATGGGCGAAGTCAAGGGGTTCGACCCAAGCGAGTACGTCGATGCCAAAGAGGCGAAGCGTATGTCGCGCTTCAGCCAGTTTGCCGTGGCTGGGGCGAAGACTGCGGTGGAAGATGCGGGCCTGGTCATCGACGAGAGCAACGCCGAAGACGTGGGCGTCGTTCTGGGCACTGGAATAGGCGGCGGGCTGATCGAGACGGAGAATGCCCATCTGATACTGCTCAACAAGGGCGTGCGACGAGTGCCGCCCTTGTTCATTCCTAACATGATGCCTAACGCTGCAGCCCACCACGTCGGCTACTTCTTTGGCATCAAGGGATACACGTCCACCGTGATCGCTGCCTGTGCCTCGGGAACACAGGGGATCGGCGAAGGAGCGCGGGCCATACGGGATGGCTCTGCCAAGATCGTGATCGCCGGCGGGACCGAGTCCACGGTATGTGAGCTTGCCCTGGCAGGGATCTGTGCCATGCGTGCCGTTTCAACGAGGAATGACGAACCGGAGAAGGCATCGCGTCCCTTCGACGCCGAGCGTGACGGTTTTGTGTGCTCTGAGGGGTGCGGCATCGTGGTCCTGGAGGAGCTGGAGCACGCGCTGGCGCGCGGCGCGAGGATTCGGGCTGAGGTGATGGGGTACGGCGTCACCACGGATGCGTATCATGTCAGTGCCCCCGATCCGGAAGGAAAGGGCTCTGCTCTCGCCATGCGGCGTGCCATCGCGGATGCCGGGCTGGAGCCCGAGGACATCCAGTACATCAACGCCCATGCCACGGCGACGCTGATAGGGGACCCCGCCGAAGTCGTGGCCATCAAGAGTGTGATGGGCCCTCGGGCCTACGACATCCCGGTCAACGCCACCAAGTCCATGCTTGGCCATCTGCTAGGCGCAGCAGGGGCGGTGGAGGCGATAGTAGCGATCAAGACTATCGAGGACGGCGTTCTACACCCTACGATCAACCGCGAGACGCCGGATCCCCAGTGCGACCTGGACTGCGTGGCTGAGGGTGCCCGCAAGGCGAAGGTAGACGTCGCGCTCAGCAACTCCTTCGGGTTCGGCGGGCAGAACGCCTGCCTGGTCCTGGGTCGATACGTTTAGGCAACGCTTTTCGGTCAGCGGGTGTCCTGTCTAGCCTGAATCGCCACGCGCTCGAATGCGCGCGTGTAGGGGACAGACAGGGTGGGACCAGGCCAGCTACCGCTCGCGAAGTCGATTCCTCAACAGCGCGGCACATCCTTGGCTCTCCTCATTCCTGGCTGTGAGAGACCTCGAGGCCCTGAGAGCGCGTCCTCGAGCTCCGGCCACACCGAGTCGGCGACACCACAGCTCCGCCCCCACTCCAGTCCTCCGGCCCTGGAGCAGTTGAGTCTTGTGACTCTCGAAAGCCCCTGTTCCTGGTCGAGGTCCCGTGGTTGGATGATATAGGGCGAAAAAACGAGTTCGAGCGCGATTCGCGTGACATAAGCGCCGAACTGGGACTCTGTGGGCCCGTGGCGGGACTTGACGAGGTGGTGTGAGTGGTGTATACTTGGGCTAGAAATAATTAGGAACCGAATAGTCTGGCTCCATAGAGTGGGTACCCTAAACAAGATAGGGAATGGAGAGGGGAAGGCGATCATGGGTACGGAAGGTTGTGGTGTGCCGGCCGGGAGGGACGAGCCAGCATCCATCTCTGAGGTCTACCAACTCCTGGATATAGTGGGGAAGAAACTGACCCGGCTTCAGCGGGAGGACATCAGGGAAGCCGATCTAACGCCGGCCCAGTACTCGGTGCTGACCATGCTGTGGGAGAAAGATGCACGGCCTTTCAACGAACTGGCGACGGGATGCTGCTGCTCGCCGTCAACCATCACGGGCATCGTGGATACGCTAGAGAGCAAAGGTTTGGTCAGCCGCGCGCCGAACCCCGGAGATAGAAGGAGTCTGCTGGTGACGCTCACGGAAGATGGCAGCGCATTGAGGAACAGCACGCCCAGTCTGGAGATGATCTTCGGTGACTGCTGTCCGGCCATTGCGCCCGATGAGCTTCAGCAGCTCGCCAGGTTGCTCAGAAAGCTCAACGACACGTTATAGACCTGAGGAGGTGACAGGACATGGACGAGCATCGTGAAGAGAAGATCAAGGAGGCCGTCAGAGCCCATTACGCGGCGCGGGCGATGGAGAGTGCTCCGTGCTGTGGTGAGGGTAGGGCCGACGCTCGAGCTCTGGGGTACACAGACCAGGAGATGTCGGGCCTGCCCGAGGCCGCGGGGAGCTCCCTGGGGTGTGGCAATCCACTGGCCTTTTGCGATGTGCAAGAAGGCCAAGTGGTCCTGGATCTGGGATCTGGTCTAGGCATAGATGTGATCCTCGCTGCCCAGAGGGTCGGCCCCACAGGTAGGGTCATCGGATTGGACATGACGCCCGAGATGATCGATCGCGCCACCAGGAATGCCGCCGATGCTGGTGTCCAGGACACTGTGGAGTACCGCCTGGGCGGGATGGAAGACATGCCGGTGGAGGACGGCAGCGTGGATTGGATCATCTCGAACTGTGTGATCAACCTCTCCCCGGACAAAGCCAGAGTCTTCCGGGAGGCATACCGCGTTCTGAAGCCGGGCGGCCAGATGGTAGTCTCTGATCTCGTGTCCTCTGGGCTGCCCGCAGAGCTGAAGACGAATCTTGTGGCCTGGGCGCAGTGCCTGGGAGGCACGGTGGACGAGGCAGAGTACCTCCAGACGATCAGGGACGCGGGGTTCGATGATGTCGCTGTCGTGGAGAAGACTAGCGCGACGGCTGCCTTGCTGGGTGATGGCTGCTGTGCCCCGGTGGGCGGTGCCCGGGAAGGTCCGACGGTAGACAGCATACGGGTCAGGGCCACAAAGCGGTGACGTGCCGGGTGGTTCGCAGTGTTCCCGCAGAGCGCACGGCGATGGGTGGTGCCACGTCTGTCGGGTCGACACGTTCTACTGCATCATGAGGCGTCCAGGATTCGACCCGGATTAGAGGAGGTGTGGTTTGTATAGGCTAAGTCGTATCTTGGCTCGTCGTGAACGATACGTAGACTTGCAGGTTGACACGAGGAAGGCCCAGCAGTCCAGAATGGTCTCGCTGCTGTCCAAGGGCGGACAGGTCGTCTCTGGCAGTAAGGCACTGGGCAGGCTGTGGCGTGGTGGGACGGGCTCGACAAGGGACTCGAAGCTGTCCGTGACCCTCCCTGAAAGGAGGGCAACTGGTCTGGCGACGGAGGCCAGCAGTGACCGAGCGGGCGATTGTCGATGTCCCCAAACGTGCTACTGCAGCGGCTCATAGACGCGTGAACGCAACTCGTGTTCGAATCGCTGTGCTGCGGCTCACGCCTGGGAATGAGTGGGACCGCCTAATCGCTGGTTAGCGGCCCCAGCGGAATGATGATGACCCCGACGATGTAGGCGACCAACAGAGGCACGATCGCCGTGGCCAGGCCGAGAAAGACCAGACCCAGCCTGATCAGCGTCGGATCGATGTCGTAGACTTCTCCCATGCCGCCGCAGATACCGGCGATCATCCTGTCTTCGCGAGAACGATACAACCTCCTCATAGGTTCCTCCAACACGTCACTCCTGGCAGCGTCCTCAGAGTACCTCCGGTGAGGCATGGGGGTCGAAGGGATTGGTCCTTATGGCCAAGGAGAAGAGATAGGGATAATTCTCTTGAAGGTGCTTCATGTACGATAGCCACTCCGAGGCCAGGAGTCCGTACGCCCTCCTGATATCACCGAGCAAGTGCTCGTGATCGGTCTGCGGCACCCGAGTCACGTCGTCTCTGTGTGCCAGTTCGTCGGTGAGATGGAACACCGCCCAGAGCAGGTTCGTGAACGCCTCGTGCTCCAGCAAGTTTGGATTCTCGAGTAGCCGCAGAAGGAAGGACCTCTTGCCGACCAGGAACGTCCCAAGCTTCTTCAGGGCAGCACCATCGGCTGTGATTTGATAGTCGTAGCCGGCCAGCCGTTCGCTGAGAACGGAGAAATCCTGGTCCGAGGTCTCAGTGGTCAGGATGAGGCCATCTCTGATCTGGTCAGCATGCGGATCGAGACTGGAGAAGGCCCTCAACAGCTCAGAGCCGACTTCGCTGAAGAAGGCCCCGATGACCATGTTCAGCTTTTGCAGGATCGCGCGCTTTTCCCTGATTGCGAGCACCTCGTGCAGAATCAGAGTGACCAACAGTACCTCGATGAACACGAAGCCGACGTCACCGATGAGATAGATGAAGATGTGGTGGACATCGTGGAAGATCAGGTAGTGAATAACGTAGACCGCCGCTGAGAGTGCAAGAAGCGCGAGTCCCAGCAGTAGTTGCCAGTTCAGGTGTCTCTTCATGAATCCACAAGCCTCCCGAAAGGAATAGCTACGATCTTGGCGAAGTGGCACACTGCGTTGCCCCTGGCCTCGACGCCACCCTTCGGGCGACGTGCCGCGGACACCACATTCGCCACTGGTCCAAGGATACCCAACGCCGATGAAGCGTGTCAAGCGAGCGTGAGAATCGGCGGAGTGCCCTGGTGGCGAAGAAGGGTTACCAGACTACGAACCAAGGCCAGTGACCACATTGTCTTCGAGAGCGTTCAGGAAGTCGGCCCAGCCTTCCACACCATCGACGACAAGGTCTGCCGCCTCTCCCAACTCCGGTGGCATCTCGCGCGAATTCACCGCCACGGCCAAGGATCTCTTCTTCGCTTGCTCGGACCAGCGCCGGAGCCCAGCGAAGGCATCTAGATCGGTCGTGTCATCCCCGGCGTAGATAGCGCCACCAACCACGCGGTCCTGGAGTAACTCGAAGACCGCCGTGCCTTTGTCAACGTCCACAGCGGGCCTCAACTCCACGACTCGGCGGCCTTCCAGTACTTCGACCGCTGTGCCTCTGGTCAGGTCTTCGAGGAGGGAGGTGATCTCCTTCTTCGCCAGGGCTGGGTCGGGCGCTGACCGGTAGTGGATGGAGAACCCCGTGTCCTTCTCTTCGAATCTCAGCCAGGGCGATGTGAGCCGCTGACGGGCGGTCTCGGCGATACCGCGTAGCTCCTCGAGATGGGCGAGGACCGACGGCTCCAAGTGGGTGTGACCCCTTTCCCACCGACAGAGGCCGTGATTGCCGACGTAGACGATGCCCGGCAGGCCGACGAGCTTGCGGACCTCAGTCACCTGTCTGCCCGACACGATAGCCACGAGAGGTAGATGGTGGGCTAGCCTGGCCAGGAGGCGGCGGCACCTGGCATGGACCACAGCTTGTTCGGGGGCAGGGGCGATCTCGCTAATGGTGCCGTCGAGGTCGGTGATCAGTGCCGGTGGACGGGCGTCTACGACGTGATCGAGCGCTTCCTGTGCGTTCATGACTACGAGAGGCCCCTAGTCCGGCAGAAGGTGCGATATGTCCACGAGCTGATCGTATAGCCAGTCACCCACAGTGTGACCCTCCACGCTGGCGCGCAGGCGAGCGGCGCGCTCTGCTCGCTTCTGGGGGGACATGACCAGGGCGCGGTGCAGAGCATCCGCCGTCTGTACCAAGTCGTAAGGGGAGACGACCAGGGCACTGTGACCTAGCTCCTCCAACGCGCCAGCCCCCTCGGACATGACCAGGACTCCATCCCGTTCGTTCACCAGTGGACCTTCCTTGGCGACGAGATTCATGCCGTCGATGAGAGGGTTCACCAGTAGCACATCGTAGAGTTGCATGGCGGCAATAGCCCGGGCCTGATCCTCGCCAACGATGAGCTTCACCGGTTCCCACTCACGGTCGCCATACTTCAAGTTCAGGCGCTGGGCTGCGACTATGACTTCGTCGAGGTACGTGCGATACTCCTCGATCCCGAGACGGGACGGCACCAACAGAGCTATGAGGCGCACGTGGCCCAGATGCTCCGGGTGTCGGCTGAACAGTAGATCCAGAGCTTCGAACCCACGAACGATGTTCTTGCTGGGGTCAATGCGGTCGACTCTCAGTATAGTCTGCTCCCCGAGGCGCTCCTTCATGTGCTCTCGTTCTCGAGCGGTTCTTCGGCTTCTGGCTAGCCGCCGCAACGACCTGAGGTCCACCGAAATGGGATATGCCCGGACGAGAAGTGTCTTGCCGGCTCTCCTCACCGTCCAGTCGGAGTAACTGACCTTTGCGCCCGGCAACAGGCTCTCACAGGTCCTCAGGAAGCTGAGCACGTAACGTTTCGTGTGGAAGCCGAGGATGTCGTTGCAGCAGAGGCTGGCCAGGATCTGCTCGCGAATAGCGGGGGGCAGAACCATCCAGTAGTCCGGCCCAGGCCAGGGGATGTGGATAAACTGCGAAACCAGACAGTTGTTGGGTAACATGGGAGCCAAAGCCCCTGGACACAGGTAGAGATGGTAGTCCTGGAGCAAGACGATGGCACAACTGTCCTCGCTCGAGGCCTGGGCGGCGATGGCCTCGGCGAAGGCCTGGTTCACGCGCTGGTAGCCCTGCCACGCTGACCACATATCGGGGGTGAAGGTGGGCACACGGACCAGGTCCCACATGTAGTGCTGGAGGAACCACAACAAAGGGTTGCTCACTGTCAAGTAGAAGAGATCGTAGGACTTCTCGTCGGCGAGCACGAATCGCACTCGGAAGTGGTAGTCCTTGGTAGAGTAGGGAAGCAGATCGCCGGGATGCCGCTCTGCGATGTCCCGGTCCTCGTCCGACATGGGGCTACAGATCCAGATGGGACTGGCATAGCGGCTGACCGCGCTGACGGCGCTCACCATGCCGCCACTTCCTCGAGTGGCGCGCACTCGCCCTGATCGTGCGCGTTGGAAGGTGATGGGTCCCCGATTAGAGGCGATGATCAGCGACCGATCGCGAAACATAGACTGGACCAATCTGCGCAGACGTGACCTTCGTGATCGGATAGTGAGCGGATCCGGCTGTGACTCGTTCACGTTTCACCTCCACGAAAGGCGACGATTGGTCGACGATGGTTTGAACTACTTGGGACACGCTGATTGTGGTTCAGAGGGTGGCTGACCAGGATGACGACATCCGACTTGCAAGGGAGGTCCGAGACGTCAGCGTAACCGATGCGCCACACACCCGTCTGAGCCTTCCTACTGGTATAGCTCTTCAACGACGTGCTCATACTGTTCTCTGATGAAGTGTTTCCTGAGCTTCAGCGTTGCAGTGAGCTCCACCCCCGTGCGTAGCTGTTGGGGGATGATGGCGAACTTCACGACCTCCTCCCACGGTCTGATGCCCTGCTCTGTGGACGCTCTCTGCCGGATCTCCTTGGCCAGAAGCTCCTTGACCCTCGGGTCTGCTGCCAGGGTGGCGTGTTTGGCCTCTCTGTTCTCGCCGGTGGAGGTTATGCCGAGCTGTCGCGCGTGGCCCTCCAGGTTGTCCCACTCGGGGAAGACTAAGGCTCCCACGAACTTTCTGTCTGCACCCACGAGCATCACCTCGTGGATGTAGGGGCTGGTGCGGATCATGTCCTCTATAGGCTGGGGGGTGACCCACTCACCGTTGAGCAGCTTGAAATCGTCACCTACCCGGCCCAGGATCTTCAGGTCTCCCGTAGGCGTGATCAATCCGAAATCGCCGGTGTTGTACCACTTCAGCGGCTGCCCATCTGACGAGGGGGAGAGCACCCTACTGGTCAGTTCCGGGCTGGTGTAGCCCTTCATGATCTGGGGACCCCTGGCATAGATGACCCCTTGTACGCCCGGCTGCACGGGGTTGAGATACCTGTCGAGGATCTGGATTTCGGTGCCGGGGATCGGCTTGCCCGCTGTATACAGTGTGCCGCCGAAGAGCCTGACGGTGAGTACAGGGGAGGCCTCCGTCATTCCATAGGCTTCCAGGACTTCGAGACCTGCGGCGTCCAGCAGGTCTTCCACGTGCTGCGGAAGGTGGCCCCCACCGAAGACGGCGCCCCTGAGGTCACCTCCCAGCGTGCTTCTCAGCTGGGAAAAGACGAGCGCATCCGCCAGCCTGTAAGCGGCGAAGTTGACTGCGGAGTCTCTGATCGCTTTCAATCTGCCACCCGTGCCGTTGTCTGGAAACGGATACCGCCCGTTCCTCTTGTTCACAGCCTTCTTGTAGATGATTGCCCGCTCCAGGAGGCCGGCGACGACGCGGTTGAGGGGAGCTCTTTGCCTCCTGATTTGCTTGTGGACTCGTTCGTAGAGGGCCGTCCAGACCCTCGGGACGGAGGCGAAGAAGGTCGGCTTTTCGCACGCCAAGTCGTTCATCACATCCTTGGCCGTGGTATAGGACATGGAGGCCCCGAGGGACACGACCAGGTAGTCGATGGCCCGCTCGAACAGATGCCAGGGTGGCAGAAAGCTCAACACGCGTTCGTTCTCGGTCAGGTCCAGTAGGGGAGGAACTACATCGAACAGGTAGGCGAAATTGGCGTGAGTCAGCATGGTACCCTTGGGGATACCCTGCGTTCCTGACGTGTAGACGATGGTGCAGATGTCATCTGGAGATACCTGTTGTGCTGCTTCTGACAGCAAGTTCTCGCCCTGAGCCAACCGGGTCCTTCCTTCCACGCGCACATCATCCACGGAGTAGACGTTCCGTTCCCTCCTGGTCACTCCGTCGATCACGAAGGCCGAAGCGATGAAGGGGAAGCTCTCCATCACGGGCTGGATCCTCTCCAGCACTTCCTCGTTCTCGACGATCAGAAACCTGGGGCGACAGTCGTCCACGATGCCCTCGAGTTCGGGCAGAGGAACGGCTGTGTCGCGAGGCACGTCAGGTGCACCGATGCCTTGCAGAGCCAGGTTGATCAAGATCCATTCGGGGCGATTGTCGCAGACCAATCCCACCTTGTCGCCCTTTCCGACACCCAGGCTGATCATTCCTGCTCCCAATTCGAGCACCGTCTGGTAGGCCTCCTGGTAGGTAACCCCGTGGAAGACGCCCTCTTCCTTGATGCGCTGGAAATCCTTGTGGGCGAACCTGTGGGCCGTCCTGTGGAAGTAGCCGAACATGGTACGTTCCATGGCTGACACTCCGTGGTGCTTCCGGTTACGCGATGGGCTGGCCGCTCGGTAGGGTCTGAGACGAAGGGGCCGAGGCGCAAACCGACCCATCGTGAGCCGAGTTGGCCTCACTAGGTGGCAGAAGGCTCAGCCTGGCTTCTCAACTGCCCCTGTCTCGTCTGCAGATTATAGCATGGACGGTGCGGTGCATCAATGGGGACCCTCATCCCGACCACCTGGTTCCCTGGGGTGAGGTCCATGCCAGTCGCACGTTCCTGGGATCGACGTCCGATTCCCAGGACGCTTGCACCAGTTCGCGCCACTTGGCCTCGTGGGGCTGGGAGTGCTGGCTGTAGACGAGCAGATACCGGTGGTCCATGAAGCGCCAGCCGTTAGGGAGGGTTCCGGAGAGGAGCAGTTTGCGGTAGGCGTGCCCGATGCGGCTGTAGTCGGCCAGGCGAGGCCGGTGGGTTCCCACCAGGTGGAGCTCGATCCCGACTGAGCACAATGGGGGGTCTTCTGGCTGGGCCTGGTCTCTGATCTCCTTGCGGAAGACCGCGAAGTTGTCGTTTCTCAAGGCCTCAGGGGAGGCTTTGTCCACCCACCAGGGGTTGAGCACCACCACGTCGTAGGATGCTCGTTGAGCGTGGGCGTCGTCTTCCAGCACCTCGAACCGCAGATCTCCCACCTGGCACTTGAAGGGCGTGAGGTACGCCTCACGAACTATTGGCGGTGCGCCTTGGGGTGTGCCAGTTGCGAGCCGTGGTGCGCTTTCCAAGAGGGCAAGGAGTCTCTGACGGAGGTCAGCCCGCGTGGAGAAGGAGGTGGGATCCTGTCCGAAGAGGCCCGAGAGTTGCTCCATTGTCCGCCGGGCCTTGTTTTTCAGTGCAAGGCCTTGCGGGTCAGTGCTCTGGTTCGTGGTCGGGGTCATATATCGGGACGCCTACGCTTCCTCATGGTTGCTCCACTGCCTTGATCAAGCTCGGCGCCGCAGCCACGGAGGCCTCTTCTTCCACAAGAGTGCCGTACACCGATCACCTTCGTGCCCGGTGCTGGGCCGAAGATCATTCACGCTACTTGTAGCCCAGTTGAGCCAAGTACTGGCGAGCGGTAAGGTGTGGGTTCTTGAGTCGTTTGGAATACCGCAGAGGGCAGCCCTCAAGGGGCGCCGGCCTGCCGGACGGGGACACGCTTGAGGAGATCCGAGTCATGATTCCTGATTGTGCTAGGGCATGGATCTTGTTCACAAAATCGACATCCCCCGTAACGACCAGATCGCATCCCGTGTGGATTGCGGCAGCCAAGTGGATAGCGTCGGGAGCGTAAACGCCGCATTGTTCGCATACGCTAAGTGCGGTTTGCCACAGCTGCACGTCCGGCGTGACGATGTCAAGCGACACACGCGTCGCCAATCCGACCATTCCTGCTCTCAACTGAGCCGTTGCCTGCTGCAAGCTAGGAACATGAGGGGGGAAGACGTTCTTGCGAGGATCATACCATGCGGAGTGTCTTCGGTTGCTCGGGACGAGGTTGTTGAGCCAGAGGGTGTCTCTGTACAGCACGCTGTGCGCCTCTATCAGAGACCACTGGCACGTGACGACTTCTATGGTGCCCATGGGGCGGGCGTGTCTCTGCAGGACTCCAAAGAGTCTTATCACTTCCTTCCGAGATACCTTGTGGCTAGCGGACCGTCGCCCCGGCAAGTGAGATCGCTTGAGAATCCAAAAGACCAGCACGTCTACGTCCACGTAGACGTGCAGAGGGCGGCGTTGCTGGGTTGGTAGCGTGGGCATTGGACACTACCTCCCCTTCACCGTACGCTTCTGCGTATCTGCCGACTTCATGCTCCGGAACTCCTCTAGCGCAGCCTCCACGACCTCAGGCGATACAGTCTCTATCCCGTGCTCAGCACAATGAGAAAGCAGTTGGTACCCGAATTGCAGCGCGTTCCTTGGGGTTGGGTCGGGCAGGCCGGCAGTTATTTGGGAAACGACTTTCTGCGATAGCGGGAACAGCGGTCCATGGTCATCAGGCTTGGTCCGTGTCCTCGCTCGCTCAAGGTAGAACGCGTAGAGCCTAGTCAACGATTCCGCATCCAAAGCACCCAGTCGGATGACAGTTGGCAGTCTATCACTCAGCGGGGGCGCTTCCTCGGTGAGCCGATTCCACGCCTCAGGGGTGATGGCGAGCACCAGACCGAGGCCGACTTGCACCCGATTGAGCATCTCCATCAGTGTGTACATGTAGTCTGCCTTCTGACGCCTGGTGAGCAAATAGCCGGCGGGAACCTCCTCGAACTCATCAATGAGGAGGAAAGTGTAGGCATAGCCATTGATCCTTGTCATCCTGAGCAGATCCTCAAGGAACTCGGGAGCACTCATTAGTGGCACTTTGCGCCGCTTTCCTAGAGCGAGTAGGGACTCCCAGGTCTCTCTGCTGGTGTGGTCCTTGGCGAGAAGCAACGCGACGAAAGCGTCGATCACCTCTAGCGGAGATTCTGGATCGAGAGAGCGCTGGTACAATCCCACGAAGTAATCACGCAATAGTTGCCGATTCCACCCTTGGGAGTCGCAGGCTTCCAGGAATCGCCGATGGTCGGCCAGGTTCTCGGTGTCAAAAACGGGATGGAGAGTGCGATTGCCGGCAGGATCTTCGCCACTAGCGAAGATTGTCCCCTGCAACTGGCGCTGCAGAGACTTCAGGTGCTCCGATTGACTGTCGATGTCTTGCGCGATCTCGGAGCGCACGCAGAACCACAGCATCTTTCGCACGGTATCCTCGCCTAGGCTCTTGAGAATCCCGCGATTCAGATCCTGGGCCTCCAGTCTGGGACGGTCCACGTAGATTGATAGTGCCTTGTCGTCTCCAGCCCCCAATCGCTCGTTTATCTGGTGGTGCATGAGACGCAGCAGGTGCGACTTTCCCGTACCATAGGCACCGATGATGACCAGTCCCTGTGTCGAAGAGCGATTGCCAAATGCTGTGCGTATGAACCGGCCTATGCGCGGGGCGATTTCACCGCCATGTTCGTCCCTCAGTGGCGGGCCGTCGGGAGCATCGGGAGAGATGCCACTGGGCGGAAAGGGATTGTGCGTGAGGAGGAAGTGCGTACTGAGCCAGGCGGCCTCTGCCTCCAGCTCGACACGCGCGGCTGCCGCCTCGCGCAAGCCAAAGATGTCATTGCCGCTTTCGTCTGTCATATTCGCTCAACCTCGCTTCCTGAAGTCAGGGTATCACTGTGTCGAGAACACAATGGAACTGCGCCATGTCCCGGCGATCTTGACGTAGGTCTCCAGGCCAAATGGGTTCTCCGGTTGCACAAGAAGGGCTCTGCTCGCCGGCTCGAAGAAGTAACATGATGGACTCTGGCTGTGGAGTCTGCGCAACAGCTCCCGAATCATGTGCAGGCTCAGTTGCTCCTCAAGAGCAAGGTGGATCACCAGTACGGGCATTTGAATTCTATTCGGACCTCCCAGTCGGCGTCTGATTCCTGCGATCATGTCCTCGAACAGCGCAATGTCGAAATCCGAGTCGACACGGTTGCGTACTACGTACGCCCTGGTTAGCCTGCCCGACTGGCTCTCGAGACGATCGCCATATTGGGGCTCGATGTCGAAGATCCTGTGCCACCCGGCCACTTCATCGATCAACTCCATCCGCATACACCACTGGCGAAGGCCCTCATGGATTTCTCGTCTGCCCGCCTCGTCGAGGCAGAGTGTCTCTCGCACAGTGAAGTAGCTGTGCACTCGATAGCCGCTGTCCTGGGACACATCGTGATCCCTGGATCCCTGTGAGCCGCGTTCGTCAGGTGGAACCAACTCGATGACTACGTCGGCCCCACGCTCAAGCAGATCCGCCATCTGGAACTCGTTCTCTGCCATGAAGTAGCGGAGCCACCAGTACTTGACATAGAGGCTGGAGCACAGAACTTGCCTCAATTCGGCCCGCAGCGGCTCACGAAGACTTCTATCGGCGTCTTCGGACTCCCGATCGACAGGATGCACGTTCAGCGATCTGGTCAGTTGGGCAAGTCGCACACCCTTGCTGGTCAGACCACACAACTGGCCGTTGGTGTCTACCAACTCCAGTTCTCGGAGGGCGTATTCGTGGTGTCGCACCCTCGTAGGCAGCGTACCTTCCCGCTCAACCGACCTGAACTGCGGAAGTCCCAGTTTCCGTGCTTCCAGCCATAGCGTTCGCCTAGGCGCCTCGGCGCCCAGATCACTCAACACGGCGCAGAGCAGACATACATTGCGGAGCGGGACTCCCCGAGTGTGTTGAAGCCTTGTTCTCTCCGTCATTGGGGTTTTCGCAGGGCGAGAATCGTCTCGCGCAGAAACCTGTTGGCATGATCGCGGCGTCGGAGCTGCCTCGCCACGTGCAGAGCGACAACCTCGAAACCAGCGAGTCTGGCAAGAGAGGCCACGATGAGGTCTGTAGCCACCACGATTGGATGTCCCCTGCGTCCATGCATGGAGTTGCCCACGACGCAGACTACGAGCGCCGCAGGTTTGCAGACCTGGTACTGTCTTCTCAAGGAGACCAGCATGTCGTCAATGTAGCCCCGGAACAGCCGTCGTCGCCAGGCGGTGTTGCTGTCCTGAGGAACGGCGTCGAGAAGCCGCGATACGAGTTCGTGCGCTGGACCTTCGGGGAATCTCTCCAGTGCATGAGTTGTCGGAAACCGAACACTTGGATGGGAGCGGAAAGTCTTCCGGCGGAGGTCCAGGAACTCCTGGCGGTTCTCCACCAACTCCATCATCCACAGTTCCAGTTTGTAGACCTCCGTGTAGTCGATGTTGTTGAGGTATGGCGGCGAATAGACAAAGAGATCAACCGATTCATCTTCCAGTCCCCGAATCTCTAGTCTACGCCCATCGCCTTCCCGTACAACCACGCGCGCACGGTCCACACCTGACCTGTACCGGCTTCTCACTGCCTCCACATCTTGAAGCATGAGCGTCCACTGGTTGCGCAGTGCGTGACTGACGGAGGGTACGTCATCCTTCTTGACGAACCTCAGTGCACGACCATCACGGCGCACACCGCTCACCTTCTCGATGATCGCCGACCATCCGAGCAAGAAGAAGTCCTTCTCGAGCGTGTCCTCGCACTGCATCCGAATGCGATCACGGTATCCAAGCAACTGCTCTAGAGTCCCTTGGGCGAACACAGACGGATTCTGAATGGTGCTCAGCCCGGGTGTATCGGATTGGCCAATCTCTTTCGCAGCGAGTGGCCTCAGGAGCACGGGCAATAGCTGTGTGATCCGGTCAACATCATAGGCGAACCAGTTCAGCTTTGCCTGGGCAACGAACCTGATGAACGGGTTCCTTTCCACACCGAGTGCTTGCGTGCGACCCAGGCGTGTAGCGGCCAGTTGGGCTGAAAGCAGCGAGGTACCTACCCCACAGAAAGGGTCGACGATCCAGTCGTATTCACTCGGTCGCAGATCATGCTCCGACACGGCCCACTCGAACAGGTTGTGCGAGAAGCCCTCCTTGAACGTGAACCAGCGGTGGATGGGAGCGATCTTGTTCCCATTGAAGACCCCCAGAGTAGCGGTTGCGTCATTTGCTCTGCGCACGTCTAGTGTCTCCTCAAACGAATCGTACGCCGACAACAGCGCCCTCACCATCTTCGGGGGCTTTGCCACGGTCAACTCCTCCTGGGACCTGCAACGCCCTCTCGCGCCCCGGTCGGACAGCTGGGGGACGAGACTGGTGTATCCAACAACAGACAGTTGATCAGTAGAGGACGAGCCATTGCGCTGCCTTCCACCTCGTCAACCGGCGAATTTGGCATCCACCGTCCGCGCCATGCCCATGTCCCTCCGTCACGCACTCGCACGGCCATGCTCACGTAGGGTAGACACCGCGGACAATGAGCCGCAGCAGGCCGATTGTAGCACAGCTCCCGCCATGCGGCAACGGCAATGGCTACTCCGCCACGGGAAACCTACTCCGCGCAAGGACTGAGGGTGTCCGGTGAGGCAACCAGCGCAACAATGATGTGTTGGGGTCTCTTCTTGAGCCCGGTGGATCCGCCGTGGGAGCACACGGATGCCCCGATGGCCTCATCCGTACAGCCGTTGAAGCAGGCGCCGTGGCCTCGCACGCTGATGCGCATCAGACCGCTCTGTTGGCCTTCGACCGTGGGGGCGCGTAGACGCCCCGTCCCGAGGAGACGCTGTTGTTCTCCTTGGCACAGAGTTCTCGAGTGCTGAGACGGCCGTTCGGTGTACCATGACAAGGCTTGTGTAGCCTCCAGAAGAGGCACCCTTCGTGTTCGATGCCGGCTCAACGGGCGGCTGGGTGATCAGACAGGCGCGACGAACCGACCGCTCCCTTTCTCCGCCAGGATCTTGCCCTCTCGGAACACGATTCGACCTGCGG
>CAYSSR010000009.1:0-76393 GCA_964433755.1 uncultured Anaerolineales bacterium
GCACGAGTAGTGCTCTGGATAACGACGCTCGAACTCCTCGTCAACCACCCAATCCACCTTCTTCATCAATTCGCGAACGTCAGGACGATGGATGTTCTTCTCGGTGAAGGTGTCCACGTCGATCTTCCCGTCGATGAAGGCGATGGCTGCCTGCCAGGGCATGCTGAACTGTGTATCCACCACGGTCTGCGGATCTCGCTTTCTGGGCATGGCCAGCAGCCGAATGGTATAGTCCGAAGAGCGAACAAGGACGTGCTTGATGCCTCGCCAGTCAGGCGCATGTTTGGCGACGATGTCAAGACAGGCGTCCAGATGGCCAGCCGAATAGCGACAGCAGGGGTATACCTTTATGCTCGAGTCCGCGAACGTCCAGTCGTCGCCCAGCCCATCCGTGATCAGGCTCGTGTCGTACTGAAGCTGGTATGAATAGGCTTGCATGAAGCCATCTTGCCCCTCGATGATCTCGGGCGGCCCGTTGAACCCCTTCTGCGCCATCATGGCCGAGATGATGCCCACCATTGCTGGGTGTCCTGCCTGGAGCCGCTTGGTGTAGGAGCCGGACGTGTTCCAGGCCATCAGCCCTCCGACCTGACTACCCGCAATGCCCTGCGCGTGCACGACCTGTTGTCTATCGAGCTTTAACAGCTTGGCCGCCGATACCGCAGCGCCAAAGGTCCCACAGGTGCTCGAGGGGTGGAACCCTTGATAGTACGTCTTGCCGAGGAAGCCAGAGCCTAGACGACAGACCACCTCGTTGCCCAGCGCAATGGCCGCGATGACTTCCTTCCCACTCGCTTGTAGCTTCTCACCGAGGGCCAGACTGGCAGGGATCGTGGCCACGCTCGGGTGAGCATTCGACTCGTTGTGATCATCGGCGAAGTCGAATGCATAACCCTGGATAGCGTTGGCAAAGGCTGCGTTGGGCGCAGACACCTTCTTGCCATAGCCGATCACCGTGCTCTCCGGCGGGCCACCCAATTCCAGTGCCACCTCAGCGGCAATCCTACTCGACTCGATTCCTTTCGAGCCGATCATGGACCCCAACAGGTCCAGGACCAAGTTCGCTGCGCGTCTACGCGCCTTGGCGGGCAGATCCTCGTAGCGTAAGTCCACTGCGAGATCAGCTATCTGCTCGCTGATTGGCCTGCTGTCACCCATCTCTGAACACCCTCCATGGATAATGTCTGAGACCTCGGTCGGGCCTCACGATGTACTGACTTGCCTTGTGACTGTTCCGACGACGCGAAACGTGCGACGTGCGCCGTCCATGCCCCCAACCACAGTCAATGGCGCCACCTCCGCTCAGCCCCTCCGCGACCAGCACCGCCCTGCAATGTTGCTGCGTGGAAGCGAGCACCGGTAGGTGCAGGGTTGTCTCGCCCCCAATTGCCTTGGGGCAGTGCGCCACTTGTTACTGTTGCGGTCTAGGCGGTGCTCCATTCCTCAACAGCGTTACATGTCGTGGAAAGCAGTTGCACATGACAGTATTGTACCCCAGTTCTTCACATCCGTCAAGCGTCACACCCGCCGGGGACTCCCCTCCTTGGGGTTGGAGAACCAGACAGGCTGGGGCCTGGATGCTATCAGCCCTGGAAGGTGCCGCGATCCATGAGTTTCCGCTCCAGCCAAAGCCCGCCACGTACCTTCCCGAGGGCGAGCGACTGGAACTGGTGCTGGGGTCTGGGGAGTACGCGTGATGTCTCGGGGAGGATGGGTGATAGAACGAGTGGAACTCTCAGCGGAGCGAGGATGAACGCCTTACTTGCTTGCTGGCGGCGATCAGAACACCAACCTCAACAGCCGGCCCATCGGACCTGCCTCAGTCGGCTCAGCCAGCTTGCAGAGGCCGCGGAGCCCCTGGACTGCGCGGAGGTAGCGCAAGACAGCTTCGCCATGTGACTCTGACTCTCTCTGCCCAAGAGAACGCACAGGGCAGAGCAGAGATGCTCATCGGTCCGAGTCCGCTCTTCCATCCCCCACACAACCAGCCAGGGCCGCCCCGCCCGCGCGGAGAACGCCGCCCAAGGGCGTCCACGTGTGGCGATGGCAGAGCGTCTACAATGCTTGTCCCGTCTTGGGGTCGAAGAGATGCACGTTTTCCACGTTCACAGCTACCTCTAGCTCTTGCCCCACTTCAGCGCCGCTTCGTGGATCCACGCGGGCTACCAGGTCGTGGTCACCCACCACGAGATAGAGGTACTTCTCCGATCCCATCGGCTCCATTACGTCTACCTTGGCCACCAGCGGCGCGGCGACCACATGAGCCGGCACAAACCGGTTGTCATGTATGTCCTCCGGCCTGATGCCCAGTACCACATCCTTGCCCAGGTGCTGAGCGAGAGCAGGAACCTTGCCCCGGGGAACCTCCAGCCGGAACGCGTCGGTCTCGATGTGCGTCTCGTGCTCGCCACCAGTCAACCTGGCATCGACGAAGTTCATGGCTGGACTGCCGATGAACCCAGCCACGAAGATGTTGGCCGGATGATCGTACAGATTCTGAGGCTCGTCGACTTGCTGGAGGATGCCGTCCTTCTGAACGGCGATCCTCTCACCCATGGTCATAGCCTCCGTCTGATCATGGGTCACATAGATGAAGGTCGTTCCCAACCTTTGATGCAATCTGCTGAGCAGCGCCCGGGCCTCCACCCGCAGTTTGGCATCCAGATTGGAGAGCGGTTCGTCCATGAGGAACACTGCGGGCTCGCGGACGATAGCCCGGCCCAGAGCCACACGCTGTCGCTGTCCGCCAGATAGTTGCTTGGGCCTGCGATCCAGCAGTCCGGTGATCCCCAAAGCATCAGACGCTCTATGTACCCGTGTCTCGATCTCAGCCTTCTTCATCTTCCTCAGTCGCAAGGCGAAGGCCATGTTGTCGAAGACACTCATGTGTGGATACAGGGCATAGCTCTGAAAGACCATGGCGATGTCCCTGTCCTTGGCTGGCACATCATTAACTACACGGTCGCCGATGTAGATGTTGCCCTCATCCATCTCCTCCAGGCCCGCGAGGAGCCGTAGTGAGGTAGACTTTCCACAGCCAGAAGGACCCACCAGCACCAAGAACTCCTTGTCCGCGATCTCCAGGTTGAGATCGTTGACCGCCACCACTTCGCCAAACCGTTTGGTCACCCGCTCGTAGGTTACGCTAGCCATGTTGCACCCCTTTTTCCCCTATGATCGCTCAGGACCCCAGGCCGAAGAGGGCAAGTGATCCCAACGTCCCACTCCACCTCTTCAACGCGACGCCTCGACCGGTCTGTCGAATTCCAGATCCCCCGCTCGATTCTTCCAGCTACCTCACCCAGAGCCACTACAACCACATGGCTGTCTCGGATGACCACCAGGCTGCTTCCTCCTTGCAGCCGCCGGTGGACCAGCTCCCGCCGGTCAGCCCTCAACATTGTCCAGCATCGCCTCGACCCTGGATACGACGCTCGAGACGGTGAATCCGAACTCCTCCACCAAGACCTTGTACGGAGCCGAAGCTCCAAACCCTTCTATGCCCAGCATCTGGCCCTGAGGCCCGATGTATCTCTCCCACCCTTGAGCTACCGCGGCCTCCACTCCCAGGCGCAGAGTAACTGAGGGTGGAAGCACGGCATCTCTGTAGGATACCGGCTGCTCCTCGAATAGCTCCCAACTAGGAAAGCTGACGACCCTCGCACCTATCCCCCTCTCTCTCAGCTCGCTGGCCGCCTCGAGGATCAGGTGCACCTCTGAGCCGCTCGCCAACAGGAGCAAGTCAGGCCTGTCGAGCTCGCCGCCAGCCAGAACGTAGGCGCCTCGCGCAACCCCCTCTCCGTCCCCAACGTGGGAGAGATCCAACACCGGGAGCTTCTGCCTGGAGAGTGCCAGGGCCACCGGGCCCCGCCTCTGCAGAGCAACCTCCCACGCCGCAACAGTCTCGTTGGCATCCGCTGGTCTGATCACCACCAAACCAGGGATAGCCCTGAGCGATGGCATCTGTTCCACCGGCTCGTGTGTGGGTCCGTCCTCGCCTACGAAGATGCTGTCGTGGGTGAAGACGTATACGACCGGTAGCTGCATGATGGCCGCCAAACGAATGCTGGGGCGCATGTAATCGGAGAAGACAAGAAACGTGCCGCCGTACGGTCTGATCCCACCGTGCAGGGCTAGGCCGTTGAGGATACCCCCCATGGCGTGCTCTCTCACCCCGAAGTGGAGATTGCGGCCTCCGAACGCGCCCTTGGCGATGGCGGCATAGCCTTCCAGATACGTATTGTTGGAGGGAGCGAGGTCGGCCGAACCCCCGATCAAGGTCGGCAGGTAGGCAGCCAGGGCATTGAGCACCCTACCCGAGGCCGAGCGGGTGGCTAGCCACTCCCCGGACGTGAAGGTCGGCAGGTAGCCCCTCCAATCTCCAGGCAACTCACCGGCCATCACCCGCTTCCAGAGATCCGCCAGATCAGGGTGAGCGGCTGCGTATTGGGAGAATAGCATCTGCCATGTCTCCTCCTCCGCTGCCCAAGCCTGTCTCCGTGCTTCGAAGTAGTCGTATACCTCCTGGGGTACGAGGAAAGTGGGTTCCAGCGGCCAGCCCAGACGCTCCTTAGTGAGGCGCACCTCCTCCTCACCCAGGGGAGCACCATGAGCGGCTGCCGAGTCTTGTTTGTTCGGGCTGCCCTTGGCGATGCTGGTGTGACACCTGATCAGCGTGGGCCGCTCGGCCTCCGTTTGGGCCGACCGTATGGCGTCGGCCACGGCGACCATATTGTGACCATCCACTTCCAGCACCAGCCAGCCATAGGCCTCGAACCTCTTGGTCACATCCTCTGTAAACGTCAGGGCGGTGCTTCCCTCTATGGTGATCCCATTGTCGTCGTAGAGGTAGATCAGTTTGCCCAGCCCCAGGTGACCGGCCAAAGAGGCGGCCTCGTGGGAAATACCCTCCATCAGATCTCCGTCGCTGACGATGCCGTAGGTGGAGTGATCTACGATGGGATACCCATCGCGGTTGAACAACTGGGCCAGGAAGCGCTCCGCGATAGCCATCCCTACCCCGTTGGCTAGCCCCTGGCCAAGGGGCCCGGTCGTGGTCTCCACACCCGGCGTCAGGCCATATTCAGGGTGACCGGGGGTCATGCTTCCCCACTGCCGGAAAGCCTTCAACTGGCTCATGGGGAGATCATACCCGGACAGATGGAGCAGAATGTATAGCAGCATGGAGCCGTGTCCCGCTGAGAGCACGAAGCGGTCGCGGTCCAACCAGTGGGGATTGGCCGGGTTGTGCTTCAGAAACCGGCTCCACAGCACGTAGGCCGCGTCCGCCATGCCCATGGGCATACCCGGATGACCGGAGTTGGCCTTCTGCACTGCATCCATGGTCAAGGCCCTGATGGTCTTGACCACGGTTAGATCCAGCTCACTCCCCAGCTCCAGCGCCCCAGTTGAGAGGGGCTCTTCGGTCTTCCCAAAGCTCATGTCACTTCCAGGTATCGTCACCTTGCGGTCCAGGATAGCTAGCTCCCCGCCGTGCCTCCTGAGTACAACCCCAATCCTTGCTAGCGTGGCCCACGACAGCGAAGAATAGCGCCGGCCATCGTCTGCCCCCCAGCCTTGGCCAACTGATCCATTCCTCCTCGTGTGCCTGAGCTCACTGCGAACCGGAAGACGATCCTTGGGGCATTCCTCCTACTGATGCTCATCGACCGCCTGACGGAGCTATGTCAGTCTACCGCAGACAGCGCACATTGTCAAGAGAGTCCCTGCGCGGGCGCGTGTGTGGTTGGGAGCTGCCCCATCCCAGACCGAGATCGGACTCCGCGCCCTCACCGGCAACTCTGGCTACGAGGCACCACCGACGGCCCGCCTCCGGACACGACACCAGCAAGCGTCGCTCTGTCCGCACCACGTCTCCAGGACGTCCCGGCAGTCGACTAGACCAATGGTATACTTCGTCGCGGGAAAGGTCGACCGAGTTACGCGTGCGGGATGATGCCTCGCCCCACAGAGACTGGCCCAAAGGCGCGGCAAGGACCCAGGACTGCGTCGACGTTCGGGTTCTCAATGCTGGTCCAGTCCGCCGATGGTAGCCAGAGCTGAGGAGCAACGAACAATGACTGCCGCGTTCCCCCTATTCGAGGACTCAGACACAGAAAGAGAGCCCAGTGGCTCGCGGAGCGCCGGACGGATGGCCTCCCGTTCCTCCGGCACACTCGATGCACGTCTGGGCTCTACCTTACTCACCTTGTTGGCAGGAAGCACTACTGACGGGCGTTCTCTGCCTTATGCAAGTCTGACCCTCTTGTCTCCCACCTCACAGGCCATATCGCGAGTTCCTACCACCCGCCGGACGTCGCTCCCTAGTTCACATTCCTGACCAGACTCAGGTCGCCCTCTCGCGCCGCCTCGAGAACAGACCCCAGGTACACGTCTACCATCTCAGCGGTCAGCGGTACGGGCATGTTCTCGAGCTTCATGCGCAGTTGCGGATCTTTGGCCGCTGACAAGGCCCTCTGGATGTGCTCCTCCGAGAAACCTTCCACTTCACGTAGAGTCGTCGGATATCCAAGTCGTTGGCTCAGTCCCATCATCGCCTCGGCTACGGCCACGCCCAGTCTACGTCCCGCCAAGCCCTCCATGTCCGCCTCGGCGAGACCTGCATCTCGAAAGAGCCGAGCCACCAAACGCAGAGGCCCCTCGATCGCCGGCGCAAAGAACACAGTGAAGTAAGGGTTCATCAAGCCACATGCGCGCCCGTGACTGAGGATGTCCACCAGGGAGAAACTCGTCAAGTGTGCTCCGTTGGTACCACCCAGCATGATAGCGTACCCGCCCAGATCGGTGGCCAGGCCCAGCGCGGTCCGGGCTTCGACGTCGGCCGGGGTCGTGACGGCGCGCTCGACGTACCCCAGGACCAGCTCCACGGTCGCCTTTGCCACCTCCGCGGCCTTGTCATAGTACGGTTTGCCCACCGCCCCGTACAGCACTTCCAGAGAGTGCGACAGGCCATCCCAGGCACCATCGGCGGTCAGTGCAGCGGGCATGGACACCGTCACATCGTAGTCGAAAAGGGCGCGCACAGGGACGATGCACTCATCCACGACGAGCTTCTTCTGTCCCGTAGCCATGTCTGTGATATTGGCGTACTTGGTCAGATGGGCAGCGGAACTCGCCGCCGTCTGCACTGCCACCAGCGGTGTCAGAGCCTTGCCGGCGGTGCGAAGTCGCTGGGTGACCAGGCCAGTCCCGAAGTAGTCGTCGATGTCGCCTCCCAGGCTTCGCAGAACTGTGGCGGCCTTGGTGGTGTCGATGGAGCTACCTCCCCCCAGACAAACGACCACGTCCGGCTGCAACTCCTCGAGTTGCCTGGTGATCCGGTACAGATCCTCTCGCGGCGAGTTGGGAGCGGCTCCTTTGACTTCGCCCAGCACGTCCACCCCGGCCTCCGCCAGGGATCTGCTCACCACCAGTGCGAGTCCCTCGGATTCGCGGAAGCTGGGGCGCACGAGGGCAGCCCTCTGGCCCAACTCGTCAGCAAGGCTACCGACCTCGTTCAGCACCCCCGTGCCGTATACGTACCGGTCTTCCTTGAACTCGTGGATCAACTCCCTGGCTTTGTCGAAGCTCACTGATTCCATCTCCTGCCCACACCCATGATCCCTGCAGGTCGACACACCTGCCCCAATCCAACCTGGTACATCGCCCCTATCTTCTCCAAGCGTCAGCCATCTGCCCTCGCGCCCACGCCAGCGATCCCTTGCCTGTCTACCTCGCCAGCACCACGGCCGGGATCACGCGAAGAAGAGAGCCTTCCAGAGCAGGCAGCATAGCCCTGGTTCAACTGGCCGGGCCCTGTCCTCCGGTCGCTGGCGATGATGTTGTACCCCATCGATCAGTCTCTCTCTGAACCAACCCCACAAGCAGAGGCACGTCCACGTTGCTGCCGCTCACCACCACTGCCACGTTCTTTCCGATCCTCTCGAGTCTCCCCGCGAGCAAGGCAGCTATGCCCACAGCGGCGCCTCCCTCCACTGCCAGGTGATGCCTCTCCAAGGCAAAGATCATGGCTTCGGCGATCTCCGCCTCCGAGACCAGCACGAAATCGTCAACGTACTCTTGCACCATACGGAACGTATATCGATTCTCCAGACCTAGGCTTCCCACCAACGCATCGGCCAAGGTCTCTTCCTGCGCCATCCGCATTGGCGCGCCAGCCCTCAGGCTGTGGTACATCACAGGGGCGCGATCCATCGATACCCCTACGACCTGGATTCCCCTCCTCGCACATTTCAGAGCCAGTGCGATTCCTGATATCAGTCCGCCGCCCCCGACGGGCACCAGCGCCGTGTCTATCTCGGGCAGGTCCTCCAACAACTCCAGTCCGACTGTTCCCTGCCCAGCGATGATGTACGGATCGTCGTAGGGATTGACCATGGTCAACCCCCGCTCCTCTCCCAACCGAAGGGCCTCATCCTCTGCCTCGTCGTAGGTACCACCACAGACCAGTATCTCGCCCCCGAGACGCCTGATCCCCTCCACCTTGTTGGCGGGAGTCCCCTCCGGGATACACACCAGAGCCTGGACGCCAAGTTTTCCGGCCACGTACGACACAGCCCGTCCGTGGTTGCCTGTGGAGGCAGCGATCACTCCTCGTGACCTCTGATCCCCGGTGAGCGTAAGCATCTTGTTGGCCGCCCCGCGAATCTTGAAGGAACCCGTCTCCTGCAAGTTCTCCAGCTTGAGGTATACGGAGGCCCCAACTCGCTCGACCAGCAAGGGTGAGTGCACCAGGGGTGTCCTGCTGACCAGCGGCGCGATCCGTCGTCTCGCTAGATAGAGATCGCGCATCGTGACATCACGAGCGTACATCGGCCCCCTGCTCAGAGTTTTCAAGTCATGCCTGCAACTCGACGATCAGTTCGTGGATCCGGTCCAGCCCCGCCGTGAGATAATCCTCTGGAAGACCAAAGCTGATGCGCAGATAACGATCCATCCTGAAATGGTCCCCCGGCACAATGAACACGCTCTTCTCACGCAGCAGCCGCTCCACGAGCTCTGTCGAGTTCACGTCGAGGTTGTACCGAACATAGGCGATGGCTGCCGCTTCGGGCGGCACTACGTCGAAAGTGCCCTCGTGGCTCTCCAGCCAGGCGTCGAGGATAGGGTATCCCTTGCGGATGTAGTCCCGGGTCCTCTGAAGTAGCCGGGGCCGCACTCGTGGTGACAGAGCAATGGCCGCCAGTTTGTTGGAGAGCATGGGCGCGCTGATGTTGACGTACTCGTGGCGAGCCCCGATCTCGTCCACTGTGTCCGTTGGCGCTACCACCCAGCCAATCCGCAGCCCTGGTAGTCCGTACGCCTTGCTGAGGCTGTTCATAGCCAGCACCTTGTCGTACCGGCCCCAGAACGTCGGCGTCTCGGTATCAGTCAGACGCTCCGCCCCGCTGTAGACCTCGTCAGCCAGCAGCCAGGCATCCGCCCGCTCGGCGGTGGCCACGATAGCCTCCATCTCTGCTTCGGTCAGAATGTGCCCCGTCGGGTTGTCCGGATTGCAGATCGCGATGAGCCTCGTCTGGTCAGTGACTACCTCGTCCAACTCGTCCAGATCGGGCGCCCAGCCTAGCTCCTCCCGCAGACGGAAGGTCTTGACCATCATGCCTAGATTCTGAGCGACGCCCCAGATCTGCATGTAGTTGGGAAGCATCACTACTATCTCTTCCCCCGGGGCCACCATGGTCTGGAGGGTCACGAAGTTGGCCTCAATGCAGCCCACCGTCACCAAGACGTTGTCAGGCGTTGCGCCGTGGTACAGGGCCGCGATACGCTCCCGCAGTTCGGGGATACCGTTGCTCTGTGGGTAGTGGAGCGGGGCGTCGAGCAGTTCATCGATTACGGCCGGATCGTCCACGAGCTCGCGAACGGCAAGGGGGTGAACCCCGCTCTCCGACAGGTTGTACTCGATGACGTTCTCCCACTTGGACATCATCCGTTCCATGTCGAAGGGCCGGAATCGGTGCCTGGTCACACTCATCGTGTTCCCCTCCTCTGAGCTACGCCTGTCGCCACGGATCGGCTGGGCGGCAGGAGCCCAATGCTGCTTCAGTCTCGTTGAAACAAGGGGGTGGAAGCGGGCTCACTTGGCATCGAAGTACCAGAGGTGTGCAAGCGTCTTGTGCCATCCGCTGTGGTACCTTCCAGGGCAACCTTTCCTTGACAACTCCGTCAAGCGCTCGTAGGCGATGTGTGGCGGCGTTTCGACGAAGGGGCACGAGACGTGCGGTGCTGAGAAGGCTGAATTCACTGACTGGGGCCACGCAGATCAACGCGTGTCAATCGCTGCAGGGCACAGTGACAAAACTGCACCCTCACGCATGCAGCAGCCGTCACTTCTGCCCGTCGATATGCCCAATCTCTACAATCCAGTATACTTGACTCCCCAAAACACGTCAAGCCCTACATCCGAAAGCGTCACGCGCGTGACCCTCCTTGCATCGTCCTTCTGACAGCCTGTGGCAGGCGGGATCGCGGACGGCAAAGAGGATCAGATCGCCATCAATTGAATAACGCATTGACAAGGCCAAAGGATACGTCCATCGAGGACTCCTTTGCACGCCATGGGTAGGATCACATGCACAGACTTGACAACCGCTCGTGGCGACGGTATTCTGTTCCACGAGCACAGATGGGTCCTCGGTCGGGGCTTCTCCACGAGGACCGCGATCTTGGGAGGAAACTCATGGAGGTTCTGCTGGTCAAGGAAGAGGAGATCCGCCGCTCTGTCAGTATCGAACAGGCTATCACTGCGGTGGAAGATGGCTTCACGCGGCTGGCGGCTGGGGAGGTACACCTTCCTCCGGTGATGAGCCTGGACCTGCCAGAGGTCAAGGGTGAGGTCCACGTCAAAGGCGCCTACATCCACGGTGCGGGCAGCCTGGCCATCAAGATCGCCACCGGTTTCTACGACAACCCCAGTCTGGGCTTGCCGAGTGGAACCGGAATGATGATGGTGTTCGACTCGCGCACGGGATTCCCCCAGGCCCTGCTCTTCGACAACGGCTATCTCAACGACGTGCGCACCGCGGCGGCCGGCGCGGTGGTCGCCAGGTACCTCGCCAGGGAAGACGTGCCCACAGTTGGCGTCGTCGGTGCGGGAGCGCAAGGACGCTTCCAGGTCTTGGCGCTGGCCAAGGTCAGGGCCTTCGAGAAGGTGCTCGTCTACGATCTCGACCAAGCCAGACTAGCCAGCTACCTAAAGGAGATGCCTGGCCTCGTCGGGGTTGACTGCCAGGCCGTGGAGGATGTGGAGAGCCTGGTCCGGGAGAGCGACCTGCTAATCACCGCCACGCCCTCCACCAAACCATACGTGCGGGCTGAGTGGCTCCATCCCGGTTTGCACATCACTGCCATGGGCGCGGATGCCCCCTACAAACAGGAACTGGAGAGCCAGGTTCTGTCGAGAGCCGACCTGATCGTGTGTGACCACAAGGGGCAATGCTCCGAGCGAGGAGAGTTACACCACGGGCTGGAAGATGGAACCGTCGGCCAGGATCACGAGATCGTCGAACTCGGTGATCTCACGTCCGGACGACACCCCGGGCGCACCGCAGAGACACAGATCACCGTGTGCGACCTCACCGGAGTGGGCGTTCAGGACGCGGCGATAGCCACCCTCGCCTACGAGAAGGCAATACGGGACGGATTCGGCTCCACCCTGGAGTTGTGACACCCCCTCCCTCAGAATCACCCCTGGGCACAGTCGGTGGCGGTGAGCCGCGGTCGCTCTCGCTTCTCGGAACCCGTCACCCCGGCGCTCGGAGTCGAGGACACCTTTCTCAGGTTCGACACTCGCCTATATCAACAGGAGGGCCGAGTCATCCGTCCGGCCCTCCTGTTTACATTATGGGCGCCTCGTGTGTTCCGTGCGCAGAGGAGTGGCGCCCACTATGTGACGGTGTCCGCTCGCGATCCAGTCGGATAGCGGAGGAGTCTTACCCCCCGGTGCGCGGCTCCCAGGTAATCCACCTTCCTCTCCATGGCGACACCTTCCGTGCTTGCTCTACTCGCCGGGTTGTCCACACCGTGACGGTGGTCTACGCTTCACAGACCACACCACTCTTGTCGGTCACAGTATAGAGCGATACTGTGAAGAACCAGTGAAGGGTTTGTGGCGATCTCGTGAAACCAGATACATGGTTTCTCTGCGGGCAGGACAGACCCTGAGGTCATGCAGCCACAGTGGTGCCCTTGAACTGGCTCATGTATAGACTGCAGTAGAAGCCCCGATCGGCCAGCAGAGACTCATGTGTGCCGCGCTCGATGATCCGCCCGCCGTTGATCACCAGTATGTGGTCCGCCTCCCGGATCGTGGATAAGCGATGGGCGATCACAAAGCTCGTCCGGCCTTCCATGAGATTGCCCAGTCCTTCTTGGATCAGTTGCTCCGTTCGTGTGTCGACGCTGCTGGTCGCCTCGTCCAGAATGAGAATTCGTGGGTCTGCCAGGATGGCGCGGGCGATGGCAAGCAACTGGCGCTGCCCCTGGCTCAGATTGCTGCCTCTCTCCGACAGCACCGTGTCGTAGCTGTCCGACAATCGTCTGATGAATCCGTCCGCATTGGCCAGCTGCGCGGCCGCAATCACCTCTTCGTCGCTGGCATCGAGACGCCCGTAACGGATGTTGGCCATTGCCGTATCGGCGAAGAGGTAAGTGTCCTGCAACACGATGCCCAACTGGCGGCGCAGGCTGTCCTGCCGCACATCACGGATCTCATGGTCGTCGATGTAGATCGAACCGTCTTCGATATCGTAGAAGCGGGTCAGCAGGTTGACGATGGTCGTCTTCCCTGCACCTGTTGGCCCCACCAGGGCCACTCTCTGGCCGGGCGTGGCGGTCAGGCTCACGTCCTTCAGCACAGGAGTGCCAGGCACATAGCTGAAGTCCACTCCCTCGAATCGCACCTTGCCCTGGATGTGCTCGAGAGCAACAGCATCTGGCTTGTCCCGCACCTGTGGCTCGGTGTCGAGAACATCGAAGATGCGCTCGGCACCAGCCAGGGCGCCCACGATGCTGCTGAACAGATTGGAGATCTCCGTGATGGGCCGGCCGATGTGACGGGCGTAGTTGGTGTACGTGGCGATCAGCCCTACTGTGACGCCAGCGATGCCGTCTATGGCCATGAATGCGCCTGCTCCGGCCACGACGGCCAGATCCACATTGCCCAGCCCGATCATGAAGGGAATCATGAGCCCGGCCAGGATCTGTGCGCGCATACCAGCTTCGCGGGCGCTATCGTTCGCGGCCTCAAAGTCCGCCAGAATTGCCTCCTGCTGACCGTAGGCGATGATCACCCGTTGGCCGCTCAGGTTCTCCTCCATGAGTCCGTTCAGCATGCCCAGGCTAGCCTGCTGCCTACGGAAAGCCGGGCCAGTGCGTCTCATCAGTACGGAAACCAAGCCTACCATGACGGGCACGATGACCAGCGTGGCCAGGGTCAGCCACACGTTGAGCGCGAACATGATACCGATCACCCCCACCAGGGTCATGAAGCTGCTGAAGAAGTTCACCACATTCTGCGAGAGGAGTAGGTTGATGTTGTCCATGTCGTTGGTCAGGCGGCTCATCAGATCGCCGGCCGACTGTCGGTCGTAGAAGCTCATGGAAAGGGTCTGCATGTGTTCGAACAGATCCTGCCTCAACGCACGCATGGTCCTCTGGGCCACGGCGGCCATGATGCGTCCATATCCAACCTGGGACAGCCACATGCCCACGTTAACGACGACCATGGCTATTCCAACTCGTGCCAAGCCGGCAGCATCTCCTGGCTCGATGTATCTATCGATGGCTACCCCCATCAGGTATGGGCCCAGGATGTGGAATAGCGTATTCACAAGGACGAGAAGCACAACCATCCCTATCCTCAGCCAATGCGGCCGGCTATAAGCCAGTAGTCTTCCTAGAGCAGCTCCCGGCTTCCCGACCAGAGCCGCCCGGTCAGAGTCAGATACCCTAAACATGCCCTACCTCTGGTTTGCTGTTGGTCCGTGCCAGGCCCTTCCCTAGCTGCGATTCGTAGATCTCCTGGTAGATGCGGTTGGTGGCGAGCAGTTCTTCGTGGGTCCCTATGCCCGCAACGCGGCCGTTGTCCAAGAGAACGATCTTGTCGGCTGTTAGTACTGTGCTGATTCGCTGGGCCACGACGAACTGGGTCACGCCCCGTATCTGGTCGGCCAGTGCATCCTGGATCTGCACCTCCGTCGCCACGTCGACCGAGCTAGTGCTATCGTCCAGAATCAGGATCTTCGGCCGGCGAGCCAGTGCCCGCGCTATCGCTACGCGTTGCCGTTGCCCACCAGAGAGTCCCTTGCCACGCTGACCCAGAACTGTGTCGTAACCTTCCCCTTTCTCCATGACGAAGGAATCAGCATCGGCGATGCGGGCAGCCTCGAGAACGTCCTGGAGCGAGGCCTCGGGACTGCCGAACCGAACGTTGTCTTCGATCGTGCCGCCAAAGAGCACCGTCTCCTGCAGGCACACTCCGATAGCCGATCGAAGGGAAGCTCTTGTCACGTCGCGCACATCGACTCCATCGACTTTGACCCGCCCTTCAGACACGTCGTAGAAACGAGGAATCAGATTCACGAGACTGGACTTCCCGGAGCCGGTGGCACCCAGCAAAGCCACCGTCTCCCCTGGTTCGGCCACGAAGCTGATGCCCTGCAATACCGGCTCGTGGTGGCCATCCTGGCCATCGTAGTAGAGAGACACGTTCTCGAAAGCCACCCGTCCCTTCACATCGACCAAGTCCTGGGCACCGGGCCGGTCGGTGACGTCTGGCTCGGTATCGACGATCTCCAGAATACGGTCCACCGAGGCCTCAGAGGCGAATACCTGCGGCAGCACCATACCCATGATCAACACCGGTATCATGGCGGTCATTAGATAGTTGGTGAAGGCCACTAGCTCGCCGGTGGAGAGCTGCCCGTTGATGGACATCAGACCACCGAACCAGAGGACCGCCGTGACTCCGAAGCTGAGTAGTACAAAGATAGTGGGCAACAACATGGCCACCAACTGGTTGACCTCGATGCTGCGATCCATGTACATCGTGTTCGCCGCGCCGAAGCTCTCGTTCTCGTAGCCGGATCGCGCAAAGGCCTTGACTACTTGCACGCCCGCGATGTTCTCCTGCAAGATCGTGTTCAGCCGGTCCAGCATCCTTTGCACCATCTTGTACATTCGCTCGGTGCGCACACTGAACCAGCCAATGACGCTCACCGTCACCGGCAGCAGCACCAACACCACCACCGCCAACCTGGGGCTGGTGAGGACGAGCATGATCAGGCTTCCTACCATCATCAGGGGAGCACGAAAGACCATGCGTATGACCATCAGCAGCGCCGTCTTCGCGATGTTCACGTCGCTGGTGAGCCGAACCAGCAATTCGCCCGTTTGCAGCCTATCCAGGTTGCCGAATGAGAACGTCTGAATCCGACGATAGGCCAGGTCTCGCACATCTGCTGCGAAACTCTCCGACACGCGGACCGAATAGATGGTATTGAAGAAGGTGAGGACAATACTCACCAGGGCGAACCCGCCCATCACCAGAGCCGATCTCAACACTACCGCCATGTTGGCCACAGCGATGCCATCGTCGATCACACGCTGAATCTGCTGGGGAATGAGTAGCTCCGCCGCCACGGCCAGCGTGAGGGTGATGGTGGAAAGGAGTATCTCCCTCCAGTATGGCTTGAGATAGGGCAACACGCGTCTCAGTCCACTCACGTCATCTCCTTGGTTCTCGGACCTCTAGGATGCAGGGGAGAAGGCAAGGGGACCCTTCTCTTCGTGTAGAACAGCCGCTGGGGGTCAACACGCCAACTCCCGCCCAGTCAGGGCCCGACGCAGATTGTCGTGTACCCGGTTCAGGAAGCCGCGCATAAGGAGTCGTTCCTCGTCTGTGAATCCAGCGAAAGTAGTTTCATCCACCTGCTTGGCGATGGCTTCCAGGTCTGCGAAGATGGCCCGCCCGGCACCGGTCAGGTAGACGCGGGAGACCCGCTCGTCCTCCGAGTCACGGCGTCGCACCACGAGCCCCGCCTTTTCCATACGCTTGACGGCGTTGGTGATGGTGGCCGGAGTGACCTCCGTCCTGGCTGCCAGTTCGGAGTGCGCAATGCCGTCAGCCTCATGCAGGGCCATGAGAAGAGGCGGCTGTCCCCTGTAGAGCCCAACTCTCTCCAGCGACTGCCTGAGCAGATTGCGATGTGCCCTGCCCACCCGCGCCAGCAAGAACTCCAGGTTCTCCTCTATCCCTGCCATCATCCTCTCCTCAGATTGGTTAGGCGGCTAATAGTTGGTCGACTAATAAGTGTATATGAAAAGGGACTGTCTGTCAAACCGCGACACCCACAGCGGAATGCAGCAGAAGATCCCTTCTGGTTCCTAGCCTGTCCTCCTTGCCTTTGCTCATCTCCTCCTGCTGCTCCAACGCAAGACAGACAACAAGAAGGACCCTCCCAACAGGGAGAGTCCTGTCCAAACAACCACCTAGCTGCGCTAGAATGCGCTGCAAGCGACCGATGTACAGCCGGCGTCGCTACAGAAGGACCTCGACCTTGTGCGCCCTTGCTCCTTCGAGAATGGGCACGATGTTGCCCTCAATCTCCCTCCCATCCACCACGACTGATCTCACACCCTTGCAGACGTGATCGGGGTTCTTGACCTCGATCCGGTACACCGTCTTCCTGAACTCCCTCGTGACCTTGAACCCGTCCCATTCCCTGGGGATGCAGGGATCCAAGAGCAATCCCTCGTAGGTGGGCCTCGCGCCCAGGATGTACCGCGTGGCCGCCAGGTAGGCCCAGGAGGCCGTGCCCGTAAGCCAGCTATTGCGGGCCAATCCGAACTGAGGGTGTTCGTCCCCCAAGATGTTCCCGGGATAGACGTAGGGCTCACACTCGAACTGCTCGATGATCTCGTTCTTGGTAACTGGGTTGATCTGACGGTAGTACTCGAAGGCGCGGTCGCCATGGCCGACCAACGTCTCCGCGATGATCGCCCACGCGTTGGCGTGCAGGAAGATGCCACCATTCTCCTTGGCCCCCGGCGGGTAGGTGGTGATCCCGCCCTTCGATGGGTCGTAGCCATCGTACCCAGGAGTACTGAGCTTGATGCCGTTGCACGTGTTGAGGCGCCGGTACACGGCGTCCAGAGCACGCTCTGCCCTCTCAGGGGAAGCAAAGCCAGAGATCACCGGCCACGATTGGCCGTTGGCGTAGATCTGACCCTGAGCGTTCGAGTGGGAGCCGATGGGGCTGCCGTCCGCGTCGAGGTACCGTACGTACCACTCACCGTCCCACGCGTGCTCGTCCACCCTTTGCTTCATCTCCTCGTATTGGGCGACATACCGGGCTGCCTCCTCCCCATCACCCAGGAGACGGGCCAGTTCGATCATCTCCAGCAAAGCCTTGCCGTACAGGTTCGCCGTAAACAACGATTCTGCACCCCCCCGCAGATTGACGGTGTCGTTCCAGTCGGCAAACCCCAGCAACGGAAGCCCATGCGCTCCCACGTCGTGCTGCGTGAACTCGATCGCTCGCCGTAGATGCTCGTGGACCGTGCCTGATTCGAGGGGATGCCCATCACCATCCTTTTCGTGGAACCCGACCACCCGGTCCAGGAAGGCCAGGTCGCCGGTCTCCTTGAGATAGGCGGTGACGGCCAGCACGATCCACAGATGATCGTCGCTGTAGTACTTCGGGGCATCCACCACCTCTCTCGAGTCGCCCTCGTTCGCCACCATAGTCAGGGGGTTGAACTGATGCTTGGCGGAGCCGTTTCGCATCTGTGCCTGGAGCAGCTTCTCCATCAACTGTCCGCCCTCTCCCGGCATAGCGGGCAGGACGCCCATCACATCCTGGGCGCTGTCTCTGAAGCCGATGCCCCTCGCGCCAAGGCCAAGCTGGTACAGCGAGAGATACCTGGACCAGTTGAAAGTCGTGTGGCACTGCCTGGGGTTGTGCACATTGAGCAGGCAGTTCGTAGGGGCATGGGGGGTCTCCACCTGAAGGCGCGACAGATGAGCATCCCAGAAGAGGGCCAGTTCCTGGAACGACCTCTCCACCTCATCAGGGTCCCTGAAGCGCCTGAAGGAAGGTAGAGAGGCCTCGACACTCTCGCTTTGGCCCAGTTGGGTGATCAGTCTGACGCTCCCGCCAGGTTCAAGAACCCCCAGGTGGTGAAGCAGAGCGGCGATGTTGTCGCCCCGCTGGGCCTCGTAGTCGCTCAGTTCCTCATCGTGCAAGCTGAGCGGGTTGGCCCAGGTCCCACACGCGCTCAGCCCCAGGAATCGCCGGCGATCCGTCTCGAAGGAGGACACTGGAAAGTTGGAGGTGAAGATATTGATCTGGGTGTCTCTATGCATGAACGGATACTGTGCCAGGAGGACCAGGCCGCTCCCATCACGATGGGCCCTGCTCTGCATGGTCTGAGGCACCCAGTCCGCATTGTTGAACTGCCTGAGCGCATCCGGGTGGGTATACTCCACCACGGGGACGGCGTCGATCTCCAGGGGCTGCGCCGAGGCGTTGGTGATCTGCAGATCCCTGATCACCCGATGCTCGCCCAAGGGCACGAAGATCGTGGCCTCGGTTCTCACGCCATAGAACTGGGAGACAATACGCGAATACCCCAGACCGATGTGACACTCGTACAGTTCATACGGATCCAGCATCGGCACATAGTAGGGTGAGAAGACCCTGTAGCCCCCCTTCTCTTTGAAGCGCAGGTAGAGCGTCTCGCCCTTGAAATCGCCATCGGGAAGCTGAGGTATGTACTTGGTGATCCGATTGAGAGCCGGATCGCCCCTGCAGATCAGGGATCCTCCGGTGTGGTCCACGATCCCTCCGAACTGCAAGGAGCCGACGTAGTTGATCCACTTGACCGGCGTGTCGGGGTTGGTGATCACGTATTCCCGGTTCTGGTCGTCAAAGTGCCCGTAGCGCAAGGGCAGCCCCTCCACTAGACATCCCCGAAGCATCCTGAGCGTGTTTCAATCCACCACAGCATTGGCCGCGATGACTCTGCCGTACCAATGCCCGCTGCTCTTCATAACCCGTCGCTGCGTAGGATAGTCGACGTAGACGAGGCCGAAGCGCTTGGAGTACCCGTGCACCCACTCGAAGTTGTCCAGCAGCGACCACACGAAGTAGCCCTTCAGCGGCACTCCGGCAGCGATGGCCCGCGCTGCGGCTCCGAAGTGCTCCCTGAGATACGTCACCCGGCGTGGGTCGTGCACCAGGCCATCGGGACCGATCCCGTCAGAATACGCCGCGCCGTTCTCAGTGACGTAGAGCGCCGGGAACCGGTAGTCGAAGTGCAACCGACCCAGTATTTCGTACAACCCTTCCGGATAGACCTCCCACCCCATGTCGGTACGTTCCGGGTTGGCCAGAGTTGTCCGACGGGCTACACCAGCCTCACCGGTCTCGGTCCCTTGTACGATGGCGCGGGAGTAGTAGTTCACCCCCAGGAAATCGAGGGCAGCGGCGATGGCCTCCATGTCACCCGACTCCACGAAGGCCGTAGGGTGGTCATAGTGTTCTTGGATGTCCGCCGGATATCCTCTCGCCGAGATGGGATCGAGAAACCACCGGTTCACAATCCCATCCCGCTGCCAGGCTGCGGCCCGATCAGCGACGCTGGCCGATGCGGGCATCTGGCCACCGAGGTTGAGCGAGATACCTATCTGCGCATCCGGCAAATTCGAGCGCACCACCGGTACGGACCAGCCATGGGCCAGCAACAAGTGGTGCGCCGCGGCCAAGGCCTCCCCGAGGTCGGATATACCCGGGGCATGGCGTCCACTGAGATACCCCTCGAAAGCGCTGACGAAAGGCTCGTTGAGTGTGATCCAGTGCTTGACTCGGTCCCCTAGTCGCCGAGTAGTCAAGTCCGCATACTCCACGAACGCCTCAGCGGTGGATCGAGCAGGCCAGCCACCTTCATCCTGGAGAGCCTGGGGCAGGTCCCAATGGTAGAGCGTGACAAAGGGCTCAATGGAAGCCTGGAGCAGTGCGTCCACCAGCCGGCTGTAGAAGTCGAGCCCTGCTGAGTTGGCCCGGCCTCGACCCTCGGGCAGCACTCGCGGCCAGGAGATCGAGAAGCGGTACGCCTTCAGGCCAAGCTGCCCCATTAGAGCTACGTCTTGCCGCGAGCGGTGGTAGTGATCGCAGGCTACGTCGCCGGTGTCCCCGCGGGCTATCCTGCCAGGCGTGTGGGAGAAGCGATCCCAGATGCTCTCGCCCTTGCCATCCGCCTTCCACGCCCCCTCGATCTGATACGCGGCAGTGGCGGCACCCCAGAGGAAGTCAGATGGAAACGAAGCAGTCTTGGACATGAACCTCTCACCAGGTGCTAGGCTGTCGTCGTGCAAGGCGCGACCGCTGAGCCACCGTCCCGCCGGGCATCACGAAACAATGGCTTGGACCACCACCTCGCGCTGGCCACTGCCCGGCAACGGCACAACATCTCCCTCGACGGGCCGGCCATCCACCTTCAGCGAGACCAGATTCCCCTCGCCAGCCCGTTCCACCGAGATGTCGTAGGTCACGCCGCGAAAGACGCGCCTGGCCTTGAACCCCGACCAGACGGCGGGGAGGACTGGTGAAACCCGCAGGCCAGCGTGGGTCGGGCGGATGCCCAGAATCCACTGCGTGATGGCCACGTAGTTCCAGGCAGCGGTCCCCGTTAGCCAGGAGTTCTTGGCCTCCCCTGGGGTGGGCGAGTCGATCCCTGCGATCATCTGCGCATACACGTATGGTTCGCAGCGATGGACATCGCTGATGACCTCTCGCGCCGAGGGGTTGATGCGGGTGTAGTAGTCGTACGCCTGGTCGCCGTGGCCCAGCATGGCCTCGGCGATCATGATCCAGGGGTTGGTGTGGCAGAAGATGCCTGCGTTCTCCTTGTAGCCAGGCGGATAGGAGGAGATCTCGCCCAGGTTCAGATGGTAGTGTGTGTAGGGAGGGTGGTGGAGCATGATGCCATGCGGGGTTGCCAGCAACTCCCCCACCGAGGCCAACGCCTTCTTGGCGCGCCCATCGGCAAAGCCCAGGCCAGCCAGGACAGACAGACCCTGGGCTTCGATGTAGATTCGTCCCTCCGTGTTTCCGTGGGAGCCAACTCTCTTGCCGGAGTCGTCGTAGGCGCGGAGGAACCACTCGCCATCCCAGCCGTGCTCGTGCACCGTCCTCTGCATCCTCTCCGCCGCTCCCAGGAATTCCTCCGCGTCCCCCTTCAAGCCGCGCCATTGTGCAATGGCCGCCAACTCGTTCGCCGCCAACACGAACAGTCCAGCGATGAACACCGACTCCGCCACGCGGCCATCCTTGATGTGGGTGCTCTGGAACGATTCGTCTGGCGTTTCAGAGAATGTGTTGAGGTTCAGACAGTCGTTCCAGTCTGCACGTCCGATCAGTGGCAGGCCATGCGGCCCAAGCCTATCCAGCGTGTACCGAAAGCTCCGGTGGAGGTGGTCGTACAGCGGCTTCTCGGTGCCCGGAGTGTTCTCGTACACCACTGGCTCGTCCAGAAGATCCCAATCTCCGGTCTCCTTTAGATAGGCAGCCGTACTCAGGATCAACCACAGCGGGTCGTCGTTGAAACCCGTTCCTATCTTGTCGTTGCCGCGTTTGGTGAGCGGCTGGAATTGGTGATAAGCCCCACCACTACTCAACTGCGTGGCCGCAAGCTCGAGGATACGCTTGCGCCCGCGTTCTGGGAGCATGTGCACGCAGCCCAGCAGGTCCTGATTGGAGTCGCGGAAGCCTATGCCTCGGCCGATGCCCGATTCGAACCCCGAGGCTGACCGGGACAGGTTGAACGCGATCACACACTGATACGGGTTCCAGATGTTCACCATACGGCTGGTGTGAACGTCCTCAACTTCGACCTGAAGCCTGCTCAGAAGGCCGGTCCAGAATTCGTGTAGCGCGTCAAAGGCCGCCTCGACCTCGCCTGGGTCCAGATACCTGGCGATGATAGGACGGACCGTCTGCTTGTTGATCGTTTGCGAGCCCGGTGGGTCGAACTTCTGATCCGAAGGGTTCTCGTGATAGCCCAGCACGAAGAAGACCTCGCGCGTCTCGCCAGGCTGGAGCGCGATTTCGAGGTGATGGGAGCCCATCGGCGCCCAGCCCACCGCCACGGAGTTGAACGAAGAGCCGCGCTCCACCGCGGCCGGAGAGTCCCAACCCCGGTACGGCCCCAGGAACACGTCGCGCTGTGTGTCAAATCCGGCCGGTTCCTCCGAGCAGGCAAAGAAGGCGAAGTGATCCCGGCGCTCGCGGTATCCAGTCTTGTGGTAGATCACACCATCTTCCACCTCCACCTCGCCCGTGTTGAGGTTGCGCTGGAAGTTGGCTGCATCGTCCTCTGCATCCCACAGACAGAACTCGATAGCGGAGAAGATGGACAGGTTTACCTTGCCCTGGCGCCGATTGGTCAAAGTGAGCTGCCAGATCTCCAAGTTCTCTGCCAGGGGAACAAAGTAGCGAGTCTGAGCTTCGATCCCTTCGTAGGTCGAGCGAATGGTGGTGTAGCCCAACCCATGGCGGCAGGCGTACTCCTCTACTCGATGCCTCGTGGGCTGCCAGGAAGGAGACCAGAACTCCGCTGTGTCATTGTCCCTTATGTATATGTAGCGTCCGCCGTAGTCCAGGGGCACGTTGTTGTAGCGGTAGCGCGTGATGCGCCTCAGCCGAGCATCGCGGTAGAACGAGTAGCCGCCGGCTGTGTTGGAGATGAGGCCGAAGTATGCCTCGCACCCCAGATAGTTGATCCACGGCAGAGGTGTGTCCGGCTCAGTGATCACGTACTCGCGGCGCTCGTCGTCGAAGTAGCCGTAGCGCATTATCGGTATCCTCGCGTCTTTGCATCTTCCAGGATCGTCTTGGTGGCAGTTGCCCCAATGCGAGTGGCACCCAACGCCCGAACCCGAAGCACGTCGTCGAGGCTGCGCACTCTCCCCGCCGCCTTGATCTGGACCTCGGGTGCACAATGGGCACGCATCAAACTCAGAACGTGGTCGGTCGCCCCGGCATAGGAGTAGGAACCATTCGGCTGCTTGACGAACCCATAGCCGGTCGATGTCTTGACGAACGCGACCCTGTGCTGCGAGCAGATCTTACACAATCTGATGATGTGCTCGTCCTGAAGGTAGTCGGTCTCCAGAATGACCTTGAGCAAAGCCTGATGATCAGTGCACGCGCCATTGAGAGTCTCGATCTCATCGGAAACGTAATCCCACTGCCCGCCCAGAGCTCTGCCGATGTTGATCACCATGTCGATCTCGCTGGCTCCATCCTCGACAGCCCGAAGAGTCTCCGTAACCTTGACGCCCGTGCGGCTGTTCCCATGCGGGAAGCCAATCACGGAGCAGACTTCCACCCCCGAGTCGGTCAACGCCTCGCGGGACATGCCGACCGCATACGGTTTGACGCAAACCGTGGCTACGCCGTAATCCCTCGCCAGCTCGCACCCGTCCAAGATGTCTCTATCTGTCATGGTGGGATGGAGTAGGGAATGATCTATCATCTTGGCAAGAGTGTGCAGAGTGATATCCTGTTCTATGGCTCGCGTCCTTTCACAACAACACCGATCCCCTCCTCGGCGTTCGCTAGACCGGTGGCCGGCTGTCTCTCCTTCAGAGAGAGTTCTCCTTGATGAAATCGACCAGTTCATCGAGCTTCGCGAAGGCCAGACAGGTGACCGTGTCTGCTCCGCCGTAGTAGATCGCCATCCGCCCTGTCGGCGGGTCGTACAAGGCGGCACACGGGAAGGTGACATTAGGGACGTCACCAACGCATTCGTAGTACTCCCTCGGATTGAGCAGGTAGGGACGCGTCCTGTAGATCACCCTCCAAGGCTTCTCCAGATCCAGCAGCGCCGCGCCGAAGCTGTACACGAACCCGTTGCACGAAGTCAGCACACCGTGATAGATCAGGAGCCACCCTTCCGACGTCTCAATCGGTGAAGGCCCAGCACCGATCTTGGTTTCTTGCCAGCCCGAGGTGGGCGACATGATATGCCTGTGGTGGCCCCAATGGATCAAGTCCGGGCTCTCACTGTAGAAGATGTCACCGAAGGGAGTATGCCCTCTGTCGCTGGGCCGGCTCAGCATCGCATACTTCCCGCCCAGCTTGGAAGGAAAGAGCACACCGTTCCTGTTGTATGGCAAGAAGGCATTCTCCATCTGGTGGAAAGCTTTGAAATCATGGGTGTAACCGACACCTATGGTAGGTCCATGGTAGCCGTTGCACCACGTGACGTAGTATCTGTCCTCGAGCCAGCACACTCGTGGATCATAGGCGTGGACGAAGGCGCCAATCTCGTCGTCCTCACATAGAAACTGAATGCGCTCCGGCTCAATCTCCCAGTGGACGCCGTCCTTGCTCATACCTGCATGGAGCTCCATCACTCTGGCCGTGTTATCGCAACGGAATACGCCTGCAAAACCGTCTTCGAAAGGCACCACAGCGCTGTTGAAGATGCTATTGGTCTCTGGCACAGCATCGCGAGTGATGATCGGGTTTTTCGCCGAGCGCCAAACGACTTCGTGCTCTCCTTGAGGCCGTTCTTCCCAGGGAATGCTGGCCAACTGAGGACCTCCTGGCTCTAGGCGTGACACGGCTCACCGGATCGCGCAATGTGCCACGGTCTGCCGGGGGATGGCACGCCCCACATCGAGTCTCGCTTCGGACGTGACGGGTCTTCCCTAGCACCGGCCGCACGCCACGAAATGACCGGGCTCTGCCTCCACCAGCCCAGGCCTTTCTCTGGCGCAGTTCTCATCCTTCTCCGCGGCGAGACACCTCTCACAGTAGACACAGCCACGTGTGAATTCCAGCTCCCTCGCTTTCAGTTCCACGTCCACGTCGTCCCACTTCTCGTCCAGGCGAGGGACACAGGCCATCAACATCTTGGTGTATGGATGCATTGCATTGTAGTATACTTGCTCGGTGGGGCCCATTTCCACCACACACCCCCTGTAGAGGATCACCGCTCTCTCGCTTATGTAGTAACCCAGGGAGAGATCGTGGGTGATGAAGAGGACAGAGAGGCCACGGGACTTCAGGTCTGCCAGCAGGTTGAGAACGTCGATCCGTCTCGATGCGTCGAGCATGCTGATGATCTCATCGGCCACGAGAAACTCGATGTCGAGCAACAAGGCCCGTGCGATCAGAAAACGCTGAAGCTGCCCTCCGCTGAGCTGATGGGGGTACTTGTGCAAGACGTCGGCCGGATTCAGGCCAACCGCCTTCAATGAGCCCTCCAACTTGTTCTCCCATTCGTGGCCCTTGAGCTGTGGGTAGAACTCCTCCCGGATGATCTCGAGGACCCGGTCGGCTTTGAAGATCGGGTTGTAGGAGCTAAACGGATCCTGAAATACCCCCTGTACTTTGCGATAGTACTCCTTTAGCCCGCTCCCTTTGAGCGTGGAGATGTTCACTCCGTCGAACCATATCTCCCCCGAGCTCATCGAGATCAAACGCAGTATCATCCTGCCGATGGTACTCTTGCCGCTCCCGCTCTCACCGATCAAGGAGACCACCTCTCCATCCTTCACGTCGAAGGTGACGTCGCTCACTGCATGGAGTTCCCTTCCTCCAAAGGTGCCGACCCTGTAGACCTTCGACACCCCGTCCAGCCTAAGCATTCTTCTCGAACTCCTTCCAGCAAGCGACGAAGTGGTCTTTCTCCAGTTCCAGGAACGGCGGCTCCTCCACACATTTCTCGAACGCAACGGGGCATCGTCCCCTGAAACGACATCCAGCCGGTGGATCGAGGAGTTGTGGGGGGTTGCCGGGAATCCCGGCCAGCCTTGTGTCAGCATACCGCACCCCGACCTTGGGCAAAGCCGATATCAGCAGCTTCGTATACGGATGCCGGGGCGAATGGATGATCACCTCGGTAGAGGCTTTCTCCGCCAGTTGTCCTGCATACATGACCAGGATACTGTCCGCAATCTGGTAGAGGATCGAGATGTCGTGGGTGATGACGATCAGGCTCTTCACGAATTCGCGATGCCGGAATTCCACGAGCATGTCTGCGACAGCCTTCTGGGTGGACACATCGAGTGCCGAGGTGATCTCGTCGGCGATGAGCAGCGAAGGGTTGAGCACAGTGGATAGGACCATCACCATTCTCTGCTTCATACCGCCCGACAGCTCAATGGGGTACATGCCGAGCACGTCGTGTGATAGCTCAACCAGATCGAGTCTCCTCTTCAGTTCAGGCAAGGTGGCCTTGAAATCCACCTTTCTGGACTCCAGAAGCTCTGATGTCATCTTCCCGATCTTGCGCGTCGGATTCATGGCATTCATGGCGTACTGCGGAATGATGGAGATCTCTTTGAACCTGAAGTCGTTCATCCTCTCCATGTCCCAGACAGGCAGCTCTTGACCATCGAGTATCACACGGCCCTCGACGAACCGCATCGGCGGCGTCAGCGAGATCAGACTGTGGCCGAGCGTGGTCTTCCCACAACCCGATTCACCAGCCAGTCCCATGATCTCCCCATCGTCGATGGCGAACGTGGCGCCATCCAGTGCCTTGACATCCCCTCTCAGGGTCTGGTAGTAGACCTTGAGGTCCTCCAATTGAAGACTCACGTTTTCACATCTCCCTGAGTTTGGGGTTGAAGACCTCGTCCAGTCCCACGTTGGTCACGTACAGCGCCCCGACGATAGCCATGATGGCCACACCCGGCGGAACGAACCACCACCATATACCGAGCAGGAGAGCGCCCCACAGAACGGCGTTGTTCATCATCAGGCCCAGCGACACCGCATTCGTGGGACCGAGTCCTATGAAATCGAGCGTGGCAGCCGTGAGGATCGCTCCTCCAAACTGAAGAATGAAGACCAACAGGAGATACGACATCATGTTCGGGGCAATCTGCGTGAAGATGATCTTCCAGGAGGGCATTCCGCTCAACCGCGCCAGATCCACGAAATCCCTGGAACGCAACGAAAACGTCTGGGCCCGGATCGCTCTTGCAGCCCAAGGCCAAGCCGTACAGCCGATGAACACACTCTCCGCGAGAACGCCCCTGACGGTGAGATACGCCGCTATGATCAAGAGGATAGCCAGCGTTGGAATGACTAGGACGATGTTGGTGAGCATGCTGAGTACCTCATCAACGATACCGCCACGATAGCCGGCGGTGAAACCAACGACTACTCCTATGAGGGTCGCCAGCCCCCCACCGACAATCCCCACCAGGAACGTTGCCTTGAGGCCGAGTATGAACTGGCTGAAGACATCCTGCCCGAAGGTCGTGGTCCCAAACCAATGCTCCGCTGATGGCGGGTGATATGGTGGCCCCACGTAGTCGTAGGGTGCATAGTCTGTCAACAGTGGGCCAACCAGTGTAAGGACGACGAACAGAAGAAGAACAGCGACACCAAGCTTCAGTTTGTTGTTCCGTAGAGCGAAGTAGAGGATCTCGTTCTTGTTCCCGGATTCCGTCATGCTGCTTCACCTAGCATCCCTGTTCGCGTCCTCGGATCGACCAGGACGTAGACGATGTCGATGACGAAATTGGCGAGCAACACGCCCAGGATGATGAAGAGGAAGCATCCCTGGATGAGGAAGTAATCCTCGTTCTGGATGGCTCCCAGGATCAGGTAACCGATTCCAGGGTACGAAAACACTATCTCTGTGGCCAGGGCACCCGCTACGATGATACCCAGGTCGAGGGCCAGCCCGGTGATCTGGGGCAGTATCGCATTTCTGAACGCGTATTGCCTGACCAGGCTCCTGGGCGCACCAAGCGCTTCGAGATAGTGAGAGTAGTCCGCCTCCAGTTCGTAGATGATCATGTTCCTCATCCCGATGGCCCAACCGCCGAACTTCACCAGGAAGAGGGACGCGAAGGGCAGGAACCAGTGCCTCAGCAGGCTCCCGACGAAGGCCCACGAGAGATGAGGCCGCAAACCATAGCTGTAGGCCCCTGAAATCGGAAAGATGCCCAGTACTATGCCAAAGGCCCAGGCCAGCACAATCCCCAACCACATGTAGGGCGTCGCAGTGAGGATATACCCCAGCGGTGATATGGTATTGTCCAGCCACTTCGATCGCGCCGCGTATGCACCGAACCAGTTGCCCGCAAGCCAACTCAAGAGTATGGCCGGCAGCAGGAGGAAGACATCGAAGGGCAGGGCATTCATGATCACACGTGTCACCGGCATCGGAAAGAGAAGCACGCTCGTCCCGAGGTCGCCGTGGAACAGGGCTCTCCAGAAGTTGAGATACTGCTGCCAGGCTGGGAGGTCCAATCCGAACAAGCCTGAGTAGTAGTCGTAGATGCGCTCATAGGCCCCCGCGTGAAGCGAGGCCCTGGACAGCATGGTCTGGACAGGATTGCCAGGCATGAAGCGCGGGATCATCCAATCGATGGTCACCGCAACGAACAAGGTCAGGACGTAGATGAGGACCTTTCTGCCAAAATACCGCTTCACGCCAGTTCCTCCCTACAGCAACCCTGCAAGAACACCGCCCCTCCCGCAGGCTGAGAGGGAGGGGCGGTGCGTGAGAAGTCTCAACGTGACAACTCCAACCGACCTACTCTGTCCCTGCCGACTCCAACTCTGCGAGCATCAGTATGGCAGTCATGTTCCAGTACTGGTTCCAGGTAGCAGGTAGGTAATGGTTGGCGCCTTCCACCGACGACGGCCAGTTCGTCCAGTACGCGCTACTGACCTGGGACCACATGCCATTATACCACAACGGTATGATGGGCAGATCCGTGAGATGGATCCTCTGGATCTCAGACATGGCCGCCTGCATGGCGGCGAGATCATCAGTCGGGGTCCTGTCCAGTTCCTGCACCAAATCCCAGGCTTCTTCGTTCTCGTACCTTCCGAAGTTGGTGGTGGTCTGCGACGCGAGGATGGGCAGGCGGAAGACGTAGTCATAGTACGTCCACGGGGTGTTGCTGATCTGCTTGTCGTTGTTGATCAGCATATCGAAGCTCCCGCTGTCGCGCGCATCCACCAAAGCACTGTAGTCCGGAAAGTCCGGAGTGACATTGATGCCTACGGCCTGGCAGCCACTGGCGATGACCCTGATGGACTCCATCCAGTCCGTCCAGCCGTTGGGGACGATGATGCTCAGCTCGATCTTGGAGCCGTCGGGCATCTCCACGAATCCATCGCCGTCGACATCCACGTATCCGGCCCCGGCCAGGAGCGCCTTGGCCTCGTCTGGATCGTAGCTGAAGCCCAGCTCATCCACCACAGCCTGGTCGATGTACTTCTCCCAGTTGGGCAGCAGGCCTGTTGGACTGGCTTTGCTGACGACGTTCCCGTAGACCACGTTGACAATCTGGTCCACGTCGATGGCGTAGGCAACTGCCTTGCGGAACACCGGATCATCCATGGGCGGCTTACTGAGGTTCAACACCAGCCAGGCCGTATTACCAGCGAGCATATATGGGGGCTCCGGGTAGTACGTCGAAAGACCGTAGCCGCCCTTTACCAGGGTTGCTATGCCCGGCAGGAAGTTGTTGTTCAGATCGACCGCGCCCTGGAGCACCAAACCGAGGGCGACGTTGTTGCTGCTGTTGACGATGTCCACGATGTACTTGGGGGCGAACGACATTCCGAGAACGTCTATCCCCCACCAGTCATCGTTCCTAACCCACACCACCCTGTCTTCGCTATGTGTCTCGTACAGGTATGGACCCGAGCCCACAGGGTTCTCATTGGCTCCGGTGGCGACTTCCTCCTCCGTCCTGCCGTCCCACAGGTGCTTGGGTACTATCGCCGTCTGGTACAGCAAGAAGTCCCATTCCTGATAGTTGGCCTCGGAGAAGGTGAACTTCACGCCGAGATCACCATCCGCCTCGACACTCTCCAGCCAGTTCCACAACGTGCTGTAAGGAACCGTAGGGAACTTGCCGAGTTCGTAGGTGTACACGACGTCTGCAGCCGTGAGCGGTTCGCCATCGGTCCAGTAGATGCCCTCGCGGAGTGTCACCTCGTACACGGTGTCGCTCGTCCACCCCCCGCTCTCCGCGAGCCAGGGTATGAATTCGTCGGCGAGGGGGTCGTACAGGAACAGCGTCTCGTAACAGAAGTTCACCGTCCCCATGGCATAGGCCCAGGTCATGATCGGATTGAAGTTGGTCGGAGGGCCCCACTGCTTTCCGGCCGTATAGAGAGTCTCGCTCCTCCCATACGTAACAACCGTAGGCTCCTCTGTGGGTTGTGGTGCACTCGTGGGAGTGGGTGCCGCTGGCTCCTTCGTGGGCTCTTCCGTAGCCGCCTCCTCAGGCGCAGCTCCACCACCACAGCCGGTCAGAAGAAGACTGCTGATCACCAACACGCTCAGCAACACCGACAGTAGCTTGCGCATCTCTCTCCTCCTAGGTACTACTCAAGAACGTGTGGACAGGTTAACCAACACACAACCGGCAATGATCTCAAGAACTCACCACCTCCTTCTTAGAGCTTGACTCGCGGATCACCAACTCGGTAGGTAGAACGATCCTTCGAGGCCCAGAGCCAGGAACCTCGATCAGGTCCAGCAGTGTCTCCACAGCCAGCGTCGCCATCCGCCCGATGGGCTGACGCACCGTGGTCAGTGGTGGCTCGGTGGCCGAGGCTATGGGGATGTCATCGAAGCTGGCTAGAGAGATGTCCTGAGGAACCCGCAGGCCCGCCTGTCGCAGCGCTCTCAGTGCACCCACCGCCATCATGTCGCTGGCCACGAAAACAGCGCTGGGCTCGGCTTGCAGGAGGCGCTGCATCCCAGCCATTCCGCTGCTCTCCGTGAAGTCACCGTCCACGATCAGATCCTCGTCGATCGTGATTCCGTGGGCTGTCAACGCCCGGCGGTACCCCTCCAGACGATCTTGCCCGGCGGTCATGTCTGGACGACCAGTGATCGTACCAATACGCCGGTGCCCGAGGCTGATCAGATGAGCCATCGCCATCTGCGTCCCCCCCACGTTGTCTACATCCACCGAATGCACCCGTTCGATGGGAGACCGCCCCACCGCCACGAAGGGCATGCCATCTCGCAACAAATCGGAGATGAGCGGATCGTCCACCGCAGCGGACGCCACGATCACGCCGTCCAAGTAGGCGTTCTGCACCAGGCCCTGATAGATCTCCTGCCGCTCCGCCGAAGAAGAGAACAGCGACAGCATCAGTTGATAGCCGTGTTCGTTACACGTCTCGGTCGCACCGCGCAGTAAGATGGGGAAGAAGGGGTCTGTAAAGAGGTTGCTCACCACTTCGGGGATCACCATCCCCACGATCTGTGTCCGCTTGGTCACCAGACTGCGCGCCACAGCGTGGGGCCGGTATCCCGACTCGCGTACGGCTTCCCACACGAGCTGTCTCGTTTCGGCCTTCACACTGGGCTGTTCGTTGATCACACGAGAGACAGTGGAACGAGAGACTCCTGCGAGCCGGGCTACTTCTTCGAGTGTGCGCGCCACTGCGTCCTCCTGGGAGCGCTCCCATGCCCGCTCAAAAAAACGCGTGTTCTACCAACGTCACTTTGCCCATGGGAAGCTCCTCGTTGGGAGCGCTCTCACTCCCATTATACTAGATACTCGAACACTTGTCAAGTACCTCTTTCGTTTCTTGAAACGGAACGCGGGTCTCCCACCGCGGAACCCATCACTTCGCCACCAGTGTGCTACGATCCCTCAGCACTGCTGCTCCGGCGCAGGGCAGACAAGAAGAAGGACTCTCCTCTGCGGGAGAGTCCTTGCCTTGCAGCGACCTGGCTACACTGCACGGCAAAACGGTGTAACCGAGGTACAGCCAGCGTCGTTACAGGAAGACGTCGACCTCGTGCGCTCTCTCATCCCCAAGAACAGGCACTGTGGTGCGCAGGACGCAGAGATGCTGACCCACCAAGGACAGGGTCACAACCTCATCGCCGCGGAGATCGGCTATCGAGGCTCTGTTGCACTCAGCCCCCAAGCCGGGCGGGCCTCACCCGACGCAGGGCCAATCCATACGAGACGTCGTTCTGTGCTGCTCGGAGCCTGTGAGCCCAGAGACGCGGCTCACCACCCGTTCCGGCAATGCTGGATGAATCGCATGGCAAACTCATCTCGCCCCAAGAGCAAGTTACAGGCAGCGATCACTTTCCGCGTCTCCACGTCCAGCGGATCGCCGATCACGCTCGTCAAGCCGGAAGCTGCGGCCATGGCCAGGAACGCTCTGTTGAGCAGGCTGCGCTCGGGCAAACCAAAGGAGACGTTGCTCCCCCCATAGGTGGTACAGACTCCAAAGCTGCTGGCGATCAGCCTGATCGCCTCCAGCGTGACCAGTCCCGCCCTGTCATCTGCCCCAATGGCTGTGGCCAAAGGATCGATAACGATGTCTTCTCTCGCAATCCCTATTCGCTCCGCGCGGTCTATGATCTTACGCGCTATCTCCAGCCGACCCTGGGCATCCTTGGGGATCCCCGCCTCATCGATGCATAACCCTATCACCGCACAGTCCCGCTCCTTCACCAACGGCAGGACCGACGCCAGAGACGCTTCCTCGCCGGTAACTGAATTCACAAGAGGTCTACCCGGGCAAACCGCCAAGGCAGCCGCCAAGGCGGTCTGGGACGAAGTGTCAATGCAGATCGGCACCTCGACAGCGTCAGCCACCGTCCGCACCGCCAGGGGGAGGATCTCTTCCTCATTGACACCTACGGCCCCCACATTGACATCGATGACTTGTGCACCAGCATCCACCTGGAGTATCGCTTCCTGCTGCACCATCGACATCGCGCCTTCGGCCAACTCGGCTGCCAGACGCTTCCTGCCGCTGGGGTTTATTCGCTCACCGATCACGACAAGCGGGCCCTGACTGTCAAGCACTACTGTTTGTCCTGCACCATCGAGCCGCGTACGCACCATCTGATCTCCCTTCGCAGTGTCAGATCCCAAGACTAGCCGATGCGATTCCCAGGCCCCATCGGTCTAGCATCCAAACCTGGGCTCAGGCCAGATGCCTCCTGGCCCAGAGCCAAAGCAATAGACTGGACAATGCCACAAATGCCCCAATCAGGAAGAACGAGAACGCGAGAGACACCCTCTTCACGAGAAGCGCAACCACGAATAAGGCTATCGGGCTGGTGATCGCCCACGTCAGGTTCAACAGCGCTACCCCCATCGAACGTTCTGTATGGCCAGTGTTGTCCGCAACGAAAGCCGCGAGTGCGGGCAGCCAAACTCGCGAGCCGCCGCCCAGACACCCAACAGCGGCGATGACAGGGGCACTGGCCAACAACGGCGTGACCCCCACCGTCACAGCACCAAGTGCAGTGGCACCCAAAGCAAGAGTGATCGTGGAAGCACGCTCACTGAAGCGGCCCAGGGACAGTTGGCCTAGCGTTGCCACGAGCATGTGCGCTGCTGTGAGAGCGCCCGCTGCCGACGAAGAGAAGCCCGCTGCCGTCAGGTATGACAGATAGAACGAGCCTCCCATAGTTGGCCAGGTTGTCAAACTAGCGGCGTGGAGCAGATTCGCCCACAACACAGCAGAGTTCCCGGACAGAAGTCGCCAAGCCCCTCTATGATACTCAACAAGCGAGACGAGCAGGGAATCACTGCGGTGTTGACAAGGCGTACGCCCGATTCCCGTGGCAACGACGATCCCTAGGGCCGCCAGCCCCCCTCCCACCATGAACGCTGCTGGGAAATCCGCAACCTCGGCCACGTACCCCCCTACGAAGGGACCCACAATGGTGCCTATGGCAGCCGCCGCGCTTCCCAGACCCTGCAAGGCCGCCTGCTTGCCTGAAGGAGCCAATTCCATCAGCAAGGCATAGGCTGCGACATAGATGGTTACGTCTCCGAGACCAACTAAGATCTGGCCCACCAATAGCCAGTAGTGGCTGTCGGCGACGGCGCAAACCAAACACGCGCACACAAAGCATACAAAGCCGCAGATGATGATCATTCGCCGACCGAAGTAATCGCCCAACACGCCGCTGGCTAGCGACAGCAGAACACCAGTCAGAGGGAAGGCACCTACAACAAGCGCAAGGACCAGGGAGGAGTCTGAGAGAGCCAGTGTGTACAAGGGAACCAGCAAGAGGGTTAGACCCAGGACGCATCCGAAAATCGAGCAGCATGTCAGCACCGGGACGGTGTTTCTATCACGCAGAAGACCGATCATTGACCCCTACATCACTCGATCTGTCTATTCCCTGCCCTTGCCGGGTCACCCTGCCGAAGGAGTCGGTGTCTCTCGGGCTCTGGCCTGACGCCGCGCATCAGGCAGCGAGGTCGAACCACCTTGCTCTTGGACCCACCCAGAGCAATGCACTGCATAGCGTTACGAATGCCCCAGTCAGAAAGAACGCGAATGAGAGTGATATCCTATCCACGATGACCCCCGCCACGAAGAGGGCAACTGGGGTCGTCACCGCCCAGGACAGGTTCAGCAGCGCAACCGACATGGACCGCTCCGTCCTATCTGTGTTCCCTGCAAGGATACCTGTGAGGACAGGCCATGTTATTCCTGAGAGCCCTCCTACACACCCAACCACGGCGATCAGAGGCACAGTGTCAAGCAGCGGCGTGATCCCCACGGTCAAGGCGCCAAGCACCGTAGCCGCCAGAGCAAGACCTGTCATGGAAGTACGACGCCCAACCAGCCCCAGGGATAGCTGCGACAGCGTGAGCACGACCACTCGCATCGAGGTCAGCAATCCGGCATTCGACGAGGAGAAGCCTAGTGCTGTAAGAAACGCCAGATAGAACGACCCACCCATTGTCGGCCATGTCATCGTGGCAAAGGCCCCAACCACGTTGACCCATAGCACGGCACCGCTTCTGGCTAAGAGTCGCCAAGCTCCCCTATGATACTCGGCGAGGTAGGTCATGAAAGAACCGACCCTAGGGTGTGCGTTGGCCGTTGACTCTACTCGCGTGGCCACAACAAGGCCCAAGAGGGTCAGCACTCCCCCCAGCAGAAACGCCTCTCGAAAACCTGCCAACTCAACTACATATCCTCCCACCAAGGGCCCCAGGATCGCCCCCACTTGCCAAACCCCGTAGCCGAGGCCCTGGAGGCCATACTGCCTGCCCGGGGGAGCTAGTTCCATCAGAAGAGTGAACGCAGCGACGTAGAAGCTTGCATCCCCCAGTCCAAGAAGAACCTGACCGACCATCAGCCAGTGATGGGTCTTGGCCAGAGCAAGGGTAACGCAGCCGGCCATCACTATGGCGGAGCTGCCAGTGACAATAGCACGACACCCAAACCAATTAGCAAGAGCACCACTCGGCAGTGACAGCAACGCAGCTGTCAAGGGCAGAGCACCAACGACCAGGGCAAGCATCAGGGAGGAGTCAGAGAGAGACAATGTGTATAGGGGCACTGTCAGAAGGCTCAAGCCAATCACGAACCCCACGACCAGGCAACACATCAATACCGACATGATACTCTTGTCGTGCACAAGCTCGCTCATCAGTTACCGTCCTGTACACAAGGCGACCTGGCGGGAGTCCGTCTGGTTCGGCAACCACCGTGACCCAGGCCTCCAGGCATGACTTCACGCGGGCAATCATGCCATCGCTGGGGTATCCTGAGGGGACGCTGATGCTTCAGCAAGAGGTCAGCGAACTGTCAACGGTGCAGCCTTGGCCTCGACACACTTCTGGCTACGCGGTATCAGCCCAGGGCCGCGGTCCGCCAAAGTGAGGCCCCGCAAACGCCTGCGGACACCGTTCTGTGTGTCTCAGCCTGTTCGCCGTGGTCGTCTTCTACCTACTGCGGTGCATTCACCTCGCCGTACTCAGAACTCAGAGCATCTCGACTTTGTAGCAGGCGACAGGTCAACCGTTCAAAGAGCAAACAACACCGACGGCTTGCTCACGAGCACGCCCAACCCCGTTCCGGCAAGTGTCTCATCAACCGATGCAAACCTGGCCTACGTACGGTCCATGTACACTCCCGTCGCTGCATCACCCGTCACTGACTCGGGCCCTGCAGGCTGCTGTCAGATCAACAAGCAGCTGGCCTTCACTGCGACAGTGTCAGGCCTGAATACCCTTCTCCATGATCTGATCCCATGCGTTGCTGACATCACTGCTGATGGTGTACGGCTCGAAGGCTCCCAAGATCTCGTCCACCTTACGCCGAGCCTTTTCTCGAAGATCGAGTCCCCCCTGAGCGACCCAAGCGTCATACCCCTGACGATCCAAGAGATCCGGATACCAGTCCTCACGGACGTGGCGTAGAGTGTGTTCTGTCTCCAAGAATTCACCGTCCGGGGCAACCTCATCTATCACATCCAGTGCCAGCGTCTCGGCATCGATCTCTAGTCCCGGCCGATAGTGATCGATCCAGCCGATGATCTCACTGCAGATCACGAGCTGCTCCAGTGACCCCGTAGCACCGTTGTTCATGAAGCCAATATCGTGGATCAGTTGCGAGCCGCCCAGTGTCGCCTCCAGGAGCGTCAACGCCGCCTCCAATGCCGCTTGCTGATCGACGGTCTTGGACCCACACAGGCCCCCGATACCAAAAGAAGGCAGTTGGTAGAAGTGGGCCAAGTCGGCCTGGAAACCGCGAGCCTCGGGGGCCGCATGTTGCCCGACCGTGGTCCGCATGTCGAAAGTACCACCTCCGTGGCTACAGCGGAGGAACGGCGCTCCTTCACGCTTCAACTGCGAGAGTACCAGACCGGCCAACTGGGACGCGTTGTTTACACAGAGAAAGCCGGCGACGGTTATGGGAGTGGAGATGCCTCTCGTGACAATCGACGGTCTGTAGATGGCCGGCAAGCCCTTCTCAGCGAAGAAGAGCAGCCTCTGGATGCTTTCCCTGTTGTGACGCATCGGATTGGCCACATTGATGTAGCTGATCACGAAAGGCCTTTCCCGCAGTGCCTCGGGCCCGCCAGCCAGCGCCTCGGCCATCGCAACCGCAACCTCGCTGCTGGCAGCGTGGGTGCTATCGTAGATCACGGGCTTCGTCGTATTCTCAAGCATTGTTCGCATCTGGTAGCGGTGTGCCAGGTTGCCGGGCACGTCACTGGGTAGAGCGAAGGACATCACAAAATCGTAGCTAGGCAGTGAGTCGAGCACTCGCGCCGCCTCGGCTACATCCTGAAGAACACCTTTCCGGTGATCGCCGGTTCGGTGATCGATGACGTACAGCAGACTCGATCCGTTCCCGTAGTAGGCTTTCCTCCCGGCGAGACGCATGGCAACTCGACCCAACTGATCGTAAACGATGATCTGCTTCGGCGCAGTTCTCAGAGCCCATTCCACAAGCCAAGATGGAAAGCGAACCCGGTTGCCGTCGCTGACGGACGCGCCACCCTTCCGGAGCAACTGGACGGCCTCCTCGTGATCGAAGCGAATGCCGGTCCGTGACATGATCTCGAGGGTGGCAGCATGTAGCGCCTGTAATTGGTCGTCCGACAACCGACGGTAGTAGGGCGTTGTAAGAACCACGTTGTTGACATCAAACATCACAGAATACCTCCCAAGTCTGGCTTCCAGGTATACCAGCGGGCCTCAACGCCCGCCCTTTAGAACGCTTCGTGTCCTCTTCTCCGGCGCGCGACTCGCGGTCGGAGCGCAAGACAGTAGACCCTAGAGTGGGTGCCCGATACTTCGCTCCAGAGTCTCCCGCAATCCTAGAAGATCTACCGTCAGCGCCCCCTTGCGCAGCGCCGACATCATTGCAGATTCTTTGGCGTCCCGGTCTATAGCCCGTGCGATGGTTTCTTCTGCCTCATCTGTCGGCACCACCACAACGGCGTCGTAGTCGCCTACGACGTAGTCGCCTGGGTGTACCACGACACCGCCACAGACCACGGGCACCTGAAGCTGCCCGAGATGGACCTTTGTAGTGCCTTTGATCGAAATGCCCTGACTGAATATGGGGAAGCCGAGCTCTCGGCAGGCTACGGCGTCCCGCACGCCTCCATCGGTTACGTGTCCCGCGAGGCCTCGTTCCAGCGCAGCAATCGTGGCTATCTCACCCCACCCGCCGCACGTGTTGTCATCCTCGTGGCTCACCACAAGAACGGAGCCCGCAGGAGCTACGGCGAGTGCCCAGTGAACGGCCAGGTTGTCGCCAGGCCGAGCTTGGACTGTGAACGCCGGGCCACAGACGGCCATCGATGACCAGAGAGGTCGAATTGACGAAGACATCGCGTTACGCTTGCCCATCGCCTCGTGCAAGGTTGGCGTCGAGATCTCCCGCAACGCAGACAGGATTCCTTCAGGGTTCATGGCACCTTCCTCCGTTGACTTGCCGTCTTCCTTCAACCTCACATCCTCCTTGGTGAAGCTATCCTCAGTGGATCGACGGTGTGTATGTCTCCTTGGTCGAACGGGGTCTCTAACACAACAATCATGCGAGTCAGGCCGGGGCCGGCGTGTGAGACAGGATTGGCTTGGTTAGCCACTGATCACCCCGCACGAAGGCCACCTCCAGTCATGGCATAAGGCCTTCATCTTCTCTGAGCACTACCTACCTCTGACGGCCCACAGGGTAAGCTACTCCCTGGGGATGTGACCAAGGTCACCAAACGAGCATGACGGTCTCACAGAGGCCTAGTAGACAAGTCAACCCTCGGAACGGTTGCTCCCCGCAGGGGCACAGCGCTCACCGCCCGGCGCTAATCAGCGTCAGATTCTCCGGCGCGGTCACACAGGCCTTGTATGCCGCAACGATCTTGGCCGTAATGGGGCCAGCCGTCCCTCCACTAATGATACGGCCATCTACCTCAGCAACCGGGGCGATCTCCGCCGCGGTCCCGGTCAAGAACACTTCATCCGCCATGAACAGCTCACCCAGGGTCATCTGGCGTTCACACACAGGATAGCCCATACCCCTAGCTAGCTCGATTACTGTTGCCCGAGTAATGCCCGGCAACGCGGCAGTCAGCGAGGGCGTGGAGATCACTTCGTTCTTGATCGCAAAGATGTTTTCCCCGGTCCCCTCGGCGATACACCCATTGACATCAAGCATGATGGCATCACCATACCCAGCGCTAATCGCCTGGAACTTCGCTAGGATGTTGTCCAAGTAGTTCAGTGATTTGATTCTCGCATCCACGGAGTTGGGAGCCTTGCGTCTTATCGACGAGCTGAGCACTCGAACTGGCTCGGCGCCTAGCAGAGGCGGAAACGGATAGGTCATGACGATCACGGAAGCCCTCACACAGTTGCGCGGATTGAGTCCCAACCGACCGATGCCTCGGGTCACAATCACTCTGATGTGCGCATCCGACAAGTCGTTGCGCCTCAACGCCTCAAGGACCACGTCTTGAATCTCCTGCGCACTGAGGGGCACATCAATGCCGATAGCTCGGGCTGAATCAAACAGGCGCCGAACATGCTCGCCCAGCTTGAATACCCCTCCGCCGTACGCACGGATGCCTTCGAAGACGCCATCACCGTACACCAGGCCATGATCCCAGACTGATACCTTGGCCTCCTTGCCCTTCACAAACTCCCCATTGACAAACACGTAGAGTTCGTAGAGGTCTCCGACCATGTCCTTGATGCCAAGCCGAAATGGTTCCGCCAAGTATGACTTATTCATCGCAGCAAACCCCTCCTCGCAACCCAGCCATTCTGTCTCATCCTTTCATGCCGTCAATATGGACGGGGTCAAGAGCCAAGACCATAGATTGCGTCTGCCCGCTCCTGGGATATCAGCTCTTCTTGGACATCCCGCGCCACCAGACTATGATCCCGCTCACGAGGATCGCCCCATCCACCTCCTCCAGGCGTCATGGTCGCTATGCATTCTCCGGCGCTAATCCTAGTGGTCAACTTCACCGGAAGTTCTTGCACCGAACCATCACGCTTGGTGAGAGTACAGCGAGCACCAGATGCCTCCAATCCGCCGTCTACCCCCCAGGGATGCAACCTGTGGCGGTCAGAACTGAGAGTCAGGCTCGCATCTGCCAGGGCCGTCACCTCACGTACCATTCCGAACCCGCCCCGATACTTGCCAGCACCTTCTGACTCCGGGACGAGCCCATACCGCTCTACACGCAGAGGATAGCTGGTTTCCATCACCTCCAGAGGTGCGTTCCTGGTGTTCGTCATGTGCGTGTGTACACCTGACATCCCATCCATATCGAACGAAGCACCCTGCCCTCCTCCATAGGTCTCCACGTAACTGAAGTATGAGCCGGTCCGAGGGTTTGGTCCCCCAATGATGACCAGGTTCTCCGTGCCCGAGGATGCTGCTTGTACTCGCTCTGGCACAGCCTTCAAGAACGCGCCCAGTAGCACATCCACGATTCGCTGTGTAGTGACTATGTTGGAGTGCACCACCGATGCCGGATAGTTGGCGCTGACCAGTGACCCGTCGGGCGCCAAGACCTCGATAGGCCGATAGACCCCGGCGTTGGGAGGCAACCCTGGATCGATCAGACACTTGGCAACGTAGTAGACACAAGCCTGAACGGTCGGCCGCCTGCAGTTCAACGGTCCTTCTACCTGAGGGCTCGTGCCCGCAAAATCGGCCACCAGTTCGTCGTCTCCGATCTCCACGGCGACACGAATGGGGATCAACGTCTCATCATCCCATTCCAGGTAGTCTTCGAACCCGTAGCGTCCCTTAGGCATCTCAGCGATACCGGCGCGCATACGTCGCTCACTGTAATCCATGAGCGCTGCCATATAGAGCGCAACGGACTCGGCGCCATACTTGTCCAGAAGCGCGATCAGTCTCTGACTGCCCACGTTGTTTGCAGCCACCTGAGCCATCAGATCACCGCGACCCACTATTGGCAGCCGGACGTTGGCCAACATGAACGCCAACAGCTCCTTGTCCACCTCGTGACGCTTGACGATCTTCACCGGTGGGATCTGTATGCCCTCCTGAAAGATCTCCGTGGTGCCGAAAGCCATTGAACCGGGCGCATAGCCTCCGACGTCTACGTGGTGAGCCATACTAGCCACCAGGGCAACAACCTCCCCATTAGCAAAGACAGGTGACACGACGGAGATGTCATTCAAGTGACCTGGCCCAGCCGGATAAGGTTGGTTCATCACTATGTGGTCACCAGGCTCCATCTCGGAAACAGGTACGCGCTCAAGTACACTGTCAACGACTGCCGGCATGACGCCAAGATGCAGGGGCGTCCCTACCTCGGACTGCGCCGCTACTTCGCCCGCAGGCGTGTAGACGGCGCAAGAACAGTCACGGCGGTCCTTGATGTTGGTCGAGTAGGCGGTCCTCACCAAGGCAGCGACCATCTCGTCGGTCACGGAATAGAGAGCGTTTCGCATCACTTCCAGTCTAATGGGATCGATATCCTGAACCACTGGGTCTCCTTTGCTTCTGTCAGCAGACGCTGATGATGATGTTTCCATAGCCATCCACTTCCGCCTGTTGATCAGGGAGAATCACTACGGTGGAGTCCAACTGCTCAACAATCGTCGGTCCGGATAGCCGATCGCCCACCTGGAGCTTGCCCCGTTCGTAGACAGGCGTTTCGAGATAGCCGCCTTCAAACCAGACTGGGCGTGATCCCTTTTGAGCGCCACTTGGATCAATACCGACCGGCTCCTGTCGCTCCAGTTTCGGTTTGGGTAGCTGACCAGTCCCTATCAGGTGCAGACTGGCAAGCTCGATGGGCTGATCCAGCATGGAGTAGCCGTACACCTTCTCGTGCAAGGCATGGAAGCTCACCTGTACCCGCTCTAACGCTGTAACATCCAGCGCACCATGTGGCACGGGGAGGTCCAGCGAGTATCCCTGGCCGACATAACGCATCTCAGCAGAGCGGGTGAGCAGGATACTCTGCGGGGGGACATGTTCGGACAGCAGCTGGTCGGTGGCCTGACCCTCCATGTCAGCAAAGCGAGCGTTCAACTCATCGAAGTCGAGCTCAGCACAACGTGCCAAGTACGTCTGGAAGTAGTCGTGCCGGAAGTCAGCGACCAACAGACCAAATGCCGATGTCACACCAGGGACACTAGGCACGACCACCCTCTGTGCACCTAGCTCCCTCGCCAGATCAGCGGCATGCACTGGTCCCGCACCACCGAAGGCAAGCATGGAGAACTCACGCGGGTCATAGCCGCGTTCGACCGAGATGACACGTATGCCCCTCAGCATGTTCGCGTTGACCACCTCAACCACGCCTTCCGCCGCTCGTTCAAGGGACAGGCCAAGCGGCCTGGCGATTCTATCCTCGATCGCACGGCGCGCAGCCTCCACATCCAGGGATATCTCACCTCCCAGAAAGTAGTCAGGATTCAGCCGACCAAGAACAAGGTTAGCATCCGTGACCGTTGGTTCTTTGCCCCCGCGCCCATAGCAGACTGGGCCCGGTTCTGCTCCTGCACTATGTGGGCCAACTCGCAATGCTCCGCCGCGGTCTATCCAAGCGATGCTCCCCCCGCCAGCACCCAGGGTGTTGATGTCCAGCATGGGGATCTTGATGTCGAAGCCACCAATTCTGCTCTCCCGTGCGAGACGGCATTCGCCCGCATACGCCAACGCGACGTCGAAGCTGGTGCCTCCCATGTCCGTCGTGATCACATTCTCGTACCCCGCATCTGCGCCAAGAGCCACGCCGGCCAGCACCCCAGCCGCCAGGCCAGAGAGAAGCGTATAGACGCTCTGCTGGCGAGCGGTTTCGGCCGTCATGATGCCACCGTTCGACTGCATGATATGCAGCCTGGAACGGATGCCTCTGTCCTCAAGGGCATCTGCCAGATAGGAGAGATAGCGGTCTACAATAGGCATCACGTAGCTATTGATGACCGTGGTGCTCATTCTCTCATACTCTTTGATCTCCGGGAGAACCTCGCACGAGAGGGAGACACTGGCCTCTGGATACTCCTCTTTGATGATCTCCCGAGCTTGTAGCTCATGAGCCGGGTTTGCATAGGAGTGGAGAAAGCAGACTGCCAAGGAGGCAACCCCTTGTTCCCTGAGCTCACGCACTGTGCGGCGCAACCCATCAACATCCAGGGGTCTGAACACCTCGCCGGTGTAGAGCATACGCTCTGAGATCTCATACCGGCGCTGCCTGGGTACGAAGGGCTCTGGCCGCTGTTCCCGGAAGTCATAGAGCTTTGGTCTATCCTGTCGACCGATGGCCAGAACGTCGCGGAACCCTTCGGTGACCAGTAATCCAACCAACGCGCCCTTCCTCTCCAGCATCGCATTGGTGGCAACGGTCGTACCATGGATTAGGAAGGTGATGTCTTCCGGCAGAAGCTCGTGCTCGCCCATTATCCGCTCAATCCCCTGGAGGACTGCTGTCGCCGGATTCGAAGGAGTGCTAGCTACTTTCGCCACGCGCAAGCCCTCGCTCTCCCCGGAGAATGCTACAACGTCGGTGAACGTACCACCAACGTCAACACCTATGATGTGCTCCATGTGCCGAAAACCCTCTCCTCAAGCATAATGCGGCCCGACACCTGTCACGTGACACGTCTTCCCCCGTTGCCGGGCCAGTCACACGGCGCGACACACTCGTTTGTATCGACTTCACCCACCTGGTCCGCGATCAGTAACGAGGTCTCGCATCTTCTTGACCCCATTGGCCGCATCCGTTCCATAGGCATCGGCGCCAATATCGCTAGCCCATTCCTCAGTAACGGGTGCGCCACCGATGATGACTCTCACCTGCTCACGCAGCCCCGCTTCTTTGAGGGCATCAATGACCCTACGCTGACCCTCCATCGTAGTAGTGAGCAACGCTGACAGACCCAAGATGTCCGGCTTGAGTTCCCGAACTCTCTCCACGAAAGTCCCCGTTGGCACGTTGACACCGAGATTCACGACCTCAAACCCGGCAGCCCCCGCCAGACTTCCGACGATCTTCTGCCCGATATCGTGCACATCTTCCTCTACGGTGCCCAACAGAAAGCGTCCCAGATACTTGCGCTCGCTTTGCTGCGCTTCCAGCGCTGGCCCGAGCACCTCCATCACCGCTTCGAAGACTTTGGCGCCGAAGATCAGTTCCGGCAGGAATAGCTCGCCAGAGCCGAACTTGTCACCCACTTCGCGAAGCCCCTCAGCCCCTGCCTCGACCAGTTCCAGGGGATCAACTCCCGCAGCCAGCGCATCCTTAGTTGCGTCTATCGCACCTGAACGGTTGGATTCAGCTATCTGGGCAGCCAGTCTGCCCGTCAAATCATCCCTACCCATGCGTTTCGTCTCTCCTTCTCACTTGAGCTGTTAGCTATGGTTCTCCCATTCTCGCAGGCTCCTGGGAGACGTCTTGTGCAATTGCCTGTACATCAACGACGACGGCCAACGTGCCTCCGAAGAGATATCTTCACAGAGTGTACTCTACGAACTCATGCTCGCAGGGGTGACCGTAGGCCACCAGCATCCTCGAGCGATTGGGCTGCATGATCATCGAACTCAAAGTCATCGTGCCAGGGAACTTGTCATCGCCGTGGGCACAGATTGAATCCGGCCTATTGGCATGATCGCGATGCACTGTCTTCAGGTACTCCAGAGTGATGGAGCCCGCTTGCTTGTCCATCACCAACTCTCCTAGCCGCTCGAGCCTCTTCTGCGAGTTCTCGATGCTGTCCCCCTGCGACATCTCAAAGGGAACAAGCTCTTCTGCAACGTAGGAGTTGGTGTGAACTACCTTGCCGTCCACGCCTGCCATCACCACAGTGCGACGGGCTGTCGTCTCTACCGCAGCCACGTTGCCGTCCACGTCGCCCAGCGTATAGTTAAGCCCCGCCATCCGTCTCACCCCGGATATGACCTTGACGGCGTCCTCGACTGACCGCTGCTGCAGCACCTTCCGGCAAACGACGCAGTAGGGAACGCCCAACCACGAATCAGAGGCAAACAACCCATTTGCAGAAAGCCCCAGATAGGGGTTCATTCCCGGTCGCCCTATGCAACCAGCGAAGTTCCAGAACATCACAGGTGGCGCGTCCACCGGCCTGGCCTTGATCAGCGCTATCGATCGAAGCCAGCCTTCTCCCTCGTCGGCATTCCAGCCCACGTACGTATCGCCGTCGGCTGTAGCCGGGCTGCTCACCGCGTAGCTGGAGCAACCACCGCTGGGCTCCAGCCGTCCTTCGTGGGACCACATTCTCTCCAGGATATCCAAATGGCTGTTGAGAGCGAATATCTCTTCGAACCTTGATCCCGAGCCTTCCGCTATTCCACGCATCTCCGCCACCACTTCAGGGGCATACTCCTCCGTTAGAGGTATAGCCTCGGCAGCGAAATCCACAACTTGTTCGAACGATGGACCTCTTTCCCCGGCAGGGACAATACCGTAGACATCTGCAATAATGAGCCGACGGAACATCTCCAAAGACAGCGCAACTAGGTCTTTGAGTTCTTCACCGTGCTGGTGTCCCATGTCGAAGGGCTGCCCCTCCACTTCGACCATGGGGAATTCTTTCGTCTTCATCGCTTCCTTCCTCGCGAGTCACAGTCTGAGACTCACGTTGTAGGCAGACGACCTTGCCTACTCGCCAAGGCCCGATTTCAACAAGGAATGCCATGCGGCAGCTTACAGTCTGCCTCTTCTGCCCTGTTTCAGTCTCTTGGTTGTCAACGTACTCCCCGCAGTCTCGGGTCCAGTGCATCTCGCAGCGCATCGCCGATCAAGTTGATGCAGGTTACCGTGACGAAGATGGCCACTCCAGGGGTCACAGCATACCACATCGCCTGGTTGACAAAGCTATAGCCAAGCTGCACAAGGTTGCCCCAGGAGGGACGCGGCGGCTGCACACCCAGCCCCAGAAAGCTGAGAGCTGACTCGATCAAGATAGCCAAAGAGGCGGTTAGTGAGACCTGCACAAGCAGAGGTGCCATGCTGTTGAGCAACAGGTGGCGCGACAGGATCCGCCACGAACTTGCGCCGATGCAAGTCGCTGCGAGGACGTAGTCTTTTCCTCTCTCCACCAGAGCAGCCGCCCGGGCGATTCTGGCGACCGTGGGGGCGCTCATCAATCCTAAGGCCAGCACCACATTCCGCTCTTCCGGTCCGAATACTGCCACGACCACCAACGCAAGGAGGAGAGGGGGGAAGGCGAGCAACGCATCCGAGAACCGCATGATAGCGTCGTCCACTATCTTCCCTACGTACCCAGCTATCAGGCCGAAGGGAACCCCCAGTACGAAAGCTAGGATCGTGGCTGCGAATCCAATAGCCAGAGAAACCCGACCTCCGTGAAGCACGCGACTGAAGAGATCTCTGCCCAATTCGTCCGTTCCCAGAACATACGCACGGCTAGGGGGCTGTAGCATCGATTGGGGATGCATCTCGTACGGATCGTAGGGAGCAATCCACGGCGCCAGAATCGCACTAAGCACGATCACCGAGAATATGACAAAAGCTGTCAACGCGAACTTGTTGGCGATTATCCTCTTGGCCAACTCACCCCATTGGCTTTTCCAGAAGCGCTCTTTGAACCCCTCCTCCTCATGCCCCTCGAACAGGTGCTCCAGTTTCACGCCCGTCTTAACATCAGGACCCATGTTCCTCACCTACAGATGACAGCCTCGGCAGCGACGTATGTGCACCGGTGAGCCTGGTAACCCAGCAGGAATCAACAAGCACCTCAGGCCAGCCCATTCATTCATACCGAATGCGAGGATCCAAGAAAGCATAAAGAATATCCACGACGAGGTTCACAAACAGGAATACGACTGCTATCAGCAGGACCGAGCTCTGCAGCAGCGAGTAGTTGCGCCGGTTGATAGTGTCCACAATCAGCCAGCCCATCCCGGGCCAGCCGAATACCCACTCTATGACCACAACTCCTGCCAGAATCCCGGCAAGCTGCAAACCTACTACAGTGATGAAGGGAATCAGCGCATTCTTCAGGGCATGACGTAAGATCACGACCCGCTCTTTGAGGCCCTTGGCTCTAGCTGTGGTTATGTAGTCCATACGCGTGATTTCCAGCAAGCTTGAACGCAAGAAACGCATCATCGGCGCGGCGATCACTATCGCGAGCGTTGTGCCAGGCAACACCAGGTGTTTCAGGTTCTGAACGGGGTCCTCAGTGAAGGGTACGTAGCCAAGCGGGGGAAGCCACTTCAGGCGTACAGCAAACAGCAAAGCGAGCATGATCCCGAGCCAGAAGCCTGGCATGGCCATTCCCATGGTAACAAAGAGCGTCACCAGGCGATCTACGAGCGAATCGGGCCTTATGCCAGCTATTATTCCTCCGGGAATGGCGACGGCCAAGGCCATCAACATCGATGCAAAGGCCAGCTCGATGGTGGCCGGGAGCCTCTGGAGGATGATCTCGGTCACCGGCTGCTGGTTCCACATAGATACCCCCAGGTCCCCTCGGAGGGCTTTGCTGATCCACTGAAGGTACTGCACATACAAAGGCTGATCTAGACCCAGTTGGTGACGCAAGGCCTCCACAACCTCAGGTTGATTCTGGACCAGAGACCCCCCCATGATCAGCACCGGATCCCCAGGAATGAGGTGTATGGACATGAAGGCGATGACGGAGACGAGAAACAGGACGGGCACCATTTGTTGAAGACGACGCACTACATAACCGATCAAAGCTTACGCTCCTTACCAACAGGACACGCCTCGAAGGTGAGGCACGTCAGAGATCAGGAATATGGGCTGCTCTCAGTGCAACTCATACGAGGCTCATTCTCTCACATCAAGGCGCATGCCTGTCAAACCCTAGTGGCGCCATCACGCCGTCCCACCCATCCAGCCATCAACTCCAGTCCAGGCCTACAACGCTCACTGGCGCTCGACTCGTGACAATCGATACAGTAGGTCAGCCCCCTCACCTCGCACCATCGTCTCCATCGCCCCAACCTGCTTCGGCGTCCTCTACCCGGGGTCATGGTTATGCGAAGCTTGCGGAGCAGAGCTCGTCTCCAGGCCTGTGCGGAACCGACAGTCGCTACCCTCACGACGCGGCCCACTGGTACCGTGACGGTTGGCCAAACGTCCCGGCTTGCGGTGGCTTTCAAGACAGCAGATCTGTGTATCCAAGAAAGAGACACTCTCGCTAACACATGCCACACAGATCGCCACGGGTCTCCACCAGCCTCCAGCCGGGAGGGCGCACACATACCCGCCCCACTCACACGGCCCGGAGATGACGCCCGGGGGATGGACCTCCCCCGGGCGTCGAGTATTGGCTACGTATCGAGCCAGGTCTCCTTGTAATGCTGAGCGATCACAGTCTCCTGCCACTCTCCCTTGACGTAGTTCCACGCCGCACTCGGCAGCATGCGGTGCACCGGGTACACGTCCGGAAGCTCATCGTTCAACACTGTCTCAATCTCGTGGTACATGTCTTTCCGCGCATCGACGTCCATGCTCGCCCTTCCCTCGGTCATGAGCTCAGCGATTTCGTCGCTGGGCTCCCAGAAGCCAGGGTGGGTCCCTGGTAGATAGAGCTGGAAAGTATCGGATGGTTCTGGCGAGGGCAGGTTCCCATTCCAGCTAATGATGTTGGGAGCAGGGACGTTGTAGAACTTGTTGACCCAGACACCGACTTCACTCTGCACGATGTCTAGGTTATACCCGATCTCGGCGAGAGCATCCTTCATCACGATCCCCATGTTCACTCCCTCGGGGTCGCCAGCGTAGGCGTTGTACTCCCAGGTATCCCCCGGCTTCGCCCCCGCCTCCTCGAGTAGCCTCGCGGCCTCGTCCAGATCGTACTCGTACTTGGTGAGCCCCTCCGCATTGAAGAATGGGTTGTCCTCACTCATGACAATGCTGTACGGGTTGGGGTTGGCGCGGCCGAAATAGGCCGTATTCGCGAGGGCCGTCTTGTCAATCGCGTAAGCTATCGCCTGCCTGGCCCTCTTGTCCACGAACAGTCCTTCCGGGGTCACACAGTCGAAATGCAGTGTTACCTTTTCATTGTATGGGTCAGCCGCAGAGACTATGAGGTACTGGTCTGCACTCTCTTCCACCTCACCGTGCCAGCGAAGCTGCAGCTTCCAATACACATCAAACTCCCCTGCCCCCCAGGCCGTGTAGGCTGCCGTGACGTCCATTATGGTGTGAAGAACCACTTCGTCGAGATACGGCAAGCCCTCCTCGAAATAGTCATCGAACCTGACCATGGAGAGATGATCGCCAAGAACATACTCCTTCAGCTTGAACGGTCCGGTGCCGATGGCGCTGGTCGCGATATCATCCATGTTCTCCTGAGCCACGATCTTCCACTTCGCGAGGAATCCCAGGAAATAGGCCACCGGGCTGGATAAGTAGCACTTGACGGTATACTGGTCGACAACCTCCACGTCACTCATCTCCGGGATCTGAGTGCCCCAGTACGACGCGGTGTCAGGATCCCGAATCCGATCGAAGGAGAACTTCACATCGTCTGCCGTCATCTCTCTGCTGTTATGGAAGTTGACCCCCTCACGCAGATAGAAGGTGTACTCCGTTCCATCATCCGACACGTCCCAAGAATGGGCAAGCGAAGGCGTCCCCTCCTGCATCTGGTTTAGCTGGGTCAGCCCATTGAACAGTCCGTCGAACATGTTCTGATCGTTGGCAGCCAGGGTCTTGTGCGGATCAAGCGACGCGTAGTCCTGCACGCTTATGACCTTAAGCGTGCCGCCGTACTTGGGACCCTGTGCGGGCGTCGGTACCACTGTGGGCGGTGGCGCTTCCGTGGCTCCCGGCGTCACTCCGGGTGCTTCGGTCGGCTCACCTGATGGCGCAGGAGTTCCACATCCGTGCACCGCGCCCAAGGCTGCGGACATACCCATGGCCTTTAGAAAGTCTCTTCGGGTTACCCTGATGTCTGGCATTCTACATCCTCCTTCACAGCTAACGCCGGCGACAGTAACGGCCCAACTCAATGGAGAATCCGCTCGATCACCCCCTCTCTGCGTACAATTCAATATGGCAAGGCACCAATCCCAAAACCTCTCGCCAGAGAGACACATCCCCAATGTTAGACAAGGTTCGTTCTTTCCCCAGGAGTCACACCGCCGTACACCGACGTTTGGTTGTTATTGAGAGATATATAATACATTTCATAAATCTTCCGTCCCAACAATCCGTCGTTTCGCCCTAGGACTACACTACCGGCAGCGACAAGAGAACAACTGTCCCCCGGCCCAACGATGTGCCATGGTACAATACGACATGAAACGAGGACGTCGTGAATGACCTGTCGGCTGCCCCAAGCAATACACGACTGGTGCCCGGCGGCTCGCCATCTCAAGAGGAGCTCTCCGGCCAGTGGTAACCTCCACCCTCACCCTGTGCGGTCTTCAAGTACTCAACAACCGTTCGTCTTGTGTCTTCCATGTGCTCCCGCACCAACTTCTCCGCGGAATCACGGTCGTGTGCCCTGCATGCCTCGTAGATCGTTCGGTGCTCTTTCAACGCCTCCGCGGCCTTGCCCTCGAGACAGATGTAGACGTACCGATACCTTGCCCCTCTGTTCCAGAATTGCTCGATGAATTCGCAGACCCACGGCATTCCAGAAGCCCGATACGTGATGAAATGGAACTCCCGATTGTACTCAATCAGCCTCGCATATTCGCGGTTCTTTGTGCATGTTTCCATCAGGTCCAACACACGTGACAGATCCGCCAACGCGTCATCAGTTATTCTCTCCGCTCCCAAGCCACTGATCAACGCCTCGATGGCGCTCCGCATGGTGTATAGTTCATTAACCTGCTCGACCCCCAGTTTGGCCACGTAAGCGCCCCTGTTGGGAAAGAGGGTCACAAGACCCTCTCCCTCCAACACACGAATGGCCTCCCGAAGAGGGGTAATGCTGACACCGAGCAACTCGGCTATCCGTCCTTGGTCAAGCCTCTCACCGGGAGAGAGCCTCCCCAGGACGATCGACTGTCTCAGTGCCACCGTGACCATTTCGGTCACTGTCGCGAATTCCTCGCCCGAGGGAACGACTAGGTCAAGAGCATGTGTGTCCCGCATAGTACCCTGAACTCCTGGGGAGCCTCCATTCTCGATCAACCTGACCAGGCTGCGCAACTCACGCTGTACCGCGAACGTCTGCGCCGCGACACAGACAGTGGCTCTCCCAGTGGAATCTCTGCATGCCGCCGTGACCTTCCTACTCTACTAGTGGCGCCCCAGCAGCGCTCCCTCTGGCGCCAGCCGTACTGCACCACGATTCCACGGGTCAGGTCCGTCCCGACAGACTGGCACTCGTGAAGGATGTCGCGACGCATATGACATAGTTTACAACATTTTCTATAAACTGTCAACCCCCTGCCTTCCAGTCACGCATGATGTTACCGAAGATGCATGGTGCTCTCAGACGATAGAGTTGCGGAGGCCACTATGCCCAACGAACAGAAGACAACCTTGGACGAACTAGGGAAGTATCTCCACGTGGTCAACACGCAGTACCTCAAAGCGAGCAAGCTGGAACGTGGGCGCTTGTCAGAGGAGATGGAGGCCGCCACCTGCCTGAATCGCAAGCGACTAATGCGCCTCACGTTGGGCAGCCCGAAAAGAAGACCTCGTCGCAAGCAGCAGGGGCGCACTCGTGGTCCCGAAGTCGATCAGCCGTCTCAGGTCATCGCCCAGACTAGTGACTGTGTCTGCACAGAAGGTCTCCGGCCGACTCTGGTGCAGACAACCATCTATCTGGCGTGTCACGATGAGACAGAGATCTCACCACCTTTCCTGGATCAGCTACGCGGGGTCAGCGCCTCCACCCTCGGGCGGATCCGTGAATCGTGTTCGCCAAGAGCAGACCCATCTGCTTCGCAAAGCACATTCTCGAGCCGATAGAGCGCCCGAGAGATCCCCATGAAGTGCATCCCCTGGGACGCAAGACAGCCAGGCCATTCCAAAGTAGACCTACTGGCCCTGATAGCTCCGGTCACCACGTCCACATCGTCCAGATGATCGATGTGGCTACCGATCAGGCCAAACAGGTGGCCACCATGGGACGCGGTCGCCTGGCCACCGAGGTTGGAGGCGACGCCCACCTGGGTCGCCAGCACGATACAGTGCACCGGGCTTGACTGTGTGAAGGTCAGACCAGCGCCTCGTGTGGGTTGTTGCGCTTTCTCGCGGACAGCGGGACTCTGGCCGCGAACAAAAGAGGCTCCCCCCTATTGGGAGAGCCCAGTGCCGCCGAGCAACGCCAGCGCCAGCGATCGGTCCCCTGACGCCCGAATCCCAGCTAGCTACCTAGCTGCTCTCTGCGCATTTTTCCAACGCCCCAATCAAGTCGTCCGAATTCTGCGGATGGGAGATCGCCACCAGCACCGAGCGCTGGCGAGCCAGGGAGTCGAAAGGAACGACGTTGTGCCGCTCGCGCACGGCCTGAACCTCGAAGAGACCCTCTTCGCCAGCCAACCGTACGAAACCTTTGACCCGCAGCACGCCGCCAGGCAGGTTGGCCAACCAGTCTTCGAAGCACTTGCGCCTCAACGGCTTGTCCACGACGAAGGCCACGCTCCGGTAGTTGTCGGTACTCGCCGGCGTCTCTGATGGGTATTCGGCCACGCTTTCGCCAGCCAGAATCTCCTCCGGCGCCACGTCGCAGTGCACCGTACGGTACAGTGGCACCTCGGGCTTGAGCTGAGCCACCTGCCTGACCGCGATCTCGACTTCCTCTGGACTGACCGTGTCGCAGCGGTTGACGAGGATCACGTCGGCCATTAGGAGTTGCCGCTGGGCCGTGTACTGGTCCTCCTGGAGGGCCTCCCCCAGGCTGGCGTCGTAGACGAGCAACAGCTTCTTGACTGTGATCATCCCTTGCATGGCTACTGGGGCTATGGCCTCGAGCACACCAGCAGGGTCAGCGACACCAGTGGTCTCCAGGTAGATGTGCGCACCAGGCGAGCTCCGGGCGAGATCCTCGAGGGTGCTTGTGAGCGCTAGCCTCATATCGCAACAGATACAGCCACCGGAGAGCCGTCGTATCTCGACCTGACCATCGTCGATGAGACGGCTATCGATGTCCAGTTGGCCGAACTCGTTCATGATCACGACCGGTTTGATCCCCCGCTCGATCTCCCAACCGAGCAGCCGCTTGAGGAGCGTTGTCTTGCCGCTTCCCAGAAAGCCTCCGATGAGTACGATTTCGAGTGGGTGGTTCTCTTGCACCGTTGCTTCCTTTCTCCTCACAGGTGTGGCCAACACTGAAGAACACAAGCACCTGGCAATCAACCCGGACGCCGACGCCGCCTCCGATCACGATCACCTGGTCGTGGTGCCTGTCCAACATTCTAGCTGCAAAAGCCCACGTTGGCGAGCAGACGGCCCCCTCGATGGAATCTCATAGTGCAATGTCAACTCAGGCTTTGACGAGAAGGCTACCGGGTGCTTCCACGTGGGTATGGGAGCAACCACAGAGTCAGCAGGCAACCGACGGCCGGACCCATCGTGACCTTGGGCGAGTATGCACGCGCGGTGGGTAGCGATCTGGACAGTGGCTGTCTGCGAGAGGGCATGGAGTTGTTGACGCGCTCGTTGACGGACCTGAAGATCAGCGAGCAGATCGGAGCGGCGCGAGAACGAGATCCTGAACTTCCTGACCTTCCCCCCAGAGCATGGGATCCGCATCTGCTCCACGAGCCCGCTGGGTCCCTTGAACTGAGAGGTCAAGCGGCGCATGGACGCCCTCAGCATCTTCTCCAGCCCGAATTCGGTGCTGCGACTCGTGGGCTCGGTGCAAAAGCTGGAAAGACCCGACAAGATCGAGTTGGCTCGCTCCACTCCCTTGCGCCCGCCACCCTTTCACCGAACGCATAGCGTCACGCCACGCTTCCCGGAGAGACAAGGAGGTCAATTCAGTACCCAACAGATCACGTGAATACACTAACGAGTCCACACCACTTGACAAGACACGGACACGAACCCTATCCGCCGTGGTTGGACGCGCACAGTCAACCGTGAAGCACATGAGAGTCCAGTCGTACCGCATTTCTGAATAGTCTGCACATTCTATCCAGCATCTTGACAGAATGGGCTCTCTCGTTGTATAATGACGTCAACCTTGTCTGGTTGAACAGGGGCCCCTCTACGCTCCATCGTAGCCTCTCTTCGAACCCATGAGTGGCCTGCTATCACAGAGTCCTGGTTCGGCAGCACAGCATCCGACATTGAACAAGCGGTGCCGGTCTTGCAGTGGGCACCACGCCGGCCTCCGGTGACCATGTGCATCGCACGTCGATCTTCACGATAGCACGCCGACCATCGCTGGTCCAGCAGCGCTGAGATCCCTGCAACACGATTCATCCAGCGGATACGCCGCTTCACCACGCCCTGCGCTGGGAACGAGGCTTCATGGTGGCGAACCGTAGCCTGCCCCACCTACCGACCAGTACCGGACCTCGATCCGCGCGCCGTTGGAAGCCCAGCAAGCCTCCAGACCGCGTTCCTGCCATCGGGTGTCCGGAGGACATAGCCCGTCGGCACGCGCTTGGCGACCTACTCATCGGTGACGAGGAAGTGCCCGGGGCCGATTGTGGAGCGCCCCGTGGCAGCCTGTCTGCATCGCACGGGAAGGCCCTTGTGCGCAAGAAAGCATTCGTAGGGGCGGGGCGGGCACGCCGCCCGACCACCCGGGGCCAGACTGCTCCACGTTGTCTGCTGCATTGTTGGCTGGTGGCAGGCGGTCGACCTCGCCAGGTTCAAGGCGCCTCGCCCGAGTTCGCTCAAGAGCGGAGGCATGTCGGCTGATTGCGGCGAGAGACGTGGTACCGCCCTTCACGCACATCGGCGCCGTGGGAGATGTTGAAGAGCGGGCGAGGGAGTCGACCCGCGCGTTGGGTCTCGACAAGAGGGAGGAACTGAAATGAAGGAAAAGGCGAAGTGGACGTTCATGGTCTACCTGGCGGGTGACAACAATTTGTCCGACGCCGGAGAGAAAGACCTGGAAGAGATGAGCACGGTCGGCTCCACCGCTGACGTAAACGTCGTGGCTGAGTTCGACAGGATTGGCGACGAGCATCACACGAAGCGTTATCACGTACGGCAGGGCGACTGCGACGAGGTGGATGACCTCGGTGAGACCGATTCGGGCGACCCATTGGTGCTCCTCGACTTCGTCTCCTGGACAGTTGAGCACTTTCCAGCTAAGCGCTATGCGCTCATCCTCTGGAATCATGGCTGCGGCTGGGCACCCACGGAGATGGACAAAATCGCCCTCGCAGTCGGGACCAGGGACTACAGCCTGCGCGAGGCCAGCGAACGCTCGGCATCCCCGCTAGGCAAGGTCTTCTTCCGGCCCACGCTGGAGACAATCTTCAGCCTGCCTACCCCTGCGGAGCGCGGGATTTGTTGCGATGACGGGAGCGGTCACTCGTTGGATACCGTGGAGCTTGGCAGGGTGCTGGAGCAAGCAACAGACGATCTGGGCCAGCATCTTGACCTGCTAGGCATGGACGCCTGCCTCATGAGCAACTTGGAGGTGGCCTATCAGGCCCGACCATTCGTGAGCTACATGGTCGCATCCGAGGAGAGCGAGCCCAACGACGGGTGGCCCTACGATACGGTGCTGAGCAAGCTGGTCGGGCAGCCAGATCTACCAACACCGGATCTGGCAGCACACATCGTCAACGCCTACGTCAAGTCCTACGTAGACAGAGGCTACAGCGGCCCCGTGACCCAGTCGGCCCTGGACCTGTCCAAGGTGGGCGCACTGACGGAGCCGGTGGACAAGCTGGCCGAGGCCTTGATCTCGTCGCTCCCTAATGCGAAGACGGAGCTCTGGAGCGCCCAGCGGCTGGCGGCCAACTTCTGGCACAACACACTGTGGGACATGGCCCACCTCTGTGAGGAGCTGGAGAAACTGACGAGCGACGATGCGGTACGCCAGTCGGCACGCGGGGTTCGCACGGCGATGCAGCCAGGAGCCGGGAACTTCGTCGTCGCCGAATCTCACCATGGCTCTGAGGTGGAACAGTGTGGCGGCGCCACGATCTACCTGCCCGCCTGGAACATCTCTCGCTACTACGGCGATCTAGATTATGCCAAGGATCACCGCTGGCTAGAGATGCTGCGTAAGTATCACGCACCTTGATGGGACGAGACCCGGAACACAGTCAAGCACAGCCGCCAGCAAGTGTCTGCACAGCGGGCAGCCACTGTCCTTGACTCCCCTGCAACTGACCGACACCGCGTTCCAGTGCGCCGACTCTCGAGATTCTAGAAGGACCTGCCATGGAGGCCACGGACTCGTATCTAGCGGCTGCACACGCCTATGCGGATGCGGTTCGGGTCCTGTTCGCTCCTTCCGCGGCACCCACCGGTGAGCGAGGCGGGCGCGGGCCAGCTTCATTCGTAGACCTGGCCGGGCAAGCCGAGAGACTGTCGTCGCTTTCGGGACAACTGACACAGAGCATTTCGGCACAACTGGAGCATCCAGCCGCTCATGCACGTGCCCAGGCCTCAATTGCGTCACTGGCCAAAGCACTGACGGACCTGGAGGTTAGCGCGTATCTATTCCAGGCGGCGGTGGACGAAGAGGAGAAGGTGACGTGGGCGGGGGGCGAAGCCTCCGAACGGAGCGCCGTCCGGCTTGGGCGGCGAGAGCAGTACCTGTTGCTCCTGCTGGGCGAGATCGAGCATGACGGAGGACGGACCGAACGACGTGGAAATCTGAGGATGGGCGCCCAGGAGGCCCGCACCAAGCTCTCCGTTTCCATCGGCGATGCACTGGACCTCGTCCGAGAACGAGCCACCAAGACCGGACAGGCCGCTCTTGAGGGCCTCCTGGGGTTGGGTGTGGCCGAGGTCGCTGCGGCAGTCGGCCTATTGGGGATGGACATCGCCGATGCCATGGAGCAGGCAGAGAAGGCCTCACGTCTGTACGTGATCTTCCGCGACTTCGCCTTCAGATCCTACGGCTCGGTGATAGCCCTGTTTGGACAACCCTTGGCGCAGGAGGCAGCCCAGCACGCGCTAGAGTGGGTGGATGATCTGAGGAACGGAAGACTCTTTGGCGAGCTGGTGGAGAAGCTCTACGAGACGGAGCAGACCGGACACGCTCTGAGGCAATTGGCCGCCAGCAGCCAAGCCAGCCGGGAGCAGTTCCTGGCCGCCATCGAGGGGATCGATGAGTTGGAGACGTCCTATGGCATACAGACGAGCCTGGCGGACAAGCTACTCCGGGGATTCAGGTTCTTGAAAGGTGTCCCGGCCGCGGCGCTGCCTCAAGGAACGCTACTCGTAGCTGCGGTGTACGTCGCCCTGGGAGCCTATGTGGTTCTGGCCGGCGCTGACTACGTTGACGCCAAGCGACTCAAGCTCTTGGATCGCGTGCCAGGCGTCCGCCAGGTTGTGGAGACGAAGCTGATCACCGCTTGACTGAGGAGGTAGCCCGTGGCCATCCGGACCTACCATGATTTCATCATCTTCACCGATGACGTCGAGACAGGCAGGGACGGCAAGGTCAAGTCGTTCTCGGTGAGGGTCTTTGACTCCCCAGAGGGGCAGGGCGAAGTGAAAGAGCGGGTCGTCGTGCCTCAGAGTCCTGATCTGGAGAGATGGAGCCGTCGCCTGGGTGAGCGCAGGCTAGATACCGAGGTAGAGCAACAGATGGACCTGGGGGCACGACTTGCCGACCTGCTCCTTCCACCGGATGCACGCAGGTTGTACCAGCGGAGTCTGGCAAGGTTGCACCAAGACGAAGGATTACGTCTGCGCCTGCGCTTGGCTGATCGGTTGCTTGTGCTCCCATGGGAGTACATGCTCGTTGAGGACGCGGACGGCGAGCGGACGCCCAGCGGCTTTCTCGCCCTGGATCCGCGCATCTCCATCGTGCGCCACGAGGCAATAGCTGTACGGGCTGAATGGTTCGAGGCTGCGGAGAAGCGGCGTATCCTCGTTGTTATGGCCACGCCGCAGCCCTATGCCGACTACCCACGCCTGAAGAACCTCCCCGGGGAGCAGAAACTGATGAGAGATGTACTGGGGAGCGTTCCTGGCATAGACGTCACTTGCGTGCCCGAGTACAACGGTATCGGCGACCGCCCTACACCTGGCGCTACGGTTGAGGATGTGAGGGGCGCACTGCTGGAATCCTCAACTGACATCTTCCACTTCAGCGGCCACGGCGAGTTCGTCGAACGTATGGGTCCCCTGGTCGATACCATTGAGGGAGAAGGCGCCATTGTGCTGGCGGACGAGCACAACCGAGCCGTCTCGGTACCTGGCGACCGGTTGGCGGAGATCCTACGTGGCAAGGGGGTTAGGCTCGTCGTGATGGGCTGTTGCGAGGCCGCAAAGCGCGACATCTTCCACAAGTGGAGCAGCGTCGCGGCATCACTGTTGAAGGGCCGCATCTCCTCGGTGGTCGCCATGCAGTTCACCATCCAGGACGATCTGGCCGCCGCCTTCATGGTCGCTTTCTACCAAGCACTGGTGGCCGGGCTGACCATCGACGAAGCCGTCGCCTTGGGCCGAGGGGCGATTCGAGCAAAAGCCCTGGGAGAGCGCACCCACGTTCGCGATTGGGGCGCTCCGGTGCTCTACTTGCGCGCGCCCGGCGGTCGCATCTTCGACCCCGTCACGGACAAGGAAGCCAGCGTGGAAGCGCGGCAGAAGTCGGAGCAGCGCTTCAGACTGAATCAAGCGTGGTGGGAGTGGATGGCGCATGATGTAGCGCCGAGCACGGATCAACTCCAGCATCTCTCAGAGACCAGTGAGACTCTTGAGTTGTCTCCTGTCCAGACACTGCTCCTCGTGCGATCAGCCTTGGCGGTCGATGCACCCGTTGGCCCCTGGTTGGCTCGTCTGCGGCGGGACGGAGGCGACTATCTCAAGGAACTAGATGACCCACGTCCTCTCGCCGCCGCGGATCTCGCAGAGGCACAAGAGATCCTCCGGCTAGACCAGGACGTCCTCTCAGACCGACCCGAGCACGTGGGTCCGGTCGCCTGGTGCGCCGTGGGTCACGACGACGTAATCACTCGCCAGACGGCCGCCCTGGCCTTGACCGCGCTCGAACCGGTTCCCCACGAGGGGCTGGATAGGCTCAAACAGGCGCTGGGCGGACGGGACGGGTACAGCTCACGATGGTGGCGACAAGGCGAGCTATACGGCACGCTCGCCGATGCCGATCCCGAGATCGGCAAGCTGAACGCCAGGCGGCTCTCGCCACCAGACCGGGCGGGAGTCTGGTTGTGGCGAGTCCGGCGTCGAGTGATCCGCGATCGCCAACGTATTGTCTGGCTGACTCTCGGCGGTGCCCTCGGGGCCGGGCTGCCGCTGGCGCTGCTACGGGGCGTCGCCGCGCTTTTCGCGCCTGACCTGGCCAGCAACATGCCTGTGATCTCCTTCAGCACCAGCCTCAACCTGGGCGCGATTCTGGGCGGGGCCATCGCTCTAGGGATGAGCCTGGCGGAGCCGCTACTGTTGGAGCAGCGCGGAGAAGGGGCCAAGACTGCCCGTCTTCGGCAGAGGCTCCTGGGCACGGACCACTTGCCCGCAGTGCTGGGCGCCGCCATGGGGGCTCTGTTCTTTGGGATGGCCGATGTGATTGCAGCGCTGCTGAATGGTCTGCCCTTGCTTTCAAGGCCCATCACGGTCCTGACTGGGTGCCTGGCCGGGGTGGGACTAAGTGTGGGCTTGTACGGACAGCCACGAGTTGGCTGGCGACTGGGCGTCGGCCGTTGGCTGCTACGCGTGGGGGCTGCGGGCCTGACCATGGCGCTCGCGCAGCTAGTAGTCTTCCGCGCGGGGCACCTATGGCTGGCTACCGCCATCAGCGAGAAAGGTAGCTTCTACGTGAACAACTACGGTGTTCCAGCTCCTTACGAGACCCTCGCAGCATTGCTGGATGCCGCTGTGGTGGGCATCGTTCTCACGATTGGGATAACGCTCGGGTTATCGGCGGGTGTCCGCTGTCTCACAAGATGGCGCAGCCTCGTTGGCCCCGCCTGAAAGTAAAGAAGGGAGACTGGCCATGAGTGAGAGGAGCCGTTGGCGTCAGATCCCTCGTTCCTCTACGTTGATCGTCGTCATGTTGGCTGCGATGATACCACTAGGGTGCGTGACTCCGGAGGCCGCGACGCAGGTAGCGAAAGCAGAATGTGACGAGCCATACGAAGCAAGGTGTATCGACGCCAAAGTGTGGGCCACGTGGCAGCAAACGGACAAGCTGCATCTGTTGCCAGAGTGCGATACTGGCAGCTCTTGGGAGTCCCTGGTCCCCAGTTGCCTCGTGACAGTCGACGAGGTCGGCCAGGCAGAGCTCCGGTCCCTGCCGTATTGCTCGAACCTGTTTCTGTTTCAGGAGAGTTCGCTCGTGATGTCGCCCTGCGACCGCAACTCTCTCGGCACCTGGAAGTGCCAGGCGGGCGCAGCCGCATTCGCTCAATGTGACGTTGACATTCAGACTCTCTCCGCAGATGTAGAGGTGGTGGGGACCTGGCTTTCGGTCATCTACCTGTGGGAGTCACAAGTCACCCTGGTCATAGTGGGAGAGGGCAGCGTTGCCGTGACCCCAGTCCACGTCTTGGATTTCGAGGTTGTAGATCGCGACTTGATGGTCTTCGATGTCACGGCACGAGAACTCGGTGAACCCGTACCCACGAGCATGAGCACCGGGGAGGAGCCACGATTCCTGTACACCGCACCGGACGCAAAGCTGGAGGAACTGGGGCTAGACCCCGACCTGCCGGAGCGGGTATGGCATTCGACGGATCAGCTTCCCATGCTGGTTGAACAGCTCCGGATCGCCGAGCCGCGCCTGGTGCCGTGGCTGGAACGCATCTGGAAGCAGGCCAGGACTGACGATATTCCATTGGCCGAGCTTGTTCCACTCACCCGCCTGGTCTTGGTCGGCAGCGGTGACCTGTGGGACAACGAACTGGTGCAAGATGCGGTTTTGCACGCCGTGGACTGGAGATCGGCGACTGAGAGCGTTTTCGATCAGGCGGCGCCGGTCGCTGTGAGACGACTGGACGCGTCGGGCCAGGAGATTACTGTTCGCGAAGATGCCTCCTCCATCGAACACGATCCACAGAGGGCACAGAAGCTGCTGGAGGAGGCTGGCATCGACCAAGGCATGCTTGTGGAGTTGCGACTGTCGCCAGATGACGAGCCGGTCATTCGCATGGCAGAGCTGATCAGAGAGGACCTGGCGGAAGTCGGCATCCTCGTCCAGCTCACATCGACCGCAGCGGAACTGCCTCCGGTCGGGATTGCGCCTGCACCCCGCGCACAGTTGGTACTCCAGTTGACTCGGGAGTAAGACCGCGTCGGCTGGTTGACATCGCACGGGATGCAAGCCTTCATCCTGTTGGTCTGGCGCCATGCAGTCGGCCCGTGGATTGGTGCGCTGCAGTGTCCAATGGGGAGGAGGTGGACGACACATGAGAATCGGACTGGCTCTCTCTGGCGGGGGATTTCGCGCCACGGTCTTCCACCTGGGCGCACTGGCGAGATTGGCGCAAGAGAAGCGTTTGGAGGATGTGGCTTTCCTGTCGACAGTGTCGGGTGGTAGCATGTGCGCTGGGCTCGTCTACGCAAAGAGCGACTTTCGGTGGCCTTCCAGCGAGCGCTTCCTAGGCGAGGTGGTCCCCCAGGCGCGTGAATTGCTGACTACCCAAGATCTCCAACTCGGAATGATCCGACGGGTGTTAAGGTCGGTATTGAAAGCACCCTGGAGCATCTTCGAGACCAGGGCGGACGACTTCTCCGCGCTCCTGCGAGAGCGCTCGGGCGTGACAGCGCTACTCCGCGAAGTGTCTGATGGTCCCCGTTGGATGATCAACGCGACCTGCCACGAGACGGGGCGGAACTGGCGCTTCGAGCATTTCTGGATGGGTGACTACCTGCTGGGCTACACTCGGGACACCCGTATTCCCCTCAGCGATGCATTGGCCGCCTCGGCCGCCCTTCCAGGACTCGTAGGCCCTCTTGTTCTCGACACCGGCGGCCGGTCCTGGTTCAGGTATCCCGAGGCTCTAACAGCGGTGGAGGAACCGGTCGAGCCTGGTTCGGACACACCACGGAGGACAGAGCCCATAGCGCCGGCCTATCCACAAGTACATCTTTGGGATGGAGGGATCTACGACAACCTGGGGGTCGAGGGCCTGCACAACTTCGACACAGGATGGCGGGAAGGCGTGGACTTCTTGATTGTGAGTGATGCCTCCGGAAAGGGACAGCCTGGCCCATACCGTCCGGGACCCAGAGCTCTCGTTCACATCATCATGGGCATCCTGACGGACCAGATTCGTGCCCTGCGCACCAGGTCCATTGTGGAGCGGATGAAGAGCCCCGACACGGATCCGGGCGCCTTCGTGAGAATCGGCAACACATGCAAGAAGGTACTCGCGGATGCAGGACGACAGGATGAAGTGGCCAGGCTCTGTGAGGGATGTCTCCAGGAGAAACAAGTCAGACTCGCCGCGAGCATGGGGACGACGGCTCGCAGACTGTCACGAGACGAGTTTGAAAGGCTCTTTCGTCACGGGTTCGAAGTGGCCGACTACACTCTGTGCGCCTATCACCCGGATCAGTTCAAGCATGTCGGGTACGGCGTCTCATAGGGCGGGTGGGATTCGAACCCACCCGGAGTGGCTCCTCGGCGGACCTACAGAGCGATGCGACGTAGCGGTCTCGTCTCCCCTTCCCTCCTCTGACATGAAGCACTCCCACGGTCCCTAGGTTGCGTTGGATGCGCGCGGGGAGTTCTGTGCCCTGGAGGGTCAGTCGGGAGAGCTCAGAAAGCCGTATGCCTGTTTGCGGTGGAAGTTCGATTATGGCACCGTCTCGGGTCTGGTGCGCATAGGCGCGGAGCAGATCTTTGTACTCCCGTTCACTCAACACCCTGGGCTGTTTCTGCTCGGCGTTAGGAGGAATAAGTCTCTCGGCGACGTTCCTCTCGATGTGGCCATCGCGCTTCAGAAAACCGAAGAGGGATCGGATTGAGGACGTCCTTCGCCTTCTGGTGGATCCGGCATAGCCGCGGCGGTCCAGATCGGCTTGGTAGGCTTCGAGGCGGCGTCTGTCCACCTGGCTGATGCGTTTCAGGGCCAACTTCTCGAGAAAGGCAACCAAATCTGTAAGGTCGTTCATATACTCGCGCCTGGTTCTCTCAGCCAGGTTGCGGGACGCCATGTGAACCGCGTCAAAGGCTTCTAGCGGGTCCTTGAGTCCGATGTCCTTGCATGCATAACCTCCGGTAGGGCCGCATAACGGCTCTGGAACCATTGTAGCATACTGAAAGCAACTTCGTCAAACAACCAGTTTGGCACCGGCTAGGAGGAAGAAAAGGGCGGGCGCAGGGGGCGTTTCTTGGTCTAAGTGGGATTTGACGAAGAACCAGCGGGACGGGAACCATTTGACTTTGTCAGGCTCTTGGGGCACAATCTGGTCACTTCGCACACAGCATAGCTATTGGCGAACAAGGTCCGCCCAATGTGCCAGATGGGGCGATTAGGTAGACGGATTCCATCTGTTCAGTAGTTGGATGGCCTACCAGAAGCCCTGGAAGTGATTGTGGAGAAGGAGGTGCTCCATGTCACGAAAAGCAATGATATACCTCGGACGTGAGAAGGAGAATCGGTTGCCCGAGGTGGGAGAGCTCGCCCACGTCCTCGTGGATGACTACGCGGAGCAGGTACTCGTGGAAGCAACAGAGGAACAGTTGGCCAGGTTGCGTCAACAGGGGTTCAGTGTGGCCGAACTTCCCACTGAGCAGCGGGTGCAGATCAACGAGTACGAGTTTGGCAGAGATGAACTGACTGAGGGCGATGAAGAGAAGTGGGCGAACATGATGGGGTTTCATCATATCCCTCTGGCGCCCCTAGTCTTAGCGCCTGAGGAGGCCCGTGAGCCGCGCCTCTATCTTGTGTTTCTGGTAGGTCCAACACTGAAAGGGTGGAAGGACGATATCGAAGCGCAAGGGGCGGTCATTCGAGACGCGGCTGGCTCGTCTGGATTCGTGGTGGCAATGGACGACGACGCGCTTGGGCGCGTAGAGCAGCTACCTTTCGTCGAGGCTGTTCGGGTTTATCACACCGGCCTGAAGATTAGCCCCGCCCTGGCTGAGGCGGAGGCAGAGACATATGCAGCTGTCGAGCCGCAGCCAACGGCTCAGGATGTGGAGATTGAAGTATACGAGCCTGGCGATCGGGAACGTGTGGCAAACCGGGTGCGTGAACTGGAGGGCAATCTGATTGACCAGATGGAAACCACGATAATCGCTACCCTGCCTGATCCCACCGCCGTCCACCAGTTGGCAGAGGACACCGCTGTGCGAGTCATTCACTCCTATGCGGATGACGAGTACTTCAACGATGTCGCAGCCAAGATCATGAACGTTCAGGCGGTGCGCAGCAATAATGACCTAGACGGCGCGGACCAAGTCGTGGCCGTGTGTGATTCTGGTCTGGACATCGGTCAGAATGGACCAAATCTATTGGCTGACTTCCGAGATCGGGTGGCTGCCATCCACGCTTGGGGACGACCGCATGATGCCAGCGACCTGCATGGTCACGGAACGCACGTAGCTGGGTCAATAGTTGGCACCGGGGTCAATACTCGGGGAGCTGTCACTGGATTGGCACCCGAGGCACGGCTGGTATTCCAATCAACAGCCGATGACAAGGGGAAGCCCAGAACACCTCCTGATCTGACCCCTTTGCTTCGCCAGGCACTCACCGAGGGGGCGACAATTCACAGCAACAGTTGGGGGAAGAAGTCGTCCAAGCTCTGGGGTCGCTACAATGCCCAATCCCGGCAGATCGATGCTTTCATCTGGAAGCATCGCAAGTTCCTCGTCGTGTTCGCGGCAGGCAACGAAGGGCGCGGTGGGGGACGTGTTACCCCTCCAGGCACCGCCAAGAATTGCTTAACGGTGGGGGCCACCGAGAGCCAGCGGCCTCTTCCCCGTCGAGTCCGGTTTCCGCCCAGTGACCGGCACCCCAGCGGCATCACAGTGCAGCTTTTCGATCAGGCCGATGACCCCAAGCAGGTAGCGGATTTCAGCAACCGTGGCCCCACCGTAGATCGCCGCGTCAAACCCGATGTTGTTGCACCGGGCTGCTGGATTCTCTCTACGCGCTCGTCCGTGTGTGTGGCGGACTACGGTCCCGATGGCCTGCCTCGCACTGATTTCAAAGAGGGTGTCGATATGACCCACGACAAGGCTGTAGGTCGGGGTCTACCAGGGAAGCCAGTGCGCGGCACAGGCGATCGAAACACCCCACCTTTGCCCGCCGGTGTCGATCCGGGCTCTGCCGAGCATTACATGTATCTCTCCGGAACGAGTATGGCCACACCACTAGTCTCCGGCACTGTAGCACTGTGCCGGCAATACTTGGTGCAGAACCTGAACCACTCTAATCCCTCAGCTGCCCTATTGAAGGCCATCTTGGTCAATGGTGCTGTCAATGTGGGGGGTGGAAGTCCTGACATGGACCAGGGCTGGGGCCGAGTTGATCTGGAACGGGCTCTCTTTCCCCCGCCCGGTCGCCCGATAGCCTTCAGCGACGATCCGAGTCTAGCATTGAGCACGGGCAAGGGGCACACCTTTGTAGTCAGGCCTGCGGACCTGGTCCATCCCTTGAGGATTACCTTGGCCTATAGCGACGCCCCGGGACCACGGCTGGTCAACCGCTTGTGCCTCGTGGTCCGTGACCCACGTGGCAGGCTTCTGGCCTACCCGCGGGCGGAGGCTCCCACTTTCCCACCCTTGTCTGCACAGGTCCACGACAACGTTCAACGGGTTGTGGTCTCCACGCCAATGGATGGTGATTACCAAGTGATCGTATACGGCTGTGAGGTGCAGGTTGGCGTTGCTGCTTTCCCTAACGACGACGGACAGGATTTCGCTCTGGTCGTAGCCAATGCCGCCGGTCCTCTGGAAGCATTGCCTCAATAGGAGGTGCAACATGCGTAGGCTATCGATCCTTGCGGTGGTGATCCTGAGCGTGGGTGGCCTGATAACTGCCTTCCCAGCCGCAGCGCAACCACCACCCCTGCAGTATCCGGAAGCTGTTTCTCTCAGTGCGACCACAGCCGCCGGGACGGCCAGTAGGAGTTTCACCGTCACTGCTGGCGAGGTAGCCGTCACTAACCTACAGTTCACTCCCAGCCCCTTGACTGATGCCAAGGGCAGTGTCGCTGTTGCCGCAGAGGCAGTCACCGTCAATCCGGCCCAGTTAGCGCAGCTTGAACCCACCACTTCGCTGCAGGTGACGGTGTCGATAGACAGCCTGCCCGAACCTGGAAGCTACGAGGGCAGCATCTCTATTGCGTACGATGAGCAGGCCGAGGGCACAGTTGATGCCATCCCGTTGACCTTGAGTGTCGAGCCAGAGGCACCAACCGAGCCAGGAATGGGCCCCGCCTTGCGCGTCGAACCTGAGGGTCAGCCGCTGCTCTTGCTCCTCACATCCGACGGACAGAACTACCGCGGAAGCATCGTTGTCACTTCGCTCACAACTGAGGTTACGGGCCTCAAGCTGACGAACTTCACCGACCTGACCCCGACCGAGGGAACAGCGCCTCCGCTCTTGGGAGCAGATGTGACGGTCACCCCTTCAGAGCCACAGACGCTGGGTCCGGGTGAAACCCAACGCTTTGCTGTCACCTTCTCCGAACCGTCCCTCCCAGCAACCTACCGTGGCTCGGTAGAGATCACCTATGACGACAAGCCTACTAGGGAGACCTATGTGGTTGGGCTGGAGCTTGTCGCTGCCATGCCGACCATCACCATTGCCCCCCCTGATCGCATCTTGACTCTCATGCAAGACGGCAAGAGTGGATCCTACAAGGCGACTTTCACTCTGGGCGTCACCGAGGGTGAGATCACCAGTGTCACGTTCACTAAGAGCAACTTGGATCGGACCGACGGACAAGGGCGTATCTTCGCGGACAGGATCAGCGTTGATCCGACCACCGCAGCAGTTGGTCCTGGCGATCCTCCTGGCAGCTTCACTGTCACAGTGGAGGACCCCGAAGAAGGGACGTATGAGGGCACGCTGTTTCTGTCCTACTCTGGCTCGGCCGCGGAAGAGGCCCAGGACACGGTTACTCTGACCCTTGGGCTGACCGCCAGCCCTGAAGCAAGTCTCGCGCTGAGCGGCCCTGCTACGATTCAGATCAAAGGCTATCTCGGTGAGCAAGTTTCTCGGACGTTGCTGCTCCACGAGACGAGCGAAGCCAACGATGCCAAGGAGGTTTCCTTCCAAGCCCAAGACATATTGGGCAAAGAAGATCAATCGCTGTCTCTTCCCGCCGAAGCAGTTACCCGCCCGTCGGACCAGAAGAGCGTGACTGTGCAGCGTGGCGCTTATGGCGAGCTTCCATTGCGTTTCGATTTCGGCGTCGAGGGTGCTCGCGCAGGGACGTTCAGTGGTGAGCTCATCGTGCTGAGCGACAACGCACCGGACGTGCCGGTTACTGTTGAAGTTGCGCTCAAGCACGATTGGCCGTGGCCTCTGGCGACACTCATCCTGGGGCTCCTCCTCGGGTTGTATCTGACCTGGTATCGTAGCGAGTACCGGGACAAGGACGAGCAGGAACGATCTATTGAGCAATTGGAACAGCATCTGAAGGCCAACGAGGGTAAGCCGTTTCACGACTTCTATGGCACAGCAGCCACGAACAAGCTGGAATTGGCCCGCCAGATGCTGACCGGTGACTGGCCGGACGGGCTGGAGCAGGCCAAGGCGCTTGTCACAGAAGTGCGGGGCTATCGGGCACGCTGGGAGCAGCACCACGACGAATTGTGGAGGCAACGTGAACTAATCTGGACGTGGTTCGAAGAGTTGGACGCCGGATATGATTATGCCAATGCCATAAAGGAACGTCTGCAGACCATTCTCGATCAGCGTCATACCTACCAGGATAGCACAGCTATGAAGAAGGAGGTTGATGCCGAACGGCCAAAGATCGCGGCCCTCCAGGAGGCACGCCACAAAGGCGACATAGTCGAAGAGCAATTGGATCAAATCGAAGGTGAGCTTGAAGGTTCAGTAGCGCATGGTTATGAGGTCCGCATTGATCAACAGGAACAATCCCTGAGAGGCGCCGACGAGGACAGGGAGGTGCAGGCGATCGAGGGGCAATTCGATGTGATCCAGGCTGACCTACAGACGGCCTTCGAGGAGTGGCTACCCTTCTACTATCACGATGAGGACACCTGTGGAAACAAGGGTGGCAGATGTGCAAGCAATGCCAGGCAGTTCATAAGCGATGTTGATGGGCTCAGTCAGTCTGGACGTCATTGGCCTTTCGTGAAGGACAAGCTCGAGGCTGCTCTTGGCCAGGCCGATGTGGACATCAAGGCCAGACAGCACTTTGCCCGGGCCAGCCAACTGGCGCACAACGTGTGGCGGGCCGCCTGGTTCTATAAGGAGGTGATCATCCCTGTTCGTCGAGAGTTGGCTCAACAGAACACCTCAACAGATCCCTGGAAGGCGGTCCTCACATCCGTCCAAGAAATCGAGAACTGGCTGGCGGCTGCCAACTACGCCAACCAGACCTTGGATACCTTCGACCAGCAGTTGTTGGTCACCTGGATGGAGACTCTATATCAGAAACTGGGGCAGGCTCAAGGGACACCTAGGCCAAGCCCTTCTCCGCCCTCACGCCCGGCAAGACCTTATCGAGGCTTGCCCGACGTATCTGGCCAGGTGACTCGTTATGAATTCACTTCAACTGTGTCAGTGGCTGATCGCGACCTCACGGTGAGCGGGCTCCCGTGGGTTACGACAATCCAGCAGTGGCTGTTGGGTCGGCTAAATGATCTGTTGGGCCCACTACGCGAGCTTATCGGCGATCCGACGGTCCGGTATCTGTCCTATCAGGCTGCGGTCACCATTCTGTCCTTAGTTCTCCTGACCGGCATCGGGATGCTGAAGCTCTGGGCGGACGACGCCACTTTCGGCGACAGCTTCCTCGACTACTTCACCTTGTTCATTTGGGGCTTTGGAGCCAACGCCACCAAGGACAGTGTATTGCAGGTGGTCAAGGCCTGGGGCGGCAAGACACCTATTCAGTGATATCGCTGCCATCCGGTAGGTGGCAAGAACGTCAGTAGATAGTGGGCCATGTAGCAAGTCGCTCCAGCGGACGCGCTAGCCGCGCGTGCAGATTCAGCGTGCGCTGCTCTGCAACGGGGTCTCTTGGCTACCAGAACTCACCGCTGCATACCAGCCTACCTCGAATACGCCCTGAGCAGTCAGCGCCACGGAGTGAACCACGCAATTCATGAAGCCACTGAAGCCAACCGGCTGAGCAGCAAAGACCACTACCTGATGTTCTGTATGATCATTCTCCAAGAACGTAGTTGGTTTGATAACGCCGTCTTCTGGGGCATGCTCAGCCTAATCAACGCTCTGAAAGGGAAGGGTTAGTCCCGAAGCCTTGGCCTTGTTCTCATCAACCTCAAACGCGAGATCCTTCAACTCGACCTGAATGGCATACTTGATCTTTCTGCGCTGCCGGACGGCTTCCTCAAGTTCTCTGGCAAGCTCCTCTGCTCTGACTAGCCAAGTCTCTTCGCTTCGGCCCGTTGTATCCCCAACGCGGCACACTGCCAACTTCCGCCAATCTCTGTACCATACGAACGCTGCAGACTCGTTGTACGGCCGGAGGTCGGTAGCTACCGCCCTCCCTACGCCGAAGGTCGGCGATTGGAAGCTAGAGAGGTTGCCGCAAAGCGAGACTGACAAGTCGTGCGTCTCGAAGTGGAGCTCGAGGCTCTCAAGGCTCGGGGAGAGAGGGGCGGCCGCCGCCAAGGGCTTCAATGGCTTCCCTCGTGCTGTGCCCACTACGTAGCGGTCTCTGTGTGGTGCGGGATTCCTGGCCTAGAGGGTCTTGTAGGCGGAGATGCTTTTCCTCTTTGGCTTGAACTTGAGTTCGACGTTAAGGTCACGGAGTATGTCAACCAAGTTCTTGCCAGCGATGATCTCCTGAATGTGGCCACCGTGCAGTAGAAAGATATGCTGCTCTGGGAACTTGCGGCGCACGTACTCGCATGCATCATCGGTGTAGACGTCCATGGAGAGAAAGACGCCAACGGTGCAGTGGGCTTCCTTTAGCTTCTCTGCAAAGAGTTGGACGAGCGGCTGGCCTGGTTTCTCCGCCAAGTTCTTTGCTTCGAGGACAAAGTGTGAAGCCCAAGGCTCGAACAGAGGGTGCGGAACAGCCATCATTTCGAATATCCTATCGAACTCGCCAAGGTTGGTCGGGAAATCAGCGTGAAGACACTGGCATGCGTGCAGACAATTGAAGAGATACTCACCAAGGGCCTCGAGTGTAGTCTTCTTTTCCTCGTTAGTACTTGCCGATTCTGCAGCCTGGTAATAGTCGGCCAATACGTCACGATCAATTACGAACATGGAGCGTAGTTCGAATAGGCTGCGGGCATAGTGACTGGTCTCTTGAAGAACCGCGAGGTTGACGTCCGGGCGAGGAAGGCCTAATGGCGTATCCGAGGTTTTTTTTTACGCCTCAACTCGTCCGTAAGATCGAACGTCAACCAGATGAGCTGAGGCTTGAGAGCGTAGGAGTCGTCTTCCTCCGGGCAGTATTCCTCACCGCCCGTCAACTCGGAGGGGTCGGAAACGGTCAAGTGACTCTCGCTGCACAGGGGACACTCGACCTCGAAGTTTGGCGTGAGAAGATGAAGTTCCTCGGCACACATGAGGAGTAATTCGGCGGCTCTAAGGGGCTCAACGTCATACTGCCGGGAAAAGAGGGCAGGTGCAAAACGCACCCACCCTGCCGCAGCGGCTGCGTCAAGGAACTCAGAGAGTTTGCCTATCTCTCCTGAGTCGACGTCAAAAGCCTTTAATGCGTCTAATCTGGCTGAAAACATGCGCGATCTGAGGCTCGCTGGCGGCCGTACGGAACCAAATCGAACCAGTACCGGGATTGACTTGCAGCTGTACGGTCTCGATGATGCCGCCGACTGGGAAATCGAACTCGAACACCTGCTTACGTATAGGCTCAGACGCGAATTCCGTCTGGTACTTCTCTGACAAGCGCATATCTCGCAACGATGGAGCGGCAGACACCTCAGCGGTATCCAGGTCGCCATGTTCGTACTTGTGTTTCGCACGGCGCAGGCGGGCGTCAAGGAGATCGATGAGTTCTCGCGCCTCATCGTCCGTGAAGGTCACACGACGCAAGTCCTGGTATTCCAGCAGTCCTGCCAGAGTGGTGGCTATCTGACGTGCCTTATTGGACGAAGCGCGGATTTCGAAGCGGGCGGGATTGATGTGAACGAAACCTTGTCCCCGAAACGTGGATTGTCTCGTAACCAGCTCGTAGTTCTCCTCGACGAGTCGGGCGGGCCCAAGGTATGCAAACTCTACCAGCAGAGTAGAGTCCCCAAGGATTTGGGCGCCAACCACCTTGGGTTTCGAACTGAGGGGTGGCTGCAGCGGGCCCTCGAAGGGGTCACCACCGATCTCGTCAACTGCGTTGCGGCGTAGGATTCGGGTGCTCCTTGCAGGCGGCAGGATGGGTGAATCATGGACCGTAAACCAAGTTGTTGCGCCTCGGCCAGCGTACAGGTAATCCTGCATCTTCTTGCTTAGCGGCGCTTCGCCTAGCTCCGTGATGAGAGTGTCGATGAGATCCTGCTTCGTGGCCCCCTCTGGCTCGATTTCGTGCTCGGACGCCAGCTCCACCAGCGTATCAAGCGGTACCCGCCACCGGAGGGCAAGCTTGAGGTTCTTCATACCTACAGCCTCGGGTAGTAGTCTGCGGGACTGCAACCTGGATAGGTCTTTAGTCGACGTATTATATCATGAAACACACAAGGCTGCAACATGCCACTGCGTCGGCACGGTTCAGCAGAGTGAGCCTGTCCGCCGATCCGAGCATCCTACATGTGGTTCCAATAGCGACAGGCCATATAGCGATCCGCACAGCGATACGCGGTTCGTTGTGGCTGCGCGCACGCCAGGCTGGCGGCTAGGATGACCGAAGCTCGTCGAGTTGCTGCTTCCATATGATAGGCTGCTGTAGTATGTCCCGCTGAAGGTCCAGAAGGCTCCTTATCATAGCACTCATGCCCCCCGGGTCGGTGATCCTCCTTTCTGCTCTCTCCTCCTCGTCGGTGAAGTCTTTCAGAAAATGCGGGTCACTCTCGTACCTCACCCACGCTTCGAAGACCCAGCGCACGCAGCGGGGCTCCTTGTCCTCGTAGTGCTCTGCTCTGAGCGTTCTGAAGTCGTCGAAGTATATCTCATTGTTCAAATCCACCATCTGCTTGTGGAGATCCGGCTGCCCCTTGGCGAATACTACAACTTCGCTCTCGGGAAACATGATGACTGGTTGTGCCATCGCGCGCGTCGAGACAGCCTTGAACTTGACGCCGGGGAATTGCCTCGCTATGCCCCCTCGCGGCGAATGCGGAAACAGAGTCAGGCACTGCTCGCCGTTGAAGAACCCTTGCAGGACAAGATCCCGATTGTGTGCCTTCACCGCTCCTTGAATCATCCCGATGACACCCAGGAAAAGCGCCAGCCGATCGGTCGCGTATGTCGGTAGCAGCAACAGCTCCTTTTCTTTCTCAGGTAGGTGAGCCATCCGACTATGTAGATTCTGGACTATGCTTCTGCCTGTTCTTGGATGGTCCCCCATGTATTCAGCGAAGACCTGTCTCTGCTGCTTCAGATCCTCCTCGCCGTCCAGCCGCTTGACGAGCTCGTCGGGCACAAGGTCCTCGACATACTCGAAGAGGAAGGCGCCTATTCTCTTCTGTGCCTCGCCCGCGAGGGGATCTAGGATGTATTCAACTACATACGGCCAAAGCACATCTATCACAGCGACCTTGACAAACCACTCCACAGCCATTCGACCCTGCACCCCCTTCCTGTCCGCTGCTCGATCTCGTGGAGTCCCGTCCTGCATGCGTTTTGCGTCTGTCTTTCGACCAATGCGCCTCCGCCAGAGGATCGCATTGCCTTCTCTGCTCTGCCACGATGTGCCGGACGCCGCTCCAGCGTCGCCCGATGGTAATGTGGAGCCTACCCCAGCGTGGTCCAATTCCGCGACAGATACGTCTGGATACCAAGGCCAGGCTGATAGTGTGGAAAAGTGGACAGGAATTGCTTCTTGGCGGCACTATAGCTGTCATCCGAAATGGCTTTCGCGCGTTTCGCCATGTACAACAGTGCCAAGGACGGAGATCTTGAGAGCCCTAGATTGCAGTGGATTAGAACCTTTCTCGCACTGATGTGTTTCTCGACGAAGTCAAGCGAACGCTCGAAAAGCGGAGGCATGAACAATGGAGTGTCGGGATCGATCATATTCAGGAACAAATCGTTCTCTACCTCTAGGACAAGATAGTGCGGGTGAGCGCGCGGAAGACTTCCTCTATAGCCAACTGCTTTCTGATGGCATGGGGACTTGCACGCATGGACGACCGCCAGTGCCTCTCCTGCAACTCTGCCGCTGCTACCGAAAGGGCACTCCGCCTCGGATCCAATGAATAGATTGGGATGAACTTCAAACACTTGACGCCTCCAAGAAACCAGTACGCATCTGGCGCAAGTTGCCTCAGATTCCTCAGGGGAGCCGACTTCTCAAGCTTGAACTGCGGCCCTCGGCTAGGCCGAGACGGCCCCTCCTGCGCCCGGCTCTAGGGCACCAGCGGCAGTCGGCCAGGGAAATCGCGCGCTCATCCGGCAAGCAGTTCAGAATCAGAACGGGTGCGTTTCGTGCGCCACAAGAGCGATTCAGCGAGGCAACAAGACGGGGACAGCGAAGTAGTGAAGCGAAGATCGAGCGAAGAGGCATTGTCCCGTTAGCAAGGACCCCTCAAATATCAGTATACCATATAGCTCAACCGCTGTCAATGTCTTACCATGTGTCTCTAGGATCCAGCGTGGTTGCTTCATGCAACGCACTGCCTACTGGTCAAGCGCGACCAGGAGACGGCATCGATGCGTAGCTCCTCCTGGCTCCCGCCCGACTCGCCCCCAACCACTCGGTGCCATCGCTCAGCCCGCTGGGTGTCCAGTAGCTCACCACAGTGTATGCCTTTGTCAACTCCTCAGTACTGTTCGCCAGAGCCAGTCGTACCTTTCCTCCGACGGACAAAAGCCTCTCCCGCGATGGGAGAGCCCCATATCACAGACTATCGGACGATTTCAGCGACCGACTATTGCATATTGTGTCTCATAGGGCGGGTGGGATTCGAACCCACACGGAGGATCACTCCAGCGGATTTTAAGTCCGCAGCGTCTGCCGTTCCGCCACCGCCCCTCTGCAGCCATTGTACCCCCGCCCGCTCACTCCGTGCAAGCCCGGCATCACCAGCGTAACCACTTCCAAGCGCGCCAGCACTACGGCGTGTTCATCCAGGTGAAGAAGACCGCAAAGAGGATACTCCCCACCACGCAGGTCACGATCATCACCGGCAAGCCAGCCCGCATCCAGATCTTGGAGGTGATCGGTGTGTGGGTCTTCTCGCTAAGGGCCACCGTGACCACGTTCGATGCGGAACCGATGATCGTGCCATTGCCGCCGAACCCCGCGCCGAGAGCCAGAGCCCACCACAGCGGCGACGTGGCCACGCCGAGAGTGCCCAGGCGCTGGATCACCGGGATCAAGGCGATGGTAAAGGGTATGTTGGCCACCACCGCCGAGACCACGGCGGCGATGAGCAAGAGCGCGACGCTGGCCAACAGCAGGTTAGCCTGGGCCAGCCCCGCCACCCCGGCGGCCAGCAGGTCCAGCACCCCCGCCGACTCCAGGCCACCTACGGTGACGAACAGGGCCGCGAAAAAAACCAGTATGCTCCAGTCGATGCGTTGCAGCGTCTCCTCCACGCTGGGCCCCACCCACAGGAAAGCGGCCGCCGCCCCGCCCAGAGCGATGAACGCAGGAGTCAGCCCCAGCTCGCTCTGCACGAAGAAGAGCAGAATCACTGTACCCAACACCAGCAGGATCTTCCTCATGCTCGCGGGATCGGTGAGCGCCTCGTTCTCGTCCAGACTCATCAAGGCCGCAACGTTGCTAGGTTCCTCACCCAACTCAGGGCGGAACACGATGCGCAAGATGATCAGGGCCGCGACCCAGGCCATGATCACTAGCGGGGCCGTATGGGTGAGGAAATCGTTGAAGGAGAAGCCAGCAGCGGAAGCGATCATCACGTTGGGCGGATCCCCTACCAGCGTCGCCACACCGCCGGTGTCGGAGAGTAAGGCCTCCCCTACGAGAAGGGGGACGGAGCTGATGCCCAGGATCTCGGCGATGAGGATCGTCACCGGCGCCACAAGGACGATGATCGTTACGTTGGGCAGGACTGTCGAGAGCAGAGTCGTGGTGGTACCCAGCACGATGAGCAACAACCACGGGCTCCCGTGCGAAAGCTTGCCCGCCAGGATGGCTGCGTACTGGAAGAAGCCGGTCCGCTCGAGCAACACGGCCAGGATCATGATGCCCAGCAGCAACCCCAGGGTGTTGAAGTCGATCGCCGCCAGCGCCTGCTCCTGCGAGTAGAACCCCATCAGCGTGCCAGCGGCCACCATCGCTGCTCCGCCCGCCATGGCTACGATGGTCCGATCCACACGGTCGGAGAGGACCAGCACGAAGGTGACAACGAAGACCAGAGCGGCTACGACCTGTTGCGGAGTCACCCCGTCTCCTCCTCTGCCGTCCAGGCAGCCAAGAAGGCCACGGCGATATCCACCCGGGAGGCGATCCCCACCAGCCGACCCGAACTGTCCACGACGGGTAGATCCTGAAGCTGGTGTTTGACGATCGTAGCCAGCGCGTGCATCAGGCCGGATCCCTCCTCCACCGCTACCGCAGGCCCAGCCAGTTCGCCCATGGTGAGGCCCCCGGACTCTACCATCACCTTGGCCTCTCCCTGCTCGAGTGCTCCGAAGTCGCGCACGAAGTCTATGTTGTCCAGGAGCGCCACGAAGTCCGGCAAGAACACACCCACCAGGTCGTGGAGGCGCACCACGCCTGTGAGTTTTCCCTGTTCGTCCACCACCGGCAGCGTGCCTACGTGCTCATCCACAACCAGGCGAGCGGCCTCCAGAACTGTGGCTCCCGCACTGACTGTCACGACGCGACGTTTCATACAGTCTCTCATGCACACTCCGGCGATCATCATTCCCTCCCTACTGAAGCGCTGCGCACGCCCAATCGATCAGAGCACACTGACGAGACGAGAAACCACGACATCGACCTGCGCGCCGAAGTCCCCTCAGTGCAAAAAGGCCAACAGCGCGGTCTGCGGCTGTCGGCCTGGAGAAGACAGTGTACTGCCAGCATGAGTGGCGGCAAGTCGGAGCACCACCGCCCGTGGTGTCAAGTCCCCTTCGTCGACCCTCACACCGACTCCCTGCCTACAGGACAGGTGGCCGATAGCTCCTGGTGCAACTATCAGCCACCAACCCATCAGAGGTGACGGCCGGATTCGAACCGGCGATCGGGGTTTTGCAGACCCCTGCCTTGCCACTTGGCCACGTCACCAGATACAGAGCGGAAGACGAGATTCGAACTCGCGACCCTCTCCTTGGCAAGGAGATGCTCT
>CAYSSR010000010.1:0-61821 GCA_964433755.1 uncultured Anaerolineales bacterium
CTGGTCAGCAAGTGGATGACCGACGAGGAGCTGGAGGAATGGGTTCAGCACTTCGCCGAGAACGAGGAATTCCGGACGCTCTTCCACACGGAGAAGAAGGGCAGCGAATAGGACCTCTCCATCCGCGAGAGTACAGTTCCAGGAGCTTGTGAAAGGCACCCCCCGGCCCGTGGATACCTCTCAGCAGCATCGCCGCACCCTGGTAGCCAGCTTCTCCCTGGTCATCTTGGCCGTCCTGCTGCTTTGCTTCCTTGCTCTGGACCGACCGCTCATTCGCAGCGATGGTCTGGCCTACTTCATGTGGTTGCAGTCGGTAGCTCGCGACCACGATCTCGATCTGGCCAACCAGGCCTCCCAGTTTGCGGCGCTGAACTCCTACCAGGCCTTCTACAACGAACAGACCGAGCAGTACGCATCGGTCTTTCCTTATGGATCGGCATTCCTCTACCTGCCGACCTACTGGCTGGCGTCAGCCGCGAACCAGTTGCCTGTGTTCCACGTTCACGACCCCTACTTCCTACAGCATCAAGGGGCCACCTTTCCCTACAGCTTCTTCCTCATGTTGGGCACCAACCTCTTCGCGCTGCTGGCCGTGCTCGTCGCTTTCTTGACGGCTACCAGGCTGGCGTCGCCCCTGGTGTCGCTGATCAGCTCCCTGGCCCTCTTCCTGGCCACGCCTTTGCTCTACTACGCCACCATCGAGCCCTACATGGCCCACGTCCCCGGCACGCTGCTCATAGCCTTGGTGATCTACATCCTCATCAGGCACCGAAGTCACACCGCATGCTGGTTCGCCATGGGCCTGCTCCTGGGCATCGCCTTGCTGGTCAGATGGCAGCTTGCTCTCTACGCTGTCCCGGTCGGGCTGCTGGCCCTGACGAAGCGTCAATGGCGGAAGCTGTGCGGTCTCATCCTTGGCTTCGCGCTCCTGGCTTGGCACCTGCCGTTTACGTGGCAGAGGATGTTCGGCAGCCCCTGGGTGGTCCCCGCGGCCATCCAGGGCCAGCAGGCTTTCCTCTCCGGCCCCGTCTACGTCAAAGAGGTGCTCTTGTCCCCGGAGCGTGGCCTGTTTCTCTGGTCGCCCCTCGTTATGCTGGCACTGATCGGCCTGGCCTTGCTCTTCAGGAAGCACCCCGCCCTATCCATCACCCTGGTCCTGATGTTCGTGCTGCAAGTCCTGATGAACGCCTCGCTCTTCGATTGGGGCGGTGGATGGGCGTTCGGCATGAGAAGGATGACCGAGCTGTATCCCGTGTGGGTCGTGGGGCTGGCCACGTTGATGCAGAGTGTCCACGGTTTCGCCCGAAGCAGAGTACTCCGCATCGCCGCCAGTTCGACTGTCACCGCGCTGGTGGTCCTGGCCGTGCTCTTCGGACTGGTCCTGCTCCTGTCCCACCTCAACTACGTGAACACGAACCTCGACCATCCAGAGGGTGGTCCGATCTGGGAAGAGATCCGGTACCAGTTCACGGAATCGGACTTCCGCATCACGGCCCAGGTGATCGAGGAGCACTACGGTGTCTGGGCCTGGAGCAAGCCGGGTCCGTAGAGCTCCGGAAGCGTCGCGCTCCTGCAAGGACGACCTCCCCTCCGGGCGAAGGGTCTGCTGACGTCGATCCTACTCACGACTTCGCCTGAGAAACGCCCGGACACCCGACACGGCCACACCTCTGCCCTACAGCCCGACGACCGACGCCAGGGGACGTCTCTAGTCTGGAGCCCTGCTCGGTTGCCGAGGGTGCAGCTTTGAGGGAGAATCACTGGGTCATGCACCCCACGAGGGGGACAAGGAGACAGGATGCCACGACACGAGGCTCCGTACGAGGCTATCCTCGCACGCCGCTCGGTACGTCGCTACGACAAGGCACCTCTTGATGAACGAACACTATCAGAGGTCAGGGAGATCATCGGCGGTGTCGCGCCGCTTGTACCCGAAAACCGGTTTCAAACCACCCTGCGGGACGTGCCGCCGGACGCTGATCTGGTTGCCCTGCTAGGCGGTTATGGCCGGGTCGTCAACCCTCCACACTGCCTGGTCCCCTGTGTCGAGGGCCAGGAGCACCCTCTGACGGACGCAGGGTACAGAGCCGAGCAGATCGCCGTGCACCTGGCGGCAATGGGCATCGGCTCCTGCTTCGTGGGGGCCTTGAGGCGAGAGGCAGAAGTCCAAGCCCTCCACGGTCTACCAGAGACCTCTCGCATCGGGGCCTTCCTGGCATTTGGGCGCCCCTCGGCCACCGTAGGCGGACAGGCCACCAACCGTCTGCTGCGCTTGGTGGCCGGTGCAAGCAGGAAGCGCTCCGCCAGGGACATTTTCTTCGAAGGTAGTTTCGAGAACCCTGCCTATCCGCCGGAACCCATCGCTCCGTTGATCGAAGCCGCCCGTTGCGCACCTTCCGCCGTGAACGCCCAGCCGTGGCGTTTCCTGTGGCTGGAAGAAAGCCTGTACGTCTTCGTCACCAGAAACAACTGGAGGTATGGCGGGGGCGCACAAGAGGAATACTGCTTCCACGATGGCGGCGCAGCGATGGCGAACGTCACCCTGGCTATGGATGCCCTGGGTTGGGACGGGCAGTGGACCCTTTTGAAGGAAGAAGAACCTCACGGACTGGTGCCGCCACCGCACCTGCATCCCCTGGCGCGAATACTCCCTCGACATGGGGACCGACGAAGGAACGATTCGTCCCGAGAACGGCGCTGAGCGCACTGGTGGCACTTGGCGCGTGAAGCATCGATAATCAGGATAGTGAATCTGCCTCGAAAGCCAGCAGTGCACTCGGTGAGGCTCAGCTTGGCTTCTCAAAGACTACGACGTAAGGAGTACACAACATGGACCAAGAGACGATCGCCATCGTCTCAGGACTGCCGCGATCGGGCACGTCTCTGATGATGGGTATGCTGGAGGCCGGGGGGATGGATCTCCTGGTCGACGGCATCCGAACTGCCGACGAGGACAACCCCAAGGGGTACTACGAGTTCGAGAGAGTCAAACAGATCGACACGGACCAGGACTGGCTCGAAGACGCCAAAGGCAAGGCGGTCAAGATGATCGGCGAGCTGCTCCGACGTCTTCCTTCGACCTACACCTACAAGGTCATCTTCATGCGTCGCGAGATGGAAGAGATCCTCGCCTCACAGCGCCAGATGCTGATCAGGAGGGGAGAGCCCACCGATGCCGTCAGCGACGAAGACATGGCCAGGATGTTCAAACGTCACCTGGACCAGGTGGAGGACTGGATCGCCAGTGAGCCCAACGTTGATGCTATCTACGTCAGCTACAATGACCTGCTGGCCGACCCGGAACCGCACGCGCGGAGGATCAACGAACTATTGGGGGGCACTCTGGACCTCGATGCGATGGTCGGCGTCGTAGACCATTCGCTGTACCGCCAGCGTCGATGATTCGCCCGGTCCATCCACGCCGCCCTCGAGCACACCCGCTCCGACCGCACCCGCCCTGTGAGTCGGGACCTTCGTGTGGCCACTCCCGTGCTTCAGAGCACGGCACGGCCGCGGATGCCCTTGCCATAGGGTGCTGTTTAGACTACACTAAGCTCCTTGGATGAACCAGCCACCGCGTTGGCTCGCAAGGGACAAACTTGAGCAAAGGAGATTCGTTTTCGATGAGTGGCACTACTTTCATGAGTTCCCCGAAGACGTACTTCACCTCAGAATCTGTCACCGAAGGTCATCCTGACAAGATCTGCGACCAGGTGAGCGATGCCGTCCTCGATGCCATCATCGCCGAGGACCCCAATGCCAGGGTGGCCTGTGAATGCGCCACCACCACCGGTCTGATGGTGGTCATGGGCGAGATCACTACTTCCACCTACGTTGAGATCGCCGACGTGGCCAGAGAGACCATCCGCGAGATCGGCTATACCCGCGCCAAGTTTGGCTTCGACTGTGATACCTGCGGGGTCATCCTCTCCATCAAGGAGCAGAGTTCTGACATCGCCCTGGGTGTGAACAAGGCGCTGGAGGCCAAGCGCGGAGAGATGAATGACCAGGAGATCGAGGCCATCGGTGCGGGCGATCAGGGTATGATGATCGGCTTTGCCTGCACCGAGACGCCCGAACTGATGCCTCTCCCCATCATGCTGGCCCACAAGCTGTGTCGTCGCCTGGCCGAATTGCGCAAGAAGAAGACTCTGTCCTACCTGAGGCCCGACGGCAAGAGCCAGGTTACCGTGCAGTACGAATACGGAGTTCCCAAGAGGATCGATGCCATCGTCCTCGCTGCGCAGCATGCCCCCACCGTGGAGCAGCCGCAGATAGAGGCAGACCTTCTGGAGCATGCCATCAAAGCCGTGGTGCCTTCTGAGTTGATGGACAAGGACACCAAGGTCTACGTGAACGCCACGGGCAGATTCGTCACCGGGGGACCCCTGGGAGACGCCGGGGTCACCGGGCGCAAGATCATCGTGGATACCTACGGCGGCGTGGCACGTCACGGCGGCGGCTGTTTCTCTGGCAAGGACCCCACCAAGGTAGATCGTTCCGCGTCCTACATGGCACGGTACGTGGCCAAGAACCTGGTAGCAGCCGGCATCGCCGACCGGCTGGAGCTGCAATTGAGCTACGCCATCGGCGTGGCCCGACCTCTGTCGTTGATGGTGGAAACGTTCGACACCGGAAGGATCTCCGACGACCGCATCGTCGATCTCATCAACGCTCACTTCGACCTGCGTCCGGCGGCCATCATCCGCGACCTGGATCTGCGCAGACCCATCTACAAGGCCACCGCTGCCTACGGTCACTTCGGCCGCGACGACATCGACGCACCGTGGGAGCTCACCGACAAGGCCGACCTCCTACGACGGGAAGCAGGGCTGGACTAGCGTCGAAGCCCCAAGAGCCGCGTCCGTAGACCAAAGCAGCGCCTCCCATGGCTATGCCTGGACAGCAGCCCGCTGCGGACCCGGCCTCACGATTGTGTACAACCGGCGCCCCTTGTAGCCGCAGCGCCCTTCTCACCGCCTGCTACGTCGCAATCGCCACGGTACGCGTGACAGCTCGTGCCGCCGGGGTCGACCGCACCTACCGTTGACCAGCGATGGCAAACCGGGTATAATAGAAGTACGGAAGGTGGCGCAGTTGGACGACGTGGTGCTGGTCATCGACATGCAACGGGGTTTCCTGGAGGAGGGAAACCCTCTTTTCTGTGGGGAGTCCGCGCGCCAGATCATCCCCAGAGTGCAGAAGCTGCTGGACCGCGAGGTGGCCAGGGGCTCCACGATCTTCTTCACCGCCGACGCCCACGCTCCCGACGACAAGGAGTTCCAGATGTGGCCACCCCACTGTATCGTGGGCACCGAGGAAGCCGAGATCATCCCTGAACTGGCTTCCTACCCGGGCCAGAGGATCGACTCTGCTCGCTACAGCGCCTTCTACGGCACCGATCTGGCCGAACGGCTGGAGCAGCTCGAACCTGACAAGATCCACGTCTGCGGAGTCTGCACCGACATCTGCGTGCTGCACACCGTAGCTGACGCCCGATGCCGCGACTACGAGGTCCTGGTATACACCGACTGCGTGGCCACCTTCGACGAGCAGATGCACCAGTTCGGCCTGAAGCACATCGAGAAGATCCTGGGAGCAAGACTCACCACCATCGAATAGAACCTCTCCGCCTGGAGAAGCAGGAGATCAAGAGATGCCCTCCTTCTTTGATCCCGAGGCCGATGTCCTCTCAGGCGACACGGCCGACATCTACTTCGTACGAGCACAGGAGATCCTGCGGCAGGAAGGCCTGAACCCCGTGGTCACCATGGAGGTCTTCACCAGCAAGGCGGGCGTCCTGTGCGGGATGAAGGAAGTGCTCGCCCTCCTCCGGCAAGTCCTGCCCCCGGAGTCGGAAGTCTGGGCCCTCGGCGAGGGCGCTACCATGGGCGCCAAGGAAGTGGTGCTGCGCATCACCGGGCGCTACGCCGCCTTCGGCCTCTACGAGACGGCCTTCCTGGGCATGCTCGCCCACCACAGCGGGTGGGCCACCGCCGCCCGAGCCTGCGTGAAGGCAGCCGAGGGCATCCCCGTGGTCAGCTTTGGAGCCCGCCACGTACACCCGCGCGTGGCTCCTCGACTGGAATACGCTGCCATGGTAGGCGGTTTCGCCGGTTGCGCCACGCCTGCTGGTGCCCGTTTGGGAGACGTGCCACCGACCGGCACCATCCCCCACGCCATGATCCTGATCTTCGGCGACACCGTGGAGGCCACCCGGGCCTTCGACCGCCACATCCCCGTCGAGGTGAACCGTGTGGCGCTGGTGGATACCTTCAAAGACGAGGCTGAGGAGAGCCTGCGTGTGGCCGCCGCGCTGGGCGATAGGTTGTGGGGCGTGAGGCTAGATACTCCCGGCGAGCGAGGCAGGGTCACCCCCGACCTGGTGAAAGAGGTTCGGGCCCGTTTGGACCAGGCCGGCTACGAACACGTCAAGATCGTGGTCAGCGGCGGCGTCGATGCCGAGCGGATCAGGCTCTTCGCGGACAAGGGGGCACCGGTGGACGCCTTCGGTGTAGGCAGCGCGGTCAGTGCAGCTTCGCCGATAGACTTCACCGCCGACATCAAGGCCATCGAGGGAGAACCCGTAGCCAAGCGGGGCCGCATCCCAGGCATCACGGAGAACTCGCGGCTGAAGAAGATCGAGCTACGGTAACCTTCGCGACCCGACCCGCAGTAACCTTGTCCCTCGGCTAGTAGAGTTCCGCCGCCATCTCTTCGAGTCCCAGAGCCAGCAGCTTCTCCTTGCTCGGCTTGCCAGTGACCCTGTCCCATTGGCGTGCCCCATAGTAGTCGGCGAGTAGTCGGTCCCCATCGGGCACGTAGCCGGCGGTGCCCCCCTCCTCCAGAGGTCTCAACAGGAGATCGGGAAGCTTTTCCTGCACGGGGCTCAAACCCCACCGCAAGTTCAGCGCCCTCTTCAGGTTGATGATGCGCTCGCCTGTCCGCAGGAGATCCGACAGCGTGACGTCCCACCCTGTGGCGGCCCCCAACAGGCTAACCAGCCCGTCGCTGGGCAGATTGACCAGCAGGCAGCTAACCAGCGCGTCCCCGGCGCTTCTCCAATCCTGGTGCCGGACCATCAAGGCGGCCTTCCCCTCCTCCTCGAAGCGATCCATGAAGCCGACACCGATGTCTTCCATGGTGCGCCCCAGGTCGAGCCAGTAGGCGTCGCTCTTGTTGTGACAGGCGCCCCGAGGGGAGGTGAGATAGGACACGGCCACGCCGGAGCTGGCTCGAGGATCGTGCATGGCTACCTCCAGGCCGTTCACCTGGGCCGCCAGCTCTTCAGCGTCGTAGCGGCGCGCCAGAGCCAGGCTCCCCTCCGCCAGCAGATCCCCCAAGCCCTCTCGTCGCGCCGTCTTCTCGATCATCGCGATCACCGGCCCCGGGTCACCCCACCGTAACGCGATACCCCCTGTCTCCTTCTCTGAGATGACCCCTTGGTCGTACAGCAGGAACGCCAATCCCAGCGTCACTCCCATGCTGATGGTGTCCAGACCATAGGAGTTGCACAGGTGGTTCAAGAAACACACAGCCTCGAGGTCGTCGATGAGCAGGAGCGAGCCCAGCGCGCCCACCGTCTCGTACTCAGGCCCGTCGGTCTGTTCCAGCCGGTAGCGCCCCTCCGCTATCTCCACCTCCCGGCCGCACTGCACCACACAGCCATAGCAGCCGCTGGTCCCTACCTGGATCGTCTCGGCCATGGTACTGCCGCTGATCTGGTCCACCGTCTCCAACTCGCCCTGCGTGAAGTAACGGTTGGGCATGTTGCCCAGCATGGAGCAGAGGTTCGCCGATCCGGCCGTGCCGGTCTGGTGCAGCACCTGCGTGCTCACGTCTTCTTTGACCAGCGCCAGGAGCTCGCGAGCTATCCCGTCGAAGGCCTCCCTGTCGGCCAGTGGGATGGAGCCCGTGCCGTGACAGACCACGGCCTTGAGCCGCTTGGAGCCCATCACCGCTCCCGTCCCCGAGCGTCCGGCGGCTCTCCCCCGGTCGGCGATGACGCTGGCGAACTTGACCTGGTTCTCCCCCGCCGGGCCGATGCAGGCCACCCGAAGCAACCCCTCACCCAGTTCCTCTTTGATGGCCTCCTGGGTCTCGTAGGCGCCCATACCCCACAGAGACGACGCGTCCCTCAACTCGGCCTCTCCATCCCGAAGAACGAGGTAGACCGGCTCCGACGCCTGTCCGGTGAAAAGAATGCCGTCGTATCCGGCGAAGCGCAGGTGAGGTCCGACGAAGCCCCCCACGTTGCTCTCCCCCCACAGGCCGGTCTGAGGAGAGCGCGCGCAGATCACGTACCGGCCACAGGAAGGGGCCTGCGTGCCCACCAGCGGACCTGTCATGAAGATCAGAGGGTTCTCCGGCCCCAGGGGATCGGTGCCAGAGTCGGTCAAGTCGTAGATATACCGGGCGGCCAGCCCGCTGCCGCCGACGAAGTCCCTCGCGTAGCCAGGCTCGAGTTCCTCCTCGACGATCTCACCTGTAGTCAGGTCCACGTGGAGTATCTTCCCTAGATAGCCGTCCACAGCCCTCCTCGTCTGTCGTTGTCAGAAATCTACCGCTCGGCCCTCGTAGGCACAGAGGAAGAGACGCTCCAGCTCCTCCTGCGAAGCGATCCGGGGGTGCACCACCGTCGTGGCCTCGTTGGCCGCGTTCTCCACCAGCTTGTCCGTTCGCTCCGCCAAGGCACTGCGCTCGATGCCCACTTGCGCCAGAGTGGTGGGCTGCTCCACCCGCTCCAGCAGATCCCTCACAGCCTGGACCAGACTCGCGGCTCCCTGCTCCTCGGAGACAGCCGGAAGACCCAGATATCGCGCCATTTCACAGTAGCGCTGGGGGTTCTCCTTGGCCGCGTATTCGATGGTATGGGGCAGGAAGAGCCCTACGGCCCTGCCGTGGGGCGTGTGAAACACCCCACCCAGGGCGTGGCCCAGACTGTGGGCCAGCCCAGCCATGGAGTTGCCGAAGCCTATGCCCGCCAGCGTGGCAGCGTTGGCCATCTTCTCCCGCGCCTCATCGTCGTTGCCGTCGTCGTAGGCTCGCGGCAGGTAGCGGAAGATCAGGTCCGCTGCCTTCACGCACAGGCCATCGCTGAAGTCGTTGCCCCAGGCGGAAGCGTAGCCCTCGATAGCGTGGGTCAGGGCGTCCAGACCGGTGTCTGCGGTAAGGCGAGGCGTCATCCCCTTCGACAGACTGGGGTCCACGATAGCCACGTCGGGCAGATTCTCCCGCGATCCCAGGCCCAGCTTGCGATCGTCCTCCAGATCTGTGAGAACAATGATCCAGGTGGCTTCGGCCCCCGTCCCTGCAGTGGTGGGGATAGCTATCAAATGCGCCTTCTGCCGCAAACCCAAAGCTTCCACGGGGTTGATAGCCTCGGGCTGTACGTCGGGACGCTCGTAGAGCACCCACATGGCCTTGGCCGCATCCATGCAGGAGCCGCCGCCCAGGCCAACCACCCAGTCAGGAGCGTACTCGGCCATAACCCGAGCCCCCCGCTTCACCGTTTCCAGCGACGGATCCGGTTCCACCTCCAGGAAGCACTCGCTATCCAGGCCTGACCTGGCGAGACCATCCTGCACCAGCTCGACGAAGCCCAGGTCCGCCAGGTTCTGGTCGCTAACGACGAAGGCCCTTTGCCCCTCTATCTCTTGTAGATGGGCCAGGGCCCCTTCTCCAAAGACGATCTTTGGACTGTCAAAGTACCACATGCTTCCCTCCGTGGTTCCTCACGGCCGGCAGGACGCGGACGGCTGTGGATCAAAGACGACGCTGCGTCAGTCTTTGTACCAGGAGGGGTCTACGTGGGCAACCTCGTAGATGGCCTCCACGGGCATGACGCCGGTCACGGGCTCCATCACCGCCAGGAGCGCGTCTGTGTCCGGCGTCTCCCACTCACAGAACATCTTGGCCTTCTCCAGCGCCAGCCAACTATTCATCCACTTGCATTCAGGGGGCAGCAAACGTACGAGCTTCCTCGCAGCAGCGACTGCCTCCTCCTGGTCTGTGATCCCACCTGTAGAATGTACCACCATGTAGCGCGGCATTGCTGTCCTCCCTCTCCTTGCCATACATCCACGGAAGACCTACTCCGGAAACTCCGTCGGCACCAGGGCCGTACAGTTCACCAACTCCTGCGCCGCCTTCACCGCCCGCATGATCTTCACCATATCACCCTGGAGCTTGAACTGTCGTGTCAGGAGGCCTTGGAGGGGATCCAGTTGCTTGCCGATGACACGCCGCCAGTTCTCCAACGGGCCACTCATGCGAAAGACAGGATCCTTGACACTGGGGTCGGTCGTGGCGAAGGCTTCCCTGCACTTGCCGTGCCAGAGATCCACATAGATGTGCACGGGCTCTGGGTAGTGTTCGGCGGCCTCGATAATGAAGAAGAAGTCCCCCTCCCAGGTCTTGGCAGCCTCCGCGTAGGCCTGGCTCTGGTTGATTTGTTCCATGAAGGCCTTCGCCCATTCATCGGTGGCGAACTCGATCACGACTCCTCCCTTCGTGAGAACGAGTGGGGCTCACACACGAAATGGGGCAGAGCCCAGGGGAAAAGACTGGTGCGCCGGAGAGGATTCGAACCTCCAGCCTACTGATTCGTAGTCAGTTGCTCTGTCCTATTGAGCTACCGGCGCACGTGGCGGAGAGGGTGGGATTTGAACCCACGAAGGAGCTTATCACCCCTTAGACGCTTAGCAGGCGCCCGCACTAGACCGGACTATGCGACCTCTCCGTGACAGCTGGTGATGTGAGGCGGAGGGAGAGGGATTCGAACCCCCGGTGGGGTTGCCCCCACTACGGTTTTCAAGACCGTCGCAATCGTCCACTCTGCCATCCCTCCGTGCCAGAGGGACCCCTCACCATCTGAGCTAAGTATAGCAGACAGGGCATGCCATGTCAACCGCCTGTACCCGTCAGCGGTCCTCGCATCCCGAGTCTCCGTACCCCCGTCCCACCGTAGGACAAGCTTTCAGCTTGTCCATTGATCGACACCAGCCATTTGTGTCACGCTGCGTCCCCCGCCATTGCATCTCTGAACGCTGTGCACGAACCATCCATCGCCCGTTGTCATCATACGGACGGGGAGCCCTGCGGCGACGCACCTCCCCTCCCCCACCGTAGGACAAGCCTTCAGCTTGTCCGTTGATCGATACCAGCCATTTGTGTCACGCTACGTTGCCCTGCCATGACGCTCCTGAATCGCAGTGCACCAACTTTCCAGCGCCCGCGTCTCTGTAGGGGCGGGTCTGAGACCCGCCCCTACGCCTTTGGGAGCTCTTCGGCCATGCACATCCCCTCCCCACCGTAGGACAAGCTTCAGCTTGTCCGTTGATCGATACCAGCCATTTGTGACACCCTGCGTTGCCCTGCCATGACGCTCCTGAACCGCTGTGCACCAACTTTCCAGCGCCCGTTGTCTCCCCAGGGGCGGGTCTGAGACCCGTCCCTACGCCTTTGGGAGCCCTGCGCCCACGCACATCCCCTGCCCCACCGTAGGGCAAGCTTCAGCTTGTCCGTTGAGCAACACCAGCCGGTTGCGTCACTCTGTGTTGCCCTGCTATAATGCCCCTAAACTGTCATGCACGAACTCCCCGTCACCCAAGGAATGCTCTCCATCGCCCTGGAGCACGCAACCAAAGCCGGCGCCCACAGGATCACCGCCATCAACCTGGTGATAGGGGAGATGTCGGGCCTCGTCGACGACTCAATCCAGTTCTACTTCGACTTCATCAGCAAGGACACGATGGCCGAGGGCGCTTCCCTGAACTTCGAGAGGATCCCCGCTCGCTTTCGGTGCCACTCCTGCAACATCGAATTCTCGCCCGGAGAAGGCGGCTGGGTCTGTCCAGAATGCGATGAGTGGAGCGTGGACATCGTCGCCGGCCGAGAGTTCTACGTGGATAGCATCGAGATAGAATAGCCACATACCAGCCCCAAGGAGAACCGTTCATGAAGATCCCCATCGTAGAGAACATCCTGAGCGCCAATGATCGCCTGGCCGAAGAGAACGCTCGTCTGCTGGCGAACAACGATATCCTGGCCGTCAACATCATGTCTTCGCCTGGCGCCGGGAAGACCAGCCTGATCATGCAGACCATAGAGGCTCTGCGTGATCGCGCCCGTGTTGGCGTCATCGAGGGCGACGTAGCCTCCCGCGTGGACGCCGACACTATCGAAGCGCTCGGCGTGCCGGTGGTCCAGATCAACACCGGAGGTACCTGCCATCTGGATGCCAACATGCTGCACGGGTCCCTGGATCAACTACCTCTGGCAGATCTGGACCTCGTACTCATCGAGAACGTAGGCAACCTCATCTGCCCCACGGACTTCGCTCTCGGCGAGAGGATCAAGGTCATGGTCTCCAGCATCCCGGAGGGCGACGACAAGCCCTACAAGTACCCGGCCATGTTCGCCGTCGTGCAGGGTATCGTGATCAACAAGATAGACCTGCTGCCCCACATAGAGTTCGACCTGGAGAGCTTTCGCAAGCTGGTCACCGGGCTCAACTCTGGAGTGCAGGTCTTCGAGGTCTCCTGCAAGACGGGCGAGGGCATACCGGCCTGGGCCGACTGGCTGGCCTCTGCCATCGCCAAGAGAAAGACCTAGGGGCAGACACAACCGGGGGCGCCGAGACCCCACCGCGAGGGTTGTCATGGCACGTAAGCAGCGAGAGGTTCTACGCACCACCACTTGGTCCGCCGGGCCAGGCTGTCACGGCGGCTGTGGGGTGCTGGCCCACATCGAGGACGGCAAGCTGGTCAAGATCGAGGGCGACCCGGACCACCCGTGGAGCCAGGGACGCCTCTGTGCCAGGTGTCTGGCCATGACCCAGTACACCTACCATCCCGACCGGTTGACCAAACCCCTCAAACGGGTCGGAGAGCGCGGCGAGGGCAAGTGGGAGGAGATCTCCTGGGAGGAAGCCTTCGACCTCATCGTGGAGAAGATGGGGCAGATCCGCGACGTCTACGGCCCCGAGAGCGTTATCTTCGCCATGGGCACGGGGAGGGACATCCCACCCTGGATCTGTATGCTGGCCTACGCCTATGGTAGTCCCAACGTCATGTTCTCCCTCAGTGGCATCGCCTGCTACAGCCCCCGGATCGCCGCCGTGGAGACCGTCCAGGGCGACTACTGCATCCTGGACGCCTCACAGTGGTTCGAGAAGCGGTACGACGACCCCAGATACAAGGTCCCGGAGTGTATCATCGTCTGGGGCTACAACATCCCCGCCACCTGTCCGGACAACGTCTTCGGCCACTGGATCGTGGACCTGATGAAGAAGGGCACCAAGATCATCGCCGTCGACCCCCGGCTCTCGTGGTTCGCCTCCCGAGCCAAGAAGTGGCTCCAGCTCCGGCCCGGCACCGACGGGGCCCTGGCCATGGGCATGATGAAGGTCATCCTCGACGAGGGACTATACGACCACGAATGGGTGGAGAGATGGACCAACGCCCCCTTCCTGGTGAGACAGGACACGGGCAAGCTCCTCCGCGCCAGCGACCTCGTGAAGGGGGAATCGGAACGCAACTTCGTGGCCTGGGACTCGGCGAGACAGGAAGCTGTCGTCTGGGACTCGGCCCACGTCGAGTACAAGCCGACCGACGCCATACCGGCTTTCATCGGATCCTACGAAGTCACTCTGGCCGACCGTCAGGAGGTTACTTGCAAGACGGTGTGGGACGTCTTCCGCGAGGAGGTGGACCAGTACCCCGTCGACCGCGTCTCCGAGATCACCTGGGTCCCCGAGCAGGACATCGTGGAGGCAGCCAGGCTGTACGCCACCAGCAAGCCCGCCGCCATCCACTGGGGCGTGCCCATCGACATGACCCCTGCTATCACTCCCACCACCCAGGCCATGACCAACCTGTGGTGCCTCACCGGCAACCTGGACGTGCCGGGCGGCAACGTCATCTCCCGCCACGCCTTCGACGTGGTTGCCTACGCCCTGCCGGGAGGAAAGGCCATCATCAAGCTGGAAGACGCAGAGGCGGCCAACAGGAGGATCGGGGCGGACCGCTACGGCCCCCTGGAGGCCTTCATCTGGCGGGCCCAGACAGACCTGGTCTTGGATCAGATCTTCACCGAGGACCCCTACCCCATCAAGGGTATGTGGATCCAGAGCTGTAACCCGCTGGCCGGGATCGGCTTGGACCCCAAGAGGTGGCTCGAAGCGCTGGAGAGGCTGGACTTCGTCGGAGCGGTGGACCTGTTCATGACGCCCACCACCCAGATGGCCGACGTGGTCCTTCCGGCGACCACCTTCCTGGAGAAGGACAGCGTCAGGAGTTGGTGGGTACCGCTCCAGACGGTCAACAAAGTGCTGAAGGTAGGCGATTGCCGGCCCGACATCGAGATCAACTTCGAGCTGGCCAAGAGGTTCGACCCCGATTTCCGCTGGGAGACGGTCCACGACCTCTTCGACGAGATCCTTTCCCCCTCTGGCTTTACATTCCAGGAGTTGCAGGAGAAGGGCTGGGTCTTCCCGGAGGAGGGCAGCTCCAGCGCCCCCTACCACAGGTACGAGAGGGGTCTGCTCCGCCAGGATGGCAAGCCCGGCTTCAACACTCCATCCGGCAAGATGGAGATCTACTCCACCCTGCGGGAGGAGTGGGGACTGGAGCCGGTGGCCCACTACGAGGAGCCGCCCTTCACCCCGGTCACACAGCCCGACAAGCTGGAGAAGTATCCGCTCATCCTCTCCACGGGGAGGAGGTCGGCGGTCTATTTCCACTCAGAACACCGCAACATCCCCTGGCTGAGGGCGCTGGACCCCGACCCCGTGGTGGAGATCCATCCCGACACCGCCGCAGAGCGCGACATCGGCAATGGCGAGTGGGTGTGGATCGAGAACTGGCTCGGCAAGTGTAAATACAGAGCCAAGGTCACCCTGGAGGTGCCTCGCTGGATGGTCATGGCCACCCACGGCTGGTGGTTCCCCGAGGAGAAAGGCGAGAAGCCCCACCTCTTCGGCACCTGGAGGTCCAACGTCAACAAGCTGTTCCCCATGGGCTACCAGGGCAAGGACGGCCTCGGCGCGCCTCTCAAGCACATGCTGTGCCAGGTCTACAAGGTTCGGGGAGGGGAGGACGAGGATGAGTGACCGGAAGCCGGAGCACGGCCTGCTCATAGACTACGAGTACTGCACCGGCTGCCACGCCTGCGAGGTGGCCTGCTCTCAGGAATACGGCTGGGAGCCAGGGATGGCCGGGATGAAGGTGATCGAGGTCGTGGAGCCGCTGCCCAAGGACAAGGCCTACCTGGCCTACATCCCCTTCCCTACGGAGCTATGTATGCTCTGCGCCCGGCGGACCAAGGAGGGGCTGGACCCTTCCTGCGTCAAGCACTGCATGGCCGCGGTGATCAAGTACGGGCGCATCGAGGACCTGGCGGAGGAGATCAACAAGCCCAGGATGGTGCTTTGGGCTCCGAGACCGTAGACGAGGTACTGACCAGCACGGGACGGCAATGGCCGCTCCGTCGCTTAGGGGCCATCGGAGCGTCCTGATGCAAGGGCCTCTAGCGCCCGACGGTACTGCTCGACAAACTCCGCAACCTGACGAACGAACTCGGCGTCCACGCCTGGAAACGCTTTGGTGGAAGGCGTCACTATCATCGCACCTCCCTCCCTATCAAGGGAGACGGAGACTTCGGATCCTTCCTTCAAGCTGAGCGCTTGCAGCAACGCTCTCGGCAGAGAAACAACGACGCTGTTACCGGACTTGAAGAGCTTCCGCCGCATGTCGCCCCTTTCGCTTGCGGTCACCCCTTTGGGAGATCCCGCCACGTTTGATACCCGATTGGCAAGCTCTTGCCGATCTGCGCTATACTGGCAATTGAGTCAATACCCGTCAACCTCGATCCATGAGCCGAATCCTACTCATCCTAAGCGAGGTCCACTGATGGCCGCAAAGCGAGGCAAGGTCTACACGATCATTCTCCAGCCGGAGACCGACCCCGAGTTCGAGGGCTACTACAACGCCTCCGTGCCGGCCCTGCCGGGTTGTTTCAGCTACGGGACCGACCGACAGGAAGCCCTGGGCAACATCAAAGAGGCCATAGAACTCTATCTGGAAGACCTGGAGGCCTCTGGAGAGCGTATCCCCGACGAGCAGATAGAGAGCCTCGAAGTAGCCGTCTGATGCCTCGCCTCCCTCGCATCTCGGCCCGGGAACTCGTTCGTGCCCTGGAGAAGCAAGGCTTCGTCTTCTCACGCAGCAAGGGCAGCCACCGAATCTACCGCCACGCAGACACAGGAAGGCGCGTCACCGTACCGTACCACGCCGGCCGCACCATCCCACCAGGAACTCTAGCCAACATCCTGCGTGAGGCCGGAATCGACCGAGACCGGCTTCGGCAACTCCTGGCGGAGTGACCAGCGACCAGCCCAAGCCCATGCGAACGCCCCACCCAAGAGAGACTGCGCTACGCCTGCGTCAAGCACTGCATGGCTGCCGTCATCAAGCACGCTCGCCTCGACCACCTGGCCGGTGACATCGGCGCTGCTAAGTAGCGGAGGCTGGCTACCGCCCCGCGATCACTACCCCCTACTCATCGATACTCGCCCGAGCCGCCCAACCGTAAGCCATGCGCCTGCACAGGTGAAGAAACACCAGGACATGCTAGCTGCGCATGCTCAGACCTGACTTGCACATCGTTCAATAGTGAGGTACAATGGTTACAGAGATACCGTGAATCATAACACAGGAGGTAGCGGACAATGACAACCTATCGCAAGAAGAAAGGCAGAGACACGTGGCACTGGTGCAAGAACTGCTCGAACTGGCCCACCAGTGACTACGAAGAGAAGACTCTGCCCGGCAAGACAAGGCCCAGCACCGGAGAGCTTGACAACGAGTGCCTCTCGAAAGAGGAGAAAGGCACCTGCACCCAGTAGTGCGCCCAGGGATCGTCGGAGGCCCCGATTACTCGACAACACGGGTCTCTGTGGGTCTGCTAGCTACCACGTCCTCCCAGCCGTGTGGCATGACCGTCTTCTGGCCGACCCTCGCGCCGCGGAGTTCAGCGCCCATCAGGTCAGCTCCAGTGAGGTCGGCTCCGTCCAGTTCTGCGTTCTGAAGGTTTGCTCGCACCAGGGTGGCTCCGCGAAGGTTGGCGTTCGGGAGTCCTGCTCTCTGGAGGTTGGCTCGCTCCAGGTGGGAACCTTCAAGGTTCGCCGCTGCCATGTTGGCATTTTGCAGGTTGGCCGCGCGGAGTTCACCGTCCCTTAGGTCGGCTTTCCACAGGTTGGCACGCTCTAGGTCGGCCCCTGCGAGCCTGACACCTCTCAGTATGGCTCCGTGCAGTTCGGCGTCGCGCATCCGGGCCCCTTCTGCCACGGCTCCCTCAAGGTTCGCCCCCTGGAGCCTGGCCCCTCCCAGGTCGGCCCCTGTCAAGCGCACTCCTTCGAGGTTTGCACCCTCCAAGAGCGCACCTCGCAGACACGCGCCCTCCAGATCAGCCGTCTTCAGATTCGCTCCCCGGAGGTTTGCCATGCCCAAGTCCACCTCGCGCAAGTCGCGATCAGGAGCACCACGATTCGCGATTTCCCAGACTAGCCGCCACTTCTCATCAATCTGTGTTCTTTGGTCTACCTCGGCGTCCTTCAAGTCAGCGTACTCAAGGTTGGCCGCACGGAGGTCCGCGCCCCGAAGATTCGCCCCCTCCAGGTCAGCATGGGAGAGGTCTATCCCCCTCAGGTTCCGACCGCTCAAGCCGAAGTCTCGGAGGCTGACCGGAGCCTTGTGATACTCAAGAGCGAGCCTATGCTGCTCCCGCCCCACACGCATTCGGTCCCGCCGAGCCTCCAGCATGTCCCGCATGAACGTGGCTGCGATCGCACCAGCGACACCTATCGAGCCACCTACCAACACTAGGAGAATGTCACGATCCATCATCCAGTCCTGGGACTCGCGCTATTCGGGTGCTGACAACCGCGATTCCCCCCGCAGCCAAACGCTCGGCAGCATTCTGGTCACTGAGTTCCCTGCCAGCCTCCTACGGCTTCAATAGGTCTGTCGACCGTAGCACCTTGCGCGAGGCCCCGTGGTCGCAACCGGTTCGTGCGCCACTCACACAGACAATGGCCACCTATCGATCAACTGAAAGACCACCTTGAGCACGTTCCTTGCGTCCTCCTCCATCAAGGTGTACGGCAGTTCATGCCGCGACACCGAGCGCCTTTCAAGCGTGTCTCGGTGCAGTGGTCGCCGGAAGTGGGCCACGCTGTTACGATTCCGGCGGGCGCGCTGCATCTCGCCGTGCTCATCGTGTGAGATCCGCCCTTTCTCGAGCGCTAGATCAAGCAGCTTCGACAAGCTCGCACGTTCCAGGTCATCCCGGCCAGTCATGAAGAACTGCGCAGCGAGGGATTGCTCCACAAGTGCCAGTCCAAGCATCACAGTAGCCAAGAATTGCCCGTAGGCAAAGCAGTAGCGGGCTTCTTCAAACAGGTACCTGGACATGGTTCCCCCAGGAAACAACTGGTAGTCGATCCGAGGATACTGGCCAGCAAGCCATCCTAGCCTGCTCAATCGTGCTTCTCGCCCCGCTCTGTCCTCCCGCCCAAGCCATTCCTCTGGTGAAAGGTCTCTGGTCTCCACCTCGACCCCTCCAGCTTATTGTCTTTCAGTTGTGTGCCATCAGTGATCCACAGTCACTCGGTCGCCAAGAGATAGAAGCTCAAGGATCCTGAACCCGATATCGATTAGCTCGTAGAGCTGCCCAGCGGGCAATTGAAGGCCTGCACCGTGAACCACTTCGTTGCGCACCTGCCAGAAGTCGTCGAACAACGGAACTACTTGGCGAGGAACTATGCCGCGCTTCGCAAGATCCGAAAGTGCTCTGCGAGCGGATAGCCTCCCAACACCAGTGGCCATGCCATGCCGTGAAGCGAGCCGCCTGATGGCCTCCTCGATGTCCGCCGCGACCAGCAGAAGCCCAGCGCGAGGATCGGCTGCTGCTGCCTCGGCCCACTCCTTCAGTTCGGGCGGGACTACTGCTACCGACTCTGCGGGTGCCGCCTCCCTTTCCTGCGATGCCTCTCGGCCCACCACTTCGACGCGCTCGCTCAACTCGCTGATCTTCTCCGACAACTCTACTTCGAGCTCCCACAGCTTGAGCCTTCGGATACGACTCGTGAGGGGCGCGATGTCCGGCCACACCAACGCCAGCGCGGCTACCACGAGAAGCACCAGTGAGATCTCATCCAGCCGGGCATCGGGCCACACAGCCCGCACTATCACAATAGCCACGGCTACCAACGCAACCAGGTACCTCATCATCCTCGCTCCCTGCTCATCGGCGAAAGTAGTCATCTGTCCAAGTGTTGATGCCAGTGAGATGATATCGCAACAGGTCCTGAAAAGCAAGACTGTGCCAGCCAACTTGACGTCCCGGATAGAACACACTATAGTACTTGCAGAAAGTATGCGTGCTCCAAGAGCAACCGATGGAAAAAGTGAAACTGGGGAAGGTTCAACAGAGAGGCCAGGTCACCATCCCCATTGAGCTGCGCCGCAAGCTGGGCATCGAGGAGGGCGGCTTGGTCGCCTTCATTGAGACCGAGAACGGCATCCTGATCTCTCCGCGAGAAGTCCTGGCTATGGACGCCCTGGACCGGGTGGGCAAAGCCCTCAAGGAGCGAGGCATCTCCCTCGAAGAACTGATCGAATCAGGCAGGGAGATCAGAGGAGAGATGGTCGAGCGAGACTACCTTTCCGAGTCCGAGGAAGGTGACTAGGGTTCTCATTGGCGGCGGTGCAACCACCCAGCTAGCCCACCAGATCCAGCAAAGCCTCAGCGAAGGTCGTCAGATTGGCGGTGCACCGTCGCCCGTTCACGGCCAGCCGTAGCAAGGGCAGAAGGCTCCTGGGGTGGCGTACCGCATGCAAAGCCACTTCAGCCATGGGGGTCTCGCCTCGCTCGTCCATGAAGGAGCACCCCTCGGGCAGCGTCTGAAAAAGGGTGTCGGAGATGGCCCGCACGGCGACGAAAGGCACGCTCCGCTCTCCCGCAACCTGCGCCAGCCAGTAGTTCTCCATCTCTACCACGTCGGCTGGTACTCTTCGCCCCAGCCCTTCTTTATCGCCGGGGCCAATGCACTCCTCGTCCACCGTCACGGAGCTACCGACGCGGAGACCCAGTCCTGCCGATTGGGAGGCCTCCGACGCCGTCTGAATCAGTGCCTCGTCGCAGCTCAGCGGTTCCGCCAGCTTCCCTTGCCCATCCAGGTAGTACAGAGACGAGCACAGAACCAGGTCTCCCCCCTCCAGTTCGGCTTTGAGGGCACCGGCGAACCCGATACACACCGCCGCTCGTGGCGAGTAGTCGGCCAGAACGATACGAGCTGCTTCCGTAGCGTTCCGTTTGCCAGGGCCTGTCTGAACCAGAAGCACCGGGCAGCCCTGGTAGTGGCCCCTCAGCAAGCGTTTGTTGCCAGCGGCAGACTCCTCCCGCCCTACCAGGCCCCGCTCCAACCCGGCGAGCTCCTGCCTCAGGGCAGCGAAGAGAACGATCGATGGCGATCCCTTCCCCTTCACAGTCGTCACTAGGACAGGCTCCATTTGGCCGTCTTCCACAGGGCGCCCAGGTCCCGGCCCACGTCGCGCACCGCCGTAGCCTCGAACCCGCTGTGCACCATGCAGTTCTGACACCTCGGGTCCCTGCCTGCACCGTACTTATCCCACTCGGTCTGTTCCATCAGCTCCTGGAAGGAGTCGAAATGGCGGTCCGTGATCAGGTAGCAGGGGCTTTTCCAGCCCTGGGGGTTCCTGGTGGGGTTGGCCCAGGGCGTACACTCCAGCTCTCTCTCTCCCTTGAGGAAATCGAGGTACAGGGGCGTACTGTAGTAGCGGCGACGGTTGGGTGGCCGCAGGATCTCCCGGAACAGGGCGACGGTCTCCTCTCTCGAGAGAAAGACCTCCTGGTCCACGGCCTCGTAGCTGAAAGCGGGAGACAGGAGCAGGCCGTCCACTTCCACGTACATCAACAACTGCAAGAGCTCTCTAATCTCCCTGGGCCGCGACCCCTTGTACACCGTGGTGTTGGTGCAGACCTGGAAGCCGGCCTCCTTGGCCGCCTGGATCGCGCTCAAGGCCGTCTCGAACACCCCTTCACGCCCCGCCATGCCGTCGTGAGTGGGAGCCAGCCCATCGAGGTGCACGTTGATGGCCAGGTAGGCGCTGGGCTGGAACTTCTCGAGTGAGCGCTCCAGCACCAGGCCGTTGGTGCACAGGTACACGAACCGCTTGCCCCTGATGATTCCGGCCACGATCTCCTGGATACGCGGGTGCAGCAGCGGCTCGCCGCCCGTGACCGCCACCACCGGTGCTCCGGCCTCTTCCACCGAGGCCAGACACTCGTGGACGGACAGTTGTTGCTCCAGGGTCGAGCTATACTCCCTGATGCGGCCACACCCGGCACAGCGAAGGTTGCACAAGTGGGTGGGCTCCAGCATCAGCACCAGCGGGAACCTGCTCTGGCCAGCCAGTTTCTTGCCGGTCAAGTAGCTCACCAGCCGCAGGCTGAGCTGGATGGGAAAGGCCACCGCATCACTCCTCGCCAAGACCCGATAACTGGTCCATCAACCAAAGAAAGCGACCTTTGCCATAAATCCCAAGAATCCGCCCAAAGAAGAACCCCTGCTCGCCTTTGAATCGGGGTCGAAACTCCTCTCGCCAGACAAGGCGACGAGATCAGGGGTTAGTTGAGCAACGTCTTGGACATGGCCCTGTCGGCGAAGCTCATCAACGCGGCACGCTCCTCCTCTCCGGTCAGCGGCCACTCAGAAGAGATTCGCTTCGTGGCCACCTCCACCAGGTTGAGGAAGGCCGAACGCTGGTCGCTGTCCTGGAGCGCCAGTTGCAGATACCCGCCAACGGGGGTAGTGCCCGTGGCGCCCACCTCCAGCTTCATCGCTTCGCTGCGCCCTTTGAACACGATGCCCAGAGTGAGGCCAGCCAGCAAGATGAGCAGGGCCTCCTCACTGGCGGTGGCTGGCAACTCCTTCAGGTCCAGCTTCCACTGGCTGCGCTGGGCCGCTACCCAGATACAGAGCACGAGGATCAGCACCAGGTTCGCGCAGAAGGCCAGCGGCGTCTCCAGCCTGGGCAGCTCCTCGAAGGTCTGTCTGAGGACGCTGTCGACACCCTTCTTGCCGGCCTCGTCCAGCTTGGCCAGAAGCTGGCTGCGTACGTCCTGCTCTCCCAACTCCAAGCCCGATCCCCGTCCCTCCCCTTGCAGTGCAGAATAGCCTGCCCTGGTAGGGTAGAACAGAACCGACGACCGGCCCGGAGAGCGTTCCTCCCTGCGAACCTGGTATTCTTGCTCCACCAGACCCTTCTTGCCGAGCAGGGTCAATACGTCGTGGGCCGTCCATTTGCTCACGCCCATCCTGTCGGCCACGTCGGTGTAATGCACGGGCCTGTCCGCTTCTTCGAAGAGCCGGGCCACTGCCGCCAGATATTGGAGCTGTCTCTTCGTAGGTGGCATCGATCCCTCCACGACGACCCAACTACCCAAATTCCCCAACAATCCCTCGAGACTATATCCACACGTGGAAACAATGTCAAGCGGCAGACCGGATGAAGGGGTGTCCCGCGCCCTCGAAAGAGCCGCCGCGTGACTCGCCGCGCAACGAGGCGACGCAGCCTTTCGAAGTGCAGGCATCAGCGGAGTGCCTGGACAACAAGCGTGGAAGTGAATCGGCGGGCGTGTTGCGCCATCGGCAGTGGCCAGCAACGATGACGACCACGACTAGTACTGGATGTCTACCGGTGTGTCCACTTCCGCCCAGTTGTAGAGGGTCCGGGCGTTCTCCGTGCTGAGGATGATACAGCCATAGGAGACCGGCTGGCCCAGGTAGCCATCCCACAGGATCCGCCCATCAGCCATGATGGGCAGTGCATGGATCCCGTTCTCCAGGCTTCCCGCCCAGTAAATGCCCAGCCAGTACGGCATCTGGAGCCCCCAGGTATACGCATAGGCACTGGGCAGCTTGTCCAGCACCTTGAAGTTGCCGGGGATGGTCTCGGCCCCGGGCATCCCTGTCGACGTGACCCAGGTGTAGAGAAGGCCCCCATCCTGGTAGACGTACATACGCTGCTCGGAGAGGTCGATCAAGATCCGCTTGTTAGTGCCACTGGACACAGGCTGCACCTCAGTGGCCGGGACACTACTCCCTGGGATGACCAGCCTCTGGCCCACGTAGATGAAGTTGGCGTTGGCTAGATGATTGGCCTGCACGATGGACCAGGCCGTGACGCCGTGGCGGACGGCGATGGAGCTCACCGTGTCGCCCGCCTGCACCGTGTAGTAGCCAGTGGTACTGGATGAGGTCGATGGGCTGGAAGACGACGGTGTGCTGCCCCCGCCGGGGATCACCAGGCGCTGTCCTACGTAGATCAGGTTGGCGCTGGCTAGCCCGTTGGCCTGGACCAGGGTTTGCGTGGTCGTGCCATGGCGCGCGGCAATACCGCTCAGGGTATCGCCGGCGGTGACCACGTAGTAGCTGTTTCCTTGCGTGGACGTGGACCCAGTTCCAGGGATGGTCAAGCTCTGGCCCACGTAGAGCAGGTTCATGTTCACCAGGTTGTTGGCGTTGGCGATGGCCTGAGGGGTCGTCCCATACCGGTTGGCGATGGCCGTGAGGTGCTCGCCCGCTTGCACCACGTGGATCGTGCCCTGCCGCTCCGGCGAGGCCACGAGGGGCGGTGCCGCCGTCAGGAGTAACAAGCTTACCACCGCCGGCAGCACGATGAGCTTCCACTTTCTCACGATCACTGCGCTTCTCACGCCCCAATTATAGCAGCATTCATCAGTGCTGTCAGGTATAGACAACAAGACCTCATGACCCCAATGGCGCCCCTGAGCGGGACTGCCGGCCTGCGGACGGCCAATGCTGTTACCACACGCCGGGCAGCAGGCGGTAACGCACCCGCTGGGCGTACTCGGCGTAGCCCGCAAGCTCGGCTCGCAACGTACGATCTTCGAGCGCGGTGCGAACCACCATGAGCATCGCGATCAGGCTGGCGGGAACCAACGCCCACCACGAACCCAGGAACAATGCCATGCTTGGAAAGAGCAAGATGATCCCCACGTACATGGGGTGGCGCACATACCGGTAGGGCCCGCCAGTGGCGACCTGGTGCCCACGGTCCTCCTGAATGCGTACCATCCGGCCCAGGTAGGCGTTGCTGAGGATGGTCCAGAAGATCAGGCCGGCGGACAGAACGATGCCCACAAGCCCCAGCACCTCCAAGGCCAAGGGCATCTGGGACCACCGCACCCGGCCCACGTCCAGCCCGGCCAGAACGAGCGTGGCCAGGAGCAGGACTGTATAGACTCCGATGATGACCTTGTCCCAGACCTTGACGTTCCTGGCTACCTGGCTGCGTTCCTCGAGCAGATCCGGTGCTCTGAGAGTGCCCCACACCGCATAAGCCAGCAGTAGAACGCCATAGAGCAGCGACAGGATCCACGCCGCCGGCCAGTCCAGGCGTCCGGCCGGGACGAACAGCAACAGGTCCATCACCAGGATGACGATGAACAACGCGACGATCCGCTTGAGCAGCGCACGCCAGACGGTGGGGCGGGATCCGTTAGCTGGTGACGATTTCATCTCATGCCTCGCACAGGGTCTCCACAATCCCCCACCCGCCGTTCACCCGCGCCCGGTCGCCGCTGCGTGCGCTGGTGGTGGCGCGCCTCACTTGGCCTGGCACTTTCTCCATACAATAGAATAACGCCACAGCAAATGCCGCCTGACTGCCGCCCCTGGCAACATGTCTTCACACACTCGTCGCACTTCAGACAAGGTGAGATATGAATCATTCTCCCCGTGTTCAGCCCAGGCCTTTCGAACCTCAGCCGGTGCCATGAGGCGTCCGTTCTTGACTACCCCGAGCACGGCGCTGAAAGGCACCGCCAGTATGTTCAAGAGAGCATCCACTAGCCCCTCTTGCCGGCAGAGGTCAAGCACGAGTAGTGAGCCTCCCTCTCTCAGTGCTCCTTTCATCTTTGCCAGCATCGACCTCACCGGTAGGTGATGAAGTGCAGCAATGGAGGCGATACAATCAGACTGCTCCACAGGAAGATCCCAGGCTAAAACGTCACCGACTTGATAGTCGATGTTGGAATACCCCTCGGATCTCTGCTTCGCGACTTCGATCATCTGTGGCGACAGATCCAGCGCCAGGACATAATCCGACCGCTGCGCCAGGAGTCGTGAGAACTCGCCAGTTCCACACCCAATATCGAGCGCCCGAGCGAAACGACCTGGAATGTGTCCCAGAAGGTAGCCGCTGTACTGCGCATTGTGATCCCAGGTATCGCTTGAGAGTAGCGCTATCCGATCAGAATCGGCTTGGATTCTGGTCGTCAGCTCGGCTCCTGACCTATCCATCCTCTCCGGTGCTCCTCAGTCTGTCGCTTCCAAGGCGCGCCAACTATGGAGTAGACCGAACCACGTCGGCACATCCACTCCGATCTCCACACCGAGCACGGTCAGTGTGCTACTCCGAAGGGTGACCCATCCCGGTCGTCGAGCATCACACCGTGGTCTCGATAGGCGGCTCATCGTGCGGCGCAGGGCCGACGATGAACAGGTAACGGATCCAGACTCCTTCATTGTCCAATGCACGGGAGAAAGGCCCCGTGGAGGGGCACCGTTTCAGGGGACTTTCGGCTCGAGGCGGTGTGCTTCCATGTCCGCCCAGCAGCGATCACAGCTCGAAGATCGCCATATCCACAGGGGTGAGGACCTCATACCCATTATCCGTCACCACGACGGTGTTCTCCACGCCCACCGCGCCCTCCCCCGGGAAGACGATCTTGGGCTCGATGGAGAAGACCATGCCTTGCTCCAGCGGGTAGCCATGGCCGGCGGCGAGGTACGGAAACTCGCCCAGCTCCAGGCCGATGCCGTGAGCCACGAATTCCGTCTGTAACCCCGGCGGACCCAGATAGCTCTCGCTGTAGCCCAGCTCGTGGGCCAGACGCACGCTCTTGTCGAACAGCCTCTCGCAGACGGCTCCCGGACGAACGTCCTCCAGGACGGCGTCGTGGATACGGCGGGTAGCATCGTAGGCGGTCACGAACTTGCTCGGCATCTTGCCGATGCAGAACATGCGCGTGGTATCCACCATATAGCCATGATAGATACAGAGAAAGTCCACCAGAATAGGCTCGTTCGCCCTCAACGGCTTCAGGCTGCCGCCTACCGGGAAGGCTGGGGAGACGCCCAGTCCCCCCATCGGCGAATCAGACTGGCTGACGATGCCCCCGGTCTCTCCGCTGAGCACGTGCCAGGTGTAGGCCTCGTAGTTCATGGACCTGACCCGGGCCAGGCCCTCGTGCCCGTACCTCTTGGCGGTGGTGTCCAGCATCCCGCCGACCTCTATCTCGGTCACGCCCTCCTGGATGTACCACCTGGCCGCCTCGAAGACCTTTCTGCTGATCTCTCCCGCCACTCGCATCATCTCGATCTCGAAGGGGGTCTTGATCTTCCGCGCGTGCCGGATGACGGAAGAGGAGTCCATCAACCTGCTGTCGGGGAAGAGCTCCACGTACCTGAAGTACTCCTTCACCGGCAGCGTGTCGAACTCCAACCCCATCGTCTCGGGTATGCCGCCCCCGAGGTTGCGAATCAGCAGCGGCAGCTCTCTCAAAGACGTGAAGCCCACTACCTTCTCCAGCGGGGATTCCACCTTCGCGCGCTCCAGCTCGCGCCTGACCATCAGGAGCGGCTCTCCCTCCAGTGGTACGAAGAGACAGCAATCCTGGGTGGTGCCCGAGAGATAGAAGTAGTCCATCTTCTGAACCACGAGCAGGGCCTCCAGTTGCTGGCGCCCCATGCTCCGCCTGACCCTCTCCAGACGAAGGTCGATCTCCTCTCGGGGGGTATAGCGAAAGCCCAGGACCTTGCTCCGCTTCTCCAGCTCCGTTCTCACCCAGTACTCGTGCTTCAAGACGTCCTCCCCTTGGTCCGGCCGTTCGGATGCCGAGGCTCTTCCCACAACGGTGCACATTGTATCAGACCTCGCAACGGGAGGCAATCGTCTCCACGGCGCGTCGGCAGTCTGTGCGCACCGCTATTGGAGCCAGGTCAGGTTCCCGCCGAGCGCTGGCGGACGGGGCGAACGCGGCAACGATCGCGGCAGTCCCAGATCGCGGTCGGGAAAGCCGGAACACTTGACTACACTCTCTGCTCGATGTAAGATTCCCCTGGTAGCTCGTGCTCAGCAGACGATGGGGCTAGATCATGAGGAAACGCTCATACTACTCGACGAGAACGGGAGCCAATCCGAAGGTCACAATAGACCTGGATATGCTGCGCAGGCTGTTCCGGAATCTGTACCTGGCTCTTGAGAAAGAGGGCTACTTCCAGCGGGCTTTCGGCTACTCTTGCGTAGACGCAGGGGAAGTACCAGGCGAACTGGGCACCGACATAGCGGCAGAGATGCTCGCTCGCCTGCGAAAGGACGACCTCTGGCCCATTCCGGACAGATGCTCGGACTACTCGGAGGACGACTTGTTCGACGTAGTGGAATTCCTGTGGGACTGCGTCGGGAAGCCGATCAACCCGTGGTACCATACGTTCGCTCACTGCGGGCTGCATTGTGATACGTTCGATGTCCAAGCGGGCCAGGACGAGTATCGGGCGAGAATCAACGAGTTCCTATGCGACTATGAGCAGCCATACGAGCTGTCGGCACGAGGAGAGATCCTGCGCCTCCCTCAAGAAGGTCTGGTGGATTTGGTCAACGCGCCCTTGCCTCCTTGTGATCCTGACAACGTGGGGGCGCGTGTCGCCGCTGCGACCCGGCGGTTCAGGAGCCGTGGCTCGTCAGACGATGAAAAGCGGGGGGCTATCAGGGACCTCGCAGACACGCTTGAATTCCTGCGGCCCAAGGCCAGGCAAGTGCTCAATCGCAAGGACGAGAACGACCTCTTCAACATCGCAAACAACTTCGGCATACGCCATCACAATCCCGAGCAGAAGACCGAATACGATACCTCGATCTGGTACGACTGGATGTTCTACTACTACCTTGCGACCATTCACGCCGTCCTGAGAATGGTAGATAGGGCTCGGCAGGGGAATCAAGACGTCTCGGTGGGGTCGAGGATGGCGAGCTAGTAGGTCGCGGCCCATCGACTCGGGCGCAGCGCCACCAACGGAGTCGAGTAGATACATGCGGGTGGTTGCACCGAGACTCCGTGGGGACGCTCATCGCGCTCTCAGTGCGCCGAAGGGTCCGCACTCTCTTTATGCGAACCACATGTGCGAATGCGAAGCCGGCAAACACGACAGGCACGCTCGACCGCCGAGTGCCGGAAGGGATCGATATGGACGAGTTGTTCGCGAAGATAGAGCGCTATGTCAAGTCTGCATCAACCGCACTGCTGATCCTTGAAATCCTGCTCACCCTGCTGGTCGGCGGTGTCGTCGGAGCGCTTCTTGAGGATCCCAGTCACCCAGAGTTGCTTGCCGCCCTCCTAGTCATCAATCTACCGATACTGCTAGGGCTGCTTTGGATGAGGGCGTTCGTGCAGGGGAGCTTTCCAACTGCAGCCATCCAGGAACTCAAGTGCAGATATCAGTTGGAAGACCTACAGAAGAGCCTGGCGCGCAAGAAGACCATCGATGGCTATATCGATGCTGCGATTCAATCCCTGAACACGCAGACTTGTTCATTGACCCAGGACCTTATGGATGAGCTGTGTGAGCGTGACATAGTAGAAGGGCTGGGCTCTGTCATCGGGGCGGTAGTGCAGGCTCCAAACTACCTGCTCGACACGGGCGGCTCCGATTTCACCGTCGGGGCATATCTCAACTACTCTTCAGTTCCTTCTGAACCCACCGACCCCGACGACCTGCTGTGGAATGATGCCGTCTTCGTGTTGCGGGATGACCTGGACTTGGGTGAGTCCTTGTACTTGAACCTCATTGAGGACGAAGATGCGGAAGGAATCAGCTTTGATTTGAGGACGGCACTTCTCTGGACAAACAACCACCGCCAGTTTCGTGCCACCACACTCGACCACGCTGGGAGCCAGTTCACAATGGTAACCTCTCCAATACCCCAGGTCTGCGAAGGAGCGTATCTCACGGGTGTACTCTTCATGATTGGCAGCAAGATGGATGAGTTGCCCGAAGATCTGGAGCGCATACTACTGATCTTCAACAGAGTGCTGGCCAACTGGCTCTCAAAGTACGATGACTGCAATCGCAACAAGCTTCGATCCAGAATGACGGATGTTGTAGAGGCCGGATTGGACCAGAACCAACCCTCCCTGTAGGACGGCACGCGGCCAAATGCCTCTCACTGCCGAATGCCGACCCTCGCCATGTCCTGAAGCAGATCTTCCAGAGGTAGGTCTCCCAGCGAATCCAGCCTCAAGTCCGCGTGATTAGTGCGCAGTCGCAGCGTCAGAGCGTTAGGCACCGCCACGCAGAACAACCCCGCCGCCTGGGCCGAGGTGATACCATTGGGGGAATCCTCCAGAGCGAAGGCCTCCTGAGGAGGCAGGCCCAATCCCGCCAGCACGGCCAGATACAGGTCCGGCGCCGGCTTCACCTTCTCTACGTCGTCGGCGCACTTGATGCAGTCGAACTTATCTCTGAGACCCAGTTGCTCCAAGTACTTGAAGACCCATTCGCAATCGGAGCTTGAGGCTAATCCCAGCTTCAAACCCAGGCGTTTGGCGTCGGCGATGTACTCCTCCACGCCAGGCAGCACCCCCTTGGCCTCGATCAGCTCCTCCTCGCGCTCCAGGGCTCTGCGGGTCAGACCCTCGCGGTCCACCGGGCGACCCGTCTGCCCTTCCAGGTACCCGCAGGGATCGAACCCATAGGGCGATCCGCCAATCCAGGTCTCCCACACCGAAAGGGGCAGCTCAGCCCCGTACTCCTCGAAGATCTCCAGCCAGGACTGGTAAGCGGGCCCCTCCGTGTCCAGGATCAGCCCATCGAAATCCATAATCAGCGCTCGTATCATGATGACAAAAGAGACTCCTTCCATCGCGCACCCAGCACCAGGGCGGGCCAAGTCTTGTTCCCGCTCTTGCCTCGCAGCAAGCGCACTACCGCGATCACGAGCAGGCCCAGCAACGCGCAGACGGCGACCACAGCGGGCGCCGCAACCCGCGGATTATAACTGAACCACGCGACCTATCCAAGAGGATGCGGGGGGCAGGTGTGAGACCCGCCCCTACTATCGTCATTGCTCAACCGAGGTCCGGCGCTCGAAGACGGCATACGCGAGGCCACACCTCCGCCCTTTCGCCAGCCGTTGCGAAACGGGAGCCCCGCGCCGCTCAGGTCCGCGCAGCCGACCTCTGCGGTCGATTGACCAGGTAGATACCTCCCGCCACCAGCACGAGACCCACCCACAGCAGCAGCGGTATCGGCTCCTTCAAGATCAACGCGCTGAGGATGACGCCCAGCAGCGGGGTCAGGAACGTGAAAGACGCCAGGCGGCTGACCGGGTAGCGGTGAATCATCCAGAACCACGCCAGGTAGCTCATGGAGGCGATGATCACCGACTGGTAGAGGAACGCGCCCACGACGGGTCCCGTCAGGCTGACCGGATCGGACCGCTGGAATATCAACCAGGCCACGGCCAGCACGGGGATGGAGAAGAAGAGCTGAGCGAAAAGGGTCTGGTAGTGGGTGAAGCTGTCCCTGCCCACGATCCTCTTAACGTAGACAGTGGTGGCGCCCCAAGCCAGTCCGCCTCCCACCTGCATCAGGTCCCCCACCCAGTACAGCGATCCCAATGTAGCGGACCTGGACCAGAAGACCGACACCAATCCCAGGAAGGCCAGGGCCAGCCCGGACACTTTCGTCGAGTCCAGCCGATCACCGGTGAGGAAGAAGTGGGCACCAAGGGCCGTCCAGAAGGGCTGAGTGTAGAAGAAGATGATGCCTCTCGAGGCGTCGGTGAAGGCCAGTCCCCAGTAGAGGAGGACGAACTCAACTCCGAAGAGGAAGCCGATGACCAGGGCGTGTCTCAACGCCCGTCGACCCAGGAACACACCCTGGCCCTTCAGCCTGGCGTAGGCCCAGACCAGGAGAGAGGCCACGATGGAACGCATCACCGCCGCGAGAATAGGTGGGATGCCCTGATTGCTGATCTTGATGCTGACCAGGTTCCCGCCCCAGAGGAAGCAGAGGCCAGCCAGCAACAAGCCAGCGTTGAGCGGAATAGCAGCAGATCCTCGTTCAGAGACTTCTCTGTCCTTCATAGCCATAGCATCCTGTACACCCTGCCAAGGGCTCTTGCCACAGTTCAGAGCCCGAAAGCGTCGACAGCCGCGGCACGAATCTCCCGTCGAGCCCGCGCGCAGCAGCTATTGTAGCCGAAGCTAGCCGCCAACTCCAGCGGAGCGGACATACGCTCGACCTTAGAGCACCATCCCCTCTGGCCACGGCTCCTGCGCCGCAACTCCCCACACCTTGCCCACGTAGTCTATGGAGAACAGGTCCTCCAGGACGTGCAGCCAGTACGCGCCCCCATCGGAGAGGACCACCTCCTCCCCATCGTCGTCGAGGAGACCAAACCACGACAAAGGCGTGAGATACATCCCGAAGACCGAATCGAACTCCCGGCCGAACCTGTTGCGGAAGGCGCTCTTACTGAACCTGGTCTCGTAGATCCTCCAGTACAGCCACGCCGCCATCTGCACCCGCTCCGGCATCTCCACAGATAGCGCGACGGGCAGCCTGCCTTGCTCCAGAGCGCCAACGTACTCGCTGACCCCGAAGGTATTGAGGAAGAAGACGTCCTCCAGATAGGACCCTGCGCTGGCGCCCAACCCCAGATAGAGAGGCACCGTGACGGAGCAATACCTGGGCACCCCCCGCCTGGTGAAGGCCCAGACGGAGGTCCTCTCATAGCCCGCCCCGTAGAAGAGCTCCTCCAGCACCCGCAGCATCTGCCGCCGCCTGAGGACTCCAGAGTTGCCGTTCCTCTCTGTCCCGGCCTCGCGACCCATCCTCGTGCCAGGGAAGGTGAACAGCGGGTAGGCCGCCACCTGGTCCACGCCCAGCTCCACCAGTTCCTGTCCCGCCTGTTCCAGCTCGGCCAGGGTCTGGCCGGGCAAGCCGAACATCACGTCCACGTTCACACAGTCGAAGCCTGCGCCCACAGCGTTCTTCACGGCTGTCTTGACCTCGTCGACCGAGTAAGGCCGCTCGAGTCTCCTCAGATGGCGCTCCTGAAGCGCCTCTACTCCCATGCTCAGGTGCTTTACCCCTAACGACTGTATCGTGTGGAGATTCTCTTCGCTGAGGTCATTGGGATGGCTCTCCATGTGGATGTCACAACGCACGTCGAAGGCCTCGAAGATGTGCTCTAGTATCGCGTCGAGGCCGCTGTGGAGCATCGTCGTGGGCGTTCCACCCCCGATGTAGAAAGAGGTGACGGGCTTGTCGCCCACGAGGCGGGAATAGGAGTCTATCTCCCTGGTCACGGCCTGCACGTACCGCGACGCCGCGCTGGCGCTGTAGAGCTCCTTGTTGTAGGGGCAATAGGGGCAGATCTGGCGGCAAAAGGGGATGTGTAGATAGAGCCCCAGTTCGTCGACCCGGGCGAATCGGCCCTCGAGATCAGGGACCCGCTTCTCCAGGGGCACCCCGGTCTCGCCCGCAAGCAGTCGGAGCAGGATCCCCCTGAGCAGACTATCCAACGACACTCACTCTTCCCCCATACTGCGACCTGGAAGGCGCACAGCAACCCACAGGGCCATCAAGACGAGAAAGACACGAGTCAAGCGGCACCAGCCTTCGACAGTCTCGCCAACCAGACACCCCCTGGATAGCTCTACCGGGCCAGTCTGCTGTCCTTGCTCAGGGCACCCACCTTCTGCGGTACCTGGAAGACACCCTCGATCTCCTCAAGGTCGTACCACCACTTGTCTTGTACGTCCTGCTTGCCGTAACCCAACAGATCGTCCATCCATACCGAGAAACGGTGCGTCAGCGAGGAGCGCTCCAGCACCCACTCCATGACCTTGTGGATTCCCTGGTACGGCTTGTTCCATGGACACACCTTGATGCAACGCCCACACGACGCCCCGGCCTGGTTGCCGATCCGCATGCGCGTGCAGGCCTCCACGTCGAACTCGTACCTCTCGTAGTCGTTGTGGACAATCGTCTCGTCCGCATACGAGATGGCTTGCGAGGGACACTCCCTGGCGCACTTCTTGCAGACCCGGCAATAGTGCTGCAACCCAAAGTCTATCGGCTTGTCCGGCTCCAGGGGCAGGTTCGTGGTCACCGCCGAGGCCTTGAATCGCGGCCCCAGGAAGGGGTTGAGCACCGGGCCCCCGAATCGTGACATCTCGCCCAGCCCTGATAGCAGCACCAGGGGAGGCATCAATACCTTATAGCAGCCCGGGAAGTGTGGTTCTGCCTCGTACCCCAGCCTCCGGATGTAGTTGGCCACGACGGTAGCGATGAGCCCGCAGGTGGAGTAGCCCTTCATGCTCTGAGCGTCGCTGATCCAATCGCTGCCCAGAGCGCCGTGAAAGGTTCGCCACCCTTGATCGATCAAGAACACGATGGCGTACTTGTGGTCCAACTCTATCGGTTGCTCCTCGGGGCCGGACTCGTACACCGCATACTGGGGTAGCTCGCAGATCCCCACGCAGTCTGCACGGAGGAAGTAGCCCAAGGCCTTGACGTGTCGCGACTGCGCGGCGGTATCCCTGGGTATAGGCGCTAACTTGGGGTACACAGCGACCAGGTCGAGCTCGCTCAAGTCCTTCACCATTCGGAACAAGGTAGCCGCCACCGGCTCCTTGGCAGTGAAGCGCTTCGCCTCCCTCTCTATCCTAGCACCGTACTCGCCCTTGGCCGCCTTGATGAAGCCAGCCTGGCGCTCGCTGACCCTTTGTACGTTCGGTCCGATGTAGGTGGTGGGGGAGTCTACCCTCTTGAGCCTCTCCAGAGGGTAGTGTCCCAGTTGTCCAGGGGGCGCTTTCCCTTCAAGCATCATCTCCTCCTCGAGGCCAAAACCGTCGCTAGCGCCGCCGATGTCCGGTCAGCTTCCCTCTTCGCTGGAGTCGCTCCCCAGTGAGCCCCACGCTCGTTTGACCTCTGTCAGATACGCCTCGATCCGCTCCTGGGGAAGGAAGGCATAGCGGAAACCATTCTCTACCATCTCGCAGATGCCGCTCTGGGAGACACCCAGGTCTTGCACGTACGCGTACTCGTCGACCAGCGTGGTGTCGAAGAACGTCGGGTCATCCGTGTTGATGGTCACGGGGATTCCTGCCTCCGCGAGCCTCCTCACGGGATGAGCCTCGTAGGTGGGGTAGACACCGGTCGCCACGTTGCTCGTGGGGCACACCTCCAGAGGGATGCCTTCCGCCGCCAGATGCTCCATCAGCTCCTCATCCTCCACAGCCCGGACACCGTGGCCTACACGCTCAACTTGTAACACCTTCAGCGCATCCCAGACACTATCGGGTCCCAGAGCCTCGCCGGCATGAGCGGTCAATCGCAGACCATGGTCACGAGCGAGGGCAAAGACCTCCGAGAACATGGCAGGTGGATAGCTATGCTCGCTCCCGGCTAGCGTCACGCCGACGAGTCCTGTGCACCCGATCTTCAGCACCTCTCGTAGCAGTCCGAGCGCAGACTCGGCACCATAGTCTCTGACCAGACCCAGGATCCACTGCACCTCGACGCCCGGGTACTCCGTAGCTTCCTCCAGGGACCTCAAGACCTCAACCAGGGGAATGCCGTTCATCACGTACTTCAGTATGGAGGCGGTGATCTCCGCATAGACCACATTCTGCGCCCGCACGGAGTCCAGCACCCCCCAGATGACCTCTCTCAAGTCAGATGCCGTCCTCACGTAATACCCCACGAAGGCGTACGTGGCCACGAACTGCTCGAACGAACGATAGTGAAAGAGGCTCGCTATGTCGTAGACCGACCACTCTCGTGCCGTCAAGAAAGGCGCGATGTTGTCACAGGTCTCAAACGAAGTCTTCCATTCCCGCGTGGCTTCCCTCCACACCTCCCCAGAAGAGTACCTGTTGATCAGCCGGGCCAGCACCTCAACTGGCACGGCGCCCCGGAGGTGTAGATGCAACTCAGCCTTGGGCACTCGCTGCAAGACGTGCACCAGAGTCCCCATACCGAATGCTCCTCCCTCGGGCTCTCCGGCCTCGTCAGACGCTACCGCCCATACCACAGTCTGCCTCCAGCCATGGGCAGACAGGCAGAAGGCCTACCCACTGGACTTGGTTCGGTTTTCCAGCGTGCGTCGAGCACCCGGCACGCTCAGTCAGTGGCAGGCACGGGACTCCGCCGCCCCAGGCGCGCGGCGATGTGGGAAGACAATGAATAGCATATCAGCAGGGCACCACACTGCGCCAGGAGTGTGGGAATGGGCAGTAGACCAAGAGCGTGATTGTACAGGTCTGTTCCTAGTTCCCGCTCGAAGAGCAAATGGTTCACGACCACGACCAAGGCCAGGCTGAAGAGCATAGCAACCCAGGTGACCATCGTCCCCACGATCAGCGCTAACGCCTTTCCACGCCAGGATCTGGCGCTGAGAAACACAAAGGCGCCAGCCCCGGCCACCAGGAAGGTCCCTACCACAGCCACCAGGCTGAACTCTACGCTCTTCGAGGTGATAGTCACGTCGTCGAGCCGCGCCCAGACGTAGGCTCCATGGAGGGCAGCCACGACCACTCCCGTCCCCGCACTGGCGAGAAGTCGCGATCTGGCTTCCCCAGCGCGACGGGCCACGCGCAAGATGGTCAGCCAGGCCAGACCACCCAGGAAGAGCGCGATCAGGTCGCCTCCCGTCGGCGGAAGGTACACCAGTGTGTGGTCCAGAGAGTCGGAGAGAACGTCGAACACCAGCCAGGGCAGCGACGGCTGTTGCTCCAGCCGGATGGTGAAATCGCCCCCGTCATGCTCAAACAGCACCAGCTTGTCGTCACCAATATCTGCCGTTTGGAGACGGGCGTTGTAGAAAGGGTCGCTCTTGGACGCCGAAGCCACACCGGGGATGTCCACGAAACCGTACCCGGCCCCTCCGGAGATGCGCACCGGGATGAAGCCTTCTGGGGCTCCGGAATAGCTCAGTGTACGCGAACCGCCTTCCACGCTGTCTGCCACGAGTTCGTAGGGCGGCTCAGACTGGAGCGCTATCCGGGGGTCGCCCAGGAGGTGGTAGTATGGAAAACTCGCGAACCCCCGTACGGTGCCCTTGTTCTGGAGCCGGATCACGTGCCCCACAGGGAAGCCAGGCCAGGTATAGCGCAGCGGTGCACCATGGAACTCGCCCAGAAGATAGCCTTCGTTGGGACTGTAGGCGAAGCCCGCGTACGCGGCCGCCCCCCGATCGGCAAAAGCCAGGGCCAGAGACCCCTCCTCCCAGATGCGGAACGTGTTGCAGCTACCCGTGGTCACCACTATCGACGACAGCTCCGGGATGTCGGAGGGGCGCAGCCACGTCTCGCTGTCCAGTTCCAGGTGACTCCCTGCTCCATGACCCGTGAAGGTCAGGTAGTCCGCCCTCTCCAGGTAGTATGTCAGATTGGTCAAGGTCAACGGGTGGAGTCCGATGCCGCCACGCCCCAAGGCGATAATGTTGCTCAGGATGTGCGCCGAGGGGTTCGCGGCATTAGCCACGACCACCAGCCGCCCCTCCACGTCTCCCCCGCGCTGCCAGAGCTGCCGCGCGTCCTCCATGGTGCTTCCGGAGAGAATGCCCACAGACACCACGGAGTCCCTCGCTCCCAGCGCCAGGCCGAAATCGACCACCGCCTGATCCGACATCCAGGAGGGCGAGGTCACCCAGAGCAGATACTCCGGATCCCTGGCTAGCGCGTCTTCCAGGGAGTCCACCAACGCTGCATCCTCCGCCGTGGCTATCTCCCCGGCGAGGGGGTAGAAGGGATCCTCCGGATCCGCCAATACGACGACGGAGTCCGGAGCAGGCGCCACACGTCCGTGCGCCTCGCCAATCCCAGCCATTGCGCCATGCTTCTCGTCTGTGCCAACCGACGCTTGTCCTGCCGCCCATCCCTGACGTGGGGCCATCAACGAGAGAACAACGACCGCCATCATCAGAGCCGCGCGACTGGCCCGTTGGATTGTCTTCACAGACTCATCCCCCAAAGAGGCTTTTCCCACCGCCTCCCATTGGCCCTGCCTCCAACACCTGACCCGCGCACAAGCCGCACGCCTGGCCTCACGCTGCCCCAGGTTCGAGAGTTGTGTGCCATCCATTCGCGGTTGGGCGGTCTTTCAGAAGAACACCTCATCGGCGTTGCTCAACTGCGCAAACCGGCCACCCAGGACCTGGTTGTGATGCGCAATGATCTGCGCTGCCCTCAGCGAGGCCGTGTCCCAGGTACTGTGTCCATCTTCCACGAGAATGACCTCATACCCAAGGCTGTATGCCCGCCGGCAGGTAGTATCTACGCAACACTCGGTTTGAATGCCCACGATGACCAACTCTCGAACACCCAGGGCATCCAGCCCCCCTTGTAGCTCCGTGTCCTGGAAAGCGTCGGGGTGGCGCTTTCGTACCACCAGTTCTCCCGCCTTGGGCGCGATCTGAGGATGTATCTCCCACCCCGGAGTCCCGGGCTCGCCGATGGCACCTTTGGGACCATCATGTTGGACATAGACGACCGGTGCCGCAGCGGCCCTCGCCCGACCGGCAAGGTTCGAGACCTTGCGGAGCACATCGTCCGCACCGTCCGGGGGTTGCGCTCCCTCGAGATAGCAGGCCTGCATGTCGATGATCAGCAAGGCTCTCTTCTTGCTCACAAATCAATTCCTCCAAGTCACTCGGACCACTAGGTCCTACACGAAGCAGCCAGGCAAGCCTTGGCAGAGCTTCCTCGGATCTTTGGCATCACCCCCCACTCCGACGGCCTCATCGCCTTCTACCCTTCACATACCGCGAGAGAGTGCAGTACCCTTTGAAGCCCAACTCCACATAGATTCCCAGGGCAGCCTTTGCTGCCCGCAGGACGGCCAGTTCATAGCCCAGCCCCTGCACGTCGCGCAGAGCATGGCCCGTCATGGCCTTGCCCACGCCTTGCCTTCGTGCCTCAGGTTTGGTGGCGACGTGGTACACTCCTGCAACCTTTCCGCTGAAGAAGACTCGCGACGTGCCCACCGGCTCGCCCCCCATGGAACCGAGATACAGTCGCCACGGTGCCTCCCTCCCGAACCCCGTGACCTCGTGCACGTCGTAGAGCGCCGACGCTACCTCGGCCGGGCACCCGAAACCCTTCGCCACCGCCTCCACCCAGGATTCGAGCTTTTGGGCATCCGTCACCCGTTCGATGACCAGACCCGCGGGCATGGCTATGTCCCGAGGCAGGTCAGCCAGGGGGAGAGCCATACCCGTTTCGTCCTCGAGGCGCGTCAGACTCCTTGCACGAAGGCGGCTTCCCAGATCCGCTGGCCTGGAAGATGGGCCGACGTGCCAGCTCAATGGTAACCCACGCGACTCGAAGTACGTCAGGATGGCCGCGACCCTGCGGTCCGCATCCTCGGCACAGAATTGGGCCCTGCAGACCCGGTTCATATAGGGGTGTGCGATGCTGGAAGAGGTCCAAAAGAGGTCCGGCTCGTCGTGGAGTTCCACGCCAGGCAAGCGTGCTGCGACCGCTCGCGCGTGCTCGAGGGTGTTGGCCTCGATGGCCTCTGTCAGCGCCGACCCTGGAAAACCCATGACAGCCAAGCGGCTCTCCTCAGCCCCTTTCACCCACCGTCGGGAAGCAGGATACTGGCCAGTCTCGCCCGTTGCTGGTGGAGAGGGCGCACGCCCCCTCTCGCCTCACCGCCCCTGGGCCCAGTCCGCCGGGACTCGTACGGCGACAACCTCGCCCCTGGCACACTCCTCTCCGTTGGCCAGAACAGAGCAGTCCACGGTAATCTTCTTCTCGCCCATCTCCTTGACCCGCGCTCGCAGGTCAATGGGCGCACTCAGCGGCGTGGGGCGTAGATAGCTGACCCTGAGAGAAGCGGTGGCGCACCAGATGAGAGGCTCGGTCCCGATCTCGCGCCCCTCCGCCTGGTATGACGCCGCCATCGCCGTGCACGCCGAGTGGCAATCGATCAGAGTGGCTACGATACCACCGTTGACCACGTTTCGCGGCCCTGCAGCGTGATACTGTTCGGGCTGCCAGGTGCACACGGCCTCATCGCCCAGCCAGTAGCTCTTGATCTGGAGACCGTGTTCGTTGTCGCGCCCGCAGCCCCAGCAGTAGTTGTTCGCTTGAAACTGGTCCTGGATCGCTTGCGGTCCCACAGCCCCCTCTCCGCCACGAGATGGCTTCCGCGTCAGAACGGTGTCGCCTCACCCACCAGAATGCTGCACATCACGGAGTCAGCTCGCCCACCTGTGCCCACCCACCATCCCTAGACTGTCTCACACTCCACCGTCTCGGACTCGGCGTCCGAACGGAACTGGCTCATGTACAGATCATAGTACAAACCCTGCTTGGCCAGCAATTCGGCGTGTGTGCCCCTCTCCGCGATGCGCCCTTGCTCGATGAAGATCACCTGGTCTGCGTCCCGTATCGTGCTCAGGCGGTGGGCGATCACGAAACTCGTCCGGCCGCGCAGCAGCTCTCCCAGCGCGTTCTGGATCAGCAACTCGGTGCGCGTATCCACGCTGGAGGTCGCCTCGTCCAGGATCAGGACTCGCGGCCCGGCCAGCACCGCCCGCGCGATGGAGATCAACTGTCTCTGACCCTGGCTCAGATTGCTGCCCTGTTCCGTCAGCTCCGTCTGATAGCCCTCTGGCATCCGTGTGATGAAGTCGTGGGCATTGGCGGTCTTGGCCGCCTCGATCACCTCTTCGTCGGTAGCCTCCAGCCTTCCGTAGCGGATGTTGTCCATCACGCTCCCGGCGAAGAGGAAGGTGTCTTGCAGGACGATGCCCATCTGACCGCGCAGACTGGCACGTGTGACCTGGCGTACGTCGTGACCGTCGATCGTCACCCGGCCACCACACACGTCGTAAAACCTCCCGATGAGATTGACGACTGTGGTCTTGCCCGTACCCGTGGGTCCCACCAGAGCCACTGTCTGGCCCGGCTCCGCCACCAGGTTCACGTCCTCCAGCACCGGTTCACCCGGCTTGTACTCGAAGCACACGTCTTCGAAGGCGATACGCCCCTCCACTGTGGGCAGCTCGATAGCGTCCGCCGCGTCCATCACCACGGGTGGCGTGTCCAGTATCTCGAAGATACGCTCCGCGCCGGCGATGGCCGACTGCAGATTGGTCCAGATCATGGCGATGGCTCGTATCGGCTCGAAGAAGCGGCGCACGTACTGCACGAACGCTACGATGATCCCTACCGTAGCCAGACCGTTAAGGGCCAGATAGCCTCCGTATCCCACCACGATGCCCACGCCGACCACGGCTAGCACGTCCAGTACCGGTCCAAAGGCCGCCGTGATCGTCTCCGCCGTCACGTTGGCGTCGCGGTTGGCCGCGCTGACCTGCCGGAAAGCCTCCACGTTGGCCCGCTCCCTGCTGAACGCCTGGGCGACCTTGACTCCGGCGATGTTCTCCTCCAGTTCCGCGCTCACCCCACCGATGGTCTTGCGGGTTTCGCGGAAGGCCCGCCGAGCCCGATTGGCGAAGAACACGGTGCTGAAGACCATGACAGGGAGGATGCTGAAGCTGACCAGCGCCAACCGCCAGTTGAGCGCCAGCATCGCTATCAGTATGCCCACCAGCGTGAAGGCGCTGCTCACCATCCGGGTGAGGCCCATGCTCAACACCTGGTTGATCACGTCGGTATCGTTGGTCAGGCGCGACATCAAATCGCCGGCCTCGTGGTCATCGAAGAAGCTCAGGGACAAGTCCAGTATCTTGCCGAATATCTGCTGTCGCAGCTCGTAGAGCACGTTCTGCCCCACCGAGACCATCAAGTAGAAACTGAACAGGTTCGCCGCCCAGCCGCCTACGTAGGCGCCGAGCAAGAGCAACATGGATCGGTTCAGGCCTGTCCAGGCAGCGCCGGCTTCCACTTCTCCGCCGAAGAAGCGCCAAAGCAGATCCACAGCCTCGCCGATCAGCCCTGGCGCAGCAACAGTGAGTACGGTGTTGACGAGGACCAGCAAACCGACGACTAGAAGGCGCCCACTGTACGGACGCAGATACCCCAACAAGCGCAGCAGCGTTTGCCGGAAGTCTCCGGCCTTCTCCGCGTCTCGCCTGAAAGCACGCCCGGGACCACCGTGGAACATCAGCTCACCTCCCTCTCAGGCTCCAGCTTCGGGGCCAAGGCCGAAGTGGTTCGCAGTTCCTGGTCGCTCTGAAGTTGGGAGCAGTAGATCTCATTGTAGATGGGACTATCGTGCAGCAACTGTTCGTGGGTGCCCTGGGCTGCCACGCGCCCGTGGTCAGCCACCACGACCAGGTCGGCATGTTGGACCGTGCTGATCCGCTGGGCGATGACGAAGCTGGTCCGGCCGTGCCGCAGGCGCTCCAGGGCCTGCTGGATGTGCAGTTCCGTGTCCAGGTCCACACTGCTGGTGCTGTCGTCGAGGATCAGGATGCGCGGATCGACGAGCAACGCGCGGGCGATGGCGATCCGCTGCTTCTGCCCACCAGACAACGTAACCCCGCGCTCGCCCACGGCCGTCCCGTACCCATCCGGAAAACTCATGATGAAGTCGTGCGCCTCGGCTGCCCGGGCCGCGTGCACAACCTCCTCATCGGAGGCATCCGGCCGACCGTACGCGATGTTTTCCCGAATGGTCCCCCCGAAGAGGATCGTCTCCTGGAGCACGATGCCGATTTGACGACGCAACGATTCCAGGGTCACCTCGCGCACATCGTAGCCGTCCACCGTCACCCGTCCCGAAGTGACGTCATAGAAGCGAGGGATAAGGTTGATGATCGTACTCTTGCCCGAACCGGTCGCTCCGAACAGGGCCACGGTCTGGCCCGGCTCTGCCACGAAGCTCACCCTGTCCAGCACCGGCACCTGGTCTCGGAAGTAGCGGAAGGTGACGTCTTCCAGAGCGACCCGGCCCTCGATCGGCGGCAACTCCGTGGCTCCCGGCCTGTCTGTGACCTCGATCTCAGCGTCCAGGATCTCGAAGATGCGCTGCGACCCAGCGCCAGCCTGTGACACAGCCATGACGATCATGCCCAGCATGATCATGGGGAACATGGCCATCATCACGTAGCTCTGAAAGGCGACCAACTCGCCCACCGTCAGGTGGCCACCTAGCACCTGATATCCTCCTCCCCAGACCACGACCAGTGTTCCCATGTTTGCCAGACTGAAGATCAAGGGAATCACGTAGGAGAACATCCTGCCCACACGTATACCGGCATCTCTCAGGTCGAGGTTGGCCTGGCCGAAGCGCTCCTTCTCCCAAGGCTCCCGGGCGAAGGCCTTCACCACTCTCACACCCGCCAGGTTCTCCTGCAAGACGGTATTGAGACGGCCCAGCCGCTGTTGAATACTGGTGAACAAAGGCCGTCCCCTCCCCGCAAAGAAAGCGAAGACACCCAGCACCGAAAGCATGACAGGGAGCGTGATCAGTGTCAACTGCCAGTTGGTCCTGACCAGGAGGATCAAGCTGCCGCCCATCATCAGCAGGGCACTGCACAGTTGGAGCAGACCCGTGCCGATGAACATACGCACCAGCTCCACGTCACTCGTCGCTCGGGTGAGCAGTTGGCCGGTCTGCGCTCGGTCGTGGTAGCTGAAGGAAAGCTTCTGGATGTGGGTGTACAGCATGTTGCGCAGATCATACGCCACCCCCTGCGAGGCCCTGGCCGCCAGATAGCCCTGCGTGTAAGTGAAGAGCGCCGACACGAGGGCCGCAACTACGATCCCCAGAGCACCCCCAATCACCACGGTCATCGACCTGCCGGCGATCCCCTGATCGATGACGGCCTGGGTCAGGCGGGGAATGACCAGGCTCCCCGCCGTGCTGAGCACGAGACAGATCGCGGCCGCGCCTGCCTCCCGCTTGTAGCCCAGGAGGAAGCGTAGAGCCCGGAACAGCGGTGTCCTCAACAGGCCCCGCGCGGGCCGTCCCGCATCTTCAGTCTGTGTACTGTGTTCGCGTCTTCTCAAGACCCTCACTCCACTATCTCGTTCGTGGCCGGAGGACAAGGGTCACCCCGCCCCACCGGCTGGCTCCCGTCCTGCTCGCCGTTGCCTGCTGGCCGCGCCAGCCGCGGCGAGCACTCGACAGTCCTGGAGAAACACTCATCGAGGATCTCCAGGCCCGACAATAGCTGTTCACACTCCTCGGGGGAGAGTGAGGCCAGCAAATGGCCCACTCTTCCCGCCACCGAGCACGTCGTCTTGTCCAGGATGGCTTGCCCGTCGGGCGTCAATTCGACTACCACCATCCGGCGGTCGTCAGCGTCCCTCGACCGGCTCACCCAGCCTCGTTCCACCAGGGTGTTGATGGAGTTCGACATCGTAGGTAGGCTGACCGCATGCTTCTCGGCCAGCTCGGTCAGATTGTATGGTCCCTCTGCCAAGGCCACGAGAAGTCCACAGTGCACAGGGGCGGGAAGATACCCGCTGTTGCGGAACTCCTGCGCCAGCGTCCGCATGACCCGGGGAATGATCTCCACAACACGCCGCGCAGCGGACTCCCTCCCTGTCTCCATGGCGGTTAGCCCTCCTAATACTTCGTCCTCCTAATTGTACCGGGCGCTATGGTCGATGTCAAACGCCACACCGACTCTCAGCCGCCTCCCAACTCATCTGCGTCAACAAAGGTACAGGTCCATAGTCGAGGGGACGGCCAGAAACCGGAGGCACTCTGTGCTAAGAAGCCATCTTCGAGCCGGGGAGAGCCAAGGTGCAACCTGTCAGCGCATCACGGCTCTGCTGCACCATCGGGAAGCTCGACGGTGAAAGTCGTACCCTGACCAAGCGCGCTCTCTACCTCGACATCGCCGCCGTGAGCGCGAACCAGTTGTCGCACGATGGCCAGCCCCAGCCCGCTGCCCGTGCCGAAGGCATGGGAGCGGGACCTGTCGCCCTTCCAGAATCGGTCGAACACCGCCGGCAGGTCCTCAGTGGCAATCCCCTCGCCAGTGTCCGCGACGGCAATCCGGACCCCGCCGGCCATGGGTTCTGCGCGGAGTACGATGCTCCCCCCGGCATGGGTGTGCCGCAGCGCGTTCGCCACCAGGTTCCCCAGCACCTGATCCAGTCTTCCGGCATCCGCACTAATGATCATGGACTCCGGCTCCCTCTCCACTTTCACCAGCAGGTCGATGCCCGCGGCCTCAGCCTGCCCGCTGAAGCTGGTCTGAACGTCCAGCAGCAGCTCACCTACGTCCACCTGCTCTCTCACCAGAGCCAGTTCTCCGGACTCGGCCAGAGAGAGGGTTCCCAGGTCCTCCACCAGCCGCGCCAAGAGACGCGTCTCGTCCAGGGTCGCGCAAATGTGCTCCTCCGTCGGCTCATACACCTCGTCGAGGATACCCTCCAGGTTACCCTGGATGATCTGGAGCGGCGTGCGGAGCTCGTGAGCCACGTCCGCGGTGAGATTGCGCCGTTGGCGGTCCGCGCTCTCCAGCTCCTCTAGCATGTGGTTGAACACCGCCGCCAGTCGATAGAAGTCGCCGTGTCCCTCCACAGGAACTCGCACGCTCAGATCACCGTCGGCGACCGCTTCTGCGGCGTTAACGACGCCGCCCAAAGGTCTGGCGATCCCGGAGAAGGCCCGTACCGCCAAGGTTATCGCCAGCACCGGCAGCGCCACGGATAGGCTGCACCCGGCGATCCAGACCATCACGGCCGTCTGCGCGTCGCCCGCGAACAGCCGGGTGAAGACAAAGGCCAGCGCCGCCATTCCACCGATGGCTAGCAGGGCCACGAGACCGAAGACCCCGGCGAACCGGAAGAAGAGGCATCCCCCTCGCCTCCGCTCCGACGGCCGCCCCCAGTCTCCAAAACGGTGGTGGTGCTCATGTTCCCAACTCACCCATGGAGGAGGTCGATGGGGCCGGTGATGCCTCCAGTACCGGTCGCGTTTCACTTCAGGGCTAGACCTCGTCGGTGAACTTGTACCCCACGCCATAGACGGTGCGGACGTAGCGCGGCTCTGCGGGATCCGGCTCCAGCTTGCGGCGTAGATTCTTGACGTGGGCATCCACGCTGCGGTCGAATCCGTCGTAGACCACGCCGTGTAACCGGTCCAGCAACTGGGCTCGGGTGAAGGTCTGACCCGGGTGTTGGGCCAGGATCGCCAGCACGTTGAACTCCGTGCGCGTGAGCCGGATGGTCTCGCCAGCCCGCGTGACTCGGTGACCCTCCAGATCGATCTCCAGCTCGCCCGCGCGAATCATGCCCGGCTGGTGGACGCCGCCATGCACACGACGCAGCACCGCTCGCACCCTGGCCACCAGTTCTCTGGGCGAGAACGGCTTGGTGATGTAGTCGTCGGCACCCAACTCCAGCCCGATGAGGCGGTCGGTCTCCTCGACGCGGGCCGTGAGCATAATCACGGGCACGTCGGATTCCCTCCGTAGCGCCCGGCACACGTCCAGACCGTCCATCTCGGGCAGATTGAGGTCCAGGACGACGAGGTCCGGTCGCTCGCTCCGGGCGCGGACCAGTGCCGTCTTACCATCGCCGGCGTCGATGACCCGAAAACCGCCTCGCTCCAGGTAGTCCCTCGCTTGCTTCACGATCTTCGGTTCGTCGTCAACGACCAGTATAGTCTCGTTCACTTCTCGTCCCAGCCACCAGTGTTTGTATCACGTACCCTGCCCACGGGCAAATGACATCCCGCAGCAGCACACAACAGGCCACGACCAGTCGCCAGCCAGTGAGTTGGCAACTGCATCACTCCAGGCGGCAGCCAGAGCAGCCAGTGCTGTTCCATCGTCGTGTGACCGAATCCTCCAGCCGCGGGAGCAGCAGACGTCTCACGCTGGTTCCTGATCCACCGTCTTCACCGCGTGGACGAGGAACTGCACTCCACCCTCTTGGCCCCCGACCTCGCCGAAGCCCGCCGCTCTGACCAGATCGGCGACGTCATGGAAGCTGTACTTGAACATGCGCAGGTGATGAAAGCGCTCGAACACGGCCCGCTTCCACGGCGACAGCCACGCCCTGTTGTAGTCTTTCAGCACCAGAACTCCCCCTGGCTCGAGGACTCTCAACGCCTCTGACAAGCCTCCCCGAGGGTCCTGCCACTCGTGGAACGACGACTGCGAGACCACCAGCCCTACGGAGTCCGACCTCATCGGTATCCGCTCAGCCCTTCCCAGCCTAGTTTCAAAGTTCGACAGCTCTGCTCGGTTCACGTTCCTGCTCGCCACCTCGAGCATTTCAGCCGACGGATCGACTCCCATCACCTTGGCCTGTGGCATCAGCTTGCACAGCTCCACGCTGAGGAGCCCCGGCCCACATCCCAGGTCCACAATAGTGTATACTGTCTCCGCGGGCGGCAAGAGTCTGACCACCTGCCTGGCCAAAGGAGTGTAGAACAGCCTCGAGCCTGCTCTCATCCATCTCCCATAGCTCTCGGCGTGATTCTTGCCCCACACTGCATCTACTTCGCTCATCTCCCCTCCTTTGTTGACCGCCAAAGCGGCTCCTGCAGAGCGGCCGGGGGACGCCCCGGGCATCGTCCCCAGGCGCCCCCCGCCACTGGTGCAGTTCCTATCTGCCCGCCTCAGAATCGGTCTTGGCAGAGGACGGGCTGTCCTCACGGGTCTCGTCCGAGGGCTGCTCCCAGCACCACCACGACGGCACATGCCGGTGGAAGTGGCGCCGGTGGCTCGCCCAGTACTCGCCATTCGGACCCACCGGGGCGTGCTTCCACGGGCCACCAGACATCATCCAGGGTCCCATCATGGCCCCGAAGGCCCACAGTCGCAGCAGCTTGCCCACGAAGGCCACGAACACCAGGAAGGCCAGCCCCGCCGTTATGAACAGCGCCACGCGGCCTAAGCCCGTCGGAGCGTAGGGTACCACAGTCACCTCACCTGCGGCTGCCCGCACACCTGCCGTGTAGCCCTCACTCCATCCAATACGGTGGACCGCCCAACCGCCCCCGACGAGCAATCCGATGAGAATCACCATAATCAGGGGTACCAGTGCAATACGTGTCCTCGACATTCTCTACCTCCTTCAGTTCTCTCTAGGGGATAGGCGCCGATGGAACCCACAGGACGACCCACAACGCGGTGAGCAGCCCGAAGGCCATTGCCGCTACGACAACTCTCGCGATTCCGATCTGAGGAGCAGCAGTCTCTCTCGCTACCGTGCTCGGTCCGATCCTCTCTCGCGTGTCCATCGCTTCCTCTCCCTCTTGCTAGTCCAGTTCTTTCCTTCCGACCCCAGTGAAGCACGAGGTTGTGAAGGAAATGTGGAGACCTGGGTCAGATGTGGTGTAGGATTGCGCAAGACAACGAAAGGACCAGCGGGAGAGCGAGGAAGAGGGTCAAAGATGGCACTATCGCAGAGGCAGCCAGCCGGAACAAACGAAGCGCCTGGAGAATACCCAGGCGCTGGGAGAAGGATCTGTCTCAGGGGAGTGCTGCCGATCAGAGGGGGTAGTTCACCGGCTTGACAGTTGGTCCATCGACTCGCGCACCCACTGCGGATCCAAACGCTCCAGCCGTTTCTTCTTCAGGTTCTCTTTGACAATCCACCGCACGTCCTTGTCGTCACTGGAGAACCATCTCTCCATCATCTGCTTCCCTGGATCCGGCAGGGCAGCCACGGCCACGCTCCAGCAGTAACCCAGGCCCTTGCGCAGTGCTTTGAACTCGTCGCTGCGACGATCTTCCTCGTCCACGATGGAGGCGGTGATCACATCCAGGATCGCGAGGACTCTCTCCACATGTTCCGGGCGCCCCAGGAGAGCAGGCTCGCACAGTCCAGCGGCGGCGGCCCTTCTCTCCAGAAGTCCGCCTCGGCTCCAGCTCTCCATCTCGTCAAGCAGCAGCTCCATGTCCGCCTGACCCAGGCGCTGCAGGGCCATAGCCACCCCTTCCCTGCTCCGCCACCGGGGATCGGAGGCCCACTGCCGCAGGGTGCCCAGCAGCTCGGTCCTTCCCTCCGAGACGAGCCTGCCCAGGCCCAGCACCCCGCAAAAGGCCAGGAACTCCTGCGGAGAGTTGACCGGAGCGCTCTCTGCATCGAAGGAAAGGTACTTCTGGAACAGCTCCTCGTCCCCCTCCTCCGCCACCGCTCGCCCCAATTCGATATTGCCCCTCGGCCCTGGAAGCCCAGACTCCTCCAGCAGAAAAGGCTCCCAGTCGTCGAGCTCCCGCAGAATCCGCCGATACTCCTCCACCTTGCTCATGACACCTCCCTCTGGGGGCGATCCGCGACAGTCGCCAGTTGCCTCCCGACTGCGCCAGTGTGCACGATGCCTATCGCATGGTATTCGAGATAGAGGTTCCTGCCAAATGACGTGCATAAGGAATAAATCATGCCGGAAACTGTCATAAACCGTTTGTACAATCACGGTGTACCATCACGCAAGGAATGAGCGGAAATCGGTACACTCGAGCACGGACGCAGAGAAAGGAGACAGAGGAGATGCTCGACAATCAAGGCAAGGAGTTGGCGGGGTATTGTGGGCTGTATTGCGGGGCTTGCTCCATGAAGAACGGACAGATACGTAACACCGCTAGCATGCTCAAGCAGTTGCTGGACACCTACAAGTACTCGGAGTGGGCACCTCTGGTGGCGGAGATTTTCCCCGCCACCAAGCACTATCCGGAGTTCGACGGCGTCCTCGACTGGCTGACCACATGGGATTGTGAGGCCTGCCAGGAGGGCGGTGGTCCGCCGCAATGTGCCATACGGTTGTGCGCCCGGGAGAAGGGGTTCTCTGGCTGCTGGGAGTGTTCCCAGAGTACCTGCGACAAGCTGGCAGGGATAGACCAGAGCACACCCGTGGCGGCGGAGAACCGGCAGTCCATTCGCGCAACAGGCCTCCAGGCCTGGCTGGAGCAACAGGCAGGGCAGGCAGCGGGCGGTTTCTCCTACTTCGAGGACCTCCACCGCAAGCAGTAGCCACGAGGGGACACCGGTGTCAGGACGGTGTCCCCTTTCTTTTCGGCCCGGCCTGTGTACAATTATGACACCATCTGACGTGATCGCCAACGCCCACGTCGCTATCCTCGACCGACCAGAGGGGGGACGAAGAGGGCCATGCCCAACACAGCCACCCGCCTTATCACTCTCATCATGCTGCTCCAGCGGCGGCCCAATCAGAAGGCGGCCGAACTGGCAGAGGAACTGGGTGTCTCGGTACGCACCGTTCACCGCTACGTGGGCATGCTGGACGAGATAGGCATCCCCATATACTCGGAGCGCGGCCCCCACGGCGGCTTCTCTCTGGTGCGGGGCTACAAGATGCCTCCGTTGATCTTCACCCTGGAGGAAGCGGTCGCTGTCTACCTGGGCACCAGCCTGGCCAGGGAAGCCTGGGGCCAGATGTATCGCGATGCTGCCCAGGGCGCCCTGAGCAAGCTGGACAACGTCCTCCCGGAGGAACAACGCCGCGAGGTGGCCTGGGCGCGCCATACACTGCTCACCAGGGGTACACATCATGCCCCCGGCCCGTCCCTCCACGACCGGCTTCGGGATCTGCGGCGTGCGGCCCGCGAACGCAGGCGGGTCTCCATGCTCTACCGTAGTCGGAAGCGTCGCCAACCCATCAGACGCGAGCTTGACCCCTACGTGTTGCTGGATCGCTGGGGATGGTGGTACGTGGTTGGCTATTGCCATCGCCGCAAGGCGGTCCGCACCTTCCGCGTGGACCGTCTTCTGGAACTGGAGCTCCTGGACCAAACCTTCCAGGTGCCTGGCGACTTCGATGCCGACCAGTATCTGGAGACTGAGGAAGAGTCACAAAGGGTGATCGCCATGCGCCTGCGTTTCTTTCCGGAGACGGCCCACATAGCCATCGATGAAAGCTACTGGTGGGAGGAGGTGGAACCCCAACCCGACGGATCCGTCGTCGTCAGCCAGTCCTTTCTCGACCTGGACTCGGCAGCCCGCATGGCGTTGAGCTACGGCACTCTGGCCATCGTCCTGGAACCCCCGTCACTCCAGGGCCTGGTCCTGGGCCGGGCTCGAGCCGTCTTGGCGACCTACGGCCTCCGAGGGTGAGTGGAAGGTGACAGGCGACGACCTGAGGGAACCGTCCCTCCCACCGAGAGCGCAGGGCATACTGGTCAGGGAGGTGGAGTGTAAGTCCATCCTCACCAGGAGCGGCATCCCATCCGTGGACTACGCCATCAACCCCTACGTGGGCTGCGAGCACGGCTGCGTCTACTGCTACGCCACCTTCATGAAGCGGTTCACCGGCCACCAGGAGGAGTGGGGCACCTTCGTCGACGTCAGGGTCAATGCTGCCAGGGTCCTGGCCAGACAGCTCCAGCGCACCAGACCCGCCGACATCAACCTTGGGACGGTCACGGACGCCTACCAGCCCCTGGAGAGGGAATACGGTGTTACGCGCACCTGCCTGGAGGTGCTGCTGGACTATGATATCCCCCTCTGTATCCTGACCAAGTCGGCTTTGGTCTTGCGCGACCTGGACCTCTTGAAGAGGCTCAAGGCAGTGGAGGTGGCCTTCACCATCACCACGCTGGACGACGGGCTGCGGAGCATCTTCGAGCCTCGTTCCTCGCCCATCCAGGAACGTCTGGAGGCGCTCCGTGTTCTGAAAGAGGCTGGCATCTCCACCTGGGCCTTCTGCGGCCCCTTGCTGCCTTTTTTCTCGGACGGGGAGGAGCAGTTGGACGCCCTGTTCGGAGAACTGGAACAGGCTGGCGTGGGTTACGTGTTGGTGGACAGTCTGAATCTGCGGGGGGCGGCGTGGGGACGCGTGAGGAAGGCACTTCGTACACACTATCCCGACCTGGTGGATAGATACCAGGCGCTGCACGCCAACCGCAAGCCGTATCACGCGGCCCTGATGGAGAGATCGCGCCGTCTGGCAGCCAGGCACGGCCTACGATGGAGAGGCGTGGACATGCAAGCAGAGAGCGAGGGAAAGAGCCGATGACTACGGACCCCGTCGAATGGCTAGTTCAATGCGACGAACCCTGGACCCGCTACCGCACCCTCGTGGACCTTCTCGACCGGTCGGAGGAGGACGGCGAGGTCCACAAGGCCCGCCAAGACATGCTCTCACACCCCCAGGTTGCGGGTCTTCTGGCCTCCGCCGCCCAGTCGCCTGCTCGAGTCCTGAAGCGACACAACGACGCTAGCCTTCCCATGTACGCGTTGAGCACGCTGGCGGATCTTGGCGTCAGAGTGGCCGACCCTGGGGTCTCCGTCCCTCTTGAGGTCATCTTGTCTCAACAGTCTGAGGAAGGCGCCTTCCAGACCCTGGTCAACATCCCTAGGACCTTCGGGGGAACGGGTGAGGACGCATGGAGCTGGATGGCGTGCGACGCGCCGACCGTTCTCTATACGCTGCTGACCATGGGACTGGATGGGGATGAGCGGGTCAGGCGCGGGGTGGACCACCTCGCTTCCCTGGTGGAGGACAACGGCTGGCGCTGCACGGCGGCGCCGGAACTGGGCAAGTTCAGCGGACCCGGCCGCAAGGGAGACCCCTGCCCCTTCGTCAACCTCGTCGCCCTCAAAGCCCTGGCGCAGATACCGGATCTCCTGGACAGCCCGGCCACGCGTAGAGGTTGTGAGATGCTCCTCTGGCACTGGGAACACCAGACAGAGCGCAAGATCCACATGTTCGGCATCGGGACCGACTACCGCAAGCTCAAGTACCCCTTCGTGTGGTACGACGTCCTGCACGTGGTGGAGGTTCTCAGCCGGTATCCCTTCGTCCGGTCGGATGAGCGCTTCCGCGAGATGGTGGACACCATCATTGCCCAGGCAGACGCGGAGGGACGTTACACCGCCGGGTCCATGTACCGCGCCTGGAAAGACTGGTCCTTCGCCGACAAGAAGAACCCTTCGCCCTGGCTCACGTTCCTGGTCCTGCGAATCCAGAAGCGGCTGGCCTCGGGGGGCTAGAGGGCTGCAAGAGACTCAGGCTTTCCACGCTCCGATGAAGCGCGATGGTGCTCAGAACCCTGGAAGCTCAAGTGTCTACTTGAGTAGGTGTCACCCCGGCGGCGAAAGGGGCCTATTCTGGTTCAGTCGCCTCTGCTCACCAGAGCATACGGCTCCAACATCAGGATGCAGGAAAGTCCTTCACTCCTGGGGCGGTGCTCCATACCCTTGGGAATGACCACCATCTCGCCCTGATCCAGGACGACGTCGGGCTGGTCTCTCAACTGGATGCTGATGCTGCCATCGAGTACGTAGAACAGCTCGTCCTCGTTGGTGTGTTTGTGCCAGTGGTACTCGCCCTGGATCTTGGCCATACGCACAACTTGGTCGTTGAGCCGGGCCACATCGACGGGCGACCACGTCTCGTCGATCTCCTTGGCTTTGCCCTCCAGGTTGATCCGTACCACCATCGCTGCCCCCTCGTCTCTCGACCTTCGCCTCCGCCGTACGGCGACAGGAGCGTCGTCACCCCTGCCTCAACTCCAGAATACCCTCGACTTGTTGCCTCAATGGAGGCAGGTCCAGAGTAGCGATCTCCCACACGATGGCGAGGTCCACCTGGAAGTACGCGTGGACCAGGCGATTCCTCATGCCCACTATCTGGCTCCATGACACCTGGGGATGACCCCGCCGGAAGTCCTCGGGAAGGTTGCGCGCCGCCTCCCCGATGATCTCCAACTGGCGAACCACTGCGTCCTGTAGCAGCTCACTCTCGAAGAACTCCTCCCTCGAGACACCTGTCAGGTGACGCTCTACACGCTGGATCGCATCCAGAATGTGATGTAGGTAGACCGAGCTATCCTTCTTCATACAGAACGACCATGTCCGCTTCGACGTAGGGACGCACGTACGGGCTAAGGGCATGAGTGCTTACCAGCTCGACCTCGCGTCCCAAGAGGCTGCTCAGTTGTTCCTCCAACCCGAACCACTTCAGCCCAATAGAGGGGCGGTCCTCAGGCTCCTTCAGTTCGACGAGGATATCGACATCACTGTCCACGCCGTCCTGTCCCCTAACCACTGAGCCGAAGACCGCTACGCGCCTGACCCCCCAAGGGATCAGGACAGGCAAGACCTTCTCTCGGAGCTCCGCAAAACGATCCATCTCACGTTCCCCTGACACTCGTCACAGAACCAGCTCTGCTGCCTGCTGGACATTGTATCCCAGCGTGTCTCTGGAGTCGAGGCAGAGAATACCAGGAATACTGTCATAGACGGTCTAGGCAATCTCGCAGACCGCTGCCTCAGCTCCTGCCACCTGAATCGTCGATTCGAGGACCCCGTACCTCTCGCTGAGATAGTCGTTCATCTGCGCTACGAGGTTCGCCGCCGCTGCCGAATCGGTCACATCGTCCAGCTCCACGTGGGCCGAGAAGACGATCATCCCGGCCGTGATCGTCCACAGGTGACTGTTGTAGAGATCCTTGATCTCAGGGAACCTCTGCTTCAGGTCTTTCGTAACGATGTCGATGTTGAGCCCGGTCGGTGCGATCTCCAGCAGCACCTTGGTGGAATCCCTTAGTATGCCCCAGGACCAGCGCACGATCAGGGCCGAGATACCCAGGCTCACGAGAGGATCGAGGATGTTCCATCCTGTGTACATGATCACGATCGCGGCGGCCACGATCCCCACCGAAGAGGCGGCGTCCGCCACCATGTGATAGAACACGCTCCTGACGTTGATATCCTCTCTCCGGGTGCCCTGTAGGATGGCGATGCTCACCAGGTTGACGGCCAGCCCGAGCACCGCCACCGCGAGCATCTGAAGTCCGAGAACCTCCTCAGGATGGAAGATCCTCAGTATCGCCTCGTAGATGACGATGCCCGCCACCACGAGGAGGAACAGACCATTGACGAACGCGGCGAGGATCTCAGCCCTGTACAGGCCGAAGGTGCGGTGGTGGCAGGGGGGCCTCCTGGCGATGACCAGGGCCACCAGGCTGATGGTGAGGGCGAAACTGTGGGTGAACATGTGCCCCGCATCGCTGATCAGGGCAATGCTACCCGTGAGGATTCCACCCACTACCTCTACCACCATCACCACCAGGGTGATGGACAAGTCGAGGGTCAGCCGCCTGGCAGCCACCGCCCGGTACTCGAAGAGATGCTCAGAGAACGCACTCTCGTGTCTGTGGGTCTCCATGTTCCCTTTCACCGAGCGCTGGGCCCGACTGCCTGGTCAGTTGGACACTGGGGGATTCCAGACCCTCCACCTGATCGAGACGAAGAGCGTCAAGTAAGAGGAGAATAGCGCGGTCAGCAACTGCAAGAAGGGCGAGATAAAGATCATCAGCACCAGCCAGCCTACGAAGCTGGCGCGGGGGTCATAGAGGATCATGGGAATCCCGAAGTTGACGAAGTCCGCCGCCGGATCGAACAGCATCCCCGTCACAGTGCCCCACAAGACCGCCATCAGAACGAAGGTTACGGAAGAAGTGATCACCGCCTGCATCAGGATTCTGCCCAGGGCCTCGCCCAGGTCGGAGGCCGATTGTACCGCTCTGGCAGCGATGTACCACCCCACGAGGAAACCGAAACCGATACAGAAGATGGGCACGCCCATGCCCATGCCAACGCAGACGACATCCGCAAGAACGTAGGCTACGAAGGCGACCCAGGCCTTCACCGTGAGGACTCTATCCATCTCCACCCCCATCGCGCCTGTGGCGATTGTACCAAGCATGCAGGAACAGATTCATTATACCTGAGGACCGCTGCGTCGGCAGGAAAATCAGCGGAGCAACTAGCATCGCGCAGAGCCACGGGAACCCGGCCCGCCGCAAGCCTTTGAACAGGCAATCAGGCCCCGGCTGGCGGCACGTACACCCGAATCGCGGCCTCGCCGTTCACCGGGCACTTGTACTCGCAGATGCCGCAGCCGATGCAGCGATCGCGCACCACTCGCGGACGCTGCACGGTCACCGCGTCTCCGTCGGGCGTCACCGCCTCCACCGTCTCCAGCTTGATCGCCTTGTCGGGCACCGGGCACATCTCCTCGCAGACGATGCAGGGCTTCAAATCCGACCAGGCGATGCAGCGGTTCACGTCTATGTAAGCCTTGCCGATGACCTGCTGTCGCTTCTCTTCGAGAGACAGTGGCGGGATGGCCTGCACCGGGCAGACTTGACCGCAGGCATTACAGGAGTAGTCGCAGTATCCCAGCCTGGGGACCAGCACGGGGGTCCACACACCCTCCAGGCCTGACTTGGTCACGGAGGGCTGGATGGCGCTGGTAGGGCAGGCACGAACACATTCCCCGCAGCGAATGCACTTGGACAGCAGGCTGTTCTCCCGCGCTCCAGGAGGCCGGATTTGCCGGGAGTGGTCTCTGAAGGCGGTGAGGCCGCTCCTCGCCAGGGCCACGCCAGCCACGGCCGCCCCCAAGGCCATCAAGGCCTGTCTCCTGCTGGGGTCGTAGGTCTCCCACCCAGCCGGTGACAGGTGGAAGGGAAACTCGATGGCACCGTAGGGACAAGCCTCCCTACACTCGAGGCACACCGTGCACTCTCCAGGGTCGCTGGCATAACCTTCGTCGGGGCGAATCGTGCCTGTCGGACAGACCTTGGCACAGAGGTCGCACTGCCGGCACTTGTCGTTGACCTCTCTGCGCTTCAACGATACCTTGCTCACCAGGCCCAGCATCGCGCCCAGCGGGCACAGATAGCGACACCAGAACCTGGGCGCGACGAGGTTCAGGGCCACGATAGCCAGCAAGAAACCCACGTACAGCTCCGCGTAGCGGTAGAAGGCCGGGCTGGCCGGCAACGCCGTGGGTCGCAGGAGCCCATCGAAGGCTGAGACGCTCGACCTGAGGACCGGAACGCTGTACAGAGCCAGCTCCACACCCGTCACCATCTGGTCTACCGCGGGCCACACACTCACCGACAGAGTCCTGAAGAGGATGGTCAGGGGGTCGAAGATCATCAACGTCATGTTGGTGAGTAGGGCCGCGAGGAGGATGGTCAGCAGCAGGCCATACTTCACCGTTCGCAGGGATTCGGGAGGCGGCTGCTTCTTCCCCCGCCACCGGCTCCACGGGAAGATGTCCAGCACCGTGCCCAGCGGGCACAGCCAGCCGCACCACATCCTCCCCCGCACGAGCGTGAGGAGAAGGACCAGCAGGGCCAGAGAAGAGCCCACGAGCACCGTCCGGCTGGAGAGCAGATGAGCCAGCATCGCCAGCGGATCCAGCCGCAGGGGCACATTGACAATGGACGGAGGCCACCCACCCCGCCTCGACCACACGAACAGCACCAGGAAGGCCACCAGGGCCAGCCCCTGGACCGCCTTCCTGACAGGAACCCAGGGCACCCTGCTCCTCGTTCTACGTGCCAAGAGAGATCTCCTCGATCCTCAGGCTGTTGAGGTCGCTGCGGCCCAGGCCCATCTCCGTCCCCGCACGGACGTAGTCCAGTTCCAGCGGCTGCTTGCCGAACAACGTGGCCGCATAGGAATCCGCCGCCACGATGTCCGTGGTGGCCAGAACGGTGTCCAGCTTCGAAACGTCGTTGAGGTTGCCCCCGGTGGGACCATTGGCGGTGAGGATCCGCACAGCGTCCACCACGATCAGCCCCGGCCGGACCCTGCTGGCCAGGTCGGCCAGCCGCTGTCCCAGATTGGAGTGCATCGCCGGACGGTCGCGGATCACTCCCATGAGGTTCTTCATGGCTAGGGTGAGCCTGGCCAGGCCGTGGTGCTTGGCGATGGGCACGTCGATCACCAGGTCCGCGTTGAGGATCTCATCGTAGATGTCACAAGAGCGCAGGTCTCTCCCTTCGGGGATCTCGGTGGGCAAGAACTTGAACTGGGACATGATCTCCATCTCGCCGCCCGCGGCGAGAACCTGCTCCTGTATCCCACTGCGCGGGTAGGCCTCCTCAGGCGTGCCGCCGAAGGGGCTGTCCATCACGCGGACCCGACCCGCGCCGGCTTCCCAGCACAGCTTGACCAGGCCCGCCACCACCCAGGGGTTGGTCGTGGCCGCGTACTCGTAGGTGTGATAGGCCACGCAGATGTTGGGCTTGACGATCACGTTGTAGCCGGGTTGTACGAAGCGTTCCATGCCACCCAGTGCGGCCATGGCCCGTCGCACCAGCTCCTCGGGCTCGCCTCCACGAGCGACCACCAGATCCGGCGGACTTGCAGAGGGGGTAGCCGTCGCTGCAGGGGCCTGGGCCTCCGTCGGCGCTGGCGCCTGGGTTTGACCCTCAGTGGCCGAGGGCTGGACTTCGGTCGCGGACGGGGCTGTGGCCGCGCTCACCGTGGCCGTGGAGGCCGCGCCCGCGGTCGCTGTGGATGTGGCTCCTGTCGCGGTCGGGGCGGCCGCTTCCTCTCCCCGGCAACCGCTGAGCAACCAGCCGCCAACCAAGGCTCCGAGGCCCGCCGCCAGCCGGTTGAGGAACTGCTTCCTTGTGAACACAGACATAGTGTGATGACCCTCCCGTTGATGTGCGAATCTGGAAGCATGGTGTGCGCCACACGGATATCATGCCTGGAGAAGATGAGGCACTTGGCTATCCCAGGCGACACATTGGCCAGTCGAATGGCGAGCTGGTCTTCGCGCGCCTGGCTTCCTGCACATCATCGGGCCAGCCTGCCTCCACTTAATGATACGCATCCCTCCGCGTATCGTCAATGGCGGGCACCGAGGGCCGTCGAAGCTGCCCCGCAAGAGGGAACCACCCCACAGCCACAAGCCTGAGCCCCTGAGGAGCCGGATCGGGCTTAGTACTACCACTGCACCTGTGTGTCGGCCCCGCTCGTTCAGACAAGGCAACCAGTCGGAAACGTCAAGGGGGATCATGCAGACGACTGGGGGCAACTATGTCAGGCAGCATCGTTGGGGACTCGGAAGCGATGCACCAAGTGGGCGGCACTGTCACCGCCGAAGAGCAAGGGCGCAACCTCCCAACGGGACTCTGTGACCGTGGGAAGGAGGTTTGCCGGACTCGTGACCAGACAGTTGCCAGGGGTTGGCGCGGGAGCCTGAAGATCAGACGCGCAGCCGAGCCTGTCGCTCTTCCACCGCCATCATGGCGAGGACGCCCGCAACGACGCCGAACATCAACACCCACCACGCGCTACCCATCGACATCCCCGGGCGATCCACCACCGCCGCCCATCCGCCCTGAAGTTGAAGAGTCACAGAATCCAGATAGGGCTGGAGTCTGGCCAGGACCGAAGCGAGTTCCGTCCGGACGATTGCCGACCAGAGTCCCCACCACGCCACCAGCATGCCCGAGAGAAGCCCCGCGCCCAATGCGCATGCTATCGCGTCCCTGCTCCACACGCGGAAGCCAGGAAGCACACGCCACGTCGGGATCTGTGCCATCACTCGCTCCGTCAGGTCAGTTGGCTCGGTCACCAGGGGAAAGGCCTCCAGTGCGGCGATCACCTGGCGCATAGCGCGGTGTTCCCTCTGGCACTCCGCGCAATGCTCGAGGTGTGCCACCACCTGCCCTGCGGTTTCGGGGCGCAGTTGACCCTCGATCAAGTCACCTAACAGCGACCGCACCTCACGACAGTGCATGGTGTTCTCCCATCCCCGCCCAGAATGTCATTGATCGCTTCTCATCTCGAGTTCCCGTGCCGCAAGCCGCGCCGCCAGTGCCTCACGGCCGCGATACAGGTGAGTCTTCACCGTCCCCAACGGCAGGTTGAGCACGTCGGCGATATCGGCGTAGGAGAAACCCTGAAGATAGCGCAACGTGAGTACGAGCCGGTACTTCTCCGGTAACCTCGCCAACTCGCAGTGCAAGAAAGCCTGTCGCTCTCTTACGCCTACGACCTCGTCCGGCGCCGGATCCGAAGAGGCCACCGGCTGGCTCAATTCCTCGGTCCTGCGCAGTTCGGCCTCCAGTCGTGGGAGCCGGTTCAGGCAAACGTTGCGGGCTATGCGATACAGCCAGGTAGTGAAGCGGCATTCCGCACGGAAGCTAGGTAGCCCCCGCCACGCCCGCACAAAGGTCTCCTGGGCCACATCCTCGGCTTCGTTGCGGTCGCCCAGCACGCGGTACGCAAGGTTGAACACGTACCGCTGATGTGCCTGTACCAGTTGCTCGAAGGCATCCTCGTCTCCGCTCTGGGCTCTGGCGACTAGCTGGGCCTCGTCGTGGCTCATCCTACCCGTGACTCATCTCGGCTCCCTCACTATCTTGGACCAGCCAACGCGCCCGGATGTTTCACCCGATAGCGCGCTTCAGCCTGCCTCAAGACCGGAGCGCGGTCGAACCACCCAGTGCGAATACTACTGAATCCACCCGCGGCTCACCTGTCGTGGGCAACGACCTTGCCCGGCAGGTGCGCTAACCTCGGTGTCAGTGTTTGATTGTACCAGATTCCGCCGAACGCATGAAACTTTTCGTGCCGTAGGAGGTCAAACATAACAGAACGGTCTTGCGCATCGGACGAACACGTCGCCGATGGTCGAGTGTGGCGAGAGACCGTCGCGATGACGGCACAGGGAGCGCTCGAGGACGCGCAGGTCCCAGAGGAGGTCGACGGCTGCTCACCCCAGTGGATCTCGTGCTTGAGAAGCGGCGACCTCAGTCTGCAACTCAGTGGATAGGAGGATAACACATGTCTGATACTCAGTACTTCATGAGCACCGTCGTGCCCTGCATCGCCGCCTTCACCTTCTTTGCCCTGGTGTTCGGCTTCATCATGATCTGGCGCTGGTTTCGCCATCGAGAGATCATGGCGCAGATCCAGCACGGGCTCGTGATAGGCGACCAACAGGCGGAAATCGCCAATGCCAGGGTCTCACAGAAGCTTCTGGGCAGGGGGCTTGCGTTGGCGGCGGTAGGTCTTGCCCTGCTGATCGGCCTGTACCCATTCGGCTTCGTAGTGTCAGAGCCCTGGCCCCTTCACTTCGGTCCCTGGATGCTGCTGGGTCTCATCCCTCTCTTCACCGGACTGGCCCTGCTCGTCACCTACTATGTGAGCGGACGAAACCATGGCACGCAGGTAGCCGAAGAGAGGCGGAAAGAGGAGACGTCCACCGAGAACGAGCGCGCATGACAGCGCCGCGAGGAAGAAGCGCCCTTCACCTGTGAGGGCACGTTCGCGCGTCTCGACTCACGCAGCCCGCCGCCCGCAGCTTCAGAGACTCTCTTCTTCCCAAGAGAGGCACAAGAACAAAGCCCCCTGCCGTTCGGTGAGCAGGTCCTCAACTCGTGATGGCACCACCCAGGACCGCGATGGCGCGTGGCTCAACGGAGCATCCACAGGCTGGCCGCCATCACCGCCATGCCCAGCGCCACGCCCACGATGGAGAGGTGCTCCTCACCAAACGAACGGGCCACCGGCACCAGCTCGTCCAACGAGATGAAGACCATGATGCCCGCTACTGCCGAGAGCAGTAGCCCCAGCACCGGCTCCGTCAGGAAGGGAAGCAGTACCAGCGCCGCCACGGCTGCACCGGCCGGCTCCGCTACGCCCGAGAGGAACGACCAGAGGAAGGCCTTTCTGCGGCTGCCGGTGGCGGCGTAGATCGGCGCCGACACCGCCAAGCCCTCTGGGATGTTGTGCAGGGCGATGGCCCCGCCGATAGCCAGGCCCAGGCTCACGTCCTGTAGCGCGCCTGCGAAGGTGGCCATGCCCTCCGGGAAGTTGTGGATGCCCAGGCCCAGCGCCACCAGAAGACCGGTCTTCATCAGTTCGCCCTGTGGGCCGCCTTCGGTCCGGTGATGCTCGGCCATGTACTCGTGGGGAATGAGGAAGTCGATCAGGAACATGGCCAGCATGCCCACGAAGAAAGCGACGTGGGCTGGCCCGAAGCCTACCGCCTCTATGCCCCCGGCGAGCAGCTCCACAAACGAGACCAGGATCATCACCCCGCCCGAGAAGCCCAAGGTGAGGGCCATGAAGCGCGGCCCGGGCTTTCTCACGAATACGCCCATCAGACTGCCGATGGTGGTGGACAACCCTGCCACCGTGGTCAGCGCCAGCGCGGCGATCATGTTTGCAGGCACGAAACGCCTCCGTGTGAGTCTATGTCTAACGATAGGCCCAAGGGCAAGTCACCCGATCGCCTCAGCGGACCGCCCACGTAAGCGCCCTCCGGGCCCCATCCGCTGCCCAAGCCCATTGCGGAGAGTCTACGCCACAACGCCTGTGCCTGTCAATCTCCAGCAACTCATCAAGTCTGCGCACCATTCCTACTTGACAAACGTACGGGTTTACTGTATACTTGCTAGTAAGTAGTGACTAAGAATGGTTGTTGATTGGCGCCATGATACCGCCCCACTCTTGCACGAGTGGTGGGGGAGCGACGTAACCAGACCCGCAGCCGGGTCCGCAGATTGCCCTCACCTGGCATCGCCCAGCCAGTTTCCTCGAGCAGCGTAGACTCCACCTGACCCGATCTGCCTGTACCCACACAGGCCCTATCCGATCCTAGCTACACGCGTGTCTCAATCAGCAAAGCCTTCCATTGGGGTGCCAGTGAACCTGTACCCCCGTTGGACTCGAGGGGAGATCGTCCAGCCGATCTCTCCGTTTCGGAGGAGGTGATGTCTATGCCAGAGACCGGAGGCAGGTCTTAGGCTGGAGTTGGTGGCACAAGAACACAGTAGACTGAAAGGAGAAGACACAATGGCCAAAGTAGCACGAGAGATGGTGGAACAGGCGGGCGTGAACGTAGACGAGCTTCTGGAGTTGCTGGTCAGCAACGCCGCCGCCGAACTGACCACCTACTATTACTACACCATCCTGCGGGTCAACCTCATCGGCCTGGAGGGAGAGGGGATCAAGGAGATCGCAGAG
>CAYSSR010000011.1:0-47621 GCA_964433755.1 uncultured Anaerolineales bacterium
ATTCCGGCGGCGGTGGCGTTGATCATCGCGGTGATCAGAACCACGCTGGAAGACCAGACTCTACAGGAAGAGTTGCCGGGCTATCGAGACTATGCACAGCGCGTGCACTATCGGTTGATTCCGGGGATTTACTGAGGAGCCTCGCCTCCACGATACGATTTGGTGAAAGGGTTTGGATGTATCATCCCTCTCCCTGCAGCGTTGCGCTGTCCAACAAGCGCGTGCAGTCCGACGCCGCTGACGCGGCCCGTATCGGGGCGAAATTGGTAATGTGACGCGGCTCGAATTGAGGCGCATTTCGGAAAAGACGCGGCGCGGCTGACGCGCAGGGCGCTAGCCTGCCAGCCACAGTGCAGAGAGGAGTGAGTCATGGATGAACAACTGAGCGATCGGGAAGCTATCATCGCGAGCTATGCCGATGGGCCCAATCAGTTGGAGGTAGCGATTGCCGGGTTGTCTGAAAAGGAACTCGATACTGCTGAGAGCGACGGCACTTGGACCATCCGACAGATTGTGCATCACGTTGCTGATGGGGATGACATCTGGAAGGTATTCATCAAGAGGGCTATCGGCAACCCAGGAGGCGAGTTTGATCTGCAGTGGTATTGGGCGATGCCACAAGACGAGTGGGTGAAGAGTTGGGCCTATGCTGGTCGAGAGATAGGACCGTCGCTGGCCTTATTCCGTGCTAATCGAGGTCATATTGTCCAGTTGTTGCAGCATATACCCGAAGTCTGGGAGCGGAGCCTACTTGTCAGATGGGCGGACGGTGAGGAAGAGGAAGTCAAGGTGGGCTGGGTAGTGAAGATGCAGGCCGAGCACGTGCCTGGACATGTGGATGATATTCGGAGGGCTCGGCAGGTTCACGTTGTTTGAGGCTTTCCAGGGCAGAGAGCAGGGCGGGCTAAGCGGCGCATGCAGGACTCCCTGAGCTTATCGAAGAGCCGACCGCGTGCCCAAGGGCCTGGTCTTCGTGCCATTCCACTACGCCGAGGCGGCGGCCAACGTGTTGACCATCGCCGCTGTGGACCCGCAAGCCAAGATACCGGGGTTCAAGGTCTGTGCAATGCACGTCGAAGCTGCGCAGTCCACTCTCGCAAGGATTGACGGCGATCGGGGCCAGATCTGTATCCTTCGAAGGGCCACACAGGCAAGGTGGCCCTTTCTCATGCCTCGCTGACTCCACGCACGCCCTGTCCTGTCCCTCAAGACGACAGCAGCCATACGGCTGCGCCGAGGTCATGCTCTCCGTGTGATGTCCCCCCTTGGACACCCGCATTTCCACTTCATGGAGCATAGGCATGGCCGGAAGACAATCCTTCGCTCTCTGCTGCCGAGTTGCGCTCATTGCCAAGGCGTGTTACAATAGGCAAGAGAACCCACCTCGCGCAGGCGCAGCATAGGATCAGGGTCTTTCTAACTCGGGCTCTCCTGCTTGTAGCAGCACTACTATCGTGCCGCTCCAAGGGATCGGTTGAGGAGGTGGATCATGAGAGCACCCGGAGGGACAAGACTCGGAATCTGGGCCGCAATCCTCGTGGCTGCCTGTCTGTTGGTCTTGGTGATCTCCCCAGTGCTCGCCCTGGACACGTTTCTTACCTCGCAGGCACAGGTGTCAGAGGGCTGCTGGGCACCCAACGTCAAGGTCAACGATGACTGGGAGGCGGCCTGGCAGGGTGACCCGTCCATCGCAGTGGACCGCCGTGGCAACGCCTATGCAGTGTGGGAGGATCGGCGCAACGGGTGGCCGAATACCGACATCTACTTCTCCAACCGCGCTCCTGGAGGCTCGTGGACTGTCAATGTCAGGGTTAATGAGGAGGCGGCGCGGGCAGTACGGCAGACGCACGCCTCGATTGCCGTCACGCCCGGTGGGGATGCACACGTGGTCTGGATGGACGACCGAAGCTGGACACTGTGCTACGATATCTATGCCTCCTTCATGCCTGCTGGCGGCTCATGGACCGCGAACGTCAGGGTGACCGACGATTCTCCGGGCCACACCCAGCGCGATCCCTCGTTGGCGGTGGACTCTAGTGGTAACGCCTATGCGGTGTGGGCGGACACGCGACCCCAATGGTTCGAGTATATCTACTTCTCGGAGCGCCCACCTACAGGCGGCTGGAGCGACAACGCCAGGCTACCCGACATCCAACGAGTGGTCCAGGACTCCCCATCTATCGCCGTCGACACCTCGGGCAACCTGTATGTAGTCTGGACAGATTCACGGGTCTTTACAGACAACTGTTGCAGGGGTGACATCTACTTCTCATATCGTCCGGCTGCGGGCTCCTGGGGTGCGAGTGCCAGAGTGGACGACGCACCTCCGACGACGAGCCAGTGGGCGCCTTCCATTGCTGTGGATTCCAATGGTAATGCCTACGTGGTGTGGGAGGACCATCGGAGCGGAGACCCAGACATCCGTTTTTCGTATCGGGCTGCCGGAGGATCATGGACGCCTTCGATCCAGATCAACGATGATGAGTCGGCAACAGAGCAAAGCCTTCCCTCGATTGCTGTGGACTCCGCTGGCAACGCCTACACAGTATGGCAAGATCGCCGCAACGGGGATTGGGACATATACTTCTCCTACAGACCCGCAGATGGGTCGTGGAGCTCCAACATCAAAGTCAACGACGACATGTCTCAGGCCGATCAGACACATCCAGATGTCGCTATGGACGCTCCTGGCAAGGTCTACGCGGTGTGGGAGGACTCCCGCAACGGTGACTGTGACGTCTACTTCTCGCACTGGCCAACGTTTCCCGCTGGAGACCTGGTGTGGCAGGACTCCGACTGGAACGGCATCCAAGACCCCGGCGAGCCCGGGGTGAAGGGGATCGCGGTTGACTTGTACGCGAGGAGGGACTGCGGTGGTGCTCCCGTCGCCAGTGATGTCACAGACGCCAATGGTAACTACCTCTTCCGTGTGGACCCAGGCACCTATTGCGCGCAGTTCACCGGCATCCCTCAGGGCTGGAGCTTCGCCTCCCAGGACCAGGGACCCGACGACGCTCTTGACTCCGACGCCGACCCAGAAACTGGGCAGGTCCGGAATATGGTCATCGCAGACGGGGCGGGAGACCTCGACCAGGACGTGGGCTTGCGGGCGGCCGAGGAGTTCGTTCCGGAGCCAGGTACGCTAGCCCTCTTGTGCGGCGGTCTCCTGGGAATGGCCGGCTACACTATCGTGCGTCGTCGCTCGTAGTTGGTCCGGTCAGGGCCACCCACACCCCTAGGGCAAGCTCGCAGTCCGGCACATGCACCGCACTGAGGGTACGTCACCGGAATGCCGACGACTCCCGCCTTGCACCTTCGTGGGGAAGGTCGATGTTGCCGCAGCCCAGGGGACCAGTCACGAGGCTTCACAGCCTACTCTCCGAGATGAACTTCGTCAATCGACAAGTCTGACGCCAGTTGGAGGGAAGAAAGGCGTGCACTCACGGCGTTCATCTTGGTCTAGGAGGCATTGAACGAAGAAGAAACAATGGACATCGAGGCGCTCTGTCAACACCGGAAACCAAACAGCAATGCCAGCTAGCAGCTTGGTTTCCCAGTGGGTTAGGTCCCCCGTATGCCTGTGCGATAGGGAGAATGAAGCTCCAGTAGGGGGACATACAAGCGGTTTATCGCCGTTGTGCGTAACGTGGCGGGAGTAGGTCACTACATAGTTGACCGACGCTTAGAGATGCAGACGATTGTGTTAGCTGGAAAGGAAGGTCAAGCCAGTGATCAACCCTAGCGTTGTGTCTGCGATGTTTGTGGTTATCTTCGTTTGGTGGCTCGTTCTACATGTGGTGACGGTATCGCGAATGCGAATGCGTGGGGCCAGCCTTGCGTTCGTCGCACTCTGTGTTCTGGTGATCCTGATAGGGTGTTTCGATTCTCTCCGTCTGGCTACCACGGCCCCAATGCAATTCGTGGACTACACCAAGATGATGATCGTCTTTCGCATACTGCTGGTTCCCAGCTTCTTTGCCTTTTCGTTCATGTTGGTGCCGCGAGGAGCGAGGACGAGATCCACATCCATAGTTTGGCTAGTCAGCTGTCTTCTTCTTGCCCTCATAGGGGTTTGGCTGGCAGGCGCCGGGGATTCCGTTGTGGCCGGTGTGGGGCGCAGAGCCGTTGGGCCATACTTCCGGCCGGGAAGGGCATATCCATTTGTTGTGCTGTACCACTTTGCTTATTCTGGGCAAGCCTGGCGGTGCCTGTTGTTTGCATATAGGACCTCAGAAGCCCCGGTGACAAGAAGGGGGTTGTGGAGTCTAAGGATCGCAGGGGCTGTCGCGGTGTTGAGCGTATTGTTCGGAGCTCTTGCAGTATATTGGTCACCAGTAACTCCGTCTTTCCAGTTTGCACCGGTCGTTTCGCACATAGTCTTGTGCTGCATTCTTCTGGTGCTCGGGTATCTGGTGATCCGTCACAACACACGAATGCCAGGCCGAGTGCTCAACAGGGGCCTTCTGTATTCTGGTTTCGTGGGCCTTGGCACAGGACTCACAATCTCTGGTACCGCAATTGTGTACAGGTGGCTGGCGGACAGTCCCCGTTTCCCTGGCATGGCAGGCCTTTCCCTCTTAGTGGTCATGAGCATCTTACCTATAATGCTTCAACCATTCAGTCTGAACATCCGCCTGGGAATCAGCAAAGTCACCACACCAAACCTCACGGATCGTTTTGCGTACGCACGCAGAATCGCGGATCGCTTGATTGACAGACAGGATCTCACGACCATACTGCGCGGCAGCCTCAACAACATCTGTTGGCATCTAGACGCGCCCTGGGGTGCCATTGAGATCTATGACAAAGACGTCATGGGAGAGAGGTGGGTTGGCACGTACCCCGAGACGCTCGAAGCTGGCAAGGGCGACTGCTTTTCTCTGCCTGAAGATGAGGCGCCAAGCTTTCCCCTGTTTGTTGGTGCAAACAGAGTCGGCACTCTTCATCTCGGCCGCACGAGCGAACCTCCGCATTCCTTGGCGCAGCCTCCCGTACCCCTACAAGAAATGCTCGACAATATGTCGGGCGCGCTGGGGTGGTATTGGTTACAGGAGCAGCATTTTGGGCAGAAGGTGTTGAGCAGAGTCGAGCAACTAAGCGATAGGGCGCTGAGCACGGCGGCGGAATCCCGTGGCGCTATCGCGAGCCCCTATGAGTTGCCCCGTTACAGCATCGCTTCCGCCGAGGACCCCGGCTTCTTTGAGGATAGCAGGCAACTTGTGCGCGCTCAACAGAAGCGGAAGCGTGGAGGGGGTTGGGGAGACAGTCCTTTGATTGGCTTGAGACAAGTGGCTCACAAACTTAGTATGGAGCCGGAGCTTATGCCGGCGGAAGCCCTGGAGGTTGTGGTAAGAGAAGCTGTTGAGGGCACCAGGCCTTGGGGCATGCGGCCTAGAGCCAAAGCCGCCGCAACCAATCTGGCGTGGATTTACTACTCGATACTGACGATGTGTCTGTTTGAGAGATGCGACGATGGTGTGATCATGAGAAGGCTTGGCTACGAGGATCCCAGAGCCAAGACTCCACCGGACGTAGAGCTCATCTTTGACCGTCCTCCTCCGCGGAACAGCCGGGCATCCTACTATCGCCGAAAGGAGGAGTCAATCTTCGAACTGATGGCATGCATCTACAACAGAGAAAGCGTGATGAAACTGATGAGGCGAGGAGGGAACGCGTGAGACCTCTTTGAGACCAAGACTGGCTGGAAAGCTGGTATCCTGGGAGAGCAGTGGATTCATCCACTGCTCTCTCGCTTTCTGTGGTGGTCGTGGCCGGCAAGCGGTCGCGCCGTCGCTACGAGAAGAAGGGCGATCACAGCGCCCCTGTTGTGGAGCGGGTCGGGCCAAGCTGGCCGGCGGCGCAAGCGCCGCGTGAGTTCGGTGCATCATCTGGTCTTGGCCCAGTGGACGATATAGACCCGCAAAGTAGCGACTGCTTAGCGGAGACTGTGATTCGGGGCCATCTCTCGTACCTCCCGAAAGCAAGCCTGAAGATCATCATAAGGCAGTCTGGTCAAAGAAGAAGACGGGCCTAGTTGTAAGAACAACTACGCCCGTCAGGTTCAAAAGAGAGGTGCTGTTAGCTCGTCGGGTGACAAACCTCAACAGTCCATGAAGGCCGGGAGCTTTGTATTCCCTGCCTTCTCGCCTCTCTTTTGAAGGAATTATACCGATCTCCAGCCTCTTGTCAAATCGAATTCGTTGACCAAGTGTCACTATCCAACTCCGGCTGTCACACATTCCGCGTGTTTCTTGCTTTGTATATAGGAGAGCAAGCATGGAGGTGAATCACGTCTGCATGACCCAAGTGGAGAATATGCACTATGGGCACGCCAGAGGATCCCGAGCCACATGACGGGTCTCTCATCAAGATTGCTCAACACGACCCCAGCAAGGTTTTGCATGTCTGGGCCCTTCTTTACGATAGGTATCATCGTAGGCTGGTGGAACATATCCGGAAAGCCGAGGGGACAGACCACGCGACTGCGGAAGACGTGGCTGGGGAGGTGTTTGATCACTTATACAATGCAATACCCAAACTGCCAACACACTATAGCTCCGTATGGGGCCTCCTCAAGCTGCGGTCGAGCGAGCGGTTCAAGAACCTTATGATTCGGAAGGGGCGGGAAGTATCATTGGAGGGTTGGCTTGACGACCCTGAGAAGAGGGATAGGCGAGAGGCTTTGTTGGTCGCCTGCCTAGACGTCGACGAGGTGGTTGAGCAAGTCGAGCGAAACGAGACTATTGAGGCGGTACGTTCAGAGGTAGAAGGGCTATCGCCTCAGGATCAGATAATCGCTATGATGTGGCCAGAACATACCTCAAGGGAGATCGGGGAAGTGTTTGGGAATTCGGGTAGCTGGGCTAGACAGAGATTTCGCCGCCACATAAAGCCTCAGCTAGCATGGGACTTAGGCGGACAAGGGTTTGGAGGCGGCGACCCGGCGGACAGATAGTCAGGTTTGTTCTGACGCTGGGCTGAAAGGAGCGTATCACAGTGGGAGTATGGTTCAACGAAGCAAAGGGACAGAAGAAGCAACTCAGCCGCAGCCGATACCTTCCCATAAGCTGACCTCGACAAAGCCGAAAGGGAGGTCTAGACTATTGCTTAATTGGCTCACCGGCAGCCGGTTGAGAGTCAGAAGAGCGCTCTCTCAAGCGCTCTTTTCTCTAACCGCTACAGGTGGAAAGACCAAGAATGATTGGAGCAGAATCGATTGGGAGACAATAGAGAAGTCCCCTGAGTATCAGAGGCGTCAGAGCGTTACGCGCTTTTTTGACGAAGAGCTGATTCCCAAGCTAGAGGGACCGGAACAACTTACCAAGGACGGGCTTGACGAGCTCGTTCTAGAGTCAGGCTACAGCTTAATGGAGGTGGGGGAAGTGGGTGTTAGGCGCTATTGGGTAGCTCAATGGAGACAACACGGTTCGCCCCAACCACTCCGCAAACGTGCCCAAGACACGGCGGCAATCAAAGCGTGGGAACTCTTAACCGAGGCCCTACAAGTTCCTCAAGCCACCTTGGATGCTATAGATGAATCGTGGCAGAGGGCGGTAGGCGAACAGCATCCAGAGGATCAGTGTTTGGGACAAAGGTATTCTTGGGACTCTCAGCGGAGTGGGGAGGGTTAGCCTCCAATCAGGTGGCTGGGTGAGCCCGTTTGACAAGCCCGGGTTTTACAGATCATGGCTACGTGAGGGAAGCGAGCTAGAACACCGCTGGAGAATACATCCAGCGGTGTTTTGCTTTGCTCTGTCACACTTCATCCTCGAAGTGTGCTATGGGAATGAGGCGAGAGTCGGAAGAGGGCCACGGGCCCGACAGTAGTGAGCCAAAGGAGAAAGCATGAGCAGCGCCGAGAAACAATACCAGAAGGAGCTCCAGCTAGAACAAGCAGTGATTACGTCTCGTCTGCGGTCGGCCAGCCTGCTGGGCCAAGCGAGTGGCTTTGACCCTGCGAAGGAGGAAGCGTTGCGGCTGGCTCGCCATAAGCTACGGGAGATCGAGAGGGCACTCGATCGTCTGGACAACGGTGAATTTGGATTCTGCCAGAGATGCGAAAAGCCCATCAGTACGGAGCGATTGCGAGCGATACCCTACGCTGACCTGTGCATTGAGTGTCAATCGCGACAGGAACGAAGCGTTATCAGGCCGCTTCGAGTAGGAGCGGTGATAAGTGCCGCCCCAGCCTGAGAAAGGAAGCCTCCGATGTACGACGCTACCCTAATCGTCGACCAGGACAAACGGTACAAAGACGCAACCCAACGCAACCAAAAGATCGACCCGTACCGCGAGGCTGCGTCATTTGGCATGTTGGTCAGAGGCTTGGGCCCCAAGCACCAGCTCATCGCCCTGGTCTCTGAGGACGATGAGGAGGGCCTTGAAGCGTACCACGAAGCCGGGTTTAGGACGACTTCGGTGAACGACGACCGGTCGGCGAAAGTGCGAACGCTCATCAGCGAGATGCAAGATCAGCTGGACAACCAGGCACCGAAGCACATGGTCGTCTCGACCACAGACGCGCAGTTCTCCCTTCTCTGCGACAGAGCCGCGAAGAAGACCGACTTGCAGGTGTGGGCATCGTGCACCGCCGTGCCCGCGGAACTCACCCGCGCCCACTACAACTACCGCCCCCTTGAAGAGATACTGCCCGACATAAAGGTACCAAGAGTCGATGTGCGGCTCGACTACGAGAATTTGCAGATCGGGCTGGAGAAAAGGGGATGGACCTCCAACCCTAAGGCCTTGATCGACGCAGTGAAGGCTGCCATTGCCGACTTGGGGGAGGTGGTCAACATAGTGGCCTACGCCGACTGGGACTTGCTCTCCAAGAGTGCCAGCCACAACATCCAACGGGAGTTGGCTCGCATCGGAGTGGAGACCCGGTACCAAATCAACATGCGGGGGAAGAACTCCGCAGACATGAAGATGGCAGACGACATCCGCACCGTGGTGGAAAGGCGGCCCGAGGCATCAGACGCAGTGGACGTGATCGTGCTCGGCACATGTGATCGCGACTTTCGCCCGACCGTTGAGGCAGCCAAGGCGAGAAGCAAGAAGTTAGTCATCGTGGCTCTGGCGGGTGCCGTGAGCCAAGAGTTGCGTCACGCCGCGGGTGATGAAGTGCGCTACTTGGACAGTCGCTTGAACCTTCCGACAACGCTTCCACAGGACTCCAAAGGACCCATGCCCTGGGATGAGCACGCCCTGCTCGGCATGAAGCTTGGGCTGTGGCTGCACGACCGGCGCTGGAAATGGGCCCGCGCAGACGTTCTAACCGAGGCATTGGCAGCCGTCAGCGAACCAGAAAGAAGGCTGGAGAGGGCGATTGCAGACAAGGTACTCATGCGGCGGAGCAACGGTCACCAGGGAGAGAGCGAGACGCTGATGCTCAATGGTGAGCATCCCTTGGTGCAAACGATTCGGCGGTTGATTTGGTGGGTTCCCGGCCGGCTCGACTACTGTCTGAACGAGAAGGGTATGCCCTACGTGGATTCGAACTTCCTGGCTCGGGGAATGACGATGGATGCGAAATTCGCCCAGTTAGGAGTAGGGCAAGACCGCCGGGAAGCGGAGGGTTGGCTTGACCTGGTCGCCGAGGCCGGGCTCATCGTGAAGAGATTCCAGCCTCACCCTAAGACGCCAGCGAACATAATCAGTACGTGGTGGTTGCCCCAGAAGCGCAGTGGTCAGGAGTTGGTGACAGAAGGCACTCACGAGAGAAAGGCAGAAGCCATCGAGCAGGGCTCGACGACTCAGAAGGGAAGCAAGGAAGCTGGTAGCGCGACCGAGATGAAGGACAGCACGGCAACGACGGAGGCAACTCCACACAAGGAAACAGAAGTGGCGACGGACAACCGCCGCCCAGTGCCTGAATGGTCGTCGCTAGCACTGACCACTGCTGCGTAACCAGTGGAGCTCGGCCTGGGTGGAGGCAGGCTCAGGCCGAGCTCTCGCACATGAACGGGGCTAAATCAGAAAGGAGTGAACTGAAATGCCTGTCTGGATCAATGCTTGCGGGATCAGTGGCATTGGGATTGTTTACGGATACGTGCTGTTTTACGTGCTCAAGCGATACCTACCACCATTCTCACAGGCGCCTCCCTCAATAAAGGAGATGGTGGTGTCACTTGGCTCGCTAGGGGGAGGGAGTGCCATTGGTGTATTTGTGACTTCGCTTGATGGTATCAGCTACATTGGCCCCTATGGACTAGGCCTCCTGATTGGCGCATCAGCCAACATTGCCATCACACTCGCTCTCGGCCTGGCGGGCTATCGGGCAACACGCTAGGAAGGTGGACGGGATCAGTTTATGAAGAACGTGAATCAAGAGGAACGGATACTGAAGCAAAGAGACTGCCTTGGTCTGATTGACCCGAGGGCTTCTGCTGGGAGACATGAGCCAGCGGGTGCCTGAGAGGGGGTGGGGGGGATCCGCCACCTGCCAAGGAAGGAGAAGAGGGGATGCTCTTCAGCACCCCCTTCGTGTCTAGAGTAACCGATAGGCATCCGCCAGGATCCTGAAGCTGGTCCTCTTCTGACCATACTTGTCGGTGTACTCCGAGATGTCCAGCTTGCCGTCCACCACGACCTTCATACCCTTCTTCACGGTCTCGCGGCCGTCGGCGGGGTATGTGAAGCCCCCTTCCTGCACCCCCAGGAGGCTGACCTTGCGCCAGCCCAGGGGAGCTGCCACGAACTGTCTGTGTTTGCTCACTCAGCTGAACTTCGTCGAATATCGAGTGTGACGCTAGTACGAGGGACCAAAAGCCAAGCACCCAGGACGGTCTTCTTCGTCCAAGAGGCATTCGACGAAGAACCGGCGGGCAAGGAGCGTTTGCCTTTGGCAAGCTCGTGGTGGAGAATGGGTGAGCTTGCATATGACGCAGCACGCGGCGGAAGACGCCAGCCTGGTGTGCCGGACGGGGTGACTAGGCGGGAAGGTATGCGCATAATCAGTGTTCAGGCAGCGCATGTTAGAACAGCCCGGGTCCGCACTCGAACTGCGGCGAGGTTTCCAACCCAAGTCAGTATGAGGAGGTTTCTATGAGCCCAAAGAAGGAAACCCAAAAGTCCGCCAAGGGCACCAGCGCGACAAACAGGAAGTCCAAGGGATTCACGGACGAGGAACAAGCCGCGATGAAGGAGCGCGCCCAAGAGCTGAAGGCGGAAGCGCGCGCGAAGAAGGACAAGGCGGACGGGGAGAGTGCCGTGCTCGCAAAGATCGCCGAGATGCCGGAACCGGATCGCGCCATGGCCGAGCGACTCCATACGATCATCAAAGCCAGTGCGCCAGCCCTCTCGCCGAGAACCTGGTACGGGATGCCTGCGTATGCCAAGGACGGCAAGGTCGTCTGCTTCTTCCAAAGCGCGCAGAAGTTCAACTCGAGATACGCGACGTTCGGCTTCAGCGACGCGGCGAACCTCGACGAAGGCGCCATGTGGCCGACCGCCTTCGCGCTGAAGGAATTGACCGCCGCCGAAGAGGCAAGGATCGACGCGCTCGTGAAGAAAGCGGTGAGCTGAGGACCGGGCTCGCGACTGCCCCCTAGGGTCTTCCTTGGCTCCGACAAACCCGCCGATCTCGTCCTCCTTGCTGAATACGAGGACGCGGCAAGGGCGCGCCAGCGCTTCCAGTCGGCCGAGTTCGGCGAACCATCCTAGAGAGCTGGCGTCACGGCACCGCCCGAAGTGACGATGGCCGACCAAGTCCATCAGGTTCCGGCCTGACTCGTCCTCGCTTCGGTGTGGTTCGAGCGGCATATTGCCCCGAACCCAGCGCCCAATCGCGCAGGACCACGTGTGCCGCCCAACGCCGACCCGACCAGGCGGCTCGCCTGAGACCATTGGGCGCGATGAGGCTTGAGTGGGTTCGATCAAGTGGTACACAATGCTCGTATCGGCGGCATTCAATCGGATAACTTCGGAGAAGAACCACGATGAGCAAAGCGTTTGGCTTTTCAAGGTGTCTTGCAGTTGTCCTCATCATTGGGGTACTGATCGCAGCAGTCCATATCTTTCGAATTGGGAGCTATTTGCAGGGGGAGTTGTACAACCTCTACTATAGCTATTTCTCAGATTTCATCCTTCCTTTTGGGTGCTACTTCTATTTGTGCATGACTGAACCACAGATGCCTATTCTCAGGCGTTGGGAAGCGAAACTGGCGATTGCCTTCTTGCTGCCCTCAATAGCCGAAACCTGCCAATACTTCGGAATACCAGTCCTGGGCTCTACCTTCGACCCACTTGACTATTTGATGTATGGTATCGGAGCAATGTCAGGTGTTGTTGTCGACACACAGATATTCTCTCGCGTATTCGGTTTTTGGACTAAGGAGAAGGCTGGAAGATAGTGGCGCTTCTCAGTGTTCAAGTCGTGCGAGGGCATTCTGTAATCAGGCTAATCCCGCTTGCAGAGCCATTCAGTCTTCGAGAGTGGGTGAGTGGGTTCCGCCACCCGACAAGAAAGCAGAAGAGGGGAGGCTTTTCGGCGTCCGCCTGCGTTTAGAGTAACCGATAGGCGCCCGCCAGGATCCTGAAACCGGTCCTCTTCTGGCCTTCTTTGTCGGTGTACTCCGAGATGTCGAGCTTGCCGTCCACCAAGACCTTCACACCTTTGTCAATGTTCTCACAGCCTTCGGCAAGCGTGCCGAAGGCCCTGACAGGGAAGAAGGTCGTCTCGTCCTTCGTTCGACTAACACCGAGGGTGAAATCGGCATAGGCAGCCTTGCCTTCGGACTGGTGGATCTCAGCGTCCTGAGTGGCGTTGCCGACAATGATCGTCTTCTGGTAGTCCATGCTTCTCACCTCCTTTCTTGGCTGGCAGCTTTTGAAACTGTCTGCCTTGGCACTATGTGTCCATCATGCCCCCCCGGCGGCCTCTCAGGGATTGTGCCGGATGGTTGGAGGAAGCGTTGCAAGCTGCGCCCATATGGCCTCGCCCACTCGGTCTGCAATGTCGGTAGTAACTGACCCAGCGGTACGATACCTCTCTGTGCAGATGACAGCCACGCCGCGCTGTTTGGCAGCACCTGGCTGGACGAACACCCTCACGGTCCGGCTCTTCGGCCAAGTATGCCGAGGGTCCTGCTTTGCAGTGATCTCGCCCGTCTCGGGATTGGCTCTGACGTCCTTGAGGCCATGCGTCGGAGTGAGGACACCACCATGCACCTTCACCCCAGCCAGTACTGTTGCACAAGTCTGAAAGACCTCCAGAAAGGGTCCTTCAACTACTCTTGCCACCATTGATGGCGCAACTCCGTACCGACGTAATGCGCCTTTGATGTTTTCGAGCCACGTCCCGATGACCAGACCCTCCCGCAGATTGATTCCACAGTTCTCACAGAACTCCGCAGCGCCCCTAGTTTCGGTCCTACAAACGGGACAGTTGCGCAGAAGGGATTGGCCGCACTTGGCGCAGAACCTCACCTCTCTTTCGTTGTTGAAGCCACACGAGGGGCAGGCCCACACGAGTATCTCAACCCGCAGGCGGTCCTCCGAGACTCTTGACACAGTCCCACAATGCTGGCACTTCTTGGTGTTCCAGGCGGTATCCTCCAAGTCTGAAGATCCGCACGACGGGCATTTGAACTTCTCCAGTGTCACTTCCCTGCTCCTCTCTTCGACAGGCGAAGACGATTCGAATAGCTGATCTTGTTCTATCCTCGGGCCGATTCTACATTGATTGATGTGCATGGTGCCACCCAGTCGCGGCGTGCGGTGGAGGGGTTCCGGTCCATTGGATCGCTGCAGAGCGAGCGGCTTGTGTCTTGCCAAGTGGTGCAGATTGGTGGGTGCACCCGCGTGACCAGTGGTTGGGTGCGAATCAACCTCCTCGCGCCTCCACCAGGTTTCTCCAGTGAATGGGTGTCAGGTGCATAGGACGGGGCTGACCCGTTTGTGGCCCCTCTGGGAGGGATGACCTTGCCACACTCCGGCGTTCCGGTCTACAATCCTCCATCAAGACCCCAAGGCGTTTGCCTACGGCACTGAAGGAGGACCCTCTCGATCATGGACGAACGTAGCGAGCTGGAAGACGTGTTTCAGAAGCACGGCTACACAGACTACAAGTGGATCGACCCTAAGGGCATCGTCGTCTCCCAATGGGCGCGTTTGAAATGCACCTTTGGATGCTCGGGGTATGGCAACAACGCGTCCTGCCCCCCGAATGTGCCATCAGTCGCGGAGTGCCGCCAGTTCTTCAGCGAGTACAAGACGGCCGCGGTCTTCCACTTCCAGAAGACCGTGGACAAGCCCGAAGACCGCCACGCCTGGTCCAGAGAGATCAATCTGAAGCTGCTGGAGCTGGAGCGAGAGGTCTTCCTAGCCGGCTATCACAGGGCGTTCTTGCTGTTCATGGACTCCTGCTCCATCTGCAAGAAGTGCGCGGGTGTGAGAGAGGAGTGCAAACGCCCCGAGCTCGCGCGCCCGGCCCCCGAGGCCATGGCTATGGACGTCTACGCCACCGTGCGGCCCTATGGCTTCCCGATAGACGTGCTCACGGACTATTCGGACGCGATGAACCGCTACGCCTTCCTGATGATCGAATAGCTGGCGCGAATGTGGGGCGAAGAGGTAGGTCGACCTGAGGAGAGGGGTCGGTGAGACCTACCGATCAGACGAGGACTCGCGCAGGGCCTCCATCTGCCTCCGGCAGTTTCTTTCGTTGAGCCACAACCTCAACGTGTATCCCAGGATCGCCGCAATGGTGATGCCGTAGGCTAGACCCAGATAGAACATCAGTACCCTCCCTCGCCGTCCATCCGGTGCTTCAGAACCTCGAGCAGGTCCCTGGTCTTCTCCAGGCGTACGCGCCGGAGCAGGAGATAGACGTACACCAGACTGAAGGAAAGGAGGGAGACCATCAGAGTCTGAACCATCTCCGGCTCGAGGCCCCCGCTCTCCGTGAGGATGAGGGACGGATGCTGGGTCCGCCACCACTGGACCGAGAGCACGATGAAGGGAATGTCCACCGCGCCCACGATGCCCAGCACCGCCGACAGCCTGGCCCGCCGCTCAGGCTCCTCCACGTAGGCCCGTAGCATCAGGTAGCCCAGGTAGATCAGCCACAGGACCAGGGTCGCAGTAAGACGAGCATCCCACGTCCACCAGATGCCCCAGGCGGTCTTGGCCCACAGAGGCCCGGTGATCAGCACCAGGCTGGCGAAGAGCACCCCCAGCTCCGCAGAGGAGACGGCCAGGATATCCCACTTGCGCTCCCTCCTCCAGAGAAAGAGGATGCTCGCTGCGCAGACGACGAAGAAGGCCAGGAAGCCGATCCACGCCGACGGCACGTGGAAGTAGAAGATACGCTGCGCGTGCCCCATGGTCTGCTCGGTGGGAGCGTAGAAGAGCGCAGCCAGCAAGGCCACGATGAAGGAGACCAGGGCCGCCAAGCCCAGGCCCCGCTCCAGCCATGCCCTTTGTGCTGCTCCTTGCTCGCCGGTGTCACCTTCTTGCGACGAAGAATCCACGCTGCCCTCCCAGTGTCGTCAGTCCGTCGAAGTCCCGCCGAGACGTTTCTTCATCTTGTCGCTCAACTGCCGATAGGCCTCCTCGGTGAGCAGCCCCTCTGCGTAGGCGTCGTCCAGGTCAGACACCAGGCGACGTAGCTCCTCATGTTGAGCGTCTGTCTCCACCCCTGCCTCCTCCACAGTCTCAACCTGAGGCACAGTCGCGCGCTCCGCAGTTTCCGGCCGCGTCTTTCGCAGACGGAACTGAACGAAAGGAAGTAGAGTTCCCAGCACTGCCAGCACCACTGCCATCGCGGGGGCTGCGTCTCGCAACGCCACCACCATGGAGGACTCCATCGAGGGAAGTGCGACCGCGCCCTGCGGCGCACCCGAGAGCTGTAACTCGATAGCGCTGTCTGCCGGAACGTTCTCCGCGGCGAAGTGCAGGTAGGAGTCGTCCCCCGCCGCCGTCAGGCCCTGGTAAGTCAAATGCGCCACCTCGACCTGCACGCCGACGTTGGCCGCCAACAGGTCCAGGTTGCTGGTGGGATACAGGATCTCGCGGCGCAGCGTCAATTGACTACCATCGTAGGGCACGCTGTAGGAGTAGAGTACCTGTTTCTCTCCCGGGGCGACGAGGCCGACGAAGGCGAGCCCCTCCTCCGTGAGCACGTAGTCGGCGCCCGTCTCTGCGTCTTCGAACGCGATATCGGTAGCGCCATCGGGCAGGGCAAGTCTCAGGGTGATTCCATCAGCTCCCGCGTAGATGCGGTCCCCAACGTTGTTGAAGATGTGTAACTCCCGGAAGACCACCGCGTCGGAGTCGAAATCCAGGATCATGTGGTGGCGATCGACGACGAGGGACTCGTCGCTGCCGGTGATCTCGTGGATCGTTGCCACCACGCGAAGCGCGGTATCTCCTGAAGTGAATGAGCTCTCCGCCCCGTAGACGATACCTTGATACTCCAGTTCGAACCTGTAGAAGATGTCCTCATCTGTGGCCAGGCCCTCGAAACGGAACCGCCCGTCGTCGTCGGAGATGGCAGTCGTCACCAGCTCCATCGACTCACCAACCCACTGATATAGCGCCACCTCCAGCCCAGCCACGCTGTCTTCAGGAGCATCAGCCGTGCCGTTCATCACCTCGCCTTCGATGATGCCTTCATCCTGGGCGAGCACCACGGCCGGAGCCGTGAGCAAGCACAGAAGCAAGACCCAGAGCAGGAGGATTCGCCTGTTCATCGCTGGCCCTCCTCCCCCGTTGGTCTCCCTCCGCTGGGGCGCGCCTGGCCCACCGCCGTCTCGGTTCTCTCCTCCGCGCCGTCCCCTCGGCGCGCCGGCCACAGGGCGACAACAGCCCCCACCAAGAGCACCACACCCCCGATCCAGATCCAGACCACCAGCGGGCTCACGATCACCTCGAGGGCGATGCGCTGGCTGGCGTCCTCCCAGCCGGTCAGAGCCACGTAGAGGTCCTCCTTGAGGGTGCTACGGATGGCCACCTCGCTCACAGGTTGCTGGCTGCTGTGATGGAAGTGCTTCTCGGGCTTCAAGACGCCCACCTGCTTGTCCCCCTCGTAGACGGCGAGCGTGGCCGTGGCTACGTCCTTGTCCACGGACGGCAGATAGGAAAACTCCTCGTAGCGCAAGGTGTAGCCCCCCACCGTGTGCATGGCGCCGGGGTCCAGGGCGATGCTCTCCTCGATCTTGTAGGCGGAAGAACCGACCACTCCGATGGTGATCATCACGATCCCCAGGTGCACCACGTACCCGCCGTACTGCCCGCCTTGCCTGCGGAACATCGACACCAAGCCCGAGAGTAGGTTGGCTCCCGATGCCCGGCGGCTGCGGAGCCCACCGTAGAACTGAACCAGCGTCCCCACGGTCACGAAACCGCAAACGGAGAAGGCTACCACTCCGAATACGTCCCTCAGCCCAAGGAACAGCAGCAAGCCCGCTGTGACGAGCCCGCCGACGAGAGGAGCTACAAGCCGAGCTGCCAGACCTTTGGAGTCCCCGCCCTTCCACGTAGTGAAGGGACAGATACCCATGAGCAGGATCAACGGTCCCAGGATCAACGCGCTGCTAAGATTGAAGTAGTCCGTCGTCAACGCCACGTTGAGCAGATCGGAGACGAGGGGGAACAGCGTGCCCAGGAGTATCGCAAACATTGCGGCGACCAGCAGCACGATAGTCAGCCACAGCGCCGTGGGCCGAGAGACGAGGCTCTCACCCCCGTCCTCTCCCTTCAATCCAGGCCGGCGTCTGAGGGTCAGTACGGCAGACGCCACGACGACGACGATCATGAAGGCCAGGAAATACAGACCGATGGTGGACACGCCGAAGGCGTGCACCGAGCTGATCATGCCGCTCCGCGTGACGAAGGTGCCGAAGATGCAGAGCGCGAAGGTGGCCACGACCAGCACGATGTGACTGACCTTGAGCGCCCCGCGACCGCGCCGCATCATCAAAGAATGGATGAGGGCGGTGCTGGTCAGCCAGGGCAGCAAGGAGGCGTTCTCCACCGGGTCCCAGGCCCAGTAGCCTCCCCACCCCAGCTCCACGTAGGCCCACTGCGCCCCCAGCACAGTCCCCACGCCGAGGCACAGCCAGGACACCAAAGTCCACCGTCGCACCAGGGATACGTACGTATCCTGGAGCCTGCCGCTGAGAAGGACAGCCAGAGTCAGAGCGAAGGGCACCGTGAAGCCCACGTAGCCCAGGTAGACCACAGGGGGGTGCCAGATCATGGCCGGGTTCTGGAGTAGAGGATTCATCCCCAACCCATCGCTGGGCACGAAATCCAGCAGTTGGAAGGGGTTGTTAACGAAGATGGCTAACACCAGGAAGAACGCCAACACACAAGCCGTCACCAGAGATGAGTAGGAGGACAGGCTGTGGCCCACACGGCGGGCAGAGAAGACCACTGCCGTGGCATAAAGGGACAGAACCCAGGCCCAGAAGAGGAGCGAGCCCTCCTGGCCGGCCCACAGAGCTGAGAGAGTGTAGGGAAGGGCCAGGTCCCGGCTGGTGTGGCTGGCTACGTATTCCACCTGGAAATCGCGTGCCAGCAGCAGGTAGATCAGCGCCACTACCGCCAGACTGAGGAACACGGCCGAGGCATAGACGGCGCGCTTGCCGGCGGTCGCGAGTCCCTCGTCGCTCTTTCTGATCCCCAAGGCCAGGCTGACGATGGAGTAGGTGGTAACACCCAAGCCCAGCGAGAGGGCGAGAAAACCCAGATCGCTCATGTTTCAGTACCCGCTCCCTACTCCGTGACCCGTGCCTCGTACTTGGAGGGGCACTGTACCACGAGGGTGTCTGCCTGGAAGACACCATCAGGCGAGTACTCTCCTTCTACCACCACACTCTCGCTCTGGGCGAAGGCATCGGGGACGATGCCCTCGTAGCTGACGGGCAACGCATCTTCGCCCTCGACTACGTCGAAACTGAGAATGGTGCTGCCGAGCACCCAGTCCACACTATCCCGGTCCACCAGGCCGGCGACCCTGACCCTCTCTCCGTAGATCTCGGGCACCTGGGACTTCAGTTCGCCGACTGTGAGGTAGTAGACCGTCGAGCTGCGCATACTGGTCAGGAGCAGCAGGCTCACCACAGCCACGATCACTGCGCCTCCTGCCAGGAACCTGTACTTCCGCTTCATTCTGACACCTTGTTCTGCCATACTTGGGGCGGCGTCTGCTGAGAGAGCAGCGACGCCGGTCCAATCATCCATTATAACACAAAAGCACACGCCCTGCCCGAATCGCTCAAGCACAGCCGGGTGGCGCCTCCCGCTACTGTCCTCTCGATCCACGCGTGCTCGGAATAGCCAATGGTGTCCGGCATCCAGTCCGCCCTCCACGACCTATCCGTCAGCGCACCTTGCCCATCGATGCTGTTGCGTGTATCATAGCAGCACGTGGGAGTCTACCATGGATGTCCATGGGGCAGAGCCGCCATACGATCGTGGTGATCGGAGAATGCGGAAGGGTCGCTTTCCAGCGCTGATCGTCGCCTCCTCGGTGGCTTCCATCGTCTTGTCTCTTCTCCTGTCCTTCGCCAGCGCACTTGGGCAGACGGACTACCTCGGTAACGGTGGCTTCGAGGAAGGGATCTCAGGCTGGACCGCTTCCTCTGACACCAGCTTCGTCACTGTTACCACCCCTGTCAGCTCGGGCAACTGGGCTGCCTCCCTGAGCGACCTCGGCGCCGACTATGATATCTACATCTACCAGGAGGCGCCTGTCTTCGCCGGAGCTACCTACACTCTCACCGGGTGGGTCTACAACAACGAGCCTGGTTTCTACCGTGTGTGCCTGCGTGTGCACTGGTCACCTCCAGTCGGGTACGACAGCGAGGAATGTCTGAACGGGGAAGTTGACTTGTACCAGCCTCTGACGGTAGGGCCACTGGTAGCGCCCTCCAACGTGGACGTGGCCAGGATCATTGCCGCGGCGGAGATCCGCCTGCCAGCCCCCCCGAGCCCTGTCTACTTCGACGAGATCAGCCTGACGTGTAGCCTCACGCCAAGGGCATACCTTCCACTGGTATCCAAGAACTACCCGCGCTGAGCCTGGCCGTCCTCATTGGCGAAGACCCTCCTCGGCAAGCGGAGCAACGTCGCGTCGAGCCCACACCCACGCCTGACACAGCGCCACGCTGGAGAGCCGGGCGTTCGTATTGACACCCCCCGCCGGAGATGCTATACTCCGTCCATGCGTACAGACCTAGCCTGTGCCCGTGACGGACCGATGTAGATGAAGCCTCGCTCCCCTCTCCTCCTGGCGGTGAGCACTCTCCTGTTGGCCATCACCGCCGTCGGACTCCTGTCATCCCTGTTGACTGGAGCCATCCCCATCTCGGCGCTGGCTGAGATTCCTCCCGGCTTGACCCCGGTATCCTTCCTGCCCTACATCACCATGGATATGCCCGTCCCGCTCACGCCGCGCCAGTACCTGCCCTACGTCGTGGTGGCGCCCACACCCACTCCCACTCCCACAGCGACGCCTACCCCCGTGCCGTCAGGCCCCGTGGGCTTGAAGGTGTACGACATGTATGGCGTTCAGCGAACCTACAACTGGGCGGTGAACAAGTACGGGGTGCACGTGGACCAGATCAGTGGGTGGGGCTACCACTGCGTAGAACTGAGAGAGCACAGCGGCCCCGCCAGTGTGGACGTGTGGGTCTACCAGTCCAACGGGCTACCCGCCAGTGGTGTGCGGGTGGAGTTCTACTGGCCTACGGGGATGGACGTCAAGTATACCGAGGCGGACGGCAAGGCAGGCTTCGCGTACGGATCGGGGAGCTGGATCTACGATCCGGCCGTGGGCGGACCCCACTGGCTGGTGGTGCAGAATGGGAGCTCCTGCGACGCGGTGAGCAGGCTGGGCATGTTGGCCGGCACACCCCACGACCACCTGGACGTGTCGTATAGGTACCAGAACCTATCAGCGGTGCCGTAGGCACACGGTGGCTCCACGCCGGGTCGCGCACGCAGACCAAGAGCAGTTGCGTGTGTTCCCGCTTCTATGCTCAACCACAGCGCCCGGGTTTGGCCTACGCGTCGCCTCCCTCCGAGGCGACCTGCACGTCTGTCCCCAAAACCAAAACTCAACTTGCCTCCCGACGTGCAATTCTGGTAGTATTGCGTGAGAAGTTGCCATCAGTGAACAATCCGAAACAAGTGGAGGTCTCCCATGGAGACGATAGAGTCTGGCTCCGAACTCTGTGACGGGTTCTTCAATGAATTGCTTAAGGACAGCGATATCGACCCCTCGATCGCAGAGATGCTTCACGAGCTGCATGAGGGAGGCACGCTAACCAAAGAGAGTATCCTCGAGGGTTTGGAGGCTCTGAGACAACATGCCGAAGAAGACCACAAAGACTAGGCTCCGAAGGATCACTCTCACCGGATTCCGGGGTGCTCGAAAGCCAATATCGCTCGACTGCGGTCCAAAGCACAGCTCCCTAGTCCTCTTTGGAGACAATGGCGACGGCAAGAGCACCTTCACCGACGCAATAGAGTGGTTCTTCACCGACAGGATTGACTATCTGCAGAGGGAAGGCTGTGGCCGCGAGGCCTACTTCAACAGGTACATGCCCCTCAAGCAGGACGCCACGGTCGAACTGAGCTTCAGCGACGAGACGCTTGATGCCACCAAGACGCTCCACAGAAAAGCGCGCAGCTCGTTGACGTGTTCTACTCCCGACGGGGTCGAGTATGTCAGCCGTAGTGGAGGTGAGTCGCTCATCCTACGCCACCACACGATGCGGCGGTTTGTTGAGATGAGCAAGAAGCAGAAGCTGGAGGCCGTCGAGGAGGTGATCGGCTTTGCCATCGTCGTACAGGCCCGCGAGGCACTGCTCCAAGCACTGAATGCGCTCAGGAGGGACTCAGAATTCCCGAGGCTGCAAGGACAGCGTACCGAAAAAGAGAGGGACCTGGCCGCCACGCTGGGGCTGCCAGAATTCGGGGACGCGGACGTCTTGAAGCACGCGGAGAAGCTTGTGGCACAATCTGGGCTGCCAGATTCAATCACCAACGACGCAGAGTTCAGCAACGCGGTCGAAACGCTTGAGGCCAGAAGTGTGGCCACTGAGAGGGGCAAGGAGCTATCAAGTCTGAATGACGCTGCTCAGAAGGCCACTTTGTTGCGTGATGGTGCCTGTCTGCTGCGGCGCGTGCGCGCCCTTGTGTCCGGCCACAACAAGCTGGCCGCGGACCAAGAGAGAGTGAAAGCCGTCGCTCTCGAGAAGTTGTATCGTGCGGCTATCGAAGCCATTGCGGCGGACTTGGTAGAGCGCGGGCAGTGCCCCATCTGCCGGGCGCCCGTCGACACGGACGAACTCCTCGCATCCCTACAGGAGGAAGTGGCGTGTATAGCATCCCTGGTTACGCGAAGGGAGAAGATAGTACGCGCAGCGGGAACGTTGGCGACTCGACTTGGCTCGGTGAGACGAGGGCTGGACGACCTCCTGGCGAGCCCCGCAAAGGACGAGTTTCTCAGTGACGACGCAACGTCGAACATCGGTGAGCTGTCCGGCGCCATGTCTACCTGCACCGACACCCTGCAGCGAATCGAGGCATCGTATGATGCAGTGGGTGTACCCAGCCATCCCGAAGCGCTGGATGGAATCGCCGTGACGGAAGCTGCGGTGAAGGCGCGGATCGCACAGAGGACAGAAAAACTTCAAGAGACTGATGAGGAAAAAGCCTTCTACGAGCGGGTGCATGTCCTGAGGGGGCTCCTCGAGGACCACCTCCGACACGAGGAGTTGAGGCGCCTAGTCGCAGCGTACGAGTCCCAGATAGAACCACTGCAGAAGGTTCACGACAAGTTCGAAGATATGGAGCGCACCGCGGTCGCTAAGGTGCTCGCGACAATCTCGACCGACGTGAACGATTACATGACCTTCCTGCACCCCGACGACGAGTTCGACCAGGTTGAGTTGGTGACGACGGAACGCCGCGGCATAGAATTCAAGCTGAAATACCATGGTCAAGAGGTGTCCCCACCCACGAAGATTCTGAGCGAGGCTCACTTGAACAGTCTGGGCATCTGCATGTTCATTGCTTCGGCGAGGCACTTCAATAGGACAAACGGATTCGTTATCCTAGACGACGTGGTCACAAGTTTCGACAGGGGCCATCGCCGGCAGCTTGCGAGGTTGCTGGACGAGAAGCTCCCCCATACGCAGATCCTTCTTCTCACCCACGACGATCTCTGGTTCGATATGCTCAAGAGCGAGCTACGGCCCAACGCCTGGCTTTTCAGGGAACTCACAAAGTGGAAGAAGGAGACCGGCGTCGACGTGAGGGATTCCCCTCTTACCCTCAAGGAGAGAATACGGGACTACCTAGCATCAAATGATATCTCGGGCGCGGCAAACAAGTGCAGGACTCTCATCGAGGATATCCTCAAGCAGAGATGCCAGGACCTTGGGGTCAGAGCTCTGGAGTTCAGAACCGGGCGGGCCAATGATCAGCGAACCGCGAGGGAGCTGATAGACGCCCTGACCTCCTACCTCAAAGGGAATCAGTCCTTGCGGGGCAAGGCGTCCAAGGCATCGTTTGACCACTTGCGGGCAACGCAGTTGATCACGAACTTCGGCTCTCACCATGCAACTCTGGGGGCCACTGGTCTGGCTCGGGGCGACATTGAGACAGCCTTGCAGGATATCGAGGAGTTCGAGTCACTGTTCGTGTGCCCCGACTGTCGTACCCGAGCCAGTATCAAGTTCTCTGCCCTGAACAGCAAGGTCAAGCAGTGCCAGTGTGGCAACCTGCGGATATAGAGAAGTGCACCCCTGCTGAGCCCGTCCAACCTGGCCTGTCCAAGTCGGCGCCATTCTGTAAGTTGACACTCCGCTCGCCCGTGGCCTGAAGGCATGAGCGGGACACTGAGCTGGGCAAGCCAACTATCAGCCCGACAGGGGCCAGTCTCCTACTTGGCCTCCAGCAGCGCCTTGACCTTCTCCGCCGTGGCCTCGCTGTAGTACTTGCAGTTGCGCTTCACTTCGTCGGGCTCGATGTTCTCCGCCTCGATGATCTTCTTCACCTTGCCCTGGGAGACACCGAGCTTCTCCGCAAGCTTGCCCGCTGTATACATCTCTGCCATGTTCATTCCTCCCAACGGGGTCTGGCGTTGCCTTCCGCTGTCCAATGGTACGATGCCGATGCCTCAGGTCGCCAACTCAGGCAGGCCTACGTAGAGGTCCAGCGACTGCGGGTTGGCCAGGGCATCCTTGTTCTTGACCTCCTGCCCGTGGATCACCTTCCGCACCGCCAGCTCCACCTTCTTGCCGCTGATAGTGTAGGGTATGTCGCTCACCGGCAGGATCTTGGCGGGCACGTGCCTGGGCGTCGCGTTCTGCCGGATGGTGGTCTTGATCCTCTTGAGCAGCTCCTCCGAGAACTCGACGCCCTCGCGCAGCTTGACGAACAGGATGATCCGCACGTCGTTGTCCCAGTCCTGACCCACCACCAGGCTGTCCATCACCTCGGGTATGAGCTCCACCTGGCGGTAGATCTCGGCGGTGCCGATGCGCACCCCGCTGGGCTTAAGTGTGGCGTCGGAGCGGCCGTAGATGATCACGCTTCCATGCTCGGTGATCTCGATCCAGTCGCCGTGGCGCCAGACGCCGGGATAGACGTCGAAGTAGGCATCGTGGTACTTCTGTCCGTCGGGGTCGTTCCAGAAGTATATGGGCATGCTGGGCGCGGCCAGGGTGCAGACCAGCTCTCCCTGGTCCTCGACGACGGACTCTCCTACCTCGTCGAAAGCCTCGACCTTCATGCCCAGCCCCCGGACCTGGAGTTCGCCGGCGTACACCGGGCCCATGGGGTTGCCCAGCGCAAAGCAGGAGATGATGTCCGTGCCACCCGAGATCGACGAGAGGCAGAGGTCTTCTTTGATGTCGCGGTACACGAACTCGAAGCTCTCCACCGATAGCGGCGAGCCTGTAGACAGGACCGCCTTCAGCGGCGTGAGATCGAAGGACTCGCGGGGCTTCACGCCCGCCTTCTCCAAAGCACCGAGATAGCTGGCGCTGGTGCCGAAGATGCTTATCCGCTCCTCCTCCGCCATCTGCCACATGGCTGAGGCGTCGGGATAGAAGGGGTTGCCGTCGTACAGCAGCACGCGGGCACCCAGGTTCAGCGAGCTCACCAGCCAGTTCCACATCATCCAGCCACACGTGGTGAAGTAGAAGATGGTGTCCTCTCTCTTCACGTCGGTGTGCAGCTTCAACTCCTTGATGTGCTGCAACAAGGTGCCCACCACTCCATGCACGATGCACTTGGGCACGCCGGTGGTGCCCGAAGAGTACATGATGTAGAGGGGATGATTCGCGGGCACCTGCTCGAACTTGATCTCCTCCGCCTCCCTGGCCAGGAAATCCTCGAAGAGCACACCGTGGGGCACCTGAGCGGGATCGGGGTCCTTGTCAGTGTAGGGCACCACGATCACCTTCTCGATGCTGGGCAGCTCCTTGATAATCTCCGCGATCCTGCCCAGGGAATCGAACTGCTTGCCGTTGTAGCTGTAGCCATTAGCCGTGAACAGGACCCGCGGCTCGATCTGGCCGAAGCGGTCCAGCACGCCCTTGATGCCGAAGTCGGGGGAGCAGGAGGACCAGATGGCGCCGATGCTCGCCGTGGCCAGCATGGCCACCACCGTCTCGCTCATGTTGGGCATAAACCCGGCCACCCGATCCCCGGGCTTGATGCCCATGGCGCGCAGGGAGCTCGCCAGCCGGGCTACCTGATCGTAGAGCTGGGCGTAGGTGATGCTGACCGTCGCCAAGCCTTCGCCCCGGAAACTGAGGGCTACGCGATCGTCCCGGTAGCGCAGCAGGTTCTCCGCGAAGTTGAGCTTCGCTCCCTCGAACCACCGCGCACCGGGCAGCTTGTGTACGTCGTCCACGACCTGGTCGTAGGGTTGGCTGTGGATCACCTCCCCGTCGTCCCAGAGCGTGGCCCAGAACGCGGGGCTGTCCTCGATGGACCACTGGTAGAGGTCGTCGTACGTGGTGAACTCCTTCCCGTAGCGGTCGTTGACATGCTGCATAAAGGCGTAGATGTTGGTCTGCTTCTTCCGCTCTTCCGATGGCTTCCAGAGAAGATCACCCATTGCTCCTCCCACGTGCATTGAAAGACTGTGTGTCTACTCTCTTGTAGTCAGGCCCTATAACAGCAGTCAAAACGTCTCCGCTGGCACGCCGGTATCGTTCCACACGACCGGCTAGAACTCGAGTTGGTCTCCCGGTTGCACTTTGGCCAGAGCGCCAGGATGGCACTCGAGGTAGTACTGGGCAGGCGATTTGGGAGCATAGTAGGGATAGAACGGTCGAGCGAGGACCTTGTCCACCACTCGCTTGCCGGCATCGAGCCAGATCACAGCGAGGGGGAAGAAGACGAAAAGCATGTGGATGGTAGTGAGGCTCCGGCTCTCGCGGCCCTCCGCGAAGATGTAGGCCTCGTCCTCCTGGAGCGGCGGGTGGAACATCAACCCCAGACCCCTGGTGAGAGGATTGGTGCACCACTTCGCCCGCGCGGCGATCACCTCCCCGCTGGTGACGTTCTTGATCATAGCGCCTGTCCGGAGACTATTATAGCAGGGCAAACCTGCGGTCGCAATACGTGGGCACATTGTTCGCCCCATCGCGGAGACGTTTGACAGCGCGCAGGGGCGAGCTTATAATCTCGGCGCTTCGGACCGACCAACTGTTGAGACACCAAGGAGGGAGCGATGAAAACGGAGAGCTTCAAGGGCCGCGACTTCCTCACCCTGCTGGACTACAGCCGCGAAGAGGTTGAGACCATTCTGGATGCAGCCCTGGATCTCAAGAGACGCTTTGCCATGGACGAGCCTCACGATCACCTGCTGCGGGGCAAGACGCTGTTCATGATCTTCTACAACCAGTCGTTGCGCACCCGTAACAGCTTCGAGGCCGGCATGACCCAGCTAGGCGGCCACGCCCACTTCCTGGATCCGGGGAAGATCTACGCCCCGGCCCTCGAGGGGGACGAGCGAGCCTACGAGACGGAGAGGGTCTCGGACGTGGCCCGGGTGCTGGCACGCATGGGACACGCCATCTCCATCCGCATCTACGGCGACCCGGTGGGCTGGGTCTACGGCCGCGCCCACGAACTGGAGCAGAACTTCGCCTACTGGGCGGGGATCCCCATCATCAACATGGAGTGCGACAAGTACCATCCCTGCCAGGCCCTGGCGGACGTCCTGACCGTCAAGGAGAAGTTCGGCGGCTATAAGGGCGTCAAGTTCGTGATGAGCTGGGCCTATTCGCCCAGCGTCCACAAACCCCGCGCCGTGCCTCAGAGTGCGATCATCGCCGCGAGCATGATGGGTATGGACGTGGTGTTGGCCCATCCCCAGGGCATGGAGCTGGACGACGAGGTGCTCGGCGCGTGTCGGGGCTACGCGGAGCGGTACGGCGGATCGTTCGCCATCTCCAACGACATGCGCGAGGCCCTCGAAGGCGCTCACGTGGTCTATCCCAAGGCCTGGACCAGCGTGCCCATATTCGAGAAGCCTGTGGGCGAAAGAGACGAGGCCAAGACCCAGAAGATCTTCGACGCCAACAAGGACTGGATCTGCGACTCCGCCAAGATGAAGCTGGCTCACAAGGACGCTATCTACATGCACTGCCTGCCCTGCGACCGCGGCTTCGAGGTGGCCAACGACGTCATCGACGGCCCGCAGTCCGTGGTCTTCGACGAGGCCGAGAACCGCTTGCACGTCCAGAAGGCGGTGATGGCCCTGACCATGCGGTAGCTGGAGGTACGGCCATGGACTTGCACGGAAAGGACCTGATCTGTACACAAGACTGGGCGGTCGAGGAGCTGGAGGAGGTCCTTCGACTGGCGGCGGAGATGAAGGCTCAACGCTTCACTCACCCCTACAATAACTGTCTGGACCACAAGACCTTCTTCATGTTCTTCTACAACCCTTCGGTGCGCACGCGCCAGTCCTTCGAGTGCGCGGCGACGGAACTGGGAGGACACGCCCAGTTCCTGGAGCCTCGCGCGATGCGCCTCAAGACCGCCACCACGGCGGGGGAGACGGTGGAGGACGCGGCCAAGGTCATGAGCCGCTACGCAGTGGGCCTGGGGATCCGCATCCTGGAGGACAAGATCAGCGCCTACGGTGAGGGCGACGATCTGCTCCGGGAGTACGCCCGCTGGTCGGACATCCCCATCGTCTCCATGGCCCACGACATGTACCATCCCTGCCAGGGGTTGGCCGACGTCCTGGGCTTGCGGGAGCATCTGGGCCAGGAGCTGAAGGGCAAACGTCTGTTGATGATGTGGGGACACGGCGCCTTGGTCCGCTCCCGTTGCTCGGTGCAGGAGAACCTTCTGATTTGTTCTCGTCTGGGGATGGACGTCACTCTAGCCTATCCAGAGGGGTACGATCTGGACCGCGAGGTCATAGCCAGGGTGAAAGAGAACTGCCAGGCCCAGGGGACGGACTTCGACGTCGTCCACGACCCCGTGGCGGGCTACGAGGGAGCGCACGTCGTCTATTCGCGGAACTGGATGAGTCCCCAGGCCTACCAGGATGGCGAGTTGGACAAACCGGGCGAGATCGAGAAGGCTCTGCGATACCCGCAGTGGATCTGCGACGCGGAGAAGATGGCCCTCACGAACGATGCCCTGTACATCCACCCCATGCCTGTGGACCGCGGCCACGAGGTGACCGACGAGGTGGCCAGCGGACCCCGCTCCATCATCTACGACGTGGCCGAGAACAGGTTGCACGTGCAGAAGGCGCTCATGGCCCTCACCATGGGCTCTCTATAGGGTGCGTGGCACCTGTTCCCGCCGTGCTATGCACTGAGGCAACCACTGCGAACCTGATCGGGTTCGGAGTGAGATCCCTTGCCCTCGTCGAGGCCAGAGCACCCACCATGACCGGACAACCCTGAGACAAGGAGCTATCGTGGATCAGGTACGGGGACTGAAGTGCGTCCTCTGCGGCGCCGAGTACGAACCCGGCGAACTCCTCTACGTCTGCCCCAGGCACGGCGACGAGGGCATCCTCGACGTCATCTACGACTACGACCTCATCGCCACCCGACTGACCAAAGAGGGGCTGGCTAACAATCACGACTACTCTATCTGGCGGTATGCTCCTCTGCTTCCCGTGGAGGATGGCAGCCCACGCCCACCCCTCCAGATTGGGTGGACGCCCTTGTACCACGTCGAGCGACTGGGCGAGAAGTTGGGTCTTACCCATCTCTACCTGAAGGACGATGGCCGCAACCCCACCGCCTCCTTCAAGGACCGGGCCAGCGCCGTGGGCGTGGTCAAGGCGCTGGAGTTGGGCTACGAGCTCATCACCTGTGCCTCCACTGGAAACGCCGCGTCGTCCCTGGCCGGTCTGGCCGCCAGTGTAGGACTGGAGAGCATCATCTTCGTCCCGGAGCGAGCGCCGCAGGCCAAGGTAGCCCAGCTCCTGATCTTCGGCGCCCGGGTGATCATGATCAAGGGCACCTACGACCAGGCCTTCGACCTCTGTCTGGAGGCGACCCGAGAGTACCCGTGGTACAGCCGCAACACGGCCTACAACCCGTACCTCTCCGAGGGCAAGAAGACGGCGGCGCTGGAGCTGTGCGAGCAACTGGACTGGAAGGCCCCGGACCGCATTTTCGTCTCCGTGGGCGATGGCTGCATCATCGGAGGACTGTGGAAAGGGCTCAAGGATCTCCTGGCCTTGGGCTTCATCGACCGGTTGCCCCGGTTGGTGGGTGTGCAAGCCGAGGGGTCTGCACCCCTGGTGCGGGCCTGGGAGGAGGGAACAGAGGAGATCGTGCCTCTGGTGCCCCATACCCTGGCCGACAGCATCTCCGTGGGCCAGCCGCGCGACAGGGTCAAGGCGCTGCGGGCCGTGCGCGAGACAGGAGGTCAATACGTCGCCGTCTCCGACGAGGAGATTCTGGAGGCCATGCGCTCGTTGGGCCGGATGGCGGCGGTCTTCGCCGAGCCGGCGGGAGCGACTGGCTTCGCCGGGCTGGCCAAACTGTCCGCCCAGGGGGAGATCGACCCCCAGGAGCGGATCGTGGTCCTGATCACCGGGAATGGGCTGAAGGACGTGGAGAGCGCCATTCGCGCCACGGGCCAACCCGAACTGATCGAGCCGAACATGGCGGCCTTGCGCCGCTTGATCTGACCAACCTTGACGTTTCAGAGGAGTGAGCCATGACTGAGAAGAGCAAGCTGGTAGTCGGTCCCACCTTCGAGGAGATGCTCCACCCGTGGAAGATCGATGTCAAGGTCCGGGCCGAAGCCCGCAGGATGATGGGAGAGGATCCTCTGGATCCCATGAACCTCTACAACATCACCTGGCGCGACGAGGACGACCGCATCTACTACTACGTCTTGCCCCCAGAGCTGACCAACGTGGAGGCTCCCATCGTGGTGCTCTACGGCAAGGACTTCCCCACCGGCAGTCACAAGGTGGGTGCCACGTACTCTGTGCTCATCGAGAAAGAGCTGTACGGAGAGGTGGACCCTTCCATACACTCCCTGATCTGGCCCTCCACGGGCAACTACGGCATCGGCGGGGCCTGGGTGGGTTGTCGCATGAACTTCGACTCCATCGTCATCCTTCCCGAAGAGATGAGTGCTGAGCGTTTCGAGTTGGTGCGAAGCTATGGCGCTCGCCTCATCCTCACGCCAGGCTGCGAATCCAACGTCAAGGAGATCTACGACGAGAGCAAGAAGCTCAAAGCGGAGGACCCCGAGCGCATCCGCATCCTCAACCAGTTCGAGGTCATGGGCAACTACCGCTTCCACTACTACGTCACCGGCAACACCATCGTCGAGCTGGCCCAGGAGCTGGAGGAGCAAGGCGTCGGCAACGGCAAGGTTGCGGCCTACGTCTCCGCCATGGGCTCCGGCGGGACCATCGCCGCAGGGGACCGCTTGAAGCAGCAGTGGCCGGACCACAAGATCGTGGGCCTCGAGCCTATCCAGTGTCCCACCGTCTTCTGGAACGGCTACGGCGGCCACGACATCCAGGGCATTGGAGACAAGCACGTCACCTGGATCCACAACGTGATGAACATGGACGCGATCATGTGCATCGACGACATCGAGTCCAAGAAGGGCCTCCAGTTGCTGACCGAGGAAGCGGGCTGGAGGACCATGATCGACCGGTACGGCGTGCCCGAGGAGAGCGTGCGCTTGATGGCAGAGACCTTTGGCATCTCTGGGGTCTGCAACGTGCTGGGCGCCATCAAGACGGCCAAGTGGTACGGCTTCGGCAAGGGCGATGTGATCGTCACCATCCTCACCGACGCCATCGATCGGTACCACTCGGTGATGGAACAGATGAATCAAGCCTATGGATCGATGGATCAAGTCGAGGCCGCCGTGCGGCTGGTCAGCGTCTTCCACGGCCAGAAGCTGGACTGGATCGAAGAGGGCACCCGCCGCACCCGCAATCAATGGCACAACCTCAAGTACTACACCTGGGTGGAACAGCAGGGTAAGACGGTGGAGGAGCTCAACGCCCAGCGAGACCAGGTCTACTGGGAGGCTCAGCAGGAACGGGTCGCCGAGATCGACCAGAGGATACTCCAGGCGCGGGGGGAGTAGCTCGTCACCAGGCCCGACGGGCTGAGCCGGGCCACAGAGGAGCAGAGATGGAGAACAAGGCAGAGTCATCGCTTTCCGCTCAGGACGAGCGAGTGATGGCCGCGATGGCCCACGCCACGATCATCTTCCCGGCGGTGGGCTTGATCGGATCCCTGATCATCTGGGGCACGCAGAAGGAGAAGTCAGAGTTCCTGGCCTTCCAGGCCCTGCAAGCGGCGGTGTATCACCTCCTGATGCTCCTCGCCGGCCTGCTGGCTGGAGTGCTGTACGTGTGCAGCTTCTTGGGCATGCCCATCACCACGTTGCTCGTCGCTCCCTTCGATGAGGGGGCGGCCCTCTGTCTCCCTTTCTTGCCCATCACCTGCGTCCTCGGCATCCTGTTTCTGGGCCTGCTGGCCTGGCTGGCCTACGTAGGATATGGGATCTATGGTGCCCTCTCCGTGCTCCAGGGAAGAGACTTCCGGTACGTCTTCCTGGGGCCGTGGCTGGAGAGGTACCTGGAACAGGGATGATGGTCTCTCAAAGACGGTCATTGATGATCTAGGGGAGGTGGAGATGGCTGAGGTTTCCGAGCCTCTGCAGGCGGCGACACAGGACGAAAAGATTATGGCTGCCCTGGGCCACGCCACCATCGTTTGGCCGCTGATGGGCATTCTCGCGCCCATGATCATCTGGGGAACCCAGCGAGAGAAATCCCGGTTCGTGGCCTTTCAGGCTTTGCAGGCAGGCGTATACCACATGACACTGATCCTGGCAGGACTGGCCTGTGGCGTGTGTTACTGCTGCTCCTACGTGGGGATGATAGTGGGCAGTATCTGTATGCCCCTATCCGCGTTCTTCGCCATACCCGCGCAGGGACCGACGCCGGAGGAGTTGCCCCCAGCCGCGTTGATCCCCGCGGTTCCGAGCTTCTTTGGGCTGATCGTCTTCTATCTGGCCACCATCGTCCTGCTCTTCCTGGGGCTGGCAGCGTGGGGTGCGTACGTCGGCTACGGTCTGTATGGCGCGGTGGCCACATTGCAAGGCAAGGACTTTCGGTACGTGATCCTCGGCCCTCGCCTGGAGCGATATCTCGAGGGCACGCCGGCGCCGTCGAAGCCAGAACCGTAGCCTATCAACACATTCCCGTCCCCCCGGGCTGGGCGCACTTGGTCCAAGACGGTGAGGAGACCCCCGCGCCCGTACGTCCAGGAGCCCTGCTACCAGACCGATGCCCCGGAGCTATGTCCTACACCGTTTCGTTGCAGGATTGTGACCCCGATTGTACGTCGCTGAGCTATGCTTGACCGTGGACGGCCGACGGAACCTTTGACCGTCGATCTGCGTCTGATTATCGGCCGCAAGGCAAATACGCGTAGCGTGTCCCAAGACCGGACTGGGTCTTGGGACGGAGGTCGAGATGGTGAAGCGTGCTTTGCTCTCTCTACTGCTGGTGGTGATGGTGGCGAGCGTGGTGGGCTGCGGCGGCTCGGCGGCCCCCGAGATCCACGCCCAATCCGAGGCTCCGGCTGAGGTAACCGCCGCCAGGGACGCGGTGGTGGTCTTCGTGCGACAGCACTTCGACGAAGCGCCCGGAGAGTCGGCCTCGTGGACCGAAGAGAACTTGACGCCTGAGGGCCTGGTCGGTGGGTCTGAGTGGCAGTACACAGCCGGAGACTGGATGCTCAAGGTCTCGTACGCCATAGTGGCGCCGGAGTGGACGGTGTACCACGTAGCGGTGAACAACGAGAGCACTGGCTTCGAGTGGCAAGGCCGCGTGGATGGCTCAGGCCAAGTGCCCGAGACGCCGGAGAGTGCGCTAGTGGCGCGGGACCAGGCGCTGTTCTACGTCAGCGAGCAGCATGGTCAGTCTGGACTTGGGTCCGGCCTGGCGTGGGTGGAAGAGCGGCTGACACCTGAGAACGTCGTGGGCGGCGAGACCTACCAGTACACAGCAGGCGATTGGCTGGTGACGGTCTCCTATCCTGTGGTGTTGCCGGAGAACACGATCTACGAGATATCGGTGGTCAACCAGGACAGCGGTTTCCAGTGGGCGGGCCAAGTGGACGCCCAAGGCGAGATCACCGAGCAGTAGCCTGAATCGGCGCTGCAAGTTCAAGGGCCAGGGGAACTACTTCCCTGGCCCTTCGTTTGTTACCTTGCGACCCTATTCGAGCGCGACCGGCCTGCCCGGAGGTGGGGGTATGGCCGGCGATGCCGCTCACATCGATCTACGCAATCCAGCGAGCCACTTTGGAGTCGGTGCCGTCCACCCCGGGCACCTCGACGATACGGTCGATCACAACGTCCATGGAGGCGATGTCTTCCCCTTCCACTATGGCAATGGCGTCGGGTGTGCCAAAGAGGGCGTCGGCCTTGACCACCCCAGGTATCTCCCGTATCGTCTGAACCACCTTACGGGGCTGCTTGGTGCTGATGAACACGTAGGCCCAGGCTTTCACGGGATAGTTCCCTCCCGCCCGTCACTGCGCCAGACGAGCAAGTTCCTCTTCCACCACACTCTCGTCCAGCTTCTTGAACAGGGGCTCCGGCTGCTTGAGGACCTGCCCAGCCGGCAGAGAACTGGGGGCCCAGGAGACCTTGGCCGTGGGAAGGTCGTAGACCAGTGCCTCGTGTGTCTTCCCATCCTCCTCGAAGGTCTCTATCCGCGATTCTCCCATGAGGCTGCCTTCACATCCCAGGTACTCGTGTAGGCGCTGGGACGAGAACGGTAAGAAGGGATAGAAGAGGACTTTGAGGGAGTTGATGACCCCCAGCATCACGTGCATTGTGGTGGCCGCGGCTTGGCGATCCTCCTTCATCACCTTCCAGGGCTCCTTCTCGTCCAGGTACCGGTTCGCTTCGTGCGCCACAGCCATGACCTCAGCCAGTGCCGCCTTGAAGTGGGCCTTGCCGATCAGATCGCCGACTGGCTCGAAGGCTCCCTCCACCTTCTGGAGGATAGCCTGATCCTCCGGCGTCAATTCTCCGCGGTCAGGCACCTTCTGGTCGAAATTGCGGTAGGTGAAGGTAAGAACCCGGTGGGCCAGGTTGCCCCAGGTAGCCAGCAGTTCGTCGTTGTTCTTGCGCCAGAAGTCATACCAGGAGAAGTCGGTGTCCCGGTTCTCCGGTGCGTTGACCGTCAGATAGTAGCGCAAGGGATCGGGGTCGTAGCGGTTCAGGTACTCAGGTAGCCACACGGCGAAGTTGCGGCTCACCGAGAGCTTCTGTCCCTCCAGATTGAGGTACTCGTTGGCCGGTACGTCGTAGGGCAGGTTCAGGCCGCCGTAGCCCATGAGCATGGCGGGCCAGATGATGGCGTGGAAGGGGATATTGTCTTTGCCGATGAAGTAGTACCCGCGGGCTGGCTGCTGCCACCACTCCTGCCACCTGTCAGGGCTCCCCTCGTTCTTGGCCCATTCGACGCTGGCGGAGAGATACCCGATCACCGCCTCGAACCACACATAGATGCGCTTGTCCTCGTACCCCTCCACCGGGACGTCGATGCCCCATGACATGTCTCTGGTGATAGGGCGCGCGCGGAGACCATCCCTGAGCATGCCCATCGTGAAGTTGAGGACGTTGGGCCGCCAGTAGTCCTTACCCTCCAGCCACTCCGTGAGACGATCGGAGAAGGCGGGAAGGTCGAGGAAGAAATGCTCCGTCTCCCTGACCACCGGCGTGCTGCCGTCGAACTTGCAGCGGGGCTCGATCAGCTCGGTTGCGTCCAGGGGACGACCACAGTTGTCACACTGATCGCCCCTGGCGTTCTCGAAGCCGCAGAGCGGACAGGTCCCCTCCACGTAGCGGTCGGGCAGGTAGCGCTGCTCTTGCTCGCAGTACAACTGCCTCATCACGTCCTTGTGGATGTAGCCGTGCTCCAGGAGCTTGAGGAACATGTCCTGCGATACGTGGTGGTGGTTTCTGGTGTCGGTGTGGGTGAAGAGGTCGAAGCTCAACCCCAGCTTTGCGAAACCCTCCAGGAAGTGGCGGTGGTAGCGGAGGAACAGCTCTTCGGGCGAGACACCCTCCTGCTCGGCCGCGACGGTGATGGGGGTGCCGTGGGAGTCGGAGCCTGAGACCATGATCACGTCGTTTCCCCGCAGACGATGATACCGAGCGAAGATGTCTGGCGGGAGATAGGCCCCCGCGACGTGACCCATGTGCCGGTCGCCGCTGGCGTAGGGCCAGGCTACGAAGACCCCAATCTTTTCCCCCATCTGGCAGTCCTTTCCTCCCGTGTCTGAGACCGGTCATTTGCGGTCCAGCGCCGGCGAGCATGCCCACACCGGATCGTCCTCGGCCCGTTGACGAAGTATGCCACGGATGGAGGGATTAGTCAACGCGGAGCGAAACGATTGCCCGACCGGGTTCTGATCAGGCCCTACCATCAGGTGGCCCATCGAAGACCACCAGGCCGTCTTCGATGACCACCAGCCTGCTGGCTAGCCGGGCTATCTGCTCGTCGTGTGTGATGATCACGACAGCCTTGCCCTGGTGGACAGCGTTGTGAACGAGGCCCATCACCTGCTCCACGCCCGCCGTATCCAGTCCGATCGTCGGCTCGTCGAGCACCAGAGTGGAGACCTCGGCGTTGCTGGCTGCTGTGGCCAGGAGGCGTACCTCCGCAGGATGCAGATCCAGGGGGCAGGAGAGGGGATTCAGGCCCGTCCACTCCAGCCCTTCGTCCACGAACGCACGGGTCTTCTCCTCAGGCCAGGCCCTCATCTTCGGCCCGAAGGCTAGTTCCTCTCCGACGGTCATGGTAGCGGTCTGGAGTTGGGGGTTCTGGAAGACGAAGCCCGCCGGCCCTGGCCTGCGCACGACCCCCTGGGCTGGGGCGATGGCACCAGCCAGGGTGAGCATGGCCGTGGTCTTGCCGGAGCCGTTGGGTCCCATGACCACCACCAGCTCCCCGGAGCGCACGCTGAAATCGATCCCTCGCAGGATGTGGTTGCCTTCCAGCGTGACGTGGACGTCCTCCATGCCTGCCACCACCTCGCCAGGCTCGGGCCACGCGTAGTCGGTGGCGTGGGCCGCCAGGTTGCACCTGGAGAGCCAACCCTGGTCGCCGAAGAACTCGCCAGGGCCAAGATCGGCCACGAGTTGTCCCTCTTCGAGAACGACGACGCGGCTCGCATACTCCTCGAGTTCGGGCCAGAAGGGATCGGCCACCACGACTGTGCAGCGTTTGTTCCGCCGCAGGATACCCAGAGCCTCGATGAAAGCCCCCCTCCCCAGGGGATCCAGTTCCTGCATGGGGGAGTCCAGGAGTAGCACGTTGGCCGAACAGGCCAGTGCCCCGGCCAGCACCAACCGGACCTGCTGCCCGCCCGAGAGCTTGGTCGTCTCCCGGTCCCACAGGTCAGCGATGCCCATGGTGTGCAACGCTTCCCTGGCGCTGGTCTCGTCCGTGGTCAGGAACGAGATCTCCTGGCCAACCGTCAGCCCGTGGATGGAGGCGAAGGGGTCAGGGGCGACGAAGCGCACCGAGCCACACAGGTCCGCCAGAGTCATCTGGTGGGTGACCATGCCGGACACGACGACTCCTCCTCGGAACTCTCCCATGATCCAGGAGATGACCCCTCCCAGGACTCGTAGCAGCGTCGTCTTGCCGGCGCCATTCTTGCCAGCCAGGTACACGAACTCTCCGGGTTCGACCGCCAGGTTGACGTCTCGAAGCACGTCGGGTAGCTCCGAAGAGTATCGAGCCCAGATCCCTTCAGCGACGACGTTCCCGCTCCCCGTCGGCGCTGTATGCTTGTGTGATTGGCCAGCCAGGGTCGCCTTCTGTGAGTTCTCGATGACCCGAGGGATGATCATGGTGGCCAGAGGAACCAGGTTCCTCACGTTGGCCGCGATGGAGTCCCACTTGAGGCCGCGGATGATCAGCGACTGGGTGAGGGCCACAAACTCGCGTTTCAGGATTTGTATACCCCGCAAGAGGCCCAGGGCCCATTCCTCCGCCGGTTTCAGCCAGGCGATTCCCTGATACATCTCCGGTATGGGAGTGGAGAGCAGCCAGGCAAAGGAGGTCAACATGACCCCGATCAGTCGCAGACCTGTCACCAGGCCTCGCTCGATCCCGGCTTGGTTCACGGTGAAGATCAGCCAGTGCACGCCGCCGTACCCCGATGGCGACAGGATCGCATTGTACAGGAACATCATCAGACCCGAGAAGGGCGCCGTGACAGCCAGTTTCCAGTTGCGATCATCGTTGGCCAGGAACAGCAAGAGACCGAGGACGAAGAGAGCAGCAGCCAGCGCGAGACTATTGACGAAGATGAAGAGCATGCTGATGCTGAAGACCACCGCCAGTCTGATCACGGGCGGCAACAAACCGAGGCCGAAGCCTCTGCGCCTGGCTGGACCCATCCGTGGTGCCTCCCTGGGGAAAGTGGGAGGACAGGCGGCTTCTTCTCAGCCGCCCGTCCCCAAAAGGACTCAGACGATTCCCGCCGTCCGCAACCGGTCAGTGAAGAGAGGCAACAGATACAGCCCGAGGATTGCGGAGACTGTGTCGCCAGCAAACCAGCCGATGCCCGGGTCCACCAGGGCTGCTGCAAACGGCTTTCCACCCACCGTCGCGCCAAGGGCGCCAATCACCGCGCTGACGGCGCAGATGAAAACGGCGATACCCACCGCCGGCAGGAAGTGGCGCCTGCTGAGGCCGATATCCTTGAGCAGCAACCAGGCCGCCACTACCAGCACCACCAGTGGAATCAAGTACCCCCAGGGCGAGGGGAGATTGAGGAGAATGTTCGCCAGCCCGGCCACCAACACGAGGGCGCCAAGGATGAGGACCCGAATCGCTCCCGAGAGCACACTCGAGGGGTTCTCGGCACCCAACTTCGGGTCGACGTTCATTGCCTTGAACAGAAGCGCGGGTAGCATTGCGTTGGCGAACCCTCCGGCGATGGGATTCATGATGATGTCTACCAGTCCCCAGCCGCCGTAGGCCAGGATGCCCGCGGCATAAGCCCCGAGTCCACCTGCCAGGCATCCGAGCCACGGTCCCAGCCAAACACCAGCGGCGAGTTGTAGGGCGGCGGGCAGCCACAGGAAGCTGGCCCCCTTGACGGTGGGCGATGAGCCGACCGTCATCATCACCCAGCCTATGGCTGCGATAGCCACGGCCATAAAAAGCGCGAACCCGTACCTCAATGCCGGGTCTCGTTTCTTGATGTACTCCTCTGATTCACTCATGTCAACTTCTCCGTTTCGTGACTTCTTCGACTACGTTGGCTGATGTTTCTCTTGCGCGTCCTTGGGCAAGCCCTCCTCGACTATTGCGGCTGAGGAGCAAGCCAGGCTCCATCCATAGGCACCTCCTTTCGAGTTTGTCGTCTCTCAACGCGGGGACATCTCTCGCAGTTCCCTCAGTGGTGGGATATCCTCCATCATGCCGGGCGCTAGCTTCTCCCACATTACGCCGCCCGTCGGCTTGGAGGGCTTCTCCACCTCGATCACCAGGGAAGGGGTGATGATCAGATCGCACACGGTGTCGAAAGGTGACGGCTCCAGACGGACATCGGCGACCTGGCAGTCGTGGACGAAGGCGATCACCGGGGTGGTCACATCCGCTGCACCGATCTTGAACATCATCGCCCACTCCAGGTCGAAGAAGCCGTGCCCTTTGCCGAACCTGATCCCCTCACGGTTGATCACACTGCCCCCAGTGATCAGGAAGTCGAGCTGGCCCAGTTGCTGGATCTCGGCCAGGGATACGTGTGCTCCAAAACGCTCCATGCCGTCCAGCCACGAGGCATACTCCTCACTTCCCCTGGGCACATCGCTGGGCTCCAGCTTGACGAAACCCCTGCGGATGCCGTAAGTCGGCACCAGGATCGTCTTTCCATCTCTGAGGGCCTGCGCTCTCAGCTCCTCCAGGCAGTTGTCTGGCGTAATGAACACGAACCTGGAGCTCTTGTAGACCGGCAAGGCCAGCAGTTGGCCCAACGCCGCCTCACTCCCTTCGAAGTCGGGTATGAACTCCCCGAAATCGAAATGGTACCTGCTGTCCGGCTTGGCCACCCTCCTCAGAGCAGCCCACACATCCTCCCGAACCTGTCGTTTGTCGTCCACTCTGTCTCCCTTAGACCCACGTACCGTCGCGGCACCCGACGACCACGGCGACCTGTCACGGCCGCAGGCAAAGCAAAAGAGCGCCAGCATCGTTGCAGTCGCTCGAAGATCTCAAGGTACCGAGAAGTGATTGTCCACCGCCTAAGTGCGGCTCGCCGGGCTTCGTCACCCTATCCGGCCACCCCAGCGGTAGAGGATTGTTTTGTTTCTTTCACACTCACCACACTACTACTTCTGGAGCCCGGTGTCAAGCCACCAACCTTGAAAACACCCCTTCCCGGGCCTAGTGACGGAAGTTTTAAGGATGAGGGGTCCACACAGGTCTCTGAGTACAGCCCAATCGCAGAAGTGGCCACGGCAGCGACCTCACCACGTGGCGGCATCCTGCTGCATACCATCTGTTGCAGGGGCCTGGCCGCCCAAGTATAATGGGAAGAGGAGGTACTTGATGACAGACGATTCGATTGCCCAACTACTGGTGTTCGGGGCCCTCATCGGATGGTTCGTTCTGATGCGCTTCGTCCTGCCCAGGATGGGCGTTTCTACTTGAATGGCCCGGAGTTGCCGCGTGGAGGATCCGCGCGAAGAAGACAACGAGTAGCGCCGCAGATTGCCTGTATACCAAGATGGCTCTTCGGGAGGTGTGGAGATGCAAGTCGAGATCACATATCGTCCATCGTACGCCCTGGCGGTAGTCAGCCTGGGCTCCGGCGAATCCGTCCAGGCAGAGGCAGGCGCCATGGTCAGCATGTCCCCTGACGTAGCCATCGAGACGAAGGCCAAAGGGGGATTGATCGGCGCTCTCAAGCGCTCCGTCCTTGGCGGAGAGAGCTTCTTCATGAATACCTATCGCGCCTCTGCACAGGGCGGGCAAATCATGCTGGCCCCCGCGCTGCCCGGCGACATGGCTGTCATGGAGTTGCAGAATGAAACGTTGATGGTGCAGTCTGGCTCCTACGTCGGCTCCTCCGAAAGGGTGGAGATCGACACCAAGTGGAGCGGGGCGCAGACCTTCTTCGCGCGAGAGGGCCTGATCATGCTCAAGTGCAGCGGGGCCGGCACACTGATACTCTCCTCATACGGGGCCATCCACGAGATGGAACTGTCGGCCGGCGAAGGCTACACCGTGGACACCGGCCATCTGGTGGCCTTCACCGAGGGCATGGGCTTCAACGTGAAGAGGATCGGCGGGGTGAAATCCACCCTCTTCAGCGGCGAAGGCCTGGTCGTCGACCTGACCGGGCCGGGGAAAGTCCTCCTGCAAACACGGAGCGACGACGCGTTTCTCTCCTGGCTTATCCCCAGACTGCCGAAGCAGTCCTCCTCAAGAAGGTAGCAGCGCGAGAGCGCCTCAGTCCAGATCGATCCGACTGAGGCGCTTGTCTCATCTTCCAGTGGCCAGTCTACCGGCGGACAAAAAGCCCCCTCTCAGGATGACCTGTGGGCCAACGCCCCAGAGCCAGGCGCCGGCCCGCCAGACTTGACTGCGTCTCCGCCGAGGTTATCCACACCTTGTCCACAAAGAACGGCTGACCTGGGGTTCAGCCTACACCACCGCCATGTGACGCTAGTACCCGATGACGGTGAACACGTCGTATCCCTCGAGCTTCTGCACACCGCTCAGGAAGGTCAGCTCGATGAGGAAGGCAATGCCCACTACCTCGCCCCCCAGCCGCTCCACCAGCCGCGCCGTCGCTGCGGCTGAGCCGCCCGTGGCGATGAGATCGTCCACGATCAGCACCCGCTGCCCAGGCTGGATCGCGTCCCGGTGCATCTCCACCGAGTCCGTGCCGTACTCCAACTCGTACTCCTCACGGACCGTCTCCGCCGGCAGCTTCCCAACCTTGCGAACGGGCACAAACCCGGCGCCGAGCTGGTAGGCTATGGGCGCTCCGAAGATATACCCCCTGGCCTCCACCGCCACCACCAGGTCGATCTTCTGACCAACGTAGTGCTCCGTCAGAATGTCCACCGCCCGCTTGAAGGCCTGTGGGTCCTTGATCAGCGTTGTGATGTCATAGAACAGTATCCCCTCTTTGGGGAAATCCGGAACCTCCCGAATGCTCTCTGCCAGATCCATCTTCCACCTCACTTCACCTGACTTCGTACAGGCCGGATTCTAGCAGACAAGTGCCTTCCCGGCAAACCGCCGATAGCTTTCCATAAGGTTCCTTAAAGTTGCGTCGCCTGGCAAGTCGCCCAGTTTGTCATCGACACCACAATTGCTAGTCCTTCGGCTGCCACTGGTTACTACATCTAGTGTCCCTGCCCCTGCACGGGGTTTCGTGTCTGCTCGCCCAGGCCGCCGTCACGGGCTCCGTGGGATTGCATGATGCCCGCCCCTCGACTACAATACGGCCGGTGTGTTCCCGAGTAGGGCCGAATCGATCTGTCTTCCCACGCGACCGTACCGAGCGCGGCTGATCGCGCAACTTCCTCGACTGACGGGCATGACAGCCAGTGGCCCGAAAGACCACCTCTGTGCCTCTGCACACGCATAGCAGGGCCTGACAGCAGCCGCGCTGTTCCGCTTCTGCGCCGGGGCCCCAATAGTTGAGCCACTTTCTCCCGCCTAGTGGGGCGTAAGCAGACCCCGGCTCCATTCCGGGGCTCGGCCGAACCCACATCGAGAAAGCGCGCCCCCAGGGAGACCTGCCGAGCATGGTTGATATACCCTGGGAATCTGATCGTACAGTTCACCGCTGAGTGACGCCAAGGCGCAGCCGGCAATGACGACTCGGAGGTATGATGGATCTCAAAGGAGTGTGGGAAGCGACCAAGGGCGAGCTCCAGCTGCAGATGACCAAGGCCACGTATGACACGTGGATCAGGAACACCTTCCCCATCGCCTACGAAGAGGGCACCTTCATCATCGGCGTTCACAACACGTACGCCAAAGAGTGGTTGGAGAATCGCCTCCTGACCATCATCAAGAGGACACTCATCGGCCTCACCAACCAGACCGCCGAGGTCAGGTTCGTCGTCAAGTCCAGGCTCCAGGAAGAGCAGCTACCCGCGTCTGCCTCCGTCCTTCTCGATGACGCCTCCGCCGAATCGGAGGACCTCTCCCCTGCACCGTTGCTGGTCCCACACTACACCTTCGATACGTTCATCGTCGGCAGCAGCAACCGGCTCCCCCACGCCGCAGCACTCGCGGTCACTGAGAACCCCGGAGACAGCTACAATCCTCTCTTCATCCATGGCGGCGTCGGCCTGGGCAAGACCCACCTCCTCCACGCCGTCGGCAATCTGGCGCTCACACGCCGTGCGCACGTCCTATACGTCTCCTCAGAGACCTTCACCAATGACCTGATCAACTCCATTCGTAACCAGACCACAGATGAGTTCCGAGCCAAGTATCGCCAGGTCGACATTCTCCTGGTGGACGACATTCAGTTCATCGCTGGCAAGGAGAGCACACAGGAGGAGTTCTTTCACACCTTCAACGCCCTCTATTCCTTCAAGAAACAGATCGTCATCTCCAGCGACCGGCCACCCCAGTCCATCCCTACGTTGGAGGAGCGCCTCAGTTCACGCTTCCAGGGGGGCCTCATCGCCGACATTCAGCCACCCGACCTGGAGACCCGCATCGCCATCCTTCGCTTCAAGACTGAGAGGCTACACGCCGACGTGCCCGACGACGTCCTGGACCTCATCGCTCACAAGTACCAGAGCAATATCCGCGAGCTCGAGGGCGCCCTCAACCGTGTCCTCGCCTTCGCTGGTATGTCTTTCTGCCCACTGTCCGTCGATTTGGCCACTCAGGCCCTCGCCGATACGCTCTCGCCCCAGCAGCCCCCCTCCATCGACGAAATAGTAGCCGCCGTGGCTGACTTCTACCGCTTCCAGGAGGACGAGTTGCGCGGCTCCCGCCGCACCAAAGACCTGGCCCTCGCTCGCCAGGTGGCCATGTACCTGAGCCGCGAGGAGACCAACAGTTCGCTGGCACAGATAGGATCATCCCTCGGCGACCGTGACCATACCACGATCATCCACGGCCACGACAAGATAGCACGCCAGATAGAAGAGGACGAACAACTGCGTCGTGACGTGCTTGCCATCAAAGGAACCCTCTACACCAACGTTGCCGTGTAGCACGTTCGGTGTGGAAAAGTGGCCTCCTTATGTGGATAACCTCCGCTGAATGGGGATAACTCTGCCTCCACCCTGCCATCCAAGTTGCCCTCCGTGCCAAGCATCCCGGAGCCTCGACCCTCTCCACAATGTATCCACTTATCCACATCGCCCCGGCCACTACTCCATCCCCCTGTCCTTCTTGTCCACACCATTTCCCCAGGCAGACGCGCCAGCCGTGCCTCTCTGCCCCCCTACCTGTTGGGGCACCTCACGATCTTCCCTACGATAGACGGTGGCTAGAGATCACAGGCTGCCCCGCTGTCCACCAATCCACATCACTACTAATACGGCGACCTTGTAACCTCATTCCTAGATCACTATACTATTTCCCCAGAGGATACCGCGGCTTGCATCATACCCATCTCTCCACACGTTGAGGGCTAAGACAAGTACATATGGACGAGACATTAGTATCTCGGGTCATCCTCTGGGCTTTGCAGGAGGATCTTGGGAGTGGGGACGTAACGAGCTGTTCGCTCCTGGCTCCGGGACTGCATCTGACTGGTGAGCTCATGGCCAAGGAGGAGGGCGTCGTGGCCGGCCTCGGTGTGGCTAAGCTTGTGTTCCAGCACGTAGACGAGGAAGTGAAAGTGTCTTGCCTCAGGAGGGATGGCGAAGCGATCCAGCCGGGGGACATCTTGGCCGAAGTCGTGGGCACGGGTATCTCTGTTCTCGGCGCCGAACGTGTGGCGCTCAATTTCCTACAGAGAATGTCAGGCATTGCCACTATGACTCGTCGGTACGTGGAGGAGGTCGAGGGCACGAGCGCAGTGATCCTGGATACGAGGAAGACTGCTCCAGGGCTGCGTGTCTTCGACAAGATGGCCGTGAGGGCTGGCGGGGGACAGAACCATCGCTTCGGTCTCTACGACATGGTGCTGATCAAGGACAACCACATCGCAGCGGCCGGGGGCATTAGCCGGGCCATGGAGAGCGTGCGCGAGACGGCGAACGAGAAGCTCGCGATTGAGGTGGAGGTGACCTCCCTGGCACAGTTTGACGAGGCGCTGGCGTGTGGCCCGGACCGTATCATGCTAGATAACATGGGCCTGGAGGAGATGAGAAGGGCTGTTGGCCTGGCTGGAGGCCGGGTGGAGTTGGAGGCCTCGGGCAACGTGAGCTTGGACAACGTGGCCGAGATCGCGGCCACCGGCGTGGACTTCATCTCTGTGGGGGCGCTGACCCACTCGGTGCGTGCTCTGGACATCAGCCTGGAGATCACGGGCAGTTCGTGATCTCTGTATCGCAGTCACGCCCGGCACAGGGCGAAATAGGAGGTCTCTTGGCTGTGCCTTCTGGTCAGACGTTCAGGAATGAAGAGGTGCTGGGGCGGATCGAGAGGGCCAGGACCGATCTCGGAGAATCGGTGGTGATCCTGGGACACCATTACCAGGCGGACGAGGTGATCCGCTTTGCAGACTATGTGGGTGATTCGCTGGAGCTTTCGCGAGTGGCGGCCTCCTGCGGCGAGGCTGACTACATCGTGTTCTGTGGAGTTGGTTTCATGGCAGAGTCGGCGGCGCTGCTGTGCGACGAAAGTCAAACTGTCCTCGTGCCTTCGGCGGAGGCTCGGTGCCCGATGGCGGCCATGGCTGACGTGGGGACAGCGGGTGTGGCGTGGGGAAAGCTGACTGGCATGTGGCCAGACGACGTAATGCCCATCACCTATCAGAACTCCAGCGCAGAGCTGAAGGGCTTCTGCGGTGAACGTGGCGGTGCGGTGTGTACCTCGGCCAACGCGGACGCGGTCTTCCGATGGGCATTGGAGCGCAAAGGGCACGTCCTGTTCTTTCCGGACGAGCACCTGGGACGCAACACGGCTCTTGCGGTAGATGTTCAGCCCGAGGAGGTCGCGGTCTGGGATCCTGCGAGGCCGGGCGAAGACCTGAACACCTGGAATGCGAAGAGGATGGTGGTTTGGCGAGGGTATTGCCACGTGCACACCTTTTTCACGGAGGAGCAGATCGCACGAGCCAGAGCGAAGTACCCCGGTGCGACCGTGATCGTGCACCCCGAGTGCCCGGTAGCCGTCGCTAGCACGGCTGACGGCGCTGGCTCCACGGGCTACATCGTCAGGGCCGTCGAGGAGTCGCTGCCCGGATCCACCTTCGTGATCGGGACGGAGGTGAACCTGGTGGAGAGGCTGGCGCGGCAACACCCGGATAAGACAGTCGTCCCGCTGGGTCGTTCCGTGTGCGATGCCATGGGCAAGGTCAATCCTCTCAACCTGCTGGATGTCCTGGAGGGTTTGCGGGATGGGCACGTGGGCCAGCCAGTGAGGGTGGGTCGTGAGGTCGCTGGTGCGGCAAGGGCTGCCCTGGACAGGATGTTGGAGGTCACATGACGGCGGAGCCGGGCAGCGAGTTGAGGTGTGATGTCCTCGTCATCGGTTGCGGTATCGCTGGCGCCACGGCGGCGCTGCGTTTGTCACGGCACGAGGATCTACACGTCACCGTGGTAACCGGCACACAGGATGCTCAAGAGACGGCCACCTACTACGCCCAGGGCGGCATTATCTACCAGGGTGCTGACGATTCAGCGGAGTTGCTGGCAGAGGATATCATCCGGGCCGGAGATAGGCTGAACAGCCCGAACGCTGTGGCCATCTTGTGTGACGAAGGGCCACCGCTGCTGCGTCGTATGCTGATCGAGCAACTCGAGGTTCCCTTCGACTCGGGGCCGTCGGGTGAGTGGCACCTGGCGCTGGAAGGGGCACAGTCCACCGCACGTATTCTGCATGTGGCCGACGCTACGGGCAGGGCTATCGAGGAACGGTTGGTCTCCGCTCTACGTGACCGCCCCAACGTGGAGTTGCTCACCAGGCACACCGCAGTGGACTTGCTGACCCCGGCGCACCACTCCCGCGACCGACGCGCTGTCTACGAGCCACTATCTTGTGCGGGGGCCTACGTCCTGGACCAGGCCAGCGGCAGGGTGATGACGTGTCTGGCCAAGGGTACCATCATGGCCACCGGCGGTCTCGGCCAGATCTACTTGCACACCACGAATCCACCGGGTGCCAGGGGGGATGGCCTGGCGATGGCTCATCGGGCCGGAGCCCGCGTGATCAATGCTGAGTACGTGCAATTCCATCCCACGGCGTTCTACGACCGATACGCCCCACGCTTCCTGATCTCGGAGGCGGTCCGCGGCGAGGGTGCTCGCTTGTTGAACGAAGCTGGGGATCCGTTCATGGAGAGGTACGACAGCGAGTGGAAGGACCTGGCGCCGCGTGACGTAGTGTCGCGAAGCATACATCGGGAGATGCTGGCCAGTGGGGCGAACTGCGTCTACCTGGACGTCGCCTCCTACGTCGCGGCAGACAGGATCAAGGAGCGCTTCCCCAACATCCACGAGGAGTGCCTGGCGTATGGAGTGGACATCACCCGGGAGCCTATACCAGTGGTGCCGGCGGCTCACTATTGCTGCGGTGGGATCTGGGTGGATGAGTGGGGGCGCACCAGCCTGAGAGGTCTCTACGCTGTGGGCGAGGTGTCGTGCACCGGAGTTCACGGGGCCAATCGGCTGGCCAGCAGCAGTCTCCTCGAGGGGCTGGTGTGGGGTTGGAGGGGGGCTCAGGACATCCTGGCGAATGTAGGCCAGGGTGGGGAAACGCCCGGGTGGGAGATCCCCGGGTGGCGCGACGAAGACCTGACCGAGGCAGTGGACCCCGCGCTGGTAGTGCAAGACATGACCACCATCCGCCACATCATGTGGAACTACGTGGGGCTGATACGAAGCCGCCGGCGGCTGGAGCGCGCTATGGACGACCTGGGCAACCTGGAGGGGGAGATAGAGAAGTTCTATCGCGCCACGAGGCTGACGGATGGATTGGTGGGCCT
>CAYSSR010000012.1:0-40111 GCA_964433755.1 uncultured Anaerolineales bacterium
GCTGGTCCCCGCCTCCCTTGAAGATGCACTTGCCAGTCCCATACTCGTCGTATAGGGCCTCACAGACATCCCGGTACTCGCCTATCGTCGTCGGTGGCTCCAAGCCCAGTTCGTCGAACACCGCCGTGTTGTAGTACGCGATCTGCACGTTGCCTCGATACGGCACGAACATCAGCTTCCCGTCAAAGGTCATCTGGTCCGTCAGGTACGCGTAGATCTCCGACGGCAACTGGTCCTGATACGGTGTCAGATCCTCCATCAGGCCCAGGCTGATCAACGGCGCCAAGGCCACGTTGTCCTGTGCGATCACGTCGATCTCCACCGTGCCCGCCGCTTGCTGCGCTTGCAGCGTCGTCGGTACGTCCTCCGGCGCGATCTCCGCAATGTTCACCGTGTTTCCGGTTCGCGCCTCCCAGATCGGGATCACCTCATCCCTCACCACTGCCAGCTCCGACTCCGCCAACCGCGTCACGAACGTTAGCTCCACGGGTGCGGCCGCTTCTTCTTCGGGTGTTGGTGACGGCGCTGGTTGCCCGGCCACGACCGCAGCCAGACGTGCTCCCACGTCGTTGAGCACGGTCTCCACGTCCTCACCGTTGTACACCGCGCGATCCCATGCCTCCGTCATCAACGGGAAGACATCCGTCTCCAGGTAGGTCACGTTCGGCCGCAGCACTCCGTCTCGCGCCGCCGCCTGTATCGCGTCCCACAACGGCTTCTGATCCTCAGCTACCTCTCCCAACGCATCGTCACGTACCGCTGGCCACGATAGCTCGGATACGAAGATCTCCTGTGCCTCCTGCGACGTCATGAAGGCGATGAAATCCAGGGCCACGTCCAGGTTCTCCGTCCCCTTCGGTATCCCTAAGACCTCTCCCCCCATCACGTGCTCCGACAACCAACCTCCGTACACCTCAAAGTCGGTGAACCCGTAGTCGGTCGGAAGCACACTGAACCCAAACGGCCAGTTCTGCATGATGTGGGTCTCGCCCCGAGCCAAGTACTCGTTCGACGTGTCCCACTTCGCATCCCGCGTCGCCGCCTGGTTCAACAGACCATCGTTCCACATGTCCTGGAAGAAGTGGAATACCTCCACCGACCCTTCGTCGTTGAGCACCATGGGGTCCCCACCGTTCGACACGATCCACTCCCACAACAACGTCGGCAGTGGCGCCGGCTGGTCCCCGCCTCCCTTGAAGATGCACTTGCCAGTCCCATACTCGTCGTATAGCGCCTGGCATACATCATGGTACTCCTCGATCGTCGTCGGTGGCTCCAACCCTAGTTCGTCGAAGACCGCCGTGTTGTAGTACGCGATCTGTACGTTGCCCCGGTACGGCACGAACATCAGCTTCCCGTCAAAGGTCATCTGGTCCGTCAGGTACGTGTAGATCTCCGACGGCAACTGGTCCTGATAAGGCGTCAAATCCTCCATCAGGTCCAGGCTGATCAACGGCGCCAAGGCCACGTTATCCTGTGCGATCACGTCGATCTCCACCGTGCCCGCCGCCTGCTGCGCTTGCAGCGTCGTCGGTACGTCCTCCGGCGCGATCTCCGCGATGTTCACCGTGTTCCCAGTCCGGGCCTCCCAGATCGGGATCACCTCGTCCCTCACCACCGCTAGCTCCGCTTCCGCCAACCGCGTTACGAACGTGATCTCCACAGGCCCGGCAGCGGGCGGAGTCGTTGGCTCTGCTTCGGGCGGAGTCGTCGCCTCGGCAGGGGGTGTGGTCGGTTCCGGGGTCTCTGCCGGACCACACGCGGCTAGGATCAGCGATACGCTGACCAACACTGTCACCAGGAGTATCAACCTCTTAGACATTCGTTTTCCTCCTTACCCATAAACGCAACACTCACCAGTTAGCCACTCTCTGTAACCGTCGCCTGCTACACACCACCCCCTTTCACTGCGTCTGCGTTGGCAGACGGTGCCTGCGAGATGGCCGTCAGTGCGCCCCTTCGACACCATTATCGAGAAACACGTGGAGGTCCACAAGACCTCCGTTTCATCAGTCTCGCCTCTAATTGTGACTGCACTACTCTGGCGCCCGCTGCCAGATCAGCCAGCACGCGGGCCGCCATCTCACCCAATTCGATAGCTGGTTGGTGGACGGTCGTCAACTCCGGACGCAAAAAGCGGGCGATGACATCGTCACAGCCCACCAGAGAGACATCGTGCGGCACGTCGAGACCTCGCTCGCGGATCGCTTGCAGGGCCCCAAACCCCATCAAATCGTTGAAACAGAACACCGCCGTCGGGAGAGAATCGCGCTCCAGCAAACGACTCATGGCCTGGAATCCAGACTCGGCCTCATAGTCCCCGCACTCGACGTAGGCAGCGATGCCACCCTTGCCCTGGAAGTCTCCAGATTCGAAGTAGCCCTCGGGAATCTCCACACCCTGCTCACTCAGAGCAGTGCGAATCCCCTCCAAACGTCTTTCGTTGGACATGTGTCTCTTGTCACCTTGGATAACACCGAAACACCGGTGCCCCAGCCCCAGCAGGTACTGGATCGCCGTGTGAGCGGCCCTGGCGTCGTCGATTGTCACCCAGGAGAGCGATGAGTCCATGGCCTCTCTCACGCTCTCGGGAGGGTATCCAACGAGCACCGTCCTCACGCCTTGCTCGCCCAGAAGGCGGTCTCTCACGGGATCATCCACGAAGATATTGAGATAGAGGAGGCCAGCCATGCGATACGAGGAAACGATGTGATGCACGAGGGGACTGTCGCCGTCAACCAGGGAGAGGACCCATCCGTTGCGAGCGCAGTACTTGTCGGCGCCGTGGATCACGCCGGCTACGTAGTTGCCGAACACGCGACCTTCGGGGAAATCCTGGGGCGCCACCAGACCGATGGAAGTAGGCTCGTACCTCCGACGAGATTCGTAGCCCAGTTGTTGGACGGCTGACACTACTCTCTCGTGCGTCTCTGGTTTCAGCAGGTGAGGTTTGTTCAGAGCACGTGACACTGTCGCCACAGACAGGCCTGCCAACTCTGCGACATCCCTGAGCGTCGGCGACTTACTGTCAGAAGTGCCGGTAGTATCCGCCATGAGCCCGCCTGCATATCCGGCAGCCGCCGCTCTCACGCGACAGGCCTGCCCACACTGGATCACCAGACACAGGGACTACCGAGCTAGACTCTTGACTATTTCATGTTTGTTACAATGAAACGTACATTCCATATTATACTCCGTTCTGCCCCTCCCGTCAAGTACCTGCTGCACCCCACCGCAGTGGGCTTGGCCTGATGGCACCCTGCCGCGCACGTGATCCCCACCCCCGCTGGCTATCGCACCGCTCCACCGGCCTTCTGGCGTGCGAAGCGGCTCAGGAGAAACATCCACGACCCTCGAAATCAGAAGCCGGAAGTCGACCACAGGCCACTCCACAGCCTGTCTATGGTGGTTGGGAGCTCGGTTCTACGTTCTTGGCCTCACCCCGCACGACTGCGTGGCACGATCCTTGACAAGATTGCTCCCTCGCGCTTAAAATGGGACCCAACGGTTTCACGCCACTTGAATCGAGTGAGAGCCGCTAGAACGTCAGGGACGTACCAGAGAGTTGAAAATCGCCAAGGAGCAACCATCAAATAGGGACCTCTTCCTTGGGATTGATCTCGGCGGCACGAAGATCATCGCCGGCCTGGTCGAACGAAGCGGACGGATTCTGGCCAGGGAGTACTGTGAAACACAGGCGGCGGCAGGACCGGCACAGGTTATCGACCGTTTGATCGAAGCTACGACGACGGTGCTGGCTTCTCAGAGCATCGATCTCAGCGAAGTGAACGCCATCGGCGTAGCTGCCCCAGGTCCGATAGACGCTGCGTCGGGCACGGTGACTGCACCGCCCAACCTGCCCGGTTGGCACGACGTACCCCTGGCAAGACTGATCCAGAACCAGGTCTCGCTGCCCACCTACCTGGAGAACGACGCTGCAGCGGCAGCACTAGCCGAGTTCACCTTTGGCGCCGGGCGCGGCTGCCAGCACATGATCTACGTCACTGCCAGCACAGGGATCGGGGGCGGCTATGTCCTGAACGGACGGCTGTATCAGGGGGCCGTGGGAGCAGCAGGCGAGATCGGACACATGACTCTTCTGCCCAACGGGCCTCTCTGTGGCTGTGGAAACAGAGGCTGTCTGGAAGCTCTGGCTTCGGGGACCGCCATCGCCAGAGACGCGCGTGAGCGGGTGTCGCGCGGGGTGCCGACCCTCATCGGAGAGCTGGTCAAGGGAGACCTGACCAAGATATCCGCCAAAGTCGTCGCTCAAGCCGCTGACGAGGGAGACATAGAGGCTCAGGAGATCCTCCAGGAAGCCTTGGGCTACCTCGGTGTCGGCGTGGCCAATCTGGTCAACCTCTTCAACCCTGAGATCATCGTTATCGGTGGCGGGTTGACCAACATGGGCGAACGGCTCTTCGACACCGTGCGCCGCGTGATAGATCGTCGAGCGTTTCCCATCTCTGCCCGCACGGTGGAGGTACGCCCAGCTCAACTGGGCGGCGACGTGGGGCTACTCGGAGCGGCAGCAGTGGCCATGACGTCAGCAGAGCAAGATTCAAGTGTCTAGGGAAAGGAGAGACTAGTCCCTATGGTTACGAAGGTAGGCATCAATGGTTTCGGCCGCGTGGGTCGACAAGCACTGAGGATCGCGCGCGAACGCTATCCTGAGAAGCTGGAAGTCGTAGCGATCAACGACCTCTTCGACCCCGCGACCAACGCACATCTCTTCAAGTACGACACGAATTACGGCATCTACCCGGGGTCCGTGGAAGCGATCGGGAACGATCTCGTGGTCGATGGAGAGAAGATCCGTGTGCTGGCCGAGCGTGACCCTGCCCAACTTCCGTGGGCCGAACTGGGTGTCCAGATCGTCATCGAGTCCACCGGCGTCTTTCGCGAGGGCCCGCTGGCCGCCGCCCACATCCAGGCAGGCGCGAAGAAGGTCCTCATCAGCGCCCCCGCCAAGAAAGAGGACATCACCATCGTCCTGGGTGTGAACGAGGAACTCTACGACAACGAGAAGCACCACATCATCTCCAACGCATCGTGCACCACCAACTGTCTGGCTCCAGTCGCCAAGCTCGTGAACGACGAGTTCGGCATCGTGAAAGGTTTCATGACTACCATCCACGCCTACACCAGCGGGCAGCGTTTGTTGGACATGGGCCACAAGGACCTGCGGCGTGCGCGAGCAGCGGCGATGAGCATAGTTCCCACCAGCACGGGTGCAGCCCGCGCGATAGGTGTGGTCATTCCCGAGCTGGACGGCAAACTCGACGCGTTCGCGCTGCGTGTTCCCACGTCCACGGTATCCCTCATCGACCTCACGGTGGAAGTCGAACGAGAAACGACCACCGAAGAGCTGCGCACACTGCTCAAGGAGACTGCCGAGGGCAGACTGAAGGGCATCCTTGGCTACAGCGAGGAGCCCCTGGTCTCCATTGACTACAAGGGCGATTCCCGATCCAGCATCGTGGACGCCGAGTACACCCAGGTCATGCAGGGCAACATGGTCAAGGTCGTGTCCTGGTATGACAACGAGTGGGGCTACTCCACCCGACTGGTGGACCTGGCCAACTACGTAGCCGAGCGTCTCTAGGCTCTCTGCTCCGACCAGACCCCGGGGATTGCACCTCGTCTTCGTTGGGCGAAGGCCAGGGCGTTTCGCGTCCCTGATGCTGCGGGGGGGATCGTGACCAAGAAGACCGTCGAAGACGTTTCCGTCCAGGGTAAGCGCGTCCTGGTGAGAGTGGACTTCAACGTGCCCCTAGACAACGGCGAAGTGACCGATGACACCCGCATCCGAGCGGCTCTCCCCACCATCCGATACCTGCTCGAGCAGGGAGCAGCGGTGATACTGATGTCGCATCTAGGTCGGCCCAAGGGAGAGGTCCGCGATGAGCTACGGATGGGGCCCGTCGCTCGCCGGCTCTCCGAGTTGCTCGGTGTCCAGGTGGCCAAGCTCGACGACTGCGTCGGCCCCGAGGTAGAAAAGGCTGCAAAGGGACTGCAACCTGGCCAGGTCCTCCTGCTGGAGAATCTCCGTTTCCACCCGGAGGAAGAGGCCAACGACCAGGCTTTTGCGCAGAAGCTGGCGTCTCTCGCTGACATATACGTCGATGACGCCTTCGGCACCGCCCATCGCGCTCACGCCTCCACCACTGGTGTGGCCAACTACCTGCCAGCAGTGGCCGGCTTTCTCATGGAACGGGAGCTGAAGATGCTGGGCCAGATCCTGGCGGATCCCGCCCGGCCCTTCGTAGCCATCCTTGGCGGCGCCAAGATCTCGGGGAAGATCGGCGTGATCCGTAGTCTGCTGTCCAAAGTGGATCTGCTGCTCGTGGGCGGAGGGATGGCCAACACCTTTCTCAAGGCCCAGGGACACGAGGTGGGCGCTTCTCTGGTGGAGAACGACAGCCTGGGTGTGGCGCGTGCCATCCTGGAGGAAGGCGGCGACAAGCTGGTGCTGCCCGTGGACGTGGTCGTCGCTGACGCTTTCTCCGAAGACGCCAACGCGCGGACGGTGGGCGTCGACCAGGTGCCCTCCGACTGGCGCATCCTGGACATAGGGCCCAGGACCGTGGGCCTGTTCGAGGAGCGGCTCTCCTCAGCCGCTACGGTGTTCTGGAATGGACCCATGGGCGTGTTCGAGTTCCCACGTTTTGCCGCTGGCACGGTGGCCCTGGCGACCAGTCTGGCCGGGTCACACGCGACCACCGTCGTGGGGGGCGGCGACTCAGTAGCCGCCCTACAGCAAGCCGGACTGGCGGATAAGATCACTCACGTCTCCACAGGCGGCGGTGCCTCGCTGGAGTTCCTGGAAGGCAAGACTCTGCCCGGTGTGGCGGCGCTAGAAGATGAGTCATTGGGGGATCCGAGTTGACTGACCAAGCAACCCTGTCGTCCTTGGTGATTCCCAACACCACCAAGATCGTGCTGCTCGTCATGGACGGGCTGGGAGGGGTACCGCTGGAGCCGGGCGGTCTCACTGAGCTCGAGACTGCCCACACGCCCCATCTGGACGCCCTGGCTCAAGACGGTATCTGTGGCCTCCACGATCCTATCGGTCGAGGCATCACGCCGGGCAGCGGTCCATCTCACCTGGCTTTGTTCGGCTACGATCCTCTTCAGCATCAGATCGGTCGCGGGGTGTTGGAGGCCCTCGGCATCGGGTTCGACCTGGAGAGCAGCGACCTGGCAGCGCGGGGCAACTTCTGCACCGTAGACGAGAATGGCTTGATCACCGATAGGCGCGCGGGACGTATCCCAACAGAGAAGGGCGCCGAGCTGGTGGAGGTGCTGCGCTCCATCACGCTGCCCGGCGTGCAGACCTTCGCCGAAGTGGTCAAGGACTATCGCTTCGTCCTCGTCTTGCGCGGCCAGGGCCTGTCTGGCCCGCTCTCGGAGACGGATCCCCAGCAGGTAGGTGCAACACCCCTACCCGTCAAGGCGTTACGTCCTGAGGCGGAACTGGCGGCGTCCCTCGTGAACCAATGGATCGCCCAGGCGAAGCAACTCCTGGCCGATCGACACCCCGCCAACATGGTGACCCTCCGCGGGCTGGATAAGAACCCCGGCTTGCCGAGCATGCGGGATGTCTATGGCCTTCGTGCAGCCGCCATCGCGGTCTATCCCATGTACCGAGGCGCGGCACGACTGGTAGGTATGGACATCCTCCCCACCGGCGAGAGTCTGGAGGAAGAGGCAGAGACCCTGCGAGGGGCCTGGGCTGACTACGATTTCTTCTTCCTCCACGTCAAGAAGACCGACAGTGCGGGAGAGGACGGCGACTTCGCCAGAAAGGCTCAACTCATCGAGCAGGTCGATGCAACCGTGGTCCCGGCACTGCTGGACTTGGACCCGGATGTCCTCCTGGTTACCGGCGATCACTCGACCCCAGCGCTCCTCCGCTCCCATAGCTGGCACCCGGTCCCTCTCCTCCTCCACTCCAGGCACTGCCGCTCCGATGCGGCCAGCGAGTTCTCCGAGCGTGCCTGCGCCGGCGGTGCCCTGGGACGCATGCCTGCCACAGACATCATGCCCCTGGCTATGGCCAACGCCCTCCGGCTGACCAAATTCGGGGCCTAGCACCCTTGTCGGTGCCACGGCGCCGCGTCAAGCTAGCTACCAGAAGGAGAGACTCTATGAACCCGGAAGTCAACCCTCGCATCTTCAGACAATACGACGTGCGAGGGGTGGTGGACGAAGACCTGACCGACGATGTGGTGGAGAAACTGGGCCAGGGCTACGGTGCTCAAATGGCGAACCTGGGCCACAAGAAGGTGAGTGTAGGATACGACGCCCGGGTGAGTTCACCACGCTTCCGCGACTCGTTGATCAAGGGCATCCTTTCCACCGGTGTGGACGTGGTCGACATAGGAATGGTGCCCACCCCTGCGCTGTACTTCTCACTCTTCCACCTGGACGTGCAAGGAGGAGTGATGATCACAGGCAGTCATAACCCTCCGGAGTTCAACGGATTCAAGCTGGCCGTAGGTCACACGACGCTGTACGGACCAGAGATTCAGAGGATTCGTCAGATCATCGATGCAGGCGTGTACCCCAAAGGAACCGGACTGCTCACAGAACTCGATATCAGGCCTGCCTACCTCGCCACGCTGAAGGAACGGATTGGACAGTTCGACAGAGAGGTCAAAGTCGTGGTGGATGCCGGGAACGGCCTGGGGGGCATGTTCTGTCCACAATTGCTATGCGATCTAGGGGCCGACGCTTCAGGGCTATACTGTGAGGTGGATGGTACGTTTCCCAATCACCACCCCGATCCGACGGTGCCGGCCTTTCTGACAGACCTCATCGCTCAGGTCTCCCGTCAGGGAGCAGAGCTGGGCATGGCCTACGATGGCGATGCAGACCGACTGGGCGTCGTCGACGAGAATGGCAACATCATCTGGGGCGATCAGCTCTTGATCCTCTTCGCCAGAGAAGTCCTGTCCAAACAGCCCGGCGCCACCATCATCTTCGAGGTAAAGTGCTCTCAGGCTCTACCTGAAGAGATCGAGAAGGCCGGCGGCAAACCCCTCATGTGGCGCACCGGGCACTCCTTCATCAAGAAGAAGATGAAGGAGGAGCACTCCCCTCTCGCGGGTGAGATGAGCGGCCATCTCTTCTTTGCTGACGAGTACTTTGGCTACGACGACGCGATCTACGCATCTCTGCGGCTGGTACGGCTCCTGGCTCGATCCGACCAGAGGATCGGCGAGATGCTGGCTGACGTGCCCAAGTACTACTCCACTCCGGAGATGCGAATAGACTGCCCCGACGAACAGAAGTTCCAGCTCGTAGCGAGCATCGTCGAGTATTTCAAGAGACAGTATCAGGTGATCGACGTGGACGGGGCTCGCATCCTCTTCGGTGATGGCTGGGGACTGGTGCGCGCCTCCAACACGCAGCCTGTGCTGGTCTTGCGTTTCGAGGCGCGGACTCCGGAGCGCCTCCGGGAGATCGAGGACACCGTCGTCTCCAAACTCACCGAGATATCAGGTCTCAAGATAACGGCCTAGATCCCTGAGCCATGGAGTTCTGTGGCCCCCGCAAGGACAGAGAAAGGAGCAGGACCATGAGCGACCAGCCACCGCGTAGTGAGGAATGGGAACAGATCGGGCGTGATATCGAAGCCAAGATCAGAAAGGAACTCGCGGCCTGGGCCGGGGCCGACCCGGCAGACGGTTGGGAGACCATCGGCCAGAAGATGGAGAGCAAGATACGGGCCGAAGTTGCCTCCGGGGTAGGAAGCGAACCAGAGGAAGACTGGGAGGGAATCGCCCGTCACGTCGAGGAGCGCGCAAGGTCTGGGCTCGGCCAGTGGGCTGGAGCGGGACCCGACGACGATTGGGACACCGTAGGCCAGAAGGCCTCGAACAGAATCAAGTCCGACGTGGCTAGCAGCGTGGGCGGTGAACCTGACGACAGTTGGGAAGAGATCGGCAAGCAGATAGAGAATCAGGTCAGGGCAGGGCTAGGCGAATGGGCCGGCGCCGAGACAGACGACGACTGGGCCACCGTCGGGCGCAAGGTTGAAGAGAAGATCAAGTCCGCGCTGCGTGAATGGCTCAACGAGTAGAGACAACCACCTTCCGATGAGTATGAGACATCGCTGGGTGCAGAGAACCGGGCCGGGGTAATCTCGAGCAGGGGGTCCAACCCCTTTGGACCACAGGGTTGCCGAAAGGTGCTGCCTGCCATAGAATGCAGACATCAGCGCCCGACGGGGAAGGAGGACGAGCAATGCGTGAGGAGTACCCAGACAGAAGAAAGAACGAGAAGCAGGAGAAGGACGAGAAGGAAGAGAAGGACAGCGGCCAGCGCGAGTGGGACAAGGGCGAACAGTGGACGGGCGGCGACGCTCTCGGCCCGCTGGTCTGGGGCCTGATCATCATCCTCGCCGGGCTAGCCTTCGCGGCAGCCAACATGGGCTTGTACCCGTGGCTGACCTGGGAGAACGCCTGGAGCTACGTCTTCCTTGGTGCGGGGTTGCTCTTCCTGCTGGAGATCCTGCTCCGGTTGGTGATGCCGACCTACCGCCGGCCAGTCAGGGGGCGTATCATTCTGGCCTTCGTGGCCCTGGCTATCGGTCTCGGTGGACTGATAGGATGGGAGTTGACCTGGCCCTTCGTGATCATCGCCGTCGGCCTGGCGATCATCGTCGGCGCGTTCGTCAGGCCAAAGCTCTAGCCCGCCAGAGACTAGAGTCGACCCAGGTCCATGGTCACCAGTTGGTCCCACCAATAACGAAGGCGTGTGATCGGCTTATCGCGCCCGATGCAGCGGAAGTAGGGCGGCTGGAAGGCCTTGATCAGATCGCCGATCTTGTAGCGGGGCAGGACAGGCGTGGAGACGATGAGACTACCTGTCTCTCCAGGCCTCATGTCGTGCATCATCTTCGCGCCGTCCCTGGTCTCGACCTCGAAGAGGAAGAGATCGTAGTTGGGCACCCAGGCGCGCTTCTCGTCCCGCTGCTGGCCGAACATCCCCTCCGTCGTGCCGTAGATCTCTGCGATGTCCGCGTCCCCGTAGAGCGCCTGGAGGATAGGCTGGTACTTGGTGTTGATCCCTGGCACACTCCCCAGGGTCATGATGCGCACCCGCCACAGGTCCTTGGGATAGACCCCATGCTTGTGATGCAGGTAGCGGCCGAAATCCACGACGGTCGGGGCCACCCCTCCTACGATGGTCACGTTCTCTTCTTTGCATCGCTTGTAGGCTAGCTCGAAACGCCGCTCCCAGTCCGCTATCGTTTTTCCGCCACCCAGGGCGTCGACCTCCTTCTGAGTGGGGAGAGAACGGAGAGGCGTGGCCGCTGTGGTGTGCTTCAGGTAGATGCCGGAGCTATAGCCGTACTCCACCTCCCGATCCCCCATACGGACGGTGCCGACCACAGAAGGGAAGTTCAGGTTCAGATTCACGCCCTGCATCGCGTCCAGTTGGCCAGTTCGGGCGATGTAGTTCATCAGGGCACGGCCAGCGCTGACGCGCATCTCGAGGTCGGTGGCAGTCATGGGAATGAACTTCGACTCACCCTTGGTCGTTCCCCGCGTGATGGCCCAGCCAACCGGCGGTTCGTAGAGCAACAAGTCCTCTTCGCCCGACATGGTCCGCTCGATGAGCGGCTTGAACTCCTCGTAGTCGACCACGGGAAAGGAGGCTCTATACTCCTCGATGGTCCCGACTTCTCTAGCCCCGTGCTCTGCGCCATACCGCGTCTGTGCGTACCCGTCGAGCAAGCGCCGCAGCACCTTATCCTGTGCCGACCGAGGGTCCTCCACAGCCTCGTGCCATGGCCTCAGGAAACCCGCCAGCATTTCGCGACCCGCTTGCAGGCCTACGTCTCCTGCTCGCTCCCCCAGGTTAGCCACGCCTTCTCTTCCTTGCACCGAGCTACTGTGACAGGCCGGCCGTCGACGGCACGAACTGTGCTATGCGGCCAGTCACCGTCTCCTGTATGCGCCGGAGATCCTCCTCCGTCTTGCCCTCCATCCTCACGGACAACACCGGCTGGGTGTTGGATGCCCTGACCAGGGCCCAACCGCCATCGAACCTGATACGCGCGCCGTCTATGTCGAGCACCTCGTGGGTCTCGATGAACGACTCCTTCACCGCCTCCACGATACTGAACTTCTCCGTCTCCGAACACGGTATCCTCATCTCCGGAGAGCTGTAGTACTGCGGCAGTCCGCGAACCAACTCCGACAGGGACCGCTCCGCCTTAGAGAGATACTCGACGAGCTTGCCCGCTGCCAACAAGGCATCGTCGGAGTTGAGAGGGGGATCATTGAAGAAGACGTGTCCGCTCAGCTCCACACCCAGGACCGCGTTCTCTTGCCGCATCTTCTGGAGGATGTAGGCGTTCCCGCACCGGGTCACGAGAGGGATTCCTCCGTGGGCAGCCACGTCGTCGATCAAGGACTGCGAACACCGGACGTCCAGCACAACCTTGCCTGGTCCGCTGACGAGGAACTCCCTGGCCAGAAGAGCCACGTACTTGTCGGGAAGCACCATATTGCCTTGTTCGTCAACCACGCCGAGCCTGTCCCCGTCGCCGTCGAAACCAATCCCGACGTGTGCGCCATGTTCTACAACCGTCGCCTTCAATTCCCTGATGTTCGCCTCCACCAGGGGATCCGGCTCGTGGTTCGGGAAGCGACCATCCGGCTCGCAGTACAGAGGCAACACTTCACACCCCAGGTCTTCGATCAACCGGCTGCCCAGAAGACCCGCCGATCCGTTGCCGCCGTCAACCACCACCTTCAGCCTGCGCTCCGGCCGGACACGCTCGCGAATGCAGTCGAGGTAGCGCGGAAGTACGTCCACCCGCTCCATGGACCCTTTGCCGATCTCATACTGGTTCTTGGCGATCAGCCTCTCCACGTGCTGCAAAGCCTCTCCGGCGAGCGGATAGGGGCCGACCTGAAGCTTGAGACCGTTGAACTCCGCGGGATTGTGGCTGGCAGTGACCATCACGGCGCCGTCGGCGAAGACGTCGTCGATAGCAAAGGAAAGCGCAGGCGTGGGCACCACCCCAGTGTCCACCACGTGACAGCCTGTGGAGAGAAGACCCTCGGTGACGGCACCGAAGAAGCGCTCGGAAGACAGCCTTACGTCGCGGCCGACGACGACCTTGTCACGCCCGGTCGTTCTCTGGATATAGGTGCCGAAGGCCTTGCCTATGGTCTCTATGGCCCCCGCCGTGAGGTCAGCGTCCGCCACGCCCCTGATGTCGTACTCCTTGAACACAGCGCGGCTGGCAGAGAGTTTCGCCTGAAACGCGTAGTCCCTGAGGATCCCAGACACCGCCGCGGACAGCTTGAGCGGATCGTGGCGCAGGACGATCTTCTGGACGCCGTTGGCGCCCTTCTCCGCCACCTCCTGCACCAGGTCCCTCTCGATGAGAAGCGCCCCCTCCACCAGCACCAACTCCTCGGGCGTATCCTCGAACAGGATGATCTGCGTGTCATCCTTCACCACGGGCACGGAACCCACGGGCTCCGCCGACACGCTCCGGTAGCGGGCCAGCACCGAGTCAGCAATATCCTCAGTTCTGCTGACCAGCACGTAGTCCAACCGGAACCCACAACTGTTCTGAATGGCCCGCACGTGGTCGGCGACCGAATAACCCTCCGTCACGTTGGGCTGGGTCATGATGTTGCACACGAAGATCTTTCTGGCAGCGCTCCGCTTCAAGATTTCGTTGATCTCCGGCACCAGCATGGTGGGAATGATGTTCGTGAACAAGGAACCTGGCCCGATGACGACAGCATCAGCCACGTCTAGCGCTTCGATCACCTCCGGAGAAGCGGTCACCGGCGCTCCCGGCGACTCATCGGCCATCGACTCCAGCCACACCTTCTTGATAGGGCTGCCGTTCTGGCCCCCCAAGATCTGCGACTCTCCGGCCAGGGTCCTGCCGTCCTCTAGCTCGGCTACAATCTGCACCTTGTCGGCGGTCGAGAAGAGCACCTCCTCCCCCGAAGTGCCCAGGCCCCGGCGCAGTTTCGAGAAGGCAGCCCCGCTGCCCAGAGGGGGAACGACCCCGGTGATCTGCCAGGGAACCTCCTTGGCGATGCGTAGTAGCGTGGACAATCCGTCCGTCCCCGCGAAGACCACGACCTTGGGCTTCTCGGTGGGCCCATGGTAATAGTCGTACACCACGTCCACCAGGCTCTCGTTGCCAGTCTTCTTCGCCACGAAAGGCGCCACCAGCGTGTGGCTCAACTTGAGGAAGGAGACCACGACCAGAGAGACCCCGATCACGCCCAGGAAGATGCCTCGCTCCACGTGAGGGATAAACTGTAGTGTCAGGTAGTAGACCCAGGAGGGAAAGGGCGCCGTCCGATAGAGATGCACCAGAACATAGGCAAAGCCGAGGCTGAGCAACAAGATGCCCAGGAAGAGGGCCACCAGCCAACGTTTGATGTGCCAGCCCGGCAACAGGAAGCGCAGCAGTCGGCTGCCGGTGATCCTACTCCTCAAGTCCCGGTGGGACGTAGACGATTCTCTGGCCATGATCCTCAGTGTACTATGGGGACGCTCTCCTTGCGCAAAGGTGGTCGATCATCCACTGGCTGCAAAACCCAGCACCCCCGCAGAGATCTCCCCTGCACAGCACACAGTGATCTCCCGCATGATCGACGTCTTGATCTCGGCGAGCGACTCTGGCGTCTGCGCCTCGAAGACGAGGGCGACGTTGGGCGTGGTGTGGGAAGCTCTCACCGACGCCCACCCCTGCTCGAACTCGATCCGCAGCCCATCGAGATCCACTACCTCGAAGCGATCCCGAAAGTGCTCCCTGATGCGGTCCATCACCATGAACTTGTGTTCGTCGGAACAGGGAAGCTTGACCTCGGGTCCCGAGCAGTATCGAGGGATATCCGTCGCCAGTTCCGTGAGCCTGCGCCGTGAGTCAGACAACGCCTCCAGCACCTTGGCCGAGGCAAAGATCCCATCGTCGAAGTCGAATAGCTCGTCGTTGAGGAAGATGTGCCCGCTGGCCTCTCCCCCCATCAGCGCACCGGTGCGCTTCACCTCTGCCATGACCCGCGTGTAGCCGGTAGGCGCCATGACGGGGATCCCACCGTGTCGATCAATCACGTCGATCAAGGACCGAGAGGAGAGCAGGTCGAAGACAACAGTGCCGGTCTGGTGTTTCAGGATCTCGCCGGCCATCAAGGCCAGGATGAGGTCGCCCGACAACACCTCCCCTTCGTCGGTGACCAGCCCCAAGCGGTCTCCATCGCCGTCGTACGCGAAACCCACATCCGCCCGCTGCTCTTTCACAGCAGCGACGAGATCGTGCAGGTTCTCCTCTTCACTGGGGTCCGGGAGATGGTGGGGAAAGCGACCATCTATCTCGCAGTACAGTTCCGTCACCTCACAGCCCAACTGCCGGAACAGCTCTGGAGCCACGAGGCCCGCTACGCCATTTCCCGCGTCGACAACCACCTTGAAACCTTTCTCCACCCGCAAGCGCTGGGCGATGGCAGACAAGTAGTCGTCGACGATGCTGGCAACGGTGACGCGATGCCCCGCCCCCTCGCTGAAGGGGCCGTTCTCCGCCACTTGCCTCAAGTGCTGGATGTCCTCGCCACTGAGAGGCTGATCTCTCGTTCGCAGCTTGAGCCCGTTGTATTGTGCGGGGTTGTGGCTCGCTGTGACCGCCGCGCCGCCATCCGCGCTGAGGTTCTTGATCGCGAAGTACACCATCGGCGTGGTAACCAGGCCGATGTCGTAGACCTCACACCCAGCGCCCAGAAGACCGGCCACCAACGCCCGGCACAGGGCCGGAGAGCTGATCCGTCCGTCTCGTCCGACGACGACTCGCCCCCCTCCCTGGTCCCGGATGATGGTCCCGAACGCTGCACCGAGAACTGTGCAGACCTGGGGATCCAGGTTCTCCCAGGCGATACCTCTGATATCGTACTCGCGGAAGATGGTGGGGTCCAGCCGCAACTCGGCTCTCCTCGAGGGTGACGCACAGATGTTGGGAGTATTCTACAGCAGGTAGCAGGCGCTGGCAAGCCCGCCCAGCTGCAGACGCCCGCAGAGTGCTCAGAGCAGACTCTCTTCCCGCAAGGAACGTGCAGCCGTCTCGGGAAGAGCTTCCTCTCCACGCAAGAATCAGATGACGGCAACTCCCGCCCCGATATGGTAGAATAGTATACGAGTGCAGTGGACTATGGACCGGCGGGTCGCGCAGGCCCGGACTCCGGGAAGGAGACAACACAAGATGAGAAAGGTCAAGGGTTACTTCCTCAGCACGTGTGGCTGGTGCAGGAAGACCAAGCGGTTTCTCGATGAGCACGAGGTCAGCTATGAGCACGAGTATCTGGATCTGCTCGGCCCGAGTGACAGAGCGCGAGCTCTGGCTGAGGTCTCTCAGTACAACCCTCGGAAGAGTTTCCCCACCGTGGTCGTGAGCAATGGGGAGACCCAGGTCGTGATCGGCTTCGACGAAAGCCGCCTGCGGGAGGTGCTAGGGTTATGAGTTCACAGGAAGCCGAGGCCCTGTACGATCGGATAAAGCGGGAGGCGGAGGCGGGAGGCTATTTCCTCAATCCCGACAAGGACTTCGTCCTAGGCCTCATGGAAGGTCTGCTCACCAACGAGAAGCGGTACGGCTACCAGTCTTGCCCCTGTCGTCTGGCGAAGGGTGTAAGGGAGAACGATCTGGACATCATCTGCCCCTGCGACTACCGTGACCCAGATCTGGACGAGTTCGGCGCCTGTTACTGCGCTCTCTACGTCAGCGAGGCCATCACTACCGGGGAAGAAGAAGCGGAGCCTGTGCCTGAGCGGCGCCGAGCCACGCCTGCTCCCGTGGAAGAGCACGAAGAAGAACTGGCGGGCTTCACTCGCAGTGGTCTACCGGTGTGGCGCTGCAAGGTCTGTGGGTACCTCTGTGCGCGGCCCCAGCCGCCTTTGAAGTGCCCCATCTGCAAAGCGGACAAGGACCGCTTCGAGCGGTTCGCGTAGTACCGCACGACCCGCAACGATCCCCATCACACAGGCAGGCCTGGAACCTTTGCCGGCCAGGCCGCGCGTGACTTACCGTGCTGTGATAGCGCGCAGGAGCTTCACGTCGCCACCGGCTTGAACCCCGTACTCCTTGCCGACTCGCCCACCATTAGAGCTGGTCATCGTCGCTCAAAGGCCCACATCTCGGTGAGCCAAGGTTGGAGGGTCGCCTCCAGCCCCACCCATCCAGATGCGAGGGAATCTGAGTATCGGTAGTCTGGAAAGCCGGGGGCTCCTCCAACACCCTCGGGATCGTGTTCACAGCCACGCCTGGTACGGCGACGACCGGCCGAGAAACGATGCATCAGTACTTGCTTGGTGCCTGCGGGAGGCCCAGCATCTCTCGCGCTTGGGAAGGCGTGGCGATCTCCCGGTTGAGCTCCTGAGCGATACGAACCGCGCGCTCAACCGCCTCAGCATTCCTCTTGAGTAACCGACCACGACCGTAGTAGATGTTGTCCTCCATCCCCACACGTACCATCTGTGCCCCCAGGATCATGGCCATAGTCGTCATCGGCAACTGGAAAGGCCCCAGACCAGAGACTTCCACCAGGCAGTGCTGCGGCAACTGTTCCACGAAATTGATCAGGTTACGCGGCGTAGCCCACGGAGACATCTGGTAGCCCATCACAAACTGGATGAAGTATGGCGGCTCCACCAATCCGAGATCAACGAGGTCCTGGACCGCCCAAAGCTGACCGGGGTTGTAGACTTCCATCTCTGGCTTGATGCCGCGCTCCTTCATCGCCGTCGCGAAGCGCCGTAGTTCCCCGTAGGTGACAGGCATCACACCCTCCACGTCTTCTTCCGGCTTGGGGTGCGGCACTGGATCCTTACGCTCCTTGAACTTGAACTTGTACATGTCGGGGCCCATGTTCAGTGTGGCCACCTCTGGTGCGGCGTCGAGACAGGCCACCCGCTGCTCGATGGTCATCCCTAGTGAGCCCCCCGTGGTGTTGTTGATGATGATCTCTGGACAAGCTTCGCGGATCATCCCATTGACCTTGCGATACTGCTCTGCGTTGTCCGCGCCATCCCACCACTTCTCGGGGTCCCGGGCGTGGATGTGGACCATAGAGGCACCTGCCTCATACGCCTCTACAGTCTGCTCCACCTGCTCCTCCGGCGTCTCCGGTAGGTCAGGGTTGGCCTCCTTCCCCTGTATGCCCCCGGTGATGGCGACGCAGATCATCAGAGGCGGGAAGCTCGATCTCTGCACGCGCTCCAGCCATCTGTAAGGATTGTGATAGTCCCACATGTACTCGTCAGACTGCATCGTTGTTCGTCTCCTTCGCATATGATTCAGCCCGCCTACTGATCCCAAGGCGGTTCCCTCCGCAACCACCCCGGCTGCTCGAAGGCCGGACCAGGGTACGTATAGAAGCCTCTCCCGCTCTTCACACCCAGGTGACCCTGCGCCACCATCTCCTCTAGCATCTCGGGAGGCTTGTCCTGCGCCTGGCCACTGTCCAGGTAGTACTGCATCTCGATGTCCCGGATGACATCCAGTCCAATTCTGTCCATCAGGCCAAACGGTCCGTACGGCATGTTGAACTCCAGCATCCACGCGCGATCCAGATCCTCAAAACTCGAGTAGCCATTCGCCACCAGGTGCAACATCTCGCGCTTGATGGCCCTCCACACTCGATTGAACGAGAAGCCCATGATCTCTTTGCAGGTGACGATAGGCACCATGCCCATAGCGCGGACGAACGCTACTCCTGTCGCCAGGGTATGTTCGGAAGTCTGTGCTCCCTTCATGACCTCCACCAGATCATCCACGCGAGGATCGGAGAAGTTGATGTTGAACACCTTTTCCGGCCGCTTCGTGGCGTCTGCAACGCGAGAGCACGGCAGCGAGGATGAATTGGTGGCAATCACCGCCTCCGGCGGGGCCAGGCGGTCAATCTGGGCAAACACCTCCCGCTTCAACTCCACGCTCTCCGGGATGGTCTCGATCACCAACTCCACATCGGCGACGCATTCCCGCAGACTGTCGCAGCGATGGATGCGCGTCCAAACAGACCCCGCCGCCGCCTCCGTCAACTCTCCTCGTGACACCCGGTCGTTCAGCCACTTCTGGACAGACTCCATCGCCGTGCTCAGAGCGTCCGGGAAGGCGTCGTACAGATACGTCTCCAGTCCCGACACTGCGCTCCTGTACGCGATGCGAGAGCCCATCGTTCCTGCGCCGACTATGGCCACACGCTTGACCGTTGTCCCTGTCATCTCCCGACTCTCCCCTTCAAGCCCGCTCAGAGCTGCGTCGATCTCTGGATCCTCTTCACGCTCAGCCTACGTTCGCCTGGTCTCCGCCCTGTTTCACCGCGACAGTACCATCGTCCCTGATCTCGACAACCTGACCGTCCTCGACGGCGTCCAAGAACGCGCGGCCAAGTCCATCCACCGCGCAGATCCGCCTGCCGCCCCAGACCTCCGCCAGGGCAAGCCCGGCCGCCGCAAGCGAGTCGATGTGTTCAGAGAATAACATGGCTTCGGGCGCGATCCCCGTCCGTGCTACTGTCAACCACGTAGCACCAGCCGAGGTAGACCCGGTAGTCTTGGGAGCGCAGACTATTCTCCCTGTCAGCTCCTTGCCGAACAGATCTCTATTATCCCGATCGGAGCAGACGGCAGTCTCAGCCTCGGTCAGGATGCTCTGGTAGAAGGAGGCCAGGCTGCTGAAGCCTTGGTGACTCACGACAACTCTGCCTTCCAAGTTCCCCGGCAGCACGGCTCTCCCCTTGAACTCCTTTGTCATCTTGTTACCCTTCTGGGATTTCTCCCATCGCTATCACCTCCAGCAACTCCTCGTCAAGCAACATGCGCGCCGTGCTGAAGGCCCTCAGCTTGTTGGAGTTGGTGACCACCGACTCCTGGGAACATAGGTGGTTGTCCATGTACACCTCGATACAGCAGGGGCTCAAGTTGACCCCCATGGAGGTCAGTCTTCCGTGAGCTGCCTCGTCGGCCTCGAACTCCCTCAGCACCTGTGGCGCCGCGCAGAGGACCGTTGGAATGGCAACCTTGCGCATGCCCCTCGCGTCCAGTGCCCCAGCGATGCTGCCAGTCCACCACTTCAGTTCCCGCAAGCTCAGGTGAGGGCACCCGATCAGACACTTCTGCGGCTTCGCTGCTGCGTCCGCCCACATCACAGAGTAGGAACGGCGCATCTCCACCAGGTCACCGTCTTCAATCACGTACCGCCGGTGATCTCGACTCAGAAGCGCCCGCCCGTGGTCCACAGCCTCCGGTGTGATGTTCTCCACGTGGTACAGACCCACGGCACCGATGGCCGCACTAGCAGCGCCCATCTCCTTGAGGAAGTCCAACGACCTCTCATCGAGCCCCGGGCCAAGTGGTTCATCCAGACCAACGATGTAAGGCACATCCTCCAGAACCTTCGTTCCTATCGCCGCACCCAATAGCTGCGGGTCGGGCAACGTGGACGTCTTCACTTCCACCAACCACGTGGCTCGCCTGCCCTCATCGGTCAAGAACCCAAAGAGGGGCGCCTTACCGAGGATGTTCAGCAAGAGATCCATTACTGCCGCTGTACGGTTAGTCCTGGCACCGAGGACAGAGTTGGCATACACCACACATGATGACTCCGACCAGGACAGGACTTCATCCCTGCCTGGAGAATTGCCCACTTGAGGCAAGTAGGGCGTACACGTAAACGACTCGGCGTTCCTCAGCCCCAGCGCCGGCAGCCTCTCCTCAAACACCGCCTGGTTACGCAACACACGTCTGAACTCCGCCTCTTGTTCCTCCGTTAATCCCAGGTTCTCGAAATCCAGTGGGGGCCTGGGATCCACGGTGAATGGGTATTTGGTCTTCAGACCAGCCTGCACCAATTCATCGAGCATCTCTATCGGTGGCCCAAGGGCCGGTATGGCAACGTGGACCGCGAAATGGCCCCCGCCTTCGAGATCGACGAACCGCTCCGCCCCTACTGCATCACCGTATAGGACCGCGGTCTGCATCACCTTCTGTAGCGTTGGGCCCCCTTTGCCCTCAAGGATGGCTCTCTCCTCGTCGCTGAGCTTCACTGAGCACCTCTCTCCAGCACCCGGGCATCGAGGACCAGCAACCCTCTCTCGTAAAGACGCACGGGGTTGAGGTCCAACTCCTTGATCTCCGTGTGGTCTGTCACCAGGCGGGAGACACTCATCAGCAACTCGGCGGCAGCGTGCAGATCGCAGCCTGGCTGCCCGCGTGCTCCAGAAAGCACGGGATACCCTTTGATCTCTTGCAGCATCTCTTCTGCGTCCTTGAGCTCCAGAGGGATCACCCTGAAGGAGACGTCCTTCAGAACTTCTGCGAAAATGCCCCCCAGGCCGAACATCACCGTGGGTCCAAACGTCGCATCTTCCAACACGCCGACGATGACTTCCGGCCCTTCCGGCGCTTGCCTGCACACCAAGGCACCCTCGATTCGAGCGTCGGGCGTCGCGGACCGGACCTTGGTCACCATCAGATCGTACGCAGCGCGAACGCTCGCGGCATCCCCAAGGCCTACGATCACGCCTCCCGCATCGCTCTTGTGAACCACTTGCGGCGATACCACCTTCATCACCACCGGATACCCAAGTTCATCCGCTATCCGGGCGGCTTCCTGTGGGCTACGCGCGAGCCCGTGCTCTGGATATGGCATGCCGTACCCCTCTAGCAGCCGTATCGCCTCTGGCTCCGTAATGAACCGTGCACTGCTCTCACTCATCGCATTCTTCCTCTGGTGCCTAGCTCCTGTGACCTCAGCGACATGTCCGACTCCGCGCCGACCACACGGCGGCTCCAATTCCTCGGGCCGCACCCTCCGGAGTCCTGAATGCGGGAATCCCAGCCTGCTGCATCCTTACCCGATCTTCCGTCTCCGTCCCGCCCCCTCCGTAGTAGCAGACGGCAACCTTGCCCGACACTCTCTCGCCCAACTCTGTCGTGACGTCCACGCCCCCCCGTACCGGATCGCCGTAGATCAGCAGGTAGACGTCCGCCACGTTGTACTGATCTACCATGGTTACCACTTCCAGGAAGTTCCGCGCGGCTGTGTCTGCCAGGTCCAGCGGGTTCGACAGTGTGGCAAAAGCGGGCAGGTCCAGCTTCCTCAGCCGTTTTACGAGTTCCTCGGGCAACCGCGGTAGCACCAGGCCATGCCCATCTGCCTCATCTACGAAGAGCGCACCTGAGCCGCCCGAGGTGCTGATGACGAACACTCGATTCCCTTTTGGTGTTCCCATCGTCGCCAACCCCTTGGCCACCGCGAACAAGGACTCCACGTCATCTGCGCGTACCACCCCAAACTGACGGCAGGCCGCACTGAAGACGGTGTCACTGCCCCCGAGGGACCCTGTGTGCGAGGCCACTGCCTTCTGACCTCCTTTGGTCCGCCCGGACTTCAAGACGGCGATAGGTTTCTCCTTCACCGCCTCGCCCACCACATCGAGGAACCGCCGCCCATCCTTGATGCCCTCCAGGTACAAAGCTATGGCCTTCGTGTGCGGGTCGCCAGCAAAGAACTCGACGAGATCTGACTCGCACAGATCCACTTGATTGCCAAGGTTCACAGCCGCCGAGATGCCCAAGCCCTCCTGCGCTGCCCACTCCGAGATCGCTGCCGTGACCGTCCCACTCTGGGAGATCACCGCCAGCGGTCCCTGCTCCGTGATGAGTGGCCAGGGCATGGCGCACAGTCGATTGCAAGTACGGATGATGCCCTGGATATTTGGACCCAGCATACGCAAACCGGTCTCCTCGACAATGGTCCGCAGCTCCTCCTCCAGATCCGCTCTACCGGCCTCACGGAATCCACCGGTGACCACCACTGCGCCCCCCACACCCTTCTCCGCAGCCTCACGAAGGACTCCCGCTACGTACGGCGCAGGAATGGCCACCACCACCAGGTCCACCACCCCCGGCACAGCGCTCATCGACGGATACGCCGGCAGGCCAAGCACTTCATCTGTCTTGCGATTGATGGGATACAGAGCACCCTCATAGCCACCACGCACAATCGCGTCCAGCAGCATGTGTCCCCACTTCCCTGGATCGTTGGACGCGCCTATCACTGCTATGGAATCCGCGTTGAAGATCCGATCCAGGCTATCTCCAGACCTGCTCGCTTCTCGCATCCGCAACACCCCGCCTAGACATCCTCGTCAGAGGATCGACGGCCGTCCACCGTGGCTGTTAGATCCTCTTCTCTGTCAGCACGCAGAAAGCCGGCCAGCGCCTCCTCTAGCCTCCTCGTGAAGGCCTCGGTAGAGCCAGTCGTCCACTCATAGAAGCCTTGTCCTGTCCTTGAACCCAGTTCGCCTCGTTCGATCTTTTCCAGTACAAGAGCCGAAGGCCCAATCCGATTGCTGAGATCAGGCACTATGTACTGGTCTATGGCCAGGGCCTGCTCCCAACCGTCCTGGTGCTCCAGCAACTGCAACGGCCCCACCACGGCCAGTCTACGGCCGAAGCTGCTCGTCACCGCGGTGTCCACGTCCTGTGCCGTAGCGATCCCTCTCTCTACGATGTTCAGCGCCTCCCGAAAGAGCGCCACCTGAAGCCTGTTGACGATGAAGCCCAACGCCTCCCTGCGCACCACGGTGGGCTTCTTCCCCATTCCCCGCAGCAGTCCACTGACGACCGCCACGACCTGGTCTGAAGTGGACTGGCTGGGCACGATCTCTACCAAGGGCATCAAGTGTGGAGGATAGAAGTAGTGGGCCACCAGTACACGATCAGGACGGGTGGTCACCCCTGCCAGCATGCTCGGTATGAGACTCGAGGTATTGCTGGCCAGGATCGTGTGCTCCGGACACACCGTATCCAATCTGCGGAACACCTCTTGCTTCAGCGTGAGGTCCTCGAAGATCGCCTCGATCACCAGATCCGCCTCACGCCCCGCTTCCTCAAGCACCTTCGTGGTCTGGATCCTCCCAAGTGTGGGTCCGATCTGGCTCGCTTCCAGCAACCCCCACTCGGACATCGCTCCAAGGTCCCTTTCCACCCTCTCCAGAGCCTTGCGCAACGTGGCGTCGTTCACGTCGTAAAAGACAACGGGATACCCGGCCACGGCGAACTCCAGCCCAATGCTGTGGCCCATCAACCCAGCACCGACTATCGTCACCCGCTTCACGGCATCAAGTGACATCTTCTCCTATCCCTTCCCGTGAACTACGCGATCCCTCGCATTGCCACCTTGCGCCTGTCGCCCACCACCAGGAAAGGCCCACCGCCAAGGTAGATGTGGCCAGTTTCCAGTTACTCGTCCATATACTGGCCCACCACTGCATCTACACCCCGCAAGGCTCCTGTCTTGCTCTCTTCGCCTTGCCTCTCCTCGGAGGGCCACAACAGAAGACGGACCTGGCTAGGCAGATCCTCTTCTTCCGCCAGCAGCGTGGCAACACCCAGCAACATGGCCACGTGGGCATCGTGGCCGCAGGCGTGCATCACGCCAGACACATGAAACTTCGCCCTGCCTGACCTCTATGCCTCTTAGCCCAAGAGCGGGTGCGCCACCGCAGCCCATGCTCCGCGCGGTGGCGGTCACTACAGCCTCATGAAACAGCGTCAGAACCCTCCTCTTGGGGAGACCTGTCCTCAGAGGCAGGTGGGAACTCGTACATGGTGAATTCCGTCGAGCACGGATTGCCCGGAGCTAGGTGCAGCTCAGGAGAAGCAGACAAGACCATGATCGTGCAGCCGACCGTCACCCAGTCCCGTCCCGGCCGCCTATGCTGGCAGACAGGGTGTTCCGGAGAATCATGGGAACTCAGCATGGACTTGACTCTCTCCACCGTGACCGCGCCCGGACTCGCCTCGCGTTGCCTGCTGAGAGAGTTGAGCCTGGCCTCGTAGTTGACTTGCTGCTGAGCCAAGCACTCCCTTTCCTCGGGCGACAACCTGCGCACCAGGTCGCTATACATCCCCAGATCATCGTTCACGAGGGGGTGGTTTGTGTGGACGAGACGCGTCGCTGCGGTAGCAGGGACATACTCACGAACGTGACCTGACGAGCACTCTAGATCCACGACTCCGTGCGCCCCTCCTATCACATAGTTCTGGCCGGAGGCATGCTTGATAGAGCGCACGAACCGCACCGCGTCTGACAGGCTGCGCTGGGCCAATATGCCGCGAAGAACGAAAGCGACAGGGAGTCCATTCCTCGCGTGGTCGAGTTGGAGAAGGGCGTTCATGCAAACACCGAGAGGCCGGTTGTTGATGCCATTCAGGACGATGAGGCCGGCCAGCGTGAACACAAGCGATTCTGCACCCGATTCTGGCTCTATGATCCGCAGGAGCACCTGGAAACCCTCCCTGCTGGCCGGCAGATCGATATTCTGAGCTATCAGCGGGGGGCTATCTCCTTCGTCAAAGACAGCAAGGCTGCTACAGTGCCCCGCGTCGCGGCTGCGGCGGATGAACCCCTCGTCCCGTCGATACAACCATTCTTCATCCGGCAGTTGCAGTGCCAAGGCGGTATCGAAGTCAAGGTTCGCACCCTCCCCGATACCTCTGACCTCCTCCAGTAGATCGGGGGCCCAACGCCCAATCGCGGGCAATAGCTCCGTATCCTTGAGGAACTTGCGGATGTAGCCATCCGGATCCATGCCCGTCGCTTCCTGAATCTCGCTTTTCATCATGTCGACATGTTCGCCGATCAGCGATCTGAGCGCTTCACCATGCACCTGACCACGAACACGCGGTGGGCCCTCCGCCACCAGCACTTGCATGTTCGAGGGCTTTCTCATCACACGTCCACCTCCGCTAAGCTTGCAGAACCAACAGGATCCGGCGCCCGGCCTTCACTGGCTCAGGCGTTTGCGCAATGGAGTACCAGGTAAGCTATCAGCGCCGATACCACCTCCCGGACGCACACCGTTGTCATCCCTCAGGCTCGCCCATCGATGAAACTCTGTCACAGTAGACACGGTCCTCATTCAGGTCCCACGACCTATCCCCTCCGCCTGTCACCACGCGCAAGAGTGGGCACACACTAGAATGCCTATGGTGCTTCGCCTGTGGTTTCGTGCGCCGGGGATGGCCAAAGCCGGCTCACAAGCGCTCTCCCGCCATCCGTCCTGCGGCAACACTGTGGATACGCCTGGCCCTCTCAGGAAGCTCCCAACCAGTCAGCGGCCCCTGAGCTGCGGATCGAGGGCATCCCGCAGCCCATCGCCTAGCACATTGAAGCCAAACACCACTGCCATGATGGCCAGTCCCGGCCAGATGGAGAGCCAGGGCGAGAGATGAACCAGCTCCCTGCCTTTGCTCAGCATCACTCCCCAGGATGGGGTCGGCGGCTGAGTACCCAGGCCCAGATAGCTCAGTGCGGCCTCCGCCAGAATGGCCCACGACATACACATGCTCAACTGCACTATCAGTGGCGGAATCGCGTTGGGCAGTATGTGTCTTATCAGAATATGCCTGTCGCCAGCCCCGACGACGCGGGCTGCATCCACATACACCTTCTCTCGCTCTGCAAGCACGCACGCCCGACACAGACGGGCAAAGACCGGAGTGGTGACCAGTCCCACGGCGAGCATCACTCTGTCAAGACCCTGGCCCAGGATGGCAACGAAAACCAGCGCCAAGAGAATAGCAGGAAACGAATACAGGACGTCCATGGTGCGACTCACGATCATGTCAGTGATACCCAGGAAATACCCAGCCGCCAGCCCCAGAATGATGCCCAAGAGCAATGCGATGCCCACCGAGATGATGCCCACCGCGAGGGAGGTGCGAGCTCCATAGACCACGCGGCTGAAGATGTCTCGGCCATACTCATCGGCGCCCATCAGGTGCCGCAGACTGGGCCCCTGGTATGCATCCTCCGCAATCACTTCCACGGGATCGTGCGGTGCAATGAGCGGCGCGGCCATGGCTAGTAGAACCAGGAGAGCGATGATCCCCAAGCCAAACATCGCCAGCCTGTGACGCCGCAGTCTCCGCCAGGCATCTTGGGTGAAAGACACGTGTGCCTGCTCGAGGGCATCCGATTGAAGAGACACGTCTTCGTCGTTCTCTGAGTAACTCACAACAGCTCTCCGCTATTTCAATCGAATCCGCGGGTCCAAATACGTATATAGTATATCTGTAGCAATGCTGATCACTATCACGAGCGTTGAGTAGACGAGCAAACTGCCCTGGAGCAGCGTGTAGTCGCGGTCGAAAATCGCTTTCACTGTAGCCCGGCCCAAACCGGGCAAAGAGAAGATGGTCTCCAGGATGAAGGAGCCACCCAACATCCAGGCAACCTCCAAACCGCCGACAGTCACCACCGGGATGAGGGCGTTCTTCAGGGCATGAACCACAATCGCCCTTCGCTCCCTCAGCCCCTTGCCGTATGCAGTGCGCATGTAGTCCGAATTGACCACTTCCAGCAGTGCGGAGCGCATCATACGGAAGTACACAGAAGCAGATGGCAGTCCAAGAGCCAACGCCGGCATGGCCATACGTTTCAAGTTACCTACTGGGTCCTCGAAGACACTTGGCACCGGCCCTCCTGCCGGCAGCACTCTCAAGTAGAGCGTGAAGAGGAGTATCAACAGAGTGGCCAGCCAGAAATCAGGCATAGAAATGCCCACCAGGGCCCCTATGGTCGAGACCTGATCAACGACGGAATACCGCCTGACCGCGGCCAGAATACCTGCGGGAAGCCCGACTACGATAGCGATGAGAGTGGCCAGCAAAGACAGCTCCATAGTGACCGGCAAGCGCTGACGTATCGCGCCCGTCACCGGCTCCCGCGTGCGCATGGATAGGCCCAGATCTCCATGCAACAATCCGTTCAGCCAGCGAAGGTACTGCTCGGCCACCGGCCTATCGAGCCACAACTCGCGCCTCAGAACTGCTGCCGCCTCCTCAGATGAGTGCTGACCCAAAGCCAGACTGACTACGTCGCCCGGGATAAACTGAATGGACATGAAGGCGAGCACAGTCACCACGAAGATAGTCAAGGCTGCCATCAGTAGCCGTCGGAAGAGATACTCTCTCATGACGCCTGCCCTAGCATCTCAAGAGCGGGGGCAGTCTCTGAAGAGACTACCCCCGCGAAGACCCCCAAACCTACTTGTCCAGCCACACTTGGGCGATGGAATCACTCCTCGTGGTAGCCGAGTGCACGTAACCCTTTACGTAGGCCTGGTGTCCCTCGTACGAGTAACCCTGCAGCAGCGCAAAGCAGCACGGGTTGTCTTCCATGAGCTTCTCATCCATTTTGGTCAGCAACTCCCTTTTCTCATCTCGGTCCGAGAGAGTCAGCGCTTCTTCGATCATCTGATCCATTTCTGGGTCGGAGTAGAAGAACCAGTTCCAGGCAGCATCCGTGTGGAAGTAGAGGTTGTAGAGCACCGCACGGTCGCCCCCGAAGATCTCGCCACAGGTTAATGCCTCGTACTTCCCAGCATAACCCTCCTCCAGGAACTGGGCCCAGTCCACCTGAGCCACCTTGCCGTTGATACCGATTTCGGCGAGTTGGGAGACAGCCAGCTCAGCGGAGCCGACCAGATTCTCGTAGTTGGAGGGCGCGGTGATGGTCAGGTCAAGGCCATCGGCATACCCCGCCTCTTCCAGAAGCTGCCTGGCCTTCTCCAGATCTTGATGATCGTATTTGGTGACTCCGGTGTACAGGTAGTACCAGGGTTGGTTAAAGGTACCATACGCAGGGTCGCCTTGGCCATGAAAGACCAGCTCAATCATCTCGTCCCTGTCGAGCCCCCAGCAGATAGCCTCTCGCACCAGCTTGTTGTCGAACGGCGGCTTGGTCACGTTGAAGCCTATCGGGTAGAGCCAGTACACAGACTCCGGTCCAGCCATCACCAGACTAGGGTCCTGGAGGAACTGGTCGACGTACGCTAAGCCCACCATAGCCAGATCTATTTCACCGGTCTGCAAAGCCGCCATGCGCGCGGACTGGTCCTCCATGGGGATGAGTTCGACGCCGTCGAGGTACGGCAGAGGTTGCCCGTCCTCCCCCATCTGCCAGTAGTCCGGATTCTTCTCCAATCTGACCACCTCGTCGGGTACCCACTCTACGAACATGAACGGGCCTGTGCCCATCATCTCCCTGGCCGCGTGCCCGTCACGCTCCTCCATCCACTTCTTGTTCACGATGTACAGACTGGGCAATTGGTCCAAGAGACCGCCCCAGGGCGCAGTGAGGTGTACGAGCACGGTGTCCTCGTCAGCGGCCTCGGCTGATTCCAAGGATGGGAAGGAGTCCTTGAGGTATGAGCCGATGTCCGGGTCGACGGCCCTGTTGATGCTGTACACCACGTCCTCGGCCATGAGCTCGTCACCATTGTGCCACTTCACTCCCTGCCGAAGGTGGAAGGTCCAAGTCAGGCCATCTTCAGATACTTCCCAGCTCTCGGCCAAGCACGGAATGGGCTCCAGTGTTTTCAGATCCCATGTCGTGAGACCCTCGTAGATCAGCGGGAAGCGGTGTGCGTACTCCTCAACGGCGGTGCCAAACGCGGGATCGAGGTCGACCGCCTCGACCTGCATCCCGTATTTCAGTATGCCACCACGCTTGATCTCTGTAGGTGGCGTAGTGGATATGGCCTCGGGCGGGGTAGTCGCCTGTGGTTCTGTGGTCGGAGCCGGCGTTCCGCAGGCCGACAGCACTAAACCGGCCAACACCACGATGGTTAGCAGAGTGACTGCCTTCGCTCTCACTTCGTTTCCCTCCTCGGTCTCAACATGCGTTTGAAGCCATCGCACTCGGTCCCAGTAGACCGACCTCATCCATACTCTTCAGTCCATCACCTCCTTTCCGTGCTCACCATCGCGACCGGCTCTCCTTCAACACATCCGGAGTGCACTCGCGACGCGGATTGCCCTCAGCCATGATCCAAGTGGAACCAGTGCACACGTTGCCGTCCGGCTGGCGGTCAGCGTCGACGCTTCTCCTGACACTGGTCGCCGAGCCTCGAGGACCGAATCACGACCTCCATTGGTTACGCCACGATGCTAAGAGATGACGGTTGTCCTTGCGTGTAACAGGTTCTCGCCTGTACCTCTACAGCCACTTCGGAGCCAGTTCGCGCCTTCCCAGGCCGCCAATGTCCCTTCTCGGCATAACGACTTCCTCGTTCGTCACCCTGTCGTCAACGTCTTTGCCTGGTCTGCTGCCTGTCGGGCCTCTACTCCACAGCAACGACCAGCCGTCCTAGCCCTGCGGGAGGTCAGCGGGGATTCTCCAGGAGTCGATGTCTTTGAGAGCGGAGGTAAACAACAGAGTGGTCCGCGTTCTCCTGATGCCCGGAATCATGTACAACTTCTTGAGGATGAATCGTTGCAGGTCTTCCATATCGACGGCCCGCACCTGGATCCAGAGATCACGGTCCCCTGCAACCAAGGCAACGTAGGCCACCTGGTCAATCGCAGCCACGGCGCGTCCCACACCCTCCGCCCTGCCAGGCTCTGTCTCGATCCCGATATCGGCGATGATCGAGTAGCCCAGAGCTCTGTGATTGGCAATACCCCTGACACTGATGATGCCCTTCTGGATGAGGCGGTTCATGCGCCGGCTCACCGTCTTTGGGGAGATGGTTTCCAGAGAGCGGGCGATCTGCGTCGCGGGCGCTCTGCCGTCATCCATCAGTTGATCTACGATCATGCGATCCAGCTCGTCGATCGCAGCGTGCGCGGCTGTCGGAGTCGCCTCCCATGCTTGCGTGCCTGAAGCTCGCTCCCGTGTCGAGGTGGGTGTTGCTACATCGTTCTTGAGTTCATGAGTGATGAGCAGGGCAAGCTGGCTTCTCTGGACGCCCGGCACCGAGCTGAGTGTCTCTGCCAGGAATGCCTGTAGATCATCCATGTCTGCCGCTCGCACCTGAAGCCAGAGGTCGCGGTCCCCGGCAACCAGCGCTACGTAGTTGACCTGAGGGATCTCAGCCAGCGCCTGTCCTACCTTCTCCACATCGCCCGGTGCTGTCTCAACCCCAACTCCGGCAATGATCCGGTATCCTAGTGCCCGCGGGTTGGCGATCGCCGTAACCTTGACGGCGCCTTCATCTGTAAGCCTGGCTATCCGGCTCGTGATCGTTTTGGTCGATGCACCGCCGAGCCGCCGAGCTATCTGTGCCGAGGGCATCCTGCCATCCTCGATCAAGCAATCTATGATAGCCCGGTCTAGGTTGTCCAACATGGACCTCATGGGAACCTCACATGGCAGAGATTTACCCCAAGTATAGCAGAAAGTTCAAGAACTGTCAAGTACCTGGCGGAATCTGTCCCTGAATGCCTTCCTACATCCGCGAACTTCACGATCTCTCAGGCCAGGGTGGAGCGCCTTGCACACAGTACGGGTGCGCGGCGCAGTGGAGATGTCTTGGCCCGTATCAGCATCCTGCGACGTCTGGAGGAACCACTCCTCAGAGCTTCGCTGTTGGCTCCACTCTGTGCTCTGCCGCAGACAAGAAGCACGGAGCCCTCAACAGTGAGCTCCGCTTACTCCCGAGTGCGGATTTCCCAGCCGGAACGACTCCCGGCACCGTCAAAGGTCACGAAGACCCGAGACTGGTAGCCGAGCACAATGAAACAGCACTGAAGAACGCGCAACTAGTGATGGCGTTTGTTCATCCCCTACCAGGCGCGTCACCCGTGTAGCGAATGTCGCAGCCAGGGTGGTTGTCGACCACAGGCACAGTCGGACGGCTACAGCCACGTGGGCTCTGGGCTGAGGAAGGCTCACCACGCCCCGAGAGTTGAGCACGGAGATGGTTTGACAACCTCCATGACCGGGACTACAATGGGGCATATTCTTGGGCCATTTTGGCTTTTGTGGTTTTCTGGGACAACATCGGCGATGATCCGGCGCGACACAGTCTGGGGACGCGCAACCACCAACGTCGGACCCGGCTTCGCGGCAGCTTGTAGCAGAGGGGAGCTGCCGGGAGCCTCCCTGGGGTCCCGGAACGAACAGCAACCACTGCCGTCACCCGCAATCCAACCGCCGTCATGCCACCCTGGATTGAGAGCTCCACAGAGGCCAGGCAGAGGCCTCGATGAGCGAGAGACCTGGTGCCCGGGTCCAAGGCCGTGCAACCCAGATGTCTGAGCGCCTGACAGGGACCAAGAAGGGAACCGCTCGTCGGACAATGGCGCGCAGGATTGCCCTCGTGGGGGCTCTTCTGCTTTGCCTGGTGGCATGTTCCCTGTGCATCCTCTACAAGGCCCTGTTCACGGGGTCCATCCCCAACGTACCCCTCCCTGCGCAGGTGCCAGATACTGCTGGCTATAGTGCGCAAGACTACGCGGCTGCCATCCGTCACGTGCCGATTCCGCAGCACCCCTACATGGCTCCCGCCGGCGGCAACAACATGCACTGCGACGCCTACATGAGCGATACCTACGAGGCCGGTGGACCCCTCAGTGACGACGCCCAGGTTGCCTCGAGAACGCAGGGCTTCGGCGGATACGGCACCATCGCCTTCGACGGCGTAGGACGGCTGATAGGCGTGTACAGCAACGGGCGCGGGTTTCAACTCGAGATGATGGCCCCCTACACCCTCGAGGAACTGGCTTCCTACGATCTTCCTCCTCGCCCCTGGTACTGGTTTCTCCAAGGAGTGCTGCCCTGGGAGTATCTGGGCGCCGGCACCTACTTCTACCTGGACGACCAGTATCGCGCCGTGGTCCCCACTACCGATCACGCCCTCTTGATCGTTCAGGCTCCAGACCCGCCGCGAAGCGACGAGTTCGAACTGGTTCGCAGCTACGACCTTGCCGCTCACGTCGTGCCTATGTCCTGGCCCAGACGGGATAGCATCGCCTGGGTGCTGCCCGACTGGAGCGGCGAGTACTACTGGTATGCCACCACCGAGGGCATGGTGGGCACAGTCGCTGTGGAGTCCGGAACGGTGCACACCATGCGGCTCGCCGGCGAGGTCATAAAGAACTCCTTCGCTGTTGGCGAAGACGGAGTCTACATCCTCTCCGACCACGCACTCTATCGCTTCAGCCAGGACGGCAGCGGGATCATCAGTGTGGACTGGCGCACCGAGTACGACCGGGGTCCGGGCCGAAAGCCTGGTCACATCACCCGAGGCTCTGGGACCTCGGTCACGCTAATGGGAGACCCAGAAGGCTTGGTGGTGATCACGGACAACGCCGAGCCCATGATCAGCGTCCTCTTTCTTCGGCGCTCGGACGGCAGCGTGGTGTGCAGCGTACCAGTCTTCGAAGAGGGCAAGAGCGGCACAGACGTCAGCACTGCCGGGTTCGAGCACGCCGACGACGACGGACACGGCACGGGCACGTATTCTGTGCTGGTAGAGAACAACTGGGGGCACCACGTGTTTCCGCGCTCGTATCCTGAGCCGGGCCTGACTCGCGTCGATGCGACGAGGGGCGATGATGGAACCTATTCGTGCCAGCAGGTGTGGGCCAGCGGGGAGAGGGGCATCGGGGTCTTCAAGCTATCCCTGGGCAACGGTCTGGCCTACATGTACTGGCGGGACGAGGGGGAGCCTCTCACAAGCTGGTATCTCACCGCCGTCGATTTCCAGACCGGCGAGACTGTGTACAAGAAGCTCGTGGGGACCGGCCCCGGCTACAACAACTGGGCCGGTGCCCTGTTCCTGCACCCAGACGGTGGAACCGCCTACTCCACCACTCTCTTCGGCCTGGTGATGATTCGAGACGGAGCACCCTAACATGACCCGTACGTTGTTGCTCGGTACGACGATTCCGTCCAGGCCCATGCTCGTCCTGTCGGAATCACGATGACACAGAGCGGTCGCGTATCCAGCATCGAACACCCCCACGTCCTCGGATCATCTCGCGCCTGGCTCCGGCTGCTGGCTCACTCGGGTGGCATAGATCGGGAGTTCCTCCCTCGCGCCGTCTTCGTCACTCTCTCGACCATGTTCACCAGCCCCTTGAGAGCTTACGAGCGGCTCCGGTACGACAGCGTGCTGCGTCGCACACAAGTCGATCCCTCGCCCATCTTCATCATCGGCCACTGGCGCACCGGCACAACGTTCCTCCATCAACTGTTATGTCAAGATCCCGGTCTTGGCTACGTCACCACCTTTCAGGCCTTTGCACCGGACCTGTGCCTCATCGGTGAAAGGACGTTCAAACGGCCGTTGGCCTGGATGGCCAGGAGACGCCACCCCACCAGAGAGGTCGACAACGTTCCCCTCATCCTGGACGATCCGCAGGAGGACGAACTGGCTATCGCCAGCCTGTCGCCCCACTCCTTCCTCCACTGGTACACCTTCCCCCGGCGCGGCCCTCACTTCTTCGAGAGCTACGCCCTCTTCGATCATCTGTCCGACTCGGCCGCTGACGAGTGGAGGCGGGCTTACCTAGAAGTCCTGCGCAAAGCCACACTGCGCAGTGGAGGCAAGCAGCTCGTACTCAAGAACTGCTCCAACACCGGGCGTATCGAAGCGATCCTGGATCTCTTTCCCGAGGCCAGGTTCATCCACATCTACCGCAATCCGTACGACGTCTTCCGCTCCACCAGGCACCTCGCCGTGACGGTTATCCGCAGAGCCCAGTTGCAGGACATCGACATGAGCGAGGTCGAGGCGCTGATCTTGAGCTTCTACGAGAGGCTCTTGCGCAGATTCCTGGCCGACAGGCCACTAATCCCGCCTGGGCACCTGGTGGAGCTCAGCTTCGAGAACCTGGAGGAGCAGCCATTGGATCAGATACGGAGGGTGTACGACAGGCTGGGGCTGCCCGGCTTCACGCACGCGGAACCCAGGTTGCGGTCGTATCTGGACTCCGTGGCGGGCTACGAGAAGAACGAGTACGACCTGGACGGCGAGGTGCTGGCTAGGGTCAACGAGCACTGGGGCTTCGCCTTCGACGAATGGGGGTATCAACGGCTAGAGCCGTCCGCTGCCAACCACCCTGAGCCGTAGGGTCCGCAAGAGCCGTCGGGCCAGTCTGCTATCTGCGGTAGGCTGCTGCCTTACCAGTGGAGAAAGACCTCCGAACCAAGCTACTTGGCGATCCCTCGCGCCAAATAGACCTCGGCCGCCTCAAGGATGAGGCTGGCGGTCATGGGTGCGCCAAACTCGCTCTCCAGACGATTGGCGATCTCCAGTAGTCCGGAGTAGGTAGCCCGCCCTGGTCGCAGAGCCCGGTAGATCTCCAGCACCTCCTCATTGGTCAGCAGCGTCAGTTCAGCGGCACGTCTCAGGCTCTGAGCGACCTGCGTGTAACCGGCAGCCTCGACGGCGTCGGCCTGCCGTCGCAGCGTCTCTGCCCCGATGCTCAGATCCTCCGTGGTCAATTCTCCTGCCAGGACGGACTCGAGAGTCAACTCACTGAGCAGTCGTCCCGTCTTGGAGGCAATCGGGCTATCGTCCATGACTTCGCTCCCTCTCCACCAGACGCAGCTCCGTCGGCGGGCTGTTTGGATCGATCTGCCGTGTCTCTCGCAGATGCATGAGGAGGGTCTGCACAATCAGTCGCAGCCTGGCCGTGGAATCGATCATCACCGCGACCGGCTCGGTCGGTAAGCCCAGGGCGTACCGCGCTGCGTTCCGCCCAATCTGTCGGTACGTGTTCAGGTCCAGGTTGGGTGCCTGCGAGAATAGCTCAAGGTTCTCCAGCGGGTCCAGGTCGCGGTGGTGGATTAGCGATGTACCCTTCGACTGGATGCCCACGGCCACGCCGGATCCACTCAGTCTGGCGCCAGCGTGGCCAATGAAAGCACAGTCCGACGTGTGGTGCACCCGAATGAGACGGGGCAGCACCCCCTCGTCTCGAACACCCTGAACGACGCAGTCCAAGACGTCAACGTGACTCAGCCCACCGATAGTACGACCGATCTCCACCCCGAACGCGGGACCGAGGGCAATGACAACTTCCGGCGAGTCTCCCAGTGTGGCGGGTCCAACCTCCTCCAGCCAGGTCTGAACCTGGGGACTGCCCAGTTCCTCGGCGTAATCCTTCGGGTTCCGAACCTGAGGCAGGTCCTGCAAGGCTGACCAGCGCTCGCCATCCAGGCGGTAGCCAGTGCCTGGGCCCTCGTAGTCGTTGGGATCCGTCAACGCGCTGAGCAGTTGGAACCTATCATCGAAGATGGCAGCCGGCTGAAGGCAGTCACCAGCCACACGGCGCCGTTGCATCTCCATGATGTTGCCGGCCACGTCGCGAAAGCCGGCCTCCGAGAGCGTTCTGATGACGTCCACCACGGTCAGGGTACCGTCAACCATCAAACGCGCCACCTTGAGGTCGCTCAGTCTGTCGCGAGGCGGCATGTCCTCGCTGCTCCAGGCACCTACGGCGGATTGCACCTCCCCCTCGCTGATGGGCGCGAAGTCGAAGGCATCGAATAGCGCCTGGATCGCTCTGGCCGCCCGCTCGCGGGCACGCAGGACCGCCTCCTCACTGACCGGTACAATGCCCCCATCGACCTGGAGGTCACGCTGAAGTACGTACCAGTCATCGACTTCCGAAACGTCGAAGTTGCCCCCGGCGAACATGTTGTCGTAGCGAGGGATTGCGCCATATCCCGAGGTCACGAAATCGGCACCGGGCAAGAACTGACACATCAGCTTGGCGGTCTTGCGAATCTCGGAGTGGGAAGCCAGCGCATCGTTGCCTGCGGCCACTTCCAGACCCAGCATGGCAGCGATCAGGTTCTCGGCCAGGATTGCCCGCACGCCTCCGGGCAGCGACTCGGGCAGGGCCACGCAGCTTATGGAGCCGTTCTGGCTGCCCTGGCTCCCCGCCCCTCGCGTGACGAGAAGGCACCGGGCCTCGAGATACAGCATGGACTTGCCCTCGGCATGCCCCATCAGGGCCTCCGAGCCGGTGCCCGAGGTGAACCGAGTCTTGACTCCTCGGCTGGCGTAGGCCGCACAGAGAAAAGCCTTGGACCAGGGCGTGTCATCGCCATCGACGAACGCCCTCTCCGTGCCATACACCGACAGCGTCTCGGAATACGTGGTAAGCCCAGCGAAGCCCAGTTGCAGGTTCGTGGCTTCCTCGACCGAGCACTGGGTCAGGACGCCACCGCAACCCGTCTGGGAGCCGACAAGTATGGCCAGGGCGTTGAGCGCGGCATAGCGGGAGACGCCCACCGTGGTCTCGATTTCCTTAAAACCTCGTAGCGCCGCCTCCGCGGCATCGGCTGCCAGCAGTGCAGGATGCTCCAATCGGTTCGTGACATGGGCCTGGTTGGCGGGCGTACGGCGCGCTCGCATCTTGGCCAAGGCCATCATCATCTCCAGTACGTTCATGTGACCGACGATGTCCACCAACTTGGCCGCGGTGCAGCCCCTGGTCAACTGGAGTAGCTCAGCTCGCGGGACATCGATGTCCACCAGCATGCGAGCTATGTCTTGCGACGGCATTCCCATGGCGGACTCGGCCAAGTCGAGGTCGAGCGCGTGCCTGGCGATGAAGTGGTCGATCAGATCGAACTCCTCATGTGGAACACCGTCCATCTCCGTGACAATCCCCTTCTCGATCCTGAGACTTGGTGAAGGATCTTGCGGACTGCTAATCACGGTCAGTCCAGCCTCAGCCCAGGGCTCGACAAAGGTCTCTTTTCTGATTGGCCTCTCGTCTCGCAACTCGAATCGTCTGGAACGCATGATCACCCTTCCCTACACAAAACGCAGACGACCCTCCTTACCTAGGCTGGCCCGGATTCCCGGTGGGATCATAGGGACCACTCCGGCCGATACTCAGACCCGGAGGTGATACTCCCAACTCGCCAAGCCTTGAGGTGACCGTCTGCTCGTCTGTCGCTCCAATGATACTCCGGGCTGTAGAGGGGAACAAGAAACCGGACTGGCGCGTCGGCACGAGGACTGCCAGGCGATCCACGATGCGCTTGGTGTCTGCACGCAGGACCGGTCCGCTCCTGTCCATGCTGACTGCCGTCACGATGGCCCCACTCGTGAGCGCCACCTCGCGTCGCCACACTGTCCGGCGGGAGCTGGCCTGCTTCCAGCCGAACATCGTCCGCCTTAGGGCTACCCTCTAAGTTCTCACCCTGCGGTAGTATGACTTGGATAGATACAGCGCAGCCAGAGGGTTGTGTCCGAGGAGACGGTCCTTGGCCGCAAGAACGGTGCAGGGCGCCTCGCTGTGCTTGAGGAACAGCGAATCGTGTCCTACACAGAGACACAACACAACGTTGAAATCCGTGCGGGCATCGTTCAGCAACTGCGCCTGCGCTATGGGATGGCACATCGTCTCGAACTCGTTCTCCGGGTAGATCTGCTCCTGCTGTGCAACGCCCAGCTCCTCCTTGCCCACCATGCCGCACTTGCAGCAGACCGACACAACCTCGAACCCTCTGTTCTCGAGTACAGAGACGAGCATCTCCGCCTCGTTCCTCGCGCCAACACAGAAGGCCACTCCCAGCCTCCGGTAGCCCACTCTCTCGGAGAACTCCATTATCTCTTCGAGTCTGCTCTTGATCGGTGAAGGGACGTTGGGAGCATGCGCCAGGCGCGCGTACCCGGCGGCTTCCTGCCTCGAGGCCTCGCGCGCGAAGGCCAAGATCTCCGGACTAAGGCATCTCTCTGTTGCCGCCTCTAGCACCTTTGGCCTCACCGTCGTGGGACAGTTCGACGGTGCCTTGTCGGCCCTCCCTGCCAGACAGACCACGGTGCTGCACCTGGCACAATTGATGCGCTCCTCTGACTTCATCGCCATCTCCCCTCTTTCTCTCCGGCGTTCTACCCTTGCTCTACGCGACACGCTGTCACGCTCCATCGTCCGGTCCTCCGCTAGTGGCTCCAGGGTCAACCAGCTAGCCGCACTGAGCATACCACAGTTAGTGGCGCCGGTCAAGCGTCACCGTGGAGTTGCTGGACTCGGCTCCGGTTTGTGCTCTCCGACAGTACAAAGGTTGTGTGGCAACACAGTTGCAGACTGTGGTATAATGCTCAGTGGACTGAGGTCCATGAAGTCAAGATAACGAAAGCTTTGCCCGTTCAACAGGTGTCAAAAGGCGAAATGCAGCACGAAGCACTGTTCGGGCGCTGGGGGGCGCGCGAACCACTGAATGAACAGAATCTCGGATGTCCTAGGACCGGTGAAGCCAGTACAAGCCCTAGGAGGTCGAGTGGCGATATCGTACCGAAACGGCGCCGAGATTCTGGTAGAGTGGAGACAGTGGAGAGACGAGGTATGGGCTGATTGCCCATACGCTTGTCAAGACAAGAGGAAGTGTAGTGCACAACTCTGCCCATGTGACCTGGCACAGGTGGCTCTTTGGATGAATACCATCTCTGGGTACCTGGGAACGGTAAAGCTGGTGAAGTACCTGGGCAGAGAGAATGGTAACGGCAGCGGCAACGGACAGCCGAAGGTCCACCAACCAGCAGATGGAGAAGGCACTCAGGCACAAGATACTGCCCAACCTCGTGTGAGCTGAGCTCCGCGAGCCGTACCGCACATGCGGTGGCACCCTTCGTCGGATGCTGATCGCGGTCACGAAGGGCTACAAGCCAGGCAGGAAGACTCCTCAGACAGTGGTCTGCTGGCTACCCTTTCCCCCAGCCGGACCATAAGTGCATCGTGCTGATCTCTCGCGGCGGAAGCGAGTTCCATCAAGGATTCCACATTCTCAGAGACGCCCCTCACGGACGAGAAGGCGGCTCTTCCCACTTAGAAGAGCCGCATCATTCATAAAACGAACTTGGCGGGAGCCTCCGCTATCCTCATTGCAACTCGACAGCCAGGATTGGTACCCGCACGCACTCCCTCTCCTCCGGCGGGTACCCGCCCATCAAGGCTATCTGGCCACGCAAGAGGCCGTCCCAGCCCTCACGAGAAGTCTACCCCCTGATCCTGGTGTTCAGTCCGGAAACGCTACCCGGTGAGGGAGAACAGCTCCGCGACGTTTCCAGCCTCACCAAGGTTCCTCACAAACTCCACCAAGCGCTCAACCCGCGCCTCTTCCAGTTCACGCTGGGCCAGGCGACGGAACTTGTCCTCGAGCTCCTCCTGCGTCACCGGGTTGCGGTAGTCGCCTTTGGGGTCGTCGATGACCGAGGTGTACTCCGTGCCGTCTTCCATGGTTACGGTCACCGAGCACGAGTAGTGCTCTGGATAACGACGCTCGAACTCCTCGTCAACCACCCAATCC
>CAYSSR010000013.1:0-39447 GCA_964433755.1 uncultured Anaerolineales bacterium
CGGTCCTACTCAGCGTAGGCTACTCCTCTTGCCACTGGTGCCACGTCATGGCCCACGAGTCCTTCGAGGACGCCTCCACAGCCCAGTTGATGAACGAGCAGTTCGTCAACATCAAGGTGGACCGGGAGGAGCGGCCCGACGTAGACACCATCTACATGCGCGCCGTGGTGGGTATGACCGGGAGGGGTGGCTGGCCTCTCACGGTGTTCCTCACCCCAGAGGGCCAACCCTTCTTCGGTGGCACCTACTTCCCTCCCGAGAGTCGTCACGGACTGCCTGCGTTTCGCCAGGTTCTGCTGTCCGTGTCCCGCTCCTATCGCGAGCGGAAGGACGAGATCACGCGCTCGGCCCAGAACATCGTCGCGCACATCGTGAGTCAAGACCTGTCCTCCACCCCGCCAGACCTCGAGCTCAGTCCCCTGATCCTCGATCAAGCCGTGCGCAAGCTCAGCCAGCAGTTCGATGCCACCCACGGGGGCTTCGGCGGTGCACCCAAGTTTCCCCAGTCCATGGTGCTGGAGTTCCTGCTGCGCGAGTTTCATCGCAGCGGCAACACCCTGGCCCTGCGTATGGTCCAACGAAGCCTCGAGAAGATGGCCCGAGGTGGGATCTACGACCAACTTGGCGGGGGCTTCCACCGCTACTCGGTGGACGAGAGATGGCTGGTGCCTCACTTCGAGAAAATGCTCTACGACAACGCCCTCCTCTCGCGCGTCTACCTCCACGCTTGGCAAGCAACCGGCAACCAGGTCTTCCGCACGATTGCCGAGGAGATCCTCGACTACGTTGTGCGGGAAATGCTGGACCCAGACGGTGGATTCTATTCCACACAGGACGCCGACAGCGAAGGTGAGGAGGGGAAGTTCTTCATCTGGACGCCGGACGAGATCCGCGGCGTGCTGGGGGACGAAGCAGATGCCTTCATGGCGGCCTACGGCGTTACTCGCCAGGGCAACTTTGAGTGCAAGAACATCCTGGAATTCGCCGGGGACATGGACCAGCGCCCTGTGCTGGCTCAGGCCCGCCGCAGGCTGTTCGAAGCCCGTGAGCAGCGTGTGCATCCCGGTCGCGACGAGAAAGTGCTTACCTCCTGGAACGGGCTGATGCTAGCCACCTTTGCCGAGGGTGCGCGGGCTCTGGATCGCGTTGACTATCGCAAAGTCGCCGAGCGCAATGGTGATTTCCTGCTGCATGAGCTGAGACAGGAGAATGGTCGTCTGCTGCGGACGTGGAAGGCAGGCGAGGCCAAGCTCAACGGATACCTGGAGGACTACAGTTACCTCATTGATGGCCTATTGGAGTTGTACCAGACTACCTTCGATCCCCGCTGGTTCGTTGCGGCACAGGAACTGGCCGAGACGATGATCGCGCACTTCCAGACACCCGGTGCAGGCTTCTTCGACACCAGTGACGACCATGAGACCTTGATCACCCGTCCCCGTGACCTGCAAGACAATGCCACGCCATCAGGGAATGGGATGGCCGTCACCGCCCTGCTGAAGCTGGGCAGCCTCACCAACGATCTGCGGTACGTCGATGTCGCTCGCCAGGCGCTGGTGCAGACACAGCCCTTCATGGCCCGGTATCCGCTAGCCTTTGGGCAGTGGCTCCAGGCTCTGAGCTTCGCTCTGTCCCAGCCGCGCGAGATCGCCATCGTCGGCGATCCAGAAGCCGCCAACACGCGGGCCCTGCTGAGTGTTGTTCGCACTGGCTACCGGCCCTTCCAGGTGGTCGCCCTGAGCGCATCCAGTCAAGAAAGTGCCCAAGTCCCGCTGCTACAGGATCGTGGATTGGTGGACGGGCAGCCCACGGCCTATGTGTGCCGCCCCTTTGCCTGCCAGGCGCCGGTTACAGAGCCAGCCAAGTTACAGGCACAACTGGCACCGCGATAATCTTGGGCGAGGCCAATCGAAGGTGACGCGCATTGTCGGTAGCTAACGATGGTGTTGAGGCGCTTGGCGGGTGCGGCAAGAGCCTCTGCCACAGCACCCACTGAAAGCGCGTGGAGCAGTTGGATTGGCGCAAGATAGCCAAGTCGCCTCCAACACGTGGTTGGCCGCGCCCCCTGCCTGGACCGGAGCGACGCCCCGACCCCACCCCAGTTAACCGCCCGCTTTCCTCTGACGCTGCGCTCCTTGCGACCTCGCCTTGACCTCAAACGGCCTGTGCCTTTGGGCGAGTCCTTCTTCCCGTTCGGCGCAGCTAACGTGACGCGGATTCGTGGCGCAAAAGCGCTCGGAGGGGGTGGGCCACTCCCGTGTATGCGAACGCGGGTCGCACGCCCGCGTGGAGCATCCCACAAATCTGCGTAGAGCCAGACTCAGTTACTTATGGCCTCATCGCCATCACTTTGCTTTTCCTGACTTTGCCTACCATCAAATCGCGTATCCTTCTGAATGCGTGAACAATAGCGAAGTATACAATGCCGCATCCCCACCAAGCATACCCGAGATTGGAAAGTAGACGTGAATCAAGCTGACCCTGCAAGATACAGTCTGCGATTGTTGATAGTCCACCTGTAGTAGCACTATTTAGAGTTTGAACACTACTAGTTGCACTGCTAGTTGCGGAGCTAAACGTGGTGGACATTGAGTTATCCAATGAACTCCACAGTGTGGTTGTTCTATACGCTATTCTTGTTGGTCCAGGCCTGAATGATGACACGTAGTCTCCTTCAAAACGCCTTGAGAGCGGATTGAACCATGTTAATCAAGGCTTCAAGCTTGTCAGGAGTCATTATTGTTTCTCTCCTTGCCTGTTGCAATGCATTTTCATCCACAAAGCCCAGAAGAGGCGCTTTGTAAACGTCGACCCAATTTGGGTCGTATGCCAAAACGGACCAGGTTTGTGCCCAGTTTTCCAGATAAGCCTTGACTATGACGGCAGTCGCTTGGTTTACTATCAAGGCTCCTTGATCATCTTTGGACATATCCGCAGTACCAACTGTTGGCAAGACGAAATGGGTGTCATTCATAATGCATACCTCCTAGTTTGTTATCTGAATTGTGCAATCTACTCTTGACGTTGAATTGATCGTATGAAACTTACGTCCTGTCAGCCCCTCAGACCAAATGCAGCCTAATGGCGTGCTGACTAACACTTCAACAGAACTCTCCTGCACAAGTAGCTGTGACGGATGACTATGCAGGAGAACTCTGCAGAAGCATCCATAGCTTGCATATTCAAGAGATTCTCTGTGTAATGTCACCCAGTGGTACTCCTTGCCAGAGTCATTGACATCGTATCACGGTTCCATCTATCAAGCAAGTCCAGATCAGGAGATTCGCATGTCGCAACGACCAAAGAAGGTACTCCACCAAGTGTGCAATGCGATTCGTCTGGAGAGCTACGCCCGCCTCAGCCACGACCTGCTGGCGCTGGACGAGGCCTCCTCTGACGAGCGGTGGTTCCTGGAGGCCAGGCCTCTGTCTGACGAGATGATCTCTCTTCTCAAGGATCCGTCAGGGGCTGGCTTCTACGACACCGATGGTGAGGAGGCGCTCTTCACCAGACCGCGTAGTTGGGAAGATGGCGCCCTCCCTTCCGGGAACTCCATGGCGGCAGACGTCCTCCTCCGCCTGTTTGCCTTGACCGGTGACTCCAAGTACGAGGAGCTGGCAAGGGGTATCCTGGCCGTGATGAGCGCCGCTGTGGCCCAGCAGCCGCTAGCGTTTGGCCACCTGCTCGCCGTTCTGAACTTCTATCTAGCCCCGCCCGAGGAGATAGCTATCGTGGGGGACCCTTCCGGGGACGACACACGGGAACTACTCGAGGTGGTCTACAGCGCCTACCGCCCCAATAAGGTCGTCGCTGTGGGGCAGCCAGACGAGCCAGGGACCTCGTCCGTACCTCTGCTGGCGGGACGTAAGCAACTGGGGAAGCGCGCCACGGCCTACGTCTGTCGGCGGTTCGCCTGCCAACAACCGGTCAACACGGCCCGAGACCTGGCTGCACAGCTACGCACGCCACTGCAGGAGTGATCCTCCGCGCGCCGGGCACGGTGGTCCCGGTGTGTGCCTCGATCCAGGGGGCGGTGGGAAGGGGCATCTACGATGATCAACCTCTCCGCTGCCGGCTACCGGTTGGCTCCTTCCTCCGTCAGCATCTGTAGTCTCTCGAGTGTCCGCCGGCGGACGAAGACGGGTACGAATGCCGTCACGGTAGCCGTACGAAACTCGGCCGCTGCCTCGGCGGCGATCTGGCGGATTCGCTCGCGGGATACCTGCCCGCCCAGGTCCTGCCAGATCTGTTCGATCAAGGAATCGTCCAGATAGTCGATCACATCGCCGCGGTCGCTCTCGGCAATGGTTGGGCTAGATGTCGTGGGCAATCCTGTTCCTCCACATCAGGGCACATCCAAGATGAGGTTCATTATCAGCACTTGGTTTTCTCTCCTCAGAGCCGCCAGAAGGCGGAAGCTGTGTTCAGACGCACCCAAGATCTCTACGTACGCGTCCCAGACCGGTCGGTTCCTCCATCTTGTGGTTGCTGGCCGCCGCGGAAACCCCTCCCCGATGCGCCCGCACCGGTTACCATACTCGAGATGGTGAAGCTGGCAACTTGGGTGCCAGCAGCATAGGCTCCACCGGAATACAGTCCATCGGTGACCGTGCCGGTGGAACTACCGCCGGAGTAGACCACATAGGTCGAGCCGTTCTCCAGTTCAGGCGAAGACAGCACCACGGACTGATAATCCCTCGTCGGTACGAAGGTGAGGATTTCCTGGCCGTCCGCTGTTTCGACGTGGACCATCGTGCCCGCCGCCTGCACCGACTCGAACGTATACATCACCGAATACTGGGTTGACGACTCAGATGGGGCTTGGGCCATCCCCGTACTACCCACTGCAACGAGAAAGCCGCCGGTAACGTCGAACCCGCTCATACAATCCAACGCGCCGTTGTTGTTGCTCGTAGGGCCAACGACCAGAACTACCCCTCCAGCCATATCGATCGGTCCATTGGAGTCAATCCCATCACCTGTCGCGTCGACGTAGATGTACCCACCGTTGATGTAGGTATGATAGTCCGATGAGCCGGCGAAGTTGTCCTGCCCCGGCCGTCCACCCATTCCCCAACCACCAGTGCCGCCGGCAGCGTTGATCCCATCATCGCTGGCAACGATGTGGATGTTGCCGTCATTGAACGTCAGGACTGCGCTTTCGATACCCTCGTAGGATGTGGTGATGTTCAGATCCCCGCCATTGATCTCCAACGTGGAGTCCGAATGCAGGCCATCGTCTCCCGAGGCTAGAACGAAGTCCCCGCCGTCGATGGTCAAGCTATCGTTGGAATGGATGGAATCATCAGCAGAGTCTATGTTGATGGTGCCGTCCAGAATCGTAACGTCGACGCCCGCCTTCAGCCCTTTGGCGCTGTCGCCAGTGGTAGTCTCATCGGGGTTATCTTGCGTGGCGTTGTCTTGCCTGGGGTCGAATCCCCCGCCTCGAGCATCCCACTCAGCCCCGTTGCTGCCACCGTTGATGCTGCCGCCCCCAGAGGATATGGTGATGTTGCCGCCGCTGATTTTCAGTCTAGTCTCGGCTTGAATACCGTCCTTTTCGGCAGTGATGTTCAGCGTGCCGCCCTCGATGAGAATGTACCCTTTTTCCACATCCTCGTCGTTGTTGGATTGCAGCCCATCACCGCCTGCATTCACGGTGATCGTTCCGTCCCTGACAGCGATGGAATCCCTGCCTTTGATGCCATCGTTCACCGCATTCACAGTAATCGTGCCGCCGGTGATCTTGAGGTCGTCCTTGCTGGCGATGCCGTTGTTGTAGTTCGCATTGACGGTTAGCGATCCGTTACCGTTGATGGTGAGGTCGTCTTTACTGAACACCGCCGCATTGGGTTCGTCTTCCTCACCTTCAAAGACGTAGGAAGCTCCATCGGTTACGTAGTTGTCAGTACCGTCCGCCAGGGTGATGACCGTCTTTTCTGCGTTACTCACAAAGATGGGAGCGCTTGTGGAACAGGTGATATCGACTCCGCTCAGAACTAACACTACCGTCTCGCCGTCCACGGTCTCTACAATGATCTGACCGTCGTCCAAAGTGCCGCTTACGCTGTAGGTACCGGCAGACGTGATGGTCACGATACTGCCGCTGACCGTGGCGCCGCTCCCCTCGAAGGTGATCGAATCGCCTTCCAGCTTGATGTAGGACATATCGGAACTATCGACGTTAGCACCTAGATCATCATCATCGTACTCCACCGTGACCGCGCTGGACGTCGTCTCTGAATCCTGTTGTGCACTGACGGCTGTGCTGGATTCCTCTCCAGACTCGGTTGTCGCCTGGGAGGCAGACACCACGCCTATCGATTCAGCAACGTCACCAGCACAAGCGGTGAGCGAGAAGAGAAGAGTGGCCAACAATAGTAGGCAAGCGATTGGTTTTTTCATGTCTATTCAATCTCCTAGTAGGCGATGATGGGTTGATTACCCATGGCGATCGCCAGGAACGACAGGATGGCTACCAGCAGAAGGACGATGTGGTAGTGGCGCTTGAATCTCAGACTCATGTTATCCTCCGATGAGACCGTGAAGGTCTTCGATGCTACAGGTCCGTGCCGTTGTATCCGGCGATAAGCGTGACCTTGTTGTTGCCGTTCAAGCTCCTGATCTCGGCCAGGAACTCCTGAACCTGATTGGCTTTCTTCATGCCGATGCTGTAGGTCAGATCGGTCAACATGCCGCCGTGGACAGAATCCACGCTGATCAGCTCTGACGTGCTAGTGTACTTCAAGAACGCGTTGTCGAAGATGCTGTCGAAGGGCACGCCGCTAGGGAGTTGGATGCGCAGAATCTGGCTGGACATGTCGCGCGCATACCAATCGAAGCGGGTCATCAGCAGAATCACCAAGCTGATGACGATGGTCGTAATCACCCCCAGCACGTAGAACCTGGTGCCAATGGCCATGCCTACAGCCATGGTGAAGAAGATGAAGCCCACGTCCCGAGTTTCTTTGACTGCGTTCCGGAAGCGGATGATGGATAGCGCGCCCACCAGCGAGAAAGCGCGGGCGATGTTCGAGCCGACGATCATCATCACCACAGCCACGATCATGCCGTTGAGCACCAGACTGAAGACGAAGCTCTGCGTATAGGAAGTGCCTCGATGGGTGATCTTGTAGATCCATCCGATGAAGGCGCTCAGCGCAAAGCTGAGGGCCAACACCAATACGACTTCGATAACTGAGAATTCCGCGGTCATGTCCTCTATGGAAAAGAGTTCCATCTGAAACCTCCGGTTGTGTGTATGAGCCTACTCTCTTTCGATCTCCACTTCCTCCCGCTCCATCATGTGGACAGCGGAAGGCACCGAAGCAAGCACGTCTTGCGACCATTCAGGCGCAAGATAGCGCCACTGCCTTGATGGCATGTTCTTGGCCGCCTCGATGCTACGACAGTACTTGCTGACGCGAATGATCTGCATGTTGTGGGCAGCGAGCATCTCGGTCAGCCAATAGGGCATACGTTCGTTGATCTTGATCTCCATCACCACGAGGTTCACAGGGAGCATCAACAGACCCGGTGGCTGTTCGTGCAGATGTAATTGTTGGGATTCGAACGCCAGGGATGTGTCGAACGTCACGCGCAACCCGATGTCGTAGTTCGTTCCAACAAAGGCCTGCCTTTCATAGCGGACGATGCTCACCGGGCGCAGGTTGTACTGCCACGAAAGACCAATGATCTCGTCTATAGTCGCTTCGTCGTCCTCCGCGTGATCGGGGATCTGGCGGTCATTGCACAGGCGCAGCGCTTCAGCGTAGGGGAGAACGACTCGTCGTTTTTGGGTAACGCGGTCGATGCGTTGCTTGATCTCGACGAAGACGGGCGTCTCTCTCGTAAAGGGTTCGTCCGTCATGTAATGGCGGATGCGCACCTTGCGGCGGAACTTGATCCCATCCATCTTCTCCCAGTAGCACCGCAAGCCAGGCGAGTCGTAGTACAGGCTCGCTAGCGTGTAGCGTCCGTTGTTGTTGCCGTGCTCGTCGGGAACGAGGTAGGCGCGAAGCCCGGATCTGAACTCCTCGGCCTGTTGCAGGGTGATCAGATACTTGAGTTCAAACCGGTTGAATCTGCGAATGGCACTGATGTCAGTCACAACCCCTGGTCCTATCTACCCACACCGCTGCTGCAACTACACGAGCCTTGGTCTCCGGGACAGCCACCTGTGTCCCTTCTGGAACCAAAGCTCGTTCTCCCAGGCTCTATTTCACCCGAAAAATGCTAAGAAGTCATGAAGAAGTTATGAAGCTTGTACGTAGACCTCCCTCCCGGCTTGCTGTTCGCCACGATCAGAGCACCCGTGAGACTTGGTGCGCCCATCCAGCGGGGACTGGGTGTTCGGTGATCCTGGCAAGCTGGCCGGCCGACAGAGCTGCCAGGGCATTCGGCACAAAGACTCCCCGGCCGAAGTGATTCACAGAGCTGCCCTTGCAGCACTTCGGAGACTCGTCAGGAGCGCGAGGTAGGCGGCAGGCTCCCTTTCCCCCGGTTGAGCGGTCGGCGGGCACCTCGACAGCCACGAGTGGCAACGGCACGCCTTCCTTGTGCGTTTGTTGCCAATCAACTACAATGCCAGGAGTGAGAGCGAAAGGCGCTTGTCTATTGTGTTCGCTGCTTTGAGAAGATGACGTACGACAACGTCCTCCCCCCCCTCGCCCGTTCCTGCGCTCCTTTCATGCTACCGGCAAGCCTCTGTGCTGAGGCATCGTCGCAGGGATCCAGGGCTACTGCTCCAGTGAGATGACCCTGCCGGAGGGAGGTCTCTGCTCCACCCGGGACGCCCACGGCAAGGGGGCGGGGGAGGACTGTGACTCGTCGCCTTCGTTCGCCGGTGGCCCGCCTGCCAACAACCAGCCGGTGCGACCCGAGACTTGACCGCAGAGCTACGTACACAGTGGCGGTGGCATTGGTGCTCCTGCCAGGTAACCGAGGCACTCGTCGTCTTTGACCCAGGAGGATGGAATGGATAGATCGGAGTTGCTCAAGAGATACGACGCAGGGGAGCGTGACTTCAGGACCGCCGATTTGGCTGGCTCCAAGCTCTCAGAAGTGCGGCTCAGCGGCGCCAACCTGAGCCGGGCCAACCTCAGTGAAGGGGACCTGTTTGGGGCCAACCTCTTCGGCGCCAACCTCAGCAGAGCCAACCTCAGCACGGCCAACCTGCTGATGGCCAATCTGTACCGCGCGAACCTCAGCAGGGCCGATTTGAGGGGAGCGAACCTGAGCAGGGCCAACCTCTTCGAGGCCATCCTTTCTGGCGCCAACCTCAGCGGCGCCAATCTGGCCTGGGCACAGCTCAACGCCTCACTGGTGGTGGCCACCATGGCCGACGCCAACCTTGAGGCCTGCAACCTTCGGGGCGCCAAGCTCGAAGGTGCGGAGTTGATCGGGGCCAAGCTCGAGGGCGCCGATCTGCGCGGTGCCGATCTCCGAGGAGCAGACCTCAGAGGCGCGGACCTGCGAGGGGCCATTCTGTCGGGAGCGAATCTCCTGGATGTCGATCTCGCGGGCGCCGGTTTGCGGGGAGCCTATCTGGAGGGTGCGGACCTCAGCCGCGCCGACCTGAGTGAGGCCGACCTTAGCTGGACGAATCTCAACAGTGCAAAACTGGAAGGTGCGGTCCTCGATGGGGCGAACCTGACATCTGCTCAGCACGATGACTCCACCAAGTGGCCGGAGGACTTCGATCTCCCCGACGGTCTGCGCTACGTTTCCCAGGATCCCGACTCCCGGCAAACTGAAGGTTCGGGCCCTGTGGTCCAGACCGGTCCCGAGAGCTAGCATCGGCAGCCCGGCCGGAGGAAGCTCCACACGTAAGGAGTACCCATGACCAGCCGCCTGAGTTTCTTCGTCAGCGCCGGACCTGACCTGGAGATCGAGAGAGAGGTCGTGGGAAAGGCGATTGCTGCCCTGCCCGTGTCGGTAGGGTGGGTGATCAAGTACACACCTCTGCCTGGCGAAGTCGCAGACCCCTCCATGGAGCGGGTCGCCACCTGCGACTTCTACGCTCTGCTGCTGGGCGCGGACATCACCGCTCCTGTGGGAGCGGAGCTCCACGTGGCACGCCAAGCGGGGAAGAGGACCGCGGCCTTCCTCAAGGAGGTCCCTCGTACACCGGCGGCCTACGTGTTTCGCAAACGCCTGCCAGAGGAGTGGCAGCGGTTCAGTGGAGAGAGAGAACTGAGACGGCTCTTCCAGAAGACCCTGGTCGAGCAGATACTGGAACGGCCGGAGACCTACGGCATGACCCTCGTCGATTGGGAGGCCCTGTCAGCCCTGTCTGGTGAACTGGCGGACCAGGCCTCGCCAACTGAGGAGGGGGACGTCACACCCCGGCACGGCGGAGCAGGCAGTGCCGCCGTGATCGTGGCGCCAGGGCGCGACCTGCCTTCGGATGGAGTGCTCGTCGGCAGAGGCCAGGATCCTCCGTGATGAACATCGGGCAACCCCGGTCTCCCCACAGTTTTCTCACGGTACGGCCACAGAGAGAAGGTCATGTTCCTAGCCCATCTGTCTCTGACTAACTTCCGCAACTACGTACGCTCGGAGATGGACTTCTCCACGCGCATCACCGTAGTGCGGGGTGCCAACGCTCAGGGAAAGACCAACCTGCTGGAGGCCATCTACTACCTGGCCACTGCCAGTTCGCCTCGGGCTCGCACGGACCGCGAGTTGATCAACTGGCTGGCCAACGACGAGACCCCGCCCTTCGCTCGCCTGGAGGGGAGGATAGAAGGCAGCGACGATCTGCGCGAACTGAGTTTGGTGCTCCTTCTGCCGGACGACAGATTGCAGAAGGAGATCAGGGTCAATGGCGTCAAGCGCCGTGCCGCGGATCTGATAGGCCAGCTCAAGGTGGTGCTGTTCATGCCCGAAGACATCGACCTCATCGCTGGCTCCCCAGATGCCAGGCGCCGGTATCTCGACAGCGCCATCTCTCAGATCGACCGTGACTACAGCCGCGCCCTCTACCAATACAACCGGGTCCTGGCCCAGCGTAACAGCCTCCTGCGCAGCCTGCGCGATGCCCCTGGGGACCTCGGTCAACTGGAGTTCTGGGACCAACAACTGACGGATCATGGGAGCCGGCTGCTGGCTGGACGTCTTGCTGCTGTGACTGAGCTCAACGAGCTGGTCCAGGACATCCACCCCGGCCTCACCGGCGGCCAGGAGAGGCTACATCTCTTGTATCGGTCTAGCCTTCCCCTCGATGGAGAGGACTGGCCCCTGTCCTACCGCCAACTGTCCCTGGACACGACGCCGGGCAGCGACACGCCTGATCGTGCCACTCTCAAGACCGCCTTCGACGAGCACCTGAGAGCCCGCAGGGAGGAGGAACTCGAGCGCGGCATGAGTCTCTTCGGTCCTCATCGAGACGATCTCCGCTTCCTCGTGGGCGGAGTGGACATGTGCACCTTCGGATCGCGTGGTCAACAACGCACTATCGCCATTTCCATCAAACTCGCGGAGATGCAACTGATCCGCTCTCGGTCGGGCGTGGAGCCTATCCTGCTGCTCGACGACGTGATGTCCGAACTGGACGAGGAGCGGCGCCAGTACCTGATGGAGGCCATCCACGGCGATCAGCAGGCCATCATCACCGCCACGGACCTGACGAGTTTTGCGCCTGCCTTCCTGGAACAGGCAGACGTGTGGAGCATCCGAGAGGGTACGATGGGAAGGCTCGATTCTTAGGCGGCCGCTGCTACTCTCCACCCAGGGGCCGCTTGGCGGGGATGCCTGGTCGACGGGGATACCTGTCCGGTGTGGGGGCCACCTTGGCCACAACCACCAGGTGTCGAGCGGCGTCCAGCCCGGGCACATCCACCGACCGGACCTCGGCCAACTCTCCTCCCAAGAGCTTCATAGCGCCACGTGCTGCCTCCACTTCCTCCTGAAGCTCGCTCCCCTTCTGCGCCACGAATAGACCTCCCACCCTGACCAGCGGTAGGGCGTACTCCACGAGCACGGGCAGCGTGGCCACGGCGCGAGCCAGGGCGGCATCGAAACTCTCGCGGAGTCCGGGCTCTCGGCCAGCCTCTTCGGCACGCCCTCTGAACACGTCCACTCCCGATAGGCCCAGCTCTGCCACGATGTGCTCCAGGAAGGCGGCCTTCTTGCCCGTCGACTCCATCACTGTCAGCCGCATCCGGGGAAAGGCTATCTTGAGAGGTAGACCAGGGAAGCCAGCCCCGGCGCCGATGTCTATACACGTCCATCCAGCAGGCAGTCCCGTCAGAGCCTGGGAGCATGAGAGCGAATCGAGGAAATGCTTGACCTGGACCTCTTCGTAGCCAGTGATGGCCGTGAGGTTGATCCTCTCGTTCCAGGCCACCAACTCCCGATAGTAGAGCTCGAACGCCTGCACTTGCTCGGTTGTCAGTTCGAGCCCCCACTCACATGCCCCTGCCACGAGTTGCTCCATGACCCTTCCCTCGCCGCGATTCTATCACGCGGGCAGGAACTCCGCCAAGGTCCATACGCTCCTCTTTGCCGTTCCGCGGCACCTGTGGTAGGATGGTCTGCCATGACGAAAGCGCAGAGTCAAGGACCTGACGTTGACCTCGAACTGGTCAAGGAGTGGGTTCGCCAGGCAGGGGAGATCGCTCTCGGCTACTTCAACCGCGTGGAGGGCACCCTCAAGGAAGACCGAAGTCTGGTCAGCGCCGCCGACCTGGAGATAGAGGATCTCCTCACCACCCACATTCGCGCAGCGTACCCAGACCACGGCCTGATCGGGGAAGAAGGCACCAACGACATCAGAGGCGAGTGTGTCTGGGCCATCGATCCTCTCGATGGTACCCGGGCCTTTCTGAGCGGCCTCCCGGTGTGGGGCATCTCCGTCGGCCTGCTCTGGCGCGGCCAACCATGGCTGGGGATCTTCTATTTGCCGCTGCTCGACGAATGGTACCACACCGCCAGTCCCACCGCCGGGGCCTTCTGGAACGAACAGCGCATCTCCTGTCCGGCGATAGATGGCTGGGACGACAACAGCCTCCTCTGCATCCCTGGAGACGTGCACCTTCGGTATACCATAGACTTTCCTGGAACGGTCCGAGCGATGGGGAGCGCGGCAGCCCATCTATGCTACGTGGCCCGGGGAAACGCGGCCGCCGTGTTCCTCGACCATCCCGCGCTCTGGGACGTGGCAGCCGGCGCTGCCATCCTGACCGCCGCCGGAGGCGCTCTACGCTACCTGGAAGGCGAGGAGCTACCCCTGGAGCACCTCCTGGATGGGGGTCCGTGGCTGCAACCCCTGCTGGGAGCCCACCCGGCGGTCATAGAGCAGTTGCGCCCCTATATCCATCTGATCGACGCCTGACCGAGTGACGTCTCGCCCGTAGTGCGTAGTGCACGCGCCCATCCTGCCGGCGACTTGCGCACACGCGGCGAAGGCACGAAGTCCGACCGTCGACTGCCGCGACTGGTGACTCGTCGAAGAATGGCGCCCATCACGCCAGAATGCCCTGCGCTGACATGGTCTTCGTTGCCCTCCCCCCTCCTCCCCAGGTATAATCCTCTGTCGTACACAAGACGTAGCGAACGAGAGCACCTGCCTCTCGAGATCGATCCCACAAGAAGCCGAGGGAGGTATTGATGATCGGCGCTTTTTTCGATGCCGTGGGCACCATCTACACCAGCGCGTTCTGGAGGGACATCGGAGACCATCACCGGGAGCATAAGCGGAACCGTTTCTGGACCTGGGCCTACCTGATCTGGCACATGGCGGGCTGGCCCCTGAACCTTGCTGGCCTGCTCAGCGACAGACGATGGTACGACTCCTGGGCCCAAGACATGGCCTGGTTGTTCAAGGGCTTCACCATCGAAGAGGGAGAAGAAGTGTTCCAGTGGGTGATCGAGCAACGGGTGAAGCCGAACCTGCGGACCGACGTTCTGGACATCCTGCGAGACCACCAGGCGAAGGGTCATACGGTGGCGCTGGTCTCGGGCAGCCCCCAGCAACTGCTCGACGCCGTGGCGTCGAGTCTGGGCATCGACTACGCGCTAGGCACTGCCCTCGAGGTCAAGGACGGCAGATACACGGGCAGCATGACCGGACCGCTGAGCATGAACGAGGGCAAAGTAGCGGCTGTCGAGGAGTGGGCAGCGCGGATGAATCTGGACCTCGACTGGAGCAAGACCTTCGCCTACGGGGATAGCCGTGGAGATATCGACCTCCTGCAGAGAGTGGGGCACCCCGTGGCCGTGTATCCCGACGAAGCGCTGAGAGCGATAGCAGAAGAGAGAGGCTGGCAGATCATGGGCGAGCGAGAGCCGCGCAAGTAGAGCCCGACGGCGGCAACGAGAAGCCCACAGAGGCCCCAGGTGCGCTTCGCATTGCCTGGGGTCTTTTTCGTTTCCACCCACCAGGCCGCCACCTGACCAAAGCCCCCTGCTTGAAGCCTTGACACGAGGCCCACTCGCAAGATATAATCCTTTGTGCCAGCATCGGGCTACATATACCTCGTCGACGGGCGTTGGCTGCCTGGCGCTTCTTGTAGCGGGAGTCATGGGAGGTTGCCTCAATGGAAGCCCTGGAGACAGTCCTGATCATCGAGGACAACGAAGACGTCGTCGCTTTCCTCACCGACAACATTCTCCACCCGAACGGCTATCAGACCCTGGTCTCCTCCGACGGCCAGGATGGTCTCCGGCGAGCGTTGGAGGACGAACCTGATCTGATCCTCCTCGACCTGAACCTACCCCGCATGACCGGCCTGGAGATCCTCAAGGTCTTGCACAAGAGGGGCTCTGCCATACCCGTGATCCTCATGACCTTCTACGGCTCCGAAGAGATCGCTGTCGAAGCCTTCCGCCTGGGCGTCAAGAACTACATTGTCAAGCCCTTCAAGGCCCACGAGGTGCTCGAAGCCGTCGAGGGCGCTCTGGGCGAAGGTCGGCTGCGGCGCGAGAAGGACCTGCTCACCGAAGAACTGATGCGCGCCAACAAGCAGTTAGAGCACCGGGTCCGCGAGTTGACCATGCTCTACGACATCACGCAGTCCATGACCAAGCTCATGGACCTGGAGACCCTTCTTTCCCGCCTCGTCGAGGCTGCGGTGTTCTTGAGCAAGGCCGACGAAGGCATCCTCTTCTTGATCGACGAGGAAACCGGCGAACTCTATCTCAGGGCTGCCAAGGGTGTGGGGGAGAAGTACGCCCGCGGCCTCAGGTTGCGAGTCGACGACAGCTTGATCGGTGAGGTCGTCCAAACCGGGGAGCCGCTGCGCGTCTCCAGTCCAGAGGATCGTCTGGAACTGAAGCTGAAGACCGGCTACCTGGTCAACTCGCTCCTCTACGTGCCCCTCAAACTCCGGAACGAGATCAAGGGAGTGCTGGGAGTATCCAACCGCGTCAGCGATAGGGCCTTCGGCGCCACCGATCAGCACCGGCTGAACATCCTGGCCGATCACGCCGTCATCGCCCTGGAGAACGCACGGCTGTACGAAGGCGAGCAGCGCCGGGCCTTTCAGTTGGCTATGACCAGCCACCTGAGCCAAAGAATCACCTCCATCCTCGACGTCGATGGCCTGCTGCTCGAGGTGGCTGAGCTCCTGAAACAGAACCTGGGCTACTACTACGCTCAGATACTGCTCAAGGATGACCCTGAGCACCTGCGAGTGCGCGAAGGCAGCGGAGAAGAAGGGCATACCATCAAGGAGACCTACCAGCGCGTGCCCATCGACGACCAAAGCATCGTGGGCTGGGTGGCTAACCATGACCAGCCCTTGTGTGCCAACGACGTGAGACAGGAGCCCCGCTATCGCCCGCACGAGCTGCTGCCCGAAACCAGGGCTGAGCTTGCCGTGCCTCTGAGGGTAGCCGGTGAGGTCATCGGGGTGCTGGACATCCACGGCGACCACAAGGATGCTTTCGATGAAGACGACCAGACGATGCTCCAGATCCTGGGAGACCAGGTGGCCGTAGCCATCCAGAACGCCATCTCCTATGAACGCGCACACACCCAGACTCAGGAACTGAGCGCCCTCACCCAGATCTGCTCAGGCATCGGCTCAGCCACCAGCACGGAAGAGATCGTCGCGAGGACGATGGAGGCCATCACCCGGCTGTTCCACGTCGAGGCTGGTTCGCTGCTTCTCGTCGACGAGCTTGCGGGAGAGTTGGAGTTCAAGATAACCCTGCACGGGCGGACAGAGAAACTGAGTCCCTTGCGTCTCAAGCTGGGTCAGGGCATAGCTGGCTGGGTGGCTGAACACGGGGAGCCCCTGCTGGTGGATGATGTGCGGGAGGAGCCGCGGCACGACGCCAGGATGGCTGACGCGATTGGCTTCGAGGCCCGCTCCATTCTCTGTGTCCCGCTCAAGGCACAGAACAGGATTATTGGGGTCATCGAAGTCATAAATAAGCTGGGCACGGGCGGCGACACGCGCTTCAGCGAGTACGACCTACAGGCGCTGACGGCGATCGCCTCCTCCATGGCCATTGCTCTCGAGAGCGCCAAACTCGTCGAGACCATGCCTGCGATGAGCAGCGCCCCCTTGAGGAAGATCCTCGCTTCTGTGGCTCAAAGCGCCTCCGATCCCCTGAAGACCTTTGCCAGGGAAACCTATGCTCTGAAGGCAGGGGCACGGCGAGGAACCATCTCCTGCTCCAACGATTCCCTGGCTGACATGCTCCATTCCATGGAGCTCAGCATCGAGCAGATGGCCTCTTTGACAGAGACCCTCAAGAAGCTCTCCTCTGCCGAGAGCACGAGCGAGGACTGGGCGACGATACAGCAGAAGCTTGAGGAGCTCAACTCCAGGTACACTTCCTAAGCCAGGCACTCCGCCGCTGCCGAGGCTCCAGGCCACGACGATCACGAGGCGGGCCAGAATACGGTTGGAGTGCTCGTCACCCAGCAGCCGTGAGGCAGCGGTGCCATGTACGACGCCATAACCGACGTTCCGGGCATCAAGGTAGGCCACTACACTGACCCCCAAGCCGCCACGGGCTGTACCGTCGTCTTGTGTGAGGATGGCGCCACCGCTGGAGTAGAGGTCCGTGGCGCCGCCCCTGGCACCCGAGAGACGGATCTCCTCCGTCCTTTGCACCTGGTGCAAGTCATCCATGCCGTGCTGCTGGGTGGAGGTAGTGCCTTTGGGCTGGATGCCGCTGCCGGAGTCATGAGATATCTGGAGGAGAGGGGCGGCGGGTTCGACACAGGCGTGGCTAAGGTGCCTATCGTCCCGGGTGCCGTACTGTTCGATCTGGCTGTCGGTGACGCCGAGGTCAGGCCGGACGCGCAGGCAGGGTATGCTGCTTGTCAGAACGCGTCCAGCGGCCTTGTAGAACAGGGGAGCGTGGGAGCGGGCACCGGAGCCACAGTGGGCAAACTCCTGGGCCTGGATCACGCCATGAAGGGAGGCCTGGGCACCGCCAGCCAGCAGATGGGCCGAGGTATCCTCGTTGGAGCCATCGTGGCCGTCAATTGCCTGGGCGACGTGATCGACTGGCGCACCGGCCAGATCCTCGCCGGAGCCCGCAAGCCGGAGGGAGGCTTCCTCAACTCGAGCGAGGCTGTCAAAGCCAGCCTGGCCGAAACGCCCCTGGGTTTCACCAACACCACCATCGGCGTGGTCGCCACCAACGCCCGCCTGACCAAAGAAGAGGCCAACGAATTCGCCCAACTGGCGGGCAACGGCTACCCGTACGCCATTCGCCCCGCAAGTATGCTCGACGGCGATGCTCTGTTCGCCCTGTCCACCGGCGACGCCAAGGGCGATATCACTGCCCTCGGTGCCTGCGGGGCCGAGGTCGTGGCGGAGGCCATTGCGCGGGCGGTCAAAGAGGCTCGATCTCTGTGCGGTGTTGCAGCCTATAGAGACCTACGGCAGGACAAACAGAACTCTTGACAGGAGAAGGTAAGAGAGACTATAATCGATGCCCCCGCCCTGCTATGCTGTCGCGGGTGACGGCATCCGTGAGAATCCACGCTGCAGCTGCTCTGAACCAGATCAAAGGAGTCCGCTGACATGGAGACGCTAGAAACAAGAGAAAGAATCCTCCTAATAGAGGACAGCCAGGATGTCGTCGACTACCTCACAGACACCATTCTCAGACCTAGCGGCTACGAGCCAATCATCGCCAGCACGGGCCAGGAAGGTCTGCACCTGGCCGTGGAAGAGCAGCCGCAGCTCATCGTTCTGGACCTTAATCTCTCCCACATGACCGGCATGGAGGTCCTGCGGGGTCTGCGCGACACTGTGCCATCCATACCGGTCACCCTGCTGATCTTCGCTGGCTCCGAGCAGATTGCTGTCGAAGCCCTGCGACTCGGTGTGAAGAACTATGTGGTCAAGCCACTGAAGTCTCAGGAGGTCCTCAAGGCCATAGAGGATGGACTTCGAGAGACGAGGCTGCGGAGAGAGAAGGAACTGCTGACCGAAGAGTTGATGCGGGCCAACAGACAACTAGAGCGACGCGTCCGCGAACTGACCATGCTCTACACGATCACCCAGGCTATGACCAACCTGGTCGACCTGGAGACGCTCCTCTCGAGGGCCATCGAGGCGGCCGTGTTCCTCACCACCGCCGACGAAGGGATGCTTTTCCTGATCGACGAGGAGACCGGCGAGATCTATCTGCGAGTGGCCAAAGGGGTCGGCGACAAGCGGGCCTCCACGGTCCTCCTTCCTGCTCGCGACAGTCTCATCGGCCAGGTGGTCAAGACCGGCGAGCCGCTTCGCATCGCCAGTTCCGACCCCCGCCTGGACCTGACGGTCAAGACTGGGTATATGGTCAACTCACTGCTCTACGTGCCCCTGAAGCTAAAGGCAGAGACGAAGGGGGTTCTCGCTGTGTCGAACCGCATCAGCGATAGGGCCTTCACGCGCACCGACCAGAGTCGCCTCGATCTCCTGGCCGATCACATAGTGATAGCCCTGGAGCACGCCCGGCTCCAAGAGGGAGCGGAGGGTCCCGTTACCCACGAAGCCGAAGACGCCGTCGGCGAACTGGCGCAGTATGCCTATCAATCGCTGAAGGCCTTTGCTGCGGACACCTACGCCCTCAAAGCCAGCGTGGAGAAGGGACTGGTCTCCGCTGGCGACGATACGTTGACCCGTCTGCTCGACTCCATGGAGCGCGGAATCGAGCAGATGGCATCGGTCACGGAGATCCTGAATCGCCTATCCTCCCCGGACAGCACCGAAGAGGACCGCGAGGAATTGCAGCAGCGATTCCAGAAGATAAAGGGCAAATACGTCTCCTAGCGACGGTGCAAGAGGTGTCTGGGAATGACTGACCTCAGCGATTCGCGGGTCTTGGGGATCGACATCGGCAACACGAACATCGTGCTTGGTGTCTACGAGGGCGATGAGCTGATCGCCTACTGGAGGATGTCCACCTCCCCCCATAGAATGGCCGACGAGCTGGCGGTCTTGATCAACGCGTTCTTCGCCCACGATGGACTCTCGTTCTCCGAAATCGGCGACGGGATCATCTCCAGTGTCGTGCCCCCACTGTTGCCGGTGTTCGAGGAGTTCTGTAGTCGTTACATGGGCATCGAGCCGCTGGTGGTGGAGCCGGGCACCAAGACCGGCATGCGCATCCTGTACGACAACCCCCAGGAAGTGGGTGCAGACCGCATCGTGAACGCCGTGGCCGCCGAGCGGCTGTATGGCACACCACTCATCGTGATCGACTTCGGTACCGCCACCACCTTCGATGTCATCTCCAAGGAAGGCGACTACCTGGGAGGCGCCATCGCGCCGGGTGTCACCGTCGCTGCGGAGGCTCTGGTCCAGCGCACGGCCAAGCTGCCTCGTGTGGAGTTGGTCGTGCCCGCCCGCGCCATCGGCACCAATACCATCAGCAGCATGCAGTCGGGCATCATGTACGGATACGTGAGCCTGGTGGAAGGCATGGTCGCTCGCCTCAGGGAGGAACTGGACGGCGAGGCGCGCGTCATCGCCACTGGCGGCCTGGCGGAGCACATAGCCTACCAGACGCCGGCCATCGAGGCCGTAGATCAGAACCTGACGCTGGAAGGGCTGCTGCTGCTCTACAAGCTGAACCGCTCCTAGCAGTTGGTGGTCACCCTCGGCCAGGTTGGTGTCCGGGTGGACTTTGGCCCGGAAGGTTCTTCTCCCCGTTCGTAGACGTGCCCCGGCTGTTCGGCCTGGAGGACGACCGCGTATCGCTTCACGCTCGCTCGGTGGCATTGATGACACGGGAGGATTGAATCGCGAAGGGCACGAAACGGGACGCGAAAGACGCGAATAGGGGTTGGAGGAGGCCACTATCGCGGCCCGCGTGCTGGTGCCTTTCAGCGCTCCTGGGCTCTCGTCATCGCCGCACCAACCCTTAGCACCCCACCGACCTACTTCAGCTCTGCCAGGACGTAGCTCACCAAGACGCTGCTGGCACCCCAACAGCGTGGAGTCTTCCGAAGCCACAGTGGGGCATCGTCAGCGATCTCGGCGGCCTACCGTGTTGACCAGTCGTTTGAACTCCGCCTTCTTGGTCCCGAAGTTGACCAACAAACCTATGCGGAAGCCAGAGGCCTTCAAGTAGGACAGGGTCTGTATGTAGTCCTCGGGATCGAACTCGCTCTTGGCCTTGATCTCCACCAAGCAGTCCTCGACCACGAAATCCACGCGCCGAGTGTCGATCTCCCTGTCCTTGTAGTAGACCGGGATGTCCTCCTCCCTCACGAAGTCCAGCCCATTCGCCTCCAGTTCCAGCGCCAGCGCCCGCTGGTAGGTGATCTCACGAAATCCAGGCCCCAGCGTTCGGTGCACCTCGATACAGGCCCCGATGATCGCTCCGGTAGCATCGTTGAAATCGTAGCCCTTGCGTGAGTACCCCGCCGCGCCCCTGTCAAGTTGCCGGCCGTTCTCAGAGGGGCAGCCCTTCTCCTCTAAGTCACCGTGACCCTTTCGCGCCATTCGCCTGCCTCTCTGGGGGCACACCTCGCCTCGGTTCCTTCCGTCGCCAACGGCTACCAACACCGCACCCTGCCCACATTCGCGCTTTGGCGATTCACACCCCACGGAGCATGGCCACCAGTTCGTCCATGTTAAGCGTTGTACGCCAACCACCGCCGTCTCATAACCTGACATGCGAAGGACTCCGTGGGGTAAGCCTCTGCCGCAAGGCCACCGACTAGGCATGGAAGATGTAGCGTGGTCTGTGTGCAGCCGTTTACGGCCCGGGTCAAGCTACGAAGACGTACAGCCCGTCCTCGATGCGCCAGGAGCGGCCACAGGGGGAACAGTGCAGCGAGTGTCCGGTCTCCTCTAGCTCCTCGTGGCCACACTCAGGGCAGCGGAACAGCCCCTCTCTTGCCGGGCCTTCGTTCTCCGCTCGGGCTAGCAGAAACATGCTCGGCGCCAGCCTCAGAGGAGCAGTAGGCGATTGGAGGAACCCGTCGGTGCGGACCAGCAACGAGCCAGGCAGAACACTCTTGAGCAGGGGTAGACGTAGCGAGGACACAGCCAGAGCCGTTTCCAAGTCGAAGCCCGCCTCTCGCAAGCCCCTCTCGATGTAGGAGGGATGGAAGTTGAAGTGGAGGGGAGCGTACTCGGCAGGCTCGGAAGAGAAAGGATCTCGTTCGGACCGCCCCACCAGGCAGCGAAGGATCTCCTTGAGGTTGCGCTTGTTAGCGTACTCGAGGACGTATCGGCCCTGCGGCCGAAGGATACGATGGATCTCGCTAAACGCGGCGGGCACGTCCGACAGGTGGTGGAGGACCCTCACCGTAAGAGCCAGATCGAACGCGTTGGTGCTGAGAGGGAGCCGGTACACGTCGCCCACGACGTAGACGTACCTGCCTCCGCGACCGAGGCGCTGCTGGGCTTCTCTGAGCTGGGATTCCGCCGGGTCGACGAGCACCACTTCGTCGTACCCTTCGTACAGATCGGCCAGCCGGCCAAACCCGGCACCGATCTCCACCAACCGAGCCCCTCGGGCAGGCAGGAGCTTCCCGAGCGCGATCCTCTCTACGGCGTCCTCGTATTCCCGACCGGTCCAGAATCGACCGTGGTAGTCATAGCCCTGGTAGTCACAGAGCGGTCGTGGCGATTCAGACATGTTTCACGTGCAACATCCGGCCGTCACTTGCGGCACAGCGCCACCACCCAAGGGAAGGGATAGACCACCCGTTCCACCGTGAAGTACTCGCCCAACATCCCCACGAACTCACCAGCCGTCCAGTGCTGTACGTGCTCCGGGTCGTTGCCCCAGGCCCTCACGTTCTTACCCCGCAGCAAGTTGGAGACCATGAACCAAGGCTCGTTCGGCACACTGATCAGGCAGTAGCGCCCGCTCACCCTCTTCAACTCAGCCAGCCCCGCCGAAGGTTCCATCAGATGCTCCAGCACCTCCAAGCACAACACCAGATCGAAGCTCTCCCTCCCGTAGGGCAGCCGCCTGATGTCGCCTATCTGAAAGAAAACGTCAGGATGGCTCCCCTTCGCTCGAAGCAGAGCTGGCAAATCATAGTCTAGCCCTTGCATCGGTAGATGGCCGTCCGCCGCCAGCAGACGCTCGATGGTGAACCCCTCCCCACATCCAACGTCCAGCACGCTCTCCGCTCCCGTGGCGGCCACCAGGTTCCACACCCACCGGTGAAAGTACCAGATCAGCACACGCTGCACGGGGTTCCTGCTCTGGTACTTCTGCAAGTTGCCCCTTCGTCTCAGCCGCCAATCGTGGCTCACGCGTCCTGAGTCCCTCAATACCCCTTCTCCCCGGCGCACACTGCCTCGGCACTTCCATTCGCGTCGACGAACCTCTGCCCCCTCTCGATCCGCTTGCCGATGGGGGGGTGGCTATGTAGTAGCAACTCCACCCACCGCTCGGGATCCACGTCCGCCAGGTTCTGGTTCGCCAGCCGCACCATCACCGACACGAACGCCTCCGGCTTGCCCGTCAGCCTCAAAGCGTACTCGTCCGCTAGCTCCTCGCGCCACCGCGAGAACCCGTTGCCCAGCGGCATCGTCACCACCATGAACGCCCCCATCACCAGAGCCAGCAAAGGGAGCCCAGCCACATCCTCCAGCCCGCCCAGACCCATCGCCCTGGTTCCCCAGCCGAGCACCAGGTGCGCCGCGTACAGCCCACCCAGCGTCACCACAGCCTGGAAGGCCACCCCCAGCCAGATGTCGTGGGCAACGTGATGACCGAGCTCGTGGGCCAGGATCACCTCTATCTCATCCGCTGTGAAGTCCTCGTACAGAGTGTCCCCCAGAACGATGCGCCGCGTCTTCCCCAGCCCCATCAGCATGGCATTCGCCGCCTTGCTCTTGCTGCTCAGGTTCATCGTGAACACGCCCCGCACTCTGGCCTCTGCTCGCTCGGCCAGGCTCGTCAAGCGCGCCACCAACTCCTGGTCTCCCAGCGGCGTCAGTTTGTAGAAGAGAGGCACCACTACCACCGGCGTCACTGTGGTCAAGATCACGCTCAGTCCCAGCAAGAAGACACCCGCCACCAGCCACCAGACCTGCGGCATCGCCCGCAGCAGGTAGTAGATCACCTCCACCACCGCCAACCCCAGCGCCCATCCCAGAAGCGTGCCCTTGATCTGATCGGCCAACCAAGCCTGCAACGTCTGCGTGGATACCCCGTACCGGTGAGGAAGCCTGAACCCGCCATAGTAAGCCAGTGGGGCCATCACCAACCCGTACACTCCCATGAGGATCAGCGCGTAGCCCCCCACCAGCAGGAACGGCTGCGTGGACCACGTGGCCAGCCACTCCCTCAGCCCGTACGACACGCCGCTCGCCAACACCGCTACAGCGAAGGCTCCTCCCAGCGCGGTCTCCAACAGCAGCACTCGGTGCCTTTGACTGGCGAAGGCCCTCGCCTCCTCTTGCCGGTTCCGGTCGACATCGTCTGGCCCCAGCAGTCGCCCGCTCACTGGTGCACCGCTGGCCTCACCAACCGCACCACCCGCTTGTCTATACATCGCTTGCTGGTTGCACCTCGTCGGAGGAGATGCTATACTTGTGATTTGCTTGTCATGATAGCACAACGGGCATGGTCGGTCAAACGGCCTGTCTCGTCTGTGGAGTCTTGCGCACAACAGTTACGCCATGACCGACGGCAAACGCTCCCTCATGACTCTGACCACCGACTTCGGCATGCAGGACGGCAACGTGGCAGCGATGAAAGGCGTCGTCTTGGGCCTCAACCCCGACGCCACCATCATCGACCTCAGCCACGACATCCCCGCTCAAGACATCGCCGATGCCGCTTACGTGTTACGCCGAGCCTACGCCTACTTTCCGCCCGGAACCATCCACGTCGTGGTCGTCGATCCAGGCGTCGGCACCGATCGCCGCGCTATCGCCGTACACAGCGACTCCGCTCTCTTCGTAGCCCCCGACAATGGAGTCCTTACCTACGTGCTCCAAGACCTCGAACTCGCCGGGCAACAGTTGCGGATCGTACACCTCACCAATGCCGACTACTGGCTGACCGAGGTGAGCGACGTGTTCCACGGCCGTGATATCTTCGCTCCCGTCGCAGCCCACCTGTCCCTTGGCGTGCCCATCGACAGGCTCGGACCGCCGATCACGGACCCCGTCACCCTCCCGCCGCCCCGGTTCCGCTGCGAGCCCGGCCACATCGCCGGGCAGATCGTGCACGTGGATCGTTTCGGCAATCTATTGACCAACATTCCTGGCTCCGCCCTCACAAACCTGGGGCGGCCCATCGCCACCAGGATCGGCACCGTCGAAATCGTCGCTCTAAGCAAGACCTTCGGCCACGGTCGGCCGGGTGAGCCCATAGCCTACGTTGATAGCTCTGGCCACCTGGCCATCGCAGTGGTCAACGGCAGCGCACAGGCCGAACTCCAGTGCTCGGTGGGCCAGCCGGTGGACGTAATCACACACGATTCCACATCTTCAGCACGGAGATCCCCATGACCCAGCGCCTGATGGACCCCTCAGAGATCGAGGCCCTGGCCGCCAAGTTCGGCGAACCCTGTCGCCGAACCTACGACATGGAGGTAAGCCCCGCCACCTACGACGCCTGGTCCCGCAAGGTATCCACCGGCCCGGTGGCCTGTCGGGGCGAGGTGATCATGGTCATCCTCCGCCCCAACGGCAGCGTGCTTCTCCACACCAAAGGCTTCTATCCGGCGGGCGTCTATCGGCTGCTCAGCGGCCGCGTGCTCTGGAAAGACGACGTGGAGGATACGCTGCGTCGCGAGGTGGCGGAGGAGACCAGCCTCGAGGTCAGCGTAGAGCGCTTCCTCGGGCTGCTGGAGTATCGCTTTCGCTCGCAGGGCAAGGCCCTGTCCTTCGTCTCCTACCTCTTCCAGTTGCGCGAACTGGGCGGCGAACTCTGCTGCCTCGACGAGGGGGAAGCTATCACCGACTTTCGCGAGGCCAGCATAGCGGAGCTCTCAGACGTTGCCGCTCAGCTCGAGCGCTTGGAACCTAGCTGGCAAGACTGGGGCAGTTTCCGCGCTGTAGCTCACTACATGGCAAAAGAGCTACTGAGCGCGTGAGCTCCCGACCAGCAGCCCCTCTCCGATCCTTGGCCCCCCGCAGGTACAAGAAAACCCGTATGCGGTTCAGCATACGGGCTCACTGTTGGGCGCCATCACCAACTGCGACAACCGCCCCATCAGGCTCCTCGGGCAGGACTCGAACCTACAACCCGCCGGTTAACAGCCGGCTGCTCTACCGATTGAGCTACCGAGGAATGACGGTTTAAGCATTATACTCGACTCGACCCCACGAGTCAATTCAGATCAGGTAGTCTTTCAACTTGCGACTGGACTTGGGGTGGCGTAGCTTGCGCAGCGCTTTAGCCTCGATTTGCCGCACCCGCTCCCGTGTCACCCCGAAGAGTCTCCCCACCTCCTCCAGGGTCCTGCTCTGTCCATCCCTCAGGCCGAAACGAAGCTCCAGCACTCCACGTTCCCTGGCGCTCAGCGAGTCCAAGAGATCTCTCATCTGCTCCCGCAACAACTCCCGCGAGGCCGTGTCGATGGGCCCTGGTATGGATTCGTCCTCTATGAAGTCCGCCAGCGAGCTGTCTTCTCCACTGCCGATGGGCATCTCCAGGGACATCGGCTCCTGAGAGATACGGATGATGCGCCTCACCTTGGCCGCCGCTCTCCTCCACCGGCGCTGCACAACAGGGTCCAGAGGCGCTCCATTGCTCCGCGCTTCCTCAATGGCGAACTTGTCCCCATCCGACAGCAGCCCCTCCATCTCCAGCGCGATCTCATCAGCCGAAGGTTCTCTGCCCAGTTCCTGTGTCACCCGGCGGGTGATGCGCAAGACCCGATTGATATCCTCCACCACGTGTATGGGAATCCGTATCGTGCGCCCCTGATCGGCAATAGCCCTGCCGATCCCTTGCCTGATCCACCAGGTAGCGTAAGTGCTGAACTTGAAGCCGCGCCGGTAGTCGAACTTCTCCACCGCTCTCAGCAGCCCGATATTCCCTTCCTGGATCACGTCCAGGAAGGAGATGCCCCGTCCAACGTACTGCTTGGCCACGCTCACCACCAGCCGCAGGTTGGCCACGATGAGGACTTTCCGAGAGAACTCTGCCAACTCGTCCACCGACCGGAACCTGTCCAACACCTGATCCTCACACTCGGCGACGACCTTCTCGCACCTCCTTCTCGTGGGCAGCCTACCGGTCTTGCCGTGTTGCTTGACCACGACCCCCGTAAGCTCGCTGGGCATCAGGTACAAGTCGAGACACAGGTCATGAATGGCCCGGGTCAGAGTGTCCCACTCCGTGTCCAGAGCACCTTCCTGGACCGTCTGCTCGTCCTTTTCCGGCGAGTCCGGCCCGGGGCCGCCCTGCTGGACCGTCTGTTCCGCCTCATCCGACGAGCCCAGCGCCAGGGCCAACTCGTCCGTCTCCCCCAACTCCTCCTCGCCGATGCTATTGAGATAGTCCCCCAGGTACGAATCGTCACCCGCCTGCACTACCGGCCTCGAGATCGAATCTATCTCCTCCACCAGCCGCCCCAGGTCAAGAGCGGGCACTCCCAACGTGTCGCACAGCTCGCTGATCACCTTCCAGTGGACCCTCACCTGCTCGTGCAGCTTTCCTACGATCTCCTGCCAGGCCTCGTCCCGGGTCGCTCCGTCGATGATGTCGGACTGCGTCTCACCCAGGTAGCGCGGGGCCATCATCTTCATGCTGTGCCACTTCTCGTCGGACGCCGACAGCAGAGACACGTGGCCTATCTCCCGCATGTACATCCTGACGGGGTCGCTTCCTTCCATCCCCTCCAGGTCCAGGAGACTGTCGACAGACAGGTCTATGTCTTCCTCGGTCTCCAACGCCTCGTCGACGGACGCTTCTGGCTCTTGCCCGCCGGCATCTGGCGTCGGTTCCTCATCCGACTTGGATGGTCTATTTGCGCGCTCCCCCAAGGCCAGTTCCCCCGTGTCTGTCTCTGAGTCGCCCGCGCCCTGCTCAAGAGGATCAACCATCGTGGTCCCCACAGCCTCTTCCTGGCATTTGACGAATACCTCTCGCCATCATTTCATCCCTGAGGGGCCCGCCCGCTGCCCTCGTACGACCGCCGCTGGCGCTCCCCGATCCTTCGTCTGAGGTCGTCAACCTGCTCTCGCCATCCCACCCCTTCTTCCGCCGTCTCCGGGGCATCCCGTAGCAGACTCTCCAACTCGAGCAACTCCATCCGGTCTCTGCGTTCCCTCAGCCTGGATACAGAGCGCCGCAGCTCTCCCGCCAACTGCTCTCGGGGAAGGAGAGGCGTCTGCGCGTCACTGCTCAACAGGCCGTCGAGGAACTCACAGAGAACAGGGTCCAAAGCAGTTCGAAACTCTTCGAGATCGAAGGCCTGCTGTTGCTCCACGGAGTTCATCAAGGCGAGGAAGATGGATCGGCTCTCGGCGGCACGGAAATCATCAGCCGTCAGATCCTGGACCTCCGGGACAAGCTCTGGTGTCCTCAGCAGCAAGCCCAGGCAGTAATTCTCCAACGAGGACGCGGCATCCACAATGACCGACGACGGCTTTTCCCCAGCGACCCTCCCCGCATCGCCCCGACTCTTCGATCGCGCCATCTCGGCAGCCAGCACCCGCTCGTCTATTCTAACCAAGCGGGCCAGTTTCTGCAAGTAGAAGGCCCGCTCGATCCCGTCTCCCATCTCACCGATCAGAGGCAGCAACTCGTGCACCAGTTCCGATTTCTCCGACGCGGACTCCAGATCTCTGCCGGTGGCGGCCGACTGGAAGTAGTAGTCCATAAGCGGCAGCGCCTTCTCCGTCAGGCGGGCCCAGTGGGCCGGATCAGCCCTGATCACGTCGTCCGGGTCCATTCCGTCCGGCATGGTGATGACTTTGATGTTGGCGTCCACGTACCTCTTCAGCCAGATGTGGCTGTACGTCTCCTTGATCTCGGGGCTTTGCCGGTGCTCCACACCATAGTGTTGTTTCACCACCTCCAGGCCCCTCAAGTTAGCCTGTTGGCCTGCCGCGTCCGCGTCCATAGCCAATACGAAGCTCTTGGTCAGCCTCCTCAACGTCCGTACCTGAGTCTCGGTGAGGGCCGTGCCCATGGAAGCCACCACATTCTCGAACCCATGTTGGTGGGCCATCAGCACGTCCATGTAGCCTTCCACGATGATCGCTGTGCCCTGCTCACGGATCACATCCCTGGCCAGATGGATCCCATACAGGATACTGCTCTTGTCGAAGAGGGGTGACTGGGGAGAATTCACGTACTTGGGCACCGCGTCGTCCAGGGCCCGCGCGCCAAAGCCAACCACACTGCCCTTCGCGTCGTGGATGGGAAAGACCAGGCGGCCACGAAAACGATCGTAGTAGCCCCCACCTTCCCGCTCCACCGTCAGGCCGGCAGCGAAGATGTCTTCTTCCCGATAGCCCCGCTCCATCAGATGCGTGCGCAGAGCATCCCACTCAGGCAGCGAGTATCCCAACTGGAACGTCTTCCACGTCTCCTCTACTGTCTGGCGTCCCCTCAGATATTCGCGCGCCTCCTCCGCCTGCGTAGAGTGCAGCAGGAGATGGTGGAAGTACTGAGCGGCAGCCACGTTGGCCTTCCGCAGCAGGCTCTGCCGCTCGTCTCTCTGCTTCTGCTCCTCCGTACGCGGAGCTAGCGGCACGCCTGCTCTCTGCGCCAGGATCCGCAGCGCCTCCGCGAAGTCCAGGTTCTCCTTCTTCATCAAGAAGGTGAACACGTCTCCGCCTGTGGCGCAGGCTCCAAAGCAGTGCCAACTCTGCCCCTCGGGGAACACCACGAAGGAGGGAGTAGTATCGGCGTGAAAGGGACACAGCCCCTTGAAGTTCCGTCCCGCTTTCTGCAAAGGCACGTACTGCGAGACGAACTCCACGATGTCTACTCTGTCTTTGACCTCGTCAACGACTCCCATCGGTCTCCGGGCCTGACCCTACTTTGCATAGTCCACCGCTCTGGTCTCACGGATGACTGTGACCTTGATCTGCCCCGGGTATGCCAAGTTCTCCTCCACCTTGCGGGCCACGTCCTTGGACAACCGCAGGATTCCCAGGTCATCGATCTGCTCGGGCTTGACCACGATCCGAATCTCGCGCCCAGCCTGGATGGCGTAGCACTCTCCGATGCCCTCGAACGAGCTGGCCACCTCCTCCAGGGCTTTGATCCGCCTGATGTAGGTCTCCAGGCTCTCCCGTCGAGCGCCCGGTCGCGCTCCTGATATGGCGTCCGCAGCGGCCACCAGCACGGCCTCTACACTCTGGGCCTCCTCCTCGCCGTGATGCGCGGCGACGGCATTGATCAGGGCAGGTACCTTACCGTATCTCCTCACCAGGTCGCCGCCAATCAGCGCATGGGGCCCCTCGACCTCGTGGTCCACAGCCTTGCCGATGTCGTGCAGCAAGCCCGCTTCCTTGGCTAGCTCCACGTCGGCCCCGAGCTCTGCTGCCATCATCCCTGCCAGGTGTGCGGTCTGAATGGCGTGCTCGAGTTGGTTCTGCCCGTAGCTGGTTCTGTACTTCAGCCTGCCCAGGAGTTTCACCAATTCGGGGTGTACCCCTGTGACGCCCACGTCGAAGACCGCTCTCTCGCCCTCCTCCTGGATGACCGCCTCCACCTCCCGTCTCGACTTGGCCACCACCTGTTCAATACGACCCGGGTGGATACGCCCGTCCATGATCAGCTTCGTCAACGCCAGCCGCGCTATCTCGCGCCTGACCGGGTCGAAGCTGGAGATGGTCACCGCCTCGGGTGTATCGTCGACGATCAGATCCACTCCAGCGGCGTTCTCCAGAGCTCTGATGTTGCGCCCGCCGCGCCCGATGATCCGCCCCTTCAACTCGTCGCTGGGCAGATCGACACTGGAGACGGTGCCCTCAGCCACCTCATCCGAAGCATAGCGCTGAATCGCCTCGCTGATAATCTTCCGCGCCTGGCGATCCGCAGTCTCCTTGGCCTCCTGCTCCACCTCCCTGATCACGCGAGCCATGTCCTGGCGGCTCTCTGACTCCACCGCCTTAAGCAGCAGTTCCTTGGCCTCATCCCGTGTCAGCGAGGATATAGCCTCCAACTCCTCCGTGCGCCGGCGCTGCAAATCATCCAGCTCAGCCTCTTTGCGCTTCAGGTTCCCCTCTTGCGAGGCCAGGTTTCTCTCCCTTGCCTCCAGAGGCTCAACGCGGCGCTCCAGTGCCTCCTGCCGCTTCTGTAACCGCTCCTCCTGATCTCGGGCCCGCCTGCGCCTGTCCTTGAGCTCCCCCTCGACCTCGCGCATGATGTTCAAGCTCTCCTCTTTCGCCTCCAGGAGGACCTCCTTCTGCTTGGACATGGCCTCAGCGACGATACGGTCCGCCTCCGCCTGTGCCGCCTTTACCTTGGACGTGCCCAGGTACTGCCTGAGCACGTAGCCGACCGCGAAGCCGGCCAGCAGGCACGCCAGTAGTCCCAATCCTATCGTAATAGGCTCCATTTCCCACTCTACTCCTTTCCAGCGCCGCCCTCAGAACGCGACTACCCGTCCGCCGTGCCCTCATCGCCTCTCTGGAGAAGGACACGCGACACTGTTTCTCTCACGACCTCATAGTCAAAACCACGCCGCCTCAGGAAGCTGCTCATCTTCGCGCTGAAGCCCTCATCGTCCAGCCCAGCATACCTCGGGGCCTTGCTCCATGCCGCTCGGAAGGCGCTACTCTCTTCATCCACGTCGGACAAGACCTCGACCACGAGTTCCTCGTCGATGCCTTTTCCGCGGAGTTCCTGCCGCAGCAGACGCCGACCCCGAGGCCTGAATGTCTCTCGGTTCTCGACCCAGTACCGAGCGAATGCCCGGTCGTCCAGCAATCCCACTCGCTCCAAACGGTCCGTCACCGAATCACAGACCTCCGCAGCTACCCGTTTCTCACGCAGGTAGTGTCTCACCTCGCTGATGCTACGCGGGCGATAGGCCAGGTAGTTCAGGCACTTGTCGTAGGCCGTCTCCTCAGCGTCTCGCGCTTGCAGCCTCTCGACCTCCTCGTCCGACAGGTTGTCCCCCCGGCCCACTGAAGCTGCGACGCCCAGTCCCAGGCTGAAGCCGTACTGTCCGTCGAGATAGACGTTGACGCGCCTGCTGTTTCTGGCCTGCGTCTTGATGTCGGTGACTCGCCCTCCCATGTGCTGCCCGCCGATACAAGAACAGCCGTGGCGCACAGCCACGGCTGCGGTAGGATGATCCAACGTGCCTACCGAGAAATCAAGGGAGGACGTTCGCAATGGCCGTCGCTCGTTCCGACGACCTATCCCTCAATGCCCCGCTTGAGAAACGCTATCTCGTGCGGCGAGTCCTCGGGCGCCCACCTGCGTGGAGGCCCGTTGAGAACCTTTGATTCTGTTGCCGTCCAAGTCCCAGGGGCAAGAACCTCGCCGCCCACTGCTCTTTTTCCTCTATCAAGATTAATCGCCGAGGGAAAGGAGCTTTCCTCCCTCTATCACGACAGTTGGTGAATCCACACCCGTGGCTCTGAGCCAAGTATAAAAAGCTTACTGTTCTACAGGCTCCCCCGACGGTTCCTCAATCTCCGCCGACCGAGCCTCTCCGTTACCGCTCCTTTCAGGAGGTTTCCTGACCGGCCAGGGCGCCGGCGCCAAGCCGGCCGCACTGCGCACCTTGTCGCTTATCTCCTGCGCCAATTGGGGATTCTCCCGCAAGAAAGCCTTGGCATTCTCCCGGCCCTGCGCCAACCTGGTCTCACCGTACGAGAAGTAGGCTCCCTTCTTGTCCAGCAGCCCCATCTCCACGGCCACGTCGATCAGGTCGCCCTCTCGGGAAATGCCCTCGTCGTACATGATGTCGAACTCCGCCTTCCTGAAAGGCGGCGCCACCTTGTTCTTCTTCACCCAGACCTTCGTGCGGTTGCCAATGACCTCGGTCCCAGCCTTGATCGACTGCACGCGCCGAATGTCCAGCCGCACCGACGAGTAGAACTTCAGGGCCCGCCCACCTGGCGTGGTCTCCGGGTTGCCGAAGAGGACCCCCACTTTCATCCGCAACTGATTGGTGAAGATCACGGCGGTCTTCGACCTCTTGATGGCGCCCGTCAGCTTCCTCAGCGCCTGGGACATCAGTCGTGCTTGTAGCGCTACGTGCTGATCTCCCATCTCCCCTTCGATCTCAGCTCTGGGCACGAGGGCCGCCACGGAGTCCACGACCACCACGTCCACGGCACCGCTCCTCACGAGAGCCTCGGTGATCTCCAGTGCCTGCTCGGCGGTGTCAGGTTGGGAGATGAGAAGTTCTTCGACGTCCACCCCGCACTTGGCGGCGTACGTGGGATCGAGGACATGCTCTACGTCGATGAAGGCCGCGATGCCCCCGTCACGCTGCGCCTCCGCGATGATGTGCTGGCACAACGTGGTCTTCCCAGACCCCTCGGGACCGAAGATCTCCGCCACTCGTCCCCTGGGTATTCCACCAACCCCCAGGGCCAGGTCCAGCCCGATGGAGCCCGTCGGTATGACCTCCACATCCATGCCAGGGGCTGATCCTAGCCTCATGACAGCCCCGTCACCATACCTTTTTGTAATCTGCGAGAGGGTCACCTCCAGGGCCTTCTCTCGACCGTCCTTCCCCTCCATGAATGCTCCTTCCGGGTTTCCCCCATTTTGTGAGTTTACTGCAAAACCTGACAGAAAGCAAGTGATTAGAACCTATGTTCTATCATATCACAGAAAGCCGCTGAATGCAAAGTATGGTATACTCTGTCCCAGGGACCGCCCATGATGCTGCAGATAGACCACTTCATACCTGCCAGACAACCGGCGCGAGAAGTACCACTGCAACGGTTCCTGCAACCCCTGCCCGCTGACGTCCTCGGCCGATACATCGCCGCCTATACGACTCCCGGTGAGCTGATCCTCGACCCCATGGCTCAGACGACTACCCTCCCGGAGATAGCCGCACGCCAGGCCAGAAAGGCCATCGCTGCCAACTTCAACCCCATCGTTAGCCTGCTAGTAGAGGCCATGCTCACCCTCCCCAGCCCGGAGGAGATTGACGCGGCCACGATGCAACTGGGCGACAGCCCCAAGAGAGGCGTACCCCTCCGCGATCACATCAATCAACTGTACGAGAGTTCTTGCCTGCGCTGCTCCAACCCGGTGTTCGTCGAACGCTTCGTGTGGGATGGTGAAAAGGACCGGCCGGTGGAGAAGTACTATCGCTGCCCCCGATGTGAAGCCGAGGGCCTCTTCCCCGCCGATGACTCCGATCTCACTCTCTCACGAGGGGTCGAGAGCCAGGGGGTGCACTACTGGTATCTGCTGGAGAGGCTCGCCCAACCCCACGACCCAGAGCGGCGACTGGCACAGGAGCTGCTGGAGCTGTACACGCCGCGCAGCCTATACGCGCTGGCCGACATCTCCATGAAGATGGAGTCGCTCTTTACGGACCCTCCTCTCAGGCTCGCACTACAGCTCATCCTGCTTCACTGCCTCGACACGTGCTGCAAGCTCGCCTCAGGTCCGGCCCCGCGACCCACAGCGCTCAGACTTCGCCCGCCCAGCCCGTTCGTCGAGAGCAACGTATGGGTCGCCTTCGAGGAGGCCTATCGTCTCGTGAGGCGGCTGGCACCGGCCACTGGTGTCAAGCTCACGTCTGACCTCCAAGACCTCGTGGCAGGGGGAGGAAACCCAGCGCTCGTTCTCACCGAGCCACTTCGGGGACTCAGCGCGGTGCTGCCCCCGGCCACTGTGAGTCTGGTCGTCTCTGCCCCTCGCGCATACTACCGGCCTTTCTGGGCCCTCTCGTATCTGTGGAGCGGCTGGCTCTGGGGGAAGCAGAGGGCGGCGACCTTGACGCCCCTCTTGCGAAGAAGGGTCATGGGCTGGTCGTGGTATCGGCGCACGCTGGCCGCTGCACTCAAGAGCCTCCACCGTCCGCTGCGCCCGCAAGGCCGGATGGTCTTCCTACTCAAGGACGCCGATCTGACCTACGTGACCAACCTCATCCTGGCTAGCGTCGCTGGCCAGTTCAAACTGGAGCGGGTCCTGTACCAGCCCCGAGATGCCCAGGCTCCACGCCAGCCCATGCAGGGCGTAGCCGGAGAGTATCGACTCACTTTCGCCAGAGACGATGCCTCCCCGCCCGAACCGCAAGGGGCATCCCCCGACGAACTCGCTCCCGTGCTTCAGCGGGCAGCGCTGAGAGCCATCAGAGAAGTGCTGAGAGAGCGAGGCGAGGCCCTCCACCTGAGTTGGCTTCACAGCGCCGTCTACACCCGGTGGGCTCGCGACGGCCTCCTCAGGCAGGCCGTCACCCTGGACAAGGAGTTGTCCGTTGCCGATTTCCTGACCCAGCAACTGGAAGCAGCCCTGGAAGAGGCCCTCCAGACCCAGTCCCTGGAACTCCTGCCCGTCGTCCCAGGTGATCCTGAAGGCGCCCAACTCTGGTGGCTGGCAGGCAAGGGCTATCCTTCCCGTCCCCTCGCCGAGCGTGTCGAGCACGAGGTTCGTGAGGCCCTCAGAGAAGCCCCGGACCTGCCTCCGGATCTGTTCGAAGACCACATCTACTCGCGCTTCCCTGGTCTGTTCACGCCCGGCCCCGGGCTGCTGGAGAACTGTCTCCAGTCCTACGGGTTCCGCGACGAAGACTCTGGCCCATGGCGTCTCAGGCCCGAAGATGACCCCGACAGGCTCGAACGCGAAATGAGCGATGCCCAGACTCTCCTGGCCACAGTGGGACACGATCTCAGCTACGAGGTGACAGCCGTTGCGCCCCACCCCGCAGCAACCCATCCTGGCTCGCCCGGCCAGCGGCGCCACCTGCCCAGGGGCATTGACGTGGTCTGGGAGGAGGATGAAGGGACACCTCTCTGCCTCTTTGCCGTCAAGCACACGACCGAGTTCGGCGATGTCCTGGGCGCACGCACAGTCGGAGGCAACGAAAGCGAATGGTACATTGTGATCGCGGAACGCCGCCTGGACCTTTTGCGCTTCAGAATGGAGACGGAGTTGCTGCTCCGCAGAGCCCTGGCGGCGGGGAAGTGGAGATTCATCAAACTGGGTCACCTGAGACAACTGGCTGCCAGAAAGTCGATCAAGCGGGGGGACCTGGCAGACATCGTGGGCCTGCACCCCGCCATCGAGAGGCCCGACACCCAGTTGCCCCTCTTCTCGTGAACTCTCACCCCCGGCGGTGGAAAGGACAGGTCCCATCATGACGGAGAAGGTACTGCTCTCCTGGAGCGGAGGAAAAGACGCCGCGCTCACCCTGTACGAGCTAGAAGCTTCGAACGACTACCAGGTGTCCGCTCTCATGACCACGGTCACCCAGGAGTACGATCGTATCACGATGCACGGCGTGCGGCGGGTCCTTCTGGAGCAACAGGCGAAGGCGGTGGGCCTGCCCCTCCACACAGTCCTCATCTCAGCCTCAAACACCGACGCCGAGTACAGGTCAAAGATGAGGGCAGCGCTTCAAGAGCAAGTAGACGCTGGCGTTTCCTGCGTCGCCTTCGGAGACCTGTTCCTGGAGGACTTGAAACGCTACAGAGAGGAGAACCTGGCGCAGATCGACCTCCGAGCGGTGTTTCCCCTGTGGATGAGGGACACCAGCGAACTGGCTCACTCGTTCGTGAACGCAGGCTTCAAGGCTATCATCGCCTGTGTGGATGGGCAGCACCTCGACGGCTCCTTCGTGGGCAGGCGCATCGACGAGCAACTCCTCGCCGACCTGCCGCCGTCTGTGGACCCCTGCGGCGAGAACGGCGAGTTCCACTCCTTCGTCTACGATGGGCCGATCTTCAGCCACGCGGTGGGATACACGAGAGGGGTGACGGTCTTGAGGGACGATCGTTTCTACTACTGCGATCTTCTGCCCGCCGACTGAGTCTCAAAGAACTCGGAGGTCTGGGAGACTCCGAGTTCTGACCTTCACTGTCTCGATCCTTGGCCTCACACACCTACGGATGCACGTCTCTGCCGTAGACCAGGCTCACCCGGATCGTGGCGAGTTCCACTCCTTCGTCTACGATGGGTCGATCTTCAGCCACGCGGTGGGATACACGAGGGGGGCGATAGTGCTGAGGGACGACCGCTTCTACTGCTGCGATCTCTTGCCCTCCCACTGAGTCTCAGAGAACTCGGAGGTCTGGGAGACCTCCGAGTTCTGACCTTCACTGCCTCGATCCTTGGCCTCACACACCTACGGATGCACGTCTCTGCCGTAGACCAGGCTCACCCGGATCGTGGCGAGTTCCACTCCTTCGTCTACGATGGGCCGATCCTCAGCCACGCGGTGGGATACACGAGAGGGGTGACGGTCTTGAGGGACGATCGTTTCTACTACTGCGATCTCCTGCCCTCCCACTGACATTTCAAAGAACTCGGAGGTCTGCGAGACCTCCGAGTTCTGAACGAGAAGCGGGGCGCCGCCCTTCTGACGGCACCCCGCATTACAGCTCAGCTTCTGTTCAACCCCGCGCGTCTAGGGCAGGACCTCCAGATGAACCACCACAACCCCAAAGCCCGTCCCCGAGGGATAACTGTGCACAACCATCCAGTAATCTCCCGTGGCCACGTCTGCGGAGTCGATGGTCCGCATCCCGAAGAGCGTGGGATGATAGGTCCCTCCCGGCCATGGCGGGTCCCAATCCATGATCAGCATCCCGATGGTCAAATCCTCGCCAGGATCCAGCTCCACGGTCAGCGTATCGTTCCCGTAGAAAAGGTCGCTCACAGGATGCACCATGTAGCTGAAGATGTCCGGTGCACTCACAGGAACCAGCCGGTTGTAGTACTGTTCATTCGCGGCCACGACGCCGATCCAGCTTGGCAGCATGCAGGAGGCGCACGTGGGATCGAAGCACGGGTCCGGCTTGATGCACCCCGTATGCAGCGTCTCGAAGGTCACCGCAACCGTGGTCGTACAGACCGGCCCCGTCCTGGATACAGTGTTGCTGGGATCAGACTCCGGCCCCACGCCGGGGAAACCCTCGTAGGCGGTCACCTCGTAATCGTACGTCTCCCCGCATGGTGGGTATGCATCCTCCTCCGCGATCAACGTCCAGTGGTACATGGGATCTCGCTCATAGAGGATGGCCCCGTTTCGGTACAGCCTGAACCCATCTATCTCCGCCTCGTCACCCAGCCAATCCCAGGCCATGGCGTAGTAGGGGGAGCAAGGCGGGCAGCCAATCCACGACGGACAGGGGCATCCCTCGTAGTAGGCCAGATTCTCGGGCGCCTCCGGCACGTCTCTCGGCTCGCAGGGGAAGGTGGGGCAGATGCGGTACACCACACGGAACCACCGACCGTCGTCGGCGATGGCCGTGACCTCGATGTCCTCGCCCGTCCACTCCGCTTCACCATGCTCCCTCACGAAGTGGCCCAGCGACCACCCATCGATGCCCACCCAGCCAAAACACTCCGCCTCCACTCGAACGGTGTCTCCCTGTACGGTGACCTGTTTGCTGTTCGACCCTGCCAACTCGGCCTGGATATCCCAGTAGTTGCTCCCCAGAGGAGTGAAGGAATCCATCTCCGGGATGCGCTCCATCGGGTAGTCAGCCACCTGCACCATGCAGTAGATCTCGTCGTACGGCTGGTCGACCTCGAACTCCAGCGCTTCGAACCCCAGGGTCACCGTGGGCAACTCTGGCTCTTCTTCCTCAGTGATCTCAGGTCCCTCGGGCGGCTCCTCCGCCTCGGGAGGGGGTTCCTCCCCGGGCGGCGGCTCCTCCTCCGCGGGTGGCACCTCCTCGCCCGGCAGCTCCTCAACGTCCTCGGGTACGTCCGGCACCTCTTCAGCATCCTCCGGCGGCGGCCAGTCGGCCGGCGGGCCTTCCTCTTCGGGATCGTAGTTACCAGGGATGAGCAGCGTCGAACCCGCCTCCGGCATGGCCGTAGGGTCGACTCCCGGGTTGCAGGCCAGGATCTCATCCACCGTCACCTCGTATCCCGCCGCGATGCCCTCCAGGGTCTCGCCCGATTGAACCTGGTGCTCGAACACGGCCACCCCCGGGCAGCCCTCGGGCACCGCTGCACCCTCCACCGCATTCACGCTGACGGAGGCCTGGCCAGAGGCGTCTTGCATGTTGTAGGCCCTGACCACGATGGTATGGTTGCCCGGGGTTTCAGGCACCCACAGCCCGATGATGGGGAACGGAGATGTGCCATCGGGAAGGGCGCTGGCTTGGGACTGCTCGAGTTGCCCATCCACCCACAGCTCCATGCGGGCGATCTTGCCGGGATCCCTTCCCGTAGCGAAGATCTGCACCGCCGTGCCGATCACAACCTCGTCGCCGTAGTTGGGGCTGTCGATCAAGACTGTGGGCTCGATCACTGCCTCCGCGGTGGGCACCACGAAGTAGTAGTAGGCCAGGGCGCCCAGCGCCGCCACGATGCAGCACAGAACGACGAGCACTACGACTACGATGGTTATCGTTCTCCCGCCCATCCGATCTCTCCTTTCATCCTCCCTCGAGTAGCGACCTCAACCGGGGCCGATGCACGGTTGCACAATCAGCGCTGTGTTGGAGTCCCAGAGCCATAAGCTCCGGCGCTGCGACCAGCATCACGCCCGCTCATCGTACAATGTAGCAGTAGGTTATCGTCACGGTGCCCGTGCCGCTCTCCGACTTGTACCCCAGATCATCATAAGCCTGGATGTAGTACTGCAACTGGCCGTTCTGCTCTGCCCCTGCCGGCTGGGACATGCTGAGACTGAGCTGTGATGGCCCCACCGTAGCTGAGTAGTTGCCCCCCTGACCAGTCATCGCCAGGGCTTGCCAAGATCCAGTCATCGTGCCTCGCACGACACGATAGGTGAGCTTGACTGCCGCTACGCCGGTCTGATCCGTGACATGAGCGCCGATCGTTACCTGGTTGGGGAAGTAATACGGGCTGCAGCCGGCGTCTGGCCAGGCGATAGGATCTGATGATTCGCTGATTTCCGCGATGCTGGGCCCCTGCGTGTCGCCAGGCGAGGGACTGGGCTGAATGACCACCACGGTGACTGAGGCACTGTCAACAACC
>CAYSSR010000014.1:0-31326 GCA_964433755.1 uncultured Anaerolineales bacterium
AGCCCCAACTGGTTGAGCTGGGATGAGCCGCGCAGGGGTGCGGGCTGGGAGCGTCTCAGACGTCTCACCTCCTGGTAATACTCCCGCGCGGCATTGGAGAGACGTATCGTCTCTCTGAGTCGCTCCTCGTCGTAGGGCAGTCCGGTGGCAGCGCCGAGGCGGTCGACCACATCGCGTAGTTGCGCTTCCACGTAGTCAATGCTGTCCTCGTCGTAGCTGGGGGGGACGTCGACGAGGAGGAACTCCTTGCCGTTCTGGTAGGCGAAGCTAGCCAGCATCTGCGCTGCGATGTCGCAAACGTTGGACGTAGCGACGTAGGCATCACCTTCAGGGAAGAGGTCCTGCAACTCCAGGCCAGCGGCGTTACGGTGGAAGGTGCAGATGTCGATGGGGTAGTGGGCATCGCTAGCCTGGGCCAGGCTGGACGGACCCAGGCCCACGTTGGCCGCCATACTGGAGACGATCTCGGGATAGAAGGGGATCACACCCAGAGCCCACACCAACTCAGGCGGGAAGAGAGCGTTGAACCACACTACGGGCGCCGAGAGGTTGATGTAAGTGCGCTGGGCCAGATCGAGAGCGAAACCGCCACCGATCCTGATGTGCGGCTTCAGAGAGTTGAAGCCCCAGTACCCCTTCAACAGGTTGAGGCCCAAGGGAGAGCGGAGGACTCGCTTCAGGATCGCTGCAGTGAGTCTTCTCTCCTGTGTTCCTGTTCGTCCGCCTGGCGCTTGACTCATTGCAGCACCTCCAGGAACGCTTCCAGCCGCGTGCGGTGCTGGCCGCTGAGAACGGCTTCGCCCTCGTCTTCGAGGAGGAGGATCGGCACGCCCGCCTCCTGAAAGGTCTTTCGAAGGACCGGATACTCTGACATGAAGAGGTCGCAGAACTTGTAGAGAGAGGCCACCACGCCGTCCACTTCGCGGCGAGACAGAGAATCCAGCAGATACTCCATGCGTCTGGGCAGATCGCGCATCCGTGGGCATGGCGGCTTGTTGAGGTAAGCCGTGGCCAGGTCTCTCAGCATGTCGTCGACACTGCCAGAGAGCGGGATCTCTGCGGTTTGTTCTCTCGTCATCAGGCAACTGTCCTCGGCGACGACGCGAGCGCCGTATCTCTCGATGGCCTCGACCAGTTCGCCATTCGTTAGCAGGCTGCCCACGAGCAAGACCCGGACTCCGTCGCCTCGAGCGGCTGAACCGGCGGACAAGCTCTCCAGCGTTTCCTGGAGGCGGGCGTTGACAGTGGAGGGATCGTCTGTGACCGAGGCCCGTCGCAAGTCATAGTAGACCGCTGAAGAGACCTCACCCTCGCTCCAGCGTCTGTCCAGCTCGGCCACCAGGCCTCGCTGCTCGTTGTAGCACTGGACCGATCTCGCCAACCTTTCCGCGGTGAGCTCCAGATCGTACCGCTTCTCCATCGCCCCAGCCAGCTTCCTCAACGCACGATGGTAGTACTCGCAACTCGCGGTCGTGTTCTGCCTGGGCAGGTCCAGCAGGTGCAGCACCTTCACGTGCACGTACGCGCTCCAGACATCGTTCAGACGTCGGAGGGCGTCGCACGAGTCGGCGTGGATCACCGCCTCCAGATCGGAGGAGCTGTCCAAGAAGCTGGCGAGGGTAACCTTGACCAGGGAGCAGAAGTTGCGTGGGAGGAAGGCTTCGGCCTCCGAGGCCTTGGCAGCCGTGGGCAACACACGAACCGGAGTCTTCCCGAAGGCATGGATGATCTCTTTCGGGACGTAGGAACAGAAGTATCCGATCTTATCCATGGATCCCTGCTACACGACCATTCCAGAGCTGGCGATCATCCCGCCGATTATACCATTGCCCCCAGGGGCCAGCAAAGAACTCGGGCGGAGTGCGGACAGATGGCGTTGAGACGGTGGTTCCTACCACGCACGAGTGTCGCCGCAGCCAGGGCGATTCCGTGTCCTTCTGGGGATAGAGTGTGGAAAAAGGAGGCACAGGATATGCCCGCTAGCCGGCTTCCACTGGTTTCTCCGCTGGCCGCACCCTGAGTAGTCCTGAGTAGCTGCGGAGCAGCGTGCCGAAGGACGTATCGAAGGGCCGGTCCAGCGGCGAATGCGCTGCCATTATTCCACACCTTTCTGGCGACAGCCTTGACAATCGCTGGGCGCTTGAGTATTGTTCAGGCTCCGAGTGCGGGCACGACGGGCTTGACCGAAGGAGGTGGCGATGTTCCTGAGGGCTGATAGTACGAAGTGCACAGGGTGCAGATTGTGCCAGCTAGCGTGTTCTCTCCAGCACTTCGGTGAGAACAACCCCAAGAAGTCATGTCTAGCCATCGATCCCCAGTTTCCCGATCCAGGAGTGTTCGAGGTGCGGACCTGCACGCAATGCGGCGAGTGTGCGGAGGTCTGTCCAGTGGAGTGCATACTCCAGAACGAGAAAGGCGCCTACTACATCCAGCGTGAGGACTGTACTGGTTGCCTGGAGTGCGTCGAGGTTTGCCCTGAGAACGTGGTGTTCACCCACCCCGACGAGGAAGCTCCGTTCGAGTGTAATCTGTGCGGCGAGTGTGTCCACTTCTGTGCGTATGGAGTCTTGTCTATCGAATAGCACGTAGGGTTAGTGGCGCGCAGGCGTCGTGGATACGGTTGATGCAGCGTGGTCTGAGAGGACTGGTCTCCAGACCGCGAGAGCTTTGAGAGGCAGAACTGTGTCTTCTGGGTGCGGCCCTGACAGTGGTCCCAAGGAGGGCGAGACATGTTGAACGGATACGGCGGACAGGTACTGAGGGTGGAGCTGACTCGAGGGACGATCAACAGGACGGAGCTCGACCCGGACCTGGCGCGGGATTACCTCGGAGGGCGAGGCTTCGCCGCCAAGGTTCTATACTCTGAACTGGAGACGGGAGCTGACCCTCTGGGGAAGGCGAACAAGCTGGTGGCGGCTGCCGGGCCATTGTCGGGCCTCCTGATCCCTGGGGCTGGCAAGACCACGTTCGCCGCCAAGTCGCCGGCCACCGGTGGATACGCCGACAGCAGCGTGGGCGGCATGTTCAGCGCCGAGATAAAGTACGCTGGCTACGATCTGATCATCGTGGAAGGTGTGTCGCCCGAGCCCGTGTACCTCTTCATCGAAGACGATACCGTCGAGCTACGGGATGCGAAGGCCTACTGGGGCCAGGGTGCCATCACCGCGGAGACGATGCTCAAGGAGGACCTTGGCGAGGAGTTCCAGATCGCCCTCATCGGTCCTGGTGGAGAGAACCTGGTCAAGTTCGGGTGCATCTGCCACGATTTCGGGCGACAAGCCGGGCGCGCAGGCGTAGGGACTGTCATGGGCTCCAAGAGACTCAAGGCCATCGCAGTACGGGGCACGAAGGGCATCCCCGTTGCCGACGTCAACGAGTTTCGGCGTGTGGGCCGGGAGATGTATGACTTCTGCAAGGACAGCGATGCCTGGGACGTGTGGGTCAGGCTGGGAACTGCGGGGGTCAACGTCCCGTCCAACGAGTGGGGTTCCTTCCCCACGCGCAACTTCCAGACAGGCCATTTCGAGGACATGGACAAGATGACGGGCGAGTACATGAGGGACAAGATCGTCATCACGGATAAGGCCTGCTTCGGTTGTCCTTGTGCCTGCGGGAAGTACTCATATACCAAGAAGTGGGACGTTCGCGTCGAGGGACCTGAGTACGAGACGGCGGCCTTCTTAGGAACAGACGTGGGGGTCTCGGACATCGAGGACGTGGCCTATGCCAACTATCTGTGCGACGAGCTTGGCATCGACACTATCTCCACAGGCAACGTCATCGCCTTTGCCACGGAATGCTTCGAGAGAGGCGTGATCAGCGGCAGGGACACCGGGGGCTTGGAGTTGAGTTTCGGTGACTCTGAGGCGGTGTTCGAACTCATTCAGAAGATCGCCAGGCGCGAGGGGATCGGGGACACGCTGGCTGAAGGTGCGCGACACTCCGCCCAGGTCTTTGGCGGCGGGTCCAGCCACTACGCGATGCAAATCAAGGGTCTGGAGATCAGTGGCTACGAGTCACGGAACGCTCCTGCGATGATGCTTGCCTACATGACGGCCGACGTTGGCGCCCATCACAACCGCGCCTGGGCCATCACCTACGACATCGAGGTGGGACGCGAGGCGGTCACGGAGGACAAGGCGGCCAAGGTCATCGAGTTGCAGCACATCCGTCCCCTGATCGACTGTCTGGGCGCTTGCCGTTTGCAGTGGGTGGAGCTGGGGATGCCTCTGGACCTCTACGTCCCGGCCATGAAGGCGATCACGGGAATCGACAGGTCGTGGGAGGACCTGACGCACGTCGCGGAGAGGGTGTGGAACCTGACCAGGGCGTTCTGGGCGCGGGAGATCGATGGTTTTGGCCGCGAGTGGGACTATCCGCCGCCCCGCTGGTACAGCGACCCGACGCCGACTGGTCCCTCCGAGGGCACGCTGGTGTCCAGGGAGAATGTTGAGAAGCTGTTGGACATGTACTACGAGCAGCGCGGTTGGACCACCGACGGCCTTCCGACGAGGGAGAAGCTAGACCAGCTAGGCCTGGAGTTCGTGAAGACCTGACCGGCCGAGGAGTGACGCTGGGTGAAGGTGAAGAACGAGGTAGAGTTGACCCTCGTTGGCCTGCTCAGGAAGTATGGCCCTGCGCACGTCTCGCTGGCGGTCCAGCCCGGCGAGACCGTGATGGAGGTGATCCGGAAACTGGGCCTCAACCCGGATCTGGTGGCCATAGTGATGGTCAATGGGCGTCAGAGATCCAAGGCCGATCGGTTGGATCCTGGCGATAGGGTGAAACTGGTACCTATGGTTGGTGGAGGATGAGCACAGCGTGCCCAAACATCAAGGAGAGGAATGAAGAGTGAGCGATCACAGTCTGGTTGAGCTAACCGGAGATGTCCCGGGCCCCAAGGCTCGGAACTACATTGCCCGGGACAAGGAGGCGGTGTCGCCGTCGTATACGCGGGGGTACCCGTTTGTGATGGCTAGAGGAGAGGGGTCCCTGGTCTGGGACGTGGACGGAAACCGGTACGTGGACTTCAACGCCGGGATCGCGGTCACGGCTACCGGACACGCCCATCCGAGAGTCGTGCAGGCCATCCAGGACCAGGCGGCCAAGTTCATCCACATGGCCGGGACGGACTTCTACTACGCTGTGCAGATAGAGCTTGCCGAGAAACTCAATTCGCTGGTCCCAGGCGACGAGCCGAAGCAGATCTTCTTTACCAACTCGGGTGCGGAGACGGTCGAAGCGGCTTTGAAGTTGGTCCGGTACCACACGGGGCGTCCCCGAGTCGTGGCGTTCCTGGGGGCGTTTCACGGTCGCACTATGGGTGCGCTCTCGCTGACAGCGAGCAAGGTGGTGCAGCAAAGGGGCTTTGCGCCCTTGGTTCCGGGGGTGACGCACATTCCGTATGGCTACTGCTATCGTTGTGCCTACAACCTGGAATACCCGTCGTGTGACCTGCACTGTGTGGACTACATAGAGAAAACCCTCTTCAAACAACTCGTGCCGGGCGACGAGGTGGGCGCCATCTTCGTGGAGCCTATCCAGGGAGAGGGAGGGTACGTCGTCCCGCCGCCAGAATACCACCGCCGCCTCAAGGAGCTGGCGGACCGATGGGGCATTCTCTTCGTGGCCGATGAGATACAGATGGGCATGGGCCGCACGGGAAAGTGGTTCTCCATCGAGCACTGGGGAGTGGTCCCCGACATCACACTCATCGCCAAAGGGATAGCGTCTGGCATGCCCCTGGGGGCGATGGTGGCCAGAAGGGACCTCATGGACTGGCCGCTCGGGGCCCATGGGACCACTTTCGGCGGCAACCCTGTGTCTTGTGCTGCTGCCACAGCAACCATACAGGTCATCGAGGAAGAGGGCTTGCTGGAGAGGGCCGGCAGAATGGGGGATCGGTTGCTCAGCGCGGCCAGGGACATCGCGAACAGGCACGCGTCCATTGGCGACGTGCGAGGCAAGGGACTGGTGGTCGGGGTGGAACTGGTCAAGGATCGTGAGACGAAAGAGCCGGCCACTCAGCTACGGGACAAGGTGGTCAACTTGGCCTTCGCCAAGGGGTTGCTGATGCTGGGTTGCGGGTCCAGCACGGTGCGCTTCATGCCTGCTCTGACCATCGATGAGAAGACCGTGGACGAGGCCATGACCATCTTCGAGGAGTCGCTGGCCGAAGCTGAGGGCGAAGGCTAGGCCGTTGGGCCTTACTCTTTCCGGCAAACGATGATCACGTTGTTGGCCCGTTGCGTCTGTTGTGCGAAGCCGCCCTCGTCCCACGTGATCCCTCTGCGACGATCGAGCCAGGAGTAGATGGGCAGAGCTATTCCCTGCTCTAGAGCCACGAGCGGCTCCCAGAACCTGCTGGCGAGAAGGGCGCTGGCGTTGCGGTACCAGGTGTTGCGCGGCGAGGAGGTGACGGTATACCGGTCGATGGGTAGACCGTGATGCGCGAGTAGGGCCTCGAGCGCGGCGGGATCGTACCGGCGCACGTGCCCTGCGAGCTCGTCGTGCCTGGTCCAGTACTCCATGTGGAGAGGTACGGAGAAGACGAAGGGCCCTCCTTGCCTGAGGACACGTCCAATCTCTCGGAGAACCGCTCTGTCGTCTGGCACGTGCTCCACGATCTCGAAAGCGCAGATCAGGTCGAAGCATTCGTCGGGGAAAGGCAGGGCTTCAGCCGAGCCCGCGGTGCAGAACGCCTCTCTACGACTCAGGGCTTCCATGGCCCTTGGGCTCAGATCCAGGAAGTAGGAGCCGGCGATGTGCAGGCGAGGCCGGTTGCCTGCGCCGATCTCCAGGAAGCGCGTCTTGCCCACCATAAACTGGCGGATCGTATCCCAGAGTGCCCACGCTGTGGGCTCGACGATCTTGTTTCTGGACCACAGAGCGTTGTAGTATGTCTCCTGTTGGTTGCGCACGGCCTCGAATCCCCGTCAAAGGCTTGGGCCGAGTATACCATCGCTGGGAGTGAGCGACAACAGGGAGGGGAAGCAAAGACCCGAGTGGTGCCTACGGTGTTGTACGACGTGTTGGCCAGACTCGATGCTCGTTCCTTTCTTGGGCTACAGTTGTGGGAGTTCAGCCTGCGGAGCCTGGTCAGGAGCTATGGCTCGACGTTTCTTCGGCGTGTCGTCCTGCGCCATCCCTTGAGGACCCTGGCAGGGTTGTTGAGGTACCGGAGGCTGCCGATAGGGGGATCCCAGGGGTACGGCAAGAGGCTCCTGTTCGACGGGCCGGAGGAGGAGTTGGCATATCGCCTCATGGCAGCCAAAGGGAGTCTTCTGGTGGCCGTCGGCTATTGCCAGAAGCCTCTGGCGCCGGAGTGTCCGGCGGGGCGTCCCAACCACGACTGTGTCTATCTGGATAGGTTGGACCTGGACAGAGGAGGCCAGGCTGCTCACCCTGCGTGTATGAAGTGCGACGTTCGGATCATAGGGACTTTGGCCCTCAGGGCTGGGGCGTGTATGCACGTGATGACCTCGGCGCTGGACATCGCTCGCGACGTGATGATACCCACCATGGAGACCAGACGCTTTCCGACCACCCTCATGTGTCTCTGCCCCTTCTCCGTTCAGGTCATCGGGCTGCCTCTGACCGTATGTGGCGTGGAAGGTTGTCTCGTGGGCTATGAGTCGGGCAACTGCTCCAACTACAAACAGTGGCTGCTCGCGGACGAGGGCATCAAGCCTGAGAGGACCTTCCTGGACGCTTCGAGCCGCGCGTGGATCCTTGCTTCGCTGGAAGAGATCGCGGCGCAACGAGCGAGGGAAGGGATCTCTTACGCGAGGTTCCGACGAGAGGGTAACATCTACGTGCCAGAACCGCCGGAGTTGCCAGAGTCGTCGAAAGCCGTATAATTGCCGCTAGAGCCCTTGAAGGCAGAGTGCTGATGAGAGAGCTTTCCTACACGGCAAGGTCGGTCAACGGTGTCTTGATACGCTTGCTGGCGGAGAGGTGGTCATACACGAACGCCTGCTGCGACGACGTGCTGGGAACCATCGAGGGCCCGGACCTTGTCCTGCGCGGTACCAAGGGCGCGCTGGTGGCCGTGCGCTGCATGTCCGGCGGCCGGTATCTGATGGTGACGTACCGGGAATACGGCCTCCGAGAGGGGTGGGTGATCTCCGCCCGCATCGAGTCCAAGATCAATGAGCGGGCCGTGATCTGGAGGGCGCGTGGCGTCCGCAGCAGATAGTGGCTGGGGCATCCACCATCGAGTCTTGCGGCGCGTGGAACTCGGCAGCGGCGCCCGTCGAGAGTGGAGCGCCTCGGGCGAGACGGGCGTCAGAGCTCAGAGCGCTGGACGATGGAGTTTCCTGAGCAGATCACGATAGGTTACGTCTTCTTCGCTTTTGCCTACTGCGTTGGGCTGGGTTTCTGGCAGATCGTGGCCGCCAGCCAGGGGCTGAGAGCGCTCTCCTGGATGCCCAGGGGCGCCAACCGCCGCTGGGGCTACCTGGCAGGGTCGGCGTTTCTGGTGCTGGGCTGCGTCTGGTTCTTCGGGACCAGGACAGAGGACATCTTCTGTCCCGGCCCGGCCAGCAGCGAGTTCCTATTCTTCCTCGCGTGTGCACTCCTTGCTTCGCTGGCGACCAGTATGCTCCTATCCTCGCTGGTGGGCAGGTTGACTCCGGCCCGTGAAGAAGCCACTTTGGGTGCAAGTGGTCGGAGCGAGGAGGTCCACTCTACGTGGTGGAACGGCACGCTCCATCTACCGGCGTCGGGGGGGAGTCCCTGGCCTGCGGTCTGCCTGGTGCCGGATACGGGAAGTGAGGTCGAGTCGCTGGGTTCCATGGCAGCGCGGCTTGGCCGGAAGAAGGTCTCAGCTCTGGTGCTGGACATGGACTCCGCTGAGACCTGGCGGTATCCCGACGTTATGGCTTCCATTCCGCAGGCTGTGGCCTACCTTGAGCGGAACGAGGAGGCGGATGCGGAGAGAGTTGGGCTTCTTGGCGTAGGTTTGGGCGGCGATCTGGCGATCAGAGCGGCGGCCTCTGACCCCCAGGTCAGGGCTGTGGTAGCGATCGCCCCGCTGTTGTCGCCCTCCGCTGTCCAACCCGGTCTCGATCTCCTGAGGGAGATGTCGTACCTGGAGGCCATACGCTGGAGGCGCCGTCATGGCTCAGGGAAGGTGGTGGCACAGCTTGATGCGCCGAAGTACCTGGCAGAGCTCGGAGACCGGCCCCTGCTCATCGTCTATGGCGAAGAGGATAGGCTCTCTGCCGGGTGGTCTGCAAACAACTTCCCGCGGTCGGTAGTACTCAAGAGGATGCCAGGACTGGGCCGGGCCGGGCTAGTACGGCACCCGCGGGTCGTCTCCTTGACGGTGACTTGGCTGTTGAGACATTTGGAGGGGTCTTCGTAGCTGTGGATACCGCTTTGTTCGAACTGGTCAACGGGTTCGCGACGCGCTCGCCTTTGCTGGATGGACTGATGCGGCTACTGGTCAACGACTATCTGGTGCCCACAGCTCTGTGTCTGCTCGCGGCGGCGCTCTGGTTCTCCGGTGCGACCCGCGAGGAGCGGGCGCGAAACCAGCGAGCGGTTGTCTCTATGGTCATCGCTGTGCTCCTGGCCAACGTGTTGGTCAAGGTCTGCAACCTGATCTACTTCAGGCCTCGTCCCTTCTCCGTGCAGGAAGTCAACCTGCTCTTCTACCGGCCTTCAGATTCCTCATTCCCCAGCAATGCCGGCGCCGTGGGGTTCGCCTTCGCCGGAGTGGGCTGGATCCGGAACCGCCGGTTGGGGGTGGTAATGGGCGTCCTGGGAACGGTGTTCGGGTTCGCGCGGATCTTCTGCGGTGTACACTATCCCCTGGATATCGCGGGTGGTGCGCTGGTGGGACTGCTGTCGGCCTACGTGGTGGGCAGGGCGCAGAGGGTCCTGGAGCCGTTGATGGCTGCGTTCATCGCGGCCGGACGAAGGGTATACCTGGCCTGAGCGGCCCTCCCTCGTAGCAGACGCTCTTCGGGCGGAGATCGATGTCAAGAGGCTACTCCGTTCTCAAGTCAGCGCGACCTCATCTTCTGGCCTTGGGCGGCTACCTGCTCTTGACCCTGGTCTTGACCTGCCCTCTGATCCTTCACCTGGCGTCTGCGATACCGGGCGATGGGTTCGATGGCTGGCAGAACTACTGGAATCTGTGGTGGGTCAAGACGGCACTGCTGGACCTTCATCAAAGCCCGTATTTCACCACCTATCTGTACTACCCGACCGGCCACAGCCTTCTGTTCCAGACCCTGAACATCTTCAATGCCCTCTTGACGTTGCCTATACAACTGGCCTTCGGGATCACCGTCTCCTACAACTTCGTAGTGCTGTTCTCCTTCGTTGTGGGAGGCTACGGCGCATATCTGCTGGCCTTCCACGTGATACGAGAGAGGCAGGAGGCAAGTGCTCACGTCGTAGCTTTCCTGGCTGGAGCTGTGTTCACCTTTGCGCCCTTTCACTTCGCGCACCTCCTGGGCCACATGCAGGTTTTCTCCCTCGAATGGCTGCCGTTCTACGTCTTGACTCTCGTGAGGTCCCTCTCGTCGGAGCGCTTGCGTGTGCGCTCGGACCTGGTGTTGCCGGTCCTGTTCCTGGTGCTCACCGGGCTGTGCGACTGGTACTATGCTCTCTATCTGCTCTTGTTCACCGTGGTGTACCTTGCCTACCGGCTGTGGGACCAGCGGCGGCCCGGACCGTTGCTCACGAAGACGGCCCTCATTCTGATCTCGAGCGGCGCGCTTCTTGCCCCGCTTCTGGTGCCTATGGTTCTGGAAGCGGCCAGGGATTCCTCCTATCTGAGCTCGCCCTTCGAGACCACGGTGCGGCTCTCTGCCGACCTGTTGGCCTTCGTCACACCGAACGAGTTCCATCCTGTTTGGGGAGAGGCGGCTGCTGGCCTGAGTCGGGCCTTCACCAGCAGCATCTCCGAGAGAGTGGTCTTCGCCGGCTACATCCCCCTGGCGCTGTCCGCCTATGGCATCTGGAAGGAGCGTAGGAAGGCGGCTCTATGGGTAGCCGGTCTGGCTGTGTTCTTCTTGCTGGCTCTGGGACCCTATCTACACGTGGCAGGCAGACAGCTTCCTGTGCCGCTCCCGTACCTGCTTCTCTATCGGCTGTTTCCCGTTCTCAGCATCGCTCGCTCGGTGAGCAGATTCGACGTGATGATTATGCTGTGCCTCTCTGTCCTGGCGGCGCTGGGGATACAGAGTGCGATCAGACGATTGCCTGCGACGAAGGGGAGACTCGTGGCCCTGGCGGCGGCGGTTCTGGTCTGCTTCGAGTTCCTGCCAGCACCGTATCCGTTGTCAGAGGTGGAGGTACCGGCCTTCTACCAGAGTCTGGCGGCAGACGAGTCCGAATACGCGATCCTCGAACTGCCCATGAACTGGGACCGCCCGGCGCACCTTCTCTACCAGACCGTACACCACAAGCCCATCGTGACTGGATACGTCACCCGTCCGGAGTCCATGTCGCTGGTCGAGCGGGTCCCGGTTCTCCAGCACTTTCGTTTCCTGGAGCGGGATATCATTGCTCAGGACCCCAGACACGTGTCAGGCGAGGTCTTCGAGCATCTGAACATCCGATACGTGATCCTCCACCAGTACATGCTGCCACCGGGCAGAGAGCGGGAGGCGGTCTTCGCTCTGACAGAGGAGATCCTTGGTGACAGACAGCCCGCGTACGAGGATGGTTGGATCATCGTGTACGATGTCGGCGGGGAGGATGGAGACGAGCCGTTCTTGATCCTGGGCCAAGGGTGGGGTGTACGCCAGCATCGGGACGACACTCCGGCGCGAGAGCTCGGGCGTGAGGCTCTCTGCTCGATCGTGGCACCTTCCCCTGCGACCATGCGCCTCGGTTTCACTGCTCTGAGCGAAGATGAGGAGCGCCCTCTCGAGGTGTATCTCGACGGAGAGCTGGTGGGGCGATACGCCGTACACGCGGAGGAGGAATTCGAAGGCCCGTTGCTATCTCTCGGTCAGGGCGTGAGTACGATTCTGCTGCGGGACGTAGGGGACGGAGAGCCGTCTCTGGTCTTCACCGGCCTCGATCTGCACGACAGTGATTGAGACGTCTAGCTCGAAGCTTGATTCGTGGTCAGGAAATCGAGCGGGCCGCTGTGACTCAATCGGGTCAGTCTCGGCCCCCATTCGTCGAAACGGAGGACGGTCACCGAGGCTGGGGAGACCCACAGGCGCCCCACGAGGTCCAGCGGCAAACCGATGTAGTGGGCGACGGCGACGCGTATGGGATCGGCGTGAGTGACCACGGCGATGTTGCCCTCGGGATGCTCCTTCAGCATCTGTTCGAGTTGCTCGACCACGCGTACCTGCACCTCGTACGTCGTCTCAGCGCCAGGGAAGCGGGTCCGGCTGGGGTGGAGACGCCACTTCTCCCACAGATCAGTCTTGAAGATCTCCTCTATGGGCTTGCCGTCCAACTCTCCATAGCGACTCTCTCCGATAGCTTCCCTGATCGCCAGCTCCAGTTGGTGCGAGTCGGCGATGGGTTCGGCCGTCTCTACCGCGCGCTCCAGGGGACTGGAGTAGACGGCCTCCAGGGGGACCGGTTCGAGCCACTGGGCCAACCGGGCAGCTTGCTCTCTGCCCTTCTCGTTGAGCGAGATGCCTGGAGTCCAGCCCGCAATCCGTTTCCCCATCCAGTCGTTGAGCGCGTGGCGGATGAGCAACAGTCGATTCATATAGCCCCTCTCACCTGTCTTCCCTCGCCGTACACCAGCCAGCGATAGGTCTTCTCGATGCGGTCCCAGTTCTCCTCTCTATCCAGAGACCAGAACCTGCCGATCACCGAGACAAGACGACCCACACCGAGGTCGGCTGTGGCCTTCTCCACCTGCTCGATGTACCTGGCCCCGCTCTCAGGGTGTTCGCCCCTACGACCCAGCATGGCGTGTAGATGGACCTCTGTCAGACCTTCTCTCCGGGCCAGGTCCAGCAGGGCCAGGAGGTGATCGAGGGAGCCGTGGGAGCTGTAGAACGAAACGATGCCCAGCAGGTGCAGGCGCGTGCCCGCCCGCTTGGCCCCTCTCATGGCCCACAGGAAGGCCTCGTTCTCGTAGAAGGAGCCGTCGGCGATAGCTTCATCGATCCGCAGCCTGTCGGAGTAGATGGTTCGTCCAGCTCCCAGGTGCAGGTGTCCGGCCTCGGAGTTGCCGACGGTGCCATCGGGCATACCCACCGCTCTGCCCGAGGCTTCGAGGGGGGTGAACGGGTGCTCCGTCGACAACCTGTCCATCACAGGTGTGTCGGCTTGGGCGATGAGATTGCCGTGGGTCTCTTCTCTGTAGCCCCAACCATCGACGATCAGCAGCAGAACCCTCCTCTTGTGTGGGGTTTCACCCACAGCGTCTCCCAGGAGGCTGCTCCCGGTCATGGCTTCTGGCTTGGGTATGCCCAGGAGTTGGAGGATCGTGGGGGCGACATCGGTGAGGGCGCCGCCGTCTCTCAGTGAGACCTTTTCTGAGGAGACCACAATGAAAGGAACCGGGCTGTCGGTGTGGCCGGTGTCGATGGCCCCATCGGGATAGAGCCACCTTTCCACCGTTCCGTGGTCGGCGGTGACCAGGGCCGTCATCCCGGCCTTCTGCGCGGCATCCACCACCTGGCCGATGTGTGAGTCCACCGCTTCGACAGCTTTCTGGATGGCTGCTTCGTTCTCGATGTGACCGACCACGTCCACGTTGACGAAGTTGGCGATGATCACATCGCAGGTGGGGTCGGCGATCTTCTCCATCACCGCCTTGGCTGCCCCGGCCACATTCATCTCGGGGACCTGGGAGTAGTCCATCACCTTGGGTGAGGGCACGATGATTCTCTCTTCTTCTGGGAAGGGTTCTTCCACCTTGCCGTTGAGGAAGAACTGGAGGTGGATGGCCTTCTCCGACTCGGTGATCTTGGCTTGCTTCAACCCGTGTTCGCTGATCACCTGGCTGAGGGTGTGGTCTATCTCCCTCACGGGGGGGAAGGCGACCTGGACGTCCAGGCCCTCGTCGTACTGGATCATAGTGGCGAAGTGGGCCTTCAGTGTCTTGTCGATGGGGAACTCGTCGAAGTCCGGGTCCACGAAGGCGCGGGTGAGCTCGATCTCCCGTTCGCCACGGATGTCGTAGAAGATGACGTAGTCGCCGTTCTCTATTCTGCCCACGGGTCGACCGCCGTGGCCGAACAAGATCAGGGGCTCTAGCGCTTCGTCCTCCTCGCCCCTGGCGTAGGCATCTCTTACGGCCTCGGCCATGACCCACTGTGTGTGCGCTGATGGGCGTTGTTTCATACAGTTATCCTCTGGATGTGTCGAGCCGGATTGAGCGGTCGTCCTCGGGATGACGCGTCGGTGACACCGGTAGAACTCGAGAAACTGGGGGGCGTCCCAGTCCAGCCTCTCTCGGCGACCGAACCGATCCGGAGATTCTGCGCAAGCAGCTGGCAATGCTCAGGATGCAGTCCTTCAGGGTTCTACGTGCAGCGCAGGCAGCAAGTGAGTGCCTGCCCCGGTTGCCGCCCCAAGGTACACATGATATACTTGAGCCGGGTTCTCCGCAAGGGGGCGAGGTTTCTGCTGTGCCGCTCGTAGGCGTTAACCCTCACTCGCTGGCGCTGATTGTTCAGTCGCTTATGTCGCTGTGGTTGGGCCTCTACATCCTCACCCACGGGGCCGACAACCGCGCGTCAAGGTTGGCGGGAGCAGCCATGTTGGGCATCGCAGGGTACTGCTTCGCCGCCACCATGCTTCTCAACTCGTCGCTGACGGGCTCAGCCGTCTTTTGGGCCCGAACGACGCGCCTAGTCGGTCCCCCGTGCTTCGTCTTCTTCTTACACATGAGCGTCGAGTTGCTGCCCCCTGGCAGAATCAGTTGGGCTCGCCGGATACTCCCTTGCGTCTACGCTTTGGCCATCGCGCTGGCCGTGGTCGGGCTGTTCACCAACCTGCTCTACGCTGACGTCTTGGCGGCTCCCCGCTACGACCGCCCCTATGTCATCCCCGGGCCCCTGTACTCCGCTCACATAGTCCTTGTCCTCATGATCTCCGTACTCTGCATCATCAATCTGCACGCTGGCTGGCGAGGCAGTACAGACCCAAGCCTGCGGCGGTGTTTCTTGATACTCTTGGTGGCCTTCCTCTGCTCGGTCGTTGGAGCGTCATACTTGAGCATTACCCTGCTCCTATCACTCTCCTGGCCTGCTGTGCTCGGCCACGTCCTTGTCGGTGGCTGGCTGATACTGGTCGGATACAGCGCGGCGCAACGCGGTGCTCTCGTTGAAGGGCGCGCGCTGAGGCGAGATTTCCTCTACTCGCTCGGCTCCTCCACAGGCGCGGTCGGCGCTCTCTTGCTGCTGATCATCGTTCTCCAGCACTGGACGAACCAGCAAGTCAGCGTCTTGACGCTGGTGGGAGTTGGTGCGCTGGTCATCAGCGTTCTCTCGTTGCATAACTGGGTTCGGGATCGGGCCGATGTTCTTCTCTACCGGGAGGAGGCGTGGAGGGTCCGGAAGTATATGCGATCCCTGGCCGCAGAGTCAGCGACTGAGAGGAACCTGGGGCCTCGCCTGAGGTCGTCGCTTGATTCCCTGTGCCAGGCGGTGGCGGCAAGCGAGGGCCGTATCGTTCTGCGTGGTGGTGAAGACTGGCACCCGCAAGCGATCCACTCTGGAGGCAGCCCCTTGTCCCAGCCAGGTCGCATGAATGATCCTCGGGGGCCACACGCTTTGGTCCCGGGTGAGGCGATCGGCTTAACTATGCCTCTGCTAGTGAACGGGCAGCGGGCGGGCGCCGTCGTGCTTGGCCCCAAGGAGGATGGTAGTCCGTTTTCGGAGGAGGAGCGAGAGCTGGCTCAGATGCTGGCGGAGCGTGTGGTCAACACTCTGGAGAGTGTCAGTACGCAGGCGCAGATGCTGCGACGGCTGGCCGGTGCGGAAGTGGCGAGTCAAGAACTACGCAGACGGGAGCGAGCACTACAGGCTGCCTTCGACAGCGCAGCGGCCACGCTCAGAAGAGGACACACCGAGAGCGAGTTGAGACGGCATCTGAGGGGTACGCTGCGCAACCTATGGGACGTACCCCGCCTGGCCAAGAGCCCGCTGGCGCGGATGCCCGTGGTGCAGAACCGCCTGGGGCGACACAGCCCGGGGCGAGCGCTGCAGGAAGTCCTGCTGGCAGGCATCGACAGGACAAAGCCCCTGAACTCTGTGGGCAGTGACAAGGCGCTGCTGAGACATGAGATCCTCCGCCGTTCATTTGCGAGAGGGGAGACGGTGGGCGAGGTCACCAGTGCCCTGGCCATCAGCGAGCGGCAGTACTATCGGGAGATGAATGCAGCGCTGGAAACACTACAGGCCTGCCTGGAGGAGATGAACAAAGAAGTGGAACCCCCGGCCAGGGAGACTGGTCTTGCCCGGGCATAGTCCGATCGCTTCTCATGGACACGTCAGGTACTCCTCACCACATCGCAGATCCGCCCCGGCCACTGTCGAGTAGCAGCTTCGCCTGACGATGCGGTGGCGTCTTGAGGCGACGCACGGTGCAGTCTGTGCGCGGCTGCCTGAGAGGTCTGGCGCCACCGTGACAGCTCTATCCTGGCTCTGCCCGTGGATTCATCCACTCCTCATTCGGTCCATCCCCTTCCCGACCTCAGGTGGGCTGCCAAGAACACTTCTACTCACCATCTTCGCGCAGAAGTTGGCAGTATCCTGGCAGTAGAGGCCTTGAGTCCCACCTCAGTACCCTGTAGCCTGATATCGTGCGAGGTGGGACGGCCCCCTTGCCGGATCCAAGAAAGGAGACCGGAAGATGGAGGTGTCTGCTGCAAAGAAGCGAGAGTCAGCCTGGAAGCCAAGTCTATACTACACGATCTATGGGCTCTTCTATTTTGCCCAGGGTCTGGTCATGACGGCCGGGCCTTTGTGGATACCTGTGTACTTGCGCGAAGTGTTCAACCAGTCGCCTGCGGTCGTCACCTCAACTTGGGCGCTGGCGATGATACCGTGGTACGTCAAGATCATCTACGGCATCATCAGCGACGCTGTGCCCATCGGCAGGTTCGGACGCCGCCGTCCCTACATCGCCGCAGGCGCTCTGCTCTCGCTCTTAGGTTGGGTGCTTCTCCCCGTGCTACCGTGGGGAGGGCTATGGGTTGCTGCCATGCTCATGATGATGCTGGGAGTGGGTGTGTCGGACTCCGTCATCGATGGCCTGGCATTGGATGTGGTCCCCGGCGACCGGCGTGGTACCATGCTGGGCGTCGGTTGGGCTGCCCGTGGTGTAGGGGCGCTCGTGGCTGGTTTGTTGGGCGGGGTGATTGTGGGCCGGATGGGCTATGGCAGCGTCTTTCTCATGGCTGGTTTCGTCTCAGCAATTCTCACTCTGGGCTGTTTGATCATCAAAGAGCCGCCTGTCGCTGCTGAGAGACGGATCACGCGCACGGCATTGGCGGACACTTTCAGGTCGAAGGCTCTCTATCTAGGCCTGGTCTTCCTACCTCTTACCGTACTACCTCTGGGGATGACCGGGATCCTGATAGGGCCTTTCGCAAGGGAGATGTTGAAGCTGTCGGTCGAAATGACGGGCACGTTCTCCGCATGCATGGCGCTGGGCAACATCATAGGAGCGCCCCTCGCTGGTCGCTTTGCTGACAAGTTGGGCCACAAGAGGGTCTTCTACATCTACATGCCCATCTATGGTGTATTCATCCTGCTCATGTCCCTCAGCCAGGCCGTGCCACTGCCACTGGCGTTCGCGCTGGTTGGTCTCATGGGGCTCGGTGCTGGCCTCCAGGCCGGGGGCACCCTGGCCATTGCCGGAGACCTCACGCCATCTGCGCTGACAGCGACCATGTTCGCTCTCTACATGTCGTTCATGAATATCGGCATGGGTATCGGAAGTGTGGCCAGCGGCTTTGTGGTGCAGGCTTATGGTTACGGAGTCAACTTTGTGATCGCTGGGCTGTCGACACTCCTTCCATTGGCCGTGCTCCACTTCCTACCTTCGCCTGGCGCCAAGAAGGAGGCGGGCAGCGAACCCGCGCGGGCGGAGGGACTCCCAGGTCCAGCTTCCCCTCGGGAATGAGTGCCAGGCGTGTCTGAGCGCTCTAGATCCCCGGCGGAACCAGGGCGTTGGACGTACTCTGGCTAGAACTGAAAAGCGTTCGGAGACACAAGACACCCAGGAGGGCAAGATGGAAGAGACAGTGCAGAGCATCTTTGACTACATCGATGGCCACTTCGAGGATCACTTGGCGGAGGTTCAACGCTATCTTCGACAGCCGAGCGTCTCGGCTCAAAATCTGGGCATGCAAGAGTGCGCTGAGATGACGGCTGAGTACCTTCGGGGCCTGGGAGCTGATGCACGACTCGTTCCGCTGGAGGGGGGCCACCCTGTGGTCTACGGCACTCTCCGGTCGAACAGTTCAGACAGGACTCTGCTTATCTACAACATGTATGACGTGCAGCCGCCTGAACCTCTGGAGGGTTGGAGTTCACCTCCGTGGGAGGCAGCCATCGTGGATGGCAGGATCATCGCGCGCGGAGCGATCAACTCCAAGGGGCCTTTGATGGCCTTCGTTAATGCTGTCCAGTCGATCAAGGCGGTCACGGGCGACGTGCCGGTGAACATGATCTTCGTCATAGATGGGGAAGAGGAGCTGGGCAGTCTGCACCTTCCCCAGTTCATCGATGCGTACCAGGAGGAACTGAAGCAGGCTGAGGCTATGTACTTTCACATGCCTTCAGAGATGATCAAGGGACAGCCCCAGGTGATTCTCGGCTTCAAGGGCAACGCCTACTTCGAGCTGGAGTTGAAGCTGCGGGAGTTCGATGTGCATTCCGCTACTGCACCGGTCGTGAGGAACCCAGTGTGGCGTCTGGTCTGGGCGTTGAACAGCATGAAGGGTGCGGATGACAGGATAGTGATCGACGGGTTCTATGACGACGTGCGTCCGCCCAGTCAGGAGGATATCGACTTGCTGCCCGGCATAGTTGATGTCATGGGCCCTGAGGCCCTCGCGTCCATGTATCACCTGACCGACCCTTACAGGGTCAAGCTGAGTGGGACGGACTTCGTACGCCAATTCCTATTCGAACCGACCCTCAACATCGACGGTATTATCGCGGGGTATACCGAACCTGGCTCGAAGACGATCGTGCCCGCGTCGGCCATGGCCAAGCTGGATGCACGCTTGGTGCCGGACATGACGGTCGAAGAGGTCCTGGGGAAGATCAGGAAACACCTGGACAAGTGTGGCTTTGAGGACGTCGAGGTGCGTTTCGTGACCGGATACGGACCGGCCAAGACGCGGGCGTCTTCACCCGTAGCTCAGGCTGCCGTACGATCCATCGAGAAGATGGGGGCGAAGCCGTGCGTTGATCCTCTGGTGCCCGGTTCCGCTCCCGAGGCTATGTTTGCTAGGCCACCTTTGAGTCTTCCGTTCGCGGTGTCGGGGCTGGGCCACGGCTTTCTCATGCATTCGCCCAACGAGTACTTCGAAGTGGAGGGGGTACGGGCCTGCGAGAAGTCAGCGGTGGCTTTTCTGTACGAATACGCGGCTACGTGAGGTAGATTGGGTCCTTGCGATTTATTGGGATGGCTATGGGTAGGGGCGGGTCTCGGACCCGTCCCAACGGAGGTTCTTGGATAACCGCTATCTGGGCAGGTCCGGCTCGTGAGTACCCAGGTACACCGCTCCCTCGGCGAACCCGCGGTCACGGTGCTCCCTGAGCAGGGTGGCCAGGATGGGAGGATAGACCGGATACTCGTCCAACTCCTCCATATCGAAGAAGCGGGCGTCGAAGATGATCTGCTGGTCTTCGGGTAGCTCGGGATCGTTGCCCGCTGCCAGTTGCCCGCCCGTAACCTCCCCCAGGAACATCAGCTCCACACAGTGGGATCGCTGCCAGATCCATTCGGCCCAGCAGACCAGCCTGCCGATCCCCACCTCGAGACCTGTTTCCTCCCTTACCTCCCTTGCCGCTGCGTCTACGGCAGATTCTCCGTCATCCACCAGCCCACCCGGCGCCATCCACCAGACCCGGTTAGTCCTGGTCGAGCGGTGGCCGACCAAGAGCACCTGCTCGTCGCGCAGCACCAGCGTGCGTACGGAGACCAGTTTTCCACTCGCTGTGCGGGTCATCTATCCTCCTATTCTGAGCACGTGGGATTATACCACGGGTGTAGGCTGCCGGTTAGATGGGATGACACCCCTTGGAGGAGTCACCGCAGAGCCTGTCCCCGACCGGGTCTGAAGAAACAGCGCGTGTTGTGTTGCCAATTGCCGCGCTTTGCGCTAGAATCGTGAAAGAGCGAAGGCGACTCGCCTTCTGAGGAGTCAAGGTTGGCTGAGTTTCATTATGGTGGTCAGGCTGTCATCGAGGGGGTGATGATGCGCGGACGGACTAGTATGGCTGTGGCCGTGCGCGACCCCTCCGGCGAGATAGTGCTGCACTCGGAACCGCTGTCAGGCTTCGTCTACAACAGTCTGTGGCAGAAGATACCATTCGCGCGCGGGCTGGTGATGCTGTGGGACACGCTGGTTCTGGGGACGCGGATGCTGATGTACTCTGCCAATGTGTCCCTCTCCGAGGAAGACGTCGAGTTCAGTACGCCGGCGATTGTGGGTATGCTCGTGTTCTCTCTCGGTGTGGGGGTCGGATTGTTCTTCGTGCTACCCCTGGTGTTGGTGGGCTTCCTGGACCGGTTCATCACCTCAGACCTGCTCAGCAACCTGGTGGAAGGCGGCGTGCGCCTCTTGATCTTGGTTCTGTACCTGGCTCTGATCGGCCTGATGCCGGACGTCAGGCGTGTCTTCGCCTATCACGGCGCCGAACACAAGACCATCGACGCCTACGAGAGTGGAGCTCACCTCGATGTGGGCGGCGTCGGAGCCTACAGCAAGGCCCACGCCCGGTGCGGCACGAGCTTCCTGTTGATCGTCGTCCTCATCTCTGTCCTCCTCTTCTCTTTCCTGGGACGTCCTCCCATGCTGTACCGGATTCTCTCTCGCCTTCTGCTGATCCCTGTGATCGCCGCCGTCTCTTATGAGCTGATCAGGTTCTTCGCCAACCATAGCGGCAACCCGTTGGTCAGAATCCTCATCACACCGAGTATGGCCCTGCAGCGTCTGACGACTCGGGAACCCGATGAGTCCATGCTGGAGGTAGCCATCGCTGCTTTGAAGCCCGTGCTCCATGCGGACGGCGTCGGCGATGGCGTCTCCTCAGCCTCATAGGCTTTGCACCGCGGTTCGGATGTGGTAGAATACCCGAGCAGTGATACAGACTGAAGGAGATCCTCGATGGCCGCACCCAAGACGGAGGAAGTGAAGCAGAAAGCGGAATCCTACAACGTCGAGGGCCTGGAGTGCTACGACAAGTGGGAGGTGGAGGACGCCATCCGCAACTTCAGGGAGGCCGTGCGTCTGGCGCCGGACGGCGCTGAGTATCACCTGAATCTGGCGCGGGCGCGGGCGCGCTTCGGCCAGTGGGACGAGGCGCTGAGATCGCTGCGGGATTTCCTGGAGCTAGAGCCCGATACCCGGCTGCACGAGCGTTTTCGGGCCCTGTTCGAGGTGGGCATGGACCCTGTGGAGTCGGCCCTCACGCGAGGTATGACCGGCCAGGGTATCCCGCTGGAGGAGATCAGCGCAGCGATGCAGATGTGGTGGGAGTTCCGCATCGCGGCTGGACGGCGGGCATTGTCCATGCGCAAACCGGAGATCTGGGCTGCAGCCCTAGACTACACGGTACGCAAGCTGAACTTCCGCCAGGTTACTCAGAAGGAGCTCGCCATGCTCTACGACGTCAGCGAGGGGGCGCTGAGATCTCGCTACCAGGATTTGGTCAACACACTGGACATCATGCCCTGCGACTACAGGTACTTCCGAGGTGAGAAGAACCCACTGGACATGTTGGTCCAGGCGGCGATGATGCTGGAGAAGTTGGAGAAGCAATTCAGAGAACCTTGATCTACCCGCTGGCGATTCTTCAGGTGCCGAACCTGGTGGGCAATCGCCGCGCTATTGGGCGGGGAGCTTGCCGAAGCATAGCAGGGTGGCGTGGCAATGGGGGCGCAAAGAGCGCCCCTTTGTGTTCCAAGCAGGGGCAGGCAGAACTTGCCTGGCAGCCTTCTTCGTCATGCAAGGGGTGAGGATGATCTGGAGGGTTCCCGATGGGCTGGGTCGGTGATGTAGCCCTGCTGACAGCGTTTGGTCCCGGGGCTTGCTTGGGGGAGGGGCACAGTGGTTCGTGTTGGTCCGGATGGCCATGCAGTGCAGTAGGATGCTGCAATCGACCCTGTGTCCATGCCGATTGTGCCGATACGGCAGATGTCTGGCCCAGACCTTGACAATCGGGCTGCGGTGGACTATAATAGCAGGTGATTCGGCAACAACGAGGTAAGGTAGATGAAGCCGAGAGTGGATGATCTCGACCGGGCGATCCTGGGATGTCTGATAAAGGACGCGAGGACGTCCTCCGCAGAGATAGCCCGGAAGGTAGGTAACGTCCCGCCCAGGACTGTGAGGAGCAGGCTGGGCCGCCTGCTCGACAGCGGCCTGGTTTCGATATGTGCGGGTGCCGTCCCTGAGGCGCTGGGGTTTGGGATCAGGGCTGACATCGTCATCGATGTGGAACCCGGCAAGTTGAACGAAGTAGCCGAGAGACTATGTGAGCTAGATGAGGTCTGCTACGTGGCTCTGTCCACCGGCGACTTCGACATCTCGGCCGCCTTCGTGGCCACGGACATCGATGCCTTTCGGACCTTCGTGTCGGAGACCATCCACGACATTCCAGGGATCAGGAGGACGCGTGTCAACGTGTTGACCAAGGTGTTCAAACGCAGCTGCGATTGGCCCTTCCCTCGTGAGTTGCCATAGTCTGCTGGCACACAGCCGGATGAGAGGGAGGTCCGTGTCATGGCTGTGAGCCCAAGAAACGCCGCGACGCAGGACCAGGTCGTCGCGGGCCAAATGATCGTGTGTGGCGCCGGTGACCCAAAACGCTCCTAGAGAGGGGTCGCGAAAGGCGCCCGTATTGTCTGTGGCTTGAAATAGACAGCGGTCGTGGCAGACTGCCGCGATCTGTCACGTAGAAGGAGGGACGGAATGGCGCGTCTTCATGAGTACCAGGGCAAGGAGTTGCTCAAGGCGCACAAGGTGCCAGTACCGCGCGGCGGAGTGGCCTCCAGCCCCGAGGAAGCCGGCCGGATTGCCGAGGAGCTGGGCGGAGAAGTGATGGTCAAGGCACAAGCCTGGGTGACGGGGCGGGCCGGTATGGGCGGCATCCGGCGAGCAGCGACGCCCGAAGAGGCGGCGGCGATAGCCGGTGAGATGCTGGGCATGGCGGTCAAGGGCTTCACGGTGGACCAGGTGTTGGTCGAGGAGCGGCTGGACATCGAGCGGGAGTTCTACGCCGGGGTGATCGTGGACGACAAGGCCCGGGCACCGGTGGTCATCTTCAGCAGCGTGGGGGGCACCGGCATAGAGGAGATCGCCCGCGAGTTTCCTGACAAGGTTGCGCGTACGCATGTGGACATCATCCAGGGACTACAGGACTACCAGGCCCGCGATCTGGTACGCCGGGGCGGTGTGCACGGGAAGCTGCTCAGGGATCTGGGGGGGATGGTGGAGCGCCTCTACAAGGTCGCCCGTACCTACGAGGCCAGGGCGGCGGAGATAAACCCCCTCGTCCAAACCAGCGACGGCAAGCTCTATGCTGCCGATTGCCGCGTCACAGTGGACGACTATGCAGTCTTCCGGCATCCGGACCTGGGGATCGAGATCGCCCGCGAGTTCGACCGTCCTCCCACCGAGTTGGAGAAGATAGCCTATGACGTGGAAGCCCAGGACTACCGGGGCACCTTCTACTTCATCCAGATGGCTGCTGGTTTTCGGAAGGGTGAGGGGTACATAGGGTTCCACGGTGCCGGCGGAGGAGGATCCATGATGTCCATGGATGCGCTGCTCAGCCGCGACTACAAGCTGGCAACCTACGTGGACACCAGCGGCAACCCTCCGGCCTCGAAGGTGTATCGTGCGGCGAAGATCGTACTCTCCTTGCCGGGCATAGATGGCTACTTTGCCTCTGGCTCTGGAGTGGCCAGCCAGGAGCAGTTCCACTCGGCGCGGGGTTTCGTCAAAGCCTTCCTGGAGGATCGCCTATCCGTGCCGGCGGTCATCCGCCTGGGAGGGAACATGGAAGAGAAGGCCATCGAGATTCTGGAGCGCGCCGCTCCAGAGATCCCGGCTCCGGTGGAGGCCTACGGAAAGGACGACACGGCTGACTTCTGCGCGGAGCGACTCCACGAGCTGATCCAGGAGGATCAGGTCAAGGATGTGCCAGAGCCCAAGCCGCGCACCGAGCCCAGAGAGCCTCACACCTTCGAGAGCCCCACAGGGACGGTGACCTTCGATCACGCAGTCTGCGACACCTGCGAGAGCAAGGTGTGTGTAGAGACCTGCGTGCGGAAGATCCTCAAGCTGGAAAACGGCAGGCCGGTGCTCAACATCAGCCGCGAAGACGCCAAGGGAGGTCGATGTATCGAATGCCTGGCCTGCGAGGTGGAGTGCCACTTCGAGGGAGCTGGAGGAGGTCACGTAGATCTCCCTATCCCAGGACTGGCAGAGCTGCGACAGGGCTTGCTCAAGCAGTAGCTGGCAAGCCCTTCTTGGTCTCGGGAGGAGCCCAGAATCGGCAGAAAGGGTGCGAGTGATGTCCATACTGATAGACGAAACCAAACGAGTTCTCGTGCAAGGTATCACCGGGCGTGAGGGGATTGCCAGAACTCGCCTGATGAAGGAGTACGGAACCAATGTCGTGGCCGGGTGTACACCGGGTCGCGGTGGGGAAGAAGCGGAGGGTGTTCCCGTCTACGATACCGTCCTGGAGGCCTGGGAACAAGCGGGGCCGCTGGACGTCAGCGTGCTGTTCATACCTGCTCCGCTGGTGAGGAGCGCGGCCCTGGAGGCTATCGACGCGGGGGTCAAGCTTCTGGTGATCATACCCGACAGGGTCCCCATCTACGACGTCCTGGTCATCGCCAAGGCGGCCAAGGAGGCGGGAGCCAGATTCGTTGGCCCGAACACGTTAGGTGTGCTCAGTCCCGACAAGGCGGTGTTGGGCATGATCGGAGGACGCGCCGCATCGGCCCGCGAGTGGTTCTTTCCGGGTCCTGTAGGTGTGACGTCGAGGAGCGGCGGCATCACCTCGGCTATGGCCTACTATCTCGCTCAAGAGGGCATCGGAGCTACGACATTGGTGCACGTAGGTGGCGACGCGGTGGTTGGCCTGCCTCATCCCGAGGTAGTGAAGTTGTTCGAAGCCGATCCCGAGACCAAGGCTGTGGTCATGTTCGGGGAGATCGGCACCTCACAGGAGGAGCAGGTGGCCGATCTGATCGAGGCTGGCGAGTTCACCAAGCCGTTGGTGGCCTTCATCGGCGGCAAGGCAGCCAAGTCGGGTACTCGCTTCTCCCACGCTGGGGCCATCATCGAGGGTGGTCGCGGCACCCACGAGGGCAAGGTGGAGCGGCTACGAGAAGTCGGCGCCGTGGTCGTGGACTCTTTTGGCGATATCCCGAAGGCCGCCAAGGAGGTCCTGGCCAAGCTGGGACTGTAGACTCGAGGCAGGTGGCCATGCCTGCCAAGACGTATCGATCCCGCTCGGCGAGGCGGGAACAGCGGCAGCGGTCCGCTTAGCCGGGCGATGGGTAGAAAGCACGACGGTCATCGTGCCAGGAGGAATCAGGAGATGGGCGAGGAAACGTGGAAGACAGCGATAACGAAGATCGAGCCGAACAAGATAGCCTACAGAGGGTATCTCGTAGACGATCTCATGGGCCGGGTGCCTTTCTCGCAGGTGGTCTTTCTGCTCTTGAAGGGTGAGTTGCCGTCGAAGGAGCAGGGTATACTGATGGATGCGATGCTGGTGTCCAGCGTTGATCACGGTGCGACACCTCCGTCAGCCCTGGCGGCGCGCACCGTAGCCTCTGGAGGTGCTCCCCTGACCACAGCGGTCGCGGCGGGCATTAGCTCCATCAACAGGTTCCATGGCGGAGCTATCGAAGGGTGTATGCGTGTGCTCCTCGAGGCGGTGGAGCGCAAGAGGAGTAGCGGAAAGGACGCTGCCGCCGTGGCGGGTGAGATCCTCGACGAGCACAAGGCCGCGAAGAAACGGGTTCCCGGTTACGGCCACCGTGTGCACACCGAGGATCCTCGCAGTGTGAGGCTCTTCGCGCTGGCGGAGGAGCTCGGGCTGGCCGGGGAATACGTGGAGATGGCGCACGCGATCCGAGCGGCTATGAAGGAGAAGCTGGGGCGGGACTTGCCCATGAACGTCGACGGGGCCATCGCCACCATGCTCTGCGAGATGGACTTCCCTCCTGAGATGAGCAATGGCATCTTTGCCATCAGCAGGAGCGGGGGTCTCGTCGCACAGGTGTACGAGGAACAAACACGAATGCGACCTATGCGGAGGATCGATCCCTCGGCGCACGAGTACGATGGTCCTCCGGAGAGGAAGGTGAAGTGAGTCATGTCTGAGGAGTTGCTGGAACTGATACCGGAGTTCAGTCTTATAAAGGATGCTGACCTGCGGGAGAAGTGCATCAAGACCTGGAAAGTGGCCATGCAGCGAGGGGGATGGAAGGCTGCGGACCTGCCCAAGATGGCGCAGAGCCTACAGATCAGGGACGCTCCCACCGATTTCGTGGAGCATACGCGCGCGGTGACCCTCACCTGCGCTGCGGTGGCTGATGTCTTCGAGGCTGTCTATGGGGAGAGGAACAGACTCAACCGCGATCAGCTTCTAGCCGGGGCGTTGCTGCACGACGTGGGCAAGCTGCTGGAGTACACGCTCGAGGACGGCCAGACGGTCCTCAGCGATTTCGGCGGCAAGATCCGCCACCCGTTCAGCGGTGTGGCTCTGGCCCTGGAGCAGGGTGTGCCCACTGAGGTGCTGCACATGATAGCAGCCCACGCCAAGGAGGGCGATCTCATGCAGCGCAGCAAGGAAGCCGTCGTCCTGCACCATGCGGATTTCACCACCTTCGAGACCTTCAAGTAGCGGGCTTCTCGGCGAGTGGCGTGTGGTCCGAGCATCTGGCCCCGGGTCTTAAGTCGCGGGGCGGACGAGAGGATGGTATGGCATGTCCGGTAAGACCATCATAGAGAAGGTACTGAGCGACCATTCGGGTGAGGATGCGCGCGCCGGGGATCGCGTCTGGGCGGACCTGGACCTGGCAGTGGTGCGCGACTTCGGTGGCCCGAACGTGGTGCTGGAGTACGAGAAGCAGTTGGGCGACAGGCCGGTCTGGGATCCGCAGAAGATCGCCATGACCTTCGATTACCAGGCACCGGCCAAGGTAGTGCAGGTGGCCAACAACCAGCGCATTTGCCGGAACTTCGCGGCGAAACATGGGATTCCCCACGTCTTCGACGTGAACGCAGGCATCGGGCAGCACGTGCTTCTGGAGCACGGAATGGTGTTGCCCGGCAGCGTGATCATCGGCACAGACAGCCACATGAACCTTCTGGGGGCGGTAGGCTCTTTCTCCACGGGAATGGGCACCACAGATGTGGCCGCCGGCTGGGCCACGGGGAGACTGTGGTTCAGGGTGCCTGAGACGATCAAGATCACTTTCCAGGGCCAGCACCGCTACCCTGCCTCGGCGAAGGATCTGACATTGTTTCTCCTCTCCAAGATCGACACCACCAAGACCATCTACAAGTCCATGGAGTTCTACGGGCCGCCCGTCGAGGGCCTCACGCTGGCTGGTCGGCTGACACTGGCCAGTATGGTCACCGAAATGGAGGGCAAGATTGGGTTCATCGTGCCCAACGAGGAGATCCTTTCCTGGATCGGGGAGCGCGCCGGGAAGCCCGTGAAGGCCGTGGTCTCCGACAGTAATGCCTCCTACTGGGAGGAGTGGGAATTCAACGTGGACGGGTTGGAGCCTCTCATCGCCTGTCCCGACCGGCCGGACAACGTGAGGCCCGTGGCTGAGGTGGCTGGAACACCGGTGGACGAGGTGTTCATCGGCTCCTGCACCAATGGTCGCCTCGAGGACCTGCAACTTGCCGCCGATGTGCTGGAGAGGATGGGGGGAAAGGTCGCGCCGCACGTGCGCCTGATCGTCACCCCCGCCACGACCGAGGTAGCCACGGAGGCCGTGGAGGCAGGGCTGTACGAGACCTTCATCAAAGCTGGCGCCATGGTGACCAACCAGGGTTGTTCTCTTTGCACCATCGGCCATCACGGCGTTCTGGCGGAGGGGGATGTCCTGGTCAGCACCGGCAACCGCAACTTCAGAGGCAAGCTGGGCAAGGGGAGCCTGGCGTACCTGGCTGGCCCCGCCGTCGCGGCCGCGACGGCGGTCAAGGGCGAGATCTCCTTGCCTGAGTGATCCATGCAGAGCCTGAGGGAGAGGAACAGATGAGCGAAGACTTCGTGTTCAAGGGTCGGGCCTGGGTTGTCGGCGATGACATCGACACCGACATGATCTATCACGGCAGCTACCTCCCCTTGACCGATCCGCAGGAGATGGCCAAGCATGCCCTGGAGTACGTTCCGGGGATGGAGGATTTCACCGAGAGGGTGCAGGCGGGGGACATCCTGGTCGCCGGCAAGAACTTCGGTTGTGGCTCGTCGCGAGAGCACGCCGTGATCACGTTGCAGTACAATGACGTATCGGCCGTGATCGCCGAGAGCTTCTCTCGCATCTTCTACCGTAACGCGGTGAACCTGGGATTCCCCATCCTGGAGGTCGCTGGCGTTTCGCACCAGGTAGAGACGAGGGACGAGCTGGAAGTGGACGCCAACACGGGTAGTGTCCACAACCTGACCAAAGGCGTCGAGCTGCAAGGCAAGCCGCTGTCAGGCCTGGAGAAGGAGATCATGACCGCTGGAGGGCTCTTCGAGTATCTAAAGAAGGAGCTTCAGGCTGAGGAGTAGACCATGGGGCAGACATTCGCGGAGAAGATCCTCGCACAGAAGTCCGGCCTGAAGCAGGTGGAGCCTGGCCAGATCGTGACCGTGCAGCCTGATAAGCTGCTGACGCACGATAACACGGCGGCCATCGCCAAGATCTTCCACGAGATAGGGGTGAAGAAGGTAGCCAGGCCGGAGATCAGCGTGATCGTGCTGGACCACGTGGTCCCGGCTGCTACAGAGGCTCACGCCAAGAACCACCAACAGATCCGCCGCTTCGTGGCGGAGCAGGGCATCGAGAGCTTCTACGACGTGGGGGAGGGCATCTGCCACCAGGTGCTGCCGGAAAAGGGGCACGCTTTGCCCGGCTATCTGATCGTGGGCAGCGATTCACATACCCCAACCCACGGAGCATTCGGGGCCTTTGCGGCCGGCATCGGGCGGACCGAGGCCGCTGCGGTGATGGCTACGGGAGAGATCTGGTTGATGGTTCCCCAGTCCTTCCGCATCGTCGTGATGGGTCGAATGCCGAAGGGGGTGTACGCCAAGGACCTCATCCTCCATATCATCGGCGATCTGGGAGCAGACGGCGCTGACTACAGGTCCGTTGAGTTCGCGGGCCCTGTGATCGAGAGGATGAGCGTGGCCAGCCGCATGGTCCTCTGCAACATGGTGGCGGAGATGGGGGCGAAGGCAGGTTCGGTCGAGCCTGACGAGAAGACCCTGGCCTGGCTCTCGGGCAGAGCCAAGGCCAGCTTCAGTCCGGTTTCTGCTGACCCAGACGCCGCCTACGAGCGGATTCTCGAGTACGACGTCGGCGATCTGTCCCCTCAGGTGGCGCGACCGCACACCGTGGACAACGTAGTCCCTGTCGAGGACGTGGCCGGCACCAGAATAGACCAGGCCTTCATCGGGACGTGCACCAATGGCCGCCTCCAGGATTTCCGAGAGGCGGCACGGATCCTGCGGGGCCGAGAAGTTGCCGCGAACACCAGGCTGCTGATCCTTCCCGCCAGCAGGGAGGTGTTGTTGGCGGCAGTGGCCGAAGGTCTGGTGACCGATCTGGTGAGCGCCGGAGCAGTGGTTCTAAACACCGGCTGTGGTCCGTGCCTGGGCGCGCACGAAGGGGTGATGGCGCCGGGGGAGGTGACCATCTCCACCGCCAACAGGAACTTCAAGGGTCGGATGGGATGCAAGGACGCGGAGATCTATCTGGCCAGCCCTGCGACGGTGGCGGCGTCGGCTCTGACGGGGGAGATCACTGACCCCAGGCAGTTCTTATGACAGGGTGGGGGAGAGGCTGAGATGTGGAAGAAGGTTCACACTGGCCGTGTCTGGAAATACGGCGACGACATCAACACCGACGTCATCTACCCCGGCAAGTACACCTACACGGAACTGCCGCCCGAGGAGATGGCGAGACACGCTCTGGAAGACCTCGATCCCGAGTTCGCGACGAGCGTGCAGCCGGGCGACATCATCGTGGCAGGGAAGAACTTCGGCTGTGGCAGCTCTCGAGAGCAGGCTGTGACCTGTCTGAAGTACGCTGGTGTGGGGGCGGTCATCGCCAAGTCCTTCGCGCGCATCTACTTCAGGAATGCCATCAACCAGGGGTTGCCCATCGTGCAGTGCGCCGCTGTGGAAGATGTGGAGTCGGGGGAGGAGGTCACCGTGGACTTCTCGGCCGGCAAGGTCAAGACGCCTCGTGGCGAGTATTCCTTCCCGCCGTTATCCACTTTCGTGATGGGCATACTGGAGGATGGTGGGTTAATACCGCACGTGCGGAGCAAACTAGGGATAGAATGACTGAGTTGAGCTGTTCTACTCACAGAGGAGGTGGTGACTGCTGTGGCTAAGTACAGGATCGCATGGTTGCCGGGTGACGGCATAGGCAAGGACGTTATGGATGCGGCACGCATCGTATTGGACACACTGCGGCTGGACGCGGAGTACGTACCTGGGGATGTTGGCTGGGAGTTCTGGTGCACTGAAGGCGATGCTCTGCCGGAACGAACCGTGGAGCTGATGAAGAACACCGATTGTTGCCTCTTTGGCGCCATCACCTCCAAACCCAAGCAGGAGGCCGAACAGGAACTGGCGCCTGAGTTGAAGGGAAAGGGGTTCGTCTACTTCAGCCCCATCGTGCGCTTGCGGCAGTTGCTGGACCTACACACCAACATGCGCCCCTGCAAGGCGTACCCAGGCAATCCCCTCAACTATCGCGATGACATCGACCTGGTCATATTCCGGGAGAACACCGAGGGGCTTTACAGCGGCGTGGAGTTCTTTCCCTTGCCTGAGGAAGTCCGGCAGGCGCTCCTCAACAACCATTCCAAGATGGCTCGCTTCGCAGAGGTCCCTGCCGACGAGATCTCCATCTCGTGCCGCATCTTCACCAAGCAGGGTT
>CAYSSR010000015.1:0-27670 GCA_964433755.1 uncultured Anaerolineales bacterium
GCCTCCTCGATCTGGCCGCGCAGCGCCCGGTGATCCTCCACCAGCAAGACGATGGCGCTCTTGAGAATCATCCGGCTGTCCATCCACAGCCTCAACTGCTGTCTGGGCTTCGGCAGCAGCTCGACCTGCACCACCAGCGCAGTCATCTGCCAGAGAGGCCTGAGGAAGTTGCGCGATGAGAAAGGCTGCTTTGAGGGGGGATACAACGTGGCCAGAGACGCGGCGCGAGTCTGGACGATGGAGTCGTACAGCACGTGGACACGATAGAACGGCAACTGAATGAGCACACCATCCTCGCCGCACTGCACGTAGGCCAGCCTGCTCATGACGAAGGTCAGCAGAAGCAGGGTCACGGAGAGGAGGAGACTCATCACCGCGGGCAACGTCAGCACCCGGAGTGAGGGGTGATCCCAGACCAACAGAACCACGGAAACCAGCAGCAGCCAAAGACAGGGGCCCCGGTAGTAGCTCAGTAGGCGCCGATACAGTAGTAGCGGGTGCCTCGTCCTGACCTGACGTTGTCCCTTCTTCATCTCCCCTTGTGCAAGTAGTCACAGAGCTGGGCAATCACGCATACGTCGCAAGCCGGACGCTGCGCGTGGCAGACTCGTCGACCGTGGGTCACCATGTTCACGTGAAAGTCGTACACGGCACCATCAGAGATCATTCCACCAAGTATCTCGTGAGCCTTCTCGGCCGAGGTGCCGGATTCGATGAGTCCCACCCGTCGGCTGACCCTCAGCACGTGAGTATCCACGGGAAGTACGGGCTTGCCCAGCGAGAACAACAGCACGCAGGCCGCCGTCTTCGGCCCGACGCCGCCGAGAGACTCCAACCAAACCTTCGCCTCGTGAACGTCCATCTCCTGGAGGAAACTCAGGTCCAGATCACCCCTCTCGTCCAGGATCGCCTCCAGCGCCGCCTTAATGCGCGGCGCCTTGATCCGCCCCAGCCCTCCCGGCCTGATGGCCTCGACCACCTCCTCCACGTCCGCACCCAGGACGCCCTCCCAGGTAGGGAAACTGTCGCGCAGCCGAGAGAAGGCTCGACTGCTGTTCACGTCCGAGGTGTTCTGCGAGAGAATAGTGCGCACCAGCTCGCTCAACGGGTCCCGATGCGCCCTCCAGGGGTGATGTCCATACTCACTGATGAGGAGCTCGTGAACATCGCTCACCTTTTCAGATAGGCGTGCCTGGTTGTCCTTCTCTCGCAAACGATCTCCCAGGGGCACTACACCACTCGGCCGTGGCGCCCGACGGCCGAGGACCTATCAGCTTGCCGGCAGCATCACGGCCACGGCGCCAAAGGCCCACGCGCCGCTCGTTTGTCCCGAGCCAGCAGACGAGTCCCACGAAGCCCGTCGTGAAGCATAAGAGGCGGGACATCTAGTGGCCCGCCTCCTCGAATATACTAGACATTCATCTGACATGCAAGACCACGCGTAACACGATACGATCAACTACCTGGCATCGACTCACTGCCAATCTTGGATGAACCAGATCTCCATAAGCATCGCCAGCTGGATCGCCTTCGTCAACCACAGAAACAGGGGCGGCTTGGTCGCCGCCCCTGAATGAGTCGTTTCCAGTTGGTCGAACTGCCTCACTGTCGGACTCGCCGCAGCTTGGGATCGAGGATATCCCGGAATGCGTCGCCGATAAGGTTCCAGCCAAGACAGAACAGAAGGATGGCAACCCCAGGATAGACCAGGATATACCAATACTCTGCCAAGCTGGGCATCCAGTTGCGAGCGAAACTGATCATCTGGCCCCAGTCAGCATACCCCACCTCCGCCCCCACCCCCAGGAAGCTCAGGGCTGCAAAGGATATGACGTAGCTACCGATATCCATGGAACCCACAACCAGGGTGGGGAAGATAGCATTGGGGATTATGTGTCTGAGCATGATCCGCACGTCACTTGCGCCCAGGACCTTTGCGGATAGCACGTAGTCCCTCTCCTTGACCGTCAGGATGTCGCCCCGAATCAGTCTCGCGTACGTCGTCCAGCCAAAGACGATCAGCGCGACCATTCCCGTGAGCAACGACTTCCCCAGCCTCGGTTGCAGCACAGCAGCCATGGTGATCGCGGCCATAAGGAAGGGAAAAGCCATGAACACCTCTGTGACTCTCATCATCGCCTCGTCCACCCAACCCCCGTAATAGGAGGATATGGTCCCGACGATCAGACCTGTCGTAACCGTGGCGAACGTGATGATCAAGCCAACCTGAAAAGCGGTGCGGGTTCCCCAGACCACCCCGTAATAGATGTCGTACTGCCCCTCGGTCGTGCCCCATCTGTGCTCGGCGCTTGGGGGTTCAGGCTCAGCCCTGTATCCATCTCGCGGGATCTGATACGGGTCCCTGGAATTCTCCGGAGGCGGCGCCAGTATCGGCGCTCCGAGAGCTACAAGAGCGAACAGGATCACCAAGATCGTCCCCGCCATGGACAGGGGGTTTCTCAGATACCTCCTGACCACCGGAGAGGGATGCCGCATCATGTGCAACAGACTTCTCAGACCGCCCCTCCGTCCGCCCTCCTCACTTTCCAGCTGTCTCGCTTCTTCGACCGTCGTCATGCTCGGTTCTCCCCTCTACACGCTACTCCAGCCTGACCCTAGGGTCGAGGTACGCATACATGATATCCACCACCAGGTTTCCAAAAATCAGTAGCAGACCGTAGAAGAGGGTGAACCCCAAGACCGAGATGACGTCCAAGTGCAGTGCGGAATCAGCGACGAACCACCCCATGCCCCGATAATTGAAGACCGTCTCAGTGATCACAACGCCGTGAATCAACCCGATGATCAGCAACCCGCCGACCGTGGCGACTGGTATCAAGGCGTTGGGCTTGATGTGTCTATCAACCACCACGCCCTCCGCAAGCCCCTTGGAGCGAGCAGTGGTGGCATAGTCCGACCGCAGTTGTTCGAGCATGGAGGACCGAGTAACCCTTAGAAGCAGCGCCCATTGCACATAGCACAAGGTGATGACCGGCAGCAACAAATGCCGCAACGCATCCCAGAATACGTCGAGCCTGAGGTTCAACAGCGCATCTAGCGTGTTCATACTCGTATACTGAGTGAACTCAGACGAATTAACCACCTGGCTGGCCCAGTCAGACAACCTGCCAGCGGGAAACCAGTCCAGTTTGGCGTAGAAGATCATCAACATGAGAAGTCCGAAAACGAAAGTAGGAAAAGACCAGCCCACGATGCTAAAGACGCGGTTCACGTGGTCGATCCACGAATTGTGATGCAGCGCGGAGAGAACCCCTAGCTGCAGCCCCACCCATACCAGAGGCACTGCAGCCCACAGAGTCAGTTCCGCTGTGGCAGGCAGGTAGTGAAGCAAAGCTTCCACAACGGGCCTCTTGCCTCTCTGAGAGAAGCCGAGGTCGCCGCGCAGCGCGTTTCCCAGCCAGCGGAAGTATTGCTCGTGGACAGGATCATCTAGTCCATATTTCTCCACGATCTCGTCGAGCGCCCCCGGTCGTTTGGGCACATCCGAGACGAAGAGAGAGGCCCTCTCATAGGGTGTAAGAAGCTGCGTCATGCCGAAGATCAGCAGAGTCACCCCAAAGAGTACCACGGGCAAGATCAACAGCCTGCGGATAACATAGGATATCATGGCTCTCTGCTCCTGTCCATACGGGAGCGAGGGTAGAGCGGCGCTCGACCCTCGCCCTCCCTACCGTGTTCCAGGGATAACTAGCCCTCCTTGGTGAGTTGGTACACCACAGGGCCTGGTTGCAGCGGGTTGAAGTACCAGCCATGGATCCACCGCTGGAAGTACCTGCGACCAGTCGGCTGACTGATGAAGATGTCAATCGCATAGTCGTAGGACAGTTGCTGCAACTGCTTGTAGATCTCGTCCGCCTTGACGGGGTCAAGTTCCGTAACTCCCTGATCCATCAGGCTCTCGAACTCCGCATACATGTCCTCGGGGAAGCTCTGAGCCGCTGAGAAGGCCCCCGCACTGCTCATGTACGGGATCACCCAGTTGTGCGGGTGGTGGAAGTCCTCGAGCCACCCTGTGAGGTGGATGGGGAATCGGCGTGCCCTGCGGGCGTCGAGGTAGGTTGGCCACGGCAGGTTGACTACCGCGATGCTGATATTGGGGTTCACCGACATCAGCCCGTCGGCCAGGATCTGCGATGCAACCATCCTCTGATCGTTGCCCGTGTTGTAGCCCAACTGCATGTAGAACCCCTTGTCCCACACCTCGCCGTCCCAAGCCAGCTTCAACTCCTCCTCGCACTTTGCGAGGTCGAACTCGTAGATGTCCGAGTTCTCGTCGTACCCCAGAATGCCCGCGCCGGCGATAATGGGTCCTCTGTGCGGTATGGCCTCACCAAGCTCAACCTCCTCGATATAGGTGTCTCGGTCGAAGCAGTAGTTGAAGGCCTTGCGCACATGGATGTCGGAGAAGAAGTCAGTCGGGATGCCGTAGCCATCCAGTTCTCCACTGCCGATGTAGGGGTTGCCACCCTCGGTGTTGATGTCGAAGTTCATGAAGAAGTCGGAAGTCTGCACCAGCGGGTATCCCTTGAACAGCATCAGTGTGCCATTCTCGTTGAGGATCTCCATATCGGACGTTGCCTCGTCCGGCACGCCGCCGGTGTACAGCTCCCTCACCAGTGCATCGGCCTGAGCAGAGTACTGCCGGCTGTGGTCGTAGGTGTCACAATCCCCCGCCTCGACCGCTGCGAATCGGGTACCCCACTCCTCTATCAGACGCCAAACCGCGCGCTCGATGGAAGCCGGGCCGCCGGGGCCACCTTCCCACATGGGCTCCGTGCGCCAGTAGTTATCGTTGCGCACCAGGACTACCTCGTCGCCAGGCGTCCAGTAGTCCAGCATGTACGGGCCGGTGCCATTGGCTTCGTTGAAGAGGACGGTGTCCTCCGCAGCTGGATCATGCCAATCCATCCAGTTGTCGCAGGTGCCATCCCACTCGCCCTGATCCACCATCCACTCCATGTCCAGAGCCCCTCCCCACGCCTGCGCAAGGATCTGCAGGATGGGTGCAAAGGGGATGGCCAGGCTGAGGGTAACGGTGCCCGCATCGTCGTCCGCGACGATGGCGTCCATGACAGCCTCGCAGGCCTCTGTCTCGCCGACCTCTGCCACGAGATCCTCAATGGTGTAGACCCCCAAGATGGGCTCCAAGAGAAGGATCTGAGGCCCATCGATGCGGTCCTGCAGCAGTCCTCTCTGCCAGCTATAGGCGATGTCATGAGGCTCCAGCGTCCCGCCCTCGTGGAAGGTAACCCCATCGCGGATATTGAAAGTGTAGGTCATTCCGTCGGCAGAGATGCCTCCGTTCTCGACGGTGGGCACCTCGGTGGCGAGAGCAGGCACGAACTCGTTGACCTGCTCACGATTGAAGAACACCACGCCTTCGTAGATCTGCCACTCTATCTCGCCACCGGCCGTCTCATAGGTCCAGGCCGGGTCCAGAGTCTCCGGCTCTGCAATGGTGCAGTTGATATACGTGCCGGGGTTCTTGACCTCCATGGGTGGCGGCGCCGCTGGTGTCTCCTCGGCAGGCGGCGTGGTGGGCGCTGGCGTCTCTCCGGGGGCAGGTGTCTCCTCCTCCGCAGGCGGGGCAACAGCCGGCGTGCCACACGCCGTCACCACGAGGACGATCGCCATAAGCAAGTTGGCCACGAGCAACCATCGCTTGTTCCTAAGCATCGTTTTCCTCCCTGTTAGTCACTTCCTTCTTCTATCGAATGCCGGTACCGTGCCGGAGTGCCTTGGTATTCTCTCACCTCCTTTCCCATGTTTCGTCAATAGAAACATTCCAGCCATGCCGGTGATTTAAGCACACTATTCGACTGATGTCAAATCCCGCTTCATCGAAGTGTTGCGCTTCGGTTCATGCCAAGCGCTTCCCGGAGCGGGCAAGCCACCCAGGTGTGCTATCTTCCGTGCCACCCTGGAAGCTGCGTATTGGGCCGTCAGTACCGGGCACGGAGCAGGGCATAGGACGTGAGCAAACGCGACAAGGCGTAGCTTCCCATATATCATACACCTCGTCGACCAAAAAGGTTCACACGACCCAGAGGACACTGACGCCAGCAACCTATCCTGCGATTGCCAAAGCAGGACCGTACACCATTGCCGTCAGAAAGGCATCCAGCAGCACAAAGGCCAGGCACGCGGTCAGTAGACCGCTGATCCGATCCCTGACGAGCCAGTAGACAACAAGCGTCAGACTCAACCCACTTATGGACACGGGAACCACCACTTGGAGCGGCACGTAGGCTTGCGCCGGCAGGAACGGCACCGAGTAGGACAAAGGCACGTAGGCCAGCAACTCAGGCGTGAAGTGGAACTTGGCAACTTGATAGATCAGAATCGCGATAGCCAGTCCCACGTACCCTGCCAGACTTCGTCCACCCGCCTCACCGAGGAGTCGGTCAACCACTGTCGCCCATATCAGGGACGGGGCCACCCACAACACCACGAATGGGATGAGCGCCATGCCCAACGTTGTGCCGAAGGCTGTGTCGAGCGCAGCCGAGAGTAGGTCCTCATGTGTTATCCGGTCCATTTCGTCTCTCACTAACGCGGAAGTACTAGCGTAGTAGACAGTGCTCGGACCTGGTTCCAGCCCATCAATCCAGCTCAAGTGCAGGTCGCCGTTGGAGTCGCTGACCAGGTTGGGCAATCTGGACCAGTGTCGGGTGTTGCATGCCAGTTGATAGCCAACCAGCTCTCCATCCTCAAAGACAGCCGTGGCAATCTGACTCTCCGTGCCCCGGCCGCGGTTCACCATTGTCGCGAAGCTGACAATGGCCTCTCGCCGTCCGTCCAGAGCAAAAGGCCCGGTGATCCGCGTGCTCCCGTTCGAGCTATCGGAGCCAAGCGGAGCCAGATAGGCATAATGGTAGGGCGAATCATGAGTGACGTACGCGGGTCGCTCATACATGGGCAAGGTGAAGGCCCGGGCGTCCACATGGGAGGGCGAATCGAGCGAAAAAACCGCGTACCAAGCCTGAGAAATCGCCTGTGCGTCGGGATCTACCCGGTCCGCCACTGTCCACATCAGGTAACCATGCTCACTGTCCATCGCCAGGATCGGACCTTCGCGAAAGAAGCGTGGCCCTGACGGCAAATCTACCAGATTGGTCCCTGAGAGCGAGGACACCACTCCATCTGTCAGCGTGGCGCACTGCAACTCTACATTATCCTCGTCGTCTCCCGGCCGTTCCCAGAGTAGATGGAAGCGTTCATCGTCGTCAGGCTTGATCACCGGGCCCGACACCCCGGTGGTGAGAAGCTGCGGCTCCGTGGCCTTCCACGAGGGTGAACTCAGAGTCGAATAGAACAGATCGCGATCCGTACCCTCACCCTCGGTCCACAAGAGCTGAATGGCCCCTCCCGCCCCCGTGGCAACGTCGTACTCGTAGCAGGGCACGTTCCCCGACGACAGCAGCGTGGGCCCACTCCGGGGCCAACCGTCCCCGGAAAGCGCCAGATGGAACAGACTCGTCACGCCGTCCCCGTTCGATGAGGCCAGCAGAACGACATGAATCAACCCCGTCCCATCGCGGATGAGGCGTAGTCGCCTCGGCTCACTGAGGGCGAGGCCAAGATCGCGGGCGTCCTCTACCACGCCGCGATCATCAAGACGAGTATACCGAAGATCATACTGATCCGCCTCGAGGCGCTTGGTCCATACCAAATGAACGCTTCCGCGGTCATCGACAACCAAGGGCGCCCCGGATTCTCGACCGTAGTACCCACCACCAACGAACGATGCCCTGCTCCAGTCAGGTGCGGCTTTCAGACCAAGGTCGCTCCCCACGCTAGCGGGCCCAACCAGAGCGCAGATCAGGCACGGGCCAAAGCCCACGATGGCCAGCACAATCCACGGCAGCCATCGCCTGGTCCTGGCGAGCACCTGCTGATCCGAGTTCCCTGGGACGCCGATTGCCGTCTTCCCCCGCTCGCGCGTGCCGCGCCGATGGAGATTCATCTCAATCGATACCGACCCAACGGGCAACGCAGTAGCGTAAAGACCCTGCGCATTAGCGCTCTCCGCATGACTGGACGCAGCATTCTCCACAACGCCTGCGCTTCCGCTTCTTCCGCTGGGCCGATACCACGAGGCCCGAACCGGTCCCTGACATAGACTTCCGCGATCCGCTCGGCCGGCTGAGTTGCCGCCGGCACGCTCTGTGCGAGCTCCCTAGCGTACTCATAAGGAGTCTGTGACACTTCCGCCCTGACACCTATGAGACGTCCATACGTGCATATTCCACGGTAGGCTCTCCCAGCGCCGGACAATCCTCCAAGCCTTCTCCGTGTGACAAGCCAGGAACCAGATACTGCAGCTACTGCTATGACCGCGCCACATACGATGATCAGCGCCCTGGAAGATGACCGGTTTTGGCCTGAGGCCGCAACCAGGGTCGGCGCTACATTGCCGGGATCGTCCCAGAATTCGTCCAGATCGCGCATGCCGTGGATGCCCAGGTCCAGCACAGTGGCATCAGACCTTTCTGTCTCATCTAACTCCGGCCGACGCACCGGCTGCTCACTTGCTGTTGGCTCGAACTCCACCCATCCGTAGTGAGGGAAGTAGACCTCCACCCACGCGTGGGCATCCCGCTCGCGCACTGTATAGCGCTGTGCCTCCGTATCCGATTCGCCCCCTAGATAACCAACTGAGAGCCGCGCCGGAATGCCCGCAGTTCTGGCCATAACCACCATGGCGGAAGCATAGTAGGTGCAGTGGCCCGCTCGACTATCGAACAGTAGATAGTCCACGAAGTCTTGCCCCTCCGGAGGAACCTCGACATCCTCACGATACATTATGGTGCGCCGTAGATAGTCCTGAATGGCTAGAGACCGATCGTAGGCGTTGTCGTAGGGAGAGGCTACTTCCTCTGCGAGGTCCCTCACACGCTGAGGCAGAGTCGACGGAAGCTGAAGATAGCGCTCGCCCACCCATTCTGGATAGACATCCCCCGCTTCTCTGAGGCTGCCCGCATCGGCGACGGAAGTCGAGGAGATGACAGAATAGGGTCTGTCAACGCCGACTGGCACGCGAGTCTTGACCAGCGAGATGGAGGCGGTTCCAGCCCAGGGATCCCGTGTCCCGCTGGTACCGGCGTCTGTCTCCGTGTATCGAATCTCGGTCGGCACGTTGATGATCAGCGGCTGCCCAAGCTGGAATACCTGCGCGACGCCTGACCGACTGGGCATGACGGTCTGCTCAACCAGCCGTTGCATCTCGAATCGATCCTCTAGCGGTAGGTCGCGCGCCGCGGGGACCACCACGGTCTCGCTGTCTGTGCTCTCCCACCCCCTCCCCGTGTAGCGATCGTAGACCATACCCCTCCAGTACCGGGCACCCTCCGTGTCCACCCACATGACGATATCCTCGCCCAAATCTATGGGTCCGCCGAGGGCCAACCGCTGACCGAAGGGCACGTTCTCGTAGCTCCGCGAGTATCCAATGACGCCGGAGAAGAGCCTATTCCACTCATCCCCCACCGCTTGCCACGGACCTTGAGCGCTCAGCCACAGGTCTGACAAGGCCGAGCTCGACGACAATAGGGGAACGACCCATACGACGAGCAGAAGCGTCAAAGCCAGTAGACCACCGTCACGTAGGAAATGCAGAGTCATATCGCGGTCGTAGCGAGCAGTACGCCTGTCCCAAGACTCCTCTTGAGTGTACACGTACAGGCGCACCGCCAGCAGCAACGCGCACAGAGTGAACAACGCAAAGAAAGGAGCCACCTCACCTGGACTGCCGTACACCACCAGCAGCATGGCTGCTCCACTGAGAGCCAGTGCCTGCCACACGCGGTGCGCCCCGAATACCATCCACGCGCACACGTACCCTATCCACCAACCTACGACGGTCACGAGCAACACAAACGTGACAGCGTCCGAGCTAGATCGAGCCGACAGCAATACCTTGAGCCACCCGTCGAAGTGGTAGGCCACTACGCCTACGCCATCGCGCCAGCCCACGCTTGGTGCACTGAACCTGCCTACCACCCCCACTGCCACCAAAGCACCGAGAACTATGCTGGTCAGGTGACCCACCGCTCTGGGCCAGCCAAGCCTGGTCATGAGGAACCCCATGAAGAGCCCACAGAGCGCGGACCATTCGACCACATACAGTCCCTCGACCCAGCCAGCTAGTTCAATGCTCCACGTGATGCAGAGCAGCATCAGCATGAGCAGGAAGAACGACAGCTTGCCCTCTCTGGTGCGCAACCTAGTCACTCTAGCTTCTCACCTAGACACGACAGTTCGGAACGACAACTCACGTCAGTTAGCTCGCTGAGACACTCCCAAGTCGCCAGTTGCTGAACACCCTCTCTGCTGGCTCTGGTCCGCCGGTACGGACCACAGACGGCGGTGTCGGTGAGAGGCTGCCTGTGCCGCCCGAGGACTACGCGGTTCTCCTGACAGGTATGTGGCCGCACCGACTATACCCGGGGATCGAGCACATCCCGCAGTCCATCTCCGACGAGATTCCACCCTGCGGAGAACAGCAAGATGGCCGCTATGGGCGGCAGGTACGTGTACCAGTACTGGAAAGCGTTGGATGGTGTGCCAATGATCCAGTTGCGGCTAGTATATAGTAGCCAACCCCAGTCAGCCAGGCCTGAACTACCTGATAGACCCAAGAAAGTGAATACGGCCGTCAGCACGACCATGGCCCCGACGTCGGAGGCGACAAGAACAAACACACCCTGAGGAACATTGGGCAGGAGGTGTCGACGGATAATGTGCGAGCCTCGCGCACCCGTGGCAACCGCTGCTTCCACATACTGCTTGGCTCGCTCGACCAGCACGTTCCCTCGCACCAATCGGGCGTACTGCATCCACCCAAACAGGACCAGGGAGAGGACGACGATGGAGTTGACGCCGCTGCCGGATCCAATGCTTCCGAGTCTCGTAGGTGCCAAGAGCACCATCAGCACGAGCGTGGCTGGCACCACGGGGAACGCCATGAACGCGTCGGTGATGCGCATGATCACCGCGTCCAGCAAGCCGCCATAGTAGCCTGAGACAAGTCCAAGAACCACCCCGATGATGACCCTACCTACCGTGGCAGAAACCCCCACCCGCAGTGCGATATGAGTACCCCACACCAATCCATAGAACACATCAAAGCTGGATTCCGTCGTCCCCAGTGGGTGACCCGGACGAGGCGGCTCAGGATTGGTTGAGTAGGCAGCTCTCGGCATAGTGTAAGGATTCTCTCCTTCGGCAGGCGCAATCAAGGGAGCTGCGAGAGCCACCGCTACGAACCCTAACACGATGACTATGCCTGAGAGCAGGCCGGGCCGCAGAATCTGCCCGGTACGCCAGCGAGGCACGGTGCGGAAAGCTGGCAGCGATCGCCCCATAGTCATCTCGGATTCTCTTGCGCCAATCTGTTCGTCAAGTGCTGGCGGTGGAGATAACGGCGCCTCGACAGCCTCGGGCCCTGGTGCACTCGCCATCTCGGTTCGGCGCGAGAGGGTTGTATAACCATACTTCTCGGCAACCCTCTCCAGGAACTCATCTACTGCCTCCACCACGCGCCAGACATTGACGGCGAATGGCACGTGTCCTTCTGCCTGCGACGCTCTCTGCACCGCCAGGTCTACCAACCTCACAGTGGATTCACACGCATCTGTGTCTTCCGAGTCCATGCGCTCCCTCAGAAGTCGGAGGGCCTCAGAGCAATTCGAGCCGAGCTCTAGCGAGCGCTCGTAGATGGCCCCGGTTGGGCCAGTCGAGGAGGTCGTGCAGCCCGACGCCAGCTCGCGCCCCTTCAGGCGCAGAGAGTGGCAGTAGAGGTCCAACCGCAGCAGCCGTTTGCGGAGTTCTACGTCGCGGCTGTCACCGGCAGTCACCATTCCCTGATGGCGTCCTCCCTAGGATAGTCTGACTCTAGGATCTGCGACCACATACAGTAGATCGGCGGCGAGACTGGCAACCGCCGCCACCACACACGTAAACACCGCGAAGCCCACCGCCACCGCCACGTCGCTCCCGACCATGGCCTCTGCGGCCGCACTCCCGACGCCATTGATGCCGAACACGGCCTCGATGACCACGATGCCACTCATAAGCATCGAAACGGCTACCCCACCGGTGGAGATCACCGGCAAGAGTGCGTTGCGTTGCACGTGGCGACTGAAGACTTGGCTCTCGGAAGCCCCCTTGCTTCGCGCAGTGGTTACGTACTCCTGGCGAAGTACGTCCAACATTGAGGCACGCATGATTCTGGTCAGAAGAGCCCACTCTGCGAGCGCGAGACTGACGGCGGGAAGAACGAGATGCCTGACTGCGTCCCAGAACAGCCTGAGGTCCAGGTTCAGCAAGGCGTCCACAGTGTACATGCCGGTGTAGGCACGGTACTGATCGGAGTGGACCACGCTCCCCGCCCAGACACTCAGGCGTCCAGGGGGGAACCATCCTAGCCAGGCATAGAGGACGTTCATCAGGAGTAGACCGAGGATGAACGACGGGAAGGCCCAGCCCAAGAAGGTGGCGGCCCGGATCACATGATCTGGAAAGCGGTTGCGGCACCGTGCTGCCACGCCGCCGAGGGACACGGCCAGCGCGGCCGAGGGTATCATAGAAGCTAACGCCAACTCAATCGTCGCCGGAACACGCTGGAGTAGTCCTTCGAGCACCGGCTGTCGCCAGACTGGCGAGTAGCCCCAAGTGCCTGCCACCAACAGGCGCAACCAGCTCACGTACTGAACTGTCCATGGCTTGTCCAGGCCGTAGGTGTAGATGACTCTCTCAACACGTGCGGCTTCTTCCTCTGGCGTGAGGTAGCGGTTGGTCTGGGGAATGTAGATCTTGGCGCGCATCTCCGCCGGGAGTTGCCACATGAGGGAGAAGAGAACGAGAGTGACGGCGAGTACGACGAGCGGCACCACGGCCAACCGTCGGAGCACGTATGAGATCAAATCCCGATCCTCTCCGGTATGTCACGTATCACAAGACAACTCGGTCGCCGGGCGGCGCCAGAGCTTCCCCTATGCTATACCGGTTTCGTGCCCCCTGGGTTCACTGATCCGTCAGTTGACGCGCCAGCAAGCCACATAGTGGTCGTGCGACACCTCCTTGAACTCGGGCTCCTTTTCCTCGCAGATGTCCATCTTCACGGGACACCTGGTCACGAAATTGCACCCCACAGGAGGGTTCGCTGGGCTAGGCACATCGCCAACGAGGATGATGCGCTTTCTGGTCTCCTCCACGACCGGATCGGGGATAGGAACAGCAGACAGTAACGACTGAGTGTAGGGCTGCAACGGATTGTCGTACAGTTCGTCCCGGTCTGCTATCTCGAATATCTTGCCGAGATACATGACCGCGATACGATCGCTGATGTGTCGCACCACACTGAGGTCGTGAGCGATGAACAGGAAGGTCAGGCCCAGCTCAGACTGCAGATCCTCGAGCATGTTGATGATCTGCGCCTGAATGGACACATCCAGGGCGGAAATCGGCTCGTCTGCAACGATGAAGCTGGGATTCAGGGCCAAAGCCCTGGCCACGCCGATTCTTTGCCTCTGGCCACCGCTGAACTCGTGAGGATAACGGTTGACGAAATACGGGTTGAGGCCAACAACCCTAAGCAGTTCTTGCACGCGCTCTCGCTTCTGCTTGCCCTTGGCGATTCCGTGCACCTCAAGCGGTTCGCCGATGATGCTGCCCACGGTCATACGGGGATTGAGCGAGGCATAGGGATCCTGGAAGATCATCTGCATCTCGCGCCGCATGGAACGGAGCTTCTGCCCCTTGATCTCGACCAGGTTCTGCCCCTCGAACACAACCTCTCCAGCCGTGGGACGGTATAGCTGGAGAATGCAGCGTCCCACTGTGGTCTTCCCACACCCACTCTCACCCACCAGCCCAAAGGTCTCTCCACGCCGGATGAAGAAACTTACGTCATCTACCGCTTTGATGTCCCCGACGCGCCTCTGGAAGACCCCCCGCTTGATGGGGAAGTACATCTTCAGGTTGTTGACTCCCAGCAGTACGTTGTTCTCGCCGCCCATTATCGCTTCCTCTCTTCACTGATATCAACCCAACACGCCACCTCGTGTCCGGGTGCCACGCTTCGCAGCTCCGGCCGCTCCGCGCAGCGATCTATGCGATAGTCACAGCGAGGAGCGAATGGACAGCCGGTGGGCAGTTCGATAAGGTCCGGCGGCAACCCGAAGATGGGAGTCAACTTCTCCTTCTTCTGCATGTCCAATCGGGGCACAGAGCCCAGGAGCCCCAGGGTATATGGATGACGCGGGTCTCCATACAGATCCTTCACGTCGGCCGACTCGATGATGAAACCCGCGTACATCACCGCCACCCTGTCCGCGATCCCAGCAACTATGCCCAAGTCGTGGGTGATCCAGATAATGGCCATCCCGATCTCATCCCTCAGCTCCTTCACGAGCTCGATGATCTGGGCCTGGATGGTCACATCGAGGGCGGTAGTAGGCTCGTCAGCGATTAAGATCTGAGGATTGCAGGAAAGGGCCATCGCGATCATGGCTCTCTGTCGCATACCACCGCTGAACTGATGCGGATAGTCGTCGAGCCGGTCTTCAGCCTGGGGAATCTGCACCATCTTCAGCAACTCTGCTGTCCGCTCCCGGGCCTCCTTCTTGTTCATACCCAGGTGCAGCATCAGCGCCTCACTGATCTGCTGGTTGATCGTGAGCACGGGGTTCAGGGAGGTCATGGGATCCTGGAAGACCATCGCCATCTTGTTGCCCCTGATGGAGCGCATCTCGTCGTCGCTCAACTTCATCATGTCCTCGTCTTCGAACATGACCTCGCCAGCCTCAATCTTTCCTGGAGGCTGCGGGATCAGGCGCAAGATGGAGAGTACGCTGACGCTCTTGCCGCACCCACTCTCTCCGACGATAGCCAGGGTCTCCCCCTCGTTCACATTCCAGGACACTCCATTCACGGCCTTCACGACACCGTCGTCGGTATAGAACCGTGTCTCGAGATTGGACACTTCAAGCAAAGCCACTTTGTTTGCCTCCTTGCCCGTCTATTGCCACGAACCCCGTGAGGCACCCGTTCTCCCAGTGCATGCTCACCGCAGGAACAGCCTGCCTCCAACGGAGTGGAATATACCCAATTGACCAGGCCTTGTCAAGTCAGGCAATACGATACCGAGAATCGGATTGCGCACAGCCAGTGGTGATGCCACGAACAAACTACGCCTCGGTGGGATGAGCCGCGTCATAGACGTGAGGACGTTCCCTTCGACGCCCTCCAAGCGCGATCAAGGCTCTCCCAGAGGCACCTTCTAGGCCGCATCCCGTGACCATTCCGAGGTCTTCCGTTCACTCCCCTCCCTCACAGACACCCGGGGCACGTCAACCCAACAAGCCACCGTGTGACCATCCCCTACCTTGCGAGGCTCAGGCATGGTGTTCGCACAACGGTAGGTGGCGTAGGAACAACGCGGGAGAAAGGGGCATCCGCCCGATAGATCCAGTAGATCAGGTGGTGCACCAACGATGGGCGTCAGAGGCCTTCTCCCAGCATCGTCCAACCGTGGCACGGAAGCGAGCAATCCCAGCGTGTATGGATGCCGAGGATCCCCGTACAAAGCCCTGACCTCCGCGGATTCGACGATGTACCCCGCATACATCACCAGGACCCGGTCCGCCAATCCAGCGATGATACCAAGGTCGTGCGTGATCCAGAGGATCCCCAGCCCTCTTTCCTGCTGCAACCTTTTCACCAGATCTATTATCTGGGCCTGGATCGTGACGTCCAAGGCTGTGGTTGGCTCATCAGCGATGAGCAGATAGGGGTCGCACGAGAGCGCCATCGCGATCATGGCTCTCTGTCTCATCCCCCCGCTGAACTGATGCGGATGGTCATTTACCCGGTGCTCCGCTTCTGGGATACCCACCAGTCGTAGAAGATCGATGGTCTTCTTCTTCACTGCCTCGGGACTCAACTCTGTGTGGAGCTCCAGTGACTCGCCTATCTGTTCTCCTATCGTCAGCACGGGATTCAGGGAAGTCATGGGATCTTGAAACACGAATCCTATCTTGCCGCCTCGTATCTCGCCCATCTCCTGGTTTCCGACGGAAAGCAGATCGCGCCCCTGGAAGAGCACCTGGCCGCTCACAATCTCCCCAGGGGGCTCTTGAACGAGACGCACGAGGGAGAGCGCGGTCACGCTCTTGCCGCACCCACTCTCCCCCACTATGCCAAGGGTCTCCCCCTCAGCCATCGAGAAGGAGATCCCATTCACAGCGCAGACTATTCCGTCGGAAGTGTGGAAGCGGGTTCTGAGGCCCTTGACCTCTAGCAGGGAACCGGTGCTCACCATTCTCCTCCGCCAGTTGTTGTCCGTCCAGACCCCGTCGGTCGAGGTCGTTCACGCGTCGATACGGCCAACTTGGATCGGGATATGAGAGACACCATGCGGCAAGGGCACGGATTGAGCCTCACCAACCAATCGAGGATATGTCGCCTCCTAGTCGACGCGTGCAAGACACTCCTACATCAGTGATGCATAAACAACCGCAGGGAGGCAGAGGATGGACTGGTCACTGCGATATGCTCTAGCCATCCACGATCAAAGGAGTACGGCGAGGGTGTCACTATCATTCTCGCGGATGCGAGCAGCTCAGTCCCCCACACCCACGCTTCGTCCCACCACTGGCGCACGCGATCCGCTCTCGACCGGTTCTGCCCGACCCGCTCCTGGAGGCCAAACCTGATGTTGTTCCAGACCCGATTCGAAGGCGCCTTGTCGGAGGCCCACTCCTTCAGAGCCCTCTCGACCAGCAGGTCCAGTTCATCTCTCCTGTTGTCGTCCATTGTGCACCTCGTAGAGTGTCGCTTCTATCTCACGACGGCAGCAGTCCGTAGGCACCTTCTCTGGGTATCCGTGAATCAGCCATCAGCCTCCGCTTCAGAATCGCCCGAGCACCATGAAGGCGCGATTTGACCGTGCCCACTGGGCAATCCAACACGTAGGCGATCTCGGCCAAACTGAAGCCCTGGAGGTAGAACAGAACAATCACGACACGCTTGGGCATGCTCAGAGATCTGATCGCGTCGTCCAGCACCTGCAAGACCTCTTCCCTTTCGACCGCTCGCTCCGGCGAGCTACGCGGCAGCGAGAGCAAACGATCAAAAGCGTCTTCGAGGGACACGAGCCGGAGCCGTTTCTTCGCAGCCCAGTTGTAGCTCAAGTTGACGATGATACGATGAAGCCAGGGCCTCAGCGAAGAGCAGCCATCAACACTGTCCATGTGATCATAGGCTCGGAGGAAGCAGTCCTGAAGCAGTTCCTCCGCAGCGCCGAGATCCCCGGTGATGGCTAGCGCCGTCCTGTACAGCTCGCCCTTGTACTTGTGGTACAACTCCTCGAAGGCGTCGAGGTCACCCTTCTGGATCCTGGGCACAAGGTCTGCGTCGTCAAGCATGTGGCGTCCCCTTCTACATACTCACACCGCAAGACAGTCCCCAAGGTTCACTCGCCAACCAGAGCTATCCCTGCCACCTCAGATCAGGTTTCCGTGCTGCCGTCACCTCATCGAGCCTGCCCACCGGCGTCGTCCGTGGGGCGCCGCACACCTGTTCCGGGTCCGTCTTCGCTTCCCCCGCGATCTGGCGCATGGCTGCCACAAACGAGTCCAGCGTCTCCAGGCTCTCCGTCTCCGTCGGCTCTATCATCAACGCCTCTTCGACGATGAGGGGAAAGTACACCGTCGGAGGGTGAAAGCCCAGATCGATGAGCCTCTTGGCTATGTCGATGGTGTGAACGCCAAGCTTGGCTTGAGCCTTGCCCGAGAAGACGCATTCGTGCAGGCAGGGACGGTCGTAGGGAAGATCATAACACCCCTTAAGACCATGCAGCAAGTAGTTCGCGTTGAGCACCGCGTTCTCGCTCACCTCCCGAAGCCCCTCCTGGCCCAGCGAGCGAAGATAGGCATAGGCCTTCACCATCACGCCGAAGTTGCCGTAGAATGCACTGACGGGACCAATAGACAGAGGGCGATCGTGGTCCAGGTAGTACTGTGCGCCCTCTCCATCAGCGCTGTCCGCGCGCCGACTGGCGACCACCGGCACCGGGAGAAAAGGACTCAAATCCTCCGTCACGGCTGTCCCGCCGCCTCCTGGCCCTCCTCCCCCGTGTGGCGTGCTGAACGTCTTGTGGAGGTTCAGGTGCAAGACATCGGTGCCCAGATCGCCAGGCTTGGCGATGCCTAGCAACGCGTTCATGTTTGCACCATCGCAATAGATCAACCCTCCGATCCCGTGTACGATATCCCCCACCTCCAGGATGTGTTCCTCGAATAGCCCCAAGGTATTGGGATTGGTGAGCATCAACGCCGCCACGGTCTCATCGGCAAGCCTATCCAGCTCCCGCACATCGATGTTGCCCCGTTCGTCGGAAGGAACCGTCACCACCTCATACCCACACATCGCGGCGGTGGCCGGGTTGGTGCCATGCGCAGAATCCGGCACCAGCACTACCTTCCTGCTCGCGTCCCCCCGCTCGAGATGGTAGGCGCGGATGATGAGCATACCCGTGAGCTCTCCGTGCGCCCCGGCGACGGGTTGGAGGGACACCGCGGGCAGGCCGGTGATCTCCGCCAACAGTTCCTGTAGTTCATACATCAACCGCAGCGCCCCCTGAACCGTCGATTCGTCCTGCCAGGGGTGAATCTGAGCGAAGCCTCTGTATCGGGCCACCTCTTCGTGCATCTTGGGGTTGTACTTCATGGTGCACGATCCAAGCGGATAGAATCCCGTATCCACGCTGTAGTTGAGTTGGGAGAGAAGTGTGAAGTGCTGAGCGACCTCCCGCTCGGTCAGTTCAGGCAAGGGCAACTGATCCCTCAGCAAACTGTCGGGCAGCACAGCTTCGGGCACGTCCAGCTCAGGCAGACGGCAGCCCACACGGCCCGGGGAACTCAACTCAAAAAGCAATGGCACTGTCATCCCTGCTTCCCGACCTCCTCCAATGCCTCAACCAGACGATCGATCTGCGCCCTGGTATGCATCTCGGTCACACAGAAGAGAAGGCAGTCGGACAGGTCAGGATAGTCCTTCCCCAACTCATAGCCACCAATGATACCACGTTCCCAGAGCAGGTCGTTGACGCGGGATGCCGGCACCGCTGTGCGGATAGCAAACTCCTTGAAGAAGCTCCCAAAGAGCCTGTCGTAGCCCGGCAAAGCAGCGATCCTCTGCGCAGCGTAGTGTGCCTTGTGATAGCATAGCTCTGCCACCTTACGTAAACCCTGCTTGCCCAAGACCGACAGGTACGTGCAAGCCGCCAAAGCGACGAGGGCCTCGTTGCTGCAGATGTTGGACGTGGCCTTCTCGCGGCGGATGTGCTGCTCTCGCGGCTGCATGGTCAGCACGAACCCTCGACGGCCCTGGGCGTCCGTGGTGCCGCCCACGAGCCGGCCCGGCATCTGCCGAACGTACTTCTGCCGGCATGAGAACAGCCCTACGTAGGGACCACCATAGCTGGGAGGATTGCCCAGGCACTGTCCCTCCGCCACGACGATGTCCGCCCCGCCGTCGCCTGGCGCCTCGAACAGCCCCAGGGCTATGGGATCGGTACAGACCACCAGGAGGGCACCTGCTGCGTGCGCCAGCTCGCTCAGAGGCTCGAGGTCCTCGACACACCCCAGGAAGTTGGGGTGCTGGACCATCAAGGCCGCAGTCGTGTCGTCGAGTAACCTTTCCGCCTCGGAACCGTCGACCGTCCCGTCATCGACGCTCCCCACCTCCACTATCTCCATGCCCGTACCTTGGGTATAGGTCCTCAGGACCTGCCGGTATCTTGGAGGGATTGTGGAAGCAACGACGAGCCTGCAACGCCGGGTCACCCGAGCGGCCATCAAGCCGGCCTCTGCCAGAGCGGTGGCGCCATCGTACATGGAAGCATTGGCCACGTCCATGCCCGTCAATGCACAGATCATCGTCTGGAACTCGTAGATGGCCGTCAGCGTACCCTGACTGACCTCCGGCTGATACGGCGTATAGGCGGTGTAGAACTCGCCGCGACTGACTACGGAATCCACTACTGAGGGCACGAAGTGGTGATATGCGCCTGCACCAAGAAAGCTCGGATAGTGCTCCAGATCGGCGTTCCTCTCGGCCAAAGCGGCCAAGAGCCTCTTCACCTCGATCTCTGACAGGGGGGTGGGCAACTCCAGTGCGGGGTATCGGTTCTCTGCGGGGATCACGTCGAACAACTCGTCAATGGAGGCAAGCCCCATAGCCTCCAGCATCCTCGTCCGATCAGCTTGGGTATTCGGAATGTACGAACTCATGGCTACTGTTCTAGGCTCTCCAAGTGAGCCGCGTAGTCTTCCGCAGTCATCAGGCTTTCGAGTTGCGCCTCATCTTCAGGCTGCACCTTGAGCATCCAACCCGCCTCGTACGGATCCTCGTTGGCTAGCTCGGGCCTGTCCACCAGATCCTCGTTGACGGCGACCACCTCGCCTCCCAGGGGCGCCAGAAGGTCAGACGCGGCTTTCACCGACTCCACGATGCCGAACGATTCTGCCTTCTCCACGGTGTCCCCAGGCTGGGGCAACTCTACGTAGACGATGTCACCCAGTTGCTCCTGGGCAAAGTTGGTGATGCCCACCGTCACGAGCCCATCCTCGGGCTTGGCCCACTCGTGGTCTTCTGTGTACCTACGATCTGTGGGTTCCATACTCACCGATCTCCTTTCCCAACCTTCGTTATGGCCTGGCCGCCTGGAGCCACGGATCCCGGACTAGGAGCGAGACAGCCTGGTGTGAACGGCAATCAGCCCCAGGATGCTCTTGCCATCACAGATCTCACCCGCGGCCACCATCTCCAAGGCCCTATCAAGCGAAAGCTTGACAACCTCAATGATCTCGTCTGTCTCCGGTCGCGGCGAACCCTGACTCAAGCCCGACGCCAGAAACAGCCAGATGCGCTCGTTAGAGAACCCAGGGGACGAGAAGAAGACGTACAACTCCTCCATGTCGGTGGCCGAGTAGCCCGTCTCCTCCTCCAGCTCCCTGAATGCGCAATCTCGCACGTCTTCGCCCGGATCCAGGGTGCCAGCGGGGATCTCCAAGAGCATCGTGCCCAACGCAGAGCGAAACTGCCTGACCAGCAACACCTGGCCTTCATCGTCCACAGCCACGATGCCCACCGCGCCCCGGTGCTCGACGATCTCCCTCTCAGTCATCCTGCCGCTGGGCAGCCGCACCTGATCGACGCGCAGGCTGACAACTCTGCCGTCGTATACACGGCGACTCGAGACTAGTTCCTCGCTCAGACTCATCTCCCGCATGCAGTGTTCGGCTCGCAGACTACGAGCCGATACGCATCCTCTGCTGTTTGGCTCTGTTGGGGGTGCACGCCCGGTGTGCACAGAAGCCGGTGCGCACGGTAGGTCAAAGAACCGGCAAGACCCCCTCGGCGCGACCAGCTTCTGGCGAAGCTACTTGCCGCCGCTCACACCACTAGGGAATGATCAGGGTCTGGCCCACATAGATGAAGTTGACGTTGGGCAGGTTGTTCGCATAGGCGATTGCGTAGGCCGTGGTGCCGAACTGTACTGCGATGGACGACAGCGTATCCCCTACCTGCACTACATAGGTCTGACCGCTAGCTTGGCTCGTACTGGCTCCGGGTATCGTCAGCCGCTGCCCTACCCAGATGTAGTTGGTGTTCACTATGCCATTGGCCAGAGCAAGAGCCTCCACGGTCGTACCGTACATGCTGGCGATGGACTGCAGCGTCTCGCCCTGGCGCACGATGTGCACACCAGGCTCCGTAGTAACAGCCTCGACGCCAGGGATGATCAGTACGTCTCCCGCCCTGATCAGATCGGGGTTCGTCAGGTTGTTGGCCGCCACTATGTCTTCGACACTGACTCCGTACTGTGCAGCGATGATCTCAATCGTCTCTCCCCAGGCAACGACGTGCTCCACTCCTTCGACAGACACCGTGGATGGCGCTTGCGTGGGCGCGGGCGTCCACTCGGCCGCTGCTGGCGTGGCCGTCTCTTCGGTCGTCGGTTCCACAGTGACCGACACCGATGCTTCCGGGGACGCTGCTGGGGTCCCTGCCTGTGCCGTCCCCGCAGGTGAGGTCGCGGCGGTTGTTGCACTCTCAGAAGCAGCGCCTTCAGTGGGCGTCGCGGTGGGCGCAGGCTTCGCCCGTTCGCAGCCTCCTAGTCCAAGCACGAGTGCCAACATCATCAGCAGAACACCGGCTAGCCACAGGTTCTTACTCATCGGGCGGCCTCCTCACCTTTGCTCGTTCTCCGCACCGCGGTCATCATACCCCAATGCAACAGAGTCGTCAAGAAGCCTGTCTAGAAGCGCGAGGCGCGCTCACTACAGCACAGATCCAAGTTGTGGCTGGCGCCAGACCGTTCTCCCTAACACCCTACAAGGAAGGGTTCGGCGTTTCCACGTGCTTCCGGAAGGCCTCGAACGCCTCGTGGTCATAGAGCACAAAGAGCACCTCCTCCAGGCAACTCCCGCCAGCGAGGTGCTGCCTCGTGGTCTCCACGATGATTCTGGCCGCCTCTTCGTACGGGAAACCCCCAACACCCGTCCCCAGGGCAGGAAAGGCGATGCTCGAGATGCCCAGCTCCTCCGCGCGGAGCAGGCTATTCCTGGTAGCATGCTCTATCTTCGTAGCGTCCGTCACCAGGTCGGTGCCCATGGCAGCCGCATGAATCACATAGCGGGCTTCCAGTGTCCCTGCGCTTGTGGCCACCGCCTCTCCCACCGCGATGGGACCTTGCCGAACCGCCTCGTCCTCTATGCCCTTCCCACCAGCCCGCTTGATGGCTCCAGCCACCCCTGCGCCCATCCACAGCCCGCTGTTGGCCGCGTTGACGATGGCATCGGCCTTCACTTGGGTGATGTCGCCCTCTCGCAAGGCGAGGCGAGACACCTAGCTATCCTCCTCCATACTTGCCAGGACCTTCGCCACGGCATCTATAGCCGCTCTCTGCTTCCTATACAGGTCAGACTCGCTCATGGATAGCCGGTTGGCTATCTGGGTAATCCGTAGACCCTTTATGAACTTCATCTCCAGTATGTTGTAGAGAATCCACTCTTTTGTCGTGAGGGTCCTTTGCCCTTCTGGGGGCTTGAGGGCCTCGATCGCCCTGTAGAGCACCGAGCGCAACGCCTTCGTCGGAACTTGTCCGCTCTCCTGTGCATACTTCCTCACAATCTTCATTCTAAGCAACGGGCTCTCGGTCAAGCCTGGCCCTCCCCAGTAATGGCTGAGTGCCTCTTTGACGACTCTGGGGAAATCGGGCGCATGCACAGGGCTGTGTTCGATGGGATCTAGCATGGGAGACCCCACGTAGCGCGGATGGCTCTGCCAGCGCTGTATGGACTCAATCTCCGGCGTAAGCTCCCACAGCAGTGTGAAGATGCCACGCTGTAACTGCCAGTCCTCCAAGGCCAGCGAAGCCTGATCCACCAACGTTCGGGCGATCTCGTCCTCCCTCTCGGTGAGTTCCGCACCTTGGAAAGGCCCTCTAACGCCGAGGATGCCCAGTATCTCCTCCCGTGAACGACTGCGCAGTGGCAGCAGCCAATAGCCGGCCTGTTCGGTGAACATCTCATCCACCCGCTCGGGTTGCCGTTCTCCATCGCCCTCGGCCAGCGCCCGAGCCAGATCCTCCAGATCGTTCTCTCGGACGAACCGCATCACGTCCCCGCGCGGGCCACAAACGGCCTGGGCTTCGGGATTGCCGGCCCGCTTGGTGACCACGAAGCCACTGCTGGCTCGAACTAGGTCGCAGAACGCAGCCAGGATGTTCTCCAGAAGCTGAGAGAGGTCCGTGGTGGTGAGTAGCCGAGTGTCCAGCTCGCGAATCCAGGTTATCTCGGCGCTATCGCGGCGATAGATCAAGAGATCGATGAACGGCGTCAGGGCGCTGATCAGCACCTGGAGCAGGACCATGCCCACCACCACCGCGAAGACCAGCACGGTGTCACGAGGCAAGCCGAGAATGCTCTCCACCCTGGGAACGACCAAGATCAAGGCCAGCAGGCAGATGCCCACGAAAGGACCGCGCAGCAGGTAGTTGACCAGGCTCCGCTTGACCACTCTGTCCGGCGTCAAGGCCCCGTAGAAGGCGACGCTGTAGGCCAACACTACGGTCATCAACGCAATGCCCAGATTGCCCACCAGGGTCATGAACAATAGCAGGTTAGGAGCGAAGTGGTTCGGCAGACTTGCCAGCAACATATACGGGAAGACACCCAGAGCCGGGGCAGCGAAAGAGACCGCCAGATAAGTCATTCGCCGCCTCGACGTCGAAGTGACCGCCCGTCGCCTGGCCCGCTCGATGTTCAACACACCCACGGCCGTGACCACGAAGAAATAGACAGAGAAGATCCAGAACAGCGGTCCGGCCTGGAAGTAAACAGCCCACGAGGTGTCCACACCATCTCTCACCAGCAGCGTCGTGAAGACGGTGAGGAAGACCATGGCTGCGCCCAAGAGGTAGGTGCTCGCCACCAAGTAGCGACGGAAGCGAGAGAAGGAGTTCGTGATCCTCAGCAGCGCGTGGGAGAAGTGGAGATACGCCGCTGGTATGAACGCGATTCCCAGCCACTGGAACCTGAGCCACATGAACCTGGTTGCCGGCTCATCGACGTTGATCAGCACGACGTCGGCCGCGTGCACGATGGTCACGAACGCCAGTAGGGCGCAGAACGCTTGAGCCACGGCACTGCGCACGTTGTGACTCAGGATATATACCAGCAGCGAGAAGGCCACGATGACGTTCGCGGCCGAGAGTATCAGATTGCCTAGCGAAAGGACGCCTGTCAGCGTGACTCCGCCCATCAGCCGATCCATGCCTCCTGCGCCAGACCCCCCTGGTCATCATCGGCGTCCGCACATATTGCGTCTCCCACCACTGAGAGCAATGCCATGTTACGCGCCCAGTATCAGCGTGACGAAGTAGTACACGACGAACACGGAGAAGAGCAGACTATCCACGCGGTCCAGTATCCCACCGTGTCCGGGAACCAATCCCCCTGAGTCCTTGACCCCCATCTGCCGTTTGATCATTGACTCTACCAAGTCACCACAGATGGCAGCTAACGACGCAGCTATCCCGAGCGCCAGCCCTTGGGGAATAGACAAGCCCAGCACCAGCCCCCCAGCCAGCACCACGACTGTCGCTCCCGTCCAGCCTGCCAGAGCGCCCTCCCACGTCTTGTGCGGGCTAACGCTGGCGAAGAAGCTACGCCGTCCCCACACTCTGCCAATCAGATAGGCGAAGCTGTCGCAACTCCAGGTCGCCGCCAGCGCCAGAAGCATCCAAGCCATGCCGCCGGGCAAGCCTCTTAGCATCACGAAGTGAGCGCAGAGCCAACCGACGTACAACCCGCCCGCCAGAGTCAATGCCCAATCCACAAAGGGCCGATCGCTCTTGGCTGTCCGAGTCAACTGCCAGGAAAGCGAAGCAACGAAGATGAGGCCCAGGATGCCACCGACGGTCTCTGGCGCAAGACATGCGGTCCCCAGCACCAGGACTGCCGTCAGTCCCAGTTGCAGAACGGGGAGCGACTCGTATCCGGCATGAGCGATCATCCGTTGGTACTCGTGCCCGGCCAAGATAGCCACAGCAAGCACAACCCCGAGGAACGGGACCCCACCGAGAAACACCGCAAGAAGGCTGATGAGCCCGTATACGAAACCACTTGCTATGCGTCGGTGGAGAACGGACAATCTACACCTTCAGCCTGCCAAAGCGCCTATCCCTCTGAGCGTAGGTGCGCAACGCCTTGGCGAGTTCCTCCTTGTCGAAGTCGGGCCAATACGTGGGTGTGGAGTAATACTCGGCGTAGGCGGCCTGCCAGAGGAGGAAGTTGCTCAGCCTCATCTCCCCGCCCGTGCGGATGATCAGATCCGGATCTGGCAGGCCAGCGGTGTAGAGATACTTGGCGAAATGCTCTTCGTCCAAAGTGGCGGGATCTGCGCCCTCCTCCAGCAGCTTCCTGGCCCCCCGCACTATCTCAGCACGGCCGCCGTAGTTGAAGGCTACGTTGAGCGTGAGCCCTTCGTTGTCCTTGGTCAACTCGGTGGCGTCGAGCACGGCCTTTCGAAGCTTGTCGGAGAGCCCATCCAGCTCACCAACGTGACGCAGTTTCACGCCTTCCCGATGCAGATTCTCTACCTCTTTCTCCATGACCCTTTCCAGGATCCCCATCAATCCTTTGACTTCGTCGAGCGGGCGCTGCCAGTTCTCGGTGGAGAAAGCGTAGATGGTGACGATCTTGATCCCATATTCACCGCAGGCCTCCAAGACCCGCCGGATGTTGTCAGTGCCCGCCCGATGGCCCTCCAAACGTGGCAGACCATGCTGCTGGGCCCATCGGCCGTTTCCGTCCATGATGATGCCTATGTGATAGGGTATGGAAGACAGTGAATCGCCGGGATCCATCTCTCACCCTATACTTCCATGATCTGCTTTTCCTTGGCCGCTCCGAGTTCGTCTGTCTCTTCTACGTACTGGTCGGTCAATTCCTGCATTCTGTCCTTGCCGCGGTAGTAGTCATCCTCTGAGATCAGCTTCTCTTTCTCGAGATCTCGCAGATCCTGTAACCCATCGCGCCTACAATTGCGCACGGCCACTCTCGCCTCTTCGACCCTCTTCTGCACCATCTTGACCAACTCGAGACGACGCTCCTCCGTCAGCCTCGGGATCGAAAGGCGCACGACCTTTCCGTCGTTGGCGGGCGTCAAGCCCAATTCAGACTTGAGGATCGCCTTCTCTATCTGGGGCAGCGACGATGGATCGAACGGGCGAATGACCAGGAGCCGCGGCTCAGGAACCGATATGGTGGACAACTGGTTGAGCGGAACGTTTGTTCCATAGTATTCAACCTGAAGACGTTCTACGAGCGCCGGCGATGCTCTTCCAGTCCTGATATTCACGAGATCGTTGTCCAGGGCCTCGACGCTCTTCTTCATCCGATCCGCCGTTTCCTTCAACACGTCTTCAATCATACGGGTCCTCCATCCTCGCAGTCAATGATTCTCAGCCAGCGGACACCAAGGTGCCAATACTCTCTCCACGAACGACTCTCACGAGAGTGTCCGGCACCCAGAGATTGATGACGATGATGGGCAGGTTGTTGTCCATGCATAGGGAGATGGCCGTGGCGTCCATCACCCCCACTCTCAGCTCCAGCGCCTCCAGATACGTGAGCCGCTCCAGCTTCCTCGCGTCGGCGTGCAAGTGCGGGTCGGCGTCGTACACGGCGTCAACCTTGGTGGCCTTGATTAGCACCTCGGCGTCGACCTCCATCGCTCTCAGCGCCGCAGCGGTGTCGGTCGTGAAGTAGGGGTTTCCGGTGCCAGCGCCCATGATCACTACCCGACCCTTCTCCAGGTGCCGGATAGCTCGGAGCCTGATGTATGGCTCCGCCACAGCGCGCATTTCGATGGCGGTCTGGACGCGTGTGGTGACACCCATGTTCTCGAGGGCGTCGTGCAACGCCAGGGAGTTCATCACCGTGGCCAGCATGCCCATGTGATCGGCCGTGGACCTGTCCATGCCCTCGGCAATACCGTTCCGACCACGCCAGATGTTCCCGGCGCCGATCACGACGGCCATCTGCACGCCGCAATCCCTCACAGTCCGGATTAC
>CAYSSR010000016.1:0-24351 GCA_964433755.1 uncultured Anaerolineales bacterium
GGGAGATAGAGAAGTTCTATCGCGCCACGAGGCTGACGGATGGATTGGTGGGCCTCCGCCACGCGGTGCAGACGGCGCTCATCGTGGCCCGAGCGGCGTGGGAGAACAAGGAGAGCCGGGGTTGTCACTTTCGGGAGGACTGACGGGGCGCTGAGGTTGTGTCACCTTCTCAGCTATGGTATGATATGACCACGGTCGGCAGGTCGAGTGTATCGATGTAGTGAGTTGGTTCGAGCGGCCAGGATTTCGATAGAGAAGGGGGGTGATATCGAGGGACAGGTTGCTGACCGCAGTACTGCACGTTGAGGCTCAAGGATACGAGAGCAAGCGCTGGCAAGGAAAGGGAGAGAGAGGGAAAAGAAATGAAGAAGTACTTACTGCTTGTGATGGGGTTGACCCTGCTCTTGACCCCCGTTCTGTTGAGCGGCTGCGCGCAACCAGCCGCGGAGCTGGGATCTGCCGAGAACCCGGTCAAGCTGATGTTCGTGCCCTCGGTGGACGTGGCCGTGATCGAGTCGGGCGGTAAGGCCATGACCGACTGGATCACCGAGGAGACAGGGATCCACTTCGAGGTCTCCGTGCCGACCTCCTACGCAGCCACTATCGAAGCGATGTGCGCCGCCGAGGGGGACACCGTGGCCTTCATCCCAGGGTTGGGGTACGTGCTGGCCCGCGACAAGTGCGGCGTGGATGTGGCGCTGGCTACCATTCGCTACGGGCGTACGGCATACTGGACCGAGTTCGTGGTGCGCCGGGACAGCGGCATCACATCGCTGGAGGACCTGGATGGCAAGAAGTGGGCGGCACCCAGCCTAACGTCAACATCTGGGTACCTGTGGCCGTCTGTGTTGCTCACCAGCCTGGGTGTGACCCCAGGGGAAACCGTCGAGGCAGGAGGGCACCCGCAGGCCGTATTGGCCGTGCTGGACGGTACGGCCGATTTCGGCACCTGTTTCTTCTCGCCGCCGGGGGACGCCGTGGAGGATTGGACCGAGGGTGATCCTCCCGAGCCGGGAGGCGACTTCACCATCGAGGAGCAGGACGACGGCAGCTACAAGGTGTGGCAGGGCGGTCTTCAGATTCGCGACGCCCGAATCGCGGCCATGGCGACTGATCCGAGGGCCGTGGAGGACGTAGCGATCATTGCCCTCAGTGAGCGCATCCCCAACGACACGGTCAGCTTCGTGAGCGACTTCCCGGAGGAAATGCGCGACACGATCGTCCAGGCGCTGATCGACTATGCGGCCACGGATGAGGGGCAGGCCGTGCTGGCCGACGAGGATTTCTACGACATCACCGGCTTTGGCAGGGTCGATGATTCCTACTACGACCCGGTTCGCAACGCCATCAACACGCTGGGATGGACGGAGGAGGATATCCTCGAGTAGCAGCAAGCAGCACAAGGGCCTGGCCCTTCTTGGGTTGGTGTAGTGTGCAGACAGTCGAGATTGGGCAGGGGTTCTCCTCTGCCCAATCTACTATAGGTTGCGGCAACGGAGTCGTCGTCCAGGGACAGTACTCGGGACGGCGTGGTGGGAGGGGGGTTAATGCTCGAGATACGGAACCTGACCAAGGTCTACGAGGGTGGCACCGTGGCGCTCAAGAACGTGAGTTTCACCGTTGACGACGGTGAGTTTCTGGTCATCATTGGACTGAGCGGCTCCGGCAAATCCACGCTTCTGCGGTGTATCAACAGGCTCATAGAGCCAACGGAGGGACAGATCATCTGGGACGGCGTGGACGTCACCCATCTCTCCGGTGAGGAGCTGCGGAAGGTGCGCCGCAAGATAGGGATGATCTTCCAGCAGTTCAACCTGGTGAAGCGATCTTCCGTGCTGACCAACGTGCTTTCGGGCCGGCTGGGCTATGTGAATCCGTGGCGCAGCGCGGTGGGCCGCTTTCCCGGGAAAGATGTAGACAAGGCTCTGAGTTGTTTGGACCGGGTTGGTATTCTGAACCAGGCTCACAAGCGAGCTGACGAGCTGAGCGGAGGACAGCAACAGAGAGTCGGGATCGCCCGGGCATTGATGCAGGATCCCAGACTGATCCTGGCCGACGAACCTGTGGCCAGTCTGGACCCGGCAACGTCACACTCCATCCTCAGATACGTCGAGGAGCTGAACAAGCAAGAGGGGGTCACCGTGCTGTGTAGCCTCCACTTTCTGAGCCTGGCTCGAGCCTATGCCACGCGCATGATCGCGCTGAAGGATGGCGAGATCGTGTTCCAGGGCTTGCCGACAGACATAGACGACAAGCGCTTCAAGGAGATCTACGGCGAGGACGCCATCCAGGTAGAGATACGATAGGAGGAACCCCGGCAGTGAGTGATCGGGAAGGGAAGGACCTGAAAGGCAGACCGCGGGGCCTCCTGTCCTCGTGGCGATTCGTGGGAATGCTCTTGGTCGCAGTCGTGGTGTACGGCTATGGCTGGCAGAAGACAGAGATCAACCTGCACACTCTGATAACGGGAGCGCCGGACATCGTGCACATCGTGACCCAGATCGTCCAGCCGGATCTGTACTCACGAGACAGGGAGTATCAGAGCGCGTACGCCGAATTCCAGCTCCCCTGTGGCGAGACGCCGCCGTCGCAGCCTGCGAGGAGTGAGTCGGAGCCGTACCTCGTGCTGTCCCACACATGCGGTTCGACCGGCGAGCCGCTCTCCGTCGAGGGTTTCCACTTCAGGCCGAACACGAGAGGTACCCTGAGGTGGACCCCCCCGGTAGGCACCCAAAGGTCGCTACAGCATTTCGACTCCGATGAGAATGGTCATTTCGCCCTCGCCATCTCCGTGCCGGCAGTGGACGAGTCCGAGGAGCCCCAGGAGATCGAAGCGGAGCTAAGGTGGAATGTGGGCCTGCCTTATCCCAGCGAGACGCTGAGGGTCGTCCTGGACAAGATGGTGGAGACCATCTTCCTGGCGCTGATGGCTACCACCTTCGCCATCTTCATCGCCGTGCCCCTCAGTTTTCTCGGTGCGCGTAATCTGATGGGCGGTCACCGAAGCACGGTGATCATCTACTTCGCGGTGAGGGGTTTCTTCAACATCGTGCGGTCCATCGAGCCCCTCATCTGGGCCATCATCTTTGCCGTCTGGGTCAGCATCGGTCCTTTCGCGGGGGTGTTGGCTCTAGGTATGCACTCCATCGCAGCCCTGGGCAAGCTCTACTCTGAGCAAGTAGAGAGTATAGACCCGGGTCCGATAGAGGCCATTCGGGCCACTGGGGCCAATGCGCTGCAAACCATCATCTACGCCGTTGTGCCGCAGATCGTTCCTCCGTACCTGGCCTTCACCATCTACCGCTGGGACATCAACGTGAGGATGTCGACGGTGATCGGTATGGTGGGCGGCGGCGGCATCGGCTTCCTCCTCATCCAGTGGGTCAACCTGCTGCGCTACAAGCAGGCTGGCGTTGCTGTGTGGGCCATCACCGTGGTCGTATGGGTCATGGACTACGCGAGCGGTGTGGTGAGGGAGAAGATCGTCTAGTCGTGGGGGTTTGACACTCCACAGGCCACCGACTATAATCAGCGCCGTTGACTCAAGCAAGGCGAGGAAGTAAGCGTGTTGACCGACAGGCGTAGAACCGTGGCCCTCTTGGGCTGTATCATCGTGCTGGCGTTGGGTGCGGCCTGGGTGGATCTACCCAATAACCCCGGGATTCACATCCACCTGGGGCCTATCAACGTGGATCGCGACCTGCAGCTGCGGAGGGGGTTGGATCTGCAGGGTGGGCTCGAGGTGTTGCTGGAAGCCGATCTCCCGGTCGACGAGACCGTGGACGCTGCGGCCATGGAAGCGACCAGGGCGATCATCGAGCAGCGGGTCAACGGCCTGGGCGTGTCCGAGCCGTTGATTCAGCTGTCTGGCAGCAGGCGTATCATCGTCGAACTGCCGGGAATCGAGGATCCGGAGCGGGCCATCGAGACCTTTGGCGAGACCGGGCTTCTGGAGTTCATTGATGCAGGCTATCAGTATCTGATTCCCGGCGAGGTAGTCACGACCACCGAGGAGCTATCGGCGGGGACGGAGATCAGTCCGACGGTGACCATCACTCCGACGGTGACGGCCACACCTGCGATGGTGGCGACACCCGCGGTGACAATCACAGCCACCGAGGAGATCTCCCTGACCACGCCTGTCACGCCCACCGCAGCCATCACGGCGACGCCAGAGTTGACACCGACCGTGTCCGTCACGCCCTCGCTCTCCACGGGGACCGAGGGGGAGGTGTACCAGACCATCTTGACCGGGCGTCACTTGACCGGCGCCTCCATGGACTTCGACCAACTGGGGTTGATCGAGATCCACTTCCAACTCAACGACGAGGGAGCTGCGCTCTTCGCGGCCTACACTGCGCAGAACGTGGGCAGACTGATGTGCATCGTCCTGGACAAGGAGGTGGTGAGCTGCGCTACTATCCAGCAGACCATCCCGGACGGCAAAGTGCGCATCACCAGAGAAGGCGGCTTCACGCCCGAGGAGGCGCAAGCTGTAGTGATTCGGCTTCGATATGGAGCGCTACCCATTCCCCTCCGGGTCGAGACCAGTCGTACCGTGGGCCCGACGCTGGGCGAGGATTCCTTGCAGAAGAGTCTACTGGCTGGACTGATAGGGCTGACCACGGTGATGGTGTTCATGCTCCTGTACTACCGGTTCCCTGGTGTCCTGGCGGACATAGCGCTGGTGATCTACGCTCTTCTTGTGGTGGCCCTCTACGAGTCCATACCGGTGGTGCTGACGTTGCCCGGCATTGCAGGGTTCATTCTGTCGGTGGGCATGGCTGTCGATGCCAACATCCTGATCTTCGAACGAATGAAGGAAGAGCTGCGTGCTGGCAAGGGCCTGCGTCTGGCTGTAGAGCAAGGGTTCAGTCGTGCGTGGCCGTCGATTCGAGACTCCAACTTCTCCACCCTCATCACCTGTGCGATTCTCTTCTGGTTCGGGTCCTACTTCGGGGCGTCTGTGGTCAAGGGGTTTGCGCTGACATTGGGGCTGGGGGTCATAGTGAGCATGTTCACGGCCATCATCGTGACCCGCACTTTCCTGCGTCTGATCATAGACTTGGATGTGGTCAAGCACCACCGTTGGTTCGGGGTGTAGGATAGAAATGCTGGACATAGTTGGGAAGCGTCACTGGTACTATCTGATATCGGCCATCGTGGTGGTGCCGGGGTTGATCTCACTCATCCTCTTCGGTCTCAACTTCTCCATCGACTTCACTGGCGGGTCGATGCTCGAGGTGCAATTTGAAGAGGGTGCGGCTGTCCACCCCGCGGAGGTGAAAGAGCTGTTCGGGGAGTACGGCTTCGGCGACACTCTCGTACAGAGCTCCCAGAGCAACGTGTTCCTGATTCGCAGCAAGACGCTGGAATCTGAGACGAAGGTGGCGATCGAGGACGACATGGAGGCGCGCTTCGGCCCATTGACGGAGCTGCGCTTCGAGTCTGTGGGACCGTCGGTGGGGGGCGAGGTGCAGAGACGGGCCTATATGGTGGTCGCGCTGGCCGCCGTGGCTATCCTGGTCTACATCTCGTTTGCCTTTCGTCACGTCTCCAATCCGGTGCGGTATGGAACGTGTGCGATTATCGCCATGGTGCACGACATTCTCGTGGTGGTGGGCCTGGCTTCCATCTTCGGCGTACTGCATGGCTGGGAGGTCGATAGCCTGTTTCTCACGGCTCTCTTGACAGTGATCGGCTTCTCTGTGCACGACAGCATCGTGGTCTTCGATCGTATCCGAGAGAATAGCAGGCGGTACGCTGGCTCCCCCATCGAGGACGTGGTCAACCACAGCGTCATTCAGACCCTCGATCGCTCCATCAACACGCAACTCACGGTGATCTTCACCCTGACCGCGCTCTTGTTGTACGGCGGGGTCACCATCAGGAACTTCGTGCTGACCCTCTTGATCGGCATTATCAGTGGAACCTACTCCTCCATCTTCAACGCGAGCCCTTTGCTGGTGGAGTGGGAACGTCATCCCCAGTTGCTGATCTATACGTTGTCGTTCCTCGTTCCCCCTGTAGGCCTGGTTGCTGGGATCTACTTGCTGCTCAAGGGAAGCGACAGATCGAAACCGTGGGCCAAGGCGTGCCTCTTGTGCGCCCTGGGCGGGGTGGTCGCCATAGGTGGACTGCTTCTGGTCAGGGGATTGATACCATCCTGAAGTAACCTGTGGTAGCCTGATGCCAGCATGCATCTGGGTGGGCAGGTCTATCCGGTTCGAGGACTCATTGTGGCAGTTGTGTGAAGCAGCTTATGGTATGTACGCGACCGAATACCCATTGAGGGTAAAGGAGGGACCAAGAATGGATACGAAAGCAAGAGTACTGACCATGGCGATGAGTTTGATCCTCCTGGTATCACTCACCATGGCCTGCTCCCTGCCGGGGGTTCCGAGCGTCAGTGATGTGGTACCTTCGGAGGAGGAGACTCCTGAGACCGAGGCTCCTCCCGTAGAGGAGCCGGCGACCGGCGAGGCAGTCTGTGGAGACGGTGTGTGCGAGGGACCGGAGACGCAGGAGACTTGCCCCCAGGACTGCGGGGAGCCTGAGGCCGAGCCGGTAGGACCATTCGAGGCGAACGTTGACGCTCTGAACGACCTGGATTCTTATGCTTACACCTTCCATTTTGAGGGTCTGAGCACCACATCGGGGACCGTTGAGCACACTGCCCTCGACATCCAGGGACAGCGGCAGAACCGCCCCACCAGGGTGGAGCAACTGAGCTTCTCCAGCAGTGATGGGTCGCCCAGCTCCACCGAGTTCGTCTACATTGAGGACGAGGGCAAGATGTGGACCCGCGAGGGAGGAGGCAGTTGGGAAGAGATCCCGATGTTCGACGAGTCCATGGTGGGCATGTTCGATGCCTTCAGTATGGGTTTCTGGTGGGGCACGCTCTTCGGGACGACCGCTCAGGACGCACAGTTGGTGGGCCAGGAGACGGTGAATGGCGTTCTGACCAACCACTACCGGGCGGTGGCGGGCGCCTCGTACCTCTTCGGCGTCGGTTGCAGCTGGGGCTCATCGAGCGATGATGCCTGGGTTGCGGTGGACGGAAACTTCCCCGTGAAGAGGCAACTCGACGCTTCCGGCGAGTGCCAGGGCGAGGGAGGCGAGGTGCACTTCTTCATGGAGATCAGCAACGTCAACCAGCCGGTCAGCATCACGCCTCCGACGTAGTAGACTACAAAAGGGTGGGCTCGGCTTCGGACTTGTGCCCGGGCCCACCGCCTTTCTTATTTCCTTGCGCTCACCGTGACGAAAGCCCAGCAGACCGCAACTCTTGCGACCTTGTTCTTTGTCCTGGCTGCTTGCGCCGGACCCAGCCAAGAAGCCAGCCCCTCACCCGTTGCCCCTGCCTCGCTAGAGTACGATCACAGCGCAGGGGCGCTGGTGATCGAGGCTGACACATTCGGCGGGCTGGATCCTGTCCCTTCAGGCAGGCACGTGCCTGAAGTGAGGGTGTATGGCGACGGCCTGGTGGTGCTGGCGACCGAGGATCAGGGTCCCAGGGTGGGCACCGACCGGGCGGTCACTATCGGCTACCTCGCGGAGGGGGAACTGGATGACCTCCTCGTCTTCATCGCGGATAGCGGCTTCTTTGGCCTGGATGACCGCTACATGCCCTCGCCCGCGGCGCCAGACATGCCGTGGAGGCATGTTCTCGTCAATCTGATCGGTGGCACCAAGACCGTGTCCATTTACCCCTTCGACTACTCTGAGGCACCCAGCGCGTTCTCGACCGCTTACCAAGAGATCCTCCGTATCCGCCTCGCTGACCCTCAGGCTTTTACCCCCACTTCTGGCAAGCTATCCGTTACGGATTTGGGTCCCATAAGCGACCTGGCGGCTGGCCGGGCGAACCAGGTGGCACCTTGGGACACCCCGTTGATGGGGATAGCCCTTTCCGAAGCCGAAGAAGGGATCCACCTGGAGGGCGAGCGGCATAGAACTGTGGAGGAGTTCCTCCTGCGGTATCCTGCGGGGCAGCTCTTCGGGTCGCAGGAGGGACGGGCCTACCAGGTGCTGCTGGAGGCCGACTTGCCCTGGGAGGAGGGTTCTCCCTAGTCGGTGGGGCGCATCGCACCAGGCGTTCTTCGTCCCCGTCGGCTCAGAATCCCCGTTTCGGCGCCGGGCTGGCCTCCGTCGCGGCGCTGCCGCTGGTGGTGTGGCTGTCACGACTGAAGGAGGTACCAGAGGCGCGTTTGGCGGGAGCGGAGCTATGCTCGAGAGGCGAGGTAGCGCAGGAGCAACTCGAGCGCAGCCTCGGCGGACAGAGCCTTGTTCTGAGATCGATCCCCCGGCCAGACGTGTCGCTCCCACAACTCGGTCCCCTCGGCCGCGAGGGCTACGTGGACCAGCCCCACAGGCTTCTCCTCGGTCCCACCTGTGGGCCCCGCGATGCCCGTCACGGAGAGAGCCACGTCGACGCCGAGGAGGAGGCGCGCGCCCCGGGCCATGGCGAGGGCGGTCTCCTTGCTCACGGCTCCATGCTCCACCAGAGTCTCGTGGGGAACGCCGAGTAGCTTCTCCTTGGCCTCGTTGGAGTAGCTGATCACACCGCCCTGGAAGTAGGCGGAACTCCCGGAAACGTTGGTGATAAGGTGGCCGAGGAGCCCCCCGGTACAGGACTCTGCCACGGCCAGGGTCCAGCCCCGGCGAGACAGGAGTTCGCCGACTTGCTCTTCCAGGGATTGCTGTGAGGATTCCATGGGATGGCTAGGGCGCGGGACGGTCAGACCCGCCGTTGGTGGTTGCGCTGAACTCGGCCAGCCCATTGCTGGCGATGAACTGCTCGAACGCCTCCAGGGTGGGAAACACCCGATCGGACAGGAACTTGATGACCCAATTGTCGGACATGGGCGAGATGGTGAGGATGTGAGCACCGGCTCCGTGGGCCTGCCACATCTCGATGGCAGTGCCCATGCTGGCCTCGGGTAGGTAGGCGACCAGAACGTCCGCCTCCCCGGCTCGGTGGGTCAGGTCCAGGAAGGTCGCCTTACCTTCTTCGTAGGCGTAGCCCACACTGTCTGGGTACAGCTCCATCGGGCAGACGACCTCGGCCTTTGGGTACTTGAGAGAGATGATGTCCCTGATGGGCCCGCGATAGTCCTGTTCGCAGATGTCGTCGTCTTGTCTGGAGCCCTGCATGATTCCGGCGATGAAGAACCGCACCGAGACCTCCGAATCCGCCCTATGATCTGGCAGGCATTATACCACAAGTGGCCGGTCGGCCTACAACACGCCGTGGCGCGCTAGTGGTGGGGCCAGACGACTTCGTAAGCGGACCATCGACAGTCCTTGGTACACGCCAGACAGCGATGGTATATTATGGTTGAGAGGCCGATGGAATACGCCAAGGTTGTGGTCAACACCAGGGTCCGGCCGCGCAGGATGACTCGCGAGGAGTTCCGAGACGATGAGGATGGCGAGGAGTGCGCGACGCAGACCTTTCACTACTCTATACCCCCCGAGCTTCGCCAAGACGTGCGACTGGGGCAGTTGGTGCTGGTACCCTTCGGTCCACGTCGGCTCCAGGGTGTGATCTTTGGCTTCGACGACAGTTCACCGGTGGACGAGATCAAGGAGCTGTACGAGATAGCGGATCTCACACCGGTCCTCTCGAGCGAGCAGGTGGAACTGGCCTGGTGGATCAGCAGCTACTACCTGGCTCCTCTGATCGACGTGGTGCTCCTCATGCTCCCCCCGGGCGTAGCGCGTAAGACCCAGACGGTGCTCACTCTGAGGGAAGGAGCTGCAGCTCCAGACGATCTCGATGGTCGGCAGAGGGCGATTGTCGAGCTGCTTCAGCGTGAAGGGGAGGTGCTCCTGAAAGGAATCGGTCGGAGGTTGGGGTGGAGGGAGTACCGGTCCGTGGTGGAGGGGCTCGTCCGCCGCGGGCTGATAGACAAGCGCTCACAGTTGGCAGAGGCGAAGGTGAGGCCGAAGATGGAGCGGGTGGCCCGCCTCAAGGAGGGGCTGTCACCGGAGGTGATGGATGGGCTGAAGAGGGCGCGGGTGCAGAGGGCCATCGTGGAGTATCTCGACGAAGGAGGCCCAGCCGCCGCATCCGACATCCACGCCGAGGTGGGGGGTGACAGTTCCACTCTGAGAGCACTGGAGGAGAAGGGTCTCGTGGAGCTAGAGGAGCAGGAGGTGTGGAGGGACCCGCTCCAGGGACGTGACTTTGTGCCCAGCTCCCCTCTGAAGTTGACCGCTGCTCAGGACGAGGCGTGGAGACAGATCGCCGGGAGCCTGAAAGAGGAGGGCTCCGAGGTGTTCCTGCTCCACGGCGTGACCGGGAGCGGCAAGACCGAGATCTACCTGCGCGTGTTGCAGGACTTGCTGGCCGCAGGGCAGCAGGCCATCGTCCTGGTCCCCGAGATAGCCCTCACCCCCCAGACGATCCGTCGGTTTGCGGCTCGGTTTCCAGGTCGCATAGCTGTGTTGCACAGCAAGCTGTCCATGGGGGAACGGTACGACGGCTGGCGCCGGGTTCGCGATGGGCTGGTGGACGTCGTGATCGGTTCCAGGTCGGCCGTGTTCGCACCATTACCCAGGCTGGGGCTGATCGTCATCGACGAGGAGCACGAGTGGAGCTACAAGCAGGACAGAATGCCTCGGTACCACGCCAGGGACGTAGCCATCAAGAGAGCGGAGATCGGTGGCTGCAAGGTCATACTGGGGACAGCTACGCCGGACGTGGCTTCCTACTACTGGGCTCAGCGGGGGAGATACCGGCTGCTGCATCTGCCCCAGCGCATCATGGGGCACCGGCGTCGCGTGGAGGAGCAGCGAGTTCGACACGGCCTGGACGAGCAACGTATCACCATGGTCAAGGAGGCAGGCGCGGAGAACGAAGACGCGATGCACATGGACCTGCCGCCGGTGAAGGTGGTGGATCTGCGGGAGGAGCTGAAGGCCGGCAACCGCAGCATCTTCAGCCGGGCCTTGCGCGAGGCCATGAGCGAGGCCCTCGCCGCCGGCGAGCAGGTGATCCTGTACCTGAACCGGCGTGGGGCCACCACCTTCGTTTTGTGCCGCGATTGCGGATACGTTCTGAAGTGTAAGCGGTGCGACGTGCCTCTGACCTATCACTCGGCGGGTGGAGACCTGGTCTGCCACCACTGCAACTGGCGCACGTTCCTGCCCGATTCCTGCCCTAGTTGCGGGAGCGGGCGGATCAAGCAGTTCGGCCTGGGCACGCAGAGGGTCGAGGCGGTGACGCGTCAACTGTTTCCTGAGGCCAAGATCGTGCGATGGGACCGTGACACGACCGGCGGCAAGATGTCTCACGAGAAGATCCTGGAGAGTTTCGTCAATCACGAGGCCGACGTGATGATCGGTACCCAGATGATCGCGAAAGGACTGGATCTGCCGCTGGTGACCCTGGTGGGTGTGATGTCGGCGGATACCGCGTTACGCCTGCCGGACTTCCGGGCAGGGGAGCGCACCTTCCAGTTGCTGACCCAGGTGGCGGGCCGGGCGGGCCGCAGTCCCCTCGGCGGCAAGGTGATCCTGCAAACGTACGCGCCGGAACACTACGCCGTCGATGCTGCCAGCCACCATGACTATAAAGGGTTCTACAGACAGGAGATCGAGTTCCGCCGGCAGCAGAGGTATCCCCCTTTCAGTCGGCTGGTGAGGCTAGTGTACGTGCATCGAGATGCCGGGCGGTGCGAGGATGCTGCACGCAGCATGCGCGAGGTGCTGGAGAACAAGATCGCTCGGCTGGGCCTACCCGAGATCGATCTGATAGGGCCGGCGCCGGCGTTCTTGACGCGACTGCGTGGTATGTACCGCTGGCACCTGGTGGTGCGGGGCAGGGATCCGCACTCCCTGCTGGAAGGGGTGGACTTCGGCCGGGGCTGGCGTGTGGACGTGGACCCTGTCAGCCTACTGTGAGCGCCTTCCCCACTGTTAGTCAACCGCCTGGTGAGAGGGGGGCGTTCTGCCCTGTCCGGTACCAGTGACGCAGGAAGCCACGGACGTTGAGACGGCTGGATAGCCGAGGCCAATAGCGTGCAGAACCAAGGAAGGAGACTAGAGAGCAATGGAAGAGGAAAACGTGCCTGAATCGGCGATGGTCATCGTAGCCCATCCCGACGATGCCGAGTTTACCGTGGGCGGCACGGTGGCCAAGTGGGCCAGGGCTGGCTGCCACGTGACGTACGTGGTGTGCACCGACGGCAATGCGGGTTCCCTCGATCCGGAGATGACTCCCGAAGAACTGGCCGAGATTCGCCGCGCCGAGCAGCGTGCAGCCTGTGCTACCCTGGGCGTGAGCGAGGTGGTGTTCCTCGGTCACGACGACGGTCAACTGGAGCCAACGCTGGATCTGCGACGAGAGCTAGTCCACGCGATACGTCAATACAAACCTGAGGTCATTATCACCTGGGATCCGACGCGATTGTTTGTGGATGATGATTACATCAACCATCCTGACCATCGCGCGGCAGCTCAGGCGGCCCTCGACGCGGCGGTGCCTGCTAGCGAGATGCCCCTCTTGTGGCCCGAGGCCGGGCCTGCGCATCGCGTGGGCCAGTTGTACGTCTACGGCAATGACCAGGCCAACGTGTGGGTGGACGTGACGGAGACCATCGGCACGAAGATCGAGGCGCTCAAGCAGCACACCAGCCAGATTGGGGACTGGGACCCGACCGAGATGGTCAAGGAGTGGAGCGCAGAGGTGGGCAAGGAGCAAGGGTTGGCTCATGCCGAGAGCTACCGGGTGTTCACCTTGGGGCAACCACCTGGGGCGACTAGCGAGCAGGAGTCTGTGGTATGAGCTACGATCTCAGCGAGTGCATCGACAGGGGGCCATAGCGCGGGCTCCAAGGCCCGAGAGGGGTGGCGGGAATACTCTTCCATCTGGATGGGCCTGGCGGGTCTACCGGTCGCCAATGCCAGCATCTGGGTCGGTGGTGCCAGCTCGGCCACCGTCAACACCAGCGGCACGCTGGGCGTGGAGGCCAGCGGTGGCTCGCATGTCAGGTATCTGCGCAACCCGCCTCTGGGCAGCGTGGAGTCCTCGGGAGGTTCCACCACAGAGGCGTGGTAGGTCAGCCACCGGCCAGTTGCTGATCCGTTGTCTGTGTGGACGAAGAAGGCAAGGCAAGACGAGCAAGATTGGAGAGGAGGGTAGGACAGCGCAGGAAACGGCCCGGTTGTGATGCGGCTCAAGGGTGCGAACCACAGCTTGTACAGGAGGAGGGAGCAAGATGTTGATGGGACGTATCATTGGAGCTTTCACGTTTCGCAAGGAAGTCTACGCCGAGGTCGAGAAGGACACCAGCTTCACCACCACCGCCTGGGTCCTGGTAGTGGTGGTCGCATTCCTCAACCAACTCGGGACGCACGCAAGCGGCAACCTGGTTAGATGGCTGCTGGGCGCCGTCGTGTTCACCATCATTACCGTCATCGCTTTCGCTACGGCTGCTTGGGTCATGAACCGGGTGGGGCGGGCCGTGTTCCACGCTGAGGTCACCTTGGACGAACTGGTGCGGACTCTGGGGCTGGCCTACGTGTGGCAGGCGGTGGGCGTTCTCGGAGTCGTGACCGTCTTCTCAGACGCACTGTCCTGCTTGTTGCTTCCGGTCTTGGTCATCGCCTGGATCCCAATGACGATCGCCTGGTTCCTTGCGGCCAAGGAGGCCTTGGGTCTGGAGTGGGTGCAGACCATCGTCACCGTCGTCATCGGCTGGATTGCCTACTTTGTGGCCGCGTTCGCTATCGGAGTGTTGTTGAGCCTGTCGGACCTTGGTGCCGAGCTCTTGGAGGGATCGGTCAGCGTCTAGACTGCAGGGATGAGATGTGCAAAGCCGTAGGACAAGCTTAAGCTTGTCCTACGTTTGCAGCGTGCACTGAACGGGTTGCGGCCTCGGCAGGGAGGTCACTCCCCCGTGCGCTCGTCCGATCAGACACCATCGTAGGGGTGGGTCTCAGACCCACCCCTACTCGCAGTTGGATGGGCCTGGCGGGTGTTCCGGTCTCCAATGCCAGCATCTGGGTCGGTGGTGCTAGCTCGGCCACCGTCAACACCAGTGGCACGCTGGGCGCCGAGGCCAGCGGTGGCTCGCGTGTCAGGTATCTGGGCAACCCAAGTCTGGGCAGCGTGGAGTCCTCGGGAGGCTCCACCATAGACGCGTGGTAGGGCCGTTCCTATCTGGTTGATGGTGTGTTGTATGTGTTAGGCCGCGGGCGGGCATGGACGCCCGGAGAGGTTGACGCCATCTGCCAGTCCAGAGCGGGCAGATGGCGCTCGTGGACGTGGTGATCACGCGGGCTGCCAAGGTAGCGCAGGCCCAGCAAGACTAGAGAGGAGGGTAGCACAGCGCAGGTGTTGGCTCGGTTGTGATAGGGCTCAACGATGCGTACTGCAACTTGTGGACAAGGAGGCAGCAAGATGTTGATGGAGCGTATCATTGGAGCTTTCACGTTTCGCAAGGAAGTCTACGCCGAGGTCGAGAAGGACACCAGCTTCACCACCACAGCGTGGATCCTGGTAGTGGTGGTCGCATTCCTCAACCAGCTCGGGGCGAACGCAAGCGGCAACCTGGTCAGATGGCTGGTGGGCACCGTCGCGGGCACCATCGTCGCCGTGGTCGCTTTCGCCGTGGGTGCCCTGATCATCAACTGGGTGGGGAGGGCTGTGTTCAACGCCGATGTCACCTTCGAAGAGTTGGTGCGGACCCTGGGGCTGGCCTACGTGTGGCAGGTCGTAGGGATCATCGGAGTCGTGACCGCCATCTCCGGAGCGCTGGCCTGTGTATTGGCTCCGGTTCTGTTCATCGCCTGGGTCCTGATGATGATCGCGTGGTTCCTGGCGACGAAGGAGGCCCTGGATCTAGAGTGGGTGCAAACCATCGTCACCGTCGTCATCGGCTGGATCGCCTACATCGCGATCTCAGTCGTTGCCGGAATCGTGCTGGGCCTGTTGGGCCTGGGCGCCGGTGCGGTGGGGGGAGCGCTCGGCATGTAGACTGGTGGGCTGAGTCCTGCCTCAGCGAACCATCGCCCGCTGGTCCCGGGGTGGATTGGAAACAGACGTGTGAGCCGTAGGACAAGCTCAAGCTTGTCCTACGTTTGTTTGACGGCGGTACTGGCCGCCGAGTGGGCCATGCTGTCGGCGGTGGGGTCTCTGCCTGTTGACAGGCGGGATCGCCGCAGTCCGGGGAACACGAGACTGTAGCCATACAGAGCGATCGTTTCGCAGCGCGCACAACAATGACGTTGTACTGCTAGGTGACACAATGCAGAAGTTGTGATATAGTGAGTATGCCAGATGATTCCTGATCTGAACGAAGACGGGCTGCTGCCGCCGGGGGTTCACCCGGCGACACTCGAGGAGGTCGGTGAACGATTCGGTAGGAAAAACGCCGTGCGTAGGAGGCTCTACGCGGGGCTAATACAAGCACTCCAGAACCTTCGCGAGTCGGGCGTGAAGCGCGTGTACGTCGACGGGAGTTTCGTGACGGACAAGCCGTTTCCCAACGATGTAGACGGCTGCTGGGAGGCCGACAGTAGTATCGACATGGATAAGCTGGACGTGGTGTTCCTGGATTTCAGCGACCGCAGACAGCAGATGAAGGACAAGTATGGCGTTGACTTCTTCCCGCCAGCTATGTAGAAGGCGACACCAGGCAGACCTTCCTGGATTTCTTTCAAGTTGACCGAGACGGTCGGCCCAGGGGTGTACTTGTTGTCGATCTGTGATCAACGAGTCGCCTCGTGAGCCAAGCATGGCCTCCAGAGGATGACGGCTGTCTGGGCCGTAGAGACGCTCATGATCGCTAGAGAGAGGACTTGCGGTGATCAAGAACCAGCATCAGTATCGCGTGACCGGCGCACAACTGAAACGTTTGGACGAGGCACTCACGCGGACCCGGGCCGCCAAGCCTAGCCTGGAACCTGCGCTCCACGAGGCTGTGATCGCTGGATTGGAGGCTCAGAGCGCCGAACTCCGGGAAGAGATGGAGGAGTACGATTCGCTGGAGGGTCGGCATACCCTCGTCGTTGATACTCTTGAGGAGTTGCCCCAGGTCTTGATCAAGGCTCGCATCGCTCGGGGCTGGACTCAGGAGCAACTGGCCCGAAAGCTGAAGCTCAAGGCACAGCAGATCCAGCGGTATGAAAGCACGGAGTATCGCACTGTCTCGCTGGGACGACTGCTGGACGTCGCAGCGGCGCTCAACATAGAACTGGAGAGATGCGAAACGCGTCTGACAGACCCTGGGTCCTAGAGTGGCTCCGTCCTGGGTGATAAGAGGGATGGATCGCGTGAAGGCAGCGTGGGTCGGTGGCTCACGGGCAAGGCCGTAGGACAAGCTTAAGCTTGTCCTACGTTTGCATTGTGCACTGAACGGGTTACGGCCTCGGCAGGGAGGTCACTCCCCCGTGCAACCGGCCGGTCAAACACCGTCGCAGAGGTGGGTCCCGGGCCCGCCTCTATGTGTGCGCGGCGATCCCCCGCGGAGGCATCCCAGTTGGGTCCTGCAACACTCTGTGAGTACGTCCTTGACAACGATGCACATAGTGTGATAGAATAGTCAACACAAGTCAATAACCCTGTACAGACTTGGATCAGGAGGAGTAGGCGGGCTGGAGTTGGCAGAGAAGGGAGGCCACCGGCTGAGAGCCTCCCGCAACGAGGGCCGCCGAAGGTCGCCTGGGAGTCGGGGAGTCGAACGGCAATACAGCCCAGTAGATTCTCACGGATGGGTCCGTTATCGCCCGGCGAGCGCCGTCGCAGACTAGCAACCGCGACGGAATCGAGGTGGTACCGCGAAAGAGCCCCTTTCGTCCTGGAGATGAAAGGGGCTTGTTGTTACCTTGCCGCGCTGTCTCGTAGGACAAGCTTAAGCTTGTCCTACAGGGGCGGCGGGGGAAAGGACTGGAGACTATGTACGGCAAAGAGATGTCGAGGACTTATGACCCTCAGGGTACTGAGGAAAGACTATACCGGTTCTGGGAGGAGAAGGGCTATTTCACGCCAGGAATAGACTGGGATCGCAAGCCCTTCACCATCGTCATCCCGCCGCCTAACATCACCGGGGAGCTGCACCACGGGCACGCCATGTTCATCGCCTTCGAGGACCTGATGATCCGCTACCACCGGATGCTCGGCGAGCCTACCCTGTGGCTGCCGGGCAGCGACCACGCCGGGATCAGCACCCAGAACGTGGTGGAGAAGGAGCTGGCCAAGGAGGGGCTGACCCGCCACGCCGTGGGCCGGGAGAAGTTCGAGGACATGCTATGGGCCTGGCGAGAGGAGTACGGGGGCATCATCACCCACCAACTGCGCCGCCTGGGCGCCTCGTGTGACTGGACCCGTGAGCGGTTCACCCTGGACGAGGGGTTGTCGCGGGCGGTACGAGAGGCGTTTGTCAATCTGTACCGCAAGGGACTGATCTATCGCGGCGAATACATCATCAACTGGTGCCCTCGCTGCCAGACAGCGCTTTCCGATCTGGAGACGCCTCACGAGGACGAGGGGAGCAGTCTGTGGTACGTGCGGTACCCCCTGGAGGATGGGGGCTACATCGAGGTGGCGACCACCCGGCCCGAGACCATCCTGGGCGACACCGCCGTGGCCGTGAACCCGTACGACGAGCGGTACAAGGAGCTGGTGGGCAAGATCGCCATCCTGCCCGTTCTGGGCCGGCGTATCCCCATCATCGCCGACGAGGTAGTGGACCCGTCGTTCGGCACCGGTGCGGTGAAGGTGACGCCGGGGCACGACCCCACCGACTACGAGATCGGCCAGCGACACGGGCTGGAGACGATCAGCATCATGAACCTGGATGCCACGCTGAACGAGGAGGGCGGGCCCTACACAGGCCTGGAGCGGTACGAGGCGCGGGAGAAGCTGGTGGAGGACCTGCGGGAGCAGGGATTGCTGACCAAGATCGAATCCCACCTCCACGCGCCGGGCCGATGCCAGCGGTGCCAGACCATGGTGGAGCCTCTGGTCTCCGAACAGTGGTTCGTCAAGATTAAGCCCCTGGCCGAGCCGGCCATCGAGGCTGTGCGTGACGGGCGCATCACCATTGTTCCGGAGAGGTTCACCAAGGTCTACTACAACTGGATGGAGAACATCCGCGATTGGTGTATCTCACGGCAGCTTTGGTGGGGACATCGCATCCCCGTCTGGTACTGCGACGACTGTGGCGAGCAGACCGTCGCCACAGTGGATCCCACCGAGTGTGAGCACTGTGGCAGCAAGAACATCCACCAGGACCCCGACGTGCTGGATACCTGGTTCTCCTCCGGCCTGTGGCCGTTCTCCACGCTGGGCTGGCCCGACGACACGGAGGACCTGCGCTACTTCTATCCCACCTCGGTGATGGAGACGGGATACGACATCCTCTTCTTCTGGGTGGCCCGTATGATCATGCTGGGTATGGAGCACATGGGTGACGTGCCCTTCCATGAGATCTACCTCCACGGCTTGATGCGGGACGAGGACGGCATGAAGATGAGCAAGTCCAAGGGCAACGTGGCGGATCCCCTGGACGTGGTGGCTCAGTACGGCGCCGATGCCCTGCGCTTCACCATCATCACCGGGAGCAGCCCGGGCGAGGACATGAAGCTGTACGAAGAGAAGCTGGAGTCGAACCGCAACTTCGCCAACAAGATGTGGCAGATGGCGCGTTTCATCACCGGCAATCTGCCCGAGGACTACGAGCTTGCATCCGGCGACCCTCTCACATGGGCCGGGCTGCGGCCAGAGGACCACTGGGTCCTGTCCCGCCACAACCGGTTGATCGGTGATGTTACGCGTCTCCTGGATGCCTTTCAGTTCGGCGAGGCGGGCAAGCAGATCTACGAGTTCTTGTGGGGCGAGTATGCGGACTGGTTCATCGAGGCCAGCAAGATGCGCCTCTACGGTGAGAGCGAAGAGGCCAAGGCCACCGCGCTCCACGTGTTGGTCCACGTCTTCGAGCGGACTCTGCGTCTCCTCCATCCCTTCATGCCCTACGTCACCGAGGAGATCTGGCAGCACCTCCCGCACCAGGGAGAGAGCCTGATGATCACTCCCTGGCCCGAGCCGGGGCCGGTGGAAGAGGAGGCCGAGGCGGTGCAGCAGGAGATCTGGCAGCACGTCCGCGACATCAGAAACCGGCGCGCGGAGGAGAACTGGCCGGTGGAGGTGAAGCCGGCCTCCTATACCGCGGCGGGCGACCTCCACGGGGCGCTGGAGTCTCAAAGGGACGTCTTCGCCTGGTTGGCGCGGGTGGAGCCCAAGGCCCTGGCGGCAACGCTGGAGGCCGCGCCGGAGGGCAGCAGTGTGGTTACCGGTCAGCTCTCCACCACGCTCGTGGTGGAGGTGGACGCAGAGAAGGAGCGGAAACGTCTGGAGCAGGAGATGTCCAACCTGGACGGGGAGATAGCTCGCTCGGAGTCACTGCTAGCCAACGAGGGGTTCGTGAGCAAGGCGCCTCCCGAGGTGGTGTGCCGGGAGCGGGACAAGCTGGCTCGGTACCAGGGGGAGAGAGAGCAGCTCCGCGAGAAGCTGGAGAGCCTGGGAGCCTAGCATGTTGCCGCTCGGCCACATAGCCTATGCCTGGGGTGCCCTGAGGCTGGTCCAGAAAAGGGCGGGACTGTTCGAGGACGCCGACTATCGCGTGGTGGCTTTGGCGGCCATGGCCCCTGACCTGGGCGACAAGGCGCTGGCGGTGACGGGGCTATCCAAGCATCGCACGGGCCAGGTGTGGGGGCACACACTGTTCTTCTGCCACCTACCGGTGTTGGTGGCCACGCTCCTGTTCCGGCGGCGCTGGTTGCCCTATGCCCTGGCTTTCAACAGCCACTTGATCACCGACCGGATGTGGCGGTTCCGTCACACGTTGTTCCACCCTCTGTTCGGAAACCGGTTCGGCAACTGGCGCGACCTCAACTCGTTCAAGATGCTGGTGGACGCCTACAAGGAGGTGGTGAGAGAGGACCGCTTGACCATCCCCCTGGAGTTGGGGGGCATCGCCATCCTCCTCTGGTTGGTGGCGAGCGGGCGGCTGTTCCGTCGCGATCGGGTTCTCGCCTTCCTGCGGGGAGGGAGGTTTCCAGGCACGTCGATGGGCGGGGACGCAGGATGAGGGTCATTGCGGGAGAGGCCAAGGGTCGCAGGCTGAAGATGGTGCGAGGCTCGTCCACGCGGCCCGTCGGGGAGCGCGTCAAGGAGGCCCTCTTCTCTATCCTGGGCGACCTCGTGGTCGAGGCGCGGGTCCTCGATCTGTTCGCGGGCACGGGGAGCGTGGGCATCGAGGCCTTGAGCCGTGGCGCCAGCTTCGCGCTATTCGTGGAGCAGCAGCGGCAGGCAATCTTCACCATCCGGGACAACCTGGCTCACACAGGACTCAAGGATCGGGCCCAGGTGGTGAGGGGCGACGTCTTCTCCTTTCTGAAGAAGGACGATCTGGAACCCTTCGACCTGGTCTACGTGGCGCCGCCTCAGTATCAGGAATTGTGGTCCAAGACCCTGCACGCTCTGGATGGATCAGCCTGGCTGGCGCCGGGGGGAGTGGTGGTGGCCCAGATTCACCCCAAGGAGTTCCAGGAACTGGAGCTGGAGACGCTGAGGCTCATCGATCAGCGGAAGTACGGCAGCACCATGCTCTGCTTCTACGAGGGGGAGTGAGCCTCGGTCCGAGCGCCTGAGGTGGAGGCAGGACGCCATGAAAGCTGCACTCGTGAGCTCTCCCCGGCTGCGTTCGAAGCTACTTACCTTTTGGACAGAGATCGGCTATAATCGGCACAGGCCGCGTTCAGAGACGTAGGGAGTGAAGGAGGTGGGTGCAAGATGGACGATCTGAGGGACGTGGTATCGGGTGCCCGGGGCGCGTTGGAGAAGCTCGTGGGGGCGATCCCAGGCTACCACGGGTACAAAGAAAAGGAGATGCGTCGGGAGGCGGACAAGATACTTCGGCTGCATCTCGCGGACCGCTTTCAAGAGCAGCGCACGAAGCTGTCCAACGTTCAGAACCACCTCGCCAGCGAGGGCAAGATCGAGGACCTGGGCCTGCTGGAGAGGACCATGCTTCAGCTTCAGTTGCTCATAGATCGCTTGAAGATTGCGGAGTACGGGTACGCGGGTCTTTTCGACGCGGTGAGGGTCAAGGAGGAGCAACTGGACGCGCTGTACATGTACGACAGCGCCCTCGTGTCCTCGGTCGATCAACTGGCGGAGAAGATGGACAAGCTAGCCATCGCCGCTATGGCAGGGGAGGAGATCAAGAGCGTAGCCAACGATGCCCTGCTGCTCTTGCAGGAGGTCAACACCACCCTCGATCGCAGGAAGGACGTGATCATTACCGTCGGCGAGTCCCAGTAGCTGGTCACGTTTAGTAGATGAGGAGGACTTGAAATGGCAAGGGTCTTCGACGTAATCGAGTACTTTGACGCCACCGGGCGAGAGATGGTGCATCGCATCCCCGAGCAAGGTTCCGGTGATTTCCGCATCGGCTCTCAGGTCATCGTGCGGGAGAGCCAGCAGGCGGTGTTCTTCCGTGATGGCAAGGCGCTGGACGTCTTTGGGCCGGGCCGGCATACCATCTCCACCGCCAACGTGCCCGTGCTGGTTGATCTGATCGGCAAGGCGTTCAGTGGCGAGACGCCCTTCAAGGCCGAGGTCTACTACGTCAACATGCGGGAGTTCGTGGACCAAAAGTGGGGTACTTCCGAGCCTGTGGCCTTGCGCGACACCGAGCTGGGTATGGTGCGTGTCCGGGCTTTTGGCACGTATTCCATGCAGATCAAGGATGCGCAGCTCTTCGTGAACAAGATCGTGGCCACGCAGGGTTTGTACTACACCAACGACATCGAGAACTTCCTGCGCAGCATGCTCATCTCCAACCTGACGGACATCCTGGGTGGGATAGGCAAGTCCCTCTTCGATCTGCCCAGCCTGTACGACGAGATCGGCGCGGGCACCAAGGCCAAGGCGCAGGATGACTTCAACACCCTGGGCATCGACCTCAAGACCCTCTTCGTGAGCAGCGTCTCGCCCACCGAGGAGACCGCCAAGGCCATCGACGAGCGAGCCGCGATGGGAGCCATCGGCAACATGCAGGCCTATCTCCAGTTCAAGACGGCCAGGGCGGTGGAGCAGGCAGCCATGGCCAGCGGGGAAGGCGGCGGCGGTTTCGCCCAGATGGGCGCAGGGATGGGTGCCGGCGTAGGCATGGGGGCCATGATGGCGGGTATGATGGGCCAGGCCATGCAGGGCGGCGCTGCGGCTGCGGGCGCGGCGGGCACTATGCCCTGCCCAAGCTGCGGCAATCCCATACCCACGGGTGCGAAGTTCTGCAACCACTGCGGGGCCAAGATAGGTGGGTCCATGATCTGCGCCAACTGCAAGGCGGACGTGCCATCAGGATCCAAGTTCTGCCCCAATTGCGGCAACCCTGTGGAGTAGGCGGCGTGAAAGCGTAGGTCATCGTCTGTCGGCCAACTCGAAAGGGAGGTGTGGTGATGTCGGTCTTGAAGGTCATCGAGCTGGTGGGAACTTCCCCCAACAGTTGGGAGGAGGCGACCGAGAACGCCATAGATAAGGCTGCGGAGACGCTGCGAGGTATCACCGGCGCCGACGTGGTGGGCCAGAACGTCGTGGTCAAGGGTGGCGACATCGTCGAGTACAGGGTCGACGTCAAGGTTGCCTTCGTCGTGGAAGGGGACGTGGGCTAGGAGCCAGGCTCGGGCCCAGTAGTCCCCTATGCAAAGAATACGCAAAGGGCTGAGCATCCTTCGCTGGCGCCTGCAAGAGCAGGGGCTGGGGGTCACGGCCCTTTGGTTCAAAGACCATGCCCTGCGCGTGCTTACGGGCATGTCCCCTCCTGTGACGAGCCGTATCCGACCCAACCTCTACGTTGGCGGTCAGCACTACCGCTGGGGGCTGGGACGTATGGCAAGTCTGGGGATCAGCGCGAGCTTGAGTCTACGGCGGGAGGCGGACGACGAGGCCCTGGGCGTGGCGCTGGAGAAGCACCTCTGGCTCCCCACCACCGACGACGCTCCACCCAGTCTGGACCAGTTGGACGAGGCCAGCGCCTTCATCGGGGATGCACTGGAAGAGGGGCGCGGTGTTTACGTGCACTGTATGAGCGGGGTAGGGCGCGCCGCAACGACGGGGGCCGCCTACCTGGTGAGCACGGGCCTGACCCCCGACCAGGCTTGGGCCGCCATCAGTGAAGTCCGGCCTTTCCTGCGCCCCAGCGAGGAGCAGGTCGCAGTATTGGGTGAGTTCCACGCGCGACGCAGAGTGCCCGAATTGCTTGACGATTTCCAGGTGCTGTGATATAGTCCGAGCCAATCCGTGGGCTGATTGGCTGTCCTGCCGTATCCAGCGGCGACCGATGGGGTTGTTGCTCGAGGGGGCGGGCGCGGATCCGCGAGCCGGTCTGGTATGTGGACCCGCTCAAGGGAGAGACGCAGCCTCGAAGCATTTCTTCTCCGTGCCGTCTGGTAGTCTCCTGTCCTAGCAGGTCAAAGGAGGAAGGGACCATGAAGAGCAATCGACGCTTCAGAGCCGTCCTGGCGGGCCTCTTGGTAGTGACTGCACTCATGCTGGCCTCGTGTGCGCAAGGACTGACGGCGATAGACATGGGGCCACGGGCGTGGGTTGGCGGCCCGCCTGATGGGAGCGAGGTGCCGTGGGGTCCGGTGACCGTGATGTGCCACGGCTACGCTGGTGAGGGCATCACGCAACTGGAGCTGTGGGTCAATGGAGCCTTCGCGAATCGAGCTACGAACACGGCGCCCGACTCCCAGTACTTCACAGCGAGGATGACGTTCGAGACGACAGGCCCGGGGACCTACGTGGTGCACTGCCGCACCTACGGCGGCGACGGGGGCATGGTGCAGTCGGACCCGGTGAACCTGATGGTGACGGGAGAGGAGCTCACGCCCACGACGGGTGGAGAGGAGATCCCCACGGCCACCCCGACGGCCACAGAGGCGCCGCCGACGGAAGTGCCACCTACCTCGACCTCGGTACCTCCTACACCGACGCAGGTACCGCCTACATCGACGCGCATACCACCAACCTCCACACGCATACCGCCTACGTCGACGCCGCTGCCACCGTCGCCGACACGGGAGCCTCCGAGGATAACCACCTTCGAGGTCAGCGACAGCCAGATCACGCTAGGGGAATGTGTGACCTTCAGTTACGTGGTGGCAGGATCTCCCGACGCTATCTTCTTCGATGGGCAGGGTGTGGGTGGTCCCTCTGGGTCGGTGGATCGGTGTCCCACGGTGACACGGGAGTTTGAGTTGACGGCGCAGGTCGGCGGCCAGGTTGTTGACAGTGCCTCAGTCACCGTGGTGGTCATTCAGCCCAGTCCCTCGCCT
>CAYSSR010000017.1:0-22467 GCA_964433755.1 uncultured Anaerolineales bacterium
CGCCAAGAACGCTGCGAACGCGGTGCAAGAGGCGATCCAGATGGTGAGCCGGTTGCGAGAGATGGGTAAGGCCTAGAGGTGTCATAGAGACACAGGAAGGAAGGGTCCGTATGGCAGAGCAGGGGCAACCTAGGCAAGAGACGATGAGCGCAGGAGAGCGCATGCACGCTATCCTGATGCGGCAGCGACCGGACCGGGTACCGTTCATGCCGTTCATCTTCGGGTACTGCGCCAGGAACGTGGGCTATCCCATCGGTCGTGTGTACGATGATCCGGAGAAGAGCTTCTGGGCGCAGATGTGGACGGCGGAGATGTTCGGCTACGATGGCGGGGCCATGTACGGCTATGCCTCGATGGGTGGCTGGGAGTTTGGCGGCGACATCAAGATGCCGGTGAGTGAGTGGGAGCAGGCCCCGGTGGTCACACGTTTTCCGGCGACCACTCCAGAGGCCGTGGATGCCCTGGAGATTCCGGACGTCGAGACGGCGGGGTGTTATCCTATCGCTCTGGCCTTCGCCAAGATCCAGCAGCAGTTCGGCATGCCCATCATGGTCATGGGCATGTCGCCCTTCACGTCGGCGGGGAACATATGCGAGGTGGACGTACTATGCCGGTGGATGATGAAGAAGCCGGAGGTCGCCCACAAGCTCCTCCAGAAGGTGCTCGTCTTCGCGAAGAAAGTCATCGACTATTACATGGAGGCCTTCCCCCAGTATCCGATGATGGCTTTCACGGGTGAGGCCACCGCTGCCAACCAAATCATCTCGCCCAAGCAGTTCGAGGAGTTCGTGCTCCCGTACATGAGCGAGTTCCACGACTACATCCTGGCCAGCGGCATCAGGAACATCTTCTGCCACATCTGCGGGGAGCAGAACCTGAATCTGCCGTACTGGGCGCAGATGGAGTACGGGGATCCCGGTATCCTCAGCTTTGGGCACGAGGTGGACCTGACCACGGCGATAGAGTACTTCGGCGACAAGCATGCCATCGCAGGCAACGTGGAGCCACAGATCATACAGAACGGGACCAACCAGCAGGTCTACGAGCTGTGCAAGGCCTGTATCGATAAGGCCAAGATGGCCCCTAACGGCTATCTGCTCATGGCTGGCTGTGAGGTACCGGTGCAGGCGCCGCCCTACAACATCTACGTGATGAAGAAGGCCGTCATGGAGCACGGCTTCTACGATTAGTTAGTACACGTGGCTCGGACCCGGTGACGTGCCGGGTCCGAGCTCCGTTCTGGCAGGTGCACATCTGCGTGCGCACGCTGAAGTCTCTCGTCTATAGTGGCAACGACGTGGCTCCGAGAGGACGCCGTTTGACGGCGGACGGTGTTGTTTGCTCCGCTTGGGCTAGAGAGGTTCAGTCTGCATTCAGGTTGTCGCCTCTCCAGATGTGGTGCCACGGGATGGCAAAGCGGGAGGCCTCTAGATGAGAATCTCCGGCGAGGAGCGCAGGAGACAGATACTCAAGGCGGCCAGGGGGGTCTGTGCTGAGAAGGGTTTTGCGGGGACGACTCTGGACGACATCGCGGATGGGGCTGGTGTGAGTCGGGCATTGGTGGTCCAGCATTTCGGCACCAAGGAGGGCGTTTATGAGGCCCTTCCCGAGGTTGCAGCCCGGGTGCATGCCCTGGAAGAGGATGCCGAGGTCAGGAGGTGTATCGCAGACAAGGATGACTACGGTGTCTTCCACACCTGCGCAAAGCACGTCTTCGAGAACAACATCAGGGATGCAGAGCGCTCCAACCTTCGCCTGACGGTGTTCAGCATGTTGGAGAACCCGGAGTTGTTCCGAAAGTACTCCGACGTGCGAAATGGCGCTTGGGAACACGTGGTTTCCTATATCGAGGCCAGGCAAGAGGAAGGTGCGTTTCGTCCTGTGGATGCCAGGTGCGTGGTGGAGGGCTTTAGAAGCATGGTCGTACACCTGGCGGCGGAGGTCATGCACCGGGAGGACCCTCCGGACAGGGAAGTCTTCTACGACGTGATGGGCACGATGATAAGGCTCATGCTGTCCGGGCTCTGGGCCTAGCGCAGATCGGTTGTCTCCATGCCGGTGGATCCGCGTCATACTCCTTGGCTGGGCAGAATCCGACCACGAGGCAGGATTGGCGCCCGCTGCCCCAGCTTGTGCTCAGCCAACGATCTTGGCACAATAGAGCTGTGTGCGGCGCGGCGCCCGTGGAATGTAGCCCCACAGGTAGGTTGGGCCCTGTCGGGTTGCTCGAGGCAGAATGGCTGCGTCGTGGTCGCAGTGGACACTGCGCTGTGTTGAAGTGCGGTCGCGATCAGGTTCTAGGTGTCGTTGGTCGCGCCGCGATCGGCGGACGTGGGCTGGTGTTCGTCGACGCAGGGTTGACATGGTGCACCATTCTGGCGGGCACCCTGCTAACCAAGAGTTGAGTCAGTTACGGGCTGAGAGCCTGTCTTGTGGAGCGGTGACACTTGTACTTGCCTTGCAGACCGAACGGAGGTGCTTCTGGAGTGGGCTGCGGCTCACGTGACCATGGCCATCGGGGTTGGGGATCCCGGGAGGGCATGTTCGACCCCCGCCAGGTGCTCGAGCAAATCGGAGTCGCGGAGGGGGTTGTTCTCCTGGACGCTGGCTGTGGCGAGGGGCGCTTCGCCATTGCCGCTGCCTCGATGGTGGGAGCAGCAGGGAAGGTGTACGCGGCCGATACCTCGGCAGAGAGCATAGCAGCGCTGGAGCGGCTAGCCACGGAGAGGGATCTGGGACAAGTCGAGGCCTTTGTAGCGGACGTGACCGAGCACATTCCAGCTCCAGCGGACACGGCAGATGTGTGCCTCGTTGCTAACGTGCTCCACGGCCTCGTGGACAGTGGAGTCGTGCGCGGGGAATTGCGCGAGATCAAGCGCGTCTTGAGACCGGAGGGAACCCTGGCCATCCTGGACTTTCGGAAGGACGTGGACAGGCCGCCAGGTCCACCGATCTCACGCAGGCTGGACCCCCTCGAGACGGAGCGTCTCGTGTCTCGACACGGCTTCCGGCAGGTGCGCAGCACCGAGGTTGGCATGTATCATTATCTGACCATCTTCAGACTGGTGGAGAAGTCGGCATAGCCAGACGTAGGCTGTCGCTGATGGACAGATCCGTGGGAGGGGGATCATGCCGGTATATGAGTACGAATGTAAGTCCTGCCAGAACCGGTACAGCGAGATCCTGAGTATCAGGGAGAGCGAGAATCTTCCGCCCTGCCCGAACTGCGGCAGCGAGAACGTGCGGAAGTTGATCTCGTCTGTCTCCGTAGTCCGATCGGATAGGGACAAAGCCGAGGATCGTTCCAGCGCACTGGGCCAGGTGGATCCAACCAAGCCCCAGGAAGTGGCGAAGTACTTCAGGGACCATGGATCCAGGTTTGGCGAAGATGATTTCCGAGGCACCGACACGTGGCACGATGCTGTGGACCGAGTGGCCGAAGGAGGTCCTACGCTGGACGAGTAGTGGTAGGGGCTCCACACTTACGGAATGAACACAGGGGGTGCTGACTGGTGACCAGAGTCGTGGTAGAGGCTGGGATCTGCGGTTTCACGACTACCATAGACGTGACGAAGACGGCAAAGCGCAGTGTCTCGGTCGAGGTTCACAGTGACTGCGAGGCTGTTGCCGGGATGAACGGTGAGCTGCAAGAGATGGGTTGGATGGAGGCACTGGGTCAACCGGGTAGGTCGATGGTCTGGGAGTGTGCCTGCGCACATATCCAGCACCCCGCTTGCCCCGTGCCCATGGGCATTCTCAAAGCCATAGAAGTAGAGATGGACCTGGCTTTGCCCAGGGACGTCGTGATCCACTTCGAGGATGTAGCGAGTGAGTGAGTTGGCTGATTGAGGAAAGGAGTAGCTAAGAGGGTAAGGTCATCATGAGCAATAAGAAGAAGGAAGAACACCTGGTCATCTTTCAGCCCTCGGGGAGTAGGGGACGCGTCGAGGATGGAACGACCATCGTGGACGCCTCGCGGAAGCTGGGCGTGGAACTGGAGAGCGTGTGCGGAGGGCAGGCGACCTGCGGTAAGTGCAAGGTCAGGATCGAGGAGGGCTTCTTCGAGAGGTTCGGCATCGAGTCCAGAATGGATCATCTCTCTCCCATCGAGGAGCGAGAGAAGAAGTTCTTCGAGAAGCATACGGAACTCAAGGGCTATCGCCTGTCTTGTGTGACCGAGATCCACGGTGACGTACTCATCTTCGTGCCCGAGGAGAGCCGGAAAGGCAAACAGGTGGTGCGCAAGGCAGCGACTGACAGGAAGATCGACGTCAACCCCGCTGTTCGCAACTACTATGTGGAGATGATTGCCGCCACGCTAGAGGACACGACAGGCGACTGGGAGAGGCTTACCGAGGCGCTGGAGAAGGAGCACGGCGTTAAGGATCTGACCATAGACTACCTGGCCCTGTTGTCCCTGCAAGATGCTGTTCGAAAGGGCGACTGGAAGGTGACCGTCTCAGTCTGGATGGGCAGGGAGGTCATCGCGGTTTGGCCGGGGAAGGTTGACGAGAGCTACGGGCTCGCAGTGGACGTCGGCACGACCACAGTGGCCGGCTACCTGTGCGAGCTGAGCAGCGGGAAGCTGCTGGGCACGGACTCCATGATGAACCCGCAGGTCACCTTCGGCGAGGACGTGATGTCCCGTATCACCTACGCCATGACCCAGAAGGACGGGCTCAAGAGGATGAACGACGCCATTACTGATGGCCTCAACCGCTTGGCGGGCCAGGTCTGTGCCCAGGCGGGCATCAAGAGACGGGACATCGTGGACTGGACCATCGTAGGCAACACCGCCATGCATCATATCTACATGAACATATACCCGGAGTACATCGGCAAGGCACCCTTCCCGCCTGCACTCCACGCGGGATTCGACGTGAAGGCGCGCGATATGGGACTCAAGATTTGCCCAGGGGCCTATGTTCACGCGTTGCCCATCGAGGCTGGCTTTGTCGGCGCAGACAACGTAGGCGTGCTGATCGCCGAGGAGCCCTACAACCGTGATGATCTGATGCTCATCATCGACATCGGCACCAACGGCGAGTTGGTGCTGGGCAACAAGAAGAAGCTCATCTCCTCTTCCTGCGCTACAGGTCCTGCTTTCGAGGGTGCCCACATCAAGCATGGTATGCGGGCCGCGCCCGGCGCCATCGAGAAGGTGCAGATCGACCCGGAGACCAAGGAGCCTCGCTATAAGGTGATCGGCAAGGATCAATGGAGCGACGAGCTTAAGGAGATGGGAGCTAGAGGCATCTGCGGCTCGGGCATCATGGACGTGGTGGCGCAGATGTACGTATCCGGCGTGATGCTGAAGAACGGGCGTATCAACAGGGATCTCGTAGATCACCAGCGGGTTCGAGAGGGTGAGGACGGATGGGAGTACGTCCTGGCCTGGGCCGATGAGACTGCCATCGGTCAGGACATCACCGTTGGGCAGCAAGACATCAGGGCTGTCCAACTGGCCAAGGGAGCCATGTATGCCGGGGCGAAGCTCATGATGCGGCGCTTGGGCATTGAGAAGCTGGACCGGGTGATCCTGGCCGGGGCCTTCGGGAGCTACATCGATCCCACGCAGGCGATGATCATGGGTCTGTTCCCCGACTGTGACCTGAAGAAGGTATACGCAGTGGGCAATGCGGCTGGCGACGGCGCGCGTATCGCGCTCCTCAACGTGGACAAGAGAAGAGAAGCCAACGAATACGCCAGGAAGGTGGAGTACGTGGAGCTCACAGTGGAGGGCAACTTCGAGAAGGAGTTCGCCCAGGCCATGTACTTCCCTCACATGAAGGACAAGTTCCCGCATCTGAAGGGCCTTATCCCAGACGGCGACACGGCATAGTGAGGACGAAAGGAGAGTACAGTGCCTCTCAAGTTTCGCTATGAGAGTGAGCAGAAGATTTGCGGCATCGGCGGCGTCAAGGTCGGCGGCCAACCTGGAGAGAACCCACCCCTGTTGCTGGCCAGCCTCTTCCAGAAGGGAGACAAGCTGGTGGAGAGCAGGAAGCAACGGAAGTTCGACCGGGAAGGGGCTGCCGAACGCATCAGGGAGATGGAACGGCTCTCCGATGAGACAGGTGTGCCTGGCATGGTAGCGATGGTGGCCAACAGCCCAGACGAGATGAAGGCCTACGTGGATTTCTTCGTCGGCGTCAGCGACAGGCCGTTCGCCATAGACATCTGGGTCCAGAATACCAGGGTCGAGGCCACTCGCTACATCTGCGAACAAGGATTGGCGCATCGCCTCCTGTACAACAGCATCACTCCGTGGGATGAGGACATCCCGGGACAGGTGGAGACGCTGAAGGAGCTAGGTGTGAAGCACATCGTTGTCCAAGCGTTCGACGTGGAGGACAAGACCCCGACGGGACGCCCCAAGTCTCTGAGAAAGATGCTCCAGATGGTGGAGAAGGGAGGCTTCGAGAGCATCCTGGTGGACACCGCAGTAATGAATCTGCCGGCGACGGCCTTCTCTTTGTTGGCCAACAGCCTGGTTAAGGAGGAGTTCGGCCTACCTGTGGGGAGCGCGCCGTCCAACGGTACGTACATGTGGAAGGCATCGAGAGAGAAGTGGGGCTCCAAGGGCTTCGTAGGCGTAGACGCTGGCATCCATGCCATCTGCGCTCTGGCTAGCGACTTCATGCTCTACGGACCCATGACCGGAACGCAGCGCATCTTTCCGGCCGTGGCGGCTGCTTCCGCGGTGCTGGCCACTCTGGTGTACGATGACACCGGCGAGCTCCCTCAAGGGAAGAATCATCCTCTGAACCTCTTGTTCTCGGACATGGTGGAACAACTAGTTGGGCAGTAAGGAGGTCTTTGAATGACGGGCAATAGTATGAACCATCGGGAGAGGGCTCTGGCAACTCTACGTGGGGAGAAGATCGACCCCACGCCGGTCTTCAGCGGCATGGGCAATCTGACGCTGCATGGGCTCACGGACAAGGGGTGGAAGTTCCCGGAGATACATCTGGACAGTCACAAGATGGCGGCGGCGGCGGCTTCCACGTACAAGCTGTTCGGCCTCGAGTCGGTGGTGGTGCCGTTCGACATGGGCGTCGAGGCCGAGGCGCTCGGCTGCGGGATCAACTACTACGCGGACGCGGAGGGCATACTCTATCCCACTGTGTCGGACAAGGTGGCGGACAAGGTGGACGAGTGGGATCTCCAGATACCCGACAAGCCACTGGAGAAGGGAAGGATCCCCGTTGTAGTCGACGCGATCAAGGAACTGAAGGAGACTGTCGGTGACGAGGTCGCGGTCGGCGCGTGGGTGCTGGGGCCGTACACGCTGGCTGGTCAGCTCTTCGAGTTGGACGATCTATTCAAGAAGAGCTTCAAGAAGCCGGATGCTGTGCACAGCGCGTTGGACGTCCTGGAGGGCTTTCTCATCGACCTGGCTGCGCTGTACAGGGAGGCGGGTGCCGACTATATGACAGTGCGCGAGATGGGCGGTGGTGGCGACATCCTCAGTCCGAGGATGTTCGGGTCCTTGATCCAGCCTCATTTGCAGAAGGTCTTTGCCGCTCTGGACTCACCCAAGGTCCTGCACATCTGCGGAGACACGAATCTGATCATCGAGCAGATGGCCGAGTGCGGGGCGGATGCCATCAGCGTGGATCAGAAGAACGATCTCAGGGAGACCAGAAAGAAGCTGGGGGAGGACGTGGTCCTTCTGGGCAATCTGGATCCGTACAACGTCCTCGTGGCTGGTACACTGGAGCAGATCGACGAGGCCGTGAAGGACATCATCGATAGCGACGTCAACGCCGTGTGGCCTGGCTGTGACATCTGGCCGGATGTTCCCAAGGAGAACATGGAGGCCCTGATCGAGTCTACGCACAGGTACGGAAGCAGCGCATAGGAAGGGCACAAGCCTTCCAGGGTGTGGGGAGGACGGCCATGAGCGCGAACATGGAAGCATGGGGCAATATCATCGTCTTCACCGGCGGCGGCAAGGGTAAGACGACAGCGGCTCTTGGACTTGCCTGCCGTGCCGTTGGCCACGGCGGCACGGCGGTCTTTCTCCACTTCACTGGTCCTACACGCCCCAGTCTGGGTGACGTGCATTCCATGAAGGTGCTGAGCCCCAAGGTCAGAACGATCGCCATCGAATCGCGGGCCGCTGACAGTGACTACCTGGACCAGTTCGATGAGTCAGTGGCGACCGTGGAAGCTGCCTTGGACCGAGGCGGGGAGCTGCTCGCCAGGGGTAAGTGCAGCCTCCTGGTGCTGGACGACATGAATCCGCTCCTGGCTGAAGGCACGGTTGAGAAGGCCAGGGTGCTGGACTTGATCGCCACGAGACCGGAATCGACGAGCATCGTTCTCACCGGTCGCTCTGCGCCCACCTGGCTGGTGGAGCTGGCCGACATCGTTACTGAGTTCGCAGAGGTCAAGCATCCGGTGCACGCTGGCGTCGGCCCGAGGAAGGGTATCGAGTTCTAGCCTCGCTCAGATCCAAGCTCGGCGGAATTGGCTGCGGTCCGCCCTGGACGAATACAAAGGGTGCGGAGCGACGGCGCGGAGCGGCTCCCTGGTGGCAGTTCGGCTCGTGCGCCATGGCGATTGGCTGCTTTTGGACTAGTGGAGGTCGTGGACTTCAAGCCCCGGGTCATTCCAGGGTGCTCCAAGGTCAGAGAGGGGCCGGTCCCTCCGATCGTAGAGAGGCGGCTGCGCCAAGTTCTGTGTCGGGTCTCAGTAGTCCATGCCCCTGCGGCTGGCGATTCCTCGTTGATAGGGGTGCTTGATAGTCCGCATTTCGGTGACCAGATCGGCGCGAGCTATCACGTCCGGATGGGCGTGCCGACCGGTGAGCAGGATCTCCACCCCGTGGGGCTTCTTCTCCAGAAGGGACAGCAGGTCCTCGAGCTCGATGAGCTTCCAGGCCACCGCGACGTTTACCTCATCCAGGACGACCAGATCGTACTCTTCGCTGAGCACCACTCCGGTGACTTGCTTCAAGGCGCTCTGAGCCAGCCCTCGGTCCACCGGGTCCGGGCTCTGCCTGTCTACAAACGAACGGCGGCCGAACTGTCTGAGGGTGATTCGTGGGTGCTCGGCCACAGTGCGCAGCTCTCCCTCTTCGGACCAGCCCTTCATGAACTGGGCGATGTAGACCGTGAAGCCGTGTCCCGCTGCGCGCATAGCCTGCCCGAGGGCGGCAGAGGTCTTCCCTTTGCCATCGCCTGTGTAGACTTGTACCAGACCTGTCTCGAAGCCCATGGTGGCTATGCCGACCCTTCCGTGGAGCTTGCTGGATGAGTCTCTCTGCTTGTCCATCGCCGCACCCCGACGCCGTCTGGGCGCGTCTCTTTACCTAGTCGCGAACTGGAAGCGCTTCTTGAAACGTCTGAGAAGCTGGAGGACTGGGGCGCCGAAGAGCAGGATGAGCAGCAGGTTCCCGATGGCCCTACCCATGTCCCACCACAGCGACGTCGTGACGTAGAATGCTGCGTAGCTGCCCATCGTCGCCCACAACCCGCTCCCTGGCTGCCATTGCGTGTCGTGCGAGGCACCGATGTTGGCCAGGTACGGCCAGAACCAGAGGTTCATGATCGCCCCGAAGACCAGCCCGAGCACTGCTCCCCACAATGCCAGCATGACTACTTCGACCCGTCCGAAGCGGTTCAGTGGGGGAAGCCAGGCCGACGCCATCCCCATCCACCCCGCCGAGAACATCTGATAGGGCAACCAAGGGCCCATCCCTCCGGTGACGATGGCGGAGACCAGGAGGGAAAGCGCGCCCAAGAGGAAGCCGAAATCAGCACCGTAGGCATAGCCGCAGAGGATGGGGAGGAACAGCATGGCGGTGAACCCTGCGGGGCCTGGTATGAGGCGCAGCACGGCGTTGATGGCCACCAGGATGCCGAGGACTGCTATGATCTTGGAGTTCATCTGGCCGGTCTCGAGACTGCCGATGATCACTACCACACACAGGAGCAGCAGCACCAGAAAGACCAGCGGCGCGTCCGTCGAGTGGGCCATGAACGCCTGCCCCGGCGCGCGCTGTGGGCTGAAGAAGGGGTAGAGGAAAGCCACGCCTCCCAGTGCGGTGGCCAGGATGAGGATGAGACCACTCAGGACACGTCCGAGAGTGAGATCGAGGCGTATCCTCATCGTTCCATCGCTCGCAGGACGTCAGCCACGGCGATGAACCAGTTGTCCCGGAACAGCTTGTTGATCTGGGAAGAGAAGACCATCGAGTTGCTCATCACCTCCCGCGTGGGTCCGTCCACGACGATCTCACCTTCCCCCATGATCACTACCCGGTCAGCACACTGAGCCACCAGCTCGACGTCGTGTGTTGACATAAGGACGGTCTTTCCCTCGCCCTGCAACTCTCTCAGGTACCGGGCCAGGGATTGCTTCTGTTCGTAGTCGAGACCCCTCGTAGGCTCGTCCAGCAGGATCACGTCCGGATCGGCAACCAGGATGGCGGCCATGGCGGCACGTTGACGCTCGCCGCCGCTAAGGTCCCTGGGGTATGAGTCGATGAAGTCCGAGAGGTGAAGGCGCTGGAGCAAGTCGTCGTAGCCGCCCGAAGGGAGTCTGTGGCTGCGACGGGTGAAGTCGAGCTCGTCTCGCAGCGTGTCGGCGAAGAGGACAGCGCCTGGGTTCTGGGGCACGTAGCCGATCGTGCGAGCCAGGTCCTCGACGTCTTGGCCGCTGATATCCTCTCCCCAGAGCTCTACCCGCCCACGGTCCGGGTGCAGCAAGCCCACCATGTGCTTGAGCAGAGTGGTCTTGCCAGACCCATTTCGGCCCATGAGGGCAACGAACTCACCCTGATCTATGGACAGACTAAGTCCGGTCAGGGCCTCGTGACCGTTGTATGAGAACCACACGTCTCTGACGTCCACGATAGCCTTAGGAGCCGTATGGGCCGTGGGACTGTCGCTCTCCGCGTCTTGCGCGTGCTGGAGCTTCGCGCTCAACTGCCTCGCGAAGGGCAGTCCCTCTTTGATGGTGAGGGGGAGAGGCTGCCACTCCAGCACTTTGGCTACCTGGATCAGGGGAGGCACCAGATCGACTTCCATCAGGACCTGAGGAGGTGGCCCGATGAGGGGGCTTTCTCCGTGTCCAGGCAGATACAGCATGCGGTCGACGTACTGGACCACGCGCTCGAGACGGTGTTCGGATAGCACGATGGTCAGGCCCAGATCGCTGTTCAGCTTCTGAAGGGTAGTGAGGACCTCTTCGGCGGCCTGGGGATCGAGCTGGGACGTGGGCTCGTCCAGCACCAGCACCTCGGGTTGGAGGCTGAGGACCGCCCCGATGGCAACCCTCTGCTTCTCGCCGCCAGAGAGCGTGTTGATCTTGCGGTGGCGCAGATGGGCGATGTTCAGTTGATCGAGGACCTCTTCCACCCGCTTGCGCATCACGGATGGCTCCAGGTTGTGGTTCTCCATGGCGAAGGCTAGCTCGTCCTCGACGGAATCCACGACGAACTGGCTCTCCGGGTCCTGGAGTACGAAGCCCACGGCCGCACTCATGCCGCGCGGCCCTTCCACGACCGGGTCACGGCCCGCCACGCGTATCTGCCCACCAAAGGTGCCACCGTAGAAGTGGGGCACCAGCCCGTTGAGGCAGCGCAACAGTGTGGATTTGCCAGAGCCCGACGCGCCGATGACCAGCAGGAACTCGCCCTCAGCTACGTCGAGGGACAGGTCTCTCAACACCGGCAGCTCGCTGTCCGGATACGAGTAGGTGACGTCGCGTAGCTCAATCACTACTGTGCCTCCTCATCTGAGGCGCGGCCAGCACAGGGGTTACGATGGCCAGGAGCCCCAGCCCCATAATCGGGTTGAAGCTAGGCAGCGCGAACCGTGGGTAGGGATAGAAGAACAACGCGCTTGGATCGCGGAGCCAGAACCCAGCGGTGATGATGCACGACAGCACGCAGGCCGTGCTGACCAGTGTGTCGCGACGTCTCCACAACTCTCGATGGTATCGGCTCCGCTTCACGCCGCGGCCTATGGCCATCAGCGTGCCCGTGAGGAGCGCCGCGCTTCCCAGCGCCAGGAACACACTGGCCACGGGGACGCTGGAGTAGTAGCTGCGAACGAAGGCGGCAGCCAGGAGGCCGAAGAGAGCAGCAGCGATGAGCACCCTCTGTAGCGTCTGCCGCCCCTTGCTGGGAGGAGTGGGGAGGCTACCGAAACCGCGAGCTTCCATGGACTCGGCCAACTGGATGGCTCTCTCCAGCCCGGTCGTGAGCAGGGGCACGAAGAGAGGTAGCAGATCACGTACGCCTCGAAAGCGGTGTCCCCGGATGGCCTGAGCTTCTCGGATCTCTTGCAGGCTGGACACCATCTGCGGTACGAAAGCGACGGCGATGGATGTGATCATGCCGGTCTGATAGAGGAAGGCGGGTGTGCGCCGCAGCAGCCTGTGGTGATCGACCAGCACGTTGAAGGTGGCGAAGATGAGCAGGATCGCCACCAGGCTCAGTCCGCTGGTCAGACCGTAGGTCAAGGATTCCAGGGTGGTCTGGCCTCCGAGATCTAGGACAGTCAGGCCTCCCAGGTGTAGCTTCAAACGCGGCAGCTTGAACATCACGGTGTCGCCGTAGTGGACCGTGAGCAGGTTGAACAGTACGCTCAGCGTCGCCAGCAGAAGACCAGCCTTGAGGAAGACACCCCAGCTGGATGTCATTGGCGACAGCTTTCCGATAGTGTTGTAGGCGACCGCCACGGCTAGCAAGAGGGTGACAAGGTACAGAGGGTTCCTCGTCAGCATGGCGGGGAGCAATGCGGCAAGGAGCCAGAGCATCCAGGTTACGGTGTGGTACATGCGGTTCCACCCAAGCGGTTGGCCTCCCTAGAACTGCGCCCTGGCTCTGACGTAGATCACGATTAGCAGCGCGGTGATGGCCACGAAGGCCAGGGCCCCAAAGCCCAGTGTCCCGGCGCCCACTCCCAGCAGGAGCAGGAGCCTGTCCAGGCCCACCGTTTCCTCGTGTGCCGGGTCGGACGATGCGGTGGTAGGGTTTGTGACCTCGGCTGCAGCGACCTCCCCAGGATCGGCGACGTGGGTCTCTTGTCCCGAGGCAATGGTGGGCGTGGCGGCAGGCGCCATTGCCACTACGGTCGCCATGGGCGTGTTTGTGATGATCGGGCTCGGAGTTGGGGACGCCGTAGGGGAGGAGGCGGGCTCCACGGGCACGGACGCCGGCGTTGGCGAGGGCGGCGATGAAGAGGTTGTCCCGGGAGTCGGGGATTTGGTCGCCGTTGGAGTCGACGTCGGGCGAGGCGTGGCTGTGGGCTCCCTAACCTCGATGGTCAATTCGTAGGAGTACTCGCCGGTGCCGTTGAGCACCGTCAGCTCGTAGGTGTGAGTCTGCGATAGGCAAAGGTATCTAGCATCTTCGGGACGCACCCCCTCGCCGTCGAGGGCCACGATCTCTGCGTTTTCCACGGACCAACTCAAAGTCGAGCACTGACCCGACAGGACGTGCTCTGGATCGGCGGTGAACTCCACTACTGGAGGAGAGGGTTCCGGCGTGGCGGTAGGCGCGGGGCAGAGTTGTTCGAAGGACCTCAGTGGTGGCTTGACTGTGGACTCCACAGTGGTGCCGGCTCCCCAGGCCCAACCCTCTACATCGCCTGCCTGGACAGTGTGTCCGGAGGCGCCCATACCCGAGTATACCCACTTGTTCTCGTCTTGGTCAAGGTAGTAGTAGGCCCAGTATTCACAGGACTCACTGCCCGCGCACTGGCAGAAGCAGTTCTGCGGGGGGTAGTTGCACCCGTCTCCCTCGATTTTGCAGATAGCGGCGCCCAGGCCGCCATAGGAGAAATCCTTGACGAGGGATAGGCCGGATTGGTCAAGGACATCCTCTCCAGTCATGGCTGGACCGGTGTAGTCGACACAGTCAGTGAACACACTGCCATCGGAGAACTTGACCACGAGGCCCACGCGCTGCGTGTCCTCAGCCAGCACCAGGGTTGCAGGAGCAGCCCAGGCCGCTGAGATGGCTAGGACGGTCAGGAGCGCGAGCAGTCCAGTTGTAGTCCGCTTCATCAAGCACTCCAATCTGGCGCCCGGTCTGCCCGTCGGGGGCTTGAGCAGACCGGGCATTCGCGAGAGCAGGACACTTCCTAACTCGGTCTTCTTGCCTTCAGAGCGACGTACCCGGCCAGGCTGGTCATCCCACTCCCCAGCAGCAGAAGCGTGCCTGGCTCTGGCACGAATTCTTCCTCTTCAACGCAGATCTCATCCAGAGTCATCAGTGTGTCCGGCTGCGTTCCCCATGCGCCGAAGACGTAGGCTGCTACGTCCCCGTCGTAGAGGTTCATGTCTCCGTAATGGTTCCAGGACCAGTCACCCCCTGCTGCGAGGTAGTGGTAGTTCCAGAAGGCGTCTGGGTTGCAGAAGCAGTCGCCAGCCTGGCACCCCTCGATGTTTGTGTTCAGTTTTCCCAGTGGGGGGCGATCGATACCGCAGAGCGCCATGCCCATACCCTCGAACTCCTCCCACTGTACCTCGAACCCGCCCATGTCCTCCGCGGCTATCAGTGCTTCCACATACCTGATGGGGGTCGTCGTCTGTAGACAGTAGGTCTCAACCTTCCCGTCGCCGTACTGCACGTAGAGCCCCACCGTCCCTCCGCTGGCACCGAGGACTGTGGCCGCTGGCAGCAGCATTGTGGTTACCACGACAGCGAGAATCACTACGATGTGCCTTGAACGCCTCTTTCCCTTCACAGTCGTCCTTTCCTTCTTCGTCGTTCATCCATCCTTGGGCTACCGGAATCCGTGATTGTCGTGATCTCTACATCGCGTTCACCTCCTTGCTGATTCTCTTGTGACGACTACATTCGTGCGAGAACGCTGTCCTAACCCGCGTACGCCCTCAGGGTCAGGGGTATGCAGGCTTTTCCCTCGTGGACGCTGAGATACTGGGTCCACTCACCAGTCACTTCATCTGGGTCGTTGTAGGTTACCCGGATCTCGTACTCCACTCCGGCTTCGAGGGGCGGGACCAGAAGGTACGAGATCCCCGTCTTCCCCATGTCGCCCAGCGGGATCCAGGAAGTCTCTCCCTCAACGTGGTAGCTCGCAGAGGCTGTCCCGTCGTTGTCGTCGTCGCCGGAGAACGGAGCCACAATCTCCAGGCCTTCACTGCAGGCCAGACGAGCGTATGCGTTCCCGGCCCCAGTGCCGTCTCCCTCGGAGATAGGCTGGTAGCCTGGATATGACATGAGCGTCTGGATGGCCTCCAGAGTGGCCAGAAGACGGTTCTCCGCGCTGCTGGCGGCGTAGGCGAAGCTGCCGGACGATTCCTGGAACGCCAGCAGGGCGTCCCAGGAACTGGAGATTGCGCCCGTGTCCAGCGGAATGATCAAGGGTTCCTGACGGTGTATACCTGCGGCCATCATGCCGCGGATCGCGAGCGCGGTGGAGTTGCAGTTGGGCTCAGTCCGCGTCGCAACATCGGGATACCCTCCGTCAGGGAAGCGGAGGCTCTCCAGGAAGCCGGCAGCGTCTTCGGCCACCTCGGGGGAGGTCGGACCTCCACCAGCGACGACGGCTTCCAGGCTGATCCCGGTGGTATCCACGTCCCCCATGGCGCCGTCCCAGGCCCAGGGCCAACTGCCGTTTCCGAGGCGAGTCTGCTCCGCTTCGAGGGTCGTTACCGCCTGTGCCGGGATAGTCTCGCTCACGGCGTGCAGGGCGATCAGAGCGAGGTCGTGGGAGAAGACCTTGTTGGTGTTGTACCTGCCGGTGGACGCGTTATAGGTGTCCTTCAACTCGTCCACGAGATCCAGGCCGGCGAAGTCGTAGGGGTTTCCACCGGCCGCTTCCACGGCCCTGATCACTTTCCCCAACTCACCCGCCGGACCACCCGGGGGTCCGCTGACGATGTAGTCGGGCGTCAGGATCTCGAGAGCATCGAGGGCGCTCTGACCTCCCTTGGTCCAATCAGGCCCGTCCGGGTCTTCACCGGAGGCGGCGATGGCATAGACCGCGTCAGCAGTCACGGCACCCCCGCCGAAGCTGCCAGGTTCGGGGTCGTTCTCCTCTGTGCCGTCATTCTGTTGCGTGTGAAGCCACTCCAGCGCTTGCACTGCGGCGAGTCCGCGGCCCGGCAGGGGCAGAGACCTTCCCATCAGCCCTGGGGTTGACGCGGCGGTGACCAGCAGGTCATTCTCGAATGAGCCGTCTCCTGATTGCGCGTCCAGGAGTGCGTCGAAGGGCGTGCGCAGGCACCACGAGTACTCGCTGCCCAGCAGATTCTCACCAGCCGCCAGCAGGGCCTGGATGGCCTGGGCTGTGGACACTGGATCCGACTCGGATCCTGTAGCAGACGCGGCGAAGCCAGCATCTGCCGTCTGGCGCTGCTGGAGGTAACCAACCGCAGCCAGAATGGCCGTTGAAGAAGGGGACTGACCGGTAGAAAGCAGGGCCTGCACGCTGAGCGCGGTGCTGGTGGTGTCGCTGGCGTCGCCGGGCATGGCACCCCACCCGCCATCAGCGATGTTCCGTCGGCTCCTGAGCCAGACCTTTGCGTCGCTGGGCACCGATTCTTTCGACGCTTGTAGCGCCAGAATGGCCAGGGCGTGAGCGGCTATGCCATCGGAGGGATCCCCCTGGTACCTGCCGGAGTCTTCCTGGTAGTAGTCCTCGACAAGAGTGGCGATGAGATCGGTGCTGGCGAAGTCACGGGGGTCGTAGTTGCCAGCCACCACAGCGAGGATCGTGCGGGCCGTGCCCTCTGCCGTGACAGTGTAGGTGGGGACCTGGGTGGCGAGGTAATCGAGGGGCGAGCTATCCCCGTTCTGAACGGTGTCGGGATCCTCGTACGCGGCGGCGAAGGCCAGCACCACCGAGCACGTAGTCTCTGGGTCTGAGGTGGGCCCGCCGAACCCACCGTCGGCGTTCTGCTCGTCTGCCAACCAGCGCAGCGCCTTGTCTACTGAGCGAAACCGCTCCGCTATCGTGGGCCCCTGGGCTGACGTGGGCAGAACACCCTGGGTACACAGCGCCACCAGGATGGCCAGAGATAACAGAATCCTCCTCATGTGCTACGTCGCCGCGCCCCAGCAAAGACAAGGCCCCAACCTGCGGATCGGGGCCTCGGCAACAAAAACAACCCCCTCGTCGAGCCGACTGGGGGTTCTCTTCTCACGGCTTCTGGACCGCGGCTCCGCCCCCCTTTCTCTCGAAGGTCGCGGATGCGCGAATCGGGCGGGTATCCTGGCTCCTCCAGCAAAGCTGAAGCTACAGTTGCGGGACAGCGCCGGACTTCGACCGGCTTCCCCATTAAGTCCTAGCATCCGGGCAACGGACGCCCAAGTCGCAGACTATTCAGTTTGACCAGAGTATAGCACAATCTCGATCGCTTGTCAAGCGGCGGCGGGTCCGAGTCTACCGCATGAGAGTCGATGCGTCCCCGGGGCAGCAGTCTTACTTCACAACCAGCACCGGTCTGTCGCAGCCCAACACGATCTGTTCTGTGGTGTCGGTGAGCATGAAGCGGTCCAGCCCCGACGCCACGTGGGCGCCGATCACGACCAGATCGTAGTCTCCCTCCTTGGCTTCGGTCAGGATCTCATCCACTACCAGCCCGTGTCGGACCTTGGCCTCTGCTTCCACCTCGAGATTCTTCAGAATCCGCAAGGCCTTCCTCAGGTGAACGCCCTCGCGCGCATCCGACGTGAGTAGGGCCCTGGTGGAACATTCCAGGTCGTGAGCGTCCACGTCCAGATTGAGGGGAAGCTGGGACATCACGTGGAGAGCGATGATGGTGGCACCCGTCAATGCGGCGATGCGCCCTGCGAGTTCTGTGTCTTTCTCGCCCGATTCCGCGCCTGCGGTACAGACCAGTATCGAGCGAAGGCTGCGTCTCGTGCCCTTCACGATCAGTACCGGGGACGGGCAGTAGCGGGCCAGACGGGCGGCGGTGGAGCCCATGAGAAAGCGCGTGATTCCCCTGCGACCTCGCGAGCCAACGACCACCAGGTCGTACTCGTTCTCCTCCGTTTCCTCGAGTATCTCTTCTGCTGCGTGGCCGCGTCTGATCAGCGTCTCGATGTGGGGCACGTGGTCGCAGATGGCGTTGCTGGTCCTTTGCAGCATACGAACCACTCTTCGCTCTTCTTCTGCATTCTCCATCACGCCCAAGAGCGTAACCTGATCCTTGGCCTCTCTGGCGATGAGCGTCCCAAAGCGGAGGGCTTCGGCCGCATAGCTGGAGCCGTCGGTGCACATCAGTATCCTCATGGCGGAGTCCTCCCGAGGGTCACAAGATCATTAGCACAATCGGTGTGACCAGAATCACAGCAGCGAACAGGACGAGGTTCCTGGTGCTTCCCCCGATCACCGATGTCAAGTGTAGAACGACTCGCTCGTAAGGTCGGTAGAGAAGCGCCAATACCAGCAGCGAGACGATGCTGATGCTCGCTATCTGCACGAGCACCACCGTTGTGGCCAAGGGGTTGTTCAGCAGCAGAGCGACGATAAAGGTGTCTATGAACGTGGACACGTTTGCACCCATGATGTAGGCTATGGCGTTCTCACTCCTGACGTAGCCCCTCGCGGACAGCGGCACCAGGATGCCAAGGGAGATGGAGACCGACATAGAGATCGCCGTCACCACGAGGCCTGCCGCAAACATGACGATGGGGCGGTAGATAAGCCTGGAAACGCCCCCAAACCGGCTAGTCTCCAGGTTCAGATCGGGAAGAGCTCTGTCCAGCAGGTTGAAGCTGGCGAGGACGATGCCCACGCCTAGAACGAACGACAGCCAACCCGGTGCCATCCCGACAATAAACTGGACGATCGGTCCGTACACCATGTCGACCAACGAAGTGAAGGCGGCCCCTCCCTGAAGATGGATGGGATCGGTGATGTGATGGGTGAGCAGGAAGTAGCTGAGAGCGAGGCCGGGCAGGTGGAGGAATGCGGTGATGATGAAGGAAAGCAGACCCATAGAGAGACCTGTCAGCCGTTCGTGTCCCCTGAGGACGTAGATGAATCCGATGAAGAGCACGATGAAGGAGGCGCCCAATCGCGAGCCGCTGATCATGGTCACTGCCTCGAACTGCCCGATCACGCCCCCGTCGAAAAGGGCCAGGGCCACGGCAGCCACGGGAGATCCGCTGAGGATGAGGTACGCGGCCAGCCAGCCGAAACCGAGACTATTGGCGGCGTTATCGACGTCCAACCAGCCCTCAATGTAGGGCGCAACGACTCCAGCGCCCTCTTTCATGAGCTGGATGGCGAGGATGAAGAGCGCTATGCTGAGGAAGCCCAGGCCGATCTTCTTCCCGTTGGGCCTTCTCACGAACTTCTCCGCTGGCTATAGCACGCCTTTGACTTCATTCTCCAAGCGCACGAAGAAGCCACTCATAAAGCGGTCTCGTTCCTCGGCGATCTCCTTCGCCGTGGACGTATAGAGAATGTCCTTGATCTGCGACAGCTTGAAGACGAATTCGTGGACGGGGGTGTGGTGGGACGACAGACTTCGTTGTGCCAGAGAGGTGTCCTGCCTCAGTGCCTCGACGTATAGTGGGTCCACTTCTCCCCAGAGGCGCTGGCCCATTAGCCCGCCGATCACGTACGCTCTGGCTACGCCGATGGCCCCGATGCAGTCCAGCTTGTCGGCATCGAACAGCACCTTCGCTTCGAGTGTTTGCGGTGTGGTGCTCTCACGGAATCTGTGGGAAGCGATGGCGTGGGTGATGGCCTCCAACCGCTCTTGGGGCCAGTCCACGAGGATCTCCTGTGCCTTCTGCGCACCGACCTGGGCGTGGCAGCGACCGTCTCGCAACTCCTCAGGACGGCCGATGTCGTGCAGCAGCACGGCGGGCCTTAGAATCTCCATGTCGGCGCCTTCGGCTGCCCCGATCCGTTCGGCCAGGGCCAAGACCCTCAGCACGTGGTCGAAATCGTGGGCAGGGTCAGCCTCGTGGTAGTATCCCCGTGCCTGCTCTATGCTGATAGGCTTCAATGCTCCTCCACGCCGGCAGTTGTGGATCTGGTCACGACGGTGCGCTCGAGAGATACACTCCAGGAGCTAGTCAGCAGAGCCTGCCCTGGACATGAAGAAGCGCTTGGCATCGGATGCGTAGGTGGGTAACCTTCTCCAGAATTCAGGAGTCAGGCCCTTTCGTAGCAGGCGGCTCGGTCGCAGATAGAAACGGCGATAGGCCTCGTGCCACTTCCGTTCCACCAGTTCGGCGGTCACATCCCCGATGGCAAAACGGGCTTTGTCGTCGTGGATAGCGAAGTCGCGCCAGTCATTGCTGAAGAGGTCGCCCTCTGCCAGGACCATGTCATACAGATTCGTGCCAGGATAGGGGGCAGCGATCATGAAGTTGGCCAGGTCGGGATCGAGTTCCATAGCAAGCTCGATGGTGTCATCCATCGTATCCTCGTTCTCGCCTGGCAGGCCGAAGATGAAGAAGCCGATGGTCTGGAGACCGGCCAACCTGGCATTACGAAACGCCTGGCGCACGTCGTCGATGGTCTGGCCCTTCTTCATGCAGTCCAGCACCCGTTGATTGCCGCTTTCCACCCCGAAGCCCACACGCTTGCACCCCGCGGCCCTCATCAGTTGCAGGAGCTCCAGATCGGTGTTGTCGGCCCTGATACCGTGGACAGTGATCCAGGGCACGCGGTTCAGTCCTTCGTCGATGAGCAGTTGGCAGATGCGCTTCGCTCTTTTGATGTCGAGGGTCATCACGTCGTCGGTCACGCCGATCTCGGTGGCCCGTAGATCCACGACCAACCTTCGCCACTCGTCGATGACGTTTTCGGGCGAGCGAGGGCGCCAGGTATTGCCGGTCACGGCCTTGGAGCAGTAGATGCACTGGTAGGGACACCCGCGCGAAGTGACGATGGTGTAGGCGCGCGCATGAGGATCCAGGCCGTCGGTACGCGGCTGGAGATTGGTGTAGCGCTCTATCTTGTACAGGTGATGCGCCGGGAATGGGAGCCGATCCAGGTCCTGGGGAGGCTTCCGCGCGACGTTGTGGATGATCTCGCCTTGCCCGTTGCGGAAGGAGAGTCCTGCGATCTCCGTCCACTCGCTGGAGACAAAGCGGCGAGTGCCAGTGCTCCCGTCGAGGTCTCCACGATCCCTCTCCAGTTGGCGCACGATCTCGACGATGGTGTCCTCAGCCTCCCCCCGTACTACCAGGTCCACGTTGGCTTGGTCCAGGGACTCGCCCGGCATCAGCGTGAGATGCGGACCTCCGAGCATAGTCACACTGTTGCGTGCCCTGGCCTCGGCAGCTGCCTCCCACGCTTCGTGAATGAGCGGCGTGACGCTGGTGATGCCCACTACGTCGAAGGATTGCTGGTCCAGAAAGTCGGCCAGAGGATGGCTCTCCACCGACCCGTCCCAGAGCTGAACGTCGTGCCCCTCCCTTTCCAGGACGGCCGCCAGGTATCCCAGTCCCAGGGGGATGTGCCTGCGAGAGCTCCAGGTTTGCGGCTTCGGACTGACCAGCAGTAGCTTCATTCGCTTCCTCCAGCAACTTGTCAATTGTAGCACACGGGAGGGCTCTTCGCCATTTCCCGTCCACTGTGCTAGAATCGATGGCGAGGGCAACGGGTGTCTATGCAAGAGGAAAAGGTCTTCTTCGGCAGCGCGGAGGCTGCCCCTCTTCGTCTCGAAGGCATCTTGCACACGGCACTGGGAGAAGCCGCGCCACAACCCGGTGCGGTGGTGTGTCATCCCCATTCGTTACACGGGGGCAGCATGGCGGTGCCCGTGATCGCTGCCACCACACGGGAGTTGGCGAAGCGAGGAATGGCGGCGCTGCGCTTCAACTTCCGAGGCGTGGGTCAAAGCGAGGGCCGGTTCGGTGACGGAGTAGCGGAGGTGGCCGATGTGGCGGGAGCGATCGACTACCTGGTGGCGCAGGAAGACGTCGACCCGCACAGGATCTACCTGATGGGCTATTCCTTCGGGGCCTCCGTGGGTTTGCGCCAAGTGGAGAACGATCCCCGCGTCGCGGCGGTTGTGGCTCTGTGTTTGCCTTTGGGGGCCGCGAGCATCGGCTCCCTGAAGAAGGACTTCTGGGAGAGCTGGTCTAGACCAAAGCTCTTCCTGGCTGGTGATCAGGACCACATCTGCCCACTTGCAGAGTTGCAGGCGCTGGTGCAGCGCCTGCCGGAGCCAAAGCAGTTGGTCGTCTTGGAGGGCGCCGACCACTTCCTGTGGGGACGGGAAGAGGAGGTGGCAGACGCGATAGGAGACTACTTGGAGGGGCTATCTTGACGTAGGAGTCAGAACATGAGGGGACGTGTCTCTTGAAGGGCAGACCGAGGTCTGTCGATGGGAGGAGTGGAGAATGGCCGCAAGACAACGGTTGGAGAAGTACCTCCGCGAGGAGGGGGTTTCGTTCGAGGTCTTGACTCACTCGGTGGCCTACACCGCTCAGGAAGTGGCGGCCGTCCAGCACACGCCGGGGAGGCAACTGGCCAAGGTCGTTCTCGTCGACGCCGACGGTGA
>CAYSSR010000018.1:0-18790 GCA_964433755.1 uncultured Anaerolineales bacterium
GACGCTCCCAGCCCGCACCCCTGCGCGGCTCATCCCAGCTCAACCAGTTGGGGCTAATCGTCACCGCCTTCGGCACGCAGGCCGCAGTGGACTTCTATCGCGCTCTGCGGGACTACACCCAGGACCTCGTGTCCCGTGGGGCCGGCGAACAAGAGAACCAGCGCTATCGCCTCTACTGGATGCACCTCAAGCCCTACTTCCTCACGGACTTGATGTCCTGGCTGGAGGACGAGCTCGGCGTGATCATCGTCTTCGAGGAAGCGAGTAACGTGTGGTGGGAGCCACTGGACGAAGAGAGGCCACTCCGAGCCATGGCCGAGCGCATCCTCTCCGTCTACTACAACGGTCCTATCGAGCGCAGGCTGGAGACCACACTTCGCTGCGTGCGGGAGTTCGACGCCCAGGGGGTGGTCCAGTTCCATCACTGGGGATGCCGGCAGAGCACCGGCGCTCTGCGCGTGATGCGAGACGAGCTGCGCAACGAGGGTATCCCCTTCCTGCAACTGGATGGAGACTGCATAGACGAGGCCAATCTACAAATGGGCCCTCTGCGGACGCGGGTGGAGGGCTTTCTGGAGATGCTCGGCTGAGAAGCGAAGAAGGACAGAAAGATGTATGTTGCCGGCGTTGACGTCGGTGCCGCCTCAGGCGAGGTACTGATCTGGGACGGCGAGGAGATCGTGGCCTACTCTGTCGTGCCTACCGGCTTCAACAGCCGCAGGGCCGCCTATCAGGCCATGGAGAAAGCGCTGGAGGGCACTGGCATCTCTCAAACGGACATCGGTTCCATCGTGGCCACCGGCTACGGCAGGATAGCCATCGACTACGCCCACCGCCAGGTCACGGAGATCAGTTGTTACGCCAGGGGCATCAATCAACTCCTCCCCGAGGTGAGGACGATCATCGACATCGGCGGCCAGGACAGCAAAGCGATATCCGTGGACAAGGACGGCAAGGTAGTGGACTTCCTGATGAACGACAAATGCGCTGCGGGAACTGGCCGTTTCCTGGAGGTCATGGCCAAGGCTCTGGAACTGGAGATACAGGAGCTGGGCCAGATCTCGCTGGGGGCCAAGGAACCCCACCAGGTGTCGTCCACCTGCACTGTCTTCGCAGAATCCGAGGTCGTCACTTTGGTGGCGGAAGGCGTGAACAGAGAGGACATCGTAGCAGGACTACACCACGCCATCGCCAAGCGCACCATGAGCATGGTCAGGAGGCTGGGCCTGGTGTCCCCCGTAGCCATGGCTGGCGGCGTAGCCAAGAACAAAGGTGTGGTCAAGGCCATCGAAGAGGAAATCGGCGAGCCGCTGCTCGTCCCACCGGAGCCTCAGATCGTGGGTGCGCTGGGCGCGGCCCTCGTGGCTATGGACGGTCTGGCAGGCACTGCCTAGCACATCAGGCCGGCAGCGCCTCTCTCAGATCATGGAGCAAAGCAGCCAGAAACCCAGCGCGGCGAAGAGAAGCGCCGTGAGCAGCTTCACCGAGGCCGCGTTAGCCCTGAAGAACCCCGTGAGCTGCTTCGAGGTGGTGCCGTAGAAGACGAGAACGAAGATGATCACCAGCGGCAGGATGAACATCAGGTTGTACAGCACCAAGTACACCAGCGCATTCACCCGCAGCTCGGGCACGCCACTGACGAAGATGATGGTGGGCAGATAGACCTGGCCGGTACATGCCAGCTCCAGCAACGACACCAGGAAGCCCGTGACGAACGCCGCCCAAACGTAGTTGCGTAGGTTCCTTCCCTCTCTGATGGTCTGGTGGACCCTCTTCTGTAGCCGTTCCGGCAGTTTCAATGCGATGTCTTCGATTCTGCCCTGTTTGATCCTGTATACGTCGAAGAGGCTGAAACCAGCCAGTACCAGACAGAACACCCCGGTGGCCAGGTACACGACGCGTGAGAGGGTCTTGACGATGCCCAAAGAGTGCACAAAACCCAGCACTCCAACGCCTACGAGCAGATAGGTTACGAACACCGCAACCGTAAACGAAACCCCGACGAACAGGATGTCCCGCCCCCTACGGCCCATCACGGCCAGGTATGATACGAAGAAGATGATGGTGGTGAACGCACAGGGGTTGACTCCATCCAGAAGACCCGCCCCCAGCACGGCCAGCGCCGAGAAGGACTTGAAACGCTGGATAATGCGGTTGATGGCCTCGGACGATTCCTCCTCCAAGCCCTCCCAGGGAGGAATACACCCCACCTGACTGTGGGTCTGGATCACCTCTTCCAGGCGTTCGACAGTGATCTCGTCGCCGAAGAGATACTCATCACCCACGAAGACCGCTGGCGCAAGCAGTCGCTCCTCCGGAGGAACGCCGCTCCGCTCAGACATGGCCTCATTCAGTGGCGCGCAGGTATTGATGTCGAAGGATCGCACCTCGAGGTTGGGATACTTCTGCTCCAGGTACGAGAGATCGTAGGCTACACGCTCGCACTCCGCGCAACCTGGGCTATGGAAATACGCAACGTACACTGGAGCAGCCAGCTCGCCGCCAACCACTTCACACACACCAGCTTCGTCCGGCGTAGTGGGGTCCTCACAGACGGGATCCGTCTCAGCCGCAGAGGGCAGAGAAGGAGCTGTCGCGGGCTCATCGTCGCTGGGGAAGCCACACCCACCCGAAGCCAGGCACTCGTCCACCAGGCTCTTCAGCCGCTCCCCGATCTCTTCCTCTCCCACGAGCACCGTGTCACCTATGAACACCTGTGGGATAGCCAGACCAGTGACTCCGCATTCCCTCTCCAGGCGGACCATGACTTCGTAGTTCTCGACCGAGCCGATGTCGAAGCGTCTGATCTCCACCCTATCGCCGTACTCCTCCGCGAGAGGGGCCAGCACCTCCTCCTCCACCGCCTGGCAGTGGTCGCAGTCCTGGGCTTCGAACACGAAGAACCGCGCCACCGGCTCGTCGGCCATTCCGATCAGCGGAGACAGCGAGAGCACGGCTGCGGTCACGAACAAGAGAAATAGTGATAGTTTCCTGGACATCTGTTTCTTCTATAGAACGTACTTCCAGCCAGTCCAATGGCGTAGTATAAGCCCCCGACTGGATGCTGTCAAGGACGCAGGTCCAAGAACGTCAGGAGATTGCGCCAGCCGCCGGACTGCTCCCCCGACGCGGCACGCCCACTCCCGTAGGACAAGCTTAAGCTTGTCCTACACCTTGGCCTCTCTGAAGATCATGCCGCCCATGCGTCTGGCGACGCTGGACCTCACGCGGCATATGGGGCGTCCTGCACATGGCGAAGTGCCATCCGCAGACGACATCCAAGGCACAGGCCTGCTCGGTCTCGTGCCCCACCAAGTGGACCGGCCATCGTCGTAGGGGCGGGTCTGAGACCCTCCCCTACGTACGTCGGTTTGGATGCCGGGCCGGGCTCGTCCCCGCGGGCTGCCTCCACAATCCTCATGCTGGAGGGCCGCACAACGGGCGCCGCGTCTGCGTCGCCTTTGTCGGCGCTGCGGGCCGATGCTATAATCGCCCCAGTCAATACGGCCCGGGAGCGAAGGCATGATCGAAGCCACACTGGTGGAAGAACTGAAGGGAATCGCCGGAGACGAAAACGTACTCACGTCACCGGAGGAGTTGCTCTGCTACTCGTACGACAGCACTGTCTTGCAGCACCTTCCAGAAGTCGTGGTCCTGCCCAGAACCACCGAAGAAGTAGCCGCCACGGTGGCGCTGGCTAACCGTGAGCGGATGCCTATCTTGCCCCGAGGGGCGGGCACCAACCTCGCCGGCGGGACCATCCCCATCAAGGGTGGCATCGTCCTCAGCCTGACCCGCATGATCGACATCCTGGAGATCGACGACGTGAACATGGTGGCCGTCGTGCAGCCTGGGGTGGTCACCGGGAAGCTCCAGACAGCGGTGGCTAAGCAAGGTCTGTACTACCCCCCCGATCCGGCCAGCCTCAAGGCCACCACCATCGGCGGCAACGTGGGCATGAACGCCGGAGGCCCCCATGCCCTCAAGTACGGCGTCACCAGCGACTACGTGATGGGCCTGGAGGTCGTCCTCCCGTCCGGTGAGGTCATACGCACCGGCGGCAAGGCCATCAAGAACGTGACTGGATACGACCTCACCCAGCTCTTCGTAGGCTCCGAGGGCACACTGGGAGTGATCACGGAGATCACCCTACGTCTCATTCCCCAGCCTGAGACCAGCGGCAGCGTCCTCGCCGCCTTCGCCGACCTGGACGACGCGGCCACCCTGGTGAACAGGATCCTCCACGCCGGAGTGACCCCGGCCGTGATCGAGATCATGGACCAGATGACCATCCACACAGTGGATGACTACTTGAAGAGCGGCCTGCCTCGTGAGGCCGCGGCCCTGCTGCTGATCCAGGTGGACGGGGTACAGGCTGCCGTGGAGCAGGAGCTGGGCATGGTGGCCCAGTTGTGCCGGGACAACAAGGCAACCATGGTGGACGTGGCCGGTACGCCACAGGAGGAGACAGCCCTGTGGAAGGCCAGGCAGTCCATCTCCCCCTCGCTGACGCGAGTACGGCCCAACAAGTTGGGCGAGGACATCTCCGTGCCCCGCGAAGCGATCCCCGAGGTGGTGAGGCGCATCCAGGAGATCTCCTGCCAGCGGAACCTGCCCATCGTGATCTTCGGCCACATCAGCGACGGCAACCTGCATCCCAACATCCTCTTCGACCAGGCCGACGCCGAGGAGATGGAACGTGTGGAAGCGGCGTCGGGGGACATCTTCGAGGTCGCCACCGCCGTGGGAGGCACCCTCTCCGGCGAGCATGGCATTGGGCTCCTGAAGCAGAAGTACCTCAGCCTGGACCTCCCCGAGGGCACGGTGGAGGTCATGCGCACCATCAAGAAGGCCCTGGACCCCCTCAACATCATGAACCCAGGCAAGATCTTCCCGGAGGCCTGATAGACCGAGACCCAAGGACGGGTCGCACCTCGTTGTGCTCTCCATGGCGCTGATCAATCGAGCCAGATAGAGAACCCAGGAGGTGCGGAATGATCCCCAACCAGTGGTACGTGGTCCTGGAGTCCGGCGAGGTCCCTCGCGATAGGCCGGTGGGCGTGGTTCGTCTCGGGGAGAAGCTGGTCTTCTGGAGGGACAGGCAAGGCCATCCCGCCTGCCAATGGGACAAGTGCGCCCATCGTGGCGCCGCCCTGAGCGCCGGCAAGGTGGCGGGCGACTGTGTGGAGTGTCCCTTCCACGGATTACAGTACGACGCCACGGGACGTTGCCAGCTCATCCCCGCCAACGGCAAGGTGACCCAGGTTCCCGAGCGCTTCCAGGTCCACACCTACCCCACCCAGGAGGCCCACGGTTTCGTCTGGCTGTGGTGGGGCGAGCCGCGGGAGAACGTGCCGCCCCTGCCCTGGTTCGACGACCTGGACGACGGCTTCCCCTACGCCTCCTTCACGGACCACTGGACGGTCCACTACTCACGGGCCATCGAGAACCAACTCGACGTGGCCCACCTGCCCTTCGTGCACCACAACACCATCGGCCGCGGCGGACGCACCCTCATCGACGGCCCCGTGACCAAGCTGGAGAACGACAAGCTACGGGTGTGGGTCTACAACAGGATGGACGACGGCACGGCTCCCCTCAAGCCCGAGGACCTTCCCGAGCCTCAGGGCCCTGCGCTGCTCCATTTCCACTTCCCCAACATCTGGCAGAACAGGTTGGGGGAGAGGATGAGGGTGATGCTGGCCTTCGTGCCCATCGACGAGGAGAACACGAAGCTCTACCTGCGCTTCTATGGTCGCTTCACGGGCGTACCGGTGCTCGACCGTCTACTCTGTAGGCTGAGCAATCTGGGCAACAGGATCATCCTGGGACAGGACAAGAGGGTGGTGCTCACCCAGCAGCCCAAGAAGACGGAGCTGGCCATGGGGGAGAAGCTGTTCCAGGCCGACCGGCCTATCGTGTCCTATCGGCGGAGGAGGAAGGAGTTGATCGAGAAAGCGCAGAAAGGCGCGACTCTGGTGGATTGAGCGAACGCGACCACAATCCGCTTTCGAGTGCAGACTCTTCTGCGCTCAACTCCGCTTTGCGGATGCAAGATGCGCGCGGACGCCTTTCACAAGTAGACACTCGCTGGCTCCATGCACTCCAAGCACAAAGTGAAGCCATCCATGCCCGCAAGAGGTTGCCCCTCGTCATTCGCAAGCCTATAATCCCTCCCGGAGACCACTGTTGAGTATGGATGCAGGCGCTCTGGGATCGATCCTCCCCCGCGTGATCAAGCCCGCCCGCTACACCGGGGGGGAATGGAATGCCATCGTCAAGGACTGGGAGACCACCCCCATCAAGGTCGCCCTGGCCTACCCCGACGTCTACGAGGTCGGCATGTCCAACCTGGCCTTGATCATCCTCTACGACCTCCTCAACGGGCACGAGCACGTCCTGGCCGAAAGAGTCTACACCCCGTGGATGGACATGGAACAGGCCCTGCGGGTGGCAGGGCTGCCGCTGTGCAGCCTGGAGACGCGCCACCTCCTCCACGAGTTCGACGTGGTCGGCTTCACCCTGCCCTACGAGCTCAACTACACCAACATCCTGACCATGTTGGACCTGGGAGGCATCCCCCTGCTGGCAGAGGAACGGGACGACCGCCATCCCCTCATTCTGGGCGGCGGCAGCGGCACGTACAATCCTGAGCCTCTGGTCCCCTTCTTCGACCTCTTCGTCGTGGGCGAGGGAGAGGAGGTCACACTGGAGCTGCTGGACCTGTACCGAGACTGCGGGCGAGACAGACAAGAGTACCTGACCAGAGCTGCTCAGATCGAGGGTGTCTACGTCCCCAGCCTGTACCAGGTCACGTACAACGAAGACGGCACCGTTGAGGAGGTCACGCCCACTCATCCAGCTGCCAGACCGGTGGTGGTCAAACGAATCGTCGATGCCCTGCCCCCTGCGCCGACGAGGCCCATCGTCCCCTTCGTGGAGGCCATCCACGACCGGGCTTCCATCGAGATCCTGCGCGGCTGCACCCAGGGCTGCCGGTTCTGCCAGGCGGGCATGATCTACCGCCCCCTGCGAGAACGGCCGCTGGAGGAGACCCTCTCCACCGCCGAAAAGCTTCTGGCCTCTACAGGTTACGAGGAGCTGGCCCTGGTCTCCCTCAGCTCCTGCAACTACTCAGACATCGATGAGTTGGTGGAGAAACTGCTGGAGTGCCACGGCCCCAATCACACCTCCATCTCTTTGCCCAGCCTGCGCATGGACTCCTTCTCTCTGAAGCTGGCCGAGATGTTCCAGGGCCAGCGCAAGACCGGCCTGACCTTCGCCCCCGAGGCGGGCAGCGAGCGTCTGAGGCGTGTGATCAACAAAGTCATCACCCACGACGACATCCTGAGCACGGCAGAGGCGGCTTTCGCCAGCGGCTGGCAGCGTATCAAGCTCTACTTCATGATCGGTCTGCCCACGGAGACGATGGAGGACGTGGAAGCCATCGCCGGCGTGGTGAAGCAGGTGCTGCGCATCGGCCGCCAAGCCCACGGGAAGAAGGCTCAGGTCAACGTCAGCGTGGCCACCTTCATCCCCAAGCCCCACACGCCTTTCCAGTGGGCGGCGCTGGAACAGCAATCCTCCCTGGAGGAGAAGCACCATCTTCTGAGGCGACTGATCAGGGGCCGGGGCCTGAAGCTGAGCTGGAACGACCCGCAGACGAGCCTGCTGGAGGCGGCCCTCTCTCGGGGAGACCGCCGCCTGGGTGGGGTGATCCTAGAAGCGTGGCGTCGCGGGGCCAGGTTCGATGCCTGGAGCGAGGCCCTCAACGTCCAGTCCTGGTGGGAGGCCTTCTCCGCCCAGGGTCTGGACCCCGGTTTCTACGCCCATCGGGAGTGGTCGCTGGAGGAGACCCTGCCCTGGGATCATATCAGCCCCGGGGTCAGCAAGGAGTATCTGGTGAGCGAGAACCAGCGCAGCCTGAACGAAGAGAAGACCTTGGACTGTCGCGAAGGGCCCTGCCGGACCTGTGGCATCCTGGAGGCCTTCCCCAGAGAGACTCAAGCGATGCTCAGCGGAGGGTGGGGCTGCCTGAGTGAAGAGAAGACGCGCGCCCGGTGAGAGACACCTGGAGGTAGTCCCTCGTTGAGACCGTCGACAGACGTAACGCAGCGCCTCAGAGTCACCTTCGCCAAGGGCGAGGAGGTCAAGTACATCTCCCACCTCGACCTGATGCGCCTCTGGGAGCGAGCGCTGCGGCGAGCCAGCGTGCCGCTGGCCTACTCCCTGGGCTACAACCCCCGCCCCAAGATCTCCATCGCCTTCCCGCTGGCCGTGGGCGTCACCGGCCAGGAGGAGCTGATGGACGTCACCCTGGAGAGGCCGCTGGCGCCTCGCGACTTCGCGTTGGCGGTTGGGAGGCAGCTTCCTGCCGGCGTGACCATCACGCAAGTCGAGGAGGTGTACCCCACCTTACCTGCGTTGCAGACCCAGGTGCAAGCGGCCGAATACCTGGCCACTGTCGATGCCGACCACACGGTCCAAGAGATAGAGGCCCGGCTGGACGCCTTCCTCAGAAGCGCAAGTCTGCCGAGGCAGCGCCGCAATAAGGACTACGATCTGCGGCCTCTCGTAGAGGAACTGTGGCTGGAATCGAGGGAGGAGTCTCAGTACACCCTGGGCATGAGGCTACGGGCCGGTGAGGGGGGCACGGGCCGCCCCGACGAGGTACTCGACCAACTGGGCCTCACCGATCACGTAAGGGGGATCACTCGCACACGGCTCTTCTTCACTCCTACGGAAGAGAGCTAGCCCGCAAACAGCACCCGCTCCAGCTCTCTGAGCCTCTCCACACCCTTGATCTCACGGGCGAACAAGGGCACCTCCAGGATCGTTCTACCATCGCCGTGCTCGTCTCGCAGCATCTGGATGTACCCCTGCTGCATCCCAATACGCTCTCTGTTGAAGTTGCTGTCCGTGTTCTGCACCACGTTGTTGACCACCACGTAGCGGATATCCAATCCGAAACGCGCGAACTCCGTGATCAACCTTCTGGCCTGGTAGACGCCCAACCCCTCGGGGATGGTGACCAGGATGAACTCAGTGTTCTGGGGATCCCTCAGGAAACTGGTCACTTCCTCAGCCAGGGCCTTCCAGCTCTCGATCAAGTCCAGAAAGGGGACCTTCTTCAACTTGAACGTATCCCTGGCTCGCATGTAGATTCTGGGGGCCGTCTTGAGGTGCGCGATGAACTTGTAGGGCAGCTCCAACAACCGCAGCGTATCCCCGGCCGGAGCGGTATCCCACACGATGAGATCGTAGGACCCGTCCTTGACCCGCTCCAGGACGTAGTCCAGCATAAACTCCTCTTGAATCCCAGGAGCCAGGGCCACGTAGTCTATGACCTCGTCGTACTCCATGTCGATCAAAGAAGAGGCCGCCTCGTAGATCTCCGGGCCGAACTTCTTCTTCCACCTCTTCATCACCTCGTCGGGCCCGATCTCCAGGCCGTACAGGTTCTCCACCCCCTGCACCGGCTTCTCGGTGGGACCTATCTCCATCTCGAAGATGTCCGACAGAGAGGGGGTGAGATCGCTGGAGATGATGAGGGTTCTACGTCCAAACGAAGCGTAGTGCAGCGCGGTGGTCGCTGAGCAGGTAGTCTTCCCTACACCACCCTTGCCACCAAACATCAGAACACGCTTGCTACTGTTCTCCAATTCTGACAAAGACATAGTCTGCCCTCGCGCGGCGGCTGTTCGGTTATCTGCCGTTGGACATTCTAGCACATGTCGTAGGATCCGGCAGCCTACTTGCACCTTGAAGCACGTGCGCCACAACGTCTGTGTGGAAGGCCGCCACCTTCTGTGTTGGTTGTGGAGTCTGTCGAATGACCACGAGAACTGCGTCGTGGGAGATTGGCCAACCTCGGGGAGAAAGGACCCAACAGGCTCCGAGGCCACAAGCGCCTTCGGCAGCGCTTCAGACGGAAGAGACTGGTTGGGGGAGTCCGCTTCGAGCCGATTCGTAGAGCGCTGCCATCGTAGCCACGTTGGCGCGGCTGCTCAGCAGAGACACGGGCAACGGCGCTCCGTCCAGCACGGCAGCGGTGAACGCCTCGACCTCACATTGATAGACGTCGATGTCCTTCACACTGAACTCTTCCTTCCCCGACTCTCGAGACAGGAAGATCTTGCTTTCACCGTCGATAACGTATGGGTTTCTGATCGTCAGTGTCCCCTCGGTGCCGAAGACCTGCGCCTCGGCGCGCCACAGAGAATCGAAGCTGCAGTCGAAAGCACCCAGCACCCCACTCGTGTGGCGCAGAAGCCCAGAAAAGGTCTCGTCCACACCGCTCTCGGCGAGCACCTGCCACCCAAAGACCTCTTCTGGCTCGCCAACCACCCAGCGGATGAAACTGACGGGGTAGCTACCCACGTCCCATAGCGCCCCGCCACCCAACTCAGGCTTCCAGCGCACGTCATCGGGGCCGTCCAGGAGGATGCAATGAGATCCCCGCACGAGCTTCACGCGGCCCAGGGCGCCTTCCCGGATCAGCCGACGAGCCTCAGCCAGCAAAGGATGGTAGAGGTACATCACCGCCTCGGCCACCACCACGCCAGCGGACTCGGCGGCGGCGATAATCCGGTCGCACTCGGCAACACTGATCGCTAACGGCTTCTCGCACAGGACGTGCTTGCCGGCCTCGGCGGCCCGAACTGCCCACTCGCCGTGAAGGCTGTTGGGCAGCGAGATGTAGATCACGTCCACGTCGGGATCGTCCAACAACGACTGATAGCTGCCGTGGGCACGGGGTATGTCCCACTCAGCAGCGTATGCCTCCGCCCGCTGCTGGCTGCGGCTGGCGACCCCCACCAGCTCGGCGCGCTCAGCGGCGCGAATGGCTGGGATCAGACGGCGGTTGATCTGCGCTGTGGAGAGTAACCCCCACTTGAGGCCAGTCTCGCCACGATGGTCAGTTGTCATGCTCAGATTCTATCCTGTCCCCGAGGCAGCCGCCAGGCGCTGCGTGAAGAAGCGGCCTAGGTTGGGCCAGCGGGAGTCAGCCGGGATGTGCTCGAGAATCGGCTCCACAGCACCTATGCCGTCTGGGCTACCCCCGCAGGCACGCCTGGATGACCAGAGTCGCCCCCTGCACTGGGTCCGTGGCCAGGGCTCTGGCGGTGGGTTCCGCCGACAGGACCGGGGAAGGGGTGGTGAAGGATGAAGTCAAACTACGAAGCACTGCCGTGTGCCTTCTCTCCGGGTTGACTGGCCGGTGTTCTCGGTGTATAACGACGACGGACCGCGAGGTCACTTCCACGCCGTGCGAATCAAGCTCGAATGGTCATTCACCGAGGAACCGTCTTGTGAGACCCTCGTGAGAGAGGAGGGATCGTGAAGATCTTCGTACCTGGACGCATCTGCCTTTTTGGTGAGCATTCTGATTGGGCAGGCGGATATCGGCGTTTCAACGCCGATATCGGAGAGGGTTTCACTCTGCTGGTCGGGACCGATCAGGGCATCTATGCTGAGGTGCAGTCACATCCATCTGCATTGCTACTCACCTCCACCACCCCGGATGGCGAGAAGATCGGGCCGTATGAGATCCCGATGGAAGCTAGTGCGCTCCTGGAGGAAGCGCACGCGGGAGGCTATTGGAGTTACGTGGCAGGGGTCGCTTACCAGATTCTCACCAACTACCAGGTTCGTGGTTTGGTGATCGACAACTACAAGACCGATCTGCCCATCAAGAAAGGGCTCTCGTCCAGCGCAGCCATCTCCGTTCTTACTGCGCGAGCCTTTAACCGCGTTTATGACCTGAAGATGACGATCCGAGGCGAGATGGAGCTGGCCTACCAGGGTGAAATCACCACGCCTTCCCGCTGCGGACGTATGGACCAGGGCTGTGCCTATGGAAATCGCCCGATCCTGATGACGTTCGACGGTGATCACCTGGACGTAACGGAGCTGCAGATCCCGGAGGATATGTACTTCGTGATCGTCGACCTAAACGCACAAAAGGACACGATGGAGATCCTCTCCCGCCTTAATCGGTGCTTCCCCTACGCTGAAGGTGAGACGGAGCGAGGTGTGCAGCAGCTATTGGGGCCCATCAATAAGCGGATTGTGCATCAAGCCGTCGAAGCCGTGCAGGCAGCGGATCCCGAAAGGCTGGGGGCGTTGATGTACGAAGCACAGGAGTTCTTTGACCGCTACGCTACCCCGGCGTGTCCCGAGGAACTGACAGCTCCGTTCTTGCACCAGGTCTTGGACCATGAAGGTCTGAGGCCACATGTCTGGGGTGGCAAGGGTGTTGGTTCACAGGGCGACGGCTCAGCCCAGTTCATCACGCGCAGCGAAACCGATCAGAAAGCTGTGATCGAGATCCTCGAACGCGACTTCGGGATGTCTTGCCTCACGCTGTCCCTGCACGCTACACCGAAGGTGCGTACGGCGCTCATCCCAGCAGCAGGTTTCGGGACCCGGCTCTTTCCAGCAACTAAGGCGACGAAGAAGGAGTTGTTCCCCATCGTCGATCGTGATGGGATAGCGAAACCGGCAATCCTGCTCATCGTAGAGGAAGCGCTCAGAGCTGGAATCGAGCAGGTCATCATCGTCGTGCAGGAGCATGATCTGGATGCATTTCGAACCCTGTTCAACGAGCAGATAACGATAGAGAACTTCAACAAGCTCCCTCGCCAGTCCCAGGAGTACGCAAGAAGCATCTTGGAGATCGGGCACCGGGTGACGTTTGTGATCCAGGAGACGCAACAGGGATTCGGCCACGCGGTCTACTGCGCTCGAGAGGAGATCGGAGATGAACCCTTTCTGCTGATGCTTGGCGATCATATCTACCGCTCGGACGGCGAGACCTCTTGCGCTGAACAGTTGATCGACGCCTACCAGCAACATGCCACTAGTGTGCTGGGTTTGCGCCAGACTCCAGAAGCGCAGATCGCGAATTTCGGAACGGTGACAGGGGTCTGGCTGGAGGAGAATCACTTGCTCAGTGTCACCGAGTTCGCAGAGAAACCAACCGTCGACTATGCTCGAAACAGTCTGCAGGTGCGTGGCTTGCCGGAGGGCACGTACCTCACAGTGTTTGGACAGTATATCATCCAACCCCAGTTGTTCGACTTCCTCGAGGAAGACATATCCAACAACGTGCGTGAGCGGGGCGAATTCCAGCTCACGTCTGCACTGGATCGGCTAAGACAGCAGGATGGCTTCCTGGGTCTGATGATAGATGGCCAACGCTACGATTTTGGGCTCCCGGAGTCTTACGTGGAAACACTCCAGGTTTTTGGAGAGGAGTGAACGAGAGAGCCAGACTGAGCGCGGGGGCGTACCTGCGGGACAGGGCTGCCTCCCACCAGGCACGGCGGCTGTTCGTGCTGCGGAAAATGCCCGAGTCTGTGCCCGCTGCGGTGTAGTGACGTGCACATGCGTTGCGCAACGGAGGGCATCGTGCCAGACAATTCCTACGTCCCTATTCGTGCAACTCCATCGAAACTGGAACGCAACACCGGATACAGCTCTCGGTACAACGGGTACATCTGTTCGTAGATTACACTCGCCGATCCAGGTGTCGTACTGCCGGTGGTTTGGATGGCCGCCTCGCAAGCAGAGGCCACATCCGAGAAGGCGCCAATACCAGTCGCTGCCAGCAACGCAGCGCCGTGGGCGGCTCCTTCGGTGGTATTGACCGTGACTAGCGCTACCTGGAACACGTCCGCGAGGACTTGCCTCCACAGCGGACTTTTCGCGCCACCACCGGTGATGCGTACCTGGGTGATGTCCGCCAAGCCAACTCCTTTCATCAGCTCAAAGCTGTCCCGCAGCCCGAAGGCCACTCCCTCCAGCACGGCACGGGTCAGATGAGGCTGGGCGTGTCGCACGGTCAGCCCGACGAACGCACCGCGTGCCAGCGGATCGGGATGCGGTGTACGCTCACCGGTAAGGTAGGGCAGGAAGAGCAGTCCATCGCTGCCGGGCGGGACGTCGGCAGCAGGCTCGAGCAGGGCATCGAAGCCAACTCCGGGAGCCAGGGCATCGCGGTACCAGCGCAGACTACCCCCCGCCGAGAGCATGACGCCCATCAGATGCCACTTGCCGGGCACGGCATGGCAGAAGGCGTGCAGTCGGCCTTCCGGCTCGACGATAGGCCGGTCGGAGGTCGCAAACACCACACCTGACGTACCCAGACTGAGGGAGACAGTCCCCTCGACGACTGCCCCAGTACCCACCGCAGCGGCAGCCTGGTCTCCGCCCCCGCCCACGACGGGTGTGCCGGCCCGCAGACCGGTGACCTCCGCTGCCTGGGGTGTGACGTGTCCGGTAACGGCGGTGCCCTCGAAGGTGGGCGGCAACCACGCCGGGTCGATCTCCAAGGCCTCCAGGACCGGCTCCGACCAGTGCCGTTTACGGAGGTCGAAGAGCAAGGTTCCCGCTGCCCCAGCCTTGTCGGTCGCGTACTCGCCCGTGAGCTTATAACGCACATAGTCCTTGGGCAGCAGGATCTGCCGCACCCGGGCGAATACCTCCGGCTCGTGGTTCCGGACCCACAGGATCTTGGGGGCAGTGAATCCCGGCAGGGCGTCGTTGCCAGTGATCTGGATCAGGCGTGACTTGCCGAGACGCTGCCGGATCTCGTCGCACTCGGTTCCCGTCCGCTGGTCGTTCCACAATATAGCCGGGCGCAAGACCTCTCCATCGTCGTCGAGCAGTACCAGACCGTGCATCTGGCCCGTCAGCCCCAGGCCTTTGACGTCCGCCGGATCCACCTGTGCTTCGGCCAGCACCTGACGGATGCTGACCATCGTCGCCTGCCACCAGAGGTCGGGGTGTTGTTCGGTCCACATGGGGTGGGGTGTTTCGTACCTATACTCCGATGATGCGACGCCCACGGCCTGGCCGTCGGCACGCATTAGCAGCGCCTTGGTGGCAGTGGTCGAAACGTCAATCCCCAGGAAGCAGGTCATGATGGTCCTCCTCCTGTCGTCAGTCGAAGCCGGTCCACGAGGTCTTGCGCTGCTGTCTCGGTGGGTTGAAAGGATGCCACGGCATACTGCGCCCACGCCTCGCGGTGCGTGATCGACTGGCCGGGTGCCAGCACGGTGCGTGGTCCCAGAGTCTCGAGTTCGAGGAAGCGAGGATTGCAGTAGCACTCGCTGGAACTGCCGCGGTCGAAGTAGTCGGCATCGGGTCGATAGGCCGCGTGCTTCACGAACAGCGTGTCTTCCACAACATACGCCAGCCAGCCAGCCGGATTGGGGAAGCCGATCTTGAGCGCACCCTCGCGCATCACCGCTCTCACGAACACGAACCTGTCGCCCCAGGTGATGTGCGGTGAGTTGATGGAGGTATAAGGCCACAAGGTGATCTGGCGGTTGGGGAGCAGCCCGTGCTCGTCTGCGGGCTCGGATGGCTGGGGCAGGATGGCAACGCCTCCCGGCCTCAATTGGGTGATAGCCCAGGGCGCCAGCTCCACCGACCCCGCGCCCCGGTTGTGCAGCGCGTGGTCTACGACGACGCGTGCATCATGACCGGGCAAGGTGATGGTCAACGATTTCTGGATGCCTGTTTGCTCCTCGATCGGCTGAGTCACGAGTATGCCGCTCTCCACGTCGGTGATGGTGACAGGAGCATCATCCGGGATGTAGGTGCGCTGGGGATCTTCCGGTGCATACCACAGACGGTGCCCCCCGCGGAAAGAGAAGGTTCCTCCAGCGGGCCAGTCCAGAGTTGCGTCGGGGAGTTCAGCGAAAAGGTTGTCACCGCCCTGCCAGGCAAGCGCAATGACACGTGGCCCAACAGATTCCGTTACCCACAGGGCCACTGTGTCATTCTGGAGCTTGACGCAGTCGTAGCCAGCGAAGCGGGTTCTCGAAGGCCTGATCATCTCAGCGTAGCCCAAGCAACAACTCGTTCACCAGTTGATCCAGCTTCTCGTACCGCAGTCCGCGTGAGCCCAGGGCTTCGTGGTCGAAGGTATGCGCCTTGAGGGTCGCCGCCTTCTGTGCGCTGTACGCGCCTTTGAAAGCGCTCATCGATCCGTCGTCTGCATTGATCTCGGCCAGCAGCCCCTGGATTTCGGAGTCGGCGTTGAACCGTTCTGCCTTCTCCTTGAGTATCAGGTAGGTCCGCATGCAGTTCCGGGCAAAGTCTTTCACGCCCTCGATGTCCTCAGTCCGGAAGGCGTGGGCATCGAAGTGGCGGCTGCCCTCGTAGCCGACATCTTCCAGGAACTTGACCAGGAAGAACGCCTGCTTGAGGTTCTGGGCGCCAAAGCGCCAATCCTGGTCAAAGCGGGCATAGTTCTGGTCGTTGAGGTCAATGTGGAAGAGCTTGCCTGCCTCCCACGCCTGGGCCACGGCGTGCAGGAAACTGAGACCCGCCATGTGCTCGTGGGCCACCTCCGGGTTCACGCCGACCATCTCTGAGTGGTCCAGCGTCTCGATGAAGCCCAGGTATGCGCCCGTGGTAGGGAAGTAGATGTCGCCGCGCGGCTCGTTGGGCTTGGCCTCCAATGCGAACTTGAGGGCGTAGTTCTGGTCGATGACGTACTCGCAGAGGAAGTTCATCGCCTCGCGGAACCTTCTGATGGCCTCCACTGGGTCTTTGGCCGCATCCACCTCGATCCCCTCACGCCCTCCCCAGAAGACGTAGACCCTGGCGCCCAAGGAGACCCCCAGATCGATAGCGTGCATCGTCTTCTGGAGCGCATAGGCACGCACCTTGGGGTCGTTGGCTGTGAAAGCGCCGTCCTTGAAAACGGGATCGCCGAAGAGGTTAGTGGTCGCCATGGGCACGACCAAGCCGGTATCGGCCAGAGCCTTCTTGAATGATTTGAGGATTGCGTCGCTCTCGGCGGGCGTGGCGTCGATGGGTACCAGGTCGTTGTCGTGAAAGTTGACCCCGTATGCGCCTACCTCACCCAGAAGATAGACGAGGTCGGCCGGGGAAAGCCTGGGCCGCACGGGCTCGCCGAAAGCGTCCGCTCCCGTGTTCCCGACAGTCCACAGCCCAAAGGTAAACCGGTGTGCGGGTTTGGGGGTGTACCTGTCCGTCATGCTTATCACCTCTGACAGAGACTCGAACACACTGCCTGCGGCGAGTTACCGCCCTTCAACCGGGGGCTGGCAAAGAGTTGGTCTGAGCCGTCAAGGCAGAACGCAGCGTCTTTTCGTTCGACCACCGCACTTTGAGGTACTCGTCTGCCTGCACCCGACTGGCGCCCCGGCAGCCAAGAGCGTCGCCAGCTTGCCATGTCGGATGCTCGTTCCAGCCAGCGTTGATGTAGGCGACGGCGCGGATAGGATCACAGAACGGCTCGCTCCAGTCACGACCAGTGGCCTGGCACGTCTCGTCCGCCAGGCTACGGCCGGTGGGACTCGGAGAGCCACAGGTCCGCCCCACGAGGCCGCATACCTGAGGCGCACGCTCGGCGATCATCTGCGGCTTGCCGTGCCCCCCGGACAGAGTCGAGCAGGTTGTCATGAATCGGCTGGACCCATGATAGCCAGGATGGTTGCCGCCACGCCCCGGTCTGGCGTACGATCGAAGCGGATACCTCCGGTAGCCTCTAGGCAGGTGCCAAAGAGGATTCTGCCGAGACCACGGTGGTCTCTCAAGTGCGCCAATGATAGTTGGCGAGAGGCACGAGCCTCTCGCCAACGCCAGCATCACTTGTCTTAAGTGCCACGACTGGTGGTGCAGCCCTACTCAGGCGCTTCCCATCCCTCGGTATCCCACTCGTGCGGGATTCCCTTGGAGTCCAGCCCGGCCTCGTAGTCCTTCAGAGTGGCCGCGGTGATGACATCCACGCCGGTGTCGATGATCCCATCCACCGCACCCATCTCACTCAGGGCCGCATCCACGCCCTCCTCGGCCATCAGTTTGATGACCTCCACCGACTTGTAGCCCATGTCGTACTCACGCTGGGCTATCGTCGCGTCGATCACCCCTTCCTTGATGCCGTTGATGATGTCGGTGGTGGCGTCGAAGCTCACCAGCTTGATCACGCCCGCCTGCCCAGCCTCCTTGATGGCTGTCGCCCACGCTGGGCCATTGTAAGCATAGACACCGAAGGCGCCTGCCAGGTCGGGATTCGCCGAGATGACCGAGTTGGCCAACTGCAGTGCCGTGGCCGCATCCTCTTTGTCATTCACCGGCTCCAGGGCCTCGATGTCCGTGCCCGCGATCCCCTCCAGGAAACCATCGGTCCGCTGTAGCGCGTTCAACGCCGTGTCTGAGCCACGGCCAATGCCCACCGTGCCGCCTTCGGGCAACAGGTCCGCCATCGTCTCCCCAGCCATCTTGCCCGCCGTGTAGTTGTCGGTGCCGATGTACACCAGCGAGACGCTGTCTTCCACAGGCGGCGTGTCCAGTGTGGTCACAAAGATGCCCGCATCCGCCGCTTCCTGCATCACCGGCTCCAGTGCGTCCGGGTCAGACGGTGCGATGGCGATGCCGGTCACCCCCTGGGCGATGTAGGTCTCCATGGTCTGCATCTGCGCCGCCACGTCCTCCGTGGGAGGCACGAAGAAGACCACGTCCACGCCCAGATCCGCACCTGCCGCTACCACCCCCTTCTCCACGTTCGACCAGTAGGGGTGCACCGACTTGCCGATCACCGCGATCTTGACCGGTCCTGCCGCCGCGGGTGCCTCGGGCGCTTCCCATCCCTCGGTATCCCACTCGTGCGGGATACCCTTGGAGTCCAGCCCGGCCTCGTAGTCCTTCAGAGTGGCCGCGGTGATGACGTCCACGCCGGTGTCGATGATCCCGTCCACCGCACCCATCTCACTCAGGGCCGCATCCACGCCCTCCTCGGCCATCAGTT
>CAYSSR010000019.1:0-17004 GCA_964433755.1 uncultured Anaerolineales bacterium
TCGCGACCCTCTCCTTGGCAAGGAGATGCTCTACCGCTGAGCCACTTCCGCTTATGAAATGGTGCCGAGGAGCAGAATCGAACTGCTGACACCATGATTTTCAGTCATGTGCTCTACCAACTGAGCTACCTCGGCCAGTTGCTCAGATTCTACACTATCTCCTGCCGCATGTCAAGTAGATACGACCAACAAAGAGCGCACCCCAAAGCTGCCACCCGCTGGATGGCAAATCGCCGAGCGATCTTCGATACGACCGCTGACCTTTGGGGAGATGTCCACCGGCTCGAAGCAGGTGTAGATCGCAAGATGTCTGCCCGGCATGTTTCTTCGCACCCTCCGGAAACCGCAGACACCAAGAGAGGCGGGGAGCGCTGGGCTCCCCGCCTCTCGGACTGCCTTACTTAGCTTGCCTTGACCTCGATCTTGACGGCCTCCGGCTGCGGTTCCTCCGCCACCGGCACGGTTACGGTGAGCACGCCGTCCTCGAAAGCGGCCTCGGCCTTGTCCCCTTCCGCCTCCACCGGCAGGGCCAGTGATCGGCTGAAGGAGCCGTAGCGCCGCTCGCGGCAGACGTAGTCCTCGTCCTTGACCTCCTCCTCCGACTTGGTCTCGCCAGAGATAGTCAGTACGTTGTCCTTGACCTGAATATCGATGTCGTCCGAGGCCATTCCCGGCACCTCAGCCTTGATCACCAGGTGGCCATCCTCTCTATACACGTCGAGGGGCAACGACTCCGCCCACGACGGGACCAGCCACATACGGTTCGGAGCGTCGAACCAGTCGTCGAAGAAACGATCAAACGGTCTCCTGAGGGAAAGCGTGTTTCTACGAGGTCTCCACAGTGTGATTGCGCTCATCAGATTCGCCTCCTTCCTTCTGTGGTCTCTCTTGGCTATATTATAACACAACTGGGCAGTTTTGTCAAATATCACTATCAGCACTCCTTATATGATACTTATCAACTCTGCCCCCCGATCTGGTCTATCCTTTGCTCCCCCACCATGCCGTATGCTATAATCACACGCCACGTACTCTGACCCTTTTCCCTTTGGAGACCATGGTATGACCGCTGGTGCCTGGGAGTTGGATATCCTGTCCTTGATCGGTCTGATCGTAATCTGCGCCTACCTGGCCAGCAAGGGCATCCAGCGCCTGGGCGTACCCCAGGTTGTGGGCTTCATCCTGGTGGGCGTCTTTCTAGGTTCCTCGTTCCTCAACGTCGTGCCCTTGGCTCTGGTGGGCGAGCTGGCCTTCGTCAGCGAGATAGCGTTAGCCCTCATCGGCTTCGATATGGGCTCCCACCTGCAGCTGCGGGAGCTGAAGAAACTCGGTGGCACCATCCTGGCCGTGCTCCTGTGCGAAGGACTGGGTGCCTTCCTCCTCGTGGCCTCTGGCATCTACGTCCTCACGCGGTCCATCCCCATGGCTCTGGTTTTCGGGGCCTTGGCCTCTGCCACGGCTCCCGCTGCCACTGTCGACGTGATTCACGAATACCGCGCTGAAGGGCCCCTGACCACAACCTTGCTAGCCGTGGTAGGTATGGACGATGCGCTTTCCCTGCTGTTGTTCAGCGTTGCTGCCACCATCGCAGAATCGCAGTTGGCGGGGGCTGCTGAGATCTCCCTCGCACCGGTGCTCCATCTATCCCTGCAAGAGATCGGTGGTGCCCTCCTCCTGGGCATCCTGGTGGGAATTCCGTTTCAGGAATTGCTGAACAGGCTGGACCACGAGCACGCGGTCTATGGCTTCGTCGTCGGAGTGGTCGTGTTCGTGGCCGGCCTGGCCAACTCCTTCGGCGTATCTCTGATCCTGGCGCTGATGACGATGGGCGTCGTCGTCGCCAACGTGCGCGGCGACAACAGCTTGTATGTCCGCCGCGTCGTGGAGCGGGTGGGACCGGTGATCTACATGCTCTTCTTCGCCCTGGTAGGAGCACGTCTACAGCTAGGTCTCTTGCCAGCCATGGGACTCCTCGGTCTGGTGTACCTGGCGATGCGCACGGTCGGCAAACTGGGAGGTGCATGGTTCGGCGGTCTCTGCGGTCGTGCGGAACCCCAGGTGCGCAACTACCTGGGTTTCGGCCTGCTATCCCAGGCCGGGGTGGCTATTGGCCTGGCGCTGGCTACCGCCCACCGCTTCGATTGCTACGGGCAGGCTGGATCCGAACTGGGCACCACGGTGATCAACGTCATCACCGCCACCACCTTTATCGTACAAGTCGTAGGCCCCATTTCGTTGAAGTTCGCCCTGGGTCGAGCGGGCGAACTGGAGAGAGGTGCTCCCATCGAGGAGAGGCACGTATCGTCGCCCACAGTTCCTGTCGACTAGGACCAGGTGCACGAGAATGTACGGAGGAAGGGAAAGATGAGTCTGAAAGCCAAAGACACACCGGCCCCTCTGGACGTTCCTGAGGACGCCCGGGAAACGTACCAGGAGAACTACGTTGCCATCACCAGGGGCAGTGGCAACCTCATGCTCTTCGCCGGAGACCAAAAGGTCGAGCATCTCAATGGTGACTTCTACGGCGACGGTATCGCCCAGGACGACGCCGACCCTGAGCACCTGTTCAGAATCGCTTCACAGGCGGAGATCGGTGTCTTCGCCACGCAGTTGGGCCTCATCGCCCGCTATGGTGATGACTACCGGTCGGTTCCCTACCTGGTCAAGCTGAACTCCAAGACCAATCTGATCGAGAAAGAGCAGATGGATCCCTTCAGCCAGCAATGGTACGACGTGGAGCAGGTGGTCGACCTCGCCTTCCACTCCGGGCTCAGGATATTGGGCGTCGGGTACACCATCTACCTGGGCAGCGAATTGGAGCACGAGATGCTGTACCAGGCTGCCCAGATCGTCCATCAGGCCCATCTGTACGGCCTGATCACAGTCCTCTGGATCTACCCCCGAGGCCAGGCGGTCGTTGACGAGCGCGATCCGCACCTCATCGCGGGTGCCACGGGAGTCGCCGCCTGCCTGGGGAGCGACTTCGTCAAGGTCAACTACCCCAAGAGAGAGGGCGGCGACCCCAAGGAGATGCTCAAGGAGGCCATCACCGCCGCCGGGCGGACGAAGGTGGTCTGCGCTGGCGGCTCCACCGTGGACGTACGGCTGTTCCTCCAGCAGCTCCACGACCAGATCTTCGTCAGTGGCGCTGCCGGCAACGCCACGGGCAGGAACATCCACCAGAAGCCGCTGGACGAGGCGGTGCGGATGTGCAACGCCATCTCGGCCATCACCCTCAGTGGCTGGAGCGTGGACGACGCTCTGGCCGTGTACGAGGGACGTAAGGAGTTGGCGATCTAGGCTGCCATGACACACCCTGAGCCTCGGATACATCTACTCTCTATCCCTACCCCCTTCCCGGTGGGACCCGTCAACGTCTACCTGTTGGAGGGGGATCCGCTGACTCTGGTGGACGCGGGACCCCTCACCGACGAAGCCCTACAGGCGTTGAGGGCGGGGCTGCAAAGACTCGGCTACTCCCTCTCGGACGTCGAGCAGTTAGTCATCACCCACGCACACCACGATCACTTCGGGCTGGCCGCGGAGGTGGTCGCAGCCTCGGGCGCGAAGCTGCTCTCCTGTCACCTGAACAGCTACCCTCTGGAACACTTCCACACCTGGTGGGACCAGCGGGTGTCCTACGTGGCCGAACTGGTGCTCGAAGAGGGCGCGCCACCAGAATCCATTCGCGAGGTGGAGTCCATCCGAGGGTTCCAGCAGTTCGCCGCGCCCGTGCCGGCGGTCGAGCCCCTCGACGACCAGGATGAGGTCCAACTGGGCGACACCACCTGGCAGGCTTTGCACGCGCCGGGCCACGCCTTAGGCCATCTCTGCTTCTACCAGCCCGAGAGCAAGCTGCTCCTCTCCGGGGACCATCTGCTGAGGGACATCACCTCCAACCCCGTCGTGGAGACACCACGGCTGGGTATGGCCGACCGTCCCCGCAGCCTGCCTGACTACGTGAAATCCCTGCGTCGGACGAGGGAACTGGACGTGCGCAAGGTGTTGCCGGGACACGGTCAGCCGGTCTACGATCACCGGGCTCTAGTGGACGAGATCCTCCTGCACCACGAAGAACGGAGCCGGCTGGTGCTCCAGCTCCTGGAGGAGAAGGACAGGACCGTATACGAGTTGGGGATAGCCATCTTTGGAGGCCAGCTTCCGGGAGTGCAGTTGTTCCTGGTCATGTCGGAGATCATCGGCCATCTGGACATTCTGGAGCTGGCAGGCAAGGTCACACGAGAGGAAAGGGACGGACATGGGATCTGGAGAGCGGTCCGCCCTCAGTGAGAGGAATAGAATGAGCATCACCATCATCGGTCTGGGGCCTGGCGATCCTTCCCTCCTCACCCAGGAGGCACTGAAGGTCCTGGAGAGTGCGGAGGAAGTGTATCTTCGTACCTGCCGCCACCCCACCGTCGCTTCCCTGCCTTCCCATCTGGAGCTGCACTCCTTCGATTGCCTCTACGACTCAGAGGAGGAGTTCACCGGCGTCTACGAGAAGATCGCCAACCGCATCCTCGAGCTTGCCCAAAGGCCTGAAGGCGTTCTCTACGCCGTGCCGGGCCACCCCATGGTCGGTGAGGAGACCGTCTCACGGATTCTGGCGCTGGCGGAACAGAAGGGCTGTGAGGTCCGTCTGGTACCAGGCCTGAGCTTCATCGAAGCCGCTTTGGCAGCTCTGCGCCTGGATCCCCTGGATGGATTGCAGATCGTGGATGCCACCGCCCTGGCCGGTTTTCTCCATCCAATCCTGGACCCAGATCTTCCGGCGCTGGTGGGCCAGTTATATAGCCGGAGAGTGGCGGCCGAGGTCAAACTCACTCTGCTGAACCTGTACCCCGCCGAGCACGTGGTAACCCTGCTGCGTTCGCTGGGAACGCCCGAAGTAGCGATCGAAGCCATTCGCCTCCACGAGCTCGATCACTCCAGAGACATCGATCACCTGACGTCGTTGTTCCTGCCCCCTCTCCCCAAGGCCAGCTCCGTCTCCACCTTCCACGACATCGTGGCCAGGCTGAGGGCACCGGGAGGCTGCCCCTGGGATCGCGAGCAGACCCATCAGAGTCTGCGGCCGCACCTCTTGGAGGAGACCTACGAGGTTCTCCAGGCTTTGGACGAAGAGGATGACGAGGCGCTGCGGGAGGAGTTGGGCGATCTCCTGCTTCAGATCATCCTGCACGCACAGATCGCCGTGGAGGAGGGCTCTTTTACCCTGGCCCAGGTGCTGGAGACCATCATCGAGAAGATCATCCGCCGCCACCCTCACGTCTTCGCAGGTTTGGAGGTGGCCGACGCCGACGAGGTTCTCCGCAACTGGCAGGCCATCAAACGGGAAGAGAAGGCAGATAAGGAGGACCAGCCTCTGTGGGGCATGCCCCCGAACCTGCCTGCGCTGACTCTGGCGCGGCGGGCCCAGGAAAGAGCCAAGAGGGAAGACCTGCTATCGAGCACCAGGGAGCAACTGCTGTCAGAGGCCCAGGCCAGGCTGCAACAGCTGGGGAAGACCGATGACCCGGCACAAGTGGAAGCGGAACTGGGCCGACTGCTTTTCGCCGTGGCCAATCTAGGCCGGCAACTAGGCGTAGATGCCGAGAGCGCTCTGCGCACCGCCACCCAGGACTTCTGGCAGGAGGTAGCCTCCTCCCGCTCGCAAGGACATAACACCGAGGGTTAGCTCCGGACTACCCCAGGATGGTCCGCTCCGGTGGCTCGTTCTCTGCGAAGTGCTTGTCCAGCCAGCCTGAAGTCACTCCCTCCCTGTGGTCGAAGTGCTCGACGTACGGCTTTATGTCGAGCAAAGGCGTGCCGTCCAGCATGTCTACCTCGGTGAAGTAGACCCGGTTCTCCTCGATCCGCTGGAGCCTGACGATGGACAAGCCCAGGTGGTTGGGGCGATGGGGGCTCCTGATGGCGAAGATGCCGTGCGTCTCGTCCTCCAGGAACGGTCGGCCCTGGAGCTCCTCCCTATCGGAGCGGTGGAAGTAGTAGATCAGGATCAGGTGGCTGAACCCCTCTAGGTCCATGAGGGCGGGGACGTACTTCTCCTCGAGCTCGATCCAGCCCTCGACACCTTCCTTGAAGCGCCCCTGGATCGGCATCTCCTTGGCTTCCGCATAGGGGGTGCGGATGACGCCGATAGGCCTCAACTCGATCCCATCCACAAGAACTTGCCTCCCGACCCGCGACACCCGCGGCCTGCCTTAACCTCGATGCTCCAAAGCTGCGACGGGGGCGAGTCCTCCCCTATGCCGCCCAGAGCATCACCCTTGTCGGCAGCGTGCCCGTGTGCCATGCTCCCTGCATGGCGTGGACCAGACAGTCTCACCGTGTCTTCTTCCGCGTCACGCTGCCGATGCCACACGCTCAGCGTTCAATGACCACGTCCAGCAGGATGGGCTCGGTCCTATCCAGTGCTTCCCTCACACGCTCGGCCAGTTCCCCTGGCTCGCTCACCCTGTAGGCCTCGACTCCAAACGAACGAGCCAGGCCCACGAAGTCGATCTCCGGCTCCACGAGGTCCATGCCTGGGAACTGGCTCTCCGCCATCTGCGACAAGTCCATCTCGGCCCCCACGATCTTGAGGATCTTGTATTGAGCGTTATTGGCAATCACGAAGACCACCGGGACGTGGTGATGGGCAGCGGTCCACAGCCCCTGGATGCCGTAGAGCGACGCGCCATCCCCCAACAGAGCCACCACAGGCCGGTCGGGCCAGGCCAGCTTCACGCCCACAGCACAACCTACTCCCCATCCCAAAGCCCAACCTCGAGGTGCGAAGTATCCGGTGGGGTCGCCATACACGCCTAGTGTCTCCAGCAGGTTGCCATGCGTGGTGACCGCTTCCTCTACCACAGCAACGTGGGATGGGAGTACGCGGCACAGCGCTCCCATGAAGGCCATGGGCGTCATCGGCCGCTGGTCCCACTGAGCGTCTATCTCGGCCAGCAGAGCCTCTCGCTCGGCCGCACGGCGCGCCGAGTGCTCCGCCAGACGCTTCCTGGCCTGCCCCGCTTGCTCGCTGGACTGAATCTCGGAGAGGCGCTTGTCGAGCTCCGCCAAGCCGGCCTTAGGGTCGCCCATCAGGCCGACCTCCACCGGGTAGTTCTTCCCGATCTCCCAGGGGTCCGCGTCCAGATGGATCAAACGGACGTGCTCCGGAATGACGCGGGCCGGCTCCTGGTAGAGGAAGAGCCGCAGTACATTCATGCCCACCGCCAGGACCGCATCGAACTCCTCAAGGCGCTGGCAGATGTCCGGTGATCGCAGCGGCAAGCCCCCTGAGTAGAGAGGGTGATCGGCAGGCATGGGCAGCCGCCCGTGGGAGGTCTGCTGTTCCGCCAGTACGGGCGCGCCGAGCCGCTCTGCCAGGGAGACGAGCTCCGCCACCGCGTTGGCCTCGGTCACCCGGCTGCCCGCCAGGATGGCCGGGTTCTGGGCTTCGGCCAGGAGTTCTGCCGCTTCGCGAACCGCCTCCAGAGGAGGGCGCACGCGCCGATTGGGGACGTGAGCCGGATACAGGTCCAGCCCGTCCGCCTCCTCGAGCTGGACGTCCACGGGCACCGCGAGGAAGACCGGCCCAGTGGGCGGGGTCAGAGCGGTCTGCACCAGACGGCGGGCCACCGTTGGCACGTCCTCCATGTGTTGCACTTCCACCGACCACTTGGTCCAGGGCCGAGCCACAGAGACCATGTCACCATCCAATGCTGGCTCCCCGAGCCTCAGGCGCCGGTCCTGCTGGCCCGCCATAAGCAACAGCGGTGTCCCCGCTCGGTAAGCGTTGTAGAGCATGCCCATGGCGTTGCCCAGACCGCAGGTGATGTGGACACAGGCTACGCCTAGTCCCCCCGAGGCCATGGCATATCCGTCGGCCATGGCGGTGATGGGGAGTTCGTGTAGGCCCAGGATGTACTGGAAACGAGAGTCGTTCACCAGGGCCTCGTTCAAGGGCAACTCTGTGGAACCCGGATTGCCGAAGATGTGACGCACGCCGGACGCGGCGAGGATCTCCAGCAAGGCCTCTATCCCTAGCATGACTGTCCTCCTGCTCTATACCCACTGCGCGGTGGAAGAGTGAACTCCGTAGTTCTCCTCCCTCGGAGCGTCACCCAACCGCGAGTCGCGACCTCCAAGGGAACAACCTTGCGCCGACGACGATGCCTGAGTATAGTTCACCGATGCCGCGGCGTCAATCCTCGGGCAACCTCCATCTTCGTATCCGCACGGCTTCCGATAGGGAGCCCGGAGCGCGAAGAACGAAGGGACCAAAGGGGGTCTTCGACGTTCGCCGAATAAACCGAGGTCGGGGGCAGCAAGCAGGCCCGCTACTGCCAGCATATCTCGTCCTGTTGCGGGGGCTCTCGCTTGCGTAGTCTTGCGGGCTGTGGTACAATGGCAGAGAGTTGTTTGCTCTGCGAACCAACTGTCGGACCAGGACACAGGCGAGCCAGATGAGAATCTCGGGCGAAGAACGGAGGCAGCAGATCCTGGAGGTCGCGCTCGGCGTATGCGCCGAGAAGGGCTTCTCGGGCACTACTCTCGACGACATTGCCGAGGGCGCTGGAGTCAGCCGGACCTTGATCGTGCAGCACTTCGGGAGCAAGGAAGGTCTGTACCAGGCCTTGCCCGAGGTAGTGGGGCGCGCCCACCCGTTGGATGAGGACCTAGAGGTTCGACGGAGGATGCGCGAAAGAGACGACTACGGCGTCTTCCACGCCTGTGCCGAGCACGTATTCGAGAACAACCTGCGGGCAGCAAGGAGATCCAACCTCCGCCTGGCAACCTTCAGCATGTTGGAGTACCCCGATCTGTTCGACAAGTTCCGCCAGTACCGAGACGAGGCCTGGGAGAGTCTCGTCGCCTACCTCGAGATGAGACAAAGCGAGGGCGCTTTGGGTGCGGCGGATGCCCGCAACATCGTGGAGGGCTTCAAAGGCACGGTCGTACACCTGGCCAGCGAGATGATCCACCAGGAAGAGCTTCCACGAAAAGAGCGCTTCTACCAGGTCATCGATACCATGATCCGTCTCATGCTGGACGGGCTGGACGGACAGGCCTAGCCGTTCCCCCCTCCTCAGTGGCCCCATGGCGGCTCTCAACCCTTCGCTGCGGCACTCGCACGGGCGGTGAAGAGTCCGCGTCGATGAGGCACGCGCGCGCTAACACAAAGCAACTTGGTACCAGGGGAACGGCCGAGGAAGTCGGGGCGAGAGGATTTGAACCTCCGACCTCACGGACCCGAACCGTGCGCGCTAACCGAACTGCGCTACGCCCCGAACAAACCCATTATACTCCCACTGCTCCGCCTTTACAAGGCCCGGTACATGGGCTATAATGCCACCAGAACCGTGCCCCTATAGCTCAGTCCGGATAGAGCAGCGGTTTCCTAAACCGTGTGTCGCAGGTTCGAATCCTGCTAGGGGTACCATCTTCCAGCAAAGGAGCCCGACCAACGTCGGGCTCTACTCGTTCTCGAAGCTGGCTTGTTGGGCGTCCCCTGCGGCCGAGCTGGCCCGGCCCCAGAATAGCGCCTCGTGTGGACAGACTGATGGAGAAGGGGACTAGCTCTCCTTCTCCTCTTCTTTCTTCTCCTCTGTCTTGGCCTCGGCTTCCTTCTTCTCTTCTGCTTCCAGGCCCTGCGAAGCGCTGCGGAACTCCCTGATCCCCTTGCCCAACGCTCCACCGATCTCCGGCAACTTGCCCACGCCGAAGATGATGATGATGATCACCAGGACGATCAGGAGCTCTGGCAAACCTATGGAACCCAACCCAGGCATCGTGTCCTCCTTTGATAGCGACTGTCTGCTCTATTATATCACAGAACACCCGTCAAGACAAAACCCGGCACGAACGGTCCCGCGAAACAGGGACGTACGCTCACCCTTCGCGCTTCTGCAAGCAACGCTGGCCTGGTCCACAGAGCACACCTCTCAGGACTCCATCGATTGACGAAGCACCTTCACCACGTCGAAGGGGTCGCTGAAGAGCACGCTGGACGCGTAGAGCTCCATGGCGGCCACGTCCACGGTCCTGTTGAAGGGGTCCCCGCGATCCACGATGCGCGCCACGTAGGGAAACCCACTCCAATCCTCCTCCGTGGGTCCCAGGGGAGGCATCAGGATCGCCACGTTGAAGCTGCTCACGTGGAGTCGCCTCACGTAGCACTCCAAGACTCGATAGATGGAGTCCTTGAGAGTCTCGTCGAGACTCGGCGAGAAGAGCAGCACCTCCTTCTCCTTGACCGGCGCCAGATAGACCAGGATCCGCGTCCCTTCCACCTCGAAGCCCAGCCCCAGGCGTTCATGCGTCTCGTACAGGTCCTGGAAGTAGTTGTGGCCGGCAGCCTCCCTGTAAGCGAGGGCCGCCCTGCGCAGGCCCTCCACCTTGGCGTAGTGCTGCTCCCTGGCCAGAATCATCTGGGCGTGGCCGTGGACGATGGACGCGCCAGCCCTCCACAGGCAATTCCATAGCCAGAAGGGGTACTTGGCTTCCTCATCAGTCTCGTGGGCCTTCTCCAGCCAGGCCATGCCCGTGTCGACGTAGTCCGCTATGTGCTCCCTGGTGAAGGCGAGGGGATTGTGCTCGTTGAATACCACCACGCCGGCGAAGCCATCGAACTTGGCGATGTTGCTGGCGGTCACCGAGTGCCTCCCATGGATACGTCCGAAGGTGTCCTCCGGAGTGCGCTCCAGAGCATTGCAGAACGCACCACCACGTTCCTGCTGAATGAGGGCCTCCAGCTCGGGGAACTTCTGCCGCACCGTCGGGCGCTTGGCCCGCAGCTCGTTGAACAGAGCCCCCTCCATGGTCACCAGGTTGGTCACCCGAACGACCCTCTGCTCTCGGGCCGCGTCCACCGAGCCGAAGGATTCCTCGATCCACTCCAGCATCGTGGGCGGAGGATTCAGCCGCCCGACGGATGTATCAACGTGGAAGATACGCTCGAAGCGTTCCCTGTCTGCTGGCGGCAGCTCCGCCACCATCCCCACCAGCTCGGTGATGCCCCTCTGTGCACTCATGCGCTCTCTTCTCCGCTGTCTCTGCCCGGCCTAGACACGCCCCTTGCGCAAAGCACCGTCCCCATCTCGAGGACGGCGCCATCAACAGATAGTCGATGCACCTTGCTCAGCCGTTACGTGCACAATCTACCCTACCAAGCGCCAGAAGGCAAGCATGGCATGTCCATGTGCTGAACACGTTCACCCAGTCGAATTGCACTGTGGGGTCGCTCACATCTGTGTACGCGCACGGCATGCCGTGCGGTTACGACCGCTGGGTGGCTTGCCCCGGATTTGACCATTCTGTATGCGGGCTCGGGACCAGCAAGTCCTGCACCTCCCTCCACGTTCATAGGGGCGGGTCTGAGACCCGCCCCTACGTCATCCGCAAGTCCCGAGCGAGATTCTGCGCTTCTATCTGAGCCGGTCGCCTTTGGCGCACCTTCGAGCCTCACTTCGACCAGCGTGCTCTGGAGTTGGGGGCCGGGTGTGGGCGTACAGAGAGAGGACATAGACCCGTGGCTGCGCCCCTGGCATGCCCTGGAACCCGGTCAGAGGGTGCACGCAGGGGATATAATGAAAGGAGGGCCAAGACCATGGCGGTCTCGACCCCCCTTCTCGAAAGGAGGAGGAAGATCTCTTCTAAGTCTATTATACTAGGCTGCCACAGGTTGTTCAGTAAGCACGCCTACATTCGCCCCTGCGCGTGCGGAGGCGCTAGTCATGATCCTCCGTTTGGCGTATAATGGCAAACGACAATGTGTGGTGGACGAGACGTGATGCACACCATTGGACTGCTCTATCACCCCAAGATCGACGAATCACTTCGATTGGCTCAGGACTTGGACGTCCTTCTGAAATCGAAAGGACTGTCCACATGGGTGGAGTCAGCCTGGCAGGACGACGAGGTCAGGAAACGCGTCCCCAATCTGGATCTGATCATCACGCTTGGGGGCGACGGCACCATCCTGAGAGCAGCCAGATTGGCTGTGTTCGATGGCACGCCCATCCTCAGCGTCAACTTGGGCCGTTTTGGCTTTCTGGCTGAGGTCCAGCCGGACCAGGCGGCGCGCGTGTTGGACACGGTTCTCTCGGGCGAGTACTGGCTCGAGGAGCGGATCATGCTCCACGCCGAGCTTCACCGACGCGACTCCATCGAGGAGTCGAGGGAAGCGCTCAACGACGTCGTCGTGGGGCACGGCACCATCTCGCGAGTGGTGCGATTAGCAGCCTACGTCGATGGTATGCACCTGGCGGACTACGTCGCCGACGGGCTCATCGTAGCCACGCCCACAGGCTCGACCGCCTACTCTCTGGCCGCCGGAGGACCAATCCTCCACCCGCGGCTGGGTGACATCCTGCTCACACCCATCGCACCTCACAGGGCCCTCGAGCGATCATTGGTCTTGCCTTCAGAGTCTGATATCGAGATCCGTCTGTCGACCGAGTACCCTGCCGTCCTCACCATCGATGGACAGATCGAGACGGAGCTAGAGAACGGAGACAGGATACTCGTTAGCTTGAGCCCTCACCGGTGCAGATTAGTCAGGACGCAGCCCACTAACTACTTCGGGCACAACCTGCTGGAGAGACTGAAGCAGTAGTCATGCCTGAGCCTATGTATTGCGTCAATCACCCCGAACGGGAGACCTTGCTGCGTTGCGGCAAGTGTGGCCAGCCCATCTGCACCGAGTGCGCGGTGCGCCATCCGGTGGGGTTGCGCTGCCCACAATGTGCCAAACTGAAGAAGGTGCCCATCTACGACGTGCCGGCCACCTACTACTTGCGGGCGCTGGTCGCTGGCACGGTGGTATCCCTGCTCTGCGCGGTCGTTGCGGAGATCCTTCCGCTGTTCGTGCCTGTGATGTTCCTGTCGTTCCTGTTGGCGATGGTGGCTGGAGCTATCGTCGGTGAGGCTACCAGCCGGGCAGCGGAGTACAAGCGAGGTAGGGGCCTGCAAATCGTCGCCGCTGTGTCCGTTGTCGCTGGCTCCATTGGGGGCACTCTGTGCGTGGCGGCTTTCATGTACGGCGGGGTAGCACTGCTCCTAACGGCCAGCTATCTCCTCAACCCCTTCTACTGGTTATACCCAATCGTCGCCGCAGCGGTGGCTGTGACACGCCTGCGCTGAGCCGGCGGCTCCTGGGGGGACGCTTGCTCGCCTATTTGACCGTTGGCAACTTCGCGATCATCGAACACCTGGAACTCCGCCTCTCGGCGGGCTTCAATGCTCTCACCGGCGAAACGGGCGCCGGCAAGTCTATCATCATCGATGCCGTGAGCACCCTACTCGGCGGCAGGGCCGAGACGGACTACATCCGAGCCGGTGCCGAGCAGGCACTCATCGAGGGCTTCTTTTCACCGCCGGAGACCCTGTACCGGCAGCGTGTGCTCCCGCTGTTGCAGGAACATGGGTTGGACCAGGAGGACCAGGACGGTCTCATCCTGACCCGAGAGATCAATCGCAGAGGCCGCAACGTCTGCCGCGTCAACGGACGCCTGGTGACCCTTGCCCTGCTGCGAGAGGTCGGCCAGAGGCTGGTGGACATCCACAACCAGGGAGAGCACCTCTCGCTTCTCCGCGTGCACCAACACGTCGACTTCCTGGACCGGTACGCCGGGTCGTGGGACTTGCGGAGGCAGGTCGCGGAGAGGGTCCACACCCTTCAAGACGTCCGCACGGAGCTAAGGGCGCTGCAGCAGGATGAGAGGGAACTGGCACGGCGGATCGACCTGCTCCAGTTCCAGGTGGAGGAGATCGAGGCCGCGAACCTCCAGCCAGGCGAAGAAGCGGAGCTCACTGCTGAGCTCACCATTCTGAGCAACGCGGAGCGGCTGATCAGCCAGGCCGACTCCATCTACAAGACCCTCAGCGAGGGGGACGGACTGGGGGACTCGGTGCTGGACCACCTCGGCGAAGCCTCCGAGGGCCTGGCCGAGCTCGCCGGGCTGGACCCGCGGCTGAAGGAGCACCAGGACAGCATCGAAGGAATCACCGAACAGTTGAACGAAATCGCTGCGGCGCTGCGCTCCTACGCCGAGGAGATCGAGTACGATCCCGCACGACTGGAGACGGTCGAGGACCGCCTCGGCCTGCTGCACAACATGCAGCGCAAGTACGGAGACTCTGTCGAAGAGATCCTCGCCTTCGCGGAGTCGGCAAGGTTGGAGCTGGACGGACTATCCCACAGTGAAGAGCGCGTGGCCGAACTGAGCGCCCGCGAAGCGGAGCTGCTAGGCGAGATCGGCGAGCTGGCCGGACAGCTCTCCAAGGTTCGCCAACAGACCTCCGAGGCCCTCGCCCAGGCCATGGAAGAGGAGTTGAAGGAACTCGGCATGGAGAAGGCCCGTTTCCAGGTGTCCCTGACGCAGCGAGAACGCGAAGGAGGGGTCCAGGCAGGCGATAAGCAATACGCCTTCGATTCCACAGGGATCGACCAGGTGGAGTTCTTGATCTCGCCGAACGTGGGAGAGCCCCTCAAACCTTTGGCCAAGATCGCCTCGGGGGGCGAGACCGCACGCCTGATGCTGGCGATGAAGACCGTGCTATCGTCCGCAGACGAGGTTCCCGTCCTCATCTTCGACGAGATCGACGCGGGCCTGGGCGGCCGCGCCGGCACCGTAGTGGGGCGCAAGTTGTGGGGATTGGCCAGGGATCACCAGGTGCTATGCGTCACGCATCTGCCTCAGATCGCCGCCTTCGGTGACACCCACTACCGGGTGGCCAAGGCGGTCCGATCCGGACGCACCATCACCTCGCTGGAGAGGCTGGAATCCGACGCACGGACCGAGGAGTTGGCCGAGATGCTGGGGACGAAGACCGAGGCCACACACCGCAGCGCTCAGGAAATGCGGGACGAGGTCGAGAGGTGGAAAGCTGCGGTCGAAGACGCCTTGCCGGGTTCGCCGCTGGCTACCACAGAACCAGAGCGCAACATACGATAATCGGCGGGCGTCAACAGCGCCCGCCGATGGTTTCTATCCTCCAAGGGCCGCAACACACCGCGCAGGACGGACTGTCCGGCCACCCTGATAGCGCCGACGCAGTGACAGACGCCCGCACCACAAAGATCAACGCCACGGCGATCTAGACACCTGCGCGCTGATACTGGCGACGAAGAACTGGTCAGAGCCTAGTAGGTGACTTTGGGCGGTAGTCTCTTCGCCTGCTCCACCCAGTCCCGCACCATCTTCGGAGTGGGGAGCCTCCGCACCAGGTTCTTGGCCGCGTTGGTCTTGACCATGGCCTCGTGCAGGTGCTCCGGCACGCGATTGCGCAGTTCCTTGACCGTGTCTACGCCCGCTTCCTCCAGCAGATCCGAGTACTCCTCGCCGATCCCCTTGACGCGCATCAGATCAGCCAGGTTCACCCACTCCAGGACCAGGGCATGTCCAATGCCCGTCCTTTGCTCGATCTGCTGGCGGCCTCCTGGGGTTGCCCCCTGGGCCAGCAAGGCCTCCACGGTGCGAACGCCACCCTTCCTCAACTGCTGGGCATACACGGGTCCGATTCCCTCGATGATCTCCAGCTTCGTCATCACTACCTCCCTGCTCTCCTACCTGGTGCAAAGCGCGATGACCTCATTCCATAGCGGCGGATAGCAGCTTCGTCAACCCCTCCACTACTTCGACGTGCCCCACCTCGTAGTACTCCTCCGCGAGATCGTTGACCATACCCATCAAGCGCCGCACTTTACTCACGCCCTCTGAGACGTACCTATCGGCCTGATCGTCCTCCATGTCGCCGGTGGCAAAGGCGCACTTGTCCGCTCGAGACAACGCCCAATGCAGCAACGCCTCAGCCGCGTCGTCTCCCAATGCCGGAGTCACGATCCCGCCCTCCAGGATCATTCGCGCAGCTCGTTGTCTGCGCTCCTCCAATTCTGCCTCCGAGACCATTCTCCTTCCTCCTTGCACTGCTGTTTCAGATTATAGCAGATCACCTTGCAGGCCGCCACGGCAATTGGAAAGGAACCGCATTGCAGTCACGAAACCCGCTGCAAGGTTGAGGAGTACAGCGAGGGATGGTATCATAAGCGCGGCGCGCTGCCACTCGAATTCAGGATCGCAGGGAGGAGCCCTCACCATGATACCTCTCAAGTTGAGTATACGAAACTTCATGTGTTACGGTGACCAGGTCTCGTCGCTGGATTTCTCTGGCATCCACCTGGCCTGTCTCGCCGGCGACAACGGCCACGGCAAGTCGGCCATCATCGACGCCATGACCTGGGCCCTCTGGGGAAAGGCGCGCGCCAACCGAGACGACGATCTGGTCCACCTGGGAGCAGCGGGTATGGAAGTGGAGCTCGAGTTTCTCCTCGCGGACAACCACTTCCGAGTAGTGCGCCAGCGACAGAAGAACGGTACCAAGGGCCGCACGAACCTGGAGTTTCAGGTCCTGGACGATGGGCAGTTTCGTTCGCTGACGGGCAACTCCGTCCGCCAGACCCAGGCTGCCATCACTGAGACGCTGCACATGGAGTACGAGACCTTCATCAACTCCGCCTTTCTCCTGCAAGGGCGCGCCGACGAGTTCACCGCGCACGCCCCGGCAGAGCGGAAGCGCATACTGGGAGAGATACTGGATCTCAGCCAGTACGACATGCTGGAGCAGAGGTCCAAGGAGCGGGCCCGCGCACTGGAGCTTGGGTTGTCTCAGATCCGGGCTACTCTCGCGGAGATAGAGAGAGAACTGGCCCACAGACCAGAATGCGAGTCGGAGCTGGACGAGGCGGAGAGCGTGGCTCACGACGTGGGCGCCAGCTTGAGAACCGAAGAGGACATGTTGCGAACCCTCCGCGAACAAAGAAAAGAGCTTGAGCTCAAGAGGGATCAACTGGCGCAACTGGAAGCCGAGCAGGAGCGAAGGGATTCCGAACTGAGCCGTGTGAAGGAGGAGTTGGCCCAGACGAAAGAAAGGATAGCCGGTTACCAGAGCACCATCTCCGGGGCAACCAGCATCGAAGAAGGCTATGGTTCTCTCCTGGCCGCCCGAGAGGCGAACGAT
>CAYSSR010000019.1:17104-18782 GCA_964433755.1 uncultured Anaerolineales bacterium
AACCAGCATCGAAGAAGGCTATGGTTCTCTCCTGGCCGCCCGAGAGGCGAACGATCACCTCTCTCGCAAGCTGAGCCAGCACATGAGTCTCAACGAACAGAAAGCCGAGCTGGGCAGGGCCGTTGAGGAAGCGCGAAGCAAGCTTCTCGTCGAGCGAGAACGACATTCGAGCAGTGTTCGCAGTCTGGAGGACAAGGTTAGCCGCGCAGAGCAACTGGAGGCCAGGCTGGAAGTGGTCCGTGCCGATCTGGGACAATTGGCTGAGAGGGAGGAAGAGCGCGAGAGCTTGCTCCTCTCCGAGCAGCGGCTCTCCAACGAGATAGCCACCCTGCGCGCCCAGAATGGCCAACTCAAGTCTGAGATGGACCTCCTCAAGGAGAAGCTCGATCTGCTCCAGGAGGCAGAGGCCTCCTGTCCCTTGTGCGGGTCGGAGCTTCAAGAGGACAAGCGAAAGCACATCGAGGACAACTACGCCCGGGAGGGCAGAGAGAGGGGAGACTCCTACCGATCCAACGACACCTCTATCCGGCGTTTGAGCGAATCCCTGGAGGAAACCCGCCGCGCCAGAGAGAAGTGTGACGCAGAGCTGGCGACCCTCGCGTCGCTACGAGGTGAGGAGAGCGCGCTGGCCCGGTCGCTCGAGGAGGCACTATCCGCCAAGCGCGAGCTCGAGCAGGCCAGAGCCAGAGTGGTCTTGCTGGACGAGCAATTGGAGAGGGAAGAGTTCGCACGGGAAGAGAGGGCAGGCCTTTCGGAAGTAGAGCTACAGATCGCCGCCCTGGGCTACGACGCAGAAGAGCACGAGAAGATACGTCAGACTCTGACCGAGACAGCGCAATGGGAGCAGGCCAAGAAAGAGCTCGACGCAGCCGGAGAACGCTTGAAGGCGGACACGCTCAGGCTGGATGAGCACGAGCAACGAGCGCAGGTCCTCGCCCAGGAGTTCGAGGACCTCGAGACCAAAGAAAGCGATTTAGGAGCACAAGTAGCTGACCTGGAAATCGCCACACGCGATCTTGACAGACAAGCACAAGTCGTGGCCCGGCTCGAGTCAAAGCACAACGATGCGCGACTCCGTCTTGGTGCGGCGAAGCAAAGACTCGACCACCTCGCCTATCTCGACAAGGAGAGGAAGGCCAAGTCCGAGGAGGAGCAACAGACTCAGGAGGAGAAAGGCATCTACGACGAACTGCGAGTCGCCTTCGGCAAGAAAGGCGTCCAGGCCATGATCATCGAAGCTACCATACCGGAGATCGAGGAGGAAGCTAATCGCCTTCTGGCTCGCATGACCGACGGCAAGCTGCACGTCCGGCTGATGAGCCAGCGCGAGACGCTCAAGGGCAAGACGGTAGAGACCCTGGACATAGAGGTGGCGGACGAACTGGGCCCCCGCAGCTATGACCTCTTCTCCGGCGGCGAGGCCTTCCGCATCAACTTCGCCATCCGCGTGGCGCTATCCAAGCTACTGGCGCGGCGTGCCGGAGCGAGGCTCCAGACGCTCATCGTTGACGAGGGCTTCGGCACCCAGGACGCGCAGGGGCGGGAGCGGTTGGTGGAGGCCATCGGCTCCATCCAGGACGACTTCGAGCGTATCCTGGTAGTCACCCACATCGAGGAACTGAAGGACTCCTTCCCTGTGCGCATCGACGTATTCAAGACGCCGCAGGGGTCGCAGATC
>CAYSSR010000020.1:0-15514 GCA_964433755.1 uncultured Anaerolineales bacterium
CCGCTCCCTTTCTCCGCCAGGATCTTGCCCTCTCGGAACACGATTCGACCTGCGGAGATGGTGGCAACCACCTCTCCCTGAAGCTTCATGCCGTCGTAGAGCTTGTCCACATCTCTGGCCTGGCTGAACATGAGGTCTCGGGTCATCACCATCTCCGGCCTGGGATCATAGATGCAAAGGTCAGCATCAGCTCCCGGTGCGACAGTCCCCTTGCGCCCACCCAGGCCAAACAGGCGCGCCGGCTCGGCACTGACCAGCCGTACAGCTTGTTCGAGCGAGAGACGCCCCTTGAGGGCCGCCGTGATCATCATGGGCAGGAGGGTCTGCACACCGGGCCCACCAGACGGCGCCAGCCAGGTCGCTGCCCGTCCCCGCTCCTTTTCCTCGACCAGATACGGGCCATGATCGCTGCTCACCACGCTGAGCGTGCCATCAGACACTCCTGTCCACAGCGCTCGTTGGTCGGCGAGGCTGCGGATCGGAGGGTTGAACTTCGCATAGGGTCCCAGGCGCAGGTAGTCCTGCTCCGTGAAGAAGAGATAGTGGGGGCAGGTCTCCGCCGACACGTCCACTCCGTCGCGCTGAAAGCGCCGGATCACCTCCACTGCGTGGGCTGAGCTCACGTGAGCCACGTGCACCGGCGTCTCGAGGTCTTCGGCCATGGTGAGGAGCGTGGCGACAGCCACCGCCTCCACCACTGGTGGACGGGAGTCCATGTGCGCCTGGAGGTCGGTGCGCTCCGTGCTCTGTATGCGCGCGAGTCCTGCTTCCAGCATGGAGTCACTCTCGCAGTGGACCACGATGCGTCTTCCCGTCTCCTTGACCAGAGCCAGCGTCTGGTACAGCTCCTCGTCCTCGGTGAGGCAGATGCCTACAAACTCATCCTCGCGACCCAGCACGGGTCGGTGCAGGAAGATCTTGAAGCCTATGGCTCCTTGATCGACCATGCCCAGGACGTCGTCGCGGTTCAGCGTGCCGGGGGCAGCGTAGAGACCGACGTCGATGATGGCTTGCTCTTCGATCAGACGACGGCGACGGAGGAAGATCTCGGGAGTGGCACAGCCAGGTTTGGATATGGGCATCTCCAAGACCGTCGTCACGCCGCCCGCTGCTGCAGCGCTTGTTTCTGTGTAGAAATCGCCGCGCTCCGGATAGGCTGGGGTGCGGCTGTGGAAATGCACGTCCACTGCACCGGGAAGAACGAGCATGCTGGAGGCCTCGATAGTCTCCGTCGCCGGTGGCAGAGTGCCGGGGGTGCTCAGGGCCACGATACGCCCGTTGTCGATCCCGACGTCGGCGTGCAAGCGTCCGTGCTCAGTGACTATCTCTCCTCCCGTGATCGCCAAGTCCACGTGGCTACCTCCTCGGAAGTCTGAGTGACTGTGCTTGGTTATGCTACCGTACGAGGTTTCCTTGCCCAGTGACTATCCTGAGCCTCCAGACCGGATATCCCTCTCTGCCGCTCTAGCGGACGGGACCGACGGCCCGTTCTACAGCTCTGACGAGATCGTGGCTCTGAACCAGGTCCAAGATGGCAACGAGGTCCGCATGGAGCCAGCGATCACCCTCCAAGGCGGCGGGTATGGCCTCACGCAGACGCTCATAGGCGGCATGCGAGCCCTGGCCGAGGGCGAATTGCCCCAAGAGCGGCTCGGTGAGGCTGATGGCCTGAGCTGCGATGAGCATCTCCGTGGCCACGATCTGCTGCACGTTGGCAAGCACCGTTCGCGCCTTGCGTGCCGACCAGGTGCTGTTGCTCACGTGGTCCTCTTGGTTGCTCTTGGTGGGGATGGAGTCCACACTGGCCGGCCAGCACAGCGTCTTGTTCTCCGTCACCAGGGCGGCCATCGAGCAGTGAGCGATGGAATAGCCTGTGTTCAGGCCGGGCAACTTGGCTACGAGGTTGCTCGGCAGCCCGTAGCTCATGGTGGGATCCAGGAGACGATACGTCCGCCGCTCGCTGATGCTCCCCAGATCGGTCATCACCATGGCCAGAAGGTCCATGGCCTGGGCCAAGTACTGGCCGTGGAAGTTGCCTCCGCTCAGGACCTCGCATCCGTCACCGGTCTCGAAGACCAAGGGGTTGTCTGTGGCGGAGTTGATCTCCGTAGCCAGGGTGCTGTCTATGTAGTCCAGCGCATCTCGGACCGGTCCGTGCACCTGCGGTGCGCAGCGTAGGGAGTACGCATCCTGGACCCGCTGAGCGATGGTCTGTGAGGGCAGTCTGCCTTCGTCGGGCAGAGCCACCTGGCGTGCCGCCTCGGTACACCGCTGACTCCCCTCGGTCAGGCGACGTACGATCTCCGCAGTTGTGGACTGGCCTGCGTGGGGCCGGGCAGCGTGGATGCGGGGATCGAAGGCGGCCAACTCGCCTCGCATGGCCTCGAGACTGAGAGCCAGGCCGATCTCGGCGTGCGCCAGGATCTGGCGTGCTTCGTGCGCGGCAATCACGGCGATGGCCAGCGAGACCGTGCTTCCGTTGATCAGCGCCAGCCCATCCTTGGCTGCCAGCCTGAACTGCGCCGGGCGTATCCCAGCGGCCTGGAGAGCATCCACGGCGGGCAGACGGTGGCCTTCATAGAAGGCCTCGGCTTGTGGGTGGCCCACCAGGACACCGGCGAGGTGCGCCAGTGGAGCCAGGTCGCCGCTGGCCCCGACCGAGCCCATCTGAGGGATCACGGGATGTACGCCGCGATTGAGCATGGCCAGAAGCCGGTCCACCACCTCGGGACGGACGCCAGAGCATCCTCGGGCGAAGGCGTTCGCTCTCAGCAGCAGGGTAGCCCGGACCACATCCTCCGGAAATGGCGGTCCAATCCCGGAACTGTGTGAGTTGATCAACATCTCTTGGAAGAGCTCGATCTGATCCAGGTCGATGGCCGAGTCCTTCAGCTTCCCCACCCCGGTATTGAACCCATAGATGGGTGGCGCGTCCTCTCTGAGCCACTCACTCTCGATGTACGCTCGGGTGTCCTCCAATACGGCCCGAGACTCGTCGCTCAGTCGCACCTCAGGCCACTCGTCCCGCAGAGCGGTGGCCACGAAGGCAACGTCGGAGGCCGCGAGGCTGTACCCGTTCAGTTCCAGTCTCATGCTCTTCTCCCGACTTCGTTTCATCAATAGCGGTCCAGTTCGCGGCGAACGCGGTCCAAGACATCCTGGGGCGCTCTAGCCAGCTCGTACCTGGTTCCCGGTGCGCCGTCTCCTGGCTGCTTCGTGGCCACGAGGCCGAGCTTGGTTACGGTCAGATTCTCGTGCAGTGGCTCGCAGCGGTCAGCCCTGGCACCGGGCAGAACCATGATATCACGATCGACGCGCATCCTGGTAGCCAGGGCCCACTCCACCTGAGTCCAGTCCTCGGGGTCGATGTCGTCGTTCACCACGATCACGAGCTTGAGCAGGTTCACATGGGCCATGGCGGCCATAACGGCGCGCTTGCCGTCCCCTGGTTGGGGATCGCGCACGGCGATGATGGCATGCAATCTCCCCATCCCTCCGTCGGTGACGAGGACCTGTTGGACCCCGGGGAGAAGCCGCCGGAGGGCACGGCAGGTGGTGGCGCCGATAGCCACTCCTCCTAGCAGGCAGTGCTCGGGGGCGTATCCCGGCGGGATAGCGTGGTAGATGGCATCGCGCCGGTGGGTAACCGCTGTGACTTGGACTGCGTGCCCCGGTCCGTAGTTGACGTAGAATCCTGGGAATTCAGAGACGGGACCCTCGTCGACGCGATCCTCAGGATCGATGGTTCCCTCCAGCACGATCTCGGCCTCCGCTGGCACCTCCAGGTCCACAGTTCGACAGCGCACCAGACCGAGCGGCTCGCCGAGGAGACCGCCAGCGATGTGGTACTCGTCGTGACCGAGGTCCACGTACATCTGCGATGCGACGAGCACCGCGGGATGGTTGCCGATAGCTACCGCGATCTCCAGCGGCTGGCCTCGAGCTTGCGCGTGGCGCAGCAGTTTGCTGAGGTGGTGGGTGGGCGCGATGCCGGCCATGAGTCGACTGCCGCCTTCGACTCGCAGGCGCGCGATGGAGACGTTACGCCCGGAGGTCTCCGGGTCTTTGGCCACGATGACGCCAGCGGTGATATAGGGGCCTCTCTCGCGCTCGAACCAGGTAGGGACAGGAAGCAAGGAAGGGATGTCCACCGAGCCCTCGTGTACCACCTGCTGCACCGGGCCGTCGTCGAGGATCACGGGTTCTAGACCCTCGTCGATGGCGGTCATGCAGGATCGCTGCAGTTCGGACCGCTCGACACCCAACCCGCGAGCGATTCGCTCTCTGGAGTTGAGCACGTTGCCCACCACGGGCATGTCGCTGCCCTTGACTTGCCTGAAGAACTGGGCTGGACCGGCTCTTCTCAGGGATAGCACAGCCCCCAACTCGTGGACCGGGTCCACTGGTCGGTCCACGTAGTGCAGGTCGCCTGTGCTCTCGAGATGGGCAAGTATGGCTCGCAGACTCTGGTCCATGGCCTCCCTCTCGTCAGCAACTCGCCGCGGTCACCGATTGTCTATCGCGGTGGGACAAGTCGTGCTGGCTCACGCCCTGGCGCCCAGCAAGGTATCGATTCTGGTCAAGGCATGCAACAGTACGCGAGCACCCGTGACGCAGCTCTCGGGATCGGTGTACTCATCCGCTGAGTGGCTGATGCCACCCTGGCTGGGTACGAATAGCATGGCTACAGGGGCGATGCGGGCGATGCACATCGCGTCGTGACCTGCGCCGCTGGGCAGGCGCCTGTACTCCACACCCAGTTCGGTGCAAGCTGCAACCAGTTCCTCCAGCAGACGCGGATCGGAGCGGACGGCGGGCTTGCTCGAAATGGCTGAAAACTCGCCGGCTGTGGCAGCGGCCGCGTCCGAGAGTGCGGCCTCGGCTTCGTCCAGCCTCGCCTCATCCAACCCCCTGATCTCCACGCTCAGTTCTACGTGGCCGGGGATCACGCTGGGAGCGCCCGGATGCAGGTCCAGCTTCCCCACGGTGCCCACGATCCCGTGGTCGATGGCAATGTCGCGTACCGCCAGGACGTAGGGGCAAGCCATGATCAAGGCGTCGCAGCGGCCGGCCATGGGTGTGGTGCCGGCGTGGTTGGCCAGCCCCTCGAATCCGACGTTGTAGCGCCGGATGCCCACGATGCCCTCTACCACCCCCAACGGCACGCCGGCCGAGTCGAGGGTGCGGCCCTGCTCGACGTGCAGCTCCAGAAAGCAGGCGAGGCTCCCCCGTGGACGTTGGGCCTCGGCCAGGCTGTCCGGGTCCAGGCCCGCGGCGCGGATGTGGTGGGCTACCTCCCTACCATCCCAAGCGTGGATGCGAAGGAGGCTTGGGTCCATGATGCCGGCCATGGCCCTGCTGCCAATAGTGCCACCCATGGTGGCCTCCTCTGCAGCGAAGTTGATCACCTCCACCGGGTGCTGAAGACGGACCTCAGACTCTAGCAGAGCTCGGACACAGGCCAGAGCGGCGACGACACCCAGCACGCCATCATAACGACCGCCTTCAGGGACTGTGTCCGTGTGGGATCCGATGGCGATGGGTGGTAGCCGCGGGTCCTGGCCTGAATAGGTACCGATGCTGTTCCCCGCCTGGTCCGTCCTGACCTCCAGGCTCAGGCTTCGCATCTCTGCTTCCAGCCAGCGTCGTGCTTCGAGATCCGCAGAGCTGTATGCGACACGATCCACAGCGCCGCCGGCCGATGCGCCAAAACGGGCGAGGGAATCCAGGTCTGCGAGAAGTCGGTGCCCATCGACTGTGGGGAGCAACACGTTGCCCTCCTTGGGCCGTGGGAGATCGTCATTCCAGGTATGGAGCGTGCTGTGCCGTAGCGGGCCGTCTTCCCGTGGAGTATAGCACGAGCAAGGCTGTACCTCAAGTGCTTTTCCTCCATGAAATCGGGCGAAAGAAGGTGCCCACAAGTCTCGCGGCTACGAGATCGTTCGTCACGCCCAGATCCGCCACGGCGACCGCTTGACTTTGCCGCAAGGCTCTGGCATAATAGAGTCAGTACTTGACGCACCGACTTTCCTGTGGCCGGATGACCTCCGGCCACAGTGGTCGTGGCAACAGATCCTATCCCCGACGGAAGCGTTTCATGCTTGCAGGTCAGATCTACACCATCGCACTGGTGGTGGTAGCCGTGTTCTTCGACTTTCTGAACGGCTTCCACGACAGCGCCAATATCGTAGCCACGATGATATCGTCCCGGGCCATGTCGCCGCGACGGGCGCTCTTGCTCAGCGGAGTCGCGCACTTCTTCGCCCCGTTCGTTTTCGGTGTCGCTGTCGCTACCACCATCGGCAAGGACGTGGTGAGTCCGGGCACGATCACCGTAAGCGTGGTGATGGCGGCCCTCCTGAGCGCCATTGCCTGGAACCTGCTCACTTGGTTCTTCGGACTTCCGTCCAGTTCCTCGCACGCGCTCGTCGGCGGCATCGTGGGTGCAGCGGCGGTGGCTGGAGGAGTGGAGGCTATCCACAGGGAAGGATTGTTGAAGGTGGTGGTCGCGTTGATTGGCTCTCCCATACTGGGACTGATCTTCGGCTATCTGGTGATGAAAGTGGTGCTGTATTTGGTGCGAGGCTCGACGCCGCGTGTCAACTGGTTCTTCAAGCGGGGGCAGGTAGTGACTGCGGTGGCGCTTGCCCTGAGCCACGGAACGAACGATGCTCAGAAGACCATGGGTATCATCACCATGGGGTTGGTGGCAGCGGGCTTCCTGCCCGAGTTCGTCGTGCCATTGTGGGTGATCGCGCTCTCCGCAGCGGCCATCTCCTTGGGTACGGCCCTAGGGGGATGGCGAATCATCAGGACGCTGGGGGCCGGACTATACCGGCTACGGGCCCTGGATGGGTTCGTCTCTCAGGCGTCTTCGTCGGTAGTCATCCTGGGCGCGGCCTTGGTGGGTGGCCCTGTCAGTACCACTCAGGTGGTCAGTTCGTCGATCATGGGCGCTGGTTCGGCCCAGCGTGTCTCCAAGGTTCGCTGGGGTGTGGCGATCGACATCCTTGTTGCCTGGTTGCTGACCATTCCGGTGTCTGCTCTCGCAGCAGGATTGCTCTACGTTCCGCTCGATCGCCTGCTAGGAGGTGTATAGGCCATGGGGCTGAAGGAGTTCTTACGACCAAGACAGGACAACTTCCTGCGGTTGATCGCCGACCAAGCAGCGAAGACCCTGGAGGGAATGGATGCCCTCGAGGAGTACATGAGAACCAATAGCAAGGATGCGGCGAAGAAGGTCATCCAAGTCGAGAAAGAGGCCGATGAACTGCGTCGCATCCTCGTGGACGAGCTCAACCGCACTTTCGTCACGCCTATAGACCGGGAAGACATCTTCGCGCTGTCACGTGCTATAGACGACATCCTAGACTATGGGGACTCGACCGTGGAGGAGATGACCATCCTGGATGTGTCGCCCAACAAGCATCTGCATCGTATGGCCTCCCTGCTTCGGGACGCTGCCGCCGAGATCCATCTGGCCACGATGAGGTTGAAGGATCACCCGAGCGTGGCCTACGAGCACGCGATGAGGGCCAAGGCGCTGGAGAACAGGATGGAGACCATCTATCGGGAGGCCCTGGCGGATCTGTTCAGCGGTCCAGCGACCAGCGATCATATCGTGAAGATGCTCAAGTTGAGGGAGCTCTACCGTCACTTGAGCAACTCCGCTGACAGGGGCGACGAGGCGGCTAACGTGATCACCGACATCGTAGTCAAGACTACGTAGGGGAGCGGTGGAGCGATCTGCATGGACAGCGTAGTATTGCTCACCGGCGAGCGTGGTGTCGGCAAGACCTACCTTTGCCAGCAGGTCGTGCGGCAAGCTCGCGTGCTGGGTCGCCGCTGTGCCGGGGTGGTTTCCCCTGCTGTGCTAGACGGCGGACAGAAGGTAGGTATCACCCTGGTTGACGTAGCCACGGGGGAGAGCCGGCCTCTGGCCGTGGCGGACGAAGTGCCTGGTGAGGTCAGATGGGGGAGATTCCGTTTCGTATCCTCGACCTTGGAGTGGGGCGCGAGGGTCGTGGAGACATCTACCCCGTGCGACCTCCTGGTGATTGACGAAGTGGGGCCTCTCGAACTGGAGTCTGGAAAGGGGCTGGTCGCCGCTCTGGATGTGCTGAGAGCGGGAGGCTTCGCTCTGGCGCTGGTGGTAGTACGGCCGGAGTTGGTCGACGAGTTGGCGCATAGACTCCGTGACAGTGATGTGGATGTACTGGAGGTAAACCTCGACAACAGAGATCAGCTTCCGGGGCGCATCGTGGGTCTGTTGGGAGTGCAAGACAGCTAGCTTCGCTTGACTCTTTTCCGCTGTTGGTGTACACTCTCACGCGAGCACGATGGATAGCGTTCTCCGACCCGGCGTGCCTAAAGGTTGTGCCCACGGGCGCTGGGCGGTAGGGTATGGTTCGAAAGGGCCGTGCCTCCCGTGTGTGGAAAGGAGAATGGCTGGCGTAGACGGAGCGCTTCTTTCCAGGAGCGCTCTTTTTGATGGAGTCGGTGTGTGAAGAATCGCGAGATTGCGGACAAGATCCGGGCGTCGCTCGAGGGCGATGAGAGGATCACCTGCGCGACGATGCACAGGATCGCTCGTGAACTGGGCGTGGATCCCATTGAGGTAGGGAGCACGGCCACCGAACTCGACATCCGCGCGTCCCAATGCCAACTGGGCCTTTTCGGGCACGGACCGAAGGGTCAGGGCAAGGGCAGGATCATCGATCCGAGCGTGGATGTGAGCGAGGACCTGGCGGATCGTATCAGAACCGGCCTCGTGGATGGTCAACTTCCGTGCGTGGCCGCTTGGGAGATCGCGAGCGAGTTCAAGCTGAAGCGTCTCGATCTGGGCAGTGCGACAGAGGCGCTGGGTTTGCCGATCTCGCCGTGCCAACTGGGGTTCTTCTGACCTTTACAGCCTAGATACAGGTGTTCTCCGACCCTGCGATCCTACAGGTGCTTGCCCATGGTCGCCGGGCGTAAGGGTGTGGCTTGAAAAGGCTGCGCCTCCCGTGCTTGGAAAGGAGAATGTTGCCGAGGGCTCTACGCTGCGTCTGGACGCTCGCTTCCTTTCTGGCAGGGAACACCATCGGGAGAGGAGGTGAGTGTCGAGTCTGACAATAGCTGGTGGAGCCCGTTTTTGTGCCCGTAGTTGGCACGTCGCATCACGATACAGGATCTAGAGGGAGGAAAACGAAAGTGAAGGTATGGAGATCATTTGTCCTGGCGCTGCTTGCGGTGGCGATGCTCGTCGTCGCTGGCTGTGGTGCTGGGGGCGGCACGCAAGCACCGCAGGTGGATTGGACGTTGACGGTGGAAGGGGAAGTGGATAACCCCTTGACCCTCAGCTTCGCCGATCTGGCGGGCATGGAGCGGGTCTCATTGAAGGACATACTGATGCAGAAGTCCACCGGTGAGGACACCGTCAACGACTGGGAGGGTGTGCCTTTGGCGACACTCTTCGAGCAGGCGGGGATACACTCCGACGCCAGTGGAATCACGGCCGTAGCGGCCGATGGTTATGCGATCATGGTCTCGATGGCGGACTTGGAGGATGGCATCATAGCTCTGAAGACCGACGGAGAGTGGATCGCCAATGTCGACGAGGATCACGGTCCCCTGAGGCTAGTCTTGCCCAACAAGCCCGCCAATCACTGGGTCTATCAGGTCACCAGCCTCGTGGTCGAGGGTGCGGGTGCGCTGCCGCCACAGGCGGAGTGGGAGTTGACCTTCGAAGGTGCCATGGACAACGAGAGGACCTTCGAGTTCGTGCAGTTGACGGGACTGGAGAGGACCGAACTAGAGGGTCTGGTCATGCAGACCAAGAGCGGCGAGAGTACTCATGACTTCGAGGGGATTCCACTCACTACACTCTTCGATCTGGTTGCGCTCCGCAGCGATGCCCAGTCCATCACGGCCACGGCTGTCGACGGTTACGAGGTCACCATCGCCATGGCGGACCTGGGTCGGGATGCCATGGTTGCCCTGAAGATGGACGGCGAATGGCTGGTGGAGAGTGACCCTGAGAGCCCTATCCGGTTGGTGGTCCCTGGGTTGCCCGCCAACCAGTGGGTGACTTCATTGGTGAAGATCACGGCCAGCGCCGAGGGCGTGGCACCTGCTGAGCCGGAGGAGAGCCCAGAGCCAGAGGAAGCAGAGGGTCCGGATGTAGATTGGCAGCTCACCATCGGTGGGGCGGTCGATAGTGAGACGACCCTGGAGTTTGCCGACCTGGTCAGCATGGACACAGTGCTCGTCGAAGGCGTGCTCATGCAGACCAAGAGTGGCGAGAGCACCCACGACTTCGAGGGTGTGCTGCTCTCTTCGCTCTTCGATCTGGTGGGGGCGAGCAGTGGCGCGGATGCGGTCACCGCCACGGCCAGCGATGGATACGCTGTGACCATCGCCATGTCGGATCTGTCCGCGGATGCCATGGTGGCGCTCAAGATGGACGGTGAGTGGCTGGCCGAAAGCGAGCCGGACAGCCCCGTTCGCCTCATGGTTCCAGGCCTGGCCGCCAACCAGTGGGTGACCATGCTCACGAGTCTCACCGTGGAGGGAGGCAGCGCAGCGGCTCCCGAGGCGCCCACGGCTGAGTGGACGCTCGTGGTGGACGGCGCGGTATCGAAGGAACTGAGTTTGGATTACGCCGAGTTGGCGAGCATGGACGTGGTCAGCCTGGAGGACGTAGTGAAGACGACCAAGAGTGGCGATAGTACCCACTCCTACGATGGGGTACTCCTCAGCGCTCTCTTCGATCTGGCGGGCGTTGATAGCGGTGCGCAGACTCTGACCGCCACTGCATCGGACGGGTACAGCGCATCCATACCTCTCGCCGACCTCGGTAGCGATGCCATGGTGGCGCTGATGGAGGATGGTGAGTGGTTGGCAGAGGCTGACCCAGAGAGCCCGATCGAGCTGGTGGTCCCAGGACTTCCTGGCAACCAGTGGATCTCCATGCTGGTGAGCCTCACTATGGAATAGGCAGAGAAGACGGTCTGTTGGAAGAGAGGGGTGGTGACACCGAGTGTCGCCACCCCTCTCATTCTGTCCGCACCTCGTGGCAGGTAAGCGCTAGGGGTTGGAGATGATGCGCTCCACGTCCGAGATCCACTCTCCCTTGTGCAGGTCGGGGAACATCAGCGTTGGTTTGCCGTAGTAGATGGTCAGGATCGCTCCTTCGGCCGTGCGCGCGTCGATGGTGAACGTTTGACCTTCAGCGTCCGTCACGGTGAGAGTGCTGAAATCGTCGTGGGTGACCAGATCGTCCAGAGGGGCGCCGGTGTGTAGGTGGGAGTACTCTCCCTCTCGAACCTGTCCATCCTCCTCGCTGTGGTACATGGGGTAGCTTCGTTCAGCGATCACCGTCAGGGTGTTCTCCCTTAAGAGTCGCCCCATGGAAGTCGCGCGCCCGTCCACGATGATGGGTAGATCGTTGCCCACGACGATGATCTTGTTGACGCCTTTGAGCCAGGTGGAGACGTGGAGTCCATCGTCTTGGAAGCGGATGCCTTCCAGGTAGGACAAGAGAAGCGACCGCTCGCTGACGTACTCCCTCTCCAGGGTGACGATGCCACCGTCGGTGGCGATGAGGCTGACTTCCTTAAAATCCTGGACCCCATTCTGAGCCAGCAGGTCCAGGAGTGGGATACTCGCTTGACCTGCGAGGCGATAGGGCAGCATTTCATTCACGCGGATCAGCGCTGGTTCCGGAACGTCGCCGGTGAGCAGCACGAAGGTGTTGAAGGGCACATCGTCCAGGGTGATCGCCCCGTGAAGCTGATGACAGCCTACACATCGGAACTCAGACGTGATGCCCGTGAGCTGGGGGGAAACCAGCACTCCAGCGATGCTGCCTCCTACTCCAATGGCGACTCCGACCAGAACCGCGACGATGACGGACACGTTGAGAGTGATACTCCTCTTCACTTTGGACCAGCCTCCTCACAGCAGTCTCAGTAGTGCAAACCAGGCCATACACAAAGCACCGATGGCGAAAAGCAGTAGGGCCAGCACATCCTTCCTGGTGTAGGACGGCGAGCGCCGATACGTGCGAGTGGCGTACTTGCCGAAACAACGCCCCTCCATGGACACGGCAAGATCATCGACCTTGCTCAGAGCAGATACCAGCAGGGGAAGGATCAGTTGTCTGGCCAGGGTGACGAGCTTTCGTGGGCTCCGCACGTCATACTGCACACCCCTGGTCAGTTGGGCTTGGTAGACGGTGTTGGCCTCCACCTCGAAGACCGGGACGAGACGCAGGGCCGTGATGAAGACGAAGCCGTACCTGTAGGGCAAGCCTACCTGCATCAACGAGTACGCCAGAGCGCTGGGCTCTGTAGTGAGCACGAAGAGATAGCTCAGAGAAACGAGGCCCAGGAATCTGCCCCCGATGTAGATACCGTTGGTGATGGCCACGTCGGTCACGGAGAGGTTGGCCGGGCCGAGGGGCAGGCGAAGAACGGTGGATCCAGAATGATTGAAGAGAATCTGTACGAGGAATAGGGCCAGTCCCGTGATACTGAGGAAGCGGATACCTCTGACGTCGTGCCTCAGGCTCAGGCCCACGAGGGGAAAGGAGACCGCGGCCAGCACCAGAACCGCCAGTACCCAGAGAGGGCTAGAGATCACAAACAGCGAAACGCTGAACCCGATCAGCCAAGTCAGCTTGACCAGGGGGTGCAGTTGATGCAGCCAGGAGTCCCTTGGTTGGTAGGCTATCTTGGGTTTGGCGCTCATGTCGCTTTGTACCGCAATCCAGGGCCATCGTTGGCTACGTAGTCTCTCAGCCCCAGACCGGCCAACTCTGCGACGGCTTGCTCCGTGGGGGCATCTACGAGGACGCGACCATTCTCCAGGAACAGCACGCGGTCGCTGTACAGCCGGGTCGTCTGAGGATCGTGAGTCACGTTGACGACTGTGCACCCCCTGGCCGTTTGCTCTCTCAGCAGGCCCATGATCAGGTCAGCATTGTCCATGTCCTGCCCTATCAGTATCTCGTCCAGGAGGATCAGCTGAGGCTGGTAGGAGAGTATCGAGATCAGGTTCAGGCGGCGCTTCTCGCCGTAGCTGAGGCGATAGGGATGGCTATCTCGGTACTGTTGGAGACCGCACCGTTCGAGCAGAAGCTGCACTCGGTCCGCGGTTTCCTTCGTGAGGGAGCCGAAGTTGCACGGGGCGAAGGTAGCCTCCTCCCATACGGTCTCGGCGAACAACTGGTGGTCTGGATTCTGAAAGATGAAGCCTACATGCCGCGCCAGCGACGAGACAGGGAGACGACGTGTGTCCTGACCCAGGACTTCGGCTCTGCCGTCTCGAGGCTTGAGCAGCCCCATCAAGCAGCGCAGTAGAGTGGTCTTGCCGGATCCGTTCTTGCCCATGACGGCGACGAACTCCCCCGCATGGAAGTCCAGCGACATGCCGTCCAGGACAGGAACACCATCATAGCTGAGGGTCAGGTTCTCTGCTTTGGCTACGCAACCGTTGGATGATGGCCGAGGGGTCCTCGGAGAGGGCACGCTGCATCTGACGTTGGTGTGGCGCGGTGTCAACTCCTGGCGGTCGTGCACGATGCGACCATTCTCCATGGTGAGGACTCGTGGTTGAAAGGGAGCGAGGTAGCCTAGCTTGTGTTCTATGACGATGACGGTGATGCCAGCTTTCTCGCGGATCCGCTGAATGACCCTGAAGATCTCTCCGGTGGCTGTGGGGTCGAGGTTGGAGGTTGGCTCATCGAAGATCAGCACCTGTGGCTTCGCCGCCATCATGGCGGCGATGGCTACTTTCTGCTTCTCTCCGCCCGAGAGGGTGGCCAGAGAGCGATCCGCGAAATCCAGGCCGCCCACGATTTCGAGGGCCCATCGTGATCGCTCCTCGATCTCTGCTCGCGGGAGTCGTCTGTTCTCGAGGCCGAACGCCACCTCATCGGCCACCGTCAGAGTGCAAAGCTGGGCCTCGGGGTTCTGCTGCACGAGTCCAACGATCTCGGCGACGTCGAAGATCTCAGCCTCGCGAGCGTCTAGGCCATCGACCAGCACACTTCCAGAGGCTTGTCCAGCGTATTGGCGAAACAGGTACCCGCCCAAAGCTAGCGCGAGGGTGGACTTGCCGCACCCGCTGGGGCCAGTGATGACCACGAACTCCCCTGGCTCGATATCCAGGTCGACGTCACGCAGGGCATGCCTGTTGGTGCCCTGGAACTTGAAGCTCAGAGCGCGAATGCGGATCAACTGACCTCGATCTCCACCACGTCGGTGAGCCAGATGTGACCACCCTCGCTGGCGACGGCGAATACGATCCCTTCCTCAGCCGTGACGTTCCATACTCGGATGCTAGAGTCTTGCAGTACTTGGCTTAGCTCCATCGACTGCTCTTCGCCGCTGCGGCCTCTGAGGACCACTTCGCTGGCCTGCGGCCGAGGTGACATCGACTCCAACACCAGCCCCAGAGAGACTCCCTGGTACTTGCGCACCCCATAGCCGAGGTCCAGTCGAGCGTTGTCCATGTCGAACTGCCAGTGGTCCGGATCGTACGGATGCGCGGAATCCAGAGCCCCTGTGATCTCGATCTCTGCATGGCCAACGACGAGGAGCTCAGCTACATTCCTGACCCACGCCTTGCTGTTCTTGGCGCCGGCCACGCTATAGCTCATCTCGCTGCCCGCACCGGATTGGGCAAGGATGACTTGGTCGTTTTCCTCCAACTCGGACATCTGGATGAAGAAATCGTAGCTGTCAGTGGCCCTGGCCAACACGGCAGTTGCACCTTCCGAGGGCTGCGCCCGGGAGATGATCTCCAGAAGCGGCACGCCGGTGTACGTGCCCATCAACCCGGGCTTGGCCGTCTCCTGGATCGTCACCAGCGTGTCCTCGTCCTTTTCACTGTAGCTGTAGTCGTAGGGTTCACTCACCTGGCCCCCGATGTGTACGGTGGGCGGTCCCTGGAGCGCCGAATGCAGGTAGACTCCCCCGATCACGGTCAGAGCTGAGGCACAGACCAGGAAGGCAGGATAGACCCATCGCCCCATCTCCGACTCCGGCTGGTCTTTGACCACGCCGGCCCGCCTGAGCGAGTCCAGTAGGACCCTGCCCAGCACTCCGGCGAGCAACACGCCGGAGACGAAGGAGGCCAGTCCCAGCACTAGGATAGCGCTCATGGCTAGCACGTCGCTGGGAACCGAAGCGAACATCTGGAAGACGAAGACGTTGGACGCGGTGGCAATTCCGCCGGCCACGGAGTAGGCCAGATAGCTGTTCTTGTTGCGGAAGGGGAGCATGCCGGCGTCGACCAGAATGCCCGCCACCACGTCGATCAGGATGATCAGAATACCGTGGGTGTTGCCGGAGAGGAACTCCACAGCGCCCTTGACCATCCCGGTGACGGTGCCTGCTCCCTCCTTGCCCGTCAGGCCCACGGCGAGTACGATCCAGATGACGTGCAAGCCGGCCAGAACCTGGGTGGCGCCTGGAAAACCCAGGGCTGCGTGTACCGCATTGGCCAGAGTCTGGATGTAGGTGCTGGC
>CAYSSR010000021.1:0-15173 GCA_964433755.1 uncultured Anaerolineales bacterium
CCCTAAGGGTGCAGCACGTCGATCTCCAGCCAGGCGTCGTTGTTGTCTTCACTCTCCTCGTCGATGTCGCCGTCTACATCGACGATGGCACGGGTGTTGAAGTGCCCCCGCCCGGTGTAGGTGTATTCGCACTGCTTCCATTGCCAGGCACCTGTGGCGAGAGAGGTCACCCTCCAATCACAGCCACCAGAAGGCTCACCCGATAGCCACTTCACATTAAAACCGGTGGAGATGGGGCCTAGATCGTTGTGTATGCGGACGCGCACCAGTAAGACCTCCCCCTGCACTCGCTCTGCCGGCTGTATCGTGATCTCGCTGATGTAGAGATCCGGCAGCACGACGACGACCACATAGACACCGACTCCCAGCTCCGTGCTGTTGTTGTCCTCGTCGCTCTCGTCCACCTCACCGCGCCAGTCCACCGTGGCTACCGTGAGATGGCCTTCTTGCACGTTTTCCGCCGTGCAGCGCAGCGTCCCTCCATGCCCCGGAGGCAAAGACTCCAGCTCCCACTCGCAAACATCGCCAGCCATGGGCCCCCATTCCCACAGCACGGCGAACGGCCCGGAGGGTGCGTCACCCTGATTGCCCACGACGATGGCCACCTCCATCGATCCGCCGCGTTCGACCGGCGACGGATTGATCTCCAACCCCTCGACGACCAGGTCAGGCTGCCCGGCGGGAGCTGCCTCTACCTGGACTGTGACCGAGGCCTCGGCGGTGCCCGCGGAGTTGACCGCCCTCAAGGTGTAGGTAGTGGTAGAGCCCGGCGTTACGTTGTAGGTGCAGGGCATGGACGGGCAGGCCAGGGCTACGTTACCCGGGTCCAGATACCCTTCTTCCACGCGCTCCCACTCCCAGCTCAGGGTCACCGTAGTCCCGGCGTCCACAGTGATGTTCCCCTCCGCGCCATTGGCACGGAAGTAGGTGATAGATGGAGCGGCAGGAGGTGCAGTGCTCTCAGTGGGCGTAGGAGAGGGCGGTGTAGTGGTGCCCGCCGACACTGCCGTCGTCGCCGTAGGAGGCGGCGCGCCTCCAGTCGTGGGTGTGGGAGAAGGCGACACGCTCCCGCCGTCTTCCACCACCGTGACCGTCACCGCCCAGGGGTCGCTCTCCACACCGTCCACGTTGATCGCGACCACAGATAGCGTGTGGCTGCCAGGCTCATCAGCCAGCCAGGTCTGGAAGATCGCCGCCGAGGTCTCCACATCGGGGTCCGGGTTGGGATCCGTGCGGTAGAGGTCCCCGTCCACGTACAGTTCCACCTTGCTCACGCCCTTGGAGTCGGTGGCGGAGGAGAGGACGTTCACCTCTTCGCCCACCTGGAACTGGGTGCCGCTCGTGGGCGCCGTGATGACGATGCTGGGCCCAGAGGCCTCGCCCATGATACCACAGCCCGGCAAGCCGGCCGCCGCGAGGAGCAGGACCAACACCAGGCTTAGAGGACGTAGCCGCGAGGACTTCATGTTCTTTCTCCTTCTGCGCTTCGCCGTATCGACAGTGATCCTTCGGAATTCTAGCCCACGGCGGTCATAGCCGCAAACGCGCGCGGCGCCGCTTCCATCGCCTGTCTACCCGAAGCGAGAACTCTTCCCCTCCCTCGATGGGAGGGGACAAAGGGGAGGGTGAAGCCATCATGCCACCCCCACCTCCCGTCCTCCCCCGTCCAGGGGGAGGAGGCTAACGGGCATCCTGACCCTGTCGAAAGGGGCACTGCCCACACACCCACACCAGGACAGCATCCTGAGTAGCGACCGAACGTAGTGAGGGCGCGTATCGAAGGATCGGCTCACCTTGGCCACCCTTGCCGATACTCCACAACGACGCTGGGAACACCAGACCCGCACCAGGAAAGCATCCTGAGTAGCGACCGAACGTAGTGAGGACGCGTATCGAAGGATCGGCTCACCCTAACCACGTTTGCCGATACTCCATGACGAGGACACGAATGCCAGACCCGCATCAAGAAAGCATCCTGAGTAGCGACCGAACGTAGTGAGGGCGCGTATCGAAGGATCGGCTTGTCTTGACCGCCCCTGGCGATACTCCATGACCAGGCCGCAACTGCTAGACTCGCATGCTTCGATACGGCCTTCGGCCTACTCAGCATGCTTGACTCTCGTCTCATGAAAGCACCCGGATTAGCTATCGGATCCAAGCGCGCATCCTGAGCAGCGTCCGCGCGTGGAGTGCGCTGTCACTCGACCTGCACGGTTACGCTGGCGACCAGGGCAGGTCGATTGGGGACCTGCTCGTAGTAGGAAAGGAAACGGGCTGTCTCCACCGCCTCGTGCTGTCTCAGGTTGTCGGCCCAGCGAAAGCCAATGGACTGGTACAGCAACTCAGCCGTCACGGTGAACGGTCCTTCGGCACCGTTCAGGGCCACGAGGTACCGGACGGTGTCGCTCCCACCAAGGAAGTCCCCGTCGTCCACGGCTGCCCCGTGCACGGCAATGTCGGCTTCGACGAGGGTCTTGTCGAAACCGGCGGGCAGCAACCGGTTATCCTTCAGGTAGCCCGCTCCCCTGAGCAGGGCCGTCGTCGGCTGGCCCTCCGTGTCCCCCATGATGGCCTCGTAGATCTGAACCTGTCCAGGATCGTCGATGACCAGGTAGTGGGGCTCGAAGGAGCCTGCATCCATATCGTTGTCGTTGCCGGAAATGGAGCCGTCACCACTCACCGCGCCGGACTCGAACACTACGGCTCCGCCGGCATCTTGCACGATGAAGTGGATCCACACTCTGCGAGCAGGGAATCCCGTCGGGAACTTGTGCCCAGCCTTGCTCTGGACGACCACGTCCGCCGTCAAGGTTGAATCGTCCAGGCGAAGCCCCTCCAGCGCCAGGGAAGCGGTGTGCCCCTCGATCTGCTCCAGTGTCCGCGTGGCCTTATCCTGGAACTGAGCATCCGAGGCGGTCACGGCCAGTTCAGCGCCGAAGGTCCTCAGAACACTCAGCGTGTAGGCGTTTCCTCCCACGAAGGTGTGCTGGTAGAAAGGGCTGCGGAGGCGAAGGGCTCCCTGAGACGAGAGGGATACGCTGCCCTCGGCGATAGGCATGTGGCATCCCTGGCAGGAGAGGGTCTGGCTCAAAGAGCTGGCCTGCCATTCGAGATAGGCTACCTGCTCCGGGAACTCCCCTGCGATCTGGTCCGAGGCATCGAGGAACGGGGTATAGAGGGTATGGCAGGTGGCACATAGCTCCGCCTGCTCGACGTGAAGCCCCTGCACGGGTACAAAGCCGGAGCTTGTCTGCATCGTTCGCGCCATGCCCATGCCGACGATGAACTGGCCGAACGCCACCCTCTGGCCCGCCGGGAGATCGGTGGAGATGACGAAGCCACCAGTGAAGCTGTTCTCCTCGCCCAGACCATCCGGCTGGATCTGGTGGCACACCGTGCACGTTACGCCATCGATGGCCAGGTTGTGACTGGCGTGCCCGGGATCGAGGTAGCCATCGTCCAGGAGGATGCCCTCTCCGCCTGCGGCAGCCTCGCTGAAGCGTGCCATGGCGGTATGACAGGTTGCGCACTTGTCCTCGATGACTGCCTGATACGAGGGATTCCTCAGCGCCTCAGCCCGGACCGACGCCTGCCAGTACGGATCGCGGGCCGCATTAGCCATCATCGAGGAGCGCCAGGCGCTATCCATGGACACGTCGTTGCCCGCGCCGTCGACGAGCTGTGTGTGGCAGACGGCACAGACGCCCGAGGCGGCAAACAGGTCATCCCGGTCGGTGGGCAGCGGAAGGCCGGGACCACCCGGGGCTGGGGGCTGTGCCGGCGTTGCGGTCATCTCCACGATCTGCTCGGCTGTCGGCGACGGGATGCTCGTCGTTGGGACCTGCGAGGGCTGTGGTGTGGGCTGGGTGCCGCAGGCTGCCAGGAGGATCACGAACAACAGACCCAGAAGACGGAGGGGCTTGAATCTCATCTTGCCTTCCCCTTTCCCGGTTCGGTGTTCAGCGAACGAGCCTGGAGAGATTCTAGCCCACGGACCCTGGACGAGCAAACGCAAGGGGACTGGCGCTATTGCTTCGATATGCCATTCGGGCACTCAGCACTGACGCCACGATTCGCCAACCCGCACCAGGAAAGCACCTTCAGTAGCGGCCGAACGTAGTGAGACTCATATCGAATGGCGCGAGTCGCCCACTCCACCCTGGTTGGCCCTACGCAGCCACACCGCCACCCACAGACCCGCACCAGGAAAGCATCCTGAGTAGCGGCCCAACGTAGAGAGGGCGCGTATCGAAGCCGCGCCCTGAGCTTGTCGAAGGGGAGCGGCCTATCCTAACCACGTGTGCCGATGTTCCATAACGACGCCACGAATGCCAGACCCGCATCAGGAAAGCATCCTGAGTAGCGGCCCAACGTAGTGAGGGCGCGTATCGAAGCCGCGCCCTGAGCTTGTCGAAGGGGAGCGGCCTATCCCAACCACGTTTGTCGATATTCCATAACGACGCCGCGAATGCCAGACCCGCATGCTTCGATACGGCCTTCGGCCTACTCAGCATGCTTGACCCTCTTCGCTTGCCTGCGCAGAGTCCCGCCCCAAGCAACCATGCTGAGTAGCCAGACCATCGAAGCACCACCCCTGCGACACCCTCACCCAAACCCTCTCCCAATGAGGGAGAGGGCCTCCAAAGACAATCCCCTCCCTTGAGGGTAGGGGACAAAGGGGGGGGTGAAGCGCTCACTCTCCGCTACGGGGACAACACCTCAGGCGTATCGTCTTCTTCTGCCTGTGATGGCTCCCCTGAGGCTCTAGGACCGCTGGTCAGCTCTTCCAGTTCACCACCCGCCGTCAGGAAAAAGAACCTCACGCCGAAGGCCAGGTTGCCATACCGCTCCAGCCACATCACCGGCACCTGACGGTTGTTACCGAAGACGAGGAAGGTCTCGGGAGCGCCGGTCTTCTCCAGCAGCCACACGTGCTCGGAGATTCTGGCACCCTTGGCCGGGGGCCAGCGCGTCCCCCGCAACCGCCTGAGGTAGAGGGCATCGCCCACGATCCGCCCATAGGGGGCCACGAACTCGAACTCCTTGTGCACCTCCCCCACCCAACCGGACTCCAACTCCGTATCGAGATACTCGCTCATTCTCTGCCGGGCCAACGCCAGGAAGGCGCGGCGCCCCATCCGGCGGCGGCGCCTGGGGGCGGGAATGGGTTCTGGAAGCGCCTCCGGCTCGCCGATCCAGAACATCCATTCTCGGTCGTGCTTCACGCCGTGGATCTGCTCCTCTCCCATCAACTCCTGCGTGAGCTCGAAGACCTCCCGGCGAGATTCGATGCCCGTGGCCTCCTGGATGTCGCGGTTGGTGGCGGCCCGGGGCGAGACGGAACGAAGATAGGTGAGAACGAGCTCTCTGTTGGTCATGGCTGTGTCTCGACCTCCTATTCGCAACGGGTTGGCACCCGGGACCGACCCCACCTCCCCGGGTTGAGCAACGGATCGCCGAGCACTGCCTAGGATGTGGTCGCGCCCAGCAGCCTCTCGATGTCGAACCTGACCCCGCGGAGTTTGAACTTCCTGCGCGCTTGGCCGTCCAACCTCCGGACACCATCGGCAAGCATCGGTACAAGAGTGTCGAGTTGCTCCATCGATAGGTTCCTCCTGCTGCCGATGAGGGATGGTGCCACGCCGGTCTTCTTCACGTATCGTTCGTTGACTATGCACCTGTTATGAACTGAGATGTTGCGGGTCTCCACAGCCTCAGCAACCGAAGCCAGTTGCGGTTGGGCGAAGACGACAAGCCCGAACTGCAGCGCGAAGTATTCCACCAAGTGGTCGAAAGACTTGTACGACAGCGAATTGACCCTTCTTTGCGCGATTGCCCTAGTCAGATCATCCATACTGTCGTAGCTCAAGACCTCTTCCAGAGTGACCATCTCACTGGACTTGAGCGTCTCAGGACGCTGGGTAAATATGTCAAAGAGAAGGCCGGAGAGGTAGTTTAGGTAGTTCTCGATATGGCGCACGAGGACAACTTGAAAAAGAAACTGCTCACGCTCTCCCAGCAGGGCTGCGGGCCCTTGCCAGGACTCTCGCTCCCGCAGGAGGCGCTCGTATTCGTCATCGTCGGAGGCCCCGCCCAAGAGAACGTCGAAGTGCCGGTCAGCCTCCCCTTCGATGTGCGCGACCATGTCCAGGATTAGGTGGAAGAACACGTTGATCTCGCCCCACGAGAGAAAGAAGTCCCTGCAAGCGCTGGTCCCTGTCTTGGGGAGCCTCACTGTCTCAGATCCGTTTGGCTAGACCTCGGAGGCCTCAGAGACCTCCGAGGTCTAGCGTGCTCAAGGAACCACCACAAACTCACAACACTCGTCCCCCCTCCCGATGGCCTGGACCAGGTCCACCTCCACCTCCCGGCCCAGGGCCTCGGTGAACACGGCCTTCACCCAGCCCCGGGAGCACAGACAGAACGTGGGACTCTTCTCCAGGTACTCTTCCACCACGAGGGGGCAGCCGCACTCCGCGCAGACGGTGTGGATCTTCCCATCGACCCACTCCCACTCGCCGCAGAACTTGATGCGCTGGTTGATCAACTGGAGCAGGTGTTCCTCGTCGTGTGCCTCCTCCCTGATCGTGCGCGCGTATTCGACGTCGTCCGCTCCGCAGCCGCGCCCGCAGACCTCCATGATCCGCGTACGCTGCTCTTCACTGGTGCACTCGTCGAGGGCCTCGATCAAGGCAGGCAGCCACCGGCTGGCGATGTCACGGGAGTGCTCCGACAGGTTCTCTGCCATTCCTCCTCCATGGGGGATGACTACTCAGGGACGACAGGCCAGGGAGAAAAGTGTGCCTAAGCACGGAGAAAAGAGACTCGACCTCTTTCGTCGATCGAACATCGACAACCCCAACTACTGAGGACAGATAGCCCCGGGTGCAAGGCAGCTCTTGCGAAGTGGGGTCGAAGCGATGGCACCGCCTCGCAGCCCGGGAGAGTATTATAGCATACTTTGCAGGGGGTTGTCGACAACAGGTATGGGGGTATGCAACAGCGGCGGCGAACAAAAGAGCCCCCGGGGAGCCTCCCCGAGAGCCCCGGCTCAACACGCGTCCTGGCAACGCCGCCTTAGTCGGGTCCTTGCCACGCCGTCAGCAAATCGGGCAGGCCCTCTGGATGGGGCTCCAGGCCCACCGCCTGCGCCGTGGCCCACAGCCGCCGGTCGAAGGTGGAGAGTGTCACCCGCTCGCCCATCATCTCCTGCCACACCGAAGCAGCGGCCAACTGCACAGCGTCGTACCCACGCAGGTTGTGGTCCCAGGCCAGGGTTTCAGCTCGGGAGAGGAGCATCTCGGTGATCTGTAGCGACACCAGATCAGGCCACTCCCCCCTGAAGACCTCCAGCGCCTTCCAGGCCTCTTCCCGTGCTAGCGCATCCAGGCGCACGGCCTTGCTCAGCGCCGCCGCCATCTCCACCCGGCTAATGACCGCTGTACCCACGATGTCCGCCATCTCCGCCGCCTCCGCCACCTCTCGCCAACCCGGTTCCTCCACGTACCGTTTGACGAGAGAGCTTGAATCCAGATAGAGGATCATTCCCGATCCTCCAGCAGCAGATCGGAGACCATCCTATCTCCCCGCGTCGCCGCCACGGGCTGGCGCGGAGCCAGCCTGCCCCCGCTCCAGGACACCAGGCCGGCCGCGGCCAACTCCTCCATCCGCCCCTCCAGCGAAGGCCGCAGGGGCACGATGCGGCCGATAGGCTGGCCACGATCGGTGATCACCACTGTGGCGCCCTTCTTGACCTGACGGAGGTAGGAGCTGAGCTGGGCCTTCAACTCCCGGATACCCACCGACATCTCTCCCACAACCATCACCTCTCTTTCTGTAGTTACATTATATCTCAAGTGACCACAAAGGTCAAGCTGCCGGGCCATCGAGGCCGACACCGGGGGCGTGGCTCCCCTTGCATGGCACGCGTCGCTGGACCGGCCTCCTTCGACCCTGCTCAGGACAAGCTTCGATACGACCTTCGGTCTATCCTTCGTCAGGCTCAGGACGTGGCTCAGGGTGCGTCCAGCGGCGCAGGTTGCCGGGACCAGCTCGCAGGCATGCGTACTCCCACGTTCTTCTACACAGCCAGCACGCCGTGGAGACAAGAAAAGAGCCCCGGGGTCGAACCCCGAGGCCCTTTCGTTCTTATGCGCTTGGTAACGCCCTGGACGGCCTAGTACCGGCCGAAACTGGGGCGCTCCGCGGCTTCCGTCACCACCACGTCGGTGGCCCTGGGCCCGCGCTGGTCCTGCTCGATGGCAAACTCGACCTTGTCGCCCTCGTATAGCGAACGAGGTCCACCAGCACGAATCCCCGAGAAGTGTACGAACAGGTCCTTGCCCTCATCACGCGTGATGAAGCCGTAGCCCTTGCCCGCGTTGAACCACTTGACGACGCCTTCGCCTCTGTCCTCTGACATAGCTGCTCTCCTTTCCTAGATTTAGAAGGTGCGGCTGTGCGTCCAGAGGCCGAGGCCCCTTTCCCAATCAGCACTTACACAACGCCGCGCAGTCCAGAATAGGAAAACAGCTACAGATGAGCTTCTTCCACCTCCGACAAGCAGGGTCAGTGTGTACCTTCTTACAACAATCATACGCTAGAATGACACAAATGTCAAATCGACCGCCTGGCTGTTCCGGAGTGGTCACAGCGCGTGGTCGGGCCAAAGAGAAGAGCCCCGGGGTCAAACCCCGAGGCCCTTTCGTTCTTACGCTCGTGCTACCGGCCTAGTAGCGGCTGTAGCTCTGGCGCTCCGCGGCTTCCGTCACCACCACGTCGGTGGCCCTGGGCCCGCGCTGGTCCTGCTCGATGGCAAACTCGACCTTGTCGCCCTCGTATAGCGAACGAGGTCCACCAGCACGAATCCCCGAGAAGTGTACGAACAGGTCCTTGCCCTCATCACGCGTGATGAAGCCGTAGCCCTTGCCCGCGTTGAACCACTTGACGACGCCTTCGCCTCTGTCCTCTGACATAGCTGCTCTCCTTTCCTAGATTTAGAAGGTGCGGCTGTGCGTCCAGAGGCCGAGGCCTCTTTCCCGATCAGCACGTACACAACGCCGCGCAGTCCAGAATAGGAAAACAGCTACTAATGAGCTTCTTCCACGTCCGACAAGCCGGGCCAGTGTGTACCTTCCACACCTAAGATACATCAAAACCACACAATTGTCAAATGTGTCGCTAGGCTATTCCAGGGGGCTCAGCGCGTAGCCCGGTGCAAAGAAAGGAGCCTCGAAGCGCGAACTCCGAGGCTCCCTGGTTTTCGTGTGCGCGATCTCGCGCCGCACCGACTAGGGCCTAGTAGCGGCCGTAGCTCTGACGCGGGGCGGACTCCGTGACGATCAGATCCACCGCTCGGGGCCCTCGCTGGTCGGTCTCGATGGAGAACTCCACCTTGTCGCCCTCGTTGAGAGAACGAGGCCCACCAGGTCGGATGCCCGAGAAGTGTACGAATACGTCCTTGCCTTCATCGCGGGTGATGAAGCCGTAGCCCTTGCGCTCACTGAACCACTTGACCGTTCCTGTGGTTCTTTCCTCTGCCATAGCTGTTTTTCCCTCCTTTCATTGAGTTTGAAGGTGCGGCTGTGCCTGTGGGAGTCCGCACTCCCGTTACGGGTCAGCACTTACACAACGCGCCGCGCAGTCCAGGATGAGAAAACAGCTATGGGTCAGCGTGTTTCACCTGCGACAGGCAGGGCCAGTGTGTACCTTCTGGACCAAAATGTACCACTAATCTTCACATTTGTCAAGTAAGGTGAATACAGTGCGAAAAGGGCTCTTTCAGCCACCTGCGCGCAAAGACTGCCCGCACCAGCGCTGGTGTCGCCTCCGAGCCCCTGGGGTAACCCCTAGTCGTCGTCGAAGTCCGGCGACTCCACCATGGCCTGGATCCCCTTCTTCACCGACTCCGCAAGCTGCTTATAGAGCGCGGGATCCCTAGCCTCCAGAGAGGAGAGAGTCGCCTCGACCTCGTCTACCCGTCCCTCCTGAGCCAGGATGCGCCCTTCGTCGGCGGACCAGTGGAGCTTGTCCGGGCGGAAACGTAACTCCTCCTTCTCCACGAGGAGGTAGCCCTGCTCCGCCAATCCTTTCTTGGCCAACTCCACGATCACCCGCCAGGGGTTGGGCTGTTCTCTGACCAGGATCCTGATGATGATGTCCCGTACCCGATCGTGCTGCGGGTCCCCGCTGAGGTTCTGCCATATCGCCGCGTCCACGCCATACAGCGCTTCCGCAGGCCCGCTCAGCCGCGTGATCTGCACGTCGCGGGTGGTGAAGAGCGCCAGCTTCTTCTCCTGGATGGCCTCCAATCCCAGGTATCCTTTGCCCGCTAGATCGGCGAAGGCAGCGACCAGGAGCTTCTCGGCCAGATCGCTGAGCTTGACCTTCCCGCCGCCGTGGACCAGGGTCTCTCCCCCCAGGCGCGCCTTCTTCACGAAGCGGTCACCAAAGAGATAGACGATGTCACTGGCTGAGGGTTTCCCCTCCGTTACCATGAGTCGTTCTCCTTCCAAGTATGTCTCAAGATGATGATGGTCGCCGGTCAGGCTCAGCCTGCGCCCACGCTGACCAGATACAACTCGTAGTGGGTGCCGGCCGGGTAGACGTCGGTGCCGTCGTCGATATCCGTCTCGAAGGTGACCTCGGTAGTCAGCACCCACTCCCCATCGGGCCAGTCAGTGACCAGCGCGTAGTACAGGCGGCACTCGTCGGTCCCCGTGCCCACCTCGGTCACGGCGAACCTGGACAGCGGCACCTCGTCAACGCCCAGGGTGAAGACGAGGCTGATGTTCTCCCAGTTCTGCTGTAGTAGCTCGTCGGACCTGGCGCACCAGCCATAGACCCACAGCACGTCCTGTGAGGGCCCCAGGTATACGGTGTAGATGTAGGTCTCGCCCGCCTGGGAGGTATCCTCGTACGACTCCTCGGCCAGCTCTTGCAGCCACGGGACGAACTCGCCCATCGCGGCCTCCGACTCGGCCACGGAGCCTATCCTCGGCCCAGCCGATGGCGTTCCCACAGGGCGCGGAGTCGCCACCGGCAGCGGCTCCTCGTCCAGGCCCAGGCCCTCCTCACCCTCTCCGGTGGAGCAAACTATCACGTCCTCGTGATCCACGCAATAGGAGAAATCGGCGCCAGCCAGACGGTCCAGCGCCGCCATGGTCGCGTCCCCATCCTCGGCCAGAACCGTCACCACCACGCGATCCGTATCCCGGCTGACCACGAACAGGCTGGTGCCCTCCAGCGGCAGCGCACCCAGCCCCTCCACCGCCACGTTGTCCCGGATCTCCTCTTGCTCCTCCGTCGCCGGCGTCGGCGTAGGGGTCCCCTCCTCGAGTATGGTGATGGTCACCCCGGCCTCGTCCAGGTAGTCCTGCACCAGCTCCACGTTGTCGAAGGTCCCCACGAAGATAGCGTCGTGGTCCGGGTCGGCCGCGTCGCTGAGGGTCAGCGTCAGACCGGCAAGGTCCATCACGTCACTCAACCAGTCGCTGCTAGTGAAGAGGCGTGGATCGAGGTACTCGCCGGAGACCTGCACCAGGTCCACCGGACGTTGGAACAGGTAGGGGAAGTCCCTCAGGCCCCACTGACGCTCGGCGCCCATCAGCCAATCGGCGACGTTGCTCAGAAAGCGGTCGTTGCCCCCCATGGTGTGGTAGGGTGCGGTGAGGAAGGTGAGATCGCCCAGCGCCAGGGTGCAACCCTGCGCGGAGAGCACACCCGCGGCGAGATCGCTCTCGCCCGTGCGCAGCGAAGACTGGGTATCGGCGTCGCCCGCCAGCAGCACCTCCCCCTCGCTGCGCAGGGAGTGGGCGGCGAAGAGGATCACCGAGTCCACGCCCTCCGCAAGGGTGGGATCGCTTTCCTCGAGGCTGAAGCTGACGTTGCGGTAGTTGCCTTCGTAGTCCACCAGGTTGTAGAGGTAATCGTCGAAGTAGACCACACCCAGGGAGTCGGCCAGGCTGTTCACCGCTGGGACGGCGCTCTGGGGGTACAGGACGTCGTACAGGTCTACGTCGTACTCCTCTCCCGGTGGAGCCACGGGACGCGTAGGGTCGGCCGCTAACAGGACCCGTCCGCCCTTCTCCACGAAATCGACCACGGCGTCCACCTCCCAGTCGGCGAACTGGAACGTGGGGGCGGCCACCACCAGGGCCACGGCGCCCCGCAACTGGGAGTCCAGGGTGGTGGTGTACCCATCGTACTCCTCGACCACCGCCCCTCGAGCCACCAGCCGGTCCCGCAGCGGGGTCAGGTCGTCCACTTCGAGGTTGTTCTCGTGGGCCACATCGATCACCACGCGGCCTGCTGCCTCCGCCGCCTCATCGGCGCTGGAGCGGTATTCGGGCAGCGACACCTCCATCTCGGCCTCGTCGAGCTCGGCGATCTGAGGCGGGGTATACGCTCCCCCGTGGAACCACGCCCAACGCAGAAGCACGGGCGCAAGCAGAAGGACGGCGAAGATCAGAACCTTGATCCTGGCTCTCATGGCGCACCTCCTAGCTGCGTGTCGTAGAGGAGATAGACACCGGGCGGCAGCACACGTTCCCCTGTCACGGGATCGGCCGCGCCCACCCAGGGCTCCAGGCTGCTTTCCTCATACTGCGCGAGCAGTTCCTGATAGACCCGCTCCTCCAGGTCCACCACCTGATAGTGGACGATCCCCGCCTGCTGGGCAGCGGCGGCGATGGCGTCGCTCTCGCTCCCCAGATAGTCGATCAGACCGAGCCGCTGTGCCTCGCGACCCGAATAGGCCAGCCCGTTGGACAGGTCCACGCGGGAGATGTTCATCCGCTCTCCTCGCTGGCTGAACACGGTCTCTACGAACTCCAGCTTGATCTCTTCGATGGAGCGCAGGAACTCGTCACGATTGCTGGCCGTGAGCTTGAAGGGGCCGCTGGCCAGGATGATCTCGTTCTCCGCCAGGTCCATCGGCGCGTAGCCCCACACACCGACGTTTCCCACAGTGGACGACGGCTTGGCATAGATGGGGTCTGTGGCCATAGCCGCGTAGTAGGCGCCGCTGGCCGTCACGCTCTCCAGGGAGCCCACCACAGGCATCTGGCGGCGCAGGTTCTGTAGCTCCAGATACAGCTCCTGGCTGGCCGCCACCTCGCCCCCTGAGGAGTCCAGTTGCACGACGACGGCCTGGATGTTGGGGTCATCGCGCGCCTCCTGCACCTGGAGCATCACCCAGTCGACGCTTGCCGCGTAGATGTCTCCGGTCAGCCGGACGATGCCCACTGTCGGCTGCGGCACCAAAGCCTGAGCCAGCCAGATCCCGATCAGCAGCGGGGCAACGACCCACATCAGGAAGCTGCCCAGGGTGCGAAATCCGCTGGGGGAGCGGTCGTCGCCCAAGACCCCGGCCAGCCGCCCTCTCGACCCCTGGCTACCGCCACGTTTCAGGTGCCCTTCGCTAGCTTTCGGGAGTGGAGATGTTCCAGTCATCTCTGGTCCTCCTTCGTATTCGATCTAGTCCTGGCCTTCGTGCGCGGGTCCCACGAATGGAGTAAACGGGTGGAGGGTATTCTGGCGTGCCAACTGGTGCTCAATCGCTTCCAGCCTCCGCGGGTGCGCGCTCCAGCAGGTCGCCATCGCCTGGCTCCATCGCTCGGCCGTAGGCACGAGCCGCCAGATCCGGTCCCAGCACCAGCGTAGCCATCCTCAACCGAAGCTCTTCCTTCGTGGCTTGAGGATGGCGCTCACGGAGCCCGGCGAGAACCAGGCTATAGACCGTGCGCGTCATCGCCTCCATGAGCTCCAGCTTGCGCCAGGGAGGCATGCGGCGCAGGAGCTCGAGCTGCACTTCCTCGGCGTCGGGATGGGTATCAGACGACAGGGTCGCCATGGAAACTCCTGGGATGAATCGACACACGTCGAGACGCTGGGATACGGTCCTTGGGCCGCCTAGTCAGATGATACCAGACGGCCCGGGCAAACGCAAAGCTCCCCAACCCAGGCCTGTTTCTGGTTGACAACCGCGTCCCTCTGCGTTATACTAGAGGTAGCTCGAAATAGAGGCGATGTCTTGACCCGGACTATATCCACCACCAGTTCTTCGATCTGGTAGCAACAGGGGCGCAATGCGCCCCTGTGTTCTTTATGGGAAGGGTCGGGCCAAGCCTGAAAAAAACACCTAGCGGAGGAGAACCGTGGACTCAGGAATGATGAGCAAGATCGAGAAGGCCAGGCGCTACGCAGAACAGCCGGACAGGATCTGCTTCGAAGAGTTCAAGGTACGTCTCGCGGGCGATAACGACAGCCACGTTGTTACTTTCTCGGGCGGGCAGTGGAGCTGCGACTGCTCGTTCTTCGCTCGGCGCGGGGTGTGCAGCCACACCATGGCGCTGGAGAGAATCCTGGGCACCATGATCCCGGTGGCACAAGAGGTCTAGCGGCAAACCCTCCGGGCTACAGTCATCGGCCCTCCGCCAGGGCAGGGCGCCAGGCCCAGCCCGCCTGCTGCCGTCCATCGTCGATCCCCCTTGGGCGCCAACAATGGCTGGAGCGTTTCTCCCACCCGGTGCAAGACCCCCAGAGAGTAAGTCGCGTCTCCGACGATGTCGTCTGATGGTGTGCACCAAGGGCACCGCATTCGCCGCTGGACGCACCCTGAGTAGACCGAAGGTCGTATCGAAGGGCCGGTCCAGCGGCGAAACCAGAAGAAGGCGTGACCCATAGAGATGTCTTGCGCGCCCTTCCTTCAGACTCTCGTGGCCGCGCCGTTGACAGAAGGCAACTGTAGCAGTATACTTTCTTTTGTTTTCTTGGTCGACGGGCGCTGGGGCTCACAGATCGGTATTATCGCACGGAGGACGTTGTGGATTACGCTCAAGCGTTCAAGGAATCGTTAACAAGCCCCGACACTTTCTGGGGCCGCGCCGCTGGAGGGATCACCTGGTACCGGAAGTGGGACCAGGTGCTCGACGTATCCAATCTACCCTTCTCACGATGGTTCCTAGGTGGCTTGATTAACACCTGCTATAACGCACTGGATCGTCACTTGGAGGGCGGGCGAGGTACACAGCCCGCCCTTATCTATGATAGCCCGGTCACCGACACGGTGCGCACCTACACCTACGCCGAGCTGACCGACCGGGTATCGAGAATCGCCGGCTTCCTGACCTCCCTGGGCGTGACCAAGGGGGATCGCGTGGTGATCTACATGC
>CAYSSR010000022.1:0-12358 GCA_964433755.1 uncultured Anaerolineales bacterium
TGGGAGATGATGGGCGACTTCATCGCCCCGCCTATCGGCCTGGCACAGTTGGCCGCCGTGCTGGAGACCCAGGGCGTATCTGTGGAGATCGTGGACTGCAATGGGTCCTTCCTGACCTGGCAGGAACTGGAGAGGGCCATCGCAGAACGGCGCCCGACCGTGGTCGGCGCCTCGGCCATGACCACCTTCATGCCCACCGCCGCGCGGGTGATGCGGATGGCCAAAGCCATCGACCCGGAGATCGTCACCGTGGTGGGCGGCCCGCACGTCACCTTCACGACCGAGGAGACGCTGAAAAACCACCCCGAGATAGACGTCGTCGGTCGCGGCGAGGGCGAGCGCGTCATCCAGGAACTGACGGAGGGTCTGGAAGCAGGCTCTGACCTGACCCAGGTGCATGGCATCGCCTTTCGCCGCAACGGAGAGATCGTACAGACCCCAATGCCGGACCCTGTCGATGTGGACACGCTGCCTCTCGCCGCCTACCACTTGCTTCCCATGCAGGCTTACTACTTCATCATCTTCGAGAAGTTCTGCACCGTCCTGGCCAGCAGGGGCTGCCCTTTCAACTGTGTTTTCTGCGCCGAGCGGGGCTTCTGGGGACCGGGCTGGCGGCCCAGGGATCCAGAGATCGTGGGCGAGGAACTGGAGCTGCTTCATACCAAGTATGGCCGAGAGTCCATCTGGTTCGGGGACGACTGCTTCAACGTGGACGGCGAGCACATGGGTCTCATCTGCGAGGAGATCCTGCGCCGGGACCTGAAGCTGAACTGGTACTACCAGGGTCGCGCGGACCTGTTGATCAAACACCGGGAGTACCTGCCCTTGATGCGCCGCGCGGGAAACCTGATGGTCCAAATCGGCATCGAGGCCAACTCCGATGAGGAGTTGAAGAGCCTGCGGAAGAACCTCACCGGGGAACAGGTAGAGGAGGCCCTCGGTCTATTGAGGAAGCACGGCATCGTCTGCCAGGGCATGATGATCCTGGGCACGCGCCAGGACGACGCCAACTCCATCCTGCGCAAGGTAGACTACCTCAAGTGGCTGGACGTGGACTTCCCTGTGTTCACCATCTACACGCCCTTCCCGGGCACCGAGGCCTACGACGAGGCCAAGGAGCAGGGCTGGCTGGAGACCGACGACTACGCCCTGTACGACATGGCCTACCCCATCATCTCCACGGAGCATCTGTCCAGGAAGCAGGTCATCGGGCTGTACAACCGCTCCTTCGCCTCTTTCTACACTGATCCTGCGATGATGCTCAGGGGCCTGTGCTCGTCGATTGCCTGGAAGAGGGAGATCTGGAGATACATGCTCAAGTTCGCCGCCAAGCTGTGGCTGCGGCGATACTGGAAGCTGTTCACGGATCTTTTCCGCCGGTAGCCCGGAGAGCAAACGGACACACCTCGCTGGAAGAAGGCCAACCCTGCGAAGTGAAACTAGACCCCGCCCGGCCTCTTGAACACACAGAAGTAGGCGTTGCTCCACACCGTCATCGTGCCGTAGCCCCTGGTGAAGCTCACGTCTCCCTTCTTCCCCACGCCGCCCACCGGTTCCATGTGCACCAGCTCCCAGCCCTCAGCACCCAGTTGGTCCAGTTCTGGGATCATGGATTGGGGAGCGTACTCAGGCAGTTGCTCGCCGGGCCACCTGCTCTCCAGGAAGTCCCGTTGTCTCTCCGCATCGGCATACAAGAAGGTCGTGTAATACTCCCACCTCTCTGGCATGAACTTCCCTCCACTACACGTTCGTCACGAAGGCTCGCGCTGCGGGTATCGCCCGTCAATCGGGCAGATCATCCAGGACCTGCTTCATGTTGCGACGGTACTCTCTGAAGGCCTCCCGTCCCTCTTCAGTGAGATGAAGCATGGTATGGGGCTTCTTGCCCTTGAACTCCTTCTCGATCTCCACGTAGCCCGCCTCCTCCAGCTTGGTGAGGTGGGACGACAGGTTGCCCCAGGTCAGCCCGGTCTGGTTCATCAAGAAAGTGAAATCCGCGCTCTCTACGACGTAGAGCAGAGCCAGAATCATGAGGCGAGCGGGCTCGTGGACCAGGCGGTCGATGTCACCGATGGTAGGCAGAGCATCGCTGCCTGCTTCACTCTTCGCCATCTGACATGCCCCTCCCCGGCGGACCCCCTGCTGGCAGAGGATAGCGGCGCAGGAAGCGCACGAAGAGGACCACTCCAGCGAGCAGCAGGATGCCGCCGGCGGTGCCGAAGGTGATAGCCATGCTGAGGGCACCCGTCAGGTCGGTGTTGCGGGCCAGCAGTATGCCCAGGGGAAAGGGCAGCGCGTATAACACGCCATAGAGGTAGAAGCGGGTCACGTCCATGAAGTAGGCCGCTAGACCAAACACGACCACGCACTGCACCGCCCACACGTACGCGGGGATAGGCAGTTCGCCCAGCAGATAGGGCAGTCTGCCGCTCCAGGCCCCCAGTCCCCAGAGGAACATCAAGAGACCCATCAGCACAGAGAGGAACAGCACCACCCGCACCCTCCTCAGCTTGCTCTTGCGCTGCGGACCGAACTTAACCAAGCCTATCCGGGGGGTGGTGACGTACTTCTTCCCGACCCAGAAAACCAGAAAGACTATCCCCACGATGACGGTCAGAATGACCATGCTCCACAGCGGGGACATCTGACTACCGCCCAGCAGGGTGCCGCCCCCCATGTTCAAGAGCAGGAGGCCCAGGAAGACGTCCCACAACCCATCCTGGAAGGTGGACCTGAAGGCCTTGCGCTCCAGTTCTTTGAGGCTGAGCTTTTCAGACACTATGAACCTCCTCATCTCGCGTCGGTCTCACTCGCTCGCATCCCCCATGCCGGCGCCCGACTCCAGCTCTACGGGCTTGGGATAGGTTTGCAGGAACCGTATGAACACGATCAGCCCCACGCACGCCAGTATCGTCCCGCAGATGGCGAACACGACAGGTTCATCCAGCAAGATGGTGCCGCCGAAGGCCAGCGCGTAGACCGCGCCGATGAGGTACCCACGACGGAAATCGAGGAAATAAGAGCCCAGGCCGAAGACGAGCATCATCCAGAACCCAATGCCCAGTGCGAATAGCTCAGGCGTTCCCAGCCACGGCAATCCCCCGCCGGAAGCGCCGCTTCGCCAGGCCAGAGCCAGGAGCAGAAGCATCGCCCCACCGAGAACAGACACGCCATAGACCACCTTCGCCCTGGTCTGCCTGGCCTTCCGAGCAGGTCGGAAGCGGACGCGGCCCATCCTGGGTGCGCTGAGGTATCTCTTGGCCCACCAGTAGACCAGAAAGGCAACCAGGGCGAACCCCACGTAGCCTGCGTATTCGCGCAGTTCCGACGTGAAGATGCCAGGCAAGAGAGCCGGGATGCTCAACAGGACGAGCAGCAGACCCAGGTAGATGTCCAGCAAACCATCCTGGAAAGAAGACCTCCAGGCCCGGCGTTCGAGTTGCTTCAGATCCATGTCAGTCGTCATCTAGTCGCTCCTACTCTGTTCCGTCAATCCCTGTCTTACGGACTACTTTGCCACACAAAGTACTCTCCATTATAAAGAGAATCACGTGGATGTCAAGTCGCCTCTGACCACAGCAGCGTGCGCATACTCCACCTGGCTCTGTCCTGCTCACATAATCGATACTTTCCTCATTCTTTCTCCACAAGTCTCTTCTGCCCAACGCGGTCTCGCGTCACACCTCCTTTCCTGGCGCCGCGCGGAGCGCGACCAGCCACCCATACCTGACACGGTTCGCCGGATTGGCCAGGGCGCCCTGACTCCACTGGTCGGGTGGGAGAAGGGACCAAGTTGTGTTACAATGCCTGCACCCGTGACGGGAAACCTGGGCCGGGAGGGAGCGCCATGGGTCACATCTCTTTCCGCACCGCCAGCCGTCTGCTGCCCCTCGCACTGGGCGTGTCCCTGGTGCTATCGGCATGTAGCGAGTCCATCCCCTTCTCTCTGCTCGAAGACACCCCCACCCCTACGTTGACTCCTCTGCCCACGTCGACCACGGTCCTGTCTCCCACCACCACGCCGGTTCCCATCACCACACCCACACCTGCTCTCCCCGCCGACCAGGCGCTGGAGGCTGGCCAACGCCGCCAACTGAACGGCGACTACGAGGCCGCCATCGCCGCCTTCCAGAGTATCATCTCAGTCCATCCAGACAGCCCTGAGGCGCGGGAGGCGCTCTACTACCTGGGCGACGTGTACCTGGTGGACCACGACTACACGAAGGCCATGGAGGCTCTCTCTTCCTTCAGGGAGCGCTACCCCGACGACGAGCGCTACCCCTTCGCCACCTTCCGGCTAGCTACCGCTTACGAGAATCTGGCTTTGTGGGATGAAGCCATCACGGCCTACCAGGAATACGGAGATCAGAGAACTATCATCTCAGACTACGTCCACCTCAACGTGGGCTACGCGCTGCTGGAGCTGGAGCGATACGAGGAGGCCAGAGAGGAGTTCGCGCAGGTGCTGGATCTTGGCCCGCCCGCTACGCTGGAGCAGCAGGCCCTCCGCAATATGGCCCTGGCCTCGCGCTACCTGGATGAGTATGAGCAGGCCATCGCCTACTATGGGCAGCTCCTGGACCTAGCCCAGGAGGACGGCACCCGTGCCGAGACCCTCTTCCAGACGGCGGTCACCTACCAGGAGTGGGAGGATCCGGACCAGGCGGCGCAGGTGTTCACACAACTGGCGCAGACGTATCCGCGTACCTACCGCGCCTATCAGGCCCTGGAGGAGCTGGACGCTATGGAGGTCTCGGGCGTCAATGACTTCCAGCGGGGGTTGATCTACTACTACAATGGCCTCTACGATCCGGCGGTGCTGGCCTTCTACGACTACATCGAGAACGTGGAGGACACGGCCGAGGCCCACTACTATGCCGCCCTGGCCTACCGGGCATACTATACCTATTACCTGAGCATCGACGAGCTACAGACTATCATCGACGACTTCCCCAGCAGCGAGCTAGTAGGGGAAGCCTGGTGGGAGATCGCCAGGTCCTGGGTCCTCATCGGCGACAACGAAACGGCCACGGGCGTCTATACACAGTTCTTCGCCTCCAGGCCTCAGGATCCTCTCGCCGACGATGCCCAGTGGAAGGTAGCCAGCCTGCTGGAGGACGAAGGGGAGTTCGAGCAAGCCATCGCTGCCTACACCGGCCTGGCGGAGACGCTTCCCGCAGGCGAGTATGCAGCCCCGTCGCTGTTCCGCGCCGGCCTGGCCTACTACCGCCTCGCCCGATACGACGAGGCGTACCAGACGTGGGAGAGACTGCTGGAAGACTATCCACAGTCCGAGATGCGTCCGCGAACGCTGTACTGGCTGGGAAAGACCCATCTGGAGCAGGGCGACCAGGAAGGCGCTTTCGCGTATCTCAACGAGCTGGTCATCGACGACACCGGGGCCTACTACAGCCTGCGAGCCGCGGACCTGTTGCGCGCCGCTCCGCCACAGAGTCCCTCCAACATCTACGCCCTCGACCTGTACGACATGGCGGACGAAGCCCAGCGTCTGGATCTGGAGCAGTGGCTGGTGAGTTGGGCCGGTCCACAAGAAGGGGAGCAGCTCTCCGATCTAGGCGCCAGGATCACCAGCGACCCAACTTACCAGAGAGGGCTGGAGCTGCTACACGTGGGTCAGCGGGAGAGCGCCAAGGCGCGTTTCAGGGAGGTGCGCACACAGTTCCAGAACGATCCAGTGGCTCTCTACCAGTTGGCCCTCTTCTTCCAGAGAGAGGGTTTCTACGACCAGTCCATCGCCTGCGCTCAGCGTATCCTCAACCTGTCGCCTCAGGACTCGCTGTACGACGTCCCTCGCCTGCTCCAGAAGCTCCACTACCCCGTCTACTTCGCCGACCTCATCGTACCCCAGGCGGAGAAGAGAGGATTGGACCCCCTCGTGTTCTGTGCTCTGATCTGGCAAGAGAGCTGGTACGATCCCTCCGCGACCTCGTCCTACCCGGCGCGAGGGTTGACCCAGTTCATCGAGTCCACCGCCGACTGGGTGGCCGAGGAGTTGGGCCTCACAGAGTTCTCTCAGACTGACCTCTTCCGGCCCGTGGTGGCGGTGGAATTCGCCGGATGGTACCTGGAGTGGATCACGAACTACGAGGACGGAGAGCTCTTCCGCGTGCTGGCCCACTACAACGCTGGGCCGGGAAGTGTAGCTCGCTGGCGCCGCGACGGGGAGGTGACGGACATCGATCTCTTCGTAGAGGAGGTGGACTACGACCAAACGGAGACCTTCATCCACCGCATCTACCAGCACTACTGGGCGTACAGGGACGCATACTACGGCTCCCAGTGAGCTTCGGCCAACACATCATCCGTGCGGGGGACTCGACCGGCGCAAGTGCGCGTCAACCGGGACCGGACGACTGATCGCCCTCCGGCTCCAACTCCCGGAGGATCTCTTCGAGCGAGGTGGCCTGGGTGATCCGCGTCTCCACCCCGGCGTCGGCCAACAGGTAGGACGGGCCCTTGCCCTCGAGGTTCTCCCTCACAAGCAGGACATCCACTCCCCGATCGACCAGCATCCTGGCTACCTCGAGACCCTTCTGTTTCTCTAGCGCCTGGTGCGGATTGGCCACGATCTCCTCGCGCAGCAGGGCGCCGTCCTCAGCGCGCAACTCCACCAGGGCGAAATACGGCGCTTGGCCTAGATGGTCGCTGATTGCGCCCCTGTGGTTCTCCAGGGGCACAGCGTAGATCAGGCTGGTCTTGAGCTGAGGCTCGTAGTGGATCACCACTCGCTCTACGTTGTCCACGCCATTCCTTATCGCCTCTTCCAGTTGCTCGCTCAAGTGGTGGGCCTTTTGCAGATCGCTGGTGCGAACCACGATGTCTGCCTGAAGGAAGCGGTACCGCCCCGAGTTGCGGCCTACGACGGACTTGACCTCGGCCACTCCATGGGACGCTGCGAGGATCTCTCTCACCTCTCCCAGGGTCTCGGCGTCGAGGGAGGCATCCAGCAGCACCTTCATTCCATCCGACAGCAGGTCCCAGCCGGACTTGGCGATGAAGGGCACGATCAGCAAGGCTCCAAACCGGTCGATGGCCAAACCTAGAGCGCTGGCCGCCACGGAGACGAAGACGATGAGCGACGACAGCACGTCCGTCTGGTAGTGTCGAGCCTCCGCCATCAAGCTTGGTGAGTTCGCCGCCCGTCCAACCTTCAGTTCGTAGCGGCTCCAGACCAGAGGTACGACCACGGTCAAGCCAACACCCACCAGCGCCCACCACTGGACACTGACCGGCCCCTCTGCTCCCCCGATGGCCTCCTTGGCGATCTCGTAGCCCGCCACGAGGATGAGCACAGCGATGACGATGGAGACCACGTTCTCCACCTTGTACAGGCCGAACGGAAAGGTCTTCGTCCTGCGCTTGGAGATCACCAAACCCACCAGGACCGCGACGGAGCCGATGATGTCCACGGCGGAATCAGTGGCGCTGGCGGCCAGGGCCAGGCTGCCCGAGAGGGCAGCCAGCCCCAGCTTCAGGACAACCAAGCCGCTATTGATGACGAGGGAGTAGACCCCCATCCTCTCCAGCGTGTGATCCACTCAGGTTATCCTCTGACCATCTTGGTGCCGCACTTCGGACAGGCTATCTGGTAACACGGTTGGGCTATCTGGTGGGGAACGGTGTGTCCGCACGACGGGCACCTACACGCACCGCCCGGGCCAGCGCCCGGGCTCGTGCCGCCCATGCGCCCCCGACCGGCGCCCCGCCCAGCGCCTCGACCGGTACCAGGCCCCTGTCCTCTGGGCCCCGTACCATCGCCTCTCGGCATCTAGCTCACCTCCTTCAGTACCTCATCATGAGGGGTAGGTCTTCGCAACACTCAGCAATCCGGCTACTATCCCCAGGTTAAGCCAGCCGTCAACGCTTGGACGACGCCATGGTCAGCAACCTGACGCCAGGCCCTTTAACCTGTCGAAAGGTTGCACCCTGGCCGATCAGGGTCAATACGAGATCGGTGTCCACCACCACGGTGCCCGAAACGACGTCCACGCCATAGTCGAAGAGTACGGGGGAGAGAGGAGTGCTGGGACCCAGCACCATGACTGAGTTCTCAGGCCGGCACAGGGCCAGCAGATCATCCAGCGTATGGTTGATCAGTGCTGTGCCGGTTATGGCGACCACATCGGCTTGGGGAATGATACTGCTCGCCTCCTCCGCCAGCAGTTCGCCCTCGCTGGGATGCCGCTCCAATACCCAGAGCTCTCCCACCTCTTCGCGCAACTTAGATACGAAGGGGAAGCTGCCGACGACGGCAACCCGTTTCCCTTGACCTCGTTCGGCCAGCCAGTCCGCAGCATTCAGTTCCACGCACCGCTCCTCGTCCACGTCGATCAGCGAATTGATCGCCGCCATGCCGATACTGGCTTCCAGCAACATATCCGACGTGGCATACTGGGCCAACTCCAGAGCAGAGCGCTCGTGCAGAGTACCCACACCACGTACCGACTGGTGTCCGTGGCCATGCTGCTCGCTGCGGATCGACGAGGCCAGGCCGCATTGCTGGCTGCTCACCACCGCCGTCCAGTGGACGCAGGTGCGCACCTCGCGCACCCCTGCGTCCCTTCTCAAAGAAGCCAACAGGTCTTCCAGCACACTCATCAGGTTCTTCCTCTCCGACCACTTCCTTTGTGATATACCTCGAGGAACCGGTCCAGGGTGCTCCTCATCTCATCCAACTCCCCGGCCCAGCTCTCAAGATACTCCTCCCCCTGCGGAGTGATGCGGTACACGCGGCGTGAGGGTCCCGACTCCTGCGTGTCCCACCGCGAGGTCACCCAGCCCCACTCTTCCATCTCTCGTAGACCGCGGTAGACCACGCTGGGGTTGAGCGAATCGTCCGCCAGTCCCAACTGCTTCAAGCCCTCCATCAGCGCGTAGCCGTGGCTTTCCCCTCTCTGGAGCAGCAAGAGCAGGGAGGACTGCACGAAGCTCTTGGTGCGCCGGGCCAACGTGCCTCCTCCCCGGCTCCCCCTTCTGCGTCTCCTACCCCCGGGCATACCGCGCCACCGTCCCTCTCAACTGTCAAAGCCTGAGCTATATGCTACTAGCATATATAGTATAAGGGAATTCATCTTCCCTGTCAAGCAGTGTGCCTGCGGTGCGTCCTACGGACTCCCGGGGAGTCCGGGCATATCGGAGGTTGCCCGAATCTGCACCACTGCGGCTGAAACGGGCGGGCCGAACATGGTGTGCAATGAGCAGTCCACCACCCAGGAGGTTGCCTGTTGACACCCTACTGCGGCGGTTGACACTCGCCTCGAAGCACAGTATACTTAGTGCACCCGCCACTAGATATGGCATGACGGCTTGCTTGACCCCACTAGACTTGGGGAGGCGATGGTAAAAGGAGGAGTGTTGTGAAACTCAGTTGCCTGCAAGAGAACCTGGCGAAGGGCATCTCCATTGTCAGCCGAGTAGTAAGCACTCGCGCCGTCCTGCCAGTGTTGAGCAACATCCTGCTAGCCACCGAGGAGGGCCGATTGAAGCTGGCAGCGACTGACCTGTCTACCAGCATCACCTGCTGGATCGGGGCCAAGGTGGAGGAGGATGGCGAGATCACCATCCCCGCTCGCCTGCTGTCCGATTTCGTGACCACACTGCCTCCTGCCCAGATCCAGATGGAACTGGTGACGCGGACCAAGAGCCTCCATCTCAAGTGTGCCCAGTTCGAGGCTGACATCCACGGTATCGACGCGCAGGATTTCCCTCTCATCCCTTCCGACGTTACGGACCACAAGGTGACCATCCCTACTTCCACCCTGCGCCAGATGATAGAGCAGGTAACCCTGGCCGCTGCCCCTGCCGACGAGGGGCGCGTGGTGCTCACCGGCACACTCGCCGAGTTTCGCGAGTCCGAATTGACCATGGTGGCCGCCGACGGTTTCCGCCTCTCGCTGCGTAGGGCCGAGTTGAGCGACGCGGTGCAGGAGCCGATGGATGTGATCATCCCGGCCCGCGCCCTTCGCGAGCTGGCCCGTGCCAGTGTGGAGGAAGAAGAGCCCGTCGAGATCATCGTCACGCCCAGTCGCAACCAGGTGTTGTTCCGCGTGAGCAACGTAGAGATCGTCTCTCAGTTGATCGAAGGCAAGTTCCCCGACTACAACCAGATCATTCCCAGCAGCTACGGCACCAGGGTCGTGGTCAACACCCACGATCTCATGCGCGCAGTAAGGATCTCCGTCCTCTTCTCCCGAGACGTGGCCAACATCGTCCGGTTGGAGGTGATTCCTGGAGCCGAGGCGGCTCCAGGCCGCCTGATCGTGGAGTCCACGGCCGAGGTGGGCCAGAACGTAGGTGAGCTCGACGCCACCGTGGAAGGCGAGCAGATGGAGATAGCCTTCAACGGCCGCTACCTGATCGACATGCTCAACGTCATCGGCACCGAGCAGGTAGCACTGGAAGCCACCAACCCGTCGCGGCCCGGCATCCTCAAGCCAGTTGGCGACGACAGCCTGATCTACGTGATCATGCCCATGCACATCAAAAAGTAGCCTTCGCCGCGCGCCGCCTTGCGGGGCAGCTTGTTGCTCCTTGCTTGCTCCTCTGCGCCTGTCCGTTCGCCACGGCAGTTGGTAACACCCACGTCTATCCCCCTAACACGTCACGACCCACGTCTGGAAAGCCCAGGTCTTCTTCCTCGCCACGGCGCCGGCATCTTGCTAGATACATTCTTGTCGCGTATAATGTAAGTAAGATCAGTACAGCGAGGTAGATCAGTGGTTCTTCCAGGGGCTTTGCCTTCACGGTCTCCGGCCGCCCTGGTGCGGAGCGTCCACCGCTACCTCTATTGCAGCGGATTGTAGCGCGCCTGCGGCTGTGCGCCGCATCGCTACGATCCGCGTACCACTAGACCCACGGGATTCGTGGGTCTAAGCGTTTATCCAGCCTGAGTTGCCGACGAAGCACCCATGGAACCACCGTGAGGAGAAAGAGATGAAACCCGTAGACGAGCAGATGCCGATCTTGATGCAGGGGGTCGAATACGGCGATCCCCAGATGCAGGAGACCATGGAAGCGGAGCTGCGGGAGCGGCTCGCCGAAGGAAGGCCCCTGCGCGTCTATTGCGGCTACGACCCCACGTCTCCTGACCTGACGCTGGGCCACACCATCACCATGCGCAAGCTCCGGCAGTTCCAGGATCTGGGCCACGAAGCCATCTTCCTCATCGGCGACTTCACTGGACTGGTCGGCGACCCCAGCGACAAGGACGCCGCCCGCCGCCAGCAGACATTCGAGGAGCTCACAGCGAAGGCGCAAACGTACGTCGATCAGGCCTTCAAGATCCTGGATCCGGAGAAGGCGATCATCCTCCGCAACTCCGAGTGGCTCAGCAAGCTGACCTTCGTGGACCTCATCGACATGGCCTCCCACTTCACCGTTCAGCAGTTCCTGGCACGGGAGAACTTCGCTCGCCGCCATGCCTCAGGCGATCCCGTCTGGCTGCACGAGTTCCTGTACGCCCTGATGCAGGGACGCGATGCGGTAGAGATGCATACAGACGTGCAATTGGGAGGCACCGAGCAACTGTTCAATCTTCTGGTGGGTCGCAAGCTCCAGGAGGTCTTCGGGCAGAAGCCCCAGATCTGTCTCACCTTCCCCATACTGGTGGGCACCGACGGATACCTCCGCATGTCCAAAAGCACCGGCAACTACATCGGCATCGATGAGCCTCCGGAAGAGATGTACGGCAAGGTGATGAGTCTTCCGGACCACGTCATGCTGGACTACTTCATGCTCGTCACCCGCTACACCCCGGACCGGATCACGCCCATCAAGAAGGGCCTGGCGGACGGGTCGCTCCACCCCCGCGATGTGAAGATGGAACTGGCACGGGAGATCGTGTCCATCTTCCATGGAGACGAGGCCGCCCAGACAGCGGAAGAGCATTTTCGCACCGTCTTTCAGGAGCGTGACCTGCCGCCCGACATGCCCTCTTACGACGTCGAAGGTCCCGCCAATATCATCGATCTCCTGGCCGCCAGCGGTCTCACCAGCAGCAAGGGTGAAGCGAGACGGCTCATCCAGCAAGGAGGAGTCCGGCTCGACGGTGAGAAGATAGAGAGCATCGAGGAAGTCGTGACCGTCGAGAATGAAGCGGTGCTCCAGGTGGGTAAGCGGAAGTTCGTGAGGCTCGTGGCCCCAACTGGTGGGGACAGTAGTTGAAGCAGGCCAACCGGCTCATCCACGAGACCAGTCCCTATCTTCTCCAGCACGCTCACAACCCTGTGGACTGGTATCTCTGGGGGGATGAGGCGTTCCAAAGGGCCAGGGCCGAGGACAAGCCGGTCCTACTCAGCGTAGGCTACTCCTCTTGCCACTGGTGCCACGTCATGGCCCA
>CAYSSR010000023.1:0-7052 GCA_964433755.1 uncultured Anaerolineales bacterium
GGCTTCCAGGTGGTCGGCAACCAGGTCATCAACGAGGCCGACACCACTTGCGGAGGCATCCATGCCGGCATCGACATCGGCGCCCACATGTGGGGCGCAGGCTGCACGGAGTACCCGGCAATAACTGCGGTAGGCACCAGCGGTGCCTGCACGTCGCTATCCCCTCCGCCTGGGTGGACACCCTGTGTGCTCGGCCGGCCCTGTCGGGTGTGGGGGCACATTCCGGCAGGTGCCACTTTCACCCTGGCCGACAATACCGTCACCGGCGCACAGGTGAACTTCCTGGTCGAGGGCCTGGAGGTCCTCGGCGAATTGGCTGCCGCTAGGAATGTGAGCAACTCGCCCCGGCTTACCGATTGGGCGGACGACCAGAACTGCGTGTGGGATGGCATCACCTACAGTTGGGGGGCGATCGATTTCGTCGCGCATGACCCGACCATTGAGGGCTGGACCGACCAGCGCATCTACTGCGAACGGTGACGAGGCTGCGAATGGCGAGCGCCGACTGACCAACCTCCAGATCAGCGTGTCCAGAGGGACGGCGGGGGAGCTGCCCCAGGGTCGCGAGGATGGCGAGGCAAAGGACTGAGGATAGGAAGGTCTGCCATGCCCAAGAAGTATCGGGTGGTCGAGTCGTACAACTCTCCCTATACGGAGCCGCTGGTGCTGGAGAAGGGCGAGCGGCTGAGTTGGGAGCCCCGAGAGTGTGAGTGGCCGGGGTGGATCTGGTGCACCACGGAAGGAGGCGAGAGCCGCTGGGTGCCGGAGAACTGGGTGGAGAAAGACGGCGAAGAGTGTGTTCTCCTGCGCGACTACACCGCGACGGAGCTGAACGTGGAGGAGGGCGAGACGGTCACGGTGGAGTTCACTGAGGTTGAGTGGGGTTGGGTCACGAACGAGAGCGGCCGGAGCGGGTGGGTACCGCTGGAGTGTTTCGAAGCGTAGTGGGTGAGAGGCGCCCAACTCTGGTGCGCTCCGCGAGCTACGGATGAGTGGATGCGTGTGGTCTACTGTTCGGGCAAGGAGTCAAGAAGCGCACGAAATGCTTGGTAGATACGCTGGTGCGCTGTTTCCACAGGTTCTTCCGCCACGTACTGCTCGAAGACCAGCAGTACTCCTCTCGCACCAGTGTGGGAGAAGAGCGATTTGAGGTTGGCCCGAAACCGCCTATACCAGCCTGAAGGGTAGCGGGTGCGAATCTCCACTATCTCCTCCACAATCCGGTCCTTCTGATCCGGCAGGCTGGCCCAGGTTTCGAAGATGTAGTACAGGTCCTTTCCTCGCCGCCGGCTGCCGCCTCTCGGAGCGATCAGTCCCCTGTGGAAGACGTACGCGCCGGGGATCGGAATGCGGACTGTCAACTCGCCGGTGGAGGCTTCGACCGCTTCGCCGCTCAGGCGGACTTCCATCGTGTTCTCTAGCAGGATATTCAGGTAACGGAGAGCCTGAGCAGTGACTCCTTTCTGGATCTCCACCGTGGTCTCTTCGTGAGATCCGGTGAGCGGCGTCAGAAACTCGATGGGAAGAAGGCCACTGTTCACTGGGCTGTCATAGCTCTGCACGGCAGGCCCGCTGACCCCTCCGAGTGTTCGTATGTAGCCTCGGTCAGTCAGCAGGACGTCCAGGCGTGGACCGTGGCGCGTGGGCAACGAACCTCCGACGGCTGCATCCAGATCGAAGGTACGCCTGGCTTCCACTGGACTCTCTGAAGGCCACATCTTGCGATAGAGGTGGGGCACCCAGCCACCCACCAATACCAGGTCTTCCAGGTAGTCTCCCAAAGCACCAAGCGTGGCCAGCAGTTGAGGATCAGCGTCTACAATGGCTGGCATCAGATCCGCTCCTGGGTCTCAAGGTGAGCCAGCCTCTGCTGTTTCAAGTACTCCGCTTGCTCCCGTCCCCGTACCGGGTAGTTGTACAGGTCTACGTACAACTGAACGTCTGACGCCACCCAGACACCATCGATCTTCCTGCTGCCGTAGAACGCCCCCTCCTTGTAGTACGGCCAGGTCAGGTAGACGTTCCCGCCCGTTTCCACAGGCTGCAGGTCGAGCGCTTCCTTCCACGCTCGCTCGGTCTCTTCTTGGAGGAGAGACGGGTCCACGTAGATGTGTGTTTCGTGGTACTTGGCAAACGGAGCCACCAGCGATGCACCGGCGTGTAAGGTGAGGGCATACCTGCCCACGGCGTCCGTGGACACCAGGGCCAGGCGAGCGATCACTTGGTCCGGGCTGACTGCTTCACAGAAGAAGGACCGGAGTTCATTGCGCCTCCTGAAGTCGTAGGATGCTGCCCAGTCGTCAAGCAGGTCCAGAGGTCTGGAGATGAGCGCTCCACCCCCGACTCTTGTCGCGTAACCAGCGGAGATCAGCCGTCTGAGGATCTGCGAGACCCAGGCGGGGCTCACATCGAGCTGTCTGGATAGTGCACGCACCTGCTGTGGTTGGCCCACGTTCTTGAGGGCTGCCCTGATCACCAGCGACGCTCTGTCTGAGAACAGAGATTTTGCCCGTTTGGTCGGGCGCGAGCGAGCGTCGTCGCGGGCCTTGTCGATGTAGATGTCGCCCCACTCCAGGTAGCAGTTGCCGGAAAGGTCGATGTATGCGATCCGATACTGCTTGCAGAGAGCTCTCCCCTTGGGACCTATGGACTCCGAGAGGAGCAAAGGCAGGTATTCTGGGTGCTGGTCGCGGTGTTCACTGAGCCGGTGGATGGCGCTGCGGATGCTCCACGGTTCACCAACGGGCTTGACCTCTCCAGCTACGGGAATCTGGTTTCCGCGCAGGGAGAGTATGCCCCGGAAATCCAGCGTGGCTGGCGGGATTGCGGCTGGCTGGAACGAGGCATCTGGGATCCCCAGCAAGGCGGCGATGTTCTCGAAGACCCGCTGCTGGATGTCAGGTTCTTTCTGCGAAGACATGGCTGTCGCTCCTGAGTTGTCGCCGGTCGGTGCTGTTCGGTAAATTGGTGGTGTTTACCCTAGGGTAAACACTATACATGCAGTGAACAGATTTGTCAAATGGGGAGTGGTTGGGGCCAGGCGACGCGCGAGGGCGGCGGTGGCGGCTGGTGCCGTTGCGGTGTACTAGGGCACTGGTCTGGACGTTTGTGGGCCCACGTATCGCGAATCAGGATGAAAGGGCCATGGCGTAGTGTGGTTCTTGACATGGAGGCAGGATCGTGCTACAGTGTGTAGCAAGGTCCAAGGGGAGCATCCCAGGACGTATGCTTCGCCACCAAGGCTCGCCTTGCGTTTGAGGGCGGGCCTGTGTGCGTGTGGCTGCGGTTGGGCGCGATTGATCGTGACACTTGCTGATCCCCTGTGCAAGGGAGGAGGCATGATGAGAAACAACCGGGCGTTCATCCTCATCTTGGCCGTTGCTGCGGCGTGCGCATGGAGCTGCCTGCTTTGCAGCTGCTTCTCCGTGATGATGGGTCGTGGTGGGGAGGCGGAGCCAACGCCTTCACCCCCGCCAGCGGAGACGGTGGAGGCACAGAACACGCCAGCGCTCCCCGTGGCGACCCCAGCTCCACCTACTCTGACCCCCACCATGGTGTCGTCGACTTCGGGCCCCGAGGCATCTAGGACTGAAGCCAAGGTTGTCGAGATCATTGACGGTGACACGATAGACGTCGAAGTAGCCGGTGAAACATACCGCCTGCGGTATATCGGCATAGACGCACCTGAGCCTCAACAGCCAGGAGGTTCAGAGGCCAAGGAGGCCAATCGGCTGCTGGTCGACGGGCAGGTAGTGCAGTTGGAGAAGGATGTCTCAGACACGGACGAGTATGGTCGCCTGCTGCGCTACGTGTACGTCGGTGACATCTTTGTCAATGGTCGCCTGGTAGAGCTGGGGTATGCCAGAGCCGTCAGCTACCCACCTGACGTGGGTTACGATGGTCTATTCGGTGAGCTGCAAAGTCAGGCGCAAGCAGCGGGGATAGGAGTATGGGCTGAGCCGACGCCCTTGCCTCCAACGCCGACTTTGGCGCCGACCGTGACGCCCACGCTCGTGCCTGCAACCGCGACGCTCCCTGCCCCCACTTCCACTCCTGTACCGCCGCCTACGCCTACCGCGGGAAGGGCCTGGAACTGCAACGGAAACCTGTACAACTGTGACGACTTCTCATCTTGCGCCGAGGTCATGTCGTATTGGTACGCGTGTCCTGGTGACCCCTCACGCCTGGACGGGGACCACGACGGCCGACCATGCGAGAGCCTGTGCAGATAGGTATCTGCATCACGTGATGGTTGGGATGACGACAGGCAACACACGCCGAAAAGCTCGATCCACAGAGGTGCGGTGGACCACGCCGAGAAGGCCCGGAGATATCTGGACTCCGGCGTGACTGCGACAGCTTTGAACACAGGAAGACAAACTGGCGATAGTGCATCTGGTGCACCACGGAGGGAGGCGAGAGTAGCTGGGTGCCAGAGAACTGGGTGAAGAAGGACGGCGAACGGTGTGTCCTCCTGCGGGACTACACGGCGACGGAGTTGAGCGTGGGCGAGGGGGAGAGGGTCACCGTGGAGTTCGAGAAAGCGCGTGGGGTTGGGTCACGAACGAGAGCGGCCAGATAGGGTGGGTGCCGCTAGAGTGCGTTGAGGGCTGCGCTTGAACTGCTGCGCCTCCACATATCGTGAGTCGGGACTTCCGACTACCTTGTGATGCTATGCTTGACCAAGTGGAGAGGACGTGCTACAATATGGAAGCGCGGTGTAGGAGGGGCATGCTAGGTCCAGTACTTGTTCACCAAAGCTCGCCTCGCGTGTTGGCGCGAGGGCTCTCCTAGGTGGGGGACCTGGTTGTCCCTACGATTCGCGAGGAGTGAGGTGGAAGCAATGGTAGCACAAGGGAACACGCCCACGTGGCAGGACATACTGAGGAGCCGCCAGCAGCAGGACTCCGTAGGCCGCGTCGAGCACATGGGCATTTTCCGCGACAATCTTGAGTACGAAGTGGCGGATCCGCACCGACGGTTCGTATTCAGCGTCACCGGGCAGGGTGGGGTGGGCAAGACTTGGCTCTTGCAGCGACTTAGAAGGATGGCCGAGCAGTCTGGTTGTGCTACCGCATGGACGGACGAATGCGAGCGGGACGTGCCCATGGTGATGGGCTGCATCGCGAACCAGCTTGCCCTACAGGGACATGGCCTCAGCTCCTTCAGGGAACGGTACGCCACATACGAGGAACGATGGCATGAGCTCCAAGTGGCCCCCGATTCTCCCAGTGGGATGCGCGCCGATATGATTCGGGTGATGGCAGAGGGTTCTGTTCGTGCTGCGCGGCGCATTCCCGGCTTCGGCCTCGCCTTCGAATTCGTTGACGAGAAGTCGTTTGCCGAGCAAGTGACCCAGTGGGAGTCCTACGTCCGTGGCAAGGTGAGCGACAAGGCTGACGTGCGTCTTGTTCTGAGGCCCGTCGAGGTTCTCAGCCGGCTATTCTTTGCGGACCTGCGGCACATCGCAGACGACAGTACACTAGTGCTATTCCTTGATACATATGAGCGGACGGGCGTGCTCCTGGACCCCTGGTTGAGAACAGCGCTCGATGGCGGGCACGGCGATGTGCCTGGAGCGCTGTTGGTGGTCATCGGGGGGCGCGACAAGCTCGACGCGAACTTCTGGGCTCCCTACCTCAGCGTGGTTGCGCACCTGCCATTGGAGCCTTTCACCGAGGATGAGGCGCGCGGGTACCTGGCGCAGAAGGATATCACAGAGGAGCAAGTCGTCGAGGCCATATTGAGCGTCTCAGGCGGGTTGCCGTTGTTAGTGGCGACGCTAGCCGCCGAGAGCCCGGCGGATGCTGCCAGCGTGGGGGACCCGAGTGCACGGGCAGTGGAGCGGTTCCTTAAGTGGATAGACACGGCGGACCAGCGGCGCGCGGCACTCGACGGCTGTCTGCCACGCTACTTGAATCGCGACGTGATGGCTCAGATTATTGGAGATGACGGAGCGGAAAGCCTGTTTCATTGGCTTAAGCGGATGCCTTTCGTACACAGGCGTGGAGAAGGGTGGGAGTATCATCAGCTCGTGCGGGGCCAGATGCTCCGCTACAAACGGCGCGAGTCCCCGAAGGGGTGGTCCGATCTGCACCAGCGACTCGCCGAGTACCATGAGCGCTTGCGAGACGACCTAGACGTCGATGAAGAGATGACCCAGAAGGGTGAAACCTGGGAGAGGTACGCACTCGAGGCGATGTATCACCGCATGTGCCAGGCCCCTCAGACGAACCTCAGCTTGGGCCTCAACGGCTTCCTACGCGCGCTTGAGGCGAGCCGCAGCTTCGCTCTCCGCTGGGCAGAAGGCCTTCTACAGGCGGGAAGGGACGCCGGAGCGCCGCACGTCCAGCGATGGGGTGAGCTTCTAGTCGCCGGGCTCAAAGGATACCAAGGCGATGATCACGAGGCAGTTACGGAGATGCATACGGCAATCCTGGAAAGCGGCGAAACTGACGAGAAGTGGCTGCCGCGCATTCTCAGTCGGCGAGGCGAATCGCACCGGCTAGCGCAGCACCACGAAGGCGCTTTGGCGGATTTCGATCGCAGCTTGCAGTTGGAGGCGGACGATGGGTGGACTCTTGCAAGTCGCGGGCATGTCTACGCCGCGATGGGGCGCCCGGAGGACGCGCTAGCTGACTTCGATCGGGCGCTGGAGTGCGATCCCCAACTCACATGGGCGTTAGTTGGCCGTGCCAGCACTTGTGTGGCAATTGGCCGATACGAGGAGGCGCTGCAGAGTTATGATCGAGCCCTTGAGCTAGACCCCGACATGGTTTCGGCCATTGTGCAGCGCGCGGTGGCGCTTGGCATGGCTGGTCGTATCCAAGATTCCCTCGCGGGTTTCGCCCGCGCCGTGGAGAGCGATCCGACCTCGACCCAGGCAGTGGCAGGGCGGGCCTGGGCATACGCGGCCTTGGGGGACTATGACAGATCGCTGGCAGATTTCAGCCGGGCGGTCGAGCTTGATCCGGAGAGCCACCGGATTATTGCGGGCCGCGGGGAGACATACCGTCTAATGCAGCGGTATGAGGAAGCGTTGGCTGATTTCG
>CAYSSR010000023.1:7152-10135 GCA_964433755.1 uncultured Anaerolineales bacterium
GCCGGGGGCAGGTGTTCAGATCGCTGCAAGAGTACGACAAAGCGCTGAGGGAGTTTGACGCCGCCCTAGCGATAGAGGGGGATGTCGGATGGATCCTCACCGACCGTGGTGAGACATACCGTTCGATCGGGCGGTATAGCGTAGCGCTAGCCGATCTCGATCGGGCGATCGGACTGGATCCCGAGAATGCATGGGCGATAGCCGGTCGGGGGATGGTGTTCATGTCGCTGCAGGAGTACAACAAGGCGCTGGGGCAGTTTGATGCGGCCCTAGCGATAGAAGGAAATGCGGCCTGGATCATCGCTGCACGCGGGGAGACATACCGTCGGATGGAACAGTACCAGGAGGCATTGGCCGATTTTGATCGAGTGATCGACCTGGATCCGAAGAACGCATTTGTCATGGCGTGCCGGGCGAAGCTGTTCAGGTCACTGCAGGAGTATGACAAGGCGCTGCGGGACTTCGACGCAGCTCTAGCGATAGGAGGAAATGCGGCCTGGATCATCGCAGCACGCGGGGAGACATACCGCCTGACCGGGCGGCATGAGGAGGCATTGGCCGATTTCGATCTGGCGATCGAGCTCGATCCAGAGAATGGGTGGGCGATAGCGAGCCGAGGGCGGGTGTTCAGATTACTGACAGATCCAAGCGAAGCGCTCAGCGAGCTGGATGTGACCCCGCCGCCGGTGGACAGGGCGTCGATCGTCACCGAAGCAGAGGAGGGACACCGTTGGATTGAGCAGTATCAGAAGGCGTTGGCCGATTCCGAGCCAACGATCGCGCTGGATCCGACGCGCATTCGCATCAAAGCCAGGCGGGGGCAGCCGTTCAGGCCAGTGAAAGAGGTCTACAAGGCCCTGTTAGGGTCCGATGCGGACTGGCGTCCGGGGCGCACAGGGCGTCGATCACTGGGGGACAAGGGGAGACTTGACGTTGGACGGAGCGGCATGGGGAGGCGCTAGCCGGTTTCCATCAGGCGATTGGAGCCGGAGCTGGGGACCGCCTGGGCGAGAGCGAGTCGTGGAGGGGTCTACCCTCTGCGAGGCCAGCCGGAGGAGAACCTTGGGGACTTCATCAGGGCGTCGCATGTCATGTGGCACGAAGACTGGTAGCTCTGGGATTCAGGTCATCTTGACCTTCTGCGCGATTTCGCCAAAGATGCAGACGAGAACTCGCGGGTGTCGTCGGGACAGATCAACGCCGGCACCGGTCTGCATCTGCAGGGCTGCGGAACAGGCGCGACCTGGCTTCGTACATCGAGGGCCTGAACAAGGAGGGGAAGGTGGCGCGCGTGTACGGCGAGACGATCAGTGACAGTGGTTGTCGCGCACGACTTGGAGTGCATTCTGTTTGTTGCCCGAGAGTCCTCGCACGCGTGCCAACGGGGAGATAGACATAGGTCATCTTGACCCAACCCACTGCCTCCGACCCCGCGCCGTTCATACCAGCCAGGGCACCTGTGGCGAACCACCACTCGCCCTGCTCCTCACGACCGATTCTTCCTCACTTGCTGCCCCGCGTGTTACATCCAGCATGCTGCCGGCCATCGGTGTACCCTGAGGCTTGCGCCTGGGCAAGCTCACGACGCGTGCGATGGTAGCTCCGCGTTCGGACACCATCGGGGCATTACCCGACCCTTGTCGTGGTGGTGGCAGACGTAGTACAATCGACGTCATCACCAGGCGCCGCATTCACGACTGCGACGTCCCCCCTTTTCGTCCTCAAGCGGAGCAAGAACGAAAGGAGTGAAAAGATGAAGCTATCCAAGTGGTCAGTGTTGATCTCCATGCTCGTGGTGGCAGCTCTGCTGCTCTCGGCCTGCGGAGGCGGCGCGGAGACCCCCGCGCCAGAGCCCGCAGAGCACCCGCCTACCGAGGCACCGGAGGCCGTTGAGCCTACGGCTACCCCGGTGCCGCCGACGCCTACGCCCGTGCCGGAGACCCCCACCCCGGAGCCCACGCCCACACCGGAAGGGCCGCCGCTGGGCACCGAGGAAAACCCGCTCATCATCTCCGGTGTGGATACGCTGGGGTTCGTGTTTCACCCTACGGTGTCGTCCCTGGTGGCGGAGGAGACGGGCTACGTCGTCGAGAGCCCGGCTTTTTCCAGCGATGCCGATCTGTTGGATTCGCTGGCCTCCGGAGACACGCCCCATGCCATCATTGTCTTCCCCCAGGGGTACCTGGTGGCCCACGAGCGGTACGACTACGAGGTGGCCCTGGTGGGCAACCAGTATAGCGGCGACGTGGGGTACATCGCCGAGATCATCACCGGGGCCAGCACCGGCATCGCTAGCCTGGCGGACGTGGCCGGCAGGAGCGTCTGCTGGACCAATCCCAACTCGCTGGCGGGGTACAAGGTGCCCAGACTGATGCTCCTGGCCGAGGGCATCAACCCACAGACAGACCTGGCCGCAGAGACCGAGGCGGGAACTACCGACTCGGTAGTACGGGCCGTCTACGAGGGCGACTGTGAGGTGGGGGCGGTCTACGTGGGCGCCCGCGACAGGTTGACGGACAATTACCCGGACGTTCTGGACAAGGTGGTGGCTATCGCCGAATCCCCCCTACTCCCCTCCTTGTCTTTGAGCTTCGCCCCCGGCGTGCCCGAGGACGTGCAGGCGGCCGTCATTGCAGGCTACGAGGCGGTGTCCCAGAGCGATGATGGCCTCGAAGGGATGCAGATGGCCTACGGTTGGAGTGGCGTCGAGGAAGCGGAGGACTCGCTCTTCGAGCCGCTGCGGGAGCTGATCAGAGATGCCATGGCGGAGATAGACACACTCCTTTAGATGCGATCACAAGGGAGACTACTTGCTGTCTTCTCTGAGCGGCACGTCGATCCAGGCGTGCCGCTCTTTCGTCGAGCGCCCGGAGAGCCAGCGTCGGCCCCGATCCTTTCCCCAGGGAACCTCAGGAGGCCCAAAGGCGTCTCAAAGGTGTAGAATAGAAGAGGAAAGGATAGGGAAAGATGAACCTCAAGAACT
>CAYSSR010000024.1:0-8465 GCA_964433755.1 uncultured Anaerolineales bacterium
ACACATAGCGACCGTCGTATCTCACCGAGGTGATACGCCGTGTGCGCCAGAATGGCGAGTGAACAGCCGATATCATCCTCGCCCTCCCAACGGTCCAGGCTCTTCATGAGCGTCAATACACTCTCGTAGGCCTCTCTCAGTTGTTGCTTGAGAGCTTCCCATTCCTCTGGCGTCACCTTCTCGAGTTGCCAGCTCTCCTGCCAGTCCACCTTACCACTGGGTCTCCTCTGTATGCCGCGTTCGAGCACTCGGAGGTAGAAGCATACGTGGTTCACCTGGGCAGCAATGCAGGCGCATTCCGCTGATACCGGGCGAGAGGCCTCCTCGGCAGAGATAGTTTCCAGAGTCTCGAAGAGCGATGTACCCCGATCGAGATAGATGCCATGGACGTGCTCGAACGTCTCGTCGAGCAGGTCAAAGAGTTCAGTCGTGAAGCTATCGCTGGGGATTTGTGTAGGCATGTCTTCTCCTCAGAGTCTCTGTGGTCTCTGCGGCAGAGAGGCGGGACGAGGGACGATCGGGGCCGCTACGTCTTACGGCAACTCGAACGTGTCCTTCAGAGCCGCGATGGCATCGTCCAGGCGCGACTGGTCTATGACGCAGCTCACGCTGGACATGGAAGTGCTGATAGCCAGGATGTTGATGCCGATGCCGGCTATGGCGGTATACATGATGCCGGCGACGCCGGGCGTCTCCCTGAAATCTGGTCCAAAGACGGAGACGATGGCCACCCCAGGCTGGTGCGTCATCTTGCGCCCGCCGAACCTCTCCCTGACGGGCTCAAGCAGGCCCAGGGCCGTATGCACGTCCTTGCTGGCCACACAGAAGACGATGTGGGTGTTGTGGTCGAGGTCGATGGCCTGAGCGATGGCGAGGACGTTGATGCCCCTCTGGCCCAGGGTCCTGAATACTGCCGCGGCGATTCCCGGGCGATCGGGGACGCCCATCATTCCGACGAGAGCCAGGTTTGTGTGCTGGAGGATACCGCCGATCTTCACCTTGGCCAAGGGTATGTCTCCAGGATCATGGGATCAGATCCGACAGGATGCTGTGAGGAGCGGATACAGAAACGCTCTACCTCAGAGCGATTTAACCCCCGTGAGTGCTCCAAGTCAAGATTGTAGACCTCGGGGCAACGTGGGCTGGCGATCCACGTCGCCGATGACATTGTCCCCCCGCGAGCGTTCAGGATGGTGCTCAGGGATCTCGCTCCCGCGACCGGAGAGGCAGAGTCGGCCCCGGAGTCCGGCGCCTGCAGTCGGCTAATCTAATTGCTGCGGAGAGGGGCTTTTCGTTGCTGTGTTCGCTGGTGCGGGAATCGGATAGGTCTGGGGGTCACCGCCAATGAACGGTGCCGGGTAGTCACTCAGTTTGAAGAGCGTGCCAATGACTTGGATGTTCAGCTCCACAAGTAGCTTGGCTTCCTCTATAGAATTGGGTGGCCTGAATCTCCATTGTGGCATGTTCCAGATTCCGCTCAGGAACAAATCCATAGTCTGTTGAAGGTTGAAGAAGCCTATCCGCCCTGATGCGAATCCATTGACGTAGAACCTCGAAACCCCTACTTGAAACCGCTCCATGAGCTTGTTATTCGGGCAATCGCGCGTCCAGAAGTCCTCAGTGACGCGGAAGTCGGGCGATGTTCCTGTGTACTCTCCGGTAGATTCATCTACGCCAGTTACGTTCCTGACGAACCAGAACTCGGGGTGAGACTCAGTTCGCGTTTCGACGTACCCGGCAATATGCACCATGCTACCGCAGGCTTTCTCTTCGGGCAGCATCTGCGCCTGGAGGGCGTCAGCAAGGTCATGTGCGAAGTCAGACAGAGACGAAACACCTTCGTCGGTCTGGTCCTCGATGAACGTGTCCATCCACAGATCCATGCCAACGCCACCGACCGCATAGGATCCTGCAGTGGTAAGACCAGCATTGAGCAGCTTGAGCTCGAAGGTCTTTTTGCCTGCGCCAGCTGGGGTGTTGTCGTTCGCAGTGAGGTTGGAGTCGCTCGCGTGGACAATCCCGTGCTTGCTGATGTGGGTTAGTATGAGGGTCATGTTCCTTGCCTCCCCGTCACTATGCACTGCTGGCTGCGAGGTGTCGGGAGGCTGCTGTCCTGTGCATTAGCCACCCGGTGCGTCGCGCTATCCGTCCTACAATCTACCAGCATAGTGCCGTCGGTTGGATTCGCTGGTTGTGCAACCTCCTTACTCCCGTCGAGTGTCGGCCACCGCCATAGCCAGAGGTCTGGATCCTCTGTGCTACACTGGTGCAGAGTTCGTATCCTCAATCGTCTCTATGAGGTCTTCCTCTGTGATTTCGATGGCCTTGAGGGGATCGCGTTGGGAGACCGGTTTGGGGTGGGGGAAGATATCAATTGTGACCATGAAAACCGTCTTGTGGTTGTACACCACAACGGGTGTCTTGCCCGATACGTCTGAGAGCGCGAAATGTAGGTCTCGGTCAGTTGTCTTGAAGATCACTAGATAGCCGAAGGGTTCGTTGTATTGCTGCGTGTAGGTGTAGATGGCATTGAAAGCCTTTCGGATGTAGGCCTTGCCGCGCTTGTCCCCATCAAAGATCTTGGCATCAGCAAGAAGGGGGTCTTGGGAGCCTTGCGCAGCGATTAGGTCCACTTCGCCTGTGATCGAGGAGGGTTCAATGGTGAAGTCAATCCCTTGATCATACAGATACGAGTAGAGGTCGATCGCGAGCTGCTTCTCTCCTCTTTGCGGTTCTGTCTCAACCATCGCGGCCAAAGCGTCACGATGGAACCATTCGCTGCGATGTTTGTACCGAAGTAGCAGAGCCAGCATTGCGCGTTGGTCATCAAGCTGCTCGTCTACATACTCGTAGAAGGGTTCCACGAATACTTCGCGTAAGGTTTCCACCGCTTCATAGGACTTCGATGCTGGGCCGAAGCTACGGGCGATAGCATATACACCGCCCATCCCATTGAACTCGGAAACATGTCGAAGCACGGCGTATCCAATTGCCGCGGCCTCTTCCTCAGTTTCACCTACTCGGCCTTGCCCGGCGATGATCCGTTTGGCGTCGTCGGGGAGCTCAGGGAAACCAGCTATGAGGAGTTCAACTATTCCTGAGTATACGGCGCTGCTGTCGAAGAACCGCCAGAACTGACGCAACGCAGGTATGAACATCTGCGGTTCCACAGAGTTGATCCTGCGAACACGCCTCTGCAGCTTGTACCGCAAGTTCTGGAGAAACTCAGGATCCATCCAGTCCTCCTTAGAGCCGGATAGTGACTATCCCCATGTCGCCAATCTGGTCTTCTAGTTCACGAACTGCACGATTGATGGTTTTCACTGCTTTTCGAGTCTCGTTCATGTGGTCCTCGAACCTGATTGTAGCCTTGCACCCTCGGCAGATGACCGCGTCACGCAGGCGCACTGCCTTCAAGGTCACTGGATTGTAGAAGCCACAGCGTGGGCAGGGAAGATCGAGCTCGTGCTTGTCGAGGTCTAACACTGACTCTCAATCCTTAGGAATCACGGGACACGGTCAGCAAAACATGCTTGTCACATGGACTTCCGGAGAACCTACCTACACAAACAAGCTCAGGGGTCGTGCTATTGCACCTCAACCCCGGTTGTCGAGCAACTCGAGATTCGTTGACAGGCCAAGGAGATCCTACTGATCATGGACTAGCGATTCGACAATCCATATCTTTGTTCTCTCTTGCGAAATGCCTCCTCGCCCCCCATCCGTCACGCTCGCGTCATATCTGGCCTGGCCTTCCCTCGCAGCTCTGATGTGCGCCGCTTCACCCAGGTTCGTGGCCTTGTCGTCCTGGGAGTGTGGGCCGCTGGTGGACCGCCTACAGTCCGGGTTTGAGCAGGTCTGCCATGCGCGCTTTGCCAGTGTGTCTTTGGTTGTTTGTGTGAAATCGGGTGCCTTCGGCATTGCGCGTCTTCCACAGCTCTTGTGGCCCCGGGCAAGGGAGTGAAGTCAGAGCGCTGACTGGTCAGAGATGCGACGCCCTGGCACCAGCCCAAGTGACGCCGACATTGCTGCTCGACGCCACCCCGTCAACGCCCTCGCGGCACCGAGATGCTGGCCTATTGAAGGGTCAGCTCATTGCTCGGGAAGCTCATCCGTCTCGTACAACTGACCATCGATCTGTGGTTTGAATACCCCGCGTCGAATGAGTTCGTCTACTGCCCTGGAAGTGACCCGAGTAGACAGTTCCAGCTGAGCTGCGACCTGCTTCGTTGTGCCTTTCGGCCATGGCTGCGCGGGCATTGCCTCTTCAACGCGCTTTAGGATGTCCTCGTCAGGGACGGGCTCGGGCGTCGGGGCGGCGCGAATGACCCGGACCCCTATCCCGCTGGGGGTTCTGAACACCCGGAGGTACGTGCCACAGGAGTCACAGTGCAACTCGATGGCGCTACCGGGCATCGGATCGAGAGGCACCAGCGCGGGCTCAGCGCACGACGGACATTCGATGTTCTCCTCTACCGGCGTACGGGGTTGGAGCACGACTTGCCCGTTCTCGTACGTGGATACGTATTTTGCGCCGCATTGCCTACACAGGATGGACTTGTAGCCGTCCTTCTTGGCTCTTTGCCGGTAATGGATGGGAGCAGAGCAATTCGGACAGAATGTGTCGACGCGCTCCATGGAAGGCATGGGCTTGGTACGCCGTACTGGTAGACCGCTCACTTGGGAAGCAAGCGTCCGCAGGTCGGCTCTGAGCGCCTGCACCTCCTTGCCGAGTGCTATGGCGCTTTCACCCTGGTCCATTGCAGCGGCTAGGGGAGTCGCGGCATACAGGGACTCGAACCTCTCAAGCAGTTCACTCACTTCCTCTTTGTACTCTTGCTGCCTTTCTCGCTGTGCCGAGATCTCATCGCCGATCACGCCTTGCCAATCGCTCAGCGATCCGTCGTTGACGGACTTAAGAGTGTTGACCACGTGAATGGCCCCTTCTATTCTCAGGTCTCTGGCCAGCAGGGCCTGGGATGGCGTTTCGTACTCGTCGGCTTCGAGCTCGGCCTGTAGGAAGACTGACAGGCGATCAAGCTCGTTGGAGAGGTTAGTTACCTTCTCGGCGGCTTTGAGGGCAAACACCTTGAGATTCTTGCTGGATGAGTAAGAGGCATAATAGTAGGAAAGCATCCACGATGCGATTGCGGACAAGATCGTCAGCACTACGCTCAGCAGGAGGCCCTCTGTGGCACTCGTGTTGCCCCGAGCGATGACCCAAATGCATACTATGACTCCCACGACGAGTGAAGCGAAGAGTACGTAGAGAGCAGGCAAGGATCGGTTTTCCATCTTCGATACACTGCCTCCTGGTTGGGCTTAGGATCCTCGGCCGCCAGACTGCTGCCGCCGAGGTTGTGAATGTCCGAACAATGTCCACCCGTACCGAAGTCTTCTGGACAAGCACGCCTCGCTGAACTTGCGCGACTCATCTACTGGCCCAATAGGTCCTCCATCAAGGCTTCGACTTGTAGGGTAAGCGTTAGACCAGCATCCATCTCGCGAACCCAGCTGTCGAGCGCCGCGAGGCAAGATCGCTTCGCGCGATTCAGTTTCTGTGTCATTCTCGGGAGTGCAGCAATCGTCGCCCTCAATTCAGCCTGTGCATCTCTTGCGCAGCGAACCGACTCTTCCAGGCTCTTCACGGTAGTCAGTGCTTCTTCGACTTGCTCAGTGTTGTCGGACTCAAAGTCAGTGGTGAGCAAGGTTATCGCTTTGCCGTAGGAGTCGATCGCTGTCGTGTACGCATCTCGAAACGGTGGTGCTTCTGCGCCGAGTTGTCGTGCATAACCTTCCATTGTCTCAGCCGAGCGATTGATTATGCGTCTGCACTCTCGCATGCTTGCCCGATCCGTGGCATTGCTCACTCTCTCCAGTTCTATCCCGTCTTCTGTGATCGCGTGCGCGAGCTCATTGGTTAGATCGGTTACCCTGCTGGCAATCTCCGAGACCGACTCCATACCGTCGATTCCATCCAAGATGTAGTCGAGAAAGCCTCCTTCCTCCTCTTCTTCGTCGAACACGACCTGTTGCTGTGAGACGATTCTAATCTCAGCTTGCTCCTCATCTTTCCTTTCGGTGAACAGCACTGCCTCAAAGCCTTCGTCAAGTCCAGCCAGGTTGACAGCACGCGTCCCTTCTTGGAATGCGAATCGGTAGTCCTTTCCCGCACCGATTGCATCGTAGAAGCCGCGTGTAAACTCAATCGCGGCCGCGTCCGAGATGCCTCCTCTGATGGCGATTGTGTACGGTACCCGTGCCCACACGAGCTGCCCTTGGATGTCTGTGTAGCACGCATTCAGAAGTACGCACTCAATCGGCGGGCTGTACGTAGCAAGCAAGTCCGCAAGGGCCTCCTGCGGGATGACTTGCGGTTGACCGCGTGCGTCTTCTAGGACAAGCCGCCCGCCCGTGGCGTGTCCCGAGAATTGGACGATGCGGTAGCGTCCGCCTAACAAGGCACGGCGAACATCGTATGGCGTTGCCGCGTGCATCACCTCGACTTCGAAGGTGTCACGATACTGACTCCGATCAAGACACTCATTGATAATCCGATCCTCGGACCCGAGTCTCAGAGATTCGGCACCTTCGGGGCAAGCGAAGACTACCAGAATGGTAGTGTTGTCGACGCCCTTCTCCTTTTCCGCCATTCTTCCTCCATTACCGGACACAGGACGACAGTGGCAAGACAACCGAATCGCGACATGGTGCGCCGATGTTTCGTTCGTCCTGCGTTCTGGTACCAGTATACGCCAGAATTGCTGTTGCGTCAACGTAACAGAGGTATCGCAGGGGAAGTCATCTCAAGGAGGGATCAGTTCGTGGCTAGAAAAGGGGAGGCTGCACCACGAGAGGTGCTAGTACTTCCTCCCGTACCCGATGGTCCCCACCGCATCCTCGATCTCGCCCAGGATATCGGCGTCGTCGATGGTGGAGGGGATACGATACTCTTGCCCGTCCGCGATGCGGCGCATGGTGCCCCGCAGGATCTTGCCGGAGCGGGTCTTGGGCAGCCGCTCCACCACCACCGCCTGCTTGAAACAGGCGATGGCCCCCATCTGCTCCCGCACCATCTGGACTAGCTCGCTGACCAATTCGTCGTCGTGACGCTCCGCCTCGGCCTTCAAGACCACCAGGCCGATGGGGACTTGTCCCTTGAGGTCGTCGTGGACCCCCAGCACGGCGCACTCGGCCACGTCGGGGTGCCGGGCCAGGATCTCCTCCATACCGCCGGTGGAGAGCCGGTGTCCGGAGACGTTGATCACGTCGTCGGTGCGCCCCATGACCCACACGTATCCGTCCTCGTCCATGTGCCCGCCATCCCCGGTGAAGTAGTAGCCGGGATAGGGATCGGTGTAAGACTCTTCGAAGCCCTGGTCGTTCTGCCACAGAGTCATCAGGGTGCCGGGGGGCAGAGGTAGCTTGACGGTGATCACGCCCTCGGTGTTCGGGGGAACCGGCTGGCCGGTGTTCAGGTCCAGGATAGTCACGTCGTAGCCGGGCATGGGCAGCGAGGCGGAGCCAGCCTTGGGCGGGAAGAACTCCAGCCCCCGGAAGTTGCCGGTGATGGCCCATCCCGTCTCCGTCTGCCACCAGTGGTCGATGACCGGACGGTGCAGGAGGTCCGAGGCCCAGTAGTAGGTGTCGGGGTCGGTGCGCTCGCCGGCCAGGAACAGGGTATCGAAGTGAGAGAGGTCGTAGCCTTTGAGATACTCCCCCTGGGGGTCCTCCCGTTTGATGGCCCGGAAGGCCGTGGGGGCGGTGAAGAGGGCCCTCACTTTGTGCTGCGAGATGACCCGCCAGTAAGCGCTGGGATCGGGAGTGCCCACCGGCTTACCTTCGTACATGATACTGGTGGCACCCTCGAGCAGAGGTGCGTAGACGATGTAGGAGTGGCCCACCACCCAGCCCACGTCGGAGGCGGCCCAGAACACGTCTCCAGGATCGATGCCGTAGATGTGCTTCATGCTCCAGTGGAGGGCTACGGCGTGGCCGCCGTTGTCCCTGACCACTCCCTTGGGCACACCGGTGGTGCCGGAGGTGTAGAGGATGTAGAGGGGATCGGTGGCCTCCAGCGGTACACAATCGACGGCGTCGGCCTTGTTCTCCAGATCCACCCAGTCCAGGTCTCGCGGCGGGTTCAGGTCCGCCTTGACCTGAGGTCTCTGCCAGATCACGCACCTGTCGGGCGCGTGGCTGGCGAGCCTGATAGCCTCGTCCAGGAGAGGCTTGTAGGGGATCTGCTTCTGGCCCTCGATGCCACACGAGGCGGAGAGGATGACCTTGGGCTTGGCGTCATCGATGCGGATGGCCAGCTCCCTCGGGGCGAAGCCGCCGAAGACCACGGAGTGGATGGCGCCGATGCGGGCGCAGGCCAGCATAGCCATAGCCGCCTCAGGGATCATGGGCATGTAGATCACCACGCGATCCCCCTTGGTCACGCCCAGGGAGGTCAGGAAGCC
>CAYSSR010000025.1:0-7653 GCA_964433755.1 uncultured Anaerolineales bacterium
AGTAGGGGTGCACCGACTTGCCGATCACCGCGATCTTGACCGGTCCTGCCGCCGCTGGTGCCCCGGGCGCTTCCCATCCCTCGGTGTCCCACTCGTGTGGGATTCCCTTGGAGTCCAGCCCGGCCTCGTAGTCCTTCAGAGTGGCCGCGGTGATGACATCCACGCCGGTGTCGATGATCCCATCCACCGCACCCATCTCACTCAGGGCCGCATCCACGCCCTCCTCGGCCATCAGTTTGATGACCTCCACCGACTTGTAGCCCATGTCGTACTCACGCTGGGCTATCGTCGCGTCGATCACCCCTTCCTTGATGCCGTTGATGATGTCGGTGGTGGCGTCGAAGCTCACCAGCTTGATCACGCCCGCCTGCCCAGCCTCCTTGATGGCTGTCGCCCACGCTGGGCCATTGTAAGCATAGACACCGAAGGCGCCTGCCAGGTCGGGATTCGCCGAGATGACCGAGTTGGCCAACTGCAGTGCCGTGGCCGCATCCTCTTTGTCATTCACCGGCTCCAGGGCCTCGATGTCCGTGCCCGCGATCCCCTCCAGGAAACCATCGGTCCGCTGTAGCGCGTTCAACGCCGTGTCTGAGCCACGGCCAATGCCCACCGTGCCGCCTTCGGGCAACAGGTCCGCCATCGTCTCCCCAGCCATCTTGCCCGCCGTGTAGTTGTCGGTGCCGATGTACACCAGCGAGACGCTGTCTTCCACAGGCGGCGTGTCCAGTGTGGTCACAAAGATGCCCGCATCCGCCGCTTCCTGCATCACCGGCTCTATGGCGTCGGGGTCAGACGGTGCGATGGCGATACCGGTCACCCCCTGGGCGATGTACGTCTCCATGGTCTGGATCTGCGCCGCCACGTCCTCCGTCGGCGGCACGAAGAAGGTCACTTCTACGCCCAGATCCGCACCCGCCGCTATCACCCCCTTCTCCACGTTCGACCAGTAGGGGTGCACCGACTTGCCGATGACCACAACCTTGAGCTCTTCCGCTGGTGCTGGTGTGGCTGTTGGCGTCCCACAGGCCGCCAGGCCCGACACGAGCAAGGCCAGAACCACCGCCACGCTAATGCCTTTCCAGAGATTCCCTTTCACCTTTTTTCCTCCTATAATCCAGTACGTGCGCGTGACGAGACAGTCCTGCGACGGGTGTGTTCATTCTGTACCCGCTGACATCACCTCCTTTCCCCGAATTCCAGGACCCCGCCGGCTACGCCGTCTGCGACGAAGTCCTAATGCTGCGGCCCAAAGTCGTCAACGGCACCCACCATGCAGGCTACCACGTTCTCCCGAAACTCAGCGAGGGACTGGCCCCTAATGGGACGATCCGCCACTTTCCGGCCATGTCGCAACACTATCACGCGGTGGGCGACCTCGAGGATGTCCTCCAGGCGATGGCTGATCATGATGACGGATGTCCCCTGACGGCTGAGTTCATGGATCAGATCCAATACCTGGCTGATGGCCGCCACGCTCAGCGCGGCTGTCGGCTCGTCCATGATGAGCACCTTGGCATCAAACGCGGTTGCGCGTCCGATGGCGACGGCCTGCCGCTGGCCGCCCGACAACCTCTCCACCCTGAATCGCACAGAAGCAAGGTCTACTTTCAATTCCTGCATGGAGCGGCGGGCTTCCTCCTCCATGCGCCCTTTGTTCATCACCTTCAACAGCCCCAGGTTCACCCGCACGATCTCGCGCCCCAGAAAGATGTTGCTGGCCACGTCCAGATTGTCCGCCAGGGCAAAGTCCTGGTAGACCATCTCGATCCCCAACCGCCGGGCGTCTTCGGGGCCGCCAATGGGGACCCTTTCGCCTTCGATCAGAATCTCACCCGCATCGGGGTGGTACGCGCCACTCAACACTTTCATCAGCGTGGACTTGCCGGCCGCGTTGTCACCCACAAGACCCAGCACCTCAGCGTGGCCCAGGCTCAGGTCCACGCCCTTCAGCGCCTGCACTGCGCCAAAGCTCTTTGTGATACCCTTCATCTCGACGATTGGCATCTCGCCCGACATGCTCTGTCCCCCATCTATCATCTACGCCGCCGACGGAAGGTGTCATAAGTGACCGCAATGACCAGCACCACACCCAGAACGAAGTCCTGCAAGTAGGAGGAGACATTCATGAGCACCATTCCATTCTGCATCACGCCCATGATTGCCGCTCCCAGAACGGCCCCCAGCACCGTCCCTTCGCCGCCAAAGAGGCTGGTGCCACCGATGACCGTGGCGGCGATGGCCCATAGCTCGTACGCCGAACCCACCGTTGGCGTGCCCTGCCCCAGGCGGGAGGCGAGCAGAATGCCTGTGAGGCCAGCCATTACGCCACTGGCGGCATAGCAGAACAGTCGCACGCGATCTACATGAACCCCAGATACGCGAGCAGCCTCGAGGTTCCCGCCCACAGCGTAGATGTGACGTCCCAGGGTGGTCTGATTGAGGATGAACAGGACGGCGAGCGCCACGATCACCAACACCACGAACATGATCGGGATCGAATGGAACTCTCCCTGTCCCAGCAGGAGGAAGGGGTGGCCCGAGTCGTAAACGACGGGGTAGCCACGGGTGATGTAGGCTGCCGCGCCTCGCGCCATGAGCCAGGTTCCCAAGGTGATGATGAAGGCGGGAACGCGCACCTTGGTGACAAAGAACCCGTGCCACAGCCCCACCGTGGCTGCGAAGGCTAGCACGATGAGGATGGACGGGACGAGGCCAAGAGACTCGATCCCGAACGCCCCTTTCAGCATCAGCGTGGCGACCAGCACCCCCGTGAGCGCAGTCATGGAACCCACCGAGAGGTCAATACCGCCGGTGATGATCACCATGACCTCGCCGATAGCCAGGATACCGAAGGTGGCAATGAAGCGCATGATGATGGCCAGGTTGGCCGGCTTCGTAAAGACACCAGGATTTCGCCACCAAAAGAAGACGCAGAGAGCGATGAAGGCGATCAAGACGTTCAATTCCCGGAAGCCAACGCCCGTGCGGAGGCGCTGCCGCAACCGGGACATCACATGCGAAGACTCCAACTGATCTGCACTGGCCACGATTACCCCCTTGTTGAACGGGCGATCATGCGATCACCGCAGGACCAAACCAGATCCGCACAGAGCGGCACACGACGCCACCGCCACGTGTCCGATGGGGTCGGGGGAACAACCATGGCAGCCCGATCGCATCGTGGTGACAAAGGTGGTGTGTAGAATCTCCTGGATTCTGCAACTTGGCAGGCCCGCTGGCAGGCGTGGCGAGGTGGACTTGCCGCACCTGGAAGGACCGGAGATGAGCGTGAGGATCGCCTGATGCGTGCCCTTGAGCCTTTGGCAATCGTTCCCACTGTCACGCGACCCCATTGGCCACGGAGGCCATTGATGCCGGTCCCAACCTTGGCACGCCGACCCTCACGATGCGACACGCACCGGTGACACTCGCCCCGGGCCCCCAAGACCTGCCCGATGACTGCGCGCTCGATCGTGCCAAAGCCCCGACAGACCCTACTCACCCGATTGCTACTCGTGGTCTGGTTGGCCAGGACAACGAGCCGACCAGCCAGGCGTGATGGTTGCCAGAGAGAATGGAACGACTTCCTCAATCCAGTGTTGCAGAATAATAGCACAACAGCCCCATACTCCGCAAGTTGACACACTGGATGGCAGAGTGACTCGCATGCAGCCAAGTCTCGGTACGCAGGTGTGCTGATCGCGCCCTGCCAGTTCCACTTCGAGAGTCTGTCGTGTCCCAGCGGCGCGCGCTGCATAACGGCAATCCAGTGCACCGCCTCATCGTCCCACATTCCGCCCGTTTTGTCCTTCAGTGCATGGCCCGACTCGGGCGCGCTGGGGCATCGGCGCTGCGTGAGGCTGCCCCAACACGTCGTCTTCTCAGGACGTCGAGGCTGTGCACCACCGGCACGGTCTCCTCCATGGACACCGCGCCCAGACCCTAGACGTCGGGGGGAGAGATCGCTGGAGATGATGACGGTCTTGCGGCTCGGAGAGGTACAATGTGGGGCGGTCGTCGCGGATCAGGTCATCCCTTTCCCCCCCCTTGACTCCCCCGCTGCTGTCCACCTCCCACAAGGACCTGCACCACCTCCGACATCCGACCGAGGATTGGACCATCGGGATTCGGTCGCCATTCTGGCAGAGGTCTTGTGGCCATGCAGCCAGCCCAGCACCCCGAGCTAGCGAGGGTTAGAACGGGCGGGCCCGAGGTGTCGCCTGCGCCTGTCGTCACTTGCTGCCGCGCAAGCCCACCACAGTCGCCACCTACACGAGACAGCCGCACGGGACGCCGTGCGGCTGGGGAGCCCTATGTGGAGCTGAAGCGCTAGTCAGCGGGCGCTGCTACGCGACCACCCTCCCGACCCTGTCTCGCAGAAGACAGCCTCGCAAACAGTTGCAGATAGTCCCTGAGATGGCGCGGGACCAGGAAGTTGTCCCTCACGTGCTCCTTGGCCTCGGCCCCCATCTGTGCGGCCTCTTCCCTGTTGCGCAGGAGATAGATCACCCTCTCCGCACACTCCTCGATGCTTCGCACCAGGAAGCCTGTCTTCCCGTCGGTGATCTGAAGGGGGATGCCGCCTACGGCACCGCCCACCACCGCCTGCCCCTTCCACATCGCCTCTGTGACGACGAGTCCAAACCCCTCGCGCACCGACTTCTGAACGACCACGTCTGCGATCGTCTGGAAGGCGTTCACCTCCAGATCGTTGTTCCTCTCGAAGTGGAGCAGGTGGACGTCCTCGTCGTCCGCTGCGTGTCTTCTGGTGAACTCCAGATACTCCCAGCCCTCGGGATCGTCGCTGGCCATGGAAGCCAACAGCACCAACTGCACATCAGGGAACTCGCCCTTGACCATCCGATAGGCATCTATCACTCCCAGGGGATCCTTCCACGGATCATAGCGAGACACCTGCGCGATCAGCGGGCGATCCAGGTCTACTCCGAGCCCTGCCGCTATCTGCCTCGCTTGAGAGAGATCCATGGGCCGGTTCTTCGGAGTGAGAGGGTCGATAGAGGGATGTATCACCGCTAACTCCGGGAAATCGACCCCCGTGCCCACGTACTGGCTCATGCTGAATACAGCAGCCTGGTAGCTGCGCAGGAACGGTACCAGGAAGTCCCAGTACTCCAAGTTGGGATGAGAAGTGTCTATGTGAGAGCGCCAGATCCAGTGTCCGCCTGCACCATCTCGATAGTAGTGCCGCAACCCGGCGGGCTGCGGATCGTGCACCACCACGAAGTCGTAGTCCCCCTCGAACGCCTGGGCGTTGCTCAGGTTGTACTTCTCCCACACCGACTTCATCTCCGGCGTGAGCCGCAGGTCCATACCCTGGAGACCATTGTGAAAGCACTTGGTTACATTGAAGAACTCTCTCTCGCCAGCGATCACCCGCCACTCGGCCCGGAGTCCCACATCCACCATCAGAGGTACGAGGCTCTGGAGCATCTCCGCAACCCCGCCTCCGAATGCCGTGGCGTTGATGTGGACCACCCGAGCACCGGTTAGCTGGCCAGCCAGATCGAGGACCTCATCGATCAAGGCATCGCCAACGATGGCGCGATACGACTCCAGAGACTTATGTTGCACATCGACTTTGCTAAGCATCCTACATCAAGACAACCGCCTTCTTCTTCGTGTTACCCCTTCACCGCGCCGGCCAGATAGTCGGCACGGAGCCACTTCTGCATAAGGTAGGTCACGATGACCACGGGAATCGTGACGATGGTGGCCCAGGTGGCTACCACCGTGGGGCCCGAACGCCCAATGATGTCCAAGATCTGTATGGGAAGGGTGGGATGCAGGAGGGTCAGGAATCTCGCATACGTCACCTCATCCCAAGACAGCAGCCAGGAGAAGATGGCAGCGACGGAAATGCCCGGCGCCGCCAAAGGCATGACCACGCGCAACAGAGTATTCAGCCGGCTTGCTCCGTCGACGCTGGCCGCCTCCTCCAGATCTCGAGGGATAGTCTCAAAGGCCCCCACCAGTATCCAGGCACACACCGGCAACACCAGAATCAAGTGGGCAAAAACGAGGCCGATGATACTCTCGTAAAGCCCCATCCGCAAGAACAGGACAGCCACCGGCAGAGCAATGCCGATCTCCGGATACATCCTGGTGAAGAAGAGGCTGAGGATCAGCACATACTTGATGTTAGGTGCCATACGAGAGATGGCGTAGGCACCAGGAACACTGATGACCACGGCAACGACCATGGTCACAGTAGCTACGATCAAGCTTTTCATGAAAGCGGGATACAGCGTCTCGCTGTTCAGCACCCGCTCCCACCACTGGGTCGTAATCGTGCTAGGAAAGTAGGCAGGGTGAGGCCTGAAGAACTCGCTGGGATCCATCACCGACAGCGCGACCATGAAGTAGACCGGCGCAATGGTCGTGGCCACGACCGCCAGCACCAGCAGAGCGAATCCCATCTTGCCACCTAGCTTCCTCCAGTTGAAGCCTTGACGTTTCTGTCTGTCCAAGCCCGAGACCCCACTCATCCTGCTATCTCCTCCGTCCCGGCAAGGCGGATGTACGAGACCACCGCGACCAGTATCATCACCAGCAAGATCGTCGACGTAGCCGCCGACGTCGTATAGTAGGTACGCTGGTACTCGTAGTAACCAAACGTGGACAAGACGGGCACCAGTCGTCCGACGCCTAGACCCATGGGGTGCGCGAAGATCCGGAACGCATCGATACCCCGAATCACCACCGCCGAGGTGATCGCCGGTCTCAACAGCGGTAGGGTGATGTTGCGGAAGCGCTGCCACGCCCCAGCGCCGTCTACCTGTGCAGCCTCGTATAGCTCTCTCGGAATGGATTCTAGACCCGCCAGCAAGATAAGCATTACCAGCGGTGTAACCTTCCACATGTCGGATACGGCAACGGTGAACAAGGCCAGAGGATCGTTGAGCCAGTCTATGGGCTGCGCTATGAGACTGAGATCGATGAGAGCTTCGTTGAGGTATCCGGACGACAGGAAGATGTAGCGCATGTTCGACGCGGCCACCACCACCGGTATGCCCAGCGGCAGGAGTATGATAGCCCGAAAGATGCCTCTCCCCCTGAAGGGACGGGCCATCATCATGGCCACGACCAACCCCAGAACCAGCTCCATGCTCACACTCAGGACGGTGACGATGATAGTATTGGTGAAAGCAGACACGAACTGGTAGTCCTCGATCACCAGCCGGTAGCTCTCCAATGAGGGGAAGCCCCCTCCTTGAGGGGGATTCTGAAAACCGAGGACGATAGACGATAGGACGGGTACCAGCGTGGTACCAAACACATACACGAATAGCGGCGTGATGAGAACTATCTCAAACCTGTATCGTTTGAGAAACAGCCTGGCCCTGGTGGTCAGGCTGGGAGTGTATGGGCGCGCCACCTCGGCTACAGTCATGCTATCCCACTCCGATCATAGCAAAGCAGGGACTGGGCCCTTGGACGGGCCCAGTCCCCGAGAAGCCTACTCGTTGGCTGCGACTACCGCCGCCAGACGCGCGGCCACGTCGTTCAGCACAGTCTCCACGTCCTCACCGTCGTAGACCGCGCGATCCCACGCCTCCGTCATCAACGGGAAGACGTCGGTCTCCAGGTAGGTCACGTTCGGCCGCAGCACTCCGTCTCGCGCCGCCGCCTGTA
>CAYSSR010000026.1:0-7209 GCA_964433755.1 uncultured Anaerolineales bacterium
GAGGTGGCACGACTACTCCACGGTCTCCTCAGGGGAGGGGAAGGGCCTGTACCCTTCGACGACAGGCTCGGGACGTGGCTGAGGGCGATCCTTGAATCCGCCAGCTATCCAGGGCGCTTTCTCGCGGCGGGAGTCAAGCATGCTGAGTAGGCCGAAGGCCGGGTCGAAGCATGTGGGTCTGGCATTCGCAGCATTGTTGTGGAATACCGGCAAGGGTGGTTAGGATAGGCCGATCCTTCGATACGCGTCCTCACTGCGTTCGGCCGCTACTCAGGATGCTTTCCTGGTGGGGGTCTGTAGGTGGTGCCCCCTTCGACAGGCTCGGGACGTGGCTGACGGTGACCCTTGAATCCGGCAGCTATCTAGGGCGCTTTCTCGAGGCGAGAGTCAAGCATGCTGAGTAGGCCGAAGGCCGTATCGAAGCATGCGGGTCTGGCATTCGCAGCATTGTTATGGAATACCGGCAAGGGTGGTTAGGATAAGCCGATCCTTCGATACGCGTCCTCACTGCGTTCGGCCGCTACTCAGGATGCTTTCCTGGTGTGGGTCTGTGAGTAGTGCGCGCTTCGACAAGCCAGGAACGACTGGGACCTTGCTCCCCGTTGATGGGGGAAAGGTCCATGCGGGCGCAGCCAGGGACAAAGGTGGCGGGTATCGAAGGCGTACGCTACAATAGCTCAGGTCGGAACGTTTCCATAGGCGTGAAGCAAGGAGGAAGAAAGACAATGAACCCCACGAGAGTGCGCAGTGTGGGCCTGGTGCTGGTCGCGTTCCTCTTGGTGAGCGGCATGGTGGCTTGCGACATCGGCGGAGGAGCCTCGAAGCCGACTATTGCCATCACCGCCCCTACCAGCGATGCCCAGTTCGAGGAGGGAGAGGAGGTCACTGTTCTCTCCTCGGCCAATGACGCCAAGGGCGTGACGAGGGTGGAGCTGTACGTGGACGGCGACCTCTACCGCACCGACTCCGCCCCGAGCGCCGAGGGTGAGACTTCGCTGGCCATGATCCAGACCTGGGTGGCGGCGGATCCAGGGATGCATACCCTATCCGTCATCGCCTACAACGTGGATGGCGCCGAGAGCGAACCCTGGGCAGTGACCATCGAGGTTGTGGGGTCAGGTGGAGTGGTCACCCCACCCACACCGACCACGTCGGGCGGCCCGCCACCGGAGGCCACCAACACGCCTCCTCCACCGGAAGCGACCGACACGCCACTTCCGCCGGAGGAGACAGCGGCCCCACCCACCGACACGCCGGAGCCCACCAACACCCCAGAGGAGGAGGTGGAACTTCCGGATCTGGTCCTGGATGGGTTGTCCATCAATCCTGGTGACCCGGACTGGGGCGAGTCCATTGAGGTAGCCGTAGATGTATCCAACATGGGCATGGCACCCGCCGGGCCGCACAAGATACTCTTCAGGTGGGGGAGTGGCGACTTCGACGTCTGCGAGTGGGACCGGGGTACCCTGAACCCTGGGGGCGGGGGTACCAATCATTGCACGGTGGACCACGTCTACACGTCTTTCACCACCGAAGCCACGGTGGACTGGCGAGGCGCCGTGGAGGAGAGCAACGAGGACAACAACAGCATGCAGTTGTCCATGGAAGTCGGCCCGGCGCCACCCGATTTACACATCACGGAGATCAGATTCTCGCCAGATCCTCCTGTGCAGGACTCGGCGAACCACGTCGGAGTACAGGTCCACAACCAGGGTGGCACCGCGGCTGGCAGCTTCAAGGTGACCTGGAGGTCAGGGGAGCCAGGCACCGTTCTCGAGTGGACCATGAGCTCTCTGGCCCCCGGTGCCTCCTATTGGGCCGAGTGGTCGTACACGTACACTGGACATGGGCATTTCGTAACCTACGCCGAGGTTGATTCGGATGGCGACGTAGACGAGATCAACGAGGACAACAACGAAGAGTCCCGGGCGATCGACGTAACGCCCTCCTAGCGGCCTTCGCTGGATGAGAGTCAGGATGTGCCCGCCGCTGGCCTGATGGTGGGCACATCCCCTGTTATGGCGTGCCGGCTCTCCAAAGTGGCGGCAATCGCTCGGTGAACAGAGGAGGCCCTGATGAACGCGCAGGAGATCATCGACGCGCTGGGGATGTCGCCCCATCCCGAGGAAGGCGGGTACTTCGTCGAGACCTACAAGTGTGAAGAATCGATCCCCAGGAAGGCCTTGCCCGAGAGGTACCACGGAAAGCGATCCTTCGGCACGGCCATCTTCTACCTCCTCACTCCGGAGACCTTCTCCCAGCTACACAAGCTGGAGTCAGACGAGGTCTTCCACTTCTACCTTGGAGACCCCGTGACCATGCTTCAACTGCGGCCCGATGGGTCGTCGGAGGTGCTGACGCTGGGCCAGGACATCGTGGGAGGGCAGCGGCTTCAGGTGGTGGTGCCCGCAGGGACCTGGCAGGGGTCATTCCTCAACGAAGGGGGAGAGTTCGCGCTCCTCGGCTGCACCGTGGCCCCGGGTTTCGAGTACGACGACTACGAGACAGCTTCCAGAGGTGATCTGCTGAAGGGGTTTCCCGAGCAGGAAGAGCTCATCGTGCGGCTCACGCCTCCCCGCTGAGGCGGGCGCCGTCGTGGCTCAGGAAGAGTATCGTCGGACGCGACCTATTCAATTGTCAAACACAGTGTCGTTGGACGTCGCGTTTGCACGAAAGGAGCGAGGGAAGAATGGAAGGCAGCATCACGATCGGCCGGCCGGTGCAGGAGGTCTTTGCCTACGTGACGGATGTCGCCAACTTGGCCAAGTGGAACGAGCAGGCAGGCCAGGGCGAGCAGACTTCCCAGGGGCCCGTCGGTGTGGGAACCACGTATCGCGGAAGCTCCGACTTCATGGGCAGGTCCATGGAGTGGACGTCCGAGGTCACCGCATACGAGCCCAACCGCAAGATCGCCCAGAAGCTAGACATGGGGGCTGCGGTGATGGAGATGACCTGGCTCGTGGAGCCGGTGGAGGGTGGCACCAAGTTCACCATCGTCACTGAGGGCGAGATGGGCGGCCTGGCCAAGCTGGCTGGTCCTCTCATGGACCGGACGATGAAGAAACAGGTGGAGAGTAACCTGGCCCGTCTGAAGAGCTTGCTGGAGGGGTAGATCCCAGGCGCGGCCAGCCCCAGGCGCCGTTTCGTGCGCAACTTCGAAGCGGCACGCAAGGACGCGGTCCTGATCGACGACGTAGCCGCACGACGTGCCGTGCGGCTACTCTCATGATTGGCCGGGTGCAGGCTCACAGCAGCAGCCCCAGCGCCCCCACGTATGCTGTCAAGACCACGACGACGCGGCCCACCGTAGTGTGCTGTCCCAGCGGTCGATCCGACTCCGGTCCTTGCCCAGGACCCTGCTAGCCAGGCGGCGGGCGCCGGCAGGCCCGCTGCACGACGGGGATGGTCAGGCCGACGGGCCAGCGAGGAGCACGAACTCGCCGTCCTCGATCTCGATGGTCACTCACCGGTCACTGTCGACTGTGCCCTCCAGAAGGGCCTGGCGACAGTAGTCTAGCCACTCCAGGGCGGCCTCGATCTGCCCCGCACGGAAACGCAGCACCAGGTCCTGGAAGCCTGAGCCTGGCAGTGCGTCCTCCAGGTCGCGAAGTAAGGCGCGACAGGCCTCCGCCTGGCGGTCGATGACCTGTTCCACGATCTCTGGGTTCAGGCTTCGCGCGAGATAGAGCTTGCCCAGGAACTCCACACGCATGAGCCGGATGCCATCCACCGGCGTCTGGAGCCACTGGAGGAAGGCCTCACGACCCGACGCTGTCACGTGGTACACCTTCCTGTCAGGCCGAGCCTCTTGTGGCTCTACCTTGACTTCCACGTGACCTTGCTCCTCGAGCCCCCTCAACAGTTTGTACATCTGGCTGATGCCCAGGTACCAGACCTGCGCCAGGGGTGAGGGAGGATCGAAGGACTGGTGCAGCTCGTAGCCGTGCATGGGCTTGCGGGTCAGCAGACCCAGGAGGACCCATTCGGGAGAGAGCTCTTTGTCCGCCATGGAGGGACCATACTCACATTCGCAATACTCGCATCGTGAATGACTATTGATTCTAGCCTGATTGGTCACGCCTGCCAAGTCGAGGCTCGGGGAGCAGGATTTCCACACTGAAATTAAGATCGCGCCGGACAAGTGGGTATGTGCTTGATCGGTCAAACGACGCAACTTGGGTTTGACTTCTCATATCGAGTCTGTTATACTGGTCCTACAGAACCGCTAACAACGGTATCGTGGCCTTGGGGGCATAGCTCAGTTGGGAGAGCGCATCAATCGCACTGATGAGGTCGGGGGTTCGAGTCCCCCTGCCTCCACTGGCGACCGAATAGAGTAGAGGCAAAGAACAGGAGTAGTAGGCCATACCCCGCAGAGAGCCGGGCACAGAAACGGGTGGGAGCCCGGCAAGGCGCCTCGGGGAGCGCCACAAGGCTGAACTCGCCTGGGAGCCGCAGTGGCGAAGCGCCGGGTCGGGATAGACTCGTGGGGTGTAGTCGCTGCCGGTTGGCGACCGTTATCGGGCCCGAGAGCGGATAGAGAACGTGGGGCTGTGGCGCAGCTGGGAGCGCGCCTCAATGGCATTGAGGAGGTCAGGGGTTCGAATCCCCTCAGCTCCATTGTCGAGACCCTGGCCCATGGGCCAGGGTGATCTATCAAGCAGGGTGGTACCGCGGAGAGGCCCTTCGTCCCTGAGGCGAAGGGTTTTCTTCTTATTTACTCCCCAGCTACGGTAGCTGACAGAGGAGGTGCAGAGTGAGTGACAAATACGTGCCCCAGGAGATCGAGCCTAGATGGCAGGAGTACTGGGAGAAGGAACTGCTCTACTATGCCACTGAGGACGATGCCAGGGAGAAGCTGTACGCGCTGGTGATGTTCCCCTACCCCTCCGGCGACCTGCACATGGGACACATGCGCAACTACACCATCGGCGATCTCTTCGCTCGCTACAAGAAGATGCGCGGCTACAACGTGATGAACCCCATGGGCTGGGACGCCTTCGGGCTGCCGGCGGAGAACGCGGCGCTCGAGGCTGACATCCATCCCAAGATGTGGACGGAACAGAACATCGCGGCTATGAAGAGCCAGCTCTACAAGATGGGCATCTGCTACGACTGGGGGCGGGAGGTCACGTCCTGCCTGCCCGACTACTATCGCTGGACCCAGTGGATCTTCTTGCAGTTGTACGAGCGAGGGCTGGCTTACAGGAAAGACGCGGCCGCTAACTGGTGTCCCTCGTGCAAGACGGTGTTAGCTAACGAGCAGGTGGTCGACGATGGTCGCTGTGAGCGATGCGGGGCCGTGGTGACCAAGAAAGACCTGGAACAGTGGTTCTTCAAGATCACCGACTACGCCGACGAACTGCTGGAGGACCTCGCTCTACTCGGCAACTGGCCGGAGCGGGTACGGGTGATGCAGGAGAACTGGATCGGCAAGAGTCACGGCATCGAGTTCCGCCTGCCTATCGACGGCCACGTTGGAGAGATCGGAGCCTTCACCACACGTATAGACACGGTCTACGGGATGACCTTCGTGGTGTTGGCGCCTGAGAACCCTCTGGTGGACGAACTGACCACCACGGAGCACAGGGCGGAGGTCGAGGCCTACGTACAGACCGCACGACAGGCCTCGGAGATAGATCGGCTATCCACCGCAGAAGAGAAGGAGGGGGTGTTCATCGGGGGCTACGCCATCAACCCCATGAATGGGGAGAAGATGCCCATCTACATCGCGGACTACGTGCTGATGACCTATGGCACCGGAGCGATCATGGGCGTACCAGCTCACGACACCAGGGACTTCGCCTTCGCGAAGCGGCATGGGCTGGACATCCCGGTGGTCATCGCCCCTCCCGATTGGGATGGAAAGGACCTCGAGGAGGCCTACGTCGAGGAAGGGACCATGGTCAACTCTGGACCCTTCGACGGCCTCCCTTCGGCGGAGGGGATCGAGCGCATCGCCGACTACATGGAGGAACATGGCATCGGAGAGCGTAAGGTCTACTACCGCCTGAGGGACTGGCTCATCTCTCGCCAGAGGTACTGGGGCGCGCCCATTCCCATCGTCTACTGTGACAAGTGTGGGACGACGCCCGTTCCCGAGGGCGACTTGCCGGTTCTGCTTCCCATGGACGTGGATTTCCACCCCACAGGCACGGGCGAATCGCCTCTGGCCACTGTCTCGGACTTCGTCAAGACGAAATGCCCGCGGTGCGGCGGCCCTGCTCGCCGCGAGACGGACACCATGGACACCTTCGTGTGCTCTTCGTGGTACTACTTCCGGTTCACGGACCCACACAACGACGAGGTCCCGTGGAGGAAGGAGCGCGCCGACGCGTGGCTGCCGGTGGACCAGTATACCGGCGGTGTGGAGCACGCCATACTCCATCTCATGTACTCGCGCTTCTTCACCAAGGTCTTCCGTGACATAGGGCTGACCAGCATCGACGAACCGTTCGCTCGCCTTTTTACGCAGGGGATGATCACCAAGTTGAACCCCAGGACGGACAAGGTGGAGAAGATGTCCAAGTCCAAGGGCAACGTGGTGCCGATAGACGAGATGGTGGACACCTACGGGGCAGACACGGCTCGCACGTTCATTCTGTTCGTGGGGCCGCCCGAACTGGATGCCGAGTGGAACGACCAGGGCGTGGAGGGCTCCTACCGCTTCTTGAAGCGGGTGTGGCGTCTGGTCATGGACGAGGCGACGAGAGGTCAGGCTCCCGAGGAGGCAGAGAGGGAGCTGCGCCGCAAGACCCACCAGACCATCAAGAAGGTCACTGACGACGTGGAACGCTTCCACTTCAACACCGCGGTGAGCGCGTGTATGGAGCTGTGCAACGCTCTCGTCGCCCACAAGGAGGCGCACGGGCTCACGCCAGCGCTGGAAGAAGGCACGCGGACGCTGCTCCTGTTGCTGGCACCCATCGCGCCGCACGTCGCCGAGGAGTTGTGGACCAGCGTGGGAGATGGGGAGAGCGTGCACCGGCAGCCCTGGCCCGAGTGGGACGAGGAACTGGCGGCCGAGGAGGTGTTCACTCTGATCATCCAGATCAACGGCAAGATGAGAGACAAGCTGGAGGTACCGGTGACCATCGGTGAGGAGGAAGCGATTCGCCTGGCCATGGGCCGGGAGCGCATCCAGCGACATCTGGATCAGAAGGAGGTCCAGAAGACGATCTATGTTCCCGGGCGTCTGGTGAGTATCGT
>CAYSSR010000027.1:0-5911 GCA_964433755.1 uncultured Anaerolineales bacterium
CCCCGTCGTACAGGGCTTTCAGAATCTCCTTCTTCCTTGCCTCAGTCGCCATCTCCCTACCTCCAGCATTGGGTGACACGCCGTATCCAGAACAACCAATCCACCCTGTAGTCCGATACTATCACCCCCTCTCGTACAACCGCGTCGGTGGCCGACAGCCTATCTATGGCGGCACCTACGATGAGGCCGACACCCCCTGGTCACCTGCCGGCCCGCAGGCCTACGCAGCGGCCCGCAGATGCGCGTGCGAGTCAGTCGTAGAATCCGAAGTCGCTGACAGCCTTTCTCATAGTCCAGACGTTGTATCCTGGCGCCATCGGTGGAAGATCACATCCTGGCATCAGGACAAATCCTCGAGGCGCGTTCTTGCCCTTCTCGATAGCTGTTCTGGTCACCTCGTACACATGCTGCGGCGTACCGTTCTGGACAATCTGGGGCTCCACGTTTCCACAGATGATGTTCTCGGGAAACATCTCGATCGCCCTATCCAGGTCCACCTCGTGGCCGAAGCTGAGCATGAATGGTTTCTGAGGAGTGCCGAGGTAGAGTTCCCTGATCGCGGGCAGGTTCAGGTTCTGCTCGCCGCAAATGTGGAACGTCGCCCCCTTGATGCCCGCGTGGCGTATTCTGTCGTGCAACTCCGACTGATAGGGCATCACAAACTCCTCGAATTGCGCGGGGCTCATGATCTGGTTGGCTGCAACAGTGACATACACACCCACCGAGAACCTCTCTGCGCCGAAGGTCTCGATCCAGTAGTCCCAGGCTTCGTTGATATGGTCGGTAGCCAGGCGGAGAGCCCGGTGCGCCAACTGCGGCCTCTTCACCATCCACCGGCAGAACCTGTTCACGTCGACCATGTTAGCTGCGTTGGTCACCGGGTCACCCGAGATGCCACAAGAGATCGGCAGGCCAAGCCTTTCCTGAAGCTTCGAGAACGCCATGAAGTGGGGGATCAGGCCTGCGGTCTTCACGTCCGGCAGATCGAGCTCCTCCAGATCCTCCTCCGATTCGACCGCCGGCCGGACGATGGACGGCGCACTCTCCCATTGGCTTCTGGGCATCCTGATCTCACCGCCGAACTCGTACGCACCGTAGGATGCGTAGCCCGTGCCGGTGGTAGGTTCGCAGCCGTACTGTTCAGCCGTCCACAACTGAGCATCTATCAACTTCTGTGGATCCGTGTACGCGACCTCGATCGGATATCCCGCGTTTCTGGCCGAGAAACCAGCGCCAAAGAGATGGAAGGGTACGCGATCTGGTTTCTGCCCGGACATCACTGCCTCCACGCGTTCGGGAGAACTCATGGTGTCCGGCCTCAACCCCCCAATACACATGGACAGGGGCATCTTCTTCAGGTCTTCCTCAGCGACACCACACGCGCACTCCAGACCCTCCAAACCCGCTGACCGTTGTAGGACATGCCCCATCAGCAGCCAGTGACGTGAAGGCTGAGCTCTGGTGCCGGGATCGATAGGCTAGTCATAGAAGCCGAAATCCATCACTGCCTTCTTCAATGCATAGATGTTGAAAACCGGTGCCTGCGGCGGAACGTCGCATCCCGCCATCAACATGTAGCCCCTTGGGTGGTTCTTGGCCTTCTCGATGCAGGCCTTCGCCAGCCCGTAGACGTCCTGCCAGGTGCCTTCCTGGATCACCCTCGGCTCCACGTTTCCCGCTACCACAGCATCGGGAAAGATCTCCATGGCCGTCGCAAGGTCCACCTCGTGCCCGAAGCTCAGGATCGGCGCTGGTCCCCAAGGGAGTGTGCGCCAATACGGCAGGTTCAGGTTCTGCTCCCCGCAGATATGAGCGAAGATGCTCATCAGGCCATGCTCCAGGTAGTACTCGTGCATCTCCCTGATGTAGGGCAGGGCGAACTCCTCGAATTGCCTCGGGGAGATGATCTGATTGGCCGCAGAGGCCTCCCCGCTCATTACCGACATGGGATGGGGACTGAAGGTGTCCAGATAGTAGTCAACCACCTTCTTGGCGAACGTGACCGTCTTGCGAAGGAGCTTGTGGGCCACCTCCGGCTCCTTGACCATCCACCGGCACATCTTGTCCAAGCCCGCTATGTTCCCTGCCGGCGTGAACCCGCCGATGGGCATGACTTGGATGGGCATGCCGAACTGCTGCTGGATTCTGGCAAACTCGAAGGCCATGGGGTAGAAACCTGCCGTCTCCACGTCAGGGATCTCCAGCGCGTCCACCTCTTCGGGCGTTCGGGCCGGGTGTTTGGTGATAATGGGAGCCTGCTCCCACTCGCTCGAGGGCATCTTGATCTCGCCGCCGAACTCCCACGCACCAAACGATGCGTACCCGAACATCGGTCCGCCATCATACCCAATCAGTTCCTGTGTCCAGATCTGTGCCCAGAAGCTCTTCTCCGGGTCATCGTAGATACGCGCGATGGGAATCCCTATCACCTTGGCGCAGAATCCTCCCGCGAACGGCAAGATGGGGATCCGATCCGGTCTCTGCCCCATCATCACCGCCCCCAGACGCTCCGCGGAGCTCATCGTCTCTTGCCTCGGTTGTGCTTGCTCTGCCATCGTGTCCCCCCTTCACCACATCACATCGACCAGTCCAATGTCCGGGCTTCCATGCCAGGTTCCCTGCAGGCACTCCCTGAGAAGCCTCAGGATCTGCCGCCGTGCGCTTCGTGGACCCAGTCCTCTCTCACACACCCAGCGCCTACGACCTAGCCTATCGCACGTCAATCAGTCGTCCGACCAGAAGCGCCAGCAGTGTGATCGGAATCAGCGCGTATCCCGCCAGCGCCCAACTGCCTGACACCTGGACTATCCTACCAAACATGACGGGGCCCAGTAATAGCCCAAGGTTCTGCAAGGTGACCACGGCCCCCATGCCGATCCCGGCCAACTCCGGCCTCCGCATCACCTCGGGCACGGAAGCAAAGATCATCGTCGGAATCACGCCAGCTACGACTCCGAAGACACACATGAAGAGCACTATTCCGGTTCCGCTGAGCTGGAAGGGCAAGAGCCAGAGCGCAGCCAGGATTATCAGAGCGACGGTGTACATCTTCTTTCGGGAGCCCACCTTGTCCGAGACGAACCCCATGAACGGACAAGCAACGACGGTCATCAACTGGGACATGCTCACGATGAGGGCTGCGGCCGCCAGGGAGTATCCCCGAACCGTGTGTAGATACGTGGGCATGTTGTTCATGAAGCCGGGCATGCACATGGTGAAGCAGAAGAAGAGGACTCCCAGAAACCACACGTTCCTGTTCGCCAAAGCGGTTCTCACAGTCGACATCGTGGACCCACCAGTGGCCTGGCGTGCCTCGCTGTGACCAGCACCTGATGGTGCCGAGGGCATTCCTACCAAGGCCCAGAAAAGCAGGAACGCCGCCGCGCCATAGAGACAGCCGAACCACCATGCAGCCTGCCAGCCATACGCAGATTCCAGAGCCGGGGCAGCATTGAGGACGATGATGCTGCCGACGGGCACCCATGTGGCGAAGACCCCCATAGGCACCCCTCTCTCGTCAGCCCGGAACCACAAGGAGATGATGGCTGGAGCCACCACCATCATGAGCACAAAACTGATGCCCTCGATGGTCCGGCTGACGAGCAACACAGCCGCGCCGCTGCTCACCGCACCCAGTCCGGCGCCGATGACTACAGCTCCTAGCGCCACCAATCCAGATCGCTTGGGGCCGATCCTGTGGACAATGATCCCCGCAGGAATGGCCAGTAGAAATGCACTCAGGGAGAAGATGGACATGAGCAGATTGGCGATGGTGAGATCGAGGCCGAAGATATCCATCAGTACAGGCATGACCGGAGTAACCTTGTACTGATTGATGGGTACCGCGATGGCCGCCACGAACAGGGCACCCATCACTACCCATGCGTACCGTTTGTGCATTGCGCCTCCTTGACTCCACGACGGCAGCTTCCCCGCTGCCACCGGTGTTCTAGCTCACGCAGCTCGATGTGCGCGCTATGGTTGGCACGGCGCCATCGACAGTCGCCTGAGTCACTCCCTGCTGAAACGACAGACAGCGGCCTGTGGGCAGTACTTGCAGGCGCGGTCCATGGCCAGAGGCAACATCTCCTCGCCCAGACCCATGGACAGCGACACTGACTTTGATGGTACTATGAGGTGTTGCGAATCGAGCCGGAGCCCCAGTTCCTGCGCTGGCAGCAGATCGAAGAAGACCTTGTGATCCTCTAGAGGCCAGTCCAGTTGACCGGGTTGAAAGGCAGCGCTTGCCTGCCAACTCCTCCTCTGTGCCTCGTCGCGAATCAGCCTCTGGGTCTGCTCAGCAAGCTCCCCGATGGCGGCCGTGCCTATCCCGTCAAGTAGCACGGCCCGCACCTCGTCCCCAGACTCCCGATACCACGAGCTGCGCTCTTCAAGACCACCGCCGACCGTACACAGGGCCAGCGCTACCTGTTCGACCAACCCGAACCTGTCGGCCAGCAGGTGGCCGACGAACGTGGCGCCGCCTTCCAGAACGACAGACTGCTCCTGCACCTCACGGAGAGAGAAAAGGTGATACACCATGGCGGGTTCGAGCAGCCGTCGCGATTCGGAGAGGAGTTCGCGGTTGAGGGAGGTTTGTTGCGCCCTGGAGACCTGGCCTGAGGGGTCCTCACCCTGGCACCACAGCACGAAAGCCATGTCGAGCTGTAGGTCCATGTCTCTGACCACCCTCATCCTCGATCCTCCGGGGAGCACGCCTGGCAGGTGCCACCATCAGGCTGCGGTGCCGTGTCGCTTCCGCGTACCTTGCGCCCTCGCAGCCCATGCTCTGTCGCCATATCACAAAAGGGACAGGAGTCCAGTCCAGCTCGACTCGTCTCCTATCCCCTTTCTCGCGAAGGTCTTGAGAGTTCGGCAGTGGCGGGTCTTCTGGCTCCTCGGTCTACGTCGTCGATCGTTCCATAGACCGAGCCACAGTTGCGGGACAGCGCCGGACTCTGACCGGCTTCCCCTTGACGACCTGGCATCCGGGCCGACGGTCACCACTACCGGACCAAAGTATTGGATTGTTCAACAGCAGACGCAATACCTGTCGATAACTAACTAGTCAGTTATAAGTATACAACCAAACGGACGGCTTGTCAAGTAGGTGGCAGCCTATCTTCCCGCAAGCACTCCAGCCGTTCAGTCGGTGCAGCAAGCAAGCACGACCGCTTGGACCAGTCTCGTCGAACACCACACGGGACAGGTAGAAGACTCTCGGGCGGTCTGCTACTTCTGGGGGGCGGGCACCGCGAGCGTACGCTTAAGAACACCTCGGGCCGCATTGGAGCAGCCTCACCATTGCAGCAGACGTGGGGCAGCAGCAAAAGCCAGGGGAGAAATGAGGAGGGGGGACGGAGGCGGCCGAACAAGCACGACACCTTCATCCCCCAATGAGTGAGAAACCTTGCTGCGGAGCAAGGGGGCTACCAAGTCTTGTTGCAGCAGCGGAAGGGCTCCAGGAGCCTCAGCCAGGATCGTAGCCTCTCGAGCCCACCGAGGCACACGTGCACTGCCCCTCGCCTATTACTGATTCTAACACACGTTGGTCTGAATCAGGTCGTAGTCAGGTCCAAACATGGTCCAAATCGCAAAATGGCACGACACAACTCATCACGGAGTAACCGGCACAGAGCCCCCGCTACCCCCATCTATCTCGTCAGCACCCAGGCGCGAAGAGTCTCGTTCGTTCGCAAGACCCGCCAGCACGCCCAGGGCCCCAGCACCAGTTGCACGGGACGCTGAGCCCGCCTGTTCTTGACTTATCCTGATCAGTGTGGTATACATGCGAATGAAAGCTCAATACCCTCTCCGAGTCATGTCGCCTAACGCGCCAGCAGCTATGGAACATGATCGACAGGGTGCGACCGGAAACGGGCGCGCCTCCCGTGCTTGGAAAGGAGATCGA
>CAYSSR010000028.1:0-5784 GCA_964433755.1 uncultured Anaerolineales bacterium
GAGGTCCCTGCCGACGAGATCTCCATCTCGTGCCGCATCTTCACCAAGCAGGGTTGCCGCCGGATCGTGCGCCAGGCCTTCGAATACGCCAAGAGGTTCGGGAGGCCATCGGTGACGGTGGTGGAGAAACCGAATGTGATTCGCGAGACCAGTGGGATGATGGTCCGTGAGGCCCGAGACGTGGCCACGGAGTATTCAGGGATCGAGTTGTGGGAGACCAACGTGGACGCCATGGCCATGTGGCTGGTCAAGAACCCCCAGGACTACTCCGTGCTGGTCTCGTCCAACATGTTCGGGGACATCATCTCCGATCTCAGCGCTCAACTGGTGGGCGGGCTGGGGTTTGCCTCCAGCGCCAACGTGGGCGATAATTACGCGCTTTTCGAGCCCACCCACGGCTCGGCTCCCAAATATGCCGGCCAGTACAAGGTCAATGCGACGGCCATGCTGCTCACCGTGAAGCTGATGCTGGATTGGCTGGGGGAGGTCGGACTGGGCGAGCGGCTGGAGAAGGCGATAGCGGGGGTGATCGCTGAGGGGAAGTTCCGCACCTACGACATGGGAGGGTCTTCCAGCACACTGGAGGTGGCAGAGGCGGTCGCCAGCAGACTGTAGAGAGGGAGTTGGTGCCCATCGGACGATGGGTTGAGATGTGTTCGTGACGGGTGGGTTTGAGAAGACAAGCCCACCCGTTGTGTCAAAGACCGAGGAACAGGACATGGGGTTCTATGAGTTCGAAGGCAAACGACCGACGGTGAGGGAGGGAGCTTTTGTGCACCCGGAGGCCACAGTCATCGGCGGGGTGACCATCGACGAAGGCTGCTACATCGGCGCTGGGGCTGTCTTGCGCGCTGATTGGGGGGACATCGTCATCGGTGCCGGCTCCAACATCCAGGAGAACTGTGTGCTGCACGTCAGGCCGGACGAGGTCATGGTCATAGGGCCGTCCTGTCACATAGGGCACGGGGCCATTGTCCACGCGACCTCTTTGGGATACCACGTGATGGTGGGCATGCGCGCGGTCATCCACGACGGGGTGGTGGTAGGTGACGAGGCTCTCGTCGGTGCGGGGTGTATGGTGCTGAGCGACGTGGAGATCCCCGCCGGAAAGGTTGTCGTCGGCGTGCCTGGCAGGATCATCGGTGAGATCTCGGAGGAACAGAAGGCGGAGTGGGCTTGGGGTCTGGACTTGTACCAGGCTCTGCCCGCCCGTTGTCTCAAGAGCATGCGTCGTCTGTGACAGAGCCATGAAGCTGGTGTATCGAGACAAGGAATGGGAGCCAAGGGGCGGAATGACCGCCCGTGCTGCTATCAAGAAGGTCGATCTGGACCCTGAAGCAGTGCTGGTGGTTCGTAACGGACAACTGGTGAGTGACGACACCATCCTGGCCGAGGAAGACGAGGTCAAGCTCATCGCGGTCATCTCAGGAGGCTAGGGGGCGACGCAGCGCAGGGGGTGGTTTGGGCCTTGAAGTGCAGTAGATGTGGTGAGCCGGCCGCCGTCAACATGCGGCAGCACAGATTCGCTCTCTGCGGCGACCACTTCCTGGAGTGGTTCATTGCCCAGACCGAGCGCGTCATCGAGAAGTACCGCATGTTCGCACGGCAAGACCGGCTGCTGGTCGCTGTTTCGGGCGGGAAGGACAGCCTGGCTCTGTGGGACGTGCTGCTACGATTGGGGTATGAAGTGGAGGGTCTGTACATCGATCTTGGCATAGACGACGAAGCCTACTCGAAGCAGTCCAGGAAACACGTCGAACAGTTCGCTGCTGCTGCGGGAGATGCACCGTACCGAGTCTTGGACGTCAAGGCGACCTACGGCAAGTCTGTCCCAGAGCTGGCGTTGGAGAAGCGCGGCAGGAAGGTGTGTTCTCTGTGTGGCCTGGTGAAGAGACACGTGATGAATCGTCTGGCGTATGAGGGAGAGTACGTCGCCGTCGCCACCGGCCACAACCTGGACGATGAGGCAGCGGTTCTCTTTCAGAATACTCTACACTGGCAAACCGGCTACCTGGCCCGCCAAGCACCCGTCTTGCCCAGCACGTTTCCCCGTCTGGCCCGCAAGGTGAAGCCCTTCTTTCGCTTCTACGAGAGAGACACTGCAGCCTATGCCGTGCTTCGGGGCATCGATTACATCTACGAAGAGTGTCCGTACTCCAAGGGTGCCACCACGATCTTCTACAAGGAGTTGTTGAATCAACTGGAAGCTCGTTCTCGGGGTGCGAAGCAGCAGTTCTATCTCAGCTTCCTGCAAACCCGTGAAGAGCAGGGCCTTTTCGGGGAGGAGCCGCGTGAGTTGGAGTTGAGCGAGTGTCAGAATTGTGGACAGCCGACCACAGCTGCTGGCCTGTGTGCGTTCTGTCGATTGTGGGAGGATAGATGAGGCGCACGCAGTTCCTGAAGGCCGTCGGGGGCATTCTCGGGCAGCCTCGGATAGTCAGCATCGCGGGGGTGGCGGCCCTCGTTTTGGCGTGCGGCTACGTCTATATGCTGCTGTTGGTGGTGGGCAGAGACGCCGTCGAGCTTAGGGGCTCCGTCGGCTTGACGGCCACGGCGATCCCCGAGGAGGCGACGACAGCGGCCCCAACTTCCACGGCGGCGGAGACCGCTACGCCCAGTGGGCCCACGGCGACTCCCACCAGGACCCCCACGTTCACGCCCATCTCGTACACACCAACCCCGGCCTTCCTGGTGTACACCGTGCAGCAGGGTGACACTCTGAGCGAGATCGCGCGGAGGTACAACACGACTGCATCGGCGATCATGGAGTTGAACAGCTTGAGGAGCGATGTGCTGTCCATAGGGCAGGAGTTGCTCATCCCAGGCCAACGTCAGACGGCAAGTCCTGAGGCAGCAAACGGAGCGACGGAAGGGACTCCATCCCCCACCGCCACTGCCAGCCCCACTCCTTCCCCCACGCAGGAATCGCAGCCGCCGACGGCGACGTCGTCGCCGGTCCTCTCCCCTCCGGGCGCCGCCTCGACGGGCGAGAAGACGGTCGTCGCCTTCTACTACGGGTGGTATGGGCTCGATCAGTGGGCTGCGGGCAAGGTGCCCGACATCCCCGCCGTACCTTATGCGTCGAAGGATCGCAACACCATCGTGAGACACGTCGCGCAAGCGCAGGGAGCAGGGATAGACGCCTTTGCCATGGCCTGGTACGGTCCTCAGGTGCGGAACAACCAGACGGAGACCAACTTCAGGACCTTGCTCGAGGTGGCCGTAGAGCGCAGTTTCCGCTGCACGGTGGATTTCGAGACGCGATCGCCCTTCTACGGTGGCCAGGCGGACGTGGTGGAGGGGCTGCGATACCTGATCAACAATCATACAACGCACCCGGCATTTCTCCGCTACGAGGGCAAGCCCGTGATCTTCTTCTGGGCTGTGAGCGAGGTGTTCAGGGGTCAGGGGCAGTCGGCGATCGATGCGTGGGCCTCCATTCGCCAGCAGGTGGATCCCGAGCACAAGACGCTGTGGATCGCCGACGGCGCCGACATTGAGTTCCTGCGCGTCTTCGATGGTCATCATCTCTACAACATCACCTGGAATCCGCCGGCTAATGTGTACAGCACCTTGAGCACCTGGGGAAACAAGGTGCGCAGCTACAGCGCAGAGCACGGCACCCGAGAGGTCTGGGTTGCCACGGTGATGCCAGGGTACAACGACCTCTTCACTCAAGACAGGTCGGGTCGCTTCTCCCACGACCGCCGTGGCGGGGCCTACTATCGCGAGACCTGGGAGGCGGCCATCGATAGCGCGCCAGACCTGATCGTGATCACCAGCTTCAACGAGTGGCTGGAAGGGACGCAGATAGAACCCAGCGTCACCTACGGCAACTTGTACCTCGACTTGACGTCGGAGCTCTCGGCTGCGTTCAAGCGCGGAAGCTGAGGCCCGATCGCTCAGGAAGCTCTACCTAAGGGCCGATGGAGGGGCATCGCGGTCTCGCCAGAGGGACTAGGCTTCGGGTGTGCTCCCTCTGCGAATGACCGTTCATCGCGCGCGTGCCAGAGGTCTCTACACTAACAGTACGCAGTCCAGGTAGTCCAGGCAGTTAGCGCGAATGCTATGCCGGAGCCGCTGTGGTACTTGACAGCCTGTGGCAACTGTGGTACCCTGTCGGCAGATTCCGTGGCTCGCGATCAGAGGCTCTGAGGGGGATACGATGGCAGGCGAGATAATTCTGGTGGTGGAAGACAGCCTCGACGTGCTCTCGTTCCTGGCCGAAGATGTACTGCCCTACCATGGCTACAAAGTGGTCAGCGCGACTACCGGCGAGGGAGGCCTCGAGAAGTACAGCACCGAAGATCCAGACATTCTCCTCCTCGATCTCGAGCTGCCCGACATGTCCGGCCTGGATATCCTGAGGACGGTGCAGCAGGAGAACAGCGATGTCCCCGTCGTGCTGATGACGGCCTACGGATCCGAGAGCGTGGCTGTGGAAGCGTTCCGCCTGGGTGTCAGAGACTACATCATCAAACCCTTCACCACGGAGCAGGTCATAGACGTCATCGAACGCACCTTGACGGAGACCAGGCTTCGCCGTGAGAAGGGGGAGTTGACGTCGAGTCTCCAACGGCGGGTCGAGCAGCTCACGATCCTCTCGGCCGTTGGCAAGTCGGTAGTCTCCCTGATGGACATCGAGGAGTTGCTGAGCCGGATTGTGGAGGCAGGTGTTTACGTCACCAAGGCCGAGGAAGGCTTCCTGCTCCTGGTGGATCAGGTGAGTAACGATCTCTACCTGAGGTCGGGGAAGAATCTGGGCAGCGAGCAGGCACAAGGTTTCAGGCTCAAGGTCGAGGACAGTCTGGCGGGACAGGTGGTGCAGACGGGCAGGCCGGTGAGGCGCGGGGGAAAGGGGACGGGACGCGACTTCAAGGTGAAGACGGGTTATCTAGTCAAGTCACTGCTCCACGTACCGCTGATCCTCAAGGGCGAAGCCATCGGAGTCCTATCGGTCGACAACCAGGTGTCCGACGTGGAGTTTACAGAGGAAGATCAGTACTTGCTGTCCACACTGGCCGACTACGCGGCCATCAGCATCGAGAACAGCACGCTGTACGAGGAGCTGAGGAAGAAGATGAACGACCTCGAGCGCTCCCAGCAGGAGCTGATCGAGTCGTCCAAGCTGGCCGCGGTGGGCACTCTGGCCGCCGGCGTGGCCCACGAGTTCAACAACCTCCTGGCGGCCATCTCGGGGCATACCGAGCTGGGTTTGGTCTCAGACGACATGGACGAGATCAAGCGCGCTTTGCAGGTGGTTGTCGACTCTGTCGACAGAGCCAAACGGATCACTTCCAACCTGCTCACGTTCGCACGTCGTCGTGAGCCCAGGATGGAGATGAGCGACATCGCAGAGGCCGTGGAGAGTCCGCTCCAGTTGCTGGAGAGGGATCTGGAGAAGTCGAACATCAAGCTGGTGCGCAAGTTCTCCAAGGTACCGCCTATCGTATGCGACTCCGGCCAGATATCCCAGGTCTGCCTCAACCTGCTGACCAACGCCAGGGATGCGATGTTGCCCGACGGCGGCACTCTCACGTTGGAGCTCAGGAGCGATGGCGATGACGTGTTGTTGTCCTTCAGCGACACGGGCAGCGGCATCCCCGATCACATTCTGGACAAGCTGTTCGAGCCCTTCGTAACCACCAAGGGGCCTTTGGGAGGCGGAGAGCAGGCTGGTACAGGGCTGGGTCTCTCCGTGTCCTACGGCATCGTGAAGAATCACGGCGGCACCATCGAGGTGGAGACCGAGGTGGGCAAGGGCAGCACCTTCACCGTCCGGCT
>CAYSSR010000029.1:0-2867 GCA_964433755.1 uncultured Anaerolineales bacterium
CCATTCTGGCGCACACGGCGTATCACCTCGGTGAGATACGACGGTCGCTATGTGTACTCAGGTGACGAGTGGCACCCCCACCCGCACGTCTATCTTCCCACAGCTTGGCCATGCGAGCTCACTGACGCGCCGCGGGCTCCGACGGCAGAATCCGGCACGCGGCGTGCTCCCGGAACAGGTAGTGCCGCGCCCAGTTGATCAGCACCAGCAGCCGGTTCCGGTAGCCTATGAGGTAGTAGAGGTGAATGGTCAGCCACAGCACCCAGGCGGGGAACCCGGTGAACAGACGGCCGTAGGCCACGGCCGCCGCCTGGTTGCGCCCGATGGTAGCCATCGTGCCCCGGTCGTGATAGCGAAAGGGGAAAGGCTCCTGCCCCGCCAACTGCCTCTCGATGTTCTTTGCCGCGGCCACGCCTCCCTGTAGCGCCACCTGGGCCACCATGGGCAGCATCTCCCCGTCCTGCTCGAAGTAGGCCAGGTCCCCAATGACGTACACCTCGGGGTGATCGGGCACCTGTAACGTGGGCTCCACCGCCACGCGGCCCCGGCTCGCCGTGGGCAGCCCCGACGCCTCTGCCTGGGGGATGCCCCGCACCCCTGCCGCCCACACCGTCGTGCACGCGGGGATCACCGTGCCGTCTCTCAGGTACAACTCGTCGGGAGTGATGCGCTCCACGGCGCACTCCAACCGCACCACCACCCCCATCTGTCGCAGGCGCCGCTCGGCGTAGACCCCCAGAGGTTCCGGCAGGGTGGGCAGCATCCTGTTGGCTGCCTCGATCAGTGTGATCTGGACCCGGCTGAAGTCGAGCCTGGGAAAGTCCTTGGTCAAGGCGCCCTGGACCAGTTCGGCCAGGGCACCCGCCGTCTCCACGCCTGTAGGTCCGCCGCCTACGATGGCGAAGGTCAGCAACTGGGCGCAGCGGCTGGAATCCTGGGCCAGGGATGCCTCCTCCACACAGCCCAGGATGTGGTTCCGCAGGGCGATGGCGTGCTCCAGGCCCTTGAGGGAGAAGGCGTACTCGTCTGCGCCCTCCACTCCGAAGAAGTAGTCCACCGTGCCTGTGGCCAGGATCAGGTAGTCGTAGGGGATATCAGGCCCATCGGTCTCCAACAGGCGTCGAGCGAGATCGATCTGCTTCACCGTGGCCAGAGCGAACCGCACGTTGGGCAGCTTGCGCAGGATCGTGCGCACCGGGTAGGCGATGTCGCCTGGCTCCAGCTCTCCCGCCGCCACCTGGTAGAGCAGAGGTGGAAAGGTGTGGTAGTTGTTGCGGTCCACCATGACCACGTCCACTGGAGCATGGGCCAGTTCGCGGACCGCGGCCAGCCCGCCGAATCCGGCGCCGGCGATGACCACGCGCGGGGCATCATCGGCCTTCACTGCTGCCGCCCCCTCTCACCCCCTGGTCCAGCCAGCCTTGGGATAGACTCCGCGCTCCGGCCAAGATCGTACAATAGTCGAACACCTCCTCGCGAAGTTCCCGTGGGACCCGGTTCGCCGGGCAGAAGACGTGGCAGCAGCGGGTGCACTGCGTGCGCACCAACGTATAGAACCACGTCGCCAGCGCCCCAGTGGCGATCAACAACAAGAGCCACTGGTGGCCCGCCACGAGGAAAGGCACGTAGTACAGCCCCAGAACCCCCGCGTAGGACAGAAACACGGTCTTCTCACCCCTGGTCAGGGGGCGCGGGGAAAAGCCTGGCACCCTGGCCAGTCCGTAGTCGGCGTGGCACCCCAGGGTGAGCCTTGCCCCAGCATAATGGGGACAATGCCGGCACAACACCAGAGCTTCCACGTAGCCAAAGAAAGCTCCGGCCAGAAGCAGCCACAAGCCCAACGCCAACCAGTGCCCGCTGAGCATCATGCCGGCCACGAAGGGTATGAAGAATCCCACGCCCAGCAGCCCGAAATCTACGAGCCCTCCAGGCGTGTGACGGCAGACCTGCCCCGCCTCTAGCGGGCAGCCCACACACGAGTGCTGTGAGTGCGGTGCTGCCGCCCTGGTGCCGCTCTCTCCCCGCATAGCAGCCTCCTCCCACGGATACGACTACTGTTGCTAGAGAAACGCACTGGCTGCCTGTAAGTCTGGGGCCGGCCCTCACTCCACCGGCTGCCTGATCACCGTCTTCAGCTTCTCCGGCGCGGTCCTGCGCGGATCGCCCAGGTAGATCTCGTGATGCTTGCCCCGGAGTTTGTAGCCCTTCTCCTTGGCGAAAGCGTGAAGTCTCTCGATGGTGGGGCCTTCGTCCGCGTAGGGACCGATGTACATAATCTGTACGGACAAACCCTCGTGGTAGGGCTCGAATCTGAGCAATGGCAGCGCCGTCGGGTTCTTCTTCTCCCTGACCTGCGCGACCGCCTCCTCGAACAACTCCCTCGTCACGTGGTCGGGCTGGTAGATCATGGCTGTCCACTGCCAGGCGTCCTTGTTCCCCGTGGAAAAGTCAGCCATGTCCTCTACCCACCACAACCCTTCCAGGGGAGGAACGACGTAGTCCAGCTCCGGGTCTCGCTTCTTGACCATGAACTTGAGCTGATAGGCCACGGTGTACAACGTCTCGATGGCCTCCTGATACTCGCGGGAGGTGTTGGGATCGCCCTGCCCGTCGATCTGCAGGAACTTCATCTCCGGGACGTCGACGATGGACATCTCTTTGGCAGAAGGCGAGTACAGGTGCTTGAGTTCCTTCTTGACGTCGGCTTTGGGCATCTCCTCCCCTCCCCAGGTCGGCGCGGTGTGCTCTCCCCTTGCAGTGCGGCTTGATTCTACCACAGGTCGAGCGCAACGAAAAGGTGGAGCGCCAGCGAGGGTGGCTGGTGTGAGTCGATCCTTCGATACGCGCCCTCACTGCGTTCGGTCGCT